>NZ_AP043951.1:0-3270000 GCF_055379185.1 Virgibacillus kimchii | reverse complement strand
CATCACTCACGCGGCGTTGCACCGTCAGACTTTCGTCCATTGCGGATGATTCCCTACTGCTGCCTCCCGTAGGAGTCTGGGCCGTGTCTCAGTCCCAGTGTGGCCGATCACCCTCTCAGGTCGGCTACGCATCGTCGCCTTGGTAAGCTTTTACCTCACCAACTAGCTAATGCGCCGCGGGCCCATCTGTGAGCGGCAGCCAAAGGCCGCCTTTCAACTTCCCTTCATGCAAAGAAAAGTATTATCCGGTATTAGCCCCGGTTTCCCGGGGTTATCCCAGTCTCTCAGGCAGGTTGCCCACGTGTTACTCACCCGTCCGCCGCTCGATCCACAAGCGTCACCCCCGAAGGGGATCTGCCTGCTTCACGCGCTCGACTTGCATGTATTAGGCACGCCGCCAGCGTTCGTCCTGAGCCAAGATCAAACTCTCCATAAAAGTTTGAATGTATTGGACACCAATCCACTACCTTCTCTTAGCTTCAAAAATTGATACAGGGTTAACTAGTCTTCCTCAGCCAGACTTTCGTCCGACCTCCAACTGCTTTCCTGACATCTGTTTACATACTGGTTGTTTTGTTCAGTTTTCAAAGAGCAAATTTTTGGATGCCACTTATTTCGTGACAATATTTAATTATATCACCTTGAGCGACTTACGTCAATATGTTTTTTTGGTTAACATTTACCTGCTCAAATTGGCGACTTTTTAAATATAACACGCCAGGAATTTAAAGTCAAATGTTTTTTGTTCTTTTCATTCCTCAAGTTGCTGAAATAAAAGCCAACGATCACTTATTGACTTGGCTTGTTAAGGCAACGATATTTAATTTACCATGTTTACATCTTAAAATCAAGTTCATTTTAATAAAAAATATTGGTGATTTTTTACTTTCCTTATATATAGTTGTTTTTTCTATTTTTTCAACGCATGTGGTTTCATAAGAGTAAATAAAAAACCAGCCGGCAATAACTATTGCAGCTGGCTTTTTATTGTTAACGGCTCCGCATTTGCGGGAATAAGAGTACATCACGAATAGATGGTGAATTTGTTAAAAGCATGACCAGACGGTCAATACCAATACCAAGTCCGCCGGTCGGCGGCATTCCGTATTCCAATGCTTCAAGGAAATCTTCATCCATCAGATGTGCTTCGTCGTTTCCTTCAGCACGCTCTTTCACCTGCGCTTCAAAGCGTTCACGCTGATCTATTGGGTCATTTAACTCACTGAATGCGTTGGCATGCTCTCGGCCTACAATAAACAATTCAAAACGATCTGTAAAACGTTCATCTTCTTTGTTCTTTTTCGCCAATGGAGAGATCTCTACAGGATGACCATATATAAAGGTCGGCTGGATAAGTGTATCTTCCACTTTCTGTTCGAAAAATTCATTGACAATATGACCAAATGTCATGGTATCCGTTACAGCTACATCATGCTCTTTAGCAAGACTGTGTGCTTCTTCGTCGCTCATCTGCTTCCAGAAGTCCACACCGGTTTCATTTTTAATGGCATCCACTATATGGAGCCTTGTCCATTTTGGCTCAAGATCAATCTCCTCGTCGTTATATTTAATCTTCGCAGTTCCATGAACCTCTTTGGCAATATGAGCAATAAGGTTTTCCGTTAATTCCATAATATCTTTGTAGTCTGCGTACGCTTCATATAACTCAATCATCGTAAATTCAGGGTTATGCCTTGTTGATACCCCTTCATTCCGAAATACACGTCCAATTTCATATACTTTTTCAAGACCGCCTACAATAAGACGTTTTAGATGTAGCTCTATGGCAATCCGCATATATAGCTGAATATCAAGCGCATTATGATGTGTTTCAAATGGACGGGCAGCAGCACCTCCCGGGATGCTGTGCATCATTGGGGTTTCTACCTCCAAAAATCCTTGTCCATCCAAATAACGGCGCATCGACTGCAAAATTTTGCTTCGTAATACGAACGTATCCTTGCTCTCCATGTTTGTAATTAAATCCAAATACCGCTGGCGGTAACGTTGCTCGATGTCCTTCAGACCATGGTATTTTTCCGGTAGTGGACGGAGTGCTTTTGTCAGCAGCTGGATATCTGTAGCTTTTACGGATAATTCCCCGACATTTGTTTTAAACATCACCCCGGTCACGCCGACTATATCACCCAGATCCATAGACTGAAATACTTCATATTCGGCTTCACCAACTGTATCCTTACGAACATAAAGCTGAATTTGTCCGCTCAGATCCTGGATATGAGCAAAGCCCGCCTTTCCTTTTCCGCGTTTTGTCATCATTCTGCCTGCAATGGTTACCTGCTCCTGTTTTTCTTCCAGTTCTTCTTTGGAAAATTGTTCATATGCCTCTTTTAATTCCTCCGACAAATGGGTCCGCTCAAATTTTCCGCCAAATGGGTCCATCCCCTGTTCGCGAAGTGCCTGCATTTTATCGCGCCGTACCTGCATATGTTCATTTAATTCTTCTGACACGTCTGATCACTCCAGTCGATTAATAAGTATCAAGAGCCTTTTAAATAAAAGACTTGCGTTGCTTATCCATTAGTAAGTATATAGGAAAATGGTTCTGTCTTCATGTTTCCGAATTAATTTTATTCAATGATGTTACTTTAACTCCATATATTATAGAGATTATTCCCCTCTCTCGTCAATGTTTGTTGAAGTACAGCTGTTTTATAACCGCGTTTCTTCTCTCCATGCCTTTTTACTTCTATATACAATGATTGGCTTAAAACTGTCTCCAGCCAACCGTTCCCATAATAAATTTAATTCACTATCCCGGCAGAAGACTACAATTCCAACATTCATATAAAAAATCCACCGGCAATGCTACCAGCAGATTTCTTCATAAAACATATTTTAGAGCTTTAGTATAAACATATAGGCTATTATTTACAAGGCTGCATCTAAAAAAAATTGGGCTCCGCAACGGGGCTTCATCTATGGGGAAGATTGCGGCCTCCATCCTCCACATTTTCTGCCATTGCACCATGAGAGTGATCCTCTATTAATAGTAATTCTTCCTTGGAAACAGTAAGCAAAAAAGCAATTTGATCCAGCAATTCATCCGGCGCCTCTTTTGTTCCACGTTCTACTGCTCCAATAAAAGATAGAGAAACATCCAGTTTTTTTGCAAAATTCGCTTGCGTATAGCCTTTTAACTTTCGAAATGCCTTTATTCTTCTTCCGATGCGTTTTGAGTCCATATCATTACATCCTTTATGTCAGATCTTGGAAGTTCACTTAATAATTCTTCAGCATTGCGTTCCTTATTGGGTATGATACAGGCCGGTGCAATTTCGTGTAGAGGAACGAGTACAAAAGCACGTTCGTGCATTCTTGGATGCGGGATAATCAACCTTTCCCCATTTATAATTTCATTATTATAAAGTAAAATGTCAAGGTCAATCGTGCGGGGACCAAACCGGATGGTCCGTTTTCTCCCGAGCTCTTTTTCGATATACTGACAGAATTCCAGCAGTTGCAGGGGGGAAAGTTCTGTTTTCAATTGAATAACCATATTTAAAAAACTAGCCTGGTCCGTATAGCCTACAGGGGCCGTCTCATAGATGGAAGATTGCTGTTGAATCGTTACATGGTCATTTTTCAAATAACGTAAAGCATCTTTTAAGTAGTTTTCTCTTGGTTCGATATTGGTTCCCAAAGCAATGTATGCAGTATTCATACGTCTTTCTCCCTATAGATTTCCACCGCAACAGATTGATAATTCCCTGGAATTGGGGGGTCCGGCTTAACTACCTTTACATTGCAGGCATTCAGCAGGGAAAAATGAGCAAAAAGTTTTTCCGCAATGGTTTCGGCCACAGCTTCTATAAGGTTCTTTGCCTCTCCCGTCACCACTTCTTCGATAATCTCATAGGCCTCGCCGTAGTGAATCGATGCTTCCATGTCATCCGTACTGCCCGCCTTTTTTAAGTCGGCATGCAGTTCAACATCTACGTAAAAACGCTGGCCGAGCTTGTTTTCTTCAGGCAATAACCCGTGATAGCCATAAAATTGTAAGTTATTCAGCAGAATTTTGTCCATTTGACACTCCTCTTTCTGCTCTCAGCATAGCATCCATCATTTTTGTCAGTTGCACTGTCATTTCCACATTGTGCACCCGAACGATATGAACACCTTTGGATACGCCGAGGCAGGTTGTTGCCCCCGTGCCTGTATCCCGGTCTTCGGGGGTGTCTATATCCAGCGTGCTGCCAATAAACCTTTTGCGGGAAGTACCAAGCAAGAGCGGAAGTTCATATGCACGAAAAGCTTCCAGATGATTCATCGCAATGAGATTATGTTCCTTTGTTTTCGCAAAACCAATCCCGGGATCCAATATGATATTTCCCCTGGGGACACCGGCGGAAAGTGCAATATCTATACTCTCCTGCAGATCATCCTTCATATCTTCTATTAAATCCTTGTAATCCATGTTTGTTCGATTATGCATTAGAATAATTGGCACATTAAAATCTGCCGCAACTTTGGCAATTTCCGGCTCGCGCTTGGCCCCCCAGACGTCATTAATAATTTCCGCACCTGCTTTCAGTGCCTGTTTTGCGGTTTCCGCTTTATATGTATCAATCGAAATGGGAATTTTCACTTCTTTTTTAACTGCTTCAATCATGGGGACTACCCGCCTGATTTCCTCCTCCCCGGAAACAGGGTCATGATCCGGCCTTGTGGACTCTCCTCCTATATCAATAATATCTGCACCTTGTTTTTCCAGTTTTTTCGCCTGTGCAACAGCTTTTTCGAGGGAATCATAACTCCCCCCGTCAGAGAAAGAATCCGGTGTAACATTTAAGATTCCCATAATATATGTACGGTCCGTTAAGTCATAAATTTTCTTCTTTGTTTTTAATTTCATTATTGGTAACCTTCCTCAACAACAATGCTGTCTTTAGCTTAACACAGCCTGTTCCAAAAGGGCAATTGCCAAAATATTTGCTGCAGAAAACATCACAAAATAAAGATCACCGGTGCGTCCTTGGGGGATGGCGCACCGGCTTTATGTTAAATTTCAGCCAAGTCACTCGTCTTTTATCGATGAACAGGGTTGAAAAATTATTAAAAATAGACTCCATACGACGCCACTGAGTACTTGACTGAAAAATAACCACGTACATCATACAACGGTGATTTGTCCTGCAATCAACCGCCCTTCCTACAAATCATCAAAGCCATTCAGATCACTTGTTTTCGTATATTGCCTTGATTTTTGCTCAAAAAAATCGGTTTTTGTTTCATCAAAGTTATCGGCATACGCCCGGATCCACTTCATCGGGTTTTCCGTATATGGAGGGTAAATTTCACTTAACCCCATCATCCTTAGCATTTTATTGGCGCGGTATTTGATATAGCCGGCCATTTCATCCAGATCGATTCCTGAGATCCCCTCGAGCACATATCCGGACCATTCGATTTCAAGTTCCACCGATTCCCTGAACTGGCTGTAAACCCAATCGGTAAAGCTTGCCGTGTTCAGTTCCGGGTTCTCATGTAATGCTGCCCGAAACAACTCCGATATAAAACGTCCGTGCTCCAGCTCATCCCGGTTGATATAGCTGATCATCGTGGAAGTTCCGACCATTTTATTCTGTCTGGCAAGATGGTAAAAAAACGCAAATCCAGAATAGAAAAACATGCCTTCCAGAAGTGAAGTATACACACAGGTTTTCAGGATGTTTTCCATCGTCGGTTCCTCAACAAAAACATTGTAATGGTCCATGATCGCTTTATTTCTTTTCAAAAGTACCGGATCCGTGCGTCCAAGCTGAAAGGATTCGTTTTGTTCATCTAGAGACACTACTGAAGACAGGACATAGGAATAGCTTTCATTATGAACAGCCTCCTGTTGGGCAATCACCGCCATAATCGACTGGACAGATGGATCGGACGAATAAAGCGAAAGCAGGAGCGCGGTCCTCGTTTGCGGTGCATCCAATGTGGATAAAAGACCGATGATTTTTAAATACGTATCCCGCTCTTCTTCCGATAATGCCGCAAACTGGCGCAAGTCATCGGACATATTGATTTCATCCGCCTGCCAGTAGTTGCCGATGAGCCGCTTATACATTTTATACCAGTGCGGGTAGGCGATATCATTCCAATTCAATATACCGCTTGATTTTCCGCCAAAAAGTGCAGTGGATTTATTCGGATTCATCGGTTCCAGTGTTTTTGCTTTTTCAAGTATGACTTTTGACATCGTGAAGCACTCCTTCCAGCCAGTTTTCCACTACGGGCTCCTGGGATCCCCGTGGTGACTGTTCAATTTTCAGGCCGTTCCATTTGCTTTCGTAAAAGGCAGCCAGCTTATCTACAGCACGGCAATAAAGATCATCCCCGCCAAACTGGGTATCACCGGTACCGAATACTGCCACATTTTCCGGTTTATAGCCTATTTCCAGGACAAATTCTTTTACTTCTTCTGGAGTGGCGCCCAATTCCCATGTAAATGTCCCGAGGAAAATAAGGTCATAGCGGGAAGCATCCACCGGAGGGTCAATCCCTATCCGGTGCATCTCAACGGCCATCCCATCCGTTTTCAGTCCTTTTTCAATCATTTCCGCTGTTTCCTTTGTATTTCCGCTGTACGATAAATAAGCAATTAAACTTCTCAACTTTCACACCACACACATTCTTCGACATCATTGGCTGTGGAACGGACATAATATGTTGTTTTCAGCCCTTCCCGCCATGCCTGCAGATGCAGGTTCAAAAGCACCGATGCTTTAATCGTGTTCGGCACGTATATATTAAATGAAATGCTTTGATCCACATGTTTCTGCCTGGCTGCATTCTGCCTTACGGACCAGCGCTGATCCAGAATATAGGCGGACCTGCGGTAAACACCATACGTGTGATGGTCCAGATCCGGTGCGGTTACGGCAATTTTAAAATCCTTTTTTTCTTCAAAGTAAAACGGTTTGAAGACCGGATCAATACTTGCAGTAGAACCTGCAATCATGGATGTGGATGAATTCGGTGCCACAGCCATCAGATATCCATTGCGGATACCGTGCTTTCCCACATTGCCTTTTAGTTCATTCCACTTGTCATCATGATAGCCCTTATTATTAAAATAACTTCCTGTCTGCCATTTACTGCCCGGAAATGCCGGATAAGATCCTTTCTCCCTGCTGAGCTCCATGCTTGCTTTAATGGTAAGATATGCAATTTTTTCATACAGTTCATCTGCATAGTCAACAGCTTCTTCCGACTCCCAGCTAATATTCTTCTTTGCCAGCAAATGATGCCACCCAAAGGTTCCAAGCCCGATCGCACGATATTTCCGGTTTGTCAGCTGCGTCTGCTTCAGCGGCAATGTATTAATATCAATTACATTATCCAGCATCCGGACCTGTATCCGGATCAGTCTTTCCAGCACATTTTCAGGTACCGCACGCCCAAGATTAATGGAACTGAGATTGCACACAACATAATCTCCCGGCTTGTATTTTTTCACAATCGTCCCGTCTGATTCCGTAAATTCCTCAAGAAATTCAGTCGGTGACTGGTTTTGAGTAATTTCCGTACATAAATTGGAACAATAAATCATCCCGTTATGCGGATTGTTATTTTGCCGGTTTACCTCATCCCGGTAAAACATAAAAGGTGTACCTGATTCAAGCTGCGACTTCATGATCCGCTTCATAATATCAATGGCCGGCACCACCCGTTTGGTCAGCTCATCAGAAGCCACGCACTTCAAATACCGGTCACGCCAGGACCCCGCCCCTTTATCTTCATCAAAAAAATCTTCCAGCGAATAGCCCATGACCTCGCGCACTTCATGAGGGTCAAATAAATACCAGTCCCCGCGCTTTTCCACTTGCTCCATAAAATAATCCGGCAGACAGACGCCTGTGAAAATATCGTGGGCCCGTCTTCGTTCATCTCCGTTATTAAGTTTTAAATCTAAAAATGCTTCAATGTCTCTGTGCCATATATCCAAGTAAACGGCGATCGCTCCTTTTCTCGTACCGAGCTGATCTACGCTGACTGCCGTATTGTTCAGCTGCTTAATCCACGGAACAACACCGCTGGACATGTTTTTATATCCTTTTATGGAGCTGCCGCGTCCGCGTATCTTTCCCATATATACACCAATTCCGCCGCCGTTTTTGGAAAGCTTGGCAATGTCCGTGTTACTGTCATATATGGACTGCAGGCTGTCGTCCACTGTATCGATAAAACAGCTGGACAGCTGTCCATGCGTTTTGCCGGCGTTTGTCAGCGTTGGTGTTGCCACAGTCATATATAAATTGCTCAATGCCCAGTAAGCTTCCGCCACAAACTCACGCCGCCGTGTGACGTCCTCATCCTGCATCAGGTGCATCGCAATAATCAGCCAGCGTTCCTGCGGGAGTTCATAGATATTTTTATCATGATCGGTCGCAAGATACCTCGTGGCAAGTGTATACAGGCCAAGATAGTTAAATAGCAGATCCCGCTCCGGTTCAATAATTGAGGCAAAATAATCCATTTCCTGCCGGGTGTATTTATTCAGCAGCTGATCGGTATAAATACCTTTATGAGTAAGTGTTTCAATTAATGGGTAAAGATCGCCATACCGCCTGCTGGAATTATAGTCCCTGTTTGCCGCAGCCTGTGTGTATAATGTGTGTAAATATAGGCGGCTTGCAACAAATGTCCATTCGGGACTCGCTTCATCAATATTTTCCAGTGCCCGTTTAATTAATTGATCGCTGTTATATGGTTTCCCTTGAAACTCTTCCAATAATTTATCCGTATCTACATTTAACCCCGCTGCAGCTTCATCAATTAATCGTTTCAGTTCGTCTTCCGCTGTTACAATCATGTTTCTTCCTCCCTCATCATAATGTCCTTCGTGAAAACAAAAAACCGCTCACCCCGGGGGTAAACGGCTGTAAAACGACAGAAAACCAGAAACACGTTCCATCGTTTCACTATCGCTTACCCCGAGGATACGAAACTCATCAAGCTATGGCAGGTCTCCTGACTCGTGCTTCACTCCTACTGGGGCCCTTCCCATACCGAGACCGTAAAGCCTGCAGGTATAGTGGTTTACCCGTTCGTCCACACTTACAGTTGCGGGGACAGTTCCGGATTTTCACCGGATTCCCTATTAAGACTAAGATGTCACCTTAGCTTGCGAACACTATATATAGTGTTTTATTCAATTTTCATTAATATATATTGTATTTACTAGACTATCATAGTAGATTTCTTTATGCAATTCATTTGATGGTAAAGTTTGGAGTTTGCAAAAGATTATCGCTTTTGGGGCAGACATTAAAGCTTTTGATACATCATTGGAGCGGTTTTCGGCCTTTCGATGGATCATGGAGGGAGGCTATCATACACGATTGCTATGCGTTTACCTCTTACATGTATCTGAGTAGCACTTTATCATATAAGACAGGAGCTGTTTTCAACACTCCATGTATCTGAGTAGCTTCCTATCATACAAGATCAGCGCTAGTTTCAACGTGCCATGCATCTGAGTAGCACTCTATCATACACGACCGGAGTTGTTTTCGACCTTCCATGTACTTGAAAAGCTTCAACTGAGAGCTTTAGACCGTTCTTTCCTTTTTCATCCATCAGCTATACGGCTGTTCCCTCCCGTTTTATATTTCTTCCAAAAATACAAGGAGCCCCGCTCTCCAGCTGCAACGCTTAAATCCGATTGGAGATATTAAACGTTTTAAAAATAATAAAAAGGTATACGAACGCAAAGAAGCATTCGTATACCATATTATATGCTGAATTATTTTAATGCTTAAATTTATTCTTCCTCAAACTGATAGAGCGGTGTAGATAAATATCTTTCTCCATTATCAGGAATGACCGCAAGCACTTTTTTTCCTTTTCCGAGCTCCTGGGCAACTCTTTGCGCTGCTGCCACCGCTGCTCCTGCGGAAATTCCGCCAAGGATACCGTTTGTTGTGGCTACTTTACGGGAAGCCTCAAATGCTTCTTCGTTTTTAATTTGAATAACGTCATCATACAGATCTGTATCCAGTACATCCGGTACAAACCCGGCTCCGATGCCCTGAATTTTATGCGGTCCCGGTGACCCTCCGGACAATACAGGGGAGTCTGTCGGTTCTACAGCATACAATTTCACATTATCGAAGTGCTCTTTAAGTACCTTACCTGCACCTGTAATGGTTCCCCCTGTGCCAATTCCGGAAATAAACGCGTCGATGCCTTCACTCATTTGTTTGACGATCTCCTGTCCCGTCGTACGGGAATGCACTTCAGGATTTGCTTCGTTACTGAATTGCTGTGGCATAAAATAACCATGCTCTGCCTTCAGCTCTTCTGCCTTTTTAATAGCACCTTTCATTGCCTCTGCACCCGGGGTTAAGACAAGTTCAGCACCATACGCACGCAATAAATTACGGCGCTCTTTACTCATCGTATCCGGCATAACCAGTACAGTTTTATACCCTTTTGCCGCAGCAACCATGGCAAGGCCAATCCCGGTATTTCCACTTGTTGGCTCAATAATGGTATCTCCCGGCTTTAATGCTCCTTCTTTTTCCGCCGCTTCCACCATGGCAAGGGCAATACGGTCTTTTACAGAACTTGCAGGGTTCATAAATTCCAGCTTCAAATAAATTTCCGCACTATCTTCATCCGTCATTCTGTTCAGCTTCACAATGGGTGTTTCCCCAATGAGGCCGGTAATATTATCAGCAACTCTCATTTAACTTCCTCCAATTCCTATCAGCTTTGTATGATTTAATATTACTGTATGCTTTTCACAGGAAAATGTCAATAAATTAACTCTCATTCTTATTCGTAAATCCATTCTATCTCCATATCATCCCATAAGGAATCTGCGGAAAGGGATTGTTCCAGTTCATGCAATCCAAGTTCATTTTCCACATAAGGCTTCATTTCTTCATACGAAAATTCAATGGATGGAAGGGAACGATGAAGATAAATGATGGCTATTCCCTGGCCGGCAGCGAAAGGGTCACTGTATGTGTTTTTTTCCATTTCATCAGCAACTTCTTCATAGCCATCCGGCATGAATTGACTTGATGTATAGATAAAGCCAAGATAGCCCCCTTCTGTATTTGTTTCCTCATCAATAGAGTATTCCTGTGCCAATAAATCAAAGGAGGCCCCCTGTTCCAGTTCATCGATTACTTTCCCGGCCGTGTCAAAATCCTCTACAATAATATGGGAAAGCTGTAAAGAAGCAGTAAAATCGTACTGATTTTGATACGTATTGTAATGCTGCTCTACCTCTTCTTCAGGTATATCAACATCTTCTGTCAGCAAAAATTCGAGTTGATACCGGTATTCAATATCATCCCGCCAGCTCTCTTTCTCCGCTTCAAGCTCCTTTTCCGGCATAATACCCTGCATGGCGGTAATCATGGATATTTCCCGCTCCACTATTTTATCATCCACTTCGATACCTTGTTCTGCAGCCAGCTGTCTGACGATTTCTCTATCAATCATTGATTTTAATTCTCGTTCCCCATGCTGTTCTCTAAGCTTTGCCATCCAATCCTGATAGGAAATCTCTTCTCCATTGACGGAAGCTATTGCCTCCTCTGCACTTTTCACCTGGTCCTCACCATCAAAAACCATTGCCTCATCTTCGCTGCTGTCCCAAAGAAACAATGTGGAAATATTTGTTATTACCAATACAATGATGATGCCAAGCAACAGTTTTTTGGACATCGTTTCATGCTCCCCCTGTAGTTTGTAGCCTTTTTAAGCTTTCTACTGTTGTTTCAGCAATGTCAGCTCTTCCTCGGTAAAGTGATATTTCTGATTACAAAAATGACAGGTTGCTTCAGCTCCATGATCTTCATCAATCATTTGCTGGATCTCTTCATTTCCCAGACCAACTATAGCCCTTTCCACCCGTTCCTTGGAACATTTACAACGGAATTCCACCGGCAGGGTTTCCAGCAACTTTACCTCTTCTTCCCCTAATAAAACTTCCAGGATCTGCTGCGGTGTCTTCCCCTCCTGTACGAGTGAGGAAATGGCAGGAAAAGACTGGATCTGTTCCTCCAATTGTTCAATCATGTCTTCCCCGGCTCCCGGCATTACCTGTATAATAAACCCTCCTGCTGCGAGGATGGAATGATCCGGGTTCACTAAAACACCTGCCGCTACTGCAGAAGGGATCTGCTCAGAGTTTGCAAAATAATACGTAAAGTCTTCACTGATTTCCCCGGAAATAATCGGAACTTCCCCAGTGAAAAAGTCCTTTAAACCAACATCCTTCGTCACGCTTAGCTTCCCCTCTGTTCCAACTGCACGGGCTACATCCAATTTGCCCTTATTATTTAAATCAAAATCCACATGCGGATTTTTCACATAACCGCGAATTTCTCCTTCTGCGTTCCCATCCGCGATAATGGCACCTACCGGCCCATTTCCTTCGACTTTTACAGTGATCGTATCCTCGCCCTTCAGCATGGCACCCATCATCGTTGTAATAGTCATCGTTCTTCCCAATGCGGCAGAAGCTGTTGCCCATGTATCATGTCTTTTTTGCGCTTCCTTCACGAGTTCGGTGGAAGAAATAGCATAGGCCCTTACCTTTCCGTCATAAGCAGTAGCTTTTACCAGATAATCCTTCAATGAGATCGCTCCTTTATGTTGTGTAAATCTATTATGTGGAATGTAATTACTTTTCACGCTGATTTTGGTGGTAGATGAGATGTAACCCTTTCAATGTTAAATCAGGATCCACATGCTGAATCATGGTCGATTCATCGGCAATTAATGGTGCTAACCCTCCCGTGGCGATCACCGTAGCTTCATTACTCACAGAATCCTGAATTCGTTTTACAATTCCGTCCACCTGTGCCACATATCCGTAAAAAACACCTGATGTCATTGCCTCTACCGTCGAGGAGCCAATCACCTGCTCAGGTGCCTGAATTTCGATTTTCGGCAACTTTGAAGCTTTACTGTATAAAGCCTCCATCGATATGCTGATCCCGGGTGAAATAACGCCTCCTACGTATTCTTTCTTCTCATTAATATAACAAAAGGTGGTGGCAGTACCAAAATCAATAATGATAAGTGGAACATCATATTCGTCAATCGCACCAATCGCATTTACAATGCGGTCTGCTCCAATTTCTTTTGGATTGGGATATTTCATCTTCAACGCCGAACGAACAGATGCCTGTCCAATAATCATTGGCTCCATATTAAAATAATCCCTGCTCATCTTTTCCAGGGAAAACATGATGGGAGGAACAACAGATGAGATTATTACCCCTGTTATATCCGATAATGATAAACCTTTATGTTCAAACAGCGATTTAATCAGTATACCAAATTCATCTTCTGTTTTATATCGGTCTGTTTTAATACGCCAGTCATGCTTTAATTCATTACTATCAAATACCCCTAAGACAGTATTCGTATTCCCCACATCCAGAACAAATAACATATAGTGTAACGCACCTTTCCACGCCGGTATAACTCGTTTTTTTGCAAAGTACTATAGTCACCGATCTCTGATCAGCTTTTATTTTTTTAATATACCACACTTTTATGGAGATGAGAAAGAATAGAAACGAGGTGATGACATTCTTTTGATCATAGTAAATGAAAAACACGACTTCCCTTTTATTATTGCCTGGTTTTACTTTTTCATCAAAGGTTGTTATTCAAAACGCAGGCTGTGACAATAAAAAAGTCAGCACCCCAGATGCAGGGTGCTGATCCATTGCCTTTTTTAACCACGTTTAATTCTTTTTGTTTTCGTCATCCTCGGAAGGCTTGTTATCCGTCATAATGGCATCTTCTTCAGATTTCTTTAAGTCCTCCGATACATCTTCAGAATCCGTTTTTTCTGTTCGTTTTTCTTCTTCTTTTTCTTTCGCCTCTTCATATGATTCAGGTTCTTCTTCATCCTTGGATTTAATGTTAACTTTTACATCTTCTGTTTCGTCAACTTCCGGTTCCGGCAAGACGCCATCTTCAAACAATCCTTTAATTTGTTTTGCATCCAAGGTTTCCACTTCAAGCAATGTCTTCGCAACAAGTTCAAGTTTATCTTTATTCTCGGTAAGAATTGTTTTCGCCCGGTCATAACAGTAATTAATGAAGTTTTGCATTTCCTGATCAATTTCATGGGCAATAGCATCACTGTAACTCTGTTCATTGCCGATATCCCGGCCAAGGAACACTTCTCCACCACCGCTTGTAAATTGCAGCGGACCAATCTTATCACTCATACCATATTCGGTAATCATTTTACGGGCAATACTGGTGGCACGCTGGAAGTCATTATGAGCGCCGGTACTTACTTCGCCGAAGATAATTTCTTCTGCAACACGGCCGCCCAACAGTCCGGTGATTTTATCAAATAGTTCCGGCTTGGTCATAAAGTAACGGTCTTCTCTTGGAAGCATGACAGCATAACCGCCTGCCTGCCCCCTCGGCACAATGGTTACTTTATGCACCATATCGGCGTCATCCAGCACCATACCGATAATGGTATGTCCACTTTCATGGTATGCGACAATATTTCGTTCTTTTTCGGATATAACCCTGCTTTTTTTCGCCGGACCGGCAATAACCCGGTCAATCGCTTCATCCACATCAATCATGGAAATGGCTTCACGATCAGATCTGGCAGCAACAAGTGCTGCTTCATTTAACAGGTTCTCCAGGTCAGCACCTGAGAATCCCGGAGTCCGCATGGCAATGATTTTCAGATCAACACTGTCATCAAGCGGTTTATTTCTTGCATGTACCTTCAATACTTCCTGACGTCCTTTTACATCCGGGCGATCTACCATAATTTGACGGTCAAAACGTCCGGGACGCAGGAGTGCAGGGTCAAGAATATCTGCACGGTTAGTTGCAGCGATAATGATGATACCTTCATTGGCACCAAATCCATCCATTTCCACAAGCAACTGGTTCAATGTCTGTTCACGTTCATCATGGCCACCGCCCAGACCGGCACCACGCTGTCTTCCCACCGCATCAATCTCATCAATGAAAATAATACACGGTGCATTCTTTTTCGCATTCTCAAACAAGTCTCTTACACGTGAAGCACCAACACCGACGAACATTTCCACGAAGTCAGAACCACTGATGGAGAAGAATGGTGTACCTGCTTCACCTGCAACGGCACGGGCAAGTAGCGTCTTACCAGTTCCCGGAGGTCCTACAAGCAATACCCCCTTAGGAATACGAGCACCAACTGCAGAGAATTTGCGCGGATCTTTCAGGAAGTCAACAACCTCAACAAGTTCCTGCTTCTCTTCGTCCGCACCTGCCACATCTTTGAAACGCACTTTCTTCTTATCTTCTGTATACATTTTAGCTTTACTTTTACCAAAGTTCATGACACGGCCACCGCCGCCTCCACCTTGGGCCTGGCTAAGAATGAACAGGAAGAATAAACCGATAATTAAAAACGGAATCATCGTAGTTAAAAAGGTAACCCATGCACTCGGCTGATCCTCTTCTTCTACAAATAGTACGCTTTGTTCATTTGCCTGTTCTGTCACTGCTGAAATAATATCTGTATTATCCGGAACCTGCGCTACAAAATATGTACCGTCATTCAGGTTACCGGTATAACGCATAATGCCATTTGCCGGCTGCATCGTCATTTCTTCGATGTTGCCCGCATTTAATTCATTCATAAATTCTTGCAGATTTAACTGTTCCTGTTGTTCATTCTGTCCATTAAATACTCCTATAACGCCAATAATGACAAAAAATATGAGTACCCAGAATAACACGTTCCGAAATATCCGGTTCATTACTTACCTCCTCCCAAGCTGGGGAAAAACTACATAATATCGTATCATATGAAAAAGTTAGAATACAACTATTTACACCTTAAAAAAAGGGCATGTTTTCCAGTAGTTGTTATAACTTAACTTAAGCTGAATAAATGGTAAAACCGGGCAACTTTTTGCAGCAGAGGAATAACTTTCTTATCTGCATACAGCAAAACATGAAAGCCATGATTAGCCCCGAGTTTATTCCCGGCAAAAGAACTTACTTTTCCTCGTCACTGTATATTTCCGGCTTAAGCACACCGATAAATGGAAGGTTACGGTATTTTTCCTGATAATCCAGTCCATAACCGACAACAAATTCATTTGGCACTTCAAATCCCACCACGTCAGCCTTAATAGCGGCTGATCTGCCTGAAGGCTTGTCCAATAAAGTGACAATTTTTATCGACTTCGCTTTCCGATATTTAAACAAATCAACGAGATAGCTTAACGTCAACCCGCTGTCAATAATATCCTCAATAATTAGGAGATCACGGCCCTCTACTTTTGTATCGAGGTCCTTTACTATTTTAACTTCCCCGGATGAACGGGTACTATCCCCATAGCTTGAGACATCCATAAAATCCATCTCGAGTGGAATCTCTGTATACCGGAGAATATCTGACATAAAAGGCATGGCACCTTTTAATACGCCAATAGCAAGCGGGAACTTCCCATCATATTCTTTTGTCAGCTGACGACCGAGCTCTTTGCATTTGTTTGCAATTTCCTCTTCTGATATTAATATTTCTTTAATATCATTTTGCATATTAAACCTCCTGAAAAGCTTGTTCATAATGTATTTTTAAATAAGGAGCTTCTCCTGTTTCGCCGGCTGGCTGTCCCTTTTTCAAGCCGATCAGCCATAAAATATTCCCATGGTCATCGGTGACAACCGGCCATACATCCCGTTCTCTGGCCGGGATTTTTGCATCGATAAAAATATCCTTCAGCTTTTTACTTCCGTTCAAGCCTTTCCATGTCATCTTATCCCCAGGTTTTCGGGTCCGAACATGGATCGGCAATGCAATCCGTTCCAGGGAACATATAAATGTATTTTCCATCATTTCCTCATTCTTCTCAATCATTTCAGTACGGATGCTTGTGCCATCCGGCAAGGAAATAACCCCGGGAATATCCAGAGTGAAGTGAAAAGACCTATCTTGAGGAAAGGAATTCGCGAAGTAAAATATAAGCTTGTCATACGATTTTTCCAACTTTAGCTGTGAAGGAAAATCAATGTGGATATTGCTTTTTCCACTGTGCAGCAGTGTAAAAAAATATTCCTCATGTATGTAGGACAAATCCTTGGGCAATTGTACATACAGATAGTTTAATATTAGATGATACGTTCTTCTTTGTAAAGCATATGGGTATGTATTAAATTCATTAACTGAAACAGAAGCTTTCTTCTCTGCAGCATCATAGTTTACGACATTCTTTTCCATTTCAGCTGCCTGTTTTTGTAAATAAATTTCATCTGTCTGCAGCGTGTTGCTCAAGTGCTGTACTGTAGTATGTATATTAGGATTTTTTTCTTTTATTAATGGAAGGATGTATTTTCTTATATAATTTCTTGTGTAAACCGGTTCTTCATTGGATGGGTCAAATCTTGGCGAAATGTTCTCCCTTTTGCAGTAAGCAAGAATCTCTTCCCTGCTGACAGCAAGAAGGGGACGAATGATAAAACCTTCCGCAAATTTTCTTTTTACCGGTATCCCTTTAAAAGCAGTCGAGTCAGCAGCACGCATCATTTCCATCAGCATCGTTTCCACCTGATCATCTCCATGATGGCCCAGTGCAAGATAATCCGCATGATGTGCTTTCATTTGCTCCAGGAAAAAGTCGTATCTCATTTCCCTGGCGGCGAGCTGGGTGCCCATCTGTTTCTCCTTTTTATATTCCGGTACGTTTAAGAACGTGCTCACACATGGAATTTCCCAGTCCTTACATTTTCCTTCCACATAAAGTACATCTTCCTCAGATTCATCCTGTCTCAAAGCGTGATTAATCGTAACAGCGATCACCCGCAGCTTCCACTCTTCTCTGAGGGATGCCATAAAATGAAGAAGTGCCATAGAATCAGGACCGCCGGAAACGCCAACCAGTACAGTACTGTTTTTCTCCAATAATTGATGTTTCTCCATAAATGCCAATAATTTATTTCTCATATGCTCGCCTTCCCACGCTTTATTATGATCAGCCCTTTTTTATTGTACCGTCACAGCAGAAGGGAAAACAAGTAGTAGCCAACAGCAATTGCGGTAATACCGGAAATCTCTATAAAGAAGTGTGACAAACTTTCCTTCCCCCGGTTTTTCCGCAGGCCGGAACGTTTTTGGGCTCGATAAAAGATGAGCATTAATTCTTTCTTCATTTCCGCACTTGAGCGATATTTGCCCTGCAATGCTTTTTGCAACGGGATCTTATAAGGCCTTAAAGGTTTGACCTCATGCAGTTTTTTAAGTAAGGTTTTCTCCGGTTCTGTTCCTTTATCAAACCGCTTCGGATAATAAATGTGCAAAAATATCATCACGAAGGCAAACAGATCGTAACTCGGCTCTGCTTTTCTAGAACCCATTTTCCAGTAGCCCCGATCATAAAATTCCGTATACTCTTTGATCGCCCGCCCGATTTGGGTCGTACCGCCGACATCTATCCATCGCACCCTTGGAGGTGCATGCAGAACGAGCAGATTTTCCGTTTTCAAATCACCAAAAACCCAGCCGGTGGAATGCAGCCGTTCCAGGTCATCTAAGAGCTGCAGCATGAAAACACCGAGCCACTCACTCCCGTTTCGGCTGATAAAAGAAGACAATGGCTCACCATGCAAATATTCCATGACATAGAAAGTGTAGGCAGTACCAAATGGGGAAACCCAATCATCCACGTCCAATAAAGAAGGTCCAAGACGATTCCCCTGGACCTTACCGAGTGACTTTAATACATTTACTTCCATTGTCATCGAGGTGCGGTTATCACTGATCTTCAGTGCTTTTTTCTTTCCGTTTGCCTCACATAAATAAACGCTGCCTATAGCTCCTTCCCCTAACTTTTTCTTAATCAGGTAGCTTTGTCCATGCCACTTACCGGTTAGCTTGACCCCCGGTCTTATTTCTGCATTATGCTTCTTCTTCCATGCCCCGTTCATTCTCATCCCTCAAATTCCTCATCAGGCTCTTCCTGCCAAATTGATAAATGGCTTCCCGAATGGCCGGACCTGTCGGTGTGATACCACCACTTGTCAGCCCCGGGAAAACGGTGGATACGTCATCCAGCTTCGGGGACCAGTCAAAGACTTTTTCCATATCCTTCTGCTTCCCGGGGAAACGGAAAATGGAAAAGCGATTTCTGCCAATCCGTGCATTTAAACTGATGGATAAATCAATTAATGCCTCTTTCACTGTAGGAAGCTTATCCGTCATACTGGCACTCGTATCAATTAACACAAGCACTTCCAAGTCACAGGTTTCCCCCATATCTTCAACAACTTCCATAATTTCGCCGCGCTTTTCCGGTTCCATTTCTTCCAGAGACTTGTCCGGCCCAAGGATCTGCTTCAGTTCCTTATTTACAAAACCCTGCAGCGTTTGTGTCATCGCCTGTTTCGTAACCATTTGAACGGTTTGGGAAAGAGATTTTTTATATACGAGCTGGCTTACACCTCCACCGGATAATGCGATATCTTCCACTTCCTGCAGCCCATCCGACTGTTCTGAAACATCGTCTTCCAATATGCCAATCACATTGACTGTAATTCCCTGTTCATATGCCAAAGCTGCTGTGGCAGAAGGATCTTCCCCTTTATTGGAACATCCATCTGTTATCAGCAGAATTTGCTTTAATGTGCCTTTCTTCAACCCAATCTGCCTCCTCCTGAGAATTTTATTAACAGCATCGCCGAAAATAAATCGATGTATACATGGAGGCCAGTTGGGCACTTTGGATTTTATGGTGTTTCGCTATGGAGGCGCTTTCTCTCGTAATGTCACTTTCACTTTTTTATCTAGATGACACACCATTGGGAGTGCAAGCTATGGTACTTCATCTTGCCTTGTGCATCAAATGACACACCATTGGGAGGACCTATGATGCTTCATTTTGCTCTTTGCCCCAAATGACACACCATTGGGGGGGTGCTATGATGCCTCATCTGGCTCTTTGCCTCAAATGACACACCATTGGGAGGCGCTATGGTAGCTCATCTTGCTCTTTGTTCCAAATGACACACCATGGAGGCGACCTATGGCACTTCATCTTGCTCTTTGCCCCAAATGACACACCATTGGGAGGACCTATGATGCTTCATCTTGCCCTTTGCTTCAAATGACATGAATCGGTTACACTTAGTTAGACAAAAACTTTAAGGTCATATAAACTGAATTCAATAATTAGTCGGAGGAGAATCAGTTTATGACCAAAAGACCAAGAAGGACATTTTCAAAGGAGTTTAAAGAACAAATCGTTCAGTTACATGCTTCAGGTAAACCAAGAGCCGAGATTATCAGAGAATACGAGCTGACGCCATCTGCCTTTGATAAATGGGTTCTCCAACATAACACAACTGGATCTTTTGAAGAAAAAGACAATCGTACTCCTGAACAAGAAGAATTAATCAAGTTACGTAAAGAGAACCAAAGGCTTGCCATGGAAAATGATATTTTAAAGCAAGCCGCGCTGATCATGGGACGAAAGTAGATGTGATTCGTAATAATCGACACAAATACTCGGTATCAGCAATGTGCGAAGTCCTGCAAATTCCTAGAAGCACGTACTATTATGAAGCGAAAGAACGTGACACAAAAGAAGAAGAAGAACTAACAAAATTAATTGTAGAAATCTTCCATAAAAACAGACGAGTCTATGGCCAACGGAAAATCAAAGAGAAACTACAAAAGAAAGGCTGGCAAGTCTCTCGCCGTCGGATCGGCAGAATTATGAAAGCTAAAGGACTTGTTTCTAAGTATACAGTTGCCCAATTCAAGCCCCAAAAATCAACCGTAAATGAATCTGACGTGGGAAATGTATTAAACCGTGAGTTTGATCAAAAGCAAGCTCTGAAAGTAGTTGTAAGTGATTTGACATACGTTCGCGTGCAACAAAAATGGCATTATATTTGTGTACTCGTTGATTTACATAACCGTGAAATCATTGGTCACAGTGCTGGTCCAAATAAAGATGCAAGGTTAGTTCAACGTGCTTTTTCGACAGTGCCTTACAACTTAACCAACCTTGAACTGTTTCATACGGATCGAGGCAGTGAGTTTAAGAATCAATTAATTGATGAGGCATTAGCTACATTTAATATCGACAGATCATTAAGCAGTAAAGGTACACCATATGACAACGCAGTAGCAGAGGCAACCTTTAAATCTATTAAAACAGAGTTCGTCAATGGAGCGGTTTTCTCAAGTCAAGAAGAGTTAGATCTTGAATTGTTTGATTACGTCAATTGGTTTAATAACATTCGCATGCACGAGTCACTAGACTATTTAACGCCAAGAGAGTACAAGCTACAGCATCCGTTAGAACAGACTGCTATCTAACACCAATGCGTCCACTTTACTTGGAGAGGCGGGCGTGATAGCCTTTTTGGCTAGCCAGCCGGGTTTTAAATTGGCTGGCTTCCTGGCAAGAAAATCATGCCCGCAGAGGCTCCAAGTCAAGTGAGAAACTGATACAACTATTTTCATTAAAGAGCATTTTATTTAACACCATAAAAAGTTTATATTCCTTAATAAATTTGTTTAGTTTAGTGTTGACATTCCAACACACCATTGGGAGGACCTATGATGCCTCATCTGGCTCTTTGCTCCAAATGACACACCATGGAGGCGACCTATGGTACTTCATTTTGCTCTTTGTTCCAAATGACACACCATTGGGAGGACCTATGATGCTTTATTTTGCTCTTTGCTTCAAATGACACACCATTGGGAGGACCTATGATGCTTCATTTTGCTCTTTGCCCCAAATGACACACCATGGAGGGGACCTATGGCACTTCATCTTGCTCTTTGTTCCAAATGACACACCATGGAGGGGACCTATGGCACTTCATCTTGCTCTTTGCCCCAAATAACACACCTTTGATAGGTGCTATGTTACCTCATTCTTTCACTGAGCTTACGTACCGGTGCTCCTCTGACTGCACTTTGAAATAATTTATTCCCCCAACGACTCTCCTCCACTCTACTGCGCCTCTTTCCGGTACATTGGCACCGCCGCCCATTCCGGGGTGTTTTTCTTTATTTTCGTGACCACCACGGTCATATCATCTTCAATTTCACCGGAGCGCGTCCGGATAACTTCCTCCAGCAGCAGGTCTGCTATTTCCTGCGGGTCATCCGTTTCCATCTCCCGGATCTTCCGTTTCAGCCAAATGTCGGTATTTTCCACATGCTTCGGTCCGTCAAAAATTCCGTCACTCATCATAATCAGTACATCCTCGTGCCTCAACTGCTCACTGACGATATCCACATCGAATTCCTGAATAATTCCCATTGGCAAATTACTGGCCTCAACGGGCAGCAGCTGGTTTCCCCGTTTAATAAAGCTTGGTGTCGAGCCGATCTTTAAAAACCTTACATAAGCATTATTTAAATCAATAACAGCAAGGTCCAGTGTGGCAAACATTTCATCTGTCGTCCGTAAGGCAAGAATGGAGTTAATTGATTTTATAGCGACCTTTTCCGGGATGCCTGTCTGCAGAATCTGCTGCAGGAGCCGTAAAGTTTCCACACTTTCCTCTTTGGCCCGTTTTCCATTGCCCATACCATCACTGATCGCCATGGCAAACTTGCCTGCACCGAGTTCAATTGTCGTATAGCTGTCTCCGGAAATTAACCCTCCACCTTTCGCAGCATTGGCAGCACCTGTCTCCACGATAAATTCCTTTGCTGATCCAAATGCCAAATAACTGAATCCGTTCGGGAATGGGGAAATTTCTTCATGCTTCACAACAACCATCTCCTGTAAAATATCCGTCAGCACGGGAGCAATAAGCTTTGCCCCTTCCCCATGATAGGAATAAACCGATATTGTCATTTCAATATCGACATTGCCTTTTTCCAAACTATAAATATCCAGCTTTTCCAAATCCAAGCCAAGATTTCTCAATGCATGCATAATTTCCATCTCCTGCTTTTCGTGATGCTGCCGCTCTTTTAAAATCTCTCTGGCAAAGTCATCCATGACCTCCGAAATTCCGTCCAGCTGTTCCGCAACCAGCCGTTTGCTCTCCACAACCTGCTTTTTCAGCTTGCGGTTGGCTTCAAATATCGTCATTTCCTCTTTCATTGCTTCCAATACTTTCTTCGGTTTTACACAGTAATTTTCGAACTCTCTGGCCGTTTTCCGGTTGATCTTTGTTCCGGCATTCATATCCGACTTCATTTCTTCCATTAATGTATACGTTTTATCAAATTCCTTTTGCCAGCATCTTTCCTTCATAAAGCAGCTTTGGCAGGTCCGCTCTGTCACCTGGCTCAAGAAATAATCCGTTTCTCTTCTCTCCTCCTGTTCATCAACGGCGTTTCCATTCTCCGCAGAAAAACTTTTGGACAGTGCCGCGAATACATCAGAAAATTGTTCAACTCGTTTTGCGGTAACATTTCTTACCTTCTGTAAATATTGATTCTGTTCATTTGTATATTCTTCTGTTCCCGGTATATAGCGGGAAAGCCTTTTAAACCAGCTGGCAGGTGTCATAATAAATAATGCGATGGCAATAAGTGATTCCAGCATGGCAGGAAACAGCGCATCAGCATTGCCGTATATCCCAATTAAAAACGTACCCGCCAATAAACCAATGGCAACCCCGGGCTTTTTTCCTTCTTTTAAAAGTCCGCCCAATAGACCTGAAAATGCCAAAAGGCTCATTTGATACAGATTGGCAACATTGGCCAAAGAGAGAATTAAGCCTGCGACAACACCGACGGTTGAACCAATGGCAGCCCCTCCGACAAATGCCAGTACCAATACAAAATAGCGTGAAAATACCTGTTCCACCGAGGCGCCATAAATGGACCAGCCGATCATCCCTGTTAAGATGGAGGCGATGAGAATAATCATGCAAACAATTTCTTCATTTTTTAATGAAGGTTTAAATCTTTTTGGTGCTATTAACGGAACGCTTTGCATAAAGATAAGTAAAAGCACTGTTCCGAGCACCCCTTCAACAATGAGGAGCATCCATTCATAGGAGGATAACTGGCCATATATGGAATATAAAAATATACGTGGAACGGCAGTGGATAGAAAGACAAATATGGGAATAAGAAGTTCCTGATTTTTCACTTGTTTAAATATACCTGCCATAAAAATAAATAAAAGCATGGCAATGAAAAGAAAAATACTATGTGTAATGGAAAAAGTCAGTGCTCCTGCCAGCACAGCAAGCATGGACACTGCTGCTTTTTCCCTGTGTAAAAACCATATGGTAGCCAAAAAAGCAACGGCAAATGGGGACACTTCCTCCAGAATGACCGCTCTGCCCAATAAAAATCCTACAGCGTAAAATAACCACCCTTTCTCCAGCAAAACCGCTTTCATTTTAGCTGTAAGCTTTGCTTGCAGCCTTCTTACATTGCTTGTCCCATCCTTTCTAAGTGTAGTTGGTTCTACCCTTGTAATCGAATTTAGCATACCTTTTACCCTCCTCTTGTGGGTAACATTTAACCATAGGTTGTATTTATTTTTTGTCAAAATGGGAGAGCTGATCCAATAAATCGTTCGACGGTATTCTTTTGGAATGGCATATTTCAACACGAACACGCGTATGGGAAAAAAGAGTATTCCCGCAGCCATCCTCTATGGCTTTTTTTCATTTACAGAGGATTTGCCGAATAACATGTTGTTCTGGCGAAACACGGTAAGCAAAGTGACATGAAAGTAATTTTTTTTAAAACCTCAACTAACAATGACCCCGTTCTTTATTCGCTGCCGGGGAATCTAATGATATATCTCCATACTAACCGGAACTGATGCACAAACCGGCATTCCCCTTGTATTTGTATACCTTTAATCAGAGGTATGCCAGGGAAACGCATTTCCAAAACCTGTTCCTTGTCAATTCGCCCTCCATCCTTTATAATATACTTCTGTTATCGAATTGTTCGTGCGCGAACTATTTATGTGTCAAGGAGAATAAATGATGGATCAAAGGGAAAAAATCAGTGAGATTCTTAGTTCCTTTCGAAAAGTAAATAAATATCTTTATAGACAAATGTGGCATCATGCCAATGAATTAGGTGTCACTGTCGTGCAGCTTAGGTTTCTTAAAATCATTTCAGACTGCCCGGATATCAGCCTCCTTGAGGTTACAGATAAAATGGAAATGAGCAAAAGTACTGCCAGCAGTGTAGTGGATCGTTTGGTGAAAGCAGGACTCGTAAAAAGGGAAAAATCGAAAACCGACAGAAGAGCTGTTGTACTTCGGCTTACAGCGCTGGGTGAAGAAAAAGAAAAGGAAGGCTATGCTTTATTTCATCAGCGGATGGAGCGGCTGCATGAATTAAGCGAGCAAGACGTGAGGAAACTGCTTCACCTTCATGACCAGATAGCTGAAAAGATTACAGTTGATGGAGATGACAATTTTGAAAGATAGAAGTGCAGTTATCGATACAACCAACATACCAAGAGTACCCATCATATTTGTCATGGTGTTGGGTGCTTTTGTTGCCATACTGAACCAGACATTATTAAATATAGCTTTGCCGGTAATGATTGTGGACTTGGAAATGTCCGCCAATGCTGCACAATCATTAACAACTATTTTTATGCTGGTTAATGGGATTTTAATTCCAATAACCGCTTTTTTAATGGAAAAGTTCACAACTCGGCAGCTGTTTTTGACAGCCATGTCCCTGTTTGCATTGGGGACGCTTATTTGCGGGGTATCTTTTTCTTTCCCTGTTCTTCTTACCGGCAGAATTGTACAAGCATCTGGCGCGGGAATTATGATGCCGCTCCTCATGAACGTTATCCTAAGTTTATTTCCGGTTGAAAAACGGGGTTCAGCAATGGGATGGATCGGGCTGGCAATGATGTTTGCTCCTGCCATTGGACCTACACTTTCAGGGATCATTGTCCAAAGTTTTTCCTGGCGTGTGCTATTTTTTATTGTATTGCCTATTGCAATAATAGATATTATTTTTGCCTATTTTCTCCTGCGCAATGTGACAAGACTATCCAATCCGAAAGTAGATTACCTATCTATTGTTCTATCAACGTTTGCTTTTGGGGGATTACTCTATGGATTCAGCAGTGCCGGAGAAATGGGCTGGAGCTCTCCATTGGTCTTTATTCCGCTGGGGATTGGCAGCATCGTAATGATTTTCTTTGTCAAACGCCAACTCCGACTGAAGACACCAATGCTGGAGTTTCGGGTGTTCAAGTACAACATGTTCACTTTGACGACAGTCATCAGTGTGGTAGTGACCATGTCCATGTTTGCAGCGATGATTTTAATTCCCATCTATTTGCAAAATGTCCGCGGTTTTTCCCCGCTGGAATCCGGTTTGCTGTTACTTCCCGGGGCTATATTGTCTGCGCTGATGTCTCCCATAACCGGAAGGCTGTTTGACCATATCGGTGCCCGGCCACTTGCCTTAGTCGGACTGGGGATCACTACTATAACCACCTATATGTTTGCCAATCTGACAGACGAGACAGGTTATTATTTTATGATGATTGCTTACAGCCTTAGAATGGTAGGCATATCAATGATTATGATGCCGATCATGACAGCCGGGCTGAACCAGCTGCCAAAACAGCTGTATTCACACGGCACTGCCATGGCCAACACGTTAAGACAAATGTCCGGATCCATCGGTACTGCCTTTTTAGTAACCATTATGAGTGCCCAGGCAGCGAAGTATACTGTGGAATTTATGCCGTCCGGCGGGAATGTTTCAAATGAGCATCTCGCCATCATTGAGAACCTGGCAACGATTGAAGGAATTAATGATGCCTTCTTGGTTTCCACCCTGCTTGCCCTATTGGCATTTATATTGTCATTCTTTATTAAGCGGGTTCGACCTCCGGAAAAAGAGGAAGAAGACATGGTAAAAGGGCACTATCCCCTCAGCCATTCCAAGTTAAAAGGACGCAAAAGTGCAACGAATCACTAAAAATTAAATTCGGCTTCCCATTGGAAGGTTAGGGTAGCCGAGTTTTTCCCATTGACACAAACGAAACTCTGTTGTATGATATTTTTTGTGCGAAAGGGTAACAGGTTCCCAATTGTTAATAACATAACTCATATGGCGGTGTAGCTCAGCTGGCGAGAGCGTACGGTTCATACCCGTAAGGTCGGGGGTTCGATCCCCTCCGCCGCTATTAACTAAAGAATTATTATTCCGGTTAGCGATGAACAAAACGGTGGGACAGCATTCAATACAATTCCACTTGATGCCGGAACCGGACGAAAGTAAAATTATAAAAAAAGCAGGTATCACCACATCGGTTGATACCTGCTTTTTTATATGAATAGAGCATTATCTATAGACAGCAAACTGCTATCCTCTTTTAGCACCTCGACCTCCACGCTTGGATTCCGTATGCTTTTTCAAAGAGGCTAAGCGTTCATCAGAATCTTTCAGGAAACGATTCATTTTCGCTTCAAATGATTCTGTACGCTCACGATGATCTCTTTGTCGCTTCGGTCTATCCTTTGCTTTTTTAATGGACAATCCGATTTTACCATCTTTCTCAACATTAATGACCTTCACTGTTACTTCATCGCCAACAGTCAGATGATCATTAATGTCTTTCACATAGTTGTCGGCAACTTCACTAATATGAACGAGGCCTGTCTTCCCTTCCTCCAGCTCGACAAACGCGCCGAAATTAGTGATACCTGTTACCTTTCCCTGCAGCTTGCTGCCTACTTCGATTGACATAAAAAAAATGCTCCTCCTTAAGTTTTAAATACATTTTCTATTATATTATAGCTAAGCAATCAAAAGTGTGTCAATATGACGACTCTTCTTCCGGAAGTTTAAATATTAATTCGCCTTCTTTGGAGAAAAAATAATTCGTTCTTGCAATCTCCAACACATATTCTTCATTATTCAGTAATTCAATTTCTTCCTTCATCGCTTCCTCTTCTTTTTGCAATACTTCCAGCTCTTCCTCAAGCTGTTCAAACTGTTCTTCCTTCTCCGTATGTAGTGCACGCTGATTCATATGGTAGGAAGCCATACTTCCGATGGTGATGGCTGCTATAATAGAAAATAAAACAAGCCTGCGAATCAGCCGCTGCTTTTTTCGCCTTTGTCTCTCTACGTGTGCATCATACTGTTTCATGTAATTGGAGTCCAGTCTTGTTACTGTTTTTTTTCTATCAGACACAGCTTCTACCTCCTCTTCCTTTTGATATATTCCCATATCTTATTACATATATTCTTCATTGTACTATAAAATCCTGCAATTTTGTTTAAAAATATTTTAAATCGTTTTGGAAGCAGTTGGTAGAAGCCCTGAAACACCCATCTAATCGGGGTAAAAATAACGCGAAAAAGAAATGAAAGTACTGAAATAATGACTTTATAAAGCCCTAATATAATAGAAATAATCAGCATGAGGAGCCAGCGGATCGGATGAATAATCAATACACGGATAAGCCGATCCATAAAGCGGTATATTGCTTTAATGACTAAAATAATTCTTTCCAGCAATTTTTTATACAACCTGGCAGCAAAAACCTGATAGATGGCAAAGCCGAGCAGACAGGCCAAGAAAATATATAACCTTAACTCTCCCCCATTCACCCGGAAGAGAACATAAAATAAAATAATTGTTTGCATCAGCCAAAAGCTTGTCTCCATTACATAGGGAAAAATCACTCTATGCTTCCAACTGGAGGAAAAACGGCGAAAGGTATCCAGTACCAGACCTAAGTAAAATCCGCCCGATGTCATGGCAATCATCGTAATAAACTGCGTACTCAACGTCATCTGAATAGCTTGCTAAAGAATCCTTTAGCTTTCTCCTGCTGATGTTCATCCACATAGGAAAGCTCATATATTTTTCCTTTAATGACTACATTTCCTTCCCCGACATCCAGGTTTTTCAGCTGCAGATTGTGTCCTCTGACAATTAAATAACCCATGACCGTTTCCAGCAGGAATTCTTCATTGTCAAAGCTGTCCACTTCCTTTACCCCACTGATCTCAAGATTTTTCCGATTGTTGATTTTTACATAATGATCTGTCTGTACACGATTTATACTTTCACGATTTTCATAGTAATTCATGGAAAAGCCCTCCTTATCATTATTACTTTATGAAAGGAGGGACAAGGTTAGAACTTTTTTCATGGGGAAAATGAAGATAAAAGCAGGAGGAAATTTTAACATATAAGAAATTTTCTCCAGGGTGCTCCTTGTACCTGCTGGTTACATCAATCAGGTTATGTCTAAAGCAGAACGAACACAAGCCAGAACATGGTCATGCCGCCAAGGATGAAAGTGGCAACGAAGAAGATGGCAAATTGTTTTTCATTAATCTTCTGCTGGTTTACATAATAAAGACTTAACCCCAGGGCGACCACAAAGAAAGAGACACATATAATAGCCATCATATTTACAAAGAAAATAAACCCACCGTCAAACAAACTATATAAATACCTGGATAATGGCTCGCCGGCTACTCCGCTTATTGCTGCCAAAACCACTAACAGCCAAAGTATTTTTAACTGCTTAGGCAAAGTCTGTTTCCCCCTCGTATAGTATATTTAGGCCCATAATTTTGAGCCTATAAGATTCTTACTTTTATAAAAATATAGTCAAATCTCTTGGATGTCCTGAGATATTTCTAGATAATGGTCTTAGGATCATTTGGGACAATTCTTTTCCCCCTTGTGGCTCGACCACATTAGAAAGACTGTTTCCCAGTGTACGTGCGGACCTTCCTACTCGCAGGCTGTGCACCCTGATTATCGAACCTGGATGGTAGTAGCTCTAGGGCGGCTTTCGAATCAGGGATAGTACTTATACACGAGGTTGTTGATCGACGTTCACACTAGGGATATCTCAGGGCGTCCAAGAAATAAGTACCAATGATTCTAAATCGAAAGGAGGAATTCCCCCCATGAAATTATTTGTTGGTCTAGATGTTAGTTCTTTTGATATTAAGGTTTGTTTTCTAAATGGTGAAGGAGAGAAACTTCGTTCCTTCACAGTATCCAATGATTTGCCTGGTGCCACTGTTTTACGTGATTCTATTTTAGAGAGTATACAAAGCCAAAAAAGCCATTTGATTAAAATTGGTCTTGAATCTACTTCAGTTTATAGCTTTCATCCATCCATGTTTTTACATAATGATGAAACGCTTAAGGCACTTGGTACAGAAGTATTCGTTATGAATCCCAAACAGATTGCGAACTTTAAAAAGAGTTACAGTGATATGGACAAAACGGATGAAATTGATGCGTTTGTCATTGCCGATTATTTACGCTTTGGGCGTTTGCCAATGTCTGTTGTTAAAGAGCAGCAGTATGTTGCGCTTCAACAACTTACTCGCTCTCGTTACCAACTCATCCGTCAAGTAACTAAAGAAAAACAACACTTTCTTCAGCACTTAAGTTTTAAATGCAACACCTTCACAGAGGAAGTGGAGTCTTCTGTCTTCGGCAATGCCATGATGGAGCTGTTTTATGAGAAATACAGCCTTGATGAACTGGCGCAAATGCCAATAGAAGATTTAGCAGCATTTCTTCAAGAGAAAGGCAGGAACCGCTTTGATGATCCAGAGTGTGTAGCTAAATCAATCCATAAAGCTGTTCGTTCTTCCTATCGCCTAGATAAGGTTGTAGAGGACTCTATAGACATCATTCTTGGCACTACTATTGAGGTCATAAGGACTCTTCAAAAGCAAGTAAAAGAGATTGATAAAGCGATCAAGCGAATTATGGCTGGATTACCTCAAACACTTCAAACGGTACCTGGTATAGGTCCAGTATTTACAGCAGGCATTATCGCTGAGATTGGGCAGATAGACCGTTTTGAAGGTGAAACAAAAATCGCAAAGTATGCGGGCCTTTATTGGCGTAAACACCAATCAGGGCGCTTTACGGCTGATGATACTTCGCTATCACGTAATGGTAATCAGTATCTCCGATATTACTTAGTTGAAGCCGCCAACCGGGTAAGAAGAGAGATTCCTGAATACCAAGTGTATTATGAAAAGAAGTATCGAGAAGTACCGAAACATCAACACAAAAGAGCCCTCGTTCTAACCGCAAGAAAATTAGTGCGTTTGGTGGATGCGCTACTACGTAATCACCAAATCTACACGCCGAAAAGGAGCGTGAATATATGAAGCTAAATTGCTTCTAATATCCTTTGTGTTATTTCCAGTAATTTACATTATTTTACTGGTCTAGTTTCTTGATGCCTTTTTTAAGCAAATTGAACCTTGACAATTAAATAATTTAACATTTTTCTCTTGACATACTACCGCAGGTCTTTAAATCAAAACTTACAGCTTATTCTAGCATAGAATAAGATAAAGTCCAGAAAAATACAAAAATAGCCTCTCTCCTTATCAAAATTGTTCATTTAATGGTTGCTTGGTTTAAAACAAAATAATCAAGGGAACATTTCAGCTGAACAACCGCGTTAAAAAAGGAGGGACATGTCAATATTATGACACCGGATCAGATTGGTTTCGCCTTATTATACTTAGGTCTTTTTTTATTCATCAGTAAATGGATTCGCCTCCGTGTGAAATGGCTGCAATCTTTATTTATCCCCTCATCGGTCATCGCAGGATTTTTGGCCTTGTTTCTCGGACCACAAGTTTTGGGGAACATATTAGGTCAATTTGTTGGTGAGAATACTGTTTGGTCAAATGGCCTGATACCGGCCGCGACGGTAGAAGTCTGGGCCGAGCTGCCCGGTTTGATGATTAACGTTGTGTTTGCCACTTTATTTTTAGGAGTAGCTATCCCCGGAATCAAGCGTTTATGGAATGTCGGCGGTCCGCAGTTTGCGTTTGGCTGGACGATCGGCTGGGGTCAATATGTTATTGGTATTGTGCTGGCTCTCTTGGTTTTGGGTCCATTATTTGGCATGCCGCCGGTGGCCGGGGCGTTAATAGAAATTGCTTTTGAAGGCGGGCACGGAACGGCTGCAGGACTGCAGGGCACCTTTGAGGAAATTGGCTTTCCGGAAGGTTATGACCTTTCCATCGGTCTGGCCACGATCGGGATTCTTACCGGTGTTATTACCGGTATTATTTTAATTAACTGGGCCGTCAGACGGGGGAAAACGAAAGTCATCCAGGATACAAAGGGATTCAGTTCGCTCCGCAGGCAAGGGATCGTTGAATTTGAAAACCGTGAGCCTGCTGCAAAAATGACAGTGCGGCCCGAATCCATTGAGCCACTTTCCTTCCATTTTGCGGTCGTTGGGATTGCCATTCTCATCGGGTTTGTCATCTTGGAAGCATTAATTTGGCTTGAAAGCGTGTTGACGGCCGATTCTGATTTTATGACATATATTCCGCTTTTCCCGCTGGCCATGATTGGCGGAATTATTTTGCAGTTATTTTTCAGCAAGGTCGATAGGCAAGAAATACTGGATCGGAATATGATGAATCGGATTCAAGGTTTGGCACTCGATATTTTAATCCTCAGTGCGATTGGAACTGTTTCCATTGATGTCATCGGTGATAACCTTGTGCCATTCTTATTATTGGCTGCCGTCGGGATTATTTGGAATATCATCGGCTTTCTCATTCTTGCTCCGCGTTTCATTCCAACTTACTGGTTTGAGCGCGGGATTGGGGATTTTGGACAATCCATGGGTGTCACAGCAACCGGTCTGTTACTTATGCGTGCTGCAGATCCGGATAATAAATCCCCTGCTTTTGAAGCATTTGGCTACAAACAATTGGCATATGAGCCATTCCTTGGGGGCGGGCTTGTAACTGCTTTGTCTGTCCCGCTTATTTTCCAGTTCGGTGCCATACCGTTCTTAATCTTCTCGGTTGTTATGTGTATCATTGGTTTGTTCACCGGTTTGTTTTACTTTGGAAGGAAGAAAAAATGAATGGAGCCGTCGGAACGGTTCCATTCATTTTTTATTTTTTATACCAGATTGGATTACCTTCCGGGGTCTGAATAAGGCGATATCTTTTATTTCCAAGTTACTCAGTTGACTGGCTTTTGGAACAAGTAAAGTTTCTCCCCGAGTTGGATTCTATTCTGCCTTTTCTTCTTTAAGTACGGTATATAGTGATTGCGCTTCATCTTTCTTTACATTTTCTCTCAGATCATTTACCTGAAGTGTAACAAGTTTTTGCCCGAATTTAATGACCAATTCATCCCCTTTGGACACGGTGGAGGAAGCCTTTGCTTTATTACCATTAATTGTTATTCTTCCCTGATCGGCGACTTCCTTTGCCATCGTCCGCCTTTTAATTAAACGGGAAATTTTTAAAAATTTATCCAGACGCATAATTTTTACTCCCTTCTCTTTGCCTGATTCCACAGGTCGTCCATTTCTTCCAGTGATGTTTGTTTTATATCCTTTTGCTGTTTTTTCAGCTGTGTTTCAATAAAGGAGAATCTTGAAACAAATTTTGTATTTGACCGGTTCAATGCGACTTCCGGGTTAATTTTATAATACCTTGCCAGGTTCGCAAGTACAAACAGGACATCGCCCAGCTCTTTTTCAATTTCTGCCGGATCATCGTTCTGAACAGCCTCCCCCACTTCCATCAGTTCTTCATCCAGCTTGTCCCACACACCGCTCACATCCTCCCATTCAAAGCCGACTTTTGCTGCTTTTTGCTGCAGTTTGTACGCTTTGGCAAGAGAAGGAAGATGCTTTGGAATGCCATCCAACACAGATGCTGCTGCTTCTTTTCCTTTTTCCTCTTTTTTTAATTCATCCCAGTTTTTATACACTTCCTCCACGGTTTCCACATCTGTCGTGCCAAAGACATGCGGGTGGCGATGAATCATTTTGTCTGTAAGCGACCGAATGACATCCTCCACCTGAAAATATCCCTCATCCTCGCCAATTTGACTGTGGAGCATGACTTGCAGAAGAACATCTCCCAGTTCCTCGATAATATGTTCATCATCCTCCTGATCGATGGCATCAATCAGCTCATACACCTCTTCTATTGCATATGGACGCAAGGATTCATGAGTTTGCTTCCGATCCCACGGACAACCATTCGGCCCTCTTAATACCGCGATAATTTCCCGAAGTCTTACAAAAGTATGATTCAAGAGGTAATCCGGCGCCGGAGGTACATACACACTCGTTAAATTGCTCATTTCCATCGTGCGGTCCAACTCTTCCAGTGGCACTTCTCTAATGATCTCTTCACGGCTTCCTGCAGCTTCCACAATGGTCAGCGTATAATCAGGCGGCAAATCCTCCAGGAGAGCGAGTTTCACTTCAGAAGCGATAAACCGGTCATACACCTGGCAAAAAATAAGATGCTGGCGGTAATTCAGTTGACTGCGGTCAAAAGCGGTTCCATCCACAAACTGAAATCCTTCTATCGGGTCTATTGTCAGTGCTGTAAACAGATCGTCCAAATAACTTTGTCCACCCGAGATTTCCACTTCAATATCTTTTTGTTCCAATAACAGCTGTACCGTCTTTTCGGCAAGCATCGGGTGACCCGGCACCGTATAAATAATGGATCCTTCCTTCGCTTTTTCAAGCAGGGAGCCTGTAATACCCTCGTATACCTGCTCAAATTGTGTTTCCATCTCATAAACATGATCAAAACCTTCAAAAGTAAGGCCCTCTTCTTGCAGAGACTGTATAACAGGGTGCTGTAAAGTCCTTGTGTAAATCGTTTTCCCCGATTGTTTCAGTTTTTTATATAATCCAAGCGGCAGTTGATCCAGATCCCCTGCCCCAAGACCGATAATTTCAATTTTTCCCATCATACTTTCCTCCTGGCGTATATTTTCAAAAACAATGAATGCATAGGCAGCATGCACAGCTCTTCTTCCCGAAAAGCCCGCCATCTTACCAAACAATAGATGTAAAGCATTCCGCCAATAACAGAAACAAATATACAGTAGAATAATAGATAAAGACGTGAGGCGGCAGCCTGTTCTGCAACAAAGAAGTCCATGGCCAGAACAAATAGCACCATGACTCCCCCGGCTTTCATAAAGGCCGGCCAATTTATTTTCCGGAAAAAGTGCAGCTCCGGCAGTTTCCGTTTTAACGTATACGTAACGAGTATACAAAGGACGAGCAGGCTCATTACCGTGGCAATAGCACTGCCGGTAATCCCCAACCATGGAACGAGGAGCCGATTGGCTGTCCATTTTATGAGGAAGGCAATGAGGATAAAACCTGCTGTCCTTTTCCTGTAATCCAGCCCCTGCAGAATGGCAGCCCCGGTCATCGCGAGAGAACTTAAAAATATGGACAACACGAGGATTTGTAAATCACTTGTTCCTTTGTCATTTTGAAATAATAATGTATTTGCTTCCGGAAACAGCAATATTAAACCGATGGTCGCACCTACCGCCAGATAAAAACTGAATAATAACGTTCCCTGTATGTACGAATAAAAGGGTTTTGGATTTTCCCTCCACTTTTGCTTTGAAACCGAGGGAAGCAGTGCCAGGGCAAAAGAGGAGCCTAACACCGTCCCGAGCTGAATCAACGGCTGCCCTCTGTCAAATACCCCTTTTGCTTCCATTGCCTCGAGCTTTGTCATCCCATAATCCATTAAACCCGGGATAAGTGTAAATGTATCTGCAAACTGAATAATAATTAAAACCATATGATTTAAAGATGCAACTATTCCCAGTGTAAACAAGGTTCGGATGTAATAATTCCACGGAATGGCAGACACCGTTTTCTGTTTTTCCAGTGTCCCTCCAGATAGACTTTTTAACAAAATTACAACTAAAATTAAAGTCGCCACAGTTGCTCCCAAAATAGATGCCACCACAGCAGCATGTCCGACAAAATAGATATTTGTCCCGGTCATCACGATATAAACCGCTGCAAAAATAATTAATGAAACACGAACTAATTGTTCTCCGATCTGGGAGTAGGCAGTTGGCTTCATCACTATATTCCCTTGAAAATACCCTCTTAATAAGGCAGTTAATGGCACCAGCAAAAACACAAACGCACCAAGCTGATAAATAGACTCTAAATTTTCATCCCCTATAAATACTGCCAGCGAGTCTGCATTCAATAGAAGAAAAACAAACATTGAGATACAGATACAGAACAAAATAATGAAAATGGGGAAATAAAATCTTTTGAAAGTCAGAGGTTTTTCTTCTGCTTTCATATCCATTGCCATTTTTGAAATGGCTGAAGGAAAACTGTAAAGCGCCAAGATAACTGCAATCGCCAATATAGGGTAGATCTGCTGGTAAATATAAAACCCGATATCACCTGTCAGGTTTTGAAGGGGAATCCGGTATCCCGCACTTAATACCTTACTGATCAGGCCTGCCAAAGTAAGGAGTAATGCACCTTTTACTATATTATTTGATTCATTTCCGGTCATATAAACTGTCCTTTTAAATTAGCTGTACATAAGTTTTTTGCATGAAGCATGTCCCCTTATTATAGCACAAGAGGAAGGAGTTTGAGGTATTGGCTCTTATCGGAATCTCTTGGTGGATCCATATTCAACTTCTAAGGGAGCGTAAGAAATTCTAACTACATGTTATTTTCTTCAGGACCAACGCCCAATTCTTCTACTACGACTGCACCTAAAGTTGTCTCAGCAAATAATGGTAGCTCTTTCAGTTCATTTAGTGAAATGGCATACCATTGGAGACGTCTATGGTACGTCTTCCACTCCATTTAACGAAATGGCATACCATTGGAAACGTCTATGGTACGTCTTCCACTCCGTTCAGGAAAATGGCATACCATTGGAGACGTCTATGGTACGTCTTCCACTCCATTCAGGAATATGGCATACCATAGGAAACATCTATGGTACGTCTTCCACTCCATTTAGTGAAATGACATACCATTGAAGACATCAATGATACGTCTTCCACTCCATTTAGGAATATGGCATACCATAGGAATCATCAATGGTACGTCTTCCACTCCATTTAGTGAAATGGCATACCATTGGAGACGTCTATGGTACGTCTTCCACTCCATTCAGGAATATGGCATACCATTGGAGACGTCTATGGTACGTCTTCCACTCCATTCAGGAATATGGCATACCATAGGAAACATCTATGGTACGTCTTCCACTCCATTCAGGAAAATGACATACCATAGGAATCATCTATGGTACGTCTTCCACTCCATTTAGTGAAATTGCATGCCATTGAAGACATCAATGGTACGTCTTTCACTCCATTTAGTGAAATGGCATACCATTGGAGACGTCTATGGTACGTCTTCCACTCCATTTATGAATATGGCATACCATAGGACATCAGTGCGCAAATAGTAAAAACGAGATACCATAGTAAGCTTCTCTCAAATAGGATGCATTCAGCTTGTGCTTATGTGCACAGTGGAAGCAGAGTCGGATACCAACCTGTTTAACATTACAGATATCATCGCAATATAAAAGTAGAGCAAAAACCAATAACTAAAGGTTTTTGCTCTACTGGAACACTAGAGATGCTGCGACAATGCAAAAATTACAGTGGTACTTCCCAACCAGTTATTCCATCTGTTTTGCCAAAAATCCTGCTGCCGTTTCCACTGCTTTTTGTTCCACCTCGCCAAGCTTTTCATTTTCTTTGGAGAAGACCATAACACATCCTATTGCATCACCATTGGCAATGATCGGGCTGATGCAGTATGAAGTCAGCTCCACTTTATTTCCCACGGTGATTTCCAATGTTTCCGATTCTTTTTCAAAGATCTGTGTTCTGTTTTCCATCGTTTTTGCCAGCTGTGATCCAATTGGCTTTTTTAAGTAATCCTTTTTCGATTCTCCGCTGATTGCAATAATTTCATCCCTGTCACAGATGGCAACGGGTGACTGGAGGGAATCAAACAAAGCCTCTGCATATTCCTGTGCAAAATGTCCCAATTCATTGATTGGAGAATATTTTTTTAAAATAACTTCTCCTTCTCTGTCCACAAATATTTCCAATGGATCTCCTTCGCGTATTCGTAATGTTCTTCTGATTTCTTTAGGAACAACTACTCTGCCTAAATCATCAATGCGGCGCACTATTCCTGTTGCTTTCATTCGTTAGCAGTTCCCCTTTCCTAAGATGAGTGTCTGGTAGTGATTTCATTTTTTCATTTCTTTTGACAACAAAGGCATTCCGCACAAAAGATTGCGTTCTGCCAAATTTCCTAAGAAAAATCACCAGCTGTGGTTTTAGTATGAATCATCTTGGAAGAACTATACATTATTGCCTGATTTTTAAGCGCCTCTGTCTACATTTGCCAATTCATCAATAAATTGTTCTGTAATTTCATATCGTTTCGGCTTTGTTTTAATGGAGGATTTAAAAACAACTTTTAACTTATTGTTTTGCGTACCGAGCTGTACATCCCGGCCAAAGTTATTTGCCAGTTCGAACAGTTTGGAGCCGTCCACCTGCTGACTTCGGTTTTCCTCAATGAACATTTCAATTTTATTGCTTTTTTCCGAAATAGTTTCCACACGTTCCCTCTTGGCAAACATTTTTAGTGAGCTTACCGTAAATAAATTGTCCACTTCCTCAGGATAATCTCCGAAGCGATCGATCAGTTCATCCTTTAAGTCTGTTATATCTTCAGGAGAGTCAATGGCCTGAAACTGTTTATAAATATCGATTTTTTGCTTTTCATCTTTAATATAGGTATCCGGAATATAGGCATCCAATTTAAGGTTAAGTTCCGGTTCAAATGGTGTGGTGTCCTCCATTCCTTTTCCTTTTTTCCTGGAATCAATGGCATCCTTCAGCATCTGCGAATACATGTCAAACCCAACGGCGTCGATAAAACCATGCTGCTGGGCACCAAGAATATTCCCTGTTCCGCGGATGGATAAATCACGCATGGCAATCTTAAAACCGGAACCGAGCTCGGTAAATTCCTTAATCGCCTGCAGTCGCTTTTCTGCTACCTCGGTCAGCACTTTATCCTTTTGATAGGTAAAATACGCGTAAGCGACCCGATTGGAACGTCCGACACGGCCCCTGAGCTGATAAAGCTGACTTAATCCCATTCGGTCCGCATCATTGACAATCAGGGTATTTACATTCGGAATGTCCACGCCCGTTTCAATAATCGTCGTACTGACGAGGACATCATATTCTCCTTCCAAAAAGGAAAATATGACGTTTTCCAGTTCGGTTTCATTCATTTGTCCGTGCGCCACAGCAATCCTGGCATCGACAAGCGAACCAAGATCCCGGGCAATTCTATCAATATTCTCCACCCGGTTGTACAGGAAAAACACCTGGCCGCCCCGTGCCATTTCACGCTCGATCGCCTCTCTGATAAACACCGGATTCTGTTCCATCACATAGGTTTGAATTGGAAAGCGGTTTTCCGGCGGCGTTTCAATGACAGAGAGGTCACGTACACCAAGCATGGACATATGCAGTGTTCTAGGAATAGGGGTTGCAGTAAGTGTCAATACATCCACATTTGTTTTCATCTGTTTTATTTTTTCTTTGTGCTTTACACCAAACCGCTGCTCTTCATCAACGACAAGTAAGCCTAAATCTTTATATTCTATATCCTTCGATAAGAGGCGATGAGTGCCGACTACGATGTCCATCGTTCCTTTTTTCAGCCCCTCTATCGTTTCTTTTTGCTGTTTTTTTGTGCGGAACCGGCTTAACATGCCGATATTGATGGCATGATCCTGAAAGCGTTCACGGATTGTTTCAAAATGCTGCTGTGCCAAAATCGTTGTCGGAACCAAAAAGGCAACCTGTTTTCCATCAGCGATCGCTTTAAATGCAGCTCTTATGGCAACTTCTGTCTTACCGTAACCAACATCTCCGCAAAGCAGCCGATCCATCGGCCGCGGTTTTTCCATATCCCTTTTAATTTCTTCAATACAGCGCAATTGATCTTCTGTTTCCTGATATGGAAAGGAAGCTTCGAATTCCCGCTGCATTTCCGTATCCTCCGAAAAGGCATACCCTTCCCTTGCTTCCCGCTCGGCGTACAATTTAATTAAATCATCTGCTATATCCTCCACAGAAGATTGTACCTTGCGTTTTACCTTCGTCCACTCTGTTCCGCCCAATTTATGCAGTTTTGGCTCTTTGCCCTCGGATGCAACAAACTTTTGCACCTGGTCGATTTGATCTATTGGGACATACAGTTTATCATCACCGGAATATTTAATCAGCATATAGTCTTTATGCAGATCATTGACTTCCAGTGTCTCTATGCCAATATATTTACCTACACCATGGCTGGAATGAACGACATAATCCCCAATTTTGAGCTCCTGATAGCTTTTAATCCGCTCTGCATTGGAGATTTTCTGCTGCTTTCTCGGACGTTTCGTTCGTTTTTTGAACAGTTCATTTTCAGTAATAAGCACAAGCTTATGCATAGGAAATTCCAGCCCACTTGAAATGTTTCCTACAGTAATCGTCGGTATTTTTACAGGTAATTCCAGATTTTCTGCTACAACAGCTTCAATTTCATAATCGGCAAAGATAGATTGGATTTTTTCTGCCCGCTTTGCATTTGGTGCAAGTACAATGACAGAAAAATCCCCCTTATCCCACCTGGTTATCTCATTTTTCAATAAATTCATTTGTCCGTGAAATTCCTGCATCGTTCTTGTGGATAAATTGATAATGTTTTCCGGCTGCGTATTGGGAATATGCCGCAGGAAAACAGACAAATAAATGCGCTGGGCATCAATGTTGTTCCACACCGTCTCCCAGTCAAAAGAGAACTTGCTGTTCCTCACCATTTGATTGGATTCCAGTAAACTGCTGTACCATTCTCCTTCTTCCACATCCAGATTGGCTGCTGTTTCCTGAATACGGCTCATTTCATCCAAAATCATTAAACCGTCAGAGGGCAGGTAATCTAACAAACTAGCAGGATTCTCATAAAGAAATCCGATATACTTATACATTTCCTGAAAGTGTTCCAGATTTTTCAAACGTTCGATATCATGTTCAATAATTTCAATTAGTTTTTCCTTGGCCTCGTCTGATTTCATTTTCTTTAACGTCTGTCCGAGCGCGTTTTCCAGACGCTCTCCCCCGGATAAGATATCTTCTTTTGTCAGCAGCAGTTCAGTTGCAGGTCCTACCATTACTTCATCTAATTTATCCAGGGAGCGCTGGTTTTCTGCATCAAAATAGCGTATAGAGTCAATCTCTTCATCAAAGAGCTCTATACGTAACGGATGTTTTTCTGTAATTGGATAAATATCAATAATACCGCCGCGCAAACTGAATTCCCCTGGTTTGGTAACCATCGGAGCCCGTTCATATCCCATATCTACCAAATCAGCCAAATAACCCTCTACATCTATTTCCTCGCCTAGTTTAAATTCAAGCTGATATTTGCTCCAATAATCAGGCGGAGGGAGCATTCTTTTTAATGCTGCAACAGGTGCAATCAGAATACCTGACTTCCGATCAACCCACTTGCTTAAGGACTCAATCCGCTGGCTTCTCAGTTCCGGACTGGCAAAGGCTATTTCCGAAGCAATGAGTTCATTGACAGGGTATAAATGAACGGATTCCTCGTCCATAAATTCAGTTAAATCGTCATATAAATGCTGTGCCTGTACCAGTTGGTGGGTAACAAGCAGGATCGGTCTGTCCGCAGATTGCTGGATTAAAGACACAAGCAGACCTCTGGCAGACCCGGAAAGTCCGGCAACCAGCTGTTCTTCCATGCCGTCGGTAACACCATTTATAATAGCCTGGATGTCTTCTTTTGATTGTAAATATTGATGAATACCTTTCAATTTTCTTTACCTCCGCTTGCCGCGCTCCGTAAAGCGCAAAATGCTTTGGTCTGTGCCAAAGCTTTCTTTGTTCCGATATTTTATTGAATAAAATAATCTAGTTCATGATAATGCGGATGCTGACTTAGTGACTCTTCACAGCTTTCACAAATAGCCTGAATAAGCATATCGCCATTCTCCGCATAGTGAATCATATCTTCCTTTTCCTCTTTGGTTAATTGCTGTAAACCAAGTACCGAGGAATCAATCATCTTTTCTTCCAATTTCCCGATTTCCTGCCCGCAATGCCTGCATGTATAAACGATGGACATGCTATTTAAACCTCCTCGGATCACACGAATTAGTTCTGTTAAAAGTGTGTCCGAAAAGGGATGATCTTATACTGAAACACATCCTGGGCAAAGGACTAATTGCTTTGGCAATGTGGTATAAAAACACCACAGTTTTACAGTCCACCATGGTGTAATTACAGCTGAATTCACTGTACTATTAAGATTAATTATATTTTCGCATTGCTGAAAACATGCAGAAAAAGATGAATGTTAACCGCTGCATCAACGGTTAAATTCATTCATCACTTCAGCAAATGGTTTTGTAATCCACGCTTCACACGCATCTGCTGCCTGATTAATACTGGAAGCAACGCTTTCCTGCTCTGCTTTTGGAAATTTGCCCAGTACATAATTAATGACCGGCATCTGATCAGCCGGTCTGCCCACGCCGATCCGAATTCGCTTGAATTCCTTTGTCCCCAGATGATCTATGGTCGAACGTATACCATTATGTCCGCCATGACCGCCTTTTTGGCGCAGCCTTATTTTTCCGGTAGGCAAATCCAGGTCATCATAAATAACAATCAGGTTATCCAAATCAATATCAAAATAATTCATCAATGGCCGGATGGCTTCTCCGGAAAGGTTCATATAAGTTTGTGGCTGCAATAATATTACTTTTTCTCCATCCAGCATTTCCATAGCATATTTTCCATTAAACTTCGATTGATTCAGCTTCCAATTATGGCGCTTTCGTAATTCCTCAATCACCATAAAACCGACATTATGTCTTGTTTCTTTGTATTTTCTGCCGGGATTACCCAGCCCTACGATACATTTCATATTTTTCTTCCTTTTTCAATAATGAAGGAATACACTGCCTTTTTCTTTGAATAAAAAGAAAAAGGCAGTGTATCGTTTGTCTTATTTGTCTTCTTCTGTTTCTTCCTCTGCACCAACCAATTCCGGCTCCTGATTTTCATCTGCCGACTCTTCAATATCGTCCACTGTATCCGGTGCTAAAATAGTGGCAATGGTTGTTTCCGGCTCGTCGAGCACTTCATAATTGTCTGCAGTTTCAAGATCAGCAACGGTAATACTGTCCCCAACTTTTAATTCGGAAATATTTACAGCGATCTCTTCAGGGATTTCACGTGGCTTAGCCCGTACCTGCAATACATACAATGGCTGCTGCAGGACACCGCCGTCACGCACACCTTCAGCTTCACCATCCAGTCTCAGGGAAACTTCCACATCCATCTCCTCAGACATATCAACAATATAAAAGTCTGCATGAATCAGTTCTTCTTTAATTGGGTCCATTTGATAATCATGCAACATAACGTCTACTGGTTTTTCACCTTCAATATTAAGGGAAATAATAGCATTTCTGCCCTCGTCACGAACGGTTTTCACTAGTTCAATGCTATCCAGGGAGATCGTTTTCGGTTCTTTATCTTTCCCGTAAAGTACTGCAGGCAAACGCCCTTTATTTCTTGCTTCTTTTGTTGCTGATTTCGTTAAATCTTCTCTTATTTCGGCTTTTAAATTTACTGCCATATTTATCATCCTCCAAAGATTATATCTTTATATAACATTTTAATTTAATATTTTTGAAAACCGTTTTTCACTAAATATACAATCAAAAAATATACACATCAATTTTTCCCGTTTTTGCCTGTTTATAAACGATACTAGTCAAACAGAATGCTGACGGATTGCAGTTCGTGTACGCGGACAATCGCTTCCCCAATCAACGGTGCTACAGATAATGGGGTAATCTTTTCGATTTTCTTGTCCTCCGCAAGCGGAATCGAATTGGTAATGACAAGTTCCTTTATTTTTGATTCATTAATTCGGTCAAGTGCGGGTCCGGAAAGAACAGGATGTGTACAGCAAGCATACACTTCTTTCGCCCCGTTTTCCACTAATGCATTTGCAGCGAGGGAGATTGTACCCGCTGTATCAATAATATCATCAATAAGAATAGCTGTTTTGCCTTCAATATTACCTACAATATTCATAACCTCCGCCACGTTTGGCTCCGGGCGGCGCTTATCAATAATACCGATGGGCGCACTCAGACGATCCGCCATTTTCCTTGCTCTGGTCACCCCGCCATGATCCGGGGAAACAACAATAACGTCATCCAGCGCTTTTGCTTCAAAATAATCGGACAGAATTGGCACACCCTGAAGGTGGTCAATAGGAACATTAAAGAATCCCTGGATTTGCGGAGCATGCAAATCAAGCGTAATTACTCTGCTCGCTCCTGCTGTCTCAAGCAGGTCCGCAACCAACTTGGCGGTAATCGGTTCACGTGATCGCGCTTTTCTATCTTGTCTGGCATAACCGTAGTATGGCATAACAATATTGATGGATCTCGCCGACGCCCGTTTTAACGCATCAATCATGATCAATAATTCCATAATATGCTCATTAACCGGAGAGCAAGTTGATTGAACCACATAAACATCACAGCCTCGAACACTTTCTTCGATGTTGATTTGGATTTCCCCGTCACTGAACCGCTTTACGCTGCACTCACCGAGGTTTGTACCAATATGTTTTGCAATGTCCTCTGCCAATTCCCGATTAGAATTTAATGTGAATACTTTTAATGATAAATCTTTATACGTGGATGCCATGAAAAGAACCCTCCGTTAATGTTTTTTTCTATTTTTTAGTTTTGTTACGTATCCTTCTTTATTAGATTGTCTTGCTCTTGCTACAGCCAGGGCGTCTTCCGGTACATTCTTCGTAATCGTAGATCCCGCGGCTATATAGGATCCCTCTCCTACGGTGACGGGTGCAATCAGGTTTGAATTGCATCCGATAAATGCATCATCTTCAATGGTGGTTACATGCTTTTTGGTTCCATCATAGTTTACTGTTATTGTACCACAACCGATGTTTACATTGCTTCCCACATCTGCGTCACCCATATAGCTTAAATGGGAAACTTTGCTTCCTTCTCCAAGCTTTGTTTTCTTTACTTCTACGAAATTTCCGACTTTAGCCTGATCGCTGATGAGGGATTCCGGGCGGATGTGTGCATAGGGACCGATATTTACCCTTTTTCCAATTTTACTGTCTTTGGCCACACTTTGCCTGATCGTAGATTCTTCCCCGACATGACAGTTGGTAATTTCGCTGTTCGGCCCGATCTCAGCATCTGCTTCAATGACGGAATCTCCCTTTATGATCGTCCCCGGATGAATAACGGCATCCGCTGCAATTTTTACACCTGGATGGATATACGTATGGTCGGGATCGATAATGCTGACACCATTTCTCAGATGTTTTTCATTGATTCTCCGCTTTAGCAACTTTTCGGCTTCAGCCAGTGCCACCCGGTCATTGATGCCTATTGTTTCATTAAAATCATGAGTTAAATAGGCACTTACTTTTTCTGATTGTCTGCGCATGATTCCGATCACATCAGGCAAATAATATTCTCCCTGTACATTGTCATTGGACACATCCTGCAGTGCCTCGAACAGCGCCTTATTATCAAAACAATATGTACCTGTATTAATTTCATCAATGGAGCGTTCCTCTTCACTGGCATCTTTATGTTCCACAATACGTTCAACTTCATTTTCCTTATTGCGTACAACCCTGCCATACCCTGTCGGATCAGGCGCTTTTGCCGTCAGCACAGTGGCCTTTGCATTTGTCTTTTCGTGATGGTCAAATAGCTGCTGATACGTTTCACCTGTTATTAGCGGTGTATCCCCGCATACGACAATGGTAGTACCTTCTTTATCTTTAAGCAGCTGCTCCGCCTGGAGTACAGCGTGACCCGTTCCCAGCTGTTCTTTCTGCACCACAAATTCACTTTCATTTCCAATACGTTCTTCCACTTTCTCAGCGCCAAAACCAACGATCGTCACCAACTTATCCAATTGAACCGTTTTCACCTGGTCAATAACGTGCTGTACCATTGGTCGATCCATGACCGGATGAAGCACTTTATACAACTTTGACTTCATTCTGGTCCCTTTTCCTGCTGCTAAAATGACAGCATATCGTTTTGCCATATGGAAACCTCCATTATTTCTTTTTACCCATTACTAATTTATCCTAAAAAGCTGCTTATTTCAAGGTGAAAGACCGGTGTTGAAACATGGGGGGAAGGTTCTTTTGCTGCGTTGAGGCTTTATTGCCAAATTGTAATGGCGAATTGTAATTTACTGTCAATATATCTCTGCAACTCCACTCCCGAAAAGCTACGTACAAACTTTTCTTAAGTGCAGGAACGCGCAGTGGAAAGCAGCGCTTGTTCAGTTTATACGAAAGAAACATTAAACAGCCCGGCTGCTACCAGCGGACTTTACAAGAAGATATTTTGTTATATCAGAGGGAAAAACACAACATGTTTTTTTCAGTTGGAGAGGGTGACGGCCATAAATCGGCCGCCACGGTAATAAAAAAAGAAGGCTAACCTGTTGCAGATTAGACCTCTAGTTGTGTACATTCATTTTTAAGAAGCGCCTGCTTCTTCGTATTCCATTTCTTCTCCAACCCGTCGAAATTCTCCCAGCACGGCTTCCTGTATTTTAGCACGTGTGCCGGAATTAATTGGGTGTGCAATATCCCTGAACTCTCCATCCGGAGTCCGTTTGGATGGCATTGCAACAAAAAGTCCGTTATTCCCGTCAATCACGCGTATATCATGGACCACAAATTCTTCATCTAACGTGATTGAAGCTATTGCACGCATTCTCCCATCTGTATTTACGCGGCGTAATCGAACGTCAGTTACTTCCATGATGTTTCACCACCCTTTCCCTTTTGCTTACTAAACTAGTTCAACAAAAGTTTTAAAAATCCTGCTACAAAATTAAAAAAAATAAAAATTTACTAATTTACAGCAGAAAAAGTGGTGAAAATCCAAAATTATTACCATTGCATAGAACTAATTTGTGTTTCAACTCAAAATATTTCCGGGCTGCACATAAATACTTTTTCCTTTACTGTCTACATTGGTAATCTTTACTAAGGAAGTGTATTCATCCACGACCCGCTCTTCCTCTTCATCATCTGCTTCAGCCAAAACACCAATTGCTTCTACATTTGCCTCGAACTCTCCAAGAAGATTTATCATTCCTGTGATCGTCCCGCCTGCTTTCATAAAATCATCAATAATACAGACATTGGCCCCTTCCTGTAAACTTCGCTTCGGCAATACCATTGTCTGGATTTTTCGGGAAGATCCGGAAACATAATTAATACTGACTGAAGATCCCTCTGTAACTTTTGGGTCTCTTCTCACTATAACGACAGGTACGTTCAGAAATTGTGCGGTTGCATAGGCAAGCGGAATGCCTTTCGTAGCAACCGTTACTACCACATCAATATCTTTTTCGGAAAAAGCAGAAGCAAAAACACGTCCAATTTCCCTTACCATTTTCGAGTCACCAAGCAAATCACTCATATATAAATAACCGCCGGGAAGAATACGTTCTACATCCTCCAATTTTTTACAAAGCTTTTCAATGAAAGATACATTTACCGCTTCTGCGTTTTCCGGAATAAATTTCACACCGCCTGCTGCACCTGTTGTTCTGTTCAAATATCCAAGGCCCTCGTTTTGAAAAACTTGATGAATAATATCCAGATCCTCACTGACCGAGGCTTTGGTCGTATCTAACCGGTCTACAAAATAAGGCAGCTGCGTATGCTTTCTTGGGTTCTCAAGAAAATAATTTGTCAGTATGACCAATCGATTGCTTCTTTTCATTTCTGCACCTCAAAACCGAATAATTTTATATCAATATACCATTAATATATGTTTTTTGGCAACAGTTACCCAATTAATCGGACATAATAAACTTCTTCACAAAATCCTTTCATACTGTTATAAATCCGCTGCGCTTTACTTTCATGCTTCACCAGGCCATATACTGTCGGGCCACTGCCGCTCATCAATACACCTTCCGCCCCGTATTGTGCCATTTTATTTTTAATTCGCTTTACTTCCGGATATACACTGCACGTCACTTCTTCCAGCGCATTACCAATGGAATGACATAGCTTGGGATAATTATTTTCATGCAATGCGTCAATTACTTTTTCCGTATCGGGATGAATCAGTTTTTCAAGTTGGATCTGTTCAAAAATCGTGCCCGAGGAAACACCGATGTCCGGCTTTGCCAATACGACCCAGCAGGATGGCGGCGCAGGCAGTTTATGAACGATTTCTCCTCGTCCTGTAGCTATACCTGTATGTCCATAAACACAAAAAGGTACATCAGATCCCAGCTGTGCCCCCAACTCTGCGAGTTCCTCCACCGGAATATGCAAAGACCATAACTTGTTTAAACCACGCAGTACTGCTGCTGCATCAGCGCTTCCCCCTCCAAGGCCCGCGGAAACCGGAATGCTCTTTTCAATCCGAATATGGATGCCTTTTGTAATGCCATAAACCTCCTTAAAGAGCCTGGCTGCTTTATAAGCCAAATTTCGCTCATCGTTCGGCACAAACCTGCTCTCCAGGGAAATATCAATTTTATTATCATCCAGCTCATGGATAGAGAGCCGGTCCGAAAGGTCTATCGTTGTCATTACCATTTCCACATTATGATAACCATCATCCCGTTTACTGATGACGTCCAGTGATAAATTTAATTTGGCAGGTGCTTTTTCAAATATAATCATTCTCTTCACCTTCTTTTATCCGGAAATGTGCGAGAGTCTAATACCAAAGATACACAAATTGTAACACAATTGAACTTCATGTGCTCAGCGAAACAGCAGACGATTCCCCTTTTGTACTGAGCAGAGTTCTCAATTTACAGAAGCAGAAGAAACATACAATGTATTAAAGGGGAAAAGGCAAACCCCTTAGGATTTGCCTTTTTGCCCTGCATTTTGTTCTGCCATTTCGATGGCGCGTTTAACCATGTTTCCGGCATCACGTGATTTTATGCCGCCCCAGCCTTCCTGCTGCACTGTGTCGTAAAATCCTAACTCCTTGGCGATTTCCTCTTTCAAATGGTCTGACATAACTCCTTTACGCCTAGCCATGAAAGAACTACCCCTTTCTGAATGGAATTCCTACGACATTTATAGTTTATGCAGCTGCTCCCGTTTCACACGAGTTATATGTATACAAAAAAGGTTTATTTTGCAAAATCGTATTGCTTCAGCATATTTTCCAGTTTTAATGCGAGACCAATATTTCCGACCACCTTCAGCTTCCCCGTCATAAAAGCTGTCGTACTGTTTAAATCCCCCTGCAGGAACTTCCTGAAATGTTTCTCTTTCATTTTAAGGGTACAATCCGCTTCAGCTTCTGCATCTTTATGCACGGAAGCTGTACCTTCCACTATGTTCAATTGATAAGTTCCTTCCTCTACATCCGTTAACTCAAATTGATATACAGCATTCACTTCCGCATAAGGTGCTTTATTTTCCTCCAATACCACTTCAATATCTGACCAGATTTGTTCCACACTTTTATTTTCCATTTCGCATCCCCCGATAAATGAATATTCAGTTATTTTTGTGAAGTTTAGCTCGATCAAAGTCTGCTTCATGTACTCTTTTCGGATATCTAAGCCCTACTACAAACAGAAACAGTAAACAATGGAGATGTTTACTGTTTAAAGATGGGTTGCTATTGTTCCTTGATCCGAAAAGCTTAACTCAACCGTTTCTGTCAGTATGTCTGCATAGCTGTAAGAAACCCGTTCAAAAGCATTCTCTTCCTGATCAAGTTCAACGATAAACACGGAAGGATAGGTTTCCGCCAGTACACCTGACCGCTCGATCGTTTTCCTTCTGCCGCCATTGGCTTTCAGCTTTAACCGCTGGCCAACGTGCCCTTCAAGTCCTTGCTTAATTTCGCTTAACGTCTTAGCCACTACACTCCACCTCACTTCTCTAAGTGTATCATACGCTTGTATTAAAGTCAAATAAAACAATATATTATAACAGGGTTGCATTTTTCATGTCAACCATTTATTTTGTCTATTTACCGTATTATTTGTAAATGTTAACAAATTATGTACTAAAATTAAAAAAATATAGGATTCGTAATAAAAAACTAAATTATTGGAGACAATCAGATAAGAAAGCAAGAAGCTTTCTTATCTATATGTTTAAATTGGAATCATCTTTTAAATATGGCATACCAGTACGAAGCAGACCTCTTGTTTCAACTCCACCCATGCCTTTATCACCGGTAAGTGTATTTCTGAGCGCATCCCTGACCCCAACCTTATCCATGAAAGAAGTATAGGCAATCTTTGCAGCAATATAAACAGGGTCCAGCGCATGTATATTAATTCTTAAGGGAGAACTGGCAAAATTTGCTCCGGCTCGTATAAGGTGTTCAAAGTGTGATTGGCATGCACCTGCAAAAATAATTAACTGATCAAGATCAGGATTTATTTTTCTTGCTTCCCTTACTGTTTCAGCAAAATACCGGGAATGTCTGTATGCCCGTAAATCACCCTTCTCCCCCTTGTTTTTGGAAAAAGCATCGTGTCCTGTAATTACTATAATATCCGGTTGTATTTTCGTAATTAATTCACCGATTTTTACAGGCATTTCTTTTTCATTGAGGTGTACGCCATGTACCTGAAGTCCTACACGCTTATAAAGTTCAATGCATTTTTTCAAGTACATTTGATCTCCATCGAGATGCAATACTTTTGCAGGCAACTGAAAATACTGTGCCTCATAATAATAGCCGTCGGTTGACTGATATTCCCTTTTTTCTTTCATTAATTGGTAATCCTGACGAAATAAACGGTAGGAAAACTCCTCCCGTTCCTTGCCTTTTTTCCTTCTTTTTTCAAGATCGCGGGACTTCACCAGAACAATATCATCAGTTGGCGCATCTGCTTCCAGCCGGATGTCCTCCCCAAACAATTGAACTATACCTTCTTTGATGGAGCCAATCCGAAAAAGCAAGTCATAGCCATATGAAATTCGTGTTACCAAATCACCTTTCGTAAACCGCATACATTCACCTCACCGCTTTCCAAATTGAAAGAAAGCATTTCTTGTATAGACTATGAGGATAAACGCCCGGCTGTGCGGGGAAAAGAATAACATTGTAAACATGTTGCGGAAACCGTTTCTGCTGTGCAGGCGAGAGGATAATCATAGGGGTTTTTATAGAAAATAGTCTTATGATCAACACAAAAAAACGGGTCCTTTACCATTTCAGGTAAAGGACCCGCTAAGCCGCAATCGGAAGAAAACTCCACAGCAACACTGTTTTTATTCTTCCAATAAATAAAATGTATTGGCCAATTGGGCGAATTCTTCAATACTCAATGATTCCCCTCTGCGCGTTCCATCGATTCCGCTTTTTTCGATTAGCCCGGCAATCTCTGCCTTTTCATATCTGTCTTTAAAATGACTGGATAAATTATTTCTGAGTGTTTTTCGCCGCTGTGCAAAGCTTGCCTGCACCAGCCTGAAGAAAAGATCCTCATCTTCCACATAAACCGGCGGGGTTTTTCTTCTTGTCAGCTTCAACACGCTGGAATCCACATTAGGTTCCGGCATAAACACGCTTTTCGGTACATTCATCACGATTTTTGCTTCCGTGTAATACTGAACCGCAATCGTCAAAGAGCCGTAGCTTTTACTGTTTGGCTGTGCCGCCATCCGCTCCGCCACTTCCTTTTGAATCATCACCGTAAAGCTGTCCACGGGCAGGTCTTCCCGAAGCAGCTTTATTAAAATGGGTGTAGTAATATAATAAGGCAGATTTGCCACCACATGCAGCGGCTGTCCTTCCTGAAAATAATCCTTTATTACTTTTCCGACATCCGCCTTTAATATATCCTGATGAATAATGGAAACATTGGTATACACCTTTAGTGTATCCTCCAATACAGGCAGCAAACGCCCGTCAATTTCAAAGGCAACTACTTTTTCCGCATGGATAGCCAGCTGTTCTGTCAGCGCACCGATTCCCGGCCCCACTTCGATTACACCTGAAGATCCATCAATTCCGGCTTGTCTGATTATATTTTTTAATATATTGGCATCAACCAGGAAGTTTTGCCCCAGGCTTTTCTTAAAGGAAAACCGGTATTTTTTTAATATTTCCTTTGTATAGCTTGGTGTTGCGATAAATTTATCAACTGTCATTGTTCTCCTCCTGCAAAACCTGTGTCATGGCTGCCTCAAACTGCTTCTTCGTAATCCGGAACATCGCTAAACGTTTTAAAAGCTGTTTCCCATTCGTGTGGCCAATCTGCAAATGCTTGCCGAGTATTTCCCTGCGTTTGGCTGCTCCCGGACCGCCGATTAGTCCATAAGATAATAAGTCCTCTTTTTGCAATTCACTTTCCATTCCTTCTTCCATTAATTCATACACCGATCCCAGGGCATCCCTTATATCCTCCGTTGTGGCATGTTCAATACCAAGGCTTTTGGTTGCCGAATGCCTGTCCATCGCCTTTTCCCTTGGCAAAAATGCATGTTTGCAGCCAGGAACCGCTTCATCAACAATATGCCGGATTCTTTCACCTGGATAGTCGGGATCCGTAAAAATAATTACACCACGCTTATCTTTCGCATGTTTTATTCTTTTTAGTATTTCCTTATTTACTGCGGAGCCATTTGTTTCTATCGTATCGGCATCCAGAGCCTGTTGAATTTTCGCTGTATCATCTTTTCCTTCGACAACAATGATTTCTTTGATTTTCAATGTACTTCCTCTTTCTGTACCGTTTTTATCCGATGACTTGCATATAACTTTTATAACAGATCCTAAATCATAAATAAATGCTCTTACCATTTTACCATGATAAGAGCATTTTCATTAATCAAGAACTTTTACTTTTACTGTTCTTCTTCCCCAGCTGTTTGCATCGGACCGGGTAGGAACATGCACATCTATTTTATTTCCAACAATGCTGCCGCCTGTATCTCCGGCAACCGCTTCACCATATCCTTCCACCCAAACCCTTGAGCCGAGTGGGATCACATTTGGATCTACTGCTACCACTTTCTTATTTGGGTTTGCATTCAGGTCTATTCCTGTAGAAGTGAACCCTGAGCACCCGTTGCAATTTGCGGTATAGGCAGTAGAGGACATCGTAAACTCTTTCGATGACGATGGTTCACTTGATACTGTACTGTTGGATGAATCCGAATTACTTGAAGATGATTCGTTACTTTCGGATTTCGGTTCTTCACTGGAAAGCGTAACCACATTTTGTTCCGGTTCCGGCTCCTTTGTACCTATGGCCACCACCTTGTTCCTGCTTTCCTTTACTACTTTTTCATCCACCAGCTGTTTATCCACTTCTTCTCCATTTTCAAATATAATTTCATATATCTTCTTTATTTTTCCTTCTTCACCCTGGGAGATTACCTTTTCCTCTCCCTTTAACAGGGAACTGTCATTTCGTTTTTCTGTGTCAAACGCCACTGTTTCGGTTACTTCTTCTTTATCTTTATCTATTCGTACAATTTCAATGTTCATACCCGCTGTAAGTACGGATCCTGTTGAAAAATTGATTTTGTCATTACTGTCCGGATCAAATGCAATATCTTCATTTTCCAGCAATTCCTCCACCGATCCACCTGTAGTCAAGACATTTTTCTCTTCTCCGCCATCGCTTATGGCAACCTCAAATGCCTCTGTTACTTCAATATGTAGTCCGTCCTTGATAAGATCGGTTGATTGATGGGATACATCATCCTGGTCTGCAAAGCTTAAATCTTTTTCATTAAAAAATGCTTCTACTGTATCTGCCGTTGTATAAAACAGGTTTTCTTCACCATTTAAGGTTACGATAATTTCTTTTGCAGTTTGGTAGTCAATTTCCATATTATTTTCGATGGCATCGTCCAGTTCATGAGACAGTTCATCATGCTGGCCAACAGTAATCCCTACCTCATCCAGCACCTCTGCCACCGTACTCTTATGCGTATCTATGGTGTGTTCTTTATCGTTATCGATAATAACTACTTCCGCTTTGGTTGCTTCAAATAATAGGAAACCTGAAAATACGACAAGTGCCAGAATTCCCGCACCCGACATTACCAGCTTCAATGCAGACGCCGGCATTAGCTTTGAAATGAATCGCATGCTATTGCCTCCTTTGAATTGCATATTAGATTATATTAACAGTTATATGCTAAGTCAAAGGAATTCCGTTTACGGTTGGTTTACAATTCCTTTACAACAGAACAGGCTTTTTACGTTTTTCCTTCTAAAAAATGCGGGACCCCTTGGCATTATTCGAATTACGCTTGTAACACTTTTGAAAAATAAAGCAGACTTGCCCTTGGGCAAGTCTAAGAAAAGAAGCTAATAACTTAATATTACATCCTGCTTTTTTCTATTTTTTTACAGATTATTGAAGGGTAATGATCAATTCATCATGTTATATGCCAAAGAATTGACGTGCATTTTTTGTCGTTATTTCGCTGATTTCCTCCAATGTCATTTCTCTTAATTCGGCAATCTTCTCTGCTACCAATGTTACGTAGGCAGGTTCATTCCGTTTACCGCGGTAAGGATGTGGTGCAAGAAATGGAGCGTCTGTTTCCACCAACAGCTTGTCCAGAGGCACTTCTTTAGCTACTTCCTTTGGCAATGTTGCATTTTTAAAGGTGACGGGACCGCCGAGGGAAATATAAAAATTCATATCCAGGCAGGCCTGTACATAATCCACAGAATCATTATAGCAATGCATAATGCCTCCTATTGTTTTGGCATCCTCTTCCTGCAATATTTCAATAATATCTTCTGTTGCATTCCTGTTATGAATAATGATTGGCATATTTACCTTTTTGGCGAGTCGGATTTGTTTGCGGAATACTTCTTTTTGCACATCCTTTGGCGATTTATCCCAGTGATAATCAAGCCCCATTTCCCCAATTGCCACTACCTTGGGATGAGCAGATAATTCCTCTATCCAATCCAGTTCTTTATCTGTCATGTCGATGGCATCAACCGGATGCCAGCCGACTGCTGCATAAATGGTTTCATATTGTTCAGCAATTTCGATGGCCAAAGGGATCGTTTCGGCATCAAAGCCTACCACGGTCATATATTTTACACCGGCCTCAAATGCGCGCTGGATGGTTTCATCCCGATCTTCAAAAAATTGTCTTGCGTTTAAATGGACATGTGTATCAAAAAGCATATGTATGGCTCCTTTGTTTAAAGCTTTCTTACCTTATATTCATCATCTATGTTTGCCGTCTTTCCTGTGTACTACGCTTATATAAGTCTTACTTCTATATTCATTATTAATTGATTTTATATTTTCAGCTACCAGTCATTTAGGTTAACCTTATTGAAAAAGGCCAAGCTCACAAGAGTTTGACCTTTTTCAAGTAAAAATTGCTTATTTAACGATGGAACCGTTTGGCAGATCTCCTGCCACGGATGCAAGAGCAAGGTTTCCATTCTCGTCCTCACCGGAGAGTACCATGCCTTCTGAAAGCTCCCCGCGCAATTTCACCGGTTTTAAGTTGGTTACACATATCACTTTCTGACCGATAAGTTCTTCCGGTTTATAGTATTCGGCAATGCCGGAAATGACCTGACGCTTGCCTGAACCAACATCAAGCTGGAGGCGCAGCAGTTTATCGGCGTTTTTCATTTTTTCCGCATGCAGCACTTCAGCTACCCGCAAGTCCAGCTTCATAAAGTCCTCAAAAGCAATTTCGGCTTTCTTGCTGTCGCTTTTCTTTTTCTTTGGTTCCTCGGCTGGCTTTTTCATCATATTTTTAATGGTTTCCACTTCTTTTTCCACGTCCAGACGCGGGAATAGCGGCTTCCCTTTTTGTACTTTGGTACCAGCTGGGATCTTTCCGTCATCATAAACACTGTCCCATTGCTGCAATGCTTCGTCTGTAATATTCAGCTGACGGAAAATTTCCGCCGGTGTATCTGTCAGAAATGGCTGCAGCATCACAGCTGCTTTCCGCAGCGATTCCGCCAGATGAGCCATTACATTGCCGAGACGTGCTTTGCTTTCCTCATCCTTGGCCAAGATCCATGGCTCTGTTTCATCGATAAATTTGTTCGTCCGGCTGATCATTTGCCATAAAGAAGATAAGGCAACAGAGAACTGCATGTTTTCCATTGCTTCTTCAACTTTGTCAATCGTTGCTTTTCCGAATGCTTCCAGTGATTCATCTGTTTCTGTTTCAGAAGCTTTATATGCTGGAATTTCCCCGTCAAAGTATTTATTGATCATGGCAACCGTACGATTTAATAAATTCCCCAGATCATTGGCGAGATCATAATTAGTGCGCTCAACAAACCCTTCCGGTGTGAACACACCATCCGAACCAAATGGCACTTCCCGGAGTAAGTAGTAGCGCAGTGCATCGAGACCATACCGGTCTGTCAGACTTACCGGATCAACAACATTTCCTTTGGACTTGGACATTTTTCCGTCTTTCATTAATATCCAGCCGTGGGCAAATACCTTTTTCGGCAGTGGCAGATCCAGGGCCATCAGCATAATTGGCCAGTAGATCGTATGGAAACGGACAATTTCCTTACTCATTAAATGAACATCCGCAGGCCAGAACTTTTGAAACTTCGCATCATCATCCGAACCATAGCCCAGTGCTGTAATATAATTTGTCAGCGCATCAATCCAGACATATATCACATGCTTCGGATTGCCCGGCACTTTAATCCCCCAATCGAAAGTAGTACGGGATACAGCCAGGTCTTCCAGCCCGGGTTTAATGAAGTTGTTCAGCATTTCGTTCTTTCTGCTTTCCGGCTGGATAAATTCGGGGTTGTCTTCGTAATATTGTACAAGCCGGTCCACATATTTACTCATTTTAAAGAAATAGGATTCCTCTTTTACCTGTTCGACAGGACCGCCACAGTCCGGGCAACGACCATCCTCCAGCTGGCGTTCGGTGAAAAAAGATTCACAGGATGTACAATACGAACCTTCATACTCATCCAGGTAAATATCCCCTTGCTTGACAAGCTGATCGAATATTTTTTCCACTACCTTTTTATGGCGCTCTTCCGTTGTACGGATAAAATCATCGTTGGATATCTTCAGCTTTTTCCACAACTTTTGAATATCGGCAACAATATCATCCACATAATCCTGTGGGGCCATCCCTTGTTCCTTTGCCTTCTTCTGGATTTTTTGGCCATGTTCATCCGTTCCTGTCAAATACATAACCTCATATCCACGCATCCGCTTATACCTGGCAATAGCATCTCCTGCTACCGTCGAATAAGCATGTCCAATATGCAAATTACCACTAGGGTAATAAATTGGCGTCGTAATATAAAAAGTCTTCTGTTCCGTCATCAATAAAACCTCCTGCCTATCTCAGCACGCCAAAAATGAAATATATTACTATTGTAGCTTTTCTCATTGAATTTGCCAAGAAGGGGACTGGGACTGCTGAAAAAGTGCCTGTGGTCAAGCCCCTTAAAAAAGGACATTAAAAAAGTCGACAATCAATATAGGTTTTCTTGACCCACCACCCTTGACTTTGTTTGTGTCCATGGTATTTTTTGACTGGCGGATGGGAGAAATAATCCCCTAAGGGGAAGACCATCCGCCTAACAAGCGTACCATGGACAATCACTTCTAAGTTCCGCTGGCGGGGCCCCGTCCCCTTCCAGCGATCACTAAGAAGTGGCACGACAGTCAAGGGCAAGCAGCTGCGCTGTGGTTACATGGACGGCAGTCAGGCACAATTTTTGTATTGTACATAATATGCTTTAGGAGAAATGAACCCAAGTCTCTTTTGGATTCGTTTCTCATTAAATCGTTTTACGAAGGATAATAAATTTTTCCTGTAAGTCTTTCGTGAACAGTTGGGATAGAAACAAAGAAATTCTGTTTTAAGCTGTGAGAAAAAACTTTCAATGACGGCATTATCCCAACAGTTTGCCTTCCTTGACATGCTGGGTATAAATTTAAGTTTGCTGCTCAATTGATGATACATAAGCGATCTGTAGACGCTGCCCCGATCGCTGTGTATGAGTACGCCTTCCAATGTCTTTAACCTTCTTTTTCTTTGTGCTGCTTCAATCGTATCCTTAATTAACTGCTGGTTTGGGCTCTCCGATATTTTAAAAGCGATAATCTCCCGGTTAAATAAGTCCATAACGGCTGAAATATAAACTTTTTGGTTTTCCACCCACAGCTCCGTCATATCCGTCACCCACTTTTGGACACACCAAGTACGCGGCATAACAGGACCACAGGATAATGATGAGCCTTCCTCAAATAAGTAACCGCATCATATTTTTTGGCTATTCGTTCTCCTTGAGAAAGGCCTGGAACTTTTTTAGGATTTCTATCTCTAATTCCTTTTCTTTTAGCTCTTTCTTTAGCTCTGTCACTTTTTGTCCTTCATTAACTTTCTTCCGTTGAGTAACAGAACGTTGATTGATTAATCCTTCTTTACCATTTAAAAGATAAGCTTTACGCCAATTATTAACCGTATCCCGATGTACACCAATCTCTTCGGCAACTTGTGCAACACTCCGACCATTTTCAAGAATATCCTGTACTACCTTCAATTTAAATTCAGCACTTTTGTGGGTCTTTCTTTGCTTTTCATCCATTTTATAACCCCCTTATAAAAGTCCGTAATGACGTATTTTCATTATACCCTATTGTCCATTATAAGGGGGTTGAGCACTGTCACTCCCCGAATTTTGTCGAATGATTTACGTATTAATTATTCACTTTTTTTCTTAATGTTATAGGTGCTAATGCTTTTTTTATTTACTGGATGCTTCAAAGCCGTGTAGGAGCAGGCTTATCTTTTTGACTAATTTTTAATTTTTTCTAAAAATTTTATTGACAATAAAAGGCACGGTTGGTATTCTATACACAAGAAGTTGTCGAAATATGACGATTATTATCAAATAGTAATAAAGACAGTATTCCATGCTAAGTAAATTTTCCTTAAAGCTTAGTAAAGAAATAACTGTTTAACAAAACCAAAGGGGGAAACGACATGAAATCTACAGGAATTGTTAGAAAAGTTGATGAGCTGGGGAGAGTGGTTATTCCAATTGAATTACGCCGAACGCTGGATATCCATGAGAAGGACTCCATGGAAATCTATGTGGATACCGATAAAATCATTCTGAAGAAATATAAGCCAAATATGACATGCCATCTTACAGGCGAAGTTTCCGAGGATAACCTTTTCCTGGCGAATGGAAAAATTGTACTCAGCCAGGAAGGTGCCAAGCAATTGGTGGAAGAAATCGAAACTCGTTTTAATAAATAGATAAATTGCCGCATTTTTAACAATGGCATACATACTGCTTAGCGGAACATTATCTATTATCAACATGCCGGAAGACCCGCTTGCCACAAAAGGGATTCTTGAAAGCTATTTTTGCTTTCAAGAATCCCTTTTTCTATGGGGGTCCAAGTTAAACAAAATGAATGAGTGTATAAATTGCCGGGGGCTTCTTTGCGGGGATTTTCATGCTAAGTCCGGAACAGCACTGTTGACATATCCACCCACTAATATAGAGAAAAATATATACCATTATAAACATTTTCGTATTTGAGTTATAGGATAATAAGAACTACTATTATAGCTGGAAGGCAAAATATTTGCACAAGTTAAACGAGCATTTTTTACTTGAAACTAAATAAGCTTTTGACGTGAAGTACGGCAAGCTTTTGTTTTTTAACAATCCAAGCATTGGGTTCACCAGTAAAATACATCCTGGAACAAAATAGGAGGACTAATGAAAATGACCAAACTGCATAATGAATCTGCGTTATTTACGAAGGAATTACTGGAAGAAATAAGAGAAAAGTTCGCTTTTGTTGATATGGATCCCCTCAAGCAGACAAAGAGACTGTATTTTGACAATGCCGGCGGATCTTTAAGATTAAAGCGTGCCATTGAAAAATTTACTCAGTTTGACTTGATTCCCGACCATCCACAGCGTGACCATGCAGCCGCAAAATACCTGGCGGAGGTGGAACAAAAAGGGATAGACGACACACGCACTATATTCAATGCGAAACAAGGCAGTATTGCAACTTACCTGACTGCTTCCCAGGCCATTTTTGAAATAACGGGAAAGATTGCTGAAAATGTGGAAGGAACCAATATTGTGACCACTGCATTGGAGCACCCATCTGCATATGACTCCGCAAAGTATTATGCAGAAAAGACAGGGAAGGAATTTCGCGTGGCTAAAACAAACCCTGTAACAGGGGGAGTGGATGTGGAAGAAATTATAAAACGCATAGACAATGAAACTTCCTTTTTAAGTGTGATATACGCATCCAATATCTCAGGTGCCATTTTGGATATCGAAACGATCGTAAAAGAAGCAAGAAAAATTAAACCGGATTTGTATATTATCGTAGATTCCGTACAGCATGCTCCACACGGAATCATTGATGTGGAAAAAACACCTGTGGATGTCATGAACTTTGCGCCATATAAATTTTTTGGCGTTAGGGGTTGCGGCATTGCCTATCTATCCGAAAGAGCTGCAAGCCTCCCGCATCACCGTCTATTTGGCAAGACTGATAGTGATTTACAGCTTGGCAGCCCGGTACCCGCCCACTTTGCATCGATCAGTGAGATTGTTGATCATGTGTGCTGGATCGGCAGCAAATTTTCAAGTGATCAGGACAAAAGAAGTTTATATGTCAAAGGAATGGAGCAGATCGCTTTATATGAACAATCACTTCTGGAAGTCATGCTCAATGGAACCGATAAAGTGAAAGGCTTAAGAAATATTCGCGGCGTCACCGTCCACCTTGACTATGAAGACTTGTCCAAAAGGGATTTCATTGTAGCAATTAGCATAGAACATTTGGATTTTCAGGAGGCTGTCAGACAATATGAAGCGGAAGATGTGATTGTCTATGAGCGTATGGCATCCAGTATTTACTCAAAAAGAATGCTGAACTCATTTGGAATGGAAGGGGCAGTAAGAATATCGCCTTTGCACTGCAATAGTGTGGAAGAGATAGAGTTATTCCTGGAGGTTACAGAAAACATTGCGGCAAGAAGTGCCAAGCGGATGCATTCTTCATGAGTACTGCCATCATCAGATAACAACCGATAAGGGTCATCTTAATGCCAAAAGGAACGTTCATTAATAAATGAAATGAGCGCTCCTTTTTTAAATCCCAATCAAAGTTATTCAAAAGATTACATATCAACAAGCCTCTTCCCATTCAAAAATTCAATAAAATCCTCCCCGGCTTTGGAAAGCGGCTCCGAATTTTTATAATACAACATGATTTTTTGATAGGCATGTTGATCATCTATTTTGTAAAAGAATAATTTATCTGTCCTTTCCAGATGGCGGGTAACCCCGGCACGTACAAAAGCAATGCCCTTTCCGTTGCGGGCAATATAATATGAGGTCAGCATTTGGTCAAGATCCATGGATACCTTGGGGGTAAAGCCTGCTGTTTTGCACATTTTTAAGCTTCTCTGGTACATATCATTTCCTTTTTTCAGTAATAGGAAATTTTCATTTTCAAATGCCTTGAGATTCACTTTTGGGTACTTTTCATGCACATAATGGCCGCTTGCCACATCATGGAACGTGAGACGGTACGCTTCTAAATGGTTATTCACCTCAAGAGATGCCGGAACCGCAAGTAAAATATGTTCCTCTGCCCAAACATAAGCATCGAAGGCTTTAGGAACGCCTTTTTTTTCAACATCTATCACTATATCGACAATTCCCGAACGCAAACATTTCATCAGATCATCTGCATTGGCTTCCAGAAGATTTACCATATGATCTGGGTACTCCTCCTTAAACTCCTGCACAATTGCCGGTAAAATATAAGTACAAAAGAAGGAAGCTCCCCCGACATTGATCGTTCCCGCCGTATTATCCCGCAAGCTATTAAAATAGGAACGCATTTCTTTCTCTATGCTCATGATGTTCTCTATCGATTCAATATAGTATTCTCCGGCGGTGGTTAATTGGATGGGATTACTGCTCCTGTCAAATATGGGAAGCCCAATCTCTTCTTCCACCTTTTTGATGGTTGCACTAAGTGCCGGCTGTGAAATATACAACGCTTCTGCCGCTTTGGAAAAGCTTTTATTTGTATATACTGCATACACATAATCCATATTTTTCAACATAAAGACACCTCTTCTTAAACTGACGTATTCATGATTTGAGAAAATTTGGTTGTCACCAAGCCTTTAGGTGATAGCCTTTTGGACTTATTCAAATTTTTTTGGTGGGGCGAGCATTTAGCGCAGCCCCAGCGTAAGAAAGTTTGATAATTTCTTACCTGCTTAAAAATTATTTATTTATGAGAACACTAATTACGATAAAAGCAGAAGTAACCGTGAACAGCCAAACAACTCAAGAAATAGCTTGGGAATAACAATTTCTCTATCTACAGCAGCACCTCATTTTATTTCCGCCTCTACTGTGATTCCCTTTCTTGTTGAGCAGATACTTCACTACTATCAGTATATATAAATATTTATATCGTTATATTTTTTTTCGTATTTGAGTTAAGGTGGGATAAGGACTACTATGATAACTATAAGGAAAAATAAAGCTTGATGCAAAGTGAAATAAATATAACAGAAAAGAGTGACTAATCATGGATACATTAGATAAAAAGTTTTTAAAGCTGGGTGCTGAATATGCGCCTGGTCAGGAAGTAAGACAGGGTACAGATGAGGTTAAACTGCAATATGAGAAAATCCCCGGGACACCGGTTGACTTTTCGCACGGTGATGTGGATGCTTTTGAACCGGTTCCTGGCTCCCTTGATGTTTTTAACGAAGGGGTCCGGCTTGGTGGTAAGCAGGCATATACCGAGTATCGCGGAAGTAAAGATATTCGCGAAAATGTAGTCGAAAAGCTGTCTCATTTCACAGGTGCAACAATTGACGCAGAGCGAAATTTTATCATTACCCCCGGGACACAGGGAGCACTTTTTCTTGCTATGGGGTCCACCGTTTCCAGGGGCGACAAGGTAGCCATCGTAGAGCCGGATTACTTTGCCAATCGAAAACTGGTCGAATTTTTTGATGGTGAAATCGTTCCTGTGCAGATGGACTATTATGCAACAGATACTTCCGCAGGCCTGGATTTAACACAATTGGAGGATGCATTTAAATCCGGGGTGAAACTCTTCTTGTTTTCCAACCCAAACAATCCGACAGGCGTTATTTACGCACAGGATGAAATCCGGGCAATTGCAGGACTTGCACAACAGTACGGGGCAAATGTTATCGTGGACCAATTGTACTCACGCCTGATCTTTGAGGGAAGAACCTACACGCATTTATCCGCGCAAAATATGGTAGACCCGGAAAATGTCATCACGATTATGGGACCATCAAAAACAGAATCACTCAGCGGCTACAGACTGGGTGTTGCATTCGGTTCAGCCAAAATTATCGATCGCATGGAAAAGCTGCAGGCTATCGTTTCCCTGCGCGCCGGCGGATATAGTCAAGCCGTCCTGAAAACCTGGTTTTCCGAGCCGGATGGATGGATGACGGAACGTATTGCCGCGCACCAGGCCATCCGTGATGACCTGGTTGCAAAATTACATGCTGCGGCAGGCTTTAAAGTAAGAGCTACAGAGGCGGGAAGCTATCTGTTTCCAAGCATTCCGGCGTTACGTGTTTCGATAAATGAATTTGTGAAACTGCTCCGTCTTCAGGCCGGTGTTACGGTAACACCTGGTACAGAATTTGGCCCACAATTTACTGACAGCTTCCGTATCAATTTTTCACAGGACCATAAAGCAGCAGCAGATGCCATAGACCGTGTCATTCAGGTCGTGGAGGAGAATCGTAAATGAGTCATTCAGGAGAAAAAAATAACCCTGTTCCACAAGGAAAATATGTCCCGGCCTCTCGGTTTGGGAACATAATCTATACGGCTGGAATGACGCCAAGAAAGAATGGCGTATTGCTGCAAAGCGAAAAAGTGAAAACAACGGAGCCGCTCTCAACCTATAAATCTGCAGTCATTCAGGCAGCAGCCAATGCACTGGCTGCTGCAGAAAATACACTTGCAGCAGGAGAAAGACTGGAGCAGATACTCCTGCTGAATGTTTACGTGAATGCAGAGGATACCTTTCAGGAACATACCAGCCTGGCAGATTATGCATCTGCTTATTTATTTGAGACACTGGGCGATGCAGGTATAGGAAGCCGCGCTGCGTTAGGTGTTGCATCTTTGCCCGGCAATGCGCCGGTGGAGATTCAATTGGTTGCTGGGGTTTATTCTTAAAAACAATAAAAATATTCTCTTTATAGATAACGAACCCATTTGCATAAAATAAGTTTAGTTTGGCAAAGACTAAAAGCAAGTATGGTTATGATGGTAGTCCCCTCTGCCTTACATCGTTTGGCAAACTGTGAACACTATGGCAGAGAAGGACTTTTTTATTACACACTTAAAGGTGCTTCCGTTTTTTGTTTTCCCTTACATAACATAGGCTAAATCAGGAGTTAAATTGATCTATTAAAAATGGATTGGATACCTGCTTCTAGTAGATAACCACAACTTAGATAAATTAAAAATGTTTATAATATTTCTCTGCATCTAACCATGGCCATTCCCAAAAGTTCGAACCATTAGAGACAATAAATCTGTCTACGAAAAGCTCAAAATTCATATTTGCTGGCCGTTTTTCTAAATGCCCAAAGTAAAGATGGTTTTTATTGTTTTCTTTACTATTTTTAATCATTAGATGTTCTTCGTGCACATACCCAACAGGAAAAAATTCGTTATTCATATTAAGGTTCTGGTGAACTTTTTGAACCTCTTCTAAAGAGTAAAGTAGTAACCCACCGCCAATGTTGGTGTCCCCAAGAAATAATTCAAATAACTTTGCACCATTATGCTCCAGTAAAAATGCTTCATAGTCAGCTGGAAGATACCAATTTTTGTTTGTCTTCACTTTCTGTATATAACTATAATCTGATGGTTGATTGAAATGAAAACCAACAGTTTGAATTTCCCCTTGGTGAAAGATCACTTTTAACTTATTATTATCCAGTTGAGTTTTCAATGCATGTAAAGTTTGTTTTAAAAACATTAAATACTACTCCTTTAAGTTTTAGTAGTGATCCCACCACCGTTCTACGACTTGTTGATGTAATTCTCTAGGTAAAGGATATAAATTATCAAAACTATTCGTTCCGCCATATTGTCTTTGTACGACATGGTGAATATCAATTGGTGCCCAGTCCCATTGAGGGTCACCATAGGTATCAATATAATCACGAATATAGTTAGCTCTTAAAGTGGGGTTCCACGGAACTCTTTCAGAGTTTGGAATCCTTTGTAAATCAGTTCTGTAAGGAGTTGGCATATATTCACCGCTATGTTCATTATAAATAATTGGATAAATCACGGCGCGGCTATTGGTCAAAAACGGTTCACTTTGGGATGTTCTAGTTATTGGATTAGAACCCAACCACCCAGCTACACTCGTAGTTGATGTCATCCAATATTGAGTTGAACTTACAGAATAACTCTCAGAATGTGATTGCCCAAGACGAATTTGAGGACCTGTCCATTCTACATGCATATCGAATACTTGTCTGTAAGATCCAAATTCTTGATTATTATTGTATAGACTTCTACCAACTATTATTAACTGGCGGTGTTCCAATAAGCTCTGTGATTGATGCTTCTAAGGTAATCCTTCTATTGTCGGCATCTGCTATTGTTTGAGTAGTAATCCCAACGTATCCTGTATTCTGTAGGTCTATATCAATTTCGGGTATATCTTCTTTATTAGCATTTTGACCCTCTAATATTGCTTCAGGATTAACCGATTCAGTGTTATTAATTACTTCTTTTTCATTTTGCTGAAATTCTTTTCTAGTTAATTCCTCTATTTTTTCAAGTTCTTCTGAAGAAACTGATTCAGTGTAACCATCTTCATTTACCTTAAGAAAAAATTTCTCAGTAATTTTTACTTCTTCTTCATCTAAAGAGGTTAGAACTTGGATGTTTGATTGTGCATGGATGTTTGGAACAAACATAAAAGACAACAATAAAACTAGAAAAATAATCGAAAACCTTTTCAATAACTTGTTCATTTTTCTCCCCCTTTTTAAATTAATTGGAAATCCAATAAAAACACATCTACCCCCCTTCCATTATAACCATTAAAATACATTTCTCTTAAAAATTAACATAAATATGAATCAAAAAATATAGTATATTTGTACTATTTCGTCGACATAACTAGTCATTTTTCGACACATAGAATGATGCTTTATAGAAGATTTATTGAAAAGATAATCTAAAAGTGATGTATCCTATCTCTCGATAATGACAAGAAAAAGGGGGTGATAAGAAAATGAATCAATACAAGTACTTTCATAAGTTGTAACAGTACATATCCGTTGACTAAAAACTACATTCAATATGTAAAAAGTAAATACGTTAAAAAAGACGGGACACTTGCAGCAGGAGAAAGACTGGAGCAGATACTCCTGCTGAATGTTTACGTGAATGCAGAAGATACCTTTCAGGAACATACCAGCCTGGCAGATTATGCATCTGCTTATTTATTTGAGACATTGGGCGATGCAGGTATAGGAAGCCGCGCTGCGTTAGGTGTTGCATCTTTGCCCGGCAATGCGCCGGTGGAGATTCAATTGGTTGCTGGGGTTTCTTTGTTATAGACATTGGCATGAGTGATTTACTTTACTCATGCTTTTTCATGCAGCAAATAAAGTAAGCTATTCAAACCTGTTTGCACTAAGGTTCAGCCCTCCTCAAGGAATTCATCCACCTCGTCTAATTCGTATGTTTGGTACTCCAAACCATCCTGACTGATAATAAAGAAGATGGGTAAATCCTTTTCGATATCGAAAGCTTCCACATAGTCATATGCCGGCACGCCATCCTGGTGCAAAATACTTCCGAAGCTGGTCACATGATCGTAATCCAGCAAATGCTCCAGATCAAATTCATCATAACCGCCCCATCCTTCTCCTCTCCGGTGCACGATACCCACATAATAACCGTCTCCATCAGAGGGGGCAAAGCGCTGTATCATTTCTTCGGGAGTTACATTGTCTATGACCAGCCGGTCTGTGTCTATCTGTATAACACCCTCAGCCTTGTCCATGTAGTCCTCTATATCATATGCTGCGTACACTTTATCCCCTTCATGTATTTCTTCCACGGCAACTGATTCCTCATCTGTATTGACAATATCCAATTCCCCGGTTCTTTCCACTTGCAGCGTATACTGCATATCGTCCACACCGTCTGCTCCTTCTATTTCCATCATATATTCGGCCCGGGCCTTTGAAATATCAAGGGTAATATGCGCCTCATCCGCTTCCAAAAAGTACGTTAGAATATATTCCTCCGAAAAAAACTCCCCTTCATTTTCACCAGCATCTGTGTTTTCGGCAGATTCTTCGTTTGGTGTGTCTTCCGTGCCGCAAGCAACCAAACCGATTATCAACACACTTGCTGTTAGCAGCAATATGTTCCATCTCCTATATTTCACATGTATGCCTCCTAAATGCGTGAAAATTTTTGCTTATATGATATTAGACGAAACAACATGTGAAAAGTTGCGGGGATGAAGCGCGCATTACCATGCCCATTATGGCAGAAAGGATATTTTTGTTTTATAGTTATTGTCTTCTCTATACTTCTTCACAACATAGGGCTATCGGAAACCTCCATGGAATATCCAAAATTAAAAATGCTTATAATATTTCTCTGCAACTAACCATGGCCATTCCCAAAAGTTCGAACCATTAGAGACAATAAATCTGTCTACGAAAAGCTCAAAATTCATATTTGCTGGCCGTTTTTCTAAATGTCCAAAGTAAAGATGGTTTTTATTGTTTTTTTTACTATTTTTAATCATGAGATGTTCTTCATGCACATACCCAACAGGAAAAAATTCGTTATTCATATGAAGGTTCTGGTGAACTTAAGGTTTAGTGACCTCTCAACCTTGTTGTGCGACTTGTTGATGTAATTCTCTAGGTTAAGGATATATTATCGAAACCATTCGTTTTACCATAATCATTATATAACAGGAAATTCAATCACCTTTTCCCACATGATATGCCTGATAAATCTCCCGCTTTGGCACATTTCGGTCCAATGCCGCCTGTTTAATCGCCGCTTTACTCGTATAATCCGCTTTATCCATATAGCCATTCACATGTTCCTCTATGGACAACTCCTGCCACCATTCAGAACGCTCGCCTATTTCCGATTCTGTACTTCCCTCCACTACAATACAAAATTCCCCCCTAAGCTCATTCTTTTCCGACCAGGTGATTAAATCATCCATTGTGCCCCGGACATACTCTTCAAATCGTTTTGTCAGTTCCCTGGCAAGAGCAGCGTGACGCATTCCAAATATATCTTTCATTCCATGCAACGTATCCTTCAACCTGTAGGGTGATTCATAAAACAAAAGCGTGGCCTGAAAATCTTTTAGTCTCGCCAGCTCCGACTGTTTTTCTTTTTTCTTTCTTGGCAAAAATCCATAAAAATAAAACTCGTTCGTGGGCAGACCGGAGCCGATTAACGCACATAAAGCTGCATTCGCACCAGGCAGCACTACCACAGGCAAATTCGCCTCCGCAGTTGCCTGTACGATTTCAAATCCCGGATCGGATATTCCGGGCATTCCGGCGTCACTCACTACAGCAATCGATTCTCCTCGTGACAATTTTTCCAAAAGAAGCTCTTCCCTGGCCAATTTATTATGTTCATGATAGCTGATTAAGGGAGTGGAAATATCAAAGTGATTCAATAACTTTTTCGTATTCCGGGTGTCCTCAGCTGCGATGACATCAACTGATTTTAATGTTTGCAGCGCTCTGTATGTAATATCCTCCAAGTTTCCAATAGGCGTGGGAACGACATAAAGTGTTCCCTTATCCGTATCTTCAAAGCTCTTTTGAATGTTCACTGCTACTCACTTCCTTCAGCATCTTGCGGATCAGCTGTATTTTTCCTTTTCTGCCCAATTGTTTAATCTCATATTCCTTTTTCATTGCAGCTTCCTTTGTCGGAAAACGTTCCACATACACCACTTGAAACGGCCCTCTTCCCCTCGTATATTTTGCGCCTTTTCCTTCTGTATGCATTTTAAGTCGATGCTCTAAATCATTCGTGTAGCCTGTGTAGAATGTATTATCTTTACATTTTAATATATAAACGATATGTTCATGCTCTGTCATAAATAATTTCCTCTGCTTCTTTTGTATAGTTTCCATCTTCCTCATAAATATATAAAGGCGGTAAAATTTTTAAATCCGGTTTTCCGTCCCGGACCCCCTCTATCAGCAGCATGTTTGCATCCCTTCCTTTTTTCGGGTATACAAACTGAATACGCTTTGGCTCCAATTTGTAGGAGCGGAACAATGCAATCAAATCCACCAGTCTTCCCGGACGGTGCACCATGGCTACCTTTCCCCCGGGCCGCACATGCAGTTTGCACGCTTTCACCACGTCTTCCAATGTACAGTAAACTTCGTGGCGGGCGATCGTTAAATATTCATTGTGATTATGCTCATTTTTGGAAGGGGTGCGAAAATATGGTGGATTGCAAGTTACTACGTCAAAATTGCTTTGTCCCAAAATCGGCTGCATTTCTTTTAAATCGCCGTGTATGACGCTTAATTGCTCTGTAAGCCTATTTAATGCAAAATTCCTTACTGCCATTTGATAAATGCGTTCCTGGATTTCCACCCCGGTTATTTTCGCATTGGTGCGTTTGGATAACAGCAGGGGTATCACCCCATTACCCGTGCATAGATCCAGAATGCTTCCCTTTTTAATTGGTACATAAGCAAAATGGGCAAGCAGCACAGCATCCAATGAAAAAGAAAATGCCATTGGACTCTGGATAATCTTCATACTTTCATCTGCCAGCAAATAATCCAATCTCTCATCATCATATAATGGTACCATGGTTGATCCTTTCTTTTGCAACACAGGGACGGTTCTCCTGATGCAACTGCAAAAGGAGAACCGCCCCTGTGTTTTACGATGTTTTATTAAAAAAATCCAGGCAGAAGATACAATCTTCCTGTCTTGGACTGCCGAATTCAAAGTTGCATATATGGAAGCCTTCTTCATATAATCTGGCTAAATTATCATAGCCTTCTTTCGGAGAACTATTGGTTCGTTTCTTTTTATCTGTGTTGTTGTCTTTCTCTTTTTCCTCTGCTTCTCCGAAATGGTCGCGTAAATGATGGTTTTCCATGGCCAGCCGGTGATTTTCTTCCAGGAGCTCACTTAGTTTTCCTTTCAGGTCGCCAAGCTGTTCATATAGTTCCCCTATTTGTTTCTCCATATCAGAGACTTGGTCGAATATTTTTCTCCGATTGTTATCCACGCCTACTCACTCCATTATTTTGCAGCTGCAACCATACCTTCATTAATGAGTTCATCCAACGTATACTCAATAACCTGTTCGTTTTCGCCGCCAATTTCTATTTGAATCAGCCGCTCCAACATGTTTAATCCAATCACTTTTCCTTTGCCGTATGGTGTCTTCAGGCTTTGCCCGATATCAGGAAGTTCGCGTTTGGCCTGTTCATACTCATCATTTTCATACTTCAGGCAGCACATTAACCTGCCGCATAAGCCGGATATTTTTGCCGGATTTAATGATAAGTTTTGATCCTTGGCCATTTTTATCGATACGGGCTCAAAATCACCCAAGAAAGTGGAACAGCATAGCATTCTGCCGCATGGGCCTATACCGCCGAGCATTTTTGCTTCATCCCGCACACCGATCTGTCTCAATTCAATACGGGTTTTAAACATGGAAGCCAAATCCTTAACCAAATTACGAAAGTCGACGCGTCCATCTGCCGTAAAGTAAAAGATAATTTTATTCCGGTCAAATGTGTATTCCACATCTACTAGATTCATATCCAGCTCGTGCTCTTTAATCTTCTTCGTACAAGCCTCAAAGGCTTTATCGGCCTGTTCCTGATTTTCCACGACGGTTATTTTATCCTTCTCTGTTGCCATGCGGATAATCTTTTTCAGCGGCAGCACCACATCCTCTTCATCCACCTTCTTATCGACAAGGACAACCTTTCCGAACTCAATCCCCCGAACTGTTTCCACAATAACATAACTGTCCAGTTCAACGGGGGCATCGCCCGGATCAAAGTAATATATTTTACCCGCTTTTTTAAAGCGGACGCCTGTAACTGTGATCAATCTTTTTTCACCTCTTTAGTTGAAGTGTAAGCTGTTCCATCACTAAGGTCGGATGGACATTTTGCTTCAATTTTCTTTTCGCCTGTAAAATAGCCTGTAAGATGGAAATAATATTTTCCTGTGAAAATGACAATGCAGCTCTTTGCAATAAATCACTATTTGCCTGAAAAAATACGAGCTGGTTTTCATTGCCGATATGATAATAAAGAACGTCCTTCCATGCCAAAACCATCATATCAAGACCTTGTTCCTGCTCCGGTCTTTCTTTAAAATGCGGCATCCAGGAGGAATGTATAAAAAGATATGCATCCTCAGGGTTATTTACAAGCGTTTCTACCAATTGTACCACTAATTTTGAGGCTGTGGCAAACTGGTCATCAGCCTTCCATGTAAGCGCATCCTTCATGCTGTTGGTCAGCGCACTCATCAATACGGCACTTTGCTCGGGGATTCCTTCTTCTATTAATTTATTTTGGAAATTTTTCGGATTGAGCGGTTGTAGATCAATTACCTGGCACCTGGAGCGAATGGTTGGTATGATGGCGCTGCTGTTTTCTGTCAGCATAATAGCTGTCGTTTGCCTGGATGGTTCCTCCAGAAACTTTAAAATCCGGTTGGCAGCATTTAATGTCAGTGTATCTGCAGCTTTAATAATGTAAACTTTTTTATTGGATTCCATGCCGGAGTATGTAAATTCCTTTTGCAGGTTTCTAATCTGTTCTATCTTAATCGACTGCCCGTCAGGCACCACCCAATGTACGTCCGGATGATTTCCGGAATCGACCCTTTTGCACATATTGCATGTATGGCAAGGTTCAATCCCCTCTTTATTCGTACAAAATAGTCCTTTTGCGATTAATGATGCAATGGCTTCCTTTCCTGTTCCAGGTTCTCCCTGGATCAGGTATGCATGAGAAATGCGGTCTCTTTTTATGCTGTTTGTAATAATTCTGCCTGCCAACGGCTGAATTTCCGCCACTTCCGACCATGTTTTCATTGCTGCTCTCCCCCATACTCCCTATCAATTACATATATATGTTAATCAGCAGACCTTTTATTTCTCCGATCAGGCCTAAAATGTCCACTGTCTTCTTTTCCTGGTTCATGACTTCTTCCGTTAATTCCATTAGTTTTTCATCTATTTGTTTCACTACCGTCAGGTGACGGGATTGTCCGTTGACTCCAAAGCTATGGGACTGCTCCAGGTCCATCCCTTCCTTGACTGCTTTTTGCAGAAAACGCTTGACCATTCGCTTGAATTTGGCCAGGTCACGGAAGGAACGGAAACGTGCCAGCTTATTTCCCTGCTGCGTAATATCCTTCATCAATTGCTGAAATTCCTGCTCCTTCACCTGATGCATCCGGGACTGAAATGTTTTATGAAATTCATTCGTATTGCCCGCAGACGGCCGGGAATACGCCGTATCCGATTGTGTTCTCAACTCATGACCAATTTTCATATCCCCAGCCCCTTCCTGTAACACGGGGACGGTTCTCCTGCTCCATAAACGTTATATGCAACAAGAAAACCGCCCCGCTATTTCAAAATTGGTAAAACGATTCGATTGGCAATATGAAGCAGGTTGCTCCGCCTACTTCGACTTTCACCGGTTTTGGAATATAGGAGTCTGCATTGCCGCCCATCGGGGAAATAGGTGCTACCATTTGCTCGCGATGGGAACAATTTTCCTTAATAATTTCCAATGCTTCATCGACATATTGATCCTCACAACCGATCATCAATGTCGTATTTCCTTCTTTTAAAAATCCGCCCGTTGTCGCAAGCTTGGTTGTTTTAAAGTTTTCATCACTCAACGCATCCGTCAGGCGGTTTGAATCTTTATCCTGAATAACCGCGATAATCAGCTTCAACCCGTCCACCTCCTCCTTATTTTAAATGCATGACAATCTCTTTTAAAGCATCCTTTTTCACTGATTCCATCGGCTGATCCGCATCAATACAGTACATACGATTCGGAAATCTTTGTAACAAAATATGATAAGCTTCGTAAACCTGTTCATGAAAATGGATCGTTTCCAAATCCAGACGGTTTCTTTCTCTATTCTTATTCGCCGCAATCCGTGCTAATCCTTTTTTTGGTTCAATATCAAAAAATAATGTTAAGTCAGGCATGCAGTCCTGGATGGCAAATTGATTGACCGAAAACACCTCATCCATACCAAGTCCTTGAGCGTACCCCTGATATGCCAGGCTGCTGTCGATGAATCGGTCACATAATACGATCTTTCCCGCTTGCAATGCAGGTAATACCTTCTCTGCCAAATGCTGGTGGCGGGCTGCAGCGAACAACAATGCCTCTGTTCTTTTTTGCATCTTAGTATTGGCAGGATCCAGGATGACATTTCTAATCTGCTCTGCAATCTCAATTCCGCCCGGCTCCCGGGTAGTCATGACGTCATAACCCTGTTCTTCCAGTGCTTTTCCTGCTGCATGCAGTACGGTTGTCTTCCCTGCACCTTCCCCGCCTTCAAATGTAATAAAATATCCCTTCACGTCATTTCTTCCCCTTTTTCACTGCCGAAATATCATCATGCCGCGCTTATTCCACTTCTGAATGGACACCTGCTCTTCTTTCAGTTTCCGGAGCATGTCCACATGTGCTTCCGTCACCTTTTCTCCTTTGAGAATAAGCGGTATGCCTGGTGGATAGGGAATGATGGCTTCTGCTGCTATATATCCAACGGCCTTATGAAAAGGCACCAATTCCTGTGGTATTTGATCCATTTCCCGATAGGATAACGCCAATTCCTGCATCGGATTCAAAAATAGATCTTCCCCTACTATTGTACCATGTTCGGGTCCTTTTTTTAATTGCCGGCTGACTGTTTTTACGGTTTTTTCTACCCTTTGCCTATGCGGAAAGGGAGCAAGCCCATGAATAAATAAAATCTGATTATGGGTAGTAAGCTCCGGATACATATTTTCCTCTTCAAAAAGTGCCGCTGTTTCTTTTGCGCTGACTCCCTCTTTCACTTGCAATGTCAGCTTTAACGGATCATCTGAAGGTACAAACTGCCAACAATCGGAAGCCTGCAGCACTTGTTTTAGCTGTGCAGCACTTTCCATGACTTCCTGTATTTGCTGTTTCTTCAATGACGCTAAAAAATACCTCGCTATATCCAAAGAAGCCATCAATGGATAGGAAGGACTGCTTGACTGCACCATCTGCAAATAATGACCCAGCTTCTCTTTGGAAAGGCGTGATGATTTTGCGACATGCAAAAAGGCCCCCATCGTCATGGCGGGTGCCATTTTATGAGCAGACTGCACCACGGCATCCGCACCAAGGGATAAAGCTGACGGAGGAAACGGCTCTCCCAGGGAAAAATGCACCCCGTGCGCTTCGTCCACAAGGACAGGAATATTGCGTACATGCGCTGCTTTGATCATTTCCTGAATAGCATAGGTTTTACCAAAATAATCCGGGTAGGTAAGCAGGACAGCTTTGGCATCCGGGTGCGTTTTTAGCGCTGATTCCAGTGTATGTATTTCCGGATTTGTATACCGGCCGACTGTCTCATCGTACATCGGAGAGATAAATACGGGATGCGCCCCAGCCAGTTCCAGTCCATTCATAATTGATTTATGGCAATTTCGCTGTACGATCACTTTATCACCACTGGAGCATGACGCAAGCAGCATCGCCAGGTTCCCGGCAGTACTTCCTCCTACAAGAAAGAAAGTATGATCTGCCCGAAAAAAATCAGCAGCCAGATCCTGTGCTTCTGCAATCGGCCCCGTCGGCGAATGCAGGTCATCCAGCTCCGGCAGTTCAGTCAGATCCAGCTGCAATATACGGTCGTAAAAATTTCTGTCAGGGAAAATTTCCCCGTTTTTATGTCCGGGTACATGAAAGGACATTGGATGTTGTTTTGTAAAATTGACTAATGTATCGTATAAAGGGGTTTGTTTCTGGTTCATGTGTATCGCTCCGTGTTTATTTTTCAACCTTTAATAAAAATGAAAATGACCGGTGTCATAGCTTAAAAATACTACAACACCGGAGTCAGGAAGTTTATGTTTATTATCATGTTTTCATCATAGAATTACAAATGAAAGCAGAATAGATATTAAAAATGTTCCGCTTCATTTTTCAATAGTCTCATGCGCTCATGGAAAATACCGCCATTATAGTCCTGATAATCTTCATGAACACGCTCAAAGTACCAATTGCCTTCCACCTCGAAAAACTCAATATAACCATTATAATTATTCCCGCCGGAATTATTGCCATAGTTATAATGGTGAGGTATGGCTCCATCCTTCTCATTATATAAAGCAGGATCCATACCAAACGTATTAAAAATTGGCTGGTATCCCTGATCCAACGGAAATCCTTCCTTCACCATGCCGTATGAATAGAAACTGAAATCGGAAAACCTTCTGTCGTAAAATCGCCATTCCGTATACACGTCCTCGTCAATTTTCTCTGTTTCCGTGCCGGATTCAATGTAACTGGTCATTCCTAATTCCTCATTTACATAAAGCTCTATATCTATGGAATCAATTCTCAACGCGCCTAAGTGTACAATGGCCTCTCCTTCTACTGGTCTAGCATAAGTTGGGTGCATTTCTGTCTCATCCAGCATCAGATATGGCATTTCTTCGGGTGCCAAGGAAGCAAGCATTTCCCATGATGTTTGCCAGGTTTCTTTATTGTCCAACGGCAAATCGGCAACATAAATCATTTGTCTATTGAAAAATTCTGCTATGAAGATTTCATAATATCGCCCTATATCTTCATTTTTAAATGCATAAACCTGCGCCTCCTCAATGTTAAATGGAAACAACATTTCATAACGATTGAATGACAAAGGTTCCTGCGTAATTTTTTCAATAATACTGGAGCTCGGCACAATGGTTTGATCCGTATGATTATAATTAGATAGCAGTTCCTCTGCGTAATCGATTAATGCTCCATCTGTCTGTTCCTTATTAAATAAAATAATTTGAATCTGCTCTGTTTCGTCTCCGCTGAGGTAAACATTCAAATGATCATCCTCTGTTGTTTCTTCCATAGACCAGTTTGTGGGTAAATCCAGGACAAAGGCATTATCGAAAGATTGAAGGTTTGGACTATATGAGTTTGCGTCAAATATTGGTCGTTCCAGCACTTCATTAATAAATTCTTCATCTTCACCAATATCATTTAAATGAATCGGCTGGCCGCTCTGTTCCATATTTTCTTCAACTTCTTCTACAGTTTCCTCTTCCACATCTGCAGCCGGTGGAGAGGGTGTTGAACTTGGATCATTGTTTGCAAACAAATCTGTATCTAATAATAATATAACCATGATTCCAATAACGGCGGCCGAACCTATACTTGCAAATAACTGTCTTTTAAATTTTGGATTAGCAGGTTTTGTCATTTTGCTCGACTCCAATCCTTGTTGAAAAGCCACTAAACTTTTTTCGTGCGCTACTTTAGGGGCTTTTATTAAATGTTTTTTTTCAAATATATTCTTTAAATCCTGATCTTCCTTGTTTTTCTTTTTCAAGCGTCATACACCTCCATTTTCATTTTTTGGTTTAACGCTGCCCTTGCCCTGTGCTGTATTGATTTGACCGCTAACACGGATTTTCCCATGATCTTAGAGGTTTCTTTAATTGAGAAACCTTCAAAAAACCGTAAATGCAAAACAGACTGATAATGCGACGGCAGTTCTTCTATATACTTGATTACCTCATTCATTTGGATATGATTTAACGCCGTATCTTCAGCTGAATCTACGTATTTGCCAATGAAATCAAATTTATCCATTTCCATTGACTGGGTATCCTTTTCCTTCTGTGACCCCCGGTAGTAATCAATGACGGTGTGACGTGCTATTTTGAAAACCCAGGTTTTAAATGACGATTTTCCTTTAAAGGTTTTTAAATTTCTGGCAGCCTTGAAGAATACATCCTGCAAAAGTTCTTCTGCATCATGGTAACTGCCCGTTTGCATATAAAGGTAATGAAAAATACGATCGGCATGCCGTTTATGTAAAGTGATTACTGCTTGATGATCTCCCTGTTGAATGCGGTATATGAGCTCATGGTCATTCATTTGTATCCCCCAATTCCCTTCTCCACCATTATAGACGGAATAATTTAGAAAAGGGTGCGGAATTTACGAAGTTTGTTGAAAAAATGGGTTAAAACCAATACTTTGAAGTGAAATTACAGTTATTAAGGTATACAAAAAAGCCTTTGCGGACGTACCGACAAAGACTTTTTTTCTAGGAATATAGTTTTGGTTGCGTTACATTTTTTAATTTATGCAGGTAGTATTTGTATTTCTCTTCCCTTGGTTCGGTATGAATCATATTATACTCACAATCCGTACAGATAAACATCGTGTACAGATGAATGCCTTTTTCCTTTTCTTCCTCACAAATACCACATCGCTGGTTTATTTTTTTCATGTCCCCACCTCCGTTAGAACCTAGTATCTCCGAATCTAACGTATTTTATGCAGGGAAACTAAAAAACTTTAATGCTATTTAACTAAGGAATAATAAATAAATGAATGGCTGCCAGGGAAGCTACGCCAAATAACCCGAGAAACCCGGAGATAATGACCGTGAACAGGTTGATTGGAATGTGTAAACCAATCGCACCACCGAAAACGTTCACGAAAAATAAAAATAATATGCCGATCCCAAGCTTGATTGTCGTATGCCCAATAAAGCGCATCGGTTTCACCGGGGCTCCCACAATTAATAATAAAATAATTAATGCCACCATGATTGTAATAACAACTGTAGAACTCACGATACACCCAACCTTTCTTGTCCCCTTTATAGTACTTATGCAATTTCGGGTAAAAAAAGAACAATAACGGCAGATTGAATTTATTTACTGAGGTGACAATAAAACACTCATTGAATATCCCAGTCATTGATAATTTAAGCACAATAACACTTAATAAAATTCTTGAGTAATCTTTTAACGAACTGGCGGTGATTCTTCGCTTTCGTTCACTCATCGGAGCGATCTTTCAACGAACAGACGGACATTCTTCTCATTCGTTCACTCATCGCCCGTTAAAGCAACGAATGCGACAAAGGTATCATCGGCAGTAATACTTCTTCAATCACAATCTCCCCAGGCTATTAACTTCCAATAAAAAATAGCGTGCCAATCAACAAAGAATTTGGCATGCTATTCTTTCTTTCTAGTAGTCTTTTGCACTGACATTACGATGCCGGGCTTCACGCAGCAAAAATAGATACTGTGCCCGCAGTAGTTTTGCCTGATGATATCCGGTAATTGTCGGTTCCATGCTTTGATCGATAATGGATTGAACCTGCTTCCATTCGGATTGCAGTGAATAAATAGTATCTAATAATTGCTTGTCTATATCTTTTTTCTTTATTTTTCTAGCCATGCATGTCACCCGATCCTACAAATCTCTTCTTCCTTCAAGTGCTTTGGATAACGTTACTTCATCGGCATATTCCAGATCCCCGCCAACCGGCAATCCATGGGCAATTCTGGTTGTACGGATTCCGGATGGTTTCACCAGACGGGATATATACATAGCCGTTGCTTCCCCTTCAATATTCGGATTGGTGGCAAGGATCAGTTCCTCCACTTCCTCGTCCTTCAGCCGATTGATCAGCGCGGGTACATTAATGTCTTCCGGGCCAATCCCGTCCATCGGTGAAATCGCCCCATGCAGCACATGATATTTTCCCTGGTAATCCTTCATTTTCTCCATGGCAATCACGTCTTTTGGATCCTGCACAACACAAATAATTGAGGAATCGCGTGAGTTGTCCTTGCATATCGGACATGGATCCTCATCTGTAATATTTCCACAGACAGAACAATGTGTTAATTCCCGCTTGGCATTTACCAATGCTTTTGCAAAATTTAACACATCGTCTTCTTTCATATTTAAAACAAAAAATGCCAGACGGACTGCTGTTTTTGGCCCGATCCCCGGCAATTTCGTAAAACTGTCAATAAGTTTGGATATTGGTTCTGGGTAATACATTACAATGTTCCTCCTAGAACGACAGTGCACCCCGCCAATCGGGCAGGCCGCATAAAAAACAATGGATAAAACAGGTTATTTCACCGGGAGTTGCCGGTGAAACCCCTGCTGGAAACAATTTAAATCACTAAATTACATCATACCCGGAGGCATATTCAGACCTTTCGTGAATTGTCCCATTGTCTCGTTTGTTTTATCGTCAATCTGTTTAATGACATCATTCGTAGCAGCAAGGACGAGATCCTGAAGCATTTCCACATCATCCGGATCTACAACCTCTTCTTTAATTTCCACGTCGGTAATTTCCTTTTTCCCATTGGCAGTTACTGTTACCATTCCACCGCCGGCAGACGCTTCAAACGTCATTTCATGCAGTTCATCCTGCGCCTTCATCATTTTCTTCTGCATCTTCTGCATTTGCTTCATCATATTATTCATATTTCCCATACCCTTCATGGAAAACAACTCCTTTTCATTATATATTTAATCTATGGTAAATTGCTGCTCATCATCCAGCAGCCTGAACATATAAATCAATTTGTTAATCATGGATTTCCAGTAAATCTTCTCCGACAAGTTCTCTTGCCTGTTCCACAATGGGATCAGACTTCTGTTCCTCTTCTTTGGTATCGCCTTTATCCTGATGATTAATATATTCATTACGGACTTCCTGCCAGGCTTTATCCGGTATCGGAATAATAGTCAGTGATTTACCCATCACATTGCCTAAAACCGTTTCCACCGTTTGCCTATGGTCAAGGAACAGTGAGCAATGAATTTCATATTTAAAAGCGACGACAACTGCTTCTTCTGATGCTGCTACAGGTTTACTATCCTGAATGGTCGCATGTGCAGGTGCATTTGTCGTTTTTAATTGAGATAAGAAGGTAGCCCACTGGCCCTGTATCTGTTTTCTTAAGTTTTTCTCAGCCTGTTGAACAACATTTCGGATTCTTTCATAAGGCACCTTAAAGCCGTTCTTTGATGATCTTGGCCGCGTCCTTTGCACTTCTCTTCGTGGCGCAGGCTGCGGGTTATCTGCTGATTGCTGTTTAAGACCGGCTATTTCCTTTTCCAGCTGATCCAATTTGGAAGTTAACTTCATCACAGCAGCGGAATCCTGGGTTTCAGCTGTTGGTTCCTGCTTTTCATAACGATTTGCAATAGTAATCAACGCAATTTCTATAAATACCTTTGGACTATTCGTCCATTTAATTTCCTGCTGGCATTGATTTAATTCCATAATCGCTTCCTGGATCCATTCGTTGGATACTTGTTCCGTGAGTGCCTTGAAATGTTCATCCACTCTGGCACGTTCCAGCAGTCCTCCCAGGCTCGGTGCACTTTTGAACAGCAGTAAGTCGCGCATGAAATAAATGAGATCATAGACGAAACGGGCGGGGTCTTTTCCGCCGGCGATTAATTCATCGAGCAGTGTTAATGCACTTTGTACATCTTTTTCATGCATTACTTTGACAATGTCTGTCAGGATCTGCTGGGAAACGCCTCCTGTTACAGCGAGGACATCTTCCAATTCCACTTTATCATTACTGTAGGAAATCGCCTGATCCAAGATACTCAGCGCATCCCGCATTCCGCCTTCCGCTGCCAGGGCGACAGTTTCCAACGCTTCCGTGGAAACAGAAATATTTTCCGAATCCAGGATTGTTTTCATTCGATCTACAATGGTCTGATTGGAAATCGGTTTGAAATCAAACCGTTGGCACCTGGAAAGAATCGTTAGCGGGATTTTATGCGGCTCTGTTGTGGCTAAAATAAACACCACATGCTTTGGCGGCTCCTCCAATGTTTTTAACAGTGCATTAAAGGCATTCACGGAGATCATATGCACTTCATCAATTATATACACTTTATATGGTACAGAGCTGGAGGCATATTTTACTTTATCGCGGATTTCCCGAATATCCTCTACGCTCGTATTTGATGCGGCATCAATTTCAATGACATCCGAAATAGAACCATCCTGAATTCCGTGGCAGGCTGCACATTCATTACATGGTTCTTTCGCCGGGGCTTGTTCACAATTAATCGTTTTGGCAAAAATCTTTGCAGCACTTGTTTTTCCCGTCCCCCTCGGACCGGAAAATACATAGGCATGAGAAAATTTCTCCTGAACAATTGCGTTTTGCAGCGTCCTTGTAATATGAGTTTGTCCAACTACATCCTGAAATTGTCGTGGTCGCCATACGCGGTATAACGCCTGGTAGCTCATAGTCATAATCCCCTCTTTTGTCTCCTTCTAATTATACTCTATTTGAGGGGTAATTGTGAACCTTGGAGATAAATTTATTAAGAAGTTATAGGGGGAGGCGCTGTACAAAGAGAAATCAGCACACTGCCGATTTCTCTTCTTTTTGCTTTTTGGTTTATCTAAGATGAAAAGGAGTCAGCGGAATTTACTATGAATGTTTTTTGCTTATTAAACCCAGGTTGTTTTAATTAAGTATTTATTCATAAGCTGATCCAATTGCTGACTGCATTTAATGGTTCGTTCATCCTGCAATCCATACTTCTCGCCGAGTTCAATCATCTCTTTTTTCTTTAATGCAATGTTATCCGGCACATGAAATTTACTCGGCACTTCTCGTACTACCCCTTGTTCCATACCTGTTATTTCCTTTCCATATATAGTTACCAAAAAAAACACAACCATGAGTAATTATGCCCATTATAAATAAAAAATCAAGGCATTCGACAATCAAAGTCAAAAGAATATAAAAGAAGACAAGATTTTCTAAGTAAATTGGAAGATATTGCAAATTGGCAGATAGACATTTTGACACTAGAAAAATATGTAAAAATCCCTTTACCAATTGGTAAAGGGATCTAAAGAATTATGTAAGCCGTGCACCCATTCTTGATGTGACAGCCCTATGCGTTACTTAACTTCATGGCTCGGTTCAGGTAACCCTGCGGCACACAGGAATGACCACTTACTGCTGCTTCCTTCCGGACCTGACAGGATTCATGGGTTCCTGTTGCGCAGGACCTGAACGTCAACACCATTCCATTAAGGCAGACCATAAAGCTGTCTCACCTCAAATGGGAATTCAGCCTCGCTATAGCGGCTTGCGAGTACAGGGCACCGCTACCTCCCCGCCTAGCACGGCACTCTTTATTATAACATTCTCAATGAAAAATGCAATAAGGGATTTTATGGGAGAAACTGTGGATCTGACCCATTCGATTCACGGAGGTTTACCCTCCGAATATCGAGAAATGTTCTGCTGGGTTTTTTCCGCCATGAACAATAACCTATTTGGGCTCCGTGAAGCTTTCTATTGGACATTTCATTGCAGAAAAATTAATTAGGTCAATGAGGAGCTCTCTATCTGACCTTGCATGCGCAAAAATACCTCATTAGGTCACTGAGAAGCTCTCTATCCGACCTTGCATGCGCAAAAAAACCTCATTAGGTCACTGAGAAGCTCTCTATCTGACCTTGCATGCGCAAAAATACCTTATTAGGTCACTGAGAAGCTCTCTATCCGACCTTGCATTGCATAAAATACCTCATTAGGTCACTGAGAAGCTCTCTATCTGACCTTGCATTGCATAAAATACCTCATTAGGTCACTGAGAAGCTCTCTATCTGACCTTGCATGCGCAAAAAAACCTCATTAGGTCAATGAGAAGCTCTCTATCCGACCTTGCATGCGCAAAAAAACTAATTAGGTCACTGAGGAGATCTCTATCCGACCTTGCATGCGCAAAAATACCTAATTAGGTCACTGAGAAGCTCTCTATCCGACCTTGCATTGCATAAAATACCTCATTAGGTTACTGAGAAGCTCTCTATCTGACCTTGCATTGCATAAAATACCTCATTAGGTCACTGAGAAGCTCTCTATCCGACCTTGCATTGCATAAAATACCTTATTAGGTCACTGAGAAGCTCTCTATCCGACCTTGCATGCGCAAAAAAACCTCATTAGGTCACTGAGAAGTTCTCTATCAGACCTTGCATTGCATAAAATACCTCATTAGGTCACTGAGGAGATCTCTATCCGACCTTGCATGCGCAAAAATACCTAATTAGGTCACTGAGGACCAATCTATCGGACTTTTCATGAGCAAATATTAACTTTTTGGCTCAGACAACCAATCTATCGGACTTTGCAAGCAGAAAATATTAAACGTGTGGTCTTCAAGGAACGTCCCAATAGACTTTCCAATCGTTTAAACCTTGTTTTTTAAAATTTTGAGCGGTTAGACAACGATGAAAAAGGACTTATCCGCATTATATTTTGTCTTTTTTCTTCTCCCGCAGTGCTTTAAAGAAATCTTTCAGCATCTGTCCGCATTCTTTTTCCAAAACGCCGGCAGTTACCTCCGCCTGATGGTTAAAACGCTCATCACTCAGCAGATTTACCAACGAATGAACACTTCCCGCTTTTGGATCGGAAGCACCATACACGACCCGCTTTATGCGGGACTGTAAAATAGCTCCGGCACACATGGGGCAAGGCTCCAGAGTAACGTAGAGCGTGCAGTCCTCCAGCCGCCAGCTTCCCACTTTTTCATTTGCTTTTTGAATGGCGATCAGCTCGGCATGGGATAGCGTGGTTTGGGAAGTTTCGCGTACATTATAGCCCGTGCCAATAATTTCATCCCCATGGACCACTACAGCTCCAATCGGCACTTCATCATATTTCAAAGCCTCTGCTGCCTGCTCCATCGCTAATAGCATATATTGTTTGTCTGTCATCGTTGTCACATCACTTTATGTATAATTTATTTTATATCCTCCCAGACGTTTTAAAAAGGCCAAAAAAGGAAAACGTGAATAATGACGTTTTTTCCACATAAACCGACCAAGGAGGTAACCATGGAAAATTCACTGGATAATACGGTTGTTCTATTCGTGGATGTTATTAACAATTTTGATTTTATAGGCGGAGAACGCCTGCAAAAGCACACGGAAGAAATCCTGCCAAACCTGATTAAACTGCGAAGGTTTGCCAAGGAAAACGATATACCTACCATATATATTAATGATCATTATGGCATGTGGCAAGCAGACTTTAGTAAAATCATCGATTACTGTAAAAATGAGCGGAGCGAAGAGATTATCGACGCACTTAAACCGGATCACCATGATTACTTTTTAATCAAACCACAGCATTCCGCTTTTTTTCAGACACCGCTTCAATCTCTTCTCATTGAGCTCGACCGAACCCACCTGATGATTGGGGGAATCGCCGGGGATATATGCATTTTGTTTACGGCTAAAGATGCCTACATGTATCAATATGACATGCACATTCCGCAAAATTGCATGGCATCAGAAGAAAAAGAGAATAATGAATACGCCCTGTATTTAATGAACTCGGTCATGAAGGCAAATATTCAGTCGTTTTAAAAAGACATATCCAGGACTCCCTTCTCATAAAATGTAAGCAGCAGTTCTTTATGAAGGAGGGATTTTTTTGCAAATTCATGTAGTACAGCAAGGGGAAACACTATTTCAAATTGCAAGTACATACGATATTTCCGAACAAGTAATAATTGATGCAAACGAGCTGGAGACACCGGATCAGCTGGTTGTCGGTCAAGCGATGGTAATCCCGATTACTGGTCAATATTATTTTGTCCAGCCGGGGGATAGCTTATATTCCATTGCCCAGCGGTTCGGCTTGTCTTATGAAGAACTCGCACGGGTTAATGCTATTTCTGTAAATAATATACTTCCCATTGGATTTCGTTTATATATTCCGCCTGAAGACAGGCCGGCCATTCAATCAAATGCCTACATTGAACCCATCGGGGAAACGGTGTCGGAAACGCTGATAAACGCAGCTGAAAAAGCAACTCCATACCTTACATTCCTTGCCATGTTCAGCTATCGGGTAAATCGGGATGGAACATTAACACCCCCGCCCTTAAACGGATTGGTGGAAATAGCTAACCAAAACGATGCGGCATTAATGCTCGTCGTCACCAACCTGGAAGAGGGAGCATTCAGTGCAGAACTCGGACACATCATTTTAACCGTCCAGGCCGTACAGAATACACTGCTTGATCAAATCGTAAACATTGCACAGGAAACGGGTTATAGAGATGTGCATTTTGATTTTGAATTTTTACCTGCTGAGGACAGGGAAGCTTATAATCAGTTTTTAAGAAATGCAAGAGACCGATTGTCTCAGGCAGGCCTCCTCCTGTCCACGGCAGTAGCTCCAAAAACAAGTGCCGAACAGACCGGTCAGTGGTATGAAGCCCATGATTATGCTGCCCACGGAGAAATTGCCGACTTTGTAGTACTGATGACGTATGAATGGGGCTACAGCTATGGTCCGCCAATGGCTGTTTCTCCTATTAATGAAGTAAGGCGGGTGGTGGAATACGCATTAACAGAGATGCCCGCGGAAAAAATTGTACTGGGGCAAAACTTATATGGTTATGATTGGACCCTGCCATTTGTGGAAGGTGGGCCGGCTGCCAGAGCAATCAGTCCACAGCAGGCGATAGCGATCGCCAGGGAAAATAATGCTGCAATTCAATTTGATGAAACAGCGCAGGCTCCTTTTTTCACCTATACAGATAACGAAGGAAATGAGCATGAGGTATGGTTTGAGGATGCACGATCCATTCAGGCAAAATTTGATTTAATTAAAGAATTGAATCTTAGGGGAATTGCTTACTGGAAGCTTGGGCTGGCATTCCCGCAAAATTGGCTGTTGCTTCAGGATAATTTTGAGATAACAAAACTGGAATGACAAATTCCCTCCTAAACCCTACAGAGCATAGTGATTAGAGTGTAACATAAGGGGAAAATATGCTATCTCAGGTTGTGCTTTAGTACCTCTTTTTAAAAATAATTAGATAGTGAGAGTATGTAATTTCTGCACGCACTTGACTGGTCCTTTTAATGAAAAAACGCTTGCTTGGACCATTTCCAAGCAAGCATTTATTCGACAGTTCACTACTCGTCTTCCAATTGGGTTTCAGTTTCCACAGGAACATTTGTAAATCTCCAAGGTTGCAATCGATCCATCTGGTTTTCAGATAGCTCATCTATCCTGTTTCCCGGAACAGTAAGGTCAACTGTCACACTCTCATCACTTACCGCCGGCCAAATAACAGTGGAAGTAAAATAACCATCTTCCCCGGGGGATCGCATGTGTCTTTCGGCAAGGGGAATAATGTATTCCATCTCCTCTTCTGCTCCTTCCAGCCATTTCTCTGCATAACTTCCTTCTAAAGGATCCAAATAATAATCCAATGGATAGTACCGTTGATTATTGTGTATCAATGTTGGTGCATACGCTGTATATTGACTGTAGCCAATTGCTTCATCTGCATACCATCCCCGAGCACCTATTGCATTCCCGAAACCAAAAGTCAGTGCCGTATAATCCCCTTCTGCCTCTTCTGAACTGCTCACTCTTATTCTTCCAACCAGCAAATGATCAATTTGGCGAATCGATTCAATCTCAATTTCTCCATCTTCTGTTTGTATGGAATCCGGATATACTGCTTCTTCACCTAAAGCTTCCGGTAATTCTGCCGCCGTTTCGATTTCCACTTCCACTTCTTCTGCTGGCGGGGTAAAATGTAGTTCCACCCTCCGATTTTGTGCTCTTCCTTCTTCTGAATCATTGTCTGCGATAGGCTCCCGGAAAGATTCTCCTCGTACAGAAACATCAAAAGCCTGCAAATCCATTAATTCGCCCAATTGCTTCCGTACAGATTCTGCTCTGTCTTCTGAAAGTGACTGATTATAATCTTCAGTTCCTTCCTTGTCTGTATGCCCTACGATTTCCAGCTCTCCGCCTTCAGCACCTGCAAGTTCTGCAGCTGCAGCTTCCAGTTCTTTATCTGCTTCATCCATTAAGTCAGAGGAATCGAATTCAAACAGGACATCAGTAGAGATCATTAAAGTAGCGTGTTCGATTTCGTCAATCCGACTGACAGACGTATCAACACCTTCCCGGTAACTTTCGATTGGAAACACCCGTGCCTGGATTCTCTCTAAATTTCCATCAAATACTTCCGGGCCACTTTTGTATATATTTAATTCACGTTCTATTATTTCTTCAATGGTTGGAATTACTTGACTGAAAACTTCTTCTCTTTCCTCATCTGATTCCTTATCCTCTAATACTTTCTCCATATCTTCAATCGTAAGCGTGCTAAGCTCTTCTCTATTTATGACGGGAATATCTTCCATGACTCCAAGCCTTCTGAACAACACATGCACGGATTCTGTTTCTGGTGCGGCAAATACACCAAAATACCGTGCAGGATCCCGACTGTCTCCAAATGTATACTGGCCCATGCGGTTTATTTCATCACCTACAAACGTATGCAAAGCTTGAACCTCATGATCATCTAATAATAAAACAGCAGGATGAGACACTGTCATCTCCTCTGTGTCAATCATTCGAATATCCAAGCCTTGTTGCGTAGCAATTCCTTCACCCGTCCCCAATCCATGATCAAATAAGCTCGTAAATGTTACTGTCAGATCACTATCTGTATTTAATATAACAGGCAGAATAGCTAAATCCCCATCACGTACGATCGGGCCAACTTTTCCATATACTTCATAACTTTCCCCTCTATTGGAGTGCCATAGTTCCTGTTGAATGGTTATGGATTTCTCCTCCAATATTTTCTCCTCATTATCCAATGTTTTCACATCGTCCGCTTCAGGCTCCTCATCGTATGTATTATCGGATGCCTCTGCTTCCTCCTGGTCTGCCTCTTCCGCCTGTACTTCTTCGTCCACTTCATTTTCATTGCAGGCGGTTAATAACGATATAGCTGCAAGTAGCAATGTAAGTATTCCTATAAGCCTTTTCTTCATCCTCACTCGTCTCCTTCATCGGAAGCAGAAAAATATATGACTTTACCAGATGATGAATAAGCTCCCATTTTTATTGAATAAGTAAGAAATTTATAATCATGATTTAAAATAATCTGTCATTATTGATATTCTTTTTTAGTATACCTCCCGACAAGGTATTTGTAAAAATCTTTTCTAACACAAAAAAGGTTGGGATAAAAGTATATACTCAAAAGGAAGCTGAACTTTAGTGAACACCAGCTGCTCCGGCACCATCCTTCGCTTTTTTTGTGGGCGGCTGGTGAGCCTGCTTGTGCGACAAGGGGTATAAACGACGTTGCCCGCAAAAGGCGTTTTTAGTCGGCCTTCATTAATGTTTCCCTGCGGGGTTACACCGACGCCTCACATTTCGCAAGCGTCTTCGTAGGTTGCCGGAGCTAATAGCTAAATCATTTGCTTCTTGAGTAAATAAAATTACTTTCGTTCCAACCTTATTGGACTTTCTTTATCATCATTTGATCTTTTGGCAAAAGACAATTACCCATAACTGAGAGGCTATTTATTAACCTATAACATTTAGGGCTTCCTTCTTAAAGGCAGGAAGATCATTCGGATCACGGCTTGTAACCAATTGATTCTGGCAAACGACCACTTCTTCATCCTTCACGTCGGCACCGGCATACTCCATGTCAACAAGGATCGATTTAAAGCCTGTAGCTGTTCTGCCTTCCAGTGCTTTTGCAGTAATTAACAGCTGAGGCCCATGACATAAGGTAACAACCGGCTTTTTCTCATCCATAAAATGCTTGGCAAACTCCACGAAACGGTCATCTGCACGCAGCATATCCGGAGAAAATCCTCCCGGGATGAATAAAGCATCGAAATCCTGTGGATCCACGTTGTCAATGCCTTCATCAATGTTTACTTCTGCTTCATTGTTTTTACCTGTTACTTTCGTGCCTTTTTCTTTTTCAATGGTAATCACTTCATGCCCGGCATCCTGAAATGCTTTGGCGGGATCTGTATATTCCACGTCTTCAAACATATCTGTAATAACGGTTGCTATTTTTTTACCCATTACATATCGGCTCCTTTCATTAACGTATTACATTAGTGTTTTTTCCTTTTTTGAAGTTTATAAAACATGAAAGGAGCATAACAGACTAATTTTTCCCGGTGTTGGTGAAAATTAAAATAGCATCCCGCAAAAATTTTGCCGCACCATTTGCAGCTTTGTCATAATAAGCTGCAAAACGCTCATCAGCAACATACATTTCCGCCAATCCTGCGTGGGCTTCTTTAGAATAGGTTTTCCAGGAATACTTGAGCCATTCCTTATGCTTGGCCGCAAGCTCCTGTGCCGCTTCGGAAGCCGGTTCACCTGTTTCTGTCAGCTGTGCCAGAGTTTCCAGAATATCTTTTTCGAGGACTTTCATCCTGTCAAACTCCGCTTCTGTCATGCCCCGCATTTTAGCAATGCTGGCATCAATTGCTGCATCTCCGTATTTCTCACGAATTTCTGTTCCATACTTTTGCTCATTATCTTCTATCAATTTTTCCTTAAACCCTTCAAATTTTTCTTTATCCTGCATGGGAACCCCTCCTTTTTTACTTGTAATAGTCTTTTCTACCGTTTCCATCAATCTATCCAGTTGAGCACGCTTCTGTGCCAGTTTTTCATAGTGCTGCTGTAATGCTTCTGTCTGGTCATATTCAGGGTCACTCATGATCTTCCTGATCTCATCCAAACTTACATCAAGTTCACGGAAATATAATATTTGCTGCAGCTGATCCACTTCTTTCTGTCCGTAGATCCGATAACCGGAAGAATTAATTCTTGCCGGCTTTAACAGATTAATTTGATCATAATAACGTAAGGTACGCCCACTGATACCCGAAAGCTGAGCCAATTTTTGGACGGTATATTCCATTTTGCACCTCCTTGTTATGATCATCATAAACCTTTACGCAGCGTAAAGGTCAAATGGGAAAAATAAAAAATCTGTTTACAAGCAACCAGTGGAAAAAGAACTTTCATTAGATGAAATGTTAGAACAAATAACGGATGAAAATAGGCATGATTATATTGATTTTGGAAGAAAAGGGGATGAATTACTTTAATGGATGCCCCAAAAAAAGGGGACTTGGTTTATATAGATTTTGACCCGCAAAGTGGATATGAACAGTCAGAACATAGACCGGGTATTATTTTGTCCCCCCAAAATTTTAATAAAGCAACCAATTTCGCTGTGATTTGTCCAATAACCGGCAAAACAAAAGGATATCCTTTTGAAGTAAAATTACCTGAAGGATTGCCGATTTACGGAGTTATTTTAACTGATCAACAGAAAAGTTTGGACTGGAGAGCAAGTGGATTAAAAATAATTGGTCAGGCACCGGAAGAAATTGTTCAAAAATGTGTTAGACAAATTCATAAATTTATATTTGAATAAATGAAGGCCCATGGTAGCGCCTTAATTAAGTGGGCGCTTTCTTATTCCTTTATTTTGTTCCTAATTGTTTCATATTTTCCCCATGTCCCAGCCTCCAATAAAAAATATCCCCTAGCTCCTTTATAACGTGAACTGCACTTAACTTTTTCCATTAAAAAATTGGCTTATCAAGTTTTGATAAACCAATTTCTTAAGAAATACTATTTTGATAATGCTATTTTTATATGTTCCAGATGATGCTCTTCATGCCATGCCAGCTTTGCCACCTTTGTTGCAACGGTTATTTTACCGTTAATCTCATGGATAAAACTGCGGTCTAATTGATCTTCCGTTAAGCTGTTTCCCAACGATACGATGCGCTCATTGATGCCTTCCAGCATTTTGATGGAACTTTCCACAGGCAGCTTTGTGTCCGGTTGAACAGCCCATTCGTCCTGGACAAAATTTGGTACTGTAGGATTATCATCTGTTAAAGCCATTTTCAACCGCTGAAACATATTCAACTGGGAGTCAGCGATATGATGGACGAGCTGACGGACGTTCCAGCTGCCCTCGCGGTAAGTTTTGCTTAATTCCTCATCACTTAATTCATCAACAGTTTCTCTTAACCGGGACGTATAGGTTTCGATTTGCTTTAACCATTCCTGAACATGATCAAGTGTTACCTTGTCAGGGACTTGCAGTTCACCTATCGGAAATTTTGTATCCATTTCCCACCCTCTTTTCTTTATTTATTCATCATATTTTGGTATTACCTTATAATATATCCAATTGGTTTCGTGCTTGTAAACCAATTGATATAGATTTACGTATTTTAAAATAAACCGAAAAAGTTAGTATTAATAAAAAAGATGAATACAACGCCAAAAAATAATAATTCACTCAGTGTAAACATATACGCTTTTCGATTTTCCGCATACTTCCATTCCATCGTAGCCCGGGCAACCTGGGAAAACACGATAAATATAATTAGTAAAAACCATGGTTCCAAAAACCAAACTGTATCATATGGTTCAACTGATATATTGTAAAAAAAACCAAACAACAGCAAAGTAAGAAACGTTATTCTAATCGTCCAATCCAATTTTCGATGTTTGTCATTTATATGGTTATAGGAAAATAACTTCTTATTTTCTACTTTAAGCCATTTGCTCATCAGAGCTTGAAAACCAGTCACCACAAGTAAAGTGATGCCTATCACCAAAATTAACTTCAGCCAGAATATTGGTTCAATAAAATACATTCCGTCTAAACCCCTCTCGTATAATTGGTACCTCCTTTCTATTGAAGGAATTAAATCAGCCTCGTGTCCATTTGAATTTGTACCCGGTCATTAATATAATCAAAAAAATCAGAATAAAATTTCACTAGAGCCAAGCTGCTGCCAGTATGAAAAAATTGTTGATGAATGTGAAATAAACAGTACCAATAAAAATCACACCATAACCAATGGTCCAAATAAAGTTAATCATGTATTCCTTCTCTTCCTTTATTCCATATGTATATTCCATATATGCGCGAATACCGCAATCGATAGTTAAAAAACCAAATAATACAGCATAAATTGCTTTTTGAGGTAGAAGAAAGGCAGCCATAGTAAGACCAATGATAAAAAGGATGAATAATGTAATTTCCATCCACTTATGCGCAGCATTAACCGGCCTATATAACCGAAATTCAAAATCAATATGATGTTTTCTGCGCATGAGAATATCAGCGATAAAAGTAACCACTAAACCCAACAAAATAAATCCCAGCAAATAATTGGTCATCAAACTACTCCTTCTAGCTATATTATAGAAAAATTTGATTATTCCTATAATACAGCTTAACACACTTTATCTTTAGTAAATTTCATAATTGCTTATTTTTACTAAGTATCCGAACATTAATTAATAGAAACACTTTATAATTTGTTAATACAGAACGCGAGCCTGTTGATTGGAGTGGAAGACGGCGACTCCAGCGGGAACAGCGATAGCCGAAGACCCCGCAGCGTAGCGAGGAGGCTGAGGCAGAGCCCGCGGCAAAGAAAACACGACGAAAACGAGTTTGAGTCGATGTTGCACTTGTGCCAGTGGTGAAAGCGTCCGTCTGGAGCGGAAATCAACTTTGTTCGGATTTCTATACTAACTTCTCTATTATGAAATTGATTCACTTACCAATTAAATGGAAAATGTTATTTAACGTAATTATTTTCTGGAACGGGGTAATCGATAGAAAAACATTTGTTAATATTGATATAAGCAATAGGTCAAGTTGAAGCAAATTCATCTCACTAAAAATTACACGAGGATCTTATTCATCCCTCTTGCTGTGACCTTTAACGGTTTAACAGTCTGCACAGCAAAACTCCCACCCTATGATTCTCCAGGTGGAAGTTTTACCATCCATACTATATTATTCTTCCAATGTGGAAGTGTCTCCTGTCGGAAGTCCAAGCTCCCACGACTTTAACAGACGCCGCATAATCTTACCACTCCGTGTTTTCGGAATGGAATCTTTTACTTCCATCTCCCTTGGTGCCGCGTGTGCACTGAGACCGGTTTTTACAAACTGCCTAATTTCTTCAAGCAATTCATCCGATTTTTCATAGCCATCATTCAATGTAATGAAAGCTTTCACGATTTCCCCGCGTTCCGGGTGCGGCTTTCCGATCACTCCTGCTTCAGCAACGGCGGCATGTTCAATCAGTTTACTTTCCACTTCAAACGGTCCGACCCGCTCCCCGGATGTGTTGATCACATCATCCAGGCGTCCCTGGAACCAGAAGTAGCCGTCTTCATCTTTATACGCGCTGTCTCCGGAGACATACCAGCCATTAATGAAATAGCTTTCATATTTACTCGGGTTATTCCATACCGCACGCATCATGGCCGGCCAGCCTTCTTTTATGGCAAGATTGCCCATCTGATTCGGTCCAAGTTCATTGCCTTCATGATCCACGATGGAAGCTTCCACCCCCGGAATCGGTTTTCCCATCGATCCGGAGCGTATTTCCATGGACGGAAAATTTACAACCAGATGCGCACCGGTTTCTGTCATCCACCATGTATCATGAATGCGAAGTCCGAACGCATCAAGTCCCCAAGTAATAACCTCCGGATTGAGAGGTTCTCCCACACTCAAAATATGACGGAGGGAGGAAAGGTTATGTTTTTTTACAGCCACCTCCCCTGCACTTAGCAGTTTTCGTAGTGCCGTTGGCGCTGTATACCAGACGGTCACATCATATTTATCCAGCGTTCCATACCAGTCATCCGGCGTAAAACGACCGCCGCGAACAACATTTGTTACACCATGCAGCCATGGGGCAAATATGCCGTAGCTGGTGCCGGTCACCCAGCCGGGATCTGCAGTACACCAGTAAACATCATCTTCTTTTAAGTCAAGCACCCATTCCCCTGTGGCATATTGCTGAATCATCGCGTTATGCACATGGTAAATGCCTTTAGGCTTCCCGGTGGAACCGGAAGTGTAATGAATCAGCATGCCATCCTCCAAATCCACCCATTCAATGGAAAAATCGGTGGAGGCTGCTTCCATTTCTTTATAAAAATCAATATACTTTTCTCCATTTTCATTATGATCTCCGACTAGTACTATCTTTTCCAGATCAGGCAGCTGATCCTGCGGGACCCGGTAAAGTAAATCAGGGGTCGTGATCAGCATTTTTGCTTCGCTGTCTTCCAAGCGATCACGCACTGCCTGCTCCATAAATGCTTCAAATAATGGTCCTGCAATGGCACCGGTTTTCATTATGCCAAAGAATGCAGCGTAAAACTCCGGACTTCTCGGCATGAATAAAAATACCCGGTCACCTTTTTGAATGTCGTATTTTTTGAGTACATTGGCAAACTGATTACTTTGGTCGCGAAGGTCACTGAATGTTACTTTTTCCTCCCTATCCGGGGATGAATACAATAAAGCGACTTTATCTTTCCTGGCTGGGTCCTCGGCATGCCTGTCCACTGCTTCATAAGCCATGTTCACTTTGCCGGTTTCATGCCAGGAAAAATGCTGATGCATATCTTCCCATGAAAAGTCTTCCCGCATTTTTTCATAGTCTTTGAGATTATGATTCCCTTCTCTTGCAGGTATTTTTTGTGTGTCCATCCAATCACCTCTTTTTAAAGTTTGAAATCGATTACAAAGATGCAAATCTTTCCCCGAAGCCTTCCCATGGTGTCTGTTAAGGAAAGAAAGGCGATTGATCTGCCATGATGTAATTAAATTATTCTTATAATTTGTGAATTAGTTCCATTTTAGAACATTTTATGACAATTTTAAAGAAAAAAGTTTGTTATTTTGAGTGAATTGGACTTTTGCTAAGAAAGTATTTATCTCTCTTGTTATCTTCCATATAGCCTGCCTTAAGTTGCAGACCCCCATACTGACTGATTTTAGCTCATACTAATAGGTACAGAGCAACATATAATGATAATTCAGTATTGGCACGAACTTTCACGGAATAGTTACGTTGGGAGCAGCATTCATTGTGAGTGCAATCATGATATGTACAAGAGAAGATAAAAGAGGTATTCATGATTTGATTGGCGGCACTTATGTGGTTGAAGTGAAAGAGACTGGGATTTAACTATATAAATGGAAATGAATAATAAAGCTTATTATTCAGTCTGCAAACGATGACCTCAGGGCGTTTACCGGTTTTTGAAATAAAGGGTTGAACAGCTTCAAATATCTCATTAATTGTTTTTTAGCACATATTAAAGATTACTGATTTTTTAACCAGTCCATGCGTCCAACAGGCACTTTGTGCACAAATGATTAATGAAACTCAATATAGGTTTCTTCCATGCTAAAACAAACCAAGTTACACTATGTCGTAATATGCTGGGATATCGTCTCAAGGCTTCCAAGCCGCGTAATTAATATGCAAATCATCCGATTGCACACGCCTTGCCTGATTTCGGTTATCATTCTTCACTTTGAAGTTTCTGTTCTAACCTCTCCAAAATCTTTTAAAGCAACTTACTATACATTCTTTTATCTATCATTTGTCTTAAATTTTCATAAACTACAAGATATTTTAATCTGAGACAATCGTTGTGGGACAATAGTCTCGATAGACTGTGAATGCATACCTGCCAATTAACCACCAAGTTTGGTGCGTTTACTTAATCAGAACCTATACTAAAACCTTATTACTGCGCGCCTGCTCCTAGATACAAGCAACCATAACCTTCTTTTGGTTATTGACATAAAACCATAATATCTCCTTTACAAACTAAATAAGACCAAAGAGAAGAATCCTCACTATAGAAATTCGTGATCCACTTTTTGAATCCCTCTCTTTATTAGACCATATTATACTAACAATTTGTTATCTATTTTTTTATCAAGTATTGTCTTTGCTAAATTCCTGTTAATTCAGTATAAATATAGAATTCTAGGAAGCACTTATACTACTTTTCCTCTTGTGCTCAATTTAGTCAAAAATCACGTCAAGGTTTGCTTCTTCTTCAATTTCTTCTTCAGCATTCCAGATACCAATTACTTTGTCTGCAACCCATTCGCCGACTTTTTCACCAGCTGCTTTAGCGGCTGCTCCAGCAAATGGTAAACCAACAACAGCACCGGCAACAGCTGGAATAGCTTCAGGATCATGGCCATTTTCCTTTTGCTCAGCGGTTATCTCCGTAACTTCCGGGGTTAAATCTTCACTGCTAGCTAACGCAGTTGATGCTCCAATGCTGCTCAAAGCAAGAGTTCCCACAATTGCAATAGACAATAATTTCTTTTTGTGTTTTGACATTTTCTTCCCTCCTTTCCTAATTAATCTACCTAAAAAGGTATATAATTTGGAATTTAAAGTCAATAGTTAATTATGACTAATTTCCATATATTATAATAGGTATTTTTTATTATTTTATTATTTATTCAAAATAATACTTTTATTTTGACTTTATTATGATATGATATTTAGAAATAATAATGTTAAGGGTTGTGATCAAAATGAAAAAAGGAACGAATATAACTTTAATATTTATTCTACTAACTTATACACTCTTTCATTTTTCCATGGTATTCTTACATGCAGCGCCTATTAACCCAGTTAAAACAAGTAATTTAAGTACAATAGAAAGGTATATATACCCCTTTTTTTCTCAGAATTGGCAGTTATTTGCCCCTGACCCTGTAAATGTAAATACTAATATTCTAGTTCAATACAAAACGCAAGACGGAGAAGTTTCAGATTGGCATAACATATCTAAGATGTTAATAAATGCAAATAGAAAAAATCCAATTAGTGCTTATAGTAAAGCTTCACGAATTCCAACAGGTATCTATCATGGTGTTTTTTCAGAAAATGAATTAATAAGTGAGTACTCAGATACTGTAGATAACACAGAATTTAAGGAAAACGTTGACACGGAAAAAATTGAAGATAGGAAAAAGAAGCAGGTGGATATATTATATCGATTTGTTTCTTCGTCGATTCCTTTAATTTCTGATGCAGAAATTAAAGAAGTAAATACTAGGATTGTAAATATTAATCCTGTACCATTTTCGGAAAGATTTAATAAGAACTATGAAGTAGAAAGCGAATATGTTGAATTTGGATGGAGAAGTTATACTCAAGTAACATCTTTCTGATACAGGGAGGAGGCATAAAATGTTTAATAAAATATACAATTGGACTTTGAGTCCTAAACATTTAATGGGGGCAAGTATTCTTAGAATTTTATTGGGATCAATAATTATGTATATATATATAGTTAATTACCCTTTAAGACGTTATTTATGGAGTAATGATGGCATAATAACTGATTCTTTGTATATAGAATTAAATCGAATACCTATTTCTATTTATGGATTATCCAAAAATATTGTTGCATTTGAAATTCTATACCATCTTGGTTTTATTTTTGCACTTTTGTTTACAATCGGTTTTGGGGGCAAAACCATCCAGATTTTATGTTACATTTTTATTTTTTCGTTAAATAATAGAAACGGTTTGATTACAGATGGAGGAGATAATTTAATGCATTTAGTTTTACTGTATATGATTTTTATGAACGTAAATACATATTTCTCAGTTAAACTAAATATATTTGGAGAGAAAAATTTTATTACAAAGTTTAAAAACAAACATAGGGATAAATTAGTGATTATACATAACTTTTCTGTTTTGTTCGTGATACTGCAGCTATGTTTTCTTTATTTTACTGCTGCTCTATATCAAGTGATGGGAGAGCAGTGGATCAATGGGACGGCAATTTATTATATTATGCAAGTTGAGGAATTCTCGACAGGTGTATTGCCCGACTTTCTTTTAAATAATAGCTTATTCTTAGTAGTTGCAGCTTATTTTTCATTTATTATTAAACTAGCTTTTCCGTTTAGTCTATTTAATCGATATACCAAATATATAGTGATTTTCGGGATAGTAGCATTTCATGCGGGAATTGCTGTACAAATGGGGCTGTTAACTTTCTCTGCTATCATGATTGCAATTGATTCACTTTTACTTAATGACAAAGAGTACAATTGGATATTCTCAAAAGCTAAGTTAGTGAAAGATAGGATTTTAAACTACATGAATGTAAAAAAGGTTAAGGAGAGATTTGAATGACCTACAATTCTATTACATTTGAATACTTTAATCGAAGTTCAGACGTCGTGGAGATTTGGCTCTCAGCTGCACCAGGGACAACAGAATTAGAGTTCATGGAAAACCAGCCAATTAACTTTTACAAGCATGATTTTTTAGGTACAATTTATTTTTTTAAAATCCCTAGTCATCAAAAATTTAAATATAGCTCAAAATATAAACCAATAAATAAGAAGGAAATTTCAGATAAAGAAAAAAAATACTTTTTAAGAAATACTGAATTAATACCTGTAAATGATAGTACCCGTGCACAAGCAAAGGATATTATTAAAAATTTACATTCTGAAAACACGAAAGAGCAAGCTTATACCATCTTTAACTTTGTAAGAAAAAACTTTGAGTATTCATCGAAATTAAAAGAAAGAGGTTTTGAATATACAATAGAAAGAAGGAAAGGCGATTGTGGTGAACTTTCTGCAGTTTTTGCTTCCTATTGCAGATCTCTTCAAATACCTTGCAGGATCATGGTAGGTGCCTTTAAGGGGAAATTTAATCATCATGTTTGGAATGAAGTATACATTCCTCAAGAAGGATGGATTCCAGTAGACGTATCTTTAGCTATGTACACGCCTTTTAGATATCCCCTAAGGAGTATGATGTCAGCAATAAAATGGGGAACATTAAAGAACAAAAAACGCTATTTCGGAAATATTGAACAAGGACGGGTGGTATTTTCCATTGATCCTGAGATATATCTTGAACCTGCTTACAAAGACTCAAAAGCATCTGTAGACGATATGACATTTAATATAGCTGGAAAAAAAATTTCTTGGGGATATGAATCATTAAAAGGACGCGCACCATATATGCAGCCCATATATCCTAAGTTAAATGATACATTCAGAAAAATAAAACATAAAGATGTCCTGGGGAAATTTGAAGTAAGTGCACCTCATCAAACTAGTTATAAAACAAAAATTAATGCACTCTACATAGGGCTTGTGTTAGCATTTTTATCCATGGTTATCTCTGCCTATGAAATTTCTATTCCAATTTGGTTTGACATACTTTTGGGTACAGTGACTTATCTTTCTCTTGGTATATTTAGTGTCCTAACAATTATAAGAAATGAATATAATTGGCTCGTATTAATTTTAGTCACGTTTTTTCTACTATCAGCTTTAGGTTTCTTTTATAACATTATCAAATCTTTAATCTAAATTAATTGGAGGGGATTAACATGAAAGTATTAATTTACGATGGTGAATGTAATATGTGTAGTAAATTCATACGTTTTATCGTACGCATTAATAAAAACCCAGAACTATTTATTACAGATTTTAATAGTAATTGGACCAAAGAAAACGTACAACTCAACCCAAACATAGACAGTATGATTTTTATAACAGAAAACAAGGAATATATATACTCTAATTCTATTTTACATCTGCTAGCAGGTACAAACAACCTATTCAAACCGTTACTAATATTAAAGTTAATCCCTAGAAAATTAAGAGATGCTTTATATAAAATTTTAGCAAAAAACAGAAGAAAAATACTAAAATCCCAATCTCAACATTGTCCTATCCCCTCAAAAAAAGCTAAAAAAATGTTTCTATATTAAGGTGATATTTAGATAATTGTCTGAAAGAGGGTGGGTATAAATGATATACTAATCGCACTAGAAGCCTTGGACAAAATTTTTTTAATAAAACACCCGAGGTTTCCTGGATTTTAAGCATACCCACCTCTCCATATTAAACCATTACCGTAGCACCCGATTGGATAGTTCTCTGCCTGTCAATTCCTTAGAAAAAAGATGCCGCAATATCTTCTTTTCATTCCTTAATGTAACACGGAATCTATTTATAACTGTCTCCTACCCTTTATCTGATATTGGGAAGTAGGTTAAAATATTTATAAATCCTCTTTAATATCCATCTGATGAATATAACCCCCTCCAAACCACATCCAAATAATGTGCCGCATCTGTATCTCCCTCTGTATTAATGATCAGCACGCTTGCTTTTTCATCTAATTGAAGTGCTTCCGCGGCTTCCGGTCCTGCAAATTTTTGCAGGTAAAATAACAGGCCTAATGGAATGGCGCCTGATTCACCTGAGATTATTCTCTCATCGGACCCCAGCGGGTTTCCCAAAACACGCTGTTACTGATTGTATATAATGCCTTTATATTGATTGCGTCTTCTGTCCAAGTTTTGACTAGATTATTGACCACAGAATATAAAAAGAAGGGGAAGAAGGATAATATTTCCTTCTTCCCCTTCGTGTAAACTAGCACATTATCTCAGGTCCCTAATTTCAAATTAATACAGTGGAATATCTGAAGTAATGTGCTATTTTTCCCACTTTATTCCAGCTTTGGCAATAAATAATCACTTTATTTCTCTTCTGTTTTTTTATGAAAAAAGGATGCCTCTTAAAGGACATCCTCTTCTTTCAATAAATTTATGGACACTACTCTTACTTTATAAGCCTCAAACTCCCGAAGATTAAAAGCAACATCTTCAGTAAACTCCACAAACCACGAATTGTATTCAGTATAATCTTTTCCTATATTAACTTTCACATAATGATTCTGTATCTTTATTTCTATAGGCAATCCTTCGTACGCTACGTACTCCTCTTGATCAATCCATATTTTCCAGAAACCCATATGAAAAATCATAATACCTTCAACCATCATAAAGCCCTTTCCTCAGCTGCCAGACGGACGATTTCCTCATCAATTTGTTCTTTCTTCTGTTGTGCCCCGTACAAAAGGCAGTTCATTGTTAATGTATTGATGACACGCGGCCAGCCTTGTGATCGCAAAGCGATTGCTTCCAGGGCGGTGGAACTGAAAATCGGCATTCTGGATCCTGCCAGTTCTAAATGGTGCTCTATATACGCATACACATCCTCTTTACTTAATGGTTGAATTTGATACTTCATAATGATTCGTTGAGCCAATGGCCGGTGATGATTCAAATTCAGTCGTGTTTTTAAATGTGGTAGTCCGGCCAATATGAGAATAAATGGATTCGATGAATCCATCTGAAAATTAAAAAGTATTGCCAAATCCTGTAAAAAAGCATCTTTTGCCATATGCATCTCATCCAGTATAAAAACAGGGGTAACTTTACGTTCCTGCGCCATTTGTTCAATTCCTGATTGAATCTGGCGAAACAAATCTACTTTACGAAACTTTGGTTCTTCCCCCAAACCATAAGCGAGTCCCCGGTAAAAATCCATTACACCTCCGGTAGACAATGGAAAATAGACCACATGATATAACGCCGGATTAAGTGACTCCTTAAATGAACGCAGTGTAAATGTTTTCCCGGCACCCGGATCACCAATAATTAAACCAATGCCTTTGGACTTTTGTAAATATGACAACCCGTTTAACGCTTCTTGATAAATAGTGGATTCAAAAGCGTCGGCATGTTTCACATCCTTGAGAAATGGGGTTTTTGCCAGTGAATAAAAGGATTTATACATGAGCCGTTTCCTCCCCTTCATCTTCATCTGTTGTATCCGTGACAGCGAACGGAGATGGTAATGGCCCTCGTTTGACGTGCGCGTTATCTCCCATGGAAACCGGAATAGCTTCAGCCACTTGCTTTCCATCCTCAAATACATAAACTGCTTGATCATCAAGTCGAAGTTCAATCTTTTGCCCAATATATGCAGCGGGAACCTCATATAATTGCTTTTCTAACGTAATCGTTCCATCCAATTTCACTTTTCTCTCTGCTTTTTTTAAAAAAATTGTTTCTAATATGGATAGATCATCTAAAAATGTGATATGATCTAACTGTGAATGAAATATTTGATGGGGTGATTCTCCATCAAGTGAGGCGTGTGGCTTTCGGTGGTAATCCTCCTCCAGCCACCGCCCAAATCTTTTATTTAATTCTTCCAGAGAATGAGCCGGATCACTTTTTAATAACGGATAAAACCGTGTTTGTATTGTTTTGAATAGTCTTTCTATTTTCCCTTTGCTTTTTGGATCGTATGGTTGCGTATGCACCAGTGTGATCCCCAACTCCGCACAGGCATACTGCAGCGTTTCTGATCTATAAATCTTTCCGTTGTCCGCATAAATCATGGTTGGCTTTCCACGTCGCACTAGCGCTTCTTTTGTCACTTCTCTTAATCCATCAAACTTCTCGGAAGAGAAAAATTCGGCATATGGCACGATCCTGGAACAATCATCGATATAGGCGATTAGAAAGGTTTTCTTCATCTTCCCATCGATGGGTATATATGGTCCATGTGACAGGTCTGCCTGCCATAGCACATTGACTTTGTCATAGGCAAAACGCTTCCGTTCTTTTTCCGGGTGAAAGCTCATGTGATTCCTTCCGGCCAGGTTATGTTTTTTGAGTAATCGGTTAATGGTCGAATAGGATACCTCATGTTTATGAACCTCTCCGCGGTTAATCAGCTGTTCGTAAAACACACTGACCGGCATGTGAAAAAATTCTTCTTTTCTTATTTTGAGAATGTGATCCTTATCATCGGGAGAGAGTCGGCGAGAATTCCCGCGATCTGCCCGTCTTTTGGGCTTTAATGCTTCAAACCCATTTCTCCGATAATGAAGAAGCCATTCCTGCATCGTCTTAGCCGCAATTTTTCGTTCCCCGTAGTAAGGAACCTGGTGAACTTTCCCCTCCAATTCCTGAAAATATTCCTTTGGCTCCCTTTGCCCATTGAAAAGCGGGGCAATCAGGCCATAGCGAAATAAAGCAATTTCTTCCCGTGTTTTTTCATTCATGAATTTTTCCTCCTTTGAATAGAAGGACAACCGGTTATCCATTGCTTTTATTCTACCTTTTCCGACAAGAGATTCATAGGCAATATTTATGTGGGACTGATTTTATTTTTTTCAGGCGATAAATATGGTAAAATTAATTTGCCCATAAAATATGATGACAAATGACCCCAGGACCTTCGAAAGAAGGTGGATTCGCCTAAATCCAGGATCATTTTCACGTATTTTTGGGCTTCTTTTTTTATGTCCCGGGAAAACCCTAATTGATGCCCCTCGTCCACAAAAAAACTATGTATCCAAGGTAGCCTTTCTTTAAAACGCTTGAAGTGCTGGGCAAACTGCTGGCGACAACCATCCAATTTCTCCCCATCAATGATACGGTGTATATTATGAATGACCGTATCCAAGGTATGTTGAAAATACGGAATAAGAAACTCAGGAAGAATAGAAATGTTTACCTTACAAGCCAAACATCTCATTCGACATATCGGTATACACTGATCTGCCTCCCTATCAATTCCATAACGAAAATAATATCCGTTACGGTGCAGGTTGCCCTCAGCAATACAATTACAGCCGGGACACCTTTCATACCTTGGGAAATCATTATCTTTCCCCTCTAAAGCATAACCTTTAAGACTTTTTCCAAAATAATGTGGTATCATCATAAAAAACTCCCCCTTATAATATGCAAAAAATTTAGCACATTACTTCAGGGAAGTAAATAATTAATCTGGAGGAATTTGAATAGAATGCCCCTATTTCGGAGGGAATAAAGTGACGTTTTACACCCTTCGTTCAGTTAGCCAATTTTAGATGTTTATATGATATACATTACCTATGCGAAGGTCGAATCGAACATCTTCCTCCATGATAATATACCAATCCAACCCCAACTCGAGCCTAGAAGGGATTTTATACTGGCCAACAATAAGTTCAAATGATTCACCGCAAAAGAGTGTATAATGATAACCGTTTAATTCAACTACCCAGGCGTCTCTATTGTATTCATAGGTCATCATTCCTTCTGTCATGACAGTTCACCTTCTATCACCAGTTTTACCATATGATCATCGATGAGTTTTTGTTTATTTTGGGCACCGTAAATGAGACAATGCGTACAAATCTTATTGATCAGCCTTGGTGTACCATTCGAAAACTGAAAAACTTCATGAATCGCTGCATCTGTGAAAATGTCGCTTTGTGCACCGACTTCGGTTAAATGTTTTTGTATATATCCACCTACCTGCGCACGATCATAGTGCGGGAGCTTACATTGCAGGTCGATTCGTTGCCGAATAGCTGCAAATGATTGGAGCCGAAGCCGGTCCCAAAGTTCACTTTGTCCGACAAGAATCAAAGCCATTGGACTTTCAGCGTCCATTTTAAAATTAAGCAGAAAGCGAACTTCCTCCAGCATTTCCCGGTCCAGTAGATGTGCTTCATCTACAATAACCACAGGTAATAAACCATGAATTCCACGCATCATTTCAATCTGATTGTGTAACTGCCGTTTAGCATCTCCACGATAAAACTTGGCTTCGCACCCCAACTGTTCCAGTAACCCTTTATAGAAATGCCGGGGTGTTAATTTAGAATCGGCCAGATATAAAACCTTAAACAAACCGGAATCCAGTTCATCCGTAAATTTCCTGAGCGTCGTTGTTTTCCCGGTGCCAGCATCTCCTGTCACCACCGCAAATAATTGTGATTCAGCTGCATATTCCAATCTCCCAATGGTTTCATCCAGCATATCCGGATAATATAATGCCGATGTGAGAATATCGCGGTTAAAAGGAGTGTGCGTAAAACCGTAAAAATGGTTAAACATGTGAAGCACCCTCTTTCTTAACCCTGCGATAGGAAACCGCTGTCTTCTGAACGTCTTTACGGGAAGCATACTGTTCCGTCGCTGCGTCCAACAGTCTGGAGTGCTCTGTGGACTGTTGTCCAAGATGATCCGGCATCGTTGGCCGTTTCCCGGCATGTTCACCAATCACCAATTCACGAGCTGTCCAAGGTGCATGTCCTTCGTACTCAATGGTCACTTCCGTAATATCCGAAGGATCATAAACCACATCGACCCTGCAGCCAATAAACGATAATCCAGCCTCGTATTTCTTACCCATAAAACTAATACATCCTGATTTATCCACTTTACGCGTCTCACAGTGTAAAAATGCTTGCGCCAATTCTTCTGTACTGACAAACCGTAAGGCTTTGTCATCACTGCGGAAAGCTGCTTCCGGACTTTGGTTTTCCCCCAAAGCACTATGCGGCTTGTACTGGTAGCATTCACTCAACCACACACGGAGTCGCTCATTTAGATGATCCAGTGTTGTGGGCTTCTCCAGTGAAACCTCATCCAGGAAACTACCCACTATCCGATTAAACCTTTCTACCTTCCCGGTAGCCTCTGGCGAGTACGGCTTAGCGTATAATAACCGGATGCCTAACTTTGAGCAGGTTCGTTTCATCCATTTTGTCCTGTATTGTTTTCCGTTATCAAAATAAACAGATTCGGGAACACCGTATAATTGAATAGATTCACGAAAACCCTGTTCCACAATACGTTGATCCATGGTGGGATAAAACCCGGCATGCATCACAAATCGAGAAGCATCATCCAGGAACACCACCAAATAAACTTGTCTTTTCTCTCCACCTGGACCAATAGGAAGGTACGGTCCATACTTAATATCAGAATGCCATAATTGATTGCGAGTTTTCCGTTGGAAACGCCTGGCAGCCACACCAGGATCACTGTACATTCGCATATGCCGAGCACTATACCCCTTTTCAGCAAGCTTTTCCTGCAAGGTACTCCGCTTCAATTGACCGGGCTCAGCTCGTTTTTCCCATTCCAGGATTTGAATAATTTGGGCAATACTGCGTGATGGTACTTCCCGACGCAATAAGATAGCCTGTTTCAATAAATGATCGGGAATAGCTTCCCTGATTTGCGTACCTTTTCCTTTTGGTTTTAAACCTTCAAACCCTGCCTGTCGATATTGTGCTAAGTATCTTCGAATAGTTCGTTCAGAAAGTCCACTTGCTTCACAAATTTGCCGTCTGATTTGTCTGGCCTTGGCGGCATCCAATCCATCCGCCAACAATGGAGACAGTAATTGTACCCGTTCAGCAGCAATCTCCTGTGCTTTCTTTTGATTTCTCATGTCAATGAGCCTCCTTTTAAGCTATTAAACATGAGTCTATCTCAAGAGTATCCGGACAGGAATGCAGAACGGGTCTGTATCCATAAATGAACATTAACAATAGGACGGACAACTTTCGCCAGCCATCCATCTAATGTTCTTCCGTCACGTCCGATTTTTTGGAGCACGGTCCTTGGGGCACCGGACGTGCTCCCCACAGGTAAGTCCAATTGAAACCGCTTTATAATAGAAATCATGCAGCCCACAGCATATGGTCCCCAGATCTGAAACCATTCACGCCAGCGACCCAATGTCGATTCATCAGCCGGAACATCTATCAAATTATCATCCACAACCTGTTCAATGCTTTCTACTCCATAACGTTTGTAAGGGATTAAAACATCAGGTAATTCATGATGTACTTTATGACAACGTTTACAATAAAGCCGGCGTATAATAAGTTTCTCTTTATCTCCTGAATTTCTATACCATACCCTCCGCCGGCTTCCAGCCACTACCAAAGGGCTTTCGCAAATAGGACAGTGATTGATTTCCGCACTCCTAACAAAAAACACCTGCTTCGTCCTTCTTCTCAATTAACGTATAGTCTGATATACTAATCATATGTTAGGTTTTAGTGGACGTCTCCAGTGAAATTGTTTCCGCAATTTCACGTTAATGGGGGCGTCCTTTTCCTTTCCTGGATTTTTTTCTGGTCATATTATCAGTCTACTTCTGGTCAGACATAACCGTCAACTTCCGGCCTGTTTAACATAGCTAAAACAACACGCATTCCCAGAGCTGCAAGCCGGTCTGTGCATGAAAAGGAAGAATAAGCGTATTGATTTAAAACCCGAAAAGGTAAGCGTCAAATAAAACACACATAGAATCAGAAAGTCATCCATGCGATAATCTTCTTAGAAATGAATTCAGGAGGTTATGCGATGACTCTAAAAGACAAGAGAATAGAATGGGAAGCGCGGTATGATGCTTGGAAAGATAGCGGGCAAAGTGTAGCCGAATGGTGTCGGGATCATGAAATCAAAGCCCACCAGATGTATTATTGGATCCAGCGATTCGAGAACCAGGAAAATCTTTCTGAACAGGAACCAACACAATGGCTCGCCGTCCAGGTGGAAGAGGAAAATATTTCTTCCAAAGGAGAAGGACCTATCTTTATCCACTTTGATGCTCTTTCTGTCGAAGTGCGACCAGGAGCCAATGTTGGATTACTATCCGATATCATCCATGTCCTGCGAAATCAATGTTGACAAACTTACAATTTGAGCGTGTCTACCTGGCCCGCGGAAGCACAGATCTTCGTAAGTCTATTGACGGTCTGGCGGTGATTGTTCAAGAATGCTTTGACCTCGATCCCTTTTCTCCTTGTTTGTTCGTGTTCTGTAATCGGAAACGTGACAAGTTAAAAATCCTGCAGTGGGAGCACAATGGGTTTTGGCTGCATTATCGCAGGTTGGAAAAGGGAACATTCCATTGGCCATCAGAAAAGGACACAGCACCTATGAATATCAGTCCTCGTCAGCTTCGCTGGCTGCTGGATGGTTTGCCAATTGAACAAAGGCAGGCACACCGTGAGGTGAAAGCGCGTACCATTATTTAAAAGATTGAAATATAGGAATACGGGAATTCGACTAGGCAAGTCGAATTCTTTATCGTATACTTATTTTATGGAAAAAACAGCGCATACATCAACCCAGTCAATTGAATATTATAAAGCGCAAAATGAAAAGCTTGAGATGGAAAAAGAAGCGTTGGAGGCAAAATTAAAATGGTACGAAGAACAATTTCGTTTGAGCCAACAACGCAGATTTGGATCTTCCAGTGAGAAGACCGATTCAGGTCAGCTCTCTCTTTTCAATGAGGCCGAAGATACTACTGACACGACGGTGGAAGAACCAACTGTCGAAACGATTACATATAAACGCAAGAAACAGCGTGGTCAGCGTGAACAAAAGCTGGAAAACCTGCCTACGGAAACGATCGAATATCGTTTATCCGATGAGGAACAGGTCTGTTCGTGCTGTGGAGGAAATCTTCACGATATGAGCACGGAAGTGCGTAAAGAATTAAAAATCATTCCTGCGCAAGTAAAAGTCGTTGAACACGTGCGCCACGTATATAGCTGCCGGCATTGCGAACGCCATGAAATTGAAACACCTATTGTGACAGCGAAGATGCCGGAGCCAGTATTTCCTGGGAGCCTCGCCTCTCCATCCGCCATGGCTTACACCATGACACAAAAATATGTAGAGGGCATGCCACTTTACCGGCAAGAGAAACACCTGGAACGCTTCGGTGTATCCATTCCACGGCAGACACTGGCCAATTGGATGGTATACGGTGCCATCACATGGCTGGAGCTCATTTATAACAAAATGCACGCCCAACTATTGGAATTGGATACGATGCACGCGGATGAGACGACACTGCAAGTTTTATCCGAGCCGGAACGGCCGGCAACATCCACCTCCTACATGTGGCTATATCGCTCAGGGCATACTGATGTACCCATCGTTCTTTACGATTATCAGCAAACACGGGCGGCCAAACATCCACGCCGATTTCTGAAAGGCTTCCAGGGCTACCTGCATGTAGACGGTTATCCCGGCTACAATGGGCTTCCTGACGTTGTCCTTGTTGGGTGTTGGGCGCACGCACGGCGCAAATTCACAGAAGCACTCAAGGCTCTTCCTGAATCCGCAGCCACTACGGCTGTGAAGGCAAACGAAGGCTTGGACTTCTGTAATAAGCTTTTTGATATTGAACGAGATTTAAAGGACAAAAGTCCGCAAGAACGCTATGAAAAGCGTTTGGAACGCAGCCAGCCAGTGCTGGAGGCTTTTTTGGCATGGTTGAAAGAGCAAACACCACGCGTACTGCCAAAAAGTGCGCTTGGTCAAGCCATCAAATATTGTCGTAACCAATGGGAACGTTTAGAGGCATTTTTGGAGGATGGCCGATTGGAGATTGATAACAATCGAGCTGAACGGTCCATCAAGCCTTTTGTGATCGGAAGGAAAAATTGGCTTTTTAGCAATACCGCAAAAGGAGCAAAATCCAGTGCGATCATTTATAGTGTTGTGGAGACGGCCAAGGAAAATGGACTGAATCCATTTAACTACCTCAGCTACCTGTTTGAGGAACTTCCCAATATAGATACGACAGATGAAGTGCAGTTGACTCGACTTCTGCCGTGGTCCGCTTCACTCCCTGATGAATGCCGCGTTCCTAATAAATCTAAATAAATTATAACAGTAGTCCACATCTGAAAAATAGGTGTGGACTATTTTACGCTTACCCGAAAAGCTCGAACATTTGGTTCCCCACAATTCAAACCTGCCATGATGGAATTCATGTGTCCTGTAACGGGAACGATCTCGCCGGTTCCTTTTGAAAATGAACGAAAATAAGTGTCTGCCGCTTCCGGTTCAACTACAATTATTTTCGGTGCTTGTTCACGGTAATAATTTTGAAAATAAGCTGTAATCCCGGCAGCAAATGAACCTACACCAGCCTGCAGAAAGATATGAGTAGGGGGCTGTGCATCTCCCACTTCCAATTCTTCAATGATTTCTTTTGCGATAGCAGCATATCCCTGCATAATCCATAGCGGGATTTTGTCATAGCCTTTCCACGCGGTATCCTGCACCATGACCCAGCCCTTTTCCTCAGCCAACTCAGCACACATACGCACCGTATCATTGTAATTCATATCGGTAATTTCCCCATATGCTCCTTCCTGCTGAACGGCTTCCAGGCGGGCCCGGCTGGAACCTTTGGGCAAATATATCACGGATTTTTGTCCGAGCTCTCTCGCTGCCCAGGCAATGCCGCGTCCATGGTTTCCGTCTGTGGCAGAAATAAAAGTAATTTCTCCCAATTTTTCTTTTGTTTCAGGAGAGCGCAATTCATCAAAGGACAGCGAATCGATATCCCTTTCAAGCTTTTCAGCCAAATATTTGCCTACAGCATAAATGCCGCCCATGACCTTAAAAGCATTTAGGCCGAACCGTTTTGATTCATCTTTCACTTTGATATCCTGTACATTTAAATACTCGGATAAATGCTCAAGGTTTATCAAAGGTGTTTTAGTATATTTACTGTGTGATTTTTGAAATCTCAACACTTTGTCTATGTAATTGCTGTTAAAAAACGTCAATTCCTTTTCATTAAATACGCCGGAGTAATTGCTGTTTAATGTCCATTTCATATCTTGATCCTGTCCCTTTGTCATCCGTTGTCACCACTCCTATTATATTATTTATGGCTGCTTGTCTAACTCATGTATAACATATTTTTATACGAAGATGTATATAAGACGATTCGTTGCAATCAATAATTACAAGTAATTGAAACTAAAAAGGGTACACAAAAAAATGTATACATTATCTGCTATGCTAATTTTAGTTCCAAAAAATAAGAAAAGGGGAAATTAGGAATGAAGAAATTATTTATATTTATGTTGGCAGCCATGACAGTAATCGTGCTTGCAGCATGTGGGGATGAGGCTGATGAGTCTTCAGAGGATGCCACGGAAACGGAAGCTGTCGCAGAAGAGACTGCAAATGAAGAAGAGACAGAAGAAACGGCATCTGAGGAAGAGGATCACGGTGACAGCTCAGAAGGAGAAACAACTGAGAATGAGCTTGGAGCTTTTACCATGGTAAATCAAACCATGGATGTAGATGAAACGCATGAGAGCGGGCCAATGGAACTTACCATACATTCCATTCAATCCGGAAATCTTGTCGTAAGCGATGAATTTAAAGATATGTTTGATGGCAAAGATGAATTGACCATGATTAATGTTGAATTGAGAGCAGAGAATACTTCTGAGGATAATGTTTCCTGGTATCCGGATCAGGCAGTGATGACCACAAATGCCGGTGATCAGGTCGATGCTGATCTTTTCTTTTCCGATTCTGTGGGCGGCGAATTTTTCGGTCCTACAAATCAGGAAGGCAGTGTCCTGTTTATGCTGGACACACCGGCTGAAGAAATTGAATCTGTCAAACTGATCATTAGTGGACCGCATAATGAAGATTTTGAAACAATCGGGGATGATCTGGAGATAGAATTGTCATTCTAATTTAGGGAGGTAGGCTTTTATAAGCACGCGATTTGTATAACTATTTTTGGGAAGAAAAAGTACCAGGGAGAATGAGCCCTGGTACTAATTTTTTTATAAGCGCCCCCGGCAGGAATCGAACCTGCGCACACGGCTTAGGAGGCCATTGCTCTATCCCCTGAGCTACGGGGGCAATATAAACTCAGCAATATATATTATATTAGAAAATCAGGCTTTTTGACAAGACTTTACGTAAATAAAGTACTTTCTAAAATCCTTGCATATATCAATTTGGAAAGTCTCTGTATTGAAATGGATGCCTTCCAAACTAAAACATTGCTACCGTTAAACCGGGGAAGGCAGGCTCTCTTCTTCTAATCATTTTTACTTTCACCAAGCTCCATCGAACGGTTTTTCGCACTTGTTACACAATCCCGGATGATTTGCTGAAAATTATTTTTATCCAGCGCGCTGATTCCCGCTTCCGTAGTTCCGGCAGGGCTCATAATCTTTCTGCGTAAATCTGCTGCAGGCTCTTCTGATTGTTTTAACATTTCCCCGGCTCCGATAATTGTTTGGGTTATTAACAGCCTGGCTGTCTCTTTACTTAAGCCTGAATCTACTGCTGCATCTTCCATTGCTTCCACCATGTAATAAAAATAGGCGGGACCGCTGCCGCTGATTCCTGTAACGATATGCATATCCTGTTCATCGACAATTGCCGTGGCACCTATACCTGTGAACAACGCTTCAGCTTCATGGAGGTGATGTTCAGAAGCATAAGTTCCCGCTGATAAGGCAGTGGCAGAAAACCCGATTGAGGCGGAAGTATTAGGCATGGCTCTGATCACCGGATTATCTTTTCCAATTAATGCTGTTATTTCATCAGTGGAAATACCCGCGATAACGGATATGATTATTTGCTCAGGCCTTATATACGGTTTAACCGAAAGTATCGCTTCCTTCAGGTCATACGGCTTGGTGGAAAGGACGACAATATCCGCAGCGGTAACTTCTGCTTCTTTGTTTTGCATGATTCGAATCTGGTATTTTTCCTCCAGCCTTTTCAGTCTTTCCCGGTTATTTTTATTGGCTACAGCTATTTGATCGCTGCTTAGCAGATCTTTATAAATAATTCCGGAAATGATTGCTTCTGCCATGGATCCGGCTCCAATGAATGCCACTTTTTTATCCACTTTTCATCCTCCTCTTTACTTATTTGCAAATAAAAAAACCCACTCCACTCCTTCATAGAAGGACGAAATGGGTTTTCCGCGGTACCACCTAATTTGGCATAACAATGCCCGACTTATATTGATAACACAGCAATGCTGCGGTTAGCTTTTTGACTAACAACTCCCAGGTAGGTTTCATACCCGTTGGGCCGGTGGAATCTTTCAGCCGGTGAATTCCACTCTCTTTCGGTCAACTGCAGTACTACTGGCCTGCTCATCGTTTTCGTTTTAATTTACTTGATTGTATGTAAATATATGCTTTATTTCAAATTATGTCAAGACATTTTTATGACATAGTGAAAAAACCGCTACAAATGTAACGGTTTTTTATCTCCAGATTTTATGCGCTATTTGAATAAATGGAGGAGGTAGAGGGATTCGAACCCCCGCGCGGTTTGACCCGCCTCTCGGTTTTCAAGACCGACCCCTTCAGCCAGACTTGGGTATACCTCCCTGACGACAAGATATAATATACCATGCTCAATTTTGCATGTCAAGAAGGAAACATGGCAGGTTTTGATCCATTGGGGAAGTAATGTCATTCAATGCGAAAATAGTGCCTGTCTTATGACTGTGGCTGTTACTTTAGTAGCATTCGTAGCCAGTAATGACATGACAAATACAGTTGGAGAAGATAAGCCACCGGAAAAAGGGGGGGCATAGAAATTGACAAAATGGAAAGCAGCCAAAGTGCTAACCTGACAGTTAGAAGAATAGAGGTTTCAATTCAGTACCCCACTGACTATAAATACATTTACTTATACGTTTATGAAATATTGCGGAATCTCCTGCGTATTAGGAGCCATTTAGTCGACATCAAAACAGTCCTTCTTTTCCAGAAACCCGGGACGGATCTCATGGCTTTTATCTTTCTATAAATTCAACAGGAAACCTTGGTAAATCTGTGTAGAACTTTCTATATTTGCTTACTTGATCTGAATCTTCAATTTGGAAATCTGCATCACTGATCATTGCTGAATACGTACTGGAATCTTCATCGCTTTCTTCAAGTGTGAATTCTACTTCTAAAGTCTCGTTCTCATTTTCGTACTGAATCAAAAGATTCATCTTTCAACTCATATACCCCTTCTTCGCCACCAATAGAAATAGTGGTTACATTTCCATCTGAAAATTCTAATGTCATTACAGGGTAAAAGCTATTTTCATCATGTATTGACCTCGAACTGACATAAAAAGTTTTCCCCGATAATTCGTCGATATTGTTACAAGCTGATAATAAAAATACAGACATTAGTGAAAGGAAAACAAGTCGTTTAATAATTGAAACCTCCTTGTTTTATAAAGCTTATACACCCTTTGTTTAGATTGTATATTCATATCATACCATAAATTATATTTTATATGAATAATCTGAAAAAAGTGTTATTAAAAATATACCATTTCCTCAATGTACGATATACACCTAGCTCTTGATCCCATTAAGCGGTCTTCTAATTTTATAAAGGTTTGTTCATAAATCACCGGTGTGGTATCCACACCGATATTCAAGCCTTCCCAACTAACCCTAGATTGTAATAGCTTGGGTGGCTTGTCATTTGCTGTTACATTCTACAAACCAAGAACCTAACACAAATTCACGGGAAAAACACGCTTAACCGATATCACGCTACTTTATATTCTTGCTTCATTACTTCCATTCGCCTAAAAACGACTTCAAAAGTCAAAACCATTAGCATTTACATTTATTATATTCCGGACTCTAACCCTAGCCTATCTTTAATATCACTTTCATAATCAATTTTAAGTGTATATTGATTATCTATATTATGTTTTTCTAGTTTACTGTGTATTGCTTGATGAAATTTACTTTTGTCTTCTGTATCAGCAATCTTAAAGTACAACACTGAGTCAGTAGTATTAACGGAATAGGCATTAACCTCATGGTTTTCCCATGTCTGTTCAAGTATATGAGATAAGCGCTCTTCTTTTCCTTCGATAGCAGCATCAGAACCAAATCCAGAAAATAACGACACAAAAACAATCAAGGAAACAAAAGAAATGACAACATATGCTTTTTTCACTTAATAACCCTCCCACTACTTAATTTAAAAATACTCTTTAAATAACTTTAAATAAAAGGTTCACAAAAAAAGTATACTCATTTCAATTTTCACCAATTCCTTACTTTCTCTTCCAGTAAACATTCTCCCTCTTATGCTTAATACCATCAACCCTTACATGAGATTTTTCTTCATAAACTTCAAATACTAACATTACTTGATATAAACCAAGCCTTACCCAATAACCTTTTAAAGTTCCACCAGAAATTTGTTTGGCAGTCAAAGTAGGCATATAGGATAATCGTTTATAAGCATCTAAATATATCCGTTCCTTAATTTCCGGAGGATAGGCAAGTATGTTACTTAGTTCATCAAGAGCAGTTTGTGACCAATAAACATTATAAATCTTGTTCACTTTCAAACTCCCTAATCTTGTTCTGCAGATATTTTAATCCCTGTTCTTGATCATAAATACGACCATTTTCACGATCTTCCTTACTTTTCTTTATTTGGCGGACGAGATCTTTATCCTTAGATAAAAGGTCTAAATTCATTTGCTCAATGGCATCTCTTTCCCGTTTTATGTTTAAATATTCTATAAAATCATATACCTCAGCTGTATCTTCTTCGTGTATAAAATCAATTAACCTTTTTAGTTCTTCACGGTTAACCCTCATTTAAAACACCACCTTGTTATTTTCTCCCCATTATACCACCTAATTTAATTATTTTCAGGACCTTATAAACGTTTCTCTTCTTACAAATTTATGTGAAAAGAAAGCCCATGAAGGACGTACCCCTCTTTAGAGATGGACGAATTTCCACTCAGACAAGGGGTAGCTTTTGCTGCCTTAGATGTCTGAAAATACGATATTTTGAATACAAATACAAGTAAAAGTCTTTAATTCATTCTCGTTCATTGAAAATTGAATATCGTATGAGGTTGGGCGACTCAACTCATGTTGTTCATAAAACGATATGTGTCGTAAAACAAAAGACGTTAAAATATATCGAACGAAAAAAGCTGTAAGTATGGTCGTAGTACCGTAGCCCTATCTGCTATACGCACAGGATAGGGAGGGGTAATGAGATACCCCAATCTTGAGGACTGTTCAAAACAGAAATGGATTGTGAACGCTTAGTCACTCAAGAATCCCACCCGTTAAATCTTAAGGTTTAGGGCTTGCGACTTTAGTCGTAGGACTCTCAAAGCACGATATGATTATAAAGAAATTGTGTTTATCATAGAAATTAATGTATCTATATTGTTATTTAATCACTTCCACACCACCCATATACGGCTGCAATGCTTCGGGTACTTTCACGGAGCCGTCTTCCTGCTGGTAATTCTCCAAAATAGCAGCAACAGTACGGCCGATGGCAAGTCCGGAACCGTTTAATGTATGCACATATTCCGGTTTTCCATTTGCTTCTCTCCGAAAACGGATGCCTGCCCGCCTTGCCTGGAAATCCTCAAAGTTGGAGCAGGAAGAAATCTCCCTGTACGTGTTTTGTGCCGGGATCCATACCTCAATATCGTATTTTTTTGCAGCAGTAAAGCCCAGATCCCCAGTACACATCCGCATGACACGATACGGCAGATTCAATAGCTGCAATACTTTTTCCGCATCGTTTGTCAGTGTTTCCAGCACCTCATAGGATTCTTCCGGTTTTACAAAATGCACGAGCTCCACTTTGTTGAACTGGTGCTGACGGATTAACCCGCGGGTATCCCTTCCCGCAGAACCTGCTTCAGAGCGGAAATTAGCGCTGTAGGCCACATATTTTTTCGGTAGATCCATTAAAATTTCATCCCGGTGATAATTGGTGACAGGAACTTCGGAAGTTGGAATAAGAAAATAATCCATATCCTCAATGAGAAATGCATCCTCTTCAAATTTCGGCAGCTGTCCTGTTCCCGTCATGCTTTGTCTGTTTACCATTTGCGGCGGAAGCATTTCTGTGTAACCATGCTGATCGGCATGCAAATCCATCATGAAATTAATTAAGGCACGTTCCAGTCTTGCTCCCAGGCCTTTATAAAATACAAAGCGGCTTCCGGTTACTTTACCTGCACGATCAAAATCCACAATATCCAGATTGGTGGCCACATCCCAATGAGGCTGTGCTTCAAATGGGAATTCCGGTTCTTCTCCCCATTTTCTTTCCACCACATTGTCCTCTTCATCTTCCCCGATTGGCACACTTTCATGAGGAATATTCGGGATGGAAAGCAGCATATAGTTCAGGCTTTCCTCTACTTCTTTTAATTCTTTGTCCAAAGCAGAGATTTTATCCCCAACAGCACGCATTTTCTGAATTGCTGGCTCTGCATCTTTTTTCTCTTTTTTCAGTACAGAAATTTGCTTGGATGCTTCATTTCTTTTTGCTTTCAGTTCTTCTGTTTCAGAAATTAAATTTCTCCGCTTTTCATCGTATTCCTCGAATTTGTTCAGTTCTGATAAATCCTCTCCTCGATGGGAAAGCTTTTCTTTCACTTCCTGCAAATTATTTCTTAGGTATTTCATGTCCAGCATGGCTTTTCCTCCTTATATGATTTTATTGCATTAAAAAACTCCCATCCCTAATATAGGGACGAGAGTTGTATTTCCCGCGTTGCCACCCTTGTTGAAGAAAAATATCTTCCGGCTCATGATTGTTAACGGCACCAGACCGGGTTTATTTACAGATGAAGGAATGCCTTCACTTTTCATAAACCAGTTCAAGGATGGATTCACAATACACTCACATCGATTTTCACCAGCCATCGACTCTCTTAGGAAAGTGGTACTGCTACTGCTTCCTGTCATAACTTTGCTGTTAATTTAAAATATATCATATCTGATTTAAAAGCTTAATGCAAGTGTTATTCGGATCTGATTTGTTTACCCTGACACATTACATCCGGAAAATTTGCTCCAGATCTAATTCCAATCCACTTAAAACATGAGCGGAAACGGAGTCATTTTTTGTAAAGACTCCTTGAAATTGATAATGACCGTCAATTAAAACATGTTTTTCCACAGCATCATTAACTGGATCTACAAGCCAGTACTCTTTTACACCAGCTTTTTCATAAAGCTGATATTTCTTCCAGCGGTCCAATTTCACAGAGGAAGGAGAAATAACTTCAATGATCAAATCCGGTGACCCATTACAGCCTTTATCATCCAGTTTTTCTTTATCGCACACCATTGACAAATCGGGCTGTACGACATTATCTATTTCATCAACCTGTTTGTTTTCCGTTAGCAACCTTACATCAAATGGTGCAAAATATACTTCACATTCTTTATCTCGCAGGAAATCCGTAAAGGCTGCAGATAATTCTCTGAGAACATGTTGATGTTTGCGTGAAGGAGCAGGTGACATATTGAAAATTTCCCCGTCTATTAACTCCACTCTTTCTCCTTCATCCCATGTGAGATAATCAGCGTACGAGTATTTTCTTTCTTCTTCGCTTGGAATGGCCATCAAATCATCCCTTCAACTTATACTTAACATCATTTTACCATAACCAAAAATACATTACATATTTCTGTGTATCCCTTCTGTCTAAATACCGGATTTTGATGTAGCCAATATTTAATTAATGTTGTATTGCCAGTATATGAAATTATATTTCCATTACCCTATTGAATAAACAAAGCGTGGTTGACCCAGAATATGCTCCGGTTACAAGAATATGGTATGAGACTCACCAATACCATATGAAGAGCGTTCGATGTTTATAAGAACTACAAGATATTTAGAATGTTTTGAGGGGTATATATATACTGACACAAATACAGGGCTGGGACACTATGTATATTCAGGGTTTTTATTCGCTTGTGACGGACACATGCCGATTCCACCAGCTAAAGATGAGGAGTATAAGGAATGAAATTTTTAACTAAATTATTAGCGTTCATATTCCTGCTATTTGGCTCTATTGTACTTGTTAATCAAGGAGCTAGTGCAAACCAGATTGATAGTAATGGTGTTGAATTGCAAAGCACTAATTCTATAGTAGAATATGCTCATATAGATCATCCCGTGCGCGACTGGGAAAGAGGGTTAGTAACATTCCCAGATCAAATATGGCGTACGGTAGGAAATTATGGTGGGTATTTGTACTTACAAAGTTTTGAAGAACTACCAGGTGCAATTCTTAAAACGAATTACAGAGGTACATTGTATTTACACGCTGTGCCGCCACGTGAACTTGATCCAGAAGAAGAACAGTAAGAAGAGGTAGATTTGCATTATAGTTATATGAAGAGTTTTCGAACTTGATTAGTAGCAGTATTGCTTTTTAATTCACTTCCATTGGTAAATATCCTAACTCTATATAGAGGGGTATTCTGCTAACGGTGACATAGGTTAAATTTCATCATTAAAAAAGTGGTGCTCGCCAAAACACTACTGGTATCACTTTTTGTTCAACTTTTTTTTCTACAAATGTAACATAAGGTCTTGATAAATCTAAGACTAATCCTTTATATTTGCTTACTTGATCTGAATCTTCAATTTGGAAATCTGAATGACTGATCTCTGTTAAATTCTCGTTAAGCTCTTTATTACCTTCTTAAAATGTGAATTCTATTTCTAAAGACTCATTCTCATTTTCAAACTGAACCACCAGTTTGTCATCTTTCAGCTCATATATCCCTTCTTCACCATCAAGAGAATTAGTGATTATTTTTCCATCTAAAAATTCTAATGTCATTATAGAGTGATGATTAGCAGGATCGTTAGGGTTTGATCTTTCGCTAACATCGAAAGTTTTCCCCGATAATTCGTCGATATTGCTACAAGTTGATAATAAAAGTACAGTTAATGCTGACAGAAAAACAAATCATTTAATTATAATTGATAACCTTCATTGCTTATAAAGTTTATATAGCTTCATTTATAATGTATATTCATAATAAACCATAAATTACTTTTCATCTAAATAATATGAAATAATTAGGTGTTATTGAATATAAAGCATTTCTTCAATATATATGAATTCTAACCTTGGGCATGGGGTAATGTTTATATTTGAGCTCGGTATTGCTTTTAGCAAGTGCTTTTCCAACTGCCGGGTACCAGTTATATAGACTGTTTGCATTTTCGCCGAAACGATTATATACTTTCTCAGTCAAATCGCTCACACTGAGCAGGCGGGAGAGAAGCCCTTCCTGACCTGGCGTGTTTTCCAGATCTTTGACCGTTTGATCTACATCGAAGCCGTCTGTTCGTGCAAGAAATCCGGGGCGGATCGCACGACGTGTAACTGGCGCCTGGAATTGTTTAACCATATCGGCGAGCATGTTCTTGGTCGGGTAGTAGGCACCTTCGTTAAGACGTGCCGGTGTTTTATTTGACTTATTAGTTTTCGATAAAGATGTATTTTTCATTATAGAACGCTCCTTTTGATTTTCGCTTTTGTTCGATTTATCGGTGCGGTATGCCGCACGGTATTTACTTTGTATGACTTATGACATGTTGTACACCATACGTATATAATAATAACAAATGTTTGCTGCATATCATACGTACAGAGGGGCGCACCGTATGTCTAACGCTCTTTCATACGGTGTGTATTTAATAAAAAAAATAAATCTTTACAAAACGTCAATTATTTAATATTGACGTTCTTTTACTTTAAAAAGATTTTAATGTTTAAAGTGAAAAAAAACAAAAAGGTACTCCAGCAAAATAGTTGAAGAAAGTCTGTTGTTAAGTTTAGAAAAAGGGTGTAGTTTTTCATTACTTTTTGGGGGATATAGACAGCAAAAAAACTTGTTATTCTATTAATAAGCAATACCCTTGAGTGGTCGCAGCCTGGGTAACCGTCCACGATAATATTGATCTTGTTATTAATAAAAAGGGGTGTTGTGGTCAGATTGGTCTGATATCGATATCCGCACCAAAACAAAAAACAGAAAAAAGGAGAATGTAAAAAATGGCTTACAATATTCACATCAATACCTATGGTCAAAATATCCCAGTTTGGGATAGGGACGCACCTTCTGGCCAAAGGACGCAAGTAGGTACTTTATTGCAAAATGAATTGTTTAACCGATTGTATGCTCAAGGTGAGCGCGATGTTCATGCTTACAGGATTCATTTTTATTCCCCAACAGGACCAAGATTTGGAACCATTTATACCAATCCAGAGGCGGGTGGCACTTCAGCAGCATATACAACACATACTGCTGATTCTATAACAGACATCGGACAAACATTCAGAGTAAGGCGTAGGTGTCGAATCTTCAGAGGAACAAGTCGTGTTGAGTATATTTACTCTGGTGATAGAGTTGTGATCCCTTCGAATAACAATTCCCAAGGTGGAGAATCACACCCTTATAGGTTGTATATTACAGGGTATATTAAAAATGGAGTTTATCATTCTGCAATTGAACATGGTGCAAGTAATTTATGGTGTGATACAGACTATGAAATAGGTTATTCTATGGGTCACCAGGTTACAACATATTCAACAAGATGGTAGGAATAAAGCCGGAGGGGACCCTTCGGCTTTATTAATACTTGAATTTGTAATTATTAAATAATAATATGTATGTAAGCTGTTTTTTTTAGGAGGGGTTTTATGAAATCAAAGAAAAGTATAAAGTGGCTGTTTATAACTGGATTAACGATGGCTTTTGTTTTTATAACAGTGATGCTATTAGGCGCTTTTGTTAATTTGAATGGGGAAAAAACAGCTATGGGCGATCCAGCTATGGTTGAGCAAAAAAATTATATTAAAAAGGGCAAACCAATGAAAGAAAATAATAATGATCCTGATATAAAAAAGACACTCAAAAAAGATACAGAAATGGGGATAGTCGTTCCTGAATATAGTTCATTTGAAGAATATGTTTCAAATATGGTAAAGAATTTTAACGGTGAAACCGAAATGAAAGACATATATACAACGGAGAATTTCAAATATCATTTGGTTGTGACCTCAACTAATTATTTAAAATACTATAATGATGCTGGGGAAGTACCAAACGAATTACAGCAGTTAGTAGATGATGGGATAAAAGTTACTGATGGATTTGAAAATGCTGAAGATCCAGACCAATATTACAATGAACTTAAAAAAATACATAGCCAATTAGAAAAAAACATAAAGTAAAGTCTTTCATGGTAACCTTTCTAATTTAGATATTAACCCCCGTTTCGATCAAGAAAAAAACGCAGTAGACGTTACGATAGAGGAGACCAAAAAAATTATAAAAGGTGAAAAACTGGATTTTTGAATCATAGTAAATCTGAGCGAGTGATTGAATTTACAAGGAGATGTGATCCCGTGCGAAAGTTAACATCATTTGTATTATTATTAGCTGTGACCGTTATTTTGGTATTCGTAGTGAGTAATGATACGACAAATGCAGATAGAGAAAGTGAGCCAGTGCCCAAAGAGGATATAGAAACCAACAGGATGGATAATGATGAAAGGCCCGATTTGGCTGCAAGAGGAAAAGATGGTCCTATTCGATATCCAACTAACGATAATTTACGATTGGCTCATACAGAAATAGCAGTTATAACGTATAATGCCTCTTTTAATAACGGTGGTAAACCTATAAATCAAGATCTTTTCCAAGATCATTTGTATGGAGTAAAGGGACTATTAACTGCAATCCAATATGATGGTGAAAAAAAGGATGAGTTGCAAAAAGCCATTGATTTGACAAATCAGGCTATTGAACAAAATGCAGGGAAAGGCGATCCGATTTTAGATGACATCCACCAAATTGTACATGATTTATTAGAGTATTTTGATGGGGAAGCTAAGGACATAGAAGTTGATGAAACAGGTGTCCCAATAAATGAGGAAGATAAAACACCAGGAATTGATTATTCAAAGAAATAATATAAGCATAGCTTGGGGTATCGACATATAAATAAGTCTTTACAAAACGTCAATCTTAATAGGTTGGCGTTTTTTTTGACTAAAAGGTATAAGGGTGGAGTTTTTCATTACTTTTTGAGGGATAAAAGCAGTCAAAAAACTTGTTATTGTAGTAATAAGCCAACCCCTTTAGTGGTCGCAACCTGGGTAACCGTCCATATCAAAAAGGTGGTTTTGGTTAGATTGATCTAGTATCGATACGAGTATCAAAAAAAGGAGGATGTTATATGGCTCACTTTTCGCAGGAGCAAAATTATAATTGGGGTATTGTCGATAAATACATTGCCGTAAATGGTAGTACTGATTACAGTTCCTACAATCCGGGTGCATCAATAATACAGTTTTCTATGAGTCCAGGCTATGATTGGGGCGGTAGGCCATTCAATTACACGCTCACTTTGGAGCGCCAGGTAGGAGGTAGTTGGGTAGCCGAAGAGCTTATTAGTGGTTCTTTCACCAGAAGCACAACCAGATCTTTCACTTTGCATGGGAAACCGTCAGGAGTATATCGAATTAAAGGGTATTTTGGTTATGATACCCACCCAAGCGCCGAGAGACAAAATATCACAGGAACCTTCATGGTTAGAAGGTCAGCTTAAAAGATTAAAGCAACCCTCTTTTTTAACTTTGGGAGGGTTGCTTTCTTATTATATGTTCGGTTTTTTTGGTTGCTTTTTCTGGCATTGGTGAGTCTGGTAGGGAGGTGGATTAAATGGCAACAGAAGACATTCCGACTTGGATCAGCATAGTAGGTAATTTTGGATTCCCTATTGCTATAACTGTGTATCTGTTTGCCCGATTTGAACGTAAGCTAGATGGTTTGGAAAAAGTGATATTAGAATTATCTGCAGTTATCAAAAGACTTAAAAATAAAGGAGATTGATTTTCTAATTCTGTTAGAGTTATCTCAATTAAAATATGTATTATTGGATGGTTGCCACCAGAATACTTTATGTATACTTTTTCGTTACTTTTGCGCAGATAAGCTCCCGTATTATATAAACTGAGAGTTTAAAAAGGGTTCAAACAATAACACGAGGGAGGAAGTAATGTGGATGAGATGGTATTAGCAGTTCAGGAGTGGGTAAATGAAAACTATGGGGATCATCCCGGGTCAAACAGAATTCCAGAAAATGGACGGACAGGTTGGAGTACAGTATATGCTTTAACTCGAGCGTTGCAAATTGAATTAGGAATAACAGATACAGCGAATAATTTTGGGCCAGGTACTGAAGCTGCATACAGAGAATTTGGAGAAATGTCCTTAGGTAACGTACCTGATACAACCCAAGGAAGAAATATTGTTCAAATTCTCCAAGGGGCGTGTTGGTGTAAAGGGTATAATCCAGGGGGGTTTAATGGAGATTTTGGTCCAGCAACTGAACAAGCAGTTATAGGATTACAACAAGATGCTGGATTACCACAACAAGATGGAGTAGTTTACGTTCACGTATTTAAAGCATTCTTAACTATGGATGCATACGTACTACCCCCTTGAGGAGATGCCCAGGTAAGAGAAATTCAGCGAACATTAAATAATAACTATTATCAATATTCAGGAGTGCAGCCTTGTGATGGTCATTACCAAAGACAAACAAATCAAGCGCTAGTTTATGCTTTACAAACTGAAATTGGCATCCCTGCCGGTGAACAAACAGGTACAGTTGGACCAACGACTAGAGAATCGCTTCCAACCTTGGGGGTTGGGAATGCAGGGAGTTTTGTTGAATTGTTTCAATATGCTCTGTATTTTAATGGTTATAGTGTTGGCATATTTGATGGGATTTATGGTAATGGAACGATGCAAACAGTAATGGAATTTCAAGAATTTACCGCCCTAGATGTTGACGGGATAGCGGGAAAACAGACTTGGCTTTCAGCACTTATTAGTACAGGTGATCCAGATCGCAGGGGTACAGCTAGTGATGGAATAACAGAAGTGACACCAGCAAGAGCACAAACACTTGTAGATGAGGGATATGTTATTATAGGTCGCTATCTGACAAACGTTCCAGGTGGACTAAATAAACGATTGCAGCCTGATGAGTTACAAACCATTTTTAATGCGGGGTTGTCTGTGTATCCGATTTTCCAAGAAAGCCATGCCAATGCAAGTAACTTTTCATACAATCAAGGTTATGAAGATTATCAAAATGCTTTCCAAGCAGCAGCCTCATATGGATTTCCGGAGGGTACAACTATATATTTCGCTGTAGATTTTGATGTATTAGGCCATGAAATTACTAATGCCATTATACCTCATTTTTCGGGTTTAAACGCAGCTAAAAATGATATGGGAAATCAGTATAATATCGGTATTTATGGTCCCCGAAATGCATGTATACAGGTGTCTGAAAGAGGATACGCAGATTATAGTTTTGTTAGTGGGCTATCGACTGGTTTTAGTGGAAATTTAGGGTTCCCGTTACCTGATAATTGGTCCTTTGATCAGATTTCTACAATCACTATAGGTACTGGTGCTGGAGCAATTAATATTGATAACAATATTAACTCAGGAAGAGATAGCGGGGTTTCATTTATTGATGATAGTGTGGAAGACCCTGGAGAATTGCCAGTAGACCCTAACACGTTATCCTATGCTCAATTTCAACTTATTTCATCAGGAGCGTCTAGTTTTGCCAATGAGGAAGGGAATTTAGACGTTGATACTATAAATTATCTTACTAGCAGTTATTATAGAAAATATGCTTATACAGGAATTAACTGGACAGCATTAGCAGGACCTTTCCCACAAGATTTTGCAGATTATGTAGAGGATATGCATGAGGGTGCTTTGAGACAGTTTATTGACTTAACTGATCCAATAGAAGACCATGTGATTGGTGTTGAACATTTATTTGCTGTTATTAATGGTCAATACGGAATCTTTGGTGATGAAGTTACTATTAATGACATAACAGGATGGGCCGGTGATTTGATTACAGTAGCAGATAATGTAGTTTCATATAGGGATGAATACGAAGGGAACTTAATAGATCGGACTTATGCAGCAGCCTATGATTTAATCGGCATGGTTGAAGGGCAACCTTTTGGCGACCTGCTTTTTGACTTGGACGATCTTTTAGCGGATGTTGATGCGTATAATATTACCTACGAAGCAAAAAGATTAAATGTAACACTTGCAGAAGTATACCCGGATTATTATACTCAAAGGCAAAATAATACTCGATTTAATGATTTCTTTAATCTAAGATTTAATGGCGAACAAGCATTCTTATTAAGAGATGCTATAAGTGTAATGACAGATACTTCAGGAGACTATGCATTGATAAGGGAAGAACTCATTGGGTCATTAAATCTTAGTGAAGAAGAATTAGCAGCTATCGCACAAGCATTTTATAGTAAAATCATCTTTTATGTGGATCAAGGTAAATAAAAAAGACGAAGAAGGCGTAGACATTTACGTTTACGCCTTTCTAAGAATTCAAGGATTTCTTCCAACAGTAAAAGCAATATTAAATAATCGTCATCTGTTAGTATGGCTCCTTAAATTATTCAAAGTTTATCTTAACTTCTTCATCTTCTCCATGTCTTCCTTTTAGGGTTACGATTGCTTCATAATCATTTTTCCAACTTATAGATACATTAGAAGAATTAAGAAGTTCCCCGCCATTTCTAACCTCAAAGTATTTGCTATCTCTTCCATATTTAATTCTTACTGAAGATGGCCCCTTTAATAATGCTTCTCCTGTTTCAAATATTTCAATCGTATTTATATTTCCTGGTGAATCACTTGTCACAATGCTCCGTTGTGCAAAATTAGTTTCATAATTAAACCAAAATATTGGACCAAATATCAGTAAGCCTATTACAGCTATAAAAATAATTATAATAATGGAACATCCCAATGCGTTTCTTCCTTTAGTCCGTTCTAATTCTTTTTCCAGGTCCTCTTCAAAACTCATTTGTACACTCCTAACTCCTATCTAAAATTTATTACTAGACTCTTGTGAAAAAAAAGCGAATAAAGATGGTGGTTATTCTTTAATAGTTTTATATATATAATTATAGCGAAAAATATGAGTAAGAAACACATACAAACAGCTAAGAATATATTAAAAAAATTCAAAGACGCTTAACATACTTGTAGAACCGCTTTTCATAACGTTCTTTTGTTGCTCGATTATCTTGATTAGTGATGGCAAACGTTGAAGTTACCCCTCCTTTTCCATCTTATAATATTTACAATTTTACCAAAAAATGTGGAATATATGGATAATTTTATGCTATAAAAAACAAATATCTTAAAATAACAGAACAAGTGTTCTTGTGTTTATGTTAAAATTAACAATATATAGATATACAAAGACCTGCGGTAGTATGTCAAGAGAAAAATGTTAAATTATTTAATTGTCAAGGTTCAATTTGCTTAAAAAAGGCATCAAGAAACTAGACCAGTAAAATAATGTAAATTACTGGAAATAACACAAAGGATATTAGAAGCAATTTAGCTTCATATATTCACGCTCCTTTTCGGCGTGTAGATTTGGTGATTACGTAGTAGCGCATCCACCAAACGCACTAATTTTCTTGCGGTTAGAACGAGGGCTCTTTTGTGTTGATGTTTCGGTACTTCTCGATACTTCTTTTCATAATACACTTGGTATTCAGGAATCTCTCTTCTTACCCGGTTGGCGGCTTCAACTAAGTAATATCGGAGATACTGATTACCATTACGTGATAGCGAAGTATCATCAGCCGTAAAGCGCCCTGATTGGTGTTTACGCCAATAAAGGCCCGCATACTTTGCGATTTTTGTTTCACCTTCAAAACGGTCTATCTGCCCAATCTCAGCGATAATGCCTGCTGTAAATACTGGACCTATACCAGGTACCGTTTGAAGTGTTTGAGGTAATCCAGCCATAATTCGCTTGATCGCTTTATCAATCTCTTTTACTTGCTTTTGAAGAGTCCTTATGACCTCAATAGTAGTGCCAAGAATGATGTCTATAGAGTCCTCTACAACCTTATCTAGGCGATAGGAAGAACGAACAGCTTTATGGATTGATTTAGCTACACACTCTGGATCATCAAAGCGGTTCCTGCCTTTCTCTTGAAGAAATGCTGCTAAATCTTCTATTGGCATTTGCGCCAGTTCATCAAGGCTGTATTTCTCATAAAACAGCTCCATCATGGCATTGCCGAAGACAGAAGACTCCACTTCCTCTGTGAAGGTGTTGCATTTAAAACTTAAGTGCTGAAGAAAGTGTTGTTTTTCTTTAGTTACTTGACGGATGAGTTGGTAACGAGAGCGAGTAAGTTGTTGAAGCGCAACATACTGCTGCTCTTTAACAACAGACATTGGCAAACGCCCAAAGCGTAAATAATCGGCAATGACAAACGCATCAATTTCATCCGTTTTGTCCATATCACTGTAACTCTTTTTAAAGTTCGCAATCTGTTTGGGATTCATAACGAATACTTCTGTACCAAGTGCCTTAAGCGTTTCATCATTATGTAAAAACATGGATGGATGAAAGCTATAAACTGAAGTAGATTCAAGACCAATTTTAATCAAATGGCTTTTTTGGCTTTGTATACTCTCTAAAATAGAATCACGTAAAACAGTGGCACCAGGCAAATCATTGGATACTGTGAAGGAACGAAGTTTCTCTCCTTCACCATTTAGAAAACAAACCTTAATATCAAAAGAACTAACATCTAGACCAACAAATAATTTCATGGGGGGAATTCCTCCTTTCGATTTAGAATCATTGGTACTTATTTCTTGGACGCCCTGAGATATCCCTAGTGTGAACGTCGATCAACAACCTCGTGTATAAGTACTATCCCTGATTCGAAAGCCGCCCTAGAGCTACTACCATCCAGGTTCGATAATCAGGGTGCACAGCCTGCGAGTAGGAAGGTCCGCACGTACACTGGGAAACAGTCTTTCTAATGTGGTCGAGCCACAAGGGGGAAAAGAATTGTCCCAAATGATCCTAAGACCATTATCTAGAAATATCTCAGGACATCCAAGAGATTTGACTATATTTTTATAAAAGTAAGAATCTTATAGGCTCAAAATTATGGGCCTAAATATACTATACGAGGGGGATTATAATTGTTAAAAAAAGAATTGAAAGAAAGAAATGAAAAGTACAAGCTATTAGAAATACATTTAAGAAATTACAAACAGTATAAAACTGCATTAAACATCCTTCAGGAACAATTAGATTATCTGATTCCAGGATTTCATGCGAGTTATCAGATCGATAGAATCAACAAGACGCATTTCCAGTTGAATACGGATAGTGAGCTCTCACAACCCATTGATCGTTCATCCTCGTTAAAAGCATTGTTTATTTATGAAGAACTTATTCAAAAGAAAATGGTTCTCGATTCTATCGATAAATCATTAGATCAATTAAATCAAACGGAAAAAGAGTATGTTAATTTGCGGTACTTTCAAGAAAAATCTGTAGTGGCCACATCCATGAAATTAGGTTATAGTGAAAAATATATTTTTCAATTAAGAAAAAAAGTGTTAGACAAGCTCTTGATCCCATTAAGTGGTCTGCTAATTTTATAAAGGTTTACAAAGAAATCACCGGTGTGGTATCCACACCGGTGTTTAAGCCTTCCCAACTAACCTGAGGTTGTAATCGCTTGGGTGGCCTGTCATTCGTATTACGTTCTACAAACCAAGAACCTAACACAAATTAACTGGAAAAACACACTTAACCGATATCACGCTACTTTATATTCTTGCTTCATTGCTTCCATTCGCCTAGAAACGACTTCAAAGTCAAAACCGTTAGCATTTACATTTATTATATTCCGAACTCTAATCCTAGTCTATCTTTAGTATCACTTCATGATCAATTTTAAGTGTGTACTGATATATATTATGCTTTTCAGTTTATTGTGTGGAATTTATTTTTATCTTCTTTATCTGCGAACTTATAGTACAACACTATAGGGAAATTTTCTGGCAGCAAAGGCATGTTATTTAATCATGTCCACGCCGCCCATATACGGCTGCAAAGCTTCTGGAACCTTGACAGATCCATCTTCCTGCTGATAATTCTCCAAAATAGCAGCAACAGTACGGCCGATGGCAAGTCCGGAACCGTTTAATGTATGCACATATTCCGGTTTTCCATTTGCTTCTCTCCGAAAACGGATGCCTGCCCGCCTTGCCTGGAAATCCTCAAAGTTGGAGCAGGAAGAAATCTCCCTGTACGTGTTTTGTGCCGGGATCCATACCTCAATATCGTATTTTTTTGCAGCAGTAAAGCCCAGATCCCCAGTACACATCCGCATGACACGATACGGCAGATTCAATAGCTGCAATACTTTTTCCGCATCGTTTGTCAGTGTTTCCAGCACCTCATAGGATTCTTCCGGTTTTACAAAATGCACGAGCTCCACTTTGTTGAACTGGTGCTGACGGATTAACCCGCGGGTATCCCTTCCCGCAGAACCTGCTTCAGAGCGGAAATTAGCGCTGTAGGCCACATATTTTTTCGGTAGATCCATTAAAATTTCATCCCGGTGATAGTTGGTGACAGGCACCTCTGAAGTCGGAATCAGGAAGTAATCCATATCCTCAATGAGAAATGCATCCTCTTCAAATTTCGGCAGCTGTCCTGTTCCCGTCATGCTTTGCCTGTTCACCATTTGCGGCGGAAGCATTTCTGTGTAACCATGCTGATCGGCATGCAAATCCATCATGAAATTAATTAAGGCACGTTCCAGTCTTGCTCCAAGGCCTTTATAAAATACAAACCGGCTCCCGGTTACTTTACCTGCCCGTTCAAAATCCACAATATCCAGGTTAGTGGCCACATCCCAATGAGGCTGTGCTTCAAATGAGAATTCAGTAGCTTCTCCCCATTCTCTTTCCACCACATTATCAGCTTCATCTTCCCCGACTGGCACACTTTCATGTGGGATATTTGGGATGGAAAGCAGCATATAATCCAGTTTATCTTCTACTTCCTTTAATTCCTTGTCCAGGGCGGAAATTTTATCTCCGACTGCACGCATTTCCTGGATAGCTGGCTCTGCATCCTTTTTTTCTTTTTTCAGTACGGAAATCTGCTTGGAAGCCTCATTACGTTTTGCCTTCAGTGTTTCTGTTTCAGAAATGAGGTTTCTCCGCTTTTCATCATACTCCTCGAACTTATTCAGTTCGGATAAATCCTCTCCTCGTTTGGAAAGTTTCTCCTTTACCTCTTCCAGATTATTTCTCATGTATTTCGTGTCCAGCATGATTTTGTTCCTCCTTCTATGAATTTATTGCATTAAAAAACTCCCATCCCTAATATAGGGACGAGAGTTGTATTTCCCGCGTTGCCACCCTTGTTGAAGAAAAATATCTTCCGGCTCATGATTGTTAACGGCACCAGACCGGGTTTATTTACAGATGAAGGAATGCCTTCACTTTTCATAAACCAGTTCAAGGATGGATTCACAATACACTCACATCGATTTTCACCAGCCATCGACTCTCTTAGGAAAGTGGTACTGCTACTATTTCCTATCATCACTTTGGTATTAATTTAGTATATATCATATCCAATTTAAAAGGGAAATGCAAGCAATTTTTAGGTTAGCGGATCACTATATTCACTCCATGAAATAAAAAGAACGAAAGAAAATCCATATTTTTTCGGTTATGATAAACGAGGAAGATTTTTGAATATACAATACTGATGAATCCTTAATGGAGGATAAGATTTATTCCTTAAAGTGCCTCCCTGTTATCTAATATCACGGAGAAAGTCAGATGGTGTATAGACCGTTACGTATTTCTTAATTTCATCTGTATGGAAGTCTTTATCTCCAGTTATCAAAATATCAGGTTCAGCAATTACAATTGAAACAAGAATAGGAATATCCTTTTGATCACGTATATAAGGAATTAAATATGGCCTATGATCAGAAGGAGTATATGTTAATTCAAATTCAAAACTATTTAAAAAGTGATCCCATAAGTTTACTTTACTTGGAAATTTATTGTTGATCACGCTTGAAACTTCAGTAATGGAATAACTGCAAATAACTAATCGATGATTTTCAACTGCATATTCAAGTAATTGACTTGATATGGTTTTTTGGGAAAGAATAGCGGAGATTAGAACATTGGAATCGACAAATATTCTTAAGCGGTCATTTTGTACGCTCATTCCACATTTCCTCTCTGACCTTTTCCAGTTCTAATTGTAAATCCTGTTCTGTAATGCCCTGTTTATCGGCCTCTTGACCAATGTCTTTTTGTAATTCACGTAAAGCTAAAATACTGGCCTTTGTAATAACGATCTTTCCATTATCCTCAATAAAAGCTACACGATCACCTTCATCCAGCTTCAATTTCTCTCTAATCGATTTCGGTACTGTTACTTGACCCTTAGAACTAATTCTTGATACTTCCACAATGAACCACCTCTTTACATTCTTTACTTCTTTACTTTTATTATATCACAAAAAGATCTTTTAGATAATATTATTGGTAGATAGGTTAGCGGATCATATTATTCCCCTAATATTTGCTGCAGATTCATATCTAATCCATTTAATACATGAACTGATACTTCGTCATTTTTAGTAAAAACACCTTGAAATTGATAATGGCCATCCATCAAAACATGTTTTTCCACAGCTTCATTTACAGGATCTACAAGCCAGTACTCTTTTACACCAGCTTTTTCATAAAGCTGATATTTCTGCCAGCGATCAAGCTTTACAGATGAAGGGGATATAACTTCAATGATCATGTCCGGCGACCCATTACAGCCTTTATCATCTAATTTTTCTTTATCACACACAATGGACAAATCCGGCTGTACCACATTATTTATTTCGTCATCATGTTTGTTTTCACTTAATAAACGGACATCAAAAGGGGCAAAATATAGCTCACACTTTTTATCCCGCAGGAAAATATCAAAGGCTGTAGACAATTTCCTGAGAACCTGTTGATGTTTGCGTGAGGGAGCCGGCGACATATTGAAAATTTCCCCGTCTATTAACTCCACTCTTTCTCCCTCACCCCATGTAAGATAATCGGCATATACATATTTTCTTTCTTCTTCACTTGGAATGGTCATCAAATCATTCCCTTCTACATATGCTTACCGTTATTTTATCATATCCATAAATACATTACATGCTTTCCTGAAATACGCTGTTTAAATCCGGTGTGTTATATTTAAGTTTTATTCATGTATTAAATAAAAAACTCTCACCCCTTATCTATTCAGGGATGAGAGTTATATTTATACTTCTGCCGTAACAGGAGAATTGTCCCGCTGTTTCACCATAGAGATAAAATAGTCAATGATTCTGTTGTCATCTGTGAGTTCAGGGTGAAAGGCGGTGCACAGATAATGATCCTGCTTTACTGCAACAATTTTGTCCTCCCATGTTGCGAGAACCTCCACTCCCGGCCCCACTTCTGTAATATATGGTGCCCGGATAAACACAGCTTTAAAATCATCTCCTGCATACTGAATATGAAGGGATGCTTCAAAACTGGCCACCTGCCGTCCAAAAGCATTACGGGCAACTTTCATATCCACTAATCCAAGATGGGCTTCTTCCTGCCCTTCTATTTCACTTGCCATTAAAATTAACCCGGCACATGTGCCAAAAACCGGATTACCTTGCTTGCCAAATTCCCGGATGGCTTCAAAGAATCCATAGCTGTCAATTAAGCGGCGCATCGTTGTACTTTCCCCGCCCGGGAGAATTAAACCGTCAATATCTGCAAGCTGTTCTTTATGCTTGATTTCCATTGCTTTAGCTCCACAAGCTTCTATGGCGCGCATTTGCTCACGCACCGCTCCCTGCAGTGCCAATACCCCAATTGTTGTCATGGTCCATTCCTTCTTTCCTATGGTTGCAGCAAATTATTACGATGGGACGAGCATTTAGCGCAGTCCCAAATTATTACGATGGGACGAGCATTCAGCGCAGTCCCAGGAGAACCGTCTCGCTGTTTACCTCTTATTCACTGCGGTCCTGCATGCGGTCTCCAGCTTCGAGTGTGCTCATTTCCAGACCTTTCATTGCTGTGCCAAGACCTTTGGATAATTCGGCAATTAATTTATAATCCTGGTAATGGGTAGTTGCTTCTACAATTGCTTTTGCAAATTTTTCCGGATTATCTGATTTGAAGATACCTGATCCGACAAAGACACCATCTGCGCCCAATTCCATCATCAGCGCTGCATCACTTGGTGTCGCAATACCGCCGGCTGCAAAATTCACAACTGGCAGGCGCCCTTCTTCCCGAATGGCCAGCAGCAGTTCAAATGGTGCACCAATTTCCTTGGCATAGGTCATTACTTCATCTCTAGACATGCCGGTCACTTTACGGATTTCCGATTGTACCTGGCGCATATGCCGTACTGCCTCTACAATATTCCCGGTTCCCGGCTCCCCTTTTGTCCTGAGCATGGAAGCACCTTCCCCGATACGGCGGGCTGCTTCTCCCAGGTTACGGCAGCCGCAGACAAACGGTACCGTAAAGTCGGATTTATTCATATGATAAACATCATCAGCCGGTGTTAATACTTCACTTTCGTCTATATAATCAGCACCCATCGCTTCCAATACACGGGCTTCCACAATATGCCCGATGCGTGCTTTTGCCATGACCGGAATGGAAACGGCATTTAACACTTCCTCCGTTACCGTTGGATCAGCCATACGTGCTACTCCGCCGGCTGCACGGATATCAGAAGGTACTCTTTCCAATGCCATGACAGCTACTGCCCCTGCTGCTTCTGCAATTTTTGCCTGTTCCGCATTGACCACGTCCATAATAACGCCGCCTTTTTGCATTTCCGCCATGCCTCTTTTTACGCGTTCAGTCCCTGTGTTATTTGTCATTTTTATCCCCCTGTGTTTGTAAGCCTTAATGGCTTTTAAGATTAATTATTGGTAATTGAGCTTACATTTTCAATTTCTTGTACTGCATAACCAAAACAAATTGCTGTCATTCATGAGCTTGTTAGTAACAGGAGAACTGTCCCTGTGTTTTTAGCTGAATAACCCAGTGACCCAACCGGTTACTGTGCTGAAGAGATCGCTGAAAAATCCGCCGATGGCTCCAAGTGTAAGCATGAACCAGTTGGATTTTTCTACGGATTCATCTGCAATCAGAGGTACCGTGTTTGTTGTTTCACCGGTAATGTATCCATAGTCATTCTCGCCTTCATAAACAAGTTTGGCTTCTCCGATCACATCTCCCGCTTCGATGGGAGCGACAAGTTCGCCATCTTCATTCAGGTTCTCTTCCTCAATATGATATTGTATGCTGTATAATTCAGCTTCTTCTTCCTGAACAGGAAGGCTGATTGCTTCACTGATGGACACTTGCACCTGATCTTCTTTTCCTTTTGCTACAGAAATGGCTGATTCACCTTCAACCTGATACCCTGCAGGAAAAAGCTCCTGTTTGGAAAAGTTATTAAAGCCGTAATCAAGCAATTTCGCTGTTTCTTCAAATCGCTCTGCTTCACTGCCTGTTTTCATTACTACGGTAATATAACGTTCACCATTTCTTTCCGCAGTTCCTGTAAAGCTGTATCCTGCCAAATCAGTATAACCGGTTTTCAAGCCATCTACGCCTTCATAGTAAAACGGCTCCAGATAACTGGCATCGTGTTCCAGCATGTAGTTCCAGTTACGTATTTCCTGACCGTCAAATTCTGTCTCAGGAACACTGGAAATATCCAGCGATTCAGGATAATCTTTAATGAGATGGTAGGCGAGCAATGCAGAAGATTCTGCAGATAAAAGATTTGTATCGTTCGGTTCTGTCCCTTCCGGATAATTATCGCCAAGTGATTCATTATTCAGACCGGATGAATTTACAAATTTGAATTCAGGAAGACCCATTTCTTCTCCCTTTTCATTCATTAACTTTACAAAATCACCTTCTGAACCGGCAATAAGCTCAGCAAGGGCAATTGAAGTAGCATTATCAGAGTTAATGGCCATTGCATCATATAATTCTTTGACTGTATAATCCTGGTTTTGTCTCAGACCAACACCTGAAAAGGAAATATTTGCCGAAATGCCGTATGGATAATCACTAATTTGCGTAGTTGTCTCCCAAGAAATATCGCCATTTTCAATGGCTTCCCACACCAGATACTCTGTCATCATTTTTGTCATGCTTGCAGGCGGTAGTGCCTGATCAGCATTTTTTGCATAAACAATCTTCCCCGTGTCAAATTCCACCACAATGGCTGATTCAGCATTAATATCCAGTTCCTGAGCTGCAGCCGAAAAAGGATGTACAAGTACAAATACCATTACTACCAATCCGGTTAATAATAATGATAGATGTTTCATTTTGTTCTGTTTCACCTTTCTTTACCTCCAAAATATAGTTTAGCGTTATATAAAACCTGGCTTACCGCCAAGCCCAAGTGGTGGTGGAAGCCCCATGATCACCCAGGCTTATAAGGTTTGTTATTAAGTATGAAAATAGAACCATTTCCAATCTGCAGGGATAAAAAGTGGAAGTGATAAATAAATGCATAATGTGTATTATTATTCATCACATAAAAATCTACTATCACACCTAAATTATTTTACCATAGAAAACAATAAAATTATAGACAGGGTTTGCCCCTATCTATAATTTTTTTGCAGAGGGATCTTATTTATGTCCGTTGATCCGTGAAATTATATTGAATTTTTGAAGTCATTCACTTGCAAAATTTACATTTGTCTTTAAATGTTAAGACCATGTATCATCAATTCACCACTTTTTGGATCACAGCCAGCTGCTGTTTATGATAGGGTGTAATTTGGCGACTCTTTTGTAATTTGTACATCATGTGGATGGCTTTCGCGCAAGCCCGCATTGGTGATTCGGATAAAACGTGCATCCTCGCGCAGTTCCGTAATCGTACGTGTACCGCAATATCCCATGCCGGAACGCAAACCGCCTACAAGCTGATGAATCGTATCTGCCAAAGGACCTTTGTAGGCAACTCTGCCTTCAATCCCTTCAGGCACCAGTTTTTTTGTCTCGGAGGATTCCTGGAAATACCGATCCTTTGATCCTGCTTTCATCGCGCCTACGGATCCCATGCCCCGATATACTTTATACTGCCTTCCCTGGAATATTTCTGTTTCCCCGGGACTTTCCGATACACCGGCAAACATACTGCCGACCATAACTGCATGAGCACCTGCAGCAAGTGCTTTAACGATATCCCCGGAATATTTAATCCCTCCGTCAGCAATGACCGGTACACCATATTCTGAAGCTGCAACCGCACAGTCATGCACCGCGGTAATCTGCGGTACACCTACACCTGCAACAACACGGGTAGTACAAATGGAACCAGGTCCTATGCCGACCTTGATGACAGATGCACCTGCTTCGATCAATTCCCTCGTTGCTTCTGCAGTAGCCACATTACCCGCGATTATATTAAGATCCGGGTAGTGTTCCCGTACTGCTTTTACCTGCTCAATTACACCTTGGGAATGTCCGTGTGCCGTATCGATAACAATCACATCGACACCGGCGTTTACCAATTTTTCAATCCGCTTCATGGCATCACCGGTAACCCCGACAGCCGCTCCCACCAGCAATCTGCCTTGGGAGTCCTTAGCGGCATTCGGAAATTCAATAACTTTTTCTATATCTTTAATAGTGATTAACCCTTTTAGCATATTATCGTCATCCACAAGTGGAAGCTTTTCAATTTTATGGTGCTGCAACAGTTTTTCAGCTTCATCCAAGGTAGTGCCAACCGGAGCTGTAACCAGATTTTCGCTTGTCATCACATCAGAAATACTGATGGAATAATCCTGAATAAAACGCAAATCCCTGTTTGTCAAAATACCTACAAGCTTTTGTTCTTCAATGGTGTTGACAATGGGAACTCCTGAAATACGGAATTTTCCCATCAGATGTTCAGCATCATATACCTGATGTTCAGGCGTGAGGAAAAATGGATTGGTAATTACGCCGCTTTCCGAGCGTTTCACACGATCGACCTGTTCTGCCTGCTCTTCAATTGACATATTTTTATGAATAACACCAAAACCGCCCTGTCTTGCCATTGCTATGGCCATTTGTGCTTCCGTTACCGTATCCATCCCTGCACTGATGAAGGGAGAATTGAGTTTTATATCTTCCGTCAGCTGGGTCTTCACTTCCACATCTTTTGGCAATACTTCCGATTTGGCCGGCATTAACAAAACGTCATCAAATGTTAATCCTTCTTTTGCAAACTTATCCTCACGCATTTTTTCTCCTCCTTGTAATTTTGCATGTATGACAATAAACGCCTTTGTTTACACTAAAGTAAGTAATTCTATTTTTATATACCTTACTCCAACCAATATTCTTTTTCAACCACCTTTTTACGGAAATAAAGAAATAAATAGATTCGAAAAATAGAAATAATAGTGAGAGGAATAATATGCAGGAAAAATATATGTTTTTTACTCATTTACAATCCGAGGAAACATCCCGCGAATATTTGTATCATTGCTACCAGCAGTTGGAAGATGTTGATGCGGAGAAAAAGAGCTATGAAAATTGCCGCGGGTTCATGTATTATCTTGACCATGGCTTGCGCATGTATGAACAAGGGATAGAAACCTCTCCCATCATGCAGCCTATGTTGTATTTTTACGGCATGATTCACCTCATTAAAGCATGCCTATTAACCGTACGTCCAGAATACCCGGAATCCACCAGTCAGCTGGCACACGGAGTCACAGCCAGAAAACGGAAGAAAAAGAATTACTCCTTTATGAAGGATGAAGTAAAAATTCAGCATAACGGGTTATTTCCCTATATGGCTACACATCTTCTGGCCAGTAAACATATCCCTTTTGAGAAAATCAGCATGCAAGACCTTCTGGGACTCATTCCGGAAATGCTCCCCTTATTTCACTTTCAAAACAGGGAAAGAATGATTCCTGTCGGGAAATTGAATTCACCACTGCTTGCATTTCCGATTTCCTTATTGGATAGCTATCATCTGACTGAGAAAGCTTTTATTAACAAATTAAAAAAATATGTACCAAATCACTAGCGTTGCAGGAAAATAATATTAAAAAATCAAGTAAAATATTTTATTTGAAAGTTGGTAATATTAGATCTTTTCACTTTAAAATCCATTAAAAAAACCTTATAATTAGGGTATGGTAGTCCTGTCCAAATCCCTAACTATAAGGAGAAACCATGGACAATAATACCATAAAAACTGTATTCAAGGAATACATTCATCCATTAGATTCAAAGGTAATACAAAAAATGATTGATCATGCCGAAGTTGACAAATACGTCAAAAAGCTTGATGTACTTACGTTTACGAATGCTTTTATCTATGCCCAGTTAAAAAACTTAGATAGTCTGAAGCGGATAAGTGATACGATTAAACGAAAGAAAACGGTGCAAAGACTTGTTGGTATAGAGAGCATTAGTAAATCACAACTCTCTCGAAAAAATGGAGATATTCCACCCGAGATTTTTCAGGCGATCCTGCATCATTTAATTCAAAAGCTGCACCAAATACTTGGCCCAACAATGACAGACAAATCACTTGGAAAGCTTCATCTGATTGATTCATCGACCATTTCCATGTGTCTCAGCCAATATGAATGGGCAGATTTTCGGGAGACAAAAGCGGGAGTGAAGATGCATACTTCCATCGTCTTTTGTGATGATATCTCTTATCCAAATGATATGATACTTACCCCTGCAAGACCTGCTGATGAAACTCAGTTGGATTCATTAATTGTGCCGGATAAAGGGGTCCTTCATGTCTTCGATCGAGGTTATTTCAACTTTGCTAAGTTTGATTATTATTGTGAAAAAGGTATCCGGTTTGCCACAAGAATTAAATCGAATACTGTTGTAAATGTCATCGAGGAATTGCCGGTAGATGAGGATTCTTCAATCTCCAGGCATGCGATCGTGAAGATTGGAAACATGAAGAATCCGCTGCAGTTAATAGAAACTGTAGACAGCGAAGGGAACCAGATCCGAATTGTGTGTAACGATGCAACCGTCGGTGCACAGGAAATCAGTGATATTTACCGGCATCGCTGGCAAATTGAATTGTTTTTCAAATGGATAAAGCAACATCTGGTTATCAAAAAACTGTATGGAAAGAGTGAAAACGCTGTATACAATCAAATACTAATAGCTATGATTACTTTCTGCCTAACCCTGTTAATGAAAAACAAGTTGGGCTATGAAGGAACTTTAGTCGAAATGTTGCGTTGGACCCGTGATTTCTGGTCACAATCCATGACATTTTTTATTTCCGAATTATTCAGGAAACCAGAACGATCATCCAATGGACGACGAAGGCTGGACCACGAAAAGGTTTTTAATGAAACCTTGGCACAATACGAATCAGAGGAGGTTTTGCACTTAGATGATCTAAGCTACGATCCAGTTAACTAATAAATATATAAAATTCTAAAAATGGATGAAGGGCTACCTTTAAAGCATATTAACTTTTTTTCTCGAATAAAACTAGGTATTTATCAGAAAATTGAACTAAATAACTGAAGCTACCAGATTTATTGATTGACATTGTTTTTACTTTTTAATGCAACGCTAGTGGTACCAAATATAAAATACACTGATTCTGATCGGGAAAAGATCCGGATGGAAATGGCATATCCTGTAAAAGAAAAAGAGACACCTTTTTATATTCATGCTGCAAATCAAACTCTTTATTTTCCGGCAGACAGAAAATGGTGCTTACCTGTTTCTGAAATCATGGTTCACTATTTATTATTATATAATTTAAGCATGCTTTCCCGGTATGAAACAGAATGGTGGGGGGATCTTTTTACTGTAAAGACAGAAGCAGATTACCCCTTTATTCTCGGTTTTCTGCAATGTACGCAGAAAAAAATGCCTGAATTGCTGGAAAATGAATTATTAGAAAAACTCGCATTCGCTCGCCTTTAAGTGAATGCGTCAGTTTTTCTTATCCTTATGATCTCAGTTAAAATTTTTTCTTTCATAACGTAAAAGAAGAAGCTTGATGACGATTCATTCCCGTTCATCCAACAATTTCTTCAATGAAGACAGATGTCTGTTGCTGCAACGGGATAATTTGCTCATCAGGCAACCGGACAATTGGGTGCAGAGGATCGTCCTGGTCCATAAAAATATGCACAAATGTGTTTGCCACTTCGCTCCAGTTTTACCAACCCTCCTGTTACTTAATAAACCAGCAATGCCAATCTGCAGCCATTCTCCTTTTTTAAATCCCATCTTCTTTCCTACATAAGTGGAGAAGACACTAACAGCAATACTATGATGGAAAAAGTAATCTTCTCTTTTGCTGTATTGATGGAGTACATGCAATTGCTTCTCCATATCATTCATTCGTACCAGGAAAGGAAGCACCTGTTTTCGTAAAGCAGGCATGTTAATCTTCATGCTTTTTTGCCATTTCTGTCGTAAAGAAAAAATCTTATTTTGTATATATAAGAGGCTGGGAAATAACTAATTTTATCAGAGAAAACCCAATCAAACCACTTACCCAGCTCCGGGAATATACGGAGACTCCTTGAAAATGCTATGCATTTTCTCACGAAGATGTAATGCTGCCGAAGCGTTACTTGTCCAGCAGGATAAAAGGCATCGATGAGACACCACAGGGCGCCACGCGCCCGGGTGAAAGCGAAGTATACTCCCGGAGCGGCATTTGATCCTCTATCACTATGATTTGTTCGGATTTTCTTCGATAGTTTAAAGTTAAGTCCCAGCCTCTTTCCCATGGAAACAAATACAATCTCCTCGGACGAGGCGAATACGCTCGTCTGAAGACTATCTTATTCTTCGGTTTCCTCATCACTTTCTGGCTCTTCTTCCAGTTCCTCTTCTTCCTCTTCCATATCCACCTTGGCAACGGTGGCGACTTCCTCCTCATCCTGGAGGCGAATTAAGCGCACACCCATTGTGTTGCGTCCAGTTACAGATATATCCTTGACCGGAATGCGGATCAATACCCCTGCAATTGTAATCAGCATAAGGTCTTCATCCCCATCCACTGCTTTTACGGCAACAACATGGCCTGTTTTTTCCGTCAGATTACAGGTGTAAATACCCTTGCCGCCGCGATTCGTAATCCGGTATTCCGTTTCATTCGTTTGTTTTCCGTATCCTTTGCTCGTTACATGAAGGATATTTGCATCCTTTTGCAATATCTCCATGGAAACCACTTCATCATCCTCCCGGAGTGATATACCTTTTACCCCGGCTGCCGTTCTTCCCATGGATCTAATCTGATCTTCCGGAAAACGGATAAGATATCCATTTTTCGTAGCAATCATCATATGCTGGTTACCGTCTGTCAAGCGTACGGAAATAAGTTCGTCATTCTCCCTTAACCCGACAGCTATGAGTCCGCCTTTTCGAATATTGGCATACTGGGAAAGGCTCGTCCGCTTGGAAATCCCATGCTTCGTGGTAAAAAATAAAAAGGCATCTTCCTTATACTCATTCACAGAAATAACAGCATTCACCCATTCGCCTTTTTCCACCCGGAGAAGATTAATAATGGGAATTCCTTTTGCCGTCCGGTTAAACTCGGGAATTTCATAACCTTTTGCTTTATAAACCTTCCCTTTATTCGTAAAGAACAAAATAGTATCATGCGTGGAAGTGGAAACCAAATGCTCAACAAAATCATCTTCATTTGTCCCCATTCCCTGAATGCCGCGGCCGCCGCGTTTTTGTGTCCGGTACGTAGAAGATGGCAATCGTTTAATATATCCTTTATGCGTCAATGTAATAACAATACTTTCTTCGGGAATCAGATCTTCATCTTCAAAGAAGTTAGCACCGCCCATCAGGATCTCCGTACGGCGTTCATCATTATACTTTTCTTTAATTTCGGTCAGTTCTTCACGAATAATTTCCAGCACTTTTTCCTCATCGGCTAAAATCGCTTTTAATTCATCAATTAATTTCATTAATTCATTGTACTCATTTTCAATTTTTTCCCGTTCCAGGCCGGTAAGCCGCTGCAGTCGCATATCAAGAATTGCCTGAGCCTGTTTTTCCGTCAGGTCAAAATTATTCATTAGCCCATCACGTGCAACTTCCGCTGTTTTGGAATTGCGTATTAAAGAAATTACTTCATCAAGATTATCAAGAGCAACCCTTAACCCTTCCAGAATATGTGCTCTTGCCTCTGCTTTACGCAATTCAAATGCCGTCCGTCGTTTAATAATGACGATCTGATGATCAAGATAATGCTCCAGACATTGCTTTATCGTCAGCACTTTAGGCTGTCCATCCACAAGTGCCAGCATATTTACACCAAACGTAGTCTGGAGTGCAGTGTACTTGTATAAATTATTTAAAACTACATTCGGATTGACATCCCGGCGCAGTTCAATCACGACCCGCATTCCGTTTCGATCGGATTCATCCCGCAGATCCGTAATACCGTCAACCCGTTTATCGCGCACGAGTTCGGCAATTTTTTCAATCAGTTTCGCTTTATTTACCTGGAAAGGCAGTTCTGTGGCGATAATGGTTGCTTTTCCATTCGCCTTTTCTTCAATATTTACTTTTGCCCGAATCGTTATGGAGCCTTTTCCTGTTTCATAGGCTTTTCGAATGCCGCTCCTGCCTAGTATTTGCGCTCCGGTTGGAAAGTCGGGTCCATGAATATATTCCTCCATCAATTCATCGATGGTAATGTCCGGGTTTTGACTGACAGCCAATACAGCATCAATGGTTTCTCCGAGATTATGCGGCGGGATATTGGTCGCCATTCCTACGGCAATCCCTGCAGCACCGTTAACGAGTAGATTCGGAAAACGAGCAGGAAAAACTACCGGCTCATGTTCAGTACCATCGTAGTTTTCCGCATAATCAATCGTGTCTTTATTAATATCCCGTAATAACTCCATGGAAATTTTCGACATTCTTGCCTCTGTATACCGCATCGCTGCTGCTGAATCCCCGTCCACGGATCCAAAGTTCCCGTGACCATCGACAAGCATATTCCGAAAACTGAAATCCTGTGCCATTCTTACCATGGCTTCATAAACTGCCGAATCTCCGTGGGGGTGATACTTACCGATCACTTCACCGACGATACGTGCAGATTTTTTATATGCTTTATCTGCATGCATACCGAGATCATTCATTGCATATAATATTCTGCGGTGGACAGGCTTTAATCCATCCCGCACATCCGGCAGTGCGCGGGATACAATTACACTCATGGCATAATCCAAAAATGATGTACGCATTTCTTTACTAATATTAATTTCCTGAACATTTGGCCGTTGTTCCTCTGCCATTTCACTACCTCCTATAAGAAAACGCTCATTGCGTTTCCCACTGATCAGTGGCTAGAAGCAGGATAGGGGAAACCGGCAAATAAGACGATTTCTTATCCAGACTTCCACTCTGACCAAGAATTAAGTCTTGTCTTTCAAACACCTGTAAAAGTAAAGAGTTTAGCAGCGGGAGTTAGATTGATTTTGGTCTCCTGCTCCCAACATCTATATATCGAGATTTTTTACATACTGGGCATTTTCCTCAATAAAGTTTCTCCGCGGTTCCACTTTATCGCCCATCAACATATCAAAGATCTGATCCGCATCTATGGCGTCTTTTAATTCCACTTGGAGCAATGTACGGTTTTCCGGGTCCATTGTTGTTTCCCAGAGTTGTTCCGCATTCATTTCCCCCAAACCTTTATAACGCTGCAGGCCGGGTTTCGGTGATTTTGGAATCTCTTCCAGTATCCGCTCCATTTCCCTTTCATCGTATGCATAATAAGCAGCTTTTCCCTGCTGGATCTTATACAGTGGCGGCTGAGCAATATAAATATAGCCGTACTCAATCAAAGGACGCATATAGCGGTAAAAGAAGGTTAATAATAAAGTGCGGATATGGGCTCCGTCCACATCTGCATCTGTCATAATAACTACTTTATGGTAACGTGCTTTGGTGATATCAAAATCTTCGCCAATACCCGTTCCTAAAGCCGTAATCATGGAACGCACTTCATTATTGGATAGAATTCTGTCCAAACGGGCTTTTTCCACGTTAAGAATTTTACCCCTGAGAGGCAGGATGGCCTGAAAGTGCCGGTCCCGTCCCTGTTTGGCTGAACCGCCGGCAGAGTCACCCTCCACAATATAAAGCTCACTGATTTCTGCATCCCTGGAGGAGCAGTCCGCCAGCTTTCCCGGCAGGTTGGATACTTCCAATGCACTTTTTCTGCGGGTCAATTCCCTCGCTTTTTTGGCTGCAGCCCGGGCCCTGGAAGCCATTAATCCTTTTTCAACGACAATCTTGGCAACAGACGGATTCTCAAATAAAAATTTGGAAAACATTTCGCTGAACACATGATCCGTTACTGTGCGTACTTCACTGTTTCCAAGTTTGGTTTTCGTCTGTCCTTCAAATTGGGGGTTTGGGTGTTTAATGGATACAATTGCTGTTAACCCTTCCCGCACGTCTTCTCCGGATAAGTTGGGATCGGACTCCTTAAATAAATTATTTTTTCTTGCATAGTCATTAATAACTCTCGTCAAACCGGTCTTAAAACCAAATTCATGGGTCCCGCCTTCGTACGTATGAATGTTATTGGCAAAAGAGTATAGATTGCTTGCAAACCCGTCATTGTATTGAATCGCCACTTCGACGGCAATTCCCTGGTCTATGCCTTCCGCATAAAAAGGCTCGTGGAGGACTTCCCTTGTGCGGTTAATAAACTCCACATAGGAGCTGATGCCGCCTTCATAGTGATAGCTGATTTGTTCACCGTCTGAGCGCTTATCCTCAATTGTGATCGTCAGGCCTTTGTTTAAAAATGCCAATTCACGCAAACGCTGGGATAAAATATCAAAGCTGTATTCATTGGATTCGGTGAAAATCTCCGTATCCGGGATAAAATGTGTAACCGTGCCGGTAATATCCGTCTCTCCGATGACTTCGATCTCTCCCTGCGGCACCCCTTTATTAAATTCCAGATAATGAATTTTTTCATCACGGTGGACATATACTTCCAATTTTGATGAAAGGGCATTAACGACAGAAGCACCTACACCATGCAAACCGCCGGAAACTTTATAACCGCCGCCGCCGAATTTACCCCCGGCGTGCAACACGGTCATAATTACCTCAAGGGCTGGCCTGCCTGTTTTTTTCTGAATGTCAACGGGGATCCCGCGACCATTGTCTCTGACAGTTATACTGTTGTCTTTTTCAATAATGACATCAATTTGGTCACAGTAGCCTGCCAGTGCTTCATCGATACTATTGTCCACAATTTCCCAGACTAAGTGATGCAGTCCTTTTTCACCGGTGGAACCGATATACATCCCCGGCCGCTTGCGAACTGCTTCCAGTCCTTCCAGCACTTGAATCTGTTCTGCACCATATGCCTGATTTTTTGCAACATTATCTTCCATTGACATAATTTCACTTCCATTTCTATCTGAATAAAAACTGTAATTTTGTTTTTATATAAAAAGATGAACATTCCCCTTCCACATCGCGCCTATTCCCGGTATAAAACCGAATTACGAAGAAGATCGGGGAGGGATGGAATATTTTTCTCTAGTATAAAAACTGCAAATCAATTTATTATAGTTCTTCCGAAAAATCATCGAGCTTGTCAATCGTGGAGATCATGCTGGCTCGTTTTTTCAGTGTGGTGATCGACAATGTACTGTAATAAATATTATCCTTTGTGACCATGATTGACTTGGCATCTGTTTCCGGTCCGACAATCTTTCCTTCTTTTTCCGACCCTTCCATAAAGTTTTCCATAATGGTGGAAGATGAAATTAAATTATAATCCAAAATAGCGATGACATCCGAGGATCTTATCGCATTATCGTTCCCAATGTGTATGAACATCATATTACCTCCAGCATTATGTATCTATGTTCCCATCTTTGACATGATAGAGTTCCGCTTTCTTCAATGTTTCATGGTTAATTCCCTCCACACTTGTCGTTGAGACAAATGTCTGAACTTTTCCCTGGATGGTGCTTAAAAGATGGGATTGCCTGTAATCATCCAATTCACTTAATACATCATCCAGAAGTAAAACAGGATATTCACCGACTTCGTTATAAATCAGTTCGATTTCAGCGAGCTTCACGGATAGAGCAGTGGTCCGCTGCTGACCCTGGGACCCGTAAACCTGAACATTTTTTCCGTTAACATAAAACAATAAATCATCTCGATGCGGACCAATTAACGTGGTGCCGCGTTCGATTTCTTTTTCCTGCACTTCATGGAATTTATTTAAATAAATAGATGCTATTTTTTCTTTATCATCGTTTTCTGATACGTCCATCGTTGGAGCATAGGCGATTTCCAATTTCTCCAGCTCCCGGCTGATTCCGTAATGAATGGGACTTGCCCACTTCCGCAATAACTCAAGAAATACAAATCGTCTTTCCAAAAGAGTTGCCGCATGGGATATAAGCTGATCGGTCAAAACTTGCAGCATACTTCTATCCCCATGAATATTCCGCTGCAGCTGTTTTAATAAAGCATTTCGCTGTTTTAATATTTTTTGATACTGTCCCAAATGATAAACATAGGTTGGCTGGATCTGTCCCAGCTCCATATCCATGAATCGCCTTCGTATTTGCGGTGCTCCTTTAACAATGGTCAAATCCTCCGGAGCAAACATTACTACATTCAAGGCACCGATATAATCACTTAGCCGATGCTGTTCCAAATGATTATGCTTCGCTTTTTTTCCTTTTGTCGAAATAATAATTTCCAGCGGGAAGTTTTGGTTCCGTTTTGTAATCCTGCCTTCTATTTTAGCATATTCTTTTTCCCAGTGAATCAGTTCTTTTTCTCTTGATGTCCGGTGGGACTTAGTGAATGCAAGCAGATAGATAGCCTCCATCAGGTTTGTCTTTCCCTGGGCATTTTCCCCGATAATGACATTGATCTTATCATCAAAAGAAATATCGAGTTTCTCATAATTCCGGTAATTTTTTAAGGAAAGCTGTTCGATATGCATATCTAATCCTCTTTTGTAACCAGATAGGAACCGATGCCTTCTATCTCCACCAAGTCATCGGGATACAGCTTTCTTCCCCGCCTATGTTCCTGTTCTCCGTTTACGATGACACCTTCCTGCTGGAGAAAGAGCTTTACCATTCCACCGGATTCCAGAATGTTGATGACTTTAATAAATTGGCCCAGTGTAATATATTCCGTATTTATGTTTACTTCTTCATGCATTTCATCACCGATTCTATTGTTTATTTATTAGTATATTACCGATAGAAGTCTTATAAACCTATTTTACTAAAGTTTTTGGTTTAATGAAAGGTTTACCCCTTTTTTTAGTCAATATGGCTTATTTCGCCTTTAAATTACTTTTAAAAGATAGGGAAAGTTGAAAGGAGTGGAGAGAATAACATTCTGATTCGTTATAATATACAGAATGTTAAATTTAATAATAATGTAAAGAATTTACGTATTGTAAGAAAAAGACTGGGACATAACTTTAAAGTCTCAAAGAAAACGAAATAATCAATGGATAGAGTGTCACCTGCCGCTCCGGGAATATACTTCGCTTTCACCACGGGCACAAGTGCGACATCTAATCAAACTCCCGTTGGTCGTTTTCTTAGTGTCTTCTTTGCCGCAGGCGGCTGATGAGCCTCCTCGGGCGCGTGGCGCCCTGCGGGGTCTCATCGATGCCTTTTCTCCTGCTGGAGTCTCCGTATATTCCCGGAGCTGAATAAGTGGGTTGTTTCGATTTCTCTCCGAAAAAAAGTTATGTCCCAGCCGCCAATTTAACAATAAGAATTGATTTTTCATTGGAAGGGAGATTTTTCTATTTCTGCCAAAGGATTCTTACTAATATGTCCGTATCGGCAGGATCAACTGCAGAATGCTTTCCCCATTTACCGGTCGGATGATAAATGGCCGCATGGCGCCGGTGAATTCTATTTTCACTTCGTCAAAACCAATCGCCTTTAACGCATCCATCATATATTTTGAACTGAAGGAGATTTTCAGATCCTCTCCCTCCATCGACTGAATGCCGATTTCTTCCGTCACCGTACCGACTTCCGGAGAATTACTCGTTATCTCTGCATGTTGATTGTCTTTTGTTATTAGTCTTACTACGTTATTATGGTCATCCTTGGCAAGCAGGGAAGCACGATCAATCGTATGCAACAGATCTTTCGTTTTTATTTGCAGTGCAGTTTTGCTTTCTTCAGGAATGAGCCGTGACGTCTCCGGGTATTTTCCATCCAGCAGCCGGGATAGGAAGTATAAATTTTTCGTACGGAAGAGAATTTGATTGTTTGTTACACTGATCTCTATTTTTTCTTCGTTATCCGAAAGTATTTTATTCAATTCATTCAGGCTTTTTCCGGGGATAACCAAACTTGTAATTTCTGTCTCGGAATCGGATATTGGAATTTCCTGCATAGCGAGCCGGTGACTGTCCGTTGCGGAGAACGTCAGCTTATTATCCAGCAGTTTCATTTGCACACCAGTCAGTATGGGACGGCTTTCCATCGTGGCCACCGCAAATACAGTCTGTTTAATTAATGCTTTTAATGTACTTGTGGATATTTCAAAACTGTCTTCCGTCTGCAGTTCGGGAAGCAATGGATATTCATCCGGATCCTGTCCATTTAGATGGAATCTGGATTTTCCTGAACGTATCCCCACTTTTAATTGTTCAGCCATTTCTATCTCTACTGTTTCTTCCGGTAATTTACGGATAATGTCGGGAAAATATTTTGCGTGCAGCACAATACTTCCTTCTTCGATAACTTCTGCAATGACTTTATCGTCTTCTTCAGCAGGAATAAAGTATTTTATGGTAATGTCAGAATCACTTCCAATTAAAGTAATTCCTTGTTTCGTTGCTTCCAGTTTTACCCCTGTAAGAATGGGTACCACAGTTCTGGATGAGACAGCTTTCATAACATCCTGCAAGCCAGATATTAATTTCTGTCGATTAATAATAAATTTCATTTAAGTTTTCCTCCTCAAAATGGAAGTTCTATATATTATTTTATTTAATAAAGAATACAGTAATAATAATAAGTGCTGTGGTTACTGTGGATAAATGATGTTTGGTTGCTGTACGCAAGTTATTCACATGTGGACAACCTGTATATGCTTTTATTTTTTTATTAACATCTTTTCACAGTTTATATTTAGATTGATTTCAGCTGTTCTTTCAACTCTTCTATTTCTTTGGTTAGTTCAGTGTCTTTTTCCATTAATTTGCTTACTTTGTCATGGGCATGGATTACTGTCGTATGATCCCGTCCGCCAAATTCTTCCCCTATCTTTGGCAGGGAGGAATCGGTTAATTCCCTGGATAAGTACATGGCAATTTGTCTTGGGAAGGCAATAGCTTTCGTTCGTTTTTTTGCAAGCATTTCTTCCAGCTTTACACTATACTTTTCTCCAACTGTCTCCTGAATCCGCTGAATGGTAATAACACGCGGTTTGCTGCTTGGAATAATATCCTTTAGCGCATCTGCTGCAAGGGAAGCATCAATATCCTGATTTACAAGTGATGAGTAGGCCACAACGCGAATTAAGGCACCCTCCAGTTCCCTAATATTGGTATCTATTTGATTGGCAATATAAAGCATGACTTCATTTGGTATATCCAGTCCTTCTGCTTTTGCTTTTTTAGTCAGAATGGCAATTCTTGTTTCCAGATCCGGAGGGGTAATATCTGTTATTAGCCCCCATTCAAACCGGGAACGCAGCCTGTCTTCCAGTGTTGGAATTTCCTTCGGCGGTCTGTCACTGGAAATAATAATTTGTTTGCTTTCCTCATGCAACGTATTGAAGGTATGGAAAAACTCCTCCTGGGTGGATTCCTTACCTGCAATAAATTGAATATCATCGATTAATAAAACATCTACATTACGGTATTTGTTGCGAAAAGCAGTTGTTTGGTTATCCATGATGGCGTTAATAAACTCATTCGTAAATTTTTCTGATGATAAATAGACAACCTTGGCATCAGGATCATGCTCCTGAACGTAGTGACCTATCGCCTGCATCAGATGGGTTTTACCAAGTCCTACACCGCCATAAATAAAAAGTGGATTATACGCTTTGGCCGGTGCCTCAGCTACAGCAAGAGATGCAGCATGGGCAAATCGGTTACCTGCACCGATTACGAAAGAATCAAATGTGTATTTATCATTCAGCATCGTTTTATGTGTTTCATTGCCTCTGTTTGCTTTCGGATCCGGTTTTTGCATTTCTTCATTATTTTCCTCGTCTATACTGCTGTCCGGTACGATGAATTTCGTATGTAGTTCGGTGCCGGTAATGTCGAGTAATATTTCAGAAATAAATTGTGTGTACTGGTTTTCCAGCCAGTCTCTGGCAAACTCGTTCGGTGCGGATATAATGAGTGTGTCCCCGTCCAGTCCTTCTGCTTTCGTATACTGCAACCATGTTTCAAAGCTTGGTTTGCTTATTTTTTCTTCGATTTTTTCCAATGTTGCTACCCATAAATCATTTATATTTTCCAATCGGTTCTTCACTCCTTTCGGTGAGCTATAATTAAATAAAGGGGATTAAAAGTATAACTTTCCCCAATGACAGAAAAAGCCTCTCTCTATCTCATAAAGATGAAAAAGGCATGCTGTAAAATTGTACTAAATTTATCGTATTTACCTCTTATTACAATATTTTATTTGAATAGAAGCAGTATAATTATTTCCTGCTGAAAGATAATTAGAGTTGTGGATAGATGAAATGGACCATCAAAGACTTATACTTACTTATAAACTTTTTCCACAAACTTGTTTATAACATTATACTATGGTATGTGTATAAATATCCACAGTATATCCACAAACTGTAGATAACTTTATTTCGAAGGTGGATGGTCAACAGAGTTAAACACAATTATAATATCAGAAAAAAGCTGTTGCTGCAACGTTTTTTCGACACTTATCCACAATTTCAACAGGTTGTATACAAAATTCGTTAAGAGCACTATATTTTGTGATTTTCCTGTCGATAATTGTTGTGGATGAAAAAAATGTGGAAAATTATTGCGAACAAGGTATGTGGATAAACCTTTTTGTGCTGCACCAACTAAATATAATAATAAACTGGGGGAAATGAAATTAAATTTCAAAACCGGGCAACTTGATTTTGTTTTGTTGTATAACAGGGGTGTTTTCTGGAAGAAATGAAGATGCCCGATCAGTTTGTTTTCAGGAGGACGGGGGCAGATTGAAATATAGATGGAGTGGATGAATAATAAGCATGAATTTTTTATTATATGTAGGAAAGTTTGACAGCTGGATTTATTTGCATGATTCCATTCATTAAATCAATGTTGACAGATGCTATCTTCATTACGTATAATTACAAAGACTGTCTTATGGATGATTGTTAATTTTGGATTTTACATCCTTTTCAGGAGGTGCAGAATAAATGAAAAGAACATTTCAACCGAATAACCGTAAACGTAAAAAAGTGCATGGCTTCCGGGCTAGAATGAGTACGAAAAATGGACGTAAAGTACTTGCCCGTCGTCGCCGTAAAGGAAGAAAAGTATTATCTGCATAGGCCACTGACATTTCAGTGGTCTTTTTCCACTTTAGGAAAATATAATGTTAGCTGAGAAGTGGATTCAACTCAGCTATCTTTTTTAAGTCCTGTGTAGATGAATACTGTCACTAAAATACGATTAAATGAGAGTTTTTCTTATGGATGGATCCCAGCTGCATTTTGCAAGCTGATATAATAAATAGAAACAAATGGACAGGCTTGAAGTAGAATTTGCTAAGGTGATATGGAATGAAAAAGGAATTCAGAATTAAAAAAAACGAGGAATTTCAACAGGTTTTTAAACGGGGGAAGTCTTTTGCAAATCGGCAGCTTGTCATCTATTACGTGAAAAAGCCTGGGCAGCTTCATTTTAGAGTTGGATTGTCTGTGGGGAAAAAAATAGGCAATGCAGTAACGAGAAACCGGATAAAGCGCTACCTTCGCACTGCTTTTCAACAACTGGAAGATGAAATTAAACAAGAGTACGATTACGTGATCATTGCCAGACAGCCGGCAAAAAATATGAATTTTACAGAGATAAAAAAAAGCCTGGGTCATTTAATACATAAAGAACAGTTATTTAAAAAATAGTTGTTGTTTAGTATAGAATATTATAGTCATATAAGCTAAAATAGCAGATAGAAGCATGACATTATCTTTTCTATTATATATTATATTTTATATTTTACTGCTGGTCTTCATTAGGGTTGATAGTAATTATATGGAGATAAAGTTAGGTATTTACACCGGATTTTCATCCGTTTTGATCTAATGGCTTGTAATACAGGCTTTGTAATACAGTTAGGAGGAAAGATTTTGCGTAAAAAGTATTTATTGCTTGCGGGATTATTGTTTGCCGTAGCAATCCTTGCCGGTTGTACAGAAATTGACCAGCCGATTACATCTGAAAGTGAAGGGATTTGGAATAGTTATTTCGTTTATCCTTTGTCATGGCTGATTACGTTTTTTGCCGAATCATTTAATGAAAACTACGGCCTGTCAATTATTATTGTGACGATAATTATCCGTTTGGTGCTTTTGCCATTGAACATAAAACAATTGAAAAGCTCGCAGGCAATGCAGGAAATCCAGCCGGAGCTAAAGGAATTACAGCAAAAATACAGTTCAAAAGATGCCAATACCCAGCAGAAATTACAGCAGGAAACAATGGCACTATTCCAAAAACATGGTGTAAACCCACTTGCGGGTTGTTTGCCGATCTTTGTGCAAATGCCGATCTTAATTGCCATGTTTCATGCTATTACGCGTACAACTGAAATCAGTACACATAATTTTCTATGGTTTGAACTTGGGTCTGTAGATCCTATTTTACCAATTATTACTGGTGTTACCACCTGGCTGCAGCAAAAATTGATGATGGCAGGATCTGCAGCGGCGCAAAATCCGCAAATGATGGTCATGCTTTGGGTAATGCCGATTATGATAGGTGTGTTTGCCTTTTTCTTCCCGGCAGCACTGGCTTTATATTGGGTAATTGGTAACTTCTTTATGATTGCTCAAACATTAGTAATCCGCAGACCAATGATGGCGAATTCTGCGAAAACTGGAGGCGTCAAAAAGTGAGAGAAATAACTGCTAGTGGACAAACAGTTGAAGAAGCGGTCCAATCAGCTTTAGAGCAGTTAAACACGTCAAGGGACCGAGTGGAAATTGAAGTCATCGATGAAGGTAAAAAAGGGTTGCTTGGTGTCTTTGGTTCCAAGCGGGCTTATGTAAAAGTAAAAATTAAAAAAAATCCAATTGAAGAAGCAGAAAAATTTATTCATGAAGTGACAAAAAATATGAATGTCGATGTGGACATAGCTACCACGGTAGAAGGAAATCACGTCACCTTCGAGATGAGTGCGGAAAATATTGCATTGCTAATCGGTAAGCGCGGCCAGACTTTAAATGCCTTTCAATATCTGGTACATCTCGCTTTAAATAAAGATACTGATGAGTATTATTCTGTTACCCTGGATGCAGAGGGCTACAGGGGCAGAAGAAGAGAAACTTTAGAATCCCTTGCTGGGAAAATGGCTGATAAAGCGGTCAGACTGAATAAAAAGGTGGCCTTGGAACCCATGCCTGCTTTTGAACGTAAAATTATTCACAGCGCACTGCAGGGAAATGAAAACATTACAACGCATTCCGATGGCACGGAGCCGCATCGCCATATTGTCATAAAACCAAATTAGAAATTAACTCTTTACGAGGCTGGGACATAACTAATTTTATTGGAGAAAAAACCAAACAAACCACTTGCCCAGCTCCGGGAATATACGGAGACTCCTTGAAAATGCTATGCATTTTCTGCGTGCGATGTAATGCTGCCGAAGCGTTACTTGTCCAGCAGGATAAAAGGCATCGATGAGACCCCGCAGGGCAACATTAATGAAGGCCGACTAAAAACGCCCTTTGCGGGCAACGTCGGCATACCCCTTGTCGGGGCAAGGAGGCTCATCAGCCGCCTGCGGCAAAGAAGACACTAAGAAAACGACCAACGGGAGTTTGATTAATGCTTTTCGGTGGGACGAGCATTTAGCGCAGTCCCAGATGTCGCACTTGTGCCCGTGGTGAAAGCGAAGCGTATTCCCGGAGCGGCCGGTGATACTCTATCACCATGATTTGTTCGAATTTTCTTCTAGACGTTAAAGTTATGTCCCAGCCTCGTTTTATTTTTGGTTTAGCAGGGAATTCAATATTAATAAGCCTCTATAGGAAGGAGATATGAATCATGCAAAACAGGGAACAAACTGATCATGAGGAAAAAGCAAATGCAGGAAAAGCATATCATCCGGAACATCAGGAGAAGGAAGAAGAAAAATCCATGACGCGCGAGCAAGTGGAGAATACGTATAAAGATGGAACGATTGACAGATCAGGAAAAAACGCCGAAAAGTAATTAACATGTTGATATCTTCATAAAAAACCGTCTTCCCTTTATTCACATGGGGACAGACGGTTTTTTTGCTGTTTGTTTCTGTGGACAACTTTATTTTTCCCGGCATTTATGATATTCTATTTTGTTAGTGACTATAAAATGAATCAGTTACTGATTGATATATAAATTTGACTCCTAACAGGAGGATTATGTGAAGAAGAGGAGGTGCAGCAGATGGAAACAGATACAATTACAGCAATATCCACACCGATCGGTGAAGGAGCCATTTCGATTGTAAGGTTGAGCGGCCCTGAGGCCATCCCGATGGCCGCGGGAATTTTTCAAGGGAAAAACATTACAGAAGCTGATTCCCATACGATGCATTATGGAAAAATTATAGATCCGGCAACCAACGAGGTTGCTGAGGAAGTAATGGTTTCCATTATGCGCGCACCTAAAACATTTACCCGTGAGGATATTGTTGAAATCAATTGTCACGGTGGACTTGTCTCTGTGAATCGGGTACTTGAGATTGCTTTAAGTCAGGGAGCAAGACTCGCTGAGCCTGGAGAATTTACGAAACGCGCCTTTTTAAATGGACGTATTGATTTATCTCAGGCAGAGGCTGTCATGGATCTGATTCGTGCAAAGACGGATAAGGCGATGTCTGTTGCACTGAAACAGATGGACGGTCGCTTGTCCGGTCTGATTCAGCGGCTGCGTCAGGATTTATTGGAGACCGTTGCCCATGTGGAAGTAAACATCGATTACCCGGAGTATGATGACGTGGAAGAGATGTCCCATGATATGATGCAAAAGAAGACAAAGGAAGTGCATCAGGAAATTGAGGAATTGCTGCAGGTGGCAAAGCAGGGGAAAATTTTAAGAGAAGGGCTTGCCACAGCAATTATCGGCCGGCCAAATGTAGGAAAATCCTCCCTCATGAATGCGCTCGTCCAGGAGAATAAAGCAATTGTCACAGAGATTCCCGGAACGACGAGAGATATTATTGAAGAGTATGTCAATGTTAGAGGGGTGCCGTTAAGACTTGTGGATACTGCCGGCATCAGGGAGACAGAAGATATTGTTGAAAAAATCGGAGTGGAACGATCCAGGCAGGTGCTGAAGGAATCAGATCTTATCTTGTTTGTTCTGAATTATAATGAGGGGCTTTCAGCGGAAGACAAAAAGCTTTTCGAAGCAATTGAAGGTCTGGAATATATCGTCATCATAAATAAAACAGATCTAGAGCAAAAGTTATCCTTGGATGAGGTAAAGGAGTTTGCCGGGGAAAATCCTGTCATTTCTACTTCCCTCATTGAAGATGAGGGAATTGATGACCTGGAAGCAGCCATTGCCAAAACATTTTTTTCCGGGGAGATAGATAGTGGAGACTTAACGTATGTGTCCAATGTAAGGCATATACAATTATTAAAACAGGCCAAGCAGGCACTCGAGGATGCAATGGAAGCAATTGATCTTGATATGCCGCTTGATATCGTACAAATAGATGTAACAAGAACATGGGAGTTTTTAGGTGAGATTATTGGTGATACAGCCAGTGACAGTCTGATTGATCAGCTGTTCTCCCAGTTCTGTTTAGGAAAATAAGAAACGATAATAAAGAAAAAAGAAAGGGTGAAAAAGATGACTTATAATGCAGGCCATTATGATGTTATTGTAGTCGGTGCCGGCCATGCAGGGATGGAAGCAGGCGTTGCGGCTGCCCGTATGGGTGCAAAAACACTTATGCTTACACTGAACCTGGATATGATTGCGTTTATGCCATGCAACCCTTCCATAGGTGGTCCGGCGAAGGGAATTGTTGTAAGAGAAGTGGACGCACTTGGCGGTGTGATGGGTAAACTGATCGATAAATCTTTTATCCAAATGCGCATGCTCAACACGAGAAAAGGTCCCGCCGTGCAGGCTTTAAGAGCACAGGCTGATAAAAATGTTTATATGCAGGAAGCGAAAAAACTGCTGGAAAGTGAAGAAAACCTTACGTTACACCAGGGGATGGTGGATTCCCTGATTGTGGAAGATGGCGTATGTAAAGGTGTTGTTACAGAAACGAAGGCTGTTTACACATCAGAATCTGTCATTATTACAACCGGTACGTTTATGCGCGGAAAAGTATTAATCGGGGATGTGGAATATGAAAGCGGACCGAATAACCAGCGTCCAACATTGAAGCTTTCCCACCATCTGGAGGAGCTCGGATTTAAGTTGACCCGCTTCAAAACAGGCACGCCGCCACGGGTGATCAGCCATTCCATTGATTATTCCAAAACGGAAATCCAGCCTGGAGATGAGAATCCCAAGTATTTTTCCTATGAAACAAAAGAACGTGTTGTGGATCAGCTCCCATGCTGGTTAACGTACACGAATGAATTTACGCACCAGGTGATTAATGATAATCTCGGCATGTCTGCCATGTATTCCGGTGTACAGCGGGGAACAGGGGCAAGGTACTGTCCATCCATCGAGGATAAAATTGTCCGTTTTAACGATAAACCACGGCATCAGATTTTCCTCGAGCCGGAAGGAAGAGATACAGACGAGGTGTATGTACAAGGATTATCAACTTCACTGCCGGAATATGTACAGCATGAAATGATTAAGACTGTACCAGGTCTGGAAAATGCACAAATTATGCGGGCCGGCTATGCCATCGAATATGATGTGGTTGTACCTTCCCAGCTTTGGCCGACAATGGAAACAAAAAATATAGAGAACCTCTTTACCGCCGGTCAGATCAATGGAACTTCCGGTTATGAAGAAGCAGCCGGCCAGGGAATTATGGCAGGAATGAATGCTGCAGCCAAATTATTTGGGAAAGAGCTCATTATTCTGGATCGTTCTCAGGCATATATTGGTGTCATGATTGATGATTTGGTGACGAAAGGAACAAATGAACCATATCGTCTGTTAACATCCCGTGCCGAATACCGTTTGCTGCTGCGTCATGATAATGCTGATCTCAGACTGACGGAAATTGGTTATAATGCAGGTACTGTTTCAGAGGAGCGTTATGCCAAATATGTGGAGAAAAATCGTTTGGTGGAGCAGGAAAAGAAACGATTAAATAAATTGGTTATCAAGCCTTCCGGGGATGTAAATGATTTTCTGGAAGGAACGGGTGCTCAAGCTTTGAAGGAAGCAGTGAAAGCATACGATTTGCTGAAGCGGCCGGAGATTTCCTACGAGAAGATTGAAAAGATCCTGCAGCCGGATGCTGATCTGCCGGAGGAAGTTAAAGAGCAGGTTGGTATTCAAATTAAGTATGAAGGGTATATTAAGAAGGCAAAAGATCAAGTGGATCGTATGTTGAAAATGGAAGATAAAAAAGTACCGGAAGACATTGATTACGATGCCATAAGCGGTATAGCGACAGAAGCAAAGGAAAAATTGAAAAAAATCCGTCCGCTGTCTGTTGGCCAGGCATCAAGAATTTCCGGCGTAAACCCTGCAGATGTTTCTATATTATTGGTTTATATTGAACAGGGAGATATCGCAAGGTTGGCAAACTAATATTCAATCGGACGAGTTAATTGCATAATTGCTTATTTTTACTAAGTATCCGAACAAAAAACCTCTTATAATTTGTTAATACGGAAATCAACTTTGTTCGGATTTCAATACTAATTTCTCTATTATGAAATTGATTCGCGCAGGCAGGAAATAAAATATTTTCTGCCTGCTTCCATGAATAAACAGGGAAGGTTACTACACTGGAAAACTTCCCGTTTACATAAGGAGACTCGTAAATGAACGCAAATACATTTGCTTTACATTTAAAAGAACAGGGGATTCATTTATCCGAAAAACAGCTCGAACAATTTCAAATTTATTTCAACACATTGGTGGAATGGAATGAAAAAATAAATCTAACCGCACTAACATCAGAGGCAGATGTGTACGAAAAGCATTTCTTTGACTCCATTTCAGCAGCTTTTTATTATGATTTTGCGGATTCTGTCGATATATGCGATGTAGGTGCCGGCGCAGGTTTTCCAAGTATTCCGCTGAAAATCTGTTTTCCGCATATTAAGGTGACCATTGTTGATTCTCTAAAGAAGCGGATTCATTTTTTGAATCAGCTGGCCACACAGTTGGATTTGAAGGATGTGGCATTTTACCATGACCGGGCTGAAAACTTCGGTAAAAATGAGTCTTTCAGAGAAAGTTTTGACGTAGTGTCAGCAAGAGCAGTAGCGCGAATGTCTGTTCTCTCGGAACTCTGTTTACCTTTAGTGAAAAAGAATGGAATCTTTCTGGCTATGAAAGGATCCCAAGTCTCGGAAGAACTGGAAGAGGCTGCAACTGCTATAGAGATTTTAGGTGGAAAGATAAGAGATACACATACATTTACCTTGCCGGAAGAAAAAAGTGAACGGTCTGTAGTTATTGTCGATAAAAGAAGAAAAACCCCAAAAAAATATCCAAGAAAAGCGGGAACGCCGAATAAAGACCCAATTGTGTAAGTATACTATGTAGCTTGAAGGCAAGATGAAGATAAGCGGACTTTCACCACTGAATTATGGTGGAAGCCTTGTTTACTAATGTTCAATTACAGTTATTTGTGGTAGAATAGTAGAAGTAGATTTATTATTTGCTTACATACATATCCCATTATGTGGACTTTTCGCCTAAACTATTGGTGAAAGTCTTCGTTTTGTTTCATATCCCTTGTATAAAGCAAAATGTTCCACGTGAAACATTTTTGTTTTATATTGTAAAAAGGTGGTGTTAATTGATGGTCAAACCCTTTAACCGGATCTTTGGTTTGGGTGAAAAAGATGCCGAAACGGAATCGGAATTGGATGGTTACCATCCCGATGAGGTGGTGCAAATACCGGTTGATGCTATTGAACCAAATCGCTTCCAACCCCGTTCCATATTTAGTGAAGAAAAGATTCAGGAACTGGCACAAACAATTCATACTCACGGCATGATTCAACCCATTGTCGTTCGGAGAATAAATACAGAGGAAGAAAAATATGAATTAATTGCCGGGGAACGAAGATGGAGAGCGGTCAAAAAGCTGGAGTGGGAGTTTGTTTCTGCAATTATAAAAGAAATGAACGACAAGGAAATAGCCTCTGTAGCTTTAATTGAAAACCTGCAACGGGAAGAGTTGACAGTAATCGAGGAAGCAAATGCTTACGCGAAATTGCTGGAAATGCATGGTTTAACACAGGAAGCTTTGGCACAAAGATTGGGGAAGAATCAATCCACGATCGCCAATAAGCTTCGTTTATTAAAGTTATCAGAAGAAATACAGGAAGCACTGCTCAATAAACAAATTACCGAGCGTCATGCAAGAGCATTGATTAAATTGGATGATCCGAAGCAGCAAGTAAAACTGTTGCACGAAATTCTCGAATCCGATCTCAACGTAAAACAAACAGAGGAACGCATTAGTAAACTGAATGCCCCAAAAGATCAGCAAAAGAAAAAACGGGCACAGTTGAAGGGCGTCAATAAAGATGTTCGTATTGCCATGAACACAATTAGGCAATCGTTGGCAATGGTAAATGATACAGGGATGAATGTGGAATCAGATGAGAAAGAGTTGGATGATTACTATCAAATTACGATAAAAATACCGAAACAGAAATAATTTATTTATAATTATTATGTAATGGAAGTTTTTATATTATATATACTGTTTTATTCCTGCAAAAGAAAAGATAACAAACATGATCCTGAATCTTTCTCGGGTTGATGGTTCTATATCGGTACCAGCTTTAAGCAAAATGGCTTTTAATATTGTTTAGTAAATGAAATACCCATCAGTAAGGTGGGTATTTTTAGCTCATAAATATGAAAATGTCTATTAAAAATACTTAACAAATGCTAAATATCTATTCTTTTTGTTTAAAAGAATGGTAAAATAATAGTTATATCGTTTAGGAAGGTGTCAATTTAACATGGGTAAAATAATTTCAATAGCAAATCAAAAAGGTGGAGTAGGAAAAACGACTTCTTCCGTGAACCTTAGTGCTAGCCTTGCACATTTAGGGAATAAAGTTTTAATGGTTGATATAGACCCGCAAGGAAACGCAACAAGTGGGGCAGGTATTAATAAAGCAGATGTGAAACACTGTATTTATAATGTACTTATAGAAGAAATGACAGCAGAACATGTAGTTGTTCCAACTGCTATAGCTAATATGGATATTATTCCAGCGACTATTCAGCTTGCCGGTGCAGAAATAGAGCTAGTACCAACTATATCCAGGGAAGTGCGTTTAAAAAAATCACTGGAAGAGCTGAAAAGTACCTATGATTACATTATTATTGATTGTCCTCCTTCATTAGGCCTCCTTACATTAAACGCACTTACTACGTCAGATACGGTAATGATTCCCGTTCAATGTGAGTACTATGCTTTGGAGGGGCTCAGTCAGCTGCTGAATACGATTCGTCTCGTTCAAAAACATTTGAACAAGAAATTGATGATTGAAGGTGTATTGCTTACAATGCTCGACGCACGAACCAATTTGGGTATTCAGGTTATTGAAGAAGTGAAGAAGTATTTTCAAGACAAAGTGTACAAGGCAATCATACCAAGGAATGTCCGGTTGGGAGAAGCACCAAGCCATGGACAACCGATCATTATGTATGACTCTAAATCAAAAGGTGCACAAGTATATCTTGAATTAGCGAAGGAAGTGATGGCCAATGGCGAGAGGGTTGGGTAAAGGGATAAATGCTTTTTTTCCGGAAATAGAAGAGCATGACGATCATATGATTAAGGAAGTTCCCATTTCAGAATGCAGGCCGAATCCTTATCAACCGAGAAAAACGTTCCATGCGGATGCAATTGAGGAATTAAAGGAATCGATTCTGGAATATGGTGTCATTCAACCGATTATAGTTCGCAAAAGCATTAAAGGATACGAAATTGTTGTTGGGGAGCGCCGTTACCGTGCTGCCAAGGAAGCAGGGTTGGAAACTATTCCTGCAGTTGAAAAAGAACTTACAGATGCAAATATGATGGAACTGGCCTTGCTTGAAAACCTGCAACGTGAGGATTTAACACCAATTGAAGAAGCTCATGCCTACCAAAATTTAATGAAGGAACTGGAGATTACGCAGGAAGAGCTCTCCAAAAGGCTTGGAAAAAGCCGTTCCCATATTGCCAATATAGTCCGTTTATTATCTTTGCCGGAACAAGTGATAGCCTATATTAATAATGGAGAATTGTCCATGGGGCATGGAAGAGCATTAATTGGCGTTAAAGATAAAAATCAAATTTTACCTGTTGTAAATAAAATACGAAAAGAAAAGTTAAATGTGAGACAGGTAGAACAATTAATTGTGAAGTTGAATGAAGGGAAAAATAAAAAGAAAAAGGAAAAGCCGAAAAAGGATATTTTCTTGCAGGAGCAGGAATCTGTCTTGCGGGACCGGCTTGGTACAGCTGTAAATATTCAACGTGGAAAGCGCAAAGGGAAAATTGAAATTGAGTTTTATAATGACAGTGATCTCGAACGGATTATTGATGTATTGGAAAAGTAATAGACAAAAGAGCTAACGCTGGAGTCGTTAGCTCTTTTCAAATAAAATAAGAAATTAGTAAGAGGGGGAGGGGAGATCATGATCTACTTTGATCAGGCTGCATCATCTTTTCCAAAGCCGCCGGAAGTAACGGAAGCTATGTATAAAACTATAAAGGAAACAGGGGCCAATCCGGGTAGAGGATCTCACCGGTTGGCAAGGGAAGCAGCAAAAGTCATTCATCAGGCAAGGGAGAAAGCGGCCACGCTATTTGGGTGTACGGATCCAAAGAAAGCTGTTTTCTTTCAGAATGCAACAATGGCTCTTAACCAGGCAATTAAAGGTTTAAATTGGCATGCAGGAGATCATATTATTACGACAACGTTTGAACATAATTCAATACACAGGCCATTGGTTTATTTGGAAAAATATTACGGCGTACATGTTACATATATTGATTGGCATGAGGATGAGAATCAAGTCACGGACCAAGTTAAGAGAGCAATAAATGATAGGACAAGATTGCTTGCGATTACCCATGCTTCTAACGTTACAGGTGCAGTATTTCCTCTTGGTGATTTGATGAATACAGTAAAAGAGCAGGATATCATTACATTGGTTGATGCCTCTCAAACCGCGGGGCATATAGACATCCATATGAAAGATCAGTTAATAGATATGCTGGTTTTTCCGGGACACAAAGGTTTGCTTGGACCACAGGGAACAGGTATGTTGCTTATGGAAGGGGAGGTACCTTTGACTCCCATACATCATGGTGGAACAGGGAGTTTTTCGCAACTTGCTGATCAACCGGAGCGATGGCCGGAATTCATGGAAAGCGGCACACTAAATACACCTGGAATTTCCGGGCTGTTAGCTGCGCTGAAAGTATTTGAAGCTGGGAAGGATGAAAATGTTCCACGTGAAACATTATTGGTAAATAAACTGCTGAAGGGTCTGAACGCCATTCCGAATGTACAGGTGTATGGACCGGGCCCCAGTTCAGATAGACTTCCCATAGCAGCATTTAATATAGATCAAATTGATTCACAGGAAGTAGCTACAATACTCGATTCCCACTATGATATTGCGGTCAGGGCAGGGTTACATTGCAGCCCACTGACGCATGAAATACTGAATACTGAAAATCAAGGAGTTATAAGAGCAAGCTTAAATTATTATAATACGAATGAAGAAGTGGATATATTTTTGCGGGCAATAGAGGAAATTGCTGCTGCATATCAGGAATTTTAAACGTTGGAGATGGATAAATGGCTTTATATGGAACGTTAATCAATGGAATATTAATTATTGCAGGCAGTATATTGGGCCTGTTTTTTACAAAAATACCGGAAAAATATAAAGAAACCGTCATGCACGGTATCGGCCTTGTGGTTACATTAATCGGACTGCAAATGGCTTTTTCAACCGAAGTTATTGTCATCGTTTTGCTGAGTCTATTGTCAGGAGCCATAATTGGAGAGTTTTTAAAGATTGAGGAAGGATTAAATCAATTTGGCACGTGGATTGGCAGGAAGTTTGCCAATGACAAGGATGACGTAAGTGTTTCCCAGGGATTTGTAACAGCTTCCTTAATCTTTGTTGTTGGTGCCATGTCGATCATTGGTGCATTGGATGGCGGGCTGAGAGGAGACCATGAAGTACTTGTCACAAAAGGCTTTATTGACGGGTTTGTTGCACTGGTATTGACGACAACACTGGGGTTTGGAGTCATTTTATCTGTTTTTCCGGTTGTTCTTTATCAGGGAACCATTGCACTATTGGCAACTCAAATAGATCGGTGGGTACCGGCAGATATATTACAAGGAATGATTGTTGAAATTACAGCAGTAGGCGGCTTGTTAATTGCTGCAATTGGGTTAAACCTGTTGAAAATTGTCAACATCCGTATCGGAAATTTATTACCGGCTATTTTTATGGTTCTGCCAATTTACTATATATATTATTTAATATGAAAGGACAGCTTAGCGTGGGACTAAGCTGTTTTTAAATGGAGCTTTTATTCTGATCCTGCACTACAATGGCAGGAGTGGTGATATGGTAGGTCAATGTCTGATCGATTTTATTAAGAATATCAGCTGCTCTTTTTGCCATATCCACCACGACGGATAATCTTGTATTTTGAAGGACGGAGTGCTCCATAAATCCACTGACATTTACTACTCCCGTCATATGAATATCCCCAATTTCCGGCAAGGATTTATTAAGCGCGGCCCCAGGCTTAATGCTTCCCATTCCCGCAATTATGTGACCGACAGAAGAAGACTTTCCAAGGCAGGCATCCACTGCAATAATATAGGGTTGCCGATATGTATGCTTTATATAGTGGATATGATCTTCCATATTTGTAGCATGGACAGGTTCCTGTAAAGTGCCATGAACATGAATATGCTTTGGTTTTAATTCGGAAAGGAAATAGCCTGTCAATGGACCGAATGCATCTCCTGTGGAACGATCAGTGCCAATACAAACAATTACATATTCACGCGGTGTCTCCGGAAGCCATGAAATTAATGCATTACTCATCATTTCTGTAATATTGTTGTTTGTATGAAGCATACGCATTTGATCTTTTTTCGCAGCTAAATGCCTTTTAAAATTCATAGCTTATCCTCCAAAATCATATTGTTATAGTATACGGATTTTTAAAGGAATCTATACATGGATATTTTAGATATTGGGGGAAATACAATGCTGCAAGCTGGATTGAAATGGCTATTTTTAATTATTGGAACGACAATAGGGGCGGGATATGCTTCCGGAAGGGAATTATGGCAATTTTTTGGCCATGAAAGTGGACTGGCTATTTTGTTATTCAGTACTTTCTTTTCTTTATCCTGTATTATTATTATGCAAGTAAGCTATCAAAAAAAGACAAAACATTATTTGCCCGTATTACAGGAAATAGTAGGTGTGAAACTGACAAAAGTATATGATGTCATGATTTTCTTATATTTGTATACGACAACTGTTGTTATGATCGCTGGCAGTGGTGCAACAGGACAGGCGTTTAACTTTTCTTACTGGTGGGGAATTGGTATTATTGTAATTGCCCTGATCTTCCTGTTTATCAAAGGAATTAATGGGTTATTGTCTATTAATCAGCTTATCCTTCCGTTATTAATTATCGGTTTGTTGTCTGTGTTATTGTTGTTTACATTTGACCAGAAGCTTTCATTATTTTCGCATTGGCATGAACAGCGGAATTGGATGGCAGCATTTCCTTTCACTGCATTAAATATACTCCCCTTAATTGCGGTACTTGGAGCCATTGGCAATAAAGTCGAAACCAGGGGAGAAATTTTCATTGCATCCATAGGCAGCGGGGGTATTCTTGGGATTGTATCCTATATATATAACAACAGCCTCATTCAAATTGCAGATGAGCTGCTTCTGTATGAAATTCCGTTATTTGCCATACTTAAAAACTACCCATTTGAAATGGTTATTTTCATGACGATTCTGCTGTGGCTTGCGATATTTTCAACAGCGGCAGCAGGTATACTTGGACTGGTTACAAGAATGAAGGAGTATTTTCAGGGACCACTGTGGCTCATTGTAATTATTACCCTGGTTACCATGATTCCATTATCTTTATTTGGATTTTCCACACTGGTGAATTATCTTTATCCTATTTATGGTATTTTAAATCTATATGTATTAACAAGACTGCTGCTATTTCCTTTATGGTATAAGGGGAAAAGTGCTTCTTGAGTTAGGACTGGAGGCGAGCGAATGGAAGAAGTGAATGAAGAAATGGTTAATTTTTGGGAGTATATAACAGGACCGGAATTATGGGCTGCCATATCCACCGGGTTAATCCGTATTTTAATCATTGTGATTTTGGCTTTTATCGTTGTACGGGTAGCCAGAAATTTAATCTATCGGATATTTAGAAATAGACAAAGAGGTCCGATACGGATTTCGGAACGCAGAGAAAATACGTTGAAAAAATTAGCCAGTAATGTCATAGCCTATGTTGTATATTTTATTGCTGCGATCATGATCCTGGATAATGTGTTAGGATTTCAGGTTGGTGCGCTGCTTGCGGGTGCCGGTGTTGCCGGACTTGCGATTGGCTTTGGGGCCCAAAACCTCGTCCGGGACGTAATCACAGGGTTTTTCATTATATTTGAGGATCAATTCTCTGTTGGTGACTATATTGCTGTTGCCGGAATTGAAGGCACAGTGGAAGAAATCGGATTGCGGACGACAAAAGTATTAAGCTGGACCGGAGAGATGAATGTTGTACCAAATGGAGATATTACCCAGGTAACGAATTATTCCGTGCATAATGGACTTGCCCTGGTAGATATCAATATACCGTATGAGAGCAGTGTCTATGAAGCAGAAAAAATAATAGAGCAAGTAGCGGAAACACTGCCGGAAAAATATGACTTTATTATAGGTACGCCGGAAATTATTGGAGTGCAGGATCTGGATGTTTCCCATTTTGTTATTCGTGTGATTGCTGACACAAAACCTGGATTCCAATGGGCTGGTGAGCGTAATATCCGAAAAGAAATGCAGGATCAATTATATCAGTCAGGTATTGAAATTCCGGCACCGCGTGTGGTTATGTATTCAAAAGAAGAAGAAGAAAAATTACAGGCGAAAAACCGTGATCGGCAACAGTAATATTTGGTATAATGATAGAAAAAAGGAGTACTGACGATGGCGGAAAAGGAATTTGGGTTGAATGATGTTGTGCAAATGAAAAAACCGCATCCATGTGGGGAAAATCGCTGGAAAATCATCCGCATGGGAATGGATATCCGAATAAAGTGTCTCGGCTGTGATCATAGTGTCATGCTGCCGAGACGGGAGTTTACAAAGAAAATGAAAAAAGTGCTGGAAAAAGCAGAAGAATAGTGTGGTCGTTGTTATACGCTAATGGAAACAAATAAACTTACTGAAAATGAGGCTGGGACATAACTAATTGTATTGGAGAAAAAACCAAACAAACCACTTGCCCAGCTCCGGGGATATACGGAGACTCCTTGAAAATGCTATGCATTTTCTCACGAAGATGTAATGCTGCCGAAGCGTTACTTGTCCAGCAGGATAAAAGGCATCGATGAGACCCCACAGGGCAACATTAATGAAGGTCGACTAAAAACACCCTTTGCGGGCAACGTCGGCATACCCCTTGTCGGGGCAAGGAGGCTCATCAGCCGCCTGCGGCAAAGAAGACACTGAGAAAACGACCAACGAGAGTTTGATCGGATGTAGCACTCGTGCCCGTGGTGAAAGCGAAGTATATTCCCGGAGCGGCCGGTGATACTCTATCACCATGATTTGTTCGGATTTTCTTCTAGACGTTAAAGTTATGTCCCAGCCTTATTTTAAATTTATACAGCGGGGAAGTAGTTTGGCGAAAACTGAAGTAATTTTTGGATAATAAAATGATTAAAATAATATTGTGATGTTCATCACAATATATGAAAATAAATTTTATAAAAAAGATAGAAATATGGACGGAAGTGCCAATAAAATGGTAAAATGAAGCTATATAGAGAGAAGAAATACAAATTAAATAGGGTAAAACGCAAAAATGGGCATAGAAATATGCCTGTTTTTGTTTTTTACAAACTTGTCAAGTGAACAGGCTATATCTATAATGAGGTAGACGCGTTCATATGAATGGAATCCTTAAGGAGTTGAAATTTGCATGGCTTTGACAGCAGGAATTGTCGGACTTCCAAATGTAGGGAAATCAACATTATTCAATGCTATTACACAGGCAGGAGCAGAGGCGGCGAATTATCCGTTTGCCACGATTGATCCGAATGTGGGAATTGTGGAAGTACCTGACAATCGCTTAAATACATTAACACAATTAGTAAAACCGAAAAAAACAGTACCGACTGCCTTTGAATTTACAGATATTGCAGGTATTGTAAAAGGTGCAAGCAAGGGGGAAGGACTGGGAAATCAATTTTTATCGCATATTCGGCAGGTAGACGCCATCTGTCAGGTGGTCCGCTGTTTTCAGGATGAAAATATTACTCATGTTTCCGGTAAGATTGATCCAATTGATGATATTGAAATCATTAATCTGGAACTGATTCTGGCAGATTTGGAGACTGTGAACAAACGTTATCAGCGGGTGGAAAAACTGGCGAGACAAAAGGATAAAGAAGCTTTGGCGGAATTCCAAGTTCTTTCGGCATTGAAAGAAGGACTGGAAGCGGAAAAACCGGTTCGTGCTCTGGAATTCAACGAGGAGCAGGAAAAAGTCGTCAAAGGACTTCATTTATTAACAAGCAAACCCATGCTATACGTGGCGAATGTCAGTGAAGATGAAGTCGCAAAACCGGATGACAATGCATTCGTGCAAAAGGTAAAAGACTATGCAGCAAAAGAAGATGCAGAAGTGATTATTATTTGTGCAAAGATTGAAGAAGAAATTGCAGAGCTGGATCAGGATGAAAAAGAAATGTATCTGGAGGAATTGGGAATTGCTGAATCCGGTCTGGATAAATTGATTAAAGCTTCCTACAGCCTGCTTGGACTGGCTACTTATTTTACAGCCGGTGAACAGGAAGTGCGGGCATGGACATTCCAGAAAGGCACAAAAGCACCACAGGCAGCAGGCATTATCCATACAGATTTTGAAAGAGGCTTCATCCGTGCAGAAACTGTTTCCTATGATGACCTGGTGGATGCAGGGTCCATGGCTCAGGCAAGGGAAAATGGAAAAGTGCGTCTCGAAGGTAAAGAGTATATCGTCCAGGATGGCGATGTCATTCATTTCCGTTTTAATGTGTAAAAGCAAGTATAACGAAAATAGGATCTCTCGAAGACTTGTTATTTGAAAAATATTTTGGTATAATCAACTATCGTGAGTAATGAATTATCGATTACTCCTTGCTCCTATGAAATATAGGGGCCGCCAAGACCAAAAGGAGGTGTACCGGATGAGAAAATACGAAATTATGTATATCATCCGCCCGGACATTGAAGAAGAAGCGCAGACAAGCTTAATTGAGCGTTTCAACAACATTTTGACTGATAACGGGGCGGAGATTGAAAAAGTTGATGAAAAAGGCAAAAAACGCCTGGCATATGAAATCAACGACTACCGTGATGGATATTATGTTGTCATCAACTTCAAGAGCGATGAAACAGCAATCAATGAATTTGATCGCTTGGCCAAGTTCTCTGATGATATCATTCGTCATATGGCAATTCGAGAAGATGATCAATAATAAGGAGTGGTTCTGATGTTAAATCGTGTCGTACTTGTCGGCAGGTTAACGCGGGATCCTGATTTACGTTATACAGCAAATGGCGTGGCAGTAGCCAACTTTACAGTGGCATGTGACCGCCCTTTTACCAATCAGCAGGGAGAACGTGAAACAGATTTCGTCAATTGTGTCAGCTGGCGCAGACAGGCTGAAAATCTTGCCAACTATATGAAAAAAGGCAGTTTGATTGGTGTGGATGGCCGCGTTCAGACCCGAAGATATGAAAATCAGGAAGGTAAAATGGTATACGTCACAGAAATTCTCGCAGAAAACATTCAGTTTTTAGAGTCCAGAGGTACTTCCCAAAATCGGGGAGGCGAGCCTTCAGGATTCCAGCCGAATAGAAACCAGAACCAATTTCAACCAAATCAAAATCAAAACCAAAGTCAGAACCAGAATCAGGAAGATCCTTTCTCATCGAGCGGAGATCCGATCGATATATCTGATGATGACTTGCCATTTTAAAATAACCAATGAAATCTTAAATAGGAGGGATACACATGGCAGCTCGTCGCGGACGTGCAAAGCGTCGTAAAGTGTGTTACTTCACAGCGAACGGAATTACACACATTGATTATAAAGATGTAGATTTGCTCAGACGTTTCGTTTCCGAACGTGGAAAAATACTTCCACGTCGTGTAACAGGAACTTCTGCAAAATACCAGCGTAAATTGACAAAAGCAATTAAACGTGCTCGTCAAATGGCATTATTGCCATATGTAGCCGAGTAATGTTAAAACCTCCAATTACGGATAAAATCCGGATTTGGAGGTTTCTTCATATTATAACGGACTTACTTATATTGAAAAAATGCCTATAAAGCAAATTAAAAAGTCAATGTTAGATAAGTAAACTCTTTTATTATGTAGTAGTTACGGAGGGCAGTATTTGAAAGTAAAAAAATATACTCATTGGGCTTTCCTGTGCTAATTATCGTTTTCTCCATTAAGATTATTAAATCATAGCCGAAAATGCGACATTAGTTGAAATACGCTTCATACTTCTGATTGCTGAAGCAGCCTTCCTTTTTCCAAATGCAAAATACGATCTCCGAGTTTATCAGCTTCTTTCTTTTGATGTGTAACCATGATTACGGGGATATTCCATGCTTTGTGCAATCGCATTAATTCGTCCTGGCACTCCGCCCGTGTCTTTTCATCCAGAGCTGAAAAAGGCTCGTCCAGGAGTAAGCTTTCCGGCTTTGTGGCAAGCGCCCGTACTAAGGCAACCCGTTGCTTTTCCCCGCCGGAAATTTGATGCGGGAAACTGTCAAGCAGGTGGTGAATACCCACTACATCCACTAACTGTTGAACAAGATCCTCTTCCTTCATGCCATACTTTATATTTTTTTCCACTGTCATATGCGGAAAAAGAGCATAATCCTGAAACAAATATCCAATCCGCCGTTTTTGGATAGGGAGCGGTTTTTTCTTTGTTTCATAGAGAATACGATCATGCAGCTGAATTAAACCTCGGTCAGGTTGACTAAGTCCTGCAATTCCATTTAAGATAGTCGTTTTTCCAGCACCGGACGGACCAAATAAAACAACAATTTCATTGCGGACCTGAAATGAGACTTCCAATGTATAGTTTTTTAATTTTTTTGTCATTTCCACAGTGAGCATTGAGAAAAATCTCCTTTACTTTTCCGAAGTAAAACGCAAAATATTTCGGCCGCTCCACCAATTCAGCCATAAAATAGCAGCAAACCCAATCACAATGATGCTGATTGTCCAAAACATGGCTGCTTCTCTATTCCCGGATTCCACAGCAAAATAGATTGCCAGCGGAATCGTTTCTGTTTCGTTCGGTATGTAGCCGGCTACCATCAATGTCGCCCCGAATTCCCCAAGAGCCCTGGCAAACGTCAGTACGAGTCCGGCAAGTAAACCCGGCCACGCCAGGGGGAAGGAAATGGTCCAGAATACCCGCCATTTGGAGGCACCCATTGTCAAAGCCGCATTTTCAAGGGAACGGTCATATTTTTGAAAGGAGGCAGCTGCACTCTGATACATAAGCGGAAAAGCAACAACAATGGCTGCCAGCACAGCTCCCACCCATGTGAAAACGATTTGAAAATCAAACAAATGAAGTAAAAGACTGCCGATTGGCCCGTTTCTGCCAAATAAGTATAATAGGCCAAAGCCAACAACTGTAGGAGGCAAAACAAGCGGCAGCATAATCAAAGCTTCCAGTGACCGCTTTCCCGGAAAAAGATTTCGGGCAACGATTCTTGCTGATAAAACGCCCAGTATAAAAACGATTACTGTTGCGATCCCGGCAATTTGCAATGATAAAAGTAAAGGTGTAAAGTCCATTCCAGCCTACTTCCTTTATATTGGAGTACTATGGATGAAACCCATGTGTGTGAAAGATTTCTTTTGCTGTTTCACTCGTTAAAAACGCAATAAAATCTTCTGCTTCAATCCTGCTCGTGCTGTTAGTCATGACTGCTGCCGGGTAAGATATGGCCCCATGCATGGAATTATCGATGTTCAATAAAATTTCCGTTTCTTCCGACTTTACTGCTTCTGTGTAATAAACAAAACCGATATCTGTATTACCGGATTCCACATAAGTTACTGCCTGCCGGACATCTTTTGCAAAAATAAACTGTTCGGAAACATCCTCCCATACGTTGACGGCCATCAGTGCTTCCCTTGCATAATTTCCTGCCGGCACGCTGTCGGGATTACCAATGGCAATATTATTAATATCCAACATAGGCAGGTCTGCAAGAGAATCAATCTTCATCGTGTTGTCTTTTTCTCCAATCACCACCAGCCGGTTTTCCGCAAAATCAGTTCTCGTTTCAGACAGAATTAATTCCTGGTCTCCGAGCAAATCCATTTGTATCTGGTCAGCGGAAAGGAATACATCTACAGGTGCACCTTGCTGAATTTGCTGGGACAAGGTCCCGGAACCGCCAAAATTCAACGTAACATGAATATAAGGGTTTGCTTCTTCAAAAGCATCCACAATATCATGCATGACATCAGAAAGGCTTGTCGCAGCAGAAATAAATAATTCCTTTTCCTCTGTGGAAGGGCGAAAAAGTTCATCCTCTGATGAATTGCTGCACCCTGCAAAGGCAAGAATGCCAATCATGAACATAAGTAATATTTTCATTGAAAAACTCCTTCATCGTTGAAAGGTTGCAGGATTTTTATTTCCGGCGCCGTTTCTTTCGTTTGGGGTAAACAGAAATAATAGCGAGCAGCATAATAAATGTAAAAAGAATATATATGAGTAAAAAAACATTGCTGAGTGGGATGAACAACGCAAGCCCCGTATAGACCAAAGCGGGAATTGTCGTCGTATATGCGCTCATTTTCCAAAGAATCGAGAACCTTAGTTTTCTCTCCATCAGTTTGGCAATTCCCACGGCAATGTAAGCCATCAGGGAGAGAAATAGAAAGACAATTCCAGTTAATGGCAAATAAAAGAATATAAAAAAGTAAATAAGGAAAAACAGGAAGTTCATTTCTGACATCAGGTTGTCTGTTCCTGTCCATTGCGAAATAAAAGAAGGAACAGATACCAGAATGAGGAGAATGAACATGTAAATGACCGTAACATCCATGCCGATACGATTTAATTTAAATATTGCATTCCTATTTGGAAGTTTGATACTATGTATAAATGCTTGTAAGAAAATCATTATGACAGCCCTTTATGTTGTATTAGGCAGGGAACAGGCCCTGCAGGTTGAACCCCAAAATGAGGGTATGGTGAAAATAAGTCTTATCCTTATTATAAGGCAAATAGAAAAGAAATTCCTGTAGTGGGCTTATATAAAAAGTGACAGTTTCATGGAAAACGGTAAAGCCGAGGTTGTGAAAGGGGAAACAGTTTATTTTCACGTTGAAGGAAAACAGGTTTAATATGACTAACTATCAAAACATCCGTCAAATTATTCCCCGGGAAATATCTTATTCCACGTATTTCGACAAGTATTCCAAGTTAAAACATGTTATCATAATATAACAGTATGATTACACATGCATACATACTAAGAGGTGTCATATGAATCAATCAAAGAGAGTAACAGATGGGGCTCTATTAATGGCAATATTTATCTTATTGATGCTGATCACAGTTTTTGTTCCGTTTATTTCGTTGTTCAGTCTTTTTTTATTGCCGGTGCCCATTGTTTTATTTGCATCAAGATATGACTGGAAATCCGCAGCTTTAATGGTTGTTGCAACAATTATTTTATCCATGCTGCTGGCAACCCTTGCTTCTCTTCCCATAGCTGTTATGATGGCGCTGGGGGGAGTATTGATTGGGAATGCCATATATATAAATGCTTCTGCATATGATACATGGGCCAGGGGCACCTTGGGATTTGTCGCCGGTTTGTTATTTGCTTTTGTTTTCGCCCAGCTGATCTTCCAGGTTAATTTACTGGAACAACTGGAACAAACAATGAATGAGTCCCTGGAAATGACCGGCAATATGATGGGTCAGTTTGGTGTTCAGGAACAAATGGAGGAAACACAGGCAATGATGCAGGATATGATCGGTGTGATGATCGATTTATTCCCTGTGTTCCTGGCTGGAACGGCTGTGCTTTTGGCATTGATTAGTCAATGGGTCAGTTATAAAATCATAAACAGAGTGGAAAGGAAGGACTACCGTTTTCCACCATTTCGTCAGCTGCGTTTTCCTATATCCCTCATTTGGGTATATTTCGTGGCGTTTATATTATCATTTTTAGTTGCAGAACCAGGAAGCACTTTGTATATTGCAGTACAAAACATGTTTGTGCTGGTTGGATTGCTCCTGGCTGTCCAGGGTTTTTCCTTTATTTTCTTTTATGCGCATCATAAAAATATGTCAAAAGCACTGCCGGTGATCAGTATAATTTTAACAGTGCTTTTTCCAATGATATTCCTTTATTTGATACGAATTATAGGTATAATTGACTTAGGCTTTGGTTTAAGAGACAGGCTTGCTGATAAAAAAGACTAACCCGGAATGAAAGTGAAGGAAAAGAAAGGCTAAAGCGACAGATGTACTGGGTTGAATTTCAGCAATATCGAAGCCGGGTATGTCAACTTACCCGTTGTGAGGAGTTGAAGACGATGACGGAATTACAAAAAAAACTAAGATTCAGCAGCCATATATGGGTTATTTATCTGTTATCCATTATTTTGCTTGCCGTTATCTGGTATTTTCAATGGGTATTGGGCATCATCATGACTGCTTTACTTGTCGTATCTTTTTACTATAGTATCCGTACGGAAAAAACATTGCAAAATGAGGCACAGGAGTATATTACCACGCTTTCCCACCGGATTAAGAAAGTCGGTGAGGAAGCACTGTTGGAAATGCCGTTTGGTATTATTCTCTATAATGAAGACTACAAGATTGAATGGACCAATCCGTATATGAATAAGTTCAGCGAGGATGAAAGTCTTGTAGGCAGTTCGCTGAATAATCTATCAGAGAAGATTATTCCATTGATTAAGGAAAATAAAGAGGAATTCTGGTTTAGCATGGATGATTATGAATTTTTGACAACGGTTAGAAAAGATGAGCGCCTATTGTATATATTTGACCGGACGGCGCAGTCGGAATTACAGGAATTATACCGTAATGACCGGACAGTGTTAGCTATTATATTTCTGGATAATTATGAAGAGATCACCCAGAATATGGATGATACACATAAAAGCCAGTTGAACTCCCAGGTAACAGCCAAATTAAATGAGTGGTCAAAAGAATATGGCCTCTACTTAAAACGGACTTCCCAAGAACGCTTTTTAGCGGTAGGTACGCAAGAAATATTACAGGAATTGGAAAAAAACAAATTTGATATATTGAATGAAGTTCGCGGGCTCGATTTGGAGCAGGGAAACCCGGTTACATTAAGCATTGGAGTTGGTTCCGGAGAAGAGGAATTGCCTGCGCTTGGTGAACTGGCACAGTCCAGCCTTGATCTGGCCTTGGGCCGAGGCGGGGACCAGGTTGCCATCAAAGACGTACAGGGAAAAGTTCGTTTTTACGGCGGAAAAACAAATCCGATGGAAAAAAGAACCCGGGTCCGTGCCAGAGTTATATCCCATGCGCTGAGAGACTTGGTCCGGGCGAGTGATAATGTAATAATTATGGGTCATAAATCACCGGACATGGATTCCATTGGCGCGGCCATCGGTATTTTAAATATTGCCCAGTCCAATGAGGTGGATGGCTATATTGTTTTCGATGAGGATGATGTCGATACAGGTGTTTACCGGCTGGTGGAAGCAATTAAAGAAGATGAGGAGTTATGGCAGCATTTTATACCTCCGGATGAAGCTGAGGAGATTACAGAGAGCAGAAGCCTTGTTGTCATAGTGGATACCCACAAGCCTTCCATGGTAGCAGAGGAACGGATTTTGAAGAAGTCTGACCATAAAGTGGTGATTGACCACCATAGAAGATCAGAGGAATTCGTGGAGAATCCGACTCTTGTTTATATGGAGCCGTATGCTTCTTCCACTGCTGAGCTTGTCACTGAGCTTTTGGAGTATCAACCGAAGACGAAAAAGCTGCGGATGCTGGAAGCAACAGCGCTGCTTTCGGGAATTATCGTTGATACAAAGAGCTTTACGTTGCGTACAGGGTCCCGGACTTTTGATGCTGCTTCCTATCTTCGCTCCAAGGGGGCGGATACAGTGCTGGTTCAGCGGTTTATGAAGGAAGACCTTGATATTTATGTAAAACGAAGTAAACTGATTGAAAGAACAGAAATTTTTCGTGATAACATTGCTATATCCGCAGCAGAGAGTGGCATTACCTATGGACCGGTGGTTATTGCCCAGGCGGCGGACACGCTGCTGACGATGAGCGGCGTGAGTGCTTCTTTCGTCATTTCCGAGCGGGAAGATGGCAGGATTGGGATAAGCGCCCGGTCATTGGGTGAAATCAACGTACAAATTATTATGGAGAAAATGAATGGCGGCGGGCATTTAACGAATGCTGCCACTCAAATAGAAGATACAACCATTTCAGATGCGGAGAATTTGTTAAAAGATATCTTAACGGATTATTTTGAAGGGAGAGAGGAAGCGTGAAAGTAATCTTTCTTAAAGATGTGAAGGGAAAAGGGAAAAAAGGTGATGTGAAAAATGTGTCGGACGGTTATGCGCGGAATTATTTATTGAAAAATAATCTTGCTCAGGAGGCAACACCAGGCAATTTGAAGGCTTTAGAGGCAAAGAAAAAGAAAAATGAACAGCAGGAGCAGGAAGAAAAAGAAGAAGCAATGAACCTGAAAGACACGCTGGCTGATCTAACGGTGGAGCTGAAGGCAAAATCCGGAGACAGCGGACGATTGTTTGGTTCAATTACGAGCAAGCAGATTGCGGAGGCGCTGGAGAAACAGCATGGCTATAAAATTGATAAACGAAAATTGGAATTGGATCAGCCTATCCGTGCACTGGGATATACTACAGTGCCGGTAAAACTGCATCCGGAAGTTTCCGGTTCAGTTAAAGTACATGTGGCAGAGAAAAAATAAAAATGGAAAAAAGAAATTTTATAAAAGGACGGACTCACTGGAAGGTGGGTCTTCTTTACCTTTTATTTAGCAGGAGGAGACAAGCATGAGTGAGGCATGGAGTGACCGTATACCGCCCCATAATATTGAAGCAGAGCAGTCGGTGATCGGCGCGATCTTTCTCGATCCGGAGTCTTTTTCTACTGCCTCGGAAATTCTGATGCCGGAAGATTTCTTCCGTGCAGGACATCAGCGTATTTTTCATGCGATGGTGGAGCTTGCCGATAAGGGAGAACCCATTGACCTTGTCACGGTAACTTCCTTTTTGCACAACCGTAAAGAACTGGAGGAAGCCGGCGGGGTTTCCTACTTGTCAGATGTGGCGGGAAGTGTGCCGACAGCAGCCAATATTGGGTATTACAGTAAGATAGTAGAAGAAAAAGCGATGCTGCGCCGGTTAATCCGGACAGCAACGGACATTGTTACTTCCGGTTTTGAGCGGGAAGATGAAGTGGAAGAGGTTTTAAATGAAGCGGAAAAAAGCATTCTTGAGGTTTCTTCCAGGCAAAATGCCGGTGCGTTTAAATCGATTAAAGATGTGTTAATTGAAGTATATGATGATATTGAACAGCTGCACCTTCAAAGTGAAGATATAACGGGCATTGCCAGCGGGTTTCGAGACCTGGACAGGTTAACTTCCGGGTTTCAGCCGAATGACCTTATTATTGTTGCTGCTCGTCCGTCTGTCGGTAAAACGGCATTCGCGCTGAATGTGGCACAGAATGTTGCAGTTAATTCGGATGAAAATGTAGCCATATTCAGTCTGGAGATGGGAGCAGAGCAACTTGTTTCCCGGATGCTTTGTGCTGAAGGCAATATTGATTCGCAACGCCTGCGGAGTGGGCAGCTCCAGGCGGATGACTGGAGTAAACTGACAATGGCAATGGGAAGTTTGTCCAATGCGGGCATCTACATTGATGATTCTCCTGGAATCCGTGTCGCGGAAATCCGCTCCAAATGCCGCCGGCTGAAACAGGAACATGGGCTTGGCATGATTTTAATAGATTACTTGCAGCTCATTCAGGGAAGCGCGAATTCAAAGGAGAACAGGCAGCAGGAAGTTTCCGAGATTTCCCGTTCCTTAAAAGCTTTGGCGCGTGAATTAAATGTGCCTTTAATCGCCTTATCCCAGCTTTCCCGTGGGGTGGAGTCCCGTCAGGATAAGCGGCCGATGATGTCGGATTTAAGAGAATCCGGAAGTATTGAGCAGGATGCGGATATTGTCGGGTTCTTATACCGGGATGATTATTATGATACGGAATCGGAAAAGCAGAACATTATCGAAATCATTATTTCCAAGCAGCGTAACGGCCCGGTCGGGTCTGTGGAGCTGGCGTTTGTGAAAGAATATAATAAGTTTGTGGACTTGGATCACAGGTATCAGGAAAGTGATGTACCGCCTGTGCCGGTATAGAGATTTGGTGAAACTGCGGATTGGGGAGACATTTTCCCTGGTTCGTGGTTTTTGGTTTAAAACGCTGATAAAGTCTATGATTGTGTAAAAAAGGCCACCTTTTATGCCTCATGTTAATATGTTTTTGACTAAAAAAACAAACATGAAGGGAATGAAAGAATAACTGCGTCACTCGTTGACTGATAAGGCTGATGAGTGAAGGAACGGAAGGATCTCCGCGTCATTCATAGACTGATAGGCTTGATGAGTGAAGGAACGTAAGGATTTCCGCGTCACTCGTTGACTGATAGGGCTGATGAGTGAAGGAACGTAAGGATTTCCGCGTCATTTGTTAACTGATAGGCTTGATGAGTGAAGGAACAGAAGGATTTCCGCGTCACTCGTTGACTGATAAGGTTGATGAGTGAAGGAACGTAAGGATTTCCGCGTCACTCGTAGACTGATAAGGCTGATGAGTGAAGGAACGTAAGGATTTCTGCGTCATTTGTTGACTGATAAGGTTGATGAGTGAAGGAACGTAAGGATTTCCGCGTCACTCGTTGACTGATAAGGTTGATGAGTGAAGGAACAGAAGGATTTCCGCGTCATTCATAGACTGATAGGCTTGATGAGTGAAGGAACGTAAGGATTTCCGCGTCACTCGTTGACTGATAGGGCTGATGAGTGAAGGAACGTAAGGATTTCCGCGTCATTCATAGACTGATAAGGCTGATGAGTGAAGGGACGGAAGGATTTCTGTGTCATTCGTAGACTGATAGGCTTGATGAGTAGACGAACGGAAGGATCTCCGCGTCATTTGTTGACTGATAAGGTTGATGAGTGAAGGAACGTAAGGATTTCCGCGTCATTCATAGACTGATAAGGCTGATGAGTGAAGGGACGGAAGGATTTCTGTGTCATTCGTAGACTGATAGGCTTGATGAGTAGACGAACGGAAGGATCTCCGCGTCATTTGTTGACTGATAAGGTTGATGAGTGAAGGAACGTAAGGATTTCCGCGTCACTCGTAGACTGATAGTTTGACCAAGCGAGTGCAAAACCTGGTTAGAAACTTTATAGAGGAATAAGTATTTTACAGAGTAATATGGCGGCGAAATAATTAGCATGTCACCTTCTCCGACAACGAAGCATCAGGATGTAATAGACGAATTATCAGCAGAGTTTAAAATGTTTTTGCGTGGAAAAGAATGTATGTCTTATTCTGCTCCGATGGATGTTTGCCTGTTTGCAGATAAAGAAACAGCCGAGGAAGACATTGAGAATTGGGTACAACCTGATTTAAGTGTTGTTTGTGATCCTGATAAAATTACAGAAAAGAAAATAACTGGGGCTCCGGATTTTATCATAGAAATACTTTTTCCCTCCACAGCGAGTAATGACCGCTGGATAAAATATAACAGCTATGAAAAAGCAGGAGTCAAGGAATATTGGATCGTGGACCCGGTAAACAGGACTATAGAGGTTTATAAACTGGAAAATGGTGTTTATAAACAGACAGGCGTTTTTGACAGAGACGATGTCATATCACCTGGCCGTTTTCCGGAATTGAAAATAGATCTAAAGAATATTTTTAAAGAGTGATGTTTACAAATATAACTCGGATTTTTGGAAATATATTATTTCCGGAATTGGATTAATAGGTATCGGAAGAGTGATGTTTCGATATTCTTTGTAGTGATGGGCAAAAACTGCGGATCAGGGAGTGTTTCCTGGTTCGCAGTTTTTTGTGAAGGTGTCCTTTGATTAATGATTAACCTTAGAAATGAAAGGATGTATCTTTTAATTTTAAATAATAATCCATATACTTGGTAAACTAAAAATAGGTGAGGCAATCGCACTGTTAAATAAAAGAGTTTCTTGATTTTAACCGAACGATGAAAGAGTATAAGTGAATAATGTTCGTATTTTACATTGACTATCTGATACAATATTGGTAAACTTACTCTTGTGATGAATAAAAAGTGAATCAGTGGAGGTGCGCTATGTCCTCAGTAGTAGTGGTTGGAACACAGTGGGGCGATGAAGGGAAAGGAAAAATTACCGACTTTTTATCGCAAAATGCCGAGGTTGTTGCCCGTTATCAGGGGGGAAACAACGCAGGACATACAATTAAGTTTGATGAAGCGACGTATAAATTGCATTTAATTCCATCCGGAATCTTTTTTGAAGATAAAATTTGTGTGCTTGGTAATGGGATGGTTATTGACCCGAAAGCATTCGTGGAGGAAATTGCCTACTTGCATGAACGCAACATTTCTACAGATAACCTGCGAATCAGTAACCGTGCGCATGTGATTTTGCCTTATCACTTAAAGCTGGATATCTTGCAGGAAGAAGAAAAAGGCATTAATAAAATAGGTACGACGAAAAAGGGCATTGGGCCTGCCTATATGGATAAGGCTGCCCGAAGCGGAATCCGGATTGCGGATTTGATGGACAAAGAGGATTTTCGCACGAAGCTGGAGCAGAATTTAAAAGAGAAAAACCGTCTTTTTGAAAAAGTATATGAATGTGATCCAATACAAGTGGAAGATATTTTAGAAGAGTATTATGAATACGGCCAGCAAATGAAGGAATATGTCTGTGATACATCCGTTGTGCTGAATGATGCGATTGATGAAGGCCGCCGCGTGTTGTTCGAAGGGGCGCAAGGTGTGATGCTGGATATCGACCAGGGAACATATCCATTTGTCACCTCTTCCAACCCGATTGCCGGTGGGGTAACGATCGGATCCGGTGTCGGTCCGTCAAAAATCAATCATGTCGTCGGTGTTTCCAAGGCATATACCACCCGGGTGGGTGATGGTCCGTTCCCGACAGAACTGCATGATGAGATTGGGGATCAGATCCGGGAAGTCGGCAGAGAATACGGAACAACAACCGGAAGACCGCGCCGTGTCGGCTGGTTTGACAGTGTCGTTGTTCGACATGCCCGCCGAGTCAGCGGCATTACCGATTTATCTCTGAATTCCCTGGATGTGTTGACCGGAATTGAAACGTTGAAAATTTGCGTGGCTTATCGCTATAAAGGGGAAATTATCAATGAATTCCCTGCGAGTTTAAAAGCGCTGGCTGAATGTGAGCCGGTGTATGAGGAGATGCCGGGCTGGACCGAGGATATTACCGGTGTTAAAAGTCTGCACGAGCTGCCTGAAAATGCCCGTCATTATCTGGAGCGGATTTCCCAGTTAACCGAAATCCCGTTATCCATTTTTTCCGTTGGGCCGGATCGATCGCAGACAAATGTAGTACGAAGTGTATATGGACCATAAGCAAATAGAAGTCATCTCGTTGCGAGGTGGCTTCTATTTGCATTTGAGCCGGGAGCTGAAATAGGGATTTTTAAGCAGCGGCTTTCTCGTATATACTTTCGACAGCAATAATATATAGATCAGAAGCATCACCCGCTCCATAATCCAAGTTGAGGTGTCAGTCTCCTCTAACCCATTCATTATTGGGTTGATAAGCCGTTAATTTTAAATCCCAGACCATCCTTTTGAAATGTAAAAATATATGTATCAGCTAAATCCTGATCCTGCTGTTCTCCATAAACGGTTAACTTAAATTGATGATACCTGCGCGTCACCTCTTTGATTTCTACTTGTTCCAATGGCCCGAGTGTCGGGTAGATTCCTGTTGCAGCATAAGCATAGGCTAAACCTTCGACTACGGCTTCTTCAGCCAGTTCCGCACGTTCCTCGATACTAAGATCCTTATCGGAAAGTTGCTGATAGATTTCAATTTTTTCCAGTCCTGCCTGTTTCAAATAACTTTCCGTATAAAAATACGGGGTAAAAAATTCATGTGTGAAGAAAAGAATGAGTAATATACTCATCATCACTTCAACAGGAAATCTCAGATAAAATGATGCCATCCATGTATTCAACTTCCTCACTATCCATATGATACCCACCATAACCAGAACATAAATGATCAGCTGAATGACATAATGAATGTACAGAAAATCCAGACGATGCGCTTGATTGAAAAATATATAGATTAAAAAAACAGTTACTAAAGTTAAAAAGGTGCTCTTAACCGATTCCCGCAAAGAATCCCCCTCTCTCCTTTGAACTCATAGAATCGCACTATTCTGACTTGTTTGCCTTAATGTTTAAGTATTAAATAAATTCATAATTAACACATTCATTGTAACATGAAAATACCTCTTCCCGAAAAGTACCTCTCGATTTTTATGGACTATTTACTATACTATGCACGTCGGTGACTGATACTTGTGTCCCTGCCTCGAATATATGATAAAATTCAGATAATAGATTGCTTAGTTTTTTCGATTTACAGGGGGAATGAAACGATGGAAGATAAAATCGCTGCAATCATTATAATTGGATTTATGATTTTGCTGTTTATGATACTGGCCATTGTTTTAATCAATGGGAAAGGTACTTCTTTAATAGCAGGATATAATACTATGCCGCAAGAAAAAAAGAATAAGTATGATTCCGAGGCGCTCTCCAAGTTTATGGGGAAAATCATGTTTGCCTCGTCTTTCAGTATGTTGTTTTGGATATTTAGTATAGCTTATGAAATGGACTGGTTATTCATCGTCGGTCTTGTCTTATTTATTGGCTTCACTGTATTTGCAGTCATCTACGTTAATACAGGAAACAGATTTAAAAAACAAAACGATTCCTAAACCAATTAGGATGAAAACAATATCAATAAACAAAATGGCACGCCCTGACACCTGTACTGCTTAGCTCGTATGAGCGGTTTTTTTATAATTGCGGTTTCATCCTTGCTTAAAAGTTAACCGTCAAGTAAAGACATTTTCTTTAAAGTACGATAAAATAGAACAAAGCATGTTCTATAGGAAATTTGCAGTCTATTGCTTCACAGGTTTAAACTGGATACAATGAATGATAACTAAATATACGCATACATGATATATGCATTTCGTAATTCAAGAAAAGGATGTGGCAGAAATGGCGCAGAAGATCTTAGTCGTTGATGATGAACAGCCAATTGCAGATATACTGAAATTCAACCTGGAAAAGGAAGGGTATGAAGTCGTCGTAGCCAATGATGGAGATACGGCAATTGAAATGGCGGCGGAAGAGAAACCGGAGCTTGTTCTGCTGGATATTATGCTGCCGGGGAAAGATGGCAATGAAGTGTGCCGGGAAATCCGTAAAACACAGACGATGCCAATTATTATGCTGACAGCGAAGGATTCAGAGATTGATAAAGTACTTGGACTGGAGCTTGGGGCGGATGATTATGTAACCAAGCCGTTCAGTAATCGTGAATTAATTGCCAGGGTAAAAGCAAATCTGCGCAGACAGCAGGTGGACCCGGAAGATATAGTGAAAACAACAAAGGATATTAAAATCGGTTCATTGGTTATCCATCCGGATGCTTATGTTGCTTCCCGGAATGGAGAACAAATTGAACTGACACATCGTGAATTCGAACTGCTCCATTATTTGGCAAGGCATATGGGACAGGTTATGACAAGAGAGCATTTGCTGGAAACCGTGTGGGGTTATGATTATTTCGGGGACGTTCGTACCGTGGATGTGACGGTCAGACGCTTAAGGGAAAAAATTGAGGAAAACCCGAGCAACCCAACATGGATTGTTACCCGTCGAGGGGTAGGCTATTATTTACGTAATCCTGATCAGGAGTAGGTTTGATGAAGAAAGTGGGCTTTTTTCGCTCGATACAATTGAAGTTTATTATTATTTTTATTCTTTTGTTACTGGTTGCCTTCCAGGTAATCAGCTCATTTTTTACCAATGAACTGGAAAGAGAGCTGATTGATAATTTCCAAGGGTCCGTCAATGACCGTGTGGAGCTTATCAGCTATAATCTGGAACAGGCTTTTGACAGAGATCGTGATGAGGAAGATGAAGATGAACCAAGTTTCTCTCAGGAAGTGCAAAGCATTATTTCGGATGTAGGTTCCAATATCGGCTCCAATATTGTCACGAATATACAGGTCATCAATAACCAGAGCCAAATTATCGCCACCAATGACTTTACAGCCATGGATGATATCGGAAAAAAAACAACAAGGGATATGATCCAGCAGGCATTGTTTTTTGATTCCCATCAGCAAAGCACCGAGTATGATCGCGAGACGGGAAATCCAGTATATGTCATTGCGCAGCCACTCTTTAATGAAGAGGAAAACGTGGTTGGTGTCGTATATGTGGAAGCTTCCCAGGAGGGTGTACACGAGCAGCTGCAAAATATTAACGAGATCTTTCTTAACGGTGCAGTCCTCGCTCTCACGGTAGCCGCTTTTATTGGTATTCTTGTGGCCAGAACGATTACAAAACCGATCAGTGAGATGCAAAGACAGGCACAAACAATGGCTAGAGGAGATTTCACCCAGAAAGTAAATGTATATGGAAAAGATGAAATCGGCCAGCTGGCAGAAACGTTTAATGACTTGAACAGTAGGTTGAAGCATTCCTATGCAACGATTGAGGAAGAACGGAGAAAACTGAGCTCGGTATTATCCAATATGTCGGATGGAGTAATCTCGACGGATAACAGTGGCGCTGTTACTTTGGTAAATGAAGCTGCCGGCAGGCTGCTTGGCCGGAACCCGGAAAGTATTATTGGCGAATTTTTGCTGGATGTACTGCAGCTGGAAGAAAAAATTGTGGATATATCCGAACTGCAGGAAAGTGGCTCCATCCTTATCGATTTAAGTGATGACTCCCAGCAATTTGTACTCCGGTCCGAATTTTCCACTGTGCTGGATGATCAGGATGAAGTTACCGGATTTATTACCGTCCTCAATGATGTAACCGAGCAGGAAAAAATAGAAGCTGAACGCAGGGAATTTGTATCTAATGTTTCCCATGAGCTCCGTACCCCGTTAACCACGATGAAAAGTTATATAGAAGCTTTGTCGGAAGGGGCATGGGAGGATAAGGAGATCGCACCGAAGTTTTTGAAAGTAGCACAAAATGAGACCGATCGAATGATCCGAATGGTAAATGATTTGCTGCAGCTTTCGAAAATGGATGCAAAGGAATTGCCGATGCAGAAAGAACGAACTGAATTTATAAGTTATTTCCATAAGGTAATTGATCGGTTTGATATGAATGTGCCTGCACATATTCAGCTGAAACGGGAACTGCCGAAAAAAGGAAATTATTATGTGTGGCTGGATACCGACAAAATGACACAGGTGCTGGATAATGTTATTTCCAATGCCATTAAATATTCGCCTGAAGGGGGCACTATTCGCCTCAAAGTCCAGCAGCAAAGGCATCATATTTTAATCAGTATTCAAGATGAGGGGCTCGGTGTTCCTTATGATAAGCTGGAGAAAATATTCGATCGATTTTACAGAGCAGATAAAGCAAGAACCAGAAAACTTGGTGGTACCGGGCTCGGCCTGGCTATTTCCAAGGAGCTGGTCGAGGCACATCATGGGAAGATATGGGCTACGAGCAAGGAAGGCAAAGGGACTACGGTTCATCTTACACTGCCGCTGATGAATCAGAAGCGGAGGGGTGCATGATGAAATTTGAAACAGTAAAATCATTAATTCTCATTGTATTAATCGGGACTAGCCTCCTTTTGACATTTGGCCTTTGGACCTACCAGCCCGATCATACGCAGCTGGATAGCGGGGAACTTGTAAGTGAAGTAAATATTGGTGGGACGGAAGAAAGGCGCAGCACGTTGATTCAGCCCACTAATATCATATTTCATTATTTTGATCAGCATCTTGGATTTGAAAATCCATCAACCCGGCATGCAGTATTTGAAGAGTTGCAGACCTGGGAGATGGGTAATTTTGAAGTCAGCGAAACAGAAACGGAAATGCAGAGACCCCAGGAGGATTATGAAGTAGAACTGCAATTTCCTGAGGATATTCCAATGGAAATAGCTCCGCTTATTTTTTCGATGGAGGAAGATAGAGAGGAAATGCCAAGCTGGTCATTTAACCGGATGTTTATTACCTTTGATCAGGATTCGCTTTCCTTAATAACGACATTTATGTCCATAGATGGGCGGAGACAGGCAAATACAGTAATTACAAACAGTGAATATTATAATGAGTTATGGTCGGAAATGATGGCTCAGCAGCAATTAACTAACTACATGATGATAGATGAAGGAAACAGACCTGTCTATTTTCCGAGTGAACCTATAGAAATGACGCAGCACTCCTTATCCGTGACACATGTTCAACCTGATATGCTTGTCAGTGCCCTATTTACAAGCCCTTCTGTGGTGAGCAGGTCCGTATCGCCAAACAGGAATATGGGCGGATCCTATTATACGGACGGGGTTCGTGAGCTAAGCGTTGATCGTGAAGGAAATACCATGGAATTTTTCCATCCGGCGACAGCGGATTACCCAAGAATGGGCATGGGAGAACTAATGAGAACGAGCATAAGCAATATTAATGATCATATGGGATGGACAGGAGAGTACAACCTGCTGGAAATGGATAGTGCCTTGAATAAAATCAGCTATCAAATGTATTATGATGCTTATCCGGTATTTAATAATTATGGTATGACCGATATTGTTCAGGAATGGCGGGACCAAAGTCTGCACCGGTATGAGCGGCCGCTTTTCCGCCTGAATAATTCACTTGGCAGTGAGGAAACAGAAATCATGTCAGGGGAAAGCTTATATCAAAAATTGCTTGATTCAAGTTATAATATGGAGAATATATCTGATATTCGGGTTGGCTATGAATTAATTTACCATGATGTGGATTTAAATGATTACGTTACTTTAAAGCCAAGCTGGTTTATAGAATATAATAATGCCTGGCAGGAGATTCAATTTGAAACAGAAGATTCTCCCATTCAAGGAGGGAATTAGGAGTGCAATGGAATCAGATTAAAACCTTATTTATCCTAAGCTTCCTCGTACTGAATGTTTACTTGGTGATTCAATATATAGACAAGCAGGAAAGAGCAGACCTGGGCGTGCTGAGTGATCAGGAGGCTTCCCTGGAAGATCAGCTGGAGTCGGAAAATATTACATTGGGTGATATAGAGGTGGATATTACCGAGGATACGTATATCTCGGTTGCCCAGCATGAGTTTACAGATGATGAGAAAACGGAACTTGCAGATTTGGATAATCAGGAGCCGGTTATTTTTGACAATAGCTATATTGTGTCCGGGCTGGAAGATCCTGTGTCCATTCCGGTATCGGCTCCACGTGAAGATATATATAGTTTGGTCACAAATGATATTCTTTTTGCGGAAAACTACAGTTTCGGCACCTGGAATGAGGAAATGAATGTGCTGTTGTTTTTCCAAAATACCAGAGAGAGGCCTATTTATTATAATGCTTATGGCCTGCTGATGATTTTTTTGAATGAGAACAATGAAATGATTTATTATACACAGTCCATGCTCGCTGAACCGGAGCAGCAGGATGATTTAAAATCATTAACACAGCCGATCCAGGCTATTGAAACATTATACAATCGGAATCAATTACATTCCGATGATACGGTGTCCCGAGTAGAACTTGGCTATCATACGCGAATTCCGCTTGCAAACGGGGAACAGGTTTTTGCCCCTACGTATAAAATTTCGGTAAATGAGGATCGCAGTTATTTTGTGAATGCCATTGAGGGACAAACCTTTCCTAGTGAAGACGATGAATTTATCAGGGAAATGATTGGTATGACTATTACGAACATCGAACAGCTTGATGATGACCATGTGTGGAGAGATGACATGCTTCATCATTTGAATGGTTTATTGGATAATGAAACTAATCGGAGTGACAGAGAATGACATTACGTTTTAGTGTACTGGCCTCAGGCAGTACGGGAAATGCATTTTATATAGAATCAAATCGGACCAGGTTATTGGTGGACGCGGGTCTGAGCGGCAAACAACTGGATCGTCTATTTCATGAGATCAGCGTGGACCCCGCTGCCCTCTCGGGTATTCTTGTGACGCATGAGCATAGTGATCATATTAAAGGGCTTGGTATCTTTGCCCGTAAATATAATCTGCCAATCTATGCAAATGAGAAAACCTGGAAGGCAATGGAAAATTCCATCGGAAAACTGACGACAGACCAGAAATTCCTATTTGGCATGGAAGAAGTGAAAACCTTTCATGATATGGATGTTGTCTCATTTGGTGTTTCCCATGATGCGGCAGAACCAATGTTTTACACTTTTCACCATGAAGGAAAGAAAGTTGCTTTGGTTACTGACCTTGGCTATGTTTCCGAGCGGATTAAAAAGACGGTCGAAGGAGCGGATGCCTATGTTTTCGAAGCAAATCATGATGTGGAAATGCTGCGGATGGGCAGGTATCCTTGGAATGTAAAGCGGCGGATCTTAGGTGATTCCGGGCATGTCTCCAATGACGATTGTGGCCTGGCATTGGCAGATGTCATTGATCATAATACGAAACGCGTATATTTGGCGCATTTAAGTCAGGATAATAATATGAAGGAGTTGGCCCATATGTCGGTCGACAGTATTTTGAAAGAAAGAGGAATTAATCTCGACCTAAAGGATACAGATCCGGCCAAAGCTACTCCTTTGTATGAAGTAAGCTGATTTGACCCGGTTTATTTCTCCGTTTAATAAGGAATAACTAAAGAGAATAGGGTAGAATAGTATATAAGTGGAATAGATTTTGCCCTAATGATGGGAAAATGTCCGCTGAACTCATATTTATAGCGGTCAAAGTTGTAAATGGGACTTAGCAATAGATCCTGTATTTTTACGGTTGCTTTATGCATTATGGATGGAGAAATAAAATAGGGGGTAGCGTGTATGGGTTACTATGATCAAAATTACCCGCCGAATCCGCATCGGAGAAAAAAGAAAAGCTGGCTGGTCCCCGGACTGCTCGGTATTATTATCGGTATTCTTCTGGTTACATTGATTGTTCCGGCATTTTTGGAATCCGGAAATTTTACGCAGGATGAGACGGAACAAGTACAAGAGGGATCAACGGAGCAAGCCGCTGAACAGGAAGGCAATATTAATACTTCCGTCAAAGTGGATGTCTCCACCCAAATAACAGAAATTGTGGATGAGGTTTCCCCGGCTGTTGTTGGTGTTATAAATATACAGCAGCGCATGGATTTCTGGCAGCAGGGTGAGGGAACACAGGCCGGTGAAGGCTCCGGCGTCATTTATAAGACAGATGGGGATACCGCATATGTGGTCACCAACCATCATGTTATAGAAGGTGCCGATGAAGTAGAAGTTGTGTTATATGACGAAACACATATTGAAGCAGAACTGGTTGGAGGCGATCTGTTTTCCGACCTTGCTGTTTTAACGATTGATGCAGGTTATGTGGAGCATGTGATTGATATCGGCTCCAGTGCGGAAATTAAAGTGGGAGAGCCGGCCATTGCCATCGGTAATCCGCTCGGTCTTATGTTTTCCGGTTCAGTGACACAAGGTATTATCAGCGGAACGGAGCGAACAATTCCCCAGGACTTTAACCAGGATGGACGTGCCGACTGGCAGGCAGAAGTGATCCAGACAGACGCCGCCATTAATCCTGGCAACAGTGGCGGGGCCCTGATTAATATGTATGGACAGCTGATTGGTATTAATTCCATGAAAATTAATCAGGCGGCAGTAGAAGGAATTGGTTTTGCCATCCCTGTGGATAGTGCGATTCCGATTATGGAAGAACTGGAAGCAACAGGAGAAGTCACACGGCCATATCTTGGCGTGGAAATTTATTCATTGGATGAAGTGCCGCATTCTGAGTGGAGAGAAACACTGGATCTGCCGGAGGAGGTAGATGGCGGCGTGTATATTTGGAGTGTGGAGCGGTTGTCCCCGGCTGATCAGGCTGGTCTGGAGCGACTGGATGTCATTACGGAGCTGGACGGAGAACCTGTGGAAAATATGATTGATCTAAGGAAAATTCTATATCAGGAAAAAGAAATTGGCGAAGAAGTAAGCATTACCTATTACAGGGAGGGCGAACAACAGCAAACGACATTGGTACTGGGAAGCCAATGATAACAGTGGTTGATTAGCAGAAGGCATATGTAAGAAGTCAGCGGTCGGATCGATTATCTTCCTGACTTCTTCTTCTACGCTGATCGCTGTGCAGCAAGACTTAGTTTACTCCCTATTGCTCACTAAGTAGTGGGCACGACGTTACTATTACCTTTAGGTTTCAAGTATAAGAAAAACTCACATTCGTTGATCCTTGAATGAATGTGAGTTTTTCTTATATTGTAGGAGCTGAATTTGCCTGAAGAGGAAGTTTGTCCACAGAAACAGGTAAGTTACACACAAAACGTGGATAAGTTTGCTTGTCTTATTCAATATATGGTGGAGAAATTATGTTCTGTAACAATATATCTGCGAACATTTGTGTATATGTGCATAAAAATGTGGATAAGTAGGGTGTTTTTAGACTTATTAGCGGGTTATCCACGTTGTATTCCATCGTTATTCACAATTCCTGTGTGTAATACTTAATTCTTTGCTGGATTATAGCGCCCCCGGTACTGCCAAATAAGCAATAATAAAATTAGCATGACGATATCAAGACGTGCTTCAAAAGCAAATTTGAGTATCCCTTCATTTAGCAGAATCGGTATTTTTGTAATGTAAAGCGCGCCAAACATAATTAAAATCAAGGGAGGCACAGCCAGCTTTAAATACATACGACCGGCAATTAACATTCCACAAGCAAACTCAGCCAGCGCCACTAAAAATAAAGTGGTTTCAGGAAAGGGAAGCCCGAGCTGGAAGAACATACCTCTAAAACTTTCATCTAAAAATTTTAAGATACCGGATGCAATAAAAACATAACCTACTGCGTAACAAATCCATGCCTCCATGTATAAGTTCATTTTCCATTTCATTTATTTCCACCTCCTGACTTCAGGATTTGTTCAGAACTGCGTAAATCGGCCTTGATATTATTTGTATGCAAGAAATAAGACAACCTTGACAAGCATTTTAAAGAAACAATTTACTGGAAGGAAAGATAAATTATAATCAAATGATATATTGCCAAGCCGGGAAATTACGTCTATAATTTGTTTGAGCTTTATAAAGGGGCCGTTTAACATCCTTTGGATCCTTAAAAGAGAAGTTAATTTAAGAAAAGGAAGTGCAACTGGTGATAAGACGATTCTTTTCCTATTACAAGCCGCATCGCCGCTTGTTTATTATTGATTTTACCGCAGCAGTTATTGTGGCTATTTTAGAGCTTTTCTTTCCAGTAGCTGTACAGTGGTTCATCGATGAGTTATTACCGGGGGATAATTGGGGTCTGATCGTAACGGTTAGTATTCTTTTATTGCTCGTTTATATAGTAAGTACACTTTTGCAATATGTTGTTACCTATTTGGGACATAAGCTTGGGGTCAATATTGAAACAGACATGCGTCAGGACCTCTTTTTTCATGTTCAAAAGCAATCATTCCGGTTTTTTGATAATACGAAAACAGGTCATATTATGAGTAGGATCACCAATGATCTATTTGATATCGGAGAGCTCGCTCACCACGGACCTGAGGATTTCTTTATCGCTGCCATGACCTTTGTTGGTGCATTTATGATTATGTTTACGATTAATCTGGAGCTGGCATTAATTATTTTATTTTCTGTTCCGCTACTTATCTTTCTGATTGCCTACAGTAATATTAGGATGAATAAAGCGTGGAAAAAGATGTATGAAGATATTGCTGCGGTAAATGCCCGTGTTGAAGATGCTGTTTCCGGTGTGCGTGTTGTGCAATCTTTTACGAATGAAAAATTTGAAATGGACCGTTTCACCAAAGATAACTACAGCTTCCGGAAAGCAAAAGTCGGCGCCTATAAGGTGATGGCGATAGTAAATTCAAGTATTTATATGACGATGCGTCTCATTACATTAATTGTACTTGTGGTTGGTACCTGGTTTACTTTTAATGACAGGATGCAAATGGGCGAACTTGTCTTTTTCGTATTGATGGTAAATGTGTTGACGAATCCGATTCAAAAAATCAGTGCATTACTGGAACTGTATCCGAAAGGAATGGCCGGTTTTAAGCGGTTCACTGAATTATTGGACGTGCATCCGGATGTGCAGGATCTGCCGGATGCAAAACCGGTGAAAATGCTGAAAGGAAATATAGATTTTCATGATGTCACCTTTGTGTACGAAAAAACACAAAAACCAGTATTGGACAATTTAAGCTTTCAAATTCAAGCCGGGGAGACCGTTGCCTTTGTCGGTCCGTCAGGTGCAGGGAAAACGACCATTTCTTCGCTGATTCCACGATTTTATGATGTGGATGAAGGCTCCATTACCATTGATGGTATCGATGTTCGTGATATGACGAAGGAATCTCTTCGAAATCAGATTGGAATTGTACAGCAGGATGTGTTTTTATTTACCGGGACGCTGAGGGAAAATATTGCGTATGGAAAGCTTGATGCGACCGAGGAGGAAATCAGATATGCGGCGCGCCAGGCACATATGGAAGAATTTATTAACGAGCTTCCCGATGGGTATGAGACCCAGGTTGGGGAACGCGGGTTGAAGCTTTCCGGCGGACAGAAGCAGCGGATTGCCATCGCAAGAATGTTTTTAAAAAATCCGCCAATCCTTATTTTGGATGAGGCAACCTCAGCGCTCGATACCGAAACAGAGAAAATTATTCAAAAAGCGCTGACAGAGCTGTCGAAAGATCGGACAACCTTGGTCATCGCCCACCGGTTAACGACAATTAAAAATGCAGATCGGATTATGGTCGTGACAAAGGAAGGAATTGATGAAGAAGGCACGCATGAGGAATTGCTCGCGCGAGATGGAATATTTGCTAATTTGCATCGGGTACAGAAAAGCTAGGTTGGTAATTGGATGAGAAGAATAGAGAAAATGGTGAGGCAGTCTGCAAACAAATTGTGGATGCCTCTTTTTTTATGCTTACTTTAAAAGTAAGACTTGTATTTAGTGAGATTTGTTTTCATAGAATGCATTGAAACTCAGCGTTCATAATAAATTTAGAAAGTGCATGAAGGAAAGACTCACCTATTTCCGCTTGACATTAAAGTAACTTTAAGGTTTATGCTTATACATAGTAAAGGTGGGATAGAATGAAAAGTTTGATGCCAATCCATGTATTTTCAACGAAGACCGGTATTCCTAAAAGTACACTCCGCTTTTATGAATCGAAAAATCTTCTGAAGACAGTCCGAAATGAAGGGACCAATTATCGTATGTATTCAGAAGATCAAGTTCCCCTTGCCAAGCTGATTGCCAGTCTTCGTACAGCAAATATACCTATTCGTGACATTCAGCTTTATTTAGAAGTTGATGAAAATAGGCAGGAGCAGATGAAGCAGGAATGGATTTATAAGATAAAAGAAAAGCAGAAGCAGCTGGAAATCAGCCGACGCTATTTGGAGAGTGATCAGGGAGAAGAGACGTTTTATATGTTAGAAAAGTCACCCGAACAAGTAATTTGGTTTGAGGCAGAATCTCCTTCAGGTCAGTTTAAGGAAGCATTTATTTTAAGGCGCGAGCAACTTGAGCAGTGTAATATTTCTATTAATAATACGTATTTAAGATATTTGTCCGGAAATAGAAAGTCAGTAAAGGCAGAAATTGGTTTTGGTATATCAGATAAAGCGGATGTTGCACATATTCCAGAAGCTTTTACAGAAAAAATGATAGGAAGTTTATGTATTTGTCTTACTTTTAAAGATAACTTTTCAAAAATTGAAACCGGCTATCGCAAATTAATTCGATATTGTATGGCGCATAACTGGACACCGGTTGGTTCTATTCTTGAATGGTATCGTGGGGATCAGATGGATTCAGCAGATATTATTGTACCGGTAACACAAAAAGGAGGAGAATAATGAATCAAAGAAGAAAGCTGCAGGTGGAAGTGGTTCAATTGAAAGGCGATGCTTATGAAATAGGTGTAAAACAGAGCGCCTCACTGAAGCTGATTTCAAAATTCAAACGGCAAAGCGAATTACAGACACTTGCAGGTATGAATGAAGCAAGTCAACGTCTGAGGGAGGTTTCACCAAGCCTGTTAAAGGAATTAATAGGGCTGGCAGAAGGAACGGGCATCGATGTCAATACGGCAATTCAATGGTGGGGTGGATATGATACTGTTATGCCCGCCATGGGTTGCACAACATTCGCTAATGATTCCTTCTACGTGCGAAATTATGATTTTAGTGACAATTTATATGACGCAAGGCTCGTTCTTATGAAGCCAAATAAAGGATATGCAAGCATTGGTTTCAGCCAGCAGATTACCGGAAGGCTAGACGGCATGAATGAAACAGGGCTTGTAGTCGGATTGCATTTGGTAAATGAAAGGGTTTATCAAAAGGGTTTCTTGGCTACTACGATTTGCCGTTTTATTCTAGACCAATGTGCTACAACGGAAGAAGCAATAGAACTCATTAAACATGTACCTCATCAGTATTGCTTTAACTTCTCTATTATAGATCATAATGGGAATAGTGCTATTGTGGAAGCATCACCTGAAGAGCAGATTGTTCTATACAACTCACAGCTGATTTGTACAAATCACTTTAAATCTGACAGGTTAAGTAATAAAAACAGAGCTTCTATTAATATTTCCTTGGACCGTCAAAAGTATTTACAAGGATTATTAGAAAAAGAAAACTTAACCCAAATATCTGCTTATCAAATCTTTAATAATGAGGATTCGCCTTTGTTCTTTAATAATTACAAAGAATACTTTGGTACATTGCATACTGTTGTGTACTGTCCGGAAAATCTTAGTGTGATAATAGGTATTGGCGGAAATTGTGATCCTTATGAACTCTCATTTGGTGAATGGCTTGCAAATGGGTCTTCGATGCCTAATCTTCTTGAAGGAACGATTGCAGGGTGAAACTGTAATGCAACCCGCTTCACAGCATGTGGCAATGCTAATATTCGTAAAATATCGCCGAAGCCCACAGCTCCGGCGATGTATTGTTGCAATAAAAGACCGTCCCTGTGTTGCAATCATGACGCTCTTTTTGAAGTGTTTATATTTTCGATGTCAGGCTTTTCTTTCGTTACGTAGTGTAATGCCCAGCCTGTGAACAGGAAGCCACTGATGAAATTCCCGATGGTAACCGGAATTTGATTCCACAGCCACCAGTCGGCAAAGCTGATATCTGCACCTACCATCATCCCGGCCGGAATGACAAACATATTAACGATGGCGTGCTCAAAGCCCTGGCCAAAGAAGATGAACACCGGCAGCCACATGGCGGCAATTTTTCCAACGGTAGCTTTGGAGGTAAATGCCATCACCGCCCCCATTGTCACCATCCAGTTACAGAGCAATGCTTTTACTAATACGACAACCATACCTTCTGTGCCTAAATATTTGTATTCCAACGTTTTTCCTTCTGCAACAGCAATAATTTTTTGAATGAGTACATGATCTGTCGTATTACCGAATGACGTAATGTAGATAACAAATAGAGCGGCATAAAAGATGCTTCCGATTAAATTGCCGAAAAACGCCCAGGAAAAGTTCCGCAGCATGAGCGGTACTGTAATTTTATTGCGCATTTTGGCAATGGGTAACATGGCAAATGACCCTGTGACCAGCTCCAGATTTAATAACAGGATCATTACAAATCCAACCGGAAAAATGACTGCCCCGACAATATCCAGTCCGGTTTGCGTGGAAGCGGTAAATGCCAGCGTAGTGGCGTATCCGAGAAAAGCGCCAGATAGGATTGCTTTAATTAAAATGTGGCTGACAGGCAGTTGTGCCTTGTTCGTTCCTGCTTCGGCAATAGAATTGACAACCTCTTTCGGTTTAACATAATCCAAGAGTTCTCCCCACTTTCTCCCTTTTATTCTGATTTTGCTTTAGTTTAGAGTATTTTCGGGTAATAACCAATGAGAGGAATCACAGGAATGAATTATTTTTGACAAAATAACTACAATTTTGTGAATAACACCGTAAACAATGTGGCAATAGAATTATTTAATCTGGAGCAAAGATAAGAGGGTTTACTTTAGTATCCAACAGTGTAAAATAGGAGAAGTTAATCATCATTTCCTGTACGTTTAGTTGTGTGCAGGTGCTGCAGACGTTACACTGAGACTAGCAAAAGTAGTGAAGGAGGCAGGATCTCATGGAACGTTTATCGGAGGAAGAGATTCTTAAAGAACTGGAAAAACTCCCCGAATGGAAGCGGTTGGACGAAAAATGGGTAGAACGCAAATACCGGTTTAAAAACTATTTGAATGGCGTGCGGTTTGTTGAACGGGCAGCAGAATATGCTGAGAGCAGGAAACATCACCCCTTCATTTCCATCGACTATAAAATGGTGAAGCTGAAAATGTCCTCATGGCAGGCAAAGGGATTGACGGATCTTGATTTTCAAATGGCAAAGCACTTTGATGAGCTTTATGAGAAGGCGGATAAATAATCCGGCCTGTGGCAACTTTTTAAAGAGAAAAGAGAAGCTATCCTTTGCGAAATATAATTATCCACATGTGGGTAATTGTCCTAAAGAGAACAGAAAACCTGTGGCTATTGGCATATAAGCAATTGGATAAATACGGTAGAAAAAAGGTAGAACGGACTGTTCTGCCTTTTATTTTTGCCTTTTTAATCTATGAGACAGGATAAATGTATCATTTTTAATAGAATTTCCTTTCAATATACTCTGCTGAACGAAAAGACTCAGAGCATGCATTCCCTCTATACTGCTGTTTTGGACCTTTTTAAAATTCTCTCTTCAACCTATTTACCCATTAAGTAGCAAAAGAAAAATTAGATCTTTCCTATCAATTTGATTTTTTAGAATATTATTCAACATAAATCGACACAGATAGGATTTGTTCTTCGTTATAATTCCAATTACAACATTTGATAGTGCGCAGGTTTAGATGAAAAGAAAAAAGGAGGTAAAAAGTAAGCGTTTTCATTTATTTTGTTGTATTTGAAAGGGGGAAAATTGGGTTTTCATTACTTCGGATACACCGGCTTTTAAATGTGCTGGTGAACTAAAAGACAAAAAGGAGGAAGTAAGTTGAACATAAAGAAAAAACTGGGCTTGAGTGTAGCTTCAGCTGTGTTGGGAATTTCTCTGATCGGAGGAGGAACCTTTGCTTATTTCAGTGATGAGGCAGTGACGGATAACAGCTTTGCTGCCGGTACACTGGATTTGTCTGCAAACCCGATGGCGATTATTAACCTTAATAATTTAAAGCCGGGAGATTCAATGGTGAGAGAATTTTCTCTGACCAATGACGGCAGTCTTAATATTGAAAATGTCTTCTTGGAGACGGACTATACAGTGCTGGATGCAGACGATAACAACACGGAGGACTTCGGAAAACATATTCGTGTAAATTTCCTGTGGAATTGGGATCAGGAAAGCGAGCCAATCTTTCAAACAACTCTTTATGACCTGAGGGAAATGGACCCGGATGTGGTGAAACGGGATATCTGGGATCCGTTATGGGAAGAAAAAGGCGGGCTGGAAACAGAAGAGACACATGATTTCTGGGTCCAATTTGAATTCGTTGATAATGATGAAGACCAAAACATGTTTCAGGGGGATGGACTTGAATTGGAATGGACTTTCCATGCCACCCAGGAAGAAGGGGAAGACTTATAGTTTAGTAGTTTCATAAATTCATAAGGAGGATGAATCGGATGAACCTTCAAAAAAAAGTGCTCTTCTCAGGCTTTGCAGTTGTCGTATCACTGGGAATATTTACGTCCCCTGTTCTGGCGGATGATACGAGTATACAAATAAATGATATGTATAATACACCATCTTACATCATTGAAAATTGGCAAGCGCCGGGTCAATTAACGAAAGAACAAATCGTGAAGGCTTATTTTGAGGCAAACAGCGGGGAGTTTCAATTAAGCCATGACCAAAACACCAGTTTTGAGATCAAGAGTCAATCTATGGATGAGGATACAGGACAATCCCACTTTCGTGTAGATCAGGAATATAAAGGAATTCCGGTGTATGGTGCAGATCAAACCATTACATTGGACGAGAACAATCACGTAGTTTCCTACTTTGGCCAAGTGATTCCCGATTTGGATAAAGAAAAAATCTCTATAGAAGCAACCGTTTCCGAGGAAAAGGCAATAGCGATTTTTAAAGATCAGCTGGAGAATAGGATTGGAGAAATACAGAAATTTGATGGAGACATCGAAATAGAGCCTTATATTTACGAATACAAAGATGATTTCTATTTCACTTATCTTGTCACCGGTTCAACAACATACCCGGAAGTCGGCTACTGGCATTACTTCATTGATGCCTCAAATGGAAAAGTCGTGGATCATTTTAATGCCACGAATAATGTAACTGCTTTCGGAACAGGTGTATTTGGAGAAAGAAGAATGTTTGAAGCACAGGAGTATGACGGCATGTACAGGTTATTTGATGAAACACGCGGTGATGGTGTGGTGACGTATGATGCTGACACCGGGGAAAACCTGGATGTGCTGAGCATTAATAAAATGTTTACGGATGGAGCGGCAGTGGATGCCCACCGCAATGCTCAGGTAACCTATGACTACTTTATGGATACCTTTGGCCGGGATTCCGTGGATGACAATGGACAAATTTTAATTTCTGCCGTGCATGTTGGGAACAACTGGAATAATGCTTCCTGGAATGGCCGGCAAATGTCTTATGGAGATGGGGATGGCGAGCGCTTTCACCCGTTGTCGGCAGGACTGGATGTAGCTGCTCATGAAATGAGTCATGGTGTAATTCAGCACACAGCAAATCTGATTTACCGTGATGAGTCAGGTGCGTTAAATGAGTCCTTTGCAGACATCTTTGGAGCCATGGTTGACAGGGATAACTGGTTGATTGGAGAAGACATCATGGCGGACGGCACGATGGCCCTCCGGTCTCTGGAAGACCCGGCAGCCCTAATAGAAAGAAGGACACAGGCACCTTATCCGGATCACTGGGATTTAAGGTATACCGGAAACCTTGATAATGGTGGTGTGCATATTAACAGCAGTATAAACAACAAAGCTGCCTATCTGGTGGCAGAAGGCGGAGAACACTATGGTGTTGAAGTGGAAGGTATCGGCAGGGAAGCAACAGAACAGATTTTTTACCGATCCCTTGATGTTTATTTAACAGCAAGCTCTGATTTCAGCATGATGAGACAGGCTGCGATTCAAGCAGCAACTGACTTATTTGGAAGCACTTCCGATGAGGTGGCAGCAGTGGAAGCTGCTTATGACGCGGTAGGTGTTGAATAAAATAGCAGTTTACTCCCTGATTTATTTTCCGGTGCCGGTGATGTTTTTATCTCTACTGGCACTGGAACCAGCAGGGAGCAGAAAGAAAGGAGCTGGAATTCATCCTGAAACAGATGATACTGCTTGCAACACTTCTGTTTGCGGTTATTCTCTTCACTGGAGCTGCCGGCATACTTGGAGCCTCAAAAGAGCTTTTGCAGGATGAACCCGCAGCAGTAAATATGCTTCAGCAGCCATTGGATGACATGGATCCATTGCTTGAGGAAGCGATAGAGGAACATGTGATGCCGGGTGCAGTAGTACTTGTGGCTAAAGATGGCAGGGTGGTAAAGCATGATGCATATGGGTATGCTGCCCGGTATACGGATAGAGAGTTTACGGAAATGGATGAACCGGTGGAAATGAGTGAAGATACTATTTTAGACATGGCGTCGATTTCCAAACTGTTTACCGCCACGGCAGTCATGCAGTTGTGGGATCAGGGAGCATTTGAACTGGATGATCCGGTGGCGGAGTATATTCCTGCATTTGCTGCCAATGGAAAAGAGGAGGTTACGATTCGCCAGCTGCTCACACATACATCAGGGTTTAGACCAGGAACAACACAGCCACTCTACCAAATTGATGGCGATAGAGAAGACAGACTTGATTTTGTATTAAATGAAACATTGCTGAACCCTCCCGGTGAACAATATCTCTATAGTGATGTGGATTTTATTACGCTGGGTATCCTTATTGAACAGCTTAGCGGATTGCAGCAGGATGAATTTACAGAAGAGTTCATAACCGGACCGTTGAATATGACAGATACAATGTATAATCCGCCTGCTGAGCTGCAAGGAAGAATAGCTGCAACAGAAGACCTGCCCTGGGTGGATCGAGGACTTGTTTGGGGGGAGGTTCATGACTCAACTTCCTGGGCGCTAGATGGCGTAGCAGGCCATGCAGGCGTGTTCAGTACAGCAGCGGACCTGGCGGTATTTGCCCAGATGATGCTGCAGAACGGAACATATGATGGCGAGGAAATCCTATCGGAAGAAGCAGTGGAACTGATCAGCACAAACTGGAATGATGAAATACCAGGGGCACGTTCTTCCGGGCTGGGCTGGGAGCTGAATCAGTCCTGGTACATGGATCGCCTGGCGGAAAGCAATACATTGGGGCATACCGGATACACCGGAACATCAATCGTGGTGAGCCCAAATAATAATACGGTTGCCATACTGCTGACTAACCGTGTCCATCCGACAGCAGAAACGGTGTCCACGAACCCGGTCCGTCAACTGGTAGCGGAAAAAACGGGGGCAGCAATCAGTGCGTGGAGTGCAGAGGCCATGAAAGATTATGTGGAAGTACTGGAATCCCGGGGATCATTTGCCGAGGAGAATGCCGCACATGCATTGAAGCTTCATTTATCCGCCGTATACCAATATGAGTTGCAGCAGGATTCGCAAAAAGTCATCAGGCATATGGAAAGTTTGCAGTCATTGCTTGATTATCAGCTGGATGAGGAGCTGATCACAGAAGAAGCCTATAATGATTTATTTATGGATGCTGCGTATCTTATAGATTCGTGGCAGTAAGGAAAGGGTTAAGAAACGGATTGAAAGCGTTTCGTACATCTTTTAATGGATGAATGCTTTCTATTACACGAAACGGTACCTACGCATCACTCTATGCGGAGTGAATTTAATAGGAAAGGAGTTAAAAAGAATGTTTAATCGAAAGACACCGGTTTTATTGCTTCTAATAACGGTGTTGCTGTTTACAGGTGCTGCCAGCATTTTTGCGGGCGCAAATGGGTTATTGCATACGGACCCCGCTGAAACCAGTATGCTTCAAGAGCCACTGGATGATATGGATCCATTACTGGAGGAAGCAATGGATGAGCATGTCATGCCGGGAGCGGTAGTGCTGGTGGCCAAGGATGGAAAAGTCGTAAAGCATGATGCTTACGGGTATGCAGCCCGATATACAGATAGTGATTTCAATGAAATGGATGATCCGGTGGAAATGAGTGAAGATACCATTTTTGATCTGGCTTCGATTTCCAAATTGTTTACCGCTACGGCAGTCATGCAGTTATGGGATCAGGGAGCATTCGAACTGGATGATCCGGTGGCGGAGTATATTCCTGAATTTGCCGCAAATGGAAAAGAGGAGGTCACCATCCGTCAGCTGCTCACCCATACATCCGGGTTCAGACCGAGTACAACGGAGCCCCTCCATGAAATTGAAGGGGATAGAGACGACAAGTTGGCCTTTGTGTTAAATGAAACATTACAAAATCCTCCCGGTGAGCAATATCTATACAGCGATGTGGATTTTATGACGCTTGGTGTTCTCATCGAGCGAATCAGTAATATGCGGCAGGATGAATTTACCGAGCAATTTATTACACAACCGTTGAATATGACGGACACAATGTATAATCCACCGGCTGAGCTGCAAAACCGAATTGCTGCTACGGAAGAACAGCCATGGGTGGACCGTGAACTTGTCTGGGGTGAGGTGCATGATGAAAAAGCCTGGACACTTGATGGGGTAGCAGGCCATGCAGGATTGTTCAGTACAGCAGCGGACCTGGCCGTATTCGGTCAGATGATGCTCCAGAGTGGAACATATGAAGGTGCAGAGATTTTATCGGAAGAAGCGGTAGAGCTGATCAGTACGAACTGGAATGAAGAAATACCAGGAGCACGATCTTCCGGGCTTGGCTGGGAGCTGAATCAGTCCTGGTATATGGACCGCCTGGCAGAAAGCAATACTTTGGGCCATACAGGGTATACCGGAACTTCTATTGTGGTGAGCCCAAATAACAATACGGTCGCACTGCTGCTGACAAACAGAGTGCATCCAACCCGGGAAACGGTTTCCACGAATCCGGTCCGCCAATTGGTAGCTGAAAAAACAGGAGCGGCAATCAGTGCATGGAGTGCTGATAAGATGAAAGATTACGTGGAAGTGCTTGAAGCACGGGAGGCATTTGCTGAGGAAAGTGCCGCAAATGCAGTAAAACTGCATTTGACAGCGGTTCATCAATATGAATTGCAACATGATGAAGAAAAAGTAATCAGACATATGGAAAGTCTGCAAACGATACTTGATTATCAGATGGACCGGGGTCTGATCACAGCGGATGCCTATGAAGATTTGATGATGGATGCGGCTTATCTGATTAATTCCTGGCAGTAGGATTAGTTTGTAAGGTTTATGACACGCGATAATCGTAAGTCTCGCGGATATCTCGACTTGTGCCACAATACTGGCATTAGTTAACGCACCCCGACCTGCGGTAACGACCTATGCTTAACGATTTCTAAGCAGCAGGAATTACTATCAAAATGCAATATAGACATCTGAGATGGGCACACAAACGCCTTAAGGAGGTGATGCGTGCTTTTTTTCTGCAAGTTTCACTTGAAGGTGGTGAGGTGTGAATTTCACAATACATCCAGAGCACTTAAGACATTTACTCTATGAAACTATAAAACCAGTGAAGGAGGATTCTATGAAAAAACAAATGTGGCAAAAAGTGTTGACGGTTTTCATGATTTTATTGCTTGTTACGACCATGAGTCCAGTGGCTGGACAGGCTTTGGCAGAAGAAGATCCGTCAGATGCACCGACAACCGGTTTTGAGGATCGGGACGGGGAAAGTTGGACAACCCATGATGAAGAACTGGCATTCCTGGAAGAAGTGGCAGCATTGTCTGACCGGGTTACGTACACGGAACTTGGCAGAACGGTGGAGGATAGACCCTTACACTTGGTTAGGGTGGGATATCCGGAGCCACCATCAGATGAAGAAATTGCAGAAGGAAGAAACATGCTCACCATTGGTACACAGCACGGGAATGAGCCTGCACCAAGGGAAATGACTCTACAGACATTGCGTAATCTGGCTTTTACCGAGGATCCGGAATTGTTGGACCAAATGAGTGAAACGACTTTCCTGTTTATCCCAACTGCCAATCCGGATGGCCGGGAAGCTGATACACGGCAAAATGCAGACAATATTGATATTAACCGTCAGCATTTAAGTCTGGATACACTGGAGTCTCAGTATATTGGAGCTGTGTTGGATTACTTTAACCCGGACATCGCAATCGATGCACACGAAAGGCCGCGTGCAACGGGGAATCCTGACATGGAAATGCTGTGGCCGCGCAACCTGAACGTGGATGAAGACGTTCGTGGCTTAAGTCAGGAAATGGTGGAAGACTACCTTTTCCCTGATGTGGAAGATGCCGGATTCAGTACTGGACTATATGGAAGCCCCGGCGGTGCCGGCGGCGGAGAGGAAACCATTCTTCGCAACATGCTTGGCCTTCGTAATGGCATCGGTCTTTTAACAGAATCAGCAGGAAGTCAAGACCCGACATATCGAGTTGATGCGCAACTTGCAACGATAGAAGCTGTAATTGATTTTTACCGCGAGCGTTTTGATGATGTAGTGGATGCGGTGGAAAATGCACCTGACCTTCAGGCAGACAGAGGGGCAGCGGCCTCAGAGCCTTTCTACCTTGATGGTGCTGATAACTGGGATCCAACAAACGTACTTGAGAATAAACCAAGTGGTTATTTACTGACAAATGAGCAGGCAAATGAAATGGAGACACATCTTGATCTGTTTTCACTGGAATCAGAAAATGTTGCAAATCAAGGTATCTTCGTCGGTATGGATCAACCGCATATGGCGGTAGTACCATATTTGTTTGACGCACGTGCCACGAACACCGAAGTCGAAGGAATCGCTCTGTATGATTCCGAGGACGTTGGCACAGCAGCGAATATGATGAATTTGGTGGAGAACCTGGCAGCGGATGAAGAGCTGAATGATTCCCGCCCACTGCTCATGCACCTTACTGCTGTTGATCAATTTGAGCAACAGGGAGAGAATGCAAAAGTAATTAGGCATTTGGAGAGTTTCCATCTGATATTAGAGCACCAGTTTGATAACGAGCAGATGTCTGAATATGCTTATGAAAATCTTTCCGCTTATACCGATTTCATTATTAATAAGTGGGAGTGGAGCTTTGATTCCAATAGAGCCATGCAGCATATCAGTTATTTAAGTGAAACGATTGGTCCGCGGGTTGCCGGCAGCGAAGCGGAAGTGGAAGCCGCAGACTATATCAGCAATGAATTTGCAAGCCTTGGCTACGATGTTGACGTACAGGAGTTTGAAATTCGCGGAGGAGACATTTCCCAAAATGTGATTGCAACCATGTCGCCGGAAGACGTGGAAGATCCTGAAATTGTGTATGTCGGTGGTCATTATGACAGTGTGCCAGGTTCGCCCGGGGCAAATGATAATGCTTCAGGTACATCCACCGTGCTGGAACTGGCAAGAATTTTCCAGGATGTTGACACCGATAAAGAATTGCGCTTTATTGCCTTTGGCGCTGAAGAAATCGGGCTGGTAGGATCCTATTATTATGTTGACCAATTATCAGATGACGAGATTGATAGAAGTCTAGCTTACTATAATCTCGATATGGTTGGGACAATTTGGGAGCCTGCATCCCAGCTTTATATTAACCCGGTAGACGGAGATCCTGAAAACCTGGTATGGCAAACTTCAGAAGCTGCAGCTGAAAGAATTGGCCTTGACGAAGATACGATTTTCCTTAATCCATTTGGAAGGTCAGATCATGTGCCATTCCATAATGCAGGAATTGACGCTGCTCTGTTCATCTGGATGGAGCCGGGTACAGCAGGTTTAGAGCCTTGGTATCATACGCCGCAGGATACGTTTGACAAAATCAGTCCGGAAAAAGTACAAATCGTAGGAGATTTAATTAATTCAGCTGTATCCGAGCTTCTGAGCGAGCCGGCCAGCACGAATTCCATTTTGGAGGATGCATCCTAAGGTGGAATGTCATTAACTATCATTTTCTGCAAGTAAAAATGAAAAATGGATATTCCCTGGCAGAAGGCTTGGAACTATCCATTACAAAATCGGGGAGGAATTAACGTGAATATTAAAAAACAATTAAGTATGGGAATTATGTCAGCGGCTTTGGGGATTTCACTCATCGGCGGAGGAACTTTTGCCTATTTCAGTGACACGGTAACAACGGAAAATACGTTTGCTGCGGGTACATTGGATCTTTCAGCAGAGCCGACGACCATTATTGATGTAGAAAATATGAAACCGGGTGATTCCATGACACGCACGTTTGAACTGCAAAATAACGGATCACTCGATATTGATCGGGTTTATCTCGATACCGAATATACCGTGGATGACGCGGAAGGAAATAATACCGAAGACTTTGGCGAGCACATCGAAGTGGAGTTTTTATACAACGTGGATAAGCTTGATGAAGTGGTTTTCAGCACGACGCTTGCTGAATTACGGGATATGACACCGGAAGCAGTTGGAGAACACGCATTGGATCCAATTCTTGGTGAAGGTTTGCCGGTTGATGACTATGACGATCTGGTAGTGAAATTTAACTTTGTGGACAATGGCGAAGATCAAAACCAGTTCCAGGGAGATGCACTGAATCTCGAATGGACATTTACTGCAACACAAACAGATGGTGAAGAGCTGTAAGCATAAGAGGCTTGAGGAATCAGGCGGTCTTGAGCCGTCTGATTCCATTTAAGCTCCAGGAAAAAGTACACACATTTATCTTAACATAAGGCAAAAGAGAGGGATAGCTCAGCTGTCAATGTAAAAGACTGCTGCATGGCACAGGCAGGGCTGCATGAAATACTTGTCCCGCCGTCCCTATCTCCAACTAGTATAGAAGTTTCATAATTTAGGAGGGGTCACAGTTTGAAAAAATATATAAGCGTTTTTCTGTTTACTGTCTTGGTTTTTATGGTATTTTCCACGGCAGTTTCTGCAGATTCTCCAGGTCTGCCTGCATTTCCCGATCCGGTAGATCCTAAATCATGGGTGCTGCCGGAAGATATGACATGGGATGATTATAATCCTGTGCCGGGGATAGACTGGGCGACTACGGATCTGGAACCGGAAGAAGAACTTAAAGGAGCCTTAATAATAGTCGATTTTCCTGATCAGGATTTTATCCTGACCGAACCTAAAGGGTCTGATCCGGTGGGTAATCCACAAATCGATCCGGTTCCCCGCGAAGATCTTGGGGAGTGGTGGCATGACTACTTAAATGTGCCAAGTGAGTTAAATAACTATCAAACAATTGATAGCTTTTGGAAAGAAAATTCTTACGGTAAATGGGGCGTAACCCTTGATTCTTATGGTCCCTACCGCCTGGATAAATACGAATTTCAATACGGGCTTGAAAGTCGTATGAACCCTGGTTTTCTGCCTGATGAATATGAAAGAGGAAACTTATTTGAAGATGGCATAGCAATAGCAGAGGAAGATATAATCGCATCCGGAGTAGAGTATGACTTCGCTTTCATCGTTCATGCTGGCTATGACGAATCAACCGTATGGCAAGAACTCGGAGAAATGATGTTCGAAACCCCCGAGGACATAACTGATGAGTTTGGACCACCAGATTTACCAGGGTTTGAAGACATGCCTAACTGGGCTTCAACTCGTTATGTACCATGGACTTCCTGGCTTGCAGCCAAGAGTATTTGGTCTGCTGCATCCAGTGCAGAAATAAACGGACAAAACATTCGCGTTTCCATTCAAGGTGAAAGTGATGGTATGGCTACATTTGCTCATGAATTTGGCCATCTCCGGGGACTTGGGGATAACTATAATAACGCGGCGCTTGACCCCAGAACTTATTCAGGTTATTGGGAAACGATGAGTCGTGGGGCATTCAATGGTCCCGGTGGAACGCACACCCGTTGGATGATTCCGGCTACGCTGGGTTCTTCCTTACCGGCACCACATATGCTTAGAAATAAGATGAAACAAGATTTCCTGGCCGATGATGAAGTCCTGCAGTTGGACCGTGATGAGTTAAAAGATACTGGTCCCGTGTTTGCGGATATTACTGCACGCCAAGCTCCGATTGGCAGTGAATTCGGTCGTACGGGACTCCATGGTATCAACATCAGCATGGACGACTTAACACCTGAGGATTACCTTGAGGGTGACTGGCGTAACGATATGTTAAGCGGTGGGTACGATAACTACACCATTGAGGTGGTAGATCGCATCGGTGCTGATTCCTTCGCGACCGAATCCGGTGTACTGATTGCCAAAACAAAAGATGCGGAAAGGGCACCATTCATTTGGGTAGTTGATTCACATCCGGAAGATATTAATGAGGTGGATTTTACAAGACCTGATGGTACAGAAGCTATGGTAACAAAAGGTGATCCTCGACAACTTGCCGACGCTCTATTCAATGCAGGAAATGGAGAAACTTTGGTAAGCGGGGACTTTGATAGTGTTAGCGGAGAAAATATTGTCAGTGAATACAAAGATCCATACAATCGTCTTCAATTCTATATTTTAGATAAATACAGAGACGATGATGGCGTCCTTAAGTATCGGACAGCAGTTCGCCATTTAGATGAAGATGGGGTCTTTGAACGAGGCCTTGAAGCTGAAAGTGGGGAAGTTGAAAGAGCCGAAGCCGGACGTGTCAGCGTGCATAATTACGCTGTGACAAACACCGGCGAAGAAACAGATTTAATTCGTGTCCAAGCAGAATCTGACTGGGAGACCATGGTTGAGCATAATGTCATTGAAGTACCGGCAGGTGAAACAGTGAATGTACCTGTATATGTGGAGATCCCAGAAGAAGCGACGGCACCTGTAGGTCTGACATTTACGGCAACGTCAGAAACAGATCCGGAGCAAACAACAACGATTGACGATGCTGCTTTTAATGACATTAGTGCATCAAGAATGAAAGCGTTTGTAGAACTTTTGGATGAACAGGGTGCATTTGAAAGTGATAGCGCTGTACGTGCATTAACTACACACCTGACAGCGGTTGAGCAATATGAAGAACAGCAGGAAATTGATAAAGTGATCAGACATATGGAAAGCTTTAAGCTACTGCTGACCCATCAGGTGGACAATGATCAAATAATTGCTGCTGCAGAAGAGGCATTGCAGACTTACAGTGACTTTTTAATAGAAGAATGGGAAGGTTACTTTAATGCAAATAATGCCATGGATCACCTTGAGTATTTAAGCGTGGAACTTGGTGAGCGGGTAGCAGGGACTGAAGAGGAACAAATTGCTGCTGACTATATTCAGGAGGAGTTTGAAAGTCTCGGTTATGAAGCTTCACAGCAGGAGTTTGAAATCAGAGGCGGAGATATTTCGCAAAATGTGATTGCCACCTTGACACCGGAGGGTGTGGAAGATCCGGAAATCATTCATGTGACAGCCCATTATGATAGTGTACCGGGCTCCCCTGGTGCCAATGATAATGGTTCCGGTACTTCGGGCCTCCTGGAAATGGCACGGGTGTTAAAGGATATTGATACCAATAAGGAGATCCGCTTTGTGGCCTTTGGAGCAGAAGAAATTGGGCTGGTAGGTTCCTACTATTATGTGGACCAACTTTCCGAGGATGAGGTTGACCGAAGTGCTGCCAATTTTAATATGGATATGATCGGTACGAACTGGGAGCCGGCGACAACACTATATGTAAACGTGGTTGATGGTGCACCGAATACCGTATGGCAATATGCCGAAGCTGCTCAGGAGAAGGTGGACTTGGATGTCCTATTCCTTTTCCAGCGCGGAGCATCAGATCATGTGCCATTTTACAATGAAGGTATAGATGCAGCTAACTTTATTTGGAGAGAACCGGGTACGCACTCACTTGAGCCGTGGTACCATACTCCGGAAGATACGATTGATAAGGTCAGCCCGGAAAAAATCCAGATGGTTGGCGATATCGTTCAAACTGCTATAACTGATTTAGCTACAGAAGAGTAAAGATATTTATGAAAGCCCCTGCAGTGTGCGGCTAACTGCATGCTGCGGGGCTGATATACATAGATAACATCCAGTTATCATCTCATTTTAAAAAAGGAGCGATGATCATGAAACAAAAGACAATGGCACTTGTATTTTCATCCACTTTATTGTTCCTCGGAGCATGTAATACATCTCAGGCAGAATCGGAGATCATAGCGGAAACGAATGCTGGTACAATTACGAAGGAGGAATTTTACCAGGAGCTGAAGGACCGTTACGGAGAAACGGTGCTGGAAGAAATGATTACGTATGAGGTATTAAGTGAAAGTTATTCGGTTGACGAAGAGGAGATAGATCAGGAAATAGAGCTTGCTAAAGAGCAACTGGGAGATCAGTTCGACATGTATTTGGAGCACCAGGGCATTAAAGATGAAGCAGCCATGCGGCAAATCATTCATATGAGTCTATTACAGGAAGCAGTAGCTGCGGAAGATATAGAAATTACTGATGAAGAGTTGAGAGAAGCCTATGATCGTCAAATCTATGAAATTGATGCCCAGCATATACTAGTGGAAGAGGAACAAACGGCATGGGAAGTGAAAGAGAAGATTGAAGAAGGCGAAGCATTTGATGAATTGGCAAGAGATTATTCAACCGACTTATCCAATGCAGATGATGGCGGATGGCTTGGCTATTTTTCAGCCGGTTCAATGGTCCCCGAATTTGAAGATGCTGCATTTGCGATGGAGCCGGGCGATATCAGCGACCCTGTGGAAACGTCGTATGGCTATCATATTATTAAAGTAAATGACAAAAGGGAAAAAGAGGAGGACATCGGTGAATTTGAAGACATGAAGGACGAACTGAGAAGGGATCGAATCCATCAGGAAATGGACATTGAAGCTGCCCAGGCCAAGGTGGAACAGCTTATTCTTGAAGCCGACCCTGTGATTGAAGAGGAAGATCTTAAAGATCTGTTTGTACAAGAGGAAGAAGATGAAGGAGATGTAACTGAAGCGGAGGGAAATTAAAATAAAGCATGCCGGAATGGGAGCTCCGGCATGCTCTTTGTTATGTATATCAAAAGAACAATAGTCCGATGGCGATGGGAAAGAAACTGTAGATTAATATTATCGCACAAAAGCCCATAATATCCCGGACTTTTAACCCGGCTATCGCCAAAAGTGGAAGTGCCCAGAATGGCTGAATCATATTGGTCCACGCATCGCCCCAGGCAACAGCCATGGTTGTTTTTGCAGCATCCACACCAATTTCCAGAGAAGCCGGAATCATAATCGGTCCCTGGACGGCCCATTGACCACCGCCCGAGGGGACAAAGAAGTTTACAATACCTGCGCTGATAAACGTAAACAGCGGAAATGTGAATTCGGTGGATATGTTAATAAAGAACTGGGACATTTGCTGAGAAAGTCCTGACTCCACCATCATCCCCATGATACCTGCATAAAAAGGGAACTGAATGACAATGCCGCCCACATTTTTTACAGCCTCCGTTACGCTGGCAAGAAAACGCTTTGGTGTCTGGTGTAACACAATACCTGCAAATAAGAAAATGAAAATAACAATATTTAAATTTAGATCAAAACCATGCTGTACAAAATGGTATACAATATACACCAGTCCCATGGCACCGATTAAAAGGGATATGAATTTGCTGTTTTCCATCCGGGCAGCAAATGTTTTTTCCGGTTCCCTTTCTTCTTCCTGTTCTGCTTTATGCGCCTCCTCTTCTGCTTTTTCCCATGATGCGGAATCCGTCTGGCTCAGCGGCCCTCTGCTTTTCATCAAGTACCAATTCAGCAAGGGAAGAGTTACGAGAATAAAAATAACAATAAATAAGTTAAAACTGCTGAATATCGTCTCCACGACTGGTATGGTCCCTATCGTCTCTTCCAGAAAATGCCCTTCAGTAGCGATAAGGAGTGGCGCAGAAGCGGATAATCCCCCGTGCCAAAGCAGAAAGCCGCTATAGGCACTGGCTACAAGCAGCCGGTAGTCGAGAGACGGGACTCTCCTGGCCACATAAATAGCAAGAAGTGCACCAACAACAAGTCCAAAACCATAGTTGATAAAAGATGCCACTGCAGCTACAAACGTAACTAGCAAAATAGCCTGTCCGGGCGTGTTTGCCAGCTCACTCAGCTTCGTCAGCAATTTTCTAACTGCCGGTGTATGTGCCAGTATATAACCGGTGGCAACAATTAAGGACATCTGCATGGCAAAAGCAAGTAAGTCCCAGAAGCCCTCTCCCCAATGGCTTATCATTTGAATGGGAGAACTGTCCGTAAAGAACATGCCCATTAAATACACAATGAATGTGAGTATAACAGCAAATAAGAAGGCATCAGGCAAATAACGCTGAACAAAACGGTCGAAAAAATGTGTAAGGGTTTTCATTTTTGCTGTCTCCTTTCCTTTTTTTGCGCTTGTCCGTTATTCATATGAATATATGAAGGTGGAGCATAGATCATGACAATAATTTGCGCGATGTGGGAAGCGGACAGCGGAAGGTGGGCGTCATTTTAAGTGAATCTGTATAGTGTGAATGTAAAACCGGGCCAACTTATAAAAAAATAGTGTTATAGTATAAAAGAGGTTCAATAAAATAACAGAGAAGAAGGTAGTGCCATGTTAAACGTAAAACCACTGAGTGAGCGTGACTATGAGCTGATAAAGGAAGCGGAAGAAGTAATAGAAACCAATTACAAATATGGAAAGCATCATATTGGTGCTGCGGTAAGAACAGCTTCAGGAAAAGTGTTCTCAGCGGTACATATGGAAGCCAATGTAGGAAGAATTACTGTTTGCGGGGAAGCAATGAGCCTCGGCAAGGCGATCTCGGAAGGGGAGCATAAATTTGATACGATAGTCGCGGTAGCCCATCCGCACCCGCATGAAAACATAAAAACATGTTGGGTCGTAGCACCCTGTGGTATGTGTCGGGAGCTGATCAGTGATTATGGGAAAGAAACGGATGTGATCCTTTCTTATCAGGGTGAACTGGTAAAATGTAATGTGTTGGAACTGCTGCCTGAAAAATATAATAGTTAGTGGAATCTAAAACAAGGGAGATATGATATGAAAGTCAAGACATTTGCAGCCATGACTGAAAACGGACTCGACAAAAAGGTGAATGCTCTTCTGGAGCAGGATATAGAAATAATAGAGGTTAAATTTTCCATGTCTTTATTTGGCTATGGGGCAATGGTTATTTACAAAGAGCGCAGATAACTTGCAAAGAAGAAAAAGGCTTCACGCTGGCCTTCTTCAAGAGTGAAGTATGGGAGACCCAGACCCGGCAAGGGATAAAAGAGTTGGTGCAATGCCAGCAGAGATGCATCATATGGACGCAACGGTTAAAAGGATATAGTGAAAAGCCCATATTTTAATATTACAGTGGCATGCTTCTGAAGCAGTATGAAAAAATAGATACAGCAAAATTTAGAGCACCTGAAGAAATTTTCTCCAGGTGCTCCCCTTCCAGTAATTACTGCCATTCCGCAAGCAAATAATCCTTATCTGCCGTCAAAACCTGATAGGCTTCTCCTGACATATTTTCCTTATGCACCTCCAGCAGGTGTGCAAAGTTTGTTAAATGTCTAACCGCTTTTTCCGTGTCTCCCCTGCTTTCAAATCGATCTACTGCTGTCAGATGTGCGTTAAGGGAACGGAAAACACCAGGGTTGGAAAATGCTTCCCCTTCTTCATAATAGTGTACAATGTCCAGCATGTCAGCTGCATTTTCAGGAAGACTGCCTCCCTGATAGCCTAACGCTGCATCCAGGGCTTTTTTTCCTCCAACGATTGGCAGGCTGATGTTGCTATCCCCGAGAGATACATCAAAGGTAGCCCTATTTTGATCCGGCACTGTCCATCTGTTGGCACTTCCGGCAATGACGATGCCAATGCGATGTCCCTCTTTAAAAACATAGTCCTCAGGAAGTGTCTCCCAAGTAAAGCTGTACTTTTCTCCAGGCACTAGTGGTACTTGATATTCCAGGGATTCTCTATTTTGTGCGTCAAGCCAGCCGTGGGTGACAATTTCATAGTCAGCTTCATGGGTTACAATCTCTGTGTCCCTGTAGCAGCCATCGTCCACATCATCTCCTTCACCCCAGCAGGAAACGGTATCCAGCGTGCGAATTCCTTCTTCCCGGCTGCGATGGTTGATTCGCTCGTCACTACCATAATCCACAATCATGGCAGTAAGGTTCGTGTCTTCTTCGTCAATGGCAGCATGAATATCAAGTTCAGGAACGCCGCTCAGACGCACATCTTCCTCTAATTCCGGTGATAAAAAGATAAGTCGATTGTCTTTATCCGTAAATTCATCTTCCACCATTTCTGCGTCCGTCTGTCTCGGGTCATCGCTAAATGATTGTGTGAAGCTATCCAATACAGGACTGGTCGCCAAGGTTCCTGGCAGTTCATCAGATGGGGCCAGTCGTACATTTACATCTTCTGTATTTTCATCAGGCCAGGCACTGTATGTTTCCCACTCGTCTTTGCCGCGTTCAATATCCACCATCGGCTCGTCCATAATGCCGTTATCAATATCGAGCAGCCAGTAATCGAACCAGCGGTGCAACGTATCCACCCACTCGGCCCGACGGAAATCAAATGGTTCGACATGACCGGTTTGCGAGATCCATAGCTTTCTCGGTACATCATTTTCCGCCAGCTCGTTCCACCAGTTGGAAAAGTGATTTGCTTTTACGTTATAGTCGTTGATGCCGTGGATGACAAATACACTTGCTTCCACTTGATCTGCATCCTTTACATAATCACGTTCTTCCCAGAATTCGTTGTAATTGCCTGTAGCATCATCTGCAGCAATACGCATGTCTTCACGGACCGGGGCGCATTGTTCCACATTTCCGCTCGCTGTGACTCTTTGTGCTAAACCGGATGGGCCGTTATAGTAAAACGGAATCCCGCCATAACGGTAGTAATCATACCAGCTGCTAATGGCACCAATTGGCACAATGGTTTCCAAGCCTTCGACACCCTCAGCGGCTGCAGCATTGGCAAGCGTCCCGTCATAGGATTTTCCTACCATTCCTACTTTTCCGGTGGACCAGTCTGCCTGAATTTCATTCCCATCGGCATCCCAAGCCATGCCCTCACCATTGAGCCAGTCAATGACCACTTTCACGCCTTCCGTTTCTTCCCAGCCGCCAGTTGTCGGACAGCCGTCAGAGTTGTATGTACCCGTCATGTCCGGCAAAACAACCGCATATCCTCTCGGCACGAAATAGTTATCATAGTACAGCGGGAAAAAATCATTGATCCCATCTCCGTCCGGATCCTTAATCTCCGACTCATTTCCGCGTCCCATGCTTTCATAGTAAGGGCTGGCATCCATGATGACAGGCACTTCAACCCCCTCTTCCGTTTCCTGCGGCCGCATAATATCGGCGGCAATTAAATCCATTTCGCCGTCACGGTCGCTGTCCATTTCGGATGCAATATAGATCGTTTCTTTGATTGCATCCTCATAAGAATAAATCGGCGCAGTTACTCCATCTTCCAACTCATGACTTTCAAGCGTGGAGCCCTGCTCCAAATCTGATGCCCCGGCTGCATGAGGAGCCAGAATAGTAAAAACCATAATGAAAGCCAACAGTATGCTTATAAATTTGCTATGATTCTTTACGAACATAAATTCTTCCTCCTATTCTATTAATCTATCCAAATAAAATGGTAGCACGCTAAAGCGAGAGGCAACAGTGTGATAAGTACCTATTTTCAGAATACTAATACTGATTTATAGATAGGTTGAACTATGTCTAAAATCATACGGAGCTCAGGGACGTGCATGTAAATGAGTTTTGTTTATGAGAAATAAACCAAAATTTGTTATAATAATAGTAGAGGATCATAGAAAGGAGGGAGATAAAATGACCAATAAAAACGATTACAGAATGAAAATTAAAAAGGAAAAAGAAATGCGGACAAAAGGAATATCAAGAATGATTGACGAAGGTGGATTGGGAGCTGAAAAGTATTATGAAATTATTAAAAGCTATCCACCACGCAACACGGAGAAATACGAAAAACAAGAAGCAAGATAAATAGCACCTCTTACAAGATAACTTCAGAAATAGAACTACAGAACAACTTTACCAATAATTAAAATTAAAGTTCCCACTATAATAGTTTCCTAAAAATAGAAGAAGGCGCAAGCTTTATGAATATACTTGCGCCTGTAAATATGTTCTCCTGCAGGTCTCTTGGTAATGGATATAAATTATTGCCTTTTCACCTATTTGCCACTCTTGTAAATGCTTGAAAATTAAATTACAAAGAAGAAATACTGTCCTCGCCTGCCTGGCAGCAATTCAATATATGAGAAGGAAGGACCATGCACCCTTTTACGATGAAAAGCAAGGGAAAGAACGGAAGAAGTATTGCGCTGGGTGTCCATAATTTCCGGGTTTAGTGCCGGAATTAAAGTGGAAACAGCCGATGTTTACCGATCACATTACATACATTATTGGTTTTAGTGCAGCCAAGCAGCATTTGGCTGTAGCTCCTGAACGTGTGGGGATTGAACGTTTCGCAGGTGAGATTAATGAGGCAGGTTATAATCATACGAAGGAGCTGATTCGTATCAAGTGGAATAATCCGGTTGATTATACGCTGCTTGAAAAAATGATTGCATTTAACATAGAGGATAAGGCAGACTACACTACATTTTGGCGGTAAGGAAAAAACCTGTCACATCCTGAATACGGATGCGGCAGGTTTTTTTACAGCCTTCATCAGGGACTAACGTGGGCCGAATCTTTTTAATATCCCACTTCCACCGAAGCATTCACCATATACATCAAATCATTGTCATCTTCTTTATCTTCCAAAATTATCCCACTGCTTGTAGCCATGCCGCCTTCTGTGACATCAACGGAAACAGTGCCATAAGGAATGGCTTCTTTAACCTTTTCCACATCCACTTGATCGCGTTCCAGCGGCACAGCCAGCCTTACGTTGACTTTCATATTGTCTGCATTGCCGTCCGGCATCATTTTTTCAATCCCCGGCAATGAATTATACCAAATGGCATTTTCCGTAGCCCTTACTGCTGCTTTTGTTATATCCTGACCGTGCACATCCATCCCGGTTCCTGCCTGAATAAATAGTACCTGCTCCATATTGTCACTCCTTTGCTGCAAAGTGATTCATGCTGCCGCTCTTCCAATGCTATCAATCTATATAAAACCATTCCCTGCTCATTTTCAGGTAAAACATATCCCCCGCGTAACCGCTATTAATGTAAAAGTAAAACTATTATCAGCCTATAGGTATAGATTACTATACCGCTGGGCTCAGCGTCCCGGGTTTTCTGTCAATCTTATCCATAACCTGGGCAATGAGAACGATTTTTCTAAAAATCCACCATTTTCAACATAATTTTTGGTATGATAATATTCAAAATTATACTAAAAAGGATGTGTGTTTTCATTGAGAGAGAAATTTAGTCTGCAAAAGCTGTTCTTATTTTTGTTCATTGCTGTTTTAGCGATTATGCCATTTGCCGCACAACATGACGGTTTATTTGTAACCGCTACCAATGATGTGGCAGAGGAAGAACTGCTGGAAAATGCAACGATTGAGGAGAAAATGCTGGCTATATTGGACAACCCCCACTTAGACGGAACAGTAGCGGGGATAAGTGTGATGGATGCGGATACTGGCGAAACATTGTATTCCCGTGATGGGGATATCCGCTTGCATCCGGCTTCCAATATGAAGCTGTTCTCTGGAGCTGCCGCATTGGAGGTCCTTGGAGAGGATTACACATTTTCTACGGAAGTGCTGACAGATGGGGATTTGAGAGGGCCTGTCCTGCATGGTGACTTATTTTTAAAAGGTAAAGGAGATCCGACCCTATTAAAAGAAGACTTCGATCAATTTGCCATGGATTTAAAAGATCAGGGAATTGATAAAATTAAAGGAGACCTGGTTGGAGATGACACGTGGTATGATGATGTTCGCCTGTCGAGAGGTATTACCTGGCCGGACGAGCCATATTATTATGCATCACAGATTTCGGCATTAAGTCTTTCCCCAAATGAAGATTATGATGCAGGAACAGTCATTGTGGAAGTAACTCCTTCCGAAGATGACAGCGAAGCAGAAGTAACTGTTGTCCCGGAAACGGATTATGTAAATATCGTTAATAATACGGAAATGGTACCTGCGGGAGAATCACGGAGTATTTCCATCGTGCGTGACCGCGGTACAAATGATATTATCATCGAAGGAACCATGCCGGAAGATGGCTCGCTGCAGCGCTCATGGGTTACCGTCTGGGAACCGACAGGCTATGCTGTCGATGTCTTTAAAAAGTCCCTGGAAGAGCAGGGAATTGATTTTATTGGAAATTCCAAAGTGCGTCTCGATGAAACTCCAAAAGATGCAACTATACTTACATCAAGAGATTCCATGCCGCTTGAAGAGCTCATGATTCCATATATGAAATTAAGCAACAATGGTCATGGTGAAGTGTTAGTGAAAGAGATGGGCAAAGTAGTCCATGATGAAGGAAGCTGGAACAGAGGACTGGATGTAGTGAATGATACCATCGATGGTCTGGGTGTTAATGCAGATACAATATATTTTCACGATGGTTCAGGAATGTCGCACGTCAATCATATCCCGGCTAATGAAGTTGCTGAATTATTGTATCAAGTTCAGGATCAAAGCTGGTTCCCGACTTTTGAATATTCCTTGCCGGTAGCTGGTGCGGACGAACGGTTTGTAGGAGGAACATTACGTAACCGAATGACTGAAGGACCCGCTCAAGGAAATGTTACAGGGAAAACCGGATCACTCAACACTGTATCTGCTTTATCAGGATACGTGACTACCATGGATGGGGAGGATCTGATTTTTTCCGTTTTGGTTAACAACTTTATAAGCCCAAGTTCCAATATTAAGGGAATTGAAGATGAGATAGCGATCATGCTGGCAGAGCATGAATTTACAGATTAACATGTTAACCATGGAGTGCTGCGAACAGTAGTGAAGCGTTCGCGGTTCTCCATTTTACTTACATATTAAGGCAAAAGAATTCATATATTTATCATAGGAGGTGGTATTTTTATTCTGCATATTATTTTAAAAAAGGAGTGAAGTAATGAAGCTGATTTTTAAATTGGTACTTGGTATTGTAGGCGGTATCATCATTGGGCTGGTTGCTCCGGAATTTCTTATTCGGGTGATCGTAACTTTTAAAGAGATTTTCGGACAGTTTTTAGGGTTTGTCATTCCGCTTATTATTATCTTTTTTATTGTCAGCGGAATTGCCAGTTTTGGTAAGCATTCAGGCAAAATGCTCGGCACTACTGCCGCAATTGCCTACTCCTCCACTGTTCTGGCGGGCACATTAGCGTTTATTGTTGCTCTTATAGTTATCCCGATGCTCGTTGGAAATGGCGGAGGATCTGCAGAAGAAACAGCCGGATTTGAGCCATTCTTTGAGTTTGCGATTGACCCGATTACAGGTGTTGTTACCGCACTTGTTCTTGCTTTTGTTTTTGGTATTGGGATCACCCGGATGGAAAGTCCGACATTGCGCGCTTTCTTTGATGAAGGCAAAGAAATTATCGAGCGGCTCATCTGGAAAATCATTATACCAATATTGCCATTTTACATCGCAAGTATTTTTGCCGAACTTGCTGCGGATGGAGCGGTATTTGAAACATTGCAGGCATTTGGTCTTGTGCTTGTGATGGCAGTTGCCACCCATTGGGTTTGGATTATTGTACTTTACTTAACTGCTGGCGGATATACGGGAAAAAATCCATTTGCATCATTAAAAACCATGCTGCCTGCCTATTTTACGGGATTGGGGACCATGTCGAGTGCCGCTACTATTCCGGTTACAGTCCGTTCGTCGAAAAATAATAAGGTGCGTGATGGCGTGGCAGACTCGGCTGTGCCATTATGTGCGACCATTCATTTGTCCGGAAGTACCATTACACTAGTCATGTGTGCTGTAGCGGTGATGGTGCTGACTAATGATCTATCCATGCCAACCTTTGGCATGATGATGCCGTTTATCTTCATGCTGGGAATTATTATGATCGCAGCTCCGGGTGTCCCGGGTGGTGCTGTAATGGCAGCACTGGGTCTGTTGAGTACGATGCTCGGATTTAATGAAACGGCACTGGGCTTAATGATCGCCTTGTATATGGCACAGGACAGCTTTGGTACAGCAGCCAACGTAACCGGTGACGGTGCTATTGCCATGCTGGTGGATAAAATTACAGGGAAAGATGAAAAGGATGATGCTGCGTAATTGACCTGTATAGAGTTGTTGATGAGCGGAGGCTGGTGGCTTCCGCTCTATCTATTGCCTTTTGAAAAAGATATTTAATAGAATTCTATTCTTTGAAGAGACTAATGATGCTGGAAATCCAATAAGGTTATTTGCAAGGTCGAAAATCATGGAACATATGCCTGGAGAATCCGATAGAGTCGTTGTCTATGCCCTGACTCGATGGAAAAGCGCTAAATAAGTAAGATAGAGCAGTTGTCAGTGCCCTGAATGGCTGGAAAAGCGTTAGGTAAGTCCGATAGAGTTGTTGTCAGTGCCCTGAATGGCTGGAAAAGCGCTAGATAAGTCAGATAGAGCCGTTGTCAGTGCCCTGACTCGATGGAAAAGCGCCAGATAAGTCCAATAGAGCTGTTATCAACGCCCCGACTCGATGGAAAAGCGCTAGATAAGTCCGATAGAGCCGTTGTCAGTGCCCTGACTCGCCGAAAAAGCGTTAGATAAGTCAGATAGAGTTGTTGTCAGTGCCCTGAATGGCTGGAAAAGCGCTAGATAAGTCCGATAGAGCCGTTGTCAGTGCCCTGACTCGCCGAAAAAGCGTTAGATAAGTCAGATAGAGTTGTTGTCAGTGCCCTGAATGGCTGGAAAAGCGTTAGGTAAGTCCGATAGAGTTGTTGTCAGTGCCCTGAATGGCTGGAAAAGCGCTAGATAAGTAAGATAGAGCCGTTGTCAGTGCCCTGACTCGATGGAAAAGCGTTAGATAAGTCCGATAGAGCTGTTGTCTGTGCCCTGGATTGCAGAAAAAGTGCAAGATAAGTCCGATAGAGCCGTTGTCAGTGCCCTGAATGGCTGAAAAAGCGCTAGATAAGTCAGATAGAGCCGTTGTCAGTGCCCTGACTCGATGGAAAAGCGCCAGATAAGTCCAATAGAGCCGTTGTCAGTGCCCTGACTCGATGGAAAAGCGTTAGATAAGTCCGATAGAGCCGTTGTCAACGCCCTGAATGGATGGAAAAGCGCTAGATAAGTCCGATAGAGCCGTTGTCAGTGCCCTGAATGGCTGAAAAAGCGCTAGATAAGTCAGATAGAGCTGTTATCAACGCCCCGACTCGCCGAAAAAGCGCTAGGTAAGTCCAATAGAGCTGTTGTCAACGCCCCGACTCGCCGAAAAAGCGCTAGATAAGTCCAATAGAGCCGTTGTCAACGCCCCGACTCGATGGAAAAGCGCTAGATAAGTCCGATAGAGTTGTTATCAACGCCCCGACTCGATGAAAAAGCGTTAGATAAGTCCGATAAAGCTGTTGTCAACGCCCCGACTCGCCGAAAAAGCGCTAGATAAGTCCAATAGAGCTGTTGTCAACGCCCCGACTCGCCGAAAAAGCGCTAGGTAAGTCCAATAGAGCCGTTGTCAGTGCCCTGAATGGATGGAAAAGCGCTAGATAAGTCCGATAGAGCCGTTGTCAGTGCCCTGACTCGATGGAAAAGCGCCAGATAAGTCAGATAGAGCCGTTGTCAGTGCCCTGAATGGATGGAAAAGCGCTAGATAAGTCCGATAGAGCTGTTGTCTGTGCCCTGGATTGCAGAAAAAGCGCTAGATAAGTCCAATAGAACCGTTATCAACGCCCCGACTCGCCGAAAAAGCGCTAGATAAGTCCGATAGAGCCGTTGTCAGTGCCCTGACTCGATGGAAAAGCGTTAGATAAGTCCGATAGAGCTGTTATCAACGCCCCGACTCGCCGAAAAAGCGCTAGGTAAGTCCAATAGAGCAGTTGTCAACGCCCCGACTCGCAAAAAAAGCGCTAGATAAGTCCGATAGAGCTGTTGTCAGTGCCCTGAATGTCTGAAAAAGTGCAAGATAAGTCCAATAGAGCCTTAGTCAACGCCCCGACTCGCCGAAAAAGCGCTAGGTAAGTCCAATAGAGCAGTTGTCAACGCCCCGACTCGCAAAAAAAGCGCCAGATAAGTCCGATAGAGCCGTTGTCAACGCCCCGACTCGCAGAAAATATGCTTGAGAACTCCGATAGCAATGTCCTCAAAGTTTAAAAGCGTTGCAAACAACCTAAAAGTCCAGTTGCTCTCCACTCGTGGACCGAATAAGTTAATCGATTCCCTTGAAAATCTGCCCTCCTACTCATAGTACACCCATCTATTTTTATTTACGCTTTTAAAATATTGATTTAATATTCTTCTGATTTGTTTTTTTGATCCCATCCCCGCACACCAATCATGAATAATACTTGTCGTCATTTTTTCTTCCGGAAACAGAAGTTTGAAATCCTTGGCTGCCCGGACCACCGTCCTTTCCACCAATTCATTATAATTACAATTTGAACATACACTTTTCTTTCCCTCAATCATGACAGTAAGCGAACGGCACTTTCCACAGCAAAGCCCTTTACGGAGCTGGTCGAAATTATAGCGAGGAAATTTTTGTTTGTCGGGTGGATCAGTGATATGGAGGGAGACTAATTTGTCTGCCAGCATTTTATGCGTCTTATTTAATTTAGAAGGAATCGTGTTAAGGTTGTTAAAATAATTTTTCAATTGGGTTGGATAAATTATGGGCTCGTTTACAGGCGCCTGATAGAGGGTGAAATTTTCATTAACAAAGACTACATTCCCGTCTACAGGAAATTTAAATCCGTGTTTTCCAAGCAATGGACGCAGTAGTGTTTCTTTTCGGCTTAACTGGTGAAGTGGGTTAACAATTTCAGTGTGCCGCATACTGTAAAAACGATTGTCCCGATAATAATAGTCCCCTTCGAAATTTTTAATTTCATAAAGATGAATGGTATCCGTAGTAATAATTAGGGAATCAATTTGAAATGAGGTGTTGTTTGAGGTGAGCAGCAAATCATTGAGGACAAGGCAGTCGCATTGAAGCTTTTCCGAAAATGAATCAAACCGGAGTTCCCCTTCCAGCCCCTTAACCAGATTCAAATAATTTTTCTTATCATTAGGGGGAAGATGCATTCGGGTGTTCAGTGCTGCCAACACTTGCAATTCAGCAGATTTATGGCGTGGTTTATAAATCATATTCCGCTTCCTTTCCTATTTGGTTAATACATATTATACTGGATGTGAAAGAAAATTGGCAATCATACGCGTTGGTTGAAAAATTCAGGGGGGAATTCAATGAAACACGCACTTGTTGTCGGCGGGACAGGGATGTTATCAGGAGCAACGTTATGGCTTCTGGATCAGGGGTATCACGTATCGATCATTGCCAGAAATCCCGATCGAATGCATAGACTGATAGCAAAAGCGAATATCAAAAACCGGGTTACGCCCATTTTGGTGGATTATAAAAACAGTGATGAGCTGAAAGAACAGATAAATTCAGTCATAAAGCAACATGGGGATATTGATCTGGTTATGGCGTGGATTCATTCATACGCTGAGGAGGCGCTTGATGTTATAACAAAAGAGGCTTCCCGGAATAATCACCAATGGGAGTTGTTCCATGTGCTGGGGAGCAGTTCAGATATAGATCAAATGAAGAAAGAAGCTGCTGTACCGGAAAATTGTTTATATCACCAGGTTCAATTGGGATTTATATTGGAAGGAACCCACTCAAGATGGTTAACCCATCAGGAAATTTCAGCAGGTGTAGTAGAAGCGATGCAGAAGCGGGAGAAAACACACACCATTGGGCAGATCGAGCCATGGGAGCGGCGGCCTTAAATCTCGATTATCCTCAATAATCCATTCCTTCTTGTGGAGGGAAAACTATCTTGCCAGAGGCCAGGGTTCATCTCCCCTTAGCCGAATAACCAATTGTAAACAATGAAAAACCCTATTACCACAACTGCCAAAGCAGGCCCAACAATAACAATTCCTATTAACAGAGATTTTATGATGTCCGATATAATAAAACTTGGTTTATCGTCTTTGTCAGCATCTTCCAACTTGCTATTTATATGTTCTAATGATGTATTTATATGCTTTAATTCCTGTAAAATTTGCTCTTCCGTATCCTTTTCCATAATGGCAGATCCTTTCAATAATGAATTTTTTTCTTCTATCTTCACTTTTAATAGCAATACCATATTATCTTGTTTAAACATTACAATCACTGAATACTTATCTAGTAAATCACCCGTACATCTTGAGTCGCTTTCCGTTCCCTAACAACTGCAATGCAACTTCTCTCTTCTTTATGAAAAGCACCAATTACTTTAACAAGCTACTCTTCTTATTTTTCAATTATCCTTACAAATTGTTCATTCTGATTATCTCTCCAATATTGTAGCCTGCCCACGCCCCGATAAATGGAAATACACTCATAGGAAATTCCAATCTTACAGAGTTAAAATCCATAATAAATACTAATCCAGTAATAAAAACACTTATAATACTGATGATGGCAGCCTCGATTACTTTTCTTCGCTTCCAACGCTTCTGTCCCAATCGACATCTGTCAAATTCCTGCACCATTCTACTCGTCTTTGTACCAATATACCTTCCCGTCATCAGGGTGTATAACGTGATGGCAACTATGATCCATATAAGTACACTAAATCCACCTATGAAGAGGAAAGGATTTGCATTCATGGCGAAGTAACCAAACAGCACGAATAACAAAAGCATTACGAGATTGGATTGAAGTAATTGGTTCTTTTTTAAACGCTTCACTTCTTTTATATCCCAGTGTGTTTCACTCATTTTATCCTCCCTTCATATTGAACTCTACTGCTTCCACGATAAGCAATACTGTTGTTACGCTACCACAAAATAATCTAACCGTCACTACTTAATTAAATTTAAAATGGGTTTTCACCTTTTAGAAAGGGAATAAAAACTATATAGTTTGCACCAATAAACGCAAGCCAAAAAAAGACGGATTTAAGTCGTTGTTTGAAAAGAATACTGTCCTTCCATAAAAACAAAGCAGTAATCAACGTGTAAAAGACAAAAAGAATATAAGTCAGTCCAAACCAATTTACCCATACATTTCCCATAAATGTAATACCAAAGCTTTCATAAATAGGCTGTAAGACATAAATCGTAAACGCCAAACAAATTGCCAATATAGAAAAAATTTCAACAACTCTTAATACAGCTATTTTTAGTTCATTCAAAAGATTCACCTCGATTACTTTTTCTTCACCCTTACTTTTACTGGTATGTTCTTATATATTATTTGACGTTACTTTCACAAATTCACCTCGATTTGTACATCTATCTGCTATACAATATGTAAACATACACTGGCAAATGCATCCTCTATTTCACCGGGGCAATTGACCTGTCCCACTGTCCCGAGCACTCCCTCTACCCCGTGGCCCACAGGAGGGCTATAATAATTATAAAGAATTTATAAAATCTGATGTAAGCCAATTTTGCCATGCTATATTACATATACAGGAGGAATTATTCATGCAAGCGAGCATTTTACTTGTGGAAGATGATCCGGAAATTGGGAGAATTGTCCGGGATACATTTTCCAGGGAAAACTACCATGTTACCTGGGCGACGACCGGCTTGGAGGGCTGGGAGGATTTTCAGGAAATGGCGTATGATCTGGTGCTGGTGGACCTGATGCTGCCGGAAATGGACGGTTTTACGTTATGCAAAAATATCCGCTTACAAAGTGATGTGCCAATGATCATTATCAGCGCGCGCAAAGAGGATGAAGATAAAATCGAAGGACTGCATCTTGGAGCGGATGACTATGTAGCAAAACCATTTAGCCTGGCGGAATTAAAGGCAAGGGTGGAATCCCATCTGCGCAGATGGAGAAGGTATCAGGGTGTGCCGGAAGAAAAGGATGTAGCGAATTACATGCATGGCTTGACCATTGACTGGGATCGGCGTCAGGTGTTGCTGGAGGAGGAAAAAATTTCCCTCACCTCCCTGGAATTTAAGCTGCTGGCTGTGCTGGCCAAACACCCGGAGCGGACTTTCTCCAAGACAGAATTATATGAGCATGTTTGGAACCAGGTGGAAGCAGACGGAGCTCACACAGTCACCGTTCACATTAAATCACTAAGGGAAAAGTTGAAGGATCCGGTAAAAACACCGAAGTTTATTCAGACGGTATGGGGACAGGGCTACCGATTTATAGGAGAGTTAAAGTGAAAATAAAAACATGGCTATTACTATCATATTTTATCGTCATGCTTCTGCCGCTGCTTGCAGCATATCTTTTGCTTGGGTGGATCAACACCTACAACGATGAACAAAAAGTGGCTGAACATATTGAAGTCATGGCAGAGCTGGAAGAAGTGAAACAGGTACTGGACCAACCGCGACTGTATACGCCTGGCGGAAATTTTGAGAATGTCGAAAATTTAGCAGGGCAAAACTTATCGATCGCGCTGTACAATCAGGATGGTATCGTCATCTATACGTCCAATCCTTCTTTTACGTCAACCCACCATAGCCTGGGCAAACAGCAGTTGTACGAAGACCTGTATTCCCTGGAACAAGGTTACCGGGCCTATACATATAAACAGCCGGTGTTTGACAATAATGAGCTAACCGGGTTTTTTCAAGTCCAGATGGGGCGAGAGGAATGGGTAACCGGTGTGGAAAATCGGGGATATCTTGTCGGTACCATTTTCTTGCTCGTTTTCTCCCTCATTTATATCACTGTCATCCGAATGGTGAATAAAAAGCTGAACAGACCTTTGACAGGATTAATGAATAACATGACTGCTTTTGCCCAAGGGCAGCCTGTGGAAGAAAAGCCGGTAAAAAATGATGAAGTAGGCAAAGTGACGGAGCATTTCTATGACATGAGCCACCAAGTCATGGCTGCCAGAAAGGCTGTTGAACAGGAGCAGCAGGCCAAGGAATATTTGATTGCGAGTATTTCCCATGATTTGAAAACGCCGCTTACTTCCATTAAAACGTATGCCGAATCTCTGAAAGCGGAAAATGATCTAACCCCGAAGGAAAGAAGCGACTACCGGAATGTAATCATTGAAAAAGCGGATTTTATGCAGCATATGCTGGATGATTTATTAACCTATACCTTGCTTCAATCACGGGAGCATGACATGGAGCTCGTCCAGGTGGATGGAAACGAATTTTTTGACATGCTCGTGGCGGATTATGAACCTTTAGGCAAACAAAAAGAAATTGCCATTCATGCCCTTGCAGAAGTACAAGGCATGTACAACGTAAATCCAAAGCAAATGACGCGGGTTGCCGATAATTTAGTCTCCAATGCGATGGCACATACTCCGGAAAATGGGGAAATCTGGCTCGCCGCCGTATCGGATCGTAAAAAGCTCGCTGACATCCTGTTTGATTTTATACCGGAAAAAGAGATAGCAACGGAAACAGATACTGTATATTTTATTGTGCAAAATGAGGGGAAAGGCATTCCTGCGGATAAATTGGCGTATGTATTCGATCCGCTTTATCAGGCGGATGAAGCAAGAAATAAAAATGACAAGAGCAGAACAGGCCTGGGCCTGAGTATTACAAAGCAGGTAATAGAAAAGCACGGCGGAAACGTACAGATTTTTTCAAAAGAAAATGTTGGCACCTGTGTTATTTGCAGCTTGCCGGCAATTAAAAGGGAAGGGATAGCAAATGAATAAAATAAAAACAGTATTACTGCTGGCGGGAGTCTTGGTAATGGGAGTTGGTTGTTCAGAGGAATCCAGCAATTATTCACCGGAACAAATGATTAACCATGCGATAGCGGAAGAGGAGCTGCCGGCATATTATGCAGAATCCACATCGATCATAAGCACGGATGGGGCGGAGGAAGAAACGATTTTCATGAAAGAATGGCGAAGTGAAGATGGAAAAATCCGGGTGGAGGCAGAAAATGAAGCTGGAGATGACACATCGATTGCAGTAAATGATGGAAGCAACATGACGACCTACCAAGTGGAGGAAAATAAGGCAATCGTTATGGATGATGAAGAACTGTTGGAATTCAATCAGCCTTCCCCGAAGGAACAGGCAAATGTCATGCTGGATTTTATTCGTGACACTCACGACATCTCCAATGAGGGAGATGATGAAGTTGCCGGGCGTGACACATACCATCTGGTTGCTGAGCCGAATGATGAAAACAGTCTGTTTGGCAGACTGGAATTATGGATCGACAAGGAGAACTGGATGGTGCTGAAAATGATTTTCTGGACAGGAGATCAAAAGTCGGAAGTGGTCTATACCAAATTTGAAATGGGTGCAGACATTCCTGAGGATATATTTACACTGGAAATACCGGAGGATGCGGAAGTAACAAATCTGGATAATTTTATGGATACCGAAGAGATTTCCCTTGAAGATGCTTTGGAAGGGGTAGGAAAGCCGTTTTATTATCTCCCTGAAGAAGAAGGGCTTGAAATTAGCACCATAGATAAATTTGATATGGAAGGGATTGCCGAACGGACAGAAGTCAATATTGAATATACGAAAGATGGTGTGCCCTTTGCGACACTGGCTGTTTTTGATTCACCGGAGGATGTCGATGAAGACTTTGCCATGCCGGATGAACAGGAAGTCACCGTGCGCGGGATGGATGGAACCTTTACGGATACAGATGGATTTCGTTTGCTGCATTGGCAGGAAGACGGTTTGACTTATTCCATGATGATCATCGACCCGAATATAGAACTTGAAGAGCTGCAGCAATTAACAGAGCAGATGGAGCTTGTGGAATAGAAAACCAGGAGTGAAGGGGTGAAAAGTATGGAACTGGACTTTTTTTGGCTTGCCGCCGGGCTTGCTGGCTTTGGGTATTTTATCGGGGATGGGCTGAAAAACTTCAAGAACCCCAATGCATGGGATGTATTGGAATCAGATGACAGCCTGGTTTTGATCAAGGAAAAGGACATCCATCATTTTCTTGGTATTTCCAAGGAGGATACTGTTTCCTTAATAAAGGACTACCCTGATATTCCCCACATGAAAATCAATAACCATATTTATTTTCCAAAAGCAAAATTGCGTGAATGGATGAAGCGTGAGATGAAATAGGGGGTAACATATGGACTGGCTGCAGGCGAATGACTTTCTTATACCGACAAATCCTTATGCGGCTTTATTCTTTGGAATCGTGTTTACCTTGATCATTGGTGTTGTGGTTTGGAGCGAAACAAAAGAAAAGAAATTGGTACTTGTTATCCTTCTCGTTGGCTGCTCTGTGTCATTGATTGGGGTCATGCTTTTATCCTTCTTTGGATTTTATTAATGGAGAGGTGCTGCAAAGTGAATGAACTTATTTTTATTACAGTACTTATCTTTGTGCTTTCTACGTACAAACTTTATCAGGTTATAAAAATTAAAGAAGCACCAAAAGAAAACAAAGTTTTAGCCTGGACGATATATGGTGCTTCTATGCTGGCAATTATCGCCTTAAATGCTGTTTTTTATACATAAAAGCAACGTTTTACAAAGAAACAACGCCTGGACAAAGTAATGTGATCCAGGCGTTGTTGGGATGGAATATAAGAAGGTAATATGCTTGTTATCGCCCAGCATAAACAACCTGTTTCGACTTATCGATGATCGGTGCTTCTACTGCCGACAGTCATACGATCCGGATACATAGAACTGTTTTCCGTATCATGATTAAGGAAGGTCCCGTATACTTTGTTCTCATGCTCCTCATCTGCTTCGACCAATACAATGATTTTTCCATTCTTCAGAAAACCTTCATACTGTTTCGCCTGTTCCTCCGGCATGCCAAGTCCGACAAGGGCGCCGATAATGCCCCCGCCACCAGCTGCCACTGCGGCACCACTCAGTGCTGCTGCCAACGGTCCTGCTGCTGCGATCTGACCAATACCGGGGATGGTCAGCAGGCCAAGACCGACAACCAGTCCGCCAAGTCCACCGAGTATACCACCGGAAGCTGCGCCAATACCTGCACCTTTTCCGGCGTTTTTTCCACGTCCTTCGTCGTTCGTGGTTACACCGGTATTCGTCTCGTCTTCCAGCACATCTACCTTGCTTTTATCATGGGCAAAGACCGAGATATGCTCCGAATCGTAGCCATGCTCCTTCAGCTCCAGAATTACTTTTTCGGTAGTAGCTACATCAGAAAACACACCGCCGATGATCTTCTTATCCATACTAGAACCTCCTTCTGTAGAATGTTACATTGGACTATACCCGCTGTGGAAGGATATCATTCATCATGATCTTCATATACAAAAGAAAGATTTATATACCCAAAAAAACGCCTGCCCGTCCAAGGGGCAAGCGCTTACTGCATGTTTTTACGTTTTTTCATTTTCTCCAGTTTGTTCAGCAACAGATCCAAATTCTGTGAAATTCTCGTGAGTTCATCGTAATCCCTGTTTTCCTTAAAAGCCTGATACATTTTTGATCGTTGCTGTTCAATCCGGATCTCTAAATCCTCTATGGCATCCACCTGCTTCACTCCATTTTCTTTATTATACTTCATAGCCATAGCCGTTTCTTGTATACTTTAAACCTGTTGCATAGGCAATAAGATTGATTTCTATGAAAAACAGAGGCGAACTGCCTAAGAGAACCTTATTTTTATGATCTGCTTATAAAGTTAAAGTTTAACTGATTGAGGGTTGTTCCGCTGTACTTCAATTGTCTGATTAAGAATGGTCTCTTTATATAACTTAAAACCGATGGGAACTGCTCCCCAAGGAAGCCTCAAAAACAAAAGTATACTAAACAAGTTGGAATAGTTGTAATTGAATTGTGTTTCAAGTACGATGATAATATTAAAATCTTGGGGGTAAGAAGTATGAGAAAAATTTTATTAACAGTATTATTATTTCTAATATTAACTGTACTGGCCGCCTGTGGCGGAGATGAAGATACAAATACTGAAGGAGCAGAAAATGCTTCAGGTGATGCGAATACAGATGCTACTTTAAACGTCGCATATCCTACAAATCTACAAACAATGGATCCGCATATGACAACAAACCAGTCAACAAGAGATGTCTCCAGACAGGTTTATGAACAACTCTTAACGCTTAATGAGCAGTATGAAGTTGTTCCATCACTGGCGGAATCCTATGAAGTTAGTGATGATGGTTTAACGTATACATTCAATTTGCGTGAAGGTGTTCTGTTTCATAATGGAGAAGAAATGCAAGCAGAAGATGTCGTAGCTTCTATGGAGAAATGGATGGAAACATCGACACAGGGGAAGGCAAACTTGGCCGGCGCTGAATTTATAGAAGCAGATACATATACAGTGGAGATGCATATCGAGGAAGCTTCATTAATTATTCCATATGTATTGGCTGATACCGCACCTTTTCCGGCCATTGTTCCAAAGGAAAGTGTTGAATCAGCCGGTGAAACAGGTCTGGAAGAATATGTTGGTACAGGTCCCTTTCAATTAGAAGAGTGGACAGCAGATCAGCATATTCATTTAACAAGGTTTGATGACTATGAATCTACAGATGAAGCTCCAAGTGGATTAGCCGGAAAGAAAGAAGCACTGGTAAAAGACATTTATTTTAATATTGTGCCGGATGCATCTACGAGAGTAGCAGGTGTTACTACCGGTGAATATGATATAGCCTTTGATATTCCGCTTGATAATGCCGATCAGGTAGAAACTGCAGATGGTGTGGATGCTTTTTACAGTGATGGCGGTATTTCGGCGTTTGTGTACAATAATCAGTCCGGACCATTTTCTGATATTAAATTGAGAGAAGCATTCAATACAGCTTTTAATGCGGAAGAAGCAATGACGGCTGCATACACTAATGAAAACTTTTTTGAGCTTGATTCGGGGTTGGCTTTACCTGACCAGGTAAATTGGCATAGTACAGCTGGAGAGGAACTGTATAATCAGGGCGATATAGAGGCTGCAGCACAACTCGTTGAGGAATCTGACTATAACGGGGAAGAAGTTACGATTCTTTCCACGAGAGATTACCCGGATCACTATAGTTTATCGATTGTTGCACAAGAAGTACTGGAAGCGATTGGTGTAAATACAACACTTGATATTTATGACTGGCCAACCGTTCAAGAAGTACGGACAGAGCCTGAGAGCTTTGATATATTTCCGATGACATTTGCTGTTCGTCCGACATTGCATCAGTTGCCTTTTCTTGATTCAAAAGCTGCATACCCAGGCTGGACGGATAGTGAGGAAATTGATCAGCTGCTGGAAGATATTACGAGACAAAGCTCATTTGAAGAGGCATATCCATATGTGGAAGAGTTACAGCAGGAAGTATGGGATTACTTACCTGTTACGAAAATAGGTAATCAGCAAGACCTTGTTGCCGTCAGCAGCGATGTCGATGGGTACGCTGATTTAATTGGTCCGATACTATGGAATGTGTCCAAGAGTGAATGATGCATTTGGAAATAAGGATGATAGAAGTTGCTTAAATATACCATTCAGCGTTTATTACAATTAATCCCTATCTTCTTTGTCGTTGCAGTTGTTGTGTTTTTCCTTGCTCATCTGACACCGGGAGATCCAGTAACCGTATTACTGGGGGATGAAGCTTCAGAGGAAGCAAAAGCCGAGTTGCGAGAGGAACTTGGCTTTGACCTTCCTTTATATACACAGTTTGTCCAATGGATTTCTGATGTTGTCACAGGAAATTTAGGGGAATCCTTTTTCCATAATCAGCCCGTAACAGAAGTTTTTTTTAATTATTTAGGACCGACTATTTCTCTGGCTATTTATGCCCAAGTCATTGCAATTATTATTTCCCTTTTACTCGGGGTCATTGCTGCCAGAAAGAGAGGAACTGTTGCCGATCAGGCAGTGACAGGATTTTCATTACTTGGTATTTCCGTACCCAGCTTTTTATTGGGACTATTTCTGATTTTGATCTTCGCAGTACAATTACAATGGTTCCCGGTTGCAGGGTATCAGCCATTAAGTGAAGGGTTTCTTGAGCATATAAGGTATTTAACATTGCCTGCGATTGCACTTGGTATGATGCAGGCAGGTCTGATTACGAGAATGACAAGATCTTCTATGCTTGATGTCATGAAAACCAATTATATTAAAACGGCAAAGTCAAAAGGATTACGGGAGAATAAAATCACTTTTAAACATGCTTTAAGAAATGCTTTTATTCCTATTTTAACTGTTATCGGTGAATCATTTGGTACGTTAATTACGGGTGCCGCTGTAGTAGAAACTGTATTTAATATTCCGGGAATCGGGCAACTCATTGTAAATTCAATTGAAAGAAGAGATTTTACAGTGATCCAGGGAACTGTTTTATTAATCACAGTTACGTATGTATTAATCAATTTAATTGTGGATTTACTTTATGGTGCGGTGGATCCGAGAATACGTCTAAATAAGAAGAAGTGAGGCCTGTTTTATGGAATCAGAAATTAATATCAAACCGCCCAAGGCAGCGAAAAAGAAATCAAACTTCAGAAAAGCTTTACAAAATCGCATGCTGTTTTCTGGTCTGATCATTTTAGCCATAATGGCGATTGTTTCTCTGTTTGCGCCTCTCATTGCACCATATAATGCTTATGAAATTGACCCGATGAATCGTCTGCAGCCTCCTAATTTGGCACATATTTTTGGTACGGATGACGTAGGAAGGGATGTATTCAGCAGGGTGGTGTATGGCACGAGAATTTCTTTCTTTATTGGAATCGCCGTTGCTTTTGTTGCTGGAATGATAGGATTAATCATTGGTCTTTTATCTGCCTATTTCCGTACGTTAGACCATATCCTCATGCGGATCGTCGATGGTATTTATGCCTTTCCACCCATTTTATTGGCACTGGCCATTGTTGCTGTACGTGGTCCGAATATAACGAATGTGCTCATGGCATTAACGATCGTTTATATCCCATCTATTTCCCGAGTCGTCCGTTCCGCCGCGCTTGTCGTGAAGGAACAGACGTTTGTGGAAGCATTAATCGCACAGGGTGCGAATAAATGGCGGGTTTTAGTGATCCATACGATCCCTAATATCATGTCACCGCTTATTATTCAAGTTACGTTTGTTTTTGCCGTTGCGATTATAACAGAAGCTGGCCTCAGTTTCCTTGGCGCAGGTATTCCGGCTCCAGACCCGAGTCTTGGCAACATTTTATTTGATGGAAAAAATGTCATCCATAATGCGTGGTGGATGACGGTATTTCCAGGCATCACGATTATTTTACTTGTACTTGGTCTGAATACGGTTGGTGACGGATTAAGGGATACGTTAGACCCTAAAATAGTCCACGCCAAAAGAAAAGGCAAAAAAAGATTTCTGAAGCTTGGAGGAAAAAAAGAGCATGACTAGCGAGAAGAACCTAATTGATATCAAACATTTAAACATTTCCTTCTGGACGGAAAATGGTCAATTAACAGCAGTGGATGATGCTACTTTTTCTATCCAAAAAGGGGAATCAGTTGGTGTGGTTGGTGAATCAGGCTGCGGAAAAAGTGTCACAGCAGAATCCATTCTTCAATTACACGATGACCAATTAACCGATTATAGTGGAGAAATTCTCTTTAAAAATAAAAATATTTTAAGTGAATCCGAAAGTGCATTAAGAAAAATTCGCGGCAACGAGATCTCTATGATTTTTCAGGACCCGATGAGCTCGTTAAATCCGGTTTATACCATCGGTAATCAATTGATCGAGTCTCTCATGCTCCACCGCAAGGTTTCAAAAAAGAAAGCAAGAGAGCTGGCCATTGAATATTTACGCTTAACAGGAATCCCTTCTCCGGAAGTGCGGATTGATGAATATCCGCACGAGCTCTCCGGCGGCATGCGTCAACGTGTCATGATTGCACTCGCCATTTGCTGTGAACCGGAACTATTGATTGCTGATGAACCGACAACAGCACTTGATGTGACCACCCAGGCGCAAATACTTGATGTGCTTTCAGAACTGCAGGAGAAAACAGATATGGGGATTATGATGATTACCCATGATTTAGCTGTTGTTGCAGAAACCTGTGACCGTGTCGTTGTGATGTATCTCGGACAGGTGATTGAGGAAGCATCCGTGGAACAAATCTTTGAAAACCCATTACATCCATATACAATAAGCCTTTTGAAGTCCATGCCAAGTCTGGAAAGCGCCCGGGATGAGAAGTTGTTCGAAATTGAAGGGACGGTGCCTTCATTGGAAAATATTCCGGAAGGCTGCAGGTTTGCCAATCGCTGTCCGTTTGCAACAGAGCAATGTTACCTAGAAGAACCTGTATTGGAAAATGCTTCCGATTCCCGTAAAATCCGCTGCTGGAATTATAAAGAAATAAAAGAAGGGGGAGAAATCACCTATGACAGAACCTCTTCTTAAAGTAAGAAATGTAAAGAAGTCATTCTCAGAAGATACGTCAAGCTGGTTCAAAAAAAAGGAAGTAAAAGCGGTAAACGATGTGTCCTTTGACATTTATGAAGGAGAAACCTTTGGCATTGTAGGGGAATCCGGCTGTGGAAAAAGTACAACCGGCCGGACTTTGCTAAGATTAACCAAACCGACAGGCGGCAAAGTATTTTATAAGGATGAGGATATATTTTCATTGAAGGAAAAGGACTTCCGAAGTCTGCGTGAGGATTTACAGATGATATTTCAGGATCCGCTTGCTTCCCTGGACCCAAAGAAACGAATTGGCTACAGCCTGGAGGAGCCTTTTATCATTCAGGGGAAAGGGTCAAAAAAAGAGCGGAAAGAAATTGTCCTGCGGATGCTGGAACGCGTCGGATTCAATGAAACCCATTATCACCGGTTTCCACATGAATTTTCAGGAGGACAAAGGCAGCGGATAGGGATTGCGCGTGCACTCGTTTTAAATCCGAAATTTATCGTCTGTGATGAGCCTGTTTCTGCACTTGACGTTTCCATTCAATCACAGATCTTAAACCTATTAAGAGAACTGCAGGATGAGTTGAAGTTATCCTATTTATTTATTGGGCATGATTTAAGCGTGGTTCGTTATATAGCAGACCGCATTGGAGTTATGTATTTAGGTGAAATAGCAGAGCAGGCACCGACAGATGAGTTATTTAAAAACCCGCTGCACCCTTATACGCAATCTTTATTATCAGCAATCCCATCTCCTAACCCGAAAGTAAAAAGAGAACGCATTGAATTAAAGGGGGAAGTCCCATCTCCCCTTGATGCACCTGCAGGTTGTGTGTTCCATACACGTTGTCCTTTCGCAATGGATATATGTAAAGAAGTGAAGCCGCCAATATATAAAATCAATGAAAGCCATCAAGTACAGTGTCATCTGTATAATGACAATCCAGTATTTGCATGGCAGGATTAATGGTAGCGGAAAGGAAGGAAGCCATGAAAGCTTTTATAGAACAAAATGAACAGAATATGCTTAAGCTGTTAGAGCAGCTAGTGAATATCGATAGTGGAACATATGTGAAACATGGCGTGGATCAAGTAGGAAAGGTGCTGCGCGAGATTTATGAAGGGATTGGTTTTGAAGCTGTCACGCACGAACAGGAAGCCCTTGGCAATAACATCGTAATTAAGCATCCAGAAGCAAAGACACCGCATATTGTAATGATTGCACATATGGATACGGTTTTCCCTGAAGGTACGGTGAGCAAACGGCCTTTTAAAATAGATGGGGATTATGCATATGGTCCAGGCGTTATTGATATGAAAGGAAGTCATGTGACGACCTTTTATGCGCTAAAAGCACTCATGGAAAGTGGAGACGACGCGTATAAAGATATTGTATTAATCTTAAATAGTGATGAGGAAATTGGCTCTGTCGGCTCTCGGCCATTAATTGAAGATGTTGCAAAAGACAAGACATATTCCTTGATTCTAGAGCCGTCGCAAAATGGGAATCTCGTCAGCAGCAGAAAAGGCGGTGGGAAATATTTCTTAAAAGTGAGCGGTAAAGCTGCGCACGCGGGTATGTATCCGGAAAGCGGAGTCAGTGCCATTGAAGAACTCGCGGGAAAAATTCTCAAGCTTCACAAGCTGGCAAGACCGGAAGAAGGTTTATATGTGAATGTAGGGGTCATTAAAGGCGGGACTTCCATAAACACCATAGCCCCTTCTGCAGAAGCAGCCATTGATGTTAGGATTGATACGGAAAAACAGGGTATCGAAATCGATCAAGCGATTAAAAATGTAACCAGTACCTCTGATGTAGCCGGAACGCAACTAGAATTAACAGGTAAAATTACGAGACCTGCCTGGGAATTAACAGAAGAATCGGAGGCACTTATTCAGAAGATAACAGAAGAAGGAGAAAAACTGGGACTTTCTTTTAAACATGAAAAAAGTGGTGGCGGCTCAGACGGAAACCTGACTGGATTTGTTGGTATACCAACTGTCGATGGTTTGGGGCCAATGGGAGGAGACGCCCATTCCGAATCTGAATTTCTTTATATACCTTCCTTAACGGAGCGAACGCACTTATTAGCAAATGTAATAAAAAAATTAGCGGAAGAACAGGCTGAATAAGTGCTGTTTCTAATAGTCTATTAAATAAATAAAGGAGCGATAACGATGTCGAAAATTTATATATTACATGAGAATGATGAATGGACAGTTCATTTAACGAAACGTTTGGATGAATTGGAATTACCATATGAGGCCTGGCATCTGGATCAAGGCATTGTAGATTTAACAACGGAACCGCCGGAGGGGATATTTTATAATCGCATGAGTGCTTCCTCGCATACAAGAAACCATCGTTTTGCGCCGGAATTAGCCGGCGGTGTTTTATCCTGGCTGGAACTCCACGGTCGGAAGGTGTTTAATGGCTCAAGTGCATTAAGTCTGGAAATCAGTAAAATAAACCAATATACTGCTTTAGAAAAAAATGGGATTAAAACACCAAAGACAATTGGAGCGATTGGACAGGAAAACATCGTAGAAGCTGCAAAAAAATTAGGTAAAACACCATTTATTACAAAACATAATCGAGCTGGAAAAGGCTTAGGCGTTTATTTATTTCATTCGATTGAAAGTCTTGAAGAATATGTAAACGGACCGGATTTTGAAGAACCGGTCGATGGTATTACGCTTATTCAGCAGTATATCCAGGCTCCCGAACCCTTCATTACAAGAGCGGAATTCGTTGGCGGAAAGTTTGTCTATGCGGTGAAAGTAGATACCTCAGAAGGATTTGAATTATGCCCTGCAGATGCATGCCGTATAGATGATCAATTTTGCCCGGCCGGTGAAGAAGCTGAAGAAAAGCCAATGTTTGAGATTTTAAAAGACAGTGAAGTAAACCAGGAACAAATGAACCGCTATGAAGCATTTCTGAAAGACAGTGGCATCGATGTTGCCGGGATTGAGTTTATTCGTGATTTAAATGGCACAGTATACACTTATGATGTAAATACAAATACGAATTATAATTCAGATGCGGAAGCGAAAGCTAATAAATATGGAATGCTGGAGCTTGCGAAGTTTCTTGGAAGCGAATTGGAAAAGGGAAGAGAGAAGAAAATATTGACGTAAAAAGCAATACGGCATGAAGTCAGTGTCACCAACACTACTGGAGGCCACTTCTACCACTTATATAATGAGGTAAAATAAAAATACTGAGTAATAAAGCCTGATTTCTTTTCTATTTAGCTGGGAATCAGGCTTTTATAATTTTCAACAATGGTACCGTTAACGTAAACCCTGGTAAATTAATGTTGGATTACGATAAAAGCAGTTTTTGGTCTTCATGCTCAGGGAGCTCTAAAAGGTTCTTACTTCTCCCTCCCTTTTCCACTTACTTTAACTTAATTTATTTTCACATCTTGCAGCCGATCCCGGGCAGAATGGTGCTGTGGTCCTGCAGGTATATGTTTTATAGCATTTGCCAACCCGAACTGTGGCATATTTCTATAAATGGATTCATAGCTCCCTTTCCTTACTTCATAGGTTTCATGATAGAAACCGACTGCATCGTTGTCTGTTAATCTTTGATTAAAGTTTTTCCATGCGGCCAGATGCTTCTCTCCTTTTGCATATGCGAGCAGTTCATCCGTGGAGCGCCAGTATTGAACCATAAAAGTGGTGCGCAGACCAAAATAGCTTTCTGCCGAATAAAATCCCAACTCCTCCTGATTTTCATAAAGTTCTCTAATCATACCGGGCATTGCAGAAAAAACCGGTCCCCACTTTCGGATGGCCCACCGTTTATTTATGCGCATGCCAATGAGAAAAACAACGATGTCCTGATCATTTTCTACCGTGTACCTGCCGGTGTAAATTTTTTTACCCATGGATGGTTCCTCCTAATTTAGTATACCTTGGAACTATTTTACAGCCTGCTTCACTAAATTCTTTCTCTCATATCTTTTTCTCTCTTTTAACGAAAAATAGATGATCAGCGGAACAAGGACAATGGTCGGTGCGAACCATAACCACACAGAAGTTTGGTTTAAAGCAAATATGCGGGGGGCTCCGAAAACAACGAAGGCTGTCACCGTGGAAATACCACAGCTGAGCATGCCTGTAAGATGCTCTACTGCCCACTGTCTTTTAAAAACAGGCTTGCGCAACCAATAAACCATGTGGGATATAGACAGAAATACACCTAACATAGGGAACCAGGCAAGCAGTGGATCTCCATGCATAAATCCGTATGTACTCATGAAGATGGCACTTGCCAAAAGCATACCGGGAATAAGCCAGTCGATCCATTGACGATGTCTTCCTGCGTGTTTTTTAAATCTCAATACCCGTAATCCGTACATTGCTGTGGCAAAACTTAAAACCGCAATGAACATCAGAAAAAGATAAAAGGAAAATTCCGAGGCGGTCAGATTTCCTTCAAACCAGATTCTGTACAGAGCCATGTGTATGGATGTACCACTAATAGTAAACATACTGTAAGTGAATACCCAGCCCGTCAAACGATGAAAGCGGCTGCCTTTTTTAAACATGAGTGGCAGCCATAAAAAGATCAAAGCAACAAACCCCGCGACCACATGAATAAAAACAGATAAAGTAAACATTGAACCTCCGCCTTCTTCCTATACTTAAATTTTCGCAATCGTTTCCTCGCACCATTCCATGGCAGCATTCGTCACACGTTTTCCGTAATCCAGTGTAAACAGCCAATACGGTGCATCCCCTGCTTCACAGCCATGGTGAGCGATCATCTCTTCAATCTGTTCATACGTTTCATATTGCGCCTCCAGCTTTTGCTTATAATCCTTCAATAAGGCAATAGATTGCTCTTTTGTTTGATATCTGCCAAAAAATATTTTCAGCAGCACTTCATTTCGCTCTGACGGCACCTGCTTCAGCGGTTCTTCCAGCCATTCCTTTAAAGCCCCCTCCCCTTTTGACGTAAGAAAATATTCTTTCCGGCCGGGTTTTCCTTCCTGGAATGCTGTTTCCACTGTGATCAACCCTTCCTGTTCCAATCGCTTTAATGTAGGATAAATTTGCCCATAGCTGATTTTCCAGAAATGGTTGAGACTTTGATCCATAAACTGCTTAACGTCATAGCCTGATCGGTTTCCAGTCGTTAACATGCCAAGTATCGCGTAGGTGGTATCGTTATATTTTTTCACATGACATACTCCTATCTTAATGATATGTATCTTTTAGATATATAATACATTAAAGTATCCAAAACGTATAGGTGAATTTACAAAATTGATGTTATTGAGTGAAAATTTATAAAAGTGTGTGACACTCTTTAAATAGAGAGAAATTTTTTGTAAAGGGGAATTATGTAATGGATAATATCGGAAATCTTATTCAGTATCAGATTTATGTCACGATGCAGGACCCGGACCCAAACAGACTGTCGGTAATCAAGGATGAAGGGAACAGCTGGCACGCGAGAAACTGTAGGACAGACCTTATTATTATATTGCAGGGGATGCAGGTGCAGGAAAAACAATGAAGGCAAATTTAAAAGCGTTTATGGATTGGCAAATCATTCCGCGAATGCTGCGCAATGTAGACAAACGTGATCTGTCGGTGAACTTATTCGGACAAACCGGAACTGCTTATATATCTACTCAGGGGCAACGAGTTCTACCTTTATTCTGTCCGGATCTTCAAAATACACGGCATAATGATCCTCTCCGCCGGCAAAAGGATGGTCTTTCGGATAAAGAATAGGCATTCCTTTTTCTATTAATTTGTCCTTCATCTCATCTACGTGTTGCCGTGAGCTTGCATGAAACGCCAAATGATTAAGACCTGTCCGACATCTATGGTATGGAATATCCAAAAATCTGTCCTCCGTTTGCACAAAAACAATATATGTATCTTCTATTTTCCAGCTTCGGCCACGGTCCCAATCCTGAAAAAGTGTATATCCCAATTCTTCCAGAAACCAGCCCCAGAATTCTGTTGTTCGATTTATATCGGATGCATATATTTCAATATGATGAACCATACCCTTTGTCAATGAACATCCCCCCTTGTATACAAGCGACTATCCTGTTCCCTTTAAACATGCAGTCCAGCCAGCGCACCAATGGTCGTAATAATTAATATAAAAGCCACCGTCATCCATATGGTATGCTTCTCTGTCACCTTGTTATCATGTACCTTCTTTATCAGGGAAACCAAATTCAAACAAAAAATAATGCCATAAACGGGCAATAAGTAAAAACCAATAATTGCGTATAACTGCAGAAAAATAAAATCGTCTCCTTTTACATTTTTATATCCTATCGGTTCTTTGAACATCATTTCCGTGTACGTGTCCGGCATGTTATGAGCGTATTTAAACCTACATATATATTAATGGCGGCATCCCGCCTTCACCTATAAAATAAGCAAAAATGGTAAATGCCAAAATGAGCAGTGCCACGGGGATGACCACGATGGACAGTATCGGCTGCTCTTTCATGGATTTCATGCCGAAAAATAAGCTTACGAGAGCAATGATAAGACAAAGGACCGCACCGAATATATTATTCATTTTCGGCAGGATTGCCCCGAAGAATAAAATAAAGAAAATGACTTGAAGACCAATGCCAACCCGTAAGATACTTTGCATTAAAACCCTCCCCCTTTCACCTAAATGCCACAACGATACAAAAAGGTCCTACTCCCGTATGGATGATATCCCGGGAGTAGGCATGCTTTCTTCATTCAGTATTTCAAGAAAATACGTTGCTTGCCTTTAACAAGCTGTCCCTTGCCTCCATATATTCCTGATGCAGCTTATCTACATACGCTGCCGCACTTGTCACTTCATCAACCGCACCGATTCCCTGGCCACTGCCCCATATATGTTTCCAGGCTTTGACGTCCCTGTCTGAGCCAAAGCTCATTTTGGAAGGATCACTTTCCGGGAGATCATCGGGATCGAGCCCTGCTGCCCGGATGGATGGGGCAAGATAGTTACCATGAACCCCTGTAAATAAATTGCTGTACACGATATCATCCGACGTGCCTTCCACAATCATTTTTTTGTATTCCTCTTCTGCTCTTGCTTCATGGGTGGCGATAAATGGCGAACCGATATAGGCAAAGTCCGCGCCCATAGCCTGGGCAGCCAATATGGCCTTCCCATTGGCAATGGAACCCGATAGCGTCAGTGGGCCATCAAACCATGCACGAATCTCCTGCACTAATGCAAATGGGCTCTTGCTTCCGGCATGGCCACCAGCACCCGAAGCAACGGCAATAAGGCCATCAGCACCTTTTTCAATAGCTTTATTGGCAAATCTATTATTAATAACATCATGCATCACAATGCCACCATAGCTGTGGGCAGCCTGATTTACTTCTTCCCGGGCACCGAGTGAAGTGATAATAATAGGAACCTTGTACTTTTCGCACAGCTCCATATCCTGCTCCAGCCGATCATTGGACCTATGTACGATTTGGTTAATGGCAAATGGCGCTGCCGGACGCTCCGGATTTTTCTTATTGTAATCATCCAGCGTCTCCGTGATCTCCGCCAGCCATTCATCCAGCTGGGAAGCGGGCCTGGCATTTAACGCAGGCATGGAACCGACAATTCCGGCCTTGCACTGTTCAATGACGAGCTTTGGATTGCTGATAATAAACATTGGTGATCCGATAACAGGAATCCTTAAGTTGCTAAGGATGGATGGTATGTTTGACAATTTTATTTCCCCCAATTTTAAATATATGTACTGAAATGCATCATCATTATTCGGAATAAGAAAAAGACCAAGCTCCCTTTATAGAAAAGTTGGAAATCGTTTTCAATATCCCTCTATTTAGTAATACTATATTATCAGGGTAATAGTCAAACAATTTTTAGGAATGGTAAAAATGCATAAGTAAGAAACTTGCCATGTTTATAGATTTCATAGGCATTAAGATGATGAAGGATTACTAGTCATTGTTAAGTGTTTCGTTCGGGTGCAACTTCTGCAGATTTGTCCATTATATAACGTTCACTTACACCGTTATACAAGAGTAGTGACATTGTCGGATGCTCCCCAATCTAAGATTTCATTTCACTGTGCCTATGGGGAACACCCTGCTGAAAAAACAACGGTGGCAGTTTAGCTGTTCACCGGATCTTCAGCAGTTTCCGGCACACGTTGGAATTGGATATCACAACTTCCCTTTGTATGTTTCCCGGTAACCGCAAGAATATATTTGCTTCTTTCAGGCACAAAGGAGACTTTCCCTTTTTCGCTCTGCTCAAATTCTTTATCTATAATAATTTCTTTTCCCATTTTAATGGATAATACAACGGACCCCTCTGCTACTTCCACATCATAATGAAGCTCTGTCGGCTGCCCCGGTTGTACGGTAAACAAATAATTATTGCCGCCGTTATACTTTCCATAGCTGAGACGAAGTGTTCCTTTAGTGCTGCTATGATTAAATACAAATTTATTCCTGATCACCGGAAAGCGGACGTTTCGGATATAGCCTTTTTCATATAATATGTACACTACCCCAAGCACGATGATGATCCCGATCAGATTGGTGAAATCCATTGTTCTCTCCCCCTATGTTATTTATTTATGTAGTATTTTACCATAAGCAATACAGGAAAAAAGGGTTTTATAAGATGGATATGCCGTCAATGACCGGCAGATGTCAGTGAGTCTATAAGCTGACATTTGAGTTGTTACTTCCATTCTGCATGAATAGAGTAATTAAACTTTTCAGCTGTAAGGCTGCCTGGTATTTCGTGCAGTCATTAGTAAGGTCTTTTACAGTAAGAAGGATACGACTGCAAAATAAAATGTGGTAAACTAAAAATAAATTTTACAGTGAAGGTTGGACAGGAAGTCATGAAAATCACCATCGTATCTGTCGGTAAACTAAAAGAGAAGTATTTAAAGCAGGGCATTCAGGAGTACCTGAAGCGCTTGAATAACTATGCCAAGGTAGAGATCGTTGAAGTAGCAGATGAAAAGGCACCCGAAAGCATAAGTGAAGCGGAAATGGAAGCGGTGAAACAGAAGGAAGGAACCCGTATTTTAAGTCATATAAGCCAGGATACTTATGTGATTACTCTGGAAATCAACGGCAAAATGCTGAGCTCCGAACAGTTGGCAGCGAAGATGGATGAGCTTGCGACGTATGGAAAAAGCAAAGTGGTATTTGTGATTGGCGGGTCACTGGGGATCAGCAGAGAAGTGCAGGAGCGGAGTGATTTGGCATTGTCTTTTTCCAAGATGACTTTTCCTCATCAATTGATGCGGCTGGTTTTGTTGGAGCAGGTGTATCGGGGGTTTCGGATTATTAGGGGGGAACCGTACCACAAATAGAGGCAAAAATTGTTGTAGGTAAGGTGGTAATTCTTTATCGGAAGCGGGTATTGAAAATGTGTTTTCATTATCCGTTTCACGATATAACAAATGGATAAGTATAAAGGTTTTGGATATATTCATTTCAGTAAAATCAAATTCAAGTTCTATGTTTTTAATTGTTCTGGATCTATCTTTTTGTTTGATTGTAATATTATCAATTAATAACTGTAGTAATTGCTTTTGGTTTTCTCTAGATGACTTCTTATAAACCGATAGGAACTTTTCTAGTAATTTTTCAATCAAATCTGGTTGAATTACCTTTGAATCTATAGAACTTAATTGGATTGCAATCTCATTTTTCTCTGATTCTAATTCTCTTTTTTCATTGGAAACCTTTTGTAAACTTTCTTGCAGTATATCCACAGGAAGAGTGTTTTTCTCAAAGGCTTCCATATACCTTGCCTGTAATTGTTCAATTTCCTTTAACCGCTTTTCAATCTCTACTAGTTCTTTATTAAGTTGGCTTATCGAATGAGCGGAATTAGAACTAATGTCTGTGAGAATCTTATATAACCTCTTCTTATTAGAACTAAGTTGTTCAATTTTCTTGATAACCGTTTCTTCTGCTTTATATGCCTTAATGGAATTAGCTTTACAAGCAGCAGATCCTTTGTTATGAAAATCGCTACAGACGTAATAACGATGTTTTCGTTTCGTCCCATCTTTTCGTGTATGTGTTGTAATTGACGGAACCATTCCTTGACCACAATCAGGACAGCGTAAAAGGCCACTAAGTAAAAATGGTTCGTTTGATTGACGCTGCTTAAATGATTTACTTTTTCTCCTTGCTCGTACAACGCTCCATAGTTCGTCCGAAATAATAGGTTCATGTTTTCCTTCTACAAGAATAGGATTTGGATTTTTCCCTTTTCTTCGTTTGGAATCCCAATTTTCAAATTTTAGCCAACTGATTTTACCGTTATATATTACATTGTCTAGGATTTGTGCTACTCCATTGATGGAGAAATAACGATTACGCTTGGTTTTATATCCAGCTTTATTTAAGTGGTTAGAAATCGCTCTTAGCCCTTTGCCATTTGCATACATATGATAGATTAACTGTACTACTTCAGCTTCCTTTTCATTGATAACTAGCTCCTTCTTAACAGTGTCATATCCAAATACAACCCCGCCGTTCCATCTCCCTTCCAAAGCTCTCTGTTTCATCCCAAGCTTAACGTTTTCCGCTAATGTATTTCGCTCCATTTCAGCGATTGAGGCCATAATTTGAAGTACTAAACGACCTATAGGACTACTGGTATCAAAGTTTTCTGAGTAGGATATAAATTTCACGTTGTATTTTTCAAACTTATCTAGAATCATGAGTGTTTCTAGCATATTTCTTGAAAGTCGGGAAATTTTCCAAACTATTACAGCATCAAATCTCTCATTCTCTACATCTTTAATTAGTCTTTTCATTTCAGGCCGTCCTTTTACGGATTTACCACTAATTCCTTCATCGACATATTCATCAATCACCTCCCAGTTATAAATTTGAGCATATTGCCGAAGTGTTTGAAGTTGCGCGGCTATACTAAAACCTTCTTTTGCCTGTTCTTCTGTGCTTACACGAGCATAAATTGCAACTCTTGATATATCCATATCTAATCCTCCTTCATACTGATATTACAATGAAATACTAGATAAGAGAAATGGGACCTTATGTGATTGTTTGACTTAAATGGGAAATTGAAGAAGTACTTTTTAGAATTGGAAATACCCATTTCTTTTTTATTTCATTCAAGTATATGCTTGAATGTTGCGCTGGAAAAAGTTATTATATAATCAAGCAAATACTTGAATGAGGTGATGAATTGAATAAGAAAGATACTTGTGAAATTTTTTGTTATGACGAGGAAAAGGTTAATCGAATACAGGGTGATCTACAAACAGTAGATATTTCAGGTGTTTCTCAAATGTTAAAAGCAATTGCCGACGAAAATAGAGCAAAAATCACCTATGCTTTGTGTCAGGAAGATGAACTATGTGTTTGTGATATAGCTAATATCTTAGGCGTTACAGTTGCTAATGCTTCTCATCATTTACGAACACTTTATAAGCAAAGGATTGTCAACTATAGAAAAGAAGGAAAGCTTTCCTTTTACTCATTAAACGACGAACATATCAAACAAATTATGATGATTGCATTAACACATAAGAAAGAGGTGGAGGTAAATGTTTGAACAAGCTGAACGGTCTGAAGTTGACATGACTTCCTACCGAGTACAAGGCTTTTCGTGTGCCAATTGTGCGGGTAAATTCGAAAAGAATGTAAAAAAATTATCAGGGGTTCATGATGCAAAAGTAAATTTTGGTGCATCTAAAATTGAGGTATATGGGAATACAACTATCGAGGAATTAGAAAAAGCTGGTGCTTTTGAAAACCTTAAAGTCGCTCCAGATAAACCATTAAGGGAAGAGAAACAAGAGGTTAAAGAAGGGAAAGAGCCATTTTATAAAAAACACAGCACATTACTATACGCTTCTTTATTAATCGTTTTTGGTTATATCTCTCAGTTTGTTAATGGGGAAGAAAATATTATTACCTCCCTATTGTTTGCAGCAGCCATCGTTATTGGGGGATATTCACTCTTTAAAGTCGGGTTTCAAAACTTACTACATTTTGAATTTGACATGAAAACTCTTATGACAGTGGCTATTATTGGAGCAGCTATTATTGGAGAATGGGCAGAAGGTGCAATTGTTGTTATTCTCTTTGCAATTAGTGAAGCTTTAGAACGTTTCTCTATGGACCGAGCAAGACAATCAATTCGATCTTTAATGGATATTGCTCCGAAAGAGGCGCTTGTTAGAAGAAATGGGCAAGAAATGATGATTCATGTTGATGATATTGCTGTTGGCGATATTATGATTGTGAAACCCGGTCAAAAGCTTGCTATGGATGGTGTAGTAGTAAATGGCTACTCGGCTGTTAATCAAGCAACTATTACAGGCGAGTCAGTCCCAGTTGAGAAAACAGTGGATGATGAAGTTTTTGCAGGTACATTAAACGAAGAGGGAATACTTGAGGTTAAAGTAACAAAGCTTGTTGAAGATACAACAATTTCCAAAATCATTCACCTTGTTGAAGAAGCTCAAGGGGAACGCGCGCCTTCTCAAGCGTTTGTAGATAAATTTGCAAAATATTATACGCCTATTATTATGATTATCGCAGGGCTGGTAGCTGTAGTACCACCATTATTATTTGGTGGCAGCTGGGGAACTTGGGTTTATCAAGGGCTAGCAGTATTGGTCGTTGGTTGTCCCTGTGCATTAGTTATTTCAACTCCTATTTCTATTGTTTCAGCAATTGGAAATGCAGCTAAAAAAGGTGTGCTTATCAAAGGCGGAATTTATCTAGAAGAAATGGGTGCTTTAAAAGCAATAGCTTTTGATAAAACGGGTACACTTACAAAAGGAGTTCCAGTTGTAACAGATTTTAAAATGTTGAACAATCAGGTAAATGCAGAAGATATGTTGTCTATCATTACTGCATTAGAATATCGTTCCGGGCATCCTCTAGCTTCAGCTATTATGAAAAAAGCAGATGAGGAGAACATTTCCTACACTCATGTAATCGTGGATGATTTCTCTTCTATCACAGGAAAAGGAATTAAGGGGACTATCAACGGTACGACTTACTACATTGGAAATCCAAAATTATTTGAGAATCTATCAGTTGATTTTAATAACGAACAAGATCAACTAGTTACAGCCCTTCAAAATCAAGGTAGAACTGCAATGGTGGTTGGAACTGAAAAAGAAATACTTGCTGTCATTGCAGTAGCTGATGAAGTACGTGAATCAAGTAAAGAAGTTATTCAAAAGTTACATCAACTTGGAATTAAAAAAACCATTATGCTTACGGGAGACAACAAAGGAACGGCAGATGCTATTGGAGGTCATGTTGGGGTAACGGATATTCAGGCAGAACTATTGCCACAAGACAAATTAGAATTTATCAAAAAATTGAGATCTAAATACGGAAACGTAGCAATGGTTGGAGATGGTGTCAATGATGCTCCTGCATTAGCTGCTTCTACCGTTGGAATTGCGATGGGTGGGGCTGGTACAGACACAGCACTAGAAACGGCAGACGTTGCTTTAATGGGAGACGATTTAAGAAAACTTCCATTCTCCATTAAATTAAGTCGAAAAGCTCTTACCATAATTAAGCAAAACATTACCTTTGCACTCGCTATCAAATTCATTGCTTTGTTATTGGTTATCCCCGGTTGGTTAACACTTTGGATTGCCATCCTTTCTGATATGGGAGCAACTCTTTTAGTTGCGTTAAATGGTTTACGACTTATGCGAGTAAAAGAGAAATAAATATTAACATATAATCTAAGGGCTTTTCTTCTCATTGAAAAGCCCTACCCCAAAACTTGGAGATGAAAAAATGATTACAACGGCACTTACATCAGCTGCAGTTTATGTAGCAACAGGAATTGATTATCTTATTATATTGACCCTCTTGTTTTCGCAAATAAAAAAAGGTCAAGCAAAACATATATGGATAGGACAATACATAGGTACAGCAATTATTATAGCAGCAAGTCTTTTAGTCGCTCTAGGTATTACATGGTTAATTCCTCAGCAATGGGTTTTAGGTCTTCTTGGGTTTATACCGCTTTATCTGGGGATTAAGATTTGGATTAAGGGTGAGGAGGATGAAGATGGAGGCAATATTTTAACTTTATTTTCATCTAATCGTTTTAATCAATTATATTTAACGGTTATATTTATTGTGCTGTCCTCCAGTGCAGATGACTTCTCTATTTATATACCATATTTCACAGCATTAAATGCGGTTGAAATCCTTATTGCTAGTATTGTCTTTTTCATTATGGTTGGGGTTCTATGTTATGTCAGCTATCGCTTAGCTTCTTTGGATTTTGTATCAGAAAAAATTGAGAAATATGAACGTTGGATTGTCCCTATTGTATTTATAGGGCTAGGGATTTATATCATGTTTGAGAATGGTACATTCAACGCTTTATTTTCATTCCTAATTTAACAAATGGGGCAAATTTTAATCCTAGAAATCAATCATCTTAAAAATACCGAGAATGCTGCTGGCATTTTTAGTTAGCATGATAATGTTGTTCTGAATGAATTATTTCTGGATAAACAAAAATGTATTTACTTTGCATAGCGAACCGTCACCCTTATTTTGATTTAGCAGATCAAAGGGTGGCGGCTTCTTTATTATTATCTAAATGGTCAATTAGTTGTCGTCCAACTAAGGGGACATTTACCACTTAAAAGGGATTGTAAGTTACTATTAATTTTTATGATTATTTTTCAATGCTAACCCGAGTTCTACAGCCACTAGGTAAACATAAAGCCCTCAATCCCTTGACACCCAAAGGATTGAGGGCTTAAAAAGACATACTTATTGTGTTACTAGCTCTTAGGCTGAATATCCAAGATTTCTGGTGGCAAGTTCACCCCAACTTTTTGAAACACTTCCTTTTGCTTAGCTGTAGGGGTTGTTGTGCGGTAGAGATCTCCGTCGTCTGTAGTAAAATGCCCTACCTGCATCCGTTGCATCTCTCTACGTGTAGACTCCCAGCTTGCGTTCGTTTCCATTTCAATAAGCCTTACAAGTAACAGTGCCAACCAACTAATGATTACATGTGCTCGAATCCGGTCTTCCAAGCGATGATACATGGGGCGCAATTTCAGCGTGGACTTCAGTGTGCGAAAGGCATCTTCCACTTGAAGCAGCTGCTTATACCCCAAGGCAATATCTTCAATCGACAGCGTGTCATCTGATGTTCTGATTAAATATTTGCCGTCGTATTTGCTTGCATCGCGGATTGCCTGCTTATTCAATTTCAGCGTGCCGTCTTTCAATTGACGGATATATTTGCCATACACTTTATGTGCACGGAGTGCACACGCCTGTTTACGGTGGGCTTCATTGGGCAGCTGCTTTAAATTCTCCAGCTTCCGTTCAATCGTTTGGACAATCTGGTCTCTTTGATGTCTGTCACGTTCAGCTTCTTCAGGGTTAAAGGCAATCACATAACGTTTTCTGGCTTCGCCATCTCCCACAATGGATTCCTTTACCTGAAGGTTGTCACGAATCGTATGGAAACGACCACGTTTACTGAGGGCGGCTTCCACATCCTTTTTACCTGAACGCATACGTTCCCCAATAATGTAATGACCGGCACCCCGCTGAAGGATACGCAGGTTTTCTTCGGAGGAAAAACCACGATCCATCACTTGTACAATGCGTCCCAGTCTCCAGCCCATAAGATCTTTTTTCACTTCTTCGATGACATTCATATCCATCGTATTACCGGGCCAAGTCCACACTTTAATTGGAATACCTTCCCGTGTCACGGCAAGTCCAATCACCGTTTGTACAAGGTCAGATCGTTTATCCTTCGAATAGCCCTGAAGGCGGAACCGATCATCTTCAGCTGTTTCATCCGGATTGACTTCAAAGTAGCTTGATGTGGTATCAAAGTAAAGTAGATCCACTTCCAGGTTGAACAGATTGGAAACATTATCAAACACACGATCCTCAAGCTGGCTCTGTACAGCAAGAAGCTCGTCCATAGCACGGTATAGCTGATGGCTCTGAATCCGGGAAAGGCCAGGCATATAGACATCCTCTGAAATCCATTCTTCCATTCCCAATTTACTTGTAGGAGCGAGTCCGCGGTTTGCGACCATGGCGAAAATCGCACGTTCCAGATCCATCTCATGGTTGCGGTTGCGGAAAATATCTTTCAGGATCGTATCCATGCCGAGCTTTTTCCACAATTGGTCAAACAGCCAAACACCACCCAGCCGTTTGGCGGAATGAAATAAAAACTCCGCTGCATCGCTAATTTTTTGCTTCGACTTCAGCGCTTCCTCCGGAGTAAGGAATCGGCTAATACTTTGGGCCAGTCGTTCAAGTACGGCCATATCGACTTTATCTTCACGGCCGAAAGAGTATATCACCTTCGCTTTCGCATATTTGGCCTTCGAATCCCACTCATTATGAGCCAGCTGAATGTACGAAACCTTTGATCCATCTTTATTTTTACGGGTAACTCTTCTTATGTACATGCCTATATTATAGCATATTAACATTGATATATAAAGGTAAATATTGTAAATCGTGTGCCTATGAAATTTCGAAAAATTAAGAGGCGCTAATCCACAGAAAGACTGACCTTATGGGGAATCACTAGCGTTGCAGGAAAATAATATTAAAAAATCAAGTAAAATATTTTATTTGAAAGTTGGTAATATTAGATCTTTTCACTTTAAAATCCATTAAAAAAACCTTATAATTAGGGTATGGTAGTCCTGTCCAAATCCCTAACTATAAGGAGAAACCATGGACAATAATACCATAAAAACTGTATTCAAGGAATACATTCATCCATTAGATTCAAAGGTAATACAAAAAATGATTGATCATGCCGAAGTTGACAAATACGTCAAAAAGCTTGATGTACTTACGTTTACGAATGCTTTTATCTATGCCCAGTTAAAAAACTTAGATAGTCTGAAGCGGATAAGTGATACGATTAAACGAAAGAAAACGGTGCAAAGACTTGTTGGTATAGAGAGCATTAGTAAATCACAACTCTCTCGAAAAAATGGAGATATTCCACCCGAGATTTTTCAGGCGATCCTGCATCATTTAATTCAAAAGCTGCACCAAATACTTGGCCCAACAATGACAGACAAATCACTTGGAAAGCTTCATCTGATTGATTCATCGACCATTTCCATGTGTCTCAGCCAATATGAATGGGCAGATTTTCGGGAGACAAAAGCGGGAGTGAAGATGCATACTTCCATCGTCTTTTGTGATGATATCTCTTATCCAAATGATATGATACTTACCCCTGCAAGACCTGCTGATGAAACTCAGTTGGATTCATTAATTGTGCCGGATAAAGGGGTCCTTCATGTCTTCGATCGAGGTTATTTCAACTTTGCTAAGTTTGATTATTATTGTGAAAAAGGTATCCGGTTTGCCACAAGAATTAAATCGAATACTGTTGTAAATGTCATCGAGGAATTGCCGGTAGATGAGGATTCTTCAATCTCCAGGCATGCGATCGTGAAGATTGGAAACATGAAGAATCCGCTGCAGTTAATAGAAACTGTAGACAGCGAAGGGAACCAGATCCGAATTGTGTGTAACGATGCAACCGTCGGTGCACAGGAAATCAGTGATATTTACCGGCATCGCTGGCAAATTGAATTGTTTTTCAAATGGATAAAGCAACATCTGGTTATCAAAAAACTGTATGGAAAGAGTGAAAACGCTGTATACAATCAAATACTAATAGCTATGATTACTTTCTGCCTAACCCTGTTAATGAAAAACAAGTTGGGCTATGAAGGAACTTTAGTCGAAATGTTGCGTTGGACCCGTGATTTCTGGTCACAATCCATGACATTTTTTATTTCCGAATTATTCAGGAAACCAGAACGATCATCCAATGGACGACGAAGGCTGGACCACGAAAAGGTTTTTAATGAAACCTTGGCACAATACGAATCAGAGGAGGTTTTGCACTTAGATGATCTAAGCTACGATCCAGTTAACTAATAAATATATAAAATTCTAAAAATGGATGAAGGGCTACCTTTAAAGCCTATTAACTTTTTTTCTCGAATAAAACTAGGTATTTATCAGAAAATTGAACTAAATAACTGAAGCTACCAAATTTATTGATTGACATTGTTTTTACTTTTTAATGCAACGCTAGTGATGGGGAATACTGTTTATCCACAAGTGAATTTGTGCCTATTTACTGTCGAACTCGGGGTAAAGCAGAGGGTTGAAATTGATTTTAGCAAAACCGTATTAGAACAAATTAAATAATAAATTGATAGCCCCTTAAGACTTTTTAATAAGTTTTAGGGGTTTTATCTAATATAGCAGTTAATAATGAAGGGAATAAACGTTCCCTTTTCGTTCAAGAATTCTGTGATTATATGGTATAATAGTACGTAGAAGAAAATCGAAAAGGAAGGTAGAGCAATGTTAAAAAATACTAAAACTTTGATCTATCAACCAGAGGGCAGGAATACATCAGTAGAACTTAAAATGGCAGATGAAACAGTTTGGATGACACAGAAAGCAATTGCAGTACTTTGCCAAACCACTCCTCAAAACATAACAATTCACCTAAAAAATATTAGTAGAACTTTAGATTTACTTCATAATACAAGGACCTATATAGTCCAAAATAAAGAAGGAACTAGAAAAGTAAAAAGGGAAGTTTTACATTATAGTCTAGATGTTATTTTTAATATCGCTATAAGAGGCCAGTATTTTGGGGAGTTTAATAATCTTATTAATTTTACACAATCGAATGGTCTGAAAAAAGATTTCTTAATATTTTTGCCAATTAAAGAGCGCAGATTTGGAGAAATGTTAAATAATACATTAGAAGGTATTGTTGATGTTTATTATCAATATAAAGTGGACAATTACATCGTTGATTTTTATATACCAGAATTAGAGTTAGTAATTGAATACGATGAAAAACATCACGAAAAGCAAATAAAGGACGATAAGATACGCCAAGAAAACATTGAAGAAAAGTTAGGAGTTCAATTTATTAGGGTTAATGAGGAAAAGGAATTTCAAGGACTAAATCAGGTTATTAAGTTTCTGTTGAGAAGTACATTAGAATGTCAAAGTTAATTTCAGTTACGCGGAGGTGATAAAAAGTGAATAATGAAACAGATATATTAATCTATCAAACAGAAGATGGAAACACAAAAATAGACGTTAGATTAGAAAATGAAACAGTTTGGATGACACAGAAAGCAATTGCAGAATTATATCAATCGACTAAGCAGAATATAAGCCTCCATATAAAAAATATCTTTGAAGAGAAGGAATTAGATGAGGGTTCAGTTGTCAAGTTTTACTTGACAACTGCGAGAGATGGTAAAAATTATAAGACAAAACACTACAACCTTGAAATGATTCTCGCAATCGGCTACCGTGTTCGGTCCCACCGAGGTACACAATTCCGCCAATGGGCAACAGAACGGCTAAGTGAATACCTGGTCAAAGGTTTTACAATGGATGATGATCGTCTAAAAGAAATGCGTAATTTTGGAGAAGACTATTTCGATGAATTACTGGAACGGATCCGTGATATTCGTGCTTCAGAGAAAAGGTTCTATCAAAAGATTACAGATATTTACGCTACATCTGTAGATTATGACTCTAATGCAGAAGTAACCCAGAAATTCTTTAAAACAGTTCAAAATAAATTACATTTTGCAAACCATGGTATGACGGCCGCTGAATTAATATCAGATCGAGCAGATGCTGAGAAGGAAAACATGGGCCTTACTTCTTGGAAAGGGGATAAAATACGCAAAGGAGATGTGACGATTGCAAAGAATTACTTAAATTAGTAAATTTCATAATTGTTTATTTTTACTAAGTATCCGAACATTAAGTAATAGAAACACTTTATAATTTGTTAATACAGAACGCTAGCCTGTTGATTGGAGTGGAAGACGGCGACTCCAGCGGGAACTGCGATAGCCGAAGACCCCGCAGCGTAGCGAGGAGGCTGAGGCAGAGCCCGCGGCAAAGAAAACACGACGAAAACGAGTTTGAGTCGATGTTGCACTTGTGCCAGTGGTGAAAGCGTCCGTCTGGAGCGGAAATCAACTTTGTTCGGATTTCTATACTAACTTCTCTATTATGAAATTGATTCAAATGAAAAAGAAATAGGGGCACTTAATCGTATTGTTACAAGGTATTTAGACTATGCAGAAGATCAAGCAGAAAGAAAAAGACCGATGTATATGAAAGACTGGAAAAAAAGACTTGATGCTTTCTTGGAATTTGATGAACGCGAAATCCTCCAAGATGCTGGAAAGGTAGAAAAGGCTGTAGCGGATAAAATAGCTATTGAAGAGTATGAGAAATTTAACCAACGCCGCATTGTTCAAAATGCTTCTGATGATTTTGATACATTTCTTGAGATTAATAATCTGAAGAAATAGATTTGTGGTTAAAGAAAGTTATATATTCAACGCTCACGCTGAAGATTCTACGGGAGTGATGATTATTAAGTGGTGGCAATATTTATCTTACCACTAAAATAGTGAACCGTATCACAAGTAAATGCGGCAGGTAAAAAGACATTTAAAATTCTTCCCTTATTTGTTTTTTTCACAAAAAACCCCCTACTATTTAAAAGTAAGGGGAAGTGATTAATTAACGATTTTATTCTAAAGTAGAGGCAAGCAACCGCTGATGTAACTCGCAACTTGATATGGTTCCTCTATGGTGATGATTTTTAGCGCTCATAGTGTGTTGCTACACGACGGATATTGAGCAAATGTTCAACAGTAATATTATCTGTTGTACTACCACCGCCAGCTGTTCCGCAACCTAGTGTCATTGAAGGATCAAGTTGAGTAGTCATTCCAATCCCACCCAATGTTCCACCGGAATTAACAATAATTCGTGATGCATTAACCGCTATACCGAATTCCTCAATTTTTTCTTGATCTGTTGAATGCACGATAGCAGTATGACCAATTCCTGTAATATCTAGAAGTTGGCTAGCTTTTTCAACTCCTTCTGTCCAATCATTTACCGTATATAAAGTGAGTAAAGACGTTAACTTTTCACTTGCAAATGGATTTTCCTTAGAAATGTTCGTTTGTTCTGCAATAAGCAACTTTGCATCTTCAGGAACATCAATTTCCGCTAATTTTGCAAGAACGGATACAGGCTTTCCTACCACCTGAGGATTCAATATGCCTTTTTCATTTAAAAGCACTTGACTTAATTTGTCCTGTTCCGCTTCATCTATGAAATATGCTCCTTTTTCCTTCAGTTTTTGGACAAGCTCTTCTTTTACAGAAGCTTCAACGAGAATTGCTTCCTCCGATGAACAAATCATTCCATAGTCAAATGTCTTACTATCAATTATTCGCTCAACTGCTTGTCCGATGTCTGCTGTTTTTTCAATGAGCACTGGCGCATTCCCTGCACCAACACCAATGGCTGGGTTACCTGAGGAATAGGCAGCTTTAACCATTCCGCCCCCGCCAGTTGCTAAAATTAATGCTGTATCTTCATGTTGCATCATTCCCTGAGTTTCTTCCAATGTTGGTTCTTCTATTACTTGAATTAAACCTTGTGGTGCTCCTGCTTCGATTGCAGCTTTTTCTACAAGACGAACTGTTTCAATAATACTCTTTACTGCACCAGGGTGAGGGGAAAAGACAATCCCATTTCTTGATTTAAGTGCTAGTAATGCTTTGAAAATAACAGTAGAAGTCGGGTTTGTTGTTGGAATTAAAGCTGCGATGACGCCCATTGGGTCTCCTATTTCAATAATACCTTTTTCTTCATCACGGTTAATGATACCGACTGTAGGCTTATCTTTTATGGAATCATACACGATTTCACTGGAGAATAGGTTTTTCGTCTTTTTGTCTTCCGCGTTACCTAACCCAGTTTCTTCGTGGGCCATTTGAGCCAATGTTTCTGCTGCGTTTGTCAATTCCTTTGCAACTCGATCAACGACTTTGTCAACTTGTTCCTGATTATATGTTTGATACATAGCTTGAGCGGCTTTCGCTTCTTGTATTAATATTTCAACTGTTTTGCTTTTTACTTGTACCATGTTTATTCCTCCTATTTTTAATCTACTGCTAGTATAATGCGCTTTCATTTGCGGGTGTTAGGCTTTATTTGACTTAAATTGTACTTTTTTTGTAGCGCGTAGCTAGTAAGGTGACAAATTGTCATTTTCTCTATATTTCTGGTAAAATTAAAGGTAGCTAATGAACTTCGAGACAACTCGAGGGTTCTTATTAAGAAATGAGGGAACAACATGTGTAATATTCTATTAGCTACACCAGAGGCAGAAGACAGAGAGTTTTTGAAGGATATTTTCACGACTTATTTTTTTAATGTTACCTTTTTACCTGATGTTATATATAGTGATGAAGCTTATCGAATAGCAAAACAAGAAAAGATTGATATCTTAATCTTGGATTTAAGTCAATCACCAGAGTTAGCCTTTAAATATAAAACTAAAATAGTAAAAGAACAGCCGAATGTGAAAGTCATTTTGCTGGATGACGAGCAGAATACCGATCATTTACAAGTAGCGTTACGGTGTGGGGCGATTGATTATTTAGTAAAGCCTTTAATATTGGAAGAGTGTCAAACTGCTATTCATCGTGCTATCACTTCTCTTAACGAAGTCTCCTTATTTCATGCTGATCAATCTTCAACAGAAACAAAACAGGATGAAAATATTCATAACATGATTCAATATATTCACGAACATTACAATGAAGAGTTAACTTTAGAACGGTTAGCAAATCTTATGCATCTCGATCAAAGTTATGTCAGTCGTTCTTTTAAGGAAGTAGTTGGAATGACTTTTATAGAATACTTGCAATACTACCGAATTGAGCAAGCTAAAAAGAAGTTACAATCCACTTCTTTATCTATTACTGAAATTGCAGAAAATGTAGGTTATTCCAATCTTACTTATTTCAGTCGAGTATTTAAAAAAACGACAGGCTATATACCGAGTCAATATAAAAAAACCTTCAAAGGAAAGCATATCCTGCCGGACTATTACTATGTGCATCAATATTTAGAGGAGAAATTGACCGGGGTTTAGGATTTGTGCTTCACGCGTTCTTCCGTGAGAGGCAAAGAGAAGGTAAAAAAAGAACCAGCATCCATAACCTAATACGCCAGAAGCAATAACCCAACAATAAAAGAAAAAAATCTTATATAAATGGTTCCAAGCAAACTTTAGAGCTTGGAGCCATTTTTTCTGGTTATATCCCAGCCTCCGGTAATTAATTACATTTGGTTCTAAAGCAGGGGTAACCTCTGAATAATCTCACTTCCCAAGATTGAAAATTCCTCTTCAGTGGCATGTAATTGTATAACCAGGCTGTTATAATAACAGTAACTACGATCTAATAATATTGAAAGGAGTTCCCCGGATGCATCCAGATTCGATTAAAAAGCAAATATTAAAAGATCGCTACATTGATTTTGCATACGAACGTTACCAAGCATTTAAGGATTCACCAGCATATGATGAACAATATAAAATGGATATTTTAGAAGAGTTGAATACGTATTTTCGTAATCATCGAATAACTGAAGATACTGTGGTAGATTTTGCTAAGAAAATTCAAAGCAGTAATCCGAATACTGGTAGTTTTGTACATTGGAATAACACCGATACACTTGTTAAATTTGCTGCCGGCCTTCCAAAAGAAGCCGCTGCTTTGTGGAACAACCTATATGATGAAGAAATCCCTATTAAAGAGAGGATTAAGCTTTTTAGGGAGAAGGTAAAGGGCTTTGATAAAAATATGGCTCTTGGTGCCCCGTTATTTGGATATCTTCTTGCGGCTTATGATTATACAGCTTACCCACTCTATAAAGGAGATGTTTATCGAGAAGTTAATGCCACTTATGAATTAAAGCAAAAAATGGGATCGGTTGAAAATAACTATGATGTCTACTTTACCATCTGTCAGGTTATGTTGGATTATTTAAAGCAGGAAAACGCGGACTTGTCGATGTTGGACATTCAAGATTTCCTTTATTGCAGTACACGTTATGATAAAGTAAAAGTTGAAATTGCTGCTGATTATCTTTATGACTTAGCAGTGATGCTATACCGGTATAAAGCGGAGCCTTCTTTGATGCTAGATGGAATTATGTCTTTAGATGAAGAACTTCTAAAGGAGTTGCATGACATTTATCGTGATGGTGAAAAAGTAAGAAGAATTCGCTTTCTTGTCATCGATAAAATTATCCAAGAGGGTTCCATCAGTATCTCAGATCTTGACGTGATGAAAGATGAAGTCAGTAAAGCATACGATACAAATATTTTACATTCTTGGGATAATTTTAAGATTTTATTTCATCTATTATATCATGACAAGAAAGATAAAGTACGGCATGAACAAGCTAAAATCCATTATGCGATTCGTCAGTTTGATACGCTTAAAGATTTTGATTTGGTAGAGGGGAAAATACTTAATGGATTTAATTGGAACCAGCGTTTTGGGGATTCAAGGTGTTGGTTGGCTGTTTATGAAAACAAGTATCCGAACCATCGTTCTGCTCCGCAGTTTTTCTTTGCTGTCGATGAAACCGGACTCCAGTTTGGTCTCATGCATGGGGATAACCATCCGGATGTTGGGCTTGAAGAGATAGAGAGAGTTCAGTATGTTAGTCAATTCACTTACGAACAATTAGAAGAGAAAATGAGTGTAGTTGCTGAAGAAATGAAAAGGTTGGATTTAGATGCGGAAGAGACATTTGATTATTACACAGAAGATGTGTTTGATAAAGAAACATGGATCAATCTCTTAAGAAATCCATCTATTTTTAGAGAGAATGATCTTGTTTATGTAAAGAAAATGTATGAAATGGGTGGAGAAGCAACAGCAACTGAATTAGCTGCCAGCTTAGGGAAGCATTTCAGCTCATTTAACGCCCCTGTTGTATCTTTGGCAAAGCGTATCTATCAAGAGACAGGTATCGAACCATTGATTGGTGATGATAAAAATGTGTCTTATTGGCGTGTCTTGTTTAATGGAAAAAATACAGAGAAAAATCATTTTAAATGGTACATGAAAGAAAATCTGTATGAAGCGGTAGGTTATTATATAGAATCCGAAGAAGCGCAAGAAGAAAAAAATGAGTATACTAAAGCTAACTTTCTTCAACAAGTATTTATTGAAGAAGAAACGTTTGATACAATAGCTGACTTACTAAATTATAAGATGAATATTATTTTACAAGGTCCCCCGGGGGTCGGAAAAACTTTTGTTGCTAAAAAGCTTGCGTACGCTTTGATCGGACAAGAAGATAACGACCGAGTCGAAATGGTTCAATTTCATCAAAGTTATGCATATGAAGACTTTGTGATGGGTTATCGTCCGCTGGCAGATGGTAGGTTTGGTCTGGAGTATGGGGTATTTTATGATTTCTGTTCGAAAGCGATGGAAAACCCGGAAAGGGATTATTATTTCATTATTGACGAGATTAACCGAGGTAATCTTTCGAAAATATTTGGGGAGTTATTTATGCTTATCGAAGGTGATAAGCGTGATGAATATGTAACGATGGGATATTCAAAGGAAAAATTTACGGTTCCAAGCAACGTTTATATTATTGGGACCATGAATACAGCAGACAGGTCTCTCGCACAGTTGGAGATTGCACTGCGCAGGCGTTTTTCTTTTATGCAATTAAAGCCAAATTTCAATGAGAAATGGCGTGCATATTTATTGGAACAAAACGTTTCCGAGGCATTAATCGAACGCATCTTGTTTGTGATAGAGAGAATCAATGAAACCGTCCGCAATGATTTTCAGTTAGGGACAGGTTATGAAATTGGCCATTCCTTTTTCACAAACATTCCAAAGGGTATGGATGAAAACACGTGGTACCAACGGGTGATGAATTTCGAGATAAAACCATTGTTGGAAGAATACTATTTTGACCGTCCAGAGCTTGTCACTTCACTGTTGGAAGGATCTTAATTAATATGAAACATACTTTTAAAGTACCGATTCGCAATATTTTCTGCATGCTCAGTTATGTAAACGATTATCCGGAATTCGCCGATCAATTAAGTGAAGTGGATGAAGAGCTGATTACGTATGATTTTTTGGCTAGAAGATTTCTTTATGAGAGTAATCGTTTGGTAAGAAATCATATTGTAAAAGATTACATAACGCATAAAGAAGAAACGAGTTTTATTTCTGGAAAAATGCTTATGAGTGATTCCTTGCCGTTTATTGTCGAGCGAAGACCCGTCGTCGTTTGTGAAAAAGACGATTATTCTGCCAATATTTTATTTAATCAAATTATGCGAGCGACTTTAAAGAATTTGTATCAAAATCCTCATATTGAAGAGCGAACACGAAAAGAGTGTTTTATGCTTTGGGAGCAACTGGAGGAAGTAGATAACATTGTGTTAACGAGGGAGATGTTTATACGAATCTATTTCTCACGGCTTAACATCCATTATAAACCGATGATTCATCTCGCGAGGCTTTTACATGAGATCAGGCTGCTGTCACATAAAGAAGGAGATTGGAGCTTATTTTCTGTGGAACTATCGGAAACAGAAATGAACCAGTTGTTTGAGCGGTTTCTTTTTCACTTTTATCGAATAGAACAAAGAGAATATACGGTGCGTTCGGAGCGGATGACATGGGATCTAGAGGGGAATAAGGCGTTACTTCCAACCATGCTTACTGATTTAACGTTAACCAGCTACAGTGAAAATAAACGAATCGTAATTGATGCGAAGTTTTATAAAAATATGTTTCAGCGTTTTTATGCTAAGAACAGTTTTCACAGTGGTAATTTGTATCAAATATTTACGTATATGATGCATCAACCAAAGGAACTTGAAGTACGGGGAATATTAATTTATCCAGCAAATCAGGAAGAGGAATTACAGGAAACCTATGATTGGAATGAACGCCTGCGTTTAGAGATTCATAGTGTGAATTTGGAATTTCCATGGAAGAGAATTAGAGCGAGACTACTGGAGGTATTGTAATAATAGAAGGACAATGGAAGGTGCCTTGTCCGGTGGGTAATATTTCAGTCGGGCAATTTCCGGTTCCTTCGTTTCAATAAATTTCTTCCAAGCTGCAACAAGAAGTAGAATTATATGTTTCTCAATCATGAGTTTGGTTCTTTATTTTGGATTCGGACAGGATACTACCTGGCTACATCCATGATAAAGAACCTTTTTTTGCAGGAATTACCAAACTTTACTTGGATTTAACCTTTGTATTCTACAATGTCCGTAGCAATTATTTATTAACGATGTAATCAATGAAAGGAGCGTTTGTACTGAGACTGCATCTACTCACGTTTTTGCCATTGGAAGAAAACTGATGTGCTTTTTAAAATGAGGTGTAGTTTAATTAGGGATCTATTAATTCTTGAATTTCGTACTTATTATTGAGAAAGTCAGCAGTTTATACAAATAAAGGGGAGAGAAATTAAATGAAGATATTGCGTCTTGGTCATGCGATGTATATGTTTACAAGTTCAAAGGGAAAAAAGTATCTGGTTGATCCATTTATAGATTTGAACCCGGGATTTCCACAGCATTTGGATCACAAGGACTTTTATGATGAAATTGACTGTGTGTTTTTGACACACGGGCATTTTGATTATACAAGCGGGCTTTCTAAAGTAGTTGAAAACAATCCTGAGATAACCGTTGTTGCCCAATATGATTTGGCCATGATTCTTCTGCAAAAAGGCATTAAAAATGTACTTTCTATGAATCTGGGTGGTTCAATGTCCTTTGAGGATCTTACTGTCACAATGGTTCAAGCAAAACATACATCCTCATACGGGGAAACGGAAGGAACTCCAATATACGCGGGGGAGGCGGCTGGTTTTATTTAAAGGACATCTTTCATAAAGCCAGCCATTTGTCAGCATTCCGCATGCCATGTTGATCAACATGATTACATACAAGGCGGAAAAATGCGGGGTTCGTGTTATAACAACAGAAGAATCGTACACATCAAAAGCGAGTTTTATAGATGGGGATGATATTCCTGTATTTGATGAAAAGAAGGATAAACCTGTATTCACTGGAAAACGAGTGAAACGTGGGCTTTATCGTACTTGTAAAGGATTACTGTTAAATGCCGATATAAACGGAGCAGCCAACATATTAAGGAAATTTGTGAGCAAGTTACCACAAAAACAAGCGTTGACTGCAGACTCCGTGAATGTTTGGCAACCCAAGGTTATTTAAAAGAAGTACCAAAGGCGAGACCGATGGTATAGAGGGGCTGGGTGTAAATAGATCACCAATGTGACAGCTCCACTGACGTTAAGCGGCGAATATGTCGTCACGTTAGAAACCCCTACTTCAAATTTTCAATCAGAAAATTAAGTGGTGGGAGTATTCATTGGATGTTCAGTATGTTATTCCAAGCCATACATTTCCGACGAAAAAAAGTGCTGTATCCTCCGAGACGCTTGATCAACTATTGAACGCTTTTCCCATCGTGGAACATATGATAGATAAGGATAATGATTTGAAACAGTTATTACATGATTATCATCAAACAGAAGTGGTGACCATGGGGTACGGAGAGGAAACTAAGTTTGAGAAATTAGTAAGAGGTAATATCAATCAATAATGAAGCTTCGTGTGGGCTAAACTGGCTTTCTTTGGTGGAAGTCAGTTTAGCTTTTTATTTTAGCCTATTAAATAAATATGATACAACAATGGAAAATATCGAGACTATTATTCAGTACCAGATTTATGCTACGATGTATAATTCCAATCCAAACAGCCTGTAATCATGGAAGCAGGTATAGATACGTTATGATCCTATTAATTATTATTGGAGGTGGATATAAATACGGATTGTTCAGATACTCCATTGTTCATTGACATTCTATCAAGAAGAGCATCTCCATCGATGATGTTCTATTTTTTTGAAGAAAGTTTTATACTTCGCACCCAAGTTATATGATAAAATAGAAAAAGTTTTAGTTGTTCCATTGGAGGTTATCATGAAAAAAGTTGCTGTATTACAGGATTTATCATCATTTGGAAAGTGCTCACTCACGGCAGCATTACCAGTTCTATCTGTGATGGGTGTGCAGGCAAGTCCTTTACCAACTGCTATTCTTTCTGCGCAAACGGAATTCCCCAGTTATTTTTACGAAGACTTAACGTCAAAAATGAAGCATTTCACAGAGGAATGGACGAAACTCGGCGTAACGTTTGATGGCATATTTACTGGATTTGTGACCGGCGGGGAACAGATTAATAATATTTTTCATTTTTTGGACCGGTTTCATGGAAAAGAAACGACATTGCTTGTTGACCCGGTAATGGGAGATGATGGTGAGGTCTATGACAACTTTGATGAGGATTTATTGGCAGGCATGAAAGAGCTTGTAAAGCATGCTGCTGTCATCACACCTAATGTTACGGAAGCTTGTCTATTATCCGGCATGTCTTATGAGAAATTACATAGCTATTCCAATGAGCAGGACTATATGAAAGCGTTGGAAGAAGTGGGAAAGCATCTGCAGCAGGAGACGGATGCCCGGGTTATCATGACAGGTGTAATCCCTCCAACAACAGATGCTGATAAACTATATATAGGAAATATGTACGTAGATGGAAGTGAATCCTTTTATCAAGCGATGGAATACAATGGAAAAAGCTATTCCGGTACCGGTGATTTATTTGCATCGGTCATCATAGGAAGCATGATGCGCGGAGAAGATATGAAAAAATCTGTGGAGCTGGCAGTGGCATTCCTGACAGAAGCTATTCATGACTCCGTGTCTGAAGGTGTCCCTGAAATAGAAGGCGTTCATTTTGAGAAGTATTTGAGGATGTTGATTTAGGATTAATGGGGAAAAGAGTAAGGTATCTGTCCCGGACGGCTTATCTTTTGGGCAGATACTTTTTTGGACACGAGGGAGATTCTTTGTACTTACTGCTATATCTTTAATGAATGAACAAGGTGCCTGCCTTTTCTAATTATTTCTATGGATGAATCTATTATAGAAAACGGTCTCCCAAGCAAGGGCAATGGTAGAGGTATTGGTGTAGCGATTGTTTCTGATAAATTATGACCCTCAAAATAAGTTGTATAAACAGTAGATTCGTTAATTACAATGCTCAGCAGAACCACACCCCTGCTGAGCTTTTAATATTTTATATGTATCTTGCAAAAAGACTTGAAAAATAGGAAAATAGTACTAAATAATTTAAAAAAATTTAAAAGGGTGATAAATATTGTATCTAAAAGAATTACAACAGGTATTTGGTACTAATGCTACTTTCCGTGATGGTCAGGATAGAGCTATCGATCGTATTCTACAGGGGAAAAGAGTTCTTGTTGTTCAGAAGACAGGTTGGGGGAAGAGCTTGGTTTACTTTCTGGCAACAAAGATTTTGCGTGAGCGTGGGGAAGGTGTCACACTTATTATTAGTCCATTATTGTCACTTACAAGAAATCAAATGGATAGTACAGAGAAATATGGAATTGTTGCAGATTGTATTACCCGAGTTCTACAGCCACTAGGTAAACATAAAGCCCTCAATCCCTTGACACCCAAAGGATTGAGGGCTTAAAAAGACATACTTATTGTGTTACTAGCTCTTAGGCTGAATATCCAAGATTTCTGGTGGCAAGTTCACCCCAACTTTTTGAAACACTTCCTTTTGCTTAGCTGTAGGGGTTGTTGTGCGGTAGAGATCTCCGTCGTCTGTAGTAAAATGCCCTACCTGCATCCGTTGCATCTCTCTACGTGTAGACTCCCAGCTTGCGTTCGTTTCCATTTCAATAAGCCTTACAAGTAACAGTGCCAACCAACTAATGATTACATGTGCTCGAATCCGGTCTTCCAAGCGATGATACATGGGGCGCAATTTCAGCGTGGACTTCAGTGTGCGAAAGGCATCTTCCACTTGAAGCAGCTGCTTATACCCCAAGGCAATATCTTCAATCGACAGCGTGTCATCTGATGTTCTGATTAAATATTTGCCGTCGTATTTGCTTGCATCGCGGATTGCCTGCTTATTCAATTTCAGCGTGCCGTCTTTCAATTGACGGATATATTTGCCATACACTTTATGTGCACGGAGTGCACACGCCTGTTTACGGTGGGCTTCATTGGGCAGCTGCTTTAAATTCTCCAGCTTCCGTTCAATCGTTTGGACAATCTGGTCTCTTTGATGTCTGTCACGTTCAGCTTCTTCAGGGTTAAAGGCAATCACATAACGTTTTCTGGCTTCGCCATCTCCCACAATGGATTCCTTTACCTGAAGGTTGTCACGAATCGTATGGAAACGACCACGTTTACTGAGGGCGGCTTCCACATCCTTTTTACCTGAACGCATACGTTCCCCAATAATGTAATGACCGGCACCCCGCTGAAGGATACGCAGGTTTTCTTCGGAGGAAAAACCACGATCCATCACTTGTACAATGCGTCCCAGTCTCCAGCCCATAAGATCTTTTTTCACTTCTTCGATGACATTCATATCCATCGTATTACCGGGCCAAGTCCACACTTTAATTGGAATACCTTCCCGTGTCACGGCAAGTCCAATCACCGTTTGTACAAGGTCAGATCGTTTATCCTTCGAATAGCCCTGAAGGCGGAACCGATCATCTTCAGCTGTTTCATCCGGATTGACTTCAAAGTAGCTTGATGTGGTATCAAAGTAAAGTAGATCCACTTCCAGGTTGAACAGATTGGAAACATTATCAAACACACGATCCTCAAGCTGGCTCTGTACAGCAAGAAGCTCGTCCATAGCACGGTATAGCTGATGGCTCTGAATCCGGGAAAGGCCAGGCATATAGACATCCTCTGAAATCCATTCTTCCATTCCCAATTTACTTGTAGGAGCGAGTCCGCGGTTTGCGACCATGGCGAAAATCGCACGTTCCAGATCCATCTCATGGTTGCGGTTGCGGAAAATATCTTTCAGGATCGTATCCATGCCGAGCTTTTTCCACAATTGGTCAAACAGCCAAACACCACCCAGCCGTTTGGCGGAATGAAATAAAAACTCCGCTGCATCGCTAATTTTTTGCTTCGACTTCAGCGCTTCCTCCGGAGTAAGGAATCGGCTAATACTTTGGGCCAGTCGTTCAAGTACGGCCATATCGACTTTATCTTCACGGCCGAAAGAGTATATCACCTTCGCTTTCGCATATTTGGCCTTCGAATCCCACTCATTATGAGCCAGCTGAATGTACGAAACCTTTGATCCATCTTTATTTTTACGGGTAACTCTTCTTATATACATGCCTATATTATACCAATTTAACATTGGTGTGTAAAGGTAAATATTGTAAATCGTGTGCCTATTAAAGTTTAAAAAATTAAGAGGCACTAATCCACAGAAAGACTGACCTCATCGAGAATCCAGTTTATCCACAAGTGAATTTGTGCCTATCTACTGTCGAACTCGGGTATTAATGGACAATTTAACAAAACAAAAGAGGAAAAAATGAATGTTATAAAACTTTGCAATTCTAAGGAATGCGATGTACTCTTTATTACCCCCGAACAACTACAGAATGAAGGTTTTGTTCAGCTTTTATCCCAACTTGAAGTAGGATTATTTGTAGTTGATGAGGCGCACTGTATATCAGACTGGGGACATGACTTTCGTCCAGATTATAGACGTATCCATCGTCTTCTTCAAATATTACCCAAACCGATTCCAGTACTGGCAACAACAGCGACTGCAAACGATCGAGTCATTAAAGACGTTGCAACTCAACTTGGAGAGTGTGATGTTATCCGTGGTGATCTACAGCGAGAATCACTATATCTGCACAAGCTTCATTTACCAACTGCAGAAGAAAAGTATGCCTGGATTGCAAAGAATCTAAAGAAGCTAAAAGGTTCAGGTATCATTTATGCTACGACAGTTAAAGAGTGTGAACGTCTAGCAATATGGCTTCGTCAAAAAGGAATTGATGCCAATGCTTATCACAGCCATCTTAGTGAAGAAGCGAAGATCAACTTAGAGAATGGGTTAATTAATAATGAACTTAAGGTTCTAGTTTCCACGATTGCTCTGGGAATGGGATATGACAAGGAGGATATTAGCTTTGTTATTCATTACTACACACCTAAATCAGTTGTCGAACATTATCAGCAGATTGGCAGAGCTGGTCGCGGTATAAAACAAGCGGTTTGTGTACTTCTTTATGGCGGAGAAGATGAAAATAGTATAAATGAACACTTTATTTATAACTCCTTCCCTAAGGAGGAACATATTTATCAAGTACTCAATTACTTAAGCGAAAATGACGAAGTGAAAAAGTCGTCACTTGAGCATGAGATAAATATTAAGACGAAAATACTTGATCAAATTTTAAAGCTTTTATTGATTGACGGTATTATTGAAAAGGACTCGAAGTCTCGTTATTTCCGAACATTGAAACCGTATACCTCCCAACAGGGTTATTATGATTCAGTTATTGATATAAAGGTTCGTGAATATCAGGAATTATTGCAATTTCAACAAACGAAGGAATGCCAAATGGCTTTCTTAACAAAGGCGCTAGATGACCCCTATTCTAGACGTTGTGGAAAATGCAGTACATGTTTAGGAGAAGATTGGGATTTTACGGAAGATAATTTGGCTTACCTCGAAATTGAGAAGGTATCCAAGTTCTTTAGGATGAATTATATTGAAATTAAGGCTCGAAAAAAATCCTCAATCACAAACAAAAAATTAGCATTTATTCATCAGGAAGGACTTGCTTTAAGTTATTATCATGAACAATTAGGACAAGAGGCACGTCATGGTAAATACGTGGCTAATGAATATTCTGATATACTTGTAAAGGCTTCAGCCGATAAACTAAGGCGCTTCTTAGGAGAAAAAGGAATCAATATTAGAGGTTTAGTGATTGTTCCTATACCTTCTAATCGGAGACCTGATCTTGTACCGGAGTTTGCACAACGACTAGCAAAAGCATTACAATGTAATTATGAGCATATTCTAGCTAAGAAAGAGGATGAGCCTGAACAAAAAATGCTGCTAAACAGCCAACTACAAGAACAAAGTATTCGGGATCATTTATATATACAAAAAGAAGTATATTTACAAAATCAACATATCCTTTTAGTTGACGATTTTGTAGATTCAAAATGGACTTTCACAGTAGCAACTGAAATTCTTGGTGAAGAATATGATAATATTACTGTAACTCCGTTTGCTTTGGCAGATACGAGCGGAAGTGATTAAATTGAGGTGTACTTAATGGAATTTACAAATAATGAAATAGCCACTTACTTATTTTGTGCGCAACTTGCACAGACAAAAACAAAACCATTAACCATTTTAGAGTGGAATACAGTTGTAAAATCATTAAGAGAACAAAATATGGAACCAGAGACATTGCTTAAAATAACCTCAAATGATTTACTTAAAATCCTAACAAATGCAACAGAAGCACAAAAAGAAAGAGTTATTAAAAAAATTACAGCCCGACAAAAACTTGGTATGTCTATGTTGGAACTTAAGGAAATCGTTCATCAAGGCTATGGAATTATGTTTCGTTCCCAGATGCCTGTTCGATTAAAAAAGTTAACACAAAAGTTTCTCCCAGCTTTCTTTTATTATGCAGGTGATCCATCCATTTTGTTACATCGCAGTTTAGGTGTGGTTGGAGCACGGGGTGCAAACAATATTGAATTACAGCAAACAGTTGAAATTGCAAAAGAAGCGGCTTTAAATGGAGTAGTCATTATATCAGGTGGCGCAAAGGGGATCGATACGACAGCAGTCGAGGCTACCTTGAAAAATGGTGGAAAAGCAGTGGTGTTTCCTGCTGATGGGTTAGCTAAATGGATCAAAAAAAGTACAATAAGACATTATGTTCTAAATGGAAACTTACTTTTAATGTCTACGCAAAAGCTTGAGGCGCAGTTTACAGGTTGGTATGCAATGCAGAGAAATAAATATATCCATGCACCATCTGATGCTGTACTCGTTGCTTCTTCAAAAATATCAGAAAAAAGAACAAGTGGTACGTGGGAAGGTGTACTCGATAATCTTAAGTTTAAATGGTCCCCATTATACGTCATAGGTAGTAGTGAAGGGGTAGAAAAATTAAAAGCTGAGGGAAATGCAAAACAGTTTACCTCCATAGAACATATATATAAGCAACATAAGTCTAATGAAATTGATGAAGAAATCGCTTCATTAATAAAACTTGCTAAAGCAAGAGGTTTTGATAGAGAAGCACTGGACAAAAAGTTTAAAGAGATTTCGTCTTATTACTACAGGGAAGACATGATGAATGAACTAGGTAAGGAAAGAAACGCTTCGCAAAAACTTGTAGCATATGAACAGTTAAGTCTGGAAGAATATTCTTGAGTTAATTTGATAGTTAAGGATTGGTTTGAATGATAACAAGCAGGTGGGCTCTTTGTTGCTATTCATTGCGACGAAGGGCTTTTTTGTTATTTTGCAAGTGAATGAATTTTCATAATAATTAACACGTTGTGTCCTAAGATATTTAGAACAATAAGAAGGAAGCACCTACACTGTATAATTGTAGTTGACTTAAAGTCATAAGAAGATGAAATTATTGGAAATAGGCAGCTGATAAATGAAGAAAGAGTGTGATCGAAAGGAAATTGAGACTTATACCATTTGGTTATTATGAATTATACTTTATACCCGCTAATTAACAAGTAATTCTAAAAAATTACAGAAAAGCGTTGACGGGTCAGTTTATGAGTGTTATGATCCAATTACGGCTTAGTAATTTTTAAGAATTACATAAACGGGGAGGGTGGGATATGAAACTTGAAAATGTTGTAACAGTAAAAGTGGGAAGAAATCTTTCCAGGGGAAATGAGATACATAATCAATCTTTAGAAACTTATTCATACGAGGATTTAACGCATGATTTAGATGGCTTATTCCTCAACTCGAAATCCAGTAATTCCAAAGAAAACGAAAGTGAGAAAGACAGTTATTTGAGTAAAACTGGAGAAGTTGTATTCAGTTTTGTCAGTTCAAAAGCTGCGATAGTAAGCGATGTGAATGAAGGAAAGGTTATTAATCAGAACTTTGCCAAACTCCTCATTGAACACGAAAACCTAGATTGTAGCTATTTATGTTATGTGTTGAATGAATCACCATCCATGAAGAAGCAAATGGCTATTTCCATGCAAGGAAGTACCATTCGAAAATTAACACCATCTATTCTAAAAGCATTGAATATCCAACTGCCAAGCATGGAGAAGCAAGAAACGATAGGGAGAGCTTATCTGAACTTAAAGAAGCGACAAGCTTTAGCAAAGCAACAAGCAGATTTAGAAGAACAACTGTACTTAGAAGTACTGAAGCAATTAGAACAAAATTAGAGAAGTGAGGAAGATATGATGTCTGAATTAAATTCAAGATTATTTAGTGCTGCAGATAGTTTGCGTAGCAAAATGGATGCATCCGAATACAAAGATTACCTACTGGGATTAATTTTCTACAAGTACTTATCGGATAAGTTATTAGTGAAAGTTGTGGAATTAGCTGATGAATCACCGGAAGAGTATAACATACAAGAAAAACAAACCACATTATATCGAGAATTATTAGCAGATGAAGATGTAAAAGATGACCTGGTTGAAACGTTAATCGATACGTTAGGACATCATATTCAACCGGATTACTTATTTAATGTATTAGCTGATCAAGCAAAACAAAATACATTTCAATTAAACGATTTAAACAAAGCGTTTGTTGATTTGTCTACAAGTTACGATCAATTTAGTGGGTTGTTTGATGATGTAGATTTAACTTCTAAAAAACTAGGGTCAGACGATCAACAACGAAATATTACCATTTCAGACGTTTTGAAGAAATTAAGTGAGATTGATGTCATGGGACATAATGGGGATGTCATCGGGGATGCGTATGAGTTCTTGATAGGCGAATTTGCTTCCGAGGCCGGAAAGAAGGCCGGCGAATTCTATACACCAAGTAAAGTATCGGACATGATGGCGCAGATTGTCGCAATCGGTCAAGAGGATAGAAAGTTATTTAGTGTTTATGACCCAACGATGGGATCGGGTTCGTTGATGCTGAATGTACGTAACTATATTAATCATCCAGAAAGTGTAAAGTACCACGGGCAGGAACTAAACACAACAACTTACAACCTGGCGAAGATGAACTTAATCTTGCATGGTGTTCGAAAAGAGGATATACGACTGCGTAATGGCGATACATTAAATAAAGATTGGCCGACAGATGAGCCTTACCTGTTTGATTCTGTTTTAATGAATCCACCGTACTCAGCAAAGTGGTCATCAGATCAAACATTTTTAGATGATTCCCGCTTTAATCGTTACGGCAAATTAGCACCTAAATCAAAAGCAGATTTTGCCTTTCTTTTACATGGATACTACCATTTGAAAGATTCGGGAACAATGGCGATTGTTTTACCACACGGTGTATTGTTCCGAGGGGCTGCAGAAGGTGTGATCCGTAAAAAATTACTGGAAGATGGTAGTATTGATGCTGTTATTGGGATGCCAGCAAACTTATTCTTTGGTACGTCCATTCCAACAACCGTGATCATTTTAAAGAAAAATCGTACAACTCGTGATGTATTATTTATTGATGCAAGTAAAGAGTTTGAAAAAGGAAAGAACCAAAATAAACTTACCAAAGAAAATATTGATAAGATTGTCGAAACGTTTAAGAACCGGGAAGATGTGGAGAAATATGCTCACTTAGCTTCATTTGAGGAAATCAAAGAGAATGATTACAATTTGAATATTCCACGCTATGTTGATACGTTTGAAGAAGAAGAACCAGTGGATATGGCTACGCTAGGGTCGTCCATTAAAAACATTCGAAAAGAAAAAGAAGAATTAGAATCTAGCTTGTATGAAACCATTTCTTCACTACAATTTGATAAAGAAAACGAAGAATGGATTAAAGGTGCGTTAGGGGTGTTTAATCGTGGAAAATAAGCGTATACCAGAGATAAGGTTATCTGGGTTTAGTGGAGATTGGGAAGAGCGTAAGTTAGGGGAGATTTCTGAAAAAGTTACTGAGAAGAATAAAGATAATAATTATTCTGAAACACTTACAAATTCAGCGGAGTTTGGAATTATCACCCAACGTGATTTTTTTGAAAAGGATATTTCCAACAAAAAGAACTTAAGTGGTTACTATATTGTTCATCCAGATTATTTTGTTTATAACCCAAGGATTTCTAATTTTGCTCCAGTAGGTCCAATTAAGAGAAATAAGTTAGGAAGAACGGGCGTAATGTCACCACTGTATTATGTGTTCCATACGCATGACGTAGATAAAACATATTTAGAATACTACTTCTCAGGTAACAATTGGTATAAATTCATGAAATTAAATGGAGATTCTGGTGCTAGGTCAGATAGATTTGCTATCAAAGATTCTGTATTTCGTGAAATGCCTATTCCTATCCCTTCAGGAGAGGAACAAGCCAAAGTCGGAACCTTTTTTAAACAACTGGACGCTACTATTGACCTTCATCAGCAAGAATTAACCACCCTCAAACAAACAAAACAGGGATTCTTGCAAAAAATGTTTCCAAAAGAAGGAGAGTTTGTTCCGGAACTTCGTTTTCCGGGATTTACGGGAGATTGGAAAGAGTGTAAGTTGGGAGAAGTGTTTGAACAAACTACAAATTACGTCAATCCGAAAGAAGAGAATCTTGAATTATGGAGTCTAACTGTTGAAAAGGGCCTAACACCAAAAACAGAGCGCTATAATCGAGAGTTTTTGGTTAAAAAGGAAGACCAATTCAAAGTTGTCTCAAATAACGAATTTATTTATAATCCGATGAACATGACTTTAGGTGCGGTTGATTTAAATTTAACTGGCAAAAAGGTTGCAGTATCAGGTTATTACATCACAATGAAGACAATTGATAACTATGACAGCAAGTACTTTGGTGTCTGGCTAAAAACACCCTTAGCGATCAAGAGTTATAAGCTATATGCAACAGGTTCTCTAATTGAAAGACAGAGAGTACAGTTTCCAACGCTATCACAGATAAAGACTTTAGTTCCTTCAAAAGATGAACAAACAAAAATCGGCGACTTTTTCAAACAATTCGACGACACCATCGCCCTTCATCAACGAGAATTAGATACCTTAAAAGAAACGAAAAAAGCATTCCTACAAAAAATGTTTGTCTAATCGAATAGAGAGGAGGGAGAACATGGCTAATTTAAACCACAACGATGAAGCCGAAGTGGAAAGTCGGCTAATCGAAGTGTTAGGGGAAGGATATAATCAATGGAATTATCGACCTGATTTAAAGTCGGAAGAAGACCTTTGGAATAATTTACGCAAAATAATCACACAAAACAATTTATCTGAAATTGGAGAACATCCAATTACGGATAAAGAATTTGACACAATTAAAACAGAGCTATTATTGAAAACAAAAACCCCCTTTGATGCTGCTAGATGGCTCAAAGGGGAGAATGGAATTGCCCGTATTACCATTGAACGTGAAAATGCTTCTTTAGGTACGATGCCGTTGGTATTGTATTCGAATCATGATATAGGCGGAGGAATCTCTACATACGAAGTTGTTCACCAAATTGCAAAACAAAAAGCAAATGTTGAGGATCGTGATCGTCGCTTTGATGTAACGCTCTTAATCAACGGCTTACCCATCGTGCAAATTGAATTAAAGCAAGCGAGTGCCAAAGATGGTGTGTTCCAAGCGTTTAATCAAATTAAGAAATATGCAGAAGAAGGGATGTTTCGAGGGAATATCTTTTCCACAATGCAACTATTTGTGGTTTCCAATGAACAAACAACTCGATATTTTGCGAATGCGATGCCAAAAAATATGCACAAGAAGTTTCTGTTTAGTTGGCGAACCACCGACAACCAAAAAGTAGAAAATCTCTATGAGTTTGTAAAACAGGTTTTAAATATACCAGATGCACACCGGTTAATTGCAGAGTATACAATTGTCAGTGAAGACCAGGACAATAAAACATTAATGGTATTACAACCGTACCAAATTCATGCCATCCAGGCTTTATATAAATCTACAATGCAGCATAAGTCCGGGTTTGTTTGGCATGCAACAGGTTCTGGAAAAACATTAACCAGTTTTGTGTCCACCAAATTATTGGCTCAAAAGCCAGGTATCGATCGTACCATTATGCTTATAGACCGCAAAGATTTGGATAACCAAACGACATCAGAGTTCACGAAGTTTGCTTCGGAATATAATACAGGTATTTCTTCTGGTAATGCGAGGTCGAATAGTTTAATTGTCGGAACTGGCAGCGCAAAAGAATTAAGCAGTACATTGCTTTCAGATGCTAATACGAATACAGTCATCATTACAACGCGTCAAAAGTTAGAGTCTGCTTTACGTCACGCACAAAAAGTAGAAGAAAGGAAAGGTACACAGCGATTTAAAAAACTACTAGTGCAACATATCGTTTTTATTGTAGATGAATGTCACCGTGCGTTAAGTGCAGAAGGAATGGAAAAAATGAAAGGATTCTTTCCAAATTCCACTTGGTTTGGTTTTACAGGAACGCCGATTTTTAATGTCAATAAAAAGCAGGCGAAAGGACAATTAGCACGCACCACGCGTGATCAGTACGGAGATGTTTTGCATACCTATACGATTAAAAATGCTTTAGAAGATAGTGCTGTATTAGGATTCCAAGTTGAGCATGAAGATACGATTGAACCAACGTCATTAAATAACTATATTTACGATCAACTCCGCCAAAGTGAGAAGTATGCCGGAGCAACCGATACGAAAATAAATAATGTGATTGATCAGATGGATGACATCGAGAAAGAAGATTATATTGCACCTTCTTTTTTCGAGAGGGACGAGCATATCCAAAAGGTGATACGAAAGATTTTCCGTCCGGATAACGCTTATATGAAATTCGATTTTGAAAATGGCCGCCCGCAGAAATCTGCCATTCTTACAACCAGTTCCATCAAGATGGCGAAGCGTTATTATCATGCCATTAAAGAAATGACGAAAGATCCGGATTGGCTAAGGAAAGAATTTGCTGATCATCCGATAAGAAAAGGGCGTACCATAGAAGATCCGGACTTTCCACGGATTGCTATTACGTATTCTTTAGAAGAAAACGAAGAGCATGCATCAGAAAATCAAGATGAAATGAAACAAATTATGAAAGACTATAACGATTATTACGATACAGCATGGTCCCTGGAAAGTGTTGAACGATATAATGGCGATATTAATAACCGACTAGCTCGGAAGAAAGCAGAGTTTAAAGAGTTCGGGAAACAAATAGACCTTGTCATTGTTGTCGAACGCTTATTAACAGGCTTTGATGCACCAACTGTTCAAACGCTTTTTGTTGATCGAAATTTAAGTTATGCGAATTTAATTCAAGCTTTTTCTCGAACAAATCGAACATATCCAGAAAAGACAAAAGGGTTAATCGTAACCTTCAGAAAGCCTTATACGATGGAGAAAAATGTACAAGAAGCAATAAAGCTCTATTCCGATGAGCAAGAAGAGTCTACATTGATTTATCCGACGTATGAAGAGTCAAAGAAACGATTTAAAAAGGCGCATAAAACATTACGGAAGATTGCGCCTAATATAGAGGACATAGATGAACACACCCATATGGAAACGCGAGTTGAATTTGTGAAGGCATTTCAAGAATTAAATAATTCTTATGAAGCGTTAGTCACCTATAACGAATATAACGATGATATGGAGTATTCCAATACACTTCAAGATCAAGTCATGACGATAGAAGAATCTGTAGGCATATATAACACCGTTAAAGGATCTTTGATGGAAGAAGAGGAATCTGGTGAACCAGAAGCTGATTTCTCTGATATCGAATTCTACGGGGAAAATGCAGCTAAGATTTATGATATCGATGCAAGCTATATTGATAAATTATTAGAAACATACTCCGCCAACAATAAAAATATCCGTGATGATATTGAAAATGCGCTCCAAAAACTAGAGAAAGCAGAGAATGTTAAAAATGTGTACCGATCCATTTTAAATGCGATTGATAATAAAGAAGTAGATGTAGATGAAGACATTTTTATCGTTAAAAGAGCATTCTTTACGGAAGAAAAAAATAAAGCGGTTGCAGACTTCGCAAATACATGGTTTGTGGAAAAAGATGCACTGCATTTATCCGCGATTCAGTATGTGATCGGAATGGATCCCATTCCGAATATTAGTGACATCTTAAACAGCAGGGATTTTGATAAGTATAAGGCGATAAATCCTGATGCAAAACCATTGAAATATGGACCGGAGATGAAGCGTGAGTGGAGAAAGGTATTGGATGGACAAGTTGTGCCATTGAGGGATGAGTTGAGGTAGAGGTGGTAATTGTTATATCTATAGATTGCTATAAATAAGTTAATAATATAGGTTTAACCAATAAAGAAATAGGGCGATTAACAGTATGTATCATAAGCAAGTACATTGCTTGATAAAAGAATTAGAAGCTGATGATCTAATGCTTGTAGGAAAAGTGGCAGCTACTAAATATATTTATGCTCCATCAAGTATGGTAGTGTCTCTTTTCCTAATTAATACCAGGTAAAACGTGAATAGAGTTCCGTAGTTAGGTGAAATGGCTAAAATTGAAATAAAATATAAGAAGGGGGAGTATTTATAATTAGACATTTTGGGATAAATATACGTAAAAAGTCAGATGGCTTAAAACTAACAAGAGATAATTACATAAAAGTAAGTAATAAAAGTTCGTTACGTAAAGGATATGTGTACTCTGATTCATTCATAAATAAACATATAGAAAATTGTTTATACAATTATGATTTGAATATAGAGTATTTTCGTTCATTATCTAAACAGGAATTTAATAAGGAACTTATGGAATTTGTAAGTAAAACTAAACTGTTTAAAGAAATTACTGATCTTGCTCCTTTTGATCGTATCTCCGGATATTACATTATGGTACTAGATGAATACACCCAAGCTTATATTGGTAGAAGTACTAATATTAAAAATCGTATTATGTCTCATTGGAGTAAACAAAAAGAATTTGATCGATTGGTATTTGGAGGAAAAGAAAAATCTATCTTATCGATAGACAGCTTTAGAGCTTATGATACAACGAGAATATTTGTTTACCCAACTGATAATCAAAAGCAAGAAGATTATTTCATTAACTTATTCAATAAGAAATATCTTTTAAATAGAACTAAAGGTGGAAGTTTGACTGGGTTAGGAGAAGCTATAGCTAATGGAAAAACTAGAGAACTGGATTTAAACTAAAAAAATCTTGGGAAGCAAGGGGACGGTTATATAATAATAGAAGACTATTCACTCCCCTTACTTTATAGCCTATAAAGCATAACTTTATGGTAAAATAGAACTAAATATAACATAGAAAAAATGCAATTCAATACAGGAAGAAGGGATGACATGACGACAGCCACTCAATCCAAAGTCTCCAGGATATTTGAATACCTCCTAGCGGTAAAGAATATGAATGAACGAACCATTTATAATATAGGTGACTATGAAAAACACTGGTGGCAGACGGAACTTCCGGATACGGAAGGCTGTTTCCTTGGGGGAACAGGTGAAGTGGAAGAAGCGTGGTTAGAAGTACATAAGCAAAGAATCATGGAGGCTCCAGCCCCGCCTAAAAGCCTGCATCACTGGATAAGTGATTGGAAAAACCCAGTTCTCCATCCAGAAAAAGTCGTATCCAGGTCTCGCGGGATCGATAGGGAAAATGACCAGGAAATTTTTGAGAAATTTGAGGATGACGAAAAGCGGGTAGCCGATTACGAGGAATGGTACGAAGAAAGGTGGCTTCCATGGGCAAGAGAGACAGCGCCAAAAAATGAAATACAAAAAATATATGATTATCTCTTTACGTTACATCAGCAGCTTCAACGTGAAGGAGAGGATTTAGAAATAGCTTGGGGACACGGTCTTTTCAACTGGGAAATCAATGGTCTTAAAATCCGCAGACATTTACTCGTGACAGCGTTAGAGCTACAATTTAATGCGAAAAAAGGAATGTTTACTTTAAGCCCAACCAGTAAAGGTACTGAGCTGGAAACAGATATGCTGCCGGCCGAAGAAGTTCCGAATATGGCACGTATCAATGAAATGGAGCAGCAAGTCAAAGAGTCGGATATTCACGTATGGAATGAAGAGTCGATTCGACCATTCTTAAGAGAAGTCGTTCACACAATTAGTTCCAAAGGCTATTACAGTATGGAAAATGAAGTGCCGGAACAATTAAAAGATCCAGTAATTACATATACCCCAGCATTATTTCTCCGAAAAAGTAGCGGTCGAATTTGGCAAAAGGAATTAGAAACAGCGATTGAAAAAATCAATAATGGTTATTCAGTTCCTACTCCAATTAAGCAACTAGCGATCAGTTCAGATAACGAAGCATTTTCTGAAGGAAGGGAAGAAATCTCTGCAGAACAATGGCCTGCTGTTGGAGAACAACTATTATTTCCGCTTGCAACGAACAATGAGCAGAAACTGATTGCTAAGAAGCTTGCTTATCATGATGGGGTACTTGTTCAAGGGCCTCCTGGGACCGGCAAAAGCCATACGATCGCTAACCTGATCAGTCATTTGCTCGCTCATGGAAAGAGAGTATTGGTAACAAGTGAAAAAGGAAGGGCATTGGAAGTACTCAGGGACAAAATCCCGGAAGAAATCCGTTCACTGTGTGTAAGTGTTCTGGGTGGTGACTCCCGCTCTGTAAAAGAAATCGAAGACTCGATTAAATTCATTGCGGAGAGTCTGGATAGCCAACAACCGGAAACGTTGCAACAAGAAATAGAACGTTTAAAAACAGAGTTAGATCAAACGAAGCGGAATATTGCTAAGATCAATTATCAAATAAATCAGACCGCTGAAAGAGAACATACACCAATTAAATTAGGCGGCGAAGAATTTACACCTCTTACGGCATCTAAATGGTTGGCCGATTATCGTACATTCAATTTCATACCGGATAATATTAGCTTGGAAGCCGAATTTCCTTTCAATGAAGAAGAATGGAAAGAGTTCTTTAATTTACATGGAAGGATCAACCGGAAAGACAGAAAAATGTTAGAAAAGAACATTTTAATTACGGATGAAATCATGCAGCCAGAAGACTTCACAGCAAATGTGACCGAATTCCAATCGCTGAAAGCAGAGCTGGCAGAATATGAATCAATCGTTTTCAATTGGAATAAGGAAGCTGAGTTTAAATTCTCCGTGCAGGAGAAGGCAATGGAATTTGAAAAAGTTACCGGACAACTGCAAGAGATAAAAGAAGACAAGTGGCGAAATTTGTTATTGAAAGAAATGCTCCAATATGAATCAAGAAAAGAACGATGGCAAGGATTTTATGAGCAAATGTATCAGGAAGTTACATTAATTGATGAGCTTCGCCAAAAGCTGATTGTAGACGATATTAAGCTTCCGGATGAAAACTTGACTGTATTACGTGAAGATCTGGAAGTGATCAAAGGACGGCTGGAAAATAACAAGTCGATTGGTTGGATGTTCAAAAATATACTTGGCAGGAAATACACCTATATTTTTGAAGGATGTAAAATCAACGGTCTAGAAATTCGCAATAAAGAAGATGTGGATAAAGTACTTGCTTATATTAAATTGAAAACAACAACTCAACAACTTGTACTTCGTTGGAATCGGATGTTAGAGGAATATGAAGGCCCGCAGTTGGATGAATATCAGCGTCGTTTAACGACTACCCTTAAGAGATTATTAGACCAAATCGAACAAATCATACAGTGGGAAGACAAAGTAACACATGCTTATGCTCCGATTAAGAAAGCTGTATTTATTCCAAGGAAAGCTGTGTGGGACCAACTCGAGTGGTTTAACTACCTTACAAGCGGTCTAACTGCTCTTCATCACCAAGAGCAGTTAGACAGGATTCAAGCTGCATTTGATGAGAATGAAGCACTTATTAAAGAAACGATTGCAAAAGCCGGGAACCTCGATCTTATTGACAAACTCTGGAAGGCCTGCCAGGAGAAAGATGCTGCTTTATGGAAGAAAGCTTGGAATGAATTGAAACGATTAGAGAAACTCAACGAGACGTATCTTCACTATAATAAATTACGAGAAAAGTTAGCGAGAGTCACTCCACTTTGGCTTAATGAGCTGGATCAGTCGGGTGGTGAAGGCAATCCGTTGGTTCCTCCGGAGAATACAAAAGAAGCTTGGAAGTGGAGCCAGTTGAATTACTGGTTAAAGAAAATGAAGCAAGAAACAACGATGGATCAACTAAATGAGGAATTACAACTAGAGTTCAAAAACGAGTCCAAACTTATTAAACAGTTAGTCACTGCATCGACCTGGAAGTCACAAATTGAACGTACGACAAGGGAACAGAAGAGAAGTTTATTCGCTTGGTTAAATAATATAAAGCGTATAGGAAAAGGTACAGGGAAATATGCGAGTGCCTATAGAAAAGAAGCGAGTAAAGAAATGTCAACGGCACGGGGAGCTATACCAGTTTGGATTATGCCGATTAGAAGTGTTATCGAGAATTTCGATCTAAATACTGAGCAATTTGATGTGGTGATTGTCGACGAAAGCTCTCAGAGTGATTTATTTTCATTGAGCGCTTTACTACGGGGTAAAAAAGCTGTAGTGGTCGGGGATGATCAGCAAATTAGTCCAGAAAGTGTCGGAACGGACATTAGCAAGGTACATGGTTTGATTGAACGTTATCTAAATGATATTCCAAACCGTCTTCAATTTGAAATGAAAACAAGTCTGTATGATACAGCGAGCAGGATTTTCGATAGCAAGATTATTCTTCGTGAGCATTTTCGCTCTGTACCGGAAATCATTCAATTTTCCAACGATCTTATGTATGGCGGGATGATTGATCCTCTCCGTCTACCGATAGGAAAAGCTGTTTTAGATCCCCCTGTTAAGGCAGTCCGGGTACCGGATGGATATCGGAAAGAAGACACGAGAAAGGCGATTAATGAACCGGAAGCAGAAGCAATCGTAGAGAAAATCAAACGTATGGTGGAAGATGATAAATATAAAGATAAATCGATTGGAGTCATTTCCCTCCAGGGTCACGATCAAGCAAGACTAATTGAGAATCTGCTTCGAGAAGTAATTGGAGAAGAGGAAATGATAAAAAGACAGATTATTAGCGGTGACTCATATTCTTTCCAAGGGGACGAGCGAGATGTTATTCTCATGTCGATGGTGGTAGCACCTAACCTTCGTATTGGTACAATGACAAGAGATTCGGACTTTCAACGTTTTAATGTAGCAGCAAGCCGGGCACGCGATCAGATGATTCTCTTTCACTCTGTAGAACTCGGCGACTTGAATCCACAGTGTACGCGATATCGTTTGCTTGAATACTGCAAAAACCCTCAACGCGTACAATTGGAAGTTGATGAAGTCAAAGAAGAATTTGATTCACAATTTGAAGAAGAGGTTTTCCGCCTGATCAAAGCACGAGGATATCGCGTAGTACCGCAAGTTCAAGTTGGAACACTTGGTAAGAAAATCGATCTTGTCGTCGAAGGGATGAGAAATCGACTTGCCATCGAATGCGATGGTGACCGCTGGCATGGCTTGGATAAATGGGAAGAAGATATGGAACGCCAACGGATCTTAGAAAGAGTTGGATGGACCTTCTGGAGGATACGGGGTAGTGAGTTTTATCTGAACAGAGAAAGAGCATTAGATCCGCTTTGGAGGAAGCTGGAGGAGATGGAGATAGAGCCAGTCGGGTGAGATAGAGACAGAGGCCGAGCCCCTCTGTCTCTAAATGTGCATTTTCAGAAGCGACTATAATATTAACTAAGAAATTGTTGTAAATTATGGGGAGGGTTCTAAATGGGGCTTTTGGATTTTTTTAAAAAGAAAAAGAAATCTACTAAACAATTAAACCAGAACGGCATTGTATCTTCTAAAAGTAATATGTCAAATGATTTTGTTAAATATTTCCAGGTCCATCCTGACATAAAAGAATTGATCTGGATAGAAAATGGGCCTAAGAAAAATTTCTTTCCACCTAAAAATACAGAAGATGTATTTCAAATAGGTGATTTTACTATTACTTTTACGATGACAGGTAGGGAAGAACCCAGTCTTATAGATATGAACCTGGAAGTGACCCAACTTGGAAAAAGGCAACAAGTAAACTCATTACCATACTATCCAACCTATAAGGAACTTACTCCACAACAAAAGTATACTTATTGGGACTTTCTTTCTAACCCTTACCAGCCTGTAGAGGATATTGGTTATGTTTTTATTTTATACTATGGCCTCGAACGGCACTTACTTATAGATAAATATGAGAAGGCAATAAATGCAATTATTAAATTGAGGGAAGTTCATAAAAATAGATCTTTTCAATTTTACTCAGGAAATGCGATTGTATTATCTTGTATGCTGCATCAAAGGGCAGATATAATGCAAGTTTTCTTGGAATCTTTAGACCAAGACTATAAAAAAGGTTTTTCCGAAAAGCTATATCTACTTAGTTTCTACAGTTTTATGGAACCTATGGAAGCCGAAGATGTTATGCGACTTTCGAAGGTATTTGGTTTTTCGAAAACAAATTATATTAAAGGGTATCCTGAATTATTCAGCAAAACACTCCAAAGCAGGATAATAGAGAAGTTTGGTACAAGCGAGGTCCCATTAAATCAAATTCTTTCTAACCTTAATCGTTTACCTGCAGAACAAATGAGATTATTTGCAAATACTTCGTTGATGGATGAAACAATAAATTTCCCGGATATAACTGCTTCAGATGGAGTGCAGAAAGTAATGTTTAATTTGCTAAATGAAACGCATGAGCGTGTAAAAAAACAGTTAGCTGAAATGCGAAAAAACAATGTGGCTCCTAAAAGAGAAGAACAACCTAAAAAGCTGAAAAAACCACTAAAATTTGATTACGTTAAAGAAGCTCATTTACTGGATGAGTTGAAAAAGAATAAAAATAACCCAGTTGACAAACATTTTGTTTATAACCAGCTTCAGGACTTCTACTATAAATACAGGGAGCTAGATCCTGTGTATGTGGAAGAGTGTATTAAATATTGTGAAGCTGATATACAGTTATTAGATCAGTTAAATGAACGGTACGTCAAGGAAAGTATAGCGAACTTAAGCTATATGGAAAGGACACATTCTAAAGAAGAATATAAGAATGAAGTTCAAAAAGTGAAGAAACAAAAATTCCAAGGAAGAATACCTGCTTTTAGTCGATTAGCGATTATATATGAAAAAAGAAAAGACTATGACTCCGCCATAAAAATATCAAACAATGCCATCGAATACTACAGTGATCAAGGCATGAACACGTCAGAATTTGAAAAGAGACTTAATAGATTGAGGCAGAAAGTGAAGGTTTAGAGTTAAGCTGGAAAAATTGCAGCACATTACTTTTAGAGACAATTCTAATGCTGTTTTCTTCAAGCAAGTGCTATGATAGAAGTAATAGATAAACATTTTCATAGAGGATGTGATGCATTGCGTGAGTTGCATCGAAATATAAAAGTACGTGTCAAATTAAAGACTCAGCCCCCTTTAAGACATCAAGTTTATATTGAAAGCGTACCCATGAAAATATTGGATTTAGTGGATGGCTATTATACTCTTCATTTACAGAGAAGAAGTACACATCAACAATTAGAAATACGTATGCTCATTGACAAAAACATTGTTATGAATAAGGAAAGTATAAAGCGGGATATCACCACGATTAACTTTAACAAAGAAACTTTTGATATTGTCATTAACAGAGATTATTCTATTCCAAATATAAAAAAAGAAGAAAATATGTATGTGATCAGATATAAATCAAATCAATTTCAGTTAAAAGTAGAAGTTATTAATCGGTTAACCCCAAATTATTATGAAAAATTAGTGCAAACTTACATAAAGAAAAAATCTAAAAATAAAAAAGGGACAATCAGGAAGCGTCCAAAGAATATCCACAAGAAACAGAGAAGACAAATCACAAAAGAAGAATTATTACGTAGAGATTTTTATGAAGCTGATCAATATCGATATACTTATTCACCAAACAGTGATGGCGAGCGTTCGAGCAGGGAAGTTTTTGGTGGGAATGTAGGGAACTTTTCTCGAGGAAGAAGGAAAAGGAAATAGCGAATGATGAATATCTAATTTGCCTTTGTACGTTCCTGCTTTTGGAAATAAGATAAAGAGCAGTTGGCGCCTAATAATTGTTCAAAAACAGGTTATGTATAAAAATTTGCTGTGAAACATGTATGTTGGATTTGTATAGATTTTCTAGAGTTAAGAATACAAAATATCTAAATCTTTGATAGGCAAAACTTTTTATTTAAAATTTCCAATAAATTAATTGGGGAGTGTGTTAATTGGGACAAACAATTCAAATATACATGCCTGATGGATCACCAACCAGCATAAAAATTGCTGAGATTACTACACGTGTTATTCAATTGATTTTAATTCCAAGAAACAAACTTGGTGATATGGAGAATCGATTAGAAGCAAAAAATGTTGGTATCTATTTTTTGTTTGGAAAATCTGATGAAGACGGGAAGTCAAAAGTATACATAGGTGAAGCAGAGAATTGTTATGAAAGTCTAAAACAGCATAACCGGGACCCCAAAAAAGACTTTTGGAATGTTGCAGTTATAGCTGTATCAAAAACAGGCAGTTTTACAAAATCCCATGCTAAGTTTTTAGAAAACCACAGTTATTCCGAGGCTGAAAAAATTGGCAGATACCAAATAGAAAATGGCAATATTCCAACAAGGTCAACACTACCTGAACCAATGGTTGCCGATTTGATGGACAACTTTGAAACAATAAAAACACTTCTGGGTGCCTTGAGTTATCCGATATTCCAGAAGGTAGTCAGCGATGATGTGAGGGAGATATATTATTGTAAGGGAAAAGATGCATTTGCAAAAGGAGAATACACGGATGAAGGTTTTGTTGTATTGAAAGATTCGGTTTCTAATATAACCGAGTCTGCATCAGCCGGAGAACGGTTGAAAAACCTAAGAAAAGACCTTGTCGACCGTGGAATTTTGGTGCAGGAGGGTAACGTATTTCGGTTTGTGGAAAACTATGTATTTAATTCTCCGAGTGCCGCAGCAGGTGCTGTCCTTGCCAGAAGAGCAAATGGTTGGAGAGAGTGGAAGAGCGAGGATGGGGCTACGCTTGATGAATTGAAAAGACAGATTGATGAATAAGGAACTGTGAGGTAGATAGACAAGAGTCATAAAGCAATTATTCTTTAGGTCATTCCATCTCAACAAAAAATAATTCTTGATAAATAATGCCATTCCTTGTTAAAAACAGTACAAAAGAACCATTTTATTGTTTTTACAGTTAATTCATTATTCTCACACCTAAAATATGGTACGATAATGAAAAGTTTACCAATTATGGAGAGGAGTTTCTCCTTGTTGAAATCTAAAATTGTACTCAGCTTACTCATACTGTTTTTATTAGGAGGTTGTAACGTATTGGGCCAAAAAGATATTTCCGAAATGGATCCTGCTGATTTGCCGGATGTGTTCGCTTTTCAGGATGATTTTACTCGTGAATTCATAAGTTCTCTAGATGAGGTGGAAGATGGTTATTTTTTATTTGAGTCCAAGACGGGTGGATATACGATGAAGTATCCAGAGAATGCAAGGATGGATAAGGGTTATTATGAAAGGTCAGGGGATTATTTTGAGGATATCCAATTTGGAGAAAGTGAGGAAACAAATGAACATGAATATGGGGTAAGAGCAACATATAATGAAGGAGATAGTGCAAGTGAGTTCAAGCGTTTAAAAGGCGTTTTTGAAGCCCGTACTAGTTACGAAGGGGATTATGAATCAATAGAATATGATAACAAAACAATTCACTTTGCTACTTCTGAGTATTTCAATCAAGATGGAGAAATTATTTCTTATAATTTTCTTGGGATTATTATGTCAAACTATAGTGATCAATCTGTATCTATGGCGTATATGACTGATAAGGATAGTGTTGGTGATATAGATTTAGAGGTTATTCAGGAAAAAGCAATGAAAATCATGGAATCTATTGAATTTAATTCGGATGAATAAAGGTAGGTGGTAGAATTGAAAAAGGGGGAAGTATTAGGTACTGATCTACTCCGAAATCGAATTATGGAACTGGAGTACAATGAAATTACAGAAGAACGTATAAGGGAAATTTTTATTGAAGAGACTGGAAAAGAACCACCTTCAACAATAGATATTTACTACTCCAATGATTTTATTGAGGAATCAAAAGCAAATGGATTTAACGGTACTATCGTTCATTTTTATGACGAAAAAGGAATTAATCAGGCATATACCATAACCAGAGGTAGTGAAAACACTGAGCAAGATACTTGGCGTCCTGAAGATTGGTTATATAATGTAATGGGTTTATTTGTTGGAACAAATAGAACTCAATATCAAAGCGCTCTCGAATTTGATGATAAAGTTACTGAATTAATCTTAAATAAAACAAAAACGTCAAATAGCGAATTAACAAAAATCGGTCTCGGCCATTCACTTGGAGGTAATCTAAACACAATAATTCAATTGATAACAGAACGGTATGATTCTGTTTATACTACAAACCATGCAAACCCTACATTTTATCAATTATTTACAATAGATAATGATTTTGCTGAAAATGTAAGGAGAGAATTTAACATTCCCCGGTATAATTCATTAGCTGTCTATGATGTAGATCCATCAAAAATTAAAGAATTCACCGAAGATTACTATAAAGATAATGCTGAAAACATCCACCACACCATCACAGAACAGGATTTACTTCATGCCGTTACCAGCAATGTCCGGGGATTTATCAATGTGGGTGAAACGACTAAAATAGATGCTTTCCCCAACAAAGAAGTAGAAAGCATCAATCAATTAATCGCAGCACTCCCGGATGAAATTGTAAAGGACATTCAAGTTTATTTAGCTAAAAATTACTCCGGCGTATACAATGAAGAAGGATTTGACGGGTTTATTCGAGAGCTTACAGGGATTGATGGTGCCTTCATTGATGACATGATCGAATATGAAGGCTGGGATTATGTGCAAAACCTGCCGGGGCTTGTAACGGATTTTGCAGTTATGGCCAGGGATATAAGAGATAAGCTGCCACAGGTCATTAATTATGTGCAAATGCTTTATACACAGCTGCCGGCTATTTTAGATACGCTGCATGATTTGGACTATATAACTGTCGAGGAGAAGAATTTGATAACAACAGAACTGGAAGGTTTGGAGCAGGATTTGCAATCTATTTTTGACACAGCTGACTCTTTTCTGTCTCTCCCGACTGCCGTTCAGATATTTCAAATCAGAAGTGTTATTACAGATATAAAAGGAGACTTTAGCAGTTTTAGAAGTAGAATAGATGTAATCCTTGGTGAAACTAGTGAATTACAAAGCATTTTCAACAGTGCAATCGATGCACATGGTCTTGGATCCGTAATCGGGGCGCTTGGTATGATGGAAAATAAGAGATATACTGCAGCCGGTGATCTTATTCTTTCCGCTACAGTAGACGGGGAAGAGATCGACGTCAATGTATCCTCTGCTACACGAATTTATACAAAAGGTAAGTCTTTAATAGAAGAAAAGCAAACCATACTAAATCAGTTGAAACAGCATTATGAAATGGAATACCTGCAGGATTTCGAGCTTAGGAAGAAGAATTTGATGGAGCAAATCGATGATATGGAAACAAGACCCTATGCTTACCAGCATCTCCTTGGAAATTTCACCTACGATACAAAGCAATTTTATCACCTTAGAAAAATTTATGTCCATGATTACATAGTGCCACTCCCCAATAACGGATTCCGTGCCCCTTTTGAAAATATGTTTACATATATAGAAAGTGATATAGAAAAAACAACGAATATCCTTACTGCGATAAGAAATACGATTGAGCAGTTATTTGAAGAGGAAGAGAATATCGCAAATACGATTTTTTGAATGGAGGGAGTTTAGATGGAAACCGGGCAGCAGACGTTGATATACAATTTCGAAACAGAAGTTGATCTAACTTATAAGGCAGATGCATTTACTTCCAGGCTGGAAAAGTTGGATCATATGGCAATGAGTCTTAACCAGATAGTGAAGAATGAGTTTCAGAACAGCGAAGGGAAAATAATAAAAGAAGCTATCAAAGCCATGGAAAAACAAACCGAAGAAAACCGGCTGTACTACAACGCCTCCAACACCTCCATGAAAAATATGGCTGCCCGCTACACCGACATTGTCAATGATATGAACAGGCAAAAGCTGACACTTTATTATGATATTATTGAAATGGAAAGATGAGAGCGGAATAAGTCATGACCACGAATGAATAAGGTTTTGCAGATACAATTGTTTTAAATGTTTTATCAATACAGAAGCGGAAAGTGAAAAACCAAAGGAAATAATTGTAATACTGTAATAAAAAAGGTTAACAATGTTGGTGAACTAGCTACATATATTTGTCCTGACGACGCTGTATGAGTAATTGGTCACCTGAATACTGAAAAAACAAGTATAACAAATATAGTTGAACCAATGACACGCCAGATGATGTGAAAAATGTAAAGGACAAAGGGACAGGTGGTGTCCGCAATGAATTGGTAATTACCGGACGCTGCACCTTTCCCTTTTTTCTTATTCAATACAAAAACAGCTCCACGACAAATACTGAAAAACAGGAAAGCAGGGCAACACTAACCAGGCTTGCCCCCCGGTAAGCAAAAAGAATGGCAGCAACAAAGCCAACCAGCGCAGAAATTGGCGATGCAGTAGCGTCTAAAATTGCTGGAAAAACCATTACTGCCAATGTCACATAGGGAACGTAGTATAAAAACGATCGGATATAGACATTTTTGATTTCTTTTCTGATTAGTGTAAGCGGCAGAACCCTAATGAGATACGTTACCACTGCCATCACTAAGATGTAAAAAATAGCGTTATTCATGCTTATACTCCTTTACTGGAAAGATGAATGCCGCGATACCGGCTATTAAAAAGGTTAAAATAATAATTTTTACACCGGATGACATGGACGCCAAGGTGGGAAGCTCTGCAAATACAAAGCTCAGTACCATTGAAATGATAATCAGTCCGGAAAGGGTTTTATTTCCTTTCGCCGGCGGGATAATGACAGCGATCAGCATTCCGAACAGGGCAATACTTAATGCACTCATCAATCTTGGCGGAAGAATATTTCCGGAAACAACCCCAAACAGTGTACCCAGCACCCATCCCGGCACAGCGGCACTCATCACGCCATAAGCATAATAAGGGCTCAACTTACCTGGAGCCGCAATGGACACGCCGAATATTTCATCCGTAATCCCATATGCCATTGTTAATCGATGGAAAAAGGACGTGTTTGGATCAATCTTTTGTGATAAAGCAAACGACATGAGAAAATATCGGGAATTAATAATCAGCTGTGTGACAGCAATTTCAATAATAGTTGCGGCACTGGCAATAAGCGTAATCCCGGCAAACTGTCCAGCCGATGTTAAATTAGTCACGGACATCAACACCGCTTCAAACCAATTTAGTCCAGCTTGCTTGGCAAGAATGCCAAAGGTGAACGAAACCGCAAAATAACCCATTGCAATGGGAATTCCGTTCTTGAGCCCGCTTTTCCATGCCTCTATGTTTGTTTTCAATTTACTACCTCCAATGATGCTGTGATGAAAGGGTAATTTTATCGGAAACATTTCTATGTTAATTGTTTCATTAGATACATATTAATATTAAAGTGATTCTAGCATAGGCATTTGCATTAGTAAAATTAATAATTATAATTAATATATAAGTAACTCTAATGAAAGTAGGAGAACGCCATTGAATCGCTATGATGTCTTTTTGAAGGTGATTGAAAAAGGAAGTTTTACGAAAGCAGCGCAAGCCTTGGGTTACACACAATCGGCGGTTAGCCAGAAGATCCATGTACTGGAAGAGGAGTTGGCCACTACGTTGATTTCCCGCTCACGTAAAGGAATCACGCTGACTCCGGATGGGGAGGAATTTCTGCCATTTATTAAAAAAGTGAATAATTCTTATCGGGAGCTCATGGAAAAAAGCCGGGAAATGCAAGGGTTGGAAAGGAGTAACATTCGGATTGGCACGTTCACCAGTGTTTCCAGTCATTGGCTTCCCAGTTTAATGAAGGAATTTAAGCAGCTTTATCCGTCAGTCCATTTCCATCTTCAACAAGGGGAGTATACAAGTATCGTCAAGTCCATTAACGAAGGCAGTGTGGATTTTGGCTTTGTCAATCCTGATGCGGCAGATGGTCTGGAGACGGTTACCCTAAAGCAGGATTACATGCTGGCAGTTCTTCCGGAAGATCACGTGCTTCGAACACACCCAAATGTAACATTGGAGGAGTTGTCCAATGATCCCTTTATTCTGCTGGACGAAGGGACTTTAAGCGAGCCATTGGAAAAATTCAAAGCAAATGGCCTGCATCCCAATATCGAGTATCGTGTTATTGATGATTACACGATTATGTCGATGGTGGAAAGTGGACTGGGTATCTCCATACTATCTGAGCTGGTTATGAAAAATGTCAGCTACCGAATTGTGAAAAAAGAAATCACGCCACCTATCACCCGCATGATCGGCATTGCGTATAAAAACATGCATACATTACCCATCGCAAGCCGGTATTTTATTGATTTTATCATCCAAAAGTTTAAACATGAACGGCAGCTTTATGAATAGAGGGATTATTTCCAGGGACAGATGAATGCACTATTCTAGTAATCAGTGAATATTAAATGTGGGCACGCTGTCTCCGGATATATGGGATAGATATATCTTCATGCTTTGTGAACCCGCAAGTACCATTGTTTTGAATTGTTTTATAATACAGTTAGCAAAGCTGAGTAAAATAACAATGAATAGAAAGGTTCCTTTAAAAAGGGAGTAAGCAGGGGGTAAGGATGGCAAACGAGAATGATCGCTGCAATAGAAAAAAATCATCATAACGTTGGGTAGATTTTAAATGCATGCTAACAAAGTTCTCCTGTCGTATACTGGACATAGGAGTTTTCCCCCTCGAATTTTTTGTTTGGTTACTTACTAAATTCGACAATAGGGGTGGTGCTCCTTTTCTCGTGTTTGGACCCCTTTGATCACAAGGTGTAGACTCATGAAATTATAAGAAAACAAGAGCATTTTAAAGTTATTTTAATTATATAGAGGGAGGATTTAACAATGGCTCAGGATCGTTATCAACAAGGTATAGAGAAAATAAAGGAACTTACATCATCAAATGATGAAAACCCTACTGGGTTCATGGACATCGGGGAAGGGTTTGAAGATATTGCCCCTGACTTAAGCAAATATGTTGTTGAATTTGCTTTTGGAGACATTTATTCACGTCCGGGAATTTCTAACAAGCAAAAAGTTCTTACCACCATTACAGCCCTTGTTGCTCAAGGAAAACCGCAAATAGAAATGCATATCAAAACGGGGCTTAGTGTTGGTTTAAAACCAGAAGAAATTGTAGGATGCATCATGCACCTCATCCCGTATACAGGGTTCCCGAGTGTTTTGAATGCTTTAAAAGTTGCTCAAAAAGTGTTTGCAGAACAAGGTGTAAAAGTTACAACATCCAATGATTGAATTACAACAGAAACTAGCGAATTACGCGGTTGGGACTGTTCTGAACTAAAGGGATTCTAATCAGTGATTTTGTTTTAGTTTATTGAAAGATACTTGGGTTGTAGTAACAGGTGCTATAGGTAGGATTTATTTTCTCGGAGAATCGGTACCTGGCACCCATTCCCTGTATATTAAAAAGGAAGGGCTTAGAGAACCAGCTAAGTCCTTCCTTTTTTGCCTCTTAAATTGCCACATGAGCCACCATACCACAAATAGTGATAAAACCAGGGGTGGAATTTGAGATTAAATGGTAAAACACCGTGCAGAAAGTGAATTCAACAACAAATAATTATATCTGCTTAACTTACCTATTACCTGAAGCGATATTTTCAATAATCTTTCACACAAAAACCGCTATGAACTGAATGAATAAGTTAAAATAGTGGAAGAGGAATTTTAGAAAGCTATTAAAAAGGTGAGAAAGGAAGTTAAGGAGAATATTGAAGTTACATCATAGATTTATACTTAATTTATTACTTATATTCATATTGGCTGGGTGTGGCGGCAGTGACGATATAGTAACAAATGTTGGCGAGTTGGAGTTTGAAAACCCATTAAATATACCGGAACTTCTGGAGCCGACGATTGCATCCGACGGTACGAAGCATTTTGACTTAACGATGGAGCAGGGAACTACAGAATTTCTTCCTGGGGTAAAGACAGATACTTGGGGGATGAATGGTTCTTATTTAGGTCCTACTATTCGCGTTTCACGTGGTGATCAAGTCTCCTTTGATGTCGAAAATCAGTTGGGAGAAAAATCAACGATGCATTGGCATGGAATGATGCTGCCTCCAGAGATGGATGGCGGTCCGCATCAGATCATTGAACTAGGTGAGACATGGTCACCTCATTGGACGATTGATCAGCCGGCTGCGACAAATTGGTATCATCCGCATCTGCATGGTAAAACGGGGCCACATGTGTATCGGGGACTGGCAGGCATGTTCATTATCAATGACGAGGATTCCGAGAAGCTGCCTTCGGATTACGGGGTGGATGACATCCCGCTCATTGTACAAGATAAATTGTTTACGAATGACGGACAGTTATCAGAGGATGACGAAGGAACGCATGGATTACTTGGTGATGAAATATTAATGAATGGCACACATGACCCGTTTCTTAAAGTTACAACAACAAAGGTTCGTTTCCGGCTGCTTAATGGTTCCAATACGAGAGCCTACAATTTTGGCTTTACGGATGATCGGTCTTTCCAGCTCGTAGCAAATGACGCTGGGCTGCTGAATGAGCCTGTTGAATTAGAACGCTTTATGTTAAGCCCGGGGGAACGTGCAGAGATTGTTGTGCAATTTGAGTCGGGGGATGAAACAATTCTGCGCAGTTATAGCGGTGGTGCCGGGATTCAAAGTGGTGAATTTGATTTGTTAAAAATCACAGCTGCTTCAGAATTAATAGAGTCATCACCCATCAGCAGTGACCTCTCCAGTGTTCCGCCGATTGAAGTTCCAGAGGATGCAACGATACGTGAATTCACTCTATCCGCAGAAAATGATATTAACGGCAAAAAGATGGATATGAATCGAATTGATGAGGTAGTCCCGGCCGGCACGACGGAAATATGGGAAATTTATAATGTTGGCCCGGAGCATAACTTTCATATTCATGCTGCAGCTTTTCGCGTATTGGACGTAAATGGGAGTGAGCCAAAAGAGTATGAGAGGGGAAGGAAAGATACCGTGTTTGTCCCCCGCAATGCAAGTGTCAGAATCGTAGTGGAATTTGCGGAGCACGCTGACACTGAATATCCGCTTATGTACCACTGTCATTTATTAAAGCATGAAGATGAAGGAATGATGGGGCAATTTCTGCTTGTAGAACCTGGCACAGAAGAAGAAGTATCGACTGAACTGCGAGAAGATATTTGAAGAACGTTGTCACTCACTGGATTTTGTTTGAATTTGCGCAAGTTGTTTTAAGGAAAGCGATACGTTTCCATAATACCCCTCCTGTTTTCAGAGATTTGAACAAAAATCAGCTACGCATTCCCCTTCAAAATCTATGATTTTGGGGGGATAAGTCGCTAAGGTTTTCACTCTCCCTGCTGTTCAATAAAGATTTTTCACCGTAACGATTGGGTGTGGATAGAAATAGCGCATGATTTATACAAACGTGGTGTATTTGGGATTGGAAAGTATGTAATTCTAAGCTTGTTAAAATTGGCAAAAAATATTTTCTGCATATCACGTATACTCATGTATTACCAATGACTTTGGAAAAAACGTATTACGAGTTAATGAGTTTTTGAGTTATTTTTTACAATGAATGCCTACCGGATAGCATACGCATAAAATTAAGTTATTAACCATCTGCTTGGAGGTATAGTTATCTTTACAAATGGGAAATGGCTATGTGGAGGTAAAACTATGCGTGGGTTGGGATTAGTAATATTAGCAGCAATATTATGGGGCATTTCCGGAGGGCTGGGCGGATTTTTAATGGATAAAGGCTGGGATCCCCTGGTTACCTCTTTTTATAGGGGAACGGTGGGTTTGGTATGCATTTTTATTTGGTTCTTGTTACAACCGACCCGGTGGAATAAGCGGCTGTTGTTCTGGTCTATTGTTGCAGGTATTGGAGTAGCAGGAAATTTTATTTTTTACTTTGTCAGTATCTCAGAGGCTGGTGTTGCTGTAGCAGCAACCTTGATGTATACTGCGCCCATTTTTGTTCTTTTCATATCTTTTATATTCCGTCTTGAACATGCCTCGGTATTTAAATGGCTGGCTATTGGTTTTGTGATGGTTGGAGTCGTATTGCTGACAGGGGTATACAGCATCAGCTCTGGCAGTATTACGATGCTTGGACTTGTTACAGGTTTAGGTGCGGGGTTATCATATGCACTGTTTATTTTCGGTTTTAAATATGCATCCCGCCACGGACAACCGCAAGGAATTTTATTGATTGCCTTCCTTGCCTTTACTATCATAACCTTGCTTTTCACTGATCAAAATGAAGCAGCTGCCGTTCTCAACTCACCTGATTTACTATGGATGATTACTTTAGGGATATTTGGAGCAGGCTTGTCATTTTTCTTGTATGTAACTGGTTTGAAAGGAACATCACCGACTTCAGCGTCGATTGTTGCAATGGTTGAACCGGTTACTGCATCCCTTTTTGGAATAATAGTTTTGAGTGAACTGCTCACAGTATTCCAGCTTGGAGGTATGGCAATCATCTTGGGGACAGTGACCATTTTAAGTTTGAAGCAGAGTTGAAAAAAGCACCTTTGGGCTTCAAAAATATAGTTCTTTAAGTCGGCAGAAAAAATAGTTGCTGTTGTTTTTAATTGGATCAATAGTAGACGATAGAGTACGAGAGAACTAATAACGAGGTTAAGTAGGGGGAAAGATTGAGATGTTTTCCCCGACCTATGGATGGTAGGCAAGCAGATAAATCGTGTAATGAATTGGACATACAGTCTTTTAGTAAACCAGTAAATGATTTTAATTTAAATGTTTAATTGCAAGGAGACCACCCTTTATTTAGACGGCCCCCTTTTGATTTTTTCATTCAGTGAAAACTTTTTTGTGTATGTAATCAAGAGAATCCATTCAAAATATGCCATAGCACTTGCTTTAAATTGAAGGCCTTGAAAGTCTGATCCACCAATGGCTTTAAGATCTTAATTTGTGTTCTGTCACCTAATCTGTCATATATTTGTTTACCAATTCATAACATCTTTCTTTTGTAGATTCGTATAAGGAAATATAATATGCCACATTTTCAAAAGTTCCTCCATTATATTCTTGTCTTGCTTCGTTTGCTAATTTCTCTTTCTCTTCAATCCATTGTATTTGTTTTGTTTTTAATTCCTTCATCGTTTCAGGAGCTAACTCTTTTTGTAAAAGAGCATAAATTTCATTTAATTCTTCGTCATACATTTCATAGGAACGCCCATAGTAACTTTTCATCGCATTTGTTACACCTTTATCAGCATCCTTTTTTTCTGGTAAGGCATCCAATTCTTTTTGGATGTTTTCCAATCTTTCCAAGAACTCTGCTCTTCTTCCCTCTACTTTTGATACAGTGTCTGTTGTCTCACCTTCTTGCACTTCAATTTCTTTTGAACCAATGGAGGTATCTGTTGAATCCTGGCGGTCTGTACTACCAGTTTGCCCGTGAGTATCCTCAGCTTGCCCATTGTTATTTTCAGTAGTTATCCCGTCCGATTGATTCGTATCTTTTGATTGAGATGAACCATCTTTTATTTGTAATGATTTTTCAGACTCTGCTTGATTGCTGCTTGATGATATTGCTTCATCAGATGTATTACTGCAAGCATACAATCCGAGTAACATAACGAGTAAGGTTGCTGCAACTAAGGATATTTTTTGCTTCATATTTACATCTCCAATCTATGTTAAAAATACAGTTCTTCAACCATCTTAACACACCAGGGAGTGCTTTGATTTAAATGAAAGAAGTCCGTCCGTTTATTTTGACGAGGCGCAGCATACATTGATGAATTAAGTACAAGTTGAAGAAAACCAAAAGGAGAAGGACTTGACTCTGGAGCAGTCCAATAGAGTCCGAGTCAACGCCCTTATGCCCATGAAAAGATGCTGGAAAGTCCGATAGATCCCGTCTCAGTGCCCTATGACCCCGAAACGCAGTTGGAGAAGTCCAATAGATTGCGAGTCAACGCCCTTATGCCCATGAAAAAGTGCTGGAAGGTCCGAGAGAGCCTATCTATGTGCCCTCTTGCTTTGAAACGCAGCAGGAAAAGTCCGATAGAGTCCGTCTCGATGCCCTTTTGCCCATGAAAAGGTGTTGGAAAGTCCAATAGAGCCCATCTCAGTGCCCTCTTGCCCCGAAATGCAGCTGAAGCAGTCCAATAGAGTCCGAGTCAACGCCCTTATGCCCATGAAAAAGTGCTGGAAGGTCCGATAGAGCCCATCTCAGTGCCCTCTTGCCCCGAAATGCAGCTGAAGCAGTCCAATAGAGTCCGAGTCAACGCCCTTATGCCCATGAAAAAGTGCTGGAAAGTCCGATAGAGCCCATCTATGTGCCCTCTTGCCCCGAAATGCAGCTGGAGAAGTCCAATAGATTGCGTGTCAACGCCCTTATGCCCATGAAAAAGTGCTGGAAAGTCCGATAGAGCCCATCTATGTGCCCTTTTGCCCCGAAATGCAGCTGGAGAAGTCTAATAGATTGCGTATCAACGCCCTTATGCCCATGAAAAAGTGCTGTAAAGTCCGATAGAACCCATCTATGTGCCCTCTTGCCTTGAAATTCAGCTGGAGAAGTCCAATAGATTGCGTGTCAACGCCCTTATGCCCATGAAAAGGAATTGGAAAGTCCGATAGAGCCCATCTATGTGCCCTCTTGCCCTGAAATACAGCTGGAGAAGTCCAATAGATTGCGTGTCAACGCCCTTATGCCCATGAAAAGGAATTGGAAAGTCCAATAGAGCCCATCTATGTGCCCTCTTGCCCCGAAATGCAGCTGGAGAAGTCTAATAGATGGCGTGTCAACGCCCTTATGCCCATGAAAAAGTGCTGGAAAGTCCGATAGAGCCCATCTATGTGCCCTCTTGCCCCGAAATGCAGCTGGAGAAGTCCAATAGATTGCGTGTCAACGCCCTCTTGCCCATGAAAAAGTGCTGTAAAGTCCGATAGAGCCCATCTATGTGCCCTTACGTCAGTGAAAAGGTGTTGTGAAGTCCAATAGAATCCGTCTCAGTGCCCTATGAACCCGAAATGCAGCTGGAGAAGTCCGATAGACCCGTCCTCAGCACCCCTTTTATCAAGAAACAAAGTTAAATAGTCCAATAGCACCTCCCTTGAGCTCCAAATAAAAAAATATTGCTGCAGCCAGCCCAGGGCCAAATTCCATATCATGCCTGCTGTAAAGTGGTATATGATATAGTAAATATACATTTGATAGCCCCTTAATCAGGTTGGTTATCGACAAGGCACTTTCATGTAAAAAAGGAGGATGCAATCATGATAAATGATACGGATATGAAGCACCTGCGACGTTGTGTTGCTTTGGCAAAAACGGCCCTGGAGAAGGGGGACGAGCCATTTGGTTCCGTCCTTGTTTCAGCTGATGGAGAAGTACTGTTTGAAGATCATAACCACGTGGCAGGCGGTGACCATACGCAACACCCGGAATTTGCCATAGCGCGCTGGGCGGCGAACAATTTGACACCTGAAGAAAGAAGCCAGGCGACAGTATATACTTCCGGGGAACATTGTCCCATGTGTGCTGCGGCTCATGGTTGGGTTGGTTTAGGGCGGATTGCTTATGCCAGTTCGTCTGAACAGTTGGCAGATTGGCTCAGCGAAATTGGGGTACCCCCATCCCGAGTCAGAAATCTTCCCATACAGGATGTCATTCTTGATACCAAAGTAGATGGACCGGTTCCTGAACTGGCCGAAGAAGTTCGAAAGCTTCATCATAAGCTTCATGCAGGCAATATATGAATGAAATATTTTTAAGCAGATTTATTAAAGTACTCATGATGGAAGGCCTCCATTCGCCAACAGTTTAAAAAATCTCCTCCAGGGAATGTTCAACTATATTAGTTATTTACCAAAGAACTTTGATCTGGAGGTATTTCGTTGGCCGATTCTACACAAGATGCAGCAAAGACAAAAACATGGATCGATAAACTGAAGGTGGTTGGTCCGGGGGCAATTATTTCAGCTTCTTTTGTAGGACCTGGAACCATCACGACAGCAACAGAGGCTGGCGCTTCGTTCGGTTATGCGCTTTTATGGGCACTTGTATTTTCTGTCATTACCACCATGGTGTTACAGGTAATGGTGGCAAGGCTGGGTATCATTGGTCGAAAGGGGCTGGGTGCAGCCGTCCGTGACCAATTTGCAAACCCTCTTTTGAAGAATACGGTGTCGGTATTTGTGATAGCTTCCATCTTTATTGGTTGTGCTGCGTATATGAGTGGCGATATGAACGGAACGTCCCTCGGTATCAGCACATTAACAGGATGGTCTATTGATGTGGTTGGCCCCTTTGTTGGTGTTGTTGTTCTGCTGCTTGGTTTGAGCGGCAGCTATAAATTAATCGAAAAACTGATGATTGTCCTTGTGATTGTAATGAGTATAGTGTTCATTACCACGATGATCGTGGCAAGGCCTGATCTTGCAGGTATATTCTCAGGTGCACTTGCCCCTTCTATTCCCGCCGGTTCCATCATGACGATTATTGCATTGATCGGTACAACGGTGGTGCCCTATAACTTATTTATTCATTCGGGAACGGTGCAGGAAAGATGGAGTCAGCCATCCCATTTAAAGGAATCTCGTCGTGATATATTCGTTTCGATTGGCATGGGTGGATTGATTTCAGCATCGATCCTGATTACATCCGGTACATTAATGAGAGGCGTCGAAGTGGAGACAGTTGCGGACCTGGCACTGCAGCTGGAGCCATTATTGGGTAGCTGGGCGGAAAACTTCCTGGCGATTGGTATTTTTTCCGCCGGTTTCTCTTCCATGACAGCTTCCGCACTTGGTGCTGCTATTACGACAAGCAGTGTGCTGAAATGGGAAAATGGCATGGCGAACTGGCGCTTTAAATTGGTGTTCAGTGCCGTAATCCTTATTGGCATCGTATCCTTTGTTTTTAATTTTGAGCCCCTGGAAATACTGCTGTTCGCACAGGCATTAAACGGACTACTTTTACCGGGGATCGCCTTGATCCTTATGGTAATTATGAATAATAAAAAACTGCTCGGAAACTACGTGAATTCAGTAAAGATGAATGTGATCGGCTCCCTGATCGTTATTGTCTGTTTTGCTCTGGGCTTGTACAGTATAATATCAGCGATTAATTCTTTTTAAGTTTATGTATTTTTTCCTGTAAAAAGGGACATAAAGAAACGAGGTAGAACCATGTACACATACCGTGGTTCTGCCTCGTTTTTACGTGAAACTAAATTGACTGACCAGTAAACGGGCTGTTTCAAAGTTTCTTCGACATTTACTCCCATTTATTCAATGCAACATTTCTTGTCCTGTTTAAAGTAAATACGTTAATTTTAAAAATTAGTTAAAAACCCATTGACATTTATAATCCCAAATTGTATAGTTAATTTAAATCGATTTAGAAATCCAAATCAATTTACAAGTATAAAATAAAAAAGAGGTGACCATAATGGAAATTAATTGGGAGCAGCAAAAAGCCATCTCCAACCCATTACGTTCAAGGATAATTGCATTACTTTATGAAAAGCCCATGACACCTAAACAAACTGCTGATCTATTGGGGAAAAACCCAGGAACTGTGTACTATCACATTCAACAGCTTGTTAAACACGATATTCTGGAGGTTGACAGTGTAAATACAGAGAAAGGAATTATAGAAAAGTATTACAGATCCAAAGCTATATCCTTTAGGAATCCGGCGCAGGAATCACCGGCGGGACAGGTGGATGGCAGATCAGCAAAAATTTATCTGTCCGAAAAACTTGTTAAACAGTTAAGTAAAGATTTGGAAGATCTCTTCTATAAATATGGACACTTATCCTATAAAGAAAAGGATAGTGAAGAACAATTACCTTATTCTGTAGAATTTCTAATCAGAAAACAAAATGAGGAGGAAGAAAAATGAAGAAAAAACTAAAACCTTTTATGAAGGAAAGAAATTTTCTAATTTTAATGTCAGGTGTATTTATCAATGGAATTGGAAATGGCATTTATTCTGTGGCAGGGATGCTGCTTGTGTTAAGTCTAAGTGGAAGCGTTCTCTATTCCGGGTTTGCGTTCTTTGCCATTTCCTTTGCTGGAACGTTGTCTTTTTTAATTGCGCCACTCGCAAATTATGCCAAATATAAAAATGGTCTGGTGTACAGTAACCTGATCAAAGCGATTATTTTATTTACAATTCCGATATTGCACTACTCGATTGGATTAGATGTCTGGTATGTCATTAGTTTGTTGTTTATCACCGCATTGTTTACGCAATTTACGTACCCCATTGAATCCACCATTCTGCCGATAATTGTCGGAGAAGAAAATGTGATTGAAGCAAATTCCTATTTACAAACAATTCGTGAAGCGATGGATATCGTATTTATTGCAGCTGCAGGTATTATCATTACATTCATTGGAACGATTCCGGCTCTTACCATTACTGCAATCTGTATATTATTAGTATCGATTTCCTATGCATTCTTCAATTTTGACCAACCGGATGTGAACAAGGATAAATCGGAGTCTGTTAAGGGAGCTTCCCATGTTTATTTTCAGGATCTAAAGGCAGGTTTTCAGTATATAAAAGGTTCATTAATTCCTAAAATGATCTTTTCCATTATCTTTATTAATATTGCGATGGTGATCATGACCACCAATTTACCTGCATTTTCACTCATAAAAGGAAATGGAGTTGAGGCTGCATACGGTTTTTACCTGGCTTCCATCTCGGTAGGAATAATGATTGGAACTATTATTACTCCAAGAATAAAACAAATAGATTTTGGCAAATTAATTATCTTCGCGTTCTTTGGTACGGGTATGATGTGGATGGGGACCGCTATGTTACCACTGATCCCGTCCATTATATTATTCAGTATCGGTGCCATTTCGATTGGGATATTGAATCTGCTGGTGTTTTCATCCATCCAGAAACAAGTGGAAACAGCGTTTATAGGCAGAGTAGTCACCTTGTTAACAAGTGCGTCAGCTCTGGGAATGCCCCTGGGTGCCCTGATTGGTGGCTTTTTAGGTGAAACATTTACACCGGTGCTCGCTGTTATGATCTGCAGTGTTTCCATGATGATCTTCAGCATGTATTGGTTAAGCAGTACTGTTTTACGTAAGTTGCCTGATATTGAAAATGTGAAACTGTTTAACAAACAAAAAGCGGAGGCGTAATGGTAAGTTGGACATAAAGCTGGGATATTATTATAGAGATATAAATATACCAAAAGGCTTAAAAAGGGCTTCGATTATTGGTTTTACATCGAGTCCTTTTTTTGTGTCCAAAGTATTCACACATTCTATAGAGTTTATCTCTTCCCCCTTCTGGGTTGGGATTGAAATAGGTACATAAACAAAAATTCTGTTTAATGTATTTTAAAATACAACATAAAAAATGAAAAGATCATATCCTTAAGATAATAAATAAAGAAATTAGGAAGGAGATAATAATTATGAAGAAAACTAATAGCAATATTGATTCATTTTTTAACGTAAACAAGATGGATCCATTTATCGGAATTAGACCAACCGGAAACAAAGAAAAATAAAGCAAATATAGATTTGCACATGATGGTTCAAAGTCGGGAGTTAACTACTCCCGCCTATTCTATTTATAAGGAGATGATTTCAATGGAGATGACTAAAGTAAAATATAATTTGTCTGTACTTAACAAAAAGAATATTGAATCCAATATAGATGAATTTTTAGCACATTTTTATAAAACCAGGATTTTAGACCCCGAGGTTAAACGAGAAAACTATCTGGCCGCATTAAATAATCTTCAAAAAAACTCTATACCAACCTCAAAAGAAAATATAACTATAGAGGAAAGTTCAAATCATGAAATTTTAAATTACTTAACAACTGAAAAAAACAATGATTTATATTCTTATAATGAAAATGTGGAAATTAAAGAAAAGATTAATAAAGGTTTGGATTTACTAAGACATGTAAACCCAAACCTTTATACACTAATTTATAAATTAGTTGGGACTATTATTTTTTCTAAATCCGGTAATTTTTCAAGTGCTACAACGCCAACACATTTAGGTATTATATTCTTAAACCCGAATGAATCCTGGGAGATTGTTGATTATGCTGAATCTATATACCATGAATTTATTCATCTTAGTATTTTTTTGGAAGATATGATTCACAACCTCTTTAAATCTAATGAAGTACAAGTGAAGTCGGTTATTCGAGGGGTTCATAGACCATTAGATAAATCATTTCATGCTGCAATTGTCTCGATTGGTATTATGCACTTGTACTATATGATGGGTGATGAAAAAAAGCAATGCCAATATATGAGTGAATTAAGTGAAGCTGTAAATGAATTAGCACAAGTGGAAACATATTTAGATAACAAAGGAAAAGAGCTATTGCAGAATATGAAGCTATTTTTAGTTACTAAAGACTTCGAAGACATTAATCATTCTCTTGGAAATGAATGACTGATCATGTATTTGCATGCCTTGAGAAAGTTATAGGTAACCATAGCCTCCAATTCAACTGTGGGTTTATCCGTAGTATTCATTTCGGTTTATGGGCTGGATCTTCGCATTTTTTTATTTGTCTCACACAAGAATTATAAAAAATTATTTCCTGTATTTTAGAATACATCAAGAATACCGAAAAGATTATATACTGCTGTCATCTTTAATCTTAGGAATTCAGTTCCGAAATTAAAAATTAAGGGAGGAAGAAAAATGAAGGATAAACTAAAACCGTTTATGAAAGAGAGAAATTTTTTAATATTAATGATAGGTGTTTTTATTAATGCCATTGGGAGTGGGATTTATTTAGTTGCAGGGATGCTGCTTGTTTTAAATTTGAGTGGAAGCGTTCTCTATTCCGGGTTTGCATTCTTTGCGATATCCTTGGCTGGTACATTGTCTTTCTTAATTGCTCCACTCGCAAATTATGCCAAATATAAAAATGGTCTGGTATACAGCAACCTGATCAAAGCGATTATTTTATTCACGATCCCAGTAATGCACTACACGATTGGATTAGATGTATGGTATGTCATTAGTTTGTTATTTGTCACCGCTTTGTTTACGCAATATACGTACCCAATTGAATCCACCATCCTGCCGGTTATTGTAGGAGAAGAAAATGTAATTGAAGCAAACTCCTATTTGCAGACAATTCGTGAAGCGATGGATATTGTATTTATTGCAGCTGCCGGTATTATCATCACATTTATTGGTACGATTCCGGCTATTTCCATTACTGCATTTTGTATATTGTTGGTAACAATTTCTTACGCATTCTTTAATTTTGACCAACCAGATGTGAATAAGGATAAATTGGAATCTGTTAAGGGAGCTTCCCGTGTTTATTTTCTGGACCTTAAAGCAGGTTTTCACTATATAAAAGGTTCATTGATTCCTAAAATGATCTTTTCTATCGTCTTTATTAATATTGCAATGGTGATCATGACCACCAATTTACCTGCATTTTCGCTTATCAAAGGGAATGGCGTTGAGGCTGCATACGGCTTTTATCTTGCGGCCATGTCGGTGGGAACCATGATCGGAACGATTCTTTCTCCAAGGTTAAAGCAGATAAACTTTGGAAAATTAATTATTATCGCGTTCATTGGTTCCGGTATTATGTGGATGGGCACCGCGATGTTACCATTAATCCCGTCCATTATACTATTCAGTATCGGCGCCATCTCGATTGGAATACTAAACCTGTTGGTGTTTTCATCCATCCAGAAACAGGTGGAAACAGCGTATATAGGCAGGGTAGTCACCTTGTTAACAAGTTCGGCAGCATTGGGAATGCCCCTGGGCTCTCTGATTGGCGGTTTCCTGGGCGAAACATTTACACCGATACTCGCTGTAATGATCTGCAGTGTTTCGTTGATGGTCTTCAGCATGTATTGGCTAAGCAGTTCTGTGTTACGAAAATTGCCCGGTATTGATCATGTAAATCTGTTTAATAAACGCAGGGTGGAGGCGTAAGGGGAGAAGCTTGAGTGTGTGTTGGCTAAAATTTTTACTATAATAAAAGTCAGGACAAGAGACTCAAGAAGGGTTCCGATTATTGGCTTTAGATGATCGGAACCCGTTTTTTTATCCACACTCTATAGAGTTTACCTCGGATCACTAGCGTTGCATTAAAAAGTAAAAACAATGTCAATCAATAAATCTGGTAGCTTCAGTTATTTAGTTCAATTTTCTGATAAATACCTAGTTTTATTCGAGAAAAAAAGTTAATATGCTTTAAAGGTAGCCCTTCATCCATTTTTAGAATTTTATATATTTATTAGTTAACTGGATCGTAGCTTAGATCATCTAAGTGCAAAACCTCCTCTGATTCGTATTGTGCCAAGGTTTCATTAAAAACCTTTTCGTGGTCCAGCCTTCGTCGTCCATTGGATGATCGTTCTGGTTTCCTGAATAATTCGGAAATAAAAAATGTCATGGATTGTGACCAGAAATCACGGGTCCAACGCAACATTTCGACTAAAGTTCCTTCATAGCCCAACTTGTTTTTCATTAACAGGGTTAGGCAGAAAGTAATCATAGCTATTAGTATTTGATTGTATACAGCGTTTTCACTCTTTCCATACAGTTTTTTGATAACCAGATGTTGCTTTATCCATTTGAAAAACAATTCAATTTGCCAGCGATGCCGGTAAATATCACTGATTTCCTGTGCACCGACGGTTGCATCGTTACACACAATTCGGATCTGGTTCCCTTCGCTGTCTACAGTTTCTATTAACTGCAGCGGATTCTTCATGTTTCCAATCTTCACGATCGCATGCCTGGAGATTGAAGAATCCTCATCTACCGGCAATTCCTCGATGACATTTACAACAGTATTCGATTTAATTCTTGTGGCAAACCGGATACCTTTTTCACAATAATAATCAAACTTAGCAAAGTTGAAATAACCTCGATCGAAGACATGAAGGACCCCTTTATCCGGCACAATTAATGAATCCAACTGAGTTTCATCAGCAGGTCTTGCAGGGGTAAGTATCATATCATTTGGATAAGAGATATCATCACAAAAGACGATGGAAGTATGCATCTTCACTCCCGCTTTTGTCTCCCGAAAATCTGCCCATTCATATTGGCTGAGACACATGGAAATGGTCGATGAATCAATCAGATGAAGCTTTCCAAGTGATTTGTCTGTCATTGTTGGGCCAAGTATTTGGTGCAGCTTTTGAATTAAATGATGCAGGATCGCCTGAAAAATCTCGGGTGGAATATCTCCATTTTTTCGAGAGAGTTGTGATTTACTAATGCTCTCTATACCAACAAGTCTTTGCACCGTTTTCTTTCGTTTAATCGTATCACTTATCCGCTTCAGACTATCTAAGTTTTTTAACTGGGCATAGATAAAAGCATTCGTAAACGTAAGTACATCAAGCTTTTTGACGTATTTGTCAACTTCGGCATGATCAATCATTTTTTGTATTACCTTTGAATCTAATGGATGAATGTATTCCTTGAATACAGTTTTTATGGTATTATTGTCCATGGTTTCTCCTTATAGTTAGGGATTTGGACAGGACTACCATACCCTAATTATAAGGTTTTTTTAATGGATTTTAAAGTGAAAAGATCTAATATTACCAACTTTCAAATAAAATATTTTACTTGATTTTTTAATATTATTTTCCTGCAACGCTAGTGACCTCGGATGTTAGTCTATTTATGACGGCCCATTAAAAAAACACACATAAATTGATCCAAATTTAAAGCAAAAATCAGTAAGTTTTCAATAATTAAACTTGTAAATTAATATATTTTCTGTTAACATAACTAATAACCCGTTGGTCAAGTGGCTTAAGACGTCGCCCTTTCTAGGCGAAGACATAGGTTCAAATCCTATACGGGTCATTATATTTAACACTAAATAAAAACTTTGGAGCAAACCACAATTTCAGGAGGGTTCCGATCATCAGTTTTAGATGATCGGAACCCTTTTTTTGTAAGGATTTTAAATTCCTTCCGTTTAACTTGGCTGCTAACTATTCTTTGATTCAATTTATGGATTGGATCAATCTCTTTATTCTTCTATTATTTTTCTGTTTATCCTGCGCTGGACCCAAATCTTCATTAAAAGAAAATTTCGTTTAATGTATTTTACAATACATCAGAAAAAACCAAAACAATATATTCTTAAAATAACAAAACTCAAATAGGTAGAGGGGAGGTACTTCATGGAAAACGCAATTATATCAAATGACGTCAGAATGGATCTGCAGGATTACAACGTAGAAGAATCACTGGTATCATCAGCCATTGTTGATCGTGGATTTGGATAATCTTTCTTATTGTTATCAAAAGTTTTGGCTTAATGTATTTTACAATACATCAGAAAAAACCAAAACATTATATTCTTAAAATAACAAAACTCAAAGAGTTAGAGAGGAGGTATACACATGGAAAAAGTTGTTACATCCAATGATGTGAAGGTGGATCTGGAAGATTACAACGTAGAAGCATCTACTGGTATGCAAGAGATGGAAGCATCAGCAATCGCTTCAATCGTTGTTGTCACACGCCCATAAAAGGCGCAAAGAATGCTTATATGTAAACTCAAAGAATTGGAAAGGAGGTATACATCATGGAAAAAGTCGTTACATCCAATGACGTCAAGGTGGATCTGGAAGATTACAACGTAGAAGCATCTACTGGTATGCAGGAAATGGAAGCATCCGGCGTAGCATCAATCATAGTTATCACTCGTCCGTAAGCTGCAAAGAATGTTTATATGCAAACTCAAAGAATTGGAAAGGAGGTATACACATGGAAAAAGTTGTTACATCCAATGATGTGAAGGTGGACCTGGAAGATTACAACGTAGAAGCATCTACTGGTATGCAGGAAATGGAAGCATCCGGCGTAGCATCAATTATAGTTATCACTCGTCCGTAAGCTGCAAAGAATGTATATATTTAGACTCAAAGAATTGGAAAGGAGGTATACACATGGGAAAAGTTGTTACATCCAATGATGTGAAGGTGGACCTGGAAGATTACAACGTAGAAGCATCTACTGGTATGCAGGAGATGGAAGCATCAGCAATCGCTTCAATCGTTGTTGTTACACGCCCATAAAAGGCTCAAAGCATGCTTATATTCAAACTCAAAGAATTAGAGAGGAGGTATACACCATGGAAAAAGTCGTTACATCCAATGATGTGAAGGTGGACCTGGAAGATTACAACGTAGAAGCATCTACTGGTATGCAGGAAATGGAAGCATCCGGCGTAGCATCAATTATAGTTATCACTCGTCCGTAAGCTGCAAAGAATGTATATATTTAGACTCAAAGAATTGGAAAGGAGGTATACACATGGAAAAAGTTGTTACATCCAATGATGTGAAGGTGGACCTGGAAGATTACAACGTAGAAGCATCTACTGGTATGCAGGAAATGGAGGCATCCGGCGTAGCATCAATCATAGTTATCACTCGTCCGTAAGCTGCAAAGAATGTTTATATTTCAACTCAAAGAATTGGAAAGGAGGTATACACCATGGAAAAAGTCGTTACATCCAATGACGTCAAGGTGGACCTGGAAGATTACAACGTAGAAGCATCTACTGGTATGCAGGAAATGGAAGCATCCGGCGTAGCATCAATCATAGTAATCACTCGGCCGTAAATGCCTTTATTAATCTTATAACGATCAATTACATACATGCTGGTTTTGAGGTATAAATTATCTAAAACCAGCATGTGTAAATGATCAATTGAATTTATATTGATTAGGAGGAGGAAAGATGATTAAACGCAAAACAGCCATAGAATTTGATGTAATTAAGCAGTTATTTACTGAAGATGAAGAACCTTATTTAAATGAAATTATTCGCGATTCAAAATTTCAGGAAAGAATATTACTAAATAGCAAATCTTTGTATAATAAATTAAAAAAAATAGTAGATCATGATAAAAAAATTGATAAGAAAACTAAAAAAGCGCTGGTAAAGTATTTATTAAGGATGGCAGCAAGGCCTCAACCTAACCGTTTAAACTCTGGTATTACACTAAACCAGGCTAATAATGAAATAAAAGAAATGAAAAAAGTGGAAATTTCTTTAGAATGGGAACAAGAATTCATTAAAAAAGTAGAAAACTCCATATTGAAATCCTCATCTGATGTGAAATTAGTGTTAAACCCAAAATTGTATAAAAAAGATCAACAATATGTATTAGAGAAATACATGTCTAAAAATACGTCTTTTATTTACATTGAAGATTCTAATTTTGTGAACATACTGTTTGAAACTTTAAAGAAGCCCGTTTGCCTAAAAGAAATTCTAAAAGAATTTGGTGAAAATCATGATAAGCAATTAATTACCGATGTTATACAAAAACTTATTACAGCAGATATAATAAAAACTGAGTTATCAAGCTCTTCAATTAATCGAGATTCCGATGATTTTTTTGAAAGGTTAAAGCGAATTTTCAGAGATAACCAAGATCTAATATCAGCTCTGGAAGACATACAATACTCTTTAGAAAGGTACAGAAACGCTAATATTGGAGAAGGTGTCGAACTGTATAAAGATTTAATTAATAAAATGTCATCACTGTGCAAGAGTTCTTCATATGTCATTGTGGATTTATATATATATGATGAGGTTGATGAGAATAAAAACATTATAGATCAAGTTAATGTCGATGATTCATTAGAAATTATGAACTATTTTGATAAACTTCAAGTATATGATTGGGATAGATATTACAATTCTTTTGTCGGAAAGTATGGGTTTTATACGAAGGTACCTTTACTACAAATGATTGACGGAGATGAAGGTATTGGTCTGCCTCAATATTTGCAATCAGATCATAAGAGTAAAGAAGTAGAAAAATATATTTTAAATAGAATGATGCAAAGCAGCTTAGAAAAAAATGAAGGAGTTCTTACACTAACATCGACTGACTATAAAAATATGAAAGATATTTATGGGGATGAGGGAGAACGTAGAATTCCCATTTCATATGATTGTAAAATGGTGCCGTATAAAGAGCAGTTTATCTTACCCCCTAATGCTTTTTCACATCCTCGTAACTCGTTTACAGGCCGGTTTTCTTTGCCGGAAAGAGAAAAGGAAGCAATAAATAAATCTAAATACTCAGAAATTAATTATATTAGTAATTATTTTAAGGACGTTGGATTAACGCATAAAAGTGAGTCGGATATATTTATTGATTGCATGGGTCAAACTGATCATTCAATGGAGAGAGTTCCTTTAAACGAGATTGATATAATAGCACATGGCAACCGACTTCATATGATTTATAAAGATGAAGTTATATATCCAGTAGCTACCCATTTATTGAGTTATAGGAATTTTAATGAACATCCTGCTATAGTTTTTTTAAATGAATTTTATATGTATTGTTTTGAATATCCTAGTAACTTTCCTGTTGAAAAGTTTTTATACTTAGAATTTATACCCCGAATAGAATATAAAGACTTTATTCTATCTCCGGCGAGAATAAATATAAAGTTTCAAAAGGAAAGTACTGAAGAAGAAAGAGTCCATAAAATAAATGAATTGATCCAAAAATATAACTTGGATAGATATAAATATATATATTTTTTGGAAGGGGATAGGAGCTTGCCCATTCCAACGAACAATAATATGGCAATTAGCTTTCTCGAGACCTGCAAACGAAATACAGGAGATGAATACACATTAACTTTGATGGAAGCACCGGAACTTGAAAACGTGGAAAATGAAGTAAGTGATTGGATTTATTCTTCCGGACATAAAGCATTTGAAGGTGAAAAGCATGGATATAATCAGGTGAAAAAAACCCTGGAGGTATCAAAAGACTTTTCAGATGAACTTGATCTAAATGTTAGTTCTTACTGTTTGTATTACCGAAATGGTAAAAGAGAAAAAGTCGAAAAAGCTATTTTAAAATTAAGCAAGGATCTCTTTTTAGAAGATATGTTTTTAGTAAATTTTATTGATGAAAGTAACAGAGAACATATTCGTTTGCGATATGTAAAAGACAACAAAAAAGATCTTGAGTTAGAGGAAAAGTTATCTTCCATGCTTGTTTCCGGAGACTTATACGACTTCAAAAAAACGTTATTTTATCCCGAGATTAACAGGTATGGAGGTAAAGAAATTTATAAATCAGTATATAAATTATTTGCTGCGGAGACAAGTTTAATGGAGACCTTTAAAGGACTTTACGCAGATTATAATGAGACCGGAAGAGGATTATACCTCTCTAGTTATATTTTGCTGGGATTACTGGGTAATGATCTTGATCTGCTTTACGATTACCTGGAGAAAATTGAAAAGGACTCAACTTACGTTAAGCCATTTGCAAAACGCCGTAATGAGTATCGTGACATAGCATTACAATCGTTGCAGGATTATAAAGGGAATTCCAATTTATTATTTTCACAACATAATCGTTTATCTAATAAAGTTTATAATTTAATGAAACAAGAAGACTTAAGCAAAGAAGAGCTTTATTATTTAGTTCGAAGTATCATTCACATGGCCATGAATAGACACTTTCCATTTAAAAGAGAGTTAGAACAAGAAGTTAACCAGTTTATGCGATTCGTTTTCTCAAATATTAATTATAATCTAAGGAGGATGGGTTAATTATGAATAATTATAATATTAAATGCTTTGTAGTAGAGCCTTCAGAAAAACTGAAAAATACAATTGTAAAGCTTGTTTCTGATTATACATTTATGGTTGATAAGGGGTGGGAAAATGGGTATCATCTGCAGCTCAGGGGGGCATTAGATGATGAGACTTTACCGATAGTAGTTAATGAGTTAGAGGAAGGTGTCTCCGATTCAGTCATAAATTACGATGAAAATGAATTCACACAAAAGTATAAATCAACGGCAAAAATTTTGAGGAGATCTGATCCGTTCAATCCAATTTATAAAGGGAAAGTGACAGTAAATGTTGAAGAATCTATTTTCGAAAAAAATATAGAGGATGAGTTATTTAGGGAAACAAATCATATATTTGATTCATACTATTGTAGGTCATATTTTAACAAAAATTCTTTATATCCAGTTATTGAAGAAGTCATGAGATTTCATAAGATGCTTGAGGTATATGAATCACCTGAATCTACAGAGGAAAGTGCTTATAACTGTCACCTTTCCCATTATATTGCTTTTATTCATCGTTTGAATAAACAGGATAAGGAAAGTATTGAAAAACAATTTCAACTTAAATATGAGAGTGATTTAAATAATGGCTTATTAGATTTCAACTTATCACCAACTGATTTAACCGAGAAATTGATTAACTTTTTCCATAAAATAAGACCTCTTGTGAAGAATAAGGAGTTGAACTTTTATATGCCTTTTAAGCGCAAACATATTGATGAAAAAATGAAACATGCCTCAAAAAGGCATAAAGTTACATTCACGGAAGAAAACATGAATCGCTATTTTCTTTATGATGAGGTGTTAATTGCAAACAGATGGATAATGAATGCATTATATAAAAAGCTGTTACTTTTGGGGTTAAGCAATACAGATAGGTTTTACATGAATTATGTCGTCTCCAGGTTAACTTATCCAGAATATGCCTTACATGATTACGCAGTGAAGTTATGATCCCCTCCCTTGCATCTATTTATGGGAACGGAAAAAGATCCATATAAAAGGATGAGTTCTGCTTATGAATGGTTGTTGCAGCTATCGTGTCAGCCTGCGAATACTCGACTGTAAGATAAGAAGACAATGAATGGTGAGCCATTAATTTAGTTATTGGTTCGCCATTTCTATTTGTACAGTTGTTTTTTAAATTGCATTAGCTTTTCGGCAATAGCAGAATCAGTTAAATTTTTGGTTTATTTATTGTTTTAATTGCTTTTAATATCGCAAAATTTAACCTCTTCTATTTAACCATTGCTCACGGATACAATTAAATTAACAACAAATCAAAGGAGAGGTAAAAATGAAAAAAGTTGCTTTAATTGTATTGCTTTGCGGGTTGTGTTTTGGAGGAGGGACAGGAATAGAAATTGCATCTGATGAATTACAGCCGGGTCCATTTGATGAAAATCCTGCTGATGAAGTGATTTTATGAGAAACTCAAATTATCAATCGATACTAAATCGGCTAACTGAGAATGCATCTAATAAATACCCTGTTTCCATTCCCTGTTTGCTTTTTAAAGATATTGATCATCATTCCGTTGATCTGCAAAACAACTTTCCAATTATTGATAAAGATGTTTTGGGTCAAATAATGTATGAGTTATTGAGGAGTACTGCTTTAGATAGCTGCATACCCATTATTATTTCACTTGGAGATAATACGATTAACCGAATGGAAAGTAAAGGGGTATACGTTTTAGACAGTGTCAACAACCGGTTTATTTACTTGTTCGGAGCAGAAGATCATATAAATTTTTTTAACAAAATAGATAAAGCCAGAAATGAAGCAAAAGTCAGCACTACTTTAATTATCGGTTATTTACATCATTCCGAGAATCATATAATGGACCGGAAACATGCAGATACATTGAATCATTTACTGGATTTGCACGGAGACATTCACGGAAAATATACGCTGCTTGACTATACAGAAGAGATTAACTTCCCTTTATTAAATGAGAATTTCAAGCTTAGCTTACTCAGCTGGGTAATAAGAGATGCAGGGGTGAAGTTATGATAAGCGAGTATAAGGAAATGAAACTGTCAGACGGCCAAATAATTAATATAGAGACAGAATATGTTTATTATTTAAGTGAAGGGACAGCTCAGCTATGGGAATTACATAGCGATGGAGAAGAAATATTGATAAATGTATTGAAACCTGATGACGCTATACGGTCGCCAAATGTAAATTTTGAAAGTGTGTACGAATTGAGAACGAACAGGAAAGAGACACATTTTTTCATTTACAAATGGAGCCCGGTTAAAAGTATTGAAGAAAAATACTTCTTATTGAACAAAGTAACAACGACCTTAATGAGAGGAGAGACATTAAATCTTATTAAACGGCAAAAGTTTGTGAGGGACAGATTAATATCGTTATTCTACTTTTTAGTTCAGGAATATGGTGAAAGTCATGATAATGACAATTTTATTATTAAAGAGTTATTTACGCATGAGCAATTGGCCAGCCTGGTTCTTTCCACCCGCACTACTGTAACCAGGATTTTAAATGACCTGAAGAAAGAAAATATATTAACCTACCTTAACGGCCATATTTGTTTAAACAAAAACGTTACTGAAAATACTGACGCTGCTTCGATACTTGAAGTAGGTTAAAAAATATTTGTCTAAGGTGAGTGAACTTAAGGATGAAAAGAATTAACAATAGGGGAGGCATAGCCCGCTTTCTTGAATAGAGTCTGAACATCTGATTAAGTCTTTGTTTAAGATTATAGAAGTAATTCAAGAATTACTCAGGGCAAGAAAGTAATACTCCGAGGATTTTTTATAAAGTCTTAATTCAAAGTAGTAATCGGCTAATTCCTCAGCCATCTCTTTGATCAAAGGAGTATAACCCTCTGATACAGCACATTCTATAGCATACTTAATCGTTTTTTCATAGTTGAAATGGTCTCCCCTATTTTTAAAAACCTTAGCTTTGATGGAATGTAATTCAATTTCCATATGGGTTAATTTGTTTTTATTAACTAAGGTAAAGGTCTCGTCTAGTAGTTTCTTAACGGTTGGCCATTCTTTTTTCTTTAATCTGATTTCTAACAAACCTTTTAAAATATAGCACTTCTGAACATCACTTTCGGAGCAGGCAAGGCTTTTATTATAATATGATATTGCTTCCTCATATTTTTCCAGCTTTTGATAAACCCTGCCCATGTTATATGTTATCATTGGCAAAAATACCTGTCTGCTTTTTGATTGAAATTCTACTAAATGGTTTTGAGCCTCTTTAAGAGACTTAAGTGAAAAATCGTATTTTGAAAGTAAATGGTATTGTACTCCCATCGTTATCAATACTCTAACCAGGTTATCCAAATCATTTTCTCTTCGAAAGATCTCATAAGACTTTTTGGCATAGAAAAGAGCCAGTGTTTTATCTTCTAAAATCCGCTGTTTAACTAAGCTTATATTGTAATATAATTTAGCACTCTCGATATCTTTACTGTCACTGATTAACGTTTCGGAAATGGAATAGTGGTAGTCGGATTGATTGAAATTCTGCTGAACATAAAAATACTTACCCAATGCATTATGAAGCTCCAGATAATTTTTTTGTTCGGACTGACTCTCAACTTCCAGATCTTCCGTTTCATTTATCAATTTCTTATAGTAGGAATCATAAAGCTCATTTGCTTCAGTCATTGATTTTTTTTCTACAAGTTCTTTAAACAGCGTAGTAAAAACTCTTACTAATAACTGGGTTGGAATGAACTCCAGCAAAGCCATTTTAAGTAAAGATTCCTCCTCTTCGGAAAGAGACTTATTTTGTTCCTCCATTTTAAATAATATGGTTTTTATCTCTTCCTGAAAACCATCATCGTTCTGGTTTTTTAGCATTTCAAATCCGATATTCAGCTTAACGGAAATTTTTTTAAGAAATTGAGTAGATGGTTTGGCCTTTCCGTTTTCTATTTTGCTTAAATAAGCAACGGAACATATCCCCTCCACTAACTCAGATTGCGACATTTTCCTGTATATTCTTAAGTGTCTTATCCTTTCCCCTATACTAATACTCATTTTGATCCCCCTTTTCCCCCTCATGAAAATCAACCCAGTGACGTGACTGCAATTTGTTTTTGGATATTAGCACAAAATTTAGTTTATTTCTATTAGAAAAATTATAACACATTCCATCATATTTATTTAAAAATTTGCCAAATTATTCATAGTTAAATGAATATATATAATTAAAGCATACTTGATTCTATTATTATAAGTAAAAATATTAATTTTGCCTTATCTACTGAATAAAGATTCCAGAAGAGAAGGCTGTGTCGTGCATGGCTGTTTAAAAAGTTTACTTTACAGTCTTTTCCGATTCATTTAAATGGAATCTGCTGATAGGCAGGAAAACAGTTGTGAATGTCGAATGGTTAAGTTAAGAGGCTAAATAAATATTCGATACAAATGAAAGTGCTATGGGTACTTTATTACGCCGCCTCCAGGAAGGATATCGAGACATGAAACCAACTAAATTAACACCCTTGAACAAAGCAGTGGAAGTAAAATATACACAGCAATCTGTTCCATTATCTTTAGATCGAAAGCGGGAAGTGGAAAAGTTTTGGGCGGAAGTTAACGAAGGTGGCTCATTTTACCGTGGTGAAGCTTTCCATGTGGATGCTGTCATGGAGAATGAACATGCGTTTAGAATTATGCTGAAACAGACGGATTATGCACACTATTTACATACGGTCAGAAATCATATTACAGATGAAGAAGGGTGCAGGATTGTTTTTGGAGCAGGTCTGGCAGAAACAAAGGATAAAAAGTTTGTGTTCGGTGAAATGGCTGAGCATACTGCATATCCAGGCAGACTCCAATGTGCCGGCGGCGGTTTAAGCTGGGAGGACGTGAAAGGAAATGACTTTGATATGAAGCATAGTGTACTGCGCGAGCTTCAGGAAGAAATGGGGATTGTGGAACAAACCCATGTGGAAACATGCACCCCGGTCTATTTAAAAAGCGGTGGCACGCATGATTTCTTTGTAATTCTGTACCATATTAAATTACAATTAACGGAAAAAGAAGTAATAAATATGTATGGTGATTTTGCAGATTCATTAAGCGCTGCAGGGGAGCAGCCGGAATTTCAACAGTTAATTTTCCTTGAAAATAACAAAGAAACAATTACCCATTTTTTTGAAACAGATGAGCGGCAGTGCGTGGATTATTTAAAGCCGTTTTTGAAGCAGATGGCGCATTGAAAAGAGTTCTGCATTTTCATAAACAAAAAGATCCAAGGAGGTTTATAATGGAGTTAATTTTCATGCTGGCAGTCGGGGTGGTCGTGGTTATTTTAGCTGTTTTTGGGATTGTCGGAGGTTTAATACAAAGAAAAAAGGGATCAAGAAATAAATTGAAAAAACAGGTTTCCGAACTGGAAAGAAGGGTCGATCAGTTGGAAAATAGTTAAACCAGGGAGTATAAAGTGGTATCTCGGGGCGCGTACCCTTATGCTCCCTGGCTGTTATACTTTTATCAGTGCTTAACAGGCGGTATGGTTATATTACTTTCATCTTTTTTAGACACATGCAATACAAGATCACGGTTTAACGTGGCTAAAAAAACCTGCTCTGTATCGGTGATTCCCTGTTCGGATAATTGCTGATCCAGCCAGGATTGATTTACTTTCATTTCCTTTAAAACATCCGAATCAACCTCACCTTCCAGAATGACAGGAAGAGAGATTGCGGCATTCGTTCTTGTAATATTCATATCTTCTGCTGTCACTGTATGCTTTTCCGGTTTTTTTAATACACTTAACGTTCCGCTTGGTTCAACCAGTGCTGTTTCCACTTCCTGAATATCAAATATATCTTTTTCTCTAAGCATCTGCAGGATATTATCAATGGAATACCGGATTTTCTTCAAATTCGCATCAAGTAACTTCCCGTTATGAATAACTACCGTTGGTTCAAATGTAAGTAATCTTCCTATTTTCCGGTTGGATATTTTCCAATTTGCTACAATGCGTTGAAAAATGGCGATGGCGATAATCGCGATCGCGGTAGGCAAATGTTTAACTTCAGGATCGGCGATGTCCGCCCCAACGAGTGCACCTAATATAACGATGATTAAAAAGTCAAAAACCGGCATCTCGCCAATGGCGCGTTTTCCCATAAATAAGGTCATGAATAACAGCAAAGGTATAATTGTTGCAATTCTGCCCAAAATCATCAGCATTTCTTTTAAAAATTCCAGCATCTTGGCACCACTTTTTTGAGTTTTTCTGTTTAAAAGATTACTTCACTATCATTTTTTCCAATTCAGGTGTTAAATATTACTTTAACTTCACCATGAAAGGTGATGTTACTTTTTTGTTGCTTGTTGCCAACGCATTTACCAATGGAAGATATTTAAAAAAACGAATTATAAAAAAGCCTAATTCCTCGTCTATAAGAAGAGGGGATCAGGCTTTTTGTCTTCAAATAAACACGCCAGTTTATTAAACCCTGTTAACTAATGTCCCTATCCTGATGAATTATATAAAATTCTTTCGCCATTGCGAAGAAAATTACTTACACCAGGTACTTCCATTGACTGTCCGGAATCAATGGATAAGCCCTATTTTCTGTTTTAAGAATGCGAGTAAGTAAATTCCCCTTTACAAACCGGCGGTCGGTATGTAATATAAAAGAGCGAGTTGATACTGGTGATGATTTATTAAGAACGGATTATATAAATACAAGGGGGGGTTAAGGCTATGGCAACAGTGGTTTTATTATCCAGTTTTATTGTTTTATCTGTTTTAAGACTATTTAAAGTACCGCTTTCTTATCAAAAAATGGGACGCATTTCCATGAGTGCAATGCTTTTTTTCATAGGCCTCAGTCATTTTTTCATACCGGAAAACTTAATGGAAATGATTCCTCCAGTATTTCCATTTGCGCTTTCCATTGTTTATATGACGGGTGTATTGGAACTTTTATTCGGTGTGCTGTTATTGTTTGACAAGACTTTTAAAATAACAGGCAAAATTCTTATGTTATATTTCATTTTAATATGGCCAGCAAACATATTTCATGCAATGAATGCAGGAGATATTCCTGGTGGTGTGGAACAGTATGTCCCATATTATCATTGGGTTCGGGTAATCATCATACAGCCTTTCTTTCTGATTTGGACATGGCTATCAATCACTAAAAAGTAAGAAGGTACTTTTACGTCAAGTTTAATTTTTCTTTTTTGCAGTAATTAGTATTCGGAGAAGCAGTTTACGGAAACATGAGTGATTAAAACCATGTCAAACTAAATGTAAAAGGAGATGAGCCTGTTGGTGACAAACCTGGCCAACAATATTGTATTTATTGCTTTAGCTAGCGTTTTATACCCTAAGTATATAATATCTTTTTAATTGAAAAACCGCTGGTCGGTATGTAATAATAGCTTTATTAAAAAACTAAAGGGTGAAATGTATTGGAACGTAAAACGCAGCGTAGAATGACAAAACAGCTCATATTGGAGGAAACAAAGGCGTTAGTCCGGGAAAAAGGGTGTACACATATGACCGTAAGCGATATTATCGAACGTACCCAGCTTTCCAAAGGTGCAATATACCATTACGTAAAAAGTAAGGATGAACTGCTGGCATTGGTTTTAGAGGAATGGATGGAAGAAATCAATGAGCGTTTTTTGACTGAAATCAGCCAGGGGAAAAAGGAATTTGAAGGACCATTGAAGGAAATCGTTAAGAAATTGCCGTCACTGCAGGATCCTCGTGAGGCAACAAATCAAATTTTTCTTTATTTGTTATCGAAGAACGATCATCCGGATATTAGCGAAATCGTCAACAAAGTTTATGATCAGGCATTGCAATTGGCCAAAAATTGGATTAGCGCAGGCCAGGATGCGGGGGTCATTCCCTTATCTGTTCAGACAGATAAAGCAGCAGAGTTATTCATGCTGATTTCCTACGGGTTTCGTATGCGCAGTGCCATTTCCGATCATTCCCATGCTTTCAGTGCAGCCGATTTTTCAATGCTTATGGAAAATCTGCTGCAATCAGAATAGTAATTAAAGTAAGCATATGGATCCTCGGGATGTTTGGCGTTTTTGCATCGCTCGCTATTTTTCTTTCATATACCAAATAAGAAAATAAATATTGATTACAAGATCAATCAGCTTACCTATAAAATATAGAAACCGGAGGATATATTATGGAACAATTTAAACTAACAAAGGATTTTGCCTCTGCGTATGGACGGATAAGTTACGATATTAAAGGAAAAGGGCCGCCTCTTATCCTTGTACATGGAACGCCGTGGTCATCATTTAACTGGAGACATTTCATCCCAGCGCTTAGTCAATGGTTTACCGTGTACTACTATGATCTTTTGGGTTATGGACAGTCTGAAAAATCAGCGGAAGATGTTTCACTTGGTGTACAAAACAAGATTTTGTCAGAGCTTATTGATTATTGGGGACTTAATAATCCTATTGTGATCGGACATGATTTCGGCGGAACAACCATTTTAAGAACGCATCTTCTAGAAAAACAGGATTTTAATAAAATGATACTTATAGACCCGGTTGCTATTGCGCCGTGGGGATCTGCTTTTTTCTCACACGTAAAGGAACATGAAACAGTTTTTCAAGAAATTCCACCGTACATACATAAGGCAATCATTTCAGCTTATGTCCGGGGAGCAAAATATAAGTTTATGGATGAAGAAACACTGGAGGGAATCATTAATCCTTGGCTTGGTACAACGGGGCAAAGTGCATTTTATCGTCAAATCGCTCAGGCCAGCCAGAAATATACGGATGTTATAGAGCCTTTATATGAAGAAATAAGTAACCCAGTATTAATTATCTGGGGAGAACAGGATACCTGGATCCCGATGGAAAAAGGAAATGAATTACATAACCTAATGAAATATTCTGACTTTGTAACTATTCGTAATGCCGGACATTTAGTAATGGAAGACCAACCTGCTGAACTCCTGTCACGTATATTAAGGTTCCTTGGCGTTAATGTGGAGTAATGAGTTAGTTATTACTTTTTATCTTATGGCTGTCAGAGTAATTTAATCTGGTGAAGTGTTTTTATTAAAGGGGAGAACTTTCTGATGAAGAGAAATCACTTTATCATTACTTTGGGCGTTATTTGGACTGTTATTTTTGCAGGGATGAGTTTTTATTGGGCGATGGGAGGACTGGTTGGTGTCAGGTCTCTTGGAGGATCGATTTACGAAATGTCCCTGAATCCTTCTCCCTCTTTTGTTACCGTCGTGTGGCTTTCAGGTGTAATTAAATTACTTGGCATCGTATTATTTTGGATGCTTTATAGAAAATGGAACAAACCGCTCATAACCAGGATGCTGTATTACATCATGAAAATTGCGGGGATTTTCCTGTTTTTATATGGGTTGTTAAATTTTATTACGATTTCATTAAGCGCATTTAATGTATTGGACTTTGACTTGGATTCCTATGCTACGTTTTGGAGATTGGTTTTCTGGGAGCCATTCTGGATGATTGGCGGTATTTTTTATTTTTATTCTGTTAAAAGGATAAAGGGGACGGATTGGCAGAGACAAGGGGGGAATGCAAAGGCGGAAATACCATTGCGTTAAAGATACCTAATATCCAGCACAACGAGACGCTGTATTTATAAAAAAATAAGGGAGGTGGTTTGATTGAAGGTAAGTCACATCACTTCTTCCCGCATTGCTGATGGTTACACGGAATTTGATTGACTTTTCATTGTGCAAATTTGTTTAAGGAGTTGAATTTATGAGAATTGAAACAGATCGGCTACTGATTAAACCTTTTGAAAGGAAACACCTAAATGATGTTTTTGACATTTATAATGATGATTCCACATGCCAATACCTTTTGCATGATAAATGGACACAGGAAGATAAGGAAAGTAATTTTGAAAAGAAATTAAATAATAATAGATTAACCAAGGAAACTGGCTTGAACTTAGCTGTTCTATTAAATGCGAAAGTAATTGGCGATGTAGCTGTTTGGTACACAGATATGAAAGATACCGTTGAAATGGGTTATACATTTTCAAAATCAGCGTCTGGAAAAGGGTATGCAACTGAGGCTGTTATTGCATTAATAAATTATTTATTTGAAGTTGAAAAAGTACATCGTATTCAAGCAAATCTGGATGCACGAAATATAGCATCCTACAGATTATGTGAAAGGGTGGGGATGAGAAAAGAAGCTCACTTTATACAAGATTTTTGGAGTAAAGGTGAATGGACCGATAGTATTGTATTCGGGATGCTGAGGGCTGACTATAATAAACCCTCATTGTAAATATAAAGAAAGTATGTAAAAGTATTTTGATAATGGCAGGATCTATAGTACCTCTAAACTTTTCCGTAAAGTGGAAGAAAAATAAACAAAAGCAAAAAAAATCAAGAGCAGACGAACTATTGGAGGTTTAAATTTTGGAGGTGATGAAGTGGCAATTCTAAAAGCTGGATATGGTCTGGACCCTGACGGCTTTATTGTCAGTGATGTAAGTATAGACAAAATCGATCCTGTTTATATGCCTTGTATCCAGGAATCTGTGAAGGCACTGAAAGATTTATTTCCTCAGCAGTTGCACAGTGTTTATGTCTACGGCAGCGTCGCCAGAGGGGAGGCTGTTATGCTGAAATCAGACCTGGACCTGATCGCTATGTTTGACCGTAACCCCAGTTCCGTTGAGCGGAAGAAATTAAGGGAGCTTGCCGTTGAACTTTCTCAGAAATATTGTTCTCTGGTTCGTGATGTCGGTATCGTTGTTGCGGATTATGAATATACGATGGACCCCTCCCATTATCATGAAAACGCATTTCTGCGGGAGCTCTGTGTTTGTGTCTATGGAGAAGATGCAGTAAAATCGTTTGGTCCGTACAAACTTACACCGGAAATTGCCATTCGCTTTAATGGAGATATTGGGGAGGTGCTTGACCGAACGATTAAGAGGTTGAAAACAGCTCCTGATAAAGATTTTAAAATAATTTCACAGAACTTCGCCCGAAAAATCATTCGAACCTGCTATGCCATGGTAATGGTGCGTGCTCAGATTTGGACGACACGCCTGCACGAGCAGGCGGAAGTCTTTATCCGTTACTTTCCGGATAAAGAATCTGTCATTTGTACCCTGTTAAATTGGGTGGATGAAGAACCACCAAGGAACCGTGAGACTGTATTTGAGCTGTTTCAGCGTGAGGGAGAATGGGCAAGTGCGAGATTTAAGCGGGAGGCGAATATTCTCAGTGAATCTAAAAGGCTTCGTTGACGGAAGATAGCTGCATATGAAAGAGACGGTTGAAAAAACTTATTTAACATTCAGGAGTTGTAAACTTTAGTGATATTTTGCTACGCACTTTATTTTTAATATCCCATAATATTCCTTGGGAACTAGTAAAAAAACTCTAAAAAAGAGGTGAAAAGGATGAAGAAAGTCCATTCCGAAGAACAGGGAGTAAAAATTATAAGCCCATCAGATTGTGGAAATGCACCGAAAAAGAAGGTTCTAAGGGATTTTCTCGTGGCTTTTGCAGTAAAAGATATTTCTTTTATCAATGAATACACGAGGGTGGATATTTATTGGGAGATCGTCAATGACATGGTGATCCAGGGCCGGGAAGAAATGGTGAAACTACTGGATAAGCGGATGGTTTCACCCACATTGGAATTGGAGATCCACACTGTAATTACGCATGGTAAAACAGCATCCGCAAACGGAACATTGAAATTGGAAAACAACCGTGTTTATGCGTTTAGTAATGTATTCAATTTTGTCAGCGCTGGGAAAAATACTATTAAGGACATCACTTCCTACGTTATCAGGATGGACTAAAACGTATGGTGGAACAGGATGGTTTACTATTTAGGTAATTGGAGGTTTTGATTTGAAGAGATACTTAATCTTTGCCTTAAGTTTTCTATTATTGTTGTTGTCATTCCAAATATTCAGTGGAATGTTACTTACTTATTTTTATACGCCTGATATACAGGATGCGTGGCAAATGAGCGGGAACATGGGGCAGGAAATAGTGGTACAAAGGAATGATTCATCACTTCCCCTGACATTCGTTAATGCTTTCCTTGCTGCTTCCGTTGCATACTTTATTTCAAATAAATTTTTGGGACCGGCAGCACAGGCAAGTGAATGAGTGAAGTATATATTTTGAATACTTACGGATGAAGAGCATATAGAAGGAGTGACATGGGAATGGACACGACCATCAGGAGATGCAGCATTGATGACCTGCAAGAGCTTCAGGACATCAGCTATGAAACTTTTAATGAAACGTTTAAGGACCAAAATAAACCTGAAAATATGAAAACGTACCTGGATCAGGCATTTAATGAAACGCAATTGAACAAGGAATTATCCAATCCTTTTTCCCAATTTTTTTTTATTTATAGTGAAAATAAGCTTGCGGGCTATTTGAAGATTAATACCGGTGAAGCGCAGTCTGAAGCTATGGACGACGATGCACTGGAAATCGAGAGAATCTACATAAAACAAGCCTTCCAGCAAAAGGGCCTTGGTAAGGCTTTGCTGAATAAAGCGATGGCGTTGGCAAAGGAACTGCAAAAGAAAAAGATTTGGCTGGGTGTATGGGAAAAAAATGAACATGCCATTGTATTTTACAAAAGGCTGGGTTTTGTGCATGCGGGAGCTCATGCTTTCTATATGGGGGATGAGGAACAGGTTGACTTGATTATGGTTAAAAGGCTTGTTTAACCCATTTTGACTGGGACATTATAAGCGGATTTCATTGCAGCATTTCTGGGTATTTCCATAAAATTGTCAATGGAACGCATGAATGAGGTTCGGGATGAAATACGGGTGGTGTGTAATAATAACAGCACCTATCCATTCCGCCTCAGAATGAATTTTTTTAAAATGTTTTCCTGTACATAGATGAGTCGGTTGTATATATAAGCATATAGTTATATACTAATATTGCAATTGAAAGAAGAAGGAGGGGGGATGCAAGTGCAGCAAACTTTGGTGGAAATGGATAAAGCCGCAGTCATTTTAAAGCTGCTGGGAGATCGAACACGCTTGACCATGATGAAATTAATGGATGAGCAGGCCTGCTGTGTGTGTGAATTGGTGGAGATATTTCAGATGAGCCAGCCATCGATTAGCCAGCATGTACGTAAACTGAAGGATCTGGGTTTAGTGACGGAAGAAAGAAGGGGCCAATGGATATTTTATTCCGTAAATAAAAGCAGCGAGTATTATGCATTTATTCAGCCCATTCTGGAACAGCTTCCGAGTCAGGATACAAAATTAAAAGAACTGGAGGAAAAAGGCATTCGCATTTCCTGTTGTTAAATTGGAGGAATTTTTTTGTCAACCACGCTTATACTTGCCATATTAATTTTTATTGCAACACTCGTCCTTGTGATCTGGCAGCCAAAAGGGTTAAATATCGGCTGGTCTGCCATTGGCGGGGCTGTAGTAGCACTTATCGTTGGAGTTGTGGAATTCAGCGACGTCATTGAAGTAACAGAAATTGTCTGGAACGCCACATTGGCCTTTGTTGCTATTATACTTATTTCTTTAATACTCGATGAAATTGGATTATTTGAATGGGCGGCTTTACATATGGCCCGAATTGCCAAGGGCAACGGCATAAAAATGTTTGTCTATATCAGTTTACTTGGTGCTGTCGTTGCAGCCTTATTCGCCAATGACGGTGCAGCTTTAATTTTAACACCAATCGTACTGGCCATGGTGCGGAACTTGAATTTTAAAGAAAAAATGATCTTTCCATTCATTATGGCAAGCGGTTTTATTGCGGATACTACTTCTTTGCCGTTCATTGTCAGTAACCTTGTAAACATTGTATCGGCAGACTTTTTCGGCATCGGATTTGTGGAATATGCAGCACGAATGGTGATTCCGAATTTATTTTCCCTGGCTGCGACGATTACCGTGCTGTTGATTTATTTTAGAAAAAATATCCCGCAAACGTATGATGTATCGAAATTAAGTGAACCAAAAGATGCGATCAGGGATCATAAAATGTTCCGTATGTCATGGTATGTCCTTGGTTTATTGGTGATAGGCTATTTTACGAGTGAATTTATTAACTTGCCGGTTTCCATTATTGCGGGTACCATCGCCATCTTTTTTGTACTGATGGGCAGACAAAGTAGCGCTGTAAATACAAGAATGGTGATTAAAGGAGCGCCCTGGGATATTGTGTTTTTCTCCCTCGGAATGTATGTAGTCGTTTATGGACTGGGCAATGCCGGACTCACTTCTGCGCTGGCAGGTGTGATCCAAACAATTGCCGATGAAGGGTTATTTGCAGCTACCATGGGGATGGGGTTCATTGCTGCGTTCCTGTCATCCATCATGAATAATATGCCAACCGTCATGATTGACGCCTTGGCAATTGCAGAAACAAATACCTCGGGAGTACTGCGGGAAGCACTTGTCTATGCGAATATTGTCGGGTCTGACTTAGGGCCAAAAATTACCCCAATCGGATCCCTGGCCACATTGGTATGGCTTCATGTCCTGTCCAAAAAAGGGGTAAAAATCTCATGGGGAACCTACTTCAGGATAGGGATTGTATTAACCGTCCCAATTCTGTTTGTCACCCTGGTAGGTCTATATATAACGTTATTGATATTTTAAAAACAAAGGAGCTGGATTATGGCTGAAAAAACATTGTATTTCCTATGTACAGGCAATTCCTGCCGGAGCCAGATGGCAGAAGGCTGGGCAAAACAACTACTCGGGGAGGAATGGGAAGTCAGAAGTGCCGGCATTGAGGCGCATGGCTTAAACCCGAATGCAGTTAAAGCAATGAATGAAGTCGGGGTTAATATTTCCAATCAGGAATCAGAACTCATTGATACGGAATACCTCAACAATGCCACATTGGCAGTCACGCTTTGCGGGGATGCCGCCGACCGCTGCCCGATGACACCCCCGCATGTCAGACGGGAACATTGGGGGTTTGACGACCCGGCCAAAGCCGAAGGAACCGAAGAAGAGAAATGGGCAGTTTTCCAGCGTGTCCGTGATGAGATTGGCGAGCGGATTAAACGGTTTGCCGAGACAGGGGAATAATGGGAACGGATTGTTTATTAGTGGCCGGTTTGATCGGACATGGGGTGGATAGGGTCCTGGATAGGAGTTCTATTGGACATTTGGGAGTGAAATTTTCAGAAGGTGTCTTTGAGATGAGCTCTCGTGGACATTCGGTAAGTGAAGATGTCAGCAAATGTCCTCGAGAAAAGCTCTCATGGACATTTCAGAGAGGAATCGTCATTAAATGTCTTTGATAAGAGCTCTCACGGACATTCTGTAAGTGAAAATGTCAGGAAATGTCCCCGAGAAAAGCTCTCATGGACATTTCAGAGAGGAATCGTCATTAAATGTCTTTGATAGGAGCTCTCGCGGACATTAGTTAAGTGAAAATGTCAGGAAATGTCCTCGAGAAAAGCTCTCGTGGACATTTCAGAGAGGAATCGTCATTAAATGTCTTTGATAAGAGCTCTCACGGACATTCTGTAAGTGAAAATGTCAGGAAATGTCCCCGAGAAAAGCTCTCATGGACATTTCAGAGAGGAATCGTCATTAAATGTCTTTGATAAGAGCTCTCGCGGACATTAGTTAAGTGAAAATGTCAGCAAATGTCCTCGAGAAAAGCTCTCACGGACATTTCAGAGAGAAATCAACAGCAAATGTCTTTGATAAGAGTTCTATGGGCCAAGTGTCAAGAAAATTCAGCTGTAAAGGGACTTGAGAGATCTTCATTCACCTTTTTTGCTTGGAATCCAACTGCGAAGGCCCCCCTTGGGAATTTCACTATAGATTTTATAACCAATAATCGGTAATTATCAGGGGGCAGGCAGCCGGATCTAATTTATATAGTGAAAAACGAGCTTGATAACGTTGGCTTTTGATTAAGATTTCACATCCCTATACGCGGAATAAGAAACCAAAGCATTGATTTCCTCAGCTAAATGCCCTCCCCATCACACGGACATCAGCAAAATTCCCCGGGTTATTCAAAACCATTCCTTATCCATTTAGCAGTGGCTGTATTTGCCTGGAGCATGTCTTCCGGTCTGCCTTCAAAAATAATATGTCCGCCTTGCTGGCCTCCGCCTGGTCCCAATTCGATGACCCAGTCGCTGGCAGCGATAAAGTCCAGGTTATGCTCGATGATCATCACAGAGTTTCCTCGTTCAACCAGGTTTTGAAACACCTCCAAAAGTGCTTGATTATCCTTGGCATGCAGGCCTAAAGAGGGCTCGTCCAGCAAGTAGATTTGTCCTTCCTTTTTTAAATGGTTTGCCAGTTTAAGCCGTTGGACTTCCCCTCCGCTCAGGGAACTTGTTGTCTGTCCCAGGGTCAGATAACCTAACCCAACGTCTTTCAATGTATTGACTCTCCTGATAATTTTAGTTGTTCTAAAATAATGCATGGCCTCGTCAACCGTTATATCCAACATTTCCACAATATTTTTGCCCCTATACCGATAGGACAGTGCTTCCCCGGAATATCTTTCACCACCGCAAGCTTCACAATTTGTTGTCACCGGTTCGGCAAAAGCCACATCCGGGGTGATCACGCCTTTTCCTTTGCAGACAGGGCATGCGCCTGTGGAATTAAAGCTGAACAAACCTGGCGGCTGTCCGGTTTCTTTGGAAAATATCGCTCGAATCTCGTCCATGATTCCCATGTAGGTGGCGAGAGTGGAGCGGTTGGAAATACCAATGCTTCCCTGAGCTGCCATAATCGTTTCCGGATAGCGTTCCGGAAAGGCCTCCAGCATGAGTGAACTTTTCCCTGACCCGGATACACCGCAGACTGACACCAGCACATTTTCAGGAATTTGTACGCTGATATCTTTCAGGTTGTTGTTCCTTGCCCGGCTGATGGTAAAATAACTTTTTATTTCTCTGGGATTTTTATTCAGGTGCAGCCTGCGGTTAAGAACGGTGGCGGAATTGGAACTGTTTAATCCTTCCAGTTTTCCCTGATAGATCACTTCGCCTCCATGTACTCCTGCCCCCGGCCCCATCTCGATGACTTCATCCGCAGCTTTTATTACGGACAGGTCGTGTTCGATGACGATGACGGTATTATGCTGTGCTTTCAGGTTTTTTAGCATCTGTATCAGCATATCTACTTCCTCCGGGTGGAGGCCAGCCGTTGGTTCGTCAAAAATGTAAGTGATATTGTTCAGGCTGCTCCCTAAATGCCGGGCAATCTTTACCCTTTGCGCTTCACCGCCGGATAAGGTGTCCATTTTCCTGGAAAGACTTAAATAGCCCAGTCCCATTTTAATCAGTTGCCGGATTGGCGGGATAGCCTGATTGACAATGGATGCTCCCATCGAATCTGTTATATTTTGAAGTTCCTCCAATAACACTGTAAGTTCCATCCGGTCATAAGCCGCAATATTATGGCCGTTTATTTTACAGGCCAGCACCTTAGGATTCAGACCAGAGCCCTCGCAGGTTGGACATGGAGAGTGGGTGGAAACGGCCAGGACGTCATCCTCGGTCACTTCTTTCAGCTTCGAGATATCTCTATGGATATAAAGCCGGGTAAACCTGGGTAAAAGTCTGTCCCATTCATGATCCTGCGGGCCGTTTTTCGTATGAAACGGAGCATAGACTTTCTTTCCGTCTTCGGGTCCATACAAAAACAGACGGAGTTCTTTTTCCGGGTAATCTTTAATCGGCAAATCCGGATCAAATAAACCACCGGTCATCATCCATCTGCCCTGCCAGCCTGTTGGCGATAGAGGTTTGAATTTTACAGCATATTCGCGAAGTGACTAATTAAAATCAATGAGCTTGTTCAGATCAGGGGTTATGACCTTCCCGTAGCCGCTGCATTCCGGACATCTGCCAAAAGCACTCTGACTGGAAAAATCAGTGGCATCCCCGATGGATGGCTTTCCAATTCGCGAGAACAGAAGCCTGATCAATGGATGGATATCCATATAGGTGCCTACAGTAGAGCGGGAATTGCCGCCTGCAGGTCTTTGCTCCACAACGACGACCGGGCTGAGATTCTGCATAAGACTTGCACTTGGCCTTTCATACCGGGGCATCTGGTTTCTGACATAGAGCGGATAGTTCAGCGTCATTTGTCTTTTGCTTTCTGTAGCCAACGTGTCAAACACGACGGAACTTTTTCCCGAACCGGAAAGCCCGGTAAATACGATGATTTTCTCTTTTGGAATGGTAAGATCAATATTTTTCAGGTTATTTTCTTTCAGCCCTTTGAGTATGATTTCATCTTTGTTTTCTGACATGTTATCATCCTTTTAAAAAAGAAACGTCTAATTGTTCCTGCTGCTTATTCAAATCCATGGCTCGTGAATCAAAAAAGCAGAAGCATCCGGTTCACATCCTGTGTTTCTTTTATATCTTGAAAAATCCCCCAAAAAAGGGGGATTTACAAAAGAAATTTAGATAGACGTATCTACTTCAATCAATACTTTTCCGCGGGTTTTACCAGCGAGATCATGGACTGTTTTCAGTTCTGACAACGGAAAACGCTCGCTGATGAATGGAGATACAACACCCTCGTCCACCAATTGGGTAATTTGCTTTAATTCCTCGGCATTGCTTCGAACACCCATTCTTTTCGCTGTGACACCCAATTCCTCCGCAAGCTCCTGGTCAGCTGGAGAAGTAGCAGAAACGAGCATACCTCCTTGATTTAACAGAGTAAGCCATGAATTCACTTCCTCAGTATCAGCAGGGGAAAGGTTGAAAATCAAGTCCACCTTTTCATCCAGCGCATCTGGAATGGCCGTCTTTTTATAATCAATGATCTGGTCAATGCCCAGCTCTTTCAGTTTCGGAAAACTTTGCTCGGAGGCACTACCGATGACATGGGCACCCTTCCACTTTGCAAATTGAACGGCAAATGAACCAACCCCCCCAGCAGCTGCTGTAATCAGTACCTTTTGCCCTTGTTCCAGCTTTCCAAGACCAAATAAGGCCTGCCAGGCTGTTAAGGCTGCGAGCGGTATAGCACCAGCATCCTGTAGCGGGATTTTTGTTGGTGCGAAAGCAAGGTGTTTTGCCTTCGTAACGACAGATTCCGCAGCTGCACCATTCTTTGCGATGTTCAGGAAGGTATAGACTTTCTGGCCTTCTTTAAATGTTCCCACCGATTCGCCCACTTTTTCTATAACTCCAGCCACATCGCTATGGGGAATAAAAGGAAATTCCGGTGAAATCACTTTCTGAAAATCTCCACGTCGAATGACAGCATCCAAAGGGTTATAAGATGTTGCAGCAACTTTAATTAATACTTCCTCCGGACCGACTTCAGGAATAGGTACTTCCCTTAATTCAATCACATCCGTATCTCCATACTGATTATATACAGCGGCTTGCATCTTATTCTTTACTGACATATTTCAGCCCTCCTGTCCTCGCTACTTTGTATCATGACCGTATTTATTAAAATTCATCGGTGTATCTTATACATTGATGAGGCGGTAAATTTTTATTGTATTATCAAATATACCATAATATATTGGTTTGTTTAGTGAATTGCTCACGTCGTAATTATTCTGTATGTACTGTACGATTGATAGCGATAAACTCCAAATTACAAATGTTTTAACTTATGTAGTCCTGAACATGATGACTATCTTTTGTGACAAAATGACAAATATATGGTAAATGAGGGATGAATGTCTCTGAGAGCGCTTCTCTCGGCCTTCTCGCCTGGGAAATAGGGTGAAAATGTCCATGAGAAGCATTCTCTCAGCCCTTTCACAAGGAAATAGAGGTAAAATTGTCCAGGAGCGCAGATCTATTCATTATAATATGAGAGTTTCATATCACTACTGTTCACCAATGACGGCTTGTATTTTCCACCCATCTGTTTGGACAGGAGAAGCATCAAATTTTATTCCCCAATGACAAGTTCTCTTTCCATATAGTTGATTACCTAAATATGATAGGATAGTAATACATTATGAAGTTCATGATACTCAACCCTCTGTGGACCCCGCTGTAACATACAATTCAAAGCTTGAAAATCATTAAAATTTGGAGGATGAAAAATGGAAGTAGGTTTAATAGGTGCAGGAGCCATTGGAACATACTTACTTGAAGAGCTAAATAGTAAAAAAGATAAAGATATCCGAATCACAAGTATTTATGTTCGTAATCTGGAAAAGTACCAACATTTACAGGAACAATATGATATAAGGCTGTATACAAACCTGGATAATTTTTTGGACTCGAATATTGATGTTGTTGTGGAAGCAGCAAATGTCCAAGCGGCGAGAGAAATGCTGCCAAAAATAGTAATACGAAAAGACACTGTAGTTATTAGTATTGGTGCTTTGGCGGAAGAGAAGTTTCTTAATGAAATAAAAGAGATGATGGAAGTAAATGGTCATAAACTTTATTTGCCTTCGGGGGCGATTGGAGGGCTTGATCTCATTGAAAATGTTGCTGCTGTGGGAATTATCGATACTGTATCCCTGGTTACACGGAAGCCGGCCCATACATTAACGAACAAATCTATCGATGAGGCTGAGGCTGTATTTAAAGGCAATGCGGCGGAAGCCATCAAGCAATACCCTAAAAATATAAATGTATCCATTGCGCTTGCGCTGGCGGGAATTGGCTTTAAGCAAACAAACGTGACATTGATAGCTGATCCGACTATAAATGAAAATATTCATTCCATCCAGGTTGATGGCGATTTTGGAACAGCATCCTTTGAAATCAGGAATAAAGCCCTGCCAACGAATAAAAATACGAGTTACCTTGCTGCTGTAAGTGTCATTGGTACTTTAAAGAAGATGATGAACCAGGTGAATATTGGTTAATGGCATTACAGAGACGAATGCGGAGAATAACTGATACACTAAAACATTTCATGGGTTTTAGATTTCCGTTAATTTATGAAAATGTTAAAAAGGCTTATACAAGAGTTCGACTCTTGAGTAAAAAAATCTGCCTTCTTATCAAGTTCTATCTGGCACTTGGATAAGAAGGCATCGTTTTTGGAGAACTACAACTATTGAACTTTCGCGTGTAAATTCACATCAAAAAGAAAAAGCATCAAATAATCCCACCTGTTTCGAAGTGAAATTATTTGACGCTGATTATGCACATATACCATGCTGGCTTGTGATCATCTATAAAAATCTATGTTTTACCATTCCTTACCCTTTCTGCATTTTCCTATCCCGTCGGTTCTCCCACTGCTGCAACAAACTCGCATTTGCTGTGTTGCCAAACACGTTCAACAAGGTGCGGAAACCTTCCGTTACCCGGTCGATCCCGGCTACAATCGCAATACCTTCCAACGGCAGGTTTGCTGCAGAAAGCACCGTGGTCATCATGATGATCCCCGCACCAGGCACACCGGCTGTACTAAACGAGACGAGCAATGCGCTCAGGAATACGGCGAGCACAAGTTCAACCGTAATATCCACGCCAAATAATTGCGCTACGAAAATCGCATTGAATCCTTGTAAAATTCCCGCGCCATCTCTTTTCAGCGCGGTGCCGAATGGAATGGCGAAACCGGATAATTCGCTTTGCAGTTCGGCTTTTTTAGCGCCATTGAGTGCCAGAGGCAGCGCTGCATTGGAGCTTGCCGTACCGAAGGCCAGTGTCAGCGCCGAACCGAATCCCCGGAAAAAAGTCTTTAGTTTCACACCAGCGATAAATAGGATTAAAATATATAATCCGACCATAATCATGATGGCTAAAATCAAGCCGAGTATATACACGGCCAGGTTGCCGATAATGCCAAAGCCCTGTGTGGCCACTACAGAGGTAATTAAGGCAAAAACCCCGTACGGTGCAATTTTCAACACAAGCTGCAGGATTTTCTGCACAATCTCGTACATACTTTCCACGACATTGTAGAATGGCCGGGTTTGCTCATCCTTCAGCAGGTTAATTGCCGTACCTACGAGAGCCGCAATGACAATGACCTGCAAAAGATTTCCCGATGCCAACGCTTCAAACGGGTTGGAAGGCACAATGCTTACAAGCCATTCCACCAGGGAATACCCTTCATCAGCGGCTGCTGTGTCTCCCGTTGTAATCGCATCTGCATTGTCACCGGGACGGACGATAAAAGCAACCACAAGGCCAAGGATGATGGCCATGGCTGATGTCCCCACATACAGGCTCATTAACTTCGTGCTATACCTGGCAATATAGCCGGTCCCCCTTAACTGTGTGATACCCATAATCAAGGCTGCAAAGACGAGCGGCACCACAATTAATTGAATGGCACGTAAAAATACGTCCCCTACAGGCTGTAATACATATTCATCAAGTGGCTCCACCCAGCCCGGCGCAAGCAGGTTCAGCAAACCACCAAATAATACACCGGCACCTAATGCCACAAAAATTCTGGTTGATAAGGCCATTTTGTACACTTCCTTTAATCCATATATTCTACTAATTATCTATAATAGCATGGTAAGTAGATAATTCCTATCTTTTTAGTTTGATTTAAAAGTTTTTAGGAAATTATTCATTTGATAGAAAGGTAGTGCTATACCTCATGTAGGTTTTTTGCGGGGAATCCGTCTAACCATGCTTTTGATTGTTGGGTGGAGTAAATGTTTGAAAAAGTAAACTGTGACGGTAGATAATAATCTTAGAATAAAAAATCAAGGGGACCGCTATGATTAAACCAAATATCTTTACCTTCGCTACTGGAGAATTATCGCAGGATGCATTTATTTGCTGGAGTTTGTCCTGGGGGCGGCAGTATGAAAATAAGCAAATGCGCAGCTATGGATTATCGCTGCTGAATGCCATGCTGGAAAAACATCAATATCATATAGAAGACCTCGGACGTATGATGATAGACGATGTGGCAAACCAAGTTAACTCCATCGATGTGCTGGTGAAATTCAGGATTGATGAGCAGGAATTCGAACTGATCATTGAAGATAAAACAAACACGACGATGCACTCCAATCAAATAAAGCGTTATTTTGACCAGAGGAAGGAGAAAAACCCCGACAAGGTGATTCTGGCAATTTATTATAAAACCGGCTTTATTTTTGATGACGAAGAATTAAAGCTAAAAGCATTATGTGATAAAAATTATCCCGTAAAAAGCTTTGATAAAGAAGCTATCCTTAATTTTATGCGTCCATACCTGGATGTAACGAATAGTGATATTTTTCATGATTACTACCAATATATAAAAGAAAAATTCGATGGAGAAAAAGCGGTTTTGCAAAACATTTACAGCCCTGATTTAGAGCGCCTGGAAGAAAGTTTACAGACGCCATTCGGTCAGGTGGAAGCGATCAAGTCTATATTTGGCCATGTACCTATTAGTAGAGGAAACAGTTATGGGAGGCCATGGGTCCATTATTCCTTTAAAAAAGGGAGTCATAAATCCCCTTTGCCGGACAGGTTATTTTACCGTATAGATAAAAAGAAAAAAGGCTTTTATTTATCCCTCCGTCAGTACAGCAATTTAAAGGATGTGGCGAGACGAAGAGACAGGGACTATAGTATGGAAACATTAAAGCAAAATAAATTGGAGCGGCTGCATGAACTAACGCGGATTTTTGATGATGTCCTAACAGAAATGAAGAATGAAACTCCGGAAATCTACATTGAACCGGGTAAAAAAACGACTGACCGGAGTGGACATAATGAATCGGAAGTTGGTGTGTTTTATTTTACAGCAGAAAACACAGTGGAACGATTCAGCCACTTTTTTAATATTTTTCATAACCGGTATTGTGATCAAGTGGAAGCGGCTTTTGGTATAGATGGGTTAGAGCGCATAAATGTAAATTGATAAAGGAGTTGTTGAGGCAGCCTTGAAAAAATACAAACTGTATTCATGCCGGAAGCAGGCAGGATACTGGTCGTGCTGATCGCAGGGCAAAACGTGTCAATCATGTCAGCAAAGAAAGAGTGATGTTTATCCTTTTTTATCGAGTTGTTCTTCTCGTCATTTTCATTGATCAGGTTTCGAAGTATTGGATCCGTGCACAGCTGGAAGTGGGCGAGTCGTTGGTCATTTGGGAAGGCGTGTTAAATTTTACCCACATTCAAAACAGCGGTGCTGCTTTCGGTTTATTTGAAGGATATGGCCGTCTGTTCATCCCCGTTGCCTTTATCATTACGCTGGTATGTATTTATGCACTGCAGAAAGGTTATATTCATGGAAGGCTGTTGCAAACAGGGATTGCGATGTATGTCGGCGGTGCAATTGGAAATGCCATTGATCGTATTTTATTCAATCAGGTAACCGATTTTATTCATTTTTCCTTTCGTGATGCGGTGCCCAATTTAGCCGATTATGCGCTTATTCTTGGTATAGTTTTAATTTTTGTGGATGTGGTTGTAGGATGGTTGAGGAAAAAGAGGGTGGAAAACCATAGTTAATTTTTCCTGCTAATCTTGATTTACTGACCAGCGAAGTATGAAGGAGTACGCTGTGAATGCTGTATTTGAGGGAGATACAGAGTTAATAGATTGTGAGCAAGAAGTTTTTGAAAGTATTAGTCCCATTGAACTCTAACCAAATTTAGAGTTCTTTTTTTATATTAAAAATACAGAAGTGATGTGTTAAATTACTTAAACATAAAGGAATAAAAGTAGATTTATTGTAAATGTTTGTTTCCATTCATTGGATTTATTTATTTTTAAAGTAAAAAACGACTCTCTTGTTTTTTTAAGTCAACTGTATTACAATAATATTTATTCAAGAATACCTTCGAAATTATCCCCCAAAACACATTTAAATGTATTAAATCAAAAGCTTGGCAGCCAAGAAATGAACAAGAAGGATGATTAAATATGAATAAAGCGGAGTTTTGCAAGACAATAGATCATTCTATTCTATGGCAAAACAGAAGTAAGGAATCAATAGAAAAACGAAGCAACGAAGTGATTAAATACGGTTTTGCTGGTCTATGCTGTTATCCGACGGACGTTGCCGTAGCCAAAAATATTATAGGTGATAAAGCAAATATTAGCGGTGTAGTCGGGTTTCCGATGGGCTTTGAAACGACTGAGGCCAAAATTGTTGATGCTTTGGCAGCAATTGACCATGGTGCTAACGAATTGGACCTTGTAATGAACATCGCTCGCTTTAAAGATGGTGACTATGACTATGTGCTGGGTGAGCTAAAACAAATTGTTGAAGCAGCTAAAAAAAGAAGAAGTGACTGTGCTGTTAAAGTGATCATTGAGACACCTCACCTTAAAGACAGGGAAGAGTTAGCCAAAGCATGTGAATTGGTGATTGATTCCGGAGCCGATTATGTGAAAAACGCTACAGGATTTGCTGTGGGATATGACGGGACTGGAGAAGCTGGTTATACCGATGAAATGGTAGAGCCTTATGATAATGCGGGATTCGATAACGTAAAAGCAATGCGTGATATTGTAGGCGACAGAATCAAGATCAAAGCTTCCGGTAACCCTGAAAATTTGGATGAATGTCTCTATTATATCGAAGAATTAGGTGTCTCCCGAATAGGTAATGATTATATTATTCAATGGCTCGAAGAAGTAGGAGAAGATTACTGGAAAGATAAATAAACGATGTAATTTACGCCTGATATCGATTGGCTTCATGATGGTGAAGAATTAATTTTCATAAAGTTAAAGTTTAATGGTGCAAATGAATCAGAGATGATTATTATTATTCTATGATAGCCAGCAATGGCCTGAGTAATTTTTACACATGATAAGTTTGAATTATTATTTCTAACAAATTGAAAGGATTGGGTTTTGTAATGAAGAAAATAATGGTGATGATAACAGTCTTACTATTAGGATTGTACGGATGTGGAGCAGTCGAAAATGGAGATGAAAATGAAGAAGTAAATGGTGAAGTAAATCAAGAAGAACAGGAATTAGTCGTGGGTTTAACAACTTGGACAAGTACGGTCCCACCAACCGAAATTATTATAGATATACTGGAAGATAGAGGTTATAGCATTGAAGTAGAAGAAGCAGATATCGGCGTTATTTATGCCGGCCTGGCAAATGGAGAAATAGATATTTATATGGACTCTTGGTATCCACAACAGACACAATACTTGGAGGAATACTCTGATACCATTGAACAACTTGCACCAATTTATGAAGATGCAAATGCTGGAATGGTCGTGCCAAATTATATGGAGGACATCAATGATGTTTCAGATTTAATTGGCAAAGAAGATATGGTGAATAATGAGGTTATTGCAATTGAAGATGGTGACCCTGCCATGGACGAATTGCAGGAACTTATAGATGCTTATGAGCTTGATGTTGAATTAGTGAATTCTTCAGAGGGAGCGATGCTTGCTGCAGCCAAAGCAAGTACAGATCAAAATGAACCGATTTTATTATATGGCTGGGATCCCCACTCCATGTTTAATGATATGGGCTTAAAAATACTGACGAATGAAGAGCATCCGGAATTTTTTAATGGAAGTTCGGTTCACCCTATTGTTCATCAAGATGTAAAAGAAAAAGCGCCTGAAGCCTATGAACTTCTAGAGGATTGGACAATAAGCATTGATGATATGGCAGATATGATTACTGAAATCGATAACGGGGCAGATGCTGAAGAAGTAGCCCAAGAATGGCTTGATGATAACCCGGAGTGGTTAAACAATTAAAATAAGATGGATGGATAGCAAGCATTACAATTAAGGTTTCACCACTTATACAACGAAAATTCCACCGACTTGCCTGCCTATCCATCTGTTCCATACTATGTCAATTAAAATACGAGGAAGAGAGTGTTTGCTTTGGAAATGAAAAAAATGTACATCAATGGTGAATGGATTGAGTCAAGTTCCGGCAATGTCCGTGATATAATCAATCCCTACAACCAGGAAATTATCGCAACTGTTTCAGAAGGTGATAAAGGTGAGGCAAAGAATGCAATTGCCGCAGCGCGAAAAGCTTTTAATGAGAGTGATTGGTCTGCCATCCCAGCCATTGAGCGGGGCAAAGTGGTTCATAAAATTGCTGATTTGATCGAACGTGACCGGGGAGAACTGGCTGATCTAGAATCACTTGATACAGGTAAAACTCTTGCGGAAAGCCTGATAGATATGGATGATATTGCGGCTGTTTTCCGGTATTATGCGAAAATGGTCGATAAAGAAGCTGATGGGGAGATTATCACCTCACCAATCCCAAACTCAACCAGTAAAATTGTTCGTGAGCCTGTTGGTGTATGTGCGCAAATTACACCATGGAATTACCCATTACTGCAGGCATCCTGGAAGCTGGCACCTGCACTTACAGCAGGCAATACACTTGTTATGAAGCCAAGTGAGATTACACCACTGACATCGATTAAAGTATTTGAATTAATGGAAGAAGCTGGTGTACCTAAAGGTGTAGTTAATTTAGTGCTTGGTCCTGGCCATTCCGTTGGGGAAGAAATGGCTTCGAATGATGATGTTGATCTGGTTTCATTCACTGGCGGACTTGAAACAGGGAAGAAAATTATGAAAGCTGCCAGCTCCAATGTGAAGAAACTGGCACTTGAGCTGGGTGGAAAAAACCCAAATGTGATCTTTGCTGATGCTGATTTCGAAACAGCAGTGGATCAGGCCATGAATGCCGTGTTTTTCCATGCGGGCCAAGTTTGTTCGGCAGGTACACGATTGATTGTGGAAGAAAGTATTCACGATCAATTCGTTGAGGCATTGGTCGAGCGAACAAAAAACATTCGACTTGGCAGTGGTTTTGATGAATCCACGCAAATGGGACCGCTTATTTCAAAGGAGCATTTAAATAAAGTAATTGATTATGTAGAAAAAGGGAAACATGAAGGAGCGACTGTTGCTGTGGGCGGCGGGATCCCTGAAGATCCTGAATTACAAAACGGCTTTTTCTACCTGCCAACGGTCTTAACAGATTGCACGACAGATATGTGTGTGGTACAAGATGAAGGGTTCGGTCCGGTCATTACTGTGGAAAAATTCACGACCGAAGCGGAGGCTGTTCAGCTGGCTAATGACTCTATTTACGGACTTTCCGGCGGGATTTTTACCAATGACATTGCAAAAGCCGAGCGGTGTGTAGCTAAAATGCGCATGGGCACGGTCTGGATCAATGATGTGAATCTTTACTTTCCACAAGCACCATGGGGAGGTTACAAGCAATCCGGTATTGGCCGTGAGCTTGGCAAGACAGGCCTTGAAGAATATCAGGAAATAAAGCATGTTTTCCGTAATTTGAAGCCCGAGCCATTGAATTGGTTTTAGTAAGAATTAATATAGACGAGGCTTTAGCATTTGTAATACATCTGCCCGACAACATTACTTTAGCCATAGCATATACATGGCGGCCAGGCTTGTTGCGATTTCCATCGGATTCTGTTAGTTATAATGGGAATCGATGTAGAAAGGGTGGATGTTTTTTAATGTAAGGGAGAAAAAAGTTAATTAGCGAGTTCTCATCAATCCTGGTTTCAGTAACCTGAAGGATTGATTTTTTATGAAACTTTCAATCGTTCCAATGTTTATTTCAAGACAATACTATATGCTTACAAAATAAGAACAGGGTACGCTTTGATCGCTGTACTCACTGCATGAGCAGCTTTAATCAATTGAAGTTTGGCGGAATCGTTAGAGGATGGTGGGTGAGGTGGGGGTTAATTATATATTGATTTGCGAATCCCTGTTCTTCTTAATTCAACTGGTTTCCTTACAAATGTTTGTTAAATATTCTCTTACTTTTTGTTCAACCACTTCATGGTTGTATAGTTGAGGATAAATTACAGACTCAAACGTCAACCCAGTGATGAATATAATCAACGAATGCGCTTTTTCCTCAATATTTATGTTCCTTGAAAGGTATCCATTATCATAAAGTGTGCTTATAATGTTCTTTGCAAAATTTAAGTTTATTTTTCGATAATTTTCTTTAAGCTCCTGGTATTCCGGGTTCATCGTAGCCATCAGGGTAAATTTCACCCATATATCATTTTCCATTCTTTCTACGTCTGTATGAACTTGGACAATCTGTTTTGCCATATGGACGGCATTATAAAAAACATCTTCATCTATTTGTTCTACTTTTTGCATTCTTTGTTCAAACCTTTGGAAAACGACGTCCATGGCGTACGTATATATATCCTTTTGCTTTGGAAAGAAATGTTGAACGGAACCTAATGATAACCCAGCTTTTTTGGCAATTTCCCGTAATGTCGTTTTTTCAAAACCATAATTGTAAATAACATCAAACGTTGCTTTAACAATTTTATCCTTTCTTTGATTATGGTCTACTATTTTAGGCATATAATTGCTCCTTTGGTTTTTTTAAGTTAATTGTATTGTAACACTTTTAGTGACTGTGTGGTTATTATTGATGTTACGTTGTAGGTGATTGGTACAGGGTGGAGTGGTTTAGCAATATTAATTCCTAAGGAGTCTTACGAATGGTTAAACCGAGATAAATTGAATACGTATTATTAAATTAATTTTTATTGAAATGAAATTAATTATTTGTAGTTCAAGCATTCAATTATTCACTGCCAGTCTGGCAAGTGGACCATCTTCATTAATAATATCCTGTATAGCGTAAACGGAAATGGGGAACATTGGAAAACCAAATGCATAGGGAGCCAGTTCATATAGCTGAAAATAAATGACCAGCGTTCTGTCTGCAATGTAGTAGTCCTGATTCGGTGCAATTCCCTCAAATTCATTAATCACCGGGACATCACGCTGATTAATTTGTTCCTGAATTATTTGGGAGAGTCTTTCCACATAATTGCTGTTCGGTTTAAATAAATCCTCCAGTGTACAAGCTTTTTGTTTTTGCAGGTCATATGTTAAGGAGTTGATATAGGTCATTCCGTGGGCGGCCTGGTAATGGTATGCGTAGTTGGAAAAAGTGAAGCTCAGTACATCACGTTGGTTGTTTTTAACTTCATAATAACCAATCATTTCTACGAGTGTTGATGGTGCGTCGGCTGTTTGCAGGTCAATTAACTGCTGGGTTTTCAGAGTGATGTCCTGGTTAATTGAATGCTGCAGGCTGTGATGATCTTTGAGGGAAACTTGAGGGTAATATACTGTTTTATTGGTGTCATCACCAATCTTGAGTGTCTGTATATCTACAGGTAGGGTAATAGGCATTTTTCTCATCCTTTTTCACTTCATTTTATGTTGGGAAAGTGGGATTGTGATGAATGTTTAAGGAGAATTAGAAGTACATGACAATCACCTGGCCAAGTCCATTTGTGGCATTTCGCATTCTAAAAGGCAAATTCTTGAAAGAATAGACTAATAAAACAGAGAAGAGCGAGTAAATTATAATCATTTACGATTCACCTGGTCCTTTCGGTTAGCTCAACAAATAAAGATAGGGACAAAGGCAGTGCCCTTGTCCCTATTCCCATATAATAGTTTCCCCGAACCCTGCAAAGTTAGGGGAGTTACTATTACCTCGGACTCCAATACAGCGGATCATTCGGCGGTTCCCATCCAGGGAAAGATAGGTGTGAATAGTTGCAAACATATACTTGTCCATTGTAAGTCACTTCATCACCAGCAGCATAAAATGTGTATGCTTGCCACTCAGGTGCTTGCGGTGGATCACCATCACCACCATCACCACCATCACCGTTATCACCGTCATCGCCATCTGTCATCTGCTGTATAGCTGCATATGCATCAACGATACCGTTTCCATATTCAAAAGCACTACCCACTTCTTCGGCAGTGTTGTTCATGGCGTCGCGTACTTCTGCTACAGAAGCATCAGGATCGGCTGCGCGCAATAAACCGGCCACTCCTGCCACATGCGGAGATGCCATGGAAGTTCCTGACAAACTATTATAACCATTATTCGGTACCGTACTGTAAATATTTGAGCCAGGGGCCATTAAATCCAGTCCATTTCCATAATTGGAGAAAGGAGATCTGCTTTTATTGGAGGTTACTGAACCTACTGCAATGACACTTTCATATGCAGCCGGGTAAGAGATGCTGCTCTGATACTCATTCCCTGATGCTGCGACGACAATTGTACCAGCGTTCACAGCTGTCTGTACAGCATCATCAAAACTCTGGTTATAGCCGCCTCCACCTAAAGACATATTAATGACATCTGCGTCAACGCTCACGGAATGAAGCACACCCTCAATAATTCCGAAAATGGAACCGCTTCCATCATCGCCCAATACTTTTACCGGGATGAGTGTTGCCTCCTGCATAACACCTGAAACAGAACCATAACTGGCTACTGTTCCGGCAACATGCGTACCATGCCCTTGGTAATCCATTGTTGAACTCCCACCGACAAAGTTCCCTCCGAGATCAGTCCTTACCAAATCACGAAGGCTTTGGTGGTTGTGGTCGATACCTGTGTCGAGTACAGCGACCCTTACGTCACTGGAACCATTTGTTGTATCCCAGGCTTCAGGTGCATTAACCATTTCATAGTGCCATGCCTGCTCCGGGTGAAGATCTGCAGCCACATTGTTCATTACCGTGCTCTCAGTCGTGTATACCTCTTCATTTTGCGAGATATGCCTCACTTTCAATCCTTCATCTTTAAGTGCTTTTTGTAATGCAGATTCAGCTTCTTCAAATGACTTGTAATCTGATGCATTGTATTCTACCAGGTAAACCCAACCCATTTCTTTTACCATTAGTTTCTTTAATTGCTGATTTTCTTCAGCTTGCCATGTAGTTGAGTCCTCATCGAATACAGAGTCTACAACTTGAAAACCTAAATTTGCTAAATTATTACTGTTATTCATGATGCCTGCAGGTGACTTTTCAATGGAATTTTCCGACTCAATCGATATGATCATCTGATTTTCAAAGCTATGCTTCTGATCATTCTTTGATGTATGATCATCATTGGCTAAAGCAACCGACGAAGTTCCCATGGTTATAATGATTACTGTGAAAATTAGAAAAAATTTCTTCAAGCTTTCAGCCTCCTTTAGATTGTGGCCCTGTGAATTGAAAAGTGGTTTAAAGACTATAAAACTAGCTACCCCCTTTCTTTAAAAATTAGGAAAATTTAGTTTTGGTATTTTTTACAAGGCCAACTTGAATTTAACATTTTATTCAAGGTTATACTATAACGAAAACGTTAAAATATTATTAACAACAAGTTACATTATTTTACAAAAGTTGTATTAAAGATACAAATCTCATAATATACCTTATATAGAAATGGGGGTGCAGGTTTGCGGGGGAAAAGAAGATGGGTAACCAGGGAGTGGTTTGAAAACCCACTTTTTTTACTGATGCGCATTCGGTTGAACAAGTGGAGTGCCAAAAGTTTTGCAACTTCTATCCTGTGTTTAATAGAAATATAGTTATTTTGATTTGTTGTAAAGATCGTTTTATATAGTACCTTTCTATTAATTTTTTATAAATGAAAAGGAAACGACAATATTCGATGGAATCTATAAATCCCACCTGCTAGTGTACAGATGTATCCGTTGTCATAACAACTACAGGGAAGGGAGGTTAGATTCAACTGTTTGCAGCGGTTAAATAGCAGGAGAGGAGAAATTTACGGATGAAAAAAATACATAAGAAAAAATGGGAGAAAAATCTTTCCATTTTTCTTGTTCTATTAATGACGTTATCATTAGTTTTCCCGGCTGGTAGCCTTGCAAAAGATTCGACCACAGCAGGTAAGCATCAGCAAAAACAGGGCGATACTAAAGTGGATGCAGCCTTACTGGAGGCTTTTGAGAAGGAAGAACACGTACCTTTTATCGTAATACTGAAGGAACAGACTGATACGGAGGAGATTGCTCAACATGCAAAAGACAGCGCTGCAAAGCAATCCCTATCAGCGGATGAAACAAAGGGACGTGTCCAGGAAGCTGTCGTATCCGAATTACAAAATAATGCCGAAATGACACAAAAGAACATTATTTCCTATTTGGACAACCACGGCAGTATCAAGGATTATCAAAGCTTTTATATTGTGAATGCTTTAGCGGTGACCGGCACGGAAAAAACAGCACATGAAATTGCGAGTCGTCCGGAAGTTAAGTCTGTTATATTGGACAAAAATGAAAAGCTGACACCGATTGAGAATAAATCCTTTGAAAACAGTGGTATTGAATGGAACATTGATCGTGTTGGTGCTCCGGAAGTGTGGGAAGACGATGTTACCGGAGAAGGAGTTGTCATCGCCAACCTCGACAGCGGAGTGTCCTGGCAGCATCCGGCTCTAAAAAGACAGTATCGTGGGTTCGATCCGGATGATCCTGATAATGCCTCCCATGAGTTTAACTGGCATGACGCAGTACTTGGAGCGAATAGTCCGATGGATTCGGATGGCCACGGTACGCATACGATGGGTACTATGGTTGGTCAGGAAGAAGATGGGGCAAATCAGATAGGCGTAGCCCCCGGTGCCGAATGGATCGCGGTACGTGCATTTTATGGGGGTTCAGGCTACGATCACCATATCTTGGAAGCGGCTGAGTGGGTGCTTGCCCCGACGGATGAATATGGTGTACCTCATCCGGACAAAGCACCCGATATCGTGAATAATTCTTGGGGAGGCAGACCAGTAAATAATGACTGGTTTCTTCCTATGGTACAAGCCTGGCGTGCTGCAGGAATTGTTCCTGTATTTTCTGTAGGGAATGCTGGATTATTTGATGATCCTGTGCCCGGTTCCGCTGCTGCGCCTGGAAATTATGAAGAATCCATTGCTGTTGGAGCTACCGATGAAGACGATATACTGGCGGAATTTTCCTTGAGAGGACCTTCTGAAATGGGAGTCCTTAAACCTGACCTGGCAGCCCCGGGTGTTAATATTCGCTCCTCTACTAGAGATGATTCCTATACAGAAAACAATGGAACATCTATGGCTGCCCCGCATGTGGCGGCTACAATCTCGCTGATGTTGGAAGTGGATCCCGATCTGACCATTGAGCAGATAGAAGATGTATTAAAATTAACAGCAGCTGAACGGACCGATGAGGATTACCCGGATTCCCCAAATAATGGATATGGGTATGGACTGCTTGATGCTGCAGCTGCAGTTGAAGCAGTACAAGAAGGCATTGGCACTATTGATGGGCAGGTGACCGCCCCGGGTATAGATGATGAGGCTCCAACCTATGAGCATGATCCCAGAGAATCCCTGTATAAGAATAAAGATGAGGAATTTCTAATCAGGGCAAGTGACAATGTAAGTGTCAATGAAGTGACATTAACTCTAACACTGGATAACGGTACGGAAAAATCCTTCGAAGCTGAAGCGGTAGAAGGTGACCATCTGGATGGGGTGTATGAAGCAGTAGTTCCCAAAGATGAGATTATTGGAGACACGTTGGATTATAGGTGGTCCATCCATGATTTTAATGGAAACGAAACAGTAACCGATGTTTATACCGTGAGTATTGAAGAGGGTGTGGGCGAGGGATATATTGAAGATTTTGAAGGATATCCCGACGGCTGGTACTCTTTTGGCAGAAACAATAGCTGGGAATGGGGTATCCCGACATACGGTCCGGATGGCGCGCCTTCCGGGGAAAAAGTAGCAGGTACCAATTTGCGAGGGCTTTATGCCATGGATGCAGACATGACGCTGATGATGCCACCTGTATTTGTTGAAGAAGACACTGTTCTCCGGTTTAAAAACTGGTACAAATTAACATTACTTGGACAAGATACAGGTACAGTTTTCGTTTCAACTGATGGAGAGAGCTGGGATCCTTTATATCAAGTGAGACAGGAGAATACACGCTGGCATGAAATAGGATTGGATTTATCGGATTATGCAGGAGAGCAAGTCTATATTGCATTTAACCTGGAGTCCTCCTCCAATGAAAATGACGGCTGGTATATAGATGATGTTAAGGTGGTCAACGATAGTTCGGGAGTGAGCATTGCAAATCAAGTATATGATGAAAACGCAACGTTGAACATACCGGAAGAACAAGTGAATGATAAATTACAGCCGATGTTGGAATTTAATGGAGTGGAGAAGGAATCGGAAAACACAAGAGAAGGAAATGAAGCATTCAATGAAGGAATTATACCTGTTGAGGCAACAATTAAGGTTGAAGAGACCGGTTGGGAGACCGAAACAGATTTAAGAGATGGCAGTTTTGCTGTCCACCATAAACCAGGTGAATATACGCTGCACGTAGATGCTTATGGGTACGAACAGGAGACTGTAGCCGTCTCACTTACAGAAAAAGAAACCATCTCACCGGAAATCCAAATGACTCCTTTACCAAGGCAATCTATTTCCGGAACGGTAGAAAGCACCATGGGACAGGAGATTGAAGACGCGACAGTCTTTTTACTGGAAGATGAAAACAGCGGTCGCATTTCTACCAATGAAGATGGAACATACCAACTTGAAGCCATCGAGGGAACCTATTCGTTAAAAGCATATGCCGATGGTTATTACGCTAAAACGGAAGAGATCACCGTTGTAGAAGGAGAAGATTTACAGCTGGATATTACACTGGAACCTTTCTATGAAGCGGGAGACTCAGAAATAGCATATGACAGTGGATCCTATGCGAGAAATCTTGCGTTCAGCAAAAAAGGAAGCGGATTTGCTGTGAGAATGTCTCTGGAGGAAGGGGGATCTTCCGCCATGCTTACCGGCGCCAAATTGCAGTTTTGGGCGGATCATGTACCACAACCTGGCGGGACGGACATAATGATTGCTGTTTATGATGCCAATGGGGAAAATGGTGCACCCGGAAATAAACTGGCCGGTCCGGTAGAGGCGACAGCAGTTCGTGATTTAGATACGTGGACAGAAGTTGATTTGACGCATTTAGGTGTTGTGGTCGAAGATGATTTTTATATTGTCTATCTGCAGGCAGACGATTATCCGTATATTCCGGGATTTGTTGCAGATGGAGAATCCAATAATTATGCTGATCGAAGCTGGCAGTATGCAGGTGGACAATGGACCAAATCGGATGGCGGTTCAGGCAACTTTATGATTCGTGCAAATGTGGATTACGGCGAAGAGCCGGAGTATGTGGCTCCAGAAATTACTGCTCCTGAGGATGGGCTTATTACCAATGAAGAAGAGATCGTCGTAGAGGGAACGGGAAACCCAAATACAGCTGTTCACATTACAAGTGACAGTAATACGGTCGGAACAGGCATTGCAGATGAAAATGGGGAGTTTTCCATTAATGCCACATTGGAAGAAGGGGCAAACGAATTGCAGGCCATCACATTTGTTGATGATGAGCCCGTGGCGGAATCCAATGTAGTATCTGTGGTACTGGATACGCTGGCACCTGAGCTTCGTATAGAGAGCCCTGAAGAGGGAGAGACCCTTACAGAAACATTCGTAATGGTAGAAGGGACAGTGGAGGATCAGCATCTTGACAGGGTTGAAGTGGAAGGAATGGAAGCTGATGTGGACGACAGTGGGCATTACTCCAGGGAAATATCGCTGGGGCCAGGAGAGCAGACAATCGAAGTGACTGCATATGATGCAGCTGGAAACTTTGCCCATAATCATGTGACAGTTTTCGTGGAAACAGAGGAGGAAGAAGAGGGGCCGGTGATTGAAAATGTAACACCGGAAGAAAATATTTATCTCTCTACCGGTGAAAGTGTCAAAATCACATTTGACAGTGAACCGGGTCTTCGGTCAACCTTCCAAATTTACTTGCCACTGGCAGAAAGTTTTTCGCAGATATCCGGACCGGGGCCGATAGAATTGCCGATGATGGAAATAGAAAACGGTAAATATGTAGGTTACTGGACCGTGCCGACAAACTTGACGGCAGCCGGAGCGCAAATTCAGGTTAAGGGAGTAGATCAGGCAGGAAATGAAGCAACGGAGCTGGCAGATGGCAGATTATTTATAAATGTAGAAGAAGAACAGGATGAGCAGGCTTCATTGTTTTTGAATCGGCTAAAGTAAGTGCCCTGATGTGTAATTGACTTTCGGCAACCTCTCGGACCATGAAGGGCGGGAGGTTGCTTGTTAATAAAGTATTCGATGTAGGACTTATTGCATTTTAGTTCATATTCTCAAAAATAAAAAAGAGGACAGAAAATTGTCCTCATCGGCAACTTTATATTCACTCTTACGCACTTGAATTCTCAGCTGTCCCAAAAATCGTTATACTATGTTCCTTTTTCGTTAAACATTATCCATTTCACATATGTAAAGTTATAAAGAAGGTGTCGGACTTCCAGTTTGGTAAGTCCACTGTTTTTTGCCATTTTTATTAATTCAACCCATTCTTCATCAAGATGCCTAATTTCCACTGAATTTTCTTGTTTTACCATGTCAATTAACCCCCAATTGAGGCAGCCCAGCCACCATAGGAGTATAATATAACCCTTAGGTCTGCAGCTTTGCGTATCAACCTTTCGGAAGAATTGCCTTTTCACTCTTGATGTAGTGCTATTTTACTATATTTGTTAAGCATGTACTACCACTTTTTTACAAGATTCGTTCGACATATTTCGCAGATAATCTATAACCAGGTTGTTTAGTTCGAGCTTTTCCAATAACAATTGCTTCAAATTCTTTCATTTCTCAGTAATAAACCATAGGAACTTGATAACGAAACTCCCCGCAATTTTGGATCAATTTCAACTATCGCTACCCACAGTAAACTTGAAGAATATGTTTACTCTCGGAGTAGATAGGACGAAGGTTACGTTATTCATTCATCCGAGACACTTAACATAAGGATATACTACAGAATTTTGGGCTTATTGGACGTATGCTGATTTTAATGTAACCATTGAATGATACAAAAAGCTCCCGCCAGCAATATCTGTTCGGGAGCCATTCTATCTTTTACTGTACAAACCCTGCTAAATATTGATCCTGCATGAGGACCGTATAGGTGCCGGCGCCGTCCAGCATGACGTGGACTTCGACTTCTATAGGGTCAAGGAGTTCATCAATGTCATAATATTTTTCGGTTAATAATTCAAGGTTCTTGGAATCAAGTTCATCATCTGCAATTTCGCCTTCTTCATAAAGCGCGATCAGTTCCTGTTCTGTTTCGAGATACACGGACGTATCACTGAAACCTTCCACTGAAACGGTGACCGTAATATTTTCTGCCGACTGGGCATCTGCACCGGTTATTTCATACTCCGTCGTGGATAATGCATGTATAAATGCGTCTGCTAAATCTATGATTTCTTCCTCTGTTACATTGGCACCCGCCATATTTTGCTGGGTATTCTGGATGTATATTTCCTTGAAAAAGTCCCGTTGCATTTCAGCCTCGGATACTTTTTCCTCTTCCGGATAATTGTCCGGTGCCCGGTTGATAAATTCTTCGGCATTCTGAAAGACAGTCGCCTGAATCAGCGCATCAAGATAAGCGGCTGCTTCCGTTTCCAAGGTTTCCCGCTCTTCATCACTTATTGAAATCTGCCCGGGGACATCAGTGTCAGTGCTGTTGTCAGGATCTTCAGCAGTATCTTCTTCCATGGTTACAGCCGGTAATGCCACTTCTTCGGTTTCATTGTAATTTGTATAGGTATAAACATAGCTTTCATCCTGGGAAAAGTCATGTTCTTCGATAGAATAGCTTATATCCTGTTCCACATGCTGAATCAGATTTGTTTCTTTATCAATAATGATTTCTAATACATAATTATCAATGTGAATATTGGAAAGTTCAATATTGCTTCCCAAGAAATTAGACAGGGAGTCGATGGATGGCTCTACAAAACCCCTGCCAATCTCGTCTATGTCTGCTTCCTCACCGTTGTATGTAAAGACATAGTAATCTTCCTGCTCTTCCCAATCAAATTTTTCATACAGGTTCTCATTCAGTTCTCCAAAGAAGACAAGTGGACCTTTCATAAATCTAAATTGCCTGTCTAAGGCGCTTTCCACTTCATTTGCATCCGCTCCGGTTTCTGCAATCGCATCTGCTACTATTCCGTCATCATATTCAATCAGAAAGTCATCATTACTTTTATAGAGGGCAAAACCCGGTTCGTTCATCCTGTAGTAGTCCACATTGTTATCAAAATCAAAAATGGCATTTCCGGTAACTGTTTCCCCTCCGTCCGTTTCTTCAAATTCCACTTCCACTGAAGTCAGCTCCTGCTGCGCTTGGTTTGCTTCTTCAAGAATCTCTGCAGGGCCCGGCTCTGCACATGCTGCTAAAAATAAACAGATGATGAGTGCAACCCCGGCCATGTACTTTTTCACCACATTCTTCGTCTCCCTTCATTTTCCGTATAAAAGTTCCACATGAATTATACGGGAGGCCCGGAGGATTTACTACAGTTGGACAGCAAAATGGGAGGAAAGTCCCGAGGATGGCGGGCTTGTCCACTTTACTTATTAACCATATTTTCACGAGAATAAATATAGGCGAATATATATAGTGGTAAAAGGAGGAAAATTTATGATACATCATCATGAAAAGGAAAATGTGCCGCGAATCGGGGATCGCTTTCCATCCATAAATGCGCACTCTACGCTTGGAAATATAAGTTTGCCGTCCGATTACGAAGGGCGATGGTTTATGTTATTCAGTCATCCGGGTGACTTTACACCAGTATGTACGACAGAGTTTATTTCTTTTGCAAAGAATCAAGCTGCATTTCAACAGCTGAATTGTGAACTTATCGGACTATCGATTGATACAGCATTTGCCCATATGAAATGGGTCGAGTGGATTCAGCAGAAAATTGGTGTCAGTATACAATTCCCTATAATAGCCGATGAGCTGGGAGTGGTATCCCGCCGTCTGGGTATGATACCGGCGGAAGGGGTAACACGAACGGTCCGGTCCGTATTTTTTGTTGATCCAGCCGGTTATATTCGACTTATGCTTACTTATCCAAATGAATTGGGCCGCAATACAAATGAATTACTGAGGATCCTAAAGGGGCTGCAAACTGCTGATGCTTATGGTGTTGCCATGCCGGCTAATTGGCCGAATAATGAGTTGCTGGGTGATCAGGTCATTTTACCGCCGGCCAACACTGTGATGAAAGCCAGAGAACGTGTAGAACAGGCAGAAAAGAGTGAAATCGACTGTTTGGATTGGTGGTTTTGTTATGAGGAACTGCCTGGGGGGTTGTAGAGAATGCAGGAGGTTAGTATTCCTCTAATTGACGTGCTGTCTGACTGTATCTTGATTTGGATGTCCGGCTACGGCCACATAATATAAATAAGAGGACAGAAGGCCTGTCCTCTTCGACATGTGTAGATCCTACGCACTCATATCTTCAGCAGGTCCAAATACTTCATAATGAATATCTGTATCTGCTACATCCAATTTTCTTAAGTTCTGATATGCTGCACGCATGAATCCTTTTGGTCCACAGAAATAAAATGCGGCGTCATTTGTCGGTATAATGGATTGCAGCCAGTCATAGTCAATGTGACCTGTTTTATCACACTGTTCTCCTTCGGCAGGACTATCGTAAACGATGTAACTTGTTACATTCGTATGTTCCCTGCAAATTTCCTCCACGCGTTCTTTCATCGCATGGTATTTCTCTGATCTGGCAGCATGAATATATATGACTTCACGTTCCGGCTGTGTTTTAATCACTGTCTCCAGCATACTCATCATTGGAGTTAAACCAACACCGCCGCTCATTAATACGAGTGGGCGATTGTCTTTTTGATCAAGGAAAAAGTCGCCGCCTGGCGCGCTGATTGGCAAAATGCTGCCTTCATATATGTGATCATGCAGGAAGTTGGACACGACACCTTCCGGGAACTCTCCATTTCCTTCTTCCCGTTTTACACTAATCCGGTAGTATTCTCCACCTGGCGCCTGTGATAAGCTGTATTGTCTCAAATGATGATGAGGTTCTCCTTCGATTTCAGCTTTTACAGTAATATATTGACCGGGCTCATAAAGCGGGAATACACCGCCATCTGCGGGCTCTAAATAGAAGGAGGTGATAACATCACTTTCCACCACTTTTTTGGCCACTCTGAAGTTACGGAAGTCCACCCAGCCGCCGGGTGTGTTTTCCACTGCTTTGTACATGTTTGCTTCCACGGAAATAAATACATCCGCAATGGCGCCATAAGCTTTTTCCCAGGCATTCATAATATCATCTGTTGCGGCATCACCGAGAACATCTTTGATTCCCATTAATAAATACTTGCCGACAATCGGGTAATGTTCAGGTTTGATATTCAGGCTTCTATGTTTTTCCGCAATTTGTTTTACGACAGGTAAAATAGCTTCTAAGTTATCGATGTGCAATGCTGCAGCGTAAACCGTGTTGGCCAGTGCTTTCGGCTGGTCGCCTTTGCGCTGATTTGTTTGATTGAAGATGTTTTTTAATTCAGGATGATCATTAAACATTTGACGGTAAAAGCTTTTTGTAATTGCAGTACCATGTTCTTCCAATACAGGCACAGTTGATTTCACAATATCTCTTGTTTCCTGATCAAGTACATGAGTTGTTTGTGTTGTCATTACATAGCACTCCTTGTTATTTTAAACATGTATTTCGTATACATCTTTAATTGTAAATGACTATTATCACTGTATCAATAGTGAAAACCCGTTATATGTTACAATTATTTGAAGTAATAATCTTAAGGAGAAGAACAATGCAATTAAAAAAATATACGGATTATGCCTTGCGTGTACTTATATTCACAGGGACGAAACCGGATGGGGAGCTCTCCAGTATTAAGGAGATTTCAGAGGTGTTTCATATATCCTCGCATCATTTGGGGAAAATTGTATTTGAATTAAATAAGATGGGATTATTGGAAACCGTACGCGGGAGAAACGGGGGAATCCGTTTAGCCAAGCCACCAGAGGAAATTAATGTCGGATTGCTTGTCCGGCGGCTGGAAAGTGATTTAAATCTGCTGGAGTGCTTTGATCAAGAAACCAACCATTGTGTCATTACACCCGCATGCACATTAAAGCATGCGTTAAATAAAGCATTGCACGCCTTTTTCAGCGTACTTGATGAATACACAGTAAAAGATTTAATCAGGAATGAAGAGGAATTGCGGGAATTGATGGGGATTTAGCAAATATCTTCCAGCCTGGTAAAAAAAGAGCGTATCCTATGGTGTGTAGGTGCTTTACAATCTGAATCATTATCTATACTACGTAAACTAAAAAAGAAAATTGTTATGTTCTTTGCCCGTTTCATAAATTTGAACCTGAAAGAGTTTTGCAGCGTGATAGTTTACATTCAACAATTTATAATGATAGGAGAATCGTAATGTCTAATAAAAACACCATTTTACTGTTTGTGTTTTTTACTGTTTCCATCGCCGGCCTGCTTGATTTGAAATATAAAGGGCTGTTTTATCGGTTGCTTCCCGAATCCATGCAGAATTATGTGGGTAAGCAATTAAAGTAAGCAGGAGGTGCCTGCCCCTGCACGGCCAGGCACCCGATTAACTTAATGCGGGTCCTTGAACATAGTAGTCTCCATCGCAGAAAATTTTACAAATCAGATAAATAACAAAGCTCAGCAGATCCAATGTCTGCTGAGCTGTAATATTACATTTCCTTTGAATGTTTTTCTTCAAGTTTTCGCTCGATTTCGTCCAGCGCCTCACTGTCTTCGAGCAAAGCCTGTTTATTTTGTTCAATCAGTTCTTCCATACTTCTTTGTTGTCCAAGCATAACTTTATCCCTTCCTTCGTCATACTATTTCAACTATAAGTATAATATAAAAAGAAGGTAAATAACCAACGCAATTATGACAAATGTGTGAAAATTCGTCTTTTGTTTGTGTTTGGTAAGAATCGCTTGTCTAATGGTGAATATCCTTTGCATATACATAAAATTAATATAAACAAAATATTATACAATGGTTAATTATAACTTGTCAACGAAAATATTGCATTTTTTTAAGATGTATGATAATCTATATTTAGAATCATAATAATACGGAGAAAACATTCGGTGATCGTGCGCAATTTCTTCTAAAAGAATTGAAGTGCGGTTTTTTATTTTGGTTACCGTGTTTTGTTCCCTTAGTAACATTGTTGGAGACGGATGTTTAGTCAATGACAGGGTGAAAATAAACGCCTTGCTACAAATAAGGAGAGTGTGTTAATGAATTTACTAAAAGAAGAAATAACGCATGAAGTTTTTGGTAAAGGAGATATCGTGGATCAGGATGAATCTTTCATCACCATTGATTTCAAAGAGGGTACCAAAAAATTTGTTTACCCGGATGCTTTTGGAAAATTTATCACACTGAAGGACCAGGACACGGCAAATTCTTTGAAGAAAGTTGTTTCTCAAAGGAAGAAGGAAAAAGAAGCGCGAGAAAAGAAACAGGAAGAAGAAAGAGAACAGTTGGCACTTGAGCAGCAGCTCAGGGAAAAAATGAAAAACCATAAAATCCATGAAAGCTCTCAAATAGTCTTTTGGCTGGATGAAGAAGAGCAACAAAATGTTTTTAATGAGTGGCGAGTGTCTACAGGTAAGATTCAAAGCGGAAAAAATGCAGGCGAGCCCAACAGTCCGGCCCGATTGCGTCTGAATAGCGCAGCCCTGTTGACCGCAAAAGCACCTGATCAACCTGAAACGGAAAGACAGATTCTCGGTCTCTATATGGTAAATGAAATGTTTACTGGCCAGCTTGGCGATGATGGCATGATCCCGGCTCATACGGAATTCAAAATTAAGCTTACGGATCAGGAAGCGGAAAAAATGCTTTTCTGGAATTATTATATTAATAAGGCTTACCCGCATCGGAAGACGTGGAAGTCTGGTAAATATCGTTATTTTGATAATGTGTGGACCGCTCAAATCCTGAAAGATATTATTGCATTAAAAACGGATGAAGCGGAAATCAAAGCAGCTGAAAGCTTTTTGGAATACTTCTGTAAAATGAATGCCATTGATGTGGCTAATATTCCGGAGGCAGACGGAGTTTTAAAACAATAGTAATCAGATTATTTAAAGGGGCGATTCCCAAGCTATGGGGAATCGTCCTTTTTTGTGTTTTTTGAAATTTTCCATCTTCCCCCTCTCTACATGTCAGTAATCGTACTAATAACCATCACAGGTAAACATGTAAACGAAATTGTACACAAATGTTTACATGTGAGTATACATGTAAACAAAAGCGTTTACTTCGTACTGTGGTAACGTGTTCACCGTTTTGAGAATATTGTTTACATAAATGTATACAAAAATCAGGATGTTTACTGAATGTTTACAGGTTTACATTTATATTTCTTTTTCATGAATGCCATTGAAGAAACGAATAATCTCTTTTAACGTTGATACACAGTACAATTTTACTTAGTACAAGGTATTAAATAATCTTTAAATGGAAAAGGATGAATGAAATGTCTGATTCGAGAATTGCAGCTGTTGATGTTGGTAATGATTCGATTAAAGCTATCTTTGGAGAAATGGATTATGAATTAAATATTCCCAATATCATTGCCAGAGATACAGAAGACCGTCCGGTAATTGGAATAGAAGATTTGGACAATAAGGATCCGCTAGAGGGAATTCATGTAAAGGTGCATTCCCCGGCTTTAGAAGAAAATAATGCAATTTATCGTATCGGCCACTTAGCCACGAAAAGCAGTAATGCAACAGAGCTGGACCCGGGAAGCAGTAAATCGGAGGAAGATCAAACATTGATTATGCTCCTGGCCACATTGGCACTGGATGCTGTTCGGAAAGAGAATGAGTCGGTTTTTCCGTGCGAAAAGAATGTGGTAGATGCTAAATACACACTGGGGACGGGGCTCCCTCTTCGTGAAGCGAAAGAGGGAAAGGATGCCGGTTATCGCTCGAAATTAACAGGAGGCGTGCATCAGGTGGAATTTCTCGTTACACCAAAGTACCAGGGTTTGAAAGTGAATGTTAAATTTGATGAAGTTAAAGTATACCCTGAGGGGTTTGCCGCCTATATTAACCTTGTCATGGATAATAATCTTAACGTGATTAATAAAGACCTAATCGATAAGAGAATTTTAATTCAGGACATTGGTGGGTTGTCTACAGATATCGCCGTAATTAGAAACCGGAATGTGGATGATGATAAGGCGCAAGGATTCCATCTTGGTGTATCTGAATCATTAGAAGCGATAAGAGAGGAAATCCGGTCCAAACATGGGGTGGAATTGGATAGCCGCCGCGATGTGATTGATATAATCACAAGGAAAAATAATCGTAATCATATTATGGTCAAAGGAAACCGGACAAACATTCATGATATTACAGATCGAATACTATTGGAACTGGCCAAAAAACAATATCGTTTATTGCGGAATATATGGCAGAAGAACTCTCAAACAGAGATTTGTTATTTTGTTGGTGGCGGCTCCAGTGCTTTAAAAGATTATTTAAAATCGATAAATAATAGTTTGGATGGATATAATATTGAGTTTTTTGAAGATGAAAAAGAGAGTATATGGATGATGGCAAACGCTTATTACAAGCTCATCAACGACCATGTAAAGAAGACCGAGAAGAAAAAGGCGCCGAAGGAAAAGGCGAAAAATTAAAGTTAAGGTGATTCTATGAAAAAGCCCGGCTCAAATGAGGTGAAAAGGGGACAAGCAATCTCTTTCCGCGTCCCTGCTGATACACCGGATCATTTACTAAAACAGCTGCAGAAGCTAAAAGAAACAGAAAGAAGGAATTTTTCCAGTAAAATTGCCGAGTTTGTAATGCAGGGGGTAGGGCAGTCCCTCTCAAGGGAAAAAGAAGTGCTTTCCATTCCCCTCCCCCATAAGTTAACGAAAGCACAGCGGAATTGGTTGAAGCATGAACATTCGGAGGCGTTGCTTGGCAGCATTATCTATCAACTTTTAATGGACCCGGCCCGAGCTGCTTCCCTGCTTGCATCGATAAACAGCAATTCCTTGGATTTGGATGAGGCTCTGTATCTTCAGGAAGAAAGTGATATGGATGAAGGTGGCACAGAAGAATCAAACAAGGAAGACCATTTATCTTCAAAGCAGAAAACAACTTCAACTGAGATGTTAAATAAGTCCGGTGATGACTTGGATGCATTGAAGCTGGAAAACATAAAAGAAGCTCAAGCCGAAGAAAAGGAAGAAAAAGAGGATTCATCGGATGATGATTTAGATAGTCTGTTAGGTGATTTTCTTGCAGAAATGAATAAGTAGTAAGCATAAGTGAGTTAAAATATTAAGAGAGTAAAAATAAAAATTGTTAATGACAGTAGAATTAGGTAGAGCGCTAAATTTATTAAAGTTTGCCCGCGCTGTTTCATGGAGCGGCCACAATAGACTGTTCCCCGCCAAGATGGCTAGGCTGCGTAGAGAATAATCCCTCATGTACCTGCAAAAGCGCATGAGGATTTTTTTAATGGTTATTATTTTCGTAGATTGTAAAATAAGTGACCTGAACAGGAAAGTGTAATCATTAAAAAAATCCAACCTAAAATGCCACCAACCTTCCTTATTGTTCGATTAATAGTCATGAAAGAACAAAAGGGAGGTTTATTATATGAAAAGAAAATCAATGACCGTAAAGGAAATGGCTGCATATTTAGGTATTCACCGCGATACCGTCTACAAGATGGTGCGGGCAGGAGAAATACCGCATTACCGGCTTCGGGGAAAGATTCAATTTTCCCCAGAAATGGTGGATGCCTGGATTCGGGAGCAGGAACTGCAGGGATATTATGATGGGGCGGCTGAAGTGATGAAAACAACACGTGGGACGGAACAATGAACTATATAAAAGAATTAAATGCTTTCCGAAATTGGCTGTTGCTGCACGATTTATCAAGTGGTGCCATATTGTTATGGCACACCTTGATGTCCATTAATAATATGGCCGGGTGGAGCAGCAAATTCAATGCAAATGAAAAGATAATTCATCAGCTGACCGGTTTACCGGAAAACAGACTTGCTGAAGCTCATAAACAGCTCCTGGACCACGACTTAATCGTTTATCATAAAGGATGTAAAGGAAGATCTTCTGTCTATCAAATGGTTTCCATGGATGAAAAAATGAACCAAAGCACCGGCAAAAGTCAGCATCAAGATGCTAAACAATACAACCCTCCATTGGCCCGGTTTGAAGGAAAAAACGAGGAGGGATGGCGGGTTCCATTCCGGACTGATTCCGTTGCGATACATAATCATCATAAAGAAGAACAAGTACAAAGCAGACACGCATACGAGTGTGAAAATCCATTTGATGTGTACAGGAAAAACTTTGGTATTTTGGGCCCTGTTGCCATAGAAGCGATTAGTGCGTGGTGCCGCGAGCTGGGGGATGAAATCGTGATTGCCGGAATAAAGCTGGCAGTGAAAAGAGGTGGACTTTCGCTTAGGTGTATTGAGGAAATTTTGAAGGAATGGACAATTTCCGGGCTTGTATCGATGGAGCAGGTATGGGCGTATGAGAAACAAAAAAGCGGAGAACATAAAAAATTGCATAGACTTCCCCCGGCGTGCCGTTGCGTATTGTCAAAAGTTTCTTAGTAAAAACCTGTGTTTTTGTTGTTCTAAAGCGTTTTTTAACGAAAAAACTTGCCACCCCCTTAAAAATAGGCTATTAATGAGGTAACCACACACCCAAAAACGCCTAAAAAGGAAGTGACAAGTTGTTACCTCAATTTATAACTTATTTGCTTGCTTATATCAAGTTTCAAGAGATAATTATTTTTGGTCTCTTAGGAATAATTCTTGGTAAGTCTGTTGCCAGAGACCTATTTGATGAACCTGTTAATAAGCCTTATCGAAAATTAGAAGTTGATGATATGCCAGTGATTGAAACCCTGGAAAAACTGGATTATCAGGAACTTCTGAAAGATTATCAAGCTACCCATGGAAAGGAACTAAAACCAGTCAAACGTCATAAAAATAGTGTGGTTAACATACCAACGATGATGACTTGCCCTAAATGTTCAGCACCTGAAGCCTATTTATATGCCAACAATGGTGAAAAAGGTCAGTATCAATGTAAAGTGTGTGCATGTCTGTTTAGTAAACAAAACCGGTATCTGAAAGAAGCTGTCCTTAAATGCCCACATTGTTTAAAAACCTTAGAAAAGATCAAGGAACGTAAAGACTTCTACGTTTTTAAGTGTAAAAACGATAACTGTTTGTACTACAAAAAGAAAATCCAGCAAATGTCGAAAGAAGAAAAGAAACGTTTTAAACAAGATCCGCAGGCATTTAAAGTCCGGTACATCTTTCGGGAATTTCACTTTGACTTTAAACCGTTATCCAAGGATACTCCCGTGAAACCCAAGGTTGATCTTTCACGCATTTACGTTTCGTCACATACACTTGGGTTAATCTTAACCTATCATGTGAACTACGGGCTTTCAGCTCGTAAAACAGCTGCATTGATGTTCGATGTGCACCAGGTTAAAGTTTCACACCAGACAATATTGAATTACATGAATAGTGTTGCTCTCATCACAAAACCGTTTGTCGATCACTATCCTTACGAACTGTCTAATAGCTTTTGTGGTGATGAGACATATATTCGTGTAAAGGGCCGATGGCACTACTTGTTCTTTTTCTTTGATGCGGTAAAAAAAATTATTCTATCGTACCCTGTCTCACCAAATCGTGATACATTGTCAGCCATCAAAGCTTTGGATCAGGTGCTTCAAAAGTTCAAGAAAATACCTGAGGATCTAATGTTTGTCGTAGATGGCAATCCCATTTACATTCTGGCACAGCACTATTTCGCTCAACATGGCATTCACTTTGATGTTCATAAAGTAATTGGGTTAACCAATGATGATCCAGTTTCAAAGGAATATCGTCCCTTAAAACAAATTATTGAACGGTTAAATCGTACGTTCAAAGGCAATTATCGAGCAACAACCGGGTTTGGTTCTCAGGCAGGCTCCGTCTCTTATGTGACACTTTTTGTGGCGTATTTCAATTTCTTGCGCCCACATGCCACACTAGAGTATAAATCTCCTGTGATCATCCCAGAGCTTAAAAGAATGCCTAATATGCCCGAAAGATGGGTGAAATTAATTGACATGGCTCAGGATTTCGTGGTTGACAAGCAGGCATCCTAGATTGAATTTTCCTGACCAGAGTTTTTCCTTTGTTTGCCTTGGCGACATTACCTTAGATGGATGTGAGGTTGTCAAGTGCTTTCCTTGACTACCTCTCATTCATCTGAGACCATGCGAAGCAGCAAACAAGGAAGGATAATTAACCGCAGTTTCATCGGTTTATTTGGTATGTCTTTTTTTATTTATAGTACAAGTCTTAAAAGCTAATTTCTTATTTCTTAGACTGTTTTTAGACGTTTCAGATCAGCGAAGTGACAAGTATTTTATTTTCACTTGTTTTTCATAGAACTTTTTACACTACCTGCCGTTGACAACCCTTGTTTTGCGTTTTACAAGTTCAGTTATTGGACTGCGGGAGATGACAGGCACCGGAGATGGTCCGCTGGTTACTTGGTATCTAGCTTATGATGGAAATGAAATATATCTTTTGTATAAGAAAAGCCTTCAAATACTACATGTTTAAACGATTGAAGGCAATTTCTTATGGTAAAAGAAGAGAAACTCAGGAATGAAGATCACTTTTTTTGGCTTTCCTGAAACCAGCGATAATATCGTAAATCAAGTACGTAATAATCGAAACGACAATGACCCATAAGATTAAATAAGGAAAAATCTCCATATAATCCATCGGCAGGTTAAATTTCTCTGATAGATCAGCTAAGTAAGCTGTATTAAACAGATTAGCCTGACTGGAGATAATGATAAGGAAAGTCATATAAATTAAATGATAAACTCCATTTATGACTGCAATTGATTGACTCCACCAGCCTTTCAGCCATTGATAACCAATCAGCCCGCCTTTTAAAATCAGCAAGCCGATAACGAATGGGAAAAAGGATTGGAGCATGGATTCATTAAATACGACTTCATCCAGTATTACTGTATAGCCTGCAACTGCGAAATACAAAGCAGCAGCAATAACTGTCATTACGATGCTCGACAGGATGGCGGTTTTTGAAATTTTCTTTTTCAGCGGCATGGAGGTCATGCTATTCAGGTCATCAGGCTCCCATGGCTTTCCGGTTGCGGCAGAGACCTTTTCATCACTATATACGCCGATAAATTCCAGGGGTGGAAACCATGGAGATAATAGCAGCACTTTCTAAATCAGATGTGGATCCCGTTAATTTTTGTTACGATCAACATAGAGGTGATAAGCATGAGATATGTAAAAGTTAACGTACAAGGTGATGTGCAGGGGGTCGGCTTTCGTTATTTTACACAGAAAATGGCCATGAAGTACACCATTGTTGGCTGGGTGAAAAATGAGCGGGATGGCAGTGTACTTATAAAAGCCTTTGGGGAGGAAGCGGCTATCTCGGACTTCTTGAATGAAATTAAAAAAGGACCTCCAGGGTCGTCGGTAAAAGAAATGGATGTAACAGATCTGAAGGATGAGCCGGCATTTACGGATTTTAGAATTACAGGGTAAAAAACCGATGGACTGTGGTGCCTGTCACTCCCCGAAATTGCTCGAAATTTGTCGAATCCTTAAATGGGCTGTTCTGCACTCTTTGCCCGACTTATAATTAAAAAGTTTTTGGTCAAAACTACTTTAGTATGCAGAAGAAATTTAAGGAGGAGCTACATATGTCTTTGGTAGGAAAAGAAATATCATCATTTAAAGCGCAGGCCTTCCGGGCTGGCGAGGATTTTTTTGAGGTAACGGAAGAGGATTTAAAAGGAAAATGGAGCATTGTTGTTTTCTACCCGGCGGATTTTTCTTTTGTTTGTCCAACGGAACTGGAGGATGTGCAGGAACAATTACCCGAGCTGGAGAAGCTTGGCGTACAAGTATATTCCGTTTCCACGGACACACACTTTGTCCACAAGGCATGGCATGACCATTCCGATGCAATCAGCAAAATTACTTATACCATGATTGGGGACCCGTCACAGCAGATTTCCCGGAACTTTGAAGTCCTTGACGAAGAATCCGGGTTGGCCCAACGTGGCACATTCATTATTGACCCCGACGGTGTGATTCAAACAGTTGAAATTAACGCAGACGGTATTGGTCGTGATGCGAGCACCTTGATTGATAAAATCAAAGCCGCCCAATACGTGCGCAAAAATCCGGGAGAAGTTTGTCCGGCGAATTGGGAAGAGGGAGAGGAAACGCTGAAGCCGAGCCTCGACCTTGTAGGCAAAATTTAAGTATTTTTTGGCCAGGGCCTGCTTTTTCAAATGCAGGTTCATAGAAGGAGAGATTAACGTGTTGGATGAGAACATTAAGCAGCAGCTGGAACAATATATGCAGCTCATGGAGAATGATACCGTCATTAGATTGAGTGTGGGAGCAGATGATCTGTCCAAGCAGATGGCAGAATTAATAGATGAGTTGGCGGCTATGTCTTCCAAAATCAGTGTGGAAGAAACCACTCTGAAAAGAACACCAAGTTTCAGCGTGAACCGGCCAGGGGAAGATACTGGCATAACGTTTGCCGGCCTGCCGCTTGGCGAAGAATTTACCTCCCTTGTTCTGGCACTGCTGCAGGTGAGCGGTCGTCCGCCCAAAGTGGATGAAAAACTGGTAAGCCGCATTGGGAAGCTGGACGGGGAATATCACTTTGAAACATACGTCAGCTTAAGCTGCCACAATTGCCCTGTTGTGGTGCAGGCACTTAATGTAATGGCGGTTCTGCACCCCGGCATTTCCCATACGATGATTGAAGGCGGCGCCTATAAAGATGAAGTGGAAAACAAGCATATTATGGGGGTGCCGACTGTTTTCCTGAACGGGGAAGAATGGGGCGGCGGCCGGATGGAATTGGAAGAGATACTTCAAAAATTAGGGAGCACATCCGATCCATCTGAATTTGAAAATAAAGCACCCTATGATGTGCTGGTGATAGGCGGTGGTCCGGCTGGCGGCAGTGCTGCTGTCTATGCAGCAAGAAAAGGTATCCGTACCGGCATTGTTGCTGATCGTTTTGGCGGTCAGGTGCTTGATACCAGTTCAATAGAGAATTTTATCAGTGTAAAAGAAACAACGGGTGACTCGCTTGCCGCAAGTATCAGGGAACATGTGGACCAATATGGAATAGATGTAATGAATACACAGCGGGCGAAAAACGTGGAGAGAAAAGTGGATTTCATTGAAGTAGAGCTGGAAAATGGCGCTGTGCTGAAAAGTAAAACAGTAATTGTTGCTACAGGTGCCCGCTGGCGAAATGTCAATGTTCCCGGCGAGCATGATTATAAGACAAAAGGTGTAGCTTACTGCCCGCATTGTGATGCGCCTTTATTTGAAGGGAAGGACGTCGCTGTGATCGGCGGCGGGAACTCAGGAATTGAAGCAGCAATCGACCTGGCCGGTATTGTAAAGCATGTGACGGTGCTTGAATTTGCGGATGAACTGAAAGCAGACTCCGTACTTCAGGATCGCTTAAACAGTCTGTCAAATACCAAAGTGATAAAAAGTGCTGCCACGAAGGAAATTCATGGTGACAGCACGAAAGTTACCGGACTGAGCTATACGGATCTCACGCTCGGTGAGGACAAGCATATCGCGTTGGATGGTGTTTTTGTACAAATTGGACTGGTGCCAAACACGGAATGGATTGGTGGCGCCATTGAAAAAACAAAAACAGGTGAGATTATCGTAGATCAACAAGGTGCAACAAATGTACCCGGCATATTTGCTGCGGGGGACTGTACAGACAGTGCATATAAACAAATCATCATCTCCATGGGATCCGGAGCCACAGCAGCATTAGGCGCATTCGATTATTTAATTCGAAATTAGAACGGTGGAGAGGTGCCTGGCTGGGCGAGGTGCGGGACGAGCATTTAGCGCAGTCCCAGGCACCCACCACAATTTACCCCTCTCTATTCTCTTCCCAAAGCTGAACTCTTTCTTCAAAGCTCACTTCCCTGTGCACCTCATGCAGCATCCAATGGTAACCGAAAGGATCGTTAAAGCTGGCATTGGACACACCGAAATCAGCCAATTCCGTAACTGCCTGCATCTCCTTGCAACCGGCTTCCATCGCTTTGGCATAGATTTCCTTAATGTCAGGAACAGTAATATTAAACCACATCGTTTGGTGCGCATCCGCAGCAGGTGCTTTCAACCCAAATTGCGGATTTTCATCCAGCATGTGAAAATGCATGCCATACAGGGAGAAAATTACTTCATTCTCTCCTTTGGGGAAATTTGTGACCTCCACACGTTTAATATCAAATATTTTTTCGTACACCTCCAGTGCCTTCAGACTGTCCGGGACAATGAAATCTATTTCTACTCCTGTCATGAGCCACCCTCCTTTAATGAGTTTCATTCATCCTTCTTTAGTATAACCCTGTAATGGATTTAATTAGTCCTTCAGGCCAGGTATTAACCATGCATGTATTTTTGCGTAAATATAAACTATTTCAGATTAGGCATCCCCATAATAGATTACTCATCTTCCAGGTGTTTTAATGGTTGATTTGTTTCCCTATGTACAGCATCCACCTGCACAATTTGGTCGGTATCTTGCTTGTAGGAGTAAAAATAGTGCACGGCCGGTTCATCTTTAAATGTCACGACCACAGCTTTCATTCTTTCGTCCTTACCTGCATTTACAATAACCGTTTCTTCAATATGAGCTTCTATGTCATAACCTTTTTCTTCCAAGTGGGAAATCGTATCTTCTCTCAGTGCGTTTTCTTCCTGTTGTGCCATATATAAACGAACCCCGTTAAATAAAATAAATACAATAATAATTAAAAGCACAATATGTTTTTTTCGAATAATAACAACTCCCGTATTGAGGAAAACCAAAACCTGTTTCCAAAGTCGCAAAAACTCAAACATAAATACTGCTTTCATTTGCTGTTCATTATCTCAATTCTTTAATGCACGTGCAATAGTTTGTTAAATATTTATCATTCGTCTTCAATGCAGTCAAATACAAAAAGCCTGCTCTCCAATAGTTTATGGAAAACAGGCTCTTTGATGGTAAGCCGCCGCTCAATTTGTGAATGGGCAAAAGACTGACAGATTATTACGGCTTGAAAATAATTTTAATTGATCCGTCTTCTTTCTTATTAAATATATCATAAGCTTTTGCTGCTTCATCCAGGCTGACTCGGTGTGTAATAATATCTGTCGGGTCAAACGCATTGTTCTCAATCATCTCATACAGTTTCGGCATGATATTTATGACGGGAGCTTGTCCCGTTTTTAGAGAAACATTTCGTGTGAAAAAATTCCCAAGCGGAAAGTTATTTGCTTCTGTGCCGTATACGCCTGTAACCTGAACCGACCCGAATTTACGTACAGATTGTGATGCAGTGATAAGCGGGCATAAGTGAAGGTCTGAACCGCATATTCCACTCGCGGTAATACGTACAATCATATCCGTACTTTCCTGGATTTGCGGGTCATCCACCTTTTTTGCCTCCATTGCCTCTTTTCCCTGAAAGGTTACAGCCTTCATGTGAATCACATCCTTCTTCATAATATGTATAAAGTCTGTTACCATAATTACATATAAATAAACACAGGATAAAAAAATAGTTTCATTTTCATCCTTTTCCCTTTTGTATTCGAGTTAAGCGGATTGCAGACATTATAAAAAAACCATTGAATAATTATACATTTTTAGTTATAATTATAACAATTCATTTTAACGTACAGGAGAGAGTGCCATGGAAACAAAAAATGTTATTATTATCGGTGCGGCAGGAAGAGACTTTCATAATTTCAACACGTATTATCGTGATAATAGTGCATATAACGTCGTTGCTTTTACAGCAGCACAAATTCCGGATATCGATGGAAGGAAATACCCGGCTGAACTCGCAGGCGAATTGTATCCGGAAGGAATTCCAATTTACGCCCAGGAGCAGTTACCGGAGTTAATTAAGAAATACGAAGTAGATGAATGTGCTTTTGCATACAGTGATGTGAGTTACGAAACGGTGATGGGAGTCAGTGCAATCGTGAATGCAGCCGGCGCCAGTTTTACGTTGCTCGGTCCGAATCAAACCATGTTGAAAAGCAAGAAGCCGGTTATTTCCGTATGCGCTGTACGTACGGGTACCGGCAAAAGCCAAACGTCCAGAAAAGTTGTAGAAACATTGCTGGAGCAGGGTTTAAAGGTGATCGCTGTGAGACACCCCATGCCTTACGGTGATTTAACTGCACAGCGGGTCCAGCGTTTTGCGACAGTGGAAGATTTGAAAAAACATAATTGTACCATTGAAGAAATGGAAGAATATGAACCGCATGTAGCACGGGGGAATACGGTGTATGCCGGTGTGGATTACGCGGATATTCTCGATGCAGCGGAAAACGACCCTGATGGTTGTGATGTGATTTTGTGGGACGGGGGAAATAATGACTTTTCTTTCTTCGAGCCTGACCTGGCGATCACCGTGCTGGACCCACATCGACCGGGCCATGAACTGAAATATTATCCTGGTGAGGTCTGCATGAGAACAAGCGATGTGTCCATTATTAATAAGGTGGACAGTGCAGAAGAAGCCGCTGTTCAAACAGTGGAAAGCAATATTAAGGCTGCCAATCCGGACAGCACGATTATCAAAGCTGAATCCACCATTACTGTTGACCAGCCCGACAGTATTGCAGGAAAACGCGTACTAATCGTGGAAGACGGTCCGACGCTGACCCACGGAGAGATGAAACTTGGTGCTGGGACAGTAGCGGCAGAACGCCTTGGAGCCAAGGAAATTGTGGACCCGCGTCCATTTGCAGTAGGTACGCTGAAGGACACGTTAAATAAATATGACCATATTGGAAATGTGCTTCCGGCCATGGGGTATGGTGAGCAGCAGTTAAAAGATCTGGAAGAGACGATTAATCAGACAGACTGCGATGCTGTTATTATCGGCACGCCGATTGACCTGACCCGGGTCATTTCCATTAATAAACCGACAACCCGTGTACACTATGACCTTGATGAAATCGACGGCCCGAATCTAAACGAAATACTGAAAAACTTTACCGAGAAACATCAGCTGAATAAGAAACAGACCGTATAGAACAGGTGGTGCTTGGGACTACGGCACAGTAGTTCCTCGTCCCACCAAAAAACTGTCACTCCCCGCAAATGCTCGAATTTTGTCGAATAGCAAAAAGAGGGGGTGGCAGGCTTTTTCATGCTGTTAAGAATTTTTCACACCTACTATAATATTTTTTTAATAAACCACGTATCCATGGTGCTGTGCTCGGAACCTTCGAGCGGTTTCTCGAGTTCCTGAAAGCCTAGCCGAACATAAAGCTGATTGGCTGCCTGGAGTTTCTCCATGGTTTCCAAATAACAGTATGTATAATGTTCTTGTGCGAAGTCAAGCGCCGTTTTCATCAGCTCCTTAGCCAACCCTCTTCCCTGGTATTCCGGTGAAATATACAGTTTTTGCAGCTCACAGACTCCCGGCTCTTCTCCAAACGGGGCAATTCCCACACCGCCGGCCACTTCATTTTGTTCATTCACTACAACCCAATAGTTTGCATTTGGCTGCTCCCTGTAATATTGGGCAAGACTGCCCAGCTGCGGATCAAAATAGGCTGTTCCCGGAATATCCAATCCAAATGACTCCAATGAACGTTTAATAATCTGCTCCATTGTTTTATTATCTTTTTCTTCTATTTGACGTATTTGCATAAACTAATCCCCTCGTGCTCTATTTATCTTTCATAGATTTTAACATATATATTGAGAAAAAGTTTTTCGATTTGCTTGTAAAGATCATTTAACCAGGGAGCCGCCTTTATGTAACAGGTGTGGATGAGGTAAGATTGAATGCATATGCATAAGGGTGCAATACGACAATCCAGCAATAACTCAACCATTAATGAATGTTTGAAACCATTTTCGTCCCGCTGTCGTCAAAAGGTTAAATATATATCAGGCTGAAAAGAGGAGGAGTCATGGAAGAGGGGAAGAAAGAAGCGCTTTTGGAGCAAATCATGGTGGAATATGGCAGTGATTTGGTTCGATTGGCATATAGTTACGTCAAAGATACAGAAACAGCAAAGGATTTGGTTCAAACTACCTTCATTAAGTGCTATGAAAAACTGGACCATTTTCGTTTTGAGTCATCGATAAAAACATGGCTGTACAGGATTACCATCAATCAGTGCAAGGATTATTTAAGAAGTTGGCACTTTCGGAAAGTACAGGCCAGAAGTGTACTGGAAAGTGCGATTGGGTCATTCTTACCTTCAGCAGAAGATAAGGTGATAAAGCTTACTCAATCCGAAGAGGTGGAGCGGCTTGTCTTTTCTCTATCCAAACATTACCGGGAAGTTATCTTCTTGTATTACTATAAATCTTTTACCATTAAGGAAATAGCCGAATTAACAGACCATAATGTTAACACAGTGAAGACAAGACTAAGGCGGGCAAAGCAAAAGCTGAAAGTTTTACTGGAGGAGGGGAATATTTATGGATAGAAGAAGGAAGAAAAAGTTTTTTTCCTATTTGGAAAAGGAAGAGCTGGAATTTACGGAAAAAGACCGGGTGGAAACCGTACATAAGATTCGGGAAAGGAAGTATAAACAACAGCAAACACTGCTGTACAAAAGCAAACGCTATATTGTTCCTGTATTTGGTACTGTTACAGCACTTATTCTGGCAATCATTCTCCTTTTTCCAAATCTCGACTTTGGTAATGAAATTGTTCAGGAGAACCCTCATCAGGCAACACAACAGGAACATTCCTCTTTTTCCATCTTAATATTGGGGAAAGATACCGCTGATGAAACAAATCGCAGAAACAGTTTAAACATATTGCTTACGTACAATAGTCATGAAAACAATTTGAATGTCGTGTATATCCCTCGTAATGCGTATGTGGAAGTTGTTGACACAGAAGGGGACGTGATGACCGAGGATAAGTTAATACATGCTTCTGCCTATGGAGGTGGACCGGAAGCTGCTGTATTAACGGTGTCGAACTTATTGGATATCACCATCGATTATTACGCCGTTAATTCGGAAGAACGTATATATGAAAAGCTGGGAATTGGCAAGGCGGATGTGAAAGAAAATCGAAAGGTAATCAGTGACATGGGAGAACTAATAAAAGAGGAATTGACTGCACCAAAAATTAAAATGCTGCTGGAAGAAAGCAGTGTCACCAATATTTCAAGTAATGTACTGAATATGATGGAGGATATGGATTCCGTATCAACAAGAGTGATTGATATGGCGGAAGGTGCTCAAGAAAAATTTATGGACGGTATTTATTATTTAGAAATTGATCCTGCATTATCGAAAAAAACTTCTCAAACGTTAAATGAACATGTGGAAGAAAACTAGTTGAATATACCTCAGGATAAGAATTGCAGCATGGACAAAAAAGCAATGTATCCTGAAAATTGAGGGAAATATAAAAGGGATGTACTTTCCACCTGCAGTATGACTTAAGTGGAGGTGCATGACAAATGCTGAGAAAAGCAGAAAAGCCGCAAACACTATAAGTTTGCGGCTTTTCCCCGTAAATTATGATTGCCATTCGACAAAATCCGAGCTATTTCGGGAAGTGACAGGCACTCTCCCAGGCACTCTCCCAGGCACTCTCCCAGGCACCCTCAGGTACGAATGAAATCTTCTTTTGGTATATCGCCGGTTTCTTTTTTTATATAATATTTTCCTTTTGTAAAAATAGCGAGTATAACGGTTATGACAGCTGCCAGGATGGATGCAAAAAATGCTGCGGTGCTTTGCAGGAATTCTCCCATTAACCCTATGGCAGCTACGGTTCCCAGAACACTTGCAATAAGCAGGGAAACGACACCGACCGGATTCCACTTAAACAAGTTATCCTGTCTGGCCTCATAATAACCTGGTCCGAGTTTCAGGAACCGTTTAACGATAATGGCATCCGTTACCAGAATACTCGCCCAGGTCATCAGAAATACACCCTGGAAAGTCATGACAAGTGTCAAATGGTCCACGATCTTCCCGAGCATTAAAATAATTGCAGTTATACCTGTAACTACTACCCAGAATCTTCTCCCGGGTGTAAATTTAAATATGTTTTCAAAAAAGGATGACAAGGATAGAGAACCACTGTAAATATTTGTTATATTAATGCGAATTTGTGTCAGCATGGTAAATAAAACTCCCCAGAATCCAAGAAGCAGAACGATATAAGTTCCGGGGTTGGGTTCTCCCAGACGAACACCAAACCAAATTCCAAGTCCTCCCATGACTCCAAAACAAAAAATCTGCGGAATGAATCCGATGGCAAAGATGCCCACTTTCATGTCTTTTGGTTTCAGGAAACGGGCATAGTCTGATGCAAGTAATGGTGTCAGTCCCATAATCCCATGCTGCATGCCAATACATAAAAGCAGTGCCGTCCCGCCAACCTGAACTCCTTCAGGCATGTACGTCCAGAAAGTTCCTTCATATCCGGAAGGCGTCAAAGCAGCCATAATGATGGCAGCAAATAAAAATAGAAAGAATAATGGTAAGGACCATTTTTGCAATTTGTCCAACTGCTTGATACCAAACCAGTTAAGCGGGATTACAACTGTTCCAAATATAAGAATCCACACCCATTCCGGTACACTTGGAAAGAATACATGAAACGCTGCTACTAAAATGAGTCCTTCCAGTGCGCAATACATAATAAAATTGGTGGCATAGATAAATGAGGTCAAAGATGCACCAATGTAACCAAACCCGCCGCCTCTTGAGAGCAGGTTCACGTTCATCCCTGATTTTGCGGATAAATAGGCAATGAAGGTGCCGAGTATTCCGGCAACAATAATAGCGTATATGGCAGATATGAGCGCATTGACGGCTCCGAACTGGAGAGCCATGACGCTGCCCATTTGAAAATAAAAAATAGCTGTCGCAATACCAAAGGTAATATTGGTTATACTTAGCCATCCCATGTTTCTTTTGCCCCGGGGCACTCTGTCCAATGAATAATCGTCCCCCAGGTCGTCAGTATTTTGTTTTGCTGTAAGTTCCTTAGCTTCCATCGTACGTTACTCCTTCTTGTAAAGTTATTCACATAATCGTTGTTTGGAATAAACACCTACTTTCCCGATATGATTTTTTGACACTATGTAAAGATACCAATTTAAAGATAGTTCAACAAACGCGATAATGGACTGTAAACCGACATAAAACTGTCACATTTGTCGATATCTGTCGAATACTGCATTTATCATAGGTATAGTACTTTTATGATGGGTGCTTGATACTTTCTGAACTTTGTCACTTTTAACTTCCTATCATACATATACCTGCCCTGTTCGGAAATACTAGAGGTTAAAAACGGAGGTGATTGCAAGTGTGGAATGATATACGTAATAAAAAGCATCTGCGTAATGTGCGGAAGGAAACCGATAATCCTGCTATATTGAATGATGTTATTGATAGTGGAATGGAGCAGGAGCAGAATGAATCTCCTGGAAAAGGGAACCCATTATCTCCACTGCAGGAAATTGTCCGAAATAACACGGACGGAAAAACGTGGCAGAATGTGGATGAATAAAAGTTCACGAATAAGTCGTTCCATTTTCCGATTCGGCTTTGACATCAAAACGGCGGGGATGCATAGAGGCATCGTTGTAGCCGAAAATACGGCCAAAAAAATGCAGCCAGCAGCTATTATACTGCTGGCACTGTACTTTCCCATTTCGATGTCTGCAAGTAAATCTAATATTACAGAGCTTATGAGCTACTGTATAAGCAAATATACCCACACTTCACAATGTTCTTCAGGAAATAACTATACTCCTAAAAAGATTACAGGCCTAACTGTCACACCTTATCTCCTTATACTACGTCAAACTAGCCCATTTACCTGTCCTGTTCCAATTCCAAAACAAAATTTTAATTATTCCCTATTTTCATCATTCACCTTCCAATTACCTATTAATGTACGTTATAATGTACACAGAAGGGGGGTGGCATGGTGAGGTTTCTGTTGGCTGGTATTTGCTTTTTCATTTTAACATTGCCCACCGGTTTTACCGATACTGTGTTTGCTGAAACGAATGCGCTTATTTTGGATGATGACACCGAAGTGTTGGATGTGTATGAGGAAATGCTTTTGTTCAAAGACCGGGAAGATGAAATAACGATAACGGATCTGGAAAATCGCATAGCAGAAATCCCTTTTGTGCGCGAAGCGGAAATTCAGCAACAACCGGGTTTTTTTATGAGGAGCAATTGGCTTCGGTTTGAAGTGGAAAATCAATCGGCAACTGACGAATGGCTGTTGGAATTTGCCTTCCCGCTTATTTACGAATTGCAGATTTATCAGCAAGCAGATGACGGGATGGAGGCCTTATATGATACAGGAGCCGTCCACCCTTTCGATCACCGTCCCACCCTTTACCGGAACTTTGTTTTTGATTTGGAAATCGAACCGAATACAACAGAAACCTATTTTGTGAGAGCGGTAGGCAGCGGTGATCTGCATCCCCCGATTAACATATGGGATACGCCATCATTTTTGGAAAAACAGCAAGTGGAATTAATTTTGTTGGGCATTTTCTACGGTACGGTTCTGGTTATGATCTTATACAATTTCTTTTTATATCTCAGTTTGCGGATGCGCAGTTACCTTTACTACGTATTGGTTATCCTTTTGACATTAATGGGGAAATTGTCCATTAACGGATTGGGGTTTCAGTATCTTTGGCCGGACTTTCCTGAATGGAATGCCATAGCAACACCTGTATGGGTCAGTTTGGCTTGTATTATGATTGTGATTTTTTCCAGGTCTTTTCTGGATTTGGATTATTACTTGCCAAAAGTAAAATACATACTCTATCTTCTTGTCATCTTGAACGTAACGGTGATTTTATTACTGTTTTTTAATCACTTCTGGGCATTGTCCATGATGGTGATCAGTGCGTTGGCTACCTTTATTACCATCATCCTTGCTGCTGGGATCAGCCTGCTTCGCGGGGCCAGGCAGGCGAGGTTTTTTCTGGCGGGCTGGCTTATATTTTTAACAGGAGTTTCCATTACTATATTGGAAAGAACTGCTGTCCTCCCGTTTAATCTGTTCACGGAATATGCAGGGCAGGGAGCATTGACATTGGAGGTTGTGCTTCTCTCCTTTGCGTTGGCTGATAAAATCAATATGATGCGGAGAGAGAAAGAAGCAGCAGAAGCAGAAGCAGCGAAGAACCAGGAAAAGGCCCTGGAAAATTTGAAACAGGCGGATAAATTAAAGGACGAATTTATTGCTGTAACCTCCCATGAATTACGCACGCCACTATACGGAATGATTGGCATTGCCGAAAGTATAAGGGAAGGCGGATACGGACCGGTAAATCCTGCGCTGCGTAATCAATTGTCCATGATTATGGCAAGCGGACAACGTCTCACCCAATTGGTGAATGATATTTTGGATTTATCTGTAATGAATCAGCGATCATTAAAATTAAAGCGGAAAAAAGTCCATGCTTCTAATATTGTGGAAAACGTCTGTCTAATGTGTCAGGTGCTGGTGAAAGGAAAACCCGTGGAACTGATTAACCGTGTCGGACAGGAGCTTGCGCCCATATATGCAGATCCGGCCCGGCTGCAGCAAGTAATGTATAATTTGGTTGACAATGCGGTGAAGTATACGGAAGAAGGCAGTGTCATTATTGAAGCTGAAGAAGTGGAAGGCATGATAAGGATTGACGTGAAAGATACCGGTATCGGCATCTCAGAAGAAGATGTGGACCGGATTTTTCTTCCATTTCAGCAGTTGAATCCCCACGTCGACAGGGAAACGGCAGGTTTGGGGCTTGGTCTTGCTATTACAAGACGGCTCGTTGACATGCATGAGGGGAGGATGGAAGTCTCCTCCTTCCCCGGGGAAGGTACTGAGTTTTCCGTTCAGATTCCTTTGTATAGGACAAAATGGGAAGGGTCTGCAGAGCAACACCCGACGGTATCGGAAGCTCCCATTCCATCTTCTCTTTTTCCAATGAATACCGATTACCATGTAGATTTGCCTGAAGTGGAAAGTAAAAAAATGAATGGAACGATACTGGTCGTGGATGATGAACTGGTAAATGTACAAATTATGATCAATCATTTGGCGATGGAGCATTTCCGCGTACTTCATACGACAGATGGGAATGAAGCCTATGAAATATTGGAGAATCACGAAATTGATCTGGTCATTTTGGATTTAATGATGCCGTCGATCTCCGGTTATCAAGTATGCCGGAAAATCAGAGAATGTTATTCATTGCTGGATTTGCCGATCCTCATGCTGACAGCCACCAGTCAAAGCCAAAGCAAGGTGACTGCATTTGAATCCGGGGCTAATGATTATCTGGTAAAGCCTTTTGATAAATCAGAACTACTATCTCGTGTAAAAACGCTGGTGCGAATAAAGAAGTTTAATCGTGAACTCATGGATCTAAATCAGCATCTGGAAGAAAAAGTGGAAGATAGAACGGCCGCCTTGCATAAACTGAACCATGAACTGATGGGTATGAATGAGCAATTAATTCAAATGGCAAAGTCACGTCGTGATATGCTGCAAAACATTGCCCATGAACTTGGAACTCCCGTGACAATCATTCACAGTTATATGCAATCTTTAAAAGAAGGATTGGTAGCGCCTGATGATGCAGCATATGCCAAATTGGTCACCAACAAGCTGAATATTTTACAAAGATTGATTCAGGATTTATATGAACTGGCTCTCCTGGAGAATGGCAGATCAAGCCTGATTTTACATACCTATCATCTTGGAAACTGGTTATCTGATCAATCAGCCCAAATTAGACTGGCAGTCCAGCAGAAAAATAGAAGGTTTGAAGGCTCGCCTGTTCCAGAGCGAGCATCAGCATATGAGATACAGGTAGACCGGGAAAGGATGGGCCAGGTATTTTTAAATTTAATTTCCAATGCGGTAAAGCATACAAGTGATAAGGAAGGCGCTATAGCATTTAAACTTGCCCTGGATGAACAGGAACAGGTGCTTACCATTCACTTTTCGGATAATGGAACAGGTATGTCCGACGATGCTCTTCCGCAAATTTTTGAACGGTTTTATAAAGGTCAGCCAAAAGAAGCAGAGACACAGGAAAGCATCGGCTTGGGACTTGCAATTGTAAAAAAAGTAATGGATGCCCATCAGGGGCAAATCAGTGTGAATAGTAAAATCGGAAAAGGAACAACATTTTCCCTCCGGCTGCCGGTGCATAAAATGGAAGGAAAGGAGCTTGAACATGTCTGAATATAAAATTCTAACCGTGGAAGATGAATATGCTTTAAGGGATATGGTGCGCATGTATCTTGAAAAAAAGGGATACAGCGTAATTTCTACTGCTGATGGGCGAAAGGTATTGTCCCTCATGGAAGCCCACGAACCCGATCTCATCCTTCTGGATATAGAAATGCCCGGGATAGATGGGTTTGAAGTATGCCGGCAAGTGAGAAAGAATAGTGATATACCCATCATTTTTATCAGTGTAAGAAGAGAAACCATCGATAAAATAAAATCCTTGGAACTGGGAGGCGATGATTACCTGACCAAACCATTTGAATTCGGTGAACTGGAGGCAAGAATTAAAGCGCTCCTCAGAAGGACGGGTCGGGGTATAGATACATCTCATCAACTTGTTTTTGGTGATTTGCGGCTGGATGTCAAAAGGTATCAATGCTTCCTGAAAGAGGAAGAGATCCGGTTATCCAAAAAAGAAATGGAATTATTATTGCTGCTTGCCGGTAATCCAAACAGGGTGTGGTCTTCCGAAGATCTGTATGACCGGGTATGGGGAATTGACTCCATGGGAAATGTAGAAACTGTGAAAGTGCATATCAGCATGCTGAGAAGGAAGATTGAGCCGGATCCTGACGGGCCAAAATATATTAAAACAATAAGAGGCTTTGGCTATACATTTCGTGAATAATTGGACCCGGCCATTTTACGCTTTTGGACTTTCTCTGTTTCTGTATTTGTCGTGTCGGGAACTGTCATCTTAGTCAGCTCAAGCAGCTTTTTCCACTTGGTCCTTTGCAATCTTGCCAATCATAGGCAGTTGGAAATCACTCCCATTGTAAGCTTTTACCATGCAGTATATCCATAAAATGAGGCCAACCGGCATGAGCAGTAAAGAGATGACCCAACCAATAATCGGTACCATTCCAGCGACAAAGCCGATAATAAAAAGACCGGCCCATAGGAAAATGGATTGAAAAGCATGATAACGAACAAACTTATTGTCCTTTTCAATAAATAAGAAAATAATGCCGGTAATAAAACCGAAAAGATAGCAAAGTGCACCAGACACGTTTGGTGTCATGCCGGATTCTGTTTTTTCTTCCATCATAAAACCCCCTCCTCATACTTATTTACTATATTGTATAAAGCGAAGGTTAAATTCAGGTTAAATAACCGGGAAAACTCACAATTATTGCTTAGTTTTATAATGAAAAGAAAGTTTTATGGTTCTTTGTCAAAAGAAGGGTGGGATCCGGGTATACTGGAGCTATATTATAACTGAGGGAGCAGAAAACATGTTTTGTTTAGGGAGGAAAACATGGTTTTTTAATCTGCAGTCCCATAATTGGTTTTTAAGTAATGGGAGCATGTATGAATATCATAGCAGTGCCCAGACATGAAGTACTTGCTGCTGGAACAGGCAGAAAGGAGCCCTGTCCCCACTGTCCAGCTACAAGTAAATCTCAATCCCCGGTCCGATTGGTATCCCCAGAAAAACAAAAATCAATAGCAGCAGTGTCCATATGGTGAGAAATGTGATCGTATACGGGAGCATTAAAGCGATCAGCGTGCCAATCCCAGCCTTCTTATCGTACTCTTTCATAAAACCAAGAATGACGACAAAATAAGGGTTCATCGGCGTAATTATTCCCGTGGATGATTCGGCCAGCCGGTATGCTGCCTGGATAAATGCCGGGTGATACCCAAGGAAATAAAACATTTGCAGGAAAATCGGCGCCTGCAGCGTCCATTGAGCAGCCCCGCTGAAAATAAGCAGGTTTAACAAAGCTGAGAAAAAGATGAAAACAACTATAACCCCAATGCCGGTCATTCCTGCAGATTCCAGGAAAGTGGCTCCACTTACGGCAATCCAGGAACCCATATTGGTCCAGTCAAAATAGGCGATGAATTGGGACGCGGCAAAAATCAGCACAATAAACCCGGACATGTCTTTCATGGCTTCTCCCATCAGCTGGGCTACAGAACGGGAGCTTTCAATTTTTTTCGTCGTCCGTCCATACGCAATAGCAACGGTAATAAAAAACAGCATAATGATCGGTACAATACTGGCCAGGAATGGGGATGGCACCATGCCTCCGTCCTCGTTGCGAAGCGGGGAATCCGGGAAAAACAGCACAAACAGCAGCAGTGCAATATAACCGGCAGCAGCCAAAGCGGCGTGCTTCAGTGCCTTTTTCTCCACCGGCTTCACGGGCTCAAATTCTTTATCCTTATTGCCTTCATATTTGCCAAGCTGCGGCTCCACCAGTTTTTCTGTAATCAATCCGCCCGCGATGGTCAGCAGGAAGACAGAAGTGAGCATGAAAAAGTAATTATCCACCGGCGTAACGGTGACGTCCGTATTCAATGTTGCCATAACATCCGCAGAAATACCTGCGAGCACCGCATCTGTATTGGCAATAATGATGTTGGCGGTGAAGCCGGCGCCAACCCCGGCAAAACCTGCAGCAAGACCTGCCAGCGGATGCCGTCCGATACTGTAAAATACCATCGCTGCCAGCGGCGGAACAATAATAAAAGCTGCATCAGCAGCAAGGTTTGCGATAATGCCGGTGAAAATAACAGCATACGTTACAAGGGATCGTGGTGCTTTTAAAATCGTCCGCTTAATTACTGTCTCGATCAGACCAACTTTATTGGCCAGCCCGATGCCGAGCATCATGGTCAGTACAATGCCAAGCGGGCCAAAACCAATGAAGTTGTCAATCATGGAAGTGAGCATGAATTGCAGGCCTTCCGCAGAAATGAGGCTTTGGATGGCAATTACCTCATCTTCCCCTGGCACGGTGAAGGTAATATCAAATAAGGAAATAACCCATGATAAAATAATGACAATTACCGCCAACATAATAAATAAAATAAATGGATCCGGCAGTTTATTGCCGATTCGCTCAATGCCCTGCAATATTCGGCTTCCTTTTCCTTTTTGTTTCGCATCCCGCTGTGCAGCCATTTGTCCCACTTCCTTTACATTGCGTCGTTAATTATGCTATCAGCATACTAAACTTTTCCCATAGAATATGTCAAGTATGTAAGATTTTACTGGTAAAATATCAATAAGCCAAACGAAGTGTATTCACGCTATCAAAAAAGCCCTGGAATCACCAGAGCTTTTCGCATAATCGGCCGGGGTGTTTGCCCGCTGCTGTCTTTTGTCTTTATTTTATTTCGCTTCATTGCCAAGATAGGCCTGCAGCATCCAAACATTCAGGTCAATTTTCTCTTTTATTGCTATCGACATATCAGCGGAAACGTGATCCCCTTTGTCTTCTGCCAGCTCAATTCCTTCTGACAGGAACTCACCCAGTTTTTTGTAATCATCTACAAGCGCACGAACCATGTCGTCTGCGGATAGGTTTTTGTCCGCCGCTTTTTCTTCTATAATGGAATGCTCATTGAACTCTGCCAATGTAGAATACGGCTCTCCGCCGATCGCAAGTAAACGTTCCGCTACATCATCCAGGTCCGCACTTACATCATTATATAATTCTTCAAATTTCTCATGAAGCGTGTAGAAATGCGGTCCCTTTACATACCAATGAAATTGATGCAGCCGAGCGTATAATACCCCTTTCGTTGCCACCAGCTGATTCAAAAAGTCTTTTACTTCTGTGTGTGCCATTAATTTTTTCCTCCCTTTATATAATTGAAATAAAAATAAAGCAAAATCAGATGCTGTTTGTACAAAGTTTTATTTAAAAATTATTATAATCTAAGCGTCTTTTGATTGCAAACAAAAACATGTGGAAAATATAAAGGAATAGATGGGATGCCTGCCTGTTGCTTTCACTGTCTATTTTTTATCAAGTCCTGGAAGAGGTGGCAGTATGGAACCTTCCATGTTAAACCAGTCAATGGCTTTCTTCGGGATGCTAAGCTCCTCCAGATTTTCCACTGTGGTACGAATTTCACTTACACGGTTTTCTTTGATTTTCTTTATAAATTCCGGCTCCAGCAATGCGGCTCGTCCCACCGCTGTAATATCCCCATGGTTCAGTGCATCCAATGCATCATCTGCTGTAAAAATATTGGATACAATAATAACCGGGCACCTTCCGTTGATTTGCTCTTTTACCAGTTTCCCGTATGATTTGTTATACCCTTTTGGACGGCTTGCATAACCTGTCCAAAGTGAAATATGGACATAATCAGCTTTTTCGGAGACAACTTTCTCAATTAACTGCAGTGATTCATCGATGCGGTATCCCACATTTTCTCCATGAACTTCATCCGGAGAGATCCGGTAACCGACTATAAAATCATCTTTGCCTTTTTCTTTTACGGCACGCTTTACTTCTTTTAATACAGCCAGCGGGAATGCCATACGCTTCTCCAAGGAACCGCCCCATTCGTCTGTGCGACGATTTGAGTACACGGAGAAAAACTGCTGCAGTAAATAATGGTTGGCACCGTGCACTTCCACTCCGTCAAAGCCTGCTTCCACTGCTCGTTCCGCTGCTTTTCCAAAATCCTGTATCGTATTTTCAATCTCTTCTGCGGTCATTTCATCAGGTACATGGTCAAGGAAAGGAAACTCCACGGCACTGGGAGCGACAGTCCGCCCCAATTTTTCATGAACTGCTTCACGTCCGGCGTGGTGCAACTGGATTATGGCTTTGTTTCCATCTTTTTTAATGGTTTTTACCAGTTTTTTCAGGCCTTCTATATCCTCGTCCTTTGAAATGGATATTTGCCCATCAAACCCATAGCCAGCTTCATTTACATATGCCGCACCTGTAATAATCAGGCCTGCAACATCCGAACGTTTTTCAAAATACTTCACGTCCAGATCAGATATGGTTCCATCGTCATGGGCACCCTTCGCAACCATGGGAGCCATTGCGGTTCGGCTGGGAAGTTCTGCACCATTTGGTAAAGTAATTGGTTTTAATAAGTTTTCATAAGCATTTCTCATAATAAATCCCTCCTTCATATAATGTGACCGATGCCACAGGTGGACTTTGGAGTACTCATCAGTTCACATATCTATCGTAACACAGTAATCATGTAAGCAGTTTACAATACCGCATAATGTAACAGAAGGTTCATTAACACTATAGTGGTAGGGAAAAAGGCAAGGCCATTTGCCAATTTGATTTCACAAAGAGATAAAATGAACGATGTTTCCTATAAAAAGTTTCTGCCATCGTCAAAATGATTTCCGGAAGCTTAAAAGCTCTAAATATGAAGAAGAGATTCACTTCCTTATAAAATGCCACCCAATGTAAAAAAATTACTTCTGCCCCGCAGCAATAGGAAGCCAGCCCTTTTGTTTAAAAAGTGAATTTCTTTGGAAAACAAGTATAACAATCGATCGGGAATGTGATATAATATAGTAAACTAATAATCATTCAAAAAGGTGTGTTTCAACGCGCCTTGTTTTTCTGCGAATTTAAACGGAGTATTTACATATTTTTTCTAAATTTAAAATGTAAGGAAGGTTGTCATGAAGAATAAACAAGTCAGCACAGATGTTATCTTAATTGGTGCCGGTATCATGAGCGGCACATTGGGAACACTCTTAAAAGAATTGGCGCCGGACTGGAAAATTACTGTATTTGAGAAGCTGGCACAAGCGGGAGAGGAAAGCTCCCATGAGATGAATAATGCCGGGACAGGACACGCAGCACTCTGTGAGTTAAACTACACAAAAGAAGGCCCCGATGGGTCGATTGATATTAGTAAAGCAAAAAAAATCAATGAACAATTCCGCGTTTCCCTGCAGTACTGGTCATACCTTGTAAACAAAGGCCTGCTGCCAAACCCGGAAGAATTCATCATGCCATTGCCGCATTTGAGTATGGTTCAGGGCGAGGCGAATGTGAACTTTCTAAAAAAACGTTTTGAGGCCATGTCCAACGATCCGCTTTTTGAAGGGATGGAATTTTCCGATGATCCGGAAACGCTGAAGGAATGGATGCCGCTTGTTATGGAAAACCGTACGTCCAAAGAACCTATTGCCGCAACGAAAATAGATACGGGCACAGACGTCAACTTTGGCGCATTAACCCGTAAAATGTTCGATCATCTCGAGAAAACAGATGTCGAAGTGAATTACAGACATAGTGTGGAGGACATTAAGCGTACCGAAGATGGGGCATGGGAAGTCCGAGTCATTGATTATGAAAACCATGTGATAGAATACCATACAGCAAAGTTCGTCTTTATCGGAGGCGGTGGTGGCAGTCTGCATCTACTGCAAAAAACTGGTATTCCGGAAAGCAAGCATATTGGCGGGTTCCCGGTAAGCGGGCTTTTCATGGTGTGCAAAAATCCGGAAATCGTGGAGAAGCATCATGGGAAAGTGTACGGAAAGGCAAAAGTGGGCGCACCCCCGATGTCTGTACCGCATCTGGATACCCGTTACATTGATGGGGAAAAGTCATTGTTATTCGGACCGTTTGCCGGATTTTCACCGAAGTTTTTAAAAACAGGATCCCTACTTGACCTGATGACCTCCGTCAAGCCGAACAATGTTTTTACGATGCTTTCTGCAGGGGCAAAAGAACTGCCGCTGACGAAGTATCTTATTCAGCAGGTGATGTCATCCAAAGAACAGCGAATGCAAGAGCTGCGTGAATTTATCCCGGCTGCCAAAGCTGATGATTGGGGTCTTGTTGTTGCAGGCCAGCGCGTACAGGTAATCAAGGATACCGAAGATGGTAAAGGAACCCTTCAGTTTGGAACTGAAGTGGTAACCGGCGCGGAAGGTACAGTGGCGGCGTTGCTGGGGGCGTCTCCAGGTGCTTCTACAGCTGTAAATGTCATGCTGGAAATTCTCGATAAGTGCTTCCCGGAAGAAATGAAAGCCTGGGAACCAAAGATTAAGGAAATGATTCCTTCCTACGGCAAGCTGCTGGCGGAAAATCCGCAACTGCTTCAGGAAACCGATGCTCATACTGACAAAGTGCTAGGTTTAAACAAAATGGAAAAAAAAGAGATAGCAATCGGCTAAATTTATAGTGTGCATGAGACAAAATAAACCTTTCATCTTTTTGTGGGATGAAAGGTTTATTTTAATTGGAAGGAAGTGTGATTTAATGACCAAGATATGTTTTGAAGCATGGCGAGCTTAGCTTCTGGAAACATCCTGTTTTTTAGATGCGATAAGAATGTATGATATCTGGATTGACTTAGCGGGAGTTAAGGCTGCAGGAATTGGTGAAAGGAGCAGTTAGAGGGTTGTACACATTTCTCTTTGTCTCATACCATTTTATGTAATCATTCTACAGTCGGTTTAGCATTGTTTTCTACATAATTGCATCACTATTCCGTTAAAAACAGGGTACTAATCAAATTTGATGAGTACCCTTAAATGCAAGTCCATTATTTATAATCAAAAGCCAACCTACTCCCTGACAATTCCATTCCCTTTAATAAAAAACTTGCTCGACGTCAGGGCAGGCAACCCCATTGGACCCCGTGCATGCAGCTTTTGCGTGCTGATGCCGATTTCTGCGCCATAACCAAATTCAAACCCATCCGTAAATCTTGTGGAAACATTATGGTATACCGCCGCTGCGTCCACGCCCTGCTGAAACAGGAAAGCATTGTCTTGATTCTCGGTAATAATCGCTTCGGAATGTCTTGTGCCATATTGATTGATATGCTGGATGGCTGCTTTCACATCATCTGCCAATTTCACACTGATGGTAAGGCCGAGGTATTCGGTATGCCAATCTTCGTCGGTTGCCGGCTTTGCATTGGGAAAAGCCTGAGCCGTTTTTTCATCTGCTATAATATCCACGCCTTCTTCACTCAACTTCTCCAGCAGGGCCACACCATACTGGTTGAACCATGCAGGATGGATCAGCAGTGATTCGACCGCATTACAGACAGAAGGACGCTGCAGTTTTGCATTCAATACAATTTGTTCAGCCATCTCCTGTTCTGCTGATTCATCAATGTATACATGACAGTTTCCCGCACCGGTTTCAATCACCGGAACCGTGGATTCACGGACGACCGTATCAATCAGATTTTTTCCGCCGCGGGGGATTAGTACATCCAGGTATTCATTCAGCCGGAAAAGTTCTTTCGCTGTCTCCCTGCTCGTATCTTCAATCAATTGTACCGCGTCTTTCGGTACATTGCTTTTTTCCAGGGCGGCATGGATGGATGTGACCAGCGCGATATTCGAATGCTTGGCTGAGGAACTTCCACGCAAAATCACTGCATTTCCTGTCTTTAATGAAAGCGCCGCCGCATCAATGGTAACGTTTGGCCTTGCTTCGTAAATCATGCCGACAACACCAATCGGCACCCGTTTTTTTTCCACAAACAGGCCGTTCTCTTTATCAATCGTCTCTAAAGTTTCTCCAATAGGATCGGTCAGCTCGATCACCTGTTTGATCCCTTCTGCCATAGCTTCAACCCGTTCCGGCGTAAGCAGAATGCGATCCAGTATGGCTTCAGAGGTTCCTTTGTCTTTTCCTTCTGCAATATCTTTTTGGTTTTCCTGCAGAATAAATTCCTGGTCTTCTAAAATCTGCGCGGCCACAAACTGCAATGCGCTGTTTTTCTCTTCCGTTGTTAAAGCAGTCATGCTGTAGCTGGCTTCCTGTGCCTGTTTACCCTTTAACTGTACTTCGTTTTTCACCTGTACGTTGCTCATTCTCGAAATCCTCCTTTTGTGTAGTCAAGTCAACCCAATGATCCCCGCGTATCACTTTGAGTGCCGGTTTCCGGACTCCTTTTTTCCGGCTATTCATCCATTCTTTTAATTCATGGGAAGAGCACTTTACTTGCCCTTTGCCAAGCAGGCCATTCTGACTCAACACCTCCACCACATCGCCTGCTTCAAACATTCCCTTTACTTTAAACACACCAGCGGACAAGAGGCTTTTACTCTTAAATCGAATTGCTTCTTCCGCTCCCTGATCCACATAAATTTTTCCGGATGATTCGGAATGAAGCCCAATCCATTGTTTTTTCGTATTGACCCAGTGGAGTCCGGGATTGGCAATGTAGGTGCCATTCCCTTCCCCCTTTATGACATCGAGCAGCTTATTTTTCCCCTTACCCTGGCCGACAAAGACCGGGACACCTAAAGAGAGTGCGGTCTTTGCTGCAAGAAGTTTTGATTTCATGCCTCCGGTACCAACTTTCGAGCCATTTTCATCTGCGGCTTGAATCATGGAATCCGTAATATTTTCAAGGTAATGCAGCTTTTGTGCATTTGCGTTGGTTTTCGGATTGCCATCATAGATGCCATCAATGTCTGTTAAAATAATTAAACGGTCGGCATGGACAAAACCGCTTACCAGTGCGGAGAGCATATCATTATCCCCGAAAGTTAATTCATCCACGGAAACCGTGTCGTTTTCATTAATAATGGGCAAAACACCACGATCAAGCAGTTCGCTTATCGTGGCAAAGGCATTCTGATACCGCTCCCGATTGGAAAAGTCAGATCTGGTCAGCAGCAATAAGGCGGCAGTGACATTGTATGCATTCAGTTTTTCCAAATAGGTTTGGATTAAAAGGCTTTGGCCGACAGCGGCTGCCGCCTGCCTTCCTTTTAAACTGGCCGGTCTGCAGGCGTAACCCAGTCTCTTAAACCCGGCTGCCACGGCACCGGACGAAACTAAAATTACGTCGTGTCTTTTCTTTCTTAATGCTGCAATCGCATGCACGTGATCCTCGAGCTTTTGATAATTAATTTCCCCATTATCGTTTGTCAGAGAACTGCTGCCGATTTTCACAACAATCCGTTCTTTTGTCATGTTCATTACCCCTGAATATATATTAAGCCTATTTTGTCGTGTGAAGGAAAATACAGTGGTATGCAACATTCACACAGGCTCTATTTATCTAGTAAAGTTTTGTATACTTATTTTATATTAGATACTGCAGGGAATAGAGCGTTTTTTACATTTTCCTGTTCACAATATCTTTTGGTGTTTTCAGTTTCTTATATGTATAAGTAATTATGAATTATTATGCATCATGTTGAATAAATACTCAAGAGGGAATCCATTTTATTTTAAAAAATTCTATTTTTGGATTTGGGATTAGGGAAGGTGGTGAAGAAACATTGCATATTACTAATCTATCTTGTGGCTTAACAGTAAGGCTTGGAGTACATAAACGGGGTTAAAAGAAGAGTGTGTCCTTCGCTCCCCATAATCCGGTATAAATCATTGCTGTCATCCAACACTTCTTCATTTGAAACCAAGTGAAGGGGAGCCATCGAAACACTATTGTCCTTCAATGAGCCCCAGGCTTTCCAGCCAAATCATTGTCATCAGCATTCTTCCAAGTGAATTCATATGTACGCCATCGGTAGTCAGCTTATTATCGGGGAATTTTTTAATATATTCCATAAATCTATGATGCATGGGAACGAGAACGGCATCGAACTCTTTGCTAAGCATGCTCGTTATCGCCACATATTCCTTCAGCAGTTTATTACCTTCCGCATGCTCATTTTCCTCTATGATCGTAGGCTCCAGAATAATTAGCTTTGCTTGTGTATTCTCTTTTACACGTTTCAGCAAATCCCGGTAAATATCCATAAATGCAGCCGGAGAAACCTGTTCTATATTGGGTTGGTCCAACTGGCGCCATACATCATTGATTCCAATGGAAACAGAAAGCCATTCAGGGTCCTCATCCATCACATCTTTTTCCCAGCGATCCTGTAAATCTGTCACTCTATTACCGCTGATTCCCTTATTCACTATTTGCAAAGAAAGTTCCGGATGACGTAAAGCAAAAAAATCATGTATGTGCCTGACGTAGCCAGAACCTAATCCATCTGCATCCTGGAAACGTTCATCCTCTGTAATACTGTCTCCGATAAATACAATTTTTTCTCCGGATTTGAACTTCATTGAACACCCTCCACCATACACTCGTTTAATAGGTATCATAACATACTATTGGTAAAGGGATGATGAGGATTGTAAATCTACCATAAAATCAACCTTAAAAGTATGTAAATTTTTCGAAATTCAATTCACAATAGTACGGCGGTCTGTTTAAATGAAAGCGAACGCCGGTATTTGCTTCAAGTTTTGCAACTGAAGGATTGGGTCTTTAAACCCGCAGGAGGTGATCCTTTTGACCTGATAGCTTGGCTAAAATGGTTATTTTCTCATATGGTAATTCCATGCTAAGTTACTTATGCTGAAATTAGCAGACTTTACCGTGAAGCAGATTCGGTTTCTTTCATCACGATTGGCTTTGCCGGCAGAAAAACTTCCACTAGCTTCATAGCAGTCTCCATGCGCATAAAACAGGTTTGTTAGCTAAATATAACCATGCAAAAGGTAATATGTTTATAGTCAGATCGGGGAAGGAATGCGCAACAGCTGGAGAAGGGAATCGGGTAACTCCTGTCACCAATCCAAATACATACATGATAAGAAGAGTCCGCTTTTGCCCAACGGTAAATGCAAAAAGGAGGAGAAGCGATTGCACGTACGAACAAAAAGAAAACATGTAAGTATGATGATGATTTTTGTTTTGGTGTTGAGCATGCTGACGCCCATGGCGGAACCCGTAAGCTTGTACGCAGCTGAAGCGGAATCGCCTATTACGGTTGGAGAAGCTATTGAGCTGGATAATGATGGGAGCAGTCAGACGGTTGCCGGGTACATTGTTGGGTATGTTATAAGTCCTGATAATGTTTCAGACCATGATTTTCGAGAGGATTATAATGTGGCACTGGCAGACGAACCCGGGGAAACAGATATTGATAACATGTTGTTTGTTCAAGTGACCAGTCCCTACCGCTCAGCATTCGGTTTGGCTTCAAACCCGGGTAACCTGGGAGAAGAAATTATCGTTACCGGTAATATAGAAGCATACCACGGTCACTATGGTCTAAGAAGCCCAACCGATATGCGGTTTGCCGACGAAAATCCGGACGAGCCCCTTGAATTGCAGACGATCGCAGAAGTAAGGGAGCAAGCCACCGGTGAGGCGAAAACCAAAGGCATCGTGACTGCCAAACTGAGAAACACGATCCAGATTCAGGACGATACAGCAGCAATTGCTGTACGCCCAACATCACTTGATGTGGATGTGGGCGATGAAATCACCATCACCGGCGATTTGTATAATTACCGGGGCTTATTGCAGCTGCAAAATGCCTTGGTGGATGATAAAACAGCAGATACAAATATTCCTGACCCTGTTAGCCTGCAGGGAAATGAGCTGGAAAATCACCAATCGAAACTCGCAGTTGTTGATCATGTAACGCTAACCGATGTCAACGAAGGCGGTGATTGGGCGAATTACACAGCTGAAGATGAATCCGGAAACACTTTTGTCGTACGTGACGAAACAGGAGAACTAAACCTGGACACGGGTGTTGTCTATGATTCTATTACCGGTATCGTCATTCAGTTTGATGACGATCAGCAAATCATTCCGCGCAGCCAGGCGGATATTATTGAAGATGTTACTACGGTACAGCCGGTGACAGCGAGTCCTGGTCCGGGTGTGATTCCATCTGGATCGGAAGTTACCCTGACAACGGCGACAGAGGATGCGGAAATCTTTTACACGAAAGATGGCAGTGATCCGTCCTCAGAAAATGGGGAACCCTACAGCGGAGCAATCACTGTTGATGAGGATGTAACAATCAAAGCGATGGCTGAAAAAGATGGATTAACAGCCAGCCGTGTAACTGAATTTCATTATACTGTTTACGATGCTGAAGATGGTATCATGATCCATCATATTCAGGGAGAAGGTCATGAATCACCGCTTGTGGGCAGTATAGTAGAAGATGTGGAAGGTATTGTTACCTATAAGTATGAATTAAGAGGTGCGCATTATTTTCATATGCAAACACCTGAAGATGATTATGACGGAAATGAGAAAACATCGGAAGGCGTTGTTGTCTATACCGGGAACCAGGATCTGGCCGAAGTTGGCGACCTGGTCCATGTAACCGGGGAAGTCGATGAATATCATATTGATGGGTATGATGATCGACAGGAAACGGATTTATCGGTTACCCAGATTGCTGCACGTGATGACTGGGGCGGTGACGTGAAAGTAATAGAGAGTGATGTAGAGCTTCCGTCACCTATTGAGCTGACTTCCAGCGATATTCCTGAAAATATTATTGGCGATGAAGGGCTCGAAGTCTATGACCCGGAAAACTATGCTATTGACTTTTGGGAAAGCATGGAAGGAATGCGGGTGGAAGTTGCTCCTGCTCAGGCAGTGGCACCCCAGGAGCATGGTGATCTGGTTGTGGTAACAGAAGAGTTCACACCGGAAAATAGAACGTCTAATGGCGGTATTTGTATAACGGAAGACGGGCCGAATGCGCAGACAATTCAATATAAGCTGCATCCCAACAATGATGCAAGGGATTTTGCAGTCAAAACAGGGGACCGGTTCACGGAACCTGTGGAGGGTGTTGTCAATTACGGCTACGGGAATTACAAAGTTTATGCCGACCTGGATGACGTAGAAGCTATTTTTGAAGAAGGAGATACGGAGCCTGGACAGACGAGTATAGTAAAAGATGAGGACAAGCTGACGGTTGCCACTTATAATGTAGAAAATTTTTCGGCAAACGAAAGCGAAACGTCCCCGCAAAAAGCAGAAAACATTGCACGGGCCTTTGTCAGTGATATGGACAGCCCGGATATTGTAGGTATTGTGGAAGTAATGGACAATAATGGACAGAACGAGGGGCCGAGTGATGCAGATGCCTCGGAAAGTTATGAGCGGCTGATTGAAGAGATCCAAAATCAGGGCGGGCCTGCTTATGACTATGTCAATATTGACCCTGAGTACAATCAGGATGGCGGAGCGCCGCACGGCAATATCCGTGTTGGTTATCTTTATCATCCGGAGCGCGTGACACTGACGGAAGGTGAGCATGGAACCGCCATAGATGCTACTTATTATGAAGACGGGCAGTTAACTTTAAATCCTGGCCGCATTTCGCCCAATGAAGACGCTTTTGAAAATTCACGCAAGCCATTGGCGGCACAGTTTGAATTTAAAGGGGAGAGCGTGATTGTGATCAACAATCACTTTAACTCCAAAAGAGGGGATGATGGTGCATTTGGACAAAATCAGCCGCCGGAACTGCATAGTGAACCGCAGCGCAGGGACATGGCTGAGCTCGTAAATGACTTTGTTGGTGACATTAAAGCGGAAAATCCGAACGAAAATGTTGTTGTCTTAGGGGATATGAATGATTTCGAGTTTTCAGCACCGTTAAACATCCTTGAAGGGGATGAATTGACGAATATGATGATGTCCGTTCCCGAAGAAGAGCGGTACACTTACATTTACGAGGGAAATTCCCAGGTGCTGGACCATGTGCTTGTATCCAACCATCTGGCTGATGTGACAGAGACTGACGTGCTGCATGTGAATGCTGACTTTACGGATATGCATGGACGTGCCAGTGATCATGACCCCATATTAACCCAGATTGATCTGGCGGGCGAAGAGGCCGAAGATTATTTTGACCTGTCTATTATGCATATGAACGACACACATGCACGGGTGGAACCACTTCCGAAAATGGTCACTGCCGTTAATGAGTTCAGAGAAGAGAATCCGGACGCACTGCTGTTGAATGCAGGAGATGTGTTCTCCGGAACCCTGTATTTTAATGAATTTAAAGGGCAGGCGGATCTTGCCTTGCTGAACCTGATGGATATGGACGCCATGGTTTTTGGCAACCATGAATTTGATTTGGGGGCGGAAGAAGGCGGCCACGAATCCCTTGCCGCATTTGTGGAAGGTGCCAACTTCCCGTTTCTCGGTACCAACATCGATTTTTCAGCGGATCCATTTATGCATGAACTGGAAACGAATCAATCTCTCGTTACGGAACCGGAAAACGGAAAAGTATACGATAGTATGGTCATGGAAGTGGATGGCGAACAAGTCGGGATTTTCGGCTTGAATACCGAAGATACGGCGAATATTGCCAGTCCTGAAGAAGTGACGTTTGACGACTTCATCGAAACCGCGGAAGAAGCGGTGGCAACATTTGAAGAGGAAGGTATTAATAAAATAATTGCCCTGACCCACCTTGGATATGATAGTGCTCCGGAAGTCGGCAATGATTTGCGACTTGCCGAAGAAGTGGAGGGCATTGACATCATCGTCGGCGGTCATTCTCACTCGACATTGGAAGAACCGGTCGCTGTACCTGAAATAGTAACGACAAATGCAGACGGGGAAGCAGTGGAACCGACTGTCATTGTTCAGGCGGGAGAATATGCAGCGTATCTTGGCACGCTGGACGTCACCTTTGATGAAGATGGGGTAATTACCGCATATGACGGTGAATTGCTTGAAGTGGATGCATATGATGCAGACCCTCTTGCTGTGGAAATCTTGGAGCCTTATAAAACACATGTAGATGATGTAATGCATGAAGAAATTGGTGCAGTAGCTATGAAGGATTTGATCAATCCTCGTCAAGATGCACCTGGGGATGACAGTGTCCGCGCCAATGAGACAGAGCTCGGCAACCTGGTGACAGATGCGATGCTTGCCAAAGCACAGGAAAAAGAGCCTGATACAGTAATTGCTTTTCAAAATGGCGGCGGAATCCGTGCGCCAATTGAGGAAGGAGAAATTACAACCGGCGAAGTCATTAACGTGCTTCCGTTTGGGAACAACCCGGTAGTTGTGACATTGTCAGGTCAGGAAATCAAGGATATCCTGGAGCACAGTGTTCGTCAGGCACCGGGGGAAAATGGAGGATTCCTGCATGTGTCCGGAATGCAATTTTATTATGACAGTGAAGAAGAACCGGGCAACAGGGTGGTGCAAATGTATGTGGAACTGGACGGTGAACTGGAGGAAATACAGCTTGATGAGGTTTATCAGGTGACAACAAACGGTTTTACCGGACAGGGCGGCGACGGTTTTGACACATTTGCCCAGGCTTATGATGATGGCCGGGTGAGAGATATTGGCGAATCCGACTGGGAGCAACTGAGGGATTACATGGTCGAAGAGGAGTATCTTGCTGGTATCGTTGACCCTGAACGGGAAGGAAGGATTGTTGACTTAATGGGAGAGGAACTTCCTGAAGCACCAGGGGATGATGATGATGGTAAACCTGGAAATGGCCCACCGCCATTCGGTCCGGATTTTCCACCAGGGAATGGACCGCCATTTGGTCCGGATTTTCCACCAGGGAATGGCCCACCATTCGGCCCAGGTTTTCCACCAGGAAATGGACCTCCATTTGGACCGGATTTTCCACCAGGGAATGGCCCAACGTCTGGACCAGGCCCCTCATCTGGATTTGGTCTGCCAGGATCTAAAACCGATTAACCAACGCTTTGCCTGTTAGTTTCAGGCAGTGATATTCCCGGTTTAACCTAGGCCGGTAAACAAAGAACACACAGCTCACATAAGGGCTGTGTGTTTTTACTTTTCATACTTTCTATGGCAGGATTCATACAATTCGCTCTAAATGCAAAGGCGCTATGAGTTTGGACATAAAATTGCCCAAATAAGTATAAATAAAACAAATTTAGTCCAAAAATAGCGGAAACCAAAAGAAAATAATGCAATTCCGCTAAATTATTTCATACACATTAATGCATCTCTGATTTTATAAAATTTTAATCGTATTTGCCGTTTGAAAGAAAGTTATTCTACCTTTACCATTTAACCGTTGTTCTATTTTTGCAATAGCATGGCTGTATTGCTTTTGCATAAAAAAAGCAGATGGATATAAAATACTAAAAATACTTCAAAGGAGTGCTTTCTCACATGATGAATTGGAAAAAAGCAGGGTTGGCTGCTGGACTGTCATTATCACTTATTATGGCTGCCTGTGGCGCAGATGATGCTGACGATGATACAGATACTGCGGGTAATGGCGGGGATGATCAGGCTGAAACGACGGAAGGTGTCGGGGAAGCTGTGGATTACACCATTACAGGGATTGAGCCGGGTGCCGGAATTACCCAGGCAACGAATACAGCTTTAGAGGAATATGAAAATCTTGCTGGCTGGCATCATGAAGAATCATCAACAGCAGCCATGCTGACAGAACTCGGGAATGCAATTAACAACGAAGAACCCATTATTGTTACAGGTTGGACACCACACTATAAATTTGCGCAATACGACTTAAAGTATTTGGATGACCCATTGGAAGCTTATGGCGGCGAAGAACATATTAACACCATCGTAAGACATGGCTTGCAGGAAGACATGCCTGAAGCGTATGAGGTGCTCGACAGATTTTACTGGGAAGTGGAGGATATGGAATCCATTATGCTTGCCGGGCAGGACATGGAAATTGAAGAAGCTGCTGAGGAATGGGTAGCAGAAAATGAAGATACCGTTGCCGGGTGGACAGAAGGTGTGGATTCGGTAGATGGTACTTCCATAGAACTAGTCATCACGCCATGGGATTCAGAGAGAGCTTCAGGGAATGTGTTGAGATTAGCATTGGAAGACATAGGTTATGATGTGACGATTACGCCGGTTGACCCGCAGATTGTATTCCAGGCTATTGCATCAGGAGATGGCGATGCTTCCCCTGCTCCATGGATGCCATACACGCATGGTGATTTCTATGCAGAGTATGAAGGTGAATTTGAAGATCTTGGAGAAAACCTGGTAGGTGCCAAGCTTGGAATGGTAGTACCAACCTATATGGACATCGATTCTATTGAGGATCTTGAGCCTGCGGAATAATTTAAAATAAGACAACGGTGAGGAGTACAAGGCGCATAGCGTTTTGTACTTCTGTTTTTATTTAATTGGCCACAAACAACTGAATTGACATTGTACATAGCGATTTTCACAAGTGTACTTAGCATTAGGAATGAATCAAAATGACGTGCGCAAGGGTTTACATCAGGGACGTCAAAAAAGACGGTATCTTTTTTGAAAGATACGTGTTATACTAAGAATAACTTAATTGTTCGTGTTAGCAATACAAGATCAATGTCATAACTTTAAAATGTATATCATCGTCTTGAATTATTATCAGAACAACCAAAGTAATAAACGTGCGCTATGCACAATGGAGGAATTTTCATATGAACACAGGTTCAGTAAAATGGTTTAACGCAGACAAAGGCTTCGGTTTCATCGAAGTTGAAGGTGGAGACGATGTATTCGTACATTTCTCAGCAATTCAAGGCGAAGGTTTCAAAACTTTGGATGAAGGTCAACAAGTTACTTTCGATATCGAAGAAGGCAACCGTGGCCCACAGGCAACGAATGTTGTTAAATAATAATTGATAGTATGAAAAAGCTCTTCTGTTGCAGAAGGGCTTTTTTGTTTGCATGGAATAATGAAACAGAATGCAGTAAAATTCATTGGTGCTTACGGGGAGATAGTAAAAATACTGCTCATAATTAAAATCTGAGTGTTTGTTTTCTACTGTTGAATTGCGTAGGTGAATACTCCAAAATCGGCTTCGTTACTTTGGCAGATCAGTTTTCATGTGTGCCGGTATAAAATATCTTTCTTTTCGTTCTGTGCCGTTTGTTTTATGAATATATAAAATATAGTAGGTTTGTAAATTACCTATTAATCTAACTTTAAGAATACGTAAAGTTCTCCCGAATCCCCTTCACAACAGGGGTGCAATCTGTTTAAATATAACTGAAAGGGGGAGTTGACAGATAGCGCGCTGTATTGCGTATCGAAGGATTTGGGGTGAATATTTTTAATGTACTGCAATGAAAACTTTGAAACATTCTTAAATAAGCTTGACATCGTTTTCATAATTTGGTTAAATTTTAAACAAGACAAGTTGATAATTAGTAGGAGAAATGGAGATCCACAAGGAATGACCTTTTGCAATGGAGAAGGTGCGTTTTTTTGTGGATTATATTTTTGTCAACTTGCGGGAGGTGGCGATCTCTGAAAGGACAAATCAAGTAATTTTACATAGAGGGAGTGGAAACACGACTTGGGGAAAAATAAAACAGTAATTGGGAAAAAAGAACGTCTGAACCAGAGTAACTTATTTGGTACGGGCATGCTTTACCTCTTGCCTGCACTCTTGCTTTTGGGCGTATTTTTATTCTATCCCATTATCATGACATTGTATTACAGCTTCTTTGAAGTCGGTGGCGGGGGCCAGGTTGGTGAGTTTGTAGGTTGGGCGCATTATGCTGATTTGCTGCAGTCGCCCCAGTTCCGCCAGAGTATGGTAAGTACATTATTGTTTGTGCTTTATACGGTTCCGGCGCAAATCATTATATCTTTATTTTTGGCCGTAATTGCGAGCGAGAAACTGAGGGGGAACGGGTTTTTCAGGACTATCTTCTCGTCCACGCTTGGAGTTTCGGTGGCAGCCGGCGCAACCATTTTCCTGTTTTTATTCCACCCGAGTCTGGGTGTGCTGAATAGTATTCTCGGCATATTCGGGATAGACGGGATAAATTGGCTGACTGATTCCCGATGGGCATTGTTTTCTGTAGCATTAACGACTGTTTGGATGCAGATCGGTATTAACTTTATTATATTGCTTGGCGGGTTGCAAAATATATCCAGAGAATTGTATGAAAGTGCGGATATTGATGGAGCAGGGTATTTCGCAAAATTATTCAAAATTACGATCCCTTTGCTGTCTCCGGTTTTATTTTTTGTCACTATTATCGGGATCATCGGGTCATTTCAGACATTTGGGCAAATCGACATCCTAACTGGGGGAGGACCTGCAGGAGCGACGAATATTATCGTTTATTCCATCTACCAGGAAGCTTTTTCATACGGTAATTTCGGTTATGCAAGTGCACAGGCGATTATTTTATTTTTCATTATTTTAATCGTAACGGTAATCCAATTTAGAGTGGGAGAAAGAAAGGTGCATTATCAATGATAAAGAAGATTATATTTTATTTTTTGCTTATCTTATCATCCCTTATATTGTTCTTCCCGCTCCTTTACGCCGTATCGGCCAGTTTTATGGATCCGCAGGAAATTTATGCAGGAAAGCTCCTGCCATCATCATTAAACTTTGATGCTTATATTGATGTGTTTGACAGGGTTCCGCTTGTGCATTTCCTGTTTGTCAGCTTTACCGTTTCTTTTATCGTCATGCTGGGACAGCTGATTGTCTCCAGTTTGTCAGCCTATGCATTTGTTTTTATTCCATTTAAGGGCAGGGAAGTTATTTTCTTTCTTTTCCTGGCAACCATGTTGATCCCTTGGGAAGCGACAATGATTCCCAACTTCCTGACTATCTTGAATCTTGGCTGGATTAACTCTTTCCTGGGGCTTACTTTTCCATTTTTTGCACTGCCCTTTGGTATTTTCCTGTTAAGGCAGCATTTCCTGACAATTCCAAAAGAGTTATGGGAGTCCGCGCAGATGGATGGGTGTTCACGGTTTAAGTTTTATTTGAAATTTGTTTTGCCATTATCAAAATCATCACTGAGCGCCTTGGGTATTTACGGGTTTTTAACCACCTGGAATCAGTATCTATGGCCGCTTTTGGTGACAAACGATGAATCCCGCAGGACAGTACAAATTGGTCTTAAAATGCTCATTGACACGGAAAGTTCCTCTTCCTGGAATGTGGTAATGGCTGGGGTGGTTATTATCCTTATCCCTACGCTGGTACTGTTATTCATAGGGCTGAAATACATTAGAGAGGGATTGACGGCGGGAGCATTGAAAGGATAAAAAAATTTGAAAGGGGAAATGAAAGTTGAAAAAAATACTCGGTAGTTTGGCGTTGCTTTTGGTGCTTATGTTTGCATTGGCCGCTTGTAATGGTGATGGAGATGCGGACAGTGGTTCAGATGATGCAGGTTCAGGGGAAGAAGCAGGTTCGGATGGCGAAAAGATTCAAATTGATTTTTGGCATGCGATGAGTGGTATTAATGGGGACTCCCTGGAAGTAATTGTGGATGGCTTTAACGAACAGTCTGACACAGTGGAAGTGGAAGCAATCTATCAGGGAAGCTATGATGATTCATTAAGTAAGCTTCGTGCAGTGGGTGGTTCCGATGAAGCCCCGGCAATTGTACAGGTCTTTGAAATCGGTACAAAGTATATGAGTGAAGGCGGCTATATTACGCCGATGCAGGAATTTATCGATGCTGATGATTTTGATGTATCCAATTTGGAGGAAAATATCTTATCTTATTATGAATTGGACGGAGAATTGTACTCCATGCCTTTTAATACATCCAATGCTGTCATGTTCTATAACAAAGATATGTTTGAAGAAGCCGGATTGGATCCGGAAAACCCGCCAAGCACTTTCAGCGAAGTGCAGGAAGCAGCAGAGGCGTTGTCCGATGATGATACGTATGGTTTTACAATGGCGACGATCGGCTGGTTCTTTGAGCAGTTAATGGCAAACCAGGGTGCGCTTTACCTTGATAATGACAATGGACGCAGCGATGATGCTACAGAAGCATTGGTTAATTCAGAAGAAGGATTAAACATCTTTAACTGGTTAAATGAAATGAATGAAGCAGGCACATTCCGTAACTATGGAAGCAACTGGGATGACCCGCGTGGACCATTTTTCGCCGGCCAAGTTGGCATGTATTTGGACTCCACAGCAAATACAGCACAGGTCATTGAAAATTCCGCATTTGAAGTTGGTTCCGCGTCACTTCCTGTAGCAGATGGAATGGATCCTGAAGGTGTAATTGTCGGCGGTGCATCACTCTGGATTACCAACCAGGTTTCCGAGGAGGAACAGGATGCTGCCTGGGAGTTTGTTAAGTATATGACTGATGCAGAGGTGCAGGCTGAATGGGCAGCTGCAACAGGTTATTTCCCAATCACTCCGGCAGCTTATGACGAGCCTGCATTAACAGAAGTTTATGATGAGTTTCCGATTTACCGTACGGCAGTAGACCAGTTGGAAAACACTACTCCAAGTCCTGCAACACAAGGAGCATTGACGGAAGTTTTACCGGAAGCAAGGCAGATCATTGAAACATCACTTGGTGAAATGTATGAGGGTCGTGATCCTCAGGAAGCCTTGGATGATGCAGCACAAAGAATTACCGATGCACTGGATTAAGGTTTAATCTGAATAACAGCTGTTTACCTATTTGCTGCTGGAGTATACTTCTTATTCCAAACAGCGCACTTTGAGAAAATAGCTAAAATACATGGAGGCTTTTCCCGCCTTTGGGCAAGTTCTTGCTTGAACCGCGGGGAAAGCCTTTTAGATAAAGCGAGTGAAGAAATTGACTTTTAATTTTGCACATAGGGGCTCGTTAACAGAAGCTCCCGAAAACACGCTGCCGGCAATGAAAAAAGCATTGGCCCACAATACGAGGGGGATTGAATTGGATATACAATTGACAAAGGATAACCATCCGGTTGTAATCCACGATCAGCACCTGGGGCGTTTTAATAAATCCGCTGCCGGCTATGTAAAAGATTATACACTGAAAGAGATTAAACAAATTGATATTGGCACTTCCTTTTCCGAAACATTCACCGGCCTTTCCTTGGCCACGCTGGATGAAATCCTGGAGATCATGCCAAGACATGTTCTGTTAAATGTGGAGATAAAAAATATACCGATCATGTATGAAGGTATTGAAAAAATTCTCCTTGATTGTTTAAAGAATCATCAATTTGAAGATAAAGTAATTGTTTCTTCTTTTGATCATGAAGTATTGAGGGAGTTTCAGAATATAGCACCGAATGTACCCATTGGCTTGCTTTTTTATTATCGCCTACTTAAGCCGTGGGAGTATGCAAAACATTGTGGGTTGGATGTTTACAGCCTCCATCCGATGCAAAATTGGACAGACAGGGAATTTATTGAAGCATGCCATGAGCTTGGCTATAAAGTTTATCCTTATACGGTAAATGATAAAAGTCGCTATGAAGAGCTGCTTGAATATGGAGTAGATGGCGTGTTTTCCAATAATCCGGCTATTTTTGCCGGTGAATAAAGCTGTTAATAACAGCAATAGATGTAGCGTATGAAACAGCAGCCAGGAAAATGCGGATTCTGGAAACATTACCGTCAATGTACAAAATAGATATGAATAGCTGATAGTATAAAAGCCTTGCTCACCGGCAAGGCTTTCCTAAACCACAGAATGGAGGTGATTTACATGCTCAGCAGAGAAAATTATTATGTGAAAAAACGTGAAGAAATGAAACACCTCACATTAAGTATTATAGATCGATTACTAAAAATGACTGATTACTATATTGCCTACCTAAACAATCCCTCTGACAGACAAAGAGAATATATATTTCAGGCTGAAGAACAGGTGGACCAGATTGAAAGAAAAATAGAATCCTATATTGTGGAAACGATATCACTGCAACAATTAAATATGAATGAAATTAAATGGTTATTTGCCATCAATCGGATTATACGGGACCTGGAACGTATTGGTGACCAGCTTACCAATATTATCACAATCAGTGAAGGGCAGGATGTTGCGGAGTTGAAGCCGTTAATCCGGGAATTCTTCTCTTACGAACAAAAAATGATGTATTGGCTGATAGAAGGAATAGAAAATGAGGATGTTACCCTTTTAGAACAGGTGATTTCCCATGATCAACATGTGAATAAGCTGAATAAAAACACGTATCAGATGCTGGTAAACCATGTGGAAGGGGAAGAGAAGGTTACAGAAAGTAAATTAAAAACGATCGTAATTAGCCGTTTTTTGGAAAGAATAGGGGACCATCTGGTGAACAGTGCAAAAACGTACAAAGGAACAATTCAAACGGTATAAGAAGGTTTCGGGCAAGAGGCATATCAAGTAAGCTTTTAAATTAGTATGGCCAATGGTTCGGTTTTTTTATCGTTGAGGAAGTTGGTGTGGGGTTCATGGATTTTCTAACTATTATATTGGGGTTTTTCGGCGGACTGGGAATTTTCCTGTACGGCACCCATCTCTTGAGTAATAGTCTGCAGCGGTTGGCTGCTTCAAAAATGCGTACCTATTTAACGAAATTAACGAATAAACGTTGGAAAGGCATTTTTAGTGGGATCATTACGACTTTTTTTCTGCAAAGCAGTACGGTTACATCCATCCTGGTTGTCGGTCTGGTCAGCAGTGCTGCCTTGAGCCTCAGTCAGGCTTTTGGTATCATTCTCGGCTCTGCTATCGGGACAACATTAACAGTACAGGTACTAACGTTCAATATTTCAGAGTACAGCACCCTGTTCATTTTTTTGGGAGCTGTTTTAACTATTTTCTTAAAGCATCCAAAATGGAAGAATGCAGGGTTGGTGGCTCTTAGTATCGGTTTCATTTTTTATGGAATACATTTGCTGTCAACTTCTGTATCCCCGTTAAACGCTTACCAGCCAGTGGTTGACATATTACTGTATGTGTCAGGGCAGCCAATTCTTTTTGCGCTTCTTGCGGTAGTGCTAACCGCCTTGTTTCACAGTAGTGCAGCTGTGATATTAATAGGAATTGCTTTTATAGATCATGAAATGCTTGGTGTGGAAGCCATTATCCCGCTCATATTAGGTGCGAATGTGGGGTCCACGCTACCGGTTATCGTCTCCAGTCTTGCATTGAATCTGGAGGGAAAAAAACTCGCATTCTTTTCCTTCCTGTTTAAATTATCGGGAGCTTTGCTGTTCTTTATGTTCCTGTCATTTATGATGAATTTAATCGGGTTATTACCTGGAGAACCGGGAAGGCAGGTGGCTCATTTTCATACGTTGTTCAATGTGGTAAATGCACTGATTTTCCTGCCATTACTGCCATTAGTTGCCGGAGGATTTGAACGTTTTTTTCCCGAAAAGAAGGAAGAACCGTTATTTCGTGTTAAACTAAATGAAAGAATTCTTGATGTTCCGGAAGAAGCCATGATCCACAGTAAACGTGAAATCGTTAGGTTGGCAACACTGGTTCAAACAAATATGATTGAACAGTTAACGGAATTCACAGCTGGGAAACATGAGGCAAAAGAACTCATTAAAATCGAAAAAATAATTGATGCTTCCTACATTACCATTCAACAATATTTATTGAAGCTGGGGCAGAATAATCTTACAAACCATCAATCCAATGAAGAGGTAAAGCTCCTGCATATATTAAATGATATAGAGCATATTGGAGATGCGGTTCTTCGTTATATCGGTGCGGCAGAGAAAGTAAACAAGAAAAATATCGAGCTGGGAGAAAAAGATATAGCCCAGATTAAGAAGCTTTTACATTATATAGAAAAGGCATATTCCAACTCGCTGTCAGCTTTCAAAGATGAGGACATGACGGTGGCAAGGGAAAATATTCAATTTCAATCTTATGTAAATCAGTTTGAGAATGACATGAAATTTGAGCATTTTAACAGTTTAATAAACAAACAGGAGTACAATCCGAATATAAGTGCAGTTTATCTGGATATGACAAATCAATTATTGCAGGTTTATCAGCACACGATGAATATATCACGAACAGTGTTGGGTCTGATATAATAAAAACAGGTGATAGAGATGAAGATTACTATATTCCTCCTGATCTTTATTTTCCTGGCCGGCTGTGGAGATCATGACGAAATGACCACGGGTGGGAGAATGCTGCAGGAGAATGATCAAGGACCAAAATTGGCATTGGACCGAAGCGGTTCTCTGCTGTCCGAAAGCCGTTTTCTCAACATCGCCCACCGTGGTGCTTCCGGACATGCACCGGAGCATACCCTGGTATCCTACCAAATGGGGGAGGATATGAATGCGGATTATATTGAAATCGATTTGCAGATGACAGAAGACGGAACCTTGGTTGCCTTGCATGATGAAGATATATCCCGTACATCGGACAGAGAAGGCGCTGTGAAAAAAATGGTCATTGACGAAATAAAAGCACTGGATGTGGGAAGCTGGTTTAACGAGGAAAACCCGGATCTTGCTCAACCCGTATTTAATCAAATAGAGATTCCAACATTGGAAGAGATAATGGAAACCTTTGGCCATGACGCCAATTACTATATTGAAACCAAATCGCCTGACCTTTATCCCGGCATGGTGGAAGAATTGCTGGAAGTACTTCACCGGCACGGGCTTATCGGCAAGGATATTCCCGAAGGCCAAGTGATTATTCAATCATTTGATAAATCGAGCTTGCTTGAAGTGAAGGAACAGGAGTCGTCCATTCCGTTAATCAAATTGTTGAATTACCAGGATACGGAAGCCGGATTATCAGAACGGGGATTGGATGAAATAAAAAGTTATGCGGTGGGTGTCGGAGTAAATCATGCTGCCCTGACGAAAGAGTTGGTGGAGAAAGTCCGAGGGGAAGGCCTGCTCATCCACCCATATACTGTAAATGAGAAACAGGACATGGAGCGATTGATCAGCTGGGGAGTGACAGGTATTTTCACAGACTACCCGGATCGATTGGAAAAGGTACTGGCGAACTATCAAAACAGAGATGACGATTCGAAACAGAATTGATGGAGGCCGATCATTCACTTAATGTTTAATGAAGCTGGTGAGGATTTAATCTGGAAGTGAAATAACCTTGGGGGGACTTTGTGTGGAGCGTTTAGAAGGGGTAATCCCTGCAGTCAGAAAAATAAAAGACTTTGAGAAATTATTAAAAACCGATCATCGGATCATTATTTTACTGGAAACAAGAATAGCACAATTGCCGAATCTGGTAAAATATGCAAAGAAATTTAACAAGCAGATTATTGTCCATCTGGATTTAATTAATGGACTGCAGGTGGATCAGTATGGGATGGAATTTCTTGTGCATCATATGAAAGTGGATGGTGTTATTTCCACTCGGGGAAATATCATTTCCATGGCAAAGAAAAGTGGCCTGGTGGCCATTCAGCGCATGTTTGCCATTGACAGTTCTGCAATTAAGAAAAATATTGAACTCGTCGATAAAACAAAGCCGGATTATATTGAAGTATTACCCGGTATTATTCCTTCTGTCATTCAGGAAATTGCCGAGCAGACAGAAACACCAGTCATAGCCGGCGGATTAATCAGGTCCCCGGATGATATTAGACTTGCGCTGGACCATGGCGCAGTGGCAACAACAACATCTCGCAAGGAGTTATGGAATTATTCGTAGTATGCAAGATAACCTGTCTATGTAGATCTCGGATTTTTTACAGCAGATAAATATAAATTATCAGTTTGCTCATGCAAAAGGTAATTCTCTTTGGCGAAAAACCTGCTGTACGGATATCCTTGATTAATGTCACGTCCAATTGCTTAAAAGTAGCGAGCAGAGGACGTGCAAGGGAGGAAGGACAAATGACATTACTGTTAACACATAAGGAAATTAAAAGTCTGCTTTCGCCACAAGCACTCATTACAGAATTAAAAACTGGATTTGAAACGTATTCCAGCATGAGAGACATTGTGGGACAACGCGCACATTCACCTCTCCCAAGTGATAATTCAAGTTCTATGATACTTTTTCCCGGTTTGGTAAAGGAAATACCCGCATATACGGTAAAAGTTCATGCCAAGTTTCAAAATCAATCGCCCGCTATAAAAGGAGTTATCCATCTTCATGATGTACATAACGGTGACTTGCTTGCAATTATGGATTCCTCTTATTTAACATCTGTTCGAACCGGTCTTTGCGGAGCACTGGGTACACACGTATTATCCAGGCCCAAAGCTGATAAGGTTGCGGTCATTGGGTGTGGCGTCCAGGGCGAATTACAGTTAAGATCATTAACATATTTTCGCAATATCTCCAAGGCATACGCTTTTGATCTAATCCCGGAAAAAGCCCATGATTTTGCCGATAAGATGAGCAAAAAATTAAATGTAAATGTGCTTGCTTCTGATAATTTAGAGGAAATTACTCAAAAGGCAGAGATTATTATTTCAGCAACTTGGTCCAAAGAACCGTTTCTTTTTCCGGAAATGATACAGCCAGGGACACACCTTACCACACTGGGAGCTGATCAGCCTGGGAAATGTGAGGTTAGTGCAGAGCTTATCGGAAGTTCTGTTTTTATTTGTGATGATGTTCATCTTTCAGAGAAGATGGGTGCCATTGGAGGGGCTGGTTTGACCAAAAGAGATGTAAATATATCTGAACTTGGAGAAGTACTTGCTGGCCGTCAATCGGGTCGTACCAATCAGGAGGAAGTAACAATTTTTGGTTCTGTAGGTTTAGCATTTCAAGATCTTGTTTCCGCATGGAATGTTTATCAAAGAGCAGTGGAAGAAGGCGTTGGAACCAGCATTGATTTTGGAAGTTAGCAGACTTTGAGCTGCTTTTTGCTGTAGCTGATTTCGTACATATTTGTTAGTCATACTACACCGTGTTGAACCCACCCATTAATATTAAATTAGCAGGACGGTGTTTTTACAAGCCGTCCTGCCCCTTCAGAGATGCTATAAGATTCTCCCGTTGCACAAAGAGGCGTGCCAGCTCCTGTGAAACAGATAATATATGCTGCGCTTTTGCAGAACTTTGGCTTTGCAAAAGTTTCAATCTCGTAATTTATTCAATATATCTCCAATGGCTTCCTCGCCAAATTCCTGCCATTTGCTTTTGTCTGGAATATAGCCGTCTTTATCCAGCGGTTTTTGGAATTGGTTCAAACCACCGGCTGCGGTGAGCAGGGAATGTTCATCCGTGTCCAGGCCTTGGTTTACGACATGTTTGATGACAAAGGGTTTTTCAAATTCAATCAATGCATCTCTTCTATCGAGCTCCCCTTCAATCACTTGAAAAGGCATTCGAATATAATAGGTTTCCCCATCTTCCTTATGCATGACACCATCAAATAATCCACTGTCATACTCCCAGTTTCCGCCGATATGAAAACCAAACTTTTTCAGTTCTTTTAAAGCATAGCCAAAAGTCATTTGCTTTCCTTCCATATCTGTGTCCAAATGCAGCATCATACTCGCTCCTTTTACCTTTTTTTCCATAGTATGAACAATTATTGGAAATCCATACACGATGGTTAGTAAAAAATGGAATGCATCCACTGGAGCAGGTTGTAAAGCAGTGGGATCGTCAGCACACAAAGCAGGGTGGTAAGCAATACCCCAAATGAAGCAAAAGAAGCATCACCGCCGTATTTCTTGGCATAGACAGAAATAGTGGGAGCGCTTGGCATGGCTGCAGTCAACACGGCAATTACTATTAAAGGAAATGGAACAGGCAGAAAGAAGAAAACAAGCAAAAATGATGGAAGCAGGAGCAATTTACATCCTGCTGCAATCCAAATGTAAATATTTTTACTGTATTGCCGTAAGTAATGCCAGCGGATTTCTGCAAGAAGACTGCCGATAAGTATCATGGATAGCGGTATTGTCATTTTTCCCACGTCTTCAAATGTGCTTAATAGAGTCGCCGGCCATTGAAAAGGGAGAAATAACATGCCCAGTCCAACGAGGGTAGCCAGAATACCGGGGTTGAGAAACAAAGCTTTCCAGTTTATGCTCGGATCATCTCTCGTAAAAAGGAAAATCCCATACGTCCAAATTAATATTAAGTAGCAAATATTAAACAGTGTTAAGTACATAATCCCTTGTTCTGCCATTAATATATAGCTGATGGCAAAACCAATAAAACCCTGGTTTCCAAAAACAATTAAACTTTCGTATACGTTTTTCCGGCTGATAGATAGCGCAGCCTTTCTCCTTAGCAATATGCCGGCCAAAACAGATACGCTAATTATAAAGACGGACATCGTAACGAGCCAGGCAAAATCGGTGAGGATTCCGGAGGACAACGTGGTGTTCAATGAATATAAAATCAGTGCCGGTAAAGTGATGTACAGCATCAGCTGGGTGATGACCTGGTTTGCATGCAAAGGGAGAATTTCCATTCTTCTGCCTGCAAATCCAATGAGTGCCATGAGATAGAGGGGAATCATTGCTTGTAAAAATTCACTTGTGGGCAGCATCGCCTTCTCTCCTTTCATTCTGTAAGTATCGTATGAATGAGGAAGAAGGAAGGTACCTTTTTACAGGCGTAAGAATTTACGCTGCGGACCGGGAAGAGATTTTATACAAGTTCACAGAGTAAGTATGATGTATGATGAAAATTGGCTGATAATTATGGACAAATACGACAATGTAGCGTAAAATAAAATGAAAAGTTAATTATCTTTGTGGAGATTTTAGGAGAACACAATGTCTATCTTTCGTCGGGGAAGGTATACTTGTGTTCTTTTTTTGTTGCATAATCATAAAAACTATTTTTAACAAAAGCTTCCGCTGGTTCAAAATTACTTGCAGAAAGAGAGTTGGCAAGAGCCGGCACTGTATTTTTTCATATTGAAGAAAGGATGAATGCATTGTATCTATCGAGCAGAAATCGAAGCAATACGTTAAACAGGATGGAATTAAGCGATTTGGATGTCATCATTATCGGAGGGGGGATTACCGGGGCAGGAATAGCACTGGATGCGAGTGTCCGCGGATTAAAAGTGGCACTTCTTGAAATGCAGGATTTTGCTGCCGGCACCTCCAGCCGCTCTACGAAACTGGTACATGGAGGCCTGCGTTATTTGAAGCAGTTTGAGGTCAAAATGGTAGCAGAGGTTGGAAAGGAACGTGCCATCGTATACGAAAATGGCCCGCACGTGACCACGCCGGAATGGATGATGCTTCCCTTTTATAAAAGTGGTACCTTCAGTCCTTTTATGACAAATGTGGGATTACGGGTGTATGATTTCCTTGCAGGAGTAAAACGGTCGGAAAGGAGGAAAATGCTCAGTCGTGATGAGGCATTGCAATTGGAGCCTCTTTTAAAAGATAAGGAACTTCTGGGAGCCGGTTATTATGTGGAGTACAGGACGGATGATGCCCGGCTGACGATTGAAGTGCTTAAAAAAGCGGTCGAACATGGGACACTTGCATTAAACTATGCAAAAGTAACGGACCTCGTATATGAAAATGGCACCGTATCCGGGGTGGAAATGGAGGACCAGTTATCTGGTAAAATACACGAGGTAAAGGCCAATCATATTGTTAATGCTGCAGGCCCGTGGGTGGACACCATCCGGGAACTGGATCAATCGAAAAAGGGAAAGACCCTTCAATTAACCAAAGGTGTCCATCTGGTTTTCGATCAGGCGCGTTTTCCGCTGACGCAGGCTGTCTATTTTGATACGCCGGACGGGAGAATGATGTTTGCCATACCACGGGATGGCAAAACATATGTCGGAACAACAGACACGGAATATGATAAAAATATTGCCAGTCCAGCGATGACGGAAAATGATCGTAATTATATTTTAAAATCCATTGATTTTATGTTTCCCGGGTTAAACCTTACTGACTCTGACGTAGAGTCAAGCTGGGCCGGTTTGCGTCCGTTAATCCATGAAGAAGGGAAGTCCCCTTCTGAAATTTCCCGTAAGGACGAGATTTTTATTTCCGACACAGGCCTTATCTCCATTGCCGGTGGAAAATTAACAGGGTATAGAAAGATGGCGGAGAGTGTGGTAAATGCGGTGACGAAAAGAATGGAAACAGGAAAGGAGCAGCTCAGCAGTTCCGGCACCAAAACGTTGCCGATATCCGGCGGGGAAGTCGGCGGTTCGGATGGTTTTCCCGGTTTCGTGAAAGAAAAGGTAAAAGAGGGTGTGGAAGCGGGCGTTGCGGAAGAGGATGCCAGGTTTATAGCAGAATTTTATGGTTCGAATGCACCCATGCTTTATGAGTTATATAAACAAGGAAAGGTGAAAAACAGCCGTTTGCAGCCGCTGACTTATGCCATGCTGCATTACAGCGTGGAATACGAAGGAGCCTGCAAACCAACAGACTTTTTCATCCGCCGCACCGGTGCATTATTTTTCGATGTTGACTGGGTCAACCAGGAGAAAGCCGCGGTAATGGAAGAAATGAAGGTAATGCTGAATTGGACGGAAGAACAGTCGGAGATGTATGAAGCGGAACTGGATCAGTTTCTTTATGAGGCAAAGCATCCGGTTGAAGAATGAAAATAGAGTCGGGTTCCTTCGCTAAAAATAGTTTGCATGTTATTTGGGTATTATTTATTTTTTTTAGTTCGTTCTGGGTGGAAGTTTTAACAGCAATGAAAGCGGGATTATTAGTGTACAGGAAAAAATAAAATGCAAATCCCCAGTTGACAACTAAAAATGAAACCGATAGAATAAACAGCATCATATTAAATTTAAATATTTCAAAACTCTTATACAGAGAGGTGGAGGGAATTGGCCCTGTGAAACCTCGGCAACCATTGATTTTAATTTCAAACGGTGCCAAATCCAACAGATTTATATTATCTGAGATATAAGAGGTTTTTGCTTACATATGCTGTAATGCTTCGACCTCTTATATATTAAGGGGTCTTTTTTCATGTGGTACTTCCTCAAGTGAGTACTGAGCCCTCTGTATAATTGTTCAAGGGAGGCGAGGCTGCGCGGAAATACATGCTCATTCATCAAAGTGCTGCTTGTAATTGGAATACTGCTTAAGAAAGGGTGAGGATGTGAGTCAGAAGGTGAAGAAGGGTACAGAAGAAAAAGAGAAATATGAAATAATTACAAATGCGCTGAAAGATTTACGGTTTGGAGAGATCAATATTACGATTCATGAAGGGAAAATTGTACAAATTAACCGGATTGAAAAACAGCGGTTTTCCAATTAAATAAACAGAAGCTGACCGGACAACTGGAGGCCTCTTGTATCACTGAATTGCTATGCAGCTTTTTAGTGATGTGAGAGGTTTTTTTAATAGCTTAATAGATGCAAAAAATTGTTCGGCCCAGTATATCTGTCCCAGGAAAAATCAGGCATAACCAATAACAAAAATTGAAGCTGACCAGGAGGTTTATTAGATGAGAAAAACATTCATTTGCCTATTGCTATTCATAACAGGTGTCGCTTTGGCTGCATGTGGTTCGACTTCTGCAAGTGAGGAAGGCAAGGAAATAACAATAGGGGCAACAGCAGGCCCTTACAGTGATCAACTGCAGGAAGGAATTATCCCCATTCTTGAGGAGGAAGGTTATTCCATTGATGTCGTGGAATTTAACGACTATATTCAACCGAATAATGCGCTGAATGAGGGGGAAATTGATGCCAATCTATACCAGAACCGTAATTATTTGAACAACTTCAATGCAGACCATGGAATGGATTTAGTTGTCCCTTTTGCAGTGCCGACAGCACCAATTGCCTTATATTCAGAAAGACATACTTCGCTTGAGGATGTGGAAGCAGGAATGAAGGTGACATTGCCGAATGACCCGGTGAACCTGGCAAGATCTCTTCATATGCTGGAGGATTACGGCTGGATTTCGATTCATGAGGAAGCGGATCCGATTACAGCTTCTGAAAATGATATTGAAGAAAATCATTTAGACCTGCAGGTGGAGCCAATCGATCCGGCACAAACACCAAGGTCTTTGGGTGATACTGATTTTGCATTTGTAAATGGCAATTTTGCACTTGCTTCAGGCTTGAAATTGGAAGAAGCGGTGGATGTAGAGAAGACTTCAGAGGATTTTCTGATCTATTTAACCGTACGTAAGGAAGATGAGAATGAAGATTTTGTGGAGGCATTAAGAAAAGCTTATGAATCCGAGAAATTTCTGAAATATACCAATGAGCACTTGCAAGGATATGTGAAACCGCCATATCAAGTGGAAGTGGAGGAGAGCACTGAATGATAAAAATCGTTAATGTAACAAAGCAATATGATAATGTGACAGCATTGGAAGCAGTTAATTTAACGATTCATAAAGGAGAGATTTTTGGCATCATCGGATACAGTGGAGCCGGCAAGAGTACATTGCTGCGGTGTCTGAATTTATTGGAAAGGCCGACAGAGGGAAAAATCCTAATCGATCAAAAGGATATGACCAGCCTTTCGGATAAGGAGGTAAGAAAAGAAAGGCAGAAAACCGGGATGATCTTTCAGCATTTTCATTTGATCAGTTCAAAAAAGGTGTATGATAATGTCGCATTTTCCTTGAAGGCAGCCGGAAAAAGCAAGCAGGAAATTAATCAGCGTGTACCGGAGCTGCTTGAAATGGTCGGTCTCAGTGAAAGAGCGGATCATTACCCTGCCCAGTTGTCCGGCGGCCAAAAACAGCGGGTTGGCATAGCGAGGGCGTTGGCCAATGACCCGAAAGTATTGCTCTGTGATGAGGCAACATCTGCACTGGATCCAACAACAACGAAATCCATTTTAAAACTGTTAAAAGATATCAATGAGAAGCTCGGAATTACGATTGTGCTGATTACCCATGAGATGTCGGTCGTGCAGCAGATCTGTCATCGGATTGCTGTCATGGAAAATGGAAAAGTGGTAGAGGCCGGAGAGGTGTATGACCTGTTTTCCGGTCCGAAAAGTCCTTTGACGAAGGAATTCGTGCAAACGGTCCATGCCTTGTCACTCCCTGACCGGCTGCTTGAGGGGAGAAAGGGATCAATTGTACAAATTATCTTCAGAGGAAAATCTGCCGAAGAAGGAATTATTTCCGAAACGTTGGCCAAGTTTCAAGTTGACATAAATATTTTGCATGGTCAAATTACGTATATTCAAGATCGTCCGTTAGGCACCCTCATTATTGAAATCGTAGGGGATCAAAAGGAAATAGACAGCACTATTGCATATATTACAAAGCGGACGAATCAGTTGGAGGTGCTTGCCGATGTCGCTTGATATGGTAAATGAATTCGGGCAGGCATTTTTGGATACGTCATGGATGATGGGGATTGCTGTATTCTTTGCGATTATCATTGGTGTTCCACTGGGGATTGCTTTATTTGTTACAAGTGAAGGGATGTTCTGGGAAAACCGATTTATGCAGCAGGTTGCAGGCACAATTATTAACATCATCCGGTCAATCCCTTTTATTATTTTGCTTGTTGTGCTTATTCCGTTAACCAAACTGATTCTTGGTACAACGATGGGCCCAACTGCCGCCAGTGTCTCACTAAGCTTTGCTGCGGTGCCATTTTATGCACGACTGGTGGAAAATTCACTGAGAGAGATTGATAAAGGAGTAATTGAAGCTGCGGAATCATGCGGTGCTTCCCCGTGGCTGATTATAAAAGATGTCCTTTTACCTGAAGCAAAATCGGGGATGATTGCCGGTTTAACCGTCACAGTCATCAGTTTATTAAGCTATTCTGCGATGGCGGGAATTGTTGGCGGAGGAGGGATTGGTGACCTTGCCATCCGATTTGGCTACTACCGCTTTCAAAATGAAGTCATGATCGCCACGGTTATTATATTGGTCATCCTTGTACAGCTAATTCAGTTTATTGGTGACCGTACAGCAAAAGCAGTAGATAAAAGATAGGGAGGAAGAAAGATGACGGAAACAATCGTGAAAGATACAGATATATCAAGGCTTTACGGATGGGAGCATCCTGATCACATGAGGGAGTTCAGAAAAAAGCATAAATCACTGAAAAAGAAGGAGAAGTTAACAACCCTGGAAGAGGCGGTAAATAGCGGAGTGAAGAAAGGGGATTATGTTGTATTTGGCGGCATGGGTTCTGTCAGAAATCCCATTGCTGCAGTGCACGAAATTATTCGTCAAAAAACCGGGGATCTAACCATTGGCACAAAGGGATCCCAGCATGATTGGCAGTTATTGGCCGCAGCCGGCAATGTAACAAAAGCAGAGGTGTCCTATGGATTCGCCGATGAAGTGCGCGGGCTTGCCCGGCCGGCGAGAGCAGCTGTGGAGTCAGGCCGTTTAAAGGTATTGTCGGAAACAACCAATGCGGCATTTCAATGGAGATTTACGGCTGCCATGAAAGGCCTTTCCTTTTACCCAACCCGGTCCTCACTCGGAGCGGATACATTGCACTACAGCGGGTCCAAAACAATTATCGATCCATTTACGGAAGAGCCTGTAGAACTTCTTCCGGCATGCTACCCGGATGTGGCGATTCTTCATGTGCACCGGGCGGATCGTTATGGTAATTGCCAGATTGATGGAAATGTGGCAGAAGACGTGGAAATCGCACATGCTGCAAAATTTGTTTTGGTTACGACCGAGGAAATTGTGCATGATGAGGTAATCAGCAATGATCCGGCATTAACAAAAATTCCTTATTTTGTTGTTGATGCAGTAGTGGAGGCGCCATACGGGTCCCATCCAAACCAGGTTCCGGGGCTTTACTCCTTTGATGAGGATCATTGGCAAACTTGGCTGGATGCTTCCACAGCGGACAAAACGGTGGAGGCATATTTGGAGAAATATGTATTTGGAAGCAGGGACCATTATGATTATTTGGAAAAAATCGGCGGCGTGCGTGTGCTTCGTCAGTTGGAAAAGATTGAAAACAAATTAGCCGCATACCCGAAAGTAGCGAAAAGGAGAGGTTAACGATGGCAAATGAGACAGAAAAAATGATTATTGCAGCTTCCCGTATGTTGCCAAATGACACGGCAGTATTTGTGGGAACCGGGATGCCGTTATTGGCATCTGTACACGCCTTGAACTCTGAGGCAACGGATATATTGCTCGTATATGAAGGCGGGGGTGTCGGCGGAAAACCGACAGGGAGACTGCCCATTCAGGTGAGTGAATCCCTGACCTATGAAAATGGGGTCACTGTAGGATCGATGGATTACGTCATGAGTCTTGCGCAGGCAGGTTGGATTCAATACGGATTTTTAGGCGGGGCACAGATTGATTCATACGGAAATTTGAATACAACCGTTATTGGTGACTGGGAACAACCAAAAGTCAGACTGCCTGGATCTGGTGGTGGTGCGGATATTGCTTCTTTATGTGAACGGACTATTATACTCATTCGGCAGGACAAAAAGAAATTTGTCAAGGAGCTGGACTTTCTGACAAGTCCGGGTTACTTCACTGGGCCAGGGGAAAGGGAAAAAGCGGGACTGCCTGAAAACACAGGTCCGTACCGTGTAATTACCCAGATGGGGATTTATGGTTTTGACCAGGATACAAAAAGAATGACACTGCTTGAACTATTTGAAGGCTATACATTGGACGATGTGCAGGAAGCAAGCAGTTTTCCGATTGCAGTTGCAGAAGATTGGACATACACACCGAACCCGACGGAAGAAGAATTGGAGACATTACACGCCCTTGACCCGGACGGTGTAGTTTTGGCGTAAAGGTGTAACCGTTGCGTAACATAGGATGAATGATATTTTTCGAAAAAAGGAGAATCAATATGTCTAAACAAATTACTTTAAAGGAAGCAGTGGCTTCCATTTCCCCGAATGGAGCGCTGCTTGCACTGGGAGGAAACGCATTGCATCGCTCCCCGGTCGCTTTTGTGGAAGAGCTGATCCGGCAAAATAATGAAAACATATCAGTGATTAAAACAGCTGGTGCACTTGATGTCGACTTACTCGCATTGGAAGGTGTGTTGGATAAAGCATACGGCGGGTATATTGGCTTTGAAATGTTCGGGCTCGCACCAAATTACCGGAAAGGCGTCCAAAACGGAAAGGTAACTGTTAAAGAGCATGCATGCGCCAGTGTCATTGCTGCTCTAAGAGCAAGTATTTATGGGGTGCCTTTTCAGCCGATTAATGGCTTCCAGGGGAGCGAGCTTCCCGAATTGACCGGACTCGTTCGTAAAGTAAACTGTCCATTTACCAATGAAGAAACTGCAGCGGTGCAGGCGCTGAAGCCGGATGTAACTGTCATTCATGCGAACATAGCCGATGAACAAGGCAATGCTTTTATAGATGGAGCGTTATATGAGGATTTGATTATGATAAAGGCAGCAGAGCGGGTAATTGTCACAGCGGAAAAAGTAATTGACTCCGGGGAATGGGAAGTGAAACCCCAGGTGCCGGGGTTTCTCGTGGAAGGCGTTGTCCATGCTGAAAAGGGAGCGGCACCGGGAAGCTGTGCCCCGTTTTACGGGATAGATCAGGAAGCCATAGCCGATTACTTAAAAAATCCGGAGTCATATCTGGAAAAAGTGAAAGGAAGTGTCGCCCATGTCTAGTGTGGAAACAGTGCAGGCTGCAGATTATATTACCGTTGCCATGGCAAGGTTGATCAAAGATGAAGAGCGGGTTTTTCACGGGGTTGCCTCCCCAATGCCGGCGGTTGCTATTCAATTAGCAAAAAACCTTCATGCGAAAAATGCTGTCTATGTGAATATCCCGGGTGGTGTGGATGCTGTGCCTCAAAGCTATTCCAACTATTCCACTGCAGATCATTCTTTGCTGGAAGGTTCCATTGCAGCATTTTCTTTAGCAGACATTTTCGATCTGTCTGCAAGGGGAGGACTGGATGTTGCCTTTCTGGGCGGTGCCCAGATTGATGGCAGCGGCCGGATAAATTTAAGTGCTATCGGCTCCTTTGACAAGCCAAAGGTCAGGCTGCCGGGGGGAGCAGGAAGTGCTGCGCTGCTGCCGACGGTGAAACGGGGCATTTTATGGAAAACAAAGCATGATAAAAATAGTCTTGTAGAAAAATTGGAAGTGACTACGGCTGCAGGGAATACGGACTCCGTAATTACCCCTTTAGGTGTGTTTAAGCGGGATCATAAGGATGGCAGATTGCGTCTTTATTCCGTTTTTCCGTACAGTTCCATAGAAGAAATTGTTGAAAACACTGGATTTACTGTAGAAAAGCATCAAGATTTTCAGTCTTTTTCCCCGATTACAGAGGAAGAGGCCAACCTGCTGGAAACAATTGACCCCGGCAACATAAGATACAGCGAGTTTTAGTGGAGCGGAGAAACAGGTGCTGTTCCAGGCAGAGAGTTGCTGCGCTGTGGTGGAAAAAGGAAGTGGATAATTCTCTTAAGTGCCTTGACAGCGATGCTGGGACACAGGAATTTGATGAGGAATAAAGCAGTTTAGAAAGAGGAACCAGAACAAGAAAGCTGCAGGAAGGGAAATTTACAGCGAGGATAATGGAAGCTGCCTTCTATAGCCGGGTATATCATTTATACCGGCTCTACCGAATGCGGGAAGAGCCGGCTTTTTCCTATTGAAAAAAATTCGGTAAATGAGCTGTCCGATTAACATCTTCAACATTCCATGTTTCGTTTTCGAAGTAAATGTTGCTGATGCATCCATTCATCAGCCTGTTATTTTCCAGGATGTGCTCATTACCTGAAAAGGTGGTAAGAATAGTATTGATCACGGCGCCATGAGCTACCAGTAACACCCGTTGGTGAGGATATAATCGGGTAACTTCCTGCAACCCCTTCATGATCCGTGCTTGGAAATCTTCCTTATTTTCCTGTTTCGGGTAGTTTTTATCCGGATAAGCGATCCTGCGCGCTTCATAGCCCATTCCTTCCGCATCACCAAAGTAGCGCTCTTTAAACTGATCCATCAATTGCAGCGGCAGATGCAGCTGTTGATTAATAATCTCCGCTGTTTTCTTCGCCCGCTTTAATGGACTGGAAATAAGCACGTCATAACTCGATGATGCCAGGTAAGCACTGCATGCCTCTGCCTGCTGTACACCCCTTGGATTCAACGGGATATCCGTCATCCCCTGCAGTCTCCGTTCCACATTCCAATCCGTTTCCCCGTGCCGGATTAAACAAATGGTTGTCATGGCTGTCCCCCCGTTAGGCTCGTTTTGTTTGACTCATATTGTATCTATTTTTACTTCTGTCGTATAGCGAAATGATCCAATCAGAAAACGAACCCGGCATCCGTTTGGGAAGCTGGAGGTGGCCGGTAAGGCCTCGGTATCGGTGAGCACCCCCGTTGCAATTAAGCAAAACTGTAGTATAATTAATATATACATATTCAAATATTAGAATATGTTATAACGAGTCTTAGATAAAAGGAATGATTTCGTTGTGGAACGATTTGCAGCAGTTTAAAGCAGACTTTTTTAAAGCAATGGCACACCCTCTCCGCATTCGAATTCTTGAATTATTGGCGGACGGGGAAAAAAGTGTCAATGAAATACAGCAGATACTCGAAAGTGAAGGGTCAGCCGTATCCCAGCAGTTGAGTGTACTTCGCAACAAAAATATTGTCGTTGGCCAGAAAGATGGAAAAAAAGTCATGTATACCCTTCGTGATCCGGCAATTACCGAATTGCTTGATGTGGCGCGGGAGATTTTTAACAACCATCTCATTGATACGTATTCGATGCTGGAAGAACTGGATAACAAGGAAAAAAAGGAGCAGGAATGAATTGAAGGGAATATGGACTGGAAGGTTTGAAGGTTATTCCTGGGAGTACTTTCAAAAAGACTTACTGTCGGGAGTGATTGTCGGGATTATTGCAATCCCCCTCGGCATGGCTTTTGCGGTTGCTTCCGGTGTGAGCCCGGAATATGGTATTTACACGACCATTATTGCGGGTATTTTAATTTCCGTATTTGGCGGTTCGAGGTTTCAAATCGGCGGACCGACCGGCGCATTTATCCCTATACTATTAGGCATTGTGCTTACATACGGCTATGCCGATCTATTGCTGGCAGGGTTTATGGCTGGTATTATGCTTGTGCTTATGGGGATCTTTAAGTTGGGTTCATTAATCAAATATATACCCCGCCCGGTGACGATCGGTTTTACATCGGGAATAGCCGTCATTATTTTCACCGGACAAATTGGAAATTTTCTCGGGCTGACAGGTATGGAAAAACATGAAAGCTTCCTCGCCAATATGCAGGAGATTTTCCTGCATATCGATTCGGTCAGTCTGTACAGCATCGTGACGGCTGTGATCTGCCTGGTTGCTGTTTTACTGACCCCAAAGTTGTTTCCCAAAGTGCCGGGCCCGCTTGTGGGACTGGTAGTCTCGACTGCAGTGGCCAGCCTGTTTTTCACGGGAAGCATCCCGACAATCGGGACCGTTTTTGGCGAGATACCCAGCAGCCTTCCCGCATTTCAAATGCCGGAAATCACCATAGAACGTGTATTGCGCCTGTTGGTGCCTGCTTTCACGATAGCCATGCTTGGCGGGATTGAGTCTCTGTTATCAGCTGTTGTTGCCGATGGGATGACCAACAGTAAACATAACAGTAATCGCGAGCTGGTCGGCCAGGGGATTGCCAATATTGTCACGCCTTTATTTGGCGGAATTCCTGCCACAGGGGCAATTGCACGGACGGCAACCAATATTAAAAGCGGTGCCTACTCACCAATGTCGGGAATCATTCACGGCATTTTTGTTTTGGTGACGTTATTACTGCTGGTCCCATACGCTTCCTATATTCCGCTGGCAAGCATGGCACCGGTTTTAATGGTCGTAGCCTGGAATATGAGTGAACGGAAACAGTTTGCCCATGTACTGAAAATGAAGTCGGGTGATTCGCTTGTTCTGCTGACTACATTCCTTTTGACGGTTTTTACAAGCATTACAACCGCGGTCGTGGTGGGAATCATTTTGGCAATTGTCCTGTTCGCCAAACGAATGAGCAGCATGCTGGTCATCTCAAAAGTTTTCCCGGATGAGACACAAACGGAAGAAAGAGCAAAACTGCATGCCCTCGATCAGCTGAAGGAATATCCGGATATCAGCATTTACACAATTGAAGGACCACTATTTTTTGGAGCGGCACAGGCATTTGAACAACGTGTGTTAAAGACGATTAACTACAAACCGAAAGTGCTCATTTTGCATATGGGCAGCGTACCATTTATGGATGCAACTGGTGCTACTCACTTTAACAATATGATCGGCTACTTTAAAAAGAATGACGGGATTCTGCTTGTAACCGGTGTTGTGCCATCCCTGAAGGAAACATTGAAAAGGTCAGGGCTGTATGATGAGATTGGCGGGGAGTATTTCTATGATGATGTGGAAGATGCGGTGAATTTTGCCAAGAGAGCAACAGGAGTGGACTCATCTGGCAGAAGGTCTTTGATAAAGGGGGCGGAGCGGTTTGTTGAACCATAAAAATCACCCCGGACATCTTGGTAGGATGACCGGGGTGATTTTTCCCATTGCAATGATCATGACCAGGTAAGTTAAAAACAATGCTCCAACTTGCTGAAAATATGTCTTCTATCTGGATAAGACTTCTTTATGGACACGCAGGAAATTTCCACCATAAATTTTAATAATCTCTTCTTTATTAATGCCTCTTTCCAGTAATTTTTCCGTTAGTTTTTCCAAACTGTCATGGCTGATAATATCAAATGACCGATCTTCCATTTGATCGAGCATGGCTTCCGTCAAGTATTTATAAAGCATATCGCAGCAATCAAGTCCCAGGCCGATATGGTCAATTCCCACCGTTTTTTTCATATGTACGATATGATCTGCCAACAGGTCGACAGCCCCCTTATGAGGATCGGCCGCAGCAATTCTGCTTACCACATTAATTCCTGCCACGCCGCCACGACTGGCTATATCCTTCAGTTGTTGATCCGTCAGATTTCTCGGTGTTTGAGCTACTTCCCGTGCATTGGAATGGGAAGCGATGACAGGGCCTTTGGCAAACCGGAATACGTCCTCAAAACCCCGATCATTGATATGGGTTATATCGATAATCATCCCCAGACGCTCCGCTTCTTTCACCACCGCTTCCCCAAATTGTGTCAGGCCTCCGCCGCGGTCTTCTTCCTCCATCGTAAAATGGCATCCATCAGCAGCCTGATTGCGCCTGCTCCAAGTCATGCCGACAAACCGGACACCGAGTTCATAGAAAATGCGTAATAAAGACAAATCATTATAAAGCGGCTCCACCCCTTCGAAGGAAAGCATAATGCCTACTTTACCGCTCCGCCTGGCTTCCACAATATCTTCATATGTTTTGCAAAGCATAATATGTTCCGGTGACTCATCAATCTCAGCGTATAAAGCACTGACCTGATTCAATGCCTTATGAAGCACCATTTCAGGAATGAAAGCATCCTCGATAAAGATAGAGGAAACAATTAAATTAAACCCACTTTTCCTGAATTTCGGTAAATGGTCTGTTTCAATCACCTTTGTTCTTCCGGCAGCACGCTGTTCCACGACATCCAAAAGCAAGTCGAAATGTGCATCAATGATAAAGGCATCCTCATGAATTTCCTTAATATGTGCTTGAATTTCCCCCACCCACTCTCTATTATCCGAAATATTTTGCAAATAAATCTTAACATAACTACGAAAGAACTGCGAACAAGAGCTTTTCTGATGATTCGTTTATTAAGATAAGTAACCTGCACTATTGCTCTATTTATCCTGATGGGTTGTACGGGTGTATTTAGCACGTAGTTAAAATTGGCATTTTACAAATTATGCTGTATAATAAGAGACAAATAAAACTTCATATATTTATTTTGGTTCATTTACATACGTAAATGATTAAAAAGGAATCAGGTGAAAATCCTGAACGGTCCGGCCACTGTAAATGGAAATTTTACTCTATATGCCACTGGGTATTCCCCGGGAAGGCGGAGTAATGATAGCCATGAGTCAGGAGACTTGCCAGAATAAAATGCACATTAACCTTCCGGGAAAAGGGGCTGCATGATTAATCCATATATTTAATTGGATATATCTGTAAACTCTCAACCTGCGGAAGGGGAGAGTTTTTTTAATGTGAAAATAAACCTTGCAGTTACAAAGGTGTAACTCAAACTGTTAAAAATAAGCTACAACGTCGTGGCTTCATTATTTATGAACCAGTTACAATGGAGTAACCAGTTCATATGATCCGGCAGACAGGTAGACATGATTTCTATCCTGTCTGTGCTTTTTTTTTGTGATCTTTGTCAAGAACAGAGAAACTGGAAGAGAGCGTTTTTAATAATAATTGACACTCTATCTCCCAAAATAGTATAATGGCTCTAGACACAATGGCGTGTAACATGAAAGAAAGCAAAGGAGCTTTACAGAAGGGGATTCTTCTGTAAAGCTCCTTTTTTTGTTTTTTAAACGAACCAATACAATCCAGTGAAAAGGAGGAAGATGATAATGGAAAAAGTATCACTCAGTACGATGATATATTCTGGAGAAAACGCCCTTGATCATTTAAAAGAATATGAAAAAAAGCGCATTTTTATCGTGGCGGATCCGTTTTTAATGGAGTCCAAAATGATTGAGCAGGTGGAAGGCCGGCTTGTGAGGGGACAAAATGAATGGGAGTTGTTCAGTGATATCGTTCCCGATCCACCAGTAGAAAATGTGGTGGCGGGTGTAAAGATAATAGAAGCATTTAACCCCGATATTATCATTGCGGTTGGTGGTGGATCTGCAATTGATGCTGCCAAGGCAATGAAGGAATTTGCCACAAAAATTTATGAATTTCGGGCCCTCCCGCTTATCGCTATCCCAACAACGAGTGGGACAGGCTCTGAAGTCACCTCGTTTTCCATTATTACCGATAACAGTAAAGGGATTAAATATCCATTAGTTGCTGATTCGCTAATCCCTGAAAAAGCCATTCTGGATACAGATTTGGTCAAAAGTGTCCCTCCGTCTATTACAGCCGATACAGGAATGGATGCGTTGACACATGCAATTGAGGCTTATGTTGCACTGAACGCCAATGATTTTTCTGACGCCATGGCAGAAAAAGCCATCCGTCTGATTTTTGATTATTTAAAAGATGCTTATTACGATGGGGAAAACAACATTACTGCAAGGGAAAAAATGCATCATGCTTCCACGATGGCGGGCATTGCCTTTAATATTGCAGGTCTGGGGATCAATCACAGTATTGCCCATGCGTGCGGGGCCACATTCCACATTCCCCATGGACGGTTGAATGCTATTTTACTGCCAAAAGTCATTGCTTATAATTCAGGGGTAAAGGGCTACAGCAATAATGACCTGCAGCCTGCAGCTGATAAATATGCGGCTCTTTCCAGACTGCTGGGACTTCCGGCTGCAAACAGTGCCAGCGGAACAAGGAGTCTGATCAAGGAAATTGAAAAATTGCGGTCCGCATTGGAAATGCCTGCAGATTTCAGGAGCTACGATATAGAATATACAGATAGTATTAAAGAAAAAGTTGCAGAGGCAGCCCTGGAAGATAGCTGCACCGACACAAATCCTTTAGCGCCGGGAAAAGAAGACATTATTTCCATTTTAAAACAGTTGAAATGACGACCGCTTCTCCCGTCACGCATCATTATACGTGCAGCCACGAATCAAAGTTTGAGCTGCAAAAAATATATTTATCTTTGTATACTATTTCACTTGCAAGAAACCGTTTTCGGTAATATAATATATGTATAAGCACAATGGCGTGCTTCTCGTAATGATATTCATTTAAAAATTACACCAAAAAGCAAAGGGGCTTTGGAAAAGAACTATTCTTTTTCATGGCCTCTTTTTGTCTTTTTTACACTAAAAAATACAAACATAACGCGCGAAGGGAGATGGATGCCGGGGGCCTTTCATGTAGTGATTTAAATGTCGATGCAAGGGGTATATTAAAGAACACAGGTTTTACAAAGAAAAACATAATTATGTTACTTCAGAGGAATTAATATAATTTCTAAGGAGCGTAATGATGGGAAATAGAATTGTGATAGTCGATGATGAACCTATTACAAAGATGGATTTGCAGGAACTGTTGGAGGAAGCAGGCTACACAGTAGTAGGACATGCTTCGGATGGGTTTGAAGCAATTGATGTATGTAAGGAACAAACTCCGGATCTGGTCATCATGGATATTAAGATGCCAGTGCTGGACGGCCTGAAGGCAAGTAAAAAGATTATGCATGATCAAATTGCCGGCGGGATTCTTTTGCTTACGGCCTTTTATGATGAAGAATTTATTAAAAAGGCTAAAGAAGTAGGGGCATTGGGTTATTTAGTAAAACCCCTTGATGAAAAATCTTTTATACCTACAGTGGAAATGTGTATTTCCAGGGCAGAAAAGATTCAAAGCCTGGAGAAAGAAGTTGAAAAAGTATCCCAAAAGCTGGAAGATAGAAAAATCATTGATATTGCCAAAGGGCTGTTAATGAAAGAAAGAAATCTGGATGAGCAGGAAGCTTACTCCCTATTGCGTAAAATGAGCATGGACGGGCGTACATCAATCAGCGAGATTGCGAGGACGATTACGATTGTCTACGATTAAAAAAGCGAAGATGATGGAGTTATGCAGGAAGTACAGCAGTTTGACCGACCAGGAGATAGATTTTATTCTAAAAAAAACGGATGCCGTGGATGAATTGGCTGAAGTATTTGACTGCGACGTCTTTATTGATGTACCACTGAAAAACAGTACTGCTTCCATCGTAATATACCATGTGCTTCCCGTTACAAAAAAGTCGTTATATAAAAAATCACCTGTCGGCCAGCCCGCATTAAAAATGAATGAACCGGGTGTCTGGAAAGTATCCCGTTCCGGCGGCACTTTGAAAGGGTATAAGGCTTTCACCCAGGAAGATGTATTTATCAGGCAAAACATCCATGCCATAAACTATGGTGATAAGGTGCTTGGCACATATATTCTGGAAAAGGCTTTTCATGAAGAGCAGGAATCGGCAGAAGAGAAAAATGACTATATGACGATGACAGCAAAATTAAACAATTATATAGACGATGCAATTTATTTTTTCGATGTATCAGGCAAACTTATATTTCAAAATGACAGGGCGGATAGCTTTTCGGATAATTTGTCGAAAGAAGACGTCCATTACAACCAACTGTTTGGAGATCAGGTTCCGTATAGTGAGCTGGTATTAAATGAACATAAACAATTTGAATCAGAAATCTTTCTGGATGAAAAGTATTATTTGCTGAAACGGATTATGCTGGAAGATGATCAGTTAAAGTTTGCCATTATTCTAAGGGATATTACCCAGCTGAAGGATAAAGAAGCAGAGATTATCTCTAAAACTGAAGCAATTCGCGAAACGCATCACAGGATAAAAAACAACCTGCAGACGATGGGCTCTCTTCTGAGAATGGAAAGAAGAAGGAGCAGCAATAAGGAAGTAAAGCATATTCTGACAGATAATATGAATCGTGTCATATCCATTGCCGCGACGCATGACATTTTGGCAAGGCAACTTGGCGATCGGGTGGAATTAAACGAAGTATTGAAGTTTATTGTAAATAACCTGAAAAGAAGTTATTCACTGATGGACAATATTGAATTAGTTCTTGACTTGGAAGCATCCATTATTGTGCCAAGTGATGTGGCAACATCGGTTTCCCTTATAGTAAATGAGCTTGTGCAAAATAGTTATAACCATGCTTTTCCTGACGGGACCAAAGGCAGAATTAACATCTCTATGAAAAAAGAAGAAGCGGAAGTTGTTATTTCGGTGATCGATAATGGCGTCGGTTTTTGCATCGATAAAGTGAAGGGAAACAGCAGCCTGGGAATATTTATTGTACAAAACTATGTTAAAGATAAATTAAAGGGCACCATACAATTTAATAATAGGAAAAGAGGAATGGAAATTACATTCCGTTTCAAATAAGGCTTTTACAATGACGTATAAGCTGATCCGAAAGCAAAGAAGCTTAAGGTATAAAATGTGCTGCATGTTTATGTGCGCATGATTTGTACTTTAAGCTTTTTTGCTTTCTATTGGCAGGATATCTGACTGGAGGTGATAAGTTTTGGCAGAAAAAATGTTAAGTGTTGGCATAGATATCGGGACTTCCACGACACAATTGGTATTTTCGAGTCTGGCAATTGAAAATGTAGCCTCTGCCTTTAATGTGCCCCGTATCATCATTACGGATAAAGAAGTCATTTATAAGAGTGATATTATCAATACCCCGCTTTTGGAAGGGTCCAGAGTGGATCAGGATAAGATCCAGCAATTCGTGGAAGCGGAATACAAGAAGGCAGGAATTGAAAAAGCAAAGATCCAAACTGGTGCCGTTATTATAACCGGAGAAACAGCCAGAAAGGAAAATGCAGAGGAAGTACTTCAGGGACTAAGTGGTTTTGCCGGGGATTTTGTTGTGGCAACTGCAGGACCGGATCTGGAAAGTATTATTGCAGCCAAAGGCGCAGGAATGCACACATTTTCGAAGGAGAACTCCGCAAAAATAGTAAATTTGGATATTGGCGGAGGAACGAGCAATCTGGCAGTAATGAACCGGGGAAGGGTCGTTGATACAGGGTGCCTGGATATTGGCGGGCGTCTCATTAAAGTGAATAAAGAAACGAAGAAAATTGAGTATATATCCGAAAAAATCCAGCGTCTTATTAAAGAAAATGGCTGGTCCATACAAATCGGGCAGACAGCAACAAAAGAACTGCTCCAACCTGTTGTAAACAGAATGGCAGCGTTGCTTGAGGAAAGTGTCATGGCAAAGGCCCCAACAAGTCAGTTGGACATGATTGCAACCCACAAATCGATCAAGGATACAGATCATATTACACATATCTCTTTTACAGGAGGTGTTGCCGAAGCAATATATAAACCAGCCGATCAGCAGGATGTTTTCAAATACGGGGATATTGGTTTGATGCTCGGAACAGCAATAGCAAAATCATCCATTACAGCGCATTTCAGTCTGGTGGAACCAACGGAGCTGATCCGTGCAACTGTTGTAGGTGCAGGATCACATACAACAGAAATAAGCGGAAGTACCATTACGTATTCAGAAAATCAATTTCCGGTAAAAAATATACCGGTACTCAAACTTCCGGATGAAGATATGAAAGAAACCGGCAATTTTGCTGAAATCATTCAAGAAAAAATGAAATGGTTTGAAGTGAAGAAAAACAAACAAAAAGTGGCGATTTCTTTTACCGGTAATCAGCATGCCAGTTTTTTCGAAATAGTGAAGATGGCTGAAGAGATTATAGATGGAGTGAAAGATTATACAGCACTTGGTTTGCCGTTAATTATAGTTACCGAAAGCGATATAGCAAAAGTACTCGGTCAGACGCTGATGGCAAAAATGGGCAGGGATCAGGAACTGATATGCATCGACAGTGTGTTTGTCGATGAAGGAGACTACATCGATATCGGCCATCCGGTTGCCAACGGAAGTGTTCTGCCCGTAGTAATTAAAACATTGGTATTCAATTAATGAAGTAACTTTGGCAGTTTATTTTGCATAAGCGGAAGAGACCTTAGGTCATATCCCACAGGCACTGCGGCTGTCATATGCGTCCTGGTCACAATCAACGTTTTTTAAAAGGAGGATTCACATGATATTAAGCACTACATTATTTGGGCGAACTTATCAATTTAATTCAGTCAATGAAGTAATGGCAAAAGCAAACGAAGAGAAATCCGGTGATATTATGGCCGGTATTGCTGCGGAATCTGCAGAGGAACGCGTGGCAGCAAAAGTAGTTTTGGCAAATCTTACCCTGGAGGATCTGCGGAATAACCCGGCGATCCCTTATGAAACAGATGAAGTAACTCGAATTATTCAGGATAACGTAAATGAAAAAATCTATCAATCTATAAAAAATTGGACAGTACAGGATCTTAGGGAAAAAATCCTTGATTCAGATACCTCCGGAAACGATATTAGAAAGATATCACGGGGATTGACCTCGGAAATGGTGGCAGCTGTGGCCAAGCTGATGTCCAACCTTGATTTAATATACGGGGCCAAAAAAATTACAGTAACAGCACATTGCAATACAACCATTGGTTTGGAAGGTACGCTTTCCACCCGTCTGCAGCCGAACCACCCTACAGACAATGAAGACGGAATTGTTGCTTCCATCTTAGAAGGACTTTCCTACGGTGCGGGAGACGCAGTTATTGGGCTAAACCCGGTGGATGATACGGTGGAAAGTGTAAACCGAATGTTCAAGAAGCTGGATGAAGTCAAAAACAAATTTAACATTCCCACTCAAATCAGTGTATTGGCACATGTGACAACCCAAATGGAAGCAATCAGACAAGGAGCCCCGGCGGATCTCATATTTCAGTCCATTGCAGGATCGGAAAAAGGAAACACCGCTTTTGGGATCAGTGGAGATTTGATTGCTGAAGCGAATGAACTTGCACTTCGGGAAGGAACAGCAGCAGGACCAAATGTCATGTACTTTGAAACAGGACAGGGTGCAGAGCTTTCGTCCAACGCGCATCACGGGGTGGACCAGCTTACACTGGAGGCCCGCTGCTATGGTTTTGCAAAGAAATATAATCCTTTCCTTGTAAATACTGTTGTAGGCTTTATCGGACCGGAATATTTATATGATGCGAAACAAGTTACCCGGGCTGGTCTGGAGGATCATTTCATGGGTAAATTATCCGGTATTTCCATGGGTGTGGACGTCTGCTATACAAACCACATGAAAGCAGACCAGGATGACATGGAAAACCTCGGTGTGCTGCTGGCACAGGCAGGTGTAAACTTCCTGATCACTGCACCCCATGCGGATGACGTTATGTTGAACTATCAAAGCCTCGGCTATCATGAAGGGCAGTCATTACGTGAACTGACCGGTTTAAGTCCGATTAAGGAATTTGATGAATGGCTGAAGAAGATGGAAGTATTGGACAACAAGAGCCGGCTGACGAAAAAGGCCGGAGATGCATCATTATTCTTAGTGTAAGGAGGAGAGCAAATGGTAAATGAAAAAGAATTAAAGTCACTGATAGAAAATATTCTGCATGAAATGGTTGAAGGCAATACTTCAGAAACAAAAAACAGTACAGCGGGTGGGAACAGCCAGGCACCAGCTTCCGGGAATGATAAAAACATTACGGTGCCGGATATTTCCGAAGTGGAAATAAGAAAAGATCTGCTCGTCCCGGAGCCTTATGACAAGGAAGGCTATATGGAAATGAAGGAGAAGACACCGGCAAGAATTGGTGTCTGGCATACAGGGCCGCGCTATATGACTTCCACATCCCTAAGGTTCAAGGCGGACCATGCTGCAGCACAGGATGCCGTATTCTCCTATGTGGATGAAGGTTTTGTGGAAAGAAATAATCTGTTTCCGACCACGACGGTTTGTAAGGATAAAGATGAATATATTACACGCCCTGACTTGGGTAGACAATTTTCCGATGAAGAAAAGGAAAAAATCAAGAAGCATTGTGGCAACCCCAAAGTTCAAATCATGGTAGGGGACGGCCTCAGCTCCGCATCCATTGAAGCAAACCTGGAAGACACACTTCCTGCCATTAAACAAGGTTTGAAAGTGCATGGCATTGATACAGAAAATGATTTGTTTGTAAAACACTGCCGTGTACCTGCCATGGATGTCATTGGTGATGTAACGGATGCAGATGTGGTTTGTCTGCTTGTCGGGGAAAGGCCGGGACTTGTTACAGCTGAATCCATGAGTGCTTATATTGCCTATAAGCCTACAGTGGATATGCCGGAAGCAAGACGCACAGTCGTTTCCAATATTCATCAGGGAGGAACCCCTCCAGTGGAAGCCGGCGCACATATTGCAGAACTGATTAAAAGAATGATTGACAAGAAAGCGTCAGGACTGGATTTAAATAAAGCTTAGACAGACTTTAAATATATATACCAGAGGAATGGAGGAAAGAAGATGAAGCACGATCCAATATATGGTCAAGTACTGGGAGTGAAGCTGATTTCCAACGCCAGCCCGGACCTGGCGAAGGAATTCAATCTGAGCTCCAGCCAAAGAAGCTTGGGGATCATCACCGGTGATGTGGATGATGTCGTATTTACCGCCCTGGATGAAGCAACAAAGAAAGCGGATGTGGAAGTGGTGTATGCCGAATCCATGTATGCCGGAGCGGACAATGCAACAACAAAGCTTACCGGAGAAGTAATCGGAGTGTTAGCCGGGGACAATCCCGAAGAAGTGAGAAGCGGACTGGATGCAGCTGTCAGCTATATTGAAAATGATGCGTATTTCGTAAGTGCCAATGAAGATGATTCCATTAACTATTTTGCCCATCTCATTTCAAGAACCGGAACATTTCTTTCCAAAGAAGCAAACATCCGGGAAGGGGAAGCACTTGCCTATCTGATTGCACCGCCGATTGAAGCTGTCTATGCTTTGGATGCAGCGCTGAAAGCAGCAGATGTAAGGCTGGTTACATTTTATGGTCCGCCTTCAGAAACAAACTACGGCGGAGGATTGCTTACAGGAAGTCAATCAGCCTGTAAAGCGGCCTGTGATGCCTTTGCAGATGCCGTCAACTTTGTCGCAGATAATCCGAAGGGATACTAGGTGACTTATATGGAAGCACTTGGATTAATCGAAAACAGAAGCTACCTGAGCTCCATTGTTGCGGCGGATGCAGCCTTAAAAGCGGCAGATGTAACGTTGGTTGATGTTGAAATCATCAAGGGCGGTTATGTGACCGTTCAATTAATCGGGGATGTAGCAGCAGTAAAGGCAGCTGTAGAGACAGGCACCGATTCCGTGGAGTCATTCGGTACGTTGATTTCCAGCCATGTTATTCCAAGGATGCACTTGGAAACACATCAATTAATCGATAAATTGCCAAAGCAGTCAGAACAGCTATCCGAGTCCACGGAGAAAAAAGAAGAAGAAAAGGAAACAGGGTCAGCCCCTGAGGCTTTGGAAGCAGCAGATATACAGGCTGCAGATGACAAGGTGAATGAAACATTATTATCTGAACCGGAGCAAACGCAGAAAGTACCAAAGCTGTACCGGAAAGACCTTGAAAAAATGACGGTAGGCAAACTGCGCCAACTCGTCAGGGAAAGAAATGCAATGGCAGATAATACAAGGAATATTAAGTATGCAAGAAAAGCAGAACTGATCAGCAGTCTGATTGACGATGAAGATTTGCATGACGGCGATGCGAAGGATAAATAGAACTGACCTTGCAGAAGGTCCTGCCCTCGGGTATTAATATCAATTCATATAAATTTTATAACTATTTTAAGGAGGAATTTATAATGGCTACAAATGCATTGGGAATGGTGGAAACTAAAGGATTAGTAGGTTCAATTGAAGCGGCGGACGCAATGGTGAAAGCAGCAAACGTAACTTTGATCGGGAAAGAACAGATTGGTGCAGGGCTCGTAACCGTACTTGTAAGTGGAGACGTAGGTGCCGTTAAAGCAGCTACAGACGCAGGAGCAGCGGCAGCAGACCGTGTCGGTGAATTGATCTCCGTTCATGTCATCCCACGCCCGCATACAGAAGTTGGCGCCATTTTGCCAAAACAATCAGGTAGTGCAGAGTAATTACCAGGAGTGGAAAATAGGATAGAGGAAACATACGTTCCTCTATCTTATTTAAACCGCGGTAAAAGGATCGCGAGGAAAAGGAAGTGAAGCTATGGCGGTGCTGACAGAAAGCATACTGCGAAGCCGGTTTTTGAACGAACAATTAAATGAACCTGTCCTGCAGCTTCCTAAAGGAACAATATTAACCCCTTCTGCGAAAAGCTACCTTCAGGAAAAAAGAATTACATTTACGTTTGCAGAAAGAAATGAAGCAGCAGAAGAGGAAAAGGTTGATACTAACGAAGATCATCAGCCGAAATCCAACAATTCTCCTATGAAATATCGTGTAGTACAAGGTGGATACCTGGATGAGAAACCGGAGCATATGACTGCCCTTCACTCCAATTTGCTCGTTTATAAGGATCATCCACGCATCATTTTTCGCGGCAAACTGGATTCACTTGAAGCAAAAATGATCGAAGCACAGTGGAAAATAGTGGAGAATAACCACTTCAGCCTGGCGGAAGATTTATCAGAAGCACTTACCTTCGTAAGGAACATTCTTCGTGCTGAAGTGCTGGAAGAAGAACTTGATGAATTCCGGTTGTTAGGTATGAATGAAATGGAAATCCGTGACATGTCCCATCACCCCGAAAAGTATTTTGGCTGCGGGCACTTCACATCGGATTTTAAGATGGGTGTCGGAATTGTTGCTTTAAACGCTGTACGTACCGCAGTACGGGAAACAGAACTGGCAGCTTATCAGGCTTTTAAAAAGAAAGATGGCTCAACAGAACGGGATGATATTATATTGGCATTAAACCGACTGTCCTCCCTATGTTATGTCATGATGGTGAAATACAGGACAGGTCATTACAAAGCAGAAAAAAGGGGGTGAGAGGCTTGAATCAGCTTCTTGCAGAAACAATAACCAATACCGTGAAAAAAGTAATGCTGGAAGAATCCTTCGTGGAAGTGGAGGCATCCGGCAGGCATGTACACTTAAGCAGGGAAGCGATTGACTTTCTATTTGGAGAAGGATACCAGCTGACAAAAGCAAAAGAACTGTCCCAGCCCGGACAATTTGCCTGCAAAGAACGCATAACGATTGCCGGTCCTAAAGGGAAAATTGAAAATGTGGTCATTCTCGGGCCGGAAAGAAAGGCTTCACAGGTGGAAGTGTCTTTAACAGATGCAGTTACGTTAGGAAGAAATATCCCTGTCCGGGAAAGCGGGGACATAGATAGAACCCCGGGTATTACCCTGATCCATAAGGATCGTCAATTGGAACTGGATAAAGGGCTTATTGCAGCAAAACGTCATATCCATGTCTCCCCCCGGGATGCAGAATTACTCAAAGTGGAAAATAAAGAAATTGTTCAAGTGAAAGTATTTGGGGATCGTTCACTTACTTTCGATGAAGTGGTGATCCGCATCCATCCAAATTTCCGGACCTTTATGCATATCGATTTTGATGAAGCAAATGCATGTGGCTTTAAGAAAGGTGTCTTAGCAAAGATCATTAAAAAAACATCTGAAAACAAAGTCGGAAAAAGACCGGAGATACAACAGATACAACCGGAGCAGCATGATGCCATTATACCCGAGCAGGAACAGATGACGGAGCTTAATCAAAAGATCATTACGGAAAGTGATTTGCAAAAATTATTTTTGAAGCAAATAACGAAAATAAGAATCCCTGCCGGCAGTATCATAACCCCTCTTGCTAATGATTATGTACGCAAACACAGGCTGGAAATACAACGATGTGAGGAGAATTAAAAATGATCATCGGGGATGTTGTTGGCTCAGTATGGGCTACACGCAAGGATGAGAGACTGAACGGGCTGAAACTCCTGGTTGTCAGGCCCAAATACACGGAGGATATGCGGGCTTCCTTTGTGGCTGCGGATATGGCAAGTGCCGGCGTCGGTGACACGGTGCTGGTTACCAAAGGAAGCAGCGCAAGGTCTGCTTTTGGGAAAGAGAGAATTCCAATCGATTCCGTTATTGTCGGAGTAGTTGATTCTATAGATATTAAGGAGGATTGACCGCTTTCTATTTTGAAGTTTAGGAGGAAAAGGTATGGGAATAAATGAGATAGTAATTTATATAATGGTCATATTTATGATCGTCGGTGCAATAGATAAAATGTTTAAAAATAAGCTCGGGCTTGGTCAGCATTTTGACGAGGGTTTAATGGCCATGGGCTCCTTAGCACTTGCTATGGTGGGTATTATCGTGATGGCCCCAGTTTTGGCAAACATACTGAGCCCGGTTGTCGTACCTATTTATACAGCACTTGGAGCAGACCCTGCTATGTTTGCGGGAAGTCTGTTGGCCATTGACATGGGTGGACTCCAGCTGGCACAGGAACTGGCGCTTAATAATGATGTAGCCATGTTCTCAGGTGTCATCCTTGGGTCGATGATGGGGGCGACCATCGTTTTCTCCATCCCTGTATCACTTGGAATTATCCGGAAAGAAGATCATCGTTTTCTGGCTACAGGAATGATGGCAGGATTTATTGCTATTCCTGTTGGAGCGATCGTTGGTGGATTAGTTGCAGGCTATTCTTTTGGCATGGTAATCAGTAATTTAATTCCTATTTTCATTTTGGCTGCACTCGTTATTTTAGGATTATGGAAAATCCCAGAAAAGATGATTAAAGGTTTTACGGTCTTTGGGCATGGTGTAGTCATTGTCGCAACCGCTGGACTAGCCATTGGTATTGTCCATGTATTGACAGATATTACACTCGTACCGGGAACGGCGCCACTCTCAGAAGGTATTGAAGTCGTGGGAAGTATCGCCATTGTGTTGGCAGGTGCCTTTGTTATGGTGGAAGTCATCACAAGGGTATTTAAGAAACCATTAATGCAGGTAGGTAAACTCCTCGGCATGAATGATGTGGCGGCTGCAGGTATGGTGGCGACACTGGCAAATAATATTGCCATGTTTAACCTAATGAAGGATATGGATAACCGCGGAAAAATTATTAACGTAGCGTTCTCCGTTCCAGCGGCATTTGTTCTGGGGGATCACCTGGGATTTGCTGCAGGTGTTGCCCGGGATATGATTTTCCCTATGATTACTGGTAAGCTTGCCGGCGGAATCGCTGCAGTGTTTATCGCTATCATTATTGCAAATATGATTCTTGGAAAAACAGAAAAGAAATCAGCAGCTCAATAGACTTTTAAACTGATAGATTATCGTAAAGTGGGAAGAAAACAAGCACATTCTTCAATCAGTTGTAACAGGAAAGTAGGGATGAAAGCATGGAGGAAGACAAGCAGCGCTTTATACAGGAGTTTGTCCCCGGCAAACAGATTACACTGAGCCATTTAATTGCAAACCCGGTTGAAGATATGTATGAAAAGCTTGGGGTACAGCAGGCGGGCGCATTGGGGGTACTCACCCTGACTCCGAGTGAATCGGTTATTATTGCCGGCGATCGCGCAACAAAGGCGGCAAACGTCAGTATTGGCTTTCTGGACCGGTTTACCGGGAGCCTGGTTCTAGTAGGAAGTGTTTCCGAGGTGGAAACCGCACTTCATGAAGTAAACCATTTCTTAAAAGAAGTGCTTTCCTTTACCCCGGCGAATATAACCAAATCCTGATGAAATGGAGGGGCTTGTATTGCAGAAAAAAAACCGGGCCATGATTCTTGGAGGGATTGATGCAGGTAAAACAACCTTGACGGATGCGCTATTGGGCAATGTACAAAAACCAAGGAAAGTAAAGACTCAAGCCTTAAATTATGATGACTGGATTGTCGATACACCCGGGGAATATATTGAAAACCCTCTGCATTACAGGAACCTTATGGCAACCTCCATGGAAATTACCCATGTGTTGTTTGTCCAGGATGCGACCAATGAAAAATCAATTTTTGCCCCGGGATTCAGTTCAGGCATTAATAAATTATCCATCGGGGCAGTAACCAAGGCAGATCATGAAAATGCTGATGTCAATCGTGCTGTGCGTCTCTTGGAAAAAGCAATGGTAAGCGGACCGATTGTCATTACTTCCGCTTATACAGGAGAGGGCATCAACAATATTTTGGATCTGGTCAGCTTAAATTCGTTGAAGGAAATGAAAGCATATGTGGAGAACAGCAGTGCTGATCATATGTGTTTTTATGAAACGAAAAGGAAGTAAAGTTTCTTCCGCGGCAACAGATAGGTTGGAGGTGTATACATGGACAGGGAATTTGTGGAGAAGGTTACGAGAATGGTAATTTCCTCACTCGAAGATATGAAGAAAAACGGAATGCTTTCAAATCAGCAAGCTGTAAAAATATGGCCTCATGAGAGTCCACTGCCTGACCCTGTTGTACTGACACATGTGAAGGACAAAGAGGCGGAGAATGAAAAAGCCACCGTAACCATTACTCCTTATGTATAGGCAAGATAAACAAGGTGAGCAGAAAGGAGCATTTGATTTGAAATTAGATAAAGATTTACTATCCGTACAGGAAATGAGAGATGCGGTACAAAAAGCAAAAGAAGCTCAGGAAGAGTTCATGCAATTTTCCCAGTGGAAAATAGATTCCATTGTGGAGGCTGTGGCAAAAGCCGCATATAATAAATCCCAGGAATTGGCCAAACTGGCTGTGGAAGAAACGGGTATGGGTGTGGTGGAACATAAAGTGATGAAAAATCATGTCGGTTCCATGGATGTCTATAACTCTATAAAAAATGAAAAAACAGTTGGTGTCATTAATGAAGATACAACAAACAAAGTGAAGGAAATAGCCTATCCATTCGGGGTTGTAGCTGCCATTATACCTACGACCAACCCGACCTCCACTGCCATGTTTAAGACATTGATCTCCCTGAAAGCGGGAAATGCGATTGTCGTAAGTCCTCATCCACGGGCAAAAAGATGTACAGTGGAAACATTGAAAATATGCAGACAGGCAGCCATTGATGCCGGAGCACCGGACGGGCTGATCGGCTGGATCGCAGAACCGAGCATGGAAGCCACTAACCAGTTAATGAGCCACAGGGATGTAAATTTAATTCTATCCACCGGGGGAGGCGGACTGGTAAGAGCAGCTTACAGTTCCGGAAAACCAGCTTATGGCGTGGGACCTGGAAATGTCCCTGTATATATTGAAAAGTCGGCTGATGTGAAAAAATCGGTAAAAATGATTGTCGACAGTAAAACTTTTGATAATGGTACGATTTGTGCAACTGAACAGGCGATTGTCGTAGACAGCAGTATTAAAGATATGGCAGTCCGGGAATTTAAAAATAACGGCTCTTATTTCCTGAATGAGGAAGAAAAAGGGAAAATGGAAAAGGTTATTTCTCCAGGTGCCGGGAAAATTAATCCGGATATTGTAGGTAAATCCGCACTAACCATCGCAGACATGGCCGGTATTAGCGTACCTGCAAACACCAGACTGCTTATCGCCGAAGAAGACAAGGTAGGAAAAGAAGTTCCGTTTTCTTTGGAAAAGCTCGCTCCCGTTTTTGCTATGTATACAGCAAACTCACGGGCTGATGCAAAAGCAAGAAGTCTGGATCTGCTGAATCTTGGCGGAAGAGGACACAGCTTTGCGCTTCATACGAATGATGATCAGGTAGTAGAGGAATTTGGCGCAGCTATGCCGGTTTCCCGTGTACTCGTAAACACACTGTCTTCCATTGGAGCAGTAGGGGCAACCACCTCACTTGCTCCTTCCATGACCCTTGGCTGTGGAGCGTATGGAGGAAATATCAGTTCCGATAATATTACCGCCCGTCACTTAATTAACATAAAAAGAGTGGCCCATGGTATCAAGGAAGTGGATGTGCCTCAACCGGGAAGTACAAGCGGGATAAGCACTGGACAGGTGAACAACCTGAACAGCATGGTAAAAGATGCGTTTATTAACTCAGACGCAGGGAACAGTGAATCCATTGATACGAATAAAATTGAAATGCTTGTGAAACAAGTGTTAAGAGAATACCAAAACCAATAAATTAGGAGGAATTTAAAATGGCTAACGTAAATGGTGCATTAGGAATGGTGGAAACAAAAGGATTAGTAGGATCTATTGAAGCTGCAGATGCTATGGTAAAAGCAGCAAACGTTAATTTAATCGGTAAAGAACAAATTGGTGCAGGACTGGTAACTGTACTTGTCAGCGGAGATGTAGGAGCAGTGAAAGCAGCTACAGAAGCTGGAAGTGAAGCGGCCCGCCGTGTGGGAGAATTGGTTTCCGTTCATGTGATCCCTCGTCCTCATAATGAATTGGGCGGTATTCTTCCCGAGTAAAATTCGGCGGAGGCCTTACCAATAGAAAGAGATAGAAGATGGAGGGCCGGGGCTGCAGCAATGTGGTGCCGGCCTGGATTCAAGAAGGAGGATAAGCATGTCCATTTTTAAAAGAAGAAAATTTGCCGTAATCGGTGCAGGCTTTACCGGAACGACTACTGCATTTCTCCTCGCACAGAAGGAAATGGGAGATGTCGTACTGGTCGATATCCCTGATCAGGAAAACCCGACAAAAGGAAAAGCACTTGATATGCTTGAAGCAGGCCCTGTGGAAAAATTTAACGGGAATGTATTCGGCACCTCGGATTATGAAGATATCAAGGATGCCGATATGGTGATCATCACTGCCGGTGTAGCCAGAAAGCCGGGCATGAGCCGGGACGACCTTGTTGCTATCAATTCAGATATCATGGCCGAAGTGTCGAAAAATATTGTAAAGTATGCACCGGATAGCTATATTCTTGTTTTAAGCAACCCGGTGGATGCCATGACCTATACATGTTTTAAAACAACCGGCTTTCCAAAAAACAGAGTCATCGGACAATCCGGTGTACTGGACACAGCCCGTTTTAATACGTTCGTAGCCCAGGAACTGAATGTTGCTCCGGAAGACATAACCGGCTTTGTACTTGGCGGTCACGGTGACAGCATGGTACCATTGATTCGCTATTCCAACGCAGGCGGCATCCCGATCAGCAATCTGCTGCCAAAAGAAAGAGTGGACGCCATTGTAGAGCGCACCCGAAAAGGCGGAGGCGAAATCGTCAATTTGCTGGGTAATGGCAGCGCCTATTACGCTCCTGCTGCATCCCTCGTGGAAATGGCAGAAGCAATTGTCTACGATAAGAAACGAATTTTGCCATCCATTGCTTATTTGGAGGGAGAGTATGGCTACCAGGATATTTATTTAGGTGTGCCTACAATCCTTGGAGCAAATGGTATTGAAAGTGTTATTGAACTTCCACTGACAGAGGACGAACAGCAACAGCTGGATCGCTCGGCTGATGACGTAAAAAATGTGATTAGTAAACTTCCTGTTTGATAGTGGTTAGTGGATAATATTGTACGCGTCAAATCAGCAAGCATGGAATTCGATTCTATGCTTGCTTTTTGGTGTGCAGAACACCGATTAGCAGCGTAACGATTATTTTGAAAAGATAGTCAATGGTGCGTCATTTAGAGGAAAGGAGGAAAAGGCGTACGATAGGGAGGGTCAATGGTATGTCATTATGTTGAAGATTGGAAAAGACGTACCATAGGAGCTGTCAATGGTGCGTCATTTTGTTGAGGATTGGAAAAGGTGTACCGTGGGAGCCGTGAATGGTGCGCCATTGTGCGAAGTTGTGAGAAAGACATACCATAGAAAGAGTCAATGGTTCGTCATTTTGAGAAGAGGAGCAAAAGACGTACCATAGAAACCGCCAATGGTGCGCCATTGTGCGAAGTTGTGAGAAAGACATACCGTAGAAAGAGTCAATGGTTCGTCATTTTGAGAAGAGGAGCAAAAGACGTACCATAGGAGCCGCCAATGGTAAGCCATTGTGCGAAGTTGTGAAAAAGACATACCATAGAAAGAGTCAATGGTTCGTCATTTAGAGAAGAGGAGCAAAAGACGTACCATAGGAACCGCCAATGGTGCGCCATTGTGCGAAGTTGTGAAAAAGACATACCATAGAAAGAGTCAATGGTTCGTCATTTTGAGAAGAGGAGCAAAAGACATACCATAGGAATCGCCAATAGTCCGCCATTTAGAGAAGAGGCAAAAAAGACATACCATAGAAAGCACCAATGGTCCGTCATTTAGAGAAAAGGAGCAAAAGACGTACCATAGGAGCCGCCTATGATACGCCATTGTAAGTAAGAGAGAAAAAGACGTACCACACCAAGCACCAAGAGTACGTCTTTACATAAATAAATCAAATTAACTTGTCATAGAGAACGTTAAGGTCTGTCATTTTACATTTAATTCAAACAGTGACATACCAGGACAAACTAAATCAATTATACTCATGCCGCTACCCAATCCAACTCATACATAATGGGTCCAACGATATTTACCTTTAACACTTAAATTCTTCGCCAGTATGTTAGCTATCGTTCTTTTTGATTTTACAACCTGACACCAGTCCTGGATAGCACTTGCAGTAACCTTCTTTTCGGGAAAAAGCAGTTGATACTCTTTCGTCATTTGCATGACTGCCTCAGCTATTGCTTCCTCATATCCGCATGTTTTACATGATAAACTTATTTTTTTCATACGAATGGAAAATGAATTGCATTTACGGCAGGTAATTCCTTTATGAAGTTGTTCATAATTGTAAGATGGAATTTGTTTATAAGACGGATCGGTAATGTGAAGGGCTTGCAGTTTTTCTGCTAATAAAAAGTGGTGCCTGCTTAATGGAGCTGATATCGCATTCAGTTGTTTGAAATGTTTATTAAGCTGGCTTAAGAAAATAATCGGTTCGTCAGGAGGAGCCTGGTACAGCGTAAATTCATCATTGATAAAAACCACATCCCCTTTGATGGTGGGATTAAAACTATGCTTGAGCATCAATTGATTTAACAGGGATTCACATCTTTCCAGTTGATGTAAGGGATTAATTATTTCCTGCTTTGATTTTATGATAAAGAATTTATTTGTCCGGGGATCAAAAATGTATTCTCCCTCAAAGTTTTTCACTTCATAGAGGTACGTTTTGTCTGCTGTAATGATTAAAGCATCAATCTGGAAGGTGGTGTTATTTACCTTCAGTAGTAAATCATTTAATATGATGCACTCGCATTGAAGCTTTTCAGTCCATAAATCAAAATTCTTTTCTCCCTCAAAGCCTTTTTTCAAGGATAAATAATACAGCTTGTCCTTTGGTGAAAGGGTCATTCTGGTGTTGAGGTACTCCAAGGTGAGTAATTCAGAGGGTTTCGTTCGGGGTTTAAGTATCATATTCCACTTCCTTTCTTTTATAATAGAGTATACCAAAAATAAAAATATTTACAATTATATTAAATTTTTAACCCGTTCCTCCTATTGCAAAATAAATGTTATAATTCAGATAATACTTGTTGCAGAGAATGAATCCTTTTAATGTCGGCTTGGAGGTGTGTGTTTTGATAAAAAAGATACTATTTATTGCGTTAATTATCTCGATCGTAGGTGCTTGTACGCAACAAGAACAGGAAAGCAGAAATGATGATTTAGAAGAACATGAAGGCATTATTGCAAAAATAGAGCGAGCAGGCCCCGCGGAGCATGTACATGAAGGCCGGTATTCTATGCTGCTGATATCGGAAGCGGAGGCTGCTGATATTTCAAATAAAACAGAGGAGGAATTGGTGAAGCTTGCACAGAACAACGGGGGCTCCTATTACGGTGTGAATCCTGCGATGCATGATGAGCTGGGTTTAGATATTGGGACAAAGGTAATTGTTTACTGGAATGGAAGCCAAGGTGATTCGGATCCACCTGTACGGGATGCTGAAAAAATAGAGATCATCCCGAATAAATAATTTCCTATTCCAATGGATCTTTCATTATACTTATTTTTCCATTTGAATCGTGGTGTACAAATTTTTAAAACGCAGTCCAACCCGTCTTTTCCAAAATCGTCTCATAATAAGCGGCAAACGCCTTTTCCGGATGGTCACTCCGCAAAAAAGACATATGCGCACAGCTGTTGAATCCCCAGGCATAAAAATCCCTAATCCCATTTTTCCACCCAGCTTCCACCGCACGACTGACATCCTTTTCTTTTCCACCCGCAATTCGGAAATTCTGTATATACAACTGAGGTTTTACTCCGGTTCTTTTCGCAATATCCATGGCTGCTTTCACATAAAAGTCAACGAATTCCTCAGCTGCAAACTGTGATCCCACCCAGTAAGGGTCAGTGGCAAAAACTTCAACAGCTTCAAGCCCCGCAGCCTTTTCCCACTCCGGCGGAATGATCAGCTTCTTTCGATTTGGAAAAAAGCATACAATATTTCTAACCCCAAGCTCCAGCGCATACTTGGATAGTTCATCCAAAAAATCAATCATCACTTCCTTGCGAAAATGGCCGATATCATCATTCCACTTTGCAGGCATTTCGTAACCAAACGTCTTTACAAAAGAATCACGGCAGGCCTCACACCGGCACGTCCATTCATTCTCCTCAATAAAATACCAGCCGCCCTGCCCGGCCCAATGCGGCTCATCCCAAAGGATATAATCCGCCCCCATGTCACTGACCGCATCTACCCAATCCTTCATAAACCTGCGAAAACCCGAATGATTAAAGCAAGCTTGCGGCAATCTCTTTCCATCCTGTGTTACCTGGCATGCTTCCGGATAATGAATATGAAACTCGGAAAATGCTTCCCCGCCAAATACCAAACCGATGGACCATGGGCTTACTGTCACCGTAAATCCATAGTCCTTGGAAAGCTGAATGATCTCTCCCATGGTTCCCCGATAAAATTTCAGGTCATTTTCAGAAACAGTGTGCAAAATATCGGTGAATCCCTTCGCTTTCAATTCGTCCAAGTCCTTTTCCACATGCTGTATCATGCGATTGCCAAAATAGCTTGTGCCCATTGTTACCATGTCTTTACCTCCAATCATTTTTCAGTTTTTCCTATTGAATTATGGAAAGGTCACCTTGATGACCCTCAATTCTCAACTTTTTAATGCACTGTCGCTTCCTTGCAATTAAATCCGCGTGCAAGCCATCTTGAAAAATCCCAAGTCTTAACCTTTTAATGCACCTGCAGTTAACCCCTTTATAAAGTGCTTCGAAGCAATCAAATAAAAAATGAGCGGCGGCAGAATGGCAATCGTAAGTGCTGCAAAAGCTGTCGGCCAGTCAGACTGATACTGACCAAAAAACGTGGCCAATCCGAGTGGCAAGGGTTTTAAATGATCACTGCTGATAAATATTAACGGAAAGAAAAATTCATTCCAGATTGGGATAAAATTAAATATGGCCACCGTTGCCAGCGCCGGCCGCAGCAGCGGAACCCATATCGAAAAAAGTATGCGGCTGTCGGAGGCGCCATCGATGTGAGCGGATTCCTCCAATTCTCGCGGCAACTCCGCCATAAACCCTGCAATGATAAAAACGGAAATAGGAATGGTCATTGCAATGTAGATTAATATTAAAGCCCACAGCGTATCAAACAGTCCCAATCCATTTACAACCTGATACAGATTTACTGTAGCCAGCCGGGATGGCAGCATCGCCCCAATGATAAAGTAGAAATAAATCATCCTGTTTCCAAAGAAGGAAAACCTGGATAAAGGATAACTTGCCATCACGGTGACAAGCAGTAGAACAAATAAGGAAACCAGGGTAATAAAAATACTGTTTCTGAAAAAGATCGGAAAGTTTCCTGTCTCCAGTACATATTTATAACCCTCAAAGTTAATCTCGGTCGGTAATCCGAACGGGTTTACGAGCACTTCCATATTTGTCTTCAATGACGTAATAATCATGACAAACAGGGGATAAACGACAATGATCACCGCCAGGATCAGCAGGAGGTAAGCAAGCAGATCCAATAACTTGTCTTTTTTTCCTTTAACCATATCAGTTTTCCCTCCTTTTTCTCACATAGGACAGATACAGGAATGCGCCGATAGCAAAGGCAATAAATAAGAATGTCATGGTGGCGATAGTGGCGCCGAGACCCATTTGCGGCATCTGACCGCCGGCCCCGCCAAATGCAGTCCGATAGAAAAACGTACCCAATACATCCACGGCATAATCCGGTCCCCCTGTAGAACCAACCATGGCATAAACAAGGTCAAACTGATTAAATACCCCCATATACGTCATAATCGTCACAATACCAATAACCGGAACCAATGGGGGTAAAATAACCCCCTTGAAAACATGCCAGGCATTGGCCCCGTCAATTTTCGCAGATTCAAACTGTTCTTCCGGAATCCCCTGGATGCCTGCTACAAATAACATTACCATAAGGCCGGTGTACTGCCAGGCATTTACCAGGGCCACGGTCGGCAATGCCAGCGATTCGGAACCAAGCCAGGCCTGTGTCCAATCCTGCAATCCAACTGCACTCAATATTTCATTAATAACACCAATATTCGGATTTAGCATGATGGACCAGACAAAACCGATCATCAAAAGGGATAGCGTAACCGGGATGAAAATAATGGTCCGGAAAAAGCCGGTTAACTTTAACCCTCTTGTCAGCGCGAGTGCCAATAGAAGCGCGGTTACATTCTGAAAAACCATCGTATATGCAAAAAATTCAAATGTATTTCCTACGGCATTAAAAAACCGTTCATTGTAAGGTGCTTCAAAAAGCAGGCGATAAAAGTTATCCAGCCCGATAAAGGTCATATCTCCTATCCCGGAAAAATCATAGAAAGATACTCTCATTGACAAAATGAGGGGAATGAGCATAAATCCTGAATAGATGATAAAAGCAGGCAGTATAAACCATAATAATTTTTTCCTGAATTTCATGACGCTTCCCCCTCGTATAGTATATTTAGGCCCATAATTTTGAGCCTATAAGATTCTTACTTTTATAAAAATATAGTCAAATCTCTTGGATGTCCTGAGATATTTCTAGATAATGGTCTTAGGATCATTTGGGACAATTCTTTTCCCCCTTGTGGCTCGACCACATTAGAAAGACTGTTTCCCAGTGTACGTGCGGACCTTCCTACTCGCAGGCTGTGCACCCTGATTATCGAACCTGGATGGTAGTAGCTCTAGGGCGGCTTTCGAATCAGGGATAGTACTTATACACGAGGTTGTTGATCGACGTTCACACTAGGGATATCTCAGGGCGTCCAAGAAATAAGTACCAATGATTCTAAATCGAAAGGAGGAATTCCCCCCATGAAATTATTTGTTGGTCTAGATGTTAGTTCTTTTGATATTAAGGTTTGTTTTCTAAATGGTGAAGGAGAGAAACTTCGTTCCTTCACAGTATCCAATGATTTGCCTGGTGCCACTGTTTTACGTGATTCTATTTTAGAGAGTATACAAAGCCAAAAAAGCCATTTGATTAAAATTGGTCTTGAATCTACTTCAGTTTATAGCTTTCATCCATCCATGTTTTTACATAATGATGAAACGCTTAAGGCACTTGGTACAGAAGTATTCGTTATGAATCCCAAACAGATTGCGAACTTTAAAAAGAGTTACAGTGATATGGACAAAACGGATGAAATTGATGCGTTTGTCATTGCCGATTATTTACGCTTTGGGCGTTTGCCAATGTCTGTTGTTAAAGAGCAGCAGTATGTTGCGCTTCAACAACTTACTCGCTCTCGTTACCAACTCATCCGTCAAGTAACTAAAGAAAAACAACACTTTCTTCAGCACTTAAGTTTTAAATGCAACACCTTCACAGAGGAAGTGGAGTCTTCTGTCTTCGGCAATGCCATGATGGAGCTGTTTTATGAGAAATACAGCCTTGATGAACTGGCGCAAATGCCAATAGAAGATTTAGCAGCATTTCTTCAAGAGAAAGGCAGGAACCGCTTTGATGATCCAGAGTGTGTAGCTAAATCAATCCATAAAGCTGTTCGTTCTTCCTATCGCCTAGATAAGGTTGTAGAGGACTCTATAGACATCATTCTTGGCACTACTATTGAGGTCATAAGGACTCTTCAAAAGCAAGTAAAAGAGATTGATAAAGCGATCAAGCGAATTATGGCTGGATTACCTCAAACACTTCAAACGGTACCTGGTATAGGTCCAGTATTTACAGCAGGCATTATCGCTGAGATTGGGCAGATAGACCGTTTTGAAGGTGAAACAAAAATCGCAAAGTATGCGGGCCTTTATTGGCGTAAACACCAATCAGGGCGCTTTACGGCTGATGATACTTCGCTATCACGTAATGGTAATCAGTATCTCCGATATTACTTAGTTGAAGCCGCCAACCGGGTAAGAAGAGAGATTCCTGAATACCAAGTGTATTATGAAAAGAAGTATCGAGAAGTACCGAAACATCAACACAAAAGAGCCCTCGTTCTAACCGCAAGAAAATTAGTGCGTTTGGTGGATGCGCTACTACGTAATCACCAAATCTACACGCCGAAAAGGAGCGTGAATATATGAAGCTAAATTGCTTCTAATATCCTTTGTGTTATTTCCAGTAATTTACATTATTTTACTGGTCTAGTTTCTTGATGCCTTTTTTAAGCAAATTGAACCTTGACAATTAAATAATTTAACATTTTTCTCTTGACATACTACCGCAGGTCTTTCGCCCGATTTGATAATTATGTATGATAAGCAGAGGCCGGTCACAGCGCTCTGCGTATCAGTTTATTGGAGCGGTTCATACCAGGAAGACAGTCCTTCCTGCATATTTTCCGCAGCTTCTTCCGGACTCAGGTTCCCCTGTAAAACTTGAGAGATGTTTTCCATCTGCAGTGTACCCATGGTGGGGTCTCCGGCGTTCAAACCTTCAAAGGCGAGTCCGACAGCATAGTTTTCATCGTTTTGCCCGCCGGCTTCCAGCCATTTTCTATTCGTTGGGTCTTCAATCTGATCGACAGGGATATCGCCCGGTGGAAATTGGCCCGGAAGCAGGTTAAGCGTTAATGCCTGAGCATCCTCACTCATCAGCCAGTTCAGGAATATCTTGGCTTCTTCCTGATGTTCCGAATCCGGATTAATACCAAGCCCGGCGCCGCCGTTAAACCCGACCCATCTTTGATCTCCGCTGTTTTTCACTGGAGAGGCGAACATATCCACGTCAAATGTAATCTCATCTTGATCCAGATCCGTCAATGCCCAGGAACCGGTTACCCAAATAGCAGCATTTTCAGCCATGAACATTTGCAGGGCATCTACATAACCGATCCCTTCCAGGTTATCCGGCATGTAATCATTCCATTGTGTAAGATTATCCAGAAAATCAACGTATTCCGGATCGGTCAGGCTGTTTTCTCCGGCCAATAAACCTTCCCTCCATGGCTCACCACCAACAAAGCTGGGGTAAAAACCACTACCGACAATTTCATCCACAACCCAGCCATCTGCCGTTCCCAGCGCCAGTGGTGTGATGCCTTCCTGATGTATATCATCAAGCAATGCAAAAAACTCATCCCATGTTTCCGGTTCTTCCCAGCCATTTTCCTCAAACATTGTTTTGTTATACAGGAAACCATAGGATACAAAGTTAAACGGCATGGCATACAATTCCCCTGTGTCATCGGAAGTATATATATCCTTTTGGATGTCATCCACCGCAGAAAGATTTTCGATATCTTCCTCTGTAATCACTTCCAGGTGCCCGGAATCGTAAATGTTTTCACCGAGCGCAAATGGTCTTACAAAGAAGATGTCTGCGGCTGTGCCTGTACTCAATTGGGTATTTAATGCGGAATCATATTCCGGTGCAGTGGTAGGGTCAAAATTAATTTGAATATCCGGGTATTCTTCATTAAATGCTGCAATAATTTCATCAAACTCCTCCGTATCCCCGCTTCGCCAGCTGAAAATATCCAATGTAACCTCTTCGCCTTCACCTGCTTCCGAACTGTCATCCGTCCCGTTATCGGCTTCCGTTCCCGCCTCTTCTTCCCCGTTGCTGCAAGCTGCAAAAAAGATGAGGCCTGTCATAAACAAAAAGACCAATAGTTTCTTCATACAAGTATTCCTCCCTTTTTTTGAAAAAAGTTTCCTACTTCAAATTCAGCAAGAAATGAATTTGTGATTCATGCACTGCATGACCTGATACACGCTGCATTTACCTCCTGCTGTAAAAATTCTTCAAATATGGATGATTTACTTCAAACAATTCATCCAATAATGCATGAGCCGTTTCAAATGAACCGACGAGCGGGTGAATAGTCAACGCCTGTATGGCTTTACCTCTGTCACCGTGCACAGCTGCTTCCACTGTCAGTTCTTCGTATGCATTCACGACCTGCAAAAGCCCTCGGATCTGAGGGGGAATTTTTTGCTGATCCACCTGTAATGGAACCAATCGGTTTTTTTCCACGATACAGTTCACTTCCACACAAGCTTCATCAGGCAAGCAGGCAATGGTTCCGTTATTTTGAACATTTACGGTATGAATGTCCCCTGTATTTAAATGAATGGACGTCATTAAATGAACAGCAGCTTCCGAATAAAAAGCACCCCCTCTTTTTTCCAGAGATTTTGGTTTTTCTTCCAGCGCAGTGTCAGCATATGACTGAAATAAATCCTGCTCTATTTTCATTACTTCATCAGCCCGTGTTGTTCCTTTTTCCAGCTGTTCTTTTTGCTGCTTTAATATCATGTCTGTCTGGTAATAATAGCGATGGTATCCGGAGGGGACGGCACCCAGACTTTTTAAAAAAGATAGATTCCAGTCAAATGCAGGGATATTCTCTGCCTGGTAGGTCTTTTTCCTGCCGGTCAGCACATCATGTAATTTCGATTCACCGTCAATAAAAAAATCTACTATCCAATTTAAATGGTTAATCCCGACAAACTCTATACTTACGGCATCCGTGGATACGCCATAATAGGCTGCAAAATTTTTGTAAAAATTAATTGGATTATTGCACAAGCCTGCCGCTTTTACATTGCTGTACTTTAATATGGCTTCTGTTACGATTCCCGCAGGATTGGTAAAATTCAAAAGCCATGCATCCGGTGCCAATTCTTCGATGTCCCGGCATATATCAAGTATGACTGGAATGGTACGCATCGCTTTCATGAATCCTCCCGCGCCGGTCGTTTCCTGGCCGATCAGTCCATGCCTGATGGGAATATACTCATCCTGTTTTCTCATTTTCAGCTGGCCGACACGAATCTGTGTAATGACATAATCAGCATTTTCGATGGCTTTCCTTCTATCTAAAGTGGAAAACACTTTAAAAGGCCGTCCTGCCTTATTAACCATTCTATTCGTTAAATCATGAATAATATCCATTTTTTTCTTACCCTCTTCAACATCACATAGCCAAACTTCATCCAGGGAGAGAAGGGATGCCTGGTTAATTAATCCTTCCATTAATTCAGGCGTATAGGAGGAGCCGCTGCCAATAACGGCAATTTTAGTTTTACTCATGCGAATCACTGCCTTTCCATATAAACATGAAGGGATTCTATTAAACGCTGTTTTATTTTTTCTTCATTGTCACTTCTCCCGATCGCCAATAAACCTGCTCCTATTACCGGTTCCATGTTTAATAATTTCACCTTTGCCTGCAGCTGTGTTTTTTTGAGCCGGGATAAAAATGTCCGGTACATGATGTCATTATTGGATTTTGTTATTACGCTTCCTGCCAGCACAAGAGTGAATGATTGAAAAGACAGGTTCATCTTTTTTGCTAAAGCAACGGCGGATATTACCAGTTCATCCGCCTGCTTTTCTATTAAATGAATGGCGACGGGGTCACCATTTTCCGCAGCTTCAAATAAAAGAGGGGTTAAATGAACCGGTATACTATGTTTATGTATGAGATAGTAGCGGTACATATCTGTGATTTCCCTGAATCCCAGTTCTTCTAAGACGAGATTTGTCAGCAGTGTTTCCGGCTCTCTGCCTTCTGAACTGCGAATGACAAGTCTGAAAATCTCTTTGGATAATTGATGCCCACCGCCAAAGTCACCAAAAGTATAGCCAAAGCCGCCTACCTGGTGAATAATGCCTTCTCTGTTCCTGCCGATGGCATTGGTTGCCGTCCCGCAAATGAGGGTCATGCCTGTAAAGGAAGGGTTCGCAGCCTTTAATGCGATAATCCCGTCATTGTACACAGCATAATTCTGAAAGCCCAAACTTTGAATCATCGAGTTTATTATTTCAAAGTCATGGGAAGTGTCAGCTCCTGCCATGCCAAAACAGGAGTAGGACAGCATGCTTTGGGCTATCCCGGCAGAAAGGATTGCTTCATTTGTTGCTTTGCTTAATTCAGCTTCTGCTTCTTCCCTGCTCGTTTGATGGTTACTGTTTCCCGCAAGGCCTGTTCCTTTCACGGTGCCATCTTGATCAGTAACAATGGCGAGTGTTTTTGTGCCCCCGCCATCCACTGCCAGGTAGTAAGGCATTAGCTCACCTCATTCTTTGATATTTGCTGAAACAGGAAAATTTGGAATTCTAAAACTTCTGTGTATATAATAAACCTGTCTTAATTCTTAATTGGATGGTGTTTGCCAATGTCTATGTTGAATTCCAGGTTTTATAAAATATTGGATGAAGTAACAAGTGTAGTCATACTGCAATTTCTATGGATGGTTGCCTGTCTGCCGATCGTTACAATTATCCCTGCAACTGTAGCTTTGTTTTCCTGCATTAGAGGAAAAATGTTCAAAAAATCTGACAGTCTGATACGTAAATTTTTTAAAGAACTGAAAAAAGAGATTTGGCGGTCCAACCTGGTTGGTATTCCTTTGCTCATTATTTATATCAGTCTCACCCAGTACTTTTTTATTTTTCCATCCATATCCTCAGACATAGCGTTTCTTGTGGCTGCAGCAGTAATATCAGTTACGGTAATATATACGCTTTTTCTGCTCCATCTTATTACTGTTCATGTTCATATGGATATAAGTATAAAAGAACTCTTTAAAAACAGCTTTCTATTAGTCTTTTATCAGCCCTTGAAATCAATAGGCATATTGGTAGGAATTATTTGCTTAATTCTTCTATCCCTATATTTGCCCATTTTATTTTTCCTGTGTACCACTTCCCTGATTGGATACATCTCCGTCTATTTCATTTTGAGTAAAATCCATGGGGAAAAGCTGATTCAAAAAGCAGATGCAGCCGAGTCTTAAACCTTATCCGTATGTTGTTTATTCCAGGGTGGTTATTTTGTAATCGCTTTCAATGAAAGGTTATGTATAGTATAAATGTGAATAAAATGAAATGTCAATAATACCAGTATTTTTTGTAAAAAAAGTTTACTTATTTAAATTAAGCAGTAATTGTGCAAACAAGAAGGATTTCTGCAAGGAAAGCCTAAAGACATAATATTATTTTCCCAGTTGATCGGACTATCAACCTATAGAGGCAGGAGGTAGCTCTCCTGTCTCTATTACTTTATAACTGAATTTGCTGAAACTTCTTTTTTTCTCTATGAAACAATGGTATACTTCATGCATCATTATTAAAAGCCGGGCATCAGGGAAGGTCACAGGGTTGTCCCTTAAACAGGGGATAAAAGTGTGATCTTTTTTTGATTGATAGCGGAAAGAGCAGAATCACTTTAAATATTATCAGAAAATACAGAATAAAATATGTTTGCTATAACTTAATAAACCGTTGCGAAGAAAAATTTTAATATAAAAGAAAGAAGAAGGGGGGACATTTACCGAACAGGCATGATTCAGGTATACAATCATCTCATCAAGAGTGATTTTTTAACAAGGAGGTTTGTTTTTGCCGGGGGAGTGCTGCAGATAAAACGGGAAAGCAAATCGAAAAAATGAAGGGGTGTTTTCGTGAAATTATGGAAAACGGTGATGACTGTTGCAATTGTGATGGTGTTTTTTGTTCTTGCTGTTACCTATTCACAGACGAGTTCAAATGCAAATGATGATAATGGAAATCAGCGCAACAATGGTAATCAAAGGGTGACCCCGGGGATCGAAACGTTCATGAATAATCACTTGGATTGGATTCAGGACAAACAGGTTGGTCTGGTAACGAACATGACAGGTGTATCAACAGAATTGGAAAGCAGTATTGATTTGCTCTATGAGCATCCTGAAGTGGATCTTACGGCCTTATATGGTCCGGAACACGGGATTAGAGGGGACCGTGAAGCTGGTGAATATGTTGAATCCTACGTGGATGAAGAAACAGGCTTACCGGTTTACAGCTTATACGGACCTACCTGGGTGCCGACGGAAGAGATGCTTGAAGATGTGGATGTGCTGTTATTTGATATTCAGGATATCGGATCAAACGTTTACACCTATATTTATACACTGGGATTTGTAATGGAAGCAGCGGCTGCACATGATAAAGAAGTGATTGTCTTGGACAGGCCGAACCCCATTGGCGGAACAAGGGTGGAAGGACCTGTGCGCTCGGCAGAAACTGTAAGCTTTATGGGAAGGTTTTTGCTGCCCGTGAGACATGGAATGACAGTCGGTGAACTGGCTGTCATGTGGAATCATGAATACAGCATGGGGGTTAATTTGAAAGTAGCGGAAATGGATGGATGGAAACGGGATATGCATTTTGAGGATACCGAACTTCCATGGGTGCTGACTTCACCAAACATTCCAACGAAAGAAACAGCCTATTTGTATGCAGGAACGGAATTGGTGGATGATACTTCATTGTCCACCGGGCTGGGCACAACTAAACCATTTGAATTGCTCGGTGCACCTTGGATTCAGGGAGAATCGCTGGCAGCAGAAATGAACAGCCGGGATATTTCCGGTGTGAAGTTCAGATCAGCTTACTTTACCCCTATGTTTAATAAATATGAAGGCGAATTGGTAGGCGGAGTACAGGTTCATATTGACAATCCTGCTGATATAGACCTTGTGAAACTGGGGTTGAATCTGGTCGATGCCATGCGGGATGAAAATCCGGAAGAGTTCGAAATGACACCAAGCTATGCAAATCTGATTGGTGATCCGGAAGTTCCGGACATGATTATGGATGGTGTGCCGGTGGATGAAATTATGGCCTCCTGGGAGGATGATTTGGATACGTGGATAGATGAGGTGCGCAACCAATATTTAATGTATCCCCCATATGATAGCGGTGCCCAGCCGTATAAACCGGATGGTGTGTTGGGTATTCTCCCATTGGATCTGACAGCTTCCATCGGACAGGAAGTTGATTTGACAGTGAAAGGGTATGATCAACACGGAGAAGCGCTGGATATTGATCCTTCTTCCATCGAATGGTCAGTGTCCAATGATATTGGCTATGTGGAAGATGGCGTGTTCTATGCCGAAAATGAAGGAACAGGTGTAGTTACAGCTGCCTATGGAGATTATGAGGCAAGCAGGGAAGTAGAAGTATCTTCCACCTATGTGGAAAATATACGCTATGGTGTCCACCCGGGATATACGAGAGTGGTCATGGATTTAAACAAAACAATCAATAACTATGATATTGCGGAAGAAGAAGGCGCTCTGCGATTGGAAATTCCATATGGAGAAATCGATGGTGATTTGGACAAAGAAGGCGGAACCATTGACATTGCCAACAGTCCGGTAATTTCATCGGTGGATTATACAGAGGAAGATGATCTGTTTGTTGCCATCCTGAACCTGGAACAGGAAAATGTGGAGTATGAAACACCGGATTTCTCGTCAAGGATCGTGATTGATTTAATGCATGAATAAATAACAATCCCTCATATATATTATGGGGGATTTTACATGAAGCCGGGATGTGCAGAAACATTTACTTTCTTTAGCCATTTCCGGCTTCATGTTATAATGCAGATACTATCTCGTCAGCAAAATATGAATAAAGGTGTGAAACCATGGCAGAGAAACAGGCAAAAACAAACTATTGGGCGATCACAGGATTAATTCTCGGTGCCATTTCTACATTTGTTATACAAACGCCGATTACTCCGCTTATTGCAGCTGGTGCATTGGTGATATCAATTTCCGGCATATATGAGGCAAGAAAAACGGATCAAGGGCTTGCCTACGCAACAGTCGGGTTTATTTTAGGTATGTTTGTCCTGGTATATTATTTTTATACAGGGTAATTTTGAATAAGTATATGCTGATTTTTTGATTGGGGAGGTTTAAAAATGAAAGCGATTGTACTAAAAGACAAAATAGAATATGGGGAAAACAAAAAAGCGCCTTTATATTTTGAAGAGGTGGAGACGCCGGAACCTGGGGAAGGGGAAGTGCTGATCCGCCTCCGCAATGCAGCTTTAAACAGAAGGGATGTATTTATCCGGTACGGTTTGTATCCGGGCATTCAGGTCCCTTCCATTCCAGGGGCTGACGGGGCAGGAGTTATCGAAGAAGCCGGTGAAGGAGTCCAAGGTTTTGAAAAAGGCGATGAAGTAGTGATCAACCCACAGCTTTTCTGGGGAGATCATCCGGACTACCCATCAAAAGATCAATCGATATTAGGGGTGCCGAGGGACGGCACGTTTGCACAATATGTAAAAGTGCCTGCGGAAAATGTATTCCTGAAACCGGCACATCTTTCTTATGAAGAGGCTGCAGCACTTCCATTGGGAGGTTTGACGGCTTTTCGTGCTGTTGTAACAAAGGGACAGGTGAAAGAAGGAGACACAGTCATTATTCCGGGCATCGGGGGCGGTGTGGCCAATTTTGCACTGCAGATTGCCCGAGCCAGAGGAGCAAACGTATATGTGACGTCGAGCAGTGATGAAAAAATAGACAATGCTGTAGAAAGAGGCGCTGCCGGGGGTGTAAACTATACATCCGATAACTGGGTAAAGGAATTAAAAGCGTTGTCGGGCGGTGCGGATGTGAGCATTGACAGTATTGGAGGAAGCACGTTTAATGATTTAATTGACCTTGCCAAACCTGCAAGTAAAATTGTTTCTTTTGGTGCTACACGGGGACCTGTTAATAATGTGGTGATGCCGAAGATCTTTTTCAAGCAAATGGAAATCCATGGAACCACGATGGGGAATCCTGATGAGTTTAAGCGTATGCTTGATTTCTATGGTGAGCATGAGCTGAGACCGTTAATTGATAGTGTTTATCCATTGGAAGAAGTGGAGAAAGCTGCGGATAAAATGGATCAAGGGAATGCGCAGGGGAAGATTGTTATTTCTATTCCGGAGTAATAGTTCGTTAATTTATCCACTACAATAAAAAAAGAGGCTGGAAAACCTGATGGATTCAAGTTTTCCAGTCTCCTTTTATGGTGTATAACAGCCTTTGCTTTTAAGCTACAATCGGATAGCCAAGCTTTTCAATCGTTTCTTCAATTTCATCCTTGCTCACTTTACCTTCATCGAAAGTGGCTTTTACTTTGCTGGAGTTAAACATGACCTTTGCTTCGTCCACGCCCTTCATTTTACCAAGCTTTGTTTCGATTTTTTTAATACATGACGGGCAAGTTAATGGTTCCAATTGTATTTTTATAGTTTTCATTTTAAATCTCTCCTTTGTTTATTTTCTACTTTCATTATAAAAGAATATTTACTTGTATTCCTTGACCTGGGTCAAGATTTACGAATTTCTTCATTTTTTTTAATCGTTATTATAGATGCGGGATCCTACCAAGAGGACCCCCCATGGTTTACTTACGCAGGTTTTACTTCCAATTCTTTTTGCTGTACTTCTCCATTCTTACGTTTGAAGCGGATGAGTCTCATGGCGTTCAGGATAACTACCAGGACACTTGCTTCGTGGATGAGCATTCCTATGGCAAGGTTAACTGCTCCTCCAAGTACCCCTGCAAGCAGGATGAATACGACAGCTACTGCAATGAATGTGTTTTGCTTCATGTTACGGATTGTTGCTTTGGATAGAGAGTAAGCGTGAGAGAACTGAGACAATTTGTCTGCCATGAGAACGACATCTGCTGTTTCCATGGAGACGTCTGTTCCGCCTTCACCCATCGCCAGTCCGATATCTGCTGTTGCAATTGCCGGTGCGTCGTTAATTCCATCCCCAGCCATCGCAACTACATGACCGGTTTCTTTCAAGCGTTTTACATGTGTTACTTTATCTTCCGGCAGAAGCTCTGCATGGACTTCATCAATACCAAGCTGCTCTGCGACAAGATTGGCAGTATGTCTGTTGTCCCCTGTCAGCATAACAATCTTCTTGATGCCGTTATTTCTCATCTCTGCCAGGGAACTTGCTGCATCATCACGGATTTGGTCTGCGATGGAGAAGATACCGGCAATTTTTCCGTCTACTGCTGCGTAAATAGCTGTGTTGCCTGCTTTTTCACGATTTACCTGATAAGCAGCTATATCTTTCGGAACAGAGATGCCCTCCGCTTCCATTAATTTACCGTTGCCAATAGCGAGCTTTTGGCCGCCAAGGATGGCTTTAATCCCGTTTCCTTTGATGACTTCACTGTCTTCCGGTTCGCGGTTTAACTTTAGGTTGCGTGATGTTGCTTCTTTCACGATGGTTTGACCCAGATGGTGCTCGGAGATCGTTTCTGCTTCAGCAACCAACTGCAGTAAATCTGTTTCATCATAATCGTTAAACGTTTTAATATCTGTAACTTCCGGCTTACCTTTTGTCAGTGTTCCAGTTTTATCAAAGATCAATGTGTCTACTTTAGAGAAGTTATCCATAACCTCTCCGCCTTTTACAAGCACGCCTTGTTTTGCTCCATTACCGATACCGGCAACGTTGGATACAGGAGCACCGATGACAAGGGCACCAGGGCAAGCGACAACCAGGAAGGTAATGGCTAAGTGCAAGTTTCCTGTAATAAAGTAAACAAGTGCGGATAGGACAACAACTGCTGGTGTGTAATAGTTGGCAAAGCGATCCAGGAACTTTTGTGTTTTTGATTTGGATTCCTGTGCTTCTTCCACGAGTTCAATAATTTTGGCAAATGTTGTATCATCGCCGACTTTTTCCGCTACCATTTCAATGTAGCCGTTATCTACAATGGTTCCACTGAATAGTTTATCTTTTATTTCCTTTCCAACCGGTACCGATTCCCCGGTAACAGCAGCTTCGTTGATGGAAGCCTGACCGGAGACAACACTACCGTCCACCGGAATCTTCCCGCCGGAACGGATGATAATGCGGTCGCCTTCCGCTACATCTTCTACCGGAATCGTTTCTGTTTCGCCATTCTCACGAACCACTGTTGCTTCCTGTGGCGCCATATCCACCAGTTCTTTTAAGGAAGAACGGGTTTTTTGAAGAGTACGGGCTTCCAGGTAGTTACCAAATAAGAATAGGAACGTAACTACGGAAGACTCGACATATTCTCCAATATATAGCGCACCGACCACAGCGATCGTGACGAGTAATTCAATACTGAATGCTTTCATTCGTGCGGATTGGTATGCCTTAATGAAAATTGGTACCCCCGCAATGATTGTAGCCAGAACTAGGATGAACTGACGAACTTCATAAAAACCTGTGTAATTGGCAATGAGCGCCAGGATTAATAAAGCACCGGATAAGAACGTTATCTGCTTTATATACTTATTGATCCATCGTATAAACATAGCTTTTCTCTCCTTTTTTATTTTTGAAATTTGGTTTTCAACATCGATGTGTGTTTTTCTTTATGGTTCTATCATAAGCGATATTTCGTTTTATTAAATTGACCAGTGTCAAGATTCGGGAAAAACTTTAAAATTATTTTTTAAAAGCTAATTCGGGAGGTAATAATTCTCCTTTTTAAATTTAATATTTGGTTTTCCACATCGATGTATGTTTTTCTTTATGGTTCTATCATAAGCAATTAATGGTTTTATTAAATTGACCGGTATCAAGATTAGGGAAAAACTTTAAAATTATTTTTAAGGAGGACGTGCAGGGTCGATTTATTATTTACCATGAAGCTCAAATGACCCTCCATATACCAATTTCATACTGAAATGGATAAAACCCGAAAGTCTTTTTCAAAGTGAAAACATACCATTTCACATAATGTCATATGAAATATAGAAATAGTTAACAGACTGTCTAATATATTTTCCAAGCCCAAAAATATAATAGGGAGTAATTACGAATAAAAATGAGCCGAATAATCTATATTTTCCTTACAAATAACTCTCGATGAAACCCATCCTGACAATTTATTGATCAGAAAGTATTCTTCCTGCAATGGCTGACAAAGAATGATGAAAGGGGGTTGACGGATGTTTAATTTACCTTGGGAAACAGCGTTATTCATGCTGCCATGGCCGATTATATGGATTACCCTGGCCTTAGTTATCTATTTTAAGATGCGCCGGGATGAAGAAATGGAAAAAGAATAAATATAGCGGAAAGGATGTGATCAAGAATGAATATAGATATTATGGTATTTTTCATCTATCTTTTATCCATGTTGGGGATAGGTTTATATTTTACAAGAAAAGCGTCTGTTTCTGCGGATCATTATTTGCTGGGCAACCGTAAACTTGGTGCGCCGGTTACGGCCATCAGCATGCAGAGCTCTTCCATGAGCGGGTTTATGTTTATGGGTGGTCCGGCACAGGCATTTCAGGAAGGCTGGACCGCTTTATGGTATGCCATTGGGGATGCCGGCGGGTCCATCGTCAATCTGTCTGTGCTGGGAAAAAGAATGCGGAAAATGTCCCAGATGCTGGCTGCACTTTCGCCAATTGAGTATTTGGAAAAGAGATTTGAAAGTGTGGGTATCCGTGTATACGGTGCCGCCATTGCCATCATATTTCTATTCGCCTATGCCTTTGCTCAGTTTATTGCCGCAGGAAAAGCGTTGGAGGCTATGTCAGGATTTTCGTATGAACTGGCGCTGGTCGTCGGGGTAGGTGTCATCGTTCTTTATACAGTGGCCGGGGGGGTATCTGGCCGTTGCGGTTAGTGGTTTCATACAAGGGCTGATCATGCTGGTCGGCGTGCTGGCCATTGCCGTGATGGTTTTGCCGCAGGTAGGGGGCATATCCGGATTAAATGAGCAGCTTGCGGCGATTGATCCAACTTATCTCAGTATTTGGGGCAAGGATTTACTTTATTACGGTCAATGGGGCGTAATCATTGGTGCTGTACTTATCTATGCGATCGGCTATATGGGACTGCCGCATGTTTCGGTCAGGCATATGTCCATGCGGGATACATCCACGACAAAAAATGCCGTCCTTTGGTCAGCAGGTTTTAATCAGTTATTTACCTTTACACCTTATTTGCTGGGCTTGTCTGCCATTGTGATTATGCCGACGATCACCGACCCGGAAATGGTTATTCCGGAAATGATTTACGCTGTATTTCCTGGTATATTGGCGGCTATTCTGCTGTCAGCAATCATGGCGGCAATTATGTCCACCTGTGATGCTTTGCTTATGCAGGCCGGCACGACGCTTTCACGGGATGTGTATTCCCGTTTTATCAATAAAAAAGCCACCCATAAACAGCAATTGCTTGTATCCAGGCTTTGCATTCTGCTTGGGGGAATCATCGGTATTATCGTTGCTGTATATGAGCCTCCGACTGTATTTGCCCTTGTTGTCTTTGCATTTGGAGTACTGGGTAATACCTTCTTAGTACCGTTTGTTGCTTCCGTCTACTCCAAAACAGCGAACAAGGTTGGTGTCCTGAGTGCCATGGTGGCGGGGTCCATGACAAATATCGCCTGGGAAGTCTTTGCCTTGCAGGGCCCTACCGGCTTGCATCCCTTCCTGGCAGGATTGCTGCTTTCCGTCCTGGCCATGCTGATTGGCAATAGATTCGGCACCCCGCCGTCCGGTCCGATTATGGAAGCCTTTGACCATGCCAAATCCCATCAAAGGATACCGAAGCATTTGGATAAGGGAATTTATGATGACCTTGCAGTGGAAGCAAGATTTATCTCGGAACATCTGGAGCCCAAAGCAGAAGTACAACAAGAAACTTCCCTGCATGGAAAGGAAATGAAACAACAAAGGAACCTGAAATATAATTTTGAGGGGTAATAATATGGGAGTCAACGTTTTAACGCAACCCATTCGTTTTAACAGGAAAGAGATCGAATCGAGCTTCAGGCAACTGGATGCAGCATCCGATTATATGGCTGAGAAAATCGTTTATTATCCTTATTACTATTTCATCTATAATGTAAAAGCAAAAAGAGTTTTTCTGCCGATGGATGAGAAAGTAGGGTGTACGGTGGACGCACTTGGAGGCAAGGGGGCATTAACGGATGCCGATCCCGAGTTGAAATCAAAAATAATTGAGGAAAAAGAAATGCTGAAGCAGTCTCATTCCATTCAAGCGTGTCTTTCGATTTCTGAATCCTTTGTCTATCGGTCTCTGTCTCTGAAAATGAGAATGGTTTCCTTTTCGAATGTAAAAATGGAAAAGAAGGAGTTTTTCTACCGGCCATACTGGGTGGTAATCAATAAAAACGAACAGCAAGGGCATCATTTTATCGTGGATGCGGTGAGCGGGCGGTATCATCCATTGTCCTAGTTCAGACATGGAGCCAAAGGAAGAGCGAATACCTTGGCTCCATAACTGTGATTCCCTGAGGTAAGGATGGTTATCATGGCGCTTTTTTTGTTAAATGATAGGCTTTAATGGCTGCTTCAATCGCCAGACGGTTTGTTGGTTCCAAATAATCTTCACCGAGCAGGTCTTCTATTTTCTCCAGACGGTGGTACAGTGTTTGTCTGACAATATACAGCCGCTCTGCCGTTTCTTTTTTTGATTCGTTAAATTTTAAATACAACTCCAGCGTAGTAAGGAGCTGGGATTTCATTTCCCGGTCATACCGAAGGAGGGGACCAATGTAGTCGTCAATATAGGCGTTCAGTAAATGCTCATCTTTTACATGAAAAAGCAGCCGGTGAATGCCTATTTTTTCATAAAATATCTCTTTGCTTTCATTGACCCGGTTAAAACGAAGCACTTCCTTTGCCTCCTGGTAGGCTCTGGCAGCCTGGGAGATATCCTTATGAATTCTGCTGATGCCCAATTCCTGGTTCATCATTCTGGAAAAGTCCCCGTTTAACTTTTGCATTTTTTGTTTCACCTGCATTTCCGGTTGATCTATGTGAAAGAAACAGATCACGGTGATTTCCGATTTTTTCACGGAAACAGCAGGGTAAAGGCCGGAACGCTTACATAAAGCGCGGGTCGACATGGATCTCTGTAATTTTATTTCCTCCCATTCCTCTTCGGTAGTCCCTGCAGGAATTTCCGATTGGCTCACGAAAACATAATAACGTGTCTCGGTGTAATTTGGCGGCAATATAAATTTCAGTTCATCTGTATGATAAGGTTTTCCCAGCATTAGATTTTGCACCAGCTCATCTTCTATATTAAATTTCCGTTCTTCCATCGTTCTGTTTCTTAACAGAATCTGGGCGATGGCCAAGGAGGCCCTGTCCAACACATGGAACACAAATTCATCGGGGGAATCTCCGCTTATATGAAGACAAAGGTATCCCCATACTTGGCCTAATACGCGGACGGGCATCAGAGCGTACGTTTTATTCTCCACGTGAATGAGTTTTTCATAAAATCTCTCCTGCTCCAATTCTCGTATTGTCAAAAGTTTCTTAGTAAAAACCTGTGTTTTTGTTGTTCTAAAGCGTTTTTTAACGAAAAAACTTGCCACCCCCTTAAAAATAGGCTATTAATGAGGTAACCACACACCCAAAAACGCCTAAAAAGGAAGTGACAAGTTGTTACCTCAATTTATAACTTATTTGCTTGCTTATATCAAGTTTCAAGAGAAAATTATTTTTGGTCTCTTAGGAATAATTCTTGGTAAGTCTGTTGCCAGAGACCTATTTGATGAACCTGTTAATAAGCCTTATCGAAAATTAGAAGTTGATGATATGCCAGTGATTGAAACCCTGGAAAAACTGGATTATCAGGAACTTCTGAAAGATTATCAAGCTACCCATGGAAAGGAACTAAAACCAGTCAAACGTCATAAAAATAGTGTGGTTAACATACCAACGATGATGACTTGCCCTAAATGTTCAGCACCTGAAGCCTATTTATATGCCAACAATGGTGAAAAAGGTCAGTATCAATGTAAAGTGTGTGCATGTCTGTTTAGTAAACAAAACCGGTATCTGAAAGAAGCTGTCCTTAAATGCCCACATTGTTTAAAAACCTTAGAAAAGATCAAGGAACGTAAAGACTTCTACGTTTTTAAGTGTAAAAACGATAACTGTTTGTACTACAAAAAGAAAATCCAGCAAATGTCGAAAGAAGAAAAGAAACGTTTTAAACAAGATCCGCAGGCATTTAAAGTCCGGTACATCTTTCGGGAATTTCACTTTGACTTTAAACCGTTATCCAAGGATACTCCCGTGAAACCCAAGGTTGATCTTTCACGCATTTACGTTTCGTCACATACACTTGGGTTAATCTTAACCTATCATGTGAACTACGGGCTTTCAGCTCGTAAAACAGCTGCATTGATGTTCGATGTGCACCAGGTTAAAGTTTCACACCAGACAATATTGAATTACATGAATAGTGTTGCTCTCATCACAAAACCGTTTGTCGATCACTATCCTTACGAACTGTCTAATAGCTTTTGTGGTGATGAGACATATATTCGTGTAAAGGGCCGATGGCACTACTTGTTCTTTTTCTTTGATGCGGTAAAAAAAATTATTCTATCGTACCCTGTCTCACCAAATCGTGATACATTGTCAGCCATCAAAGCTTTGGATCAGGTGCTTCAAAAGTTCAAGAAAATACCTGAGGATCTAATGTTTGTCGTAGATGGCAATCCCATTTACATTCTGGCACAGCACTATTTCGCTCAACATGGCATTCACTTTGATGTTCATAAAGTAATTGGGTTAACCAATGATGATCCAGTTTCAAAGGAATATCGTCCCTTAAAACAAATTATTGAACGGTTAAATCGTACGTTCAAAGGCAATTATCGAGCAACAACCGGGTTTGGTTCTCAGGCAGGCTCCGTCTCTTATGTGACACTTTTTGTGGCGTATTTCAATTTCTTGCGCCCACATGCCACACTAGAGTATAAATCTCCTGTGATCATCCCAGAGCTTAAAAGAATGCCTAATATGCCCGAAAGATGGGTGAAATTAATTGACATGGCTCAGGATTTCGTGGTTGACAAGCAGGCATCCTAGATTGAATTTTCCTGACCAGAGTTTTTCCTTTGTTTGCCTTGGCGACATTACCTTAGATGGATGTGAGGTTGTCAAGTGCTTTCCTTGACTACCTCTCATTCATCTGAGACCATGCGAAGCAGCAAACAAGGAAGGATAATTAACCGCAGTTTCATCGGTTTATTTGGTATGTCTTTTTTTATTTATAGTACAAGTCTTAAAAGCTAATTTCTTATTTCTTAGACTGTTTTTAGACGTTTCAGATCAGCGAAGTGACAAGTATTTTATTTTCACTTGTTTTTCATAGAACTTTTTACACTACCCCAATTCTTTCACATAAGAAGCTAGCGTTTGCTGAACATTCTTCGCTTCCGGTGGATAATAAAAAGACTTAACTTCATGACTGATAAAAAAGGCATCACACTGAAAATGCTCATATAAACCGGCAAGAATTTTTAAAATCCCATTGGGGGAGAGGGAAAGCTCTGACAGTTGCTTTGTTAATTCATTCAGCTGGCTTAGAATATGGTGGTGCTGGTTAATCATATGAGTATGTACATCCTGGGTGATATCCACAAATTTGACCATCTCTTCAAACACAATGACAGGGAATTGGTGTTTGTCGGCAAACTGTTTGATTTCCACCGGCAGTTTTTTAAAGTATGGACCGGCCTCTATACAGATCCCCGCTGCATGTTTATCTATTAATCTTGCATACGTGTCCAGGGATGCATTCAGCTCCAAATTAATACCGGTCGTGAGAATGAGTTCGCCGCCATTCAGCAACGATTCGAAGTCCTTTGTTTCCAGAATATGTGTCCACTTGATAGGTCTATCCAACCCTTTTTCCCCCGCCAATACCCTGGCACTGCGAAAGGTTTCCCTCTTCAAAATATCCTTCATCGTTAAATGATATCCGGCCATCAGCAACTGCCCCCTTATTTGTAAAATGAAAACTGCAACTATTTTACATATTGTAACATATAAAATTTACGAATGATTCGTATAATATCATTAATATGTTGTAAGTGTGTGCAACTATGTATAGAGGGAAGGAGTTGATCCCCGTCCATTTTCCCCAAAAAAAGATTAGGCACTTTGTAAAAAAATATTACTTATAGGAAAGGAGCCGTTAAATGAAAAATGTGAAAGAGGATGCCCAATTGTTATTAGAAAAAGATCAAAAGAACATTTGGCACCACATGACCAATTACGATGACAAGAAACACCCTTTGATTGCCAAAGAAGCAAAGGGTTCCTGGATTACCGACCACAGCGGCAATAAATATCTCGATGGCATGTCAGGCTTGTGGTGCGTTAATGTGGGCTATGGGCGGGAAGAACTGGCCAAAGCCGCCTATGACCAGATGAAGGAAATGTCCTATATTTCCATGACACAAAGCCATTTGCCGGCAATCGAGCTCGCTGAAAAATTAAACGAATTGCTCGATGATGACTATATGATGTTTTACTCCAACAGCGGTTCGGATGCCAATGAAGTAGCTTTTAAAGTCGCACGGCAGTACCATCAGCAGAATGGGGAGTCATCCCGGTATAAATTCATTTCCAGATACCGGGCGTACCATGGCGGATCACTGGGCGCATTGGCGGCCACCGGGCAGGCACTCCGCAAATATAAATATGAACCGCTCACTTCCGGTTTTTTGCATGTGGCTCCGCCGGATAACTACAGAAGACCGGCCGGCATGTCGGTGGAGGAATACAATATACTGCGCGCACAGGATATCGAGGAGAAGATTGTCTGGGAGCAGAAGGAAACGATCGCAGGTATCATTATGGAACCATTGATTACCGGAGGAGGCGTATTAATCCCGGACCCGGTCTATGTAGAAAAAGTTTACGAGATTTGCAGGCGGCATGGTGTTTTATTTATCATGGATGAAGTAATTTGCGGTTTCGGCAGAACCGGAAGAATGTTTGGGCATATGCATTACGACATTAAGCCTGACATCATTACAATGGCAAAAGGACTGACGAGTGCTTATCTGCCTTTATCGGTAACAGCGGTGCGCAAGGATATATATGAAACATTTCAAGGAAATGAAGACAACAGCCATTTCCGCCATGTGAACACTTTTGGGGGAAATCCGGCAGCTTGTGCCGTGGCACTGAAGAACATTGAAATTATGGAACGGGAAAACCTGACAAACAGAGCTGCTGTATTGGGTGATAGACTAAGAGAAGGGGTAAAAAAGCTGGAGGACCACCCTTTTGTGGGAGATATACGGAGCCAGGGTTTTCTCATAGGAATCGAACTTGTAGAGGATAAGACGACGAAAGAGCCAGCGAGTGATGAGCGGGTTGGAAAGATCATGGCGGAATGTAAAGCAAACGGCTTGATTGTCGGGAAAAACGGAGATACCGTGGCAGGATATAACAATATAATTACATTATGTCCACCACTCTCCAGCACAGATGACGACCTGGATTTTATATTATCCGTGCTCGAAAAAGTATTTAAGGAAAATCAGGCATAGAAATAATGATTTTATTTTCAGGAGGGTAATCATGACACAATCACAAGCAACAAAAAAATTACTGGAAAACTATATCGGCGGAAAGTGGGAGAAATCCACCAGCGGCAAAACAGAACCCGTTTATAATCCAGCAACCGGTGAAGTGATCGCTGAGGTTCCGATTTCCTCACAGGAGGATGTGGATCATGCAGTCCAGGTGGCACGCGAAGCATTTCAGGAGTGGAAGGAAGTCCCTGTACCAAAACGGGCACGCATCCTTTTTAAGTATCAGCAGCTGTTGGTCGACCACTGGGATGAACTGGCGGAATTAATTACGATTGAAAACGGAAAGAATCTGCAGGAAGCAAAAGGAGAAGTACAGCGGGGAATTGAAAACGTGGAATTCGCTGCAGGCGCTCCGAATTTAATGATGGGAGAACAGCTTTCTTCCATTGCAGCCGGGCTGGAATCCGGGGTATATCGCTACCCGATCGGAGTTATAGGCGGCATAACGCCATTTAATTTTCCGATGATGGTCCCTTGCTGGATGTTCCCAATGGCCATTGCGACGGGCAATACATTTGTCATGAAGCCGTCGGAGCGCACGCCGCTATTGGCAAACCGTTTAGCGGAACTGCTTTCGGAAGCCGGACTCCCGGCAGGTGTGTTTAATATCGTGCACGGCGCGCATGATGTCGTAAATCGCCTGCTGGACCATAAAGTCGTGGCTGCCATTTCCTTTGTTGGCTCCCAGCCGGTGGCAGAGTATGTTTATAAAAGAGGAACGGACAATCTGAAGCGGGTGCAGGCCCTTGCCGGTGCGAAAAACCATTCCATCGTATTGAAAGATGCCAATTTGGATAATGCTTCCACCCAAATTTTAAACGCAGCATTTGGCTCGGCCGGTGAGCGCTGTATGGCGGCCTCTGTTGTTGCCGTGGAAGATGCGGTGGCAGATGAATTTATCAGCCAGCTGAAAGAGAAAGCGGATAACATAAAAATTGGCAACGGACTGGACGATGGGGTGTTCCTTGGCCCTGTCATCCGTGAGCAGCATAAGGAAAGAACGCTGGGATATATTGAGAAAGGGGTGGAAGAAGGAGCGAAACTGATCCGTGACGGACGGGAAGATGTTAAAGCCCAAGACAAAGGCTACTATGTCGGAGCGACCATTTTTGATGATGTCACCACGGATATGAAAATCTGGCAGGATGAGATCTTTGCTCCTGTACTTTCCATTGTCAGGGTTAAGGACTTGGATGAAGCCATCGATGTGACAAATCAGTCTCCATTTGCCAATGGCTCCTGCTTATTCACCCGTGATGGGGGAAGTGTGCGGCAGTTCCGGGAAAATATCGATGCCGGCATGCTCGGTATTAATATTGGCGTTCCGGCACCAATGGCTTTCTTCCCATTTTCCGGTTGGAAGAATTCCTTCTATGGTGACTTGCATGCGAATGGAAAAGATGGGGTGGAATTTTATACGCGAAAGAAAGTGGTTACGACACGCTGGGTTTAATGGACTTGGTTTAGGAAAGCTGCCGGGACAGGGAGTCACGGCAGCTTTACGTTTGCAAATTTTAAGATGTGAAAGTGGAACTGGGCTTTGTCATAAACTCTCTGATCATCATCCGGAATAATAATTCCTGTTCTTTTTCCAATGAAAAGCTGGCGTTATGCAGACTCCAATCATAAAGAATTCCTCTCATTATCCGCAGACAAGTTATCAACATTGTTTCCGGGGAAAGGTCGGACCGGAACTCTCCGTTCTGCTGTCCCTCTTTAAATATTCCTGTTAATATGCGATATAAGGGACGGTCGGGTATGAGGAAAAAGCTTCTCCAAAAATAAAAAGAACTGGCACATAGGTTTAAATTAAGGCCTGCTGTGCCAGTTCTTTATAAAGAATCTATTGCTCCCGAATATCTTCCTGTACAGGCAGCGTATCCCAAAAGGAGATGTCTTTATCTTCAATGGAACCATCTGCAACAGCACGAGCAGATGCATCCATTGCTTCATAAGATTGTTTGATCAAGTAGCCATTGCTTTTTTGTCCCAATACTTCAAAATCAAATGCATTATCCTGCGTCCCGCGCATTTCAAACAGAAAGGTGGAAATATCATAATTACTTGCTATTCCGTATACACCGATTTCTTCACTGTATGCTGAACCGGGACCTGCATAATTCGCAAGTAGTCCCCATCCTTTTGGCTGAATTCTATCATAAATAACTGCGCCGAGCTGCTTCGATTTTTTTAATACTTCGGGATCAGTATAGTCTTCGTGCGGCGGAAAAATAGCACCGGATACGTAATCACCGTCAATTACCCATTGTGCACCCTGGTGATGTAAATCTATCATATAGTCAATATCGTATACTTCCAATACATTTTGATGTAAGGCTTGTGTTTCCGGTTGTGTTTTATCTGCGTGATCCCTGTTTAGATCTACTTCATTGGCATTATAACGTGTTAAATTTCGATCTCCAGTATCAGCATAATCTTCCAGTGGATAATCCACATCACCCATTGCGCCATCTGCATTAAACATAGGAATAAATAATAAATTTACATCATCTGTCAGTCCCTTTGTTTTTCCGGTTCCCAGATGTTTGATAAAGTCCAACATCCCTTCTGTTACCAAAGCTTCATCACCATGCTGCTGGGCGAGATAGAGAATTGTTGGGTTATCCGGATTTGTCATATACTTGACCAAGAATATATCACGTTCTTTCACTGTCTGACCAATCACTTCCAATTCCATATCATGCTGCTTACTTTCCTGCTTCTCCAGATAGTCGATCATTTCTTCATAGGTATGGAGGATGGAAGTATTTACTGTTTCATTCCCTCCATAATTAGGTCCATTGCCTTTTGCCAAGACGACAGACGCACTACCTCCTATAACCAATATAGCGGTAAAAAGAAAGATTATTAACTTTTTCATCATGTCATTCCTCCCGGATGTTTAATTTTTCTTCCCAAATCACATTCGACAAGAATCGATTGATTTCCTTCCTATTTTTAAAATACAGGAAATAAGTCATATGCTTGAATAAGAACCGGTGAATAATTTCCTGTGATGTAAGTACTACCTCTTTGAAGAATTTTACTGGGAAATTTTATTGAATAGGTTAAGACAAGTATGTGCGATTCACTTTCTATGTCGAAGTAAGGGCCAATCTTTCATATCAAAGTAAGTTACGACAGTAAAACGTGTAGTATTAGAGTATTTGCAGCATTGAAGCTGAGCTGGTACGGAAGAATCATTTTTGAAATTGTCAATAAAACCGACGGGAAACGACATAGATTTCAACTCTCACCAATTATAGTTAAAGTAGGACAACAAAGAATGTGTCAGGACGTGAGAGAAGTACAGAAGGTGGGTGATTGGAGTTTTCTTCATGATCGAAAATGGAAGTTGAACAGGAAAAATGAATGAAAAGAGGAGGTCATCATTTGTTTAGGAAAAAGAATAGACGGAAGTTTATCTATCTGTTATCCATTATATTATTAGTATTTTCTCTTATTGCTCCAGCTATGGTTACAGCTGAACCAACCGATAAGATACAGAAATCCGTGAAAAACAGTAAGACCAACGATATAGAAAAAATAAGCAATAGATTACTGGAGCAATTTGAAGAAGATGAAAAAGTAACATTTCTGATAAAATTTGAAGAAAAGGCTGACACAAAACAGGCTGCAGCGCAGGCGAATGAAAAAGCGGAAAAGGAGAACGCCACAGCTTATGAGAGGGAATTGATGCAACGCTCGGCTGTTGTGTCTGAATTAAAGACGGTGGCTGATCTTTCGCAAAAGGAAGTGCGCCATTTCCTTAAAACTGAAGAAGAGGAAGGACGAGCAGAAAGCATTCAACCTTATTATATTGTAAATGGAATGGCGGTGACGGCTACAAAAAATGTGGCAGAAAAAGTAGCCTCATTCTCAGAAGTAGAGAAAATATTACCGAATGAAAAACGGCAGCTGATTTCTAATGCATCCATAGAAAATAGTAGCAAAACAGAGTCAACAGATGAGGTAGAATGGAATGTGGAGCGAATTGATGCACTGGAAGTCTGGGATATGGGAATTGACGGAACTGGAACAGTAGTGGCAAGTATAGATTCCGGCGTGCAGTGGGATCATCCTGCATTAAAGGAAAATTATCGCGGTTACGATCCTGAAACTGGGGAAGTCAATCACGATTTTAATTGGTATGACCCCGTTTTCTACGACGACGTACCATATGATGATGTTGGACATGGAACCCATGTGACAGGAATCATGGTCGGAAATGAACCGGATGGTACCAATCAAATTGGAGTAGCTCCCGGAGCGCAATGGATATCGGTAAAAGCATTCTCCCATGCCGGCGGGTTTGATGATGATCTATTGGCAGCGGCACAGTGGATTATTGCCCCTACAGATTATGAAGGGAATAAACGTGTAGATATGGCTCCGGATGTTGTAAATAACTCATGGGGCGGCGGTCCGGGCTTGGATGAATGGTACAGAGATGTTGTTATTGCCTGGAGACATGCAAATATATTCCCGGAATTCTCTGCAGGAAATACGGATTTGTATAATCCAGGTGGTCCCGGCTCTATTGCGACACCTGCCAATTATCCGGAATCTTTTGCAACTGGAGCAACAGATTTTAATGACAATTTGGCAGACTTTTCGCTGAGGGGGCCATCACCATATGATGAAATAAAACCGGATATTTCTGCCCCTGGCGTGGATATCCGTTCAGCTTATCCAGGAGATGCATATGGATTGAGCAGTGGAACATCCATGGCGGGTCCCGCGGTTTCCGGTGTAGCAGCCATGATGAGACAGGTCAATGCTTCCCTTACAGTAGACGAAATGGAAGCAATTTTGACGGATACTGCCATACCAAAGACTGATGAAGAATATCCTGAATCCCCCAACAATGGTTATGGCTATGGGCTTGTTAATGCCCATGAGGCCGTGACAGCAGTAGTAAGCGGATTTGATACCATTACCGGCGTGATTACTGAAGAAGGAGATGATCACGAAGCACCGGAGTTTGTCCACTCTCCGCTTACCACCGTACAACCGAATATGGATATGATCGTAAGGTTGGAAGCCAGTGACAATGTAAGTGTCACTTCCGTTATTTTGCGCTATCAGATTGATGATGAGGAATGGCAGGAAGTGGAGGCTGAACGAACAGCAGGGGACCATCTTTCCGGTGATTATGAGGCTGTAATTCCGGGAGACGAAATTAACGGAGACTCGCTCGTCTATCAGTTGGTAATCACTGATTTCAGCGGTAATGTCACGGATAGCGAAGTATATACTGTTGACATTCAGACAGGGATCACCATAGGTTACTTTGAAGATTTTGAAACTGAACCCACCGGCTGGGAATCTTTTGGAAGAAGTGACAGCTGGGAATGGGGAGAACCGACTTCCGGACCGGAAGCAGCCTCCTCCGGTGACAATGTATATGCAACAAACCTTGACGGCGACTATGATTATATGATCGATGCTAAGCTGGTTATGCCTCCCATTACTTTGCCTGAAGGAGAAGCATATCTCCAATTTGATCAGTGGCACAGTTTTGATACGGCCATCTATCCAGGTGACGGAGAAGATTACGGACATGTTATTGTTTCCACCGATCAGGATCAGGAAGAATGGGTGCAACTGGAAACAATGGAGGGTAACTCCACCGGCTGGGAACGAGTAGAAATAGATCTGTCGGATTACAGTGGACAAAGTATTCATGTTGGCTTCCACGTGGATTCTTTTTCATACTTTGCACGTGATGGCTGGTATCTTGATGATATCTCATTGACGGATACCTCGATGAATAATCAGGATCAGAGAAGACAGTTGTTTGAAGCTGCTGCGTCTTCATTGGATGAAAATACCGGTGAAGAAGATCTCTTGCCACTGGAAGCACAAATAAGCGTATTGGAAACCGGCAAGTCAGTAATAAGTGACCCACAGACAGGTGAATATTTTATGAATCATGAAATCGGTACATATACTCTGCAGGCAGATGCTTACGGTTATGACGCGGAGCAACAGGAAGTAGTGGTGGAGTCCGGCAACAGTATAAAAGCTGATTTCACATTGCAGAAAACACCAGAGGCACAGCTGAGTGGTACCGTAATCAATGAAACTACCGGAGAACCAATTGAGGGAGCATCTGTGCTTTTGGTGGAAGATGCCAATATTGCACCTGTTGAGACTAATGAAAACGGTGACTTTTCACTTACTGCCTATGAAGGTAATTATACACTGAGAATTTTGGCGAAAGATTTCCATACGAAAGACATGGAAATAGATCTGGATGGAGACATAGAGTTGAATATACTACTGAATCCGTTCTACACCATTCCAGGTGGGGAAATTGGTTACGATGACGGAACAGCTGAAAACGCACGGGCATTTTATGATGCAGGAAACGGCTGGGCTGTGAAAATGTCACTACCGGAATCGGAAAAAGCCGCAAAAATTACGGATGGCGTTTTCCAGTTTTATGACGCAGACTTTCCTAGCCCAGGTGGAACCGAATTTGCAATGGAAATCCGGGAGGTTGGTGAAAACGGCTTGCCGGGTGAAAGAATATTTGGCCCTTACGATGCAGAAGCCGTAAGAGACCTGGATGAATGGACCGTGGTTGATGTGAGCGAACATAATATTGTGGTTGAAGATGATTTTTACATGGTATACATTCAGACTGCTGACAATCCTTATGCACCGGGGCTTGCAACTGATGAAAACAGCGGTTATTCAGGCCGGAGCTATCAATATGTTGAGGGAGAATGGGAACAGACACCTTTTGACCAGGGCAACTTTATGATAAGAACAAGAATCGCCTATGAAGCGGATCATCCTGTGATTCATACACCGGAAGATGGTTATATAACAAACCGGAAAGAAATAGAAATTGAAGGACAGGCAACCCCTGAAACCAACTTTATGCTACTGAATAATGGTGAAGAAATTGGTGCAGGAGAGATGGATGAAGAAGGGTATTTTTCTTTATCGGCATCATTATCAGAGGGCGAAAATAAGTTTGAAGTTATTTCAGTGCTTGATGAAAATCAATCCATTACATCGGAAGCTGTTACTGTTACCTTGGACACGGAAGCACCGGAGTTAACGGTGGAAAATCCGCTGGAAGGTGAGAAAACGAACCGGGAAACAATAATAGTTGAAGGGCACGCTGCAGATGAACACCTTGAATCAGTAAATATTAATGGGAATTCTGCAGATATAAATGAAGGTCACTTTTCCAATCGGGTTATGCTGGATGGAGGGGAAAATATTATTGAAGTAACTGCAATAGATGCAGCAGGGAACCACATGACGGAAAATATAGTTGTACAAGCTAAATATACGGCGCCGGAAATAGAAAATCTTGTTCCTGCCGAAGACCAATATGTAGGCGCAGGGGATACTTTGGTAATAGAATTTGACAGTGAACCGTCCCTGGACGCTACATTCTCTGTTTTAATGCCTATAACCAACTTTGGTACACAATCGGTGAATCCAATTGAGTTACCGTTATGGGAAACGGAAGAAGGTCATTATACCGGTTATTGGACCGTGCCGAGAAATGCCACAGGGGAAGGTGCAGTAATTCAGATTAAGGCTGAGGATAGTTTTGGAAATGTCACATATGAAAAAGCTGAAGCGAGACTATTTATCAATTCGGATTGAGGGTAGAAATGTGCCATATGAAATAGTTGCCAGCAAATCATCATTAATTTAAATGAAAAGTGCGCTTTGCATAGCAAAGCGCACTCTTTTAATTCTCTACTCCCAATACTCCACCACAGTTTCTGCATCAGCTTTCAGGAATTCATACGCTGTTTCGGAAATCTGTTCCTGATCCACGAGGAGATCCAGAAGCTGGTAAAAGCTTCCCATATGGCGGATTATCTTGTCGGCTTCACCCTGCTGCTCATACTGATCGATTGCTGTCAGGTGATTTTTCAAAACACGGGCTCTTGCCGGGTTTTCTAATTCGCCTTCTTCAATAAATCGGTCTATATGCGTGATCATGCTTTCTGCTGTGACAGGAACACGGTAGGCACGGATAATTTCCTGTTCAATGCTGTTGCCATCTGCATCCCAGGCTTCAATTTGCAGTGAAACAAAACCGCTGCCATCAGAGATGCTGTCATTGTTGATAGCTGCACTGAATTCTCCGTTGCCTGCAGCTTCTAAATCCTGTACATCCTGCCAACTGTCTCCATCGTCGAAGGAAACCGACACGTCTGCCCCTTCAATGGCAGCTGTTTCTGCACCAGTCTGGTGATTTACTGCAAAATTCACTTCATGCTCGCTATCCCGTTCTGCCGCATTATTGATGTTCAGGTCCAGGTCATAATCAATAAACAGCATAGGGGCGACTTGCTGTTCCTCCGCTTCTGGTGCTTCCGCCGCAAACTCCCAGTTTGTCAACGTGTAGGAAGAATAAGGCGACCATGCTTTATCCGCATCCATTTCCAATTCAAATCGAATATCCGAGTTATCAGAAGCTAATGGGAAAGACCCTCTCGGCCGGTCTGTTTCCTCCACGAGCTTCTCATTCTCATAGACACGGAATACAGGGTTGGCGTCCGGTGCGCCAGTAGAGTAATGACCGTCAGCATCAGTATACTCGTAAAGGAAAACTTCCAAAGAACCATCTTCCCGGTATACCGGCGAATTTCCAGGTATAATTCCCGGCTGGATGGCCTGCTTATACCAGTTGCGTTCATGCAGTCCCACATCAAACTCTGTAGTTGCATGTCCTAATTCGATGCCGCCGGGCCATTCGTCGCTTTGACCGATAGTTGAGCGATACCTGGTATCATCCGCAACAAAGTATTCCATTCTCTCCACCGGAAGCTCCATATTTACGCCTGCTGCAAATGAAGCAAATTCATACGGTCTCCATTTATGCTGGAACCTGGAGTATTGATCTCCCGGCTGCTGCGCAAAATAGTTAGTTTCAAACTGGGCAAGATCCTCATTTGCCGGTGTATAATGCGTATCTGAAACAATGGCATCCTCAAAAACCAGCATATAAAAAGCTTCAGGTGAGAGATACTCCCATTGCGTATAGAACCCGAATTCACCCAGCGTAATTGGATCTGTCGGCGTATATGCAAAAATATCAAAGTCTGCCCCGCCGATAAAATTGTAACTGCTGGTAATGGAACCAAGCTCTTCTGCAGCCCGGTGATAAGCCAGACTGAAGCCATTCAGGTCTGCTTCATCCTCGACTTCTACAGTAACTGGATACGCATTACTGGCATCCAATGTTATTTTCGTATCTTCATAGACTTCCACCATAGGCTCGTTGATCATGGCGACTTCAGTGGTAACAGTCGGTTCTTCGGCAGATTCGTACGTATATAGCATACTGTTCACGTTATACGTCCCAGCCACTACCCGGAAAGTGATTTCACCTTCATCCTGTTCTGTGAAAGTAACATTGTAATCATTGAAAATAGTAGAATCCAAGGCATTCATGACACTTACCCGGCTCGGTCCGAGCGGTGTGTTGCCATCTCTGGTAATACCTTCGATGGTTAAATCATAGGACTCTGGTTCTTTATAAAATCCAATCGGTGTATGAAGCAGCACTTCCTCTTCTTCAGAAGCTGCTGTAATATAACCGCCGTATAATCCTAGTTCTCCCTCGGCAGGATGAACGGTTACTTCGATGTCAGCTGTCTCTCCGGCTTCCACAGTAATTTCCTCATCGGACAGCTCAATCATGGATTCCGGAACAGGGAAGGCATCCGCATCCTGGACATCAACAGAAAGCTCGAGTGTTACCGCTTCTTCGGCACCATTAAAGTAGGTAAGCGTATCTGTTACAGGATCAAGGTCATCATGCGGATATTCAAAATAGCCCATGTCCAGTGTGGCGGTTTCGGCAAATATATCCTGTGACAATGCACGTGCTGCATCAACCAGCCCGCCGCCCTGTTCAAAAGTAGTATAATCCTCGCTCGGCCCGGCGGTGGAAACAAGGGCTGATTTAATCATTTCAGCATCAAAGTCTCCATTTTCCTGTTGTTTCTGTGCGTATAATGCCGCTACCCCGGCAACATGCGGTGCTGCCATGGAAGTTCCATTTGCCGCAGTGTAGTAATCGTCAATAGGCGTTCCCATGGAAGTCCCATCTGCCCGCGCTGCCTGAATGGCTACACCAGGGGCTGTGATGTGCGGTGTGATCGCATAGTCGCCAATCCTTGGACCACGGCTGGAAAAGCTGGCCAGCTCCCCGTCTTTATCAAACGCACCAACTGTCAAGGCATAATCCGCTGCTCCCGGTGTGGTTACCGATTCATCACCAGGCCCCGAGTTACCGGCCGAAATGACAAACAGCACATTATACTCCTCGCTGATTGTGTCAACAGCCTCACTCATCGGATCTGTTCCATCCGTCACGCCACCACCGAGACTCATATTCAGAATCGATGCGCCTTCCTGTGCCGCCCATTCCATTCCTTCAATAATATCCGAAATGGCGCCACTGCCGGCAGCATTCAGCACTTTCGCATTGATGAGGTCAGCCTCCGGTGCAACACCCTGCCGCAACCCGTCTGAAGCATCTCCGCTTCCGGCAATCGTTGCAGCGACGTGGGAACCATGCCCATGCAAGTCGTCCGTTGTTTCATCCGTTGTAAAGTCCTCTGCAGCAACGACTTTTCCTTCCAGGTCAGGGTGGTCCTCATCAATACCTGTATCAAGCACAGCTACTGTCAAACCGGTACCGTCATAACCTGCGTCCCAGGCTTCCGGTGCACCAACCTGCGGCACACTGTCCTCTAGTTCCACCTCCACTTTTTGGTCTAAGTGGATTTTCTCTATATTAGTGAAAAGGTTTGTGCTTTGCAGTGTATTGCCGCTCCCTGCAGTAAATAAAGCTTCGTTCAGGACATCCGTATCTCCCTTGGAAACCTCTGCTGCCAGTCCATTAATGCTTGGCAGGCTTTTGGAATCAGCAAGCGTTGAGTTCAGCGAACCCATACTTTGATTCACTGCCCGGTCTTCCATGGTAATGATAACCGGAATGTTGTCCGTACTTGCATCATCAAACTCCTGGTCTATTAACTGGGTAATATTAAAAAGTTCCTTATCCAATTTATCCGGGATATAGTGAAGCACATCTTCCGGGATGACATATAAATCTTCTCCGTTTAATTCCATTTTCTCAAAGTTTGCCTCATACCCATCCCGTGCTGCAGGCTCAATATTCACTTCCTGCAATCCGTCTGCGAATTCCTGCACCACAACCTGGTCACCGGTAATTAATGTGATGGTGTAAGTCGCTTCGGCTGTTTCAGAGGCAGTAACGTCTTCCAGGGTACTTGATTGAAATGAATCAGACATGGTGAAGCCAACAATCAGCGATACAACCAGCGTTAATATACCGGCGCTTAAGAGCGTTCTCCATTTCATCGTAGAAACCTCCTTATGATTTTAACTTGCTTAAAATCTTCCTGGGGTTCAACTCTCTACGAGCTTGTCCTTTTTTAGGGCATGCGTTTTAAAAAGGACAAATGTTATGAGACTTAAACGAAGATACTCACCTCCACCTGTCTTATTTGTGTACCTTTAAAGACCTTGCCTATGTCGAAACATGATGTTACTTAAAGTATAAATGAAAAAAATGGCAAGCTAAATCGGCCATATGATTCATTTTCCAATGTTCAGAAAACTGGGATAAAGTCCTGTATAAATATACAGCATAGTTAATAAAAACCAGTTTTGGTGGGGTGTTTGGGCTAGAAGGGGGATAAGGGGAGGGAGGTTGGTTGGTTTAATTAAAAAAAGCCCTATTGAGTCCATACCTCAATTAAGGCTTTAATTTAGTCAATCTTCATCGATTTCCTCTCAAAATAAATCTGCATCTTATACGCACAAATCTGTCTCGTCATCTCATGCAGAACTTCCTGATCTTCAGGCTCTACACTGAAGTTCATTCCAAACCTGTTATTCTCAAAATATACAAGCCCGTCCTTTCCAACCCACTTGGTCATTGGCATCGTGGCAATCAATTTTGCTGTTTTTGCTTCATCATAATCCCACAGTTTCTTCGTATTTTTATTGGAAAAATCGATCGTCTTCCGATAGTTTTTAGACATATAGAACTCATGAAAATACGGAGCAACTTCCTCTGGTGTAACAGGCTTCAGCCAATCACCGGGTCCTTTATCAAGCAAATATTGTAAAACTGTCATTTTATAGGATTTGCTCATTGATTCCTTTTCTACCTTGATTAACCATTGATAATGCTTTTGAAAGACATCAGCTTCATGATCCGATAGTTCTCCATATTCATGCAGAAAAGCAAAGTACCCGCCAAAGGCCTGTCTGTATTCTTTGGAATTCATATTTCCCTGCAAATGGGCTTCTTTATATGTCGGTCTTCTGCCAAGTGATGTTTTCACCTGGAGGTAATCATGAAACATCCTTTCCTTGCGGGAACTCCGTTTTTTCCGCAGTTCTTCCATAAGGTTAATGACGTCAGTCTCCAGATGAATACTGCAGGAGTCAGGAACAACCGGTGTGACTTTTTTCCTTGGCCGCGGATCAGCCACATCCATTTCGGTATCAAAAACACTGAGCTTAGTATCAGCATTTCGATAGTTACCAATCAGATCAATAATGACACAGGCCTGCTTTCCATCATATTTCCTCAGTCCCCGGCCTATTTGCTGTGTGAAAACAACCAGTGATTCTGTCGGTCTTGCGAACAGTAATGTATCTACAGAGGGAATGTCCACCCCTTCATTAAAGAGATCGACGGTAAAGATAATATCAATTTCCCCGGACTCCAGCATCCGAATACTTTCCGCCCGGCCGGTATTTTTGGTTTGAGAGGTCAGCGCGATAGCATTTGCCCCCTGCTTATTAAAATATTCGGTGAGAAACTCGGCCTGCTGAATAGATGAGCAAAAACCCAATGAGCGGGTTTGTTTCAACTCCTGCCATTTTCTAAATATCATGACTGCTCTTTCCGTCTGCAGCTGCTGAACCATCAGTTCATGCTGGTCATACTTATTGCCAAGCCAGCGAATGGCTGAATAGTCTATGTCATCTTTAATGCCGTAATACTGAAATGGAGCCAGCCAGCCGCGCTGAATTGCTTCAATAAAGGTTATTTCATAAGCAACGTTCCCATCACACAGGGCGAAGACATCCTGACCATCCGTTCTCTCGGGGGTAGCAGTCAGTCCAAGCAGGAATTTCGGCTTGAAATATTCAATAACATGCTGGTAGCTTTTGGCTGCGGCATGATGAAATTCGTCGACGATAATTAAATCAAACTCATTCCGTGAAAACTGATGCAATTGTTCCTTGATGCTCAGTGTGAAAATGGAAGCAAACAACATGTCCTTCCCGGTATCTTTTTCGAGTCCATAAAATAGCCCGCCGGTTTTCTCCAGGACATGTTCAAAACTCTTTTTGGCCTGTTTTAAAATTTCCTCCCGATGAGCAATAAACAGAACTTTTTTATACGCTTTCGCAAAAAAGGCTGCAAGGTATGTCTTGCCGAGACCGGTGGCCATAACAACCATTGCTTTATTATATTCTTCCGACACGGTGGAATGAAGCGCAGCCAAAGCTTCGGTTTGTGCCTGGCGCGGCTCAAGTTTTGTCTGGTAAGGCAATGGTTTCTCATATAACTCTTCCGGTATTGCTTCTTCTTCTTCTGTGGGCAGTGTTAACTCGATCTCTTCCTGTTTTGTCCAGGTCGCATGTAAATCAGCATGTCTCGCGTGAAAGTCATCATAGTCTTTTTCATATACTTTTAAAGACTCACTATTTACTTCCATCGTTTGTTCCGCATAGAAAAGCTCTATAAAAGAGTCCATTGCCTCATCAAAAGTCTGGTTAGAGGCCCGGCGCTGCATCTGGAGGTTCCATTCCACTCCCGAAGTGTAAGCAGATCTTGACATATTGGAAGAACCGACAATTAAAGAACCCCTCTCCCTATGTTTAAAAATATACGTTTTTGGATGAAAGGCAATACCATTGCTTCTCCAAAGCCGGATTTCCAGGTTGTTTCCTTTTAAATCAAGTAATCTATGTAATGCCTTTGGCTGCGTCACGAAAAGATAATCTCCGGTGAGGATTTTAACATCAGCCCCAAACTCCAATGCATCCTGCACCACATCGTAAATCAGCTCCACACCAGATTTCATAATAAAGGAACTGAGAATATAAATGGTGGAGGACTCACTTATTGCTTCTTTTATTTCTCTATAAAGTTGCCCGGTATGTAAGGAAATGGATCTCAATCGTCTTCAACCTCTATTAGAAAGATCTTATCATTAAAAGCACCGCGTTTTTCCGCCTTCTTTTTTCTGATTTGTTCTACTTTCCCGATTGAACCTCCATGCTCACCTGCCAAAGCATGCATCAGTTCCAGTATATCAGCGAGTTCTTCAAGCGCGTCTGAATCATTTGCTGCTTCCTGATATTCTCCTACTTCTTCATTTAATTTCTTTTTAAGTTCTGCTATGTATCTTTCGTCTGATAATATTTCTGTTTTAAAACTTTTTCCTGTGTTTTCGATGATTTCCGGTATTCGGTCGCGGATTAGTTTGTTGTAGGTTGGCATGGGTAGTCTCTCCTTTATTTTATGCTTATTACAATCTTATAGAATTATAGGGGAGTAGACAACTTGAAAGAAGTTATTCCCCTTGTCATCCCTTCAATAACCATTATTATTAAGTTATAATTAAATTAATCGATTAAAGTAATAGGTGGGGGAAATATGGAAAAAAAGAATATTTATGTCGTAGGCGCTGTCATTATAAAAGATAATAAAATATTATGTGCTCAAAGAGGAAATTCAAAAACTTTACCATATAAATGGGAATTTCCTGGTGGAAAGGTAGAGAAAGGGGAAACAGAGAAAAATGCGTTGGAACGAGAAATTGAAGAGGAAATGAAATGTACTATAGAAGTAGGGGATCAAGTTGAACATACTGTGTATGAATATGATTTTGGTATCGTACATTTAACTACTTTTTATTGTACGCTTCTTGATGGTACGCCGGTTTTAACTGAACATAAATCTATAAAATGGCTACCGAAAGAAGAACTTTCTATGTTAGATTGGGCTCCGGCAGATATTCCTGCTATAAAAAAATTGAGTGATTAAATTCTCCTAGGAAATACTAAAGCATGGTGGTGTGAATAGTTGGAAAACAATTTTCTTAGCAAATTAGAGGATTCATTACATAAAGGATTTATTGATCGGAACTTTGGAAAGACGGATACATATAAACCAAGATTATTAATAAATAATACCAAAGAAAACGAAGATGTTTTAACCTCATTGGTTGAAGAACTGGATAATTGTAAATCATTTATTTTCTCTGTTGCCTTTATAACAGAAAGCGGTCTTGCTACTTTAAAATCTCACTTGCTCGATCTTAAATTTAAAGGTATTCAAGGAAAAATATTAACTTCTACCTTTTTGAACTTCAACCAACCTAAAGTTTTCAAAGAGTTGATGAAGATCACGAATGTTGAAGTCAGATTAACTGATTTAAAAGGTTTTCATTCAAAAGGGTATATATTTGAACACGATAAGTATTCTTCATTAATAGTAGGGAGTTCAAATCTTACAGCCCAGGCATTGAAAGTGAATTATGAATGGAATGTAAAATTAACTTCGTATCAAGATGGAGAAATCATTAACCATTTTAAGAATCAATTTGAAGAAGTTTGGCAAGAAGCGAGCCCGTTAACTGATAGCTGGATTTATGCTTATGAAGAAAATTATAAACCTTTTGATTATCAATCGGCAACCAAAGTAATAGAGTTACCTGAAGAATATCAAACTAATACTCTTGAATCTGCGATAAATATTAAACCAAATAAAATGCAAGAAATGGCTTTGGAACAAATAAAATCTGTTAGAGAAGGAGGTCACGATAAAGGGCTGGTTATTTCAGCGACTGGAACTGGAAAGACATACCTTGCTGCTTTTGATGTGCGTAGGGAATCACCAAAAAGAATGTTATTTGTGGTTCATAGAGAACAAATTTTACGTAAAGCGAAATCTGATTTTCAACATGTAATGGGTGGCCCTGACAGAGACTATGGCATTTTATCTGGCAGCACAAAGGATTACGATGCAAAATATTTATTTACGACAATACAAACGGTATCAAAGCAGCATATATTGAGGAAGTTTAAAGCTGATGAATTTGATTATATTCTTATTGATGAAGTACATAAAGCTGGTGCAAATTCGTATCTTCGAATTATTAATTATTTCAAACCTAATTTCTTAATGGGAATGACGGCGACACCTGAACGGACAGACGACTTTAACATATTTGAGCTATTTGACTATAATATTGCTTATGAAATTCGTTTACAGGAAGCGTTAGAAGAAGATATGTTATGTCCATTTCATTATTTTGGAGTTACCGATTTTGAATATGATGGAGCAATGATAGATGACACCACTATTTTATCAAAGTTGGTTACTGATGAACGTGTAGAACATATTGTTGATAAAGTCCATTACTATGGATATTCTGGCGAGAAAGTTAAGGGGTTAATGTTTTGTAGCAGAAAAGAAGAAGCAAATAAATTATCCGGAGCTCTTAATGAAAGGGGTTTCCATACCGTAGCTTTGACTGGAGATAACTCTCAAGATGAAAGAATGAGGCAAGTTGAACGATTAGAAAATGGAGTTTTAGATTATATTATTACAGTCGACATTTTTAATGAAGGTGTTGATATACCAAGCATTAATCAAATAGTGATGCTCAGGCAAACCCAATCCAGTATTATTTTTATTCAACAACTAGGACGTGGACTTCGCAAACATCATTCAAAGGATTATGTAACAATTATTGATTTTATTGGCAACTACAAGAATAACTATTTAATCCCAATAGCGTTATCAGGTGATCAATCACAAAACAAAGACAATATCCGCAGGCATACTACTGAAACAAGTTATATAAAAGGAGTTTCTACTGTAAACTTTGAAGCGGTTGCTAAGGAACAAATATTCAAATCGATTAATGCCAGTAAATTAACAGCTATGCAAGTATTTAAGGATGCGTTTATAGAACTAAAGAATCGTCTTGGAAGAACTCCTTATTTATATGATTTTATTACTAATCATTCGATTGATCCAGTAGTTGTGGTTAATAAGTTTAAAAATCATTATAATTTCTTAATAAAAATGAAGGAAGAAGTTCCATCAATAAGCAAATATGAGAATAGTGTTTTAACCATGATTTCTACAGAAGTACTTAATGGGAAACGTAAGCATGAATTAATTTTACTGGATCAGTTACTTAATCGTGGCGCCATTACTCATGAAAAATATAAAAAGGTTTTACAAGAAGCAGGGTGTTTAGTGGACGAAAATACATTAGAGTCTGTGCAAAGAATATTTAATTTATCCTTTTTTACACAAACTGATCAGAAGAAGTATGGGGAAATACCTATTGTAGAGTTTCAGTCACACGAATACTACACATTTAATGAGGATTTAAAAGAAAGTTTAGAACAAAAGCCTTTCTTTAAAAAATTAATGAAGGATGTGGTGATGAGTGGACTGGAGAGGAGCAAAAAGTACAAATCTGATATTAAGCTTACTAGATATGAAAAATATACAAGAAAAGATGCATGTAAGCTTTTGAATTGGAAAAATGACGAAAGTGCAACGATGTATGGTTATAAAACAAAACATCAAACTTGCCCAATCTTTGTTACTTATCATAAAAATGATGAGGTAGAGGCAAGTATAAATTATGGTGATGAATTTATCAGTGAAGAAATTTTAAAATGGGAATCAAAAAATAATAGAAAGATTTCTTCCGAGGAAGTTCAAAAGATTATTCATGCTGAAGAACGAGGAATAGACTTACATTTATTTGTGAAGAAAAGTGATGATGAGGATGGGAGTGATTTTTATTATCTAGGTCAAACACTGCCTGATAAAGACACCGTTACCCAAGATTCAATGCCGAATAATAGTGGAAAAATGGTTCCTGTAGTACACATGAATATGGTTTTAGACAAACCAGTGGAGCATCAATTGTATAGTTATATCATTCAAAGTATTGATTGAGGTTTTTTATAATAAAACGCTAATTAGTTATAGTTTTGATTCCGAATTCTGTAATCTCAATAATAAATATTTATAAAAAAGAAGGTGAATCAATTGGCCATCTACTTCAAACTAAATGAAAGTGAAAAGAAATCAATCTACGGTACCGCGGAAAAATGGAAAAACAATTGCTTATTGGATGATAAATCATTGATATGGGAAGGAGAATCTATTTGGACATCAGCAAATATGAACAGATTTAGGTCTGTTTTTATTGAAAATCCGGATGCGTCGGGTAATTCCTTCGATGAAAAATTAAAAAAGCAACTGAGTAATGAGTCAGAGGATGTTTATAAATTTGTCATTGAGTTATTGTTCATCTACTACTTATATCCCGTCAAACAATCTATCAGTTATCAAACGAAACTACGAAAACTGGAACTTGTTGCTTCTTGGAAAAATATCGATTTAGATACTTCTTTACCGTTGTTCGATAGTTTGAAGAAAGGTATAGGAGCGACTGGGACGTTCTTTCATACAAGTAAATACTATGAAAAATCATTTTTGTTTTGGTTTGTTGAATATTTGAAAAGTCAGCCTTTAGAACAGCGTAAAATAATTCTAGAGCAGCCGAAGAAGTTGAAAGAGATAGCTGAAGGAGCACGAAAACAGGTTGGGAAAAGAGCACAGATGCAGCATATTGTACTTCATCTCTTACTTCCTGAATACTTTGAGCATATTTCGAATTGGGGAAATAAAGAAAGTATAGTAAAGGCATTTGCTAATTTAATAGAAGATGATCAAACCAATGATGTGGATGAGCAATTATATATCATTCGACAAAAACTAATAGATGAATATGGAACTGACCAAATTAATTTTTTTGATACTCCTGGCATAGTTGAAATGTGGAGTGCTCCTGCATCTGCTGGTGGTAGGGAAGTTGACACAAAAGATGACTTAGAAAATGAAGATACTATTTTAATAAAGATAGGAGTAAGCTATAGAGAAAGTATGTCACCAGAAGATCTTTATAATGCTACCAGAGGAAACTGGGTTCTTAGTGGAAGAAAGCTGGAAGCTGGTAACTTTCAATATTTTTGTGCGGTTTATAATAACCAAATTAAAGAGGTATATGAATTAAAAGATTATAAAAAGAATAAAGAAGGTCGGTATGCCTTAGAGGGGAAGCTAGCTGACGAACAATTAAGGAATAAATTAATTCATTCGGATGTAAGTAGAGTACATACAAGTAGGGGGAATCCTATTAAGTACACAAGCATTCAACGCCTATTAGATCAGGAAGTTTATGATGCAGTAAAGGTTAAAGAGAGTGCATTGGATAATAGAATTCAAATTCCGTCTGTAGATTATAAAGTAGAATCGCTGAAAGATGGATTGGTATTTGAAAACATCGATGTCCTCATGGATCAGATCAAAACGGCACTGCAAAATGGCAAACATATTATCCTCACTGGTCCACCGGGCACAGGGAAGTCTAAACTGGCAGGAAGAATATGCAAAATGTATGATGTTGACTTCACCATGGTTACAGCGGCATCAAACTGGTCCACTTATGAAACGATAGGGGGATATTTTCCAGACAGAGATGGAAATTTGTATTTTAATGAAGGTATTTTCTTGAAGTGTGTAAAGGATAAAGAAACTAACAGTCCAAAGAATAACTGGCTTATTATAGATGAAATCAACAGAGCTGATATTGATAAGGCATTTGGTTCATTGTTTTCTGTGTTAACAGGAGATGAAATTACATTGCCTTTTGAATCAGAGAGTGGCGAATTGATAAGTATGAAACCACAGGGAACCAAAATTGCTATAGAGCCTAATGACCATGACTATATCATTCCCAATGATTGGCGGATTATTGGCACAATGAACACGATAGATAAAGCTTCCTTGTACGAAATGAGTTATGCATTTATGCGGCGATTTGCTTTCATACCTGTTGGTATCCCAAAAACAATCACTGCAGATTTGATTGAAGAGTACCTGGAAGTATGGGATATGAAAACCTATCCGAATGTAGAAACGCTAACATCTATTTGGAAGCTGATCAATAACTATCGGAAAATTGGACCTGCCATTATTAAGGATTTAGCCATGCATACACAGGATAATGATGATTTTACTTCTGCTATTATCCTCTATGTTTTGCCACAGTTTGAGGGTCTGTCCGTTCACAGAATAAAAGAGTTTATCGCACAGGTGATAGAGGAGACAGATGCAGTAATTGAAAAAAGTTATCTCGAAGACTTTGTGAATGATTTCTTTGATTCGGGTGCATTTGAATGAGAATAGGCGAAGAAGAATTACTTGAAGAAATTTCCGGTTATCTTCATGGGTATTTGAAATCGGGTAAGCTTAGGATCAATTCATTTTTATCAAAAATTAATGTAAATATAACAAATCTTGAGCAACTACTAACCCTTCGTTTTTTGCTGAAAACAGAGACAAAAGACTTTGTAAGAAATTTACCCGTTTTGCTTAAACGTTTTAAGACAACAACCAGTATGAAAACAGAAACATACATGGGGGAAGTGCGAGGGCAAATTAATTGGGATCATACTATAAAAGAACGCCTTGTCCGAAATTATAAGGATAGAACCATATTTTCAACTAATGAAAATTTCCGGTCTTACAATATCCCTGAAAATCAGATTTTGAAAGAGTTGTTAAGAATATTTTACAGCTGTTTATTTAAGGATGAATATATTGCAGGCTTTGAGAAGGCATCCTGGTTTAGTGATTGGCAGGAATTAAAATTAAACATTATGCATGCCTATAAAAGGAATATTTACCTGCAGCGGGTAGATGAAGTACGTGTTGCAGACCGAGTTGTCCGTAAAATGGTCAATCACCGTAACAAGCTGTATGGGCAAGCCGCTGCATTGCTATTATCCTATCGCAAACTAGTTGATGGCTTTTATAGTGAAGAGGATATCAGAACGCTGCTCCAGGAAACTTTTATTGAACCTGACAATGAGGACACTTTAGTGGAGTTGTATTGGATTGTTCAGCTGATAAAGCAAAATGCAACGGAAAGTCAGTTGCATCTCATGGATGGATCAAGTAATTTGGTTGCCTCATGGAATAAGGGGGATCACATTTACAGGCTCTATCATGATGCTATTGGTTCCGGCGCAATATCCTTCCGTATTACAGGAAGTGAGATTAAAAAAAGTGACAATCCTTATTTAAAGCAAAAGTATCAATCCATGAAAGCGGCCAATGAAATAACGGAAAGTTTATTTGGCAAAAGGAAGACAGATGACATATGGCGTGGGAGACCGGATTTTTTCCTGGAGGTTGCTGAAAAGAGAACGAATAAACTGGTAAAAATAGTAATTGGTGAAGTGAAGAATACCAATCGAAGGGAATATACCATTACGGGGTTAGAGGAGCTTATGGATTATCTTTATTTTGTTAAAGATGGCAAGGGAGAATATATGGTAGATGGCAATGTTGGTGTGAGTGGGTTCCTTTGTGTTGGGAAGGTGGAAATGAAAGAAGGAATAGATTTTGATATGGTTCGAGTTATTAGGTATGGTGATCTTTTCAATCTAGAAGTATAATTCTCGATAGAATTCTTGCAATGAAAATATAAACATAAGTAAGGGATAAATGGTGTCTTGAACTTGGCGAAGATAAAATAAAGTGATAAAAGATGATGTAAAATCTAATGTCAGTCGGTGGTTCTTAAAGAACAAATCATATGAAGGGTGTTGTGGGTTTACAAGAGGAGTAAGAGGTAAAAAATTCTCCATACTGATAAAAAAATCGTTATCTTGAATGATAACGATTTTTTTAACGATTAGAAACTTTTGCTTTATAAGATTTACCAACTCCCGTTCAATATAATTGAACTAAGACATTAATTCTTCAAGCTCCAAAAAAATCCCTAAAAAAACCCATCAACAAATGGTACAATGACTATTATGAATGTTTTTTACATATGAGGGGGAGAAGCATGAAGGATCAATTTAGTAGTCAGAAGCGGTTTAGTGAAATTTTGGACCATAGTTTTCAGCTGATAAAGAGCAATTTTTCAACTTTTTTTCTTGTCTTTTTAATTTTGCTTGGACCGCTTTACCTGATTGAAGCATTGTTATTATTAAGTTCAGGTGTGAGTTTTTTTAGAGAAGTCGGAACTGGCGGCAATTGGTTTGAGGATGCGATGTCCGGATTTGATGAGGGTGTGGGAGTAAGCGTTGGAATGAATAGTGCAATCTCATTCCTGCTGGCTATTTTAGGACCGGTTGCTGTGGGCTCCATTCTATTTGGAATTAATCGCATTAGAAATCAGGAAACCTTTACTGCCGGGAGTTTAATCAAGCAGGCATTTACAAGGTTTGGGCCTTTAGTGGGAAGTACACTGATTGTCGGGATTATCTTTATTGCAATGATCATTCCAGTCTTTATTATATTCTTCGTGATGGCCGGTTTGTTGTTTACTGAACCTGTAGCTGCGTTGATCGGCGTATTTGTGATGCTGTTCATTATTTTCATTGGCTTTGTACTGCTGTTCACCCGCTGGGGATTTTTCCTGGCTGTGGTTACATTTAATGAAGGTTTTCCGGGGATTCCGGAAAGCTGGCGCTTAACGAAAAAGCATACGTGGAGAGTGTTCGGGTTGTTCCTTGTCATTTTCCTTATTACTGTCATTATTGCTTTTGCAATTGACGCGATTGCTGCCCTGGTTCTTGGAAACAGTGTCCTGTATATGATTATTATTAATTTGACTACCATTCTGGTCTCGATGATTAATGCTGTTGTCTATGCGGTGATTTACTTTGATCTGAAGCTGAGGCAGGACGGGGATGACTTAAGGGAAATGATTGATGAGTACCAAAATGACTGATCGGGTGATGTTGTATGGAAAATCCGGATAGGGCCAGGGAAAGGCTGGAAGAGATTTTAAGTCAGAGAGAATACCAGGTTTATTATGAGGAGAACCGGAACTTTCTTCAAATCCTCTGGGATCGTTTGTCAGAGTGGTTTTTTGAGCTTCTGGAAGAATGGCTGATGGGGATGGAGCCGTCAAATGCTTTTTCTGATACATTGCTCGTGATCCTGATCGGAGTGGTGATTTTGCTGGCGATTGTTGTTATCTTTTTTGCCGTAAGATCGGTCAGGAGAAAGCGGTCGGCACGGGAGCATCAGCCGTTTCATTCTGCCGATGAACTGGAATGGTCTGTGGACCGGCATGTGAGGGAAGCGGAAAAGCAGGCGGGTAAAGGGAATTATTCGCTTGGCATCAGGCATCAGTTCTTGGCATTGCTGCTTTATTTTCACGATTTGGAGCTGCTGAAAGCATCTGTCTGGAAAACAAACTGGGATTATTTTGCAGAGCTTCAGAAGAAAGATAAACAGCGGGCCGGGGCTTTTTATGAGCTGGCCAGAATCTTTGATGAGGCTGTTTATGGAGAACGGGAAATGGAACAAGCGGAATATGAAAATTACCGGGAACAGGTGCGTGGATGGATGCGTGAAACCGGAGAAGAAGAGAAACAGGAAAGCTAGAGGGAGGCTTGGGGAGGATTGCAATCATCACAGACGACAAAAAGAACGTGGATTTGGCTGGCTGTTATTTTGCTGTTATTTATTGTGATCAGCTATTTCCTTATTTCACAGCAGCCTGAGGAATTTCCGGGCTACGTTTCCGAGTCTCCCTCTCCTACGGGGACAAAGGCATTTTATACCTATTTGGAAGAAAATATTGAAGTGGATAGATGGGAACATGACCCGGAGATGCTGCCGCGGGAGGACCGGGGTGAACTGCTGTTGATGATCGAACCGTTTTTTGTGCCGGATCAATCTCAGATGGATGAATATATTCGGTATATGGAAGCCGGAAATACGATCATGCTGTTTAAGAATGACCCGAATGACATGTTCGGATTGGAAACCGAGATGCATATGATGCAGCTGGGGGAAGCGAGAACTTTAAATAGTGGTTTGGGTAATGAAATGTATGAGGCGATGTTTGATACGCGCGTACGGATGGAGGATGCGCCGGAGGATGAGGTGCTGCTGTATGATTATTCCGGGGCGATTGCGCTGGAACGTTCCTTCGGGGATGGCAGTTTGATTGCGGTAAATGCTCCATTATGGCTTGTCAATGAGTACATAACCGAGGAAGATCATGTGGAGCTTATCTTCTTGTTAATGCAACAGGCGGACTACAGCCGTATTTTATTTGATGAATATATCCATGGTGCCGGGAGTGGGCCGACGGTTGTTACGATGTATCCACAGTGGATGCTAGTGCTGGCATTGCAGCTGGCGGTGCTCACCCTTTTATGGCTTTGGTACCAAGGGAAGCGGTTTGGTCCTGTGCGAACACCAAGGGAAGCGGAAGTGCGCTTCAGTAATGAAAGGACCATTGCGCTTGCCGCCTGGTATCAGCGGAGCCGCCGGTATCAGGATTCACTGAAGCTGCAGGCGGACTATGTAAAATTACTGCTCCAGGAGAAATGGGGCATCCCATATCGGAGAAGCTGGCAGGAATCGACGGAGATGCTGAAGCGGAAGGTCGAGGAAATGCCGGTGGAGGATGTCAGCAGGTTTACGTTGGAACTTACAAAATTATTAAACAAGGAATCTGTCAATAAACAGGAATATGTGGCCTGGTCTAAAAAACTGGACCGGCTGCAACGAGAGGTGGAAGAGGAATGAACAGTCAGCTAAGGCCATTAATCAAGGCGTATGAAGAACGCATTCTTGGTCAGACAACAAATCTGAGGTTACTGCTCGCTGCCATATTATCCGGCGGGCACGTGTTAATTGAAGGGGTCCCCGGAACAGGGAAAACACAAATGGTACGGACGCTATCCAATTTAATCGGCGGGGAGTTTAACCGGATCCAGTTTACGCCGGATCTGCTGCCCTCGGATATTACGGGTAGTACGATTTTTAATATGAAGGAAAATACATTTCAGACGGTGAAGGGACCGATTTTTGCCAATATTATTCTGGCGGATGAAATTAACCGGACGCCTGCCAAAACACAGGCGGCACTTCTTGAGGCAATGGAAGAGAAGCAGGTGACGATCCAGGGGGAGACGTATCCTTTGCCTGATGTGTTTTTTGTTGTTGCCACGCAGAACCCGATTGAATTTGAAGGGACTTATCCGCTTCCGGAGGCGCAGCAGGACCGGTTTTTATTTAAGCTGACCATCGATTTCCCTGAGCTGGAAGAAGAAACGGATGTGCTGAAGCAGGTGCTGGGGCGCAGGAATACGGATGAAGCAACAGATGCGGTGCTGGATTTGGCGTCATTCCGGGAGATTCAGCAGGAAATGGAAGAGGTTACGATCAGTGATGATATTTTAAGTTATATTATGCAGATTGTCAGAAGAACGAGGGAAAGTGAGTCAATCCGTTTTGGGGCCAGTACGAGAGCGGCGATTGCGATGGCGAAAACGGCCAAGGCGTGGGCCTATTTGCTGGAAAGGGATTACGTGACGCCGGATGATGTGAAAGTCGTGGCCAGACCGGCGTTGAGGCATCGTATTCAAATTACGCCGCAAATGGAATTGGAGGGAGTGGGCCTTGACCAGATCATCGAAGAGCTTGTGGGCCAGGTTACTGTTCCAAGATAGGGGGATCCTCCCTTCACGCAGACTTTTACGCATTTATTCGCTGTTTTCCCTGGGTTTATTGGTCCTGTCTTATTGGGAAATTTCCTGGGTGTTTCTTATATCGGTGAATGTGTTGTTTATTCTGGCTTCTTTACTGGATCTGTTTTTTACCCCGGGAAGAAAGGAAATGCAGGCGGTTCGCTATTTTCCAGGTGAGATGGAACGCGGGTTAGAGGCGGAGGCAGCACTGGAGTTGAGGAATACATCGGGTTATTCATGCACTTTCCGTGTGGTGGATGATTTGCCGCAGACGTTTGAAGAGAATTTTCCGGTAAAGGGTGCGGCGGATGCGGGCTCGGTTAGCCGTGTTACCTATCAAACGCGTGCGTCTGTCAGAGGTAGATATGAACTGGAAAAGCTGTATATCCGTTATGCCGGCAGGTTCGGTCTTTGGGAAAAGCAAATGGCGGTGGAGCAGCGTGATACGGTGAAAGTCATTCCCGATCTGACGGAAACGCGGCATTTTTTGGAGAATGCCCAACAGTTTTTGCTGTATGAAGGCATGAAAATCCGCAGACATCAGAGTGGTGAAGGAGAGTTTTCCCGGGTAAGAAATTATGTCGTCGGTGATGACCCGCGGAAGATTAATTGGCGGCAAACGGCAAAGTTGCAGGAAGTGATGACCAATGAATATGAACCGGAGCATGGGAAGTATATTACAATTTTAATTGATTGCGGCCGGATGATGGGTGCGGAATTAAAAAAGGGTAACAGGCTGGAAAAAGCACTGGAAGCATCCATTACGGTGGCTGCGGCAGCACTGAAAAATGGGGATTATGTCGGGGTACTGGCATTTTCCAATGACATTCAAGTGTATGTGCCGCCGGAAAAAGGGATGGATCAATTGCAGAAGATTCTGCAGTCTGTTTACCATTTACAAGTGGATGCAAAGGAATCCAACTATGCCGGGGTCATGAGCTATTTGCAGACTGTGCAGAAAAAACGGAGCCTGATTTTACTGTTTAGCGATGTTCATACATTTTTACATGAAGAAAGTACACTGAATTATTTACGGCGATTGCGTCAAAAGCATTTGTTTCTCATGATCGGGATAGAGGATGAGGCATTGGAAAAAGAGACGAAGCAGCGCCCGGAAAATGTCCGGCTGGCCATGCGGAAGTCCCTTGCCCAACAGCAGGTGCAGGTGAAAAAGAGGGAAAAAGTGAAATGGGAAGCACAGGGCCTTGTCATGATCGAGGCAAAAGAAGAACACCTCGCCACAGAAGCCGTATCCCAGTACATCCACTGGATGAACCGGGGATTGCTGTAGGGGAAGTGCAGTGCCTGGGACTGCGGTACAGTGGTTCCTCGTCCCACCGAAAAGATTTGTCACTCCCCGAATTTTGTCGAATTTTGTGGTGTGCTTGGAGAGGAAGTGGGTGATGAAGTGAATGTGAGGCAATTTGTGAAGCGGCACAGGGAAGAGTGGAAGCAGCTGGAAGCCTATGCTGCACATTTACAGAAAAAAGGGAGAAAGGTTACGGGAGCGGATATTTCGAAGTTCCAGGGGCTTTACCAAAAAGCAGCGCAGCATTTATCCTATAGCCGGACTTATTTTCCCGATGAAGAGGTTACCGTCTATTTGAACGGGCTTGTTTCCAAATCTCATAATATATTGTACAGGGACCAGGTAACGAGCTTTCAGCAGATGCGGTACTTCTTCAGCACCAAGTTTGTCGGACTTTTACTTGAACAATGGAAATTTATCATTGTTGCCATGCTGCTGTTTATGTTTGGACTGTTGGCAGCGTTCCTGGCCGTCGTGGAGGACCCGCTTGCGTATTATTCTGTCATGCCGGATGAGATGGGTACAGCAGTGGATCCGGAGCGGCTTGGAGAGGGACTTGATGAAATTGATAACTCCATCATGTCGGCTCAAATTATGACGAACAATATCCAGGTGGCAATTTTGGCATTTGCCAGTGGAATCACACTGGGGATCGGCACGATATATATCCTTGTTTATAACGGGTTGATTGTCGGTGGTTTGGCTGCTCTTTATTGGCATGCCGGGATGACCTATGATTTTTGGGCTTTTATCGTTCCCCACGGCATGGTGGAGCTGGCGGCTATTTTTATTGCTGGCGGTGCCGGATTGTTAATGGGCTATAAGCTGTTTGTGCCCGGGGCATATACGAGGGGTTATCAGTTAAGGGAAAATGCCAAGCGATCTGTGCAGCTATTCCTCGGGACCATTCCCTTGTTCATTATCGCAGGGGTTATTGAAGGTTTTATTACACCGGCTGATCTTTCGCTGGAAATGAAATATGTTGTGGCGATTGTAACGGTGATTGGGTTATTACTGTATATCATTTGGGGCAAGATGTTATTGGATAAGAGAAGATCGAAGGAAAGTTGGGGAGAAGTGCATGAAACAGGAACAGATTGATATTAAAACACCGGAATTTGTATCCCTCGAGTTCAGCCTTGCCGGCCTGGGGTCAAGGTCAGCTGCCATGATTATTGACCAGGTGATCTTGACACTGGCGAATATAGCGCTTTTTTTAGTGCTTTTCCTTTTACCGAGAAGTGATATGTTCCTTTTAATGGAGTCAGGGTGGCTTGTGGCTATTTTTTTCATTCTTATTTTCGTTATTAATTGGGGTTACTTTTTTACGGGTGAGTATTTTTACAATGGAAAAACAATTGGAAAGCGCATGGTCGGCATCCGTGTCATTCAGGAAAATGGTCATAATATTACATTTATGTCTGCACTGATCCGCAATTTGCTGCGGATTATTGATATGCTGCCGACGAGTTATTTTCTCGGTATTATTCTTGTATTTTTCCATTCAAAGCATAAGCGGCTTGGTGATATGGCTGCAGGTACTGTCGTTGTGCTTGACGAGAATATGAAGCGGAAGAAGAAATCGGCACTGGAGAAGGAAATAGAGCAACGCGGGTTGAACAAAAACAGTTTTCATATAGATGAGCTGGCATATAATGCACTGGGTTCAAAGGAATATAATTTACTGCGGACGTACAGCTCAAAGCTGATGGAATTGCGCGATGCACAGCGGAGCCAACTCACGATAGAAATGGCAGAAATCCTGCTTCCCAAGGTCGGTCTGGACACCAAAAGGAAATCGGTATATCAGCTTGAAAATGAACTGATGGTGCTTTATTTGAAAATGAGAGAAGACTGGGAGTTTGAGTTGTAGATAGGTGCCTGGGGCTGCGGTACAGTGGTTCCTCGTCCCATCGAAAATATGGGACTGCGCTAAATGCTCGTCCCACCGAAAAGCACTGTCACTCCCCGAAACAGCTCGAATTTTTCGAAGCATTATTAGATTCGTTTACCATTTAGATGTGATACTTCCATGCAAAACGGGTATGTTATAAATATATTGAAAATTAAGGAGGCTAATCATGAGCAGTGGTTAACGGATTTAAGAACAAGCACACCGCAGGAAGGATTTGAGCTGGCCATTACTTTGGCGAAAAAAGGGGTCACCTATACCCAGGATGATAGAAAGGTAAGAGAAGAATTGCGCAAAGATTACGCTGATAATGCAGATAGTCTTACATTTGCTTCACAGGTAGTCGCGATCCACTTTCAAACCATAGCAGCAGCAAATGATTATTGGAAATAAGAGTACGGCATTATCCATATAAATCAAAAAGGGAGAGCAGGACAATTTGATTCCTGCTCTCCCTTTTTTTACCTAAAGGGGTCTGACCCCTCAATTCAAAATTTTCAAACAGATGCTTCGTATATTGATTTTACTGCTTTTTCGAGCTCGCGGTTGAATTCTTCGTCGGATTGATTTACGTTCAAGTCCTGGCTTAAAGCTCTAGAGAAGCTGGCAATCAGTCCGTCGTTTTCTTTCAGCTTTTCGTTGGCCACTTCGGTGGAATATCCGCCGGAAAGGGCAACAACACGCACTACACGAGGATGATCAATCAATTCTTTGTACAGATTTGCTTCTGATGGAATTGTTAATTTCAGCATGACGTTTTCATCATCATTTAAGCTGTTCAAGTGCCCGATCAGTTCTGTTTTCAGAGCATCCTCACACTTTTCTTTTTCGGGACTGTTAATATCCACTTCCGGTTCAATGATTGGCACTAAGCCTGCAGCCAAAATCTGTCTTCCAATTTCAAATTGCTGCTCGACTACTGCTTTAATACCTTCCGGGTTGGCTTTTTTAATAACCGAGCGCATTTTAGTCCCAAAAATATGACGCTCATTTGCACGTTTCAGCGTTTCATCCAAATCAGGAATCGGCTTCATCATCTGAACGCCCTGTTCTTCTTCAGCAAGGCCTTTGTCCACTTTTAAGAAAGGTACAATCCCCTTCTTTTCAGCCAGATAGTCGCCGGTGTACATTCCGTCGATTTCACGATCCATTGTCTGTTCAAACAGAATTGCTCCCAGAATATGCTCAGAACTAAAGGCAGGAGATTTGATAATTCTTGTCCGCATTTCGTGAACCAGGTCGAACATTTCTTCCTCAGTGGAATAGGCATCTTGTTCAACGCCATATAAAGCCAGTGCCTTAGGTGTACTTCCACCACTCTGATCCAATGCTGCGATAAATCCTTTTCCATTCTTGATTTTATCAAATTGTTTCTGATTCATTGTTTACCACTCTCCTTTATTAAAATCATGTCTCTAACAGGACATTCTCTTCTCAATTTTACCTACTACTACATTGTAGCATTAATCACGAAATGGTCATAGTAAGTCGCAATGGGACCAGTTTTTTTTAGTGAATAATTATAGGTTGTCAGATTAAACTAAAAAAATGCATGGAAGGAGTCGTTTTTATGAAAAAAAATAAAAAAGAATTAGATAAAGGAAAACAACATCCTGAATTAACTTCCGCAGAAATGGGTAAATTGTGGGCTGCTTATACCGGTAATACGATGGCTGTATGTGTCCTTCGTTATTTTTCAAAACATGCCGAAGATCCAGAAATAAAGAAAGTAGTTAATAAAGCTTTGAATTTAGCAGAAAGTATTGTGTCTTATATAAAAAATGTTTTTACTCAGGCGAACTTTCCCGTCCCCTATGGTTTTAATAAGGATGATGTCACCCTTGAAGCTCCACGTTTGTTTCAAGATGAATTTTATCTTTATTACCTGAAATACACAAGTAAAGCAGGAATGAGTATTTATACCATTGCCATAAGTCTTGTGAGCAGACCGGATATAAGGAGTTTCTTTATAAGAACCCTGCAGAAGACGGTGGAACTTGTATCAAGCGTGAAGGATATTATGACAGCGAAGGGGCTAATGGTAAAACCTCCTGCGATTCCAAATCCAGATAAGGCTGAATTCGTGGAAAAACAAAATTACCTGAATGGATTCTTTGGGAATGTCAGACCGCTCCATGCACTGGAAATCACACATTTGTATGACAATATGGAGAATAATATAGCCAGCAAGGCCTTATTAATAGGTTTCAGCCAAGTAGCCAGAAAAGAAAAAGTAAAAAAGTTTCTGTTGCGGGGAAAAGAAATAGCGGATAAACATATAATGTCCTGCGAAAAGCAACTGCAAAAAAATGACTTGCCATCTCTTCCGTTAATAGATGACCTGGTAGGTACCACTTCTTTTCCTCCTTTTTCGGATAAGTTAATGCTTTGGCATAAAATAGATATGTTTTCCGTGAAAATCAGAACGTATGCCAATGGGGCATCCTTGAATGGAAGACGTGATATCGGCGGCATGTATGCTAAATTAATGATGGACGTGGGATTATATGTAGAGGACGGCACCAATATTATGATCGAGAACGGGTGGATGGAAAAACCGCCGGAAGCAGCAGACCGGGATGGATTGGTTAAGGGGTGAGGCGTATTTAAACTGAATTTGCCATAAAAGAGTTTCTGCCTGTATAAGCTCCGGCACATGAACAGACATAGGAAGTTAAAAAATGTTGAAATGTTCTTTCCCGGAAGTTTGAGTGAAAAGAAGGAATACAGGTACTGCAGACAGTATTTACAACGAACTTAAGAAAAAATGCTAGCATAAGTACTTCAATTTAAGTGAAGAAAAATTATTCAACATTTAATACGATCAGCTTGTTTTCTTAACTCCCCTCAATACTTTGTGTGTCTATGTGTTGAGGGGTTTTGTATATATTTGGTGACTCTCAAAATTAGGGTAAGAATTTATATAATTTTTAACCTGGATTTAACTTACAGCACTTATAGTGTTAGGTGGTGAATTTGAGGGTGTCACCAAGAATACTGAAATGGAAACAGCAGCTCGCGAATTTCATGAAAACTTAGATTGGAGAGTTTATTATGTTATCACATAGGAAAGTCTTCTTCATTTTCATTGTAATCACTTTTAGTTTCATTATCGTTTCGGCCTGTGGTTCAAACAATGGAGATGCAGAAGAAACACCGATTAGTGATGGTGTAAGCGCAGAAGAAACGGCTAATAGTGGCGATGAAGATATAGAGGGCACAACAGATAACGGAAATGAAGATGAGAATGAAACTAATAATGAAGATTACGCATATGCAACCTGGAATGGAGAGGAACTTCATTTTGAAAATACAAGCTGCGGTTATCAGCCAGGAGTAGGTTATAGAGTGACTGCATTAGGAGATGGACACCATCTTCAAGCGAGCTATAAAGTCAGTGATGATAGTGACGATATGCTTGATCCGGAATTCGACTTCTCAGAGGTTTTTGGTCTGGAATTATTTATCAGTGCCGGTCCGGATACGACAATTGGTGAGGGTGAAGGTTATGTAAACGATGGCCCATTAAACGATGTCACAGGAGATGAATTATCTGCAAAAGGAACAGCAACCTTAATACCGGATCGTACATCTCGAGCAGAAGAAGTCAATCCTGAAGGTGGAGAAGTAAAATTTGAAATTCAGTGTGCGGAATAATAACAGGAAGCTAAAGAAGATTTTGCACCGTTCATACCCAGAAGCTGTGAAATCATATTAAAGGAGGATAAACCAGGGACTACGGAGATTCCCTGGTTTTTTTCATGAATAATTTCAGAGCATGTTAGCTGCTACACCCATAACCTCACCAAAACCCCGACAATAATGCCATAAAATGCATGTCCGGCCGTCCAATGCAGCCACGCATAACGATCCGTATGCTTGGGAGGTGTTTTTGTCAGTGCGCTGAGGAAAAATAAGAAGGCGCTGCCGGCAGTATATACAACGACATAAGGAAAAATATAATATTCCCATCCAATGAGCCTTAGCAGGTAAAACAGTACAACGACACTTGCTATACAGGTGAAAAAGTGAAACGTAAGACCAGCGGCGCGGATGTGGCTCCACTTCTTTAAAACAGGCATATAATCCAGGTTATAGAGCAATATTTCCGCCCGGTTGCCAGTCAGTATACGAACCAGTTTCATAAAAAGGGATAAACCGATTGCACCGATTACCCCGATGACCACCAATACGATAAAATCAAGCATGTGACGTCCTCCCGGTTTTTTCTGTTTTTTCCATTTCCCTTTCAGGGTTGAAGATAAACGGAAGGAGGCATTCAACTTACATTACGGCCGAATCATCCAATGATGAAAATAAAATGACCGGCCGCCGGTTAGGCGAGCCAGTCTTTTCAAACATATTATTTTTCGATTAATCCGCCTGCATGCCGCCATCCACATTATAAAGGGAGCCTGTAACAAAGGACGATTGGTCGGAAGCAAGGAAATAGACAACCTGAGCTACTTCATTTGGTGCACCGAAGCGGCCAAGAGGGATTCCTTGTTTTATGGCTTCGGCAGATGCTTCCGGGTTACCTGGTGAGGTGTTGTTTTGAATATCGGCCAGCATTTGTGTATCAATGGCTGCCGGTGCTACTGCGTTAATGCGTACCCCATTTTCAGCTGCTTCCAGTGCGGCTGTTTTTGTTAGTCCTGCTACCGCATGCTTTGACGCAATATATCCGGGCATTCCTGCTGAACCAATATAAGCCGCATTAGACGCTGTGTTGATGATGCTGCCATGTCCTTGTTCTTCCATCTGTTTAATAACATGCTTCAGGCCAAGAAATACACCGGTCACGTTAATGCCCATAACCTGTTCGAATTTTTCTTTTTCCAGGTCTGTAATATTGGCAAATGGGCCATTTACCCCGGCATTATTAAAAAAAGACGTCGATTTTGCCAAATGCACTTACTGTTTCTTTTACATAATTTTTCACATCTTCTTCATTCGTCACATCTGCCTGAATCACTTTAATATTTCCTTTGTCTGCATCCAAGTTGTTTTTGGCGTTATCCAAAGCATCCTGATTCACATCTACTAAAACAACTTTCGCACCATGATCCAAAAAAAGTTGTGCCGTGGCTTGTCCGATTCCGCCTGTCCCACCTGTGATCAATACAATTTTATTATCCATGCAGCAATTCCTCCTTTTAGTAACAAGGTTACTTTGAGTAACTATAGTTATATTATAATTGCTAATGTTTTTAAATTCCACTTGTTTGCTCAAACAAAACATAATATATAATCCTGCGTAGATATAATTTGGTCTATCCCCATTTTTCAAATATCATTAAGTTAGAGGAGGCAGCAATATGGGTTATTTGGAAAAAATCTACTCAATACTCATCATGATTTCTGTGGCAGCTGGTCTTTTACTTGGGCAGATCAGCGGGCTGAGTGTCGTGGCTGATGCAGTGATTGTACCACTTTTAATGCTTATGCTGTTATTTACTTTTATCCAGGTACCCATTCAAAATATAAAACAATCCTTTGCCAACAGAAAATTTACTATAACAAGCATTATTATGAATTTTATCCTGACCCCAGTATTGGCATGGCTGTTGGCAAGTGTGTTTTTAGCGGATCATCCGGCGCTCTGGATTGGATTTATTATGCTGATGGTTACGCCCTGTACGGACTGGTATATTGTTTTTACCGGAATTGCCAAAGGAAATGTGGCGTTATCTGCGAGCATTTTGCCATTAAATTTACTTTTACAGCTTATGTTGCTGCCGGTTTATTTTTACATATTTGCCGGTACAGCTGCCATGGTGGATCTGCAGTTGATTGTGGAAAGTATTGTTCTTGTCCTGTTGATTCCGCTGTTACTGGCTTATGGAATCAGGGCGGTGCTGCATCGGCGGGCCAAAGAACTGAAAAAGTCAACCGAGAAAATGGATGGTTTGCCTATTATTTTCTTGTGCCTGGCTATCGTTGCCATGTTCACGTCTCAGGGAGAAGTACTGCTTGCCAATTTGGACTTACTCCTGTTATTACTTTTGCCGATCCTTGCTTTTTTTATTACTAATTTTTTGCTCGGAAGGGTGGTTGGACGAATGCTCAAATTTAACCACGCCAATACGGCAAGTCTGAATCTGACAACATTAGCAAGGAATTCGCCAATTGCCCTGGCTTTGGCAATTACTGCTTTTCCACATGAACCTTTGATCCCGCTCGTGTTAATTATCGGACCACTTGTGGAGCTTCCGCTGCTTGCCATTATTTCACAGATAATTCTGCGGCTGGGGAGCAGGTAGTGTAACGTTCGAATAAATCTTCAGTTATAGGTATAAAATTTATGGAAACAGGAGGGGTAACAAAAAATGATTTTGGTAACAGGAGCTACAGGACAAATTGGTAAAATGGTTGTGGAGAATGTGTTGAAAAGAGGGTTGCCTGTCAGGGCTTTCGTCCGGGATGAACAAGCTTTGCATGATATTAATCATTCCAAATTGGAAAAAGCGGTCGGTACATTTGAAGACATTAAATCACTTGAGCTGGCGATGGATGGTGTGGATCGTCTTTTTCTGGTTGCCAGGGACAATCCGGATCAGGTGGCTCAACATGAAAATGTTCTAAAAGCTGCGGAACGGACAGGGGTAAAACATATCGTCAAATTATCGGCATATGGTGCTTCTGAAGATTCCCCGATTGCTTTAATGCGCTGGCACGCAGAAACGGAAAAACAGCTGCAGGACGCCAATTTGGATTGGACGTTTCTTCGCCCGCATTTATATATGCAAAATGTATTGCGTTTTGGTGAAGCGATTGCAAAAGAAGGCGAATTCTCAGCGCCAATGGGCAACGACCAATTCAGCTTCATTGATGTGCGGGATATTGCCGAAGTGGCTGCTAAAATACTGCGGACGGATGGGCATGAAGGGAAAATATATACGCTGACTGGTCCCTTTGTTGTGTCATATACGGAAATCGCAGAGTATTTATCGGCAATACGCGGCAAATCGGTAAAATATAACGCCGTTACGCAGGAAGTGTTTTATCAGCAGCACTTATCAAAAGGAACGCCCCAATGGCGGGCTTATGATCTTGCGTATATTACAGATGCTTATCCTGGAAAAAGAAAAGAAAGAGTGACAAATGATGTTTATGAGATACTGGGCAGACCGGCCCGGAGTTTGGATACCTTTTTCAGTGATTATCAGGAAAGTTTTAAATAAGCAGCAGGTGCATCCTCTTTCTGTAAAGCAGCCCCCCTGCCTATCAGTTATTTGTGATAGAATGTTTGGTTTTGAGTCTGAAATAAGCGCAGAATAAAGGTATAATAGAAGTAGGATATGATATAGGCTTTTTCATTGAAGAGGCTTCGGTCCCTTATACCGACCAGGTACATATCCCGTGCCTTGAACTGAACGAAAGGGAGGAGAGGAATATGGCGAAACAAAATAGCCAGACACCAAAAAGGCCACTTATTTATTACATTCTATTTGCCCTTTTAATTATATTTGCATTGAATGCAGTCGTTTTGCCTTTCTTCCAGGATCAGCAAGTGGAGGAGATCGATTATGGCACTTTTTTGTCGATGCTGGAAGAAGGTAATGTGAATGAAGTAGAAATGACAGAGACAAATATATTGTTTACATTACCCGGGGAAGAGGATACGGTTTATCAGACCGGGCGGGTAGAAGACCCTGCTCTGGTGGATCGCCTATATGAAGCGGGTGCCGAGTTTACCCAGGAAATACCAACAGAAGTATCACCTATATTTACGATGTTTCTATTTTTAATTTTACCGGTATTGATTTTTATCGTTTTTGGAATCTTTCTTAGCCGTAATTTGCGTAAAAGAATGGGCGGCGGGGATGCAAGTCCCATGTCATTTGGAAAAAGTAAAGCAAAAATTCATGCTGAATCCAAATCAAATGTCACCTTTGATCAGGTAGCCGGGCAGGATGAGGCAAAAGAGGCACTGGTAGAAATAATTGATTTTCTGCATGATCCGGCTAAATACAGAAACATTGGTGCCAAACTGCCAAAAGGGGCTCTATTGGTGGGGCCGCCTGGAACTGGGAAAACATTGATTGCCCGGGCGGTTGCCGGAGAAGCTAAAGTTCCGTTTTTTATCATTTCCGGTTCTGAGTTTGTGGAAATGTTCGTTGGTACAGGTGCATCCAGGGTTCGGGATTTATTCAAACAGGCACAGGAAAAAGCACCGTGTATTGTTTTTATTGATGAGATAGATGCGATTGGAAAGTCAAGGGACGGTAAAGGGGTTATGGGGAATGACGAACGGGAGCAGACGCTGAATCAGTTGTTATATGAAATGGATGGGTTTGACAGCAGTAAAGGGGTGGTTATCCTTGCAGCAACAAACCGCCCGGAAGTGCTGGATAAAGCTCTGTTAAGGGCAGGCAGGTTTGACAGAAGAATTCCGGTCGAACTTCCTGATTTGAATGGACGAATAGCAATTTTGAAGGTCCATGCGAAAAAGATTCAAGTGGATGAAAATGTGGACTTTGAAGTGATTGCCAGATCGACGGCAGGTGCATCCGGGGCTGAGCTCGCAAATATTGTAAATGAAGCAGCTCTCCATGCGGTGAAAATGAAACACAAAAAAGTCATGCAGGATGATTTGGAACAGGCGGTTGATATTGTGGTTGCCGGCTATGAAAGAAAGAGTGCGGTAATTTCCACTCATGAGAAACTGGTCGTTTCCTATCATGAAATCGGGCATGCGTTGGTAGCGGTTAATCTGGAAGGTGCCGCACCGGTGCAAAAAATAACCATTATACCGAGAACGTCAGGTGCACTTGGCTTTACAATGCAAGTGGAAGAGGCGGAGAAATTTTTATACTCCAAAAAAGATCTGCTGAATAAAATTACTGCCTTAACTGGAGGAAGGGCTGCTGAAGAAATAATCTTTAATTCGATTACTACCGGCGCAGCAAATGATATTGAACAGGCAACAAAACTTGCCCGGCAGATGGTCACCCGTTTTGGTATGAGTGATAATTTTGGCATGATGGGTATCGAAACGGTAGTGAATCCGTATTTGGGCGGGGAGACAACTATGCAGGCTTCTGCGGAGACGTCAGCCCAGGTGGACGCAGAAGTGCGGAGGATTATTAGGAACGCCCATGAAGAAGCGAGGGAAATTCTTCATAATAACATGGATAAACTCCATGAACTGGCGAAATACTTGTTGGAAAAAGAAACCATATCCGGTGAGGAGTTTATGAAGATAGTTCATAGCAAGGGTGAATAATTCTTTTAGGGCACTCTTTGGAAGAGTGCCTTTAAAATTGGCTGCTTTTCTCCATAGGTGGGGCCAGAGGTGGTCCGGATCTGGGTAACAAAAAGAAATGAAACCCAACTTTTAAAAAAGTTATATAAGTTGATGTTATACTTATGACAGATGGGAAAATGGGAAATAGACATGGAAGACGTAAAGAAAGAGGGCGCGCAGTTTATGAGTCGAATCAAAGATGTGTATCAGCAATTACAGCAATTCGGCAGTGATGGAGCGGATGCAGGGCAGGTAGGCGCAGCGCTGCAAATCAACCGCTCGACCGCAAGCCGGTATTTAAATGATCTGGTGAAAGCCGGTTATGCAAAAAAGATACTCGGCAAGCCGGTAAAATATATGGTCTTACATAGGGAATCCAATGATAGTCATATTGTCGGGTCTGAAGAAAGTCTTCAATCCCTGCTGGAAACCGGGATGGCAGCATTTTTGTATCCTTCCAGGCCACTGCCGATTTTATTGACAGGGGAAACCGGGACAGGTAAATCCTATTTGGCGGGAAAATTGTCCGAAATGGCCATCGCCGGTTTTCACGATGCAAAGAGGGAGAAGTTTATCACATTTAACTGTGCAGATTATGCCCAAAATCCGGAACTGCTGGTAGGCCAGATTTTTGGAATAAAAAAAGGTGCATTCACCGGTGCAACCGAGGATAAAGTGGGATTGGTCGAACAGGCCGACGGCGGTATTTTATTCCTGGATGAGATTCACCGGCTTCCTCCTTCCGGGCAGGAGATGCTGTTTTATCTGATGGATCAAGGAATTTACCACAGGCTCGGCGAGGCCACCCGAAAGCGCTATGCGGATGTGGCACTTATAGGAGCTACAACAGAAAGTTCGGAAACGTATTTATTGCCTACCTTATTGCGCCGTTTTTCTGTAAAGTTGGATGTACCTCCATTACGTGAACGAACAACAGGTGAACGCGAGGAATTAATAGATTATTTTCTAAGTGAAGAAGCGACAATCATGAAAGAGGACCTGTCGATTGAAGATGACTGCAGGAAAGCATTTGTGTCCTATGATTGTCCGGGTAATATAGGCCAATTGAAAAGCGATATACAAATCGCCTGCGCACGCGCCTATTTGCGTTACTTGAATGAAGAAGACAGCAGGGTAATCCTTAAGCTGGAGGATTTTCCGGGCGATCATAAATATCTTGTCGAAAATAAACTAGGTAATGCAAACAAACAGGCGCGAAAAATTGCGTCGGATCAGACAAGCGTGGATTCTTCGGTTCCATTTCCCAATATATATGAGCGTCTTTATGTTCAAAATAATAATATAGAAAATGAAAACAAGGATGATTTGCAACAGGCAGTTTATGAGTATATTCGGGAACTGACGGAAAAGTACCGGCAACCTGTTCAGTCGAAGGATAGCTGGAAGGACCTGATTGATGATGATTTGTTTCATGTGCTGCAGAGCACTTGGGAAAGCCTGGATCAGATATTGCCATTTGCGGTTCAGAAGAATCAGCTGTATGTCATCGGGCTGCATCTGCAGAATTACCGGAATCACTTAAGGGATCAAATTAAGAAAGAGCCAATACCTGTGATGATTCATCCGAATCCGGCATACCGGAAGGCAGCAGCAGAGATTGCCAATCAATTGCGGACGGAAATCGGCATGAACCTGCCTGAGGAAGAAGTGGAACTGATTGCTCATTTCCTCACACCGGAACCAACACAGCAAGTACTGACGGCTGAACAGCAGTTGGCTGTCATTCTGGTAACCCATGGAAGTTCAACAGCCACGTCCATGGCGGAAGTGACCAATTATCTGCTTGGCAATAATGTCATTCATCCGATTGATATGCCGCTGACGATGGCGGTTGAAGAGACGTATGAACGGGTGAAACAGACGATCAACCGGCTGTCTGAAATAAAAGGTGCCCTGCTATTGGTTGATATTGGTTCTCTCATTACCATGGGGGATACGATTCAGCATGAATTGAGTGTTCCCATCAAAACCTTATCCAGTGTCAACCTTCCAATGGTACTTGAGGCAGGAAGACAATCATTAATATCCGATCAGACACTGGAAGGCATGTACCAGGCAACGAGAGAAGCCATGGATGTATTTATGGAAAAAGACCAGCAGAAGAGTGAAGTCCAGAAAAAGCGACTAATTGCCACTGTCTGTTTTACGGGAGAGGGAGCTGCTCAACTGCTGGAATCATGGCTGGAAGACCAGCTGTCAAAGATGGATGATGACGTGGTGATCAGAGCGGTGCGCATTGATCCTATAACAAAAGACACATCGGTTTTAAATGGATTGACAGATTATTATGATGTTATCGCTATTATTGGAACGGTTCCGGTTTCCATTGAAGGTATCCCGTATATACCGGCATGGGAACTTCTGCAGGATGAAGGGATATCGCGCATGCATAAACTATTGGAAGTTTCCCGGAAAACGGCCTTGCCCCCATTCAGGGAAGACATTTCCTCCAATGAAATTTATGATCTCATCTTACGTGGTCTGCAGGAAATAACGATCCATGTGAACCCGAAAGCTGTTGCTGATCTGCTGCAGGAGTATATGCCGGCCATACGTGGTTTTTATGGCTGGGATAATAATCGTGAACTAGGTATGTGGATGCACATCGGAAGTCTGGTTGACCGCTTGATTTCCGTGCATTTGAAAAATACGGATGACCGGTTTCTTTCTTCCATTCCACTGGATCATAAGACTGTCCCTTCCGAACAGGAAGATAAGCTTTGGTCGGAACTTGTTCAACAAATAAATGATACATTTCATGTTGAAGTAACAGATAGAATAAAGCGGGAATTGATAAAACTATCCCGTTAATGTGTGCAAAACAGTTGCACACATTTTTTTATGATCTTTGAAAACCCCCGGCTATGCCGGGGGTTCCAGAGAGCTTCTAGCGTGGGGTCAAAAAAAGCCTCGCTTCATGGTAAGATTAGGTAGGTTTCCCGACCACCAAAATCTCACCATAGAAGGAGGCACGTCCAATGAAGGACAAGAATAGTTTAGCACACACGCAGTGGAGATGTAAGTACCATATAGTTTTTGCACCAAAATATAGAAGACAAATCATATATGGAAAATATAAAAGAAGTATAGGAGAAATAATCAGAGAACTCTGCGAAAGAAAAGGCGTTGAAATACACGAAGCAAATGCATGCAAAGACCACATTCATATGTTAGTTAGTATACCACCAAAATTGAGTGTGTCTCAATTCATGGGATACTTAAAAGGTAAAAGTAGTTTAATGATCTTTGACCGTCATGCGAATTTAAAGTATAGATATGGTAATCGAAAATTCTGGTGTCGAGGATTCTTTGTGGATACGGTGGGAAGAAATAAAAATCAAATTCAAGAGTATATACGAAATCAGCTTAGGGAGGATTACATGAGCGATCAATTAACATTATTTGAAGAATTTGATCCGTTCACCGGTAAGAAAAATAAAAAGAAATAAGAGATTCTTTAAGAATCAGTGAGTAAGTGTGGTGCAAAAGGGAAACCCATTCAGTGGGCCTTTTAGGCCGAGGCCGGTAACATAGGCTTTCAGCCGCAGAGCAAACCACCAGTTCACACTGGTGGTTTTGATTTATTGTTTTTTTAAAAAAGACAGATTGGATAACACACTGACACAGCTTGCCGGAATTGCCTCCGGGAGCACATTTAAAAAGTTGGCATGATTTTTGCATTATCTTTAGGTGAGTGCATCCATACAAAAAAGATGCATGAGTTTTGGATGTAAGGGGTAACATAACTATGTCAGGAGGGCTTAGATGAAAAAGTTTTTAATCATTTATGCGTCGGTTTTTGCACTTATCTGGATTGGCTATGGCCTGTATGCAGTAATAACCGGAAGTCCTTCAGCCAACCTGGTTCTCGGTTTCGGGATTGCATTTTCTATTATTATTTTTGCGGCATCATGGTTTTCCTATTGGCTGATGGGACATTATAAACGGGTTGATCACATGGCCAAAGAGATTTTAACAAAGAAATAATTATACATGAAAAGGAGCGGATTAGAATGGCGGAACAAAAGAAAATTATTATTCTTTGCAGTTGGGGTGCGACATCCAGCCAGTTGGCGAAAAAAGTACAGGAAGCAGCTGAAAAGCGTGGTATGGATGTGGAGGCTCATGCCGGCGGGACCGGTGAGTTTAAGCAAAAAGCAGGTCAGTATGATGTGGCATTGCTTGAACCGCAAGTGCGTCATTTGAAAAAAGAAGTCAGTAAAGTAGCGGATGAGCACGGAATTCCAATGGACCTGGTAGATCAGCGTGCATTTGCTTTAATGGATGGGGATAAAGTATTGGATCAGGCTTTAAAATTACTGGAAGAATAAAAGGCATGCCCAAAAGTGGGTGACCCTGCTTTTGGAATGCCTGTAGGGGGGTACATGTAATGAATATGGTAGAATGGATGGAAGATAAGTTAATGGAGCCTTTGGGCAAGATCGCCCAAAATAGATACTTACAGTCAATTCGGGATGCATTCGTTATATTTGCTTTACCCGTAATTATCACTGGGGCGTTATTTCTGATTATCGCAAACCCGCCCACTTCCCTCGACTGGGGTATTATCAATGCATGGGAAAATGCGATTGAGCCAATTCAGGCGCAAATTCTGTTCCCGTTTAACTTGACATTTGGGATTATGGCACTGACCGTAGCGTTTGGTGTCGGTTACAGTCTGGCCTCGCGGTATGATATGGATGCAGTTATGGCGGGGATTTTATCAATGATCGCATTTTTTATGACTGCATTTCCGATGACGGATATTGAGCAGGTTCCTTTTGGGGAAATTCTCGCCTATTTGGGTGGACAAGGACTGTTTGTTGCGATTATTTTGGGGATTTTAACAACGGAATTGATGCGGTTTTTAATTAATAAGGGTTTTACCTTTGAAATGCCGGCGGGGGTGCCGCCATACGTGATGCGAACCTTCCGTGCGTTAATTCCTTTCTTGCTTATTTTGCCTGCCGTATGGATCCTGGCCTGGATTGTCTGGGCAAACTTCGGTGTGACGATTCCGCAGGCAGTGCTCGATCTGTTCAGTCCGCTTGTAGCTGCATCGAATACTTATTGGGCAGCGGTCGGAATGATCTTATTAATGCTCGTACTTTGGTCCATCGGGATCCATGGCATGAACGTAGTTTCTTCTGTGGCATATCCGTTCTGGATGACGCAGATGGCTGAAAACGCAGATGCAGTCAGTGCCGGCAATGCGGAGGCGGCAACCGGTATTGTAACGGAACCGTTTTATCACATGTTTACACACATTGGCGGGTCCGGTGCAACGATCGGTCTTGCTGTATTTTTACTGTTTGCAGCCTCAACGCAATTAAAACAGGTGGGAAAAACTGCGATTATTCCATCGCTGTTTAATATTAATGAACCAATTATATTCGGGGTGCCGATTGTATTGAACCCACTTTTAATTATTCCGTTTGTATTAGGGCCGGTTGTTATAGTTACGATTAACTATATTTTATTCGCCACAGGCGTTATTCCGCCGGTTATTATTCAGCCGCCTTTTACAGTGCCAATCTTCTTTGGTGGCTTCATAGCTACAGGTGGGTCAGTAATCGCCGGGCTGGTGCAAATCATGAATGCGGTTATTGCGGCACTTATTTACTGGCCTTTCTTTAAGCGATATGACAAACAGCTTGTAATGGAGGAAGAGGAAAGAAAAGAAGTATAAGACATCTTTGCGCTATGAGGAGTGTTTTGCTGATGAACTATGAAGAGATTATGACACAGCTTATTCTGCATGGCGGGAATGCCCGCGGAGCAGCTTATGAAGCATTGGATGAAGCAGAAGAGTACAAATTCGCAGAAGCGGAAAAACTGCTGGAAGAAGCAAATGAGGAATTTCTGAAAGGGCATAAATACCAGACCCAACTTATTCAATCGCAGGATGAGGATGCGGTTCCCAGCTTCTTCATGATTCACGCACAGGATCATGTTATGACAGCCCAGGCTGAGCTGCAGTTAATTAAACGAATGGTTGAGCAACTGAAAACAACCGAAAAACTGGAAAAGCGAATTGAAAAACTGGAGCAATAATGGGACGCGGGGACAGGTTCATTCTCCCAATAAACTGGGACACGAAACCTGTCCCTTTATCTGTGGAGGGGATGACGATGAATTTTGGAACGATTGGAACAGGTTGGATTACAGATGCTTTTATTGAGGCATCCAAAGCTTCTTCGGGTTTAACCCATAATGTTGTGTATTCAAGGACGAAAGAGCATGCAGATGATTTTGCCAAAAAGCACCGGGTGGAACATGTTTTCACGGATATGAACGAGATGGCTGCAAGTAACTTACTGGATGTGGTTTACATTGCTTCTCCAAATGCGCTGCATTTTGAACAGGTACTGCTTTTTTTGAAAAACAGGAAGCATGTCATTTGTGAAAAGCCTATTTTTTCTAATTTACAGGAATGGGAAGAAGCGCATCGGGTGGCAGAGAAAAATAACGTTTATCTTTTTGAAGCAATGAGAAATCTCCATTCCCCCAACTTTACCGTGCTGAAAAAAGGACTCGAGCAAATTGGTAAAGTGCGCAGCGTGATACTGCCGTTTGTTCAGTATTCCTCCAGGTATGACAAGTATCTCGATGGGGAAGTGCCAAATATCTTCACAACGGAATTTTCCGGAGGTGCCCTGGTGGACTTGGGTGTGTATCCTTTGTCACTGGCAGTAGGACTGTTTGGCAAACCGGAAAATGCATCCTATTTCCCTGTGAAGCTTGCAACCGGTGTGGATGGAAGTGGCACACTGATATTGGAGTATGCAGATCATACCACCACCATTATGTGTTCGAAAATTGCCCAATCGGCCAATACCTGTGAAATTCATGGTGAGAAGGGAACATTATCTTTTGAAAATCCCGGGGATATGTATCAGCCACGTATTATAAAAAATGGTACGAAGGAAGAATTGCCATTGGATGCGGATGATCATCCGAACAATATGGTGTATGAAGCAGAAACATTTGCAAGTATTATTCGAAGTAAAGATATAGAATCGTATGATCGGCTGAAAGAGCTTAGCCGGGATGTATTGACGATCACTGAGAAAGTCAGGCATGAAAATGGAATTATGTTTGATAGAGAGAAGATTAATTGAAAGAGGACCTCGTTAAGGGTCCTTTTTTCTTTGAAAAGAAAAATGTTGAAAAATGTCCAGGGGCCTTTAAACGTTTTATACATAGGCTTTTCTGACCATATAATTGTTATTTATTTCAAAAAATAAACATTACTGTATTTACTTTTATAGAATTATAGGATATAATTTATATTAATTTTATAATGACAGACTTTTTTTGTTATTATAAAATAAACAAATTTTACTAGGGGGAAGAATTTTGACAAAAAAAGGTTTATTACAACTGTTGGCCATCAGCTTCCTTGTTTTTATTCTGGCAGCCTGTGCAGAAGAGCCTGATGAGGCCGGAACAGAAGCGGAAGAAACAGAGACAGAGGAAAATGGAGATGCTGAGGCTGCGGAAGGCACTGAAGGTGGAGATTTAGTGATTGCGGCACTGTCAGATGCAACGATCCTGGATCCTCACATTTCAAGTGATGTTCCGTCTGGTAATGTGCAGATCAATATTTATGAAACGTTAACAAAGTTTGATGAGGACCTGGAGCTGCAGCCATTGCTTGCTGAAAGCTGGGAGGCCATTGATGATACCGTTTGGGAGTTTAAATTACGGGAAGACGTAACGTTTACAGATGGTGCTGAGTTTAACGCAGAAGCTGTTAAAACGAACTTGGACAGGCTTCTGGATGAAGAATTGGCATCGCCAAGAGCGATTTTGTTTAATGTTATTGATGAAGTAGTAGTGGTAGATGAATATACAGTACAAATGATCACGGAATACCCGTTTGCTCCACTGCCTTCTCATTTTGCCCATTATGCTTCCAGTATGATCAGCCCGGAAGTTATTCAGGCAGATTATGATGAAGTGGAAGCCGGAGGAGATTTTGGGACATATGTAAATGAAAACCCGGTAGGAACGGGAATATTCACTTATAATAACTGGGAACCAGGTGTGGAAATTGTACTTGACCGAAATGATGACTACTGGGGCGAACCGGCAAAGGTAGATTCAGTTACTTTTAGAGTAGTAGCTGAGGATTTGACCCGTATTGCTGATTTGGAGACTGGCGGAGCACATATTATTGATCCAGTCATGGCAACACATGTAGAGCAATTGGAGAATACGGAAGGTGTGCACCCTTACCTCACAGAAGGAGCAACGATCACCTATATGGGCTTTAACGTGGAAAAAGAGCCTTTTGATGATCCGAAAGTACGCCGTGCGGTAGCTATGGCTCTGAATAAACAGGAAATGGTGGATGGAATACTGGAAGGAACCGGGGAAGTTGCTGTAGGACCGGTCAACAGCACACAATTTGGTTACAGTGATGAAATTGATGCGCTGGAGTATGACATTGAGGCAGCAAAAGAGTTGCTTGCTGAAGCAGGTTATGAAGATGGTTTCGAAACAACCATCTGGACCAATGACAGTCAGGAACGTATTGATATTGCGACCTATACTCAGGAAGGTCTTACTGAAATTGGTGTTGACGTAGAAATAGAAGTGGTAGAGTGGGGAGCTTATCTTGAAGCAACTGGCAATGGGGATCATGAAATGTTCATTCTCGGGTTGTCACTTGGAACAATGGATGCAGACTATCCAATGCATATGCTGTTCCACTCTGAAAACGTAGGTTCCACAGGAAACCGTTCTTTTATGCAGAGCGATGAGTTTGACGAAATGCTCTATGAAGCACGGGTGGAACAGGATGAAGATACTCGCCTGCAAATGTATATAGAAGCTGCCAACTGGCTGAATGAAGAATCACCAATGGCGTTTCTGTATCATCCATCCCAGATCATGGGATATGCAGAAGGGGTAAACGGCTTCTGGGCTGATGGTTCAGGTTTGTATCAGCTGCGTGACGTAACACTTGATTAATAGAATATGATGAATGGAAAGACTCACCCCTTTGAGGGTGAGTCTTTTGCGTTTGACGGGAAATGGATGTGAATCTGCAGGGGGCGATAGAAGACTTTGAGGGTCCTGTGCTGAATGGCTTTCATAAAGAGGAGAAAAAAGATATCCAATGCAATACCATAATGCTGGGAAAAAAACGCTGTGGCAGATTAGTTTACCCGCTTTCCCTCCTTGAGTCCCGACAGATTCAACAGGAGGACCGTCGGTGTTGGAACTTGTACACATGATTTATCTTCCTGGTGAATAGATATGTAAGAGAAGCCTTTTGTAGGAGGAAATTGCATGGTGGAGTTTATACTTGGGATGTTTGCGGGTGAGGAAAAGGTACAGGCGGTATTGGCAAATCCACTTATTGAGTTTATATTTATGGTATTATTTATTGCTTTTATACTTGCTGTTTTTGTGCATATTTTTCTGTTTACACGGTTACGCAGCATTAGAAATTATTTAAAGGATACAAACCGGATGGATATAGCACCGCTTTCTGCTATGAAGGATGAATTCGAACGGGAGCAAGAAGCAAATGGTATGAAGGTGGAAACGTTTGTCCAGGAGAAATTTTCTGGCTGGCGTGTTTTTCAAGTTCCGGCAATCAGTCTGATGAAAATGGTCCAGATGACGGTATCTGTGTTTATTTTGCTTGGGGTATTGGGTACGTTTATTGGGCTGACGATGTCACTCGGCAGCATCAATATGACGGGCGGCGATCAGCTTGTGGAAGATGTAGCAGCTGTGCTGGCCGGTATTGATGTAGCGTTTTATACAAGTATTGCTGGGATGGGCTTTTCCCTGTTTATGACCATCCTGATCAGGCTGTTAAATACGGAATTTATGCTGACGGATATTATGTTGATGACGGAATCAGCGTTGGAAAGAGAAGAGAAAAACGGGGTGAACCGGCTGATTGAAGTTACCGAGACGATTAATCAGTCCATTCTCGGGCTGCAGGAAACGAACCAGGAGTCATTACAAAGCATTGAAAAAGCATTCCATGGGTTCCAGGAATATACAACAGGTCTGCAGCAATCGGCAAAAGATCTGGCACTATTTAATGAAGGTCTGCATGAAAACCTGCAGGAGTTTCAAGAACTGTTTCAGCAGATGAGAGCAGTTACGGATGGGTTTGAAGAGGGCACATCCAAGCTGAATAAGAATTTTGACAGTCTGTTTTCCTATTTTAAAAAGATGGACAGCCGAAACGAACGGATGACTAAAGCGTTTGAACAGACATACGAGAAAGTAAATGAAACGTCTGCCGCACAGTTAAAGACACTTGGACATTTTGAGGAGTCGGTGGATGATGTAAAAAACTTCACATCTTCTTTGCTGGAGGAACAGCAATCCATGCAGCAAGCTTTTGAAAAAATAGAGCAGAAAACTACCGCACTGGCAGATCAGATGGGGGAACATAATAAGGAGTTCAAAAAGATTTTCGGGGATGATGTGACAGGGAAGCTGACAGGGATGAATACCTATTTGCGTGAGCTTTCTGCTGATTTTGATGAGATGGGTTCATCGCTTTCAAAGCTTCCTGATGCGCTGGATGTCATTAATCAGACACAGGCAGAATATAAGCATTTGTTGTCGGATCGCTTTCAGGAGCTGAAGGAATTTAACCGGACTTTTAACGATCATCTGCAAAGCCATGCACAGGATTCCAGAAGTTTTGAGAGGAATATGCAGGAAGCGACCCGCAGTTATGAACAAATCGGAATGAAAAATAGCGAGTTGATCCAGGAGATCAATGCAACTATCGCGCAAATGGGAAACAGTTTTAACCAGCGGGAAAATCAATTGGAAGCAAGTGTAGGCGTTTTAAGGGATACACTTTCCAACTATGTGTCAAATCTGGAGGGGAATGTTGGCCATAAATTGGATCAGCTTGGCCGTACGATGACGGATTATATGCAGCAAATGAATGAAGGTTTGCGGAGTGAATTTATGGAGTTAAACCGGGTCACGGAAACAAACCAGCAAAGTAACGCCAGGTTTATTCAACAGACGTTGCAGGAGCTGAACAGGGAAATTCAGATGCTGAATCAGCAGCGGAACGGAATTATTCAACAGCCGGCCCCGCGGAATAATCGCATAGGGATGAATCAAAATGAATACTAAGTACCAGCGTTTGTTTCGTCAACAGGGAGGAGGAGGGCATTTTTGGCCTTCATTTACGGACTTGCTGACAACCATTTTATTGTGTTTTATACTGATTTTTATCAGTCTGATGGTTATTAAGTCATTGCAGATTGAAGAAATGGAACGAACATTGGATCAGATCATGGGGGTACGTGCCATGCTGGTCAGCGATCTGGAGGAAGAATTCAGTGATTCAGACCTCGGTGTGGAGGTGGATGGCCAAACCGGCGCAATTATTTTTAATACAGACATTCTTTTTGACTATGACGATGATGAATTAAATCCCGGGTCATTTCAGTTTCTTGATGAGTTCGTGCCGATGTATTTGGATATTTTGCTGCAGGAAGGGTATGAAGAATATATTGCCGAGATTATTATAGAAGGGCATACGGACCGGGATGGCAGTTACCTGTATAACCTGCAGCTTTCCCAGGACAGGGCGTACAGTGTGGCATCCTATATTTTGGGAGAGGACTTTCCCTATCAGCATATTCAGGAACATTTGGAGGAAAAACTTACGGTCAACAGTAAGTCCTATACGGATGCGCGGACGGATGAAGATGGTAACTACAGTGCGGAAGACTCCCGGCGGGTAGAGTTTAAATTCCGGCTGAAGGATGAAGAAATTTTGGACAGGACGAGGGAAATATTGGATGGGGCTTAGGAGGGACATAGGGACAGGTCCCTTGTCCCGTTTACGCCAAGTGTATATGGCTTACCCCATGTATTATATATCATTGGAATGCTGATATATTCATGTGCGTGCTGAGCAATCCAAATGGTGAGGCTATATTACGCTGATCCCCTCTATGCCAGCTTGATCCTTTATTCGAATATCCTTTTAACAAGGTGAAGAATTCCCTTTCTCAATCCATAGGAAGTGACCACGATCGGTGTCAAGTTCTAAATGGGGGTTCCGCTGCTGTTCTAATTACTGAAAAGTCACTTCTGCTTGCCCTATACCGCTGAACGAAGCCTTATACGTTCCTTTTTCTGCACGAATAGGAGAAATAAACGTCCCCGAAGAGATAATCATTCCCTTTTTCAGCGTCTTGTTCCGCCGGGCAAGCTTTTTTACCAGCCATGAGACAGAGGAAACCGGATTCTCAAGAACTGCGGAGCCGACACCTTCCCCTGTCTTTTCACCCTGATGAAAAAGTTCCATTTTCACCTTTGGCAGGGCATCCAGGGCAGGGGGGTCAACAGGTTCCCCCTCAACAACCTTTCCGGTTACCCCGTTATCACAAATGAGATCCATCAGCTCAAAGTTTGGAAACCAATCTTTATACCGGGAATCGGGCACTTCCAGACCGGGTGCAATTTTGCTTTTGGACAAAATTTCTTCATCTGTCGCTTCAATGGACAGATCATCTGTAAGGATAAACATTAATTCCGGTTCCACGAGAGGAGCGTTCATGCTTTCTATTAAAATATTTTTCTTGTTTTCCAATATACTTGAAGTAGTCAACGTTCCGTATGCCGGTTCATCGGTATCAGCAAGTGCCTGTGTTTCCGGGCTTGTCATGCTGATTTTGTAGCCCCTTATCTCCTCTCCATACGTCTCACATTTCTTTTGGATAAATGCTTCCTGCACATCATAGGAAGTATTTTCATCCAGGGAATAGGCGTTGCGGATAAAGTCAATTGGCGTTTTCGTTTTGTGGGATTGCAACAGACTTTCGGTGATTTCCTCTATTTCTTTTGTCATCATAATCTCACTCCATTGCTTTTAGAAACAGCATAATGGAAATGAAGCCGTCTGTAAATGGATAGGAATAGAATGCAACTTAAACAAGTTCAGTCTTTCACTATTTCCCGCTTTATCGTATAATTGATGTATACAGTATAAAAAGAGGGAATATCCTTGGTGGGACCGGGACAGGTTATCTGTCCTTTTGTCTCTGCAATATAGAATTAGAAGGTAGTCCCCACAGGAGTGTACGAGATGCTGAAAACGATTACGGTAGATCAATTGGTGAAGGAATTTAAGCTGGAAGTGTTGGCTGGAGAGGAAAGGCTGGATCAGGAAATTACAAAGCAGCATACCCATCGGCCCGGTTTGGAGTTTATCGGATATTTTGATTTTTTCCCAATGGAAAGGGTACAAATTCTTGGGAAAAAGGAGATTAACTATTTGAAGCAGCTGGATGAGGGGGAAAGAAGGAAGCGGATCGGAAATATTGTAAATTACCATCCTCCTTGTTTTATTGTAACGGCAGCACAGCGCGGTTTAACCTATTTAAAGCATTACTGTGCCGAGGAAGGTATTCCGCTGTTGCGGACGACTGAAGATACAAGTGATTTTATAGCAAAAGCGGATGCTTATTTAACCCGGGTCATGGCCCCGGAAATTGCGGTTCATGGTGTTTGTATAAATGTATTTGGGATCGGAATTCTGCTCCGCGGGGAATCCGGTGTGGGAAAGAGTGAAATTGCCCATACATTAATCGGAAGAGGGCACCGCCTTGTTGCCGATGATATTGTCGTGTTGAAAAAACTTAGTCACAGAACGATTCTCGGCACGCATAATGAGAAAAATAAAGAGTTTCTGGCATTAAGGAGCATCGGCCTTCTGAACGTCGTGCGTGTCTATGGGAGGAAGGCATTCCAGGAAGAGACGAGGATCACCCTGGATATTGAAATGACAAAGTGGGAAAAGGATTCATTGAATAATGAACTCGAGGTGGAAGAGGAGACGAAAGATTATCTGGGTGTACCGATTCCACATATTAAAATTCAGCTGCAGCCTGGTCGGGATGTAGCAGGATTGATTGAAGCAGCGGCAAACAACTGGTATCTGCAGCAGCAGGGCTATAGCGCGGCAGAGGATTTCCTGAGCCGGGTGGAGGAAGAGGATTCATAGGCTTTATTGGGTAAATAAACCAAATGCAGGAGAGGAGAGTATGAATGCCTGAATGTAAAAATTGCCGGACAAAATGGAAATGGAGCGATGCAATAAAGCGGATATTTACGTTGGGGACTGCGATAGTATGTCCGTATTGTCAGGAAAAGCAATATCTGACCAATCAATCAAGAAGGAAAATGGGCATCCTGCATATGCTCTTGCCACTTTTGATTTTGCTGCCGCTTGTATTAAATATATCTTTTGCCGTCGGTTTTGGCATCTTTGCAATTGCGGCGATCATTGTTTTTTCCATCTATCCGTTCATGATGGTGCTGACTGATAAAGAAGAATTACCCTTTGGAAAAGAATAAATTTCCGTATCATCGTGTGATGATACGGAATTTTTATTTTCATGTGTCTCATAGATTGATTAAATAACTGAGCAATGTGGTTGTATTTGTTTTGTTTTTATTGATCCACTGTTCACAAGTGATCTCTATGGTATGTCAAATCGTCCCTTTGGATAAATGAGACACGATAGAACAGCGCAAAGGTATGTCATTTCCCTTCTTTGTCTAAATGACGTACCATAGACTAGCTCAAAGGTATGTCAATTCCCTCCTTTGGATAAATGAGATACCATAGAACAGCGCAAAGGTATGTCATTTTCCCCCTTTGCCTAAATGAGACACCATAGAAAAGCGCAAAGGTACGTCATTTCTCTATTCTGACAAAATGACGTACCATAGAGCAGCGCAAAGGTATGTCATTTCCCCTCTTTGCCTAAATGAGACACCATAGAACAGCAAAATGGTACGTCATTTCTCTATTCTGACAAAATGACGTACCATTGAAACATGTTTATGCATGCCATTATCCTATTTTACTAATTGGCTGGCAGGATTCTCTAAATGAGGTAAAAATACATCTTATTTATTTTGAGTATTTACAATCTCAACTGCTTCGTCAAACTCGCGATCAACCTCTGCATTAGGTTTGTATGTCATCAAGCTGACGACGATTGCTACAATTAAACAGAGCAGGAACCCGGGAACAATTTCATACAGGTAACCGGAAAGGTCTGACGTGCCCCATGCAAATACGGTAACTGCACCGACAATCATACCCCATAATGCACCTTGACCAGTGAATTTCTTCCAATATAATGCTAACAAAATAACCGGGCCGAAAGCGGCTCCGAATCCTGCCCAGGCAAAGGATACAAGACCGAGAATTGTATCGTTTTGCTGCCATGCAAAAATCATCGCAATAAGTGATACGGCTAAAACAGCGATACGACTCAGGTTTACAAGTTGTTTTTGTGATGCATCCGTGCGGAATACTGCTTTATATATATCCTCCACCAGTGCAGATGAAGTCACAAGCAACTGGGATGAAACGGTACTCATAATGGCTGCAAGTACGGCTGCCAGCATCAGTCCGGCTATAAACGGATGGAAGAATATCTGCCCCAGCGCAATAAAGACAGCTTCCGGGTCTGTTAAGGTTACGTCAGGATTTTGGGTAAAGTATGCAACCCCGACCAGTGCAGTTGCTGCTGCACCAATTAAGGAAATCAGCATCCAGCCGATCCCGATTCTCCTCGCTTTTTTCGTTTCCCTTACAGACGAAATCGCCATGAAACGGATAATGATATGCGGCTGGCCAAAGTAACCCAGCCCCCATGCGAGAGAAGAAATGACCCCGGTTGCTGTAGCGGTTGCAAACAGACTCAGTAAAGAAGGATCCACAGACTGGATCGAGCTCGTTGTTTCGCCGAATCCACCGGTGGCAAAAACACCAATAATAGGAACCAGAAGTAATGCAAGAAACATCATTGTACCCTGTACGACGTCTGTAAAGCTAACGGCAAGGAATCCGCCGATAAAGGTGTAAGTAATCGTTACCAATGCCACGATGATCAAGCCGGTGTGGTAACTGTAGTCAAATGATTGCTGGAAGAAAACGCCACCAGCTACCATGCCGGATGAAACATAAAAAGTAAAATAAACCAAAATAATGATACCGGAAACAACTCTGAGAATTTTAGAATTATTTTTGAAACGACTATCCAGAAAGCTTGGAATCGTAATGGAATTGTTGGAAACTTCCGTATAAGCTCTAAGCCTTGGTGCTACGAAAATCCAGTTCAGCCACGCTCCTATGAGCAAGCCGATGGCAATCCATGCTTCTACTAAACCGGATACATAAATAGCACCAGGGAGCCCCATTAAGAGCCATTGGGACATATCTGAAGCCCCTGCACTCAATGCGGACGTCAAGGAATTCAGCTTTCGTCCGCCAAGCATATAATCATCGAGATTACTTGTTCTTTTGTATCCATAAAATCCAATCCCGATCATACCAAGTAAATAAACAATAATCGCTATAAGTTGAAACGTTGAATCCATGCTTCTTCCCCCTAATTTATTTATTTATATTATCGTGTTCTATAACACGTTGTTTTATTAAAAGGCTTCCATTGATGAACATATGCAATTTGGCATAAGAGATTGGAAGCGGAAACTGTGCTTTGTAATAAGGAGGATGGAGGCAGGAAAAGTTCATGATGAAGTTTCCTGCTGTTGAAGTAATTAATGCAGAATTCACAAATATAACTGCACACATACATCAAGCTTTTTCTTTTTTCTTGTTTCTCCTCCACAGTGTGAACAACCCGACAGCAGCTGCCCCTGCGACAATAGGTGTCTTTTTCAATTTATTGTCTTCTGTATAAAAAGTATCTTTCATGACTAATTTCAGGTTCTGTGGTCTTTCTGCCAAGCGGCGCATGAAATAACCGAACCAATCATTGCCAAATGGGATATACGTACAGAAATTGTAGCCTTCATTTGCCAGTCCGTGCTGCATTTCCAACCGGAAACCATAAAGCATTTGAAATTCAAAGTTATCCTTTGGTACGTTATGTTCATCCACAAACTTCTTTAATTTATTAATAATGTTGTGGTCATGGGTGGCAATGGACGTGAATGTATCTCCCAGTAACCGGGATTCGCAAGCTTTTATAAAATTGGCATCAATTTCCTCCGTGGATTGGAAAGCAACTTCATCGCTTTCCTTATATGCTCCTTTTACAAGGCGGAGGCGTACGTCTTTTAAGTCTTCAAGGTCATCCATGGTCCGATGTAAATACGATTGCAGCACTGTTCCCACATTACTGAAATCTTTCCTTAAAATGGCCAATATATCAAGTGTCTTCTGGTAGTGCTCGTATTTTTCCATATCGATATTTACGAATATGTCGTATTTCGCAGCAGCGCTCAGGATTTCAGACATGTTACTGATACAAAAGTCCTGCTCAATGTCCATGCCAAGCTGTGTCATTTTTACGGAAACATGGCAATCGAGTTTTTCCTCATGGATCTTTTCAATCATTTCCAAAATATCCTCTTTTGCCTGAGTTGCCTCTCCTTTGTCAAAAACGAATTCCCCCAGATTATCCAGCGTACAGCTGATCCCGGCCTGGTTCAGTTCTTTAACTACGTGGACGACACTATTGATATCCGTTCCTGCTACAAATTTATCTGCACCGAGGCGGAAGCCCCATTTTTTCGCGTTTGCATTTAAAAATTGATTATTAGATAATGCGATGAAAAAATCTCTGGTTAGATTAGCCATTGGCTGCAACTCCTTTTTGATATCTGGCGGGGGACAGTAAAAAAAGCTGCCCCCCGCCTCAAATTAAAATGCTTCGGTTACGGTTTTTGCATTCAGGAAATGATGCAGATAATCCGGGCCGCCTGCTTTGGAATCGGTGCCGGACATTTTGAATCCGCCAAATGGCTGATAACCAACGATGGCGGCTGTACAACCGCGGTTAAAGTAGAGGTTACCAACTTGGAATTCCGTACGTGCACGGTTTAAGTTTTCGCGATTATCGGAAATAACAGCACCTGTCAGCCCGTACTCTGTATTGTTTGCAATTTCCAGTAATTCATCAAAATCATTCGCTTTTGCAAATCCAACTACAGGTCCAAAAATTTCTTCCTGCATGAGTCTGCCTTTTGGATCCATATCTTTGAAGATGGTAGGGTGAACGAAATAGCCTTTGGAATCATCTGTTTCTCCTCCGTAAGCCAGTTCGCCTTCCTGTTTGCCAAGTTCAATATATTCTTTAATTTTGTCGAATTGCTTCTGGTTTACAACTGCACCCATGTATACATTTTCTTCAGATGGGGTGCCGACAGTAAGCTCTTTTGTAAGTTCAATGGATTTTTCCAGTACTTCGTCATAAACATCTTTATGCACAATGGCTCTGGAACAGGCTGAACATTTCTGTCCGGAAAAGCCGAATGCGGAATCTACAATAGATTGTGCTGCAAGATCAAGATCTGCTTCTTTGTCCACGATGATGGTGTCTTTTCCGCCCATTTCAGCTACAACAGTTTTGAGGTGTTGTTGTCCTTCCTGTACTTTGGCAGCGCGCTCAAAAATACGTGTTCCTGTAGCACGGGAGCCGGTAAAGTTAATAAATTGTGTGTCCTTATGGTCAACAAGGTAGTCCCCGATTTCGGCAGGATCCCCTGGTACAAAGTTCAATACGCCTTTAGGGAGACCTGCTTCTTCAAGCACTTCCACAAGTTTATAGGCAATAACCGGTGTATTTTCCGACGGCTTCATGAGAACTGTATTACCTGCAACGATTGGAGCAACCGTTGTACCAGCTACGATTGCAAAAGCAAAGTTCCATGGCGGAATGACTACGCCTGACCCCATCGCCTGATACGTATATGCGTTATGCTCATTCACGCGGTGATTGAGCTCTTTTCCTTCGCCAAGTTCGACCATCTGGCGCGCGTAATACTCCAGGAAGTCAATTCCTTCTGCTGTATCTCCATCTGCCTGGTTCCATGGTTTACCTGCATCGTATACAAGCCATGCAGAAAATTCATGCTTGCGGCGGCGAACTTTTGCAGCTGCACGGAATAGTACATCCGCACGTTCTTTGGCGCTCCATGTGCTCCAGGTTTTAAATGCTTCCTTCGCACTTTCCATTGCTTGTTCAATGTGATCCTTTGTAGCCATGGATACTTTTCCTATTACCTCTTCTTTGTTTCCAGGGTTATAGGAAGTAAGTTTATTATCAGTATAAATTTTTTCTCCGTTTATGACGATTGGATATTCTTGCCCGAGTTCCCCTTTCACTTTGTTTAATGCGGCTTCGAATTCCTTCTGGTTCGTTTCGTCGTTAAAATCCGTGAATGGTTCGTGCTTAAATGGTAAAACCACAAGAAAACCTCCTTAGAAATAAATAATATTCGTTACCTTTACAGATAACCTTCTATCATTCTATCAAACATGCAAAAACCATGCCAAGTTTTGAAGAGTACTTGAGGAAGCCCGGGAAATCGTTTTCAAAGTAAATTTTGGACAAGGGAGGCGTAAGAAATTTATTTGCTAAAAGTGTACAGTAATTATACAAAAGTGTATAATTGGTTTACACTAACTTTTACAATTGAGGAGGTGAAATGGTGATGAACGAATTATACTATCTGAATGCTATACTGCAGATGGAGGATGACGCGATTACCATTGTCAATAAAGAAAGAAAGGTGCTTTACTGGAACGGGGCAGCGGTCAGAACCTATAATATTAAACAGGAAGACATTCTCCATAAATCAATAGAAAATTACTTCCATACGGAAGATCTCGTTGTGCTGCAGGTATTGGAATCAAGGGAAGAGGTATGGAATGAATACCATCGGCCGCGGGAGGACAAACATGTCGTCATTAATGCTTTACCGGTTTACAATAAGGAAAATGATCTGATTGGTGCTGTTTCGATTGAACGGGATATTACACAAATTGTAAAGTTGAACGCCAATTTGGAGAGCACTTCAGCAGAATTGAATGAACTCCGGCAAAAAGTGCACGTTAATAATGATGAAAATCCTTTTGTTAATCTCAGAGGGAAAAGTGGAACGCTTAAGCAAACAATTCAGATGGCAAGAAAAGCTGCAAAGACAGATGCTACCACATTAATTCTCGGAGAAAGCGGTACAGGAAAGGAAATTTGTGCGCGGGCCATTCATGAAGCAAGCGACCGCAGAGATGGGCCGTTTATTCCTGTCAACTGTGGTGCTATTCCGCAGGCTTTATTTGAAAGTGAATTATTTGGTTATGAGGGAGGTACATTTACCGGCGCAGAAAAGAATGGCAAGGCCGGGAAGCTGGAATTGGCCGATGGCGGAACGCTGTTCTTGGATGAGGTTGGCGAGCTTCCGCTGGAGATGCAGGTAAAACTGCTGCGGGTCCTGCAGGAAGAAACGTTATATCGGATTGGGGATTCAAAAGGAAGGGAGATCAATGTCCGCTTCCTCGCTGCCACCAATCAGAATTTAAAGCAGTTAATGGAAGAAAAACAGTTCAGGTCCGATTTATATTATCGGCTGAATGTCATTCAATTGACCATGCCGCCATTGCGTAACCGAATAGAAGATATACCTGAGTTGGCTAAAGTGTTTTTAAAGCAATTCGCCGTAAGATATCAGGTGCCTGCACCGGAGATTGAACAAGAAGCGATGAATCTTTTGCTTGAATATGATTGGCCCGGCAATGTAAGGGAGCTCAGAAACTTTATGGAGCGGATTATTATTTTGTCGGAAAAACCCTTCATTACAAAAATGGATATGCTGACATTTTTTCCAAACGCCGGCTGGAAAGAAGAAAGCATGGCCCGTGAGGCAGAAAACCGCCTGCCCCTGCTTCCGGAAGAAAAAGAAAAAGTGGAGAAACAGCAGATTCGGGAAATGCTCGAAAAAACAAACGGCAATAAAACCCTGGCAGCAAAGCAGCTCGGTATCTCCCGTATGACCCTTTACAATAAACTGCGGAAATATGAATTGTAAACACCATGGCGGTTTACCTGTTACGTCAGGTTGAAGTGATGCGGAGGAGGAAGAAAGCATGGTCACAAGGAGTTTCCCTTCGTTCCAATCGAATGATTCATAAATGGAAAAGGCTAGCGTAAAGTACTTGTTCCAAGCCTTTTCCACCTGTTGATTCACTTTAGCGTTCAGCTAATATTCTACATAAAATGCGATGATGGAAAAGACAAAGTTAAGAGAACTTAATTATTTTCTCCAACTCCATTTGGCAGATAAGAAGGAGGATTTTTTATCCAGCCGCGCTTACGCATAGTTGTTTTTAATTTAAAGCCGAATTGCGCTTTTTCACCAAAAAACTTTAACCATAGTAATCCCATATCCGTCCGGATGGATTGGTTCATATTTGTGGCGCATAAGGTAGTATTCGAAACAACCTTCGCAGAAAGATAATTTGCCATTTCATAATCCGTCAATTTTACACCTGGCGGGATCGCAGCAGGGTCCGTTTTTGGTTTTACTTCAGAGCTCATGCCAAGGGGAATACTCTCATCGATCATAAATTTTTCCAGCTTATCCATTTGTGATTGCCCAAGCTTTTTTGCTTCCTGGATGAGCTCTATTAAATCTCTATCCTTAGTGGTATTTAATGCAATATCGAGTGACGGCACTTCCTCATGTAAAGTGGAAAGATACAGCCAGCAGGCAAATGCTTCTCCAAGATGAAGAGGAGGCTTGTCTTCACCATCCACCGTCGTCTTTATTATATCTGCAATGTTCTCAAATAAATTAGTCATTCTGAGCACTCCTGATTTACCATTTATGTTTAATTTAACCACTTTTTTAATCGTTATTCCTGTTATTGAAATACAAATTTCCGAGAAAAAGAAAAATACCTATTCAATAGGGCGATACTAGTTTATGATAGGAGTTAGGGAGAATTTTAACTTAACAAGGACAGGGAAGATGACAGTATGGAATTTATGACGGAAGAAAATGTTTCACGATTATATATTGACGGAAAAAAAATAATATTAATCGGAACGGCGCATGTTTCCAAGCACAGTGCCGAAGAAGTAAAGCAGGTCATTGATTCGGAAAAACCGGATGCAGTTTGTGTGGAATTGGATGAACAGCGGTACCAGTCGATTAAAGATGATAATCGCTGGAAGAACATGGACATTTTTAAAGTGATCAAGGAAAAGAAAGCAACACTATTATTAATGAACCTCGCCATTTCTTCCTTTCAGAAGCGGATGGCCAAGCAGTTTGGGATCAGTCCCGGTCAGGAAATGATTCAGGGGATTGAATCTGCGGAAGAGCATGGTGCTGAACTGGTACTGGCAGACAGAAATATCCAAATCACATTTTCCCGGATATGGGCCAACCTTGATTTAAAAGGAAAAGGCATCTTGCTGACGCAGGTCGTAGCCAGTATTTTCAGCAAGGAAACGATATCCGAGGAAGAATTGGAAAAAATGAAGAAACAGGACACGATTAATTCTGTGCTCAATGAGTTTACGGAGCATTTTCCCAAGTTAAAAAAACCGCTGATTGATGAGCGGGACCAGTATTTAGCCCAGAAAATTAAAGAGGCACCGGGCGATAAGGTGGTTGCGGTACTTGGCGCGGCACATGTGCCCGGTATCAAAGAGGAAATCAGAAAGGAAAATGATTTAAAACGACTGACCAAAGTGCCACCGAAATCGAAATGGCCGAAAGTCATTGCTTGGTCCATCCCCATTATTATATTGTCCATTATTGCTTACACATTCTTGGCCAACCCATCAGCCGGCTGGCAGCAGGTGATTACCTGGTTGGCATGGAACGGCTCTTTATCTGCAATTGGAGCGGCAGCTGCCTGGGCGCATCCACTCGCAATCCTTACTGCTTTTTTAGCTGCCCCGTTTACTTCGTTAAACCCATTGCTGGCAGCGGGCTGGTTTGCGGGATTTGTGCAGGCATACATCAAAAAGCCGTATGTCAGTGATTTTGAACAGTTATCCGATGATGTGCAGAGCGTAAAGGGATTTTGGCAGAATAAAGTTACAAGAATTTTACTTGTTGTTATTTTGGCCAACCTGGGAAGTTCACTTGGAACTTTGATTGGTGGAGGAGATGTGATCCGAATCTTTATTCAGAATTTATAGGGTGATGTGAAAGGCTGTCGAAATGTGTATTTTCGGTGGCCTTTTTTGTTTTGGTTGTTTTCGACAAAATTCGATAAAAACCGGGGAGTGACAGTGCTTTTCGGTGGGACGAGCATTTAGCGCAGTCCCAGGCACCAGGGCGCTTCCAGCCTGCCCCCCTGTCGCGGCTTATGCATTTGTCATTCATGTCCTGCATATGATGAATAGAAACCGCGATCAGATGGAGGGTATGTAATGGATATTATAGAAAGAGTAAAGAGTCACCGTGAAGAAGAAGAGCGACTGAAGTGGGAAGGATCGTTCGCGGAGTATTTAGAGATTGTAAAAGAAAGACCGGAAGTTGCCCAGACTGCGCATTCCCGGGTTTATAATATGATTAAAAGCTCAGGTCTGACCGAGCGAGACGGGAAAAAAATGTATGATTTTTTTGGGGAAGAAATTTTTGGTCTAGAAGAAGCAATTGAGAAACTGGTGGAGGAATATTTCCATCCTGCGGCTAAACGCCTGGATGTAAGGAAGCGGATCTTATTATTAATGGGTCCGGTGAGTGGCGGGAAATCCACGATTGTTACGATGCTGAAAAGAGGTCTGGAGCAATATTCAAGGACAGAAGAAGGTGCGGTTTATGCTATTAAAAACTGCCCCATGCATGAAGACCCGCTCCATCTCATTCCGGCACATTTGCGCGATGATTTTTATAAAGAATACGGTATCCGCATAGAAGGCAGCCTGTCCCCGTTAAATACGATGCGGCTGGAAAAGGAATATAACGGTAAAATTGAAGATGTACGGGTCGAGCGAATTTTCTTTGATGAGGATAAACGGGTGGGGATCGGCACGTTCAGCCCTTCGGATCCGAAATCACAGGATATCGCAGATTTAACAGGGAGCATCGATTTTTCCACCATCAGTGAATTCGGCTCGGAATCCGATCCACGTGCTTACCGGTTCGATGGGGAATTGAATAAGGCAAACCGGGGGATGATGGAATTTCAGGAGATGCTGAAATGCGATGAAAAATTTCTCTGGCACCTGCTTTCCCTGACGCAGGAAGGGAATTTTAAAGCCGGGAGATTCGCGCTCATTAGCGCAGATGAACTAATTGTCGCCCATTCGAATGAAGCAGAATATCGATCCTTTATCGCTAATAAAAAGAACGAGGCATTACATTCCCGGATTATTGTCATGCCCATTCCTTATAATTTAAAGGTCAGTGAGGAAGAGCGGATTTATCAAAAAATGATTAATGAAAGTGACATGGCTGATGTACACATTGCACCGCATGCCCTAAGGGTGGCAGCCATATTTTCCATTTTAACAAGGCTGAAGGATTCCAAAAAGCAGGGAATTGATCTCGTCAAAAAAATGAGGCTGTATGATGGCGAAAGCGTGGAAGGGTTTAACCAGCTTGATATCGATGAATTAAGAAAGGAATTTCCCGTGGAAGGGATGGAAGGAATCGATCCACGGTATGTCATTAACCGTATATCCTCCGCCATTATACGCAAGGACGTCAAGTCGATTAATGCACTGGATGTGCTTCGTTCACTGAAGGAAGGGCTGGATCAGCATCCTTCGATTACGGATGAGGATAAGGAAAATTATATGAACTATATTTCCGTAGCCCGGAAAGAATATGATGACATTGCCAAAAAAGAAGTGCAAAAAGCATTTGTTTATTCCTATGAAGAGTCGGCGAAAACACTAATGGATAATTACCTGGATAATGTTGAAGCGTTTTGCAATAAAAATAAATTAAAAGATCCGCTGACCGGGGAGGAAATGAATCCGGATGAAAAGCTGATGCGCTCCATTGAGGAACAGATCGGAATTTCGGAAAATGCAAAACGTGCCTTCAGGGAGGAAATCCTTATCCGCATCTCCGCTTATGCGAGAAAAGGAAAGCGGTTTGAATATAGTTCACATGAAAGATTGAGAGAAGCTATTCAGAAAAAACTGTTTGCAGACCTAAAAGATGTCGTCAAAATTACCACGTCCTCCAAAACACCGGATGAATCTCAACTGAAGAAAATCAATGAAGTCATTGCAAGACTGGTGGATGAATATGGTTATAATTCAGTTTCTGCCAACGAACTCCTACGCTACGTCGGAAGTTTATTAAATAGGTAACAGGACAGGGGGCAGCTCACCTGTCCCCTTTTCTTTTCACCTCAATCCTAATTTAGTTTGTATTTATCTGCTGTATGAACAGAATCTCCCATATCCTTTTCAATTGTGAAAGAAAAATCACTGAACTATGACTTATTTGTGAAAGGTATCACAAAAATGTTCAAGTCCCGGGGTATATGGTATATACTTTAACTGATGATAAAAATAATCTTCCAAGGAAGGTGCGAATGAATGAAAGGCACAGCTTTATTGTTGGAGAAGGACCATACGGTTAAAATTTTTGAGAATGTTGGACATGATGTTTATGAAGAGTTAGTCAGTCAGAAGGACGCTAAAAAGAAAGACTACACCATCGGAAACAGAAAAATTGAATTGGGTCCGATTGACAAAATAGTTTGGTATGAAGATAAGATTGACTGGAATTATGGGTATTAATTCAGTTGATTCGGAAGCGGATTAACATGAAACATACATGCTTCATATAAATCAAAATCCGAACTGGTTCAAGTGTAGAATCCAGTTCGGATTTTTCTTTCTTTCTGGTGCCGGAAGCCAGCAGTGATTACTGACTGCTGAAGTCTGATATTTACGCGAAGGTTTTTTATATGCAGTACAAGAGGTGTCGGGCTGGTATGCTTTACTCCCGACCATCTCCGCAAGCAAGCTTTCGTATTTCCTGCCACACCTTGCATTATTTGCCGATGTTCATCTCAAATGCTTCTGCTAATAATCTTAATCCGTTCTGCCTGTTTTTGGCATCATAAAATTGTGGAATAATCGTTATTTCATCCGCTTGATACATATCAGCTACTTCCTCCATCCCTGCTTTCACTTGTTCCGGGTCGCCTAAGATCACTCTCTTTCGGTTTTGCATGATCTTTTCCTGTTCCACCATACTTTTTCCGCGACTTTTTGCCGTTTCAACGGATGGATAATATGGAGGCTGCCGGCTGGACTCCACGGATAGCAGCCATAGATCAAATGCTTGGGCAATGTCTTCAGCTTCCTCTGCTGTTTCAGCAATAATCGCAAACACGGCAATCATGACTTTTGGCTTTTCAAGCAGGGAATGGGGTTGAAAATTTTTTCGGTAATCTTTCACAATCTTCCGTCCATTTGAGCTGGATGGCGGGGCAAAATGGGAGAATGCATACGCGGTTCCATGTTCTGCAGCGATTTTTGCACTGCCTTCCCCGCTGCCAAGCAGCCAGATTTCCGGTGTTGTTTCAATAACAGGTGTTGCAATTAGCTCTTGAAAGCGATGCGCTTCCTCTGTATTATCAGTTAAATATTTAAATAGATCCTTTATCTGCTGCTCATAGGAAATTCGTTTGTCTCTTGCTTCGTTCAATGCCCGGTTAACAGTGAGAAAGCTCGGTGATCTGCCTATGCCGAGATCAATCCGGTTTGGATGGAAAGCCTCCAGCATTCGAAAGTTTTCCGCGACTTTATAAGGACTGTAATGGGGGAGCATCACCCCGCCGGATCCAATCCGTATGTGATTGGTGGAAGCAGCCAGCTGCATCATCAGCATTTCCGGTGTGCTTCCTGCTACGGAAGAGACGTGATGATGCTCCGCTGCCCAGTAGCGGTGGTAGCCCAATCTGTCTGCGAGCTGTGCCAAATCTTTCGTGTGCAGCAGGGCTTGCCGGGCATTGGAACCTTCAAATATGGGTGAGTAATCGAGTATATTTATTTTTCTCATTGCTGCTCCTCCTTTGTTAATGGAGACCAATAATATGTATGATTCCCGCTCTTATTACCACCGGCAACCTAACGTTTTACCAAAAACACGGAACCCTCTTTCTCATATCCAAGCTTTTCATAATAGCCGTCAGCATCTGACATAACGAGAACCGTATGTCCGGGGTAGGTTTCACATAGTACCTCCATTAATTTTCTCCCAATTCCTCTCCCGCGGCAATGATGATGGACGAGCAAATCACATACATATATAAAGAACTCCCCATCTCTAATGGCTCGCGAAAATCCGCATAACGTATTATTTTCATAGGCAACATAAACAAGGGAACTTTCCAAAGTTCGCTTGAATTTAAGTGTGCCTGCTTCGGTAATGTAATCTTCCCATTCTTCTCCTTCAGAAGCCATTAATTGAAAAAGTTTCTTTTCATCACTTTGGTTATATTTTCGAATATGCAATGAGCTTGTGCCCCCTTTAGGATCGTAAGCAAAACTGTCTGTACCATCATATTATCACAAGAACCTTCCCACTGTTTATCCATGCCAACTGCCCATCCGGCCTGCCAAAATAGGCTGCATTTCTTCCTGATTATTTCAGAAAAGTGCAATAGTAGTCCTTTTGCTGCATAGTATAGAGAAAGGTGGCTGAGCAGTGGATCAAACATTATATTTACCTTGCCCGTTGCTCAGCTTTCATAAACGCCTTAGTGAATTCGCAGGTAGATATAGAGGAGGATGGGTATGAAGGGGAAAAAGGAAAATTTTATTGTCTCCCAGGAAAACTGGACCCTCCATCGTAAAGGATATCAAGATCAGAAGAGGCATATGGATAAAGTGAAAGAGGCGATTCACAACAATCTTCCAGATTTGGTCAGCGAGGAAAATATCATCATGTCCAATGGCCGGGATGTAATTAAAATCCCAATCCGCTCCCTGGATGAATATAAAATCCGCTATAATTACGATAAATCAAAACATGTAGGACAGGGAGACGGAGACAGCCAGGTTGGCGATGTCATCGCCCGCGCGCCCGGAAAAGGAAAGCCAGGAGATGGCCAGGGAAAAAAGGCCGGTGATCAGCCCGGTCAGGATTATCATGAAGCGGAAGTGTCGCTTGAAGAGTTGGAAGAGGCGCTGTTTTCGGAAATGGAGCTGCCGAACTTAAAACAGAAGGAACAGGCAGAAATAACGACCGAAAAGATAGAATTTAATGATGTGCGTAAAAAAGGGCTTATGGGAAATATTGATAAGAAGAGGACGATATTAACTGCAATTAAACGAAATGCAAGAGAAGGGAAAGCGGGCATTCATCCGATCTATAATGATGATTTGAGGTTTAAAACGTGGAATGAGGAGGTAAAACCGGAATCCAAAGCGGTCGTGCTGGCCATGATGGATACGAGTGCCTCCATGGGGGTGTTTGAAAAGTATGTGGCAAGAAGTTTCTTTTTCTGGATGACCCGGTTTCTCCGTTCCAAATATGAATCTGTTGAAATAGAATTTATTGCTCATCATACGGAAGCAAAAGTGGTATCAGAGGAAGCATTTTTCTCACGGGGAGAAAGTGGCGGAACGATTTGTTCATCTGCATATAAGAAAGCTTTGGAACTGATTGACGAAAAATACAACCCGTCCCGCTATAATATTTACCCTTTTCATTTTTCGGATGGGGAAAACATTACTTCCGACAATCCGAAATGTATTGACCTTGTCAATGAAATCATGGATGCGTCAAACATGTTTGGCTATGGAGAAGTAAATGGATTCAGCAGAAAGTCTACGTTAATGCGGGCATTTGAAACACTCCATTCGCCCAAATTCCGCCATTATATTATTAAGGAAAAAAGCGATGTATATCATGCGCTGAAAAGCTTTTTCAGGAAGGAAGAGGCACCGGTGTAAGGATTTTAGAAATCGTTTGAAAACCTTATTCTATGGAGTGCAAGCCTTAATGAGTAAAGATAAAGCTACCCCTTTTTCCTGCAAATCAAGACCATCGCTTACAGGAAGGTAAATACCTGTATCAACGATGGTCTTTTCACATATCGTCCACTTCAATCGTATAAATCGCCCGGTCGGTAATAAGTGCAAAACGAGCTCCGTCAAATTGGTACAGGGAAGAATCTTCCAGTGGGATTTCGTATAAGGAAGCAGGCAGGGGATGCTTTTCATGCCTTTCATTTTCAATTAATCCTGTTCCATTTAATTGAAGAGCGTGCTTTGGCACATAATCATCTATTCTCCTTGTGTTGGTTTCATAGGAGACATCTGTTAATTCCATCACCGTTTCATCATAATCATCCATTTCCTGCTTGGCTATTTTCACTGTTTTTCCATTCCATTGTTGAATTAAATCATTAAATTCCTCAATCGATAAATAGTTTTCGCTCAATCTAAATCCCTCCTGGAATTTAACCTGCCCGGAAAATGAAGAAAACATACCGGCATGGAACAGGTAATAAATCCTTGTATGATTCATAGGTTATAGAAAGTATTTATAAGGGGGTTTCTCATTGAGTGAGACAAAGGAGCTTTACCGTGCCATTGATGAAATAACGGAAATTGCCTCAGGGTTCGGGCTTGATTTTTATCCGATGCGCTACGAAATCTGCCCTGCGGATATTATTTATACATTTGGTGCTTACGGCATGCCGACAAGATTTTCCCATTGGAGTTTTGGGAAACAATTTCATAAGATGAAGCTGCAATATGATCTGGGTCTAAGCCAGATATATGAACTCGTGATCAATTCAGACCCATGTTATGCATTTTTACTGGATACGAACAGCCTGATTCAAAATAAAATGATCGTCGCCCATGTACTTGCCCACTGCGATTTTTTCAAAAATAATGTTCGTTTTTCCAATACGAGAAAAGATATGGTGGAGAGCATGACCGCAACCGCAGAGCGTATTAGCCATTATGAAATGATGCACGGGAAACAGGAAGTGGAAAGTTTCCTGGATGCAGTGCTGGCCATCCAGGAGCATATTGACCCCTCTCTTATTCGGCCAAAACTGCCATCCTACGATATGGAAGAGGAAGCGGAGGGAGAGCGAGAGCCACAGTCGAAAGGCCCTTATGATGATTTATGGGATTTGGATAAAAAGCCGGATGAAGAAGCAGAACAAACGAAGAAAAGAAAAAAATTTCCGCCGAGACCGGAGAAGGATCTGCTTCTTTTTATTGAGGAGTACAGCAGGGAGCTGGAGAACTGGCAGCGGGATATAATTACGATGATGCGGGAGGAAATGCAGTATTTTTGGCCGCAGCTGGAAACGAAAATCATGAATGAAGGGTGGGCAACCTACTGGCACCAGCGGATATTAAGAGAGATGGATTTGACCCCGGAGGAGACCATAGAGTATGCCACATTAAATGCCGGGGTGATTCAACCATCAAAACAGCAGATGAATCCGTATTATTTGGGGCTGAAAATGTTTGAAGATATTGAGGAACGCTATAATAAACCGACGGAAAAAATGCAGGAGCTTGGTGTGAAGCCCGGTTCAGGCAGGAAGAAGCTGTTTGAAGTAAGGGAAATTGAGTCGGATATCTCCTTTATCCGGAACTATTTGACCAAGGATTTTGTGCAGAAAGAGGATATGTATTTATTTGAGAGAAAAGGAAGCACGTATCAAATTACGAACAAAGAATTTGAGCAGGTGCGTGACGAACTCGTTTCCATGAGGGTTAATGGCGGTTTTCCTTATATTACCGTGGAAAATGGGGATTATTTGCGGAACGGCGAGCTTTACCTGGTACACAGTTATGAAGGAACAGAGCTGGATATCAATTATCTGGAACATGTCCTTCCCTATATTTATCAGCTATGGGGGAAGAACGTGTATATGGAAACCTATGTGGATGAAAAGAAGGTTGTTTATTCGTATGACGGGAAGAAGGTGCATCAACGGAAGATGTGAATGAAGTTGATGATTTGTTGTTTTGGTATTAATTATAGTGATTTGCCCTTTTGGATATCGAATGATGCAAAAGGGTTTTTTTCTGTTTCAGGCGGGCAATTTTTCTGAATGGGCAGTCCATTTCTTCCACTAATATTGGGGTAAGTGACGACACAGGAGGTTATAAATTTGCGTAACATATATAAAAACGCGGATGCAGGGGGAGAAGCAAGTGAGCGATAATGGCAGAGAACTCATTGGTGTATGGATTGATGCAACAGGTACCATTATTTCCCTATTGGGAGAAGTGCGCAAAACGGCAGGATTTAACGAGATTAATCATCGGATAGTCATGATTGGGGAAGGACTTCAATCAATTGGAACAGGAATCATGGCAACAACAACTACTGATTCGCTTGCTTTTTTTGGGGATTGGGTCGATAGTGCCGGAGCGGGAACGAGTTCGTTGGCGGCCTATTTACAGGATATAGATCCCGAGAACGGGGATGAAGCACTGCAATTGGAAATTTTGGGTGATTCTATGCAATCATTGGGAAGTTCAACCAGTACGGTATCCTCCTACTTGACCGGGGAAGAAGGTATGGTTCTTGGGAATGCATTGCAGGCATTAGGGGCTGGACTGGAAAGTATTGGTGGTCTTTTGAGTCTGAAGGAACAAGAACAACATGGCCAAATCCTGTCTTTGATTGGGGCTGCTCTCCAGGCATTGGGATCAAACTACCTTGCCATTACTTTAACAAGGGAACAGCTTGAGTAAAGTAATTTCATTGTAAACATTGCAACAATTTAATTAAATTTTAAAAAATCCGTAGACTTCTATTCAAAACATGTTAAAATTTTAATATAGAGAATAGAGGTGACGGGTTATGAAGATATGGTTGCGGAAATTAGCTGTCGTTATGGTTGCAATTATGACCTTTGGCTTGTACGTGCCGCCGGGTTTAATGGCAGAAGCTGAGGCGGAGGATAATAAGGATGAGCTTTCCCATTCTGGTGTAAGCGAAGAGACTGCTGTTGCTGAAGTGGAAACACCGGAACTGGAAGTTCAGAATTCCGGGCAGGAGGAAACATCCCATCTTCATAGCCTTTCGGACCAGGCGAAGGAGCAGACATTGCTGAAGCTCGGTCCAAGAATTACCGGACAGCTGGATGAACAATTTATGGATGCTATTCTGGATAACATAGAAAACACTTTAAATGGTTTCCTTTCTGAAATACCGGAAGAAAGACATGTGTACTTAAGTATAACCGAAGTTCCCGCGGATGGTCTTGGAGAGAGAATCTTCAACATTTTCGATGCAGAGACCAATGAGGATATCATCCGTTTTCATGTCCGCCGGGACCACCGGCCATGGGAAGGGTATTGGTTTAATTTTCATTACCATATATATGATGATCAGTTTGAAGGCCACTATGAAATTGGAGAAATATTTTGGGATAAAAACATGCCACCAAAGTGGATGGCCTAAAAATGCCGTGCAGCGAAAGGACTGCGCGGCATTTTTAAAAGGTCAGGATCGTCCTGGTGCTTGTTGAACCTTTTGCTTTGCAGAAGCAAATTTAAAAGAAAAAGGTTTGTGCTGAAGGGGTACCCCCGAGCAATCGTAAGAAGCTTGGCACCTTACTTATCCATCTTCTGATTGACTTCTTCCAATACCTCACCTATCTTTCGCTCATGAATAACCTGATCTGCATACGCATCTAATTCTGTCTCTTCCTGATTAACAATGACCAGTCTGGCACCACTATCCTTGGCAATCAGTGGGAATTGGTTGGCTGGTGTGACAGTTAAAGATGAACCAAGCACAATAAATAGGTCGCATTTTTCCGCCTCCTCAAGGGCAAAACGGAATGCTTCCTCAGGCAACGTCTCGCCAAATAATACGACAGACGGCCTTAGTGTACCCCCGCATTCGCAAGTATATCTTTCCTCGAGATAGGCTTCTTTGCCATAGGATTTCCCGCAATTTTGGCAATGGAGTTGTTGTAATGTGCCGTGCAGTTCGGCAACCTGTCTGGAACCGGCTTCCTGATGAAAGCCGTCTACATTCTGGGTGATGATCGATTTGACCTTACCTTCGTTTTCCCATTCGGCCAAAATCATGTGGCCTTGATGCGGGTTATATTCACTGATGGCATTCACCCGTGTGCGATAAAATTGAATGAATTCATCCACATGTTTATTTAAGGCTTCTGTCGATGCCAACCTGGAAGGATCCATGTTATTCCAAAGCCCTTTATTTTTCGAACGAAAATCCGGTAATCCACTCTCCGTGGACATCCCTGCACCTGTAAAAACGACGGTGTACTGAGAAGATTGCAGCCATTCGTGAAGCATTTTTCTTCCTCCTACCATTTTTTATCGATGTTTGTGTCTGTGTCCCTATTTCCTATAGTTTTGCATAGAATAAATACAGCTATTGCGTTAAGGGGTGTAACTATGGGGTTATATATTAATCATAACAACCATGCAGGTATTTTCAAAAATAAAGGCGATATAAAAGCACCAAATCAGGGTTTTTTTATAAAAAATCATGTGGCGGAAATGATTCAGGCACAGGATAAAGTGAATGCATTGATGAAAAAAACAATTGCCGATTTAAGCAAATATCAAAAAATGCAAACCGGGGAACAACAGAAGAAATGGATAGAGGTGCAGGGAGATCTGCAAAATCTGTTGAAAATGAATGCCAGGCATGAACAGGTTGAATCATACGTCATGGAACAGCTGATCCTTTTGGAGGAAAAAAATAAATCTTTAGCAGAAATGCTGGAACAGAAAGCATCCAGTGGAAATAAGAAAGTGGAAGAGATGTATGCTTCTCATCAGCAGTTATTGGGCAAGTTAACGGATTACGAGACAGAATTCAAGCGTCTGATTGGGAGGATTGACAGACAGGCAGAGATGCATGAGCAATTGATTGGAAAAATGAACGAACAGGCAGACTTGCAGGAGCAGTTGCAAGGAAGGGTGAACGATCAAGCAGAAGTGCAGCAGGAACTGTCTGAAAAAGTGAACAAACAGGAAAACACCCAAGGAGTAGTATTGAACCGTCTGGAAAATCAGGAAGCATTAACGGAAAAAATGCTCCGGCAGATGGACCAATTCCGTTCTGCATTATTTGAACGAACCGCTTTTCTTGCTGAGAAGATCGAGGAAAGTATAAAATTTACCTCCACTTATATGGGGAAGATGCTGCCTGGCAGTAAGGATGAGTCAACAAAGATATTAAAGTAGGAGATTGGGGAGGGGGCAAGTCTTTCTGCCCCCCGTTCGGTTATTTTAAAAATGTAGGGATACAGTGCTGCCATGGTCCGTCATTACAGCAGGAAGAGCAAATGGGGTACCATAGAGCGCTGCCATGGTCCGTCATTCAAGCAGGAAGAGCGAATGGGGTACCATAGAGCGCTGCAATGGTATGTCATTACAGCAAGTGAAGCGAATGAAGTACCATAGAGCGTTGCAATGGTATGTCATTACAGCAAGTGAAGCGAATGAAGTACCATAGAACGGCGCAATGGTCCGTCATTCAAGCCGGAAGAGCAAATGGGGTACCATAGAACGGCGCAATGGTCCGTCATTGCAGCAGGAAGAGCAAATGGGGTACCATAGAGCGCTGCAATGGTATGTCATTACAGCAAGTGAAGCGAATGAAGTACCATAGAGCGTTGCAATGGTATGTCATTACAGCAAGTGAAGCGAATGAAGTACCATAGAACGGCGCAATGGTCCGTCATTCAAGCCGGAAGAGCAAATGGGGTACCATAGAACGGTGCAATGGTTCGTCATTCCAGCAGGAAGAGCGAATGGGGTACCATAGAGCGTTGCCATGGTCCGTCATTCAAGCAGGAAGAGCGAATGGGGTACCATAGAGCGCTGCCATGGTCCGTCATTCCAGCAGGCAGAGCAAATGGGGTACCATAGAGTGCTGCCATAGTCCGTCATTCCAGCAGGAAGAGCGAATGAAGTACCATAGAGTGCTGCAACAGTACATACAGTGCCCTCCTGCCCCGCATTTCATTCCAACTCCACCTGCTGGCCAGAAATTTATTTGGGGTTCACTTCATACAGTCCGTTTAATTCCACGGTTTGTACATCATCCATTTGATCCAGTGGAAATACAGTTGCTTTGTCTTCTCCGTTGTGAACTTCCTCTATATAGACGGGAATGCCACGGTAGGCTACCTGAATCATCTCAATGGAATCAACTATTTCCTGTGCCCGGTCCCGTTCCACTACGCATTCCCTCTTTTCGATTCCAGGAGATTTTCCACTTGCACTTCAAACTCATTTTCCGGCTGATCCAACGGGAAAATGCGTGCTGTATTTGATTGTTCATGGACATGCTGAATGTAAACTTGCTGTCCATTATAGGTGACATGCTTCATGTCGGGTGATTGCGCAATTTCTTCTGCTCGATGTTTGTTCAATTTGGACGCCTCCCTAATCTCTAATTAATGCCTTTTATTTGGCAGTTTTTTTGCAGGGTCATTATGCCCCTGCCGCTCTTTATTCCGTCTGTCTTTTCTTTTATTTTCCTTAAGATTTTCAACAAACTCTCGTGTGTCTTCCATTAAAAATTCCTCCTTTTTATAAGTGGAACTTCCTTATTAATTTATCCAAAAGGTAATAAAACATGTACCAACCCAGGCAGCAGCGATTTGCAAATTACTTTTATAATTACCTTGATTCCTTTATGATAAGTCTAAGAAAACTAGTGTACCTACAAACAGGGTGGGGCAGGACAGATGACGCTCCATTCCCGATCAGGAGGCAGCATGGCGTGACGATAGCAATCATTGCATTATTGTTTATGTCTTTATTCTTTTCCGGCAGTGAAACGGCACTGACAGCCACAAATAAAATGAAGCTGGAAACGAAGGCTAGAAATCAGGATAAGAAGTCGGAAAAGCTGTTAAAACTAGTGTCGAAGCCGGAACAATTCATTACATCCATTCTCATTGGAAATAATATTGCAAATATCCTTCTTCCCACCCTGGTAACGATGGTGGCAATAGAGTACGGATGGAATGTAGCGGCAGCTTCAGCGGCATTAACGATATTTATCATCGTATTTTCGGAAGTTATTCCAAAGTCCATCGCAGCTACATTTCCGAACCAGATTGCGTATGTTATTTATCCGGTTATCCGTTTTGTCATCATTCTATTTAAACCGATTACAATTATGTTAAACGGTATTACCAATTATATTATTCGTGTACTATCCAGAGGCGAACAGACGGAGGCTTCCGTTTCCCGGGATGAGATTCGGGCGATGGTGGATATCGCAAGAACCGAGGGTATATTTAAAAAAGAGGAGTCCCACCGCATCAAAGGGGTGCTCGAGTTTCGGGAATTAAATGTGAAGGACGTGCTGAAAACCCCCCGTGTGGACATTATGGCCCTGCCGAGAACAGCGGACTTTGAAGAAGTACGGATCATTGCAATTGAAAACCCGTTTACAAGATATCCGATCTATGATGAGCATATTGATAATATCGTCGGTGTTTTCCATTCCAAGTATTTACTTTCCTGGTCACTGGAGCCGGAGAAAACATTGGAAAGCTACGGAGATATGGACCCGCTGATTGTATTTGAATTCCATTCTATTGAATGGGTGTTCCGCAAAATGATACAGCAGAAAAAGCACATGGCGATTGTGCTTGATGAATATGGTGGAACGGAAGGTATCATTACCCAGGAAGATATAATTGAAGCATTGCTGGGAATGGAGATCGAAGACGAAATGGATACAGACAGTGAGTCACTGGTGGAAAAAGTAACGGATACAGAAATTATTTGTCATGGAAAAATCCCGCTAAACCGCCTGAATACGATTTTTCATACTTCGATTCCGGAAGAAGAAGATGTGCTGAGCGGATATTTGCTGAAGGAGTTTAATTATTTCCCGGAAGAGGGGGAAACGATTCAAAGGGAAGGTCTTGTTTTTCACATTATAAGTACGGAAGAAAGAAGTCTGAACCAGGTGCAGATCACAAAAGAAGCGAAAAACACTCCTGCTGAATAGCGGCATATTATGGTTTATAGGAGGACTCAAATGGACTTTATTGCCAAACAACCTTACGTGAAAGTGGAACGGAAGGTTAGTAGTATAGAGCAATGGGATGAGGAAGATCAGCGGATGATTTACCTTTATGATGAAAAAGTAGTGACAAGGCACAGGGAGTTTCCGATCACGGACGTGCTTGATGTGTCCTATAAAGAAGTGGCTGGTGAAGGTGGTATACTTTACCTGCATACATTGAAAGGCGTCTTTCCCTATACAGTAAAAACCTCCCCGGAGCCGTTTATAGATGCGTTTAACAGACATATTAAAGAGACCGGAAAAAATTTATAAAATAAATGACATGGTGTCATGAAAAACAGTTGACACACGACACCGTGTCATTTATTATTAAAGTATGACATAATGTCATTTGCAGTAATGGAGGTCAGCAATGCCAAAGCAAACATTTTTTAACCTGCCCGAGGATAAAAAGAGAACATTGCTGGAGGCCGTGGAGAAAGAGTTTTCCAGGGTACCGCTGTTTGAAGCCTCTGTGGCAAATATGGTTCAGGACGCCGGGATCCCCCGGGGAAGTTTTTATCAATACTTTGACAACAAAGAAGATGCCTTCTTTTATTTATTAAAAGAGCATACAAGAGCGAAACAGAAACACTTTACTTTACTTTTGAAACAGCATGATGGGGACTTGTTTAAAGCCATGGCAGAGATGTTTCAGGATATTGTCGCCGATGCCCCGGATAAAAAGAATCTCCCCTTTCTAAAAAATGCCCTTTTAAACATGACACATAAAGTCGAGCATACATTTGCCAGTATTTTCAGCAGCAGTGTGATGGATGATTCTCTTGATGAGATCAGTCCGTTAATCAATAAAGAATACTTAAATATTTCCGAAGATAAAGAGTTATTTTATGTAATGCAAATTCTTACCTCCGTTACCATTCGTAATTTCATCGAGAAGTTTTCCAGAAATTTAACCGATGAGGAAGCGATAAATCATTATACGTCTGAACTGAAGCTGTTGAAAAATGGCTTGTACCGGAAGACAGAAGAGTAAAGCTTAGTGAACAGCTTTTTTTAAAACGAGAGTATGTGAAAAATGTACAAAGAAAATTATAGAGACGAGGTATGATAAATGACAGTAACGTTATATGGAACGCCATGCTCATCAACAAGAAAAGCGAAAGAATGGTTGGATAACCACGGAATCAACTATGTTGAAAGAAATATTTTAAGGCAGCCGTTAACAATCGGAGAGCTTCATTCCATTCTCAGGATGACGCTGGAAGGGACAGATGAAATTATTGCAACACGATCAAAGGTGTATAAGGATCTGAATATGGATCTGGATTCACTTCCACTTAAAGAACTACTCAACATTATACAACAACACCCCAGCCTTATGCGCAGTCCCATCATTGTTGACGAAAAACGAATTCAGGTAGGCTATCATGAAGATGACATCCGCCAATTTGTTCCGAGAAAAGTAAGAAAACATCAATTTTTACAATGGCAAATGAATAATGTACAAATGGTAAAAGGGTAAACGGAAATAGGGTAATACCCGGTTGGAGGGTCTGCTTTCATGCTGTGAAGCAGACCCTTTGCAATACATGGAAGTTACTTTTTATAACTATATAATAAAAGATAAGCATTTACTGTTGCAAATTCGTTTTCAGGGTGTTATGATAAGAATTGTTAAAAATAATGAATTCAAACAAAATGAATTCAATGCAATAGAAGCATCAGGGAGGAATAGAAGCATGTTAAAAATAGGAATCGTTTTAGGAAGCGTACGTCAAGGCCGTAACGCAGAGGCTGTTACAAATTGGATGTATGATTTTGCAACAAAAAAGCGCGATGATCAGGATGTATCCTATGAGATCGTTGACTTGGCTGATTATAAACTGCCTATGTTGGGTGAAGTATTGCCTGAGGATGAACAGGCAAAAGCTGAAAAAACAATCCAGGCATGGTCAGAGAAAATGGATAGTTTCGACGGCTATATTTTTGTAGCACCGGAATACAACCATGCTGTCGGCGGCGCACTGAAAAATGCACTGGATCACTTAAAGCCGGAGGTTGCCAATAAAGCAGCAGGGATGGTAGGTTACGGAAGCCTTGGGGGTACACGTGCCCACGAAAATCTGCGTTTGATTTTCGGTGAACTGCAGGTGGCGGATGTGCAAACAGCAGTGACATTCTCGCTGATGACGGACTTTGTTGACTTTACTGAGTTCGAGCCTGCCGACTACCATGAAGCCAATGCAAATGGCATGCTGGATCAGGTGATTGCTTGGAGTAAGGCGTTGAAAACAGTAAGAAAAGAAAAAGTAACAAACTAATATTATTTTTAAAGAAGCAATATCGGGGGGAGGGATCCAACCGGTATTGCTTTTTTGTGTGTATTTTCATTTAATGGAGGAACGGATTGGGCCCGGGGTAGCGGGGGCTGGGATTAATTGAAAATCTGATGGTTTGGAAAGTCGCATTAAACTGGGCGACACCCTATTTTCAGCAAAAAATACATATTTAACATTGCAAATTCGGAAAATTTATTATATAGTATATTCAACAAGGTTGAATACAGATAAACGTGATTGAATATAATTGTTATAAGGTAGAGGAAAAAGGGAATAACTAAACCAAAGTAATGTATGGTACGGATAGTGGTTCAGAAAAAAGGTAACAGAAAACCTGTAAGCGCATTCAATATAATGAGATGATGTGCTTTGCCGGATTGAATGAAAATAAATCTCCGGGAGGGATAAAAATGGGACGTTGGCCGGAATTTGTGCAAATTAAAGAAGTGGGGCCAAGGGATGGCCTGCAGAATGAGAAGAAGCGGATTTCAACAGCGGATAAGGTAAATTGGATCAATATGCTCTCTGAGTCCGGTGTAAAAGAGATTGAGTACTCTTCATTTGTGCATCCGAAATGGATACCGGCGCTTGCTGATGCGCATGAAGTAGGGAAGAAAATGAAACGTAATCCCAATGTGCGCTACTCTGCACTCGTGCCAAACATGAAGGGGCTTGACCTGGCGCTTGAAACCGGTATTGACGGGGCTTCTGTCTTTATGTCAGCGAGTGAGACCCATAATAAAAAGAATATCAACAAGTCCATTGATGAAACATTTCCGGTTTTGCAGGAAGTGATCGAAGAAGCAAAGAAAGCCGGAAAACATGTTACGGGGTATATCTCCACCGTTTTTGACTGTCCGTATGAGGGAAAAGTATCCCCGGAGGCAGTGATTCGGGTAAGTGAGAAGCTCCTGGAATACGGGGTAGACGACTTATCACTTGGCGATACGATTGGAACGGCAGTCCCTTCGCAGGTGGAAGAGCTGCTTGATGCTGTCATGAAGCGTTATACCGCAGATCAAATTATTATGCATTATCACGACACAAGAGGTATGGCAATTGCCAATATCATGACATCGATGGCTTATGGCATAACAAGGTTTGACAGTGCAGTCGGCGGCCTGGGAGGCTGCCCATATGCACCCGGTGCTGCAGGGAATGTAGCTACGAATGATATACTGTATCTCATGCACGGCCTTGGTATAAAAACAGGAATTTGTGAGAAAAAGCTTCAGGAAGCAGCTTTTTATATTCAAAATAAATTGGATAAAGAGCTGCCCAGCAAATCGGTAGCGTACGCCATTGCCCAGCAGTAAAAAAGCGGTAAGGCCGTCATTTTATTTACCCGATCAGGGAGAAAAAATGACGGCTTTTTGTATGGTTGTAGCACCTTCTGCCCGTATTGTAAATCTCAGCTAAAGAAATACCTTTTTTAAATGCTTTTTCATAAATTATAATATCACTCCTTGGTAGTTGTTTTGTTTTCCTTGGAGTCATAGGGTAAAATAGTGAAAGGAACCGATAGTTTGAGAGGATTTTCATTATGGGTACATAGTTATTAAAAAGGGGGGAATACAATGTCTAATGTAGGCGGATTTTGGATTCGGCTGGCAGGAGTTTTATTTGATGCCATACTTATAGGGATTGTCGTATCTGCAGCAATTTTTCTGCTTGGTTTGGATACAGCCGACCGGGCGGTGCAGACAGGTGAAAGTATTATCAGTGTGCTTTACTTTGTAATTGTTCCTGCCGTCTGGTACGGATACACGGTAGGAAAACGGCTGATGGGAATACGCATTGTGAAAATGGATGGTTCGAATGTTACTATCGGAACTATGCTGCTGCGTTACCTGGTAACAGGTTTAATATACGGGCTTACGCTCGGTATTGCTTTTATCGTATCTGTTTTTATGGTGGCGTTGCGAAAAGATAAGCGTGCCATCCATGATTTTATAGCAGGAACGTATGTCACGTATGATAAACCTGAATCAGTATAAATGAGTTGGCAGGTCAGTCCATGTTGCTGAAGTTTATATGAGATGCAGGACTGACCTGGGAAATGTTGAAGAAGTTAGATTAAAGTTTGGCCTCCATTTCTTTAAATGTAGTGACCATGTGGTAGAATTTTTTCTCTATATCATACCAGCCATACACATCCCTCTAGTTCCATACCATTATCAAGCTATGTTCCTTTAGAACGACACTAAACAACATCTTCATGCGATTTTCTTCTGTGATTCCTGCCATTCTGTTCAATTCAAGAATATCTCATATTTACATAACAATAGATTGCTATTAACATCCTTTTCCTCTGCAATTCCGCTTTTCTGTGATATAATGACTTCTAATCATTTCGGTCAGAAAGGGGAGAGTCCCGCTGGATTTACATAATATAGGCAAAAAAATTAAGCAGGCCCGGCTGGGAAATAAAAAAACTCAACAGCAAATTGCAGATGAATGTGGTATATCGAAAAGTCTGCTGTCGAAAATAGAAAATGGACAAACGGCATCTGCAGTGGCAACATTATCCAAAATCAGTGATGCACTGGGAGTTTCCCTCTCCTGGGTGCTCGATAATCATCCGGAAACAGATCTGATGCTGCTTCCAAAGTCGGAAAGGCAGTTAAAAGTCGGCGATGAAAACATGGGATACTCCTTTGAACTGCTGGCAAACAGAACGAAATTTTCCAGCATTGAACCGACAATTGTCCATGTTACACCGAAAGATGCAAATCTCAGGCAGGAGCCATACACCCACTCCCAGGATGAGTTTATATATATTTTGGATGGCGCAATAGAACTGCTTTATGATAATGAAAAACATCAGATGGAAAAGGGTGACACTGCTTATTTTGACGGGAAAAAGACTCACTTGTTTGTCCCTGTCGATAACAAGGGCGCCAAAGTTCTCACGATTTTTATTGACACAGATGAATCATAGATAGAATCTGCTGTAACCAGGTAACTGGGTGCAGCAGATTTTTTTTAATCTTATATTGACTTATATACTCAGTATCTATATACTCAGTAAATAGATACTGAGTATATATGGCGGAGGTTTAAGATTAAATGATGGATGAACTCATTCAATACCAGTGGGAGATTTTTATTACGGCTGAAGTGTTGTCGCTTGCTGCATTAATTCTCTTCGGTGTAATTAGATACTTCTTTGGAAAACGCAGGCTCAGTCTGTTGTTCCTTGTTTTTTTTCTAATGCTGTTAATCCTTGAAGCGGTATTCGGACTATTAATTTTTCAGGAAACGGGGGAGATTTCCAATTTCCTGATTATCATCACCATTTTTGTGATCTATGCATGCACATTTGGAATTTTTGACTTTATGAAGCTGGATCGATGGATGCGGAAGAAAATCGGGGGCTGGCGCGGTGTTGAACTGCTGTCGGATAAAGATAAAGATATTATGGCCAGGCAAAAGGATCCCGACTATGTGGCAAAGAAATATCGCTGGTCCTCCATGGCACATCTAACGGTATTCAGTGTTGCTCAATTTATTTTTTGGATCTATGGAACCAGTGGTGTGGATCAGATGATCTCTTATATGACGGACCTTTCATGGATTGGGGCAGAGAATGCAGCACAAACACCATATGCCAACGACACTATTTACGGAATCTCCATGGTCTGGGCAATAGTTTTTATTATTGATTTTATTTATTCATGGTCTTATACCATTTCTCCATCAAAACAGAAAGGATGAGTTTTATGATTCAGGCAGAAAACGTAACGAAGGATTTTACCATTGGAAAAGAGGTCTCTTCCATTTTAAAAGGGGTTGACCTTTCCATTAAAGAGGGAGAGTTTGTGGCAATTATGGGACCAAGCGGTTCCGGAAAGAGTACACTTCTGCAATTGCTTGGTGGGCTGGATGTCCCTACATCCGGTGAAGTGAAACTGGAAGGTACAGCGCTGCAGAAGAAAAATGAAAAGCAGCGGACGATCATCAGGCGACAAAAGGTCGGGTTTATTTTTCAAAATTACCAGCTGTTGCCAACATTGACCGTGTTTGAAAATATTGCTTTTCCACTTCATGCAGATGGGAAGAAAGTGGATGAGAAAGAAGTAGAGAAACTGTTGAAGGCTGTTGATTTGGAGGGCTATGAACGTCGGTTTCCGCATGAATTGAGCGGAGGGCAGCAACAGCGTGTAGCCATTGCCAGGGCACTTATTCACCAACCGGCCATCCTGCTTGCTGATGAACCTACAGGAAACCTGGACAGAGAGCGTTCCAGCGATATTTTGGATATTATTTCGAGTCTTCATCAAGAACAAGGGCAAACAGTGGTGATGGTAACCCATGATCTGTTTGCTGCAGGTTATGCAGATAGAATTCTGCTGTTTAAAGATGGCCTTGTTGAAACAGAGGTGCGAAGAGAGGATGAGGACTATGCGGCATTCCTTGCTCGTTTCATGGCGTAATGTCACCAGTAATAAAAAACGATTTTTCCTGACGCTGGCTGCTATTATTATTGGTATTGTCGTTATGACGGGAATGTTAATTGCTAAAGAAACAACATCCGAAACATTGGACTACTATGAAAAATTATATGCGGGAAGCGCGGATTACTGGATTGAAAGCAATAATCATACCTTTGAAGAGGATAGGCTGAATTGGTTACAGGAAAGAGCGGAATTTAATAAAGGAATCGGCATCTTGTTAAAGCAGGGATTTGTAGAAATCGACGGACTGTCAAAAGCACAAACATCAGTTAGGTTTTCAGGCGTATCCAGCTTTGATAATGGTTTATTTGAACTGCCGGTAAAAGAAGGGGATGTTACAAAAGAAGGGCTGATTATAACGGAAAATGCCGCAAATCTTTGGGATAAAGAATTGGGGGATGACATTACCTTTTCTGATATGGGAACGATGGAAGTGACGGCCATTGTCCATGAAGGATCCATGCTCAGCAGCCCGCAAACCCTGGAAGAGGCAAGTTATGTACATTCCCGGGTGATGGTGCCGCTTGATGCACTGCAACAATGGAGCGGATTGGAGGAGCAGATTTCCAGCTATCGTTTTGAAACAACGGAGGGACAACATGATGAAATCTTTACTGCTTATCAGGAAAAGCTTTCATCAACCGATCTTTTCGTGCAGCAGGTTGTTAGTGATGACAGACAAAATAACGATTTGGAAGGGCTGTATTGGACTTTTGACATTATAGCGATACTATCCATATTTATCAGTGGGTTTATTGCATTCAATATGATTTACACAAGCATCATGGAGCGTAAAAAAGAATTCGCCGTGATGAAGAGTTTAGGCTATACCAATGGAGGAGTATACCGTCTTGTGCTGCAGGAGATAGGACTTCTTGCTATGATCGGTACAGCAATCGCAATTCCCCTGGGTGTTTTATTTGGCGGGTACTTTCAGGAATTGTTGATGGGTGCCATTGCAACACAAAATATTACCTATGAACTGGAAATCCTGTCTCCACTTATTACTGCCGCTGTTATCGGTCTCTTATTTCCTTTTGCAGCAGCTGCTTTTCCCGTCTATCAAGCTGGTAAAACGCCAGTGCTGGAAGCAATATCCAATCCATCGGCAGTGAAACAGCGCAGTGGGAAAAGCAATGTTTTACGCACCGTGTTAGGTGTTATTTTTACAGGAATTGGTCTGATTGATGATGTCATCGCATTCTTATTCCTGTTTCTTGGTCTGGTACTGCTTTATCCTTTATTTATGAGTGGTCTTCAAAAGCTGATCAGTCCATTATGTAAGCTCCTTTTTCAATACCCCGGAGAACAGGCGCTGCAATCTGTAAAACAATTTAAGAACCGGAATGGGAACACCTCCGCGATGCTGGCAATAGGTGTTAGTCTGGCATTGTTTATGAGCGCGGCACTGGAGTCTTTGCCGGATGGAATGGCAGACGATATACGAAGCACATTTGGCGGAGATATGATTGTGGAAAAAGAAACCTCCTGGCAGGATGAAGATATGGAGAATTTAAAAACGTTAGAAGGAGCGGTGAATGTTCATCGTTTTGCTGATATCCCTTCAATTATATGGAAAACAAAAGGTGGAGAAGCCAGAGAGTTTTCGATAATGAGTTTCACCGGCCATGCCCATGAGCAGCAAATTTTCCATGTAACAGAAGAGACCGGGGAATCCCCTGCATTACCAGACTTATACCTCGGAGAACGGGCACTGAAAGAATGGGGTGGAGAAATAGGTGAAGTGATTAGATTGAACACCCCTGCAGGTGCGACTGACTTTCATGTGAAAGGTACTGTGCAAACTTCCCAATATACAGGATATGTGGCATTTGTGGAAGATGCTGTATTAACCTCGTCCCTCAACTGGCCGGAACAGTCTCATTTGGCTATCTCGCTGGATGATGAGAGTAGTTTGCCCTATGTTCACGACTTTTTATGGGAAAACTACGGCGACGAGATCTCCAGTATTTCCACAGCTTCACAAAATGTAGAAGCATCTGTAGGAACCCTGGAAGGGATGAATGAACTGATGCAGGGCCTTCTGCTGCTCGTAATTGCTTTATCAGCAATCGGAATCAGCAACACGCTGTTGATGAATACAATCGAGAGGACAAAGGAACTTGGCGTAATGCGGGCAATTGGATTTACAAAAGGTCAAATCAAACGTATGATTTTGGCAGAGGGACTAATTATTGGACTTACGGGTGTCATTGTCGGAACGGCGTATGGAATTTTGGTCATCTACCTGAATTCACAATCGGAAATGGCACAGGGTTTATTAAGTTTTTCTGTCCCGTGGATCAGCCTGGTACTGGCTATTTCCAGCGGTATCTTATTTAGTCTTGCTGCTTCATGGCTGCCAGGTGCCGCAGCCTCACGTGTGAAGGTAAAGGATGCGATATCTTATGATTAAGCGGGGATCATTATGTCTGTAAAACATTCACTGCTTGCGTTAATATATGAAAAACCAAGACATGGTTATGAGCTGAAAACCGGTTTTGATGATCTTGTCGAAAGTATGTGGCCATTGAATGCCGGTCAAGTGTATACAACACTTGACCGGCTGGAAAGAGATGAACTCGTTACGTCTCCCGGTCATGATAAGAAAGATCGAAAATTATACACCATTACCGATCGGGGGAAAGAAGAATTATGGTCCTGGCTGAAGCAGCCAGTAAGCCGTTCTTTACTAAAGGATGAATTTTATTTCAAATACCTCTGTGCAAGCCATATAGATTACGAGGATAAAACGCATATGATTCAGATGCAAAAACAAACAATGGTAAAAGACGTACTGCACTTGACGCAATTAAAAAAGGAAATGAATCGATCCGAAAATGAAACGATGAAAATGCTCGTGGAAGGTGCTCTGCTTCATTTGGAGGCGGATATAAAGTGGCTGGATATGATAGCAGGGAAATAAATACATGGCGAAGGTACATTAAATGCCTGCCATGAAGAGACCGATGAACAGGAAATTAATGCTTATCCGGAGAAGTGGAATGCTCCATTAATTGAATCCGAATCCACCTATAATGTCCGTTAGGTAAAATAATTAGCAATATGATGCAATATTATTAATAAGTAAAGTTGATGTAAATTATTTAAGTGGTTTTTCAGGGCTAAACTACATCGAACTACAACAGGGGGCGAATATGCGAAAAGTACTTATATTATCAATATCAATCTTCATTCTGTTTTTACTGTATGCCTGTCAAGGTAACACTACGGAATCAAGTGAGGTTTTTGAGGCTGATTTAACAGGCAGGGAAGAAGCTATACTTTCTACAACAGCAGAACAATCCTTTGTGTTTGATTTTCATACAGGCGAGGAATTCGATGAACTTACTGTCTTGGTTGAAAGGTATGAATCAGGGGAATTGATTGATAATAAACTGATTTATTTTTCCACGGAAATACAGGAGAAGGGAACCATTATCTTCGCAGTTTCCGGGATGAAAGGTTCCGGGGATCAACTTATGTTACAAAGCGGTATCAGTAGTAACAATGCTGTTAGTGTGTCACGCAATGAGACGGCGCTTCCGGATGAAAACTTATCCAGTGTATGGGGAAGCAATCCAAATGAAAATGATCCCGCTGAGGGGGAAATGGTATTGGCAAGCATACTGTACTCCAGTGATGAAGGGGGTATGAGTTCCCTTCCTGATTATTTTTACGAGGATGTGGATGAACACTTAGATGAGTTGGAGGACAGTGATATTGCATTTCTGCTGAAAGCCGAGTTTAAGTGAGCAGGCAAATAATTGGAAAACGGATGTTTGTACGTATCTTAAGATGCCAGGAGGTAACAATATGTTCGTTGTCACCGCAAAGGAAATGTACGATATTGATCATTGCACGATGGAGAAGATCGGCCTTGAAGGGAAAATACTAATGGAAAATGCCGGCAGGGCTGCAGCTGAAAAATTGAAGCCAATGATACAAATTAACGATCGTATCATGGTAGTCATCGGTCCGGGCAATAACGGTGGAGACGGATTTGTCATTGCGAGGACATTGATGGAATCAGCATACAACGTAAAAGTGGTACAGGCTGTTCCGGATGAAAAGATTACAGGAGATGCCCGCTATCATAAAGATGTCTGGTTGAATTTCGGGGGAGAGGTAGAATTTGTTCTTTCACAAACGGAACTGGAAAGTGTGCTCCGTGAAACGGACGTTGTGATTGATGCCCTTTTAGGAATAGGCGTTAAAGGAGATTTGCGGAAGCCGCTAAATGGCATGGTTAAGGTAATTAATGAAGCTGAAGCGAAAGTGTTTTCGATTGATATCCCAAGTGGCTTGCCTGCAGGAGAAGGGATTAAGGAATTTACTGCTGTAAAAGCAGATGTAACTTTTGTCATTGGTGCGCCTAAACTAAGTGCTTTCCTGCAGCATACCGCACCTTTTTATGGCGAGAGGCATGTTGTATCTATTGGTTTCCCCCCCTTTGTCATGCGCAAATTTACAAATCGCAAACATTGGAGAAAAAGGGATGTCAAGGCGTCATTGCCGGAAAGGAAAGTCTTTTCCCATAAAGGAAATCATGGGCGGGGCCTGGTCGTGGGCGGAAGTGCTATGATGCCGGGTGCCATAACAATGACCTCCAAAGCAGCACTAAAATCGGGGGCGGGTTTAATAACGGCAGCCACGGTGAAATCAGCCTTCCCCGCCATTCATGCCCACTGTCCGGAAGTCATGTGTCTGCCGCTTGCTGAAGAAGATGGATATATAACAAATGAGTCCACGGTTCCACTTAACGATTTTGATGCGGTTGCCATCGGGATTGGAATGGGAAGGAAAGAAGAAACGGGTGAAGTAATAGCGGGAGTCCTGAAAAGCACAGACGGCCCACTGATTATCGATGCCGATGGACTGTTTCATGTAAAAAGCCATCTCTCCCTTTTAAAAGAGAGAACAAGCCCAACGGTAATCACCCCGCACCCTAAAGAAATGGCCGTACTTCTGGATATTACCGTACAGGAATTATTGCAGCAGCCTTTTTACTATGCCGCCCATTTTGCAAAAACATATGGGGTATATGTTATTTTAAAAGGAAAATACACGATAATCAGCGCGCCTTCCGGGGAGCAGGCCGTAAATGACACGGGGAATCAGGGATTGGCCAAAGGTGGAAGCGGTGATGTACTAACTGGAATCGTGCTGGCCATGATCCTGCAAAACCAGTCCATCTTTGAGGCGCTGTGCAATGCCTGCTATATCCACGGGAAGGCTGCAGATGTGCAAACGGAAAACAAGCACACTTACTATGACCTTATGGCAACAGATGTGATTGAAGGAATCCCCGATGTATATCAGCTCCTTTTAGAAAGATAGTTTGTTAGAAAAAGCTGTTTTTCGCTTCACCCCCAAAAATGAGCGATGTCTTGTAAAAGAATAATGAATGCGTTGAAAAATAACTAAATACACAGCAAGTTAAGTGATATAATGATAGAAAAGGGTATTAGCTAAATCATGCGATTTGGGGTGGAAGTCATGTTTAAATCGGTATTATTTTATACGGATAAATTGAAACCCATGCAGCGTTTCTATGCAAATGTGCTGGGGTTGGACGTCATCGAATCTGATAGCAATCAATTTACGGTGAAAGTGGGAGAAACTGATCTCAAGTTCCGGCAAACGGATGCACCTTCCTTTTATCATTTCGCCATCAATATTCCGGGAAATCAGTTTATTCTCTTAAAGCAGTGGATCAGGGATAAAGTACCGTTGATTCGAAGTGATGGGGTTTTGGACGTGTATTATGAAAGTCTTGGCGCAGACTCCTTTTATTTTCATGATCCTGCCGGCAATCTGGTGGAAATGATCGGCCGAAGAAACCGGGATCTTTTTGGTCCTTTGACGAAGGAAGCGTTTATTAACATAAGCGAAGTAGGCATTATAACCCCGCATGTATACGAGGTTGGAGAAGAGCTGCAGGATCTGGGTGTTCCCCTTTGGAACAAGGCGGAAACTGACCCTGACACAGTGAATTTCCTTGGAAGAGAAGATACTTTTATTCTGCTAGCCCCTCCGGAATGGAAGTGGAGGTTTTCGAAAAGAAAGGCAGAGACACATCCGCTGGAAATAATGCTGAACCATGGAGTTCAGATTAGTATTAATACTGAAGGGGTCATGGAAGCTTCCGACACGAAGGAATAGCAGGGATTTACCAAGGCTCGTCTAAGTGCAGGCAACTGCAGAGCTGGCGCTAGGGATTGGATAAATAGAATAATGAAAAACATGGCTCACCAATAAAGGGGGGCCTTTGTTTTAGCTGTAAGTGGATGGTTCAATGGAAATGGAAACATTAAAAAAACCAGGAATTCAACGATCCTGGTTTTCAATTTTTATACCCTACACCTCTTTCACTACAATCGCCTGTGTCAATTTCGTGTTCTTACACTCCTCAAACTCCTCTTTTTCCACAAGGCCGATCTTCATAGCTGCTTCCAGCTTTTCGGTATCCGGTTTTTTCTCCACTACAATGAAATCTTTCAAATTCAGTTCTTCCAATTTTTCAATGGTTTCTACGCTATTATATTGAACAGAACTGCGGATCTGGCGGTTGGCCTGATAACTCCCGAGTGTTACGCTACCTTTTTGTTTTTCCCCTAATTGTGCATCCAAATGTGCATGGATCTTCTTTTTTAACTCATTTATTTCCTTCTCCATCTCGGCTTTTTGCTTTCTCAGTGTATAATACCTTTCCAAGTCGTCTGCTGTAATGGCATTCTCTATTTCTTTCATTCGAACAACCCCCAAAGTTATTTACCTATTTCATTTTTATGTAGAGAGGGGACGATTATGACAAGAAAGAGAAGCTTTAGTGAAAAAGCGAGTGACATCACGTACACTCCATAGTATGATGATAATAGAAAATAATTGGAAAATTTTAATGCGGTAACTGCTAAAGGGGGATTGGATGAGGTATAGAAAGATGCTTTGCTTTCTGGTGCTTTTTTTCAGTTTCACTGTGATCACCGGGTGTACACAACAAGAAGAACAGCCAGATGAAAATAAACAGGACGAAAATGAACAGGCTGCAGCTGCAGAAGAAGCGCAGGGAGAAGTGGAAGATGACAGTATACAGCTGACTGCTTATGCAGAGGAAATAGGTTTTTCCCTTACATCTCCGGAGCAGTATCATTTTACAGCAAATACATCGATCAGTCTGGAAGGTACCATTACAGAAGCAAATGACCTGACCGGAGAACATCTTTGGGTAGTGATTACGGCGGAGGAACCATCAGAAGCATTGCCCGAAAAAGAATTCAATTACTATATAACAATAGAAGAGGCAGCTTTTTCCCGGGAGCTGAATTTACATCAGGGTGCCGGCGGGTATGAAGTCAGTGTCCGGGCCCCAAGCAATCAATCCAATGAGGAAGACATGTACTATGAAACGGCAGTATTTCAAGTGACAAATGAAGATGAAACAGTTGCACGTGAAGTACAGTATACGGAATATGGTGCAGTTAACGACGTGCGCCTGCACAGCCCTGCATTGGGGTGGAATGAGCAGGGCGAGGGGACCGTTTATATCGAAGGGTCGGTTCCGGAAGATCACCCTGGAGATATGGTGTTGGTCCAGGTGGAAAAAGGGAATGAGGACAGACAAATTATTTTCCCAATTGAAGATGGTGCGTTCCAAGGGGAGGTTCCCTTGTATTTTGGTGAAGGTCTTCACCTTGTAAGGGTTCAAAGTTATGACGAGTTGGAAGGTCTATATTATGAAGCAGCTTCCTTTTATGCAGACCATCAGGGGGATACAGTTTTTGCGGAGATGGATAAATTTAATCAGTACATAGACCGCGGCGTAACATTGCATGCTCCGGGTTGGGGTGAAGATGCACTGCAGACTACCCAGGAATACCGCATCGCAGGGGAAATTGATCCCGGGATGCCCGGGGCAGAGGCAATAACTCATATTATAGTAACGGTGATAAAGTTGGATGCGGAAGAGGAGGAAGCGGGGTATGTGATCCCTGTGGAAGACTACCAATTTGACGGGCTGGCTTACTTCCGATTTGGACCGGGGGATTATGAGGTCATCGTCAATGTGCCTGACCATGAGAGACAAAATCAATCGATGTTTTACTTTGAAGCTGTCGCAAGAATCCAGCATGAAGTAACCGATATTCCTGATCAACGGGGCCTCCTGCCTTCACGCGGCATTGAATCGGATCACCCGAGCATTATGGCAAAGGCGGAAGAGATCACTGACGGTCTGACAAGTGATCGGGAAAAGGCCAGGGCAATCTATCAATTTGTTGCCCAGCATGTTGCCTATGATGTGGAGAAAGCAGAGGCAGATATTTTTAATATAGACGACAGTGCGCTGTCGACACTGGAATCAGGTGTTGGTATTTGCCAGGATTATGCCTTCCTGGCCACGGCTTTATTCAGGTCCATTGGCATGGAAGCACATTATGTTGAAGGTTATGCAGGAGAACGGCATGCCTGGGTGGAAGTGATGGTGGACGGGGATTGGCTGGAAATGGATCCAACCTGGGGCGCAGGCTATGTCCAGGACGGGGAGTTCCACTTCCATTATAATGAAGATTATTTTGACCCGGACCCGGCATTTTTGGCAGAAACCCACACACGGGAAGGGATTATGTATTAATTAATAAAGAGGTTGAGACATAAAAAAGTCTATAAAAAAAAGCCGAACAATGCACCACATTAGCTCCGGCAATATACGTAGACTCCTGCGGGAGAAAAGGCATCGGTGAGACCCCGCAGTGCGACAGCACGAGGAGGCTCACCAGCCGCCCGCGGAAAGCGTAGTATATTGCCGGAGCGGGTTATGTGCGCTTAAGTTCGGCTTTTCCTTTGAATATTATGCTATTGTCCCAGCCCCTCTATATTTACCAAACGATTCTATTGCTTTTCTCTTGTATCGTAGCAAGGCTATGGGCAATCAAAAATTGTGCGCCATAATAGGTGATCATCACCAGCTCACCTGAATTTGCTATGGGTGAAACGAACATATTCCAGGCCAGTATCGAATCGGAAATGACAAACAGAATACTGCCAAGTGAAGCCCATACATTTCCTGTCATTACAGCAGCCCAGGCCATAATGGAAATGACGATAATGTAAATCATGACAGGGATCAGTAACTCTTCGTTTCCTCCCGTGTCCAACGCAACAGCCATGTCACTGCCGATAAAAATGGCATATCCGGCAATCGGGAGGATCATCGCAAAACGAACCCAGGAAAACTTCCAGCGGGTAAGAAACCCTGCTGTATAAAATAAATGTCCAATAAGAAATGCTGTCAGTCCGACGATAAACCAGTGCAGTGTACCATCCCCAATAATGGAAAAGAATAGCCCGGTAATAATCAGCCATTGTGCAGCAGATTTTTTTTCGCCACTTTGGCGAAATGCATACATAATGATCATCACCATGGGAATAAGCTTGAAAAACAGCCTAAATGCAAATGGCTCATCCGGGATGATAAATAAGTATAAAGCACTCATTACAAGAATGAGTATAGGCATGCGGTTGGTAGGCATGAGATCACATCCTGGGTATTATTTTTGCACGGCATATTACAATGAAAAACAAGCCATCCGGGTCTAGGCGAAAGCGAATGAAATTCAAGTAAAGGATAGCTGTTCCCGGAAAATATATTGATACAGCGATTCAGATGTGAACTTTCCCTTCACACCCGGTTTTTCCATAAAGTATTCCACCATTTCATCTTTTTCCATGCCGGTTTCCTTCAGTCCTCGTGAAATCATGGATAAGTATGTTGATGGAGGGATCGTAAAATTATATTCCCCCATGGGTTTGGCGTTGGTAAATGTAAACATCGGTGCTCCTTCTGACTCACCGAGGTAAAGCACTCTGCCATACCAGCCGGGCGTTAAGTCCATGTGCCCCTTTTTTATAATATCCGGTACAGGCAGTTCCAGGTTATCCACATTATTCTCCTGTTCCACGACTTCCCTGAATTGATCTTCCGTAATCAAGTATTTTCTCGCAATCGTTGTATTTCTATCTTCTTTTTTATGATCAATGAATGCCACACCACCCTGCCCCCATTTGCTTTTTTCCTTCATGAAATAAAGCGAATAGGGGAGTTCTGCCTTTTCTGTCCTTTTGGGCGGCGTCCGGTTCATACAGCCTCTTTCCGCTTTCTCAGAGCCTTCAGGCATGCCGCCTTCAATATAACAGGAAAAACGGCTCTCACATAAGTTGGAACCATAGCTTACATACCACACATCCATCATGTAATCCTCCCAGCATACTTTTCTTACATTAAGACTATGTCAAGTATTAGTTATATGATAACATAAAATATATGACGAATAACGTATTGGGCAGTCATGAAATCAGATGAAAAGTGAGGAAGTCGGCCATGAAACAACTATATGCCGGAAAAACAAAAGATGTATACAAGTTGGACAATGGGAATTATTTATTAAAATTCAAGGATGATGTCACCGGAGAGGACGGGGTATTTGATCCGGGTGCAAATACAGTTGGCCTCACCCTGGATGGGGCAGGCAAAGCCGGACTGAAAATGACCAAGTTCTTTTTTGAGAAGCTGAAAGAAAATGGTATTCCCACCCATTATATCGATGCAGATATAGAGGAGCGCACAATGACGGTAAAGCCGGCGGAAGTTTTCGGGGAAGGGCTTGAAGTTATTTGTCGGTACCGTGCAGTTGGAAGTTTTCTGCGTCGTTACGGGAAATATGCGAAGGAAGGACAAACCCTGGATGCCTTTGTAGAGGTTACGTTAAAGGATGATGAGCGGGGAGATCCACCGATCAATAAGGATGCATTGCAAATGCTGGATATTTTAACAGGAGAGGAATACGACACGTTAAAAAAGCTTACGGTCAAAATCTCTGACGTTGTGAAAGAAACGCTTGCTGAAAACGATGTGGAGTTGTATGACATAAAATTGGAATTCGGCAGGGATGCAAATGATCAAATATTGCTAATTGACGAGATTTCCGGCGGCAACATGAGGGCTTATAAGGACGGGAAATACATAGAGCCATTGGAATTACAGAAATTAATCACTCCATAAAGAAAGGTAATTGACAAAAACAGGGCAAAGGGGATTATCTCTTTACCCTTTTTTGTTTCAGAAAGAATGAAATCCTTGTTTCGCCTTCTCCGCCTTCAGACGGAAAATCCCCTACTGATAAAGCAGGGGATTTTTTGTATGAAAAATCAACCTTCGTGCCGAAGTGAAAAAACAGTAATCAGGGTAAACTATACATAGAAACTAAAACAAGGAAGGTTAGATATATGATGAATCAAGATATTTACAGAAGTATAGCTGAAGACAATATGAGAAACATGAGAAGAAGAGCGGAAGAGCATAAGCTTTATATGAAATCAAAAAAAGGAAAAAACATGGGTTTCAAAAGAGGTTATTTGGGTTTAGACAGGGAGCGTAAAAAAAACATGGGATAGCGTATGTTATCCCATGTTTTCTTTTTCTGTTTCCCTGATTTTTTCGGCAACCGCCTGGGTTAGATCTTCAGCTGTTTTTGGAACAAATGTCGTCAGAACAGGGTTAATAACTGGAGATTTCATGCCGGTTGCTGTAATATCCAGGTTTCCGGTCATTTGTGTTTTATCTTCGTCCAAAGCAATCCCCTCAAAATAGCCGCTTCCTGTAAATTTTTCATTTTTGCCTTCTAAATTAAAGGTGACTTTGGAGGGTTTTTCCCATTTGGTAATGGTAACCTGCAACTTAATTTTCCGTTTTAAAATTCCGATATCCCCCATAAATTCCCAATAGGACTCTCTATCATTGATAATTTCATGGTCAATATAACCGGGAACCAAAGGAGCCCAATTATTCATATCGCTAACGAAATCCCATACTCTCATAATAGGTAATTGGAGTTCTTCATGATATGTTCCGCTTGGCATAACGATTTTCCTCCTTTTCATCATGTATATTTTTATTCATTCCCTGTCTTTTCACCAGCTGAAACTTGTCTGCTTCTTATTATATTTTTTCAATGTCCAATTATGACTCCATTCCTATGGAAGTGGCTTTCCGATCTTTTCATGGTATATAGAGAAAGCTTCAACATCAACATGTCTTCAGGTTTCTCCTGTATATGATAAAAAAAGAACAGGCCTAAATATCCGCATTGTTTTGGTCTGTTCCTGATTATACTGGGGCTTAATAGTGCTGGTTTTCAAACTGATGGAGTTTCTTCTCGTGTTGGGCGGTTTTACTTAATACGAAGTCTGTCGTTTCCCGGGTTTCTGTTAATTCCACGCGCATGCCGTCAAATTTTTTTCCAAGTTGGTCAAAGCCTGTTTCCATTCTTAATTCCATATTATCCATTCTGGATTCCAGTTTGTCCATTCTTGACTCCAGGTTATCTATCCTTAATTCCAGACCATCAATTCTGTTATTCAAATGCTCGAACTGTTTATCCATCTTTTCTGAATGATCTTTTAACGCACCAAGAATTTGTTTTAACATCGTTGGTTCCTCCATGAGCTCACCGCCTTTTCTATTATTATAATTGATTGACCGCAGATTGAAAAGATAAATTCAAGTTGCTTTCTTCATCATCTCTCTCCTCGTTTAGAGAGGAAGTATGGTTACAATATTTTTACCGTTTTCTTCCTGTTTTTGTTTATAATCTTCAAATGACAAATAAAAATCTTCCGGCGGATTGCCGGCGAGAAACTGAAATTCGCCGTTTTCGAATAAAACAAAATAGCTGTTTTCCAGAAGCACGCCTTCTTCCTGCATCTGCAGTGTAAAGCTATGGATTTCCTTTTCATTCAATGGCTCATGAAATATAATTTGCTGTGATTCTTCATCTTCTTTTTCTAATCGAAAAATGCCATACCCTTGGTATTCATTTTCCTTATAATATATTTTATTTTTATCAGAGTCGTAATAATCCTGGATCTTTTCATAGTAATAGCCACATCGAAAACACCATATGAATTTCTCGCCCATTTTATAGTAAAAATCCTCCGTCGCAGAGCAGTTGCAATGGGGACAGGCGATTGCTTGTATGATGGATGCCATAATATCACTCCTTGATTATTTAATTTTAACACGATAATCCTGATGCATTGTTGCAAGTGAAGAAAGTATTTATCTAAGAAGTGGATTCGAGCTAGCTGAAACTTTCATGGATACGCTGACACATTCACTAAAAGGCGAACGAATGCGAGTTTTTTAAAAGAAAAGAAAAAAATCGAAGTTTTTCTGGAAGTAATTTTAAGAAGAGAGATGATGAAGATGATTTAATTATATCTTTATTCAGAAATAATTACAATTTATTTACCCTTCCCATTTCGCGAGATTTCATATATACTGTTACTAATTGAATAGTTATTAAGAGTGACTGAGAGACTTGGCTCAATGATGTCACAGCAACCTACGTCCAGTAAGGTGCTAATACCAACAAAGCATTTGCTTTGAATGATAAAACGGGCTTCCCTTTTGGCAATCAAAGCAAAAAGGGGTTTTTTGTTTTTATGACCAATGATAAAGGAGAGAGCAACATTGCCAATTAATATACCGAAAGCATTGCCGGCAACAGAAAAACTGAAACAGGAAAAAATATTTGTCATGGATGAGGAACGCGCACGAACCCAGGATATTCGTGCACTGAATATTCTCCTGCTGAATTTGATGCCGGAAAAAGAAAGAACAGAACTTCAGCTGCTGCGCGTACTGGGGAATACGCCATTGCAGGTAAATGTGACGTTTCTTCGGATGGCTACACATGAATCAAAAAACGCCAGTAAGTCACATCTGGATACTTTTTATTCGACGTTTGACCAAATAAAAGACCGGCGATTTGACGGAATGATTATCACCGGAGCACCGATAGAGCATTTAACATTTGAAGAAGTGGACTATTGGGAAGAGCTTACGGAAATTATGGAATGGACGAAAGAAAATGTAACTTCCGTGATGCATATTTGCTGGGGAGCACAGGCTGCTTTATATTATCATTATGGAATTGATAAGTATGCCCTCCCGGAAAAATGTTTTGGCGTTTTTGATCATCAGGTTACCGATCCGACGGTAAAACTCGTCCGGGGCTTTGATGAAGCGTACCGGGCCCCGCATTCCCGCTATACTTCGGTGTCGATGGAGGAAGTGGAAAACCACCCTGAGCTTACGGTGCTGTCGGCATCCGAGGAAGCAGGGGTATTTATGATTATGTCCAAGGATGAAAAACATATTATGTTGACTGGCCATTTGGAATATGATGCTGAGACGCTTGCAGAAGAATATCAGCGGGATACAGCCAAAGGAGTGGACATTGCCGTACCACAGCACTATTTTCCCAATGATGATGTAAAAAAACGCCCGCTGAATACGTGGCGATCCCATACACATCTGTTGTTTTCCAATTGGCTGAATTACTATGTATACCAGGAAACGCCTTATGAATGGGACTGACCCGCAACAGATCCAAATGAAAAGGCCGCCTATGAATCTGATTCATAAGCGGTCTTTTATATTATATAATGCGGGAAGCACAAATAGATGGAATGTCTGGTTAAAAGATTGTCACCGCATCAGGTGGTAATTGCCTGACTTGTTGAAGGTACTTCGTCATGTTACTGTCATCTTCTTCAGGATAGGTAAAGCCCCACTGAACAGCGAGATCCTTTGCCAGGGTTCTAAATAACTCACATGTAATAAAAATAGATTTCCAAAAGTACTCGTAATTGTGGCTGGCGTAGGTTTTTACATACATTTTCCAATGTGATTCGGGCAGATACCGTTTAAAATACTTGCCCATTTTCCCTGATGAAACATCAAAATCATGCTCATTTCCAATCCACCAGGATACCATTTCATCAAGTCTTGACCTGATTTCATATTCAAACATTTGCTTTGCATATGGCAATTCATCCCGCCACAATCCTTTGGCCACGTTTTGCAGGCACCACCAGAAATCGTTGCAGCAGCTATGAAATGCTGCGTATACAGGCTTTTTAATGTGATAATCGATATCCGTGGGAGCGGGAATTTGCGGTAGGATATGATCCTTATCAAGCAGGGGGATGGTCAGTTTATCATTTACATAGTTTTCCCTCGTGACTTCTTTTGTTTCTATGTGAAGATCAATTCGGTTTCCATCAGTGAATAGCATTAAGTAACCGTAAGAACGATCGATGTTCACTGGTTTACCAGTGGCTTTATCATTTCTATCCGGCTCCTGCATCATTAGCAAATCTCCGAATGTGTTCACCCAATTCTCATCTCTGATAAAGGATGCGGTTTCCGTTACGACATACACTATATCATAGTCCTGAAAAATATCTTTTGGGACGTGCGGGTTTGTTCTTGATCCGTTCATGTATGCTGCCCTGATCCGGTGATCAGCTTTTGCGGTATCGATGATCAGGTCCATCATTTCTTTTTCTGTTCTCATGAAAACTCCTCCCGGTTCACCTGTTGCTGGCTGATTTTTCAGTTAGTTCTTATTCTACCATACGGGATATAGTTTCGCCGTAATAGAGAGAGAAGAAATACAGGGTTTTATTTAGTTTATGCGTAACTTTTTTCAGTAAATTTCGACTGTATTACAAAGAGAAGAATGGGGTGGTCAATTTGAAAAAATTCATAATGATTCTGGTGCTTGTTTTTGGTATCAGTTTGCTGTTGGCAGCCTGCAACGATGAAGATCAGGAGCAGGGGACAGATGATGCTGCTGATATTTCCACAGAGGGTTATGAAAGGAGTGTTCAAGACGGAGGGTTTACGGAAAGTACGGAGGAAGCGGAAATAGCTGAGCAGGATCAAGAGGCGGCGGATGCCAATGAACGTGCCGATATGCCTGACAATACAGAATCAGGTCAAGCAGACAGAAAGATAATTTATACCGCTGATATGCGGGTGGAAATACGGGATTACCAGTCATCTCTCAGGAACCTGCAGTCAAGTATTTATGATTATGGTGGCTATGTTGTGGAATCCAGCATGTATGAAGGAACAGAGAACAGTTCAACAAGCGGGTATATCACTGCCCGTATTCCCCAGGAGCATTTTGATGCCTTTATTGAAATAGTGGAGGAAGGAAGCGACACGGTGCTGGAAAGCTCCGTTTCCGGGCAGGATGTAACAGAAGAGTATGTTGATCTGGAGTCGCGATTGGCCTCCAAAGAAGTGGTAGAGGAGCGGCTGCTTTCCTTTATGGAACAGGCGGAAGAAACAGAAGATCTTCTGGCTATTTCTGATGATCTGGCGAAGGTCCAGGAAGAAATAGAAGAGATCACCGGCAGGATGAATTATTTGCAGGATAAAACTGATCTGGCAACCGTGACCATACATATGGAGGAACGCGATATCACGATATCCGGTGTAGGGGAAAACGATTTAAACACTTGGGAAAAGACGCAGGAACAGTTTATGAAGAGCATTAATTTGCTGATCTCCGCTTTCTCAGGAGTGTTTGTTTTCTTTGTCGGAAATATTCCGATCATCTTGCTGCTTGGTATCATTGGTTTCATTACGTATTGGGCGGTTCAAAAGCGAAGGAAAAGTGTATGATTTCATAACAAAAAAATTAGAAGGACGAGACTTTCTTCTCGTCCTTCTGTACATCATTTAATTTCATGTTTTATCGTTTTAGTTGCTCCAAGGTGGTCCGCCATTACCTGGTCCATTGTTGCCAGGAGGTCCGGCATGTCCAGGAGGGCCTGCGTGAGCCGGTGGTCCAGCATGATCCGGTGGTCCGTTGCCCTGAGGTCCAAGTACAACCTCTTCAGACACATTGCCGGCGATATCCGTTGCCACCACTCTCACTACCTGGCTTGGGTGGATGCCGGTAAGTTCCAGTTCAGTTTCATCAGTTAAAACAATCGGGTCTTCATTGTCAATATATACTTCCCAGCTTGCAATTCCTGATTCATCAGCTACAGCCAGATCGACTTCTCTTTGGCCGCGTCGAATGTCAGAATTGATTTCAGGCGGGGTGGTGTCAAGATAGATTGGCAGTTCAATAGAATCCCATGAAGCTCCTTCAAAATCAATAACCGCTTCAGCCTGCAGGTAATATTGCCCATCCGGGGCAGTTTGGCCATTAATCGTTCCATCCCATGTACGGGCTGGATCTAGAGAATAATGTAAGGCCGATCCGCTGTCATAGTAATTTTTTCGTACAAAGCTTTCTTCTGTAAGGGTTTCGACTACGTTTCCATCTTCATCCAGTACATTAAAATTCGCTTCTTTAGCATTACGCAAGAAGGATACGACCAGTAATACTTCGTTCATTTCTTCAGTATATGGAGAGAATATGGCATCTTCATCAAAGAAACCATAGTTTCCATCTTCGTCAAGCGGTGTTGCGATACCGGTCATTTCATAATAAGACATGTCATCTGCTGTATCAAAGATTGGTGCCTGGTCCCAATTTCCCTTAAACCCGGTAAATGGCACAGACAGGTCAGGATTCATGTCAGATGGATCAGTTAAAGTTACATTACCATCCAGCCAGTAGCCATTTTCAAAGTACATGTCTACGAGCGCTGCATCAACGGCGCTTACATCAATAGATACCTCAATGTCAGCCGTGCCGCCTGCAGGTACCTCGACAGAAGTTTCAGCTGAACCATTTACGAGCACTTCAGCACCCATCCCTTCAAGATCCAATGCCGGGAATAGATTTGGTGCTACTACGAGAAATGGATCTGCATTTACTGGTGAGTCCGTTAACAGACTTGCATCTACATCATAACTTACTGCATCATCTGTATAGTTTTCTGCTGTTAACTCAAAAGAAATCTGGTTTTCTGTTACTTCTTTCAACGCAACTTTTGCTTCATTTGTGTTTGATTCTGTAACAACAACAGGGGTGGATAATGCTGCATGCAACTGCATTAAACCGGCTCCCTGGCGGCGAGGTGAAACTGCCTCTCCTTCAAAATCTACTACCTTGGTCGTATTCATCATGATGTTATTTGTAAGATTTATACGATCGGCATCTTCATAGCCAAATTCTTGATCTATACGTTCCAGAACGAGTGAAGCTCCACCTGCTACATGCGGTGCAGCCATAGATGTACCGCTTTTCACACCATACTCATTATTGTTTAACGTGGAATAAATTTGCCCACCCGGTGCTGTGATTTCTGGTTTGAAATCCAAGTCAGGCGTTAATCCCCATGAAGTAAAGGCACTCATTTGCCCGGCTTCGGCATTATCTACGGTAGTTGTTTCCCCGTGGAATGTCAGCGTTACATTCTCACCATTCTGCACGGCTTCCGCTAAGTAGTCTCCGTCATTTTTGGACATGAACAGCTGCGGAATAACAATTTCCGGATCAGATGCCATATTAACCATGCCGTCCTCATTGTTGTATACGATGACTCCGGCAGCACCTGCATTTTGTGCATTCATTGCTTTGGCGATGAAATCAATTTCTCCACGCTGGACAAGGGCATACTTTCCTTCCGCGTCCTGTCCTTCATAATCTTCCGGTGTCCCAAGGCCTGCTTCAATTACATCAAATGAACTTCCATCTGTCGGTGGGTTCGTGTCACTTGCAGATAAGAATCCTGCCGAGCCGCTTTCCCCATCCACATTGTATTCCAGTGCATCCACTGTCATAAATTCATTTTCAAAGGAAGCTACTTGCAGAGATTCATAGGAAACCCCCGGTGATCCAACTACACCATAATCCGGATTGGATGCATATGGGTAGAAAAAGCCACTTCCCAACATATCTGAGTTACCGGCAGAAATAGCCATTAAAACACCGTTATCCACTGCACGGGCAACTGCTTCCTGTTCAGGTGAGTTCTCATCAACAAACCCGGCCGGTGAACCAAGGCTCATATTTAATACGTCTGCATTCAATTTAATGGCATCATCTATTGCTTTTATGTAGATGTCACCATATGTGGATTGAAATGCAGGATCATTCCCAAAAACTTTTAAATTAAGGATTTGTGCTTCCGGCGCAATTCCAAGAATACCACCGTTTTCTTCATCCCCGTTCGCACCAACCGTTCCGGCTACGTGCATGCCATGGGCTGAACCGCCAGGGAAATCATCGGTGTATTCATGGTTTTCATCCATATAGTTATAGCCGTATGGAACTTTTTCCGTGTAATAACGGCCTGGAAGATCTTCGTTATCGATCGTATCATTTACAAAGTCTTCATCAATTTTTGCTGACGTCTCATCGGAGAGTACCATATCGCGGTGATTGTGATCTACACCGGTATCGATGACACCAACAACCATGCCCTCTCCTTTAAAATCATAATCACGCCATGCCTGCTGTGCTTCTACAAGCTCTTTACTCGTCACCATTTGCGGCTGGATAACCTGGCGCTCATATTCATTGGCAATATATACTTCTTTTACTTCTGAAATCTCTTTGATGGATTCAATGTCTTTATGTTTTATTTCTGCACTGAATCCATTAACCACAGCTTCAAACTCCTGAAGGTACCTTGCATTTACATTTTTCCCCTTCATTTCTTCTTTAACAGCATCTTTCTTTTCTTTTGCTTCCTGAATAAGCTGTTTCTTTTCTGGTACGCTTAAGTCACCAAACTTAACCCCTTGATTTGTTGCTGTTTGGATCGGTGCTTCGTCGTTAACTTCTACAATAACCCGTACCTCTTCATCCGGGTCTGTTGTAGGCTCCATTTTGTTTGGAGTGAGGTCTTTTTTCTGCAGGTTTTGCTTTGGCGCCAGGTCACCGGCCGCAAAAGCAACATGACTAAAAGCCATGAAAAAGATAATGAGTAAAATAGAAATACGTTTTAACATACACTTCCCCCTCGTAAAGTTGTTTGCTCAGTATTCCGACGGACCGGACATCACTTACAGATCTTTTGCTTGCCCCCCTCTATTATCCTATGACTTCATAACTAAACACTGTATATATTAGCTGAATTGTAATGTTTGGACAAGAGTCAAAAGTCATGAATTCTGAATAATATTTATATTTATATTAGGTATTATTTAACAAGTATTAATTTGGAGAGCTGGGTATAAAGGACCATCAATTGGTTCTCAGGTAATAGGAGGGCAAAAAAATTGGCCTTCCTGTTAATCGGAAGACCAATACTTAAATATATTTAATGTATATGTTCGGCTTCATATCCTTCCTCTTCCAAAATGGATATGATGTGCGGTTCTTCTATGAGATGCAGAGTACCGACGATGACAAAGTAGGTAAGGTCATTATTCTCTTCCAAAAATCCGGCGATCGTTTCCGCCATATCGTAATTACGGTCATCATTCAATGCCCTCATAAAGGTTTCCTCTTCCTCGGACATGTCAACATCTTCATCTGCAACAGTGAGTCCAAGAAGTTCTTCCGTATCTCCTTCCGCATAAGCCGATAACAGCATCTGCATTTCGTTATCAAAATCTTCCAGATCAATGAGTATATCCTCGAGCATTTCCACCTGGTATTCATGAGAGGTTTCAGCGAATATGCTGAGCTGCCCTTCCACGGTTTCCAGATCGATGATGTCTTTTCCATCTTCACTTGCCCGGGAAAGAAAATATTCGTCCACTCCATATACATAACCCAACTGCTCTGTCATGAGCTGCTGAATCGTAGAGGATAATATCCATGGTTTATACATTTCCGTCAGTTCATATGGAAAGCCCAGTTCCTCCAGTCTGGAGACCAATTCCGAGTGTACATCTTCGGGCAGGTGATCCTCAATGGTGGTTCCACCCTGATAGGTGCCAAGCTCCATCATAATTTCCTGCATCTCAAAAGGATTTACGGACGTAATATCAATTTCCGGTACAACGACGTCAGCTTCTGCATAGGCATTTTCAATTTCTGTATGCATCGGATAAAAGTCTTCCGGTCCTACATGCACGGTTCCCTGCAAATAAACGGTGGTTTCCCCATGTTCCACTTTCCATAAGAATCCTCCGGGACCATCATCCCGGCCGACAATTTCCGGCTCTTCTGTAAAGTGTACAACAACTCCCTGTTCCGATAATTGTTCAAGCATTTCCAGCTGTTCCTCAGCTTCAATCGGGTTTGCTTCGACATTCACTTCATTCAGGTTTTCCAATTCCTGTAGCGGAGAGATGTCGGAAATTTCATTTCTTTCCAGTGACAATACCTGTAAATTATGTAAGGTGGCTAATTCGCTTATGTCAGATATGTTATTCTCCGATAAATCCAGCTCTTCCACTTCCTCGAAGTCTTCTTCGTAAAGATCTCCTTCATCTTTACCAATCTCTTCACGCAATGCTTGTTCCAGTTGCTCATCCTTAATTGTAACCGGCTCTCCCAATTGACATGCTGCCAGAAGGAACATGGCCAGGATGACAGCAACACAGCATTTCATCTTTTTCATTATGAGACACCTTCTTTATTATTCATGTTGGGGAAGCGCTCACCCCACAGATGAAAGTTATGATTATCGTAACACTTTATGCATGCCATTTGTATTGTTTTGTTGGAAAAATTAGTGAAATAAATTAGTGGGTGGTGTATACTGTTTAAAAAAGTTGGTGATGGGATTGTTGAGGAAACCGAAAAAATTGCAGACAGGAGATAAAGTGGCAACAGTCAGTCCCTCTTCTGGAGCGGCGGGAGAGCCGGAGCTTAGATGGCGCTATGAACAGGGAGTAAAGCGGCTGGAGGAAGTGTTCGGGCTGGAGGTAGTTGCCATGCCGAACAGTCTGAAGGGGGCAGACTATCTATATAATCATCCGGAAGCCCGGGCGAAGGATATGATGGAAGCGTTTAAAGATACAAGTGTGAAAGGAATCTTTGCCACGATTGGCGGAAATGAAAGTATCCGCTTGCTGCCGCACATTGACTTTGACGTCATCCGGCAAAATCCGAAAGTGTTTATGGGCTACTCGGATATTACGATCCCCCACTTGTTTTGCCATAAAGCAGGTCTTGCTTCATTTTACGGGCCTGCCATCATGACCGATTTTGCCGAAAATGTGGAAATGATCCCCTATACGGTAGATATGGTAAAGCGGACGCTGTTTTCCAATAAAATGATTGGAGAGATTAAGCCTGCAGACAATTGGACGAGCGAATTCCTTGAATGGGCGGAAGAAAATAAACATAAGCGGCGGGGGGTGCAAAAGAATTTCGGATATGAAATATTGCAGGGCAGTGGGGTTGTGCAGGGACATTTGATCGGCGGTTGTATTGAAGTGCTGGAATTCGCCAAAGGCACTGTGTTGTGGCCGGAGGAAGAATATTGGGAAGATAGTATATTATTCTTTGAACAAAAGTTAGCGACGCATTCCCCTTAATAGTTGCCCCTCCGGTTGACAACACCATATAACTCCTGCTCCAAAAAACCGGCTTCCAATAATAGTTTTTTAAGTGGTCTGCAAATTCTTTACGAATGTATCTGGACGTGACTGTTTTGTAACTATTTATTGTGTTCGCCAGATTTATTTGCGGAGGAGCATCGAATAAAATATGAATATGATCTGTCTCCCCATTTATTTCTATAATCTCACAATTCCATCTGTCAAATAAATCTGCGGATATTTCTTTCAACCTGCCCATCATATCTTCATTGATACATTTATGTCTATATTTGGTAACCACAACCAAATGATATGTCAACTTATAATAAGCATGTCTATTTCTTTTATATTCCATCTTAAATAACTCCTCATTTCTATTTACAACTAAAATAATTTAAGTATAATATAAGTATATCAAATAAAAAGAAAATTTAGAAGGATGGAAAGTGATGAAAGTTGCGAAAACACTTCGCCATAAAATAACGAATCGCACACGCATTTTCGATGATACATTGGCTGTGTATAACCGGGCGATTGCTTTTATCATGGAAGTTATTCATAAAGAATTTTCCGACCTGGATGATTATAGCTCATCTTCCATTGTTCCTGCTGTAGAAAAACTGATTCACACAACAAAATCCAACCCGCTGCCTAAATACCCCGAATTCAATGCACAGTTTTATAAATTTCCTTCCTATTTCAGAAGAGCAGCGGTTGCAACTTCTTTTGGTAAAGTAAAAAGTTACCGATCAAATTTCACAAAATGGCAAGAAGAACAATATATTGCCTTATCAAAAGGAAAAAAGTTCAACAAAAAACCGCCACGCTTCCAACTCGAACACAAGGAATTTCCGGTATTTTATCGGGGGAATATGTTTAAAAGAATAGATGAAACCACTGCACAAATAAAGATTTTCCACCGTAACGATTGGGTATGGATCAACATAGCGTTCAAAGAACAGGATTTATATAAACGTGATGTTTGGGAGTGGAAGGAGTGCAATCCCAAGCTTGTTAGGGTGGGTAAAAAATACTTTTTACATATCAGCTATAAGTCAAAAGTAAAACTGTCAAAAACAAAGATAAAAGAACAAAAAATCTGTGCTGTAGATTTGGGAATAACGAACTCTGCGGTTTGTTCCATCATGGATGCAAATGGCACTGTCCTGGACAGACTATTTATTAATCAGTCCAAAGAAAAAGACCAGTTGTATACCATGACGAACAAACTGAGGAAAGCACAAAGTATTTCCGGCAGGATCCAAGCACCAAATTTTTGGCGAAGAATCAACGGCCTGCAAAAATACATCGTTCATGATACTTCCCGAAAAATTGTCCAACTGGCAAAAGAACATCGTTGTGATGTAATTGTTTTCGAGTTTCTGGATCATATGAAAATGCCAAAGGGTTTTTATGGTGCGAAAAAGCTTCGATTTAAGCTTCGTTACTGGAGAAAGAAAGGGATCCAGAATAAAGTCGAAGAAATGGCGCATTATGCGGGCATGCGAATTTCACGTATTAACGCCGGGAATACAAGTAAACTGGCATTTGATGGTTCCGGGCACGTAGAGCGGAATGATAAGAAAGACCTTGTCGTGTTTGAGACAGGAAAAGTTTATCATGCCGATTTATCCGCATCTTATAACATTGGTGCCCGATATTTTATTAGAGGCATACAAAAATCCACTTCTGAAAAGAAGTGGTTGGCTCTTCAGGCAAAAGTTCCTGAGCTGTCAAAAAGAACACACCAGACCTTGTCTTCGTTAATTGCCCTTCGTCTGGCTCAGTAGTTTCGTAAAGAACTGCGCAGCGAGACCCAGTGGTTTATTCAAGATAAGGGATGCTCCATCAAAATCTTGGATTTAGGTGGAGAGGTTCACACCTCAGAGGAGAAACCTGATCCGGGAATGCTGAAGTATTGGCTCAGGAATTATGCAGCACAGGGGATTCTTCAGAAAGCAAACGGAATTATTATTGGAAAACCTCAGGACGAGGAATATTATGAGGAGTACAAGGAAGAAATTTTAACGGTAATGAAAGAATACAGTCTCGAAGATTTGCCGATTCTATATAATCTGAATTTCGGTCACACGGAACCAAAGTTTATACTGCCTTATGGTGCTTTGGCTGAGATGGATTGTGAGAATGGGAGATTTTCCATTTTGGAAAGTGGTGTGGAATGAAAATGGCAGGTGTTTTGGGGAGTTTTCGTTATATATGATGGTAAAATTTTTTATCCGTTCTGTTGGGAAGAAGAATTTCTATTTCCTGTGCAAGTCAGCGCATTATCTTCCGAAAGAGTTTTGACTGAAGATGATTAGTGAGTTTAATGTAGGGGATTAAGTAAAGGGAGACGCTATCCTTGCAGATGGCGCCTCCCTTATTTTAATCTTGTATATCTGGGATGTTTTCCATGATTTCTGCCATCGTGAAGCTGACACAGCGGATGTTCGGAGAGGTGACGAGTTCTTTTTGCTGAAAGATATTAAAAAGTTCATATTGGCCGTTATCCAACACAAATTGCTCTAAAATAAAGGATTCCGGATCGACAATCCAATATTCCGGTATGGCATAATAAGCGTACGTTTTACGTTTGTCGATTTTATCCCGTTTTAACGTAGAAGGAGAAAGGATCTCGACTATAAGGTCCGGGGCGCCAGTGATCCCTCGTTTTTTAATCACGTTTTTTCTTTCGCGGTGAATAAGTACGATATCGGGCTGTCTTACTTCCTCTTCTGACAGGATGACGTCAATGGGAGCGTATAATATGAAATAGGCAGTTTCACAGCTTTTCGTTAATTTCTTTTGAATCTCAAAGCCTATCATTTGATGAACAGAGGATGGACCAGGACTCATCAATTCCAATTGACCTTGCACCAATTCATAGCGATTTCCGTCATCGATCGCAGCATAGTCATCATAAGTGAGGGAACTTTCTTTTACTTTGTCATTTTTTCTTAATTTATCATTGTTATCCATTTAATTTCACCTCCTTGTATCATTTCATTTATTATACCATAGCTTTGGATAAGCTCTCATCATATGTGGGAGAACTAACAGAGGCAGAAAAATTAACAAGCTTTCTTTTTTGACATGGAAAAACATTTATGATAAATTGAATTCATAATATCTTAATTAAAATTAATTAACTAAATAAATCTATAAATCTGGAGGTTATTATATGAACGGATTAAAAGGAATTCACCACGTCACTGCCATCACGAGCAGTGCAGAGAAGAACTATGAATTTTTCACGTATGTACTCGGGATGCGTTTGGTGAAGAAAACCGTGAACCAGGATGATATACAAACATACCATTTATTTTTTGCTGATGATACCGGAAGCCCGGGAACAGACATGACATTCTTCGATTTCCCCGGGATTCCAAAAGGCACGCACGGAACGAATGAAATTTTTAAAACATCTTTTCGTGTGCCGAGCGATGCTGCGATTGATTATTGGGTGAAACGGTTTGACAGATTGGAAGTAAAGCATACCGGTGTGAAAGAGCAGTTTGGCAAAAAGACGCTGTCCTTTGTAGATTTTGATGATCAACAGTATCAATTGATTTCTGATGAAAACAATACAGGCGTGGCTGCCGGAACACCCTGGCAGGATGGGCCAATCCCGCTTGAATATGCGATAACCGGACTCGGGCCGTTGTTTGTCCGTACGTCTGATATTGATTATTTTAAAAAAATGATGGAAAAAGTACTCCAATTTAAAGAAATTGATCAGGAAGGTTCTTTCCATTTGTTTGAAGTAGGGGAGGGCGGAAACGGCGCGCAAGTGATTGTGGAATACAATGCCGTTCTGCCAAATGCCGTACAGGGATTCGGAACAGTGCACCATGCAGCCTTCCGCGTGGAAGACCGCTCCGTACTGGAAGCGTGGCAGAAGCACCTGGAAGGAATCGGGTTCCAGACTTCCGGGTTTGTTGATCGTTTCTTCTTCGGCTCCCTTTATAGCAGAGTAGCCCCGCAAATATTATTTGAATTTGCTACAGACGGACCGGGTTTTATGGGGGATGAACCATATGAAACGCTTGGTGAAAAACTGTCACTTCCGCCATTTCTGGAACCGAAGCGGGAACAGATTGAAGAAATGGTGCGCCCGATTGATACGGTGAGAAGTACGAAAGATATTCAAAAAGAATATGAAGATTGATTTGCGGAAAACCGGCTAATCCCTTGGGATAGCCGGCTTTTTTAGGAACGGATCAAGATATCTGAATACAGTTAGTGATTAACAAGTCCTTGCTGAGCAAGAAAAGAAGGGAATAGACACGCCTTGCGATCGCCATCATTTTAAAGGATAACTGAGCAGCTCGGTCAGTGAAGGAAATCTCACCGAAAAATAGAAAGCATTCTATGATTCTTCATCTTCAGGCATTTTAATATGCAGACGCGCTTGGTCCTGGCCATCTAAGCTGACTTTCCAATACTCATAATCCGAATTCCTTTGCGCAAACTGTTTATCCACTGTCACAATCAGCTTTTCACTATGATGAAAAAATACCGGTTCGGTCACATGTTCACGAAAATTGGTAATCTGTTCCGTCTCGTAATTACCCAGGTTCATACGAAAACCTTCATATATAAATGTCCCATTTTCATCCTTGGAAGCCACATCCGAGAAAACTACCTGCTCTCCGTCCGGGGACAACGCCGGAGAGGATAGGATGGGTGCTTCCGAAGCAACCTCAAAAATGGGAGCGGGAGTAGTTTCCCGGTTATTTTCCAGAGACAGAAATGTAATCCGGTCACTGCCTTCAAAACCTTTATACATGAGTTCCTCACCGTTCGGGGTTACCGCAAGGGATGACATGTCATAAGCAGCTTTATTTGTGACCTGTTCCGTTTCATTTGTATTTAGATCCATCCTGTAAATATCAAAATCATGCGGTCTTTCCCTTGCAATCTCGGAGTAATTTTGAAAAACACCTGCCTGCAGAAAATATAAAGATCCGCCATCAGGGGAGAAAACGGCTTCTGTAATCAGGTTATTTCCGGAAGTCAGTGATCTCTTTTCTCCGGAGGCCACGTCCATTAGCATCAGCTCTCCATATGGCTGATCCTCTTCCTGCCATTGTTTGACAAAAACAAGCATATTTCCATCTGGTGAGAAAGCCGGATGAACATAGGATACCCCTTCCTCCGGCTGAGCAAGCATTGTTGCTTCCCCGCCATCCACGGGAACTGTATACAATGACGCATCCCCATCATGATAATAGGAAAACACGAGTGTCTCATCATCCGGAGAAATCGCCGTGGATTTCCCGTAACCTGTAACCCCGTCCGGAACGTCAGCAAATAAAGTAATGCTCCATAAAAATAGAAATAATAAAAGCATGCCGGTTATAAACAGTATATTTTTCATTTTCAACGTCATGTGTCTACCTCCTGACAGCCAGGTCCCTTAAATAAATACAAGAATTGCATAGGGTACCATGATTATAAGTACCAAAAACAGCAGTCCGGTAAATATCGAAAGTATCGGTTTTCTCGGAATCAACTTCATTTGATACAGGTAAAATACAAACCAGGCCAGAATGGGTAACAAAGGATAAAGAGCCATTAATGACCATCCTGAAAAGATGAGAAGTCCCCAAAGAAAGAATAGTGCGATGGCTACTACTATGAATCCAAACAGTAAATTCAATATATAGCCTACTTTAATTTCCAGCCTTTTTCCTGCATTCTCTTTCGAAGCCTGTGTGGAAAAATAGGAATTTCTAAATATAAAAATTAAATCCAATCCAATAAGAAGGATTATATATACCATAAATAAAAATACCTGTGCTACCGGCATTCCCTGAATTAAAATAAACGTGATGGCATGCCAGATCAGATGCCCCATCACCATAACATGCAGAAAATAAGGATGCCTTCCTGCAAAAGCAATATTAATGGCGGCCAATGTAATAATGGTGCCCGCTGTCAGCTGAATGGCCAGCCAGGCTACAGAAGGCTCTAGGAAAACAAACAAGGTATATAAATGAAAAAGTACGCCAAATAAAAGACTGGCAATCCCGATGGTATATAATAAACCGCGTTGCCACGGGTACATGGATTCCTGCAAACCGCAGCCGATTAGTTTTGGCCCGCCAAATTGAGTTATTGCCTTTTTTTCCGCATTTTTCTCTGTCTCACCCTGTTCCATATAATACTGTTTGAGCTCCTGTAAATGACACAACAGCTCTTCTTCCAACTCTGCACGTTCTTCTGTCGAACATTGGGTTTCCTTGAGTACATGCTGAATATGCATTTTCATCCGGTTCATGTTGCATCCTCCGATGTTTTTCGGATCAGGTTGTTTACTTTATCCCACTCGTTCATTTTTGTCTCCAGCACGTTTTTTCCGTCATCGGTAATATGATAATATTTCCTTCTGCCTTGTTCAGTCTCCGACCAATAGGCGTATAACCACCCCTTTTTTTCCATCCGTTTTAAAGCGGGGTACAGGGTGCCTTCACTCATGTTGTATAGGGCGTCACTTTTTTCTTTCAGCAGTTTCACCATTTCATACCCGTATCTGTCTTTTCCAGTTAGCAGATTTAATAGTAAAATATCTATGCTGCCTTTCATAATTTCACGGTCCATTTGTCGTCCCTCCTTGAAGAAAATTGTAACACGATGTACATCGTGTTACAAGGTATGGTGGTAAAAAAAGCCTGTAAATCCAAGCTATAATCGGTAAATAAGTATACGCTCATCCGGGTTTCTGTCGTAGTCATGCAGTTTAATTTCTTTTATCAGCTCAAAAATAGTATGATGCTCGAGGTAAAAAATATAATCCCCGTTAGGGTAATAAAGAATAATATCCACGCTCCGCTGATGCTTTTCCACGGATAGCAAAATACGATTTACTACTTTGCGAAAAATCTCTGTGGAAAATGGATTGAAAAAATAAAAACGGTTATCCTGCGGCTGAATGATGTACTCCTCGGCAAGGCAAGGGAGGAATTCGATGGTGTTTTTCTTTCTCTTCATATAGCGCTGGTAGTTTTTCAGGTTGACCAATGATTTTTCCATCATAGTTTCATCCATTTCCACCCCAATTACGGAAGCGGGGTGAAAATGATGGATATAAAAAGGAAGGCGTCCTTTTCCGGATCCGAAGTCAACGATATGGTCCTGCGCCTGCAGACTGTAGTTTTCCGACAATGCTTCCAGGGCACTGTATGGTGTAGGCTCATAAGGATTGTAGTGTAAGGAATCCGGATAAAACACCTTTTTATCCTTTCCTGTTTTAATATGCAGCAATTTATCATAATAGTATTCTTTCACACCCATAACCTTCTTTCAACCTGATTATAATGGGAAAAGTATCGGGATCGCGATCATCATGACAATAAACATGACAATTTGCAGCGGGACACCGATCTTGATAAAGTCAAAGAATTTATAGCCGCCGGCGGTCATTACCATTGCGTTAGTAGGCGATGAAACAGGTGTGGCAAAGGCCATGTTTGCAGCCACCGCAAGGGCAATCATGAAAGTATATGGGTTGGCATCCAGTGTCAGAGCGGCGTTTAATGCAATTGGTGCAAATAACACGGCAGTTGCTGTATTGCTGATAAATTGTCCGAAAATCATCGTCAGCAAATAGATGCCTGCCAGTACACCGATGGCGCCAAACCCACCGAGAAATTGAATGATTCCGTCGGAAAGAAGGACCATTCCGCCTGTTTTCTCCAAAGCTGTCGCCATTGGAAGCATGGCAGCAATCAGTATAATACTCTCCCAATTCATCTCGTTGTAGGCATCATTCATGTTCCGCAGGCATCCGGTGAGCACCATGAGTGATGCACCAATAAGTACGGAGATCACCGGTGAAAAGATTTCCAGCACCATCAGTATCACCATTAACCCCATGATCCCACCGGCGATAGGCGCTTTACCGGAAGCAGCTGCCTGTCCGGCGTAGTTTTCCGGCTGTCCAATAACCACAACATCTCTCGCTTCCCTGGAAAGTAATTCAATGTCATCCCATTCACCCTGTACCAGGAGGGCGTCCCCGAAGCGAAGCCGTTCACCGGAGAGCCTGTCACGCACATATTCTCCTTTTCGGTTGATGCCCATCACATTCAAGTTATATTTCTCACGGAAACCAATTTTTTCAATGGTTTTATTAATAAAAGTGGAGTGGGGGGTCAACAGTACTTCCGCCATACCGAGCTGCTTGGAAACAAGATCTTCTGCTTCGTAATCTTCCTCTTCCAGAATCAACCCGTACGCTTCCTTCAGTTTTTCTATTTTTTCTTTGTTCCCTTTGATGGATAAAATATCTTCCTCCTGTACAGTGCTTGTTGGACCAGCCATCTCCTGGTACCGCATAGGAAGGATGTTTATTCCATCTGTAGATTTCCGCTCCATTTTTAATACATAGAGCTCGTATTTGGCGGGAAGTTTCAAATCGTTCAGTTCCTTTCCCACCATGGCTGAACCGGCAGGAACACGCAATCTGAACAATACATCCTCCAGTTCATAGTCTTCTGTCAGCTGTTCCGTTGAGAGCTCATAATCTTCTGCATTGCCGGCCTTCCCTTTAATGTCCGGGAGCAGAAAGTTTCTCGTTAAATACAGAAAAATAACCCCTACAATTAACGCAATAATGCCAATGGGGGTTATTTGAAAAAAGCCCAACCTGTCAAAGCCATTTTCGCCCAGTGTCTGGCTGGCAATCAGATTGGGCGGTGAGGCAATTAGTGTCATTAGACCGGAGAGACTTCCTGCAAAAGATAAAGGGATAAGATATTTGGAAGTACTCGATTTTATGCTTAGCGCAATACTGATGACTACGGGAAGCATTAGAGCTACCACCCCGGTATTGCTCATGAAGGCGCCCACTCCGCCGACAATAAATAACAGCATAAAAAACGAGTTTCGTTCGCTGCCTTTGGACCAACGCAGCAGCAAGTCTCCTGCTTTCTGCGCAAGCCCTGTCCGCATCAGCCCTGCCCCAACAACAAACAGGCCGGCAATCATAATCACGACGTTATTGGAAAAACCGGCCAATGCTTCTGCAGGTTCCAATATTCCGGTAATCACCAAAGCTAAAAGAGCCAGCAACGCAACGAGGTCAGAACGCAATTTATTCGTCATAAATAAAATAATGGTAATACCCAATATCATAAACGTCAACGTCAATTGCATAATCGAACTCCTTTTGGGACAGAGGGACAGGTTCCTTATCCCGGATTGAGATATCTTTTACCCTAATACGAATATACCCATTAAGGAGTAGAAAATAATCGTCGAAAACACTACCGTCATGTAAATAAGGGAAAAAACAAACAGCGTTTTTGCCCATTTTTCGGCATCCGCCTTTTTATGATAACCGTAAATGCTTAAAATAAGCCAAGCCACACCCATCAAGAGTGCAACGAGCATCAGGCCCAGACTCAGGGATCCGAGAAGAAAGCTTGTCGCAATGAGCAATACCAAATAAACATTGGTTTGGACATACGTCCTTCTGATTCCTTTTACTACCGGAAGCATCGGTACATTTGCTGCTTTGTATTCTTCATGCTTTCGAATGGCAATCGCATAAAAATGCGGCATTTGCCAAATTAGCAGAATGACAAAAAGTCCCAGAGCGGCAGGGTGGGTAATGTCCGGGTGAATAGCTGCCCAGCCTATCAAAGGAGGTGTCGCCCCGGAGAGGCTGCCGATTTCCGTATTGTATACAGTTCGCCGTTTACTCCACATGGTGTATGGCACAACATACAGAAAGAACCCTAACAGCCCTATTAAAGCAGCCAATGGGGTTGTCATTAAAAGGGCACCCCAGCCGACAACGACCATAGCGATGACTATCCATAAGACTGCTTTTGGCTTGATGACACCTGTTACCGTCGGTCTTATTTTTGTCCGCTCCATAATGGCATCAATATCACGGTCATATAGATTATTAAAGGCCCCCGCTGCTCCGATAATAAGGGCTGTCCCGAGTAGCGCAAAAAAGATCTCCGTGAGCCGGTCAAAAGGATGGATCCCATAAGTATACAATGCCAGCGTTAAACCAGCCAGCATAGGAATAAGATTAGATTTTATAATACCTGTCTTCACAGTAGCTCCCAGCACCTCAGAGAAAGGCGCGGAAGAAGTCGCTTCATTTATTTTCTTCATACACATCCATGTTCCTTTTCTGTAATAATAATAACACCCTATTAGTATACCATGTAAACCAATTAAGTGCCCAGGGTGCCTGTCACTTCCCGAAAAAGATCGAATTTTGTCGAAAGCAGTGGGCGCACAGTCATAAATATAGCCATATTGCACCTGCGGCAATATGGCTATTATTCGCGATCCCGGTTTTCACACTCAACTATATCGTCAAGCACTTCTAAATAATTCGTATCATTGACGATTTTATAACTATTGAGATATTCATCATCTAAATGAAAATAGAAACTTTCTGTTCTTAATAAACCTTCTTCCTCTTCATTCGTAGTGGTAATGTGAACCCTGTAATCGGGGTTTTCGATATAATGATGCTCCCTGTCTCTTTTCAGCTCCAGTTGAGAAAACTCCTGCATGATCTCATTCATCATTTCTTCATCTTCAATTTCAATTTCCGAATCAGGGTCAAATCTACGATCATCAGGCAGGTAAGTCGGCGAAACTGTGACCTCCCTGACAACGCTTTCTGCATTTAGATAATCAGAATAAATGTCGGTGAATGTTGTGTAATGGGATCGGTCTATAATATAAGCAGTACCGATAACCAGGATAATTGCAGTAGCATATGCGGTTATTTTTCTCTTAAATATTACGCGCAGAATGGCTGTTATTCCAATTATGGCGGAGAGCATGAGCAGGAAAGGGAATAATTCCCATGAGATATCAAATAAAAGATCCATCAAGCCGGCACGCTCCTTTGAAATGTAGTGTTAACTTAACATACAGCGTATTATAGAACAAGAGTCGGACAGGAAGAAAATTTTAAAAAATAATCCATAAAGGATAGTTGTGATAATTAAAGCGTACTATAATAAATGAATGAAAATACTTTGTGGTACGGAATATGAACGTTGCCTTTTCCTGCCATATCAATAATTTTTTAAAACTGACCATTTCTTACGCCAGTTGCCATATGTTAAAATAAAGATAATTAAGACAATGAGGGGTGATACAATGAATGATTTTACAGCAATGAACGAAAAAATAGGCACCTCAAAAATGGATCTTTACTTCATGAAAAAGTTGCATTTATTATCGTTTAAAAAAATTGCTTGGTTTGAGAAACAAATATCGAGAATTTATGCAGACATGGAAACTCTGAAAAACAAGACCGTTTATTAGAGACCTGCATAGCGCAAATTTTAGTCCGGAATTACGCAGGTGATCTGTAAACGACTTTGAAGAAAGGACGTGTGATAACATCAACCTAACACTGTTACATAAACGCTTTCTGGAGAGGCTTTACGACATCCTGATTTTGACTATCACGCTTATTTTGTTTATAGCCATATTTAATATTAAGAGCAGCTTTCCGGCAGACCGTGGCATGTATTGGCAAGTTATTTATCTCTCTTATATGATGCTCCTGCCGCTTTTTTGGGATGGGAATGTAATTGGAAAGAAGCTTAGCAATATTAAAGTTAAATCTTCGCATGGTGAACGGCTGACATTTAAAAATATGTTTAAGAGAGAATTGATCGGTTTTTATCTTATAGGAATCCTCAGTCTTGGAACAGCATTTATTGTAAGTATGGTTATGATCGTGGTGAGAGAGGACGGCAAGGGTTTGCATGATTTAATTGGCGGGACTTCTGTTGTGGAAGTAAATTAGCCACCTCCGTAACCGCCTGAAATCAATGGACCAGGTAGCCCCATTTCTTTAGAGAATAGTCTTTTTAATAAATAATTCAACTAAGATTAAATTATTTCTGCGTAATATTTCTTTAAAACAATATACCCAGCTATTGTGGAGGATTCGAATAATCTGCGTTTGGATACAGCCCTGGTTCACCTGGTTCCATTCACCTCCACAGCCGCCCGAATCCCCGACTCCACCGCCCCTTCTGCCCATCCATGTAACCAGGAGGTATGCTCTCCGGCAAAATGAAGTCTCCCCTCCGGCTGTGAAATATAGTCTGCAAAATCTATTTCCTGACCGGGAGTAAATAAGGTGAGGCAGCCACCGGCATATGGATTTCGTGTCCAATTCATGGAATAGCCTTGTATATATTCATCATAGACAATATTTCCATAGATTTTAGCCAGATCTCTTAATACATAGGAAATCAGTTTTTCCTTGGGAACTGTATTCCACAGTAGTGCATTTTTCCCCCATGTATAGCTTGCCAGCAGTACACCACTTGTATTATTACGAGCATTTGCCCCTGACATATATGTAAAACGTATTGGGAAATCCGAGGTAATGTGTCCAATGCGCTTGCGTTCCCAGAAACGGGTTCTAAATTCAATCCCAACTTTGACTGCGGGAATGTTTTTCAACTCCCGTAAGGCCTGATGTTTCTTATGTGATATAGAATGATAAGGCTCTATATCGACAAGCTTAAAGGTAGAAAAGGGAAGGGTGGTAATTACATAATCTCCAGAAAAAACTTGCATTTCCTCGGATCTTACGCTTTTCGTTTTAACTTTAATCCCGTCTTCCTTCTGGATTATTTTCTCCGCTTTTTTTTCAAAGAATATTATATCTGCGAGGTCAGGCAAAAAAGACAGTGGCAGCTGGTCATTTCCCCCGGGGATCATCAGGAAATCATGGAGGTTAAGAGAGATGGGCATGATAAGATTAGTAAAGAAATCAGTGAATGCATATTCACCCAGTCCTTCCACACCAAGCAACACGGAAATTTTATTAACAGCGCCGGCGGATAAGGATGGACCGGTTGGGTTATTACGCAAAAATGCTGTTGTCGAATAGAAGGAATACTGCTTTTTCAATTGCTGTTGTTCTGCGATCGTACTTTTCATAAATAAATCCATAAAAGGTTGAACAGCTCCTAATAATAGTTCTATAGCTGTTTTACCTCTTTCGGATTGTTCCAGCGGAAATCCAAGAATGTCAGGGTTTTGTTCATAATGCGTATATTTAACCATTTTATTATTTATAAACAAAACATCGTCCGGGGAAATATTGATGAAACTCTCCAATGGAAGATTTGCACGACGAATATATTCCAACATTAAGAAGTGATTAGCAGGAAAGCGCATAGCCCCAAGTTCCAGAAGATTTCCAGGAGTAAAAGGTTCTCTCAAAGTGTATATTCTTCCTCCAATCCGATTATTGGCTTCAATAATCCGAACATTGTGCCCCGCTTGTCTCAACAAAGACCCTGCTGTCAACCCTGCCATGCCGGCCCCTAAGATAATAATGTCTTTAGGAGTCTTTGTTTGTCCCAGTCCCTCTCTTATAATGGAGAGATAATCACCCGGATAATTCAGATTTGTTATTGGTATGCTTTTTCTCAATTATATCCCCTCCTTTTTTACAGATGTATGTTTGAAAATTTTGGAATATGTAAGGATGTCTGTCTCATTTTTTTAAAATGGTCCCTCTTATACACGAAAGGGGGATAAGCATGTGCTTTGTAAGATGCGATCTGACTTTCTGATGTATCATTCCCGGTTTTCCACTTATTCTCTCATTCATGAATATGTAAATTACTGCATAGAGTAGCATTAGTTATAAAAAGGGAGTGAATGACTTGAGTCAAAAACCACGAATTAAGGTGAATGATCATGGATCGCTAAGAATCACAGGTGAGGTGGAACTGGTGGATAAAGAGGGAAATTTCTTTGAAACGAAAAAAAGCTTTTCCCTTTGCAGGTGTGGAAATTCTTCAAACAAGCCGTTCTGTGACGGGACACATCGAAAAATAGGGTTTAAGAGTACACCGAGAGCCAAATGATATTCCATTAAAATAGAAAAAGATCGGCAGCACAATTCAAACATTAGCGTAAAAAAACAGCCAAAGATGCATGAAGCATCCGTGGCTGCTGTAATATATTAAAGGTTTTCCTGCACGATAAATGCATCGGAAATCCCTGCCGTTCTGATTTCCTCCAATCGCACTTCAGCATTGTCCCGGTTGGAAAAAGCGCCGGATTGGACGCGGAACCACTGCTCGCCGGAAACAGTAATCGTATCGACAAAGGATTCAATGCCATGGGATGAGAGGAAATCTACCCTTGCATCGGCATTTTCCCTTGCCTGGAATGAACCGGCGATGACCCTGTAAATGACATCGGATCCTCCGCTGCTTTCTTCCAGGTTAAAAGCTCTGGCTAATCCGTTCGCATGACCCTGGGCAACCTGTTGCCTCCAGGAAGGGTCCCCTAATAATGCAGCATCCCCCGGATGGTCAATAAACCCATTTTCCGTTAACAGCGCAGGCATGGTAGACTCCCGCAGCACATGAAAGTTTGCCTGTTTCTTCCCACGGTTGGAAAGCTGGTTCACCTTTGTAATCTCATCATGCATCATATTCTGATATACAGCAGTTTGCGAAGATCCGGACAGACTGCTGTGAATATAATCCTCATACCCGCGGGCCGTACCGTCAAAAGCGTTGCAATGGATAGACAGAAAATAATCGGCACTCCATGCATTTGCTTCATTTGTCCGCTCATCGAGTGTCTTAAAAACATCTGTTTGCCGACTCATATTTACTTCCACATTCTGATAATTTTCTGTGAGTATTGTGCGAATACGCAAAGCAATATCCAGAGCAATATCCTTTTCCATTAAACCATTTCCCGTTGCTCCCGAATCATTCCCACCGTGCCCGGGATCCAAATATAATTTCATTAAAATTCCTCCATTCGAAAAATATTAACTCAGTACACAATATGACGGCCGACAAATTTGTATTGGACAAACTGCTTATTTTGTCGGAAATTCCATATTTATCTTCACCTGCCTTTCAACCTCACAATCGAAAGCGCATGGCAGTAAGTAGCATAGGTGAAGGAAAAGCTTTGGGACAAAGCAGCAACTGAGTTGTCCGAGTGCACGATTCACTAGAGAAGGAACTGCGAATAACAAAGAAACAATATGGCTGAAACACTGTTATATTTGCATAAGCGCTGATTAACCTCTAAGCACGCTGATGTTTTTAATAACATGATAAAATGGTGTTATTGCCAATATACAGCCGGGAGCAGCGGTTTACAAATAAGCAGTGCCGCCGACAAATGGGACGGGGGCTGCCCTTTGTCCCGGCCAATATGCTAAAATAGAAAATAAAACAGAGGAGGAAAAAACATGACTTTTTCAATCGTTGGTTTTGATCCAGAAACGGAGGAGCTTGGGATTGCCGTCCAGTCCAAGTTTATCGGCGTAGGTTCAGTCGTGCCGTGGGCAAAGGCAGGCGTAGGAGCTGTCGCCACGCAGGCATTTGCAAATCCGGCATATGGTCCGGATGGTTTGGACTTACTGGAAGAAGGAAAGACGGCACAGGAAGCAGTCAACATACTTACAAAACAAGATGAAGATAGAGAAGACAGGCAGGTAGGTATTGTCGATGCAAATGGAAATGCAGCAACTTTCACAGGAGAAAAATGCTATGATTGGGCAGGTGGCCGAACAGGAAAGCATTACGCTGCACAAGGGAATATTTTAGTAAGTCAGGAAACCGTGGATGCCATGGGGACAACATTTGAAACCGCAAAAGGATCCCTTGCCGACAGATTGCTTCGAGCACTGGATGCTGGACAGGCAGCAGGAGGAGACAGCCGGGGAAAACAAGGTGCGGCTATTTATGTCGTGAAGGAAAAAGGCGGCTACCTTGGAGCAAATGATCGCTATATAGATTTAAGGGTCGATGACCATCCTGATCCGATTAAGGAATTAATACGGATTTATAATCTCCACCAGCTTTATTTCAGCAAACCAAAGGAAGAAAACATTTTGGAGATAAAGGGAGAAGTAAAGGCAGAAGTTGCAACACAGCTGCAACGTCTCGGGTATCTAAAGAAAACCAATGTGGATAGTGAGGCATTACATAAAGGATTAACCGCATTCCTTCATACGGAAAATTTTGAAGAGAGAGAACTGGAAAAAGGTAAATTGGATAAGGAAGTACTTGATTATATGAAGCAAAAGTAAGTAGGTGGTTGGCATGGGAATAAGCGAAATTTTTACGGAAATCCCGGTGTTGGAAACGGATCATTTCACATTAAGAGGTGTGACGGAAAAGGATGTTCCGGCCCTCTTTCTGTTTTTGCGTGATAAGGAAACTATGAAGTTCATTACGCCGCATCCTGTCAGGACGGAAGCGGAAGCTGGTAATACAATCCGGGGTTATTTGCAAAATTACCAGGAGCAAAAGGAAATACCCTGGGTGATTATTGATAAAAAAACAGACAGACTGATTGGGCAATTCCGCTTCCATTCCTTAAATTTATGGCATAAAAAGGCAGAAATGAATGTGGTTATCGGAAAGGAATATCAGAGTACAGGCGTCATGACCGAGCTGATGGAAAAGGTGCTGGAATTCGGTTTTAAGACATTAGACCTCAACCGAATCGTTGGTGATATTTTTGCAGGTAATGAACGATCAAGAAAGTTGCTGGAGAATTACGGATTTCACAAAGATGGAGTTATGCGGCAAACGGATTTTGATGGTGAAAAGTATCATGATACAGTGGTGTATTCCATGCTGAAATCGGAATATGATGCCGGCAGGTCAATATAATGACAGGCGATGATAAGCTCTAAAGTTATCACCAATTACTTACAGTTCGAAAAATCTTTTCAAGCGGGAGGAGGAACCTGACCCCTCCGTCCCACCTTAATTTACATAATCTAAATGTACGCTTGAACCGGTGGATATTTCTATGTCTTCCGGAATTTGCAGATAAAGAAGTTGCTCGCTCCACCCGATCTCCAACCCAAAAGAGAATCCGACTGAATCATTATCGTCTTCATCAAACTGCGTCATCGGAAACTCCTTACTGAAGGAAGAGACGTTAATTTCTTCCGTCGTTTCCTGTGCGCGGACGTCCAATCGGTCTGATTCCAACTGTAAATCAACAGGGATGAGATCACTTTCCAATTCACTTCCGTCAAAATAAAGAGGTGTACGGTAATAGCCTGCTTCAATCATATCATCTGCTGTAAACTCCACTGCAATTCGTATATTCCGGGAATTATCACCTATGGATTCTATGCGTAATGTTTCCTCTTCGTAGGGAAATTGCCATTCCTCCATAAGATAACCTTCCATCGATGCCACACTCTCTTCCCCCGAGATGACATTGCTGAATGTTTCCATATGGCCGGGATGCTCAACCCCTCTTGTTTCTTCTGTGGAAACAGGAATAAAATAATACAAAATAACCGAAATAAGTAAAATAACACCATATCCACCAAGAATCCAAGGTCCTCTTCTCGCTACACTCCAATTGCTGAACCATCTGACGCCCAATAGAATAAGCACTGCGATAAAAATTAAGATAATCAAAGGGATGAAAGGACCTAAATTAATCATTTTCTTGCCTCCAATCTTCCCGTCAGCAATATTGCTGCGAGAAAGCAGATCATTGACGTGCCGGTCACCTTCAGAACAAAAAGGAAGGCATTTGTTTCTTCAAAATAAAAGGAAACAACTCGGAGTATAAGACTGTAATCCAGCTGCATCAGCCAAATGAAGATGCCAATCAGCAGTACAGGCAACAGATAAGGAAGTGTCCGGTGCAGCTGAGATAAGCTGCCAAGCGCATAGCCGGCTGAGGCAAGTAAAAGCAAATATAAAGTCATCGAAAATACCCCGGTAAATACATCACTTGCCTCATAATGCACACTGGCGCTAAGAGCAGGAGCAGTTTCACTGAAAAAATACACAACTACCCGTAATAAAAAACCTGCCAAAATGGCCGTTACGCTGCCAATCACACTTGCCAGCACTAAAAACAGCGCATTGGAAAGATGATTGCTGACATGATTGGACACAAATGTAAAACCATGCTCTCTTTCTGCTTTGGTCGTCATCATCACAGCATGTGCAATAATCCAAAGAAATGTAAAGATAATGACATTAAGATTTGTGTAGAACGTACCTTGGATGGTTACACCTGCACCACCAGTAGAACTGAATGACCCGTTGCCGCTCAATGAAAAAAGTATGGCAACGATCTGCACTAACACCAATGAGCTGAGAACCCCATTAAATGCCTTCAGTTTATAATTAAACTGCCTGAAAACCGTACTCCCTAGACTCAGATTATTTAAAGACACTGTCAATTCCTCCTTTCTTCCTGCTTGTCAGGTATACACAAACATCACTGGCGGATACCGGAGAGAATTTCATTCCCAATTGCTTTGCCTGATCCATGGAAAAATAGTCATTTTTTACAATAGCATAGGTGGAATTGCTGCCAACCTGTTCATGATGGATAACTTCTTTATTTGCTATCCACTGCATGACTACCTCGGTTCTGCCGGATATTCCCACTGCATATTGCTTCAATGCCTCCATGGACAAATGAAGATATTTCCTGCCTTCATCTAAAAGCAGGACATATTCCAGTAAATCCTCGATTTCCTCGAGGTGATGACTGGAGATAATGATTGTCCTTGGGTGCGCAATATAATCTTTCAAAAGTGCCCGGTAAAAATCCTTCCTCACGGCTGCATCCATTCCTGTGGTCGGCTCGTCAAACATGGTAAGTGCACATCTGGAAGCAAGCCCGATGATCATATTGAAGGTACTTTTTTTCCCTTTGGACAAATGATGGTGCGCCTGTTTCGGGTGAAAGGAAAAATAATTGAATAATTTCTTCGCCAGTGCCGAGTCCCAATTTTCATAGAACCGTTCCGCTTCCGTTAATATTTCGGATAATGTCAATCGATTGGAAAAATGCATTTGGTCATCTATATAAATGGCATTTGCTGAGATGAACAGGTTTTGGAATGGCGCTTCCTGAAAAACTTCAAGCTTCCCTGAAGTAGGGTGCCAAAAACCGGCAAGCATTTTCAGCAGGGTTGTTTTCCCGGCGCCATTTCTCCCAATCAAGCCGGTTATCGTATTTTTCTCCACTGAAAAAGTCAGATCATCCAGTGCCTTTAATTTACCTCTTTTTTTAGTCACGTTTGCACATTCAATAACACTCATTCTGTATCCCCCTTACGTTCCAGAATGCAGGCTTGAAGCATTTGTATTAACTCGTCTTCTTCCACTTCCAGTCGTTTTGCCTCCAAAGCCACGTCCTGAAGCATTCCTTTTAGTATCCGATTTTTCCGTTTATCGGTAATAATTTTTTTTGCATCAGTGGTGACGAATTTCCCTAACCCCCGTTTGTTGTACAGGATTTCTTCCTCATAAAGCAGATTCAGCCCCTTGGCAGCAGTTGCAGGATTGATGGTAAACATGTCTGCAAGCTTGTATTGGGAATAAACTTTATCATCAACTTTCAGATTGCCATTTAAGATTTCCGTTTCGATCCACTCCGCGATCTGTACATAAATAGGTTTAGAACTGTCAGTATGTAAAATCAAGCCCACAACTCCTTTCTTGTGAGTCAGTGCATTAGTCGTGTAATGTAGTATAGCTCAAAAGAAAGTAAAATGCAATAGGGTTGCTGTATTTTAATACAAAAAAATAATGGCCGCATAGCATGGATATAAGAGACAAACACTAAGGAAAACCTTGCGAAGGAGGTATTGGGAATGGTTAATAAAGGTAAAGAATTTAATAATATGTTCAAGAAAAACAGACAGAGCGGAGAGCATCGCAATGGGCGTAAGAGCCAATTTAAAAATAATAATAAACAGGCAGGAGAAGCACCAAATGAATATTTGAGCAATAAAGAGGATTAATTCTTTATATGGAATGCTATACAATAAAGAACCAACCAACCGGGATAATTTATTTATCCCGGCAGGTTTAGCATTGTATATAAGCAATTAAACATACTGCTGTCTTGCACTGGAAAATGAAAAATGAAACAGAACGCTCGATAGTATTTATGCACGGTGTATTTGAAAAATATTTTTCGGTAAGGCTGCAAATACTATGACCAATATAGCGGAAGGAGTGGTTAGAATTGAGCCAAGCAAACATTAAAAATACAATTGAGAAGATACTGAATGAAAGTCATACCGGCACCCTGGCAACAGTGAAGAATAATAAACCGCATTCCAGATATATGACTTTTTTTCATCGGGACACTATCCTGTATACACCGACAGATAGAAAAACAGATAAAACGGAAGAAATTGAAGCAAATCCACACACCCATATTTTAATTGGTTATGAGGGGGAAGGGTTTGGCGATGAGTATATAGAATACCAGGGGAAGGCCAAATTAAATAATTCTGAGGAAATGAAGAAAGAGCTTTGGAATGACGATATGAAAATATACTTTGACGGGCCGGAAGATCCTGATTATACATTGTTGGAGATTCATCCTGTTGGCATAAGATTGATGAATAAAAAAGGAGAGCCGCCGAAAGAATTGGAAATATAAACTCAAATAGAGTTAAAACAAGCGGAACAGTATACTCTCCTGTAAAAGTGTTTAACGGAGTCAAAATTCTCTCTGTGCCCGTTCGAATGTACTTTTGTAACTGCCAAGCTGCCATCCACATACAGTAATAGGTATATGGGTAAATATGTAGATGTGGAGGTTAGTATCAATATGTACTTTCGTTATGGTGATTCGTGGAGGTATAGAAATGATCCCTATGAGCAAATAACCCAAAGTCAGCCGGAGGGGGGATCGGAAAGTGTCGGAAGAGAACCTAATTTAATTGCTAATTCGGTTTTGCAACGTGAATTTCCCAACATTGTTGTTTTAAGAGGATCGCTTAATCAAAATAAAATCGCTTTGACTTTTGATGATGGTCCGGACATCCGTTTTACACCTCAAGTGCTGGATGTGCTCAAGCAATATCAGGTCAAGGCCACCTTTTTCCAAATGGGAGCCAGAGCTGCCGAACATACCGATATTGTCAGAAGAACTCACGCAGAAGGGCATGCCATCGGGAACCACACGTACTGGCATCCCAATTTAACAGAAGAAAATCTGGATAGAACTCATTGGGAAGTAGCTTCGACAGAAGAGGCAATTGCACAAATTTTGGGATTTCGTCCAAGGTTATTTCGTCCCCCATACGGTGCTTTGAATCGGGAGGTTGTAGCGTTACTGGGAGAGATGGGAAATACAGTAATTCTTTGGAATGTTGATTCGCTTGATTGGAAGCAATTGGGCACGGAAATAATTGCTGACAATGTTTTGGCAAATACTGCGCCGGGTTCAATCATACTCATGCATGATGGCGGTGATTGGACCATGGATTTATCAGGTACCGTAAATGCTTTACATGAATTCATTCCACGTTTGCAGCAAGAAGGAATGGAGTTTGTAACTATTCCTGAATTACTCGATATTAGTGAAGCCAAGTGAGCAGTATTAGAAAATCTCGCATTCTCTCGCCTTTAAAATGGCTGTATCAGTTTTTTAAAATTCAGGACTTAAAATGTCAACTTCCTTAATTAGACTTCTTTCTTAACGTGAAATAAAAGGGGAAAGCGGGTTTTTACCGTTTTCCCCTCATCCCTTTCCATTCACCCAAACCTCCCTGAAATATAATCCTCTGTCCGTTCATCTCCAGGATGGTTAAAGATGACATCCGTATGGTCGAATTCAACAACCTCGCCGTTCAGAAAGAAAGCGGTCCTATCGGATATACGCGCTGCCTGCTGCATGTTGTGTGTGACAATCACAATAGAATATCTTTCTTTTAAATGCTGAATCAGTTCTTCCACTTTTGCGGTTGACCTCGGATCCAAAGCAGATGTCGGTTCATCCATTAAAATCACATCCGGCTCAATGGCAAGGCAACGGGCAATGCATAGACGCTGCTGCTGGCCACCAGAAAGGCCATACGCATTTTCTTTCAACCTGTCTTTAACTTCGTCCCATATTGCCGCATCACGAAGACTTTTTTCCACAATTTCATCGAGCACTTTTTTATTGCGGATGCCGTGTATTTTTGGTCCGTAGGCAATATTTTCATATATGGATTTTGGAAATGGGTTGGGCTTTTGAAAAACCATGCCGACCCGGGTTCGCAGTTCTTCCACTTTGTATGATTTATCAAGGATGCTCTTTCCTTTATAGCGAATTGTGCCGGTAATCCGGACGTTCGGCACAAGTTCGACCATTCGGTTTAACGTTTTAATATAGGTGGATTTCCCGCAGCCCGAAGGTCCGATGATGGCTGTTACTTCCTTTTCATACATCGGTAAATTAATCTCTTTTAATGCATGGGTTTCACCGTACCATAAATTTAAGTCTGTCGTATCGTAAACCAGTGGTTTTAATGCATCTGCTTCTGATTTCAATTTATTTTGCTGTTTTGTTCTTCCAATCATATCGATGGCTTCTGTCACCGTACTCATTTATACCCACTCCTTAATATCTTTGTTGGAATTTATTCCTAATTAACACAGCAGTTGCATTCAATGTAAACAGCAACAAGAGTAAGATGATAATCGTTGCTGCAGCAAGATTTGCATATTCCGCCACGAGAGAAGCATCCAGTGTCCAGTAGTAAATTTGCATGGGCAGTGCGGTAAATTTATCCATGAATCCGCCGGGAAACGGGATAAGCAATGCTGGGATCCCCAGGGCAGTTAATGGGGCGGTTTCCCCGATCGCCCGGGAAAGCGCCAGTATGGATCCTGTTAAAATTCCCGGCAGTGCTGCAGGAAGAATGATATTTTTAATCGTTTGCCATTTGGACGCGCCCATTCCGTATGATGCTTCGCTTAAATGCTGTGGAACAGCCCGTAATGCTTCTTGCGCTGCCACAATTACAATCGGAAGCACAAGCAGGGAAATGGTCAATCCACCGGCGAGGACGACGTTTCCAAGATCCATGGCTCGGACAAAAACAGTCAGTCCGAGCAGTCCATAAACGATGGAAGGGACCCCGGCCAAGTTAGAAATGTTTGTTTGAATCAGCGATTGCAATTTGCCTTTTTTGGCATACAGTTCCAGATAAATGGCTGTACATACTCCCAAAACCATCGTTACCGGAATGACGACAAGCATAAGCCAAAACGTGCCGAGGATGGCCCCCATAATGCCGGCCCGGCCCGGATCCGTCGATAATGCGCCAGTTAGAAAATCTATATTGATCCAGGAAATACCCTGCGTTATTACACGTGCTATCAATACACCCAATATAACAATTCCGAATAGGGTAGCAGACAGAAATATCGCCTTAAAGAATTTATTTTTCAGTAATCTGCCGTTAATTCTTTTTTCAATTTCGACTTTATTAACCAGTTCCATTTAATATTCCTCCCTGAATCTTCGAGAGACATAGCGTGCCAGTAAGTTCATGATTAGTGTAAAAACAAATAATGTCATGGCAACAGCATATAAGCTGTAATAAATAGTCGTGCCGGCTGCAGCGTCGCCACTTGCCACTTCGACAATATATGCAGTCATCGTTTGCATGGATTGCGTCACATCAAATGAGAAGTTTTTTGAGCTGCCGCTGGCAATCGTTACGATCATCGTTTCCCCGATGGCGCGGGAAATTCCAAGTACAAAGGAGGCGATAATGCCGGATAATGCGGCCGGAATGACCACCCGGAACGTTGTCTCCAATTTTGTAGCCCCCATAGCCAGTGCACCTTCCCGCATGGAATTTGGCACGGAAACCATTGCGTCTTCCGATAACGAAGCAATCATCGGTATAATCATGACACCCATCACAATCCCCGGACTGAGAATGTTGGTCACTTCGACAGATGGGATAATACTGCGGATGACCGGGGTAACAAACGTAAAGGCAAAAAATCCATAAACAATGGTAGGAATTCCTGCAAGCACTTCAAGGAGCGGTTTTAACGTTCGACGTACATTTTCGGATGCATATTCACTTAAATAAACGGCTGTCATGATACCAATTGGCCCTGCTACCAGAATGGCAATAAATGAAGAGATGAGCGTTCCAGCTAGCAGTGGCAATATGCCAAATTCAGGGTCCTGGCTTAAAGGCCGTAACACCGTGCCTGTAAAAAATTCTACAAACGGTACGCGCTGGAAAAACTCAATTGTCTCGGATAATAGCGTTATAATGATGCCGGCCGTAGTTAAAATGGATATCGTAGTAATTAGAAATAGGAGGGCAGGAATCAACTTTTCCTTCAAGTGAAAGAATCGCTTATTTTTACTTTTTGCATCAATCATATCTCTGACAGAAACGGCACCTTGTTTATTTGCCATTGTTTGTTTCTCCTTCCGGCTGAAAAGTCACAAGAGGATGAGAGTATACATTTACCCTCATCCGCCCATGATCGTTTCATCATTTTCAATTACTGCAATGCTTCCAGGTCTTCTACCAGGCTTTGTGCTTCTTCTTCAGGAATGGGGGCAAATCCTGTTTCTCCGGCAAAATTATTTACATTATTCATGACATACATTGCGTAATCCAGAACTTGTGGTTTTTCTTCTGCATGGTTCATGTTTAAGTAAGTAAATACCGGACGGGTGAAGTCCGCATAATCTCCGTCTTCGGCAATGGTGTCAAGAGAAGGTTCCACCGGACCGCTGTCAAAGTCCACGCTCACTGCCTGAAGGGCATCCTGGTTATTTACATAGTAGCCAAATCCAAAGAATCCAATGGCGTTTTCATCTTCTGCCACAAGTGTTACAAGGGTTGAGTATTCCTGTTGAAGGTTCACATCATCTCTTAAATCCTGTTCTTCAAGAATTTCTTCATAAAAGAACTCATATGTTCCATGATTTTCGTTTGGACCGACTGGATTGATTTCTTCATTTGGCCACTCCGGATTTATATCTGACCATGTCTCCACTCCGCCGTCAGCTAAGAAAATACTTGTTAATTCTTCCGGTGTCATTTCCGTAGCCCATTCATTATCAGGGTGTACAACAAAAGTGAGTCCATCAAGTGCTACTTTTAATTCCTTTGGTTCAAATCCGAGATCTTCCGCAGCTGCTTGCTCATCTTCTGAAATGGGACGGGATGCATCATTGAAATCCGTTCCGTCTTCTGCCAGGAATCTTTCAAATCCGGCACTTGTTCCTGCGCGGGCTACTTCCACGGATACGCCCGGCTGTTCGTTAAGCATATATTCCTCAGCAAGTCGGGACATTAATGGATAAACTGTTCCGGAACCATCTATTTCCACACTGCCTTCCAATTCTGTTGACCCGCTGTTATCTGCACTTGCGCTTTCTGTAGATGTTTCATTTTCCTCTGTATTTTCTTCTTCCCCTTCTGCTCCGCATGCCGCAAGTCCAAATACTGCAGCTGCTATAAGCAGGAATAATAGAAACTTTTTCATCTGCTAAGTCCTCCCTGTATTGTTTTAACCTCAATTTCAAGTATAGGGGGTGATTGTTAAGGGAGTTTGTATGCAATGTAAAGTTTATGTAAATTGCCGTTTTACCGGTGAATCATGTACAGTATTAGGACAGCCAAGGAAAGGGATGAAGGGGAAAATGGAGATAACCTATTATTCTATCTACAGACGACTGCTTCATTATTATGGACCGCAAGGGTGGTGGCCGGCTGAAACGGATTTTGAAATGATGATCGGCTCCATTCTGGTTCAAAATACAAATTGGAAAAATGCTGAAAAAGCACTGGCAAATCTGGACAGCTATTTACAGCCTCAAGATTTGCATCAGCTTGGAGAAGAAGAACTGGCCCGGCTGATCCGGCCAAGCGGCTATTATAATATGAAAGCAAAAAAGATCAAAGCATTCTTGGACTGGTATCAACAATATGACTACACTGTTTCCTGTTTAATGAAGAAGGAGAAAAACGAGCTGCGCAAGGAATTGTTAAATATATACGGGATCGGCAAGGAAACAGCCGATGTCATTCTTTTATATGTCATGGAAAAATCGGTTTTTGTTGCGGATAATTATGCAAGAAGGATTTTTTGGCGGTTGGGTTATGATGTGCCCAAGCCCTATGATAGGTTCAGAGAAATGGTGGAGGAGGATCTGCCGGAAGATGTACCTTTATTTAATGAGTATCACGCTTTGCTGGTGGAGCACGGAAAAAGGCATTGCAAAACTGTTCCGATTTGTCAGCAATGCCCTCTATTGGATATTTGTGAGCAAAGGTTTTAGCCTTGGGAAGGGAGGGGAGGGGATTTACTCCTCCAACGCGAATTCCCGTATTTGTTCCGTAAGTTTTTCGGGGATTTCATCGGTAAATAAATGCCCTGTATTCGGATGGATGAGGAGCTTGGCATTCGGCAGATCATTATGCAGTTTTTTTGCTACTTTTAAGGAAACGACACGATCTTCTTCTCCATAAATTAATAGAGCCGGAGTTGTAATTTTTTTCACTTGCTCCGAGCGTAAATCACCTTCCCGATAGCGGGCCAGACGGAGCAGGGACTTGTAAAAGTTCTTTTCATTTAATGGTCTGCTGTATTCTTCTATCATTTCTTCCGTGATCACTGAGTGGTCGGATAGCGCAATTTCCAGTGTGGATCTAACGCCCTGTTTTTTCACTCTTCTTTTAATGAAATGGTAAAAATAAGGTGCATACGAAAGCAATTTGATCCAGTGGTTGGAAGGGCGCAAATAGCCTGAACTATTTAACAGGATCAATTTTTTTACTTTCTCAGGAAAAAGCTTTGCTGTATACAAACTGATTTGTCCGCCCATGGAATGGCCGACCAGATACACATCCTTCAAATTAAAATAATCAATGCAATCAGCAATAATTCCTGCGAAGTTTTCGTAGGAATTAATGAATTTTACGGATTTTTCACTCCGGCCAAACCCCGGCAGATCAATGGCAATGACGGAAAAATGCTTTTCCAGGAGCGGCATCATTTTATGAAAAGTATAAACAGAAGCGACTAGTCCGTGGATGAGCAGGATGGGAGGTTTTCCGTTTAATTTGTATTCGCAATAGATGTTTACGTTGGCAAGTTTTATTGTTGTTTTATGAAAATGGTTCATATGATCCGTCCTGTTCTAATGGTGTGGTTACTTTAATATTAACAAAAACTGCAGGTTGGAGGAAAATATATGTTTTTGCAGCTATAGCTGTAAATGTTCAGGAAAATATAAAAAGTTGTGTGTTTTTAACTTTCTTTTAACCTTTGGCTTATAGAATGAGGGCAATGATTACATAAGGCATCTTAATTAACGGAAAGGTGGAGACGGAGCGTGCATTCAGTGACATGGAGAAAAGCAGAGGAAAAAGAACTGGATCAGGAATGGATGGACCTGATCAAAGAAGCAAAAAATGCAGGACTTACTGTTAAAGACGTCCGCCGATTTTTCAACAAACAGCGGGAAGGTTCTCCTGCAACACCACTGAGTAACGCTAAAGACAGCAGAATATCGGTTGGAAGCAGCATGGTTGAGGAAGCGGGAATGGACGGAAGTTTGCGGGCTTAAACCGGCAGTAGAATCTTTTTTATGAGGAAGGCAATACTTTAGCCTGAAGAGTATGTATACTGAAATGAAATACTACCAAGGTGAAAACTGACAAAATAAGAAAAACCGATACTTCATAGTCCTTTTGACGATGAGCTGGATAGAATAGTCATGAGCGAAATAAAATAAGCCAATCGACCCAACCCAAAAATGGAACAGACTGCCGAATAGCTTTAATGGGTCTCACCACTAATGGAGTGAACCCCGACTCCCTTCGATACCAGGCAAGCAGCGTAAAGCTTGCCTGGTTTTTTTAACCCCTGCTATATTGTCGTACTATTCAGAATTGAGGGGTCTGACCCCTTTTAATGCAATTTCTTCTTGAATAATTATTCATTTTAATGCATAATAATCCATACACGTAAATAAAGGGGATGGATGTTATGAGCAAGAATAAAATTGTGCTGGCTTATTCCGGCGGGCTTGACACTTCTGTAGCGGTGAAATGGCTGCAGGATAAATATAACTATGACGTTATCGCAGTCGCGCTTGATGTTGGAGAAGGAAAGGATTTGGAATTTGTAAAAAATAAGGCATTGGATGTTGGGGCGGTCAAATCCTACGTGATTGATGCAAAATCTCTTTTTTCCGAGGAATTTGTGTTGCCTTCCCTGCAGGCAAATTTATTATATGAAGCAAAATACCCGCTGATTTCTGCATTATCCCGTCCGTTAATTGCCAAGGTCCTGACTGCTATTGCGGAACAGGAAGGCGCAGTAGCTGTAGCACATGGCTGTACTGGCAAGGGAAATGATCAGGTGCGTTTCGATGTGGCATTTACATCGCTCAATCCTGACTTGAAGATTGTTGCTCCTGTACGTGAGTGGGCCATGTCGAGAGAAGAAGAAATTCAATATGCACAAGAACATAACATCCCAATTCCCATTGATGTGGATCATCCATTCAGTATTGACCAGAATCTGTGGGGGCGCAGCAATGAATGCGGAATTTTGGAAGACCCATGGGAAGAAGCGCCTGAAGAAGCTTTTGACTTAACAACTGATCCTGTGGAAGCACCGGATGAACCACAGGTAGTGGAGATTGCGTTTGATCAGGGTAAGCCTGTTTCCCTGGACGGGATAGTGCTCCCGCTTGATGAACTTATTTTAAAACTCAATGCTGTTGCCGGAGACCATGGAGTGGGGCGGATTGACCATGTGGAAAACCGTCTTGTCGGTATTAAATCCAGGGAAATTTATGAAGCACCTGCAGCCATTACTTTGATCTCTGCTCATCAGGAACTGGAGGCGCTGACTTTACCGAGGGAAGTTTCTCAATTTAAGCCGGTCATTGAGCAGAAGTTTGCCCAATCTGTTTATGATGGTCTTTGGTACTCCCCATTGACTGAGGCGCTAAAAGCTTTTATAAAAGAAACGCAAAAATATGTCTCTGGAACAGTAAAAGTAAAACTGTATAAAGGGCATGCACAAGTAGTCGGCAGAGAATCAGCCAGCTCACTTTACGACTTTGACCTGGCTACCTATAACAAGGGGGATGCCTTTGACCATGAAGCCGCACTTGGATTTATTAAGCTGTGGGGCTTGCCGACAAAAGTCCATGCTTCCGTCAACAAAACGCATAAAGAAACGGAACGTTCCATCAATGAACTCATTCTGGATGTAAAGGAAGCTGTGAAAAAATGAAACTATGGGGAGGACGATTTACAAAACAGACAAATGAATTGGTAGATGAATATACAGCATCCATTTCTTTTGATAAAAAGTTGGCAGCTTATGATGTGCAGGGAAGCATTGTCCACGTCAACATGCTGAAGAAATGCAATATTATTTCTGAAAAAGAAGCAGACACCATTTCTGCCGGGCTTGAAGCAGTTTATAAGAAGATTGAAACCGGGGAAGCTGTGCTAAATGAGGAAGATGAAGATATCCATATGAATGTGGAACGGCTGCTCATTGAAGAAATCGGCCCGGTCGGGGGAAAACTTCACACAGGAAGAAGCAGGAATGACCAGGTTGCACTGGATATGCGCCTCTATTTGCGGAACGAACTGCTCCATATCAGTGATCAGCTGGTTACATTGCAGGAAGCGCTGTATAAACAGGCGGAGACAACCCTTGATGTGGTACTGCCGGGATACACACATCTGCAGCGTGCGCAGCCGGTATTGTTTGCTCATCATATGATGGCGTATGTCTTTATGTTTCAACGGGATGTGGAGCGGATTGCCGACAGTTTTAAACGGGTGAATAAGTCTCCGCTCGGGGCCGGAGCCCTAGCAGGAACCACATTTCCGATAGACCGGGAATTTGTTGCGGAACAGCTCGGGTTTGATGGCATTTGTGAAAACAGTCTGGATGCAGTGAGCGACAGGGACTTTGTCATTGAGTTTCTTTCCAATGCATCCCTGATTTCCGTGCATCTTTCCCGTTTATGCGAAGAACTGATCCAATGGTCCAGTGCCGAGTTTCATTTTATAGAACTGGACGATGCGTTTTGTACAGGTAGCAGCATGATGCCGCAGAAGAAAAACCCGGATGTGGCGGAACTTGTGCGTGGAAAAACGGGAAGAATATATGGGAACCTCATCGGTATGCTGACCACCTTAAAGGGGCTTCCGCTAGCTTATAATAAGGATATGCAGGAAGACAAGGAAGGCATGTTTGATTCGGTGGATACGCTGAAAGGAGCACTGGCTCTTTTTGCTCCCATGGTTGAAACGATGCAAGTGAAAAAGGAAAACATGTATGAAGCTGTAAGGAAGGATTTTTCCAATGCAACGGATTTGGCGGATTATCTTGTCGGAAAAGGTATGCCTTTTCGGGAATCGCATGCCGTTGTCGGACAGGTGGTGCTGCACTGTATCAATGAAGGGAAGTATCTTCTTGATATGAGCCTGGAAGAATTGCAGTCATTTTCCAGTATGATTGCAACGGACATATTTGAAGTGCTGACACCGGAAGCGGTGGTGAACGCGCGAAATGTTGCTGGAGGTACAGCAAAAAACAGGGTGGAAGATCAGTTGGAAACAGCTGCATCGCTCTTTGAAAGAAATAAAACCTGGATCCGGCAGCAAACAGGATGAAACATGGGGACGATTTTCCTGCTAGCAAAAACCTCCAACAGGAAAACCGTCCCCGTGGCATATATTGTTGTAATATTCGGAATTGAGGGGTCTGACCCCATGGTTGGATTTTCGTGTATAATGGTTTCATATCTACTTGGGGGAGAGACTTTCGTTGGGTAAGGCAGTTAGGGTAGTTTTTCAGATTGGAATTTTATATGCTTTGTATTTTGTCGGGGAGTGGGTGGCGGATCTGTTCGATTTGCTTATACCGGGCAGTGTGATTGGTATGATTCTCCTATTGGGACTGCTTTTTATAAAAGGGCTGAAGTTGGAATGGGTGGAGGAAGGAGCGGATTTTATGGTCCGGCATCTTACCTTCTTTTTTATTCCGGCAACAGTTGGGATTATGCATTATTATGAGGTTTTTGCAGGTAAAGGATTTTTGCTTGTGATTATTGTACTGTTTAGTACGTTGCTCGTCATCGTGTTCTCCGGTTTGACCGGACAGATGCTGTGGCAGAGGAAGGAAAGAAAACAATGAATGTTGTAATTATAGTACTGGCAGTCCTGCTGACGGTCTCCGCATATACTGCGGCAAGAAGGATTCATAATAAATTTACCAATCCATTTACAATACCGATTATTTTAGCCACCATTTTTATTATCATTATATTGACAGTTTTTCATGTTCCGTATGAGACCTATATGATTGGAGGAGAGTGGATCAACAAATTGCTTGGCCCTGCCGTGGTGGCTTTGGCTTATCCGCTTTATTTACAGCGGCGTGTATTGATAAAAATGGCTGCTCCCATTTTCATCGGTACTTCTGTGGGAGCTTTCATCGGCGTGGTAAGTGGCTTGCTGTTGGCTCAGCTTGCGGGTTTCAGGGAAACAATTTTGTATAGCATTACGACAAAATCGGTTACAACACCTGTAGCGATGGTGGTCACTGATACGCTTGGCGGCATTACTCCCCTTGCTGCGGTATTTGTGATGATTGCGGGAGTTGGCGGGGCACTGATGCATCCATATATTTTCCGGCTGTTTCACTTGCATTCCCAAATTGGACGCGGGATTGGTATGGGAAGTGCTGCCCACGCCATTGGCACTGCCGAGTCAATGAAGCGAAGCCAGCTGGAAGGGTCCGTCAGCACTATTGCGATGGTATTGAGTGCGGTATTTGTTTCTCTTATCACGCCCGGGTTGGTTTCTCTGCTCATGTAGGGAGCGGGACACTGGATGAAGAGGTGAATAAACTTTTAACGCTTCCCCCACTATTATGCCAAATATTAAAAAAGCTCCTTGACAGGAGCTTTTACTACTATACTAGTGACGTTTGTTCAGCCACAGCACGCCACTTTTTGCAATGCGCGGCAGCAGGCCTGTCATCGGTTTTTGCATCATATTGCCGAAGCCGTCCGATTTTCCGAGGGAGCCCAATGTTCCTTTTAACTTAATTTTTCCCGGTTTCTTTGGCTTTTTCCCTCTCAATACATCAAAGAGTATTTCAGCCAGTTGTTCCCCTTGCTGTCCGGCCAGTTGCGCACTTGGAGAAAACTCCGAGGAAGCACAGTCACCCAATACGTATACATTCTCTTTTTCAGGAACCTGATAAAATTCATTTAAAATAATTTTTTCCTGGTTATCCTTTGCAAATGGCAGCTCACGGACCAAATAATTTGGTCTTACACCAGCAGTCCATATGGTTACATCATTGACATAGCAAATGCCGTTATTGCAGACCCCGTCTTTTTCCACATATTCCACATTGGCATGATGGATCACATCAACATCATTGGCTACAAACCATTCCGCGACATATTCCTGAATTTTTGAATCAAATGCTTTTAAAACGGTGGAGCCCCGGTCAAGCAAACGTATATTTAAGTCCGGCCTGCTCTCCCGTATTTCTGATGCAACTTCGATTCCGCTTAATCCGGCTCCAACTACGGATACTTTACCATAGGCTTTTAAATTGTTGACTGCAAGTCCGGTATAACGAACGTTATGGAAGGTTTGTACACTATTTGTAAATTCGGCAGCCCCTTCAATACCGTGGTAGTTATCTTCACAGCCCAAGCCGATGACTAAATAATCATATGGTATAACTTGACTCGAGTCGCTAAAGGTAATTTCTTCATTTTCGGTATCAATCCTGTTGACTTCCCCATAAACGTACTGTACGCGCTTATCGTCCGGGAAGGCCAGGCGCACATCTTTTTCAGCCGAGGTTCCAGCTGCAATCGTGTAAAATTCTGTCTTAATGGAATGATAGGGATTTCGGTCGATCAGTGTTATTTCTATATCATCCGGCAGCTGATTTTCAAGTAGCCCCAGCAACGTTTTCAGCCCGCCATATCCCCCACCCAAAATAACTAAACGTTTCATAACAAAACCCCGCTTTTGCTCATGATCTATGTATACCACATATATTGTAACGAAGATGAAAGCGGTTGTCACTATTTTCATTGAAACATAGGGACGGTTCTTTTGTTGCAGTTGACCTCCTTAAAGTTGGACTATGCTATACTGAATTATATAATTTGAAGTAGGGTAAAGCCCGCTTCATTTGCAGGTCAAAACATATTATAAGGAGCTTACTCATGGAAAAACTGACAATTACATCATTGCTGGATGTCATTGGAGAATTGTTCTCCGATGAAATTTCCATTGCTGTTTCCAATACAAAGGAATATATTTATTACCGGCCGAGCAAACGGATTGATCTGAAAATCAGGCCGGGGGACCCAATAAAAGAAGGAACGCTTGCTTATAAAGCATTGGTGACTGAACAGAAAGTTTCTGAGTTTATTCATCGGAATGTGTATGGTGTTCCTTATCATGGCATGGCCGTACCAGTTCATTTTGGTGAAAAACTGGAGGGGTCTGTCCTGGCGATCTATCCTGCATTAACAGAAGGAAAGTCGGTTATAACCGTAAAAACCTCAGATGGATGGAAGCCAATCCCTTTTAGTGAAGTTAAATATATTGAAACAAAGGATAAAAAAACCCATGTTTATTCTGATAGAGTGAACGGATCCCATAAGAATACATTGCAGGAATTCGAATATACGCTGCCGATGGAATCGTTCGTTCGCTGCCATCGTTCATTTATTGTAAACGTCAATCACATCCGGGATATTTTTCCTGACACCCATTCCACTTTTCAGCTCGCAATGGATAATGGGGACATGATTCCGGTAAGTCAATCCTATTCAAGTTATTTTCGTAAACTTTTGGGTTTTTAAATCTTCATCCGCCTGGGGCAAAAATCTGCTGGCTTATCAGCCTATTTTTCTATTTTAACAATTATTCTTGTTTTTTCTCCTCTTTTCCGCAATAAAGAAAGCGCTTCAGTTACAATAATCCTTACATTAAAAAAAGAGATATAGGAGAGATGGACATGGAGAAAGAGTTACATCGAATAGAGGATCCAAGCCTTCATAAACGTGTTGTAACTGCTGATGAAGCGGCTTCATGGATTCAGGATGGTATGACATTGGGGTTAAGTGGTTTTACACGTGCGGGTGATGTGAAAGCGGTTCCGACTGCATTAATAAACAGGGCAGAAAATGGAGAGGACATAAAAGTAAACGTATTCACGGGAGCTTCATTGGGTTCTGACATTGATAAAATGTTTGCTGAAGCAGGCATTGTGAATAAACGTTTGCCGTTTCAGGCAGATCCCACCATGCGAAAAAAGATCAATCAAGGGGAGCATTTATTTGTTGACCATCACTTATCCCATACGGCTGAATTATTGCGGGCAGATGTAATTGATACCGTTGATTATGCTATATTGGAGGCGATTTCAATTACGGAAGATGGAATGGTAATACCAACTACTTCCATTGGAAATTCGCTGGCATTTGCAGAGAATGCAAAGGGGATTATTATAGAAATCAATACGACGCAGTCAGAACTGCTTAAAGGGGTACATGATTTATACAGTCCGGGCAAACAGGGAGAACGATCTCCCATTCCATTAACGAAAGCAGATGATCGTATAGGTACCATTGGTATTCCGGTGGATAAGGAAAAAATAAAAGGCATTGTATTTACAAATCAGGAGGATTCGCCATCGACCATTGTGCAGCCGGATGAGGAAACAAAAATGATGGCTGACCATATACTGGCATTTCTACGGAAGGAAATAGAAGCCGGCAGATTAACTGAGCGGCTCGCTCCATTGCAATCAGGGATAGGTTCAGTGGCGAATGCTGTACTTCACGGTATGGTCGATTCCGAGTTCAAAGACTTGGAAGTCTATTCCGAAGTGCTGCAGGATGCAGTATTTGACTTGATCGATGCCGGGAAAGTGAATGTAGCCTCCTGTTGTTCGATTACGTTATCTGAAGAAAAAATGAGAAACGTATTTAATCATTTTGAAAAATATAAGGATAAGCTAATCATGCGTCCGCAGGAAATTTCCAACCACCCGGAGGTCATTCGCAGGCTCGGATTAATTTCCATTAATACGGCATTGGAATTTGACATTTATGGAAATGTAAATTCCACGCACGTCTCCGGAACAAAAATGATGAATGGGATTGGCGGTTCCGGTGATTTCGCCCGAAATGCCCGCCTGGCTATTTTTGTAACAAAATCAATTGCTAAAGACGGAGACATTTCAAGTATTGTGCCATTTGCATCCCATATTGATCATACGGAGCATGATGTGGATGTAGTGGTAACAGAGCAGGGATATGCGGACCTGCGCGGTTTGGCACCAAGAGAGCGGGCACCTCTCATTATTGAAAACTGTGCCCATCCAATGTACCGCGAACAATTATGGGACTATTACAACGAAGCGTTGAAAAACGGCGGTCAAACACCGCATCAGCTGGAAAAAGCACTATCATGGCATATTAACTTTGCCCGAAATGGTTCCATGCGTGAACTTGTAGGGCAGAACTAAAAATGGTCAACCAGAAAAATTTAGTATTCTGGCTAACCTTATAATACGAACGGGGCAGCTTATAAACAAAGGGGATTTCATATAAAAAAGCTGATTTCTCTTCCGGGGGGAGGGGAGATCAGCTTATTTTATTGTATAAAGAGTGTATGGACTTTAATAAACTGAAATGATAGAATACTCCTACATAATTTTGTGTAAGAAGGTGTTTGCGTGCAATTTCAATATACAGACGAAAAGAACTGGGCAAAAAAAGCTTATGGAGGTTTTGCTACTGCACTTGTCGGCCTGTTTCTCCTTGTTTTTCAATTTTATTTTCAAAAGGGACCTATTGAAGGTCCGGTCGTTTTTTTTAGCTTTATTCCTTTTGTTGTCGGGTTGCTGCAGGGGCTATACTATATGAGCAAGCATGAACAGGAGTATATCTATTTGGAAGAAGATCTGTTAACCATTTACAACGGCCCGCTGTTACCGAGGACAACCATTCATTACGCAGATATCGATTATTGTATAGTGGTAAGTAACCTGCTTATGTTTAAGCTGCAGAATGGAAAAGAAAAACAAATTAATACAGACTACCTATCGGGAAAAGATTTTTCCTTATTACGTAAGGAGCTAAAGAAGAGAGTAAAGGCAGATTTGTTTCGTGCAAGTCCTCATGTTCATAAAAATGTGAATGAATGATCGAACCGATGGGAAATCTATCAATAGATATGATCGACTAAGGAGGCGGTTCATTTGCAATCCGGTATATTCCTGGACCGTGATGGGGTCATTAATGAGGTGCTGACCGACCGAGTGAAATTCGTAAATACGCGCGCAGATTTATATTTGCTGGATGGTGTGGGGGAAGCGATTAAAATGTTTAATGATGCGGGCTATAAGGTGTTTGTAGTGACAAATCAGGGCGGGGTTGGCCTTGGTTTTATGGAGGAGACAGAGTTATTGAATATACATATGAAAATGACTGGCGATTTGGAAGAATTCGGCGCTGTAATCGATGATATTGCCTTTTGCCCGCATAAACCGAAAGCGAATTGTGCCTGCAGAAAACCCAAGCCGAAAATGATTTTCGATCTGGCAGAAAAGCATGGGATTAATTTGGAGAAAAGTTATATGATTGGGGACAGGGAACCTGATATAACGGCGGGAAAACGGGCAGGGACAAAGACAATTCTTATTGGAGAAAGAACCAATCAACAGGAGGTTGGAGCTGATTTATGTTTTTCTGACCTTTTATCTGCTGCTCAATGTTTATTGAAAGAGGGTTGATAAAACTTCCGGCAAACGAACCCAAAATAATGTACCCAAATGAGTTAATATACTCATTTGGGTCCTGGAAGTAAAGTATTAAGCCTATAGAGGTTCCTGCCTGATCAAGTCAATAAAATGCGTGAGAATTTTAGCAGTCAATCCCCAGATAACTTTTCCGTCATACTTATAAAATAGTTCCTCTATTTGCCTTACCTGCCAGTTATAATCTTTTCCGCCGACAATTAATTCAAATGGAAAAGACTCTTCCGGTGTTATTTCGACGTTTACTTTATGTCTTTCCGGTTCTGTTTTCAGGAAGAAAGACAGCGGCACAGTGAAAACTTCTTCCACCTCTGCTTCCTGTGGTATCATCTGTTCCGGGTTTGTAATGGTTCCAATGAATGGATATATAATTCTCCCCATATCTGCTACCAGATAATCAAGCGGAATTACTTTTTGAATGTTTTTTTCATCCATCCCCAATTCTTCCGTCGTTTCACGAATGGCGGTGTGCATTGGGGTCTCATCCTGTTTATCTATTTTCCCGCCCGGAAAGCAAATGTCTCCCGGCTGTGATCGCAATTTGAAGGATCTCACTTCAAATAGAAGGTGGAGTTCATTATCTTTTTCAAGTAGAGGAATGAGAATAGCAGATTTTTTAAATTTTTCATAGCCGAGTATAGTAGGCTGCCGCTTTTGTAATTTGTCCAGAATCTGTTCAAGTTCCAACCTTTCACCTCCATATCAATAGATATATGCACAACTATTTTCTATTATACCGTTTTATGTATTGGGAAAGCCAATGAAGGGATTAGTTATAGAATTGGCTGGAGTAGAAGCTGCTATTGATCTATCCAATTAAACTTAGCCTATAACATGTTACGGTTCGTAAACTTAAATTGTAATCCATTCGTATTCTCTGGATTTATAAATTTCCTGAGAGTAAGTGTGTGATGTCAGTTAAATAATAGAAAAGGCACCTTTAAATAAGAGATTTAAAGGGCCCTCCTTGTTTAATTTACAAAGCATTTTTAATCACTTGTTTATAATAGAGCACGGAAAGCAATCCAAAAATGGAGTACAGTGCTGTATATACCAGCATGACAATAATCATTGGTGTCCAAAGTTCTGTGCCGAAAAAGAACCAGCCTGATTTTACGGCGAAGTAGCTGTGACTTAAGCCGACGATCAATGGGATCCCGAAATTAAACAGTTGTTTAATACGAATTCCCTTTACCATATCAGCCTGCGTGAAGCCGAGCTTGCGCAAGATCGTATAGCTTCCTTTCTCTTCCTCACTCTCATCCATTTGTTTAAAGTACAAAATACAGCCGGAAGTGATCAGAAAGCTTAAACCCAGAAATCCTACAATAAACATGAAAAGCCCCATCGTTTGTTTCTGTGATTGAGCTATTAGAAGTTGGGATGCATAGCCTGCATTCTCGATGAAATTTTCTCTAAATAACTCATTGGCAAATTCTAGATCTCCTGTACGATCAATATCAAATCCAACATAAACAGAGAATTCATTATAGAAATCATCAGGATTACGATCTGATTCCAGTTGTTCATAAATATGTTGATCAACCACGGCTACTGGAAAGCCACCACCTGTAAGGCGAGGTGGCAAAAGGTGTATATCCTCTTGTCCCATATACTCCATTTCAAATGAACTGTTTTCGCCGGACAGAGTAATCTCCCCGGAATCCGCCAACTGCATAAATTCTTCTAATGGACCAAGCGAATTAATGAATACTGTTTCGTCAGCAGCAACATCTATCTCCTCTACCTTTTCATCACTGATAATGGTGATGCTCGTTTCATCAGGTTCAAAAAAATCCTCATCATATGTTCCTATTACCTCTGAAAGATCCGCCTGTATTTCAATGAAATTAACTTTTGTCTCTGCATAGGGAATACCAGCCACCTGTAAAAGCTCACCAAATTCTATGGCATCCGCTTGATCAGGAATTGAAAAATGATTGGGTACCGCTTCTTCGGCACTCTTTTCCGCAGAATAATAGGTGATATATGTTAAGGACAGCAGCCCGATTGCCAATGCAGAGACAGTCGTAATAACCGTCAGCAGTATCGCATTTGACTTCATTCGGAACATAATCGAAGAAAGAGACAACACATCCTTCAGATACAAATAGCCATCCTTTTGCTTACGGATCAGATGAAAAATGAAACTGACGGAACCTTTATAAAACAGATAGGTTCCAAGAATGACCGAGCCTAAAATAGTGAGCATAGCGCCATATAATTCAATCATGGTTGTAAAGTTCCCGCCAAAAAGCTCTGTTGACAAATAATAACCAAAAACAATTAGGGCAATCCCGAGAACGCCAATAATAACCTGAAAGAAAGACATCCTTTGCACCTTTGTTTCGGAGGTGGAAACAACCTGGAACAAGGACAATATACTTTGCCTTCTAATAAATACATAATTCAAAATCATTATTAAGCCATAAATACCTGCAAATACAATCAACGTCTGAACCAAAGCATTCATGGAAAATTGCAATGCCGCAACCTCTTCAATCCCCGTTATTTTTAATAAAATCATCATGATAAAGCGCGACATGGCAAATCCGAGTAATACACCGACAAACAAAGAACCAAAGTAAAGCAATAAGTTTTCGACACTTAAAATGCTAAATATCTTCCCCTTCGTCATCCCAATTAATTGAAAAAGCCCAATTTCCTTACTGCGCCGTTTAATAAAAATGTTATTGGCATAGACTAAAAAGGTACCAACAATAATAATAAGGAAAACAGAAGCGGCTCTAAGTGCCGCAGCACCTCTGACAGAACCGGTTGTCTCGTCCATAGCCGGGTCATACTGTAACGTGACAAAAGAAAAATACAGGGCCGAAATGAAAATTAAAGCAAATACATACAAATAGTAATGCTTCAAATTCTTCTTCAGATTGCGAAAAATGAGCTGATTAATATTCATGCTGCACCCCACCAAGCACAGCCTGTGTTTTTAAAATATCCTGGAAAAATTCCTGCCTCGATTCATCCCCTTTATTTAACTGGGTATAAATCTGCCCGTCCTTAATAAATACAACTCGGCTGCTATAGCTGGCCGCAAGTGGATCATGTGTGACCATCACAATAGATGCCCCACTTTTTCCGTTCAAGTCACTCAGTTTATTTAATAAATCCGAAGCAGCTTTGGAGTCCAGAGCCCCTGTTGGCTCATCGGCAAAAATAATGCCGGGATCATGAATGAAAGCCCTGGCGGCAGAAGTGCGCTGCTTTTGCCCACCAGAGATTTCATTCGGATATTTATCCTTGATATCCCAGATACCAAGGTCTGTAGTAACCTGCCGAAACTTTTGATTGGCTTCTTTTTTCGAAACCTTTTTCACCGATAATGGAAGCAAAATATTTTCCTTTACGGTTAGCGTATCCAGCAGATTATATTCCTGAAAGATAAATCCGAGGTAATTTTTCCGGAAAGCGGCAAGTTGCTTTTCCTTCATGTCAGAGAGTTCTTTACCATCTATTAAAATGGATCCCTTCGTCATATGATCGATTGAAGAGAGCACGTTCAAGAGCGTCGTTTTCCCTGATCCGGATGCTCCCATAATGCTCAGGAATTCCCCTCTTTCTACGTGAAGATCAATTCCTTGTAAAACTTCCTGTCTATTGAATTTACTTCCGAAGCTTTTATGAATTTTTGTCGCTTCTAAAATAGTCATTGTGTATCACTTCCTTTGCTAACAGCATAACCATTTATCGGAAAAAACTCCTGTCATTTTCCTAACAAAAGAACAGAGGCATATGACAATGTTGTCACATGCCTGTTAGTTGAATAAATTCATTACTCTTTGGGAAGATCAAGGTAAACGTTGTCCCTTCACGCAGTCGAGAAGTAACTTGCATACGAATATTCATTGAATGGGCAACCTTTTTGGCCAAATATAATCCCATTCCGGTAGAGGCACTGTTGGCGTGATCAGCTGTTGAAGTAAAACCTTTATCAAAAATACGCGGGAGATCACGCTGATCAATGCCCCGACCATAGTCCTGAATTGTTAAAGTAACCTGTTCCTGTTGAATGTCACTATACATCACTATGTCAGAAGACTCGCTATACTTCACAGCATTTGTTAAAAGCTGTCTCAAAATAAAACCGAGCCATTTTTCATCCGTGTAAACATCTGTAACAGGGAGTGTTAAATCAACACCAATTCCCTTTTTTATACACCATGATTGCAATACTTTAATCTCCTGATGAATGATTGGTTTTAAGGATGTCTTTTCAATGTACAAGTCATTTTGGATTGAAGGGATACGCCGCTGATGCAGCTGCTGATCAATGAGCAAGTGGAGCCTTAGCCATTCATAACGTAACTGGGAAGCAAGCTGCTTGTCCTCGACCCGGTCAATCATTAACTGCATTGTTGTCAGTGGTGTTTTTATTTCGTGAACCCAAGATAGAAGCTCGTCCTTTTCCAATTCCAGCTGATAAAGCTGGTCGTTAAGCAAATTTTTGTATTCATCCATTTGTGTCTTGGCATGTTCTGCAGTTATGCGTTCAAAAGGTGTTCTTGCTTCGGGAGCGGCAATTATTTCATCTGTAAGATCCCACTCCTGTAATTCTCTGTAAAACTTTGACTCTCTGAAGTAGCGAATAACCAGAAACAGAAGGAAGAAAATGATGGATAGAAATAATATATATACGATGGATAAGGTGGGTATGGACGCATCCAAAAACCCGAGAAAAAGGATCATCAAGTGCAGCATGATAAAAAACAATATCCAGCTTCGTCTTTCTTTTAAAAATTGGATTATCATAGAGCCGTTTCTTCCTTTGCGATATACCCTTGGCCGACCTTGGTTTCTATAAATTTACCAAGCCCAAGCGTATCCATCTTTTTACGCACTCGGTTCACATTTACCGTTAAAGTGTTGTCACTGACGAAACGTTCGTCTTCCCACAATTTCTCAATCAATTCCTCACGGTGGACGATTGTATTTTTCTTTTCCACTAGAATTTTTAAAATATACATTTCATTTTTTGTAAGTTCAACTGTTTTTTCGTTGTTTGTTACTGTCCCTTTGACATAGTCGATTGTCGCATCATGCCATGACTTCATTTCCGGCTGTTGTTCGGTATTATAGTTATAAACCCTTCTCAAAGTGGCTTGGATTTTAGCGATCAGCACATCGAAATGAAATGGCTTTTGAATAAAGTCATCCGCACCAAGCTGCATGGACATTACCATGTCTGTCGGATGATCGCGTGATGACAAAAAAATAATCGGCACATTGGAATGGGCACGAATCATTCTGCACCAGTGGAAACCATCAAACTTTGGCAGCTGTATATCAATAATCACTAATGCTGGCTTGCTTTCCGTGAATTCCTGTAATACATTGGAAAAATCAGTTATCCCAAAGACATGATATGACCATTGGGACAGGCGTTCTTTGATTTCTTCAAATAAAGTTGTGTCGTCTTCTATAACCATAATTTTGAACATATATTTCACCACGCTGCTAAGATTGCTTTTATCAAACTCTATAGTTTAACTAAAAGTATAGTCTATTTTAAACTAAAAGAAAATGCTTCATGCAGGAAAAACACCCATCTCCCGAGAATAATTACATAAAGATATTTTATAGGGGGAAAATTAAGTGAAATATGACGTAATCGTAGTAGGAGCAGGTCTTGCCGGTTTAACAGCAACGGCTGAGATAGCGGATCAGGGGAAGAAGGTACTGCTTTTGGACCAGGAGCCTGAAAGTTCATTTGGCGGACAGGCCTGGTGGTCGTTTGGTGGCCTGTTTCTGGTGGATTCGCCGGAACAGCGGATGATGGGAGTGAAGGATTCCAAAGATCTTGCCTGGCAGGATTGGATGGGAACGGCTGGTTTTGACCGGGATGACGATGAGGATTACTGGGCCAAAAAGTGGGCAGAAGCTTATATTGATTTTGCAGCCGGTGAAAAGCGGGCATGGCTGCATGATATGGGTGTGCGTATTTTCCCGGTTGTTGGCTGGGCGGAGCGGGGAGGGTACCTTGCTGAAGGGCACGGTAATTCTGTGCCGAGATTCCATATTACATGGGGGACAGGGCCGGGACTTGTGGAACCGTTTGAAAGGCGTGTGCTGGAACATATGGAAAACGGACTTGTAAAATACCTTCCGCGTCACCGGGTAGATCAACTCATTACAACAAATGGAGCTATCACCGGAGCTGCTGGCTCTATACTTGAAGAGAGTCTGGCCAGGCGTGGGGAGGACAGCTCACGTAAAGTCGTGGACAGTTTTGAATATGAAGCAGAAGCTGTACTTGTTTCCAGTGGCGGAATCGGTGCCAACTTTGAATTGATCAAAAACAATTGGCCGGAGCGGCTTGGAAAACCCCCGGAGAAAATGATTTCCGGTGTACCTGCACATGTAGATGGGAGGATGCTCGCCATCACGGAGGAAGCTGGTGGCCGAATCGTGAACCGGGACCGGATGTGGCATTATACAGAAGGGATTAAGAATTGGCACCCGGTTTGGAATAAGCATGGCATCCGAATTCTTCCGGGTCCATCATCCGTCTGGCTGGATGCGACTGGAAAACGATTCCCGGCACCGAACTTCCCGGGATTTGACACCCTGGGTACCCTGAAAGCCATTCAAGATACAGGTTACGACTATTCCTGGTTTATTTTGACTCAAAAAATTATCGAGCGGGAATTTGCTTTATCGGGATCGGAACAGAATCCTGATTTAACGGGAAGAAGCATGAAGAAACTGCTTGGCAGACTTTGGCCGGGGGCGCCGGGTCCGGTGCAGGCTTTCCTTGATAAAGGAGAGGACTTTGTTACAGCTGATAATATTGATAATCTTGTCATCGAGATGAATAAATTAACCGGAAAAAGACTGTTGAACCGGGAAGAAGTGGAAAGGCAGATTCAGGCAAGAGACAGGGAAATAGATAACGCATTTACGAAGGATTTGCAGGTAACCGCAATGCACGGGGCGCGTAAATATTTAGGGGATAAATTGATTCGTGTAGCTTCCCCGCACAAGCTGCTTGACCGGAAAAACGGTCCATTGATTGCGGTGCGCTTGAACATCCTCAGCAGGAAAACATTGGGCGGCTTACAGACGGATTTGTCCGGCCGGGTGTTGGAGGATTCCGGTGAGGCCATCCCGGGTCTGTATGCAGCAGGAGAAGTTGCAGGATTTGGCGGTGGCGGAATGCATGGTTACCGATCGTTGGAAGGGACGTTTGTGGGCGGTTGTCTTTTTACGGGAAGGGAGGCAGGAAGAGCTATTGCTGAAGAGTTGAGTAGGTAGATTTCTTTATAAAAACACAGAAAATAAAGCCATATCCAAATTAACGAGGGTATGGCTTTATTATTTGTCTGTTTTTAGCACCAAATTAAGTGTATACACTGAAATTCCCAACGTAATAAGTGAAATGATTAATGCAGTCCATGCCATAACAATACCTCTTTTCTTGTTTATTTTGCATATTCATTATATAATAAGAGTAGGATATGGAGGAGAGGAAATTAATCCTCTCCTGGGTTAATGTTTGGACTTTCTTCTGTTGCTACCAGAATGAAAGTCCTTTTCCTTTTTACGCTTCGATAAAATGACCACTGTTATGTTAATAACAGCTATTGCCAAGTTTATCGCTGTCGTAATCAGGGCCAAAACCTCTACCACATCTACTCACCCCCTTTCTTTTAGGGGGATAAATCTATTATATCATGATTTTTCTAAAAAGTATAAATGTAGCCTTGAAAGAAAATATTCTGTATTGAAAAGTGAGGAAGAATTAGGGTCTTACATGTTAAAATACTAAAATCATATCTTAACAAGAAAGCTGGAGGAAATATGGAAGATAAAACAGTCATTCAACTATGGGAGAAATATAGAAAAATAAACCCAAACGCACCGGAAGATTATGAAGCGTGGGCATTTGGCGATTCCAAAGAAATGGCAGATGAACTTGCGACCTTAGTGCTGGAAGGAAAGAAAACCGCAACAGCTTCCAATTACATATTATATGAATTGGAAAATGAGGCGTTGCCGTATGCCGGTCTCCATAATATTATTCTCGATGGGGAGGGTAAAGCGGTTGCTATCGTGGAAACGACGTCTGTGGAAGTTGTACCTTTCGATGAAGTCACAGAAGAACATGCCTATCTGGAAGGGGAAGGCGATCGTTCGTTATCATATTGGCGGGATGTACATGAAACTTTTTTCAAGAAAGAGTTGGATGCTGTTCAACGGGAATTTCATGATAAAATACCGGTGGTATGTGAAAAATTTAAAGTCGTTTTTAAAAATGAGAGAATGTAAGTTTCTTTTATAATCTAGTAGCAGCACATTTTTATGAATCTGGAGGAAACAAAATGTCTGACCAATTGGTATTAAAAGCAATGGAAAAAGAAGATCTGGAATTTATCCACGGTCTCATGAATAATCCGGATATTATGTCTTTTTGGTTTGATGAGCCGTATCAGACAAAAGCAGATTTGGAAGAAAAATATATGAAGAATAAGGACAACGATCATATACGTTTCTTCATATTAAAGAAGAATGAGAAGCAGCTGGGTTTTGTGGCGCTTTATTCTATCGAACCTACTCACCGTAAAGCAGAATTCGCTATCATGATTGATCCGGATCATCAGGGCTTTGGCTACTCGGGAAAGGCGACGCAACTTGCCATGGATTATGCGTTTAACATATTAAATCTCCATAAACTGTACCTGATCGTAGATGAGACGAATGAAAAAGCCATTCATGTATATAAACAAGCAGGCTTTCAAACCGAAGCTGTATTAAAAGAAGAATATTTTATCAAGGGCAGTTATCATGATGTCGTGTATATGAGTGTTTTCCAGCAAGATTATTTACAGGGATAGTATAAATTCATAGTATACGAGTCTGGCGCATAACAAAAAAGTCTTTTAAAAAGCCGAACAATGCACCACATTAGCTCCGGCAATATACGTAGACTCCTGCGGGAGAAAGGCATCGGTGAGGCCCCACAGTGCGACAGCACGAGGAGGCTCACCAGCCGCCCGCGGAAAGCGTAGTATATTGCCGGAGCAGGTTATTTGCGTTTAAGTTCGGCTTTTCCTTTGAATATTATGCTATTGTCCCAGCCTCACTCCACAATTGTAATTTCTACTGTACGCACACCCCAGTTTGCGGCTGCTTGTTGATCTGGTACAAAGACGTCAATTTTATTTCCTTTAATGGCACCGCCTATATCTCCGGCAATGGCATGTCCATAACCTTCGACATCTACCACACTGCCCAGTGGGATGACGCTTGGATCTACGGCGATGACTTTTGCATCAGGATTATTGTTTAAGTCAATACCAGTGTGAGTGATGCCAGTACAGCCTACACAGTTTGCAGTATAAGCTGTTGCTGTTACGGAAAATGTGTTATTGTCGCTGTTCTCCTGCTTCTCTTTTTCAACTGGTTCTTCTTTTTCCATTGTAGTTATTTGCGTATCTTTCTTAGATTCATTATCTTTTGTTTCCTTTGGTTGTGTTGTCGCTTCAGAAGCTACTTGTGTCACAGCTGATTCGGCATCCCTTTGTTCTTTTTCCGCTGCTATTTCAGCCTGCCTCTCTTCTTCAGCTATACGCTCCTTCACTTCATCTTCCAGGGAAGCAAGTTCAGTGGATTCTATTTCCAACTCATTTGTTAAATCCTCTAATTCCTGTTTCTTATTTTCCATTGCATCCTTTTGCTGCTCACTATTCGCTAATTGTTGATTAATGAGTGATTTCATTTCTTCCTGTTCTTCTTTTAAAGCATTTAAATCATCCAGTTTATCAAGAACGAGCATTTGCTTTTCCGTTTTCTTCTGGTTATCTATTTTCTGTTGTTCCAATAATGCAGCATCTGAATTCGTGATCTTGTTTACAGCAGAAGCTCTATTAATAAAGTCACTGAAGCTATTTGCTCCAAATATTACTTCCAGATAGGTAATCGCACCACCGGATTTTTGAATGGAGGACATACGTGTCTTTAATATTTCATTTCTTTCTTCCATGTTTTTATCTAATTCTTCCAATTCCTCATCCAGCATGGAAATTTCATCAAGTGTATTCTCGATCTCATCCTCAGTTTCGTTTACCTGTTCCTGATGAGCAATTCGTTCTGCATCTATAGTGTCAATTTCTGTCTTTAAAGTTTCCAGTTCCGCTATGATAGCTGCAATTTCACTTTCCGCTTCAGTTAAATCTTCATTGATTTCTTTACGTTGATCACGAACATCCTTTAACTCTTCCGTTGTATCTGCCTTGGTTGGGATACTGAAAGATGAAGCCGCCAAAATAAAAATTACTGGTACTATTGCAAGGACTTTTCTCATTTACTTCCCTACTTCCTCTTCACACCGTTTAATTAAATATGTATTTCCTCTAGGTGAAGTATAACACTTGGAAATGTCGATAAGATGATAGGCATGTTACAATCGTGTTTCAAACGAGATCATTTGTTCTGGTTACCTTATTATTAAAACTACCGGTTCTAATAAAGGTTTTAGGGAAGATGTGATTAGATATTTGTAATAGAAAGTAAAAATAAATAAAAAAAGCGAACAGCTATAAAACTGTTCGCTACAAATTCTAGCCCCAGATCTCCTTCGAAATGTCCACGATATACTTTAATTTTGCCCATTGCTCCTCTTCGGTCAAAATATTACCGTGGTGCGTAGAAGCAAAACCGCACTGTGGACTGATGCATAATTGTTCCAAGGGCACATATTTTGTTGCTTCCTCCACACGTGCCTTTATGTTTTCCTTGTCTTCCAGCTCACCGTGTTTAGAAGTAAAAACGCCTAATACAACCCTGGGCCCGTCATTTGGAATGTATTCCAATGGCTTGAAATCACCGGAACGGTCATCATCATATTCCAGGAAGAACCCATCAACTTTTTCTTTGGCAAACAATGTTGGAGCGATCTTGGCATAACTCCCTTCAAATGCCCAGTTGGAGCGGTAGTTTCCACGGCAGAGGTGGGTAGTTACAGTAAGATCTTCCGGTTTATCCTCCAGTACACCATTGGCTACACGTAATGCCAAGTCGATTAATTCTTCCCGCGAGTAGCCACTGTCATTGAATGGGATTTCCGGGGCATTCAGGCCGGCAATATACACATCATCCAGCTGCAGGTAGCGGCATCCTGCATCATAAAAGGCCTTTAGTGCATCACGGTATGCCTGAATAATATCATTGGCATATTCTTCAATATCAGGATAAATATCAAGATTGCGGATCCCGGCATTAAATAGCTGATTTGGACTCGGAATAGTTTGTTTTGCAATGGCACGATCCCCAACAATTTCTTTGAATTGGATCACTAGCGTTGCATTAAAAAGTAAAAACAATGTCAATCAATAAATCTGGTAGCTTCAGTTATTTAGTTCAATTTTCTGATAAATACCTAGTTTTATTCGAGAAAAAAAGTTAATATGCTTTAAAGGTAGCCCTTCATCCATTTTTAGAATTTTATATATTTATTAGTTAACTGGATCGTAGCTTAGATCATCTAAGTGCAAAACCTCCTCTGATTCGTATTGTGCCAAGGTTTCATTAAAAACCTTTTCGTGGTCCAGCCTTCGTCGTCCATTGGATGATCGTTCTGGTTTCCTGAATAATTCGGAAATAAAAAATGTCATGGATTGTGACCAGAAATCACGGGTCCAACGCAACATTTCGACTAAAGTTCCTTCATAGCCCAACTTGTTTTTCATTAACAGGGTTAGGCAGAAAGTAATCATAGCTATTAGTATTTGATTGTATACAGCGTTTTCACTCTTTCCATACAGTTTTTTGATAACCAGATGTTGCTTTATCCATTTGAAAAACAATTCAATTTGCCAGCGATGCCGGTAAATATCACTGATTTCCTGTGCACCGACGGTTGCATCGTTACACACAATTCGGATCTGGTTCCCTTCGCTGTCTACAGTTTCTATTAACTGCAGCGGATTCTTCATGTTTCCAATCTTCACGATCGCATGCCTGGAGATTGAAGAATCCTCATCTACCGGCAATTCCTCGATGACATTTACAACAGTATTCGATTTAATTCTTGTGGCAAACCGGATACCTTTTTCACAATAATAATCAAACTTAGCAAAGTTGAAATAACCTCGATCGAAGACATGAAGGACCCCTTTATCCGGCACAATTAATGAATCCAACTGAGTTTCATCAGCAGGTCTTGCAGGGGTAAGTATCATATCATTTGGATAAGAGATATCATCACAAAAGACGATGGAAGTATGCATCTTCACTCCCGCTTTTGTCTCCCGAAAATCTGCCCATTCATATTGGCTGAGACACATGGAAATGGTCGATGAATCAATCAGATGAAGCTTTCCAAGTGATTTGTCTGTCATTGTTGGGCCAAGTATTTGGTGCAGCTTTTGAATTAAATGATGCAGGATCGCCTGAAAAATCTCGGGTGGAATATCTCCATTTTTTCGAGAGAGTTGTGATTTACTAATGCTCTCTATACCAACAAGTCTTTGCACCGTTTTCTTTCGTTTAATCGTATCACTTATCCGCTTCAGACTATCTAAGTTTTTTAACTGGGCATAGATAAAAGCATTCGTAAACGTAAGTACATCAAGCTTTTTGACGTATTTGTCAACTTCGGCATGATCAATCATTTTTTGTATTACCTTTGAATCTAATGGATGAATGTATTCCTTGAATACAGTTTTTATGGTATTATTGTCCATGGTTTCTCCTTATAGTTAGGGATTTGGACAGGACTACCATACCCTAATTATAAGGTTTTTTTAATGGATTTTAAAGTGAAAAGATCTAATATTACCAACTTTCAAATAAAATATTTTACTTGATTTTTTAATATTATTTTCCTGCAACGCTAGTGGAATTGGATAAAGTCTTTCACATGTGGATGGTCCGGGTTAAAAGAAATTCTTCCATTCACACGTACATCATATCTCTCAGTTTCCTCTCCGTTAAATTGAAATCCTTGCTCCGGTACGTAACCCTCTACACCGTTTAAATGTTCCAGGAAATCCGTGTGCCAAAATCTGCGCCGGATTTCCCCATCTGTTACAGCCTCGAGTCCGACTTCAATTTGTTTATTTATGATCTTTTTTATTTCTTCTGTTTCAATTTCGCGGAGTTTTTCCGCAGAAATGCTGCCTTTCTGATAATCCTTTCTAGCCTGGTGAATTCTTCCCGGTCTTAATAAACTGCCTACATGGTCTGCTCTGAATGGAGCTTTTACTATTGTTTTTGTCATATTATTTTTCTCTCCCTGATCTTATTTTTTTTAAGCATCCTATCAATATAAATGCTTATGGCAAAATAGCAAAAGAACGCACCGGAAATCCTGTTGCTTTTTCCGGTTTTGGGCTAATGTTAAAGATTACCTCGCCTTTTGCTGGAAGCTGATCCAGGTTAGTCAGTAATTCAACCTGGAATGTATCCTGTTCCAGGACATAGTATTCACCGATGAGTGATCCATTCTTACGTAAATCAACAGCTGCATCCGTATCAAAGGTTTCATGTCCAACCGCATTGATGTTCCTTTCCTCAAATAGAAATTTCAATGCATCTATTCCCCAGCCGGGCGTGTGACTGTTTCCTTCTTTGTCATTATTTTCAAATGCTTTTTTGTCCGGCCAGCGTTTATGCCAATCTGTCCGTAATGCCACAAAAGTTCCTGCTTCTATTTGTCCATGCTCTTTTTCAAATTCCAAAATGTCATTCTTCGTTAGAATAAAATCATTATTTTCTGCTGCTTCTTTCGATTTGTCAATTACGACAAGCGGGAGAACAACTTCCTTTAAGTTCAGTTCTTCCAGAAACCGTTGATCACGAACAAAATGGATCGGCGCATCAATATGTGTGCCATACTGCCCTGGAAAGTTAAACCGCTGTGCAAAAAAACCGTCATCATGCGTAAAAAGCGTATTGAATTCTGCATCTTCAAAAGCCGGGAAATGTGGGGAATCCGGCCCGAATGTATGTGTAAGATCAACCCATTCTTTCTCTTTCAATAATTCAATTGCCTTCCATAATTCGTTTTCTGTTTTTACCGTTGTCATAAAGATCACCTCATCAATGTATTTTAAGAGGGCCGCAAGCTCAGTAAAAGAAATCATCCCTTTCCTTCTGCAGTCAGGAAAGAGCGAAGAACATAAAAAACCCTCTTCTTTTGCCATAGACAAGAAGAGGGTTGAATACACAAATTAAGGTATCTTCTCTTCTTATCTTCTAGCATAAAGCTACTGGAATTGGCACAGTACTCGTGAAAGTCCGTTGCCGAGGCTTCAAAGGGCCAGTCCCTCCACCTCTCTGGATAAGAATTGTACTCCGGAGTATTAAGTTATTGAATACTATCATATACTTTGGAAAATTAATTGTCAACGGAAATTTTCCAAACCTTACATTCCAAAAGTTTTTTCATGAGATTATGTAACAATCTACTGTAAGTATAAGGTTATTATTCTATAACGGTTAAAATTCCGATATAAGTTGATTTGTGTTCAAACAATTATTCACGTTATTCCCCCAACTAAACGAATAACATGGTGAAATATAATTAGCAACTACATAGGTATTGTGGCGGTTGGTCATCGTTCCTTGTCCCTTAAGCCACGTGATAGCTTAGGGAAGGGGGGTAGGATGACGACATATGAAGTGCTTAGTTGCACTTATGCAGATAAGGAAGGTAATACTTCATTATCTGTAAAAGAAGTAACCGCTCCCTCACCAGGCCAGCGATTACTTCTTTTAGTTAGATAACATGTTTTAACGGCCAGCTGCACTTAATGCAGTTTGTAGTTGCCTAGAACCGGGTAGTTCACGCTACTCGTTTCCTTACTCTAAGTATATTATAAAATTAATTTCATTATTTTCATCACGGTGGAAAGTACGATGAATGGTGGTTTTAAGAAAGTTTAGTACAAGGTTGGCGTGTTGCTCGGAAGACTATTAAGCGAACTGTGGGGAATTAGACCGTTATACATTTTGTTTGGAACGATTATTTGTACAGTATCTTTATTGGGATTGGTACTCCCATACTTCAGATTTATCGATGCGCCAGCTGAAAGAACAATGACATCCTAATCACGAAATAATTATGTATAATAAGCCTGCCAAGGAGGAAGTATAAACCTGTGATAAGCAGAAAGGTGACACAAAATATGAATTTGATTAGGAGGTTTACCATGGGAATTTTAAGTGGAAACCCAACAGATGAACCAATGCATTATGGTGGTATACAGTATCTGGTCATCTTTATTGACAACAGAGGCAGCTATTGCGGGCCACCAGACGTTATATAACCACGCTGGTGACGAGGACCTGAAGAGATTGATACAAGAAACAATCCAGCAGTACAGGCAGCATGTTAATGAAATCAAAACGCTGCTGCAGGAAAATGGTGTGGGCTTGCCTCCAACACCACCCGAGCGTCCGCAAGCCAAATTGGAAGATATTCCTGATGGTGCACGTTTTATGGATCAGGAAATTGCTGCAACCATATCTGCTGAAATAGCAGCGGGGTTGGTCGCATGCAGTACAATAATGGGGCAGTCCATTCGCGAAGATGTAGGAATGATGTTTGGTCAATTTCATACGCAAAAGGCTGCATTAGGAACAAAGTTTCTTCAGCTTAACAAGGAAAAAGGATGGATGATACCGCCTCCGCTTCATCATCATAAAACCGAAGAGAGTTAAGGCAGCGAGAGCGGACTTTAGGGTCTGCTCTTTTATTTTCATTAGCATACAACCCATGACATTTGTCATATACCTCCCTTGACATTTATGTCTTCCAACCCTCTTGATTTTCGCCTAATATAGATTCCAAAGAGAAAGTCTTATTAGGAGGAAAACATGAGTAGAAAAAAACAAGCACAATTGAGAAAAAGTGTAGCGGCATTTGCAAATGCGACAGGAAAGCAAGTATTATTCAGTTGATCAATACGATACTTCCATTCTTTTTGCTCTGGTTCCTTGCATACCAGAGTTTATCCGTATCCATCTGGCTTACACTTGCACTTTCTGTTGTTGCATCAGGGTTTGTTATTCGGATATTTATTATTTTTCATGATTGTACACATGGCTCTTTTTTCAAAAGCAGCAAAGCAAATCGGCTGGTCGGGACAATTACCGGTATTATCACATTGTTCGCTTTTGAAAAATGGAAACGGGATCATGCGATTCATCATGCGACAAGCAGTAACCTGGACAAGCGGGGTACAGGCGATGTATGGGTAATGACAGTGGAAGAATATGCTGCTGCATCGTTTTGGGGCAAATTGGCTTACCGGCTCTACCGTAACCCAATCATTATGTTTGGCTTAGGTCCACTCTACCTTTTCCTGTTATCCAATCGTTTTAACAGGAAGGGTGCAAGACGAAAGGAACGGATGAATACGTATTTAATTAATGTTTCCATTGCCGGCATCTATACACTGTTAATTTTGGCAGTCGGCTGGCAGGCATTTTTGATTATCCAGCTTCCCATTTTATTCATATCAGGTTCACTGGGCATTTGGTTATTTTACGTACAGCATCAATTTGAGGATTCCTACTTTGAAAATGAGGAGGAGTGGGACTTTGTAAAAGCGGCTGTAGATGGCAGTTCTTATTACAAGCTCCCGAAAGTGTTGCAATGGATCACGGGAAATATCGGCTACCATCATGTCCACCACTTGAGTCCAAGAGTACCAAACTATAACCTGGAGAATGCACATGAATCCACACCGCCATTAAAGAAAGCAACGACGATTACATTGGCATCCAGTTTAAAATCAATCCGCTTCCGACTTTATGATGAGGCGAGCAGGTCGTTTGTCACTTTCGGAGAAGTCAAAACACTGTTGAACAATAGAAAACCAAACATCCAAATAACTCCCGGGAGGTCAGGCCTGCCGGAGAAATAAACCTGCTTACTGACCTTTCCTGGAAAACCCTTCAATGGTAAATTGAAGGGTTTTTTTAATGACAATTAAAGCTTTAGTATAGGACGGTGTAAACTTATGCGACTGCAAAATACTCCCTTCCTCGTGGAGGGATTTTTGTTATGATAACTTCCGGACTGCAGAAACATGAGATATTAGCCGGATTTAAATATGTTATACTAAGTTAAATAAAAAAGGGGAGCACATAATGCGAAACTGGTATCATATTTTCCCGGAAAATACAGGGCTCAGCGCATTTACATGGATTGTGTTCTGTCTTCTTCCATTCTATTTTATATTCAGATCTTCTTCTCTTACAGAAGTGATTATCGGTATTATACTCATTGTTTTATTTTTCGCTGCCTTTCGGCTGGCTTTTATTAAACAAGGATGGACGGTTTATGTGTCGGTTGGAGTGGAAATGGCGATAAGTATATGGATGACGCTGAATTTTGGCTATGTTTATTTTTCGCTCTTCCTGGCCTTTTTTATCGGGAATATACAAAATAAAGCCGGGTTTATTACATTATATGTTGTACATCTCGTAACGACGATTTCTGCTGTAGCCATTGGTTTCTTTATACAGAATCAAATATTTTTGACACAGCTTCCCTTTATCATTATAAGCATTATTGGTGTGATTCTTCTGCCGTTTAATATGTATAATCGCAATAAACAGGAGAAACTGGAAAACCAATTGGAAGTGGCTAACAAAAAAATATCTGAATTAATCGTGATGGAAGAACGTCAGCGGATAGCCAGGGACCTGCATGATACATTGGGTCAAAAGCTCTCCTTAATTGGTTTGAAAAGTGATTTAGCCAAAAGGCTGATTCCATTGGATGCAGCAACAGCAAAATCGGAAGTGGAGGATATTCACCAAACAGCAAGAACAGCGCTGAAAGAAGTGCGGGAGCTGGTTTCTGATATGAAGAGCATCAGGCTGAAGGATGAAATTATTCATGTAAGGCAAATGCTGAATGCTGCACAAATTAAACTTAAAATAGAAGGAACCCCTGATATTAGAAACACTCCGTTATTAGTTGAAAATGTACTAAGTCTTTGTATGAAAGAAGCGATAACAAATGTGGTGAAACACAGTCAGGCTACGACTTGTCATATTTCCATCATGCAGTCCCCCAGTGAGCTGCAGATCCAAGTGAAAGATAACGGGATAGGTCTTTCTGGTAAAACGAACTCCAATCAGGGGAACGGACTGGCAGGCATGAGAGAAAGGCTTGAATTTGTGAATGGAAACCTGGAAATAACTGATTTGAATGGCACGACAATGAAAATCAGCGTGCCGCATGTTATCCAGCAAAGCGAAAAGGAGTGGCTATTGTGATCCGTATTGTGCTGGCCGAAGATCAGGGAATGCTGCTTGGGGCGCTGGGTTCTCTCCTTCATCTGGAAGCGGATATGGAAGTTGTCGGCAAAGCAAAAGATGGGGAAGAAGCATTAAAGCTGGTGAAAAATTATCAGCCGGATATTTGTATTATGGATATTGAACAAAAGTTAGCGACGCATTCCCCTTCAAAATCTATGATTTAGTGGGGGTTAGTCGCTAAGGTCTTCATTCTCCTTGCTGCTCAATATATCTTTTTATTACGTCAATAGTTGCCCCTCCGGTCGACAACACCATATAACTCCTGCTCCAAAAAACTTGCTTCCAATAATAGTTTTTTAAGTGGTCTGCAAATTCTTTACGAATGTATCTGGACGTGACTGTTTTGTAACTATTTATTGTGTTCGCCAGATTTATTTGCGGCGGAGCATCGAATAAAATATGAATATGATCTGTCTCCCCATTTATTTCTATAATCTCACAATCCCATCTGTCAAATAAATCTGCGGATATTACTTTCAACCTGCCCATCATATCTTCATTGATACATTTATGTCTATATTTAGTAACTACAACCAAATGATATGTCAACTTATAATAAGCATGTCTATTTCTTTTATATTCCATATTAAATAACTCCTCATTTCTATTTACAACTAAAATAATTTAAGTATAATATAAGTATATCAAATAAAAAGAAAATTTAGAAGGACGGAAAACGATGAAAGTTGCGAAAACACTTCGCCATAAAATAACGAATCATACACGCATTTTCGATGATACATTGGCTGTGTATAACCGGGCAATTGCTTTTATCATGGAAGTTATTCATAAAGAATTTTCCGATCTGGATGATTATAGCTCATCTTCCATTGTTCCTGCTGTCGAAAAACTGATCCACACAACAAAATCCAACCCGCTGCCTAAATACCCCGAATTCAATGCACAGTTTTATAAATTTCCTTCCTATTTCAGAAGAGCAGCGATTGCAACTTCTTTTGGTAAAGTAAAAAGTTACCGATCAAATTTCACAAAATGGCAAGAAGAACAATATATTGCCTTATCAAAAGGAAAAAAGTTCAACAAAAAACCGCCGCGCTTCCAACTCGAACACAAGGAATTTCCGGTATTTTATCGGGGGAATATGTTTAAAAGAATAGATGAAACCACTGCACAAATAAAGATTTTCCACCGTAACGATTGGGTATGGATCAACATAGCGTTCAAAGAACAGGATTTATATAAACGTGATGTTTGGGAGTGGAAGGAGTGCAATCCAAAGCTTGTTAGGGTGGGTAAAAAATACTTTTTACATATCAGCTATAAGTCAAAAGTAAAACTGTCAAAAACAAAGATAAAAGAACAAAAAATCTGTGCTGTAGATTTGGGAATAACGAACTCTGCGGTTTGTTCCATCATGGATGCAAATGGCACTGTCCTGGACAGACTATTTATTAATCAGTCCAAAGAAAAAGACCAGTTGTATACCATGACGAACAAACTGAGGAAAGCACAAAGTATTTCCGGCAGGATCCAAGCACCAAATTTTTGGCGAAGAATCAACGGCCTGCAAAAATACATCGTTCATGATACTTCCCGAAAAATTGTCCAACTGGCAAAAGAACATCGTTGTGATGTAATTGTTTTCGAGTTTCTGGATCATATGAAAATGCCAAAGGGTTTTTATGGTGCGAAAAAGCTTCGATTTAAGCTTCGTTACTGGAGAAAGAAAGGGATCCAGAATAAAGTCGAAGAAATGGCGCATTATGCGGGCATGCGAATTTCACGTATTAACGCCGGGAATACAAGTAAACTGGCATTTGATGGTTCCGGGCAAGTAGAGCGGAATGATAAGAAAGACCTTGTCGTGTTTGAGACAGGAAAAGTTTATCATGCTGATTTATCCGCATCTTATAACATTGGTGCCCGATATTTTATTAGAGGCATACAAAAATCCACTTCTGAAAAGAAGTGGTTGGCTCTTCAGGCAAAAGTTCCTGAGCTGTCAAAAAGAACACACCAGACCTTGTCTTCGTTAATTGCCCTTCGTCTGGCTCAGTAGTTTCGTAAAGAACTGCGAAGCGAGACCCAGTGGTTTATTCAAGATAAGGGATGCTCCATCAAAATCTTGGATTTAGGTGGAGAGGTTCACATGCCAATAAAAAGCGGACTTGATGCAGCAGAAGAACTGAAGAATCATCCTTGCAAAGTTATCATCTTAACCACTTTTGCAAGAACGGGTTATTTTGAGAGGGCAAGAAATGCGGCGGTGAGCGGCTATTTGTTAAAAGACAGCCCGAGTGATGAACTAGCGAGCTCCATTCGAATGATCATGAATGGGCGGAGAGTGTATGCCCCGGAATTGGTGGATATGGTTTACAGCAACGAAAACCCATTGACGGAGCGGGAAACGCAAGTGCTTTCATTAATAGCCCAAGGGAAAAACACAAAGGAAATTGCAAAACAACTTTTAATTACATCCGGTACTGTTCGCAATTACGTTTCTGTTATTCTCGAAAAGTTGGAAGTCAGCAACCGTATAGAAGCTGTTTCCCGGTTCAGGGAGAGTGGCTGGTCCGATTGATGAAGCTTCCAATCCCCCGCCTAAAATAAAACGGCTCCAGCCTGCAGAAAGCTGGAGCCGTTTTCTATCAACCTCTCTGGGATAGTGTGGGTACCTCTTTATCATATCTTAAAACCTATTTCAAATTAGGTGGTTGTTCTATTTTCGTGGTAACCTTATCTTCTGTAATATGAACCTGGCAATTTTTTCCTTTGTAAATAAATTTAAAAACACCGTTATTAAAGTCGGTTCCGATGTCCTTGTAAAAGATTCCTTCATAATGGTTGGCGTGGGAACGTGCAAAAGTGAGTTCATATTCCCCGTTTTTATCCTGCTTTAAAAATGCGCGCACGCCTCTTTCGTATTCCGTATCTTCGTCATTGTTTCTGAGATGACGGTCGAAGGAGACAATATGGATATCGATATACGTAAGTGCACGAAGAAGAACATTGACAAATGACCCTTTTGTAATTTCTTCCCATCTGTTTTGCGGGGACTGACCGATAACAACCTGTGTAATATTATGCTTATGTGCAATTTCCTTAATTGCTTTCACTGAGGATTTATTCTCGTTGTCCCTTAAGATGAACTCCTCTGCTTCCAATTCATCAGCCAACTCTTTCCAGCGATCCACATATCTGGATTTTTCCTCATCAAATTCATCATAAGGAAGCTGATCCACTGTTAATATATAAAAAGGGCAATCCAGCATATTTGCCAACTTATGACCGCGTTTGATCAGCCTTTCTCCATTTGGTCCATAATAAACACAAACGAGAATAGCTTCATCCATGCGGCCTCTGATTTTCTTCATGATACACCCACCTCTGTCATACAATAATCTTCCGAAACGTATATATTCTAACGGAAAAAGCATTAGCTTTCAATATAGCATAGACCAAAACATGAAATTTTTCCATACAAATTTAGAAAAACTTGCTTTTCCCCCATTAAAGGCGTTTCCAGCCATATAAATGACTCCGTACCTTCCTTTATTTGCATAAAAGAAAACGTCAAAAGTGCAGTGGCGAATTATTTCCTGTATAATAATCCTTGTGTGAAATTAAAATAGTATATTCCTATATTTGGAAATGCCTTTAACTGACCTTATTCAGCATAACTATTTAATAAAGCAACTAAGCGATAGTCCGCCACTTTCCCAATGAAATGTAAAACGTATGCTTTATAGTGTATTTGTTCATAGCAGATAAAACGGTGAAAACTTTTATCTGTATCAGTACTTGGTTTTTTGGCTGAAGTCTATGGATAGGCACCACTTATTTCTATACCTCAAACATGATCATCTGTTATTTTTCGCATTTCTATGCGGATCATCCCGACTGCATAGTATTTATATGCGATCCTTTTCATTGTTGTTAACCAACGTTAATTAATTGCTGCTGCAATCCTCTGTTTGGCGGGTAAAATAAAACATTCCTAATTATCTGTACAAGGTCAGAGTTTTAAACCTGCTCCTGCAGCACGTACCAATTCGTCACTCGGGCTTGAATTCCTATGTCATACGGACTTCAATGCAAGCTCCCTTTGAACGGCTTGTTGATCTTATGAAAAAATTCCGGCATACGGTTATAAACATGTATCGTGCTATTGTGAGAATTTTCTTTTTTATTAAGCGAGACTTGCTGTGTTGTTTTTGTGCGGTTACGTTTAAAGCGAAAGGAGAAAATAGAAACAATGGAAAAATCATACATAAGGCGGGGGAGTTCCTGCGGTATGAAAGTGGAGGTGTTCTCTTGTTTTCGCTGAACCTGGCTATCATGATTCCTTTTATAGCAGCTTTTATTCTATTTCTTTTTCATAAAAAAATTCCACGTTCCTCTATTGGCTGGGTTGTATTCTTTGTGCCGGCTGCCCTGTTTGTCTATCTCGTTAGTTTGATCCCGTCAATTGCTGACGGCAATACTATTGTATATACATGGAACTGGATTCCTTCCATCGGCATAAATTTCACTTCCTATCTGGATGGATTGAGCATGATTTTTGGACTGTTGATTACAGGTGTCGGGGCACTGGTGGTTGTTTACTCCATCTATTATTTATCCGATAATGAAATGCTCTACCATTTTTATGTGTATTTATTATTATTTATGGGCGGTATGCTTGGTGTCGTCTTTTCCGATAATTTGATGGTCCTTTACCTGTTCTGGGAAATGACGAGTATTTCGTCCTTTTTGCTGATTGCTTTCTGGTATCACAGAAAACAATCAAGATACGGGGCACAAAAGTCCTTCCTCATCACGGTCGGCGGCGGATTTGCCATGCTTGCCGGTTTTATCATGCTTTATGTGATGACAGGTACGTTCAGTATCCGGGAAATCATTGCTTCATTTGATAATCTGGCTGCTCATGCCCTGTTTATTCCCGCCATGGTACTCGTGCTGCTGGGTGCTTTTACGAAATCGGCACAGTTTCCGTTTCATATATGGCTTCCGGATGCGATGGAAGCACCTACGCCGGTCAGTGCTTACCTGCACTCAGCAACGATGGTAAAAGCGGGGATTTACCTTGTTGCCCGCATGACCCCTGTCTTCGGCGGGGGAGAGGTATGGTTCTGGCTGGTTACCGGTGTGGGAATGGTCACGATGATTTGGGCTTCTTTCCATGCCATCAGACAAACGGATTTAAAAGCATTGCTTGCCTACTCCACGGTGAGTCAGCTCGGGTTGATTATGAGTTTATTTGGCATGGGATCTGCAGCTTTATATTTCGGATATAGTGCCGAGTCAATTGTATTTACTCAGGCAACGTTCGCTGCTTTATTCCATCTCGTCAATCATTCCACATTTAAAGGTGCCTTGTTTATGGTCATCGGAATTATTGACCATGAAGTAGGGACGAGGGATATTCGCAGGCTTGGCGGATTGGTCACCTTTATGCCGATTTCCTTTACGATTACTTTAATCGGCAGTTTTTCCATGGCTGGCCTGCCGCTGTTTAATGGTTTTCTTAGTAAAGAAATGTTTTTAACAGCTGTGTTAAATATAAGCGAACTGAATATCTTTTCGCTGGAAAATCTGGGGACAACGCTGCCTGTAATAGCATGGATTGGCAGTGTGTTTACGTTTGTTTACAGTATGATTATTGTGTTTAAAACCTTTTTCGGTTCTTATAAAGAAGAGAAATTGGAACATCAGGCACACGAACCTAAGATTGGTATGCTTGTGCCTCCGATCATTCTGGCTGTTTTGGTGGTAGTCATCTTTTTCTTCCCGAACACGCTTGGCAATTATGTGCTTGCTCCAGCGATGAGCAGTGTATATCCGGGCTTTGGGCCCAATGTGGATCTCGGTGTGCAGATAGAGCAATGGCACGGGTTTAATACAGAAATATTTATGACCATCGGCATTATTATTACCGGTATGCTGTTATATCTTTTCCTGAAATACTGGAGGGGAATCTTTCGTTTATTCCCGAGGAAGTTATCCTTTAACAGACTGTATGATAATATATTGCTGTTTATTGAAAATCGCACGACCCATGTAACTAACATGTATATGACGGGGTATCTGCGGGATTATTTAATGTATATTTATTTGTTCTTTATTGGTGCTGTTGGCGCCACACTCATCTATACGGAGGCATTTACGTTCGATTTGTCAAACGATGTGCCGATAAGTATGTTTGAAGGCATGATGGTGGTGATTATGGCGGCTGCCGGGATCTCTATTTTATTTGTCAGATCCAGGCTGTCTGCTGTGTTGCTGAACGGTATATTGGGCTTTTCGATTGCGGTATTTTTTGTTATGTTCCGGGCACCGGATCTTGCATTGACACAGCTTGTAATTGAAACCGTGACAGCAACCCTGTTTATGCTTTGCTTTTATTTTCTGCCGGAATGGAAGAAGGAAGAACATGACGGACGGACAAAGTTGGCAAATATTATTATTTCCATTGGAACAGGATTGGTGTTTATATTCGTTGCCTTGGGCGTACAGCATGGCCAATTGTATGAGTCCATTTCCTATTTTTTTGAAGATGCCTATGAACTGGCTGGTGGAATGAACATTGTCAATGCTATTCTGGGCGATTTTCGGGCCTTTGATACGATGCTGGAAGTTTTTGTGCTGGTTATTGCCGGCATGGGAGTATTCTCTCTCGTTAAGCTGAAAAGCAGGAAGGGCGGGAGTAAAATTGAAGATTAATGATGTTATTTTACATGCTGTAACAAAGGTAGTCGTATTTATTATCCTGACGCTTGCCATTTATTTATTTCTCACCGGCCACCACAGCCCCGGCGGCGGTTTTGTGGGCGGCCTCGTACTGGCTTCTGCTTTTGTGCTGATGTATTTGTCATATGATATTGAAACCATTCAAAGGGGGCTCCCCTTTGACTTTAAGCTGGTCGCAGCTTTAGGCGCCTTTATTGCCGCAGTCTCGGGCCTGGGCTCCGTATTTTTTGGTGCACCGTTTTTGTCACAGGCCTTTGAATATTTTGATCTTCCCTTTTTAGGACGGACAGAACTTGCTACAGTAACTCTGTTTGAATCCGGCGTAGCACTCGCTGTAGTTGGCACTGTTGTAACAATTATGATAAGTATTAGTGAGGATGTGTAGTTTATGGAGACGTTAATCATCGTTCTGGCGGGTATTTTGGTATCTGTCTCTACGTACCTGATTCTGTCCAAAAACTTAATACGGGTTATTCTTGGCACGGCCATCCTCTCCCATGCAGCACATTTACTTATCATGACGATGGGCGGCTTGAAAGAAGGGCGTTCCCCTCTGCTTGGGGAGGAGGCTGCTACGTATACGGATGCATTGCCTCAGGCACTTATTTTAACCGCTATTGTGATCAGTTTTGGTGTAACTGCTTTTTTCCTTGTCATCGCGTACAGGGCGTATCAGGAAATGAATACGGATAACCTTGATATATTGAGAGGTATAAAAGATGAATAATATACTTGTATTTCCTGTCATTATTCCGTTGCTTACAGGTATTATACTAATCTTTTTGCGCCCTTTCATTCGTCTGCAGCGTTGGGTGACTTTTGGTGTAATGGTTGTAATCACGGGAATCAGTGCATATTTACTGCAAAAAGTTCAACATGAAGGGATTCTTCGTCTCGATTTTGGGGGCTGGGAGCCGCCGTTTGGTATTTTATTCGTAGGGGATTCTTTTTCTCTGCTGCTCGTATTAACAACGGGCCTGGTGACGGCCATTATCCTGTTATATGCTTTTCATGCCCTTAATGCCGAGCGTGAGAACATGTATTTTTATCCGCTTGTAAATTTCCTTGCGGCCGGGGTGATCGGATCTTTTTTAACAGGGGATCTATTTAACCTGTTTGTCTTTTTTGAAATTATGCTTTTGTCTTCCTATGCTTTGATTTCCCTTGGCGGGACAAAAATGCAGTTGAAGCATGGTATTACTTATATGACGATCAATGTCGTTTCTTCCTGGCTGTTTCTGATAGGTATCGGGTATTTGTACGGAACAGTGGGGACACTGAATTTTGCCCATATCTCCCAACGTATTGCGGAAAGTGGACAGACATCAATCCTTACTGTCATCAGTATTCTATTTCTGGTCGTGTTCAGTTTGAAAGCCGGTTTATTGCTTTATCAGTGGCTGCCCGGATCGTACAGTGCACCTCCTGCTGTGATAGGTGCTCTATTTGGTGCGCTGCTGACGAAAGTAGGAATTTATGCCCTTTTCCGGTTTTTCACCCTGATATTTTATCATGAGCCGCAAATCACGCATACCCTGATTGGTATCATGGCTGGGCTTACTTTGATCGGAGGGAGTATTGGCGCTATTGCCTATAATGATATACGGAAAATCATTACGTACAATGTCGTAATTGCCGTAGGTTTTATTCTTGTCGGACTTGCAGTGTTAACACCTGCAGCTGTGGAAGGCTCTATTATTTATCTCGTGCATGACATGATTATTAAGGCACTGCTATTCTTTATTGGCGGCACGATGATTGCTTTGACGGGGACCGCGAGAATAGAAAATATGAGCGGGCTCATCCGAAATTATCCTTTGCTTGGATGGATGTTTTTCATTTCCATGCTTTCTTTGGCGGGTGTTCCGCCACTCAGCGGATTTCTCGGTAAAGTACTTGTCGGCCAAGGTGCAGCCGAAGCAGGTTCGTATATTTTGCTGGCACTTGCTTTTCTATCCAGTCTGGCCGTGCTTTATTCATTGCTTCGTGTCTTTTTAAACACTTTTTGGGGAGAAACGATTATTAGTGAGGAGGATGAGCTGCCGCTTAGAAAAGGAAAACTGATTCCCCTGGTCATTTTTACAATAGGTACGATTGCACTTGGTTTGGGGATGGAGTCTATTACCGGTATTGCATCTGATGCTGCCAACGTCCTGCTGAACCCTGACATTTATATTGATGCGGTGATGAATAATAATTAATCACAAACTGGAGGTGAATGTGGAATGGGTGCCCAACAATTTTTAACCAATTTGCTGATTGCTTTTTTATGGATGTTTCTGATGGATGAAGACGAATTGCGGTTTTCCACTTTTTTTGCCGGATACCTCGTTGGTATATTGATCGTATTTATGATGCATCGGTTTTTTGGAACTCAATTTTATTTATGGCGTTTCTTTAAATTAGTTAAGCTTATTTTTATTTTCATCAGTGAACTGTGCCAATCGAGTATTTTTGTAATCAAACATATTGTTAAAAAGGATATTACGGTTAAGCCGGGAATCTTTTATTATGAAACAGATTTAAGAGGGGAATGGGAAATTACGCTTTTAGCTTTACTGCTTACATTAACGCCGGGGTCTGTCGTCATGGAAGTAACACCGGAGGGGGATGCATTCTACATTCATGCCATGGATTTAGAGGAATCCAAGGATAATCTGTTAATGTCCCTTGCGAAATTTGAGAAAGCGATTATGGAGGTGCTCAGGTAATGGTGGAGTTTTTGGTGGTTGGCGGTCTTGCCTTATATGGGATTGCCATTGGGATTTCTTTAATCCGAATGATTATCGGTCCTACATTGCCGGATCGGCTGCTTGCTTTGGATGTCATCGGGGTGAAGCTCATTTCCTGTATTGCTATCATCTCTGTCATGATGTCAACAACTGCATTTTTTGATGTCATCCTGATTTTAGGAATTCTGGCCTTCATTAGTACCATCGCTTTTGCGAGATATATGGAAAGAGGTGTCATCATTGAGCGGAAACGAAACTCTTGAATTAATTGCAGCTATTTTCATTTTTGCGGGTGGTGTTTTAAGCATGCTGAGTGCCCTGGGACTGCTGCGGTTTCCTGATGTGTATACACGAAATCACGCAGGAACAAAGAGTACGACTTTGGCTGTGTTGGTTACACTGGCCGGTGTATTTATGTATTTCTGGGTAGTGGAGGGTCTGATCAGTGTCCGTCTCTTTCTTGGTATTCTGTTTGTTTTTATTACTGCTCCTACTGCTGGTCATATATTGGTGCGAGCGGCTTATCGGTCCGGTGTTGAGTTGAGTGATTCCACGGTGGAGGATGAATTGGAACCGGTGCTGCGGCAAAAGGGAAGTGAGCGGGAAGATGAGAGGTGAAGGAGGTTTGGAAAAATCTGCTCTGTCACCGGTATTTCCTGGTGAAGATAATTTTTGGATAAAAACAAGACTTTCACCGGGAATTGGCAGGGAAAGTCCTGTTCTTCCTTCAAGGTCTTTGTTCGATCGATTCTCTTAATTGTTGAAGCCTGGGCCCCATACCATCACCGGCTTCTATGATATATTCATATTGAATGATTAAAACATTTTCTTCGATTTGATAAGCGTAATACCCTTGAGGCGGGTCTGAAAAATGTTGACTGACCCCTTCATACCTATTTTCTTCCTGTGGGGTTTCGGCTGGTTCCTCCCTGTAACTGAAATTACCGGTGTACTGGGATTGCAGATAGGAAACAGTTTCATCCAGGATGGTATTTTCTGTGATTTCCAATCTGATCCAGGCATTTTCCGCATCCGTGTAATATCGTACCGCATGATTTTCCACTTGATAATTATTCAGGAATTCCTCCATCTGATAATGAATTCCATATGGTTCCAGTGTATAGTTTGTAACGGTGACCTCTTCCTCCATTCCTTCAATCCTAATAAATTTACTTTCTTTTTCTCCTTCCCTTACTGAAAATCCCGGTTCTTCGCTGGAATCGACAGGCTGTTTGTCATTTATCCTGGTGTTAGATTCCTCTTTATCATGGTTGTCTGCCGGGAGTGCGGATTGGTTATTGTCGATCATGTGCAATACGAGTATGCCTGCTAGGAACAAAGCTGCAACAGTTGAAGCCCAGATTGCCGCAGCCTTAAATTTTTTCCGCTTCTGTTTTTTTCGTGCATGTTTTTTAATTGCCGATTTCATCTGTTCCTTGGCTTGAGGGTTCAATGAGCTGTTGATTTTCAATTCCTTTAGCTCCTTTTGCATTTCGTCTTTACGTGTCATAATCCCCCTCCTCCATCTTTTTCTTTAATGCTTTTAATGCTCTATGGAATGTTAACGACACCTTTTTATCCGGCCATTTTAAAATATCCGCTGTTTCAGCGATTGATAATTCCTCAATGCCCCGCAATATAATCACATCCCGATAATTTTGTCTCAACTTTGAGATGACTTGATGCAATTGCAGTTTCGTTTCATTTGCTATTTGTGCTGACTCCGGTGAGTTTTCTGTTTTATATTCATATGTTTTAATAAGTCTCCGCCAATCCTGCCGCTTCTGTCTGCGTATCTCATCAATGGCCAGGTTTCTTGCAATCGATATCAACCATGTTTTTGGACTCGATTTTCCATTAAAGGAATCATAGCGATTGATCGCTTTTATAAATACTTCCTGTACCACATCCTCCACGTCCGGTGTCGACATGTAGTAGACAAGGAAACGGTATATATCATCGGCATAGGAATCAAACCAGTCGGTAATTAACTCCTCATCCATGTTTAAGCCTCCTTGCTTTAAGGCTTTTTTTCGTTCTGTTTATTAGACGGTGCTGTGGTTTAAATATTGCAGTTTAGTGTCCAGGTAATTAATAATCAAATTTTACCCTGTATTCAATTAAATTGTTTTTCATGCTGCTGCCACCTGTTTTTTATTCAGTATGCAGTATAGTAAGCTTTGCGTAAAGAAACCTTTACAACTGTTGGTATTGAGATGCCTTCTTACCGTTTTAGTGAAACTTCAAGCGGGTACATGAGTTAAAGACATTTAAAAGGAGCGTGATCTTGATGATTCGCATTCTGCCCAGTCGGCATGATGATACGATTTGTGTAGAAATAAATGGCAAACTTACGGCGGAAGATGCCCGTAGCGTTGATGACCATGCCGGGGAATTATATGGCGACAAAAGTGATTTTAATATACTGGCTATATTTAAAGAACTGGAAGGCACGACAATTAAAAGCTTGCTTAAGGGCATGAAAGTGGATATGAAACGGTGGAATCAAATGAAAAAGTTTGCCGTGGTCAGTGAGAAGGATTGGGTGGAGAATGCCTCAAAGGCAGGCAAAATACTGCCTGGTATTACGGTGGAATATTTTGAGATGGATGAAGTAGAAAAAGCATGGCAATGGCTGGACGAGTAGATGATCAGCATAATGAAAAAATTTGCAAGAAAAGATAGCAGAGGCTCCAATAAATGAATGCACCTCTGCTTTTTCTTATTGTTAGCCATTGCTCCGGATGTAACGCGTGAAAGCTATTTGGCCCTCTTAAACGGCCAAAACAGCACCCTTATTGAAGAAGCATAGAGATATACCATTTTCTCATCCTCATTTGTATGTGAAAGGAAAGGCGGGTAATCCTCTTGTTGCACGTGGGCCTCCGCCTCTGCAACTTTCCAGGGAAGATGGTGGATGCCGCCAGTGAGCAATATATTGCCAACGCCCGTCCATAAATAATAACGTTCCACCAGCCAATGATTCAGCGTGCCGGCTTCCGGATAAAATGGTTTGGAAGCGGGTCTGTATTGCCCCTTAAACTCAGGGTTGTCCAAGCTCCTTCTTTTACTGTAATAGTGAAACCAGTCTCCTTTTTTCTTCATATCCATTTTGGCATAATAATAGGGGAGAGTGGTCAATTTCGCGCCAAGCACCGGCAGCAGCTTGCTTGCATCCAGGCTGAAAAAATAAATACCTGGAACGCCATCTTTTTTGACATAGGTGCGGACATTTAATTCAAGGAACTTTCGAATGTATGGAAAAGATGGCAGCATTCGCATGCGCATATCCGTGATCCTGAATGGAATCACGGTAATCCATGCTTTTCCTTCGTATGTATCCAGTTCTAGTCTTTCGGGGATTTGCTGACGCATGGTTTCCGCGGATACGGGAAAATTCAGGAATAACAGATCCTCCCACTTTTGGGTCATTAACCACGGGCCCTTTGGCATGGGACTGTTCCGGTGTTCAATGTTGCTGAGAATGTGCTTATACATGCTGTCACCGCTCCTTGGAACTTGCATTTGTATTAATTTGCATACATAGATGTATATAATGATCCCCCCTGCGCCTGGTATGACAGAGGGGACCTAACATAATTATGGTTTCGCATTAAATTGAATTATTTTCTCCATCTGCATCGTTTTCTTTCTTTATTTTCGCCTCAAATCTCTCCAGCTGACGTTTTGCAAATTCCCTTCCGCCTATACCGAAAGAGATAGCAAACGCAATGGATAACCCAGCGATGACAAACAGGAATGCCAGGTTGACAATGCTTGCTGCAAAGTTCAGCTGATCCAATGTCATAAAGACGGCAAATACAACGACGGTATATTTAATCAGTTCACCGAAGAAGCGGTTTCCGGAAGTTTTTCCAATATAATTTCCAAGGATATTTCCTCCGATAAACCCTAAGCCGAGAATGATCAGTGCACTGATGATCAGCGGCAGGTAAGCAATAACAGCCGCACCAATGTTGTTCAGTACGCCCAGTTGAAGTACATTTAATGCTTCTACCGCAAAAAAGATGATGATAATAACCTGAACGGTTTTCCCGATCACCCTTGATAGGTTCATCCGGCTTACCTTTTCAGCCTGATTGACGCTTAATACTTTCGTCAGGTTATTCATACCGGTGTTTTCCATTAGTTTAATCAATAGGTCGGAAATGAATTTGGCCAAATAGTAACCGGCGATGAGTAGTATGATTGCCACGAAAATATTTGGAATCATGGCAAGTGTAATGTTCAGGACGGCTATAATTGGCTCTGTAATTGATGCAACGTTTAATGTTTCGAGTGCCACTGTTAAAATGGGGATAAGTACAATGACAAACACAATATTGGCCAGTGTGTTGGCAAGTGTTTCGTCTTCCCCATTACGTGCTTCTTTTACCTTTTGTTCGGAACGTGACCTGTATTCCATACTTTCCTCGTCAGACTTGGTTTCAGTTATATCATTATTCTGTTCATTACTGGAGAATCTATGAAACCAGCCATCAATATTTAAGGTTGTTAACAGGGAATAAACGAGGCGTTTAATTATTTTTGCCACGAAGTACCCGATAATCAGAATAATGGCTGATAACAATAGGTTTGGAATGAAATCCAGCATTTTACCCATCATATTCGATATTGGATCAGCCACATTATTCATGTTCAGCTGTGTTAAAATTGGCGGCAAAAACAGAATGAATACCAGGAAATAAAGTATCTTTCCAATACTATCCAATTTATTTCCGGCATCTTCCTCACTGGTCGCTAGCCGGGATTTTACCATACCTTTGTCTGCTCCTGCTTTTTTCAATACCTTTGTAAAAAGATTCTTCACAATTAAAGCGATAACCCAGGCCAGCAACAGCAGCAGTAAAGCCGCAATAATGTTAGGGATAAAGGATATCATCGTATCCAGCATGCTGCGAAAGGAATTTGTGATATCGTTTGTCATTTATCAAAGCCCTCCTTATAAAGTTTTGTCAATGTATTAATACACTTGTTTGGTGAAAGTTAAACTTTTTAAGATTTTGTGGGAGGAATAATTGGTGGGTCAGGCCAAAGAAAAAAGCACTTGCGACCTGCCTGGTCACTAAGTGCTTTTAGAATTATGCAAGGCGTCGGATTCTTTCATCGATATCCGGGTGAGTTGAAAAAATACTGGATTTCTTTCGGCCGTTTATTTTTAAAGTGGCAATGGAAGTATCGTCTTCCTGTTTTACCCGGTTTGCGTAGCTTTTCAACGACTCCAGGGCATGTCTCATTTTATCTTTTCCGGCCAGGTCTGCTCCGCCGCGATCAGCGTGGTATTCACGATGACGGGAATACGCAAACACGACAAGACTACCGAGAACCGATAATACGAGCTGGAAGAAAATGATTGCAAGAAAATGAACAATTGGTGCCAATTCCTCTCTGACTAAGCGGGAAACGGCAAAAGCGGCAATCCGCGCAAGGAAAACAACGAATGTGTTTACCACGCCCTGCAGCAATGTCATGGTAACCATATCTCCGTTAGCAACATGGGCTACTTCATGGGCAATCACGCCTTCAACTGCGTCATCATCCATTTCTTCCAATAATCCGGTGGATACCGCTACAAGGGAGCGTTTCTTCGTCGGTCCGGTTGCAAAGGCATTTACTTCTCCAGAGTTGTATATCCCTACTTCCGGCATATGCATTAAACCGGCAGCTCTGGAAAGGCGGTGGACTTTTTCCACGACTTCCCTTTCATGGCCGACCGCGTTATTGGGATCAATGACACGCACACCCATCATTTTTTTGGCCATCCAGCGGGACATACCCAAAGAAATGAAGGAACCGGTAAAACCAATCACGGCACTGAAAATCAGTAATGTACCGAAGTTAATGGCACCATCCTGGACATAATTCCAAGTCCCCGGGATGAGGGTGAAGATAATAGTGATCGTAGCTAAAACTAAAATATTAGTCAGCAGGAAGTAAAAAATTCGCTTTCCCATATTCTCATCCTTTTCTATTTTCTTATTACCACATTATATAACGTAAGAACAGTGCTTACAACTGCAAGCACCATAAAAAAATGCTATACTGTATGCGATTTTGACGAAAATGTGGAGGTGCCTGCTGATGGAGTATGTTTTAGTATTTCTGGGAGCGGCTATTCCCTGGCTGGAAATTGCAATCGTAATCCCTCTTGGTATCGTAGCGGGTTTATCCCCATTTTGGGTAATTATTTTAGCTTTTATGGGAAATATGCTCACGGTGGTCCCTTTGATTGCAGCGTTTGAAAAGTTTCAGGAATGGTATAAAAAGAGGAGAAAAAAGTACAGAGGTAGTTCTGCCAAGATGAAACGGGGGAGAAAACTGTGGAATAAATATGGACTGCCGGGTTTATCCATACTGGGCCCCATAGTAACGGGAACCCATATCGCGGTGCTGCTTGGAATGTCTCTTGGAGGAAGCAAATATTGGACGACAGTATGGATGACAATCAGCATTGGTTTATGGAGCCTGATTTTTGGCATTGGAACAGTTTTTGGGCTGGATTGGCTAATTGTACAGGATTAATTAATCTATTAATGTTTCGGCGAATGAATGCGACGGAAGCTCCAAATGGCAAAATTGCTCGATTAATGCAGGGAATCGCTCGGTAACGAAAAAAATCACTCCATGTGCAAAGAAAGTCGTTCGATCATTCCTCATTTGATCCCGGTTGTATTCGACTAATTTTCCTGCTGTTATTTCTCACTCACTCACGATGAATCATCCTATGCATTAAAAATGCCACTCAACTCACCGATCATCACTCGAATAATATTCCACCTTCATATCCAAAACTAGGAAAGAATGCTCTTGTTTGATCCTGGGTTATCCTGGGTAATCTAACTGTAAAACCATCCGCAATAAGGAGGGGCGTCATGACTGAAACAAAGCAGATACCTAAGGATAAAGGAATGGATAACAGTCTGAATTTACTCAAAGAGGGCTTTCATTTTATCCCCAACAGAATGGAAGCGTTGGATACAAATATTTTTCAAACTCGTTTGCTCGGAGGCCAGAAGGTAATTTGTATCAGTGGCGAGGAAGCAGCAAAAGTTTTTTATGATAATACATTATTTAAACGGGAAGGTGTAGCACCTCATCGTATAAAAGAGAGCCTTTTTGGTCAGGGCGGGGTGCAGGGCATGGATGGTGCAGCACACCGGCACAGAAAAAAGCTGTTTCTGTCCCTGATGACACCGGAAAGCATAAAGGAAATTTGCCAAATTGCAGAGGAACAATGGGAAATTGCTATAAACCAGTGGCGACAGGAAGACCAAGTTGAACTGTTATATGAAGCAGAGAAAATACTATGCATTACGGCCTGCCAATGGGTAGGAGTACCGCTGAAAGCAAAAAACCTGGCGGACAGAACGAAGGATCTCGCTGCAATGATTGATGCATTTGGTGCTGTGGGACCGAGGCATTGGGAAGGTCGCATGGCCAGGAATCGTGCTGAAAAGTGGATAGAAGATATTATTACAAAAATCCGCAATAATGAAATGAAGGTGGAGGAAGATAAGCCTATCCACGCCGTAGCCTGGCACAGAGACCTAAACCATGAACTGCTTGATGTAAAAACAGCAGCAGTCGAAGCATTAAATTTATTACGGCCCATTGTTGCGATAGGAAGATATGTTATGTTCGGGGCACTTGCCATGCATGATGATCCGCAAACACGCGAGAAACTGAAGCATGACGAAGACAGCAAATATAGTCAAATGTTTACGCAGGAAGTACGCCGCTATTACCCATTTGGTCCTTTTCTGGGAGCTATTGTGAAAAAAGATTTTGACTGGAAAGGCTTTTCTTTTGAGGAAGGTACGTTAGTTCTGCTTGATGTATATGGAATTAATCATCACCAGGATTTATGGGATGAGCCGAACACATTTAAACCGGAACGTTTTCAAGATTGGGAGGGAAGTCCATTTAATTTCCTGCCCCAAGGGGGTGGTGACTATCATGATGGTCATCGCTGTGCCGGCGAATGGATCACGATAGAACTCATGAAGGTCAGCCTGAAATTCCTGGCAAAACGGATAGCGTATGATGTACCCGAACAGGACCTGAGCTATAGTATGGTCAGGATGCCTACCTTGCCAAAGAGCAGGTTTATAATGGAGAATGTTCGGTGGGTATAGGAGAAGGGAGTTGAAGCTGATGGAGATAACTTCATCGGCTTCAACTTTGTTATATATCCTGATTTTGCTGAATTTGCTAAAGAAACTCCTTTATAGAATAAATCCCCGAAATACCGTCTTATCCATTATGTTGAAAAGCCTCATTCCAATTCCATGCTATTACAAAAGTTGTAACGCTGTTGTACAACCAGGCTAATCCTCTATAAATCCAAAAGGTGATCCGAACGGTTTTGTATACATTTTAAGGGAATCATTTAAGTGACAATATCTCATGAAATAAGTAAAATTACATATGAAGGGAGATTACTTATTTCATGAAAAGCTTTAAACAACTATGCGCAAACATCGCCGGTCATCCCAGGTTTATGAACATCATTATTGTGTTAATTTTTGTTAATGCGGTGATCGTAGGTTTGGAAACCTATCCGGCTGTTTTAAATAATTATGGTAATTGGTTATACATAGGAGATCGTATTCTGCTTTGGGTTTTTACGTTGGAAATTGCGATAAGACTGATTGGAAGCAAGTCGATTGGGTCTTTCTTCAAGGAACCATGGAATGTGTTTGACTTTGTGATTGTGGCACTCAGCCATATATTAGTCGGTTCTTATTATGTTACCGTATTGCGGATTATAAGAGTGCTTCGTGTACTACGCGCTATCTCTGTTATTCCATCACTGCGTAAAATAGTAAATGCGCTGCTGCTCACGATCCCATCCATGGGAACGATCATGCTCCTGCTCGGGTTATTCTTTTATATTTACGCCGTAATAGGGACAATGTTGTTTCAAACAATTGCGCCTGAATATTTCGGTACCCTGCATGATTCTCTTTTATCGCTCTTCCAGGTTATTACGCTGGAATCATGGGCAAGTGGGATTATGAGGCCGATTTTAGAAGCAGATCCATCATCATGGTGGTATTTTGTCACGTTCATTGTGATAGGTGCATTTGTGATTATTAATTTATTTGTCGGTGTGATCGTTAATAATGTGGAAGAGGCGAGCCGGGAGGAAACCCCAACCCCAACGGATATTAAACTGGCTGAAGTGCAGGAAGAATTAAAGGAAATTAAAAAACTGCTTAAAGAAAAGTCCGATTAAATGTAGGTTAGCTGGATAATCGCTCGGTCAGCGCGAAGAAACGTATACAAAAAGCCACCGTTCCGAAAAGGAAGGTGGCTTTTTCACATGATTTTTCTACTCCATCAACTCTGAAACAATTTCAAACGAACGCAGGCGGTCCTCCAGGTCAAAGATTTGTGCACTGATAATTATTTCATCTGCCTGTGTTGCATTTTGGAATTCCTCCAGTCCTTTTCTCACCGTATCTTTGTCACCAACAATGGTAGTCCGTGGATCCAATGATTGCTTGATTGCCTCCAATTCCATAGGTGAGTATGCTTCTTCAATGTTTTCCAGTGGCGGCTGCAGTTTCGTTGGCTGCCCTTTACGGATGCTTAAAAATTGCTGCTGCAAAGAGGTGGCAATATACTTTGCCTTTTCATCCGTATCTGCGGCAATAACGTTCACTCCAACCATGGCATACGGTTTTTCCAGCGCTTCGGAAGGTTGAAAACGATCTCTGTACAGCTGCAGGGCAGGAATGGTGTAAGCCGGTGCAAAGTGACTGGCAAAGGAAAAATGAAGCCCTTTTTGTGCAGCAAGTCTTGCACTGAAATCACTGGAGCCAAGCAGCCAAATAGGGATATTCAAACCTTGCCCGGGTACAGCTTTCACACGGGAGACAGGCTGATCCGAGAAATAGTCCTGCAATTCATCCACCTGCATGGGAAAATCCTCCACACTCATGTTCAGTGTTCTGCGCAGCGCATAGGCTGTAGCCTGATCACTGCCGGGAGCGCGCCCCAAACCGAGATCAATCCTGCCCGGATATAGGGATTCCAGAGTACCGAACTGTTCGGCAATGACAAGTGTTGCGTGGTTTGGCAGCATGACTCCGCCGGCCCCGATACGCATCGTATTCGTTTTTTCTGCAATATGTCCCATGATTACGGATGTAGCTGAACTGGCGATCCCGGGCATATTATGATGCTCTGCCAGCCAGTAGCGGTTAAATCCGAGTTTTTCAACATGCTGGGCCAATTTTACGCTGCTCCTAAATGATGTTTTCGGTGTTTCTCCCTCGTTAACAGGAGCGAGATCCAGTACGGAGAGCGGTATATCGTTAAATTTCTTTATTTGATGAGAAACCAATGTATGACCTCCTAATGTCTCTATCCTTAGTAAGAAATAATACGTGTTTTCAAAATAACCGTCCAGTTTTTAGCTTGTAAAACAGTAGGACAGGTCTGCTGTTGAGTCTGTTTTGACATAAGAAAAAGACACCTGACTCTTTTACTGTGCATACCAATCTAAAAAATAGATTGATTAACAATAAACAATCTATTTTTTAGATGTTATGGAAGATAAATGGAACGGTAATGAAAAAAACTTTGATTCGGTTAAACATATCTTATGTCATCTTCTCACTTCAATTCTCACAGGGGTTTAGGCTGTATGGGGTTAATTTTCATTTAAAGGATATAAGAGAAAAGTTATTAAAATGCTGTTTAATCCATTATTCTGATTTTTATGTGAAAGGAAAAATCATGGTATAATAAAAGAACAACCAATTAAATGGTATTTTATTACTTTAAATTCCATTTAATTCCATATAACGATCGCAGTTTATTATCTATATCCTAAGAAAGGAGCTGTTATAAATATGAGAAGGGTTAAACATACAGTTCAGACACCTGCGCCCCAGGGGCTTTATCTTCCGGAGTTTGAACATGAAGCTTGTGGAATTGGAATGGTTGCCAATATTAATGGGAAAAAGACGCATAACATCGTTCAAAATGCGATAAACATGCTTTGCAATATGGAGCATCGCGGCGGACAGTCTGCTGATACGAGCACCGGCGATGGTGCCGGAATACTCACTCAGATTCCTGACCGTTTTTTTCAAAAACAGTGTGCCAAAGAAAATATCGTTTTACCGAGAAAAGGAAAATACGGAATTGGCATGGTTTTTCTTCCGGGTGATCATGAGGTTCGTATGGAAGCAAAAAAAATATTTGAACACATGGTGGAAGAAGAGGGTCAAACGTTTCTTGGATGGCGGCCGGTGCCTGTAAATGAATCTTTTATAGGAGAGGTTGCTGCAAAGAGCAAGCCTTCCATCAGGCAATTTTTTGTACAGCGGTCTGCGGAAATAAAGGATCACAAGGAATTTGAGCGGAAGTTGTTTGTCATACGCAAACGCATTGAAAAAGAAATCTTGAATAACCCTGTGTTTGCAGACACCCACGTATGCAGCCTGTCCACGAGAACGATTGTGTATAAAGGAATGTTGATCCCGGAACAGCTTGATTCCTTCTATATTGATTTAAACCACCCGGACTTTCGGTCAGCGATGGCTATCGTGCACTCCCGGTTCAGCACCAATACGTTTCCAAGCTGGAAAAGAGCCCATCCAAACCGTTATACGATTCATAACGGAGAATTCAATACTTTGCGGGGAAATGTGAATTGGATGAGGGCAAGGGAAAAAATGTTATCTTCCATTCACTTTTCAGAGGAAGAGATGGAAAAAATACTGCCGGTCAACGATGAGGATGGCAGTGATTCATCGATATTTGATAACACATTGGAATTCCTGCATTTATCGGGACGCTCACTTGCTCATGCAGCCATGATGATGGTGCCGGAGCCATGGGCGAATGATGAGGAGATGAGCGCGGAGAAGCGTGATTTTTATGAGTACCATGCCACGTTAATGGAGCCCTGGGATGGACCTGCCGCATTTGTTTTCACGGATGGCAGCCAGATCGGTGCCAGCCTGGACAGAAATGGCTTAAGACCTGCCCGTTACTATGTAACAAAAAGTGGCATGATTGTGCTTGGTTCCGAAGTCGGTGCACTGGATATCTTTGCCGACGATGTTTTATATAAGGACCGGCTGCAGCCCGGGAAAATGCTTCTCGTAGATCTGGAAAATGGAATTATTATACCGGATGAGGATATTAAAAAAGAAATTGCCTCCAAACAACCCTATAAGGAATGGTTAAAAAATAAGATCAATCTGGAAGACATCCCGGAAGTTAAAAAAGTAAAGCACCGGTTCAAAGGGGTGGATTTGAAGAAACGGCAGCGTGCTTTCGGTTATACAAAAGAAGACGTGGAAAAAATGATTAAACCGCTGGTAACAGAAGGAAAGGACCCCATTGGTTCCATGGGATATGATTCCCCGTTGGCTGTATTATCCAAGAAACCACAGCTTTTGTATAACTATTTCAAACAGTTATTTGCCCAAGTGACCAATCCGCCCATTGATGCCATTCGGGAAAAAATAATAACAATGACAGAAACAACGATTGGCAGGGAGGGGAATTTAACAGCTCCCAATGAAACCAGCTGCAAACAGATACGTCTTAAGACACCGCTGCTGACCAACGATGAGCTAGATAAGCTGCAGGGTGGAAAGTTGGACGGATTTCAAACAGTAACCCTGTCTACGTTGTTTCCGGCAACAGAAGGAAATTTGGAAAGAGCCATGGAAGTTTTGTTTGAAGAGGCCGATCAGGCGATGGAAGAAGGAGCTGTTTTGCTCATATTGTCCGACCGTGGTATGGATGCAAATCAAGCAGCGATACCTTCACTGCTTGCAGTTTCCGGTCTGCATCATCATTTGATCCGTAAAGGAGTCCGGACGAAAGTAAGTTTGCTACTGGAATCCGGTGAACCGCGTGAGGTACACCATTTTGCGGCATTAATCGGTTATGGGGCAGAGGGAATCAATCCCTATTTGGCCTATGAATCCATCTTTGCATTGGTGGACCGGGGAGATATAAAAGCCATGCTGCCTAAACAGGCCATGGAAGCATATAATCAGGCGGTTACAGACGGAATTGTAAAGGTCTTATCCAAGATGGGAATATCGACAATCCAAAGTTACCGGGGAGCACAAATCTTTGAAGCAATTGGCATTCGAAAAGATGTCATCGACAAATACTTTACCGGAACGGCTTCGAGGCTTGGCGGTATCGGCATCGATATGATAGAAAAAGAGACATTAATGCGGCACCGTGACGGATTTACTGAAAACCGCGGTACGGATTTCTCGCTTCAGCACGGGGATGAATACCAATACCGGGTGAATGGAGAGGATCATCAGTACAATCCGAAAACGATCCCGACACTGCAGCATGCATGCCGGACCAATAACTACGAACTTTTTAAGGAATACAGCAATCTGTTAAATAATGAAAATAATAATCTGCAGTCATTAAGAGGTTTGCTGGATTTTAAAAAGCGGAAACCTGTTCCGATTGATGAGGTGGAGTCGGTGGAAGCAATATGTGCGAGATTTAAAACCGGTGCCATGTCGTACGGTTCACTCAGTCAGGAAGCCCATGAGGCATTGGCCATTGCTATGAACCGGGTGGGCGGAAGAAGCAACAGCGGAGAAGGCGGGGAGTCCCCTGACCGATTTACACCGGATGAAAACGGCGACCTGCGCAGAAGTGCCATTAAACAGGTGGCGTCCGGAAGGTTTGGTGTAAACAGCCACTACCTCGTCAATGCTGATGAAATCCAGATTAAAGTCGCCCAGGGAGCAAAGCCGGGAGAAGGTGGACATTTGCCGGGAAACAAAGTATATCCATGGGTGGCCGAGGTCCGCGGCTCTACTCCCGGTGTGGAATTAATTTCCCCGCCGCCGCATCATGATATTTATTCCATTGAGGATCTGGCGGAACTGATTTATAACTTGAAAAACACAAATCCGAAAGCAAGAATCAGTGTGAAGCTTGTTTCAGCCGTAGGTGTCGGTACGATTGCGGCAGGGGTGGCCAAGGGCCGTGCCGATGTGGTGCTGATCAGCGGCTATGATGGTGGAACCGGGGCAGCGCCGAAAACAAGTCTGAAGCATACCGGGCTTCCGTGGGAAATCGGGCTGGCTGAAACACATCAAACATTGCTGTTAAACGGCTTGAGAGAAAAAATTGTTGTGGAAACAGACGGTAAAATGATGACAGGGAAGGATGTGGTGACAGCTTCCCTGCTTGGAGCTGAGGAATTTGGCTTTTCCACAGCCCCGCTCGTAGTACTTGGCTGCGTGATGATGCGTGTCTGCCATTTGGATACCTGTCCGGTAGGGGTAGCAACACAAAATCCGGAACTGAGAAAAAAGTTTACGGGAGACGCAGAACATGTGGCAAATTTTATGCGGTTTGTTGCTCAGGAGGCCCGTGAAATCATGGCGGAACTCGGATTCCGTACTATCGATGAAATGATTGGCCGTACAGATGTGCTGAAAAGAAAAGAAAAAGTGAATCATTGGAAAGCGGCTGGTGTAGATTTATCCGCATTGCTGTATCAGCCGGAATTAATTCCGGAAACAGGCCGTTTTAAACAAGTGGAGCAGGACCATGGAATAGAGAAAACCCTTGACTTTCAGGAACTCATTCCGAATTGCAAGGCCGCATTGGATTCAGGGGTGCCGGTGGAGTTTACTACGGCGATCCGTAATATACACCGGGTGACAGGTACACTGCTCGGCAGTAAAGTAACCAAACGGTATGGTGAGCAAGGGTTGCCTGAAGGTACGATTAAATTAACTTTCAATGGATCAGCTGGTCAAAGCTTTGGAGGATTTATCCCTCCTGGAATGACACTCAGACTGATTGGCGATGCCAATGATTATGTTGGAAAAGGACTGTCAGGCGGAAAAATTATTGTCCATCCGGATCCAATTGTTACGTTTCCGGCTGAGAGAAATACAATTATCGGGAATGTCGCCTTTTATGGTGCTTCAAGAGGCGAAGCTTATATAAGAGGACTGGCAGGCGAACGATTTGCAGTAAGAAACAGTGGTGCTTCCATTGTCGTAGAAGGGGTCGGTGACCACGGGTGTGAATATATGACCGGCGGAACCGTGGTTGTGTTGGGGCCGACCGGGAAGAACTTCGCTGCAGGCATGTCCGGAGGAACAGCCTATGTCTATGATCCGAAAGGCGTCTTTGCATCCAAAGTAAATAAAGGGCTTGTTGATGCCGAGCCAATAACTGATTTTATCGAGTTGAAAAAAGTATATCAATTAATCAGTAAACATGTCGATTACACCGACAGTAAACATGCGGGCAGTATTTTGACTTATTGGGAGGAAAGTATGCGTCATTTTGTCCGTGTCATACCGAAAGCCTACGCGAAGATGCAGGAGCGAATCAGTGTATTCATGGATGAAGGGATGAGTACCGAAGAAGCACAAATGCGCGCCTTTGAAGAAAGCAAACAGCCTGAGGAAGAAACAAAAACAGAAAAGAGGATGGCGTTGAAAGTATAGGTGATAAAAGAAGAAGGAAGTGATGTAGGGAGAGGCGGAGGAGCATGGTTGCCCCTCCCTGAAATTCAGATAAAGAAAGATATTATACAGACCTTACCTGTTTAAAGGAGGACTTTGATGGGAAAGCAAACCGGTTTTATGGAATATAGTAGAGAAGCAAGACAAGGCAGAGAGCCGTCGGTCCGTACGATGGACTGGCATGACTATACAAAGCCAATGTCCGAAAAGAAAGTGCAAATACAGGGTTCGCGCTGTATGGACTGTGGTGTTCCCACCTGCCATACAGGAATGGAGATTAACGGAGTGACAACAGGGTGCCCGGTGTATCATCTCATTCCTGAATGGAATCATCTGGTCTATCAGGGGAAATGGAAGGACGCGCTGGAGCGGCTGCAGGAGATGAACAATTTTCCGGAGTTCACAGGAATTGCCTGCCCTGCTCCGTGTGAAGGTGCCTGTGTACTTGGTATCAATGAGCCGCCGGTTGCGATCCGTACTGTGGAGCGGTCTATTATCGAAAAAGGATTTGAAGAAGGGTGGATCGTACCAGAGCCACCGGAAAAAAGAACCGGAAAAACCGTGGCGATCGTAGGTTCAGGTCCTGCGGGGCTTTCCGCAGCTGCCCAATTGAATAAAGCGGGTCACGCGGTAACTGTTTTCGAAAAAGACGACCGGGTAGGCGGACTGCTGACCTATGGAATTCCGGAGATGAAGCTGTCTTATGAAATCGTTTTGCGCAGGGTATCCATTTTGGAAGCGGAAGGTATTGATTTTGTGACGAATACCGAAGTTGGAAAGGATGTAACGGTTTCTGAGCTGAATAGTGAATTTGATGCTGTCATTTTATGCGGCGGGGCCTCCGTTCACCGGGATATTCAAGTGGAAGGAAGCCAATTGAAAGGCATACACCGTGCGATGGATTTTCTGCATGCCAACACGAAAAGCTTACTGGATTCCGATTTGGAGGATGGTAATTATATTTCCGCTGCGGATAAGGATGTTATCGTAATTGGCGGCGGGGATACTGGAACAGACTGCCTGGCTACATCTGTCAGACATAACTGCAAAAGCCTGACGCAATTTGATATTTATGATAAAAAAGGGCTTGTGCGTGATGAGGAAACAAATCCTTGGCCGCAATATCCGACGATACACCGTGTGGAATATGGGCATAAGGAAGCGGAAGCTGTTTTTGGGCAGGACCCCCGTGCATATACAGTAATGACAAAGAAATTTGCCGGCGATGAAAATGGGAATGTTAAAGAAGTTCATACCATTAACGTGAAGACAAGTTTTGACGAAAAGGGCAATAAAATCCGTGAAGAAATACCCGGCACGGAAAAAGTATGGCCTGCAGATCTTGTTCTGGTGGCCATTGGTTTTAGTGGCCCGGAGCAGGAGCTGATTGAGCATCTTGGCGTGGAAACGACGGAAAGATCGACGGTAAAAGCAACGCATGAAGATTATACGACCAATGTGGAAGGTGTATTTGCCGCAGGTGATATGCGGCGCGGCCAAAGCCTCATCGTCTGGGCGATTAACGAAGGCAGGGGAGCAGCCCGTGAATGTGATCGTTATTTGATGGGGGAGACAGTATTGCCGTAGGGATGGAGGGACAGGTACCTCATCCCCTTTTCCATACGATTGTATTTCTGAAAAGGTAGTTTGAATACCGGTGTTGCCCGGATATAGTTTTGGTGTACGGTTGCAGCTGCCTTTCGCTCACATAAAACATTGCTAAAACCCTCAAATTGTAGTAAGATAATAAATTGCAATATAATAGCAATAAGGCTTCTGCGAAATGAGGTTTCCAAAAATGACAAAACCATCTATTTATGGACTGACATATGAACAATTGACTGATTGGCTGACCGACCACGGACAGCAACGCTTCCGTGTGGATCAGGTCTGGAATTGGCTGTACAAGAAACGTGTGGCCACATTCAGAGATATGAAAAATGTGAACAAACAAACCATCGAGCTGCTCGAGGAAAACTTTGTGTTGCATACAACGGAAGAAGAAATGAAGCAGGAATCCAAAGACGGCACCATTAAATACCTGTTCAGGCTCTCGGACGGAAATTTAATTGAAACCGTTCTGATGCGGTTTAACTATGGCCTGTCTGTCTGTGTAACAACACAGGTTGGATGTAATATTGGGTGCTCCTTCTGCGCAAGCGGTTTATTAAGAAAAAGCAGGGACCTTTCCAGTGGAGAAATCGTGGAGCAGATCATGAACGTCCAGAAGCATTTGGATGAAAAAGGAGAAGGCGAGCGTGTCAGTCACATTGTGGTGATGGGCATCGGCGAACCTTTTGACAACTTTGATAATCTGATGGATTTTCTCTATGTCGTCAATGATGACAGAGGCTTAAATATAGGTGCAAGGCATATTACTGTATCAACGAGTGGACTTGCCCATAAGATTTATGAGTTTGCCGATACAGGAATCCAGGTTAATTTGGCTATTTCCATTCATGCACCGAATAATGAACTGAGAACCAGTATTATGAAAATTAACAAAGCCTTTCCGATTGAAAAGCTCATGAAGGCTGTTGATTATTACCTGGAGAAAACGAATAGGCGCATTACGTATGAATATATCATGCTGAATGATGTCAATGACCATGAGGAAGAGGCATTACAACTTGCCAAATTACTCGAGGATCATCGCCATCTGGCGTATGTCAACTTAATCCCGTATAACACAGTTGATGAGCATAGCTATTATCAGCGCAGTGATTCGGAAACGATTCAGGCATTTTTTGAAACATTAAAAGGAAAAGGGATCCATTGCGGCGTGCGTTGGGAAAATGGTGCAGACATAGATGCTGCATGCGGTCAGCTGCGCAGTAAGCAGATGAAGAAAAAGAATGTGGTGTCCTAATAGAAAAAAGGTTCAAATCAATCATGATTTGGGCCTTTTTACATACTTCCCATGCTTGATCAAACGTTTGATTTACCTCGATGAAAAGCTGCTCTCATATTCATTCAGCAGGTGCATCAACCTGTGGATCAATGGTACACAATCAGCTAATATACAATCCTGCCAAATCCAAGTAGATTTACGATGATAACCCTATTCTTATTAAAGGATTATAGAAAAAATAACCCTGAGGAGAGTAAGAAAACTCCATCTTCCCCCTTTCGTCTTCGGCTACAGCAGGCGCCGTTTCCATATGATGTCTGATTTTCTCCGTTAATTCCGTACATTCTTCATGGGTAAATAGATTCTATCAAATTGAGATACTTGGCTTTCTACTTATCCATAGTTTACCTGAAAAAGGAGCAGGGAAGAGGTTGATAACACTACTACCAAGGAGGAGCATACGTATGAAAGATGAGCGCAGCGTAAACGGCAACTCCAAAAATGAGCAGTTGGACAAGTATCGTGTGGACGATAGTGGAAAAGATTTGACGACCAATCAGGGGCTCAGCGTATCCGATGATGAATTTTCCCTAAAGGCGGGTGAGCGCGGACCGACCTTAATGGAAGACTTTCATTTCCGGGAAAAGATGACTCATTTTGACCATGAGCGTATTCCGGAGAGAGTCGTACATGCCAGGGGATTTGGTGCTCACGGAGAATTTGAATTATATGATTCCATGAAAGATGTAACAAAGGCAAAGTTTCTCCAGAAACCAGGTTCCAAAACTCCTGTCTTTGTACGATTTTCAACTGTGCAAGGGTCCAAAGGTTCAGGAGAATTGGCAAGAGACGTACGGGGGTTTGCTACAAAATTTTATACAGAAGAAGGAAACTTTGATCTGGTTGGGAATAACATGCCCGTCTTTTTCGTTCAGGATGCAATTAAGTTTCCGGATCTGGTACATGCCTTAAAACCGGAACCTCATCATGAAATGCCACAAGCAGCTTCCGCACATGACACATTTTGGGATTTTATTGCCAATAACCAGGAATCCGCTCATATGATTATGTGGAAAATGTCACCGAGATCCTTGCCCCGCAGTTTTCGAATGATGGAAGGGTTTGGCGTTCATGCCTTTCGCTTTGTGAATGATGAGGGGGAAGCACATTTTGTAAAGTTCAGCTGGAAGCCAAAGCTTGGCGTTCATTCCACGGTATGGGATGAGGCGCAAAAAATAAATGGGAAAGATCCGGATTTTCATCGTGGTGATTTATATGAAGCGATTGAAAATGGAGATTACCCGGAGTTTGAATTGGGGGTTCAATTAATTCCGGAAGAAGATGAATTCAGGTTTGACTTTGACCTGCTTGACCCGACAAAAATATGGCCGGAAGAAGATATTCCTGTAAAAATCATTGGTAAAATGACATTAAACCGGAATGTGGATAATGTGTTTGCAGAAACGGAACAGGCAGCCTTTCACCCGGGACATGTAGTGCCAGGTATTGATTTTTCCAACGATCCATTACTTCAGGGAAGGCTTTTTTTCCTATACAGATACACAGTTGATCCGATTGGGGGGACCAAACTTCCACGAATTACCTATCAATCGGCCTGTTTGTCCTTTCCATAATAATCAACGGGATGGTTTTGGAAGACAAACCATTAATACAGGAAAGGTGAATTACCATAAGAATTCATTGGCAAATAACACCCCGGCACCGGTGCCTCCGGAAAAGGGAGGATATGAACATTACCAGGAGAAAATGGAAGGGCGTAAGGTGAGAGCCAGAAGTGAAAGCTTCAAAGATCATTTCTCCCAGGCAACCATGTTCTGGAACAGTATGTCCAAGCAGGAAAAAGAGCATATCATTTCCGCATTCAGTTTTGAACTTGGGAAAGTAAAAAGTAAAGATGTGAGAAAGCAAGTAGTGGATATGTTTGCCCATGTTGATTTGGCAATGGCCCGAGAAATTTCCGGAAATATTGGAGTGCATGCTCCAGAGGAAGGCGGTTCAGACGTGGAGAAATCTTCTCCGGCTTTGAGTATGGAGGATACGGCCTATTCTCCTGCAACACGGAAGGTAGCAGTGCTGTTGACTGATGGGTTTGAAGGTGAGGATGTTAAAAACATTCTGGAACAGCTGGAAAGAAAAAAGATGTATGTGGAGATAGTCAGTGATAAACAAGGTATGATAAAAGGGACAAAAGATGTAAAAGTGGAAGCAGACCATACCTTTGTCACTGCCGATCCGGTTCTGTTTGATGCTGTTTATGCAGCAGGCGGAATGGAAAAGAGCAAGGAGTTTGACTCCAATGCATCCTACTATCTAAAAGAAGCTTTTTCCCACTTCAAACCAATTGGCGCTACCCATGAAGGGAAAGATTTAATTAAAGCACAAAATCTGTCAGCACAGTCCGGTGTTATTATGGAAGCTTCCGTTAACAGCTTTGCGGAGCAATTCACAGAAGCGGTCAGCAAGCATCGATTTTGGGACAGGAACGTCGGGTGAAGAGAGGAAACAAGTCCTTTCTGCAAAGTTTGCGGAAAGGATTTTTTGCGCGTTAAGAAATATATAATTTTAGCAATCTTTACGGTGGGATGGGGAACTGCTGTACCGCAGTCCCAAATCTTTACGGTGGGGCGAGGAACTGCTGTACCGCAGTCCCAAAGAAGTGGATTCAAGGAAGTGAAAATTTTTAAGTTTTATTTAAAATAACGAACGAATTTACTTAAAGACGAGTGAATGCGAGCTGTTATTAACAGGCATCTCATACATTTTCACTCATATAACAGGTCCTTTGGGGAAGGATAAGGTCAGACTAACAAAAGGAAAGGAAATGTGAGTATGAGTGATAATTTTGAGAACAAGAAGCAGGAGCAGCTTGAACAGTTTAAGGCGGATGATTCAAATAAGAAACTGACGACTAACCAGGGGTTAAAAATGTCAGATGACGAACTTTCCTTAACAGCAGGGGAGCGGGGCCCGACGCTCATGGAAGACTTTCATTTTCGTGAAAAAATTACACATTTTGACCATGAACGGATCCCGGAGCGGGTAGTACATGCCCGTGGTTCTGCTGCCCATGGGGTATTTGAGGTATATGAATCGATGAAAGAATATACGAAAGCCGGTTTTCTGCAAAGAGCGGGACAGAAAACACCGGTATTTACCCGCTTTTCCACCGTGGTCGGAAGTCGTGGTTCTTCTGATATTGTGCGTGATGTCCGCGGGTTTTCCACCAAGTTTTATACAGAAGAAGGGAATTATGATCTCGTCTCCAACAACATGCCTGTATTCTTTATACAGGATGGAATAAAGTTTCCTGATATTGTTCATGCGATTAAACCTGAGCCGGATAATGAAATTCCTCAGGCCACGGGAGCCCATGATACATTTTGGGACTTTGTCGCAAATAATCAGGAAACTGCTCATCAGGTGATCTGGTTAATGTCTGATCGTGCGATCCCCCGAAGTTACCGGATGATGCAAGGTTTCAGCATCAATACGTTCCGATTTGTCAATGAGCAGGGCAAGGCGCATTTTGTGAGATTCCATTGGATACCGAAACTGGGTGTGCATTCCTTTGTTTGGGACGAAGCGCAAAAAATATCCGGAAATGATCCTGATTATCATCGAAGGGATTTATGGGAAGCGATTGAGGCCGGTGATTTTCCCGAATATGAATTAGGTGTTCAGCTTATTGAAGAAAAAGATGAGTTTGCCTTTGATTTTGATATTTTGGATGCGACGAAATTATGGCCGGAAGAAGAAGTACCGCTGAAAATCATTGGTAAATTAACCTTGAACCGGAACGTGGATTACTTCTTCGGGGAAACCGAGCAAGTTGCTTTCCATCCGGGTCATGTCGTTCCCGGAATAGATTTCACGAATGACCCACTTCTACAGGGACGTCTATTTTCCTATACAGACACACAGTTGATAAGGCTGGGTGGACCAAACTTTCACGAAATCCCGATTAATAGGCCGGTATGTCCTTTCCATAATAATCAGCGGGATGGATACCATAGACAGACAATCAACACAGGCAAGGTTTCCTATCATAAAAATTCCATTGCAGCCAATACACCAAAGCCTGCCACGGAAAAAGAGGGCGGATTTGCTCACTACCAGGAAAAGGTGGAAGGTAAAAAGGTCCGTTCGCGCAGTGCTACTTTTAATGACCATTTTTCACAGGTGAAGCTGTTTTGGAACAGTGTGAGCGATGTTGAAAAGCAACATATTATTGATGCTTTCAGCTTTGAGCTTGGAAGAGTAAAAAGCATGGCTATCCGACAACAAGTAGTGGATATGTATGCCAAGGCCGATGTTGGGCTTGCTGCTGCTTTCGCCAAAAATATCGGTGCACAAATACCGACATCAGGCGGCCTGAATATTGCCAAATCATCTCCGGCGCTGAGCCAGTCAACGACGACAAAAACTGCTGCCACCCGTATGGTTGGGGTTATACTGGATAACGGATTTAACGATGCGGATGTGAAAGAAATTTTACATGGATTAAATGGACAAGGATTGAAATATCACATCATCAGTGAACGACAGGGTGCAGTCGAGGGTGCAAACGGAGAAAGCATGTTGGTTGATCACACATTCTCAACTACGGATTCAGTGAATTACGACGCATTATATATCGTTGGCGGACCGGCAGAAAGCAATAAATTTCACAAAATGACAACTCAGTTTCTGAACGATGCATTTAAGCATTATAAAGCTATTGGAGCCACCCATGACGGGGTAAAGTGGCTGACCGAACAAAATATTAAAGAGAGCCCCGGGGTAGTCGTACACGGTGACAAACAGGCCTTTGTCGAGCAGTTTATTCAGGCTGTTGCTGCACACCGGCATTGGGGACGTCAGTTGTATTAAAGAACGGAAGATGTATTGAAGGCGCAGTTTAAAGTTGACTGTGCCTTATTATAAGTTTTATTAATATTTACAATAGACAAAAAGCAGGAATTTTTCTTTGCAAATAGAAGTATAATAATATACTAACTTTGAAAGGAGATTTGCTATGGGTTTTGGTGTGTTATCACTTTTGCCTCCGGTTATTGCAATAGTACTTGCACTTATTACCCGAAATGTAATTCCTGCATTGTTTGCCGGCGTATGGCTTGGCGCTACAATGATCTATGATTGGAATCCGTTTATGGGGTTGTATGCAAGTTTCAGTGATTTCATCATTCCGAATGTAGGTGATCCGTGGAGTGCCACCGTACTCATTTATTGCGGCTTATTTGGTGTGCTTATAGCATTTCTGCAAAAAACAGGCGGTGCCCACGCGATTGCGAATGCCATTTCGAGAAAAGTAAAAACAGCAAGAGGTGCCCAGGGATCCACGATGATGTTCGGACTAATTATTTTCTTTGAAGATTATTTTAATGCCCTTACTGTGGGAAGTGTTATGCGTTCAGTGACAGATAAAATGCGGGTTTCCCGTGAAAAGCTTGCCTATATTGTGGATTCTACTTCTGCACCCATTTGTCTTCTGGGTCCGGTTTCCACCTGGGTTGTTTTTGTGATGGGACTGATTGGGGCACAGTTCATAGAATTGGGCATGACAGGGTCGGAATATATGACTTACATCTTTACCATCCCGTTTAACTTTTATGCTATTTTAGCCATTATACTTGTTGCGATTATTATTTTCCTGAAATGGGATTTTGGTCCGATGGCACAAGCTGAATACCGTGCAAGAACTACCGGAAAGCTTCTTCGGGATGGTGCCGAGCCACCGTCAGATGACGAAATGATGGATGTGGAAATGCCGGAAAGCTATACGCCCAAAATAAAAAATATGGTCATTCCCATCGTTGTTTTGGTCGGACTGATTCCACCACTGTTTCTCTGGACCGGAGGATATCCGGAACAGGATTTTGTTACCGCATTTGGGGAAGCGGATGGAGCAACATCGATCCTCATTGCCGCTTTTGCTGCAGGTATTGTAGCGCTGTTCATGGGAATGCAGCAAAAATTGTATAATTTCAAAGAAGCCATGTCCATTATTGTAACCGGTTTTCGCAGTATGATGCTCGTATACATTATTTTGGCTTTGGCATGGTCAATTGGAAGTGTGACATCAGAACTTGGGACAGCAGATTACCTGGTTCATTTTGCCGAGCAGACAACATCACCGGTCGTTATCCCTGTCCTTATATTTATTGTGGCAGCCATTGTCGCTTTCACTACAGGCACATCCTATGGTACATTTGCCATTATGATTCCCATCGCCATGCCGCTTGCTGTTTCCATGGATATTTCCATTTACCTGGCTATAGCTGCTGTATTCAGTGGCGGGATTTTCGGGGATCATTGTTCACCTATCTCTGATACGACCATATTGTCTTCTGCAGGTTCTTCAAGTGATATGATCGATCATGTAAATACACAAATACCATTTGCGGTTACTGCCGGAGTCAGCGGGATATTATCCTTCCTGATTGCGGGTGTGACAGAATCCGCTCTCATGGCACTCGGAGCAGGAGTATTAACCCTGTTTATTCTTGCATTTGTTCTGCATAAAATGTGGGGGAAACCTATCCCGGTCAAATATGAAAAGATGGTTAATTAATTGAATAAAAGTGAACAGCCGGAAAGGTGTATTATTTTTAAGAACTGAAATTTAGTAGACACGATGGGCTCCGGTAACATACTCCACTTGTCCAAGGAGGCTGGTGAGCCTCTCCGGAAACGTGGCTCCCTGTATGTCTCGCCGATGCATGAGATCTCGTGGGAGTTTTCATTTGTTACCGGAGCTAATGTGTTTTGAGTTAACAAATCTACTTATGGTATGCCCCCTCCATGAAGGTAGGAAGATTAATAAATGCCGCCAATAACTCACCAGCTCTACTAACTAGCTTACGCAGCCTTTCAAAGTTGCCCATAAATACTCAAATGGCCGATAAATGAACAGCGTCTCTATACGCCGACAATCCGCTCTCCGTGTGTATAAATATTCAACTTATTTCCGCGGGCAAATCCAACTACCGTGATTCCCAAATCATTTGCAAGTTCCAGGGCCAGAGATGTCGGGGCTGACTTTGAAATTAATATCCCGACACCTATCTTGGATATTTTCAGCAAAACCTCTGAAGAAACCCGACCACTGAAAACAATCAATTTATCGGTCAGGCTGATTTTATTTTCCAACACATGGCCGTAAATTTTATCCAGTGCGTTATGCCTGCCGATATCTGTCCGGATAAACAGTAATTCCTCCGGTGTGCAAAGGGCTGCGTTGTGCACCGCACCAGTCTTTAAAAATTGCTCAGATTCTTCCTGCATGTGACGCATCAGTTCCATGCTTTTTTTCACCTGGACAGTGAGTTTACTGCGGACGGTTTTGGCTGTGCGTACATCACTTTTAAAATAAAATTGCCGGCTTTTTCCACAGCACGATCCGATAAACCGTTTGGAATGATCTTCAATGAGGAGCGGGCGGTCCACTTCCACATATGCAAAGCCTTGATCCTCATCAATGTGCACAGAACTGATTTCATCAAACCTCCGTATCACTCCTTCTGAGGCAAGAAAACCAACAATCAATTCGTGCATGTGGGTGGGGGAGCAGATCATTGTGGCAAACTCCTCCCCATTTAAAACAACTGTCAGCGGGAACTCTTCTGCCAGTTCCGCGCGTTCTTTTGAAAAAGTCTCTCCGTCATATCGGGTAATCTCCCAGTCATCCTGCTTTGTATGTTTCATTCATTTCACCCTTTAACTCATTTCCATCTCAAGCTCCTCTATGCGTTTTTCGGCATATTTAATATCCTTTTGTGCGTAATAGGTTTCTGCTTTTTCAACTACGACTGCTGCATTATATTCAGGAATACCGGCAAATGATTCATATACACCCTTTTCGATCAGTACATTTCCTTCCGGCCAGTGGACACCAATATTTCCTTCTTTTAAAAGCTCAAACTTAGCCGTACCTTTAAATAACCCGTGTTTATTGTAGGCTACAATCGCATCACCGGATTTAATATTAAGATTTTCCGCGTCGTCCGGATTGATCAGAATGTCATACCGTTCCGCATCATTAAACGGGTCCTTCTCTCCGTAAATCATGGAATTGAACTGTTTCCCCCGGCGGGTCGTCACGTAAAAATGTCCCTCCGGCTTCCGCAGTTCAGGAATTTCCACTGTAATTAAATTTCCTTTCCCGTCCGGTGTCGGACAAATCCCATCCTCACATAGCCAGGCGCCGCCCCATTGAAAAAGATCACCGCGGTTTTTCAAATGCTGAATTCCATCGTAATTCGGTGCCGTTACTGCAATTTCATCCCGGATCGCATGCGGATCATCGAAATGGATGAGATCAGCCTGCTCCGGTTTGACCCGCTTCGCCAAATCACAATAAATTTCCCATTCAGGGCGAGCTTCTTCCATCCTCGGACCTTTAATTTCCGGAGAGTAATATACCATCCGCTCGGTAGATGTGGAAGTGCCGCCGCCGGGCTGTTCATACCTCGTCATTGCAGGCAGGACGATAACCGCCTCCCTGGCGTCCACAAAGGTGGATGTATTAAATATAATATCCTGATGCACTCGAATATCCATGTTTTCCATGCATTGTTTTACAAAATCCGGATTCGGCATTGTCTCCAAAAAATTACCGCCGGACATGTAGTACAAGTTCAGTTTTCGTTCATGATCATCGGGCAACAGCGCATTTTCCAGTGACACCCCAACAATGTCACCCTGCCATTTCGGAATGTCAAAACCCCATGTCTTTTCCACACGTTTGCGGTTTTCCTCGTTCATCGGACCGCCCGGCAATACAAAAGGATCTGCTCCCATTTCACCGGAACCCTGCACGCCGGAATGTCCGCGAATTGGCATCAGCCCGCAATGTTCCCTGCCGAGAAATCCACGCAGAAGTGCGAGATTGGCCACCTGGGATATGTTGTCCGTTCCGAAGCGATGCTGGGTTAATCCCATCGACCAGACAAAGACGGTGGAAGATGATTTGGCGAGCAGTTCAGCCAGTTCCCGCATTTCTGCTTCAGTAATGCCCGATGATTTTTCAAGCTGTTCCCAATCATAAGCCATTGCCTTGACCCGCAGTTCTTCCAGTCCGTTGACGTGTTTCCGGACAAAATCATGATCAATGGCGGAACCGTATTCGGTTTCTTCCATTTCAAACCAATGTTTCATAATGCCGTGCATGAATGCAATGTCCCCACCGATATTCACCTGATAAAATTGATCGGCGATCTTTGTTCCAAACAGGGCAGACTCCGGTACAGACGGCACCCAATAGTTATCCATTGCCGGTTCATGGTATGGGTTAATAATAATGATTTTCGTTCCTTTTTTCTTTGCAGCATACATATACTTGGTGGAAACCGGCTGGTTGTTTGCTGCAACGGATCCCCAGAAAACAAGTACATCCGTCCCGATCCAATCCTTGTAATTACAGGTAGAAGCACCAACGCCAATGGAACGCGTCAATGCGGTTTTGGATGGGGAATGGCAAATGCGGGAGGCATTATCAATATTATTTGTGCCGAGAAATCTGGCTACTTTTCCAGCGGTATAATACACTTCATTTGTAATCCCGCGTGATGTCGTATAAAAAGCAAATTGTTTTGGATTAAGCGCTTTCATCTTATCCGCTACTTTTTCCAAAGCCTCATCCCAACTCACACGGCTGAATTTTCGCTCTCCCGGCTTCCGCATCAGTGGGTATGGAATTCTTCCCAGTTTCCTGAGTTCTGTACTGCTCATTTTTCTAAGGTCATCTATATCTGCATGCAAAATCTCTTCTTTCATGGCGGGCATTGTACTCAGGCGTAATACGTTTAACCTTGTTGTGCACACATGAGGTCCTTTTAGAGTCTGATCTTTCAAGCCGGAAACGCCAAGGGCACAGCCATCACATACCCCCTGTGTCAAAATCCGGGTGGCATAGGGCAGATTATCTTTATTTTCCCAAACAACCTTCATCGTATCGCGAATATGATGTGGCTTCACTTTTCCAAGTCCAAAGGGCACTTTGCTCACCCAAAGATCCGGTTTCGGCTTTTTGGATAATTTAATCGGCCCCGAGTGCTCTGTCTTCCCCAAATAAACCCCTCCCATTCTTTACTTGTTATTTATCAGTATACAATAATTCTTCAGTTTATTCACTCAAAGGGGCGGGGAAGCAGGTTCACTTTCCAGTATAATTATATGCGGAACTTGGGACCTCCCCCTATGGTCATGCATAATATTACCGTTTCCCCTTAAACTAAGAATAATATTATTTATGAAACGGGGTATGAAACTATATGGAATTTTCCTGGATATGGAAGTCTGTTCTTATCGTTTTAGGCGGAACTTTTTTGCTTCGTCTCGCAGGAAGGAAGTCCATCTCCCAGATGACTTTGGCGCAAACAGTTATTATGATCGGTATTGGTTCTTTATTAATCCAACCTCTGGCAGGAAGGAACATCTGGGTCACCTTGGCAGTAGGATTTATGCTGATTTTAACGTTAATCGTCATAGAATATGTACAAATAAGATTCAACATATTTGAGACATTGATTACCGGCAGCGCTAAAGTCATCATCGAGAATGGTAAACTGAATGAAAAGAATCTCAGGAAAATGCGACTGACCGTGGATCAATTGGAGACGAACCTGAGACAGCAGAATGTTTCAAAAATAAGTGATGTGCAGTGGTGTACGCTCGAACCGAACGGACAAATCGGATATACATTAAAACCGCAGGCACAGCCTGTAACAAAAGAGGATTTTCAACGGTTTACCGAGGAAATGAACCGGCGGCTCGATCAAATCACGCCCCCATCACGCTCAACATCTCTGCCGCAGCCGGATAACGAGAAAAACATCTTTACAGAAGTAAAACAAACCCAACATACAGCACCCCCACCAGAACATTTACAGTAAAGGGGTCTGACCCCTCAATTCACTATATTCAGTCAATTTGAAAGGCCTATAAACTTTATTACTTTGAAAAGTTTATAGGCCTTTATGGTATAGGTAAAGGGGAAATTTAGATTTGATTTAGATTACGCCTTGTTCGATCATGGCGTCAGCAACTTTCTGGAAGCCGGCAATATTTGCTCCGGCAATCAGGTTTCCTTCCTGGCCGTATTCTTGTGATGCTTCTAAACAGTTTTGAAAGATGGATTTCATGATTTCCTGCAGCTTGGCATCGACTTCTTCAAAACTCCAGGACATCCGCATGCTGTTTTGTGCCATTTCCAATGAGGAAACAGCCACGCCGCCGGCATTCACTGCCTTGGCAGGTCCAAATAATACGTCATTATTTAAAAAGATATCAATAGCATCTGCTGTGGAAGGCATATTGGCTCCTTCCGCCACAGCTTTCACACCATTTTCCACAAGCAGTTTTGCAGCCTGCTCGTCGATTTCATTCTGGGTCGCACATGGAAGTGCCACACCGCAAGGAACGGACCAAATTCCAGTACACCCTTCTACATAAGTAGCGCTCGGATGTTCCAATACATAGTTGCTTATCCGGTCCCCGTTTTCTTCTTTCAATTTTTTTACTGTTTCCAGGTTGATTCCACTATGATCATAGATATAACCATCTGAATCACTGCAGGCAATTACTTTGGCGCCCAACTGTTGCGCCTTTTCCATAGCATAGATGGACACATTTCCCGATCCGGATACAACTACCGTACTTCCGTTTAATGTCATCCCGTTCGCTTTTAACATTTCCTGTAAAAAGTAGACAGTGCCATAACCGGTTGCTTCTTTACGCCCTAAACTTCCGCCATAATGAAGGCCTTTTCCGGTCAGTATCCCGGCTTCAAACGCACCGCGGATTTTTTTATACTGTCCAAACATATAGCCAATTTCCTTGGCACCAACCCCGATATCCCCTGCAGGAATATCAATATCAGGGCCAATATGTTTTGCAAGCTCCGTCATAAAGCTCTGGCAAAACCGCATAATTTCATTGTCCGATTTACCTTTAGGATCAAAATCGGCTCCACCTTTCCCGCCGCCGATCGGCTGGCCGGTAAGGGAGTTTTTGAAAATCTGCTGCAGTCCCAGAAATTTTACAATACTTACATTTACGGATGGATGGAATCTCAATCCACCTTTATAAGGTCCAAGCGCACTGTTGTATTGCACACGAAAACCGCGGTTTACCTGCACCTTTCCCTGATCATCCACCCAAGGTACACGAAACGTAATGACACGTTCCGGTTCGACAAGCTGCTCCAATATACCTTTCTCCATATATACCGGTTTTTTGGAGAGAATCGGGGTGAGGGATTGGAAAACATCCTGCACGGATTGGTGGAATTCAGTTTCATTTGGGTTTCTTTCTATTACTGTCTCGTACACTTCATCCAGATACTTCTGTACTTTACTTTCTTTGCTCTTCAGTTTCATCTCTATTGTCATAATGTCACCTAAGACCTCCTGTTTTACTAAGGTTTACCATGAAATTAAAAAAATCTCTTTAAGCAGGAACAAAAATATGCATGCATTTACTGTATCTGGTTTTTACCGTTCCGACCTATTCATAAACCAGATGTGCATGCTGAAATCATATTCGATACAGAAAAACGTATTGGTCTAATTTTACATTAATTTATTCATCTAAACAATATCATTTTTAGATGTGAATCATGCCAGAATGAGATATAATAAAGTTAGGTGATAAAAATGGAATTACGGCAAATTCATTATTTTATAGAAGTGGCAAAAAGAGAACATATAACCGAAGCGGCAAATGCGCTGCATGTTGCACAATCTGCCATCAGCAGACAAATATTTAACCTGGAAGAGGAGCTGGGGGTGGATCTGTTTGTCAGGGAGGGACGCAATGTCCGGCTGACCCCGATAGGCCGTGTTTTTCTTGAGCATATGGAAAAAGCGGTCCATGTGATTGAAGATGCTGTTCAGGTAGTCGAGGAATATAATGATCCTGAACTGGGTACTGTTCATATTGGCTATCCGAGCAGTCTGGCAACCTATATTCTGCCAACGGCCATTTCGGCCTTTCATGATCGTTATCCGAATGTGAAGTTTCAGTTGAACCAGGGGGCTTATTACGATCTGAAGGAAGCGGTAATTAAAGGGGAGAGCAATATGGCCATTTTGGGTCCGCTCCCGCAAAAAGAAAAGAAACTGCAGACCTCCATTCTGTTCACAGAAGGCATCGTAGCTCTGGTTCCATTGAGTCACCCACTCTCAAGGGCCTCAGCCATAACATTAAACCAGCTTCGGGAAGATGATTTTATCTTGTTTCCGGAAGGGTATGTCCTGCGTGACCTCATTGTCAATGCCTGCAAGCAGCTGGGTTTTACACCGAATGTTACGTTTGAAGGCAAGGATATCGATGCGATAAAAGGCCTTGTTTCCGCCGGGCTCGGGATTTCCCTCGTGCCGGAAATTACGCTGATTGATCACGTGCCCCGGGCAACAAAAAAGATTCCGGTAATCGAGCCAACGGTATCCAGAACGGTCGGGGTAATCGTGCCAAAAGAGCGGGAGCTGCTGCCGACAGAGAAGTTATTTTATGAATTTCTAAAGGAATTCTTCCAGCGGCTGGAGCAATTTCAGCGGTAGGATTACAGAAAGAGGGATTTATGTCATGTTAGTAACTGCGGTGATTTTTGGATGGATAGGTGTTTTCATTTATTTAACAGTAATTTTCTCAGTAAAAAAATTGATGCAGAACTATGAATTTGGCTTCATGCATATATTATTTGTGTTTATGTACGCCTTGTGGCTGCCTGTTCCTATGGTAATGTATCAATTACTGGGATCGGACGTGCTGCTTGCAGGAAGTATGTTTGGGTATTTGTATCTTTTCATGCTGATTATATCAATGGCATTGCAAACCGGTCATATTAACTATCTTGTAAAACAGAATGAAGGCAAAGGAATATCGGATGAGCAGGGGGCCTATATGATGACTACACTAAGTCATCCGTTTGAATCTATAGCAGGTGTGTTTAAAAGTATTTGGGCGCTATTTCTGGCAATTGCTTTTTGGGAGAACGGTACCGTGTGGATGGCTGTTTTAATGAGTGCTTTTGGTTTGCTGGTTTTCTATTATCTGTTCATGGCGATCGATGCCAGCCTGGTAAAACGGATAAAGCTTTTTTTCAAGGTAAAACCAAATACATATTGTATTAATCTGGAGACACTATTATTCTTTTTTTCTTTGGTTTTGTATATGTCGGTTTTTTTATTAAACCAACCAGGTTAAAAAAGCCCTTTACCTTAACCTTACGTGAGGGTTTATCCTTATAAGCAAGGAGGGTTACATATGCATATTACAGAGGCAGCGAAAAAATTAAACACCACACCAAGAGCTATCCGCTTTTATGAAAGTAAGGGATTAATCTCACCGAAAAAGGATAAGGACAATGAATACAGATGTTTTACAAACAATGACCTGATGCGGTTAAGCACGATTCTCGCATTAAGGGAAGTGGGGATAGCTGTAGCCGATATACAAAAGATGTTGGCAGACCCAAAAATGAACATGCGCGACTATTTGAATATGCAGCGGGAAGTTTTATTTGAGAAGTGGCTGGAAATGAAGGATATGATCAGCACGATTGATGATATGCTGGTTCATATGGAAGAAACGGAAATGGAAAGCGGAAAAATTTATGAGCTTTCCCAGCATTTGAAAAATCTTAAGAAAATACGCAGGAACTGGCAGGACAAATGGAATTTTGACAGTCAGGCTGAAGATTATGATCAAAGCCTGAAAATGCATGGATACAGGTTTAATGTGCATCAGGATTATGATACAGCTTTAAAGGAAGTTGTTCGTCGGATGCAGCTGAGAAAAGGGGAGACCTGTTTGGATATCGGGACCGGAACAGGGAATCTGGGGTCAAAATTTTTAAAGCAGGGTATACATGTTATTGGTGTGGATCAATCGGAAAAGATGCTGGAAGTTTGCATGCAAAAACACCCGGAAATGGAAGTTCGAAAAGGGCATTTCCTTGCGCTTCCACTACTTGATCGACAGGTGGATGGGATTGTATCCAGCTACGCCCTGCACCATTTGGAGGATGAGGAGAAGATGCTCGCCCTGAAAGAAATGGATCGGGTACTAAAGCCGGGTGGTGAGATTTGCATTGCAGATTTAATGTTCATCGATAAAGATCATCGAAAGCGTGTGCTGGAATCTTTTCAACAGGCCGGCAATACGGAAGCTGTCTACGCAATTAACGATGAATATTATGCGGACCGGTCACAATTGGTCGATTGGTTCTCTGCAAATAATTATGAGGTCGATACGATCCAAATAAATCCGATTTTGAATGTTATTTACGCAAAGCAGAGAAGGAAATGAAAATGATAGGGACCGATGTCAAAAAAGTAAGCTTAAAATTCTATCATCCGGCTTATTTAAATCAACTAAAAAAATATTATCTCACCATGGAAAATCGGGAATTTACGGGAATGCCCCTGGAGTCAATCAGGATGTGCAGTAAAGATGGAACACGCTATCCGGTTATTATTGATTATGACGGGCAGGCAGCAGGTTATTTTGTACTTCATGATTGGGATGGGATCAAAGAATATACGGACGATGTGTCTGCACTGCTGTTAAGAACTTATTCGATAGATAGCAGGTATCAGGGAATGGGAATGGCAAAACAGTCACTGAAATTACTGCCTGGTTTTGTAAGAGAGCATTTTCCGCATATAACTGAAATTGTGCTGTCTGTGAACCGAAAGAATAAAGCTGCCCAGCATGTGTACAAAAAATGTGGTTTTATGGATAAGGGGAAAATCATAATTGGGAGGAAAGGGGAGCAGTTTGTTTATTATATGAATATTATAGGGGAACGGGGTTGATCCTTAATACGTGTTATTAAAAAAGCCGCCCTATCAAGGGCAGCTTTTTCACAATCAATTCAAATAATCCTTCAATCCATCTGCCACTGCCTCAGCAACCCTTCTTTGGTAATCTTCCGTCTGTATCACAGCAAGATCATTTGGATTCGACATAAATCCTAGCTCCAAAATAACCGATGGAGCAGGGTTGTGGCGTAGTACTCGATAATTACCCTGCATGACACCCCGGTTATAAAGGGGCAATTCAGATGATAGAGAAGGCTGTATTGCTCCTGCCAATTCCCTGTCTGCACTGGAGTGAAAATAAGTGCTGACCCCGTTGACAGCAATCACGGAGAAAGCATCATAATGCAGGCTGATAAATGCATGGGTGTTATAATCCTGACTGATGCGTACCCGTTCGTCCAAGGATACGTAATAATCACCCGATCTGGTTGATATAACAGTAGCCCCTTCGTTACGTAATTTTTCCGCGACGTGATCTGCTGTCTGTGCGGCAAGATCCTTTTCATTTATATCACCCGCGGTTGCGCCCGGATCTTTTCCGCCATGTCCGGGATCTATTACTATGTTATATCCGGAAAGGGATTGATTGGTCGTACTTACCCCTGCCGTTTGACTTTCTGTTTCTTCTGCCTCTGTTGTATCTTCAGCTGCGACTTCTTCCTCATTGTTCTCTATTGCCGCTTCCTTTGTTGCATCTGAGTCGGTCAACCACCCTGCAATCCAACCACTTGATCCATCTTCCAGCGTTACTTTGTGCCAATCACCTGCTGATTCAATCAAGCTGTATGTATCTCCTGTTGAAGTAAATCCAATAATAGAATGATTGGTTCCGGGTCCTGAGCGAATATGAACACCTGCTGCTGTTACGGTAATGGAATTCTCTTCATCTAAAGTGTTGGCATCAATCTCTTCTCCACTATCTGTTACCGGTGTGACGTAGTATGATGCAATCCAGGCTTCCTCACCGCCATAATAGGTTTTTCCCCAACCGTATCTTTCTTCAAAGATCTGCACGCGGTTTCCCTTTTCCAGTTGGCCGATGACATCCGCCTGTTTCGAGGGTTCTGCTCTCACATTTAATTTTATGTCCCCAACCTCGTAAACACTTCCGCTTTCTGCTGTGCTGGTAACCGGTTGATGGAAGGCCAGAAATAATAGCAGCAACACACCAAACGCTGTGGCTAATCGATACGTCATGTTTCATTTCCTCCTCGCTGTATAAAATCTCTCAAAATGGATGCAGGTTAAATTTATGTAACCTAGTTTAATAGAAATTAAACCTGGTACAAGGAAAATGAATCATAAGTACTAAATTGGATGGGGGAGCAATTAGTTATGTTGAATTTTAAAAATTGGCGGGTCGTTTCGAACTGAATACCAAAATTGATTCGAACAAGTGGATGACGCTTGCAGGGGGCTCACATCGTAACATGGCCTGAGAATGTAAAAAACTGTCCGGACAGTACGTCCAGACAGCTTTCAAATGTTATTGCAACTCTTTTATTAAACCGGCTGCTGCTTCGAGTGCAGCTGTATCATTTCGTATATCACCCGGTTTTCTTGCTTCTCCGATTACATAATCCTCAAAGCTCATTCCGTAAAACTGGCAAATATAATTAAACTGCTGAACGAGTGGAAGCCCTTTAATCTTCGGGTGATCGCCTCCCACAGCGATAAGAAATGCTTTCTTTTTGCCTAATTCTTCTCTGAAATGGCTGTAATTCGTATCTCTCATAATTTGGGACCAGCGGTCAATGTATGTTTTTAGCGGTCCGGACATGCTGTACCAGTATATCGGTGTGGAAAATACAAGCACATCATGTTCCAGCATGCGATCGATGAGCTGCTCATGATCGTCATTTACCTCTGGGAAACCTACCTCCGAATGACGTTCATCCACAATTGGTTTTATGTTGTAATCGCGTAAATAAATGTGGGTTCCCTCTTCTTTGGGAATGGCCTGATATGTTAAGTATTCCGTATTACCGTTTAATCTGGTGGAACCATGGATCACTGCAATCTTCAATGAAACATTCCTCCTCAAGTTTTGTTATCAGTTTAACATGAATTATCTCAATATTACAGCGTATGTTTTTTAAACCGGATTTAGAAACGGTTAACAGGGATAAGTAATTACAGCGGGTCGGCAGTAAGGTCTATTTGTACAATGTTAGGGCAGCTCGGCTGTTTATAGAAATTTCTGTTATAATTAATATAGCGTGTTGTATAAGTATTACTTCATAGGGCGAATATTTTAATGACGAATAAAGTTGGATTCAGGGCATTTTTATATAATCATATGAGGGTGGGGCTGCAGATGAAAAAGATGGATATGAAAGACTTGGATGCCTATATTTCAAAAAACAAGAATAACGTGGAACTAACAATACTTAGGGAAAAGTGCAATGGAACAGGACATCGCACAAGGCCGCGGGATCCTGACGAAATAAAAATTCTTGATTATTTATGCCAAAAAAACTGGGAAGAAGCTGAAGCCTCCGGGAAAATAAAGTATTTGAGTGAGCGGGTGTGGTATTATGAGTTCGATTGATGAGGCAAAGCAGAAACTGAATGAGTTAAAGCAAAAAAGCAAATTTAAAAAAATGGTAGGGGTTGCTGCGGTATTGACAGAACTTCTGCAAACGCACCATATTAAACCAGTTATTGACGGGGGACTTGCTGTTGAGATTTATACTCGGGGTGACTATACTACCGTTGATATCGACGTCATCATTAGTGACCGGCATTTAGCAGCTGATCTGCTCCGGCAGTTGGATTTTATCAAAGCAGGACGGCATTTGTACCATGAAACATTAATGGTCAGCATAGAAATTCCAAGTAATGTATTGGAAGATCCAGATGAAAATCGCATTATTCAACTGGAACTGGAGGATAAACAAAAGGTCTATGTCATTGGTATTGAGGATATTATTTTAGATCGGTTGAGGGCATGTGTGCACTGGCGGTCAACTTCAGACTGTGAATGGGGGAGACGAATGTTGCTTCTGCATAGGGAGCGATTGGACATGGCATATGTAAAAAAGTCTGCTGCCCGTGATTCAACAGCAGAAAAATTACAGGATTGGGTGCAAACAGAGTGATTGTTTTGAAGCATCGTGACCAATAAAGCAGCAAGCAGCGAGATAAAAAAGCTGTACTCTCTTATTGAAATACAGCTGTTTTCATGCCGCTTTAGTTTACACAAACTTAACTTCCAGTTAGCATTCACTTCATAGTCATTATGTATGATATAAATAGAAACAAACATCTTCCCCGGAGGTGCTTGAAATGAGATTCCTCGCAAAAGTAAGTATTTGTACCGTTGCTGTACTGTTGTATTACTTTTAAGGATGAATGGTTGTCTGTTATTATACAATCCGCGGAAACTTGCATGATTTCATATAAACCCCAATTGGCTCCATCGCCAACATTTGGAGCCCCCATTTTTGCAGTCCCGCCCCACTAATGGTGGAGCGGGGCTGTTTTTTATATAAAATGATGATATGTGCTTCAAATTGGAATGAAGTTTACGAGCTGAAATTATAGATCTGTATTAATTTATCTTTAGGTCGGTGGATTTGGTAAAGATACATTTAAATTTGCAGCTTCACTAAATCTATTGCATGCGTTTTCAAGTATTATTGCTTTCATATTCTGTCATAAAATATAATAGCAATACAGAATTCCCGCTAGTTGTTAAATTTTTGGCCAATGGGGAAAGGAGAAGAAAATGGGAAAGGGCATCATTTATATTTTGTGTTTCATTGGATTATTGACAGGTTGCACTAGTACAAACAATTTTGAAATACATGGTGTTATTAATATTCAAGGTGCTGACGAACCATTGGTAGTAAAAATAAGTGCGGCGGAACCTCCACAACACATGGATTTTCAAGGTGGGGAGCAATTGTATCTATATGAGGGTGATAGCTTAGAGGTTGTGTTGGAAAGAGACATTGAGTATGCGTTCACGGTTTATAGTACAAATCAATATCTTAACACGGAAATCAAAATTGGTGATCAATTATATCATTATACAGATGAGGAAATCACCGTAAAAAAGAGTGCTTTTAATGAGGAAAATAAAGAATTGGTAATTGAACTGTAATGCAAACTTTGTAGCTATAAAATAAATTGGTTTGACCTCCAAAAAAATACGATTGCCGCTGGGGAGGGCGGCAATCGCACTGTCAAGATGAGTATTTCATTTTCAAGTCCGGATCCACTTCCAAATTTCACCAGGTGTAGCATTCTTCCCGTACAGTAAAATCCCGACTTTAAATATTTTTCCGGCCAGCTTCATAAAGAGCCAGACACTTGCGATTAAAATGATCAGCGCAATTATAATTTGCCCCCATGGCCATTCTTCAAGCAGGGACAAGCGCATGATCAACACCCCCGGTGAGGTAAACGGAATATAGGTGCCGATTTGTGCCATCAGGCCGCTTGGGTCACTAAATACCGGTCCGATAAAGATAAACGGCAAGAATGGCAGCATCATCACCATTCCCTGGAAGTTCCCGGCGGTGGAAACATCCGTCATTGTTGCGCCGACACCGACAAATACGGCGGCGAATAGTAAATAGCCCAATATCGAAATTATCAGTAATAACGCAAGTTCAGGCACAAGTACATAGTCCATAAACGGAAAATCAATTTGCCATATGAGTAAAGGCAGGATAATGGCAACGGAAATGACTGTCTGTATAATTCCCAGTACAAAATAACCGATTATTTTTCCCTGCATTAATTCACCCGGCGTAACGGAAGAAAGGATAATTTCTGCGATTTTATCCTTTTTCTCCAAGGATGCACTTTGGAATATAGCCATGCCGGTAAATACAATGGACAAATATATAAATGCTGCAAAAATCCCCGGGATCGCCTGTTCGGCAGTTTCTTCCGTAAATAGTCCGGATTCAGTCGTAACGGCACCGTCGCTGTCGTTACCTGCTTCACCCGCCGACGTTTCCTCGAATACAACCCCGCGGAAAGCAAGGGCAAGCTCCTCTTCCGATAATCCAAGTTGAGCCATTTGCACAGTCTGAATCGGCGTCTCAAGCAATTGAACCTGATTTGTAAAAAATGGATCAATATCGTCACTTGTATAAACGGGCACCATGCCTTCATCCAAAGCCCGTTCATCCACAAATACATAGGCTGTATCTTCACTGTCATCCAGTGCTTCTTCCATATCTGCTTCCGCGAGATCCGTCTCCTCCAGGTTCCAATCCAATCCGCTTTGTTCCACTGTCTCCTCAATTGCCGGGAAGATTTGCAGCTGGTCGTTAACAAAAACATCTACAGGTTGACTCTCTGCTTCATCATCACTGCCCCCGAACAAACTTCCTAAAGCATAAAAACCGATAATCAATAAAGGAGTTAGAAATAGTCCGATTAAATAAGTTTTATTTTTCATATTCCGTTTGATTTCCCATTTGGCCACTTTTTTTGTGTTATGCATGCACTTCACCCGCTTCCTTTAACAGATTTTTATCTGTTGCAATGTCAATGAAAATTTCATGCAGGGTAATTCGGTCCAGCGTTAATTCCTGAATCTTTACCTGGGCCGGGAGATTTTTTAACCATGTGCTTGGTTCCACATCATTAGACAAATAAAGCACAAATTTTTCTTCCTTTTGTTCCACACGTTCCACCTGTGGGATTGCTTCCAGCAGCTGATGTTCATTTTTACCACGGATGGTACATTTAAAGTTGGCATATTGGGTTTTTACTTCATCCATCGTTCCATAAATAACTTTCTGTCCCTGATGGATCATAAATAACCGGTCCGCCAGTTCTTCCACGAGATTCATTTGGTGGGAAGACAATAATATGGCAGTGCCGTCTTCAGCCAGCTTGCGGATTTCTTCCTTAAACAACTCCTGGCTGACAGGGTCCAGTCCTGAGAAGGGTTCATCCAAAATAAGCAGTTCCGGCTCATGAATGATGGATGAAATAAATTGTACCTTTTGACCCATCCCCTTGGACAACTCATCCATGGAAACTTTGTCCTTGCCTTCCAGATCGAATTTCTTCAGATAAGCAAGTGCACGCTGCTTTGCTTTATCAAGGGGGTAATCCTTTAACTCGGCCAGGTACAGCAAAATATCCATGACTTTCACATTTTTATACAATCCGCGTTCTTCCGGCAAATACCCGATTTTATGACGCGGAATGTCATTTCCTTTTTTTCCTTCGAACCGGACCCTTCCCTCATCCGGATACATAATTCCCATAATATTACGGATAGTGGTTGACTTCCCGGCACCATTCGGTCCGAGAATAGCCATAATTTCCCCTCTTCGTACATCAAAGGAGATATCGGAAATCACTTGTTTATCCTTGAATGATTTCCCGAGGTTTTCTACAGATAACATCGTTTTCATCTGTGTTTTCGTCCCTTCCATTTTTAATTGGCAATAAAGTTTCCAGGTTACAAAAGTATAAGATAAGTCTACTTGAAGAAGCCGCTTGTCATGACAATATAATGGTAATAATTTCATCGAGATCCAGTTTTGCAGCATCTGTAACGGTGCAGTTATGATTTCTAAAAAACATTTCAGCCGCCTCCGGATCACGAGAAATAATTATGTTGTTTTCCCGTGAGATTTCACCGGGAACAGCAGCAGTTGGGAGCACATCTTTTATCCAGTAGCGGAAATAGCTTTCCTGTAATGCTTCTTTTTCAAAAGTACCAATCAATTCTCCGCTCTTTAATACGGCTAAATAGTCAGCAAGTTTCATTAAATCCTCAGATTGATGACTGGACATGACAATGGCACGCTCTCCCTGTTCCATCCAATTTGCCAGTGCCTCCATCACTACTTTTTTGGAAGGGATGTCAATGAATGCTGTCGGTTCATCGAGTAATAACAGTGGTGTATTCCGTGGCAGGGTTAATGCTAAGTTGAGCTTTTGCTGTACACCCTGAGAGAGTTTTCCAACCTGTTTGTTTAATGGGATGTTTAATGCTTCTGTCATTTCCTGAAATAAGTGATCGTCCCATCCCGGGTATAACGGGGCAATAAAATTTCTCAGCGTTTTCCCGGTAAAAGCATTCCAGCCAACCACTGTTTGCGGCTGGTAGGATATATTGCTTTTCCAGCTTTCATCCTTACCGCCTGCGGAGGTATCACATATATGGATGCTGCCATGATCCGGTTTGGCTAAATGCATCATCAATTTCAATATCGTACTTTTCCCGGAACCATTGTTTCCGACCAGGGCGGTAATGGTGCCCGGCTCGATTGTTAAATCAATGGGTCCTAAATGAAAATCATCTATTGTTTTTTTAACATCGTTCATGCTGGCTGACAGCTTCATAATTACTTTCCCTCCCTTTGATGATTTTCGATGACTTCCTGAAATATATTTTTAATTTGAGTATAGGTATAGTCATAACTTCTTGCTGTTTCCACCGCTTTTTCCATCGACTGATAAACGGAGGAAACTTTCACTTCTTGTTTCAAGGAATGATCAATTTCGGCAACAAAAGTTCCTTTACCTTGAGTTGTGCGAATAAATCCTTGATTTTCCAAATCCTGATAAGCGCGTCTGATTGTAATCACACTCGTTTCCAAATCTTTTGCAAGCGCCCTGATCGAAGGTAAAGAGGTATTTGCAGGCAAATGGCCTCCGGCAATCAATGCTTTCAATTGATTTTCAATCTGGTGGTAAATAGGTTCCCGGGAATCTTTGGACAGCCGTATAGGCAACCTCATGGCAGACACTCCTTTCCACATTACAGGTAATCAGTCTTACTCAATGATTTTTTCATATAGAACTTCCAGTGATAATAACCGGCGATTGCCAGTATAATGGAGAATACCGCTGTTGGAAGTGACCATTTTTGTGCAAGGAGGATGGACCAGTAAACGATCCCGTTGCCAAATAATAAGTGAAAAAAGGTTAAAAGCAAAAGAATTGCAACAAGAATGATCAACGCGGATAACCCCGTTAAAAAATCACTGTTTCCAGGTGCCTTCCCGCCGGCTTCACTGTACGGGATTACATATCCGGCGTAAATACCAAACGCAATCCATATGACAGCAAAAGCGATAAAAGCACCTGCAGAAAATAAATCCTGTAAAGGAGTAAGGGTGTACAAAGCCATTAATGTTAATAATTGAAAAGGAAATGTATAAAAAAAGTGTATAATGAATCTGCTTTTGACGAGCACATCCTTCGAGATCGGCAGTTGATTTTGCATAACCAATACGGGGGATGCCAGCATATTTCCAATGGTCTGGATTTGAAAAACCTTTGGCTTCATCCAAACAGGAGCAAAGGTGAAAATTAAAATAAATATGAAATCGAATCCCGCGAAGCCATTATCTATATAGGAATCAACAGACTTCACAAGCGTAAAAATTAAAAACAAGATGAAAGCAAGTGCAAATAAAAAATGCAGAATAGACGCTTTTAATTCAAGCTTTGCTATGGAAAAAGCTTGTTTCCAGTCGTTCATAAAGCATATCCCCTTATCACTGTTATTGTGTGTATATCTATATATACAGTATAACTTAGTTTTGAAAAAGTCAATAGGTGGTGTAAAATTTTTCGTATAACCGCATAAATCAAGGGCGGGTGTCGGCGGGAAGTAATAAGGTGGCACATTATATATGAGAAGCCGCTCAATTACCGGATACATCGAATCCAGGGATGGATCATGACACATTCCCGCTCGAGGATGAGCTTGGTAAATGCAGTCAAAATGTACTAATTAAACTTCACATTGTTCACCCATTCACAATTTAGACAAAAAGCTTTGAATGAAATGTGAAAACATACACAAAGTGTATACAGTGATATTAGTCACGTGCTATTATATAAATGTACCAAGAACATATCACATATAAATTTGTGAAACAATGAGCATAAAAATAAAGGAGTTGGATATCATGATGAATTTTCTTCGGAATAGTTCCATTGCTGCAGGCATATTGGTGTTTTTGAGAGTGTATATCGGCTATCAGTGGATGGTCGCCGGTTATGGAAAAATTGCAGGCGGACAATTTGATGCTTCCGGTTACTTACAGGGAGCTGTTGCAGCCGCAGGAGGAGAAAATCCGACCGTACAGGCATGGTGGGGAACTTTTCTGGAAACAGTAGCACTTCCAAATGCAGAATTATTTACATTTGTCGTTATGTGGGGAGAATTATTGGTAGGTATTGCACTTATTCTAGGTATTTTTACTAATTTCTCTGCACTCATGGGAATTACAATGAACTTTGCATTCTTGTTCAGCGGTACAGTAAGTACGAACGCACAAATGGTTCTTATCACTGTATTTATCATTGCGGCAGGAGCCAATGCCGGGAAATACGGTTTGGACAGATGGGTCATTCCGTTTCTGAAAGATCGTGTACCAATGATTAAAAATAGAAAACAGGAAAAAGAAGTAGTTGCTGCATAATCCATTGAAAAAATAACAGCATGCTGAAATTACATTTCGCGTGCTGTTATTTTTTTGTCATCCGCGGAAGTTGGTCTGAATACCGGCCATAGAAAGAGGCTATGGTATGTCATTGAGAGTTGAAGAGGAAAAGACGTCTTGTAGAAAGGGGCTATGGTATGTCATTGTCGGAAGAAGAGAAAAAGACGTTATATAGAAGAGGCCAATGGTATGTCATTGTCGGAAGAGGAGAAAAAGATGTCATATAGAAACGGTCAATGGTATGTCATTGTCGGAAGAGGAGAAAAAGACGTCATATAGAAGAGGCCAATGGTATGTCATTGTCGGAAGAGGAGAAAAAGACGTCATATAGAAAGGGCCAATGGTATGTCATTGGCAGAAGGAGAGAAAAAGACGTCATATAGAAAGGGGCCAATGGTATGTCATTGGCAGAAGGAGAGAAAAAGAAGTCTTATAGAAAGGTTCAATGGTACGTCATTGGCAGAAGGAGAGAAAAAAGACGTCATATAGAAAGGGCCAATGGTATGTCATTGGCAGAAGGGGAGAAAAAGACGTCATATAGAAGAGGTCAATGGTATGTCATTGGCAGAAGGAGAGAAAAAGACGTCTTATAGAAAGGATCTATGGTATGTCATTGGCAGAAGGAGAGAAAAAGACGTCATATAGAAAGGGCCAATGGTATGTCATTGGCAGTAAAAGTTGAAAAGACACACTATAGAAATTGCCTATGGTATGCCATGAAGTAACAACATTCATATAATGTGCCATAGAAAGTTCTCATGCTCTTAAGAACGCAAAAATTCATCATTTATCAGACTAATCCGTCCAAACAAAAATTCATCATAAAAATGCTTTCCCTTTCAGTGTGATTATGCCTCCAACACAGTTCCTCCATATTAAGGATAAATCGCTTAACTTTCCCCAAACAGGTTTAATTATTCCAGTAATCGTGAAAAATAGACAATAACCAACGGGGAAAGGAGCGAATTGGATGAAACGATGGATGCTAACTTTATTTTTCATTCTATTGATTGCTGTATTGACAGCATGTGGAGCAAATGATGAGGGTGAAGAGGACATAGATGAAAATATGGAAACCGAAGAGGATGTCACAGACGAAGACGAGAACGGTAACCAGCAGGAAGATGGCACTGGAAATGAAGAAGCGCCTGATAATGCTGCCTCAGAAGAAGAAGTGCTCGTATCCATGGAAGACACGGAAGGAAATGTCGTCGCTACAGCCACGCTTACAGAAGGAGAGGCGGGCGTAGATATTGCACTGGATGTCGAAAACCTTCCGTCCGGCACAAAAGGCTTCCATATTCATGAGAATGCAGAATGTGAAGCACCTGACTTTGAATCAGCAGGCGGTCATTACAATCCGACAGATGCAAACCACGGATTCGATGATCCGGATGGACCGCATGCCGGAGATCTGCCTAATATTGAAGTACAGGAAGATGGAACGGCAAGTGAAGAAGTAACTGCTGAGATGGTAACCTTGGATCAGGAAGGGGAAAATTCCCTTTATGCTGATGGGGGAACATCTTTAGTAATCCATTCCGATGAAGATGATTATGAATCGCAACCGGCAGGAGATGCCGGAGATCGGATTGCCTGCGGGGTAATCAGTGAATAAATCTATATGAGCCCGCGGAAGATCGGTTCCCCGGGCTCATTCTTCCTCAAAAACAACTTGGCTCCATACTACATAACAACAGTATGTAGAAGCACCTCATTTTACTTCCCATCGCACTCCTGTATAATATACTTCGAGTGACGAAGAAAGGGATGCTAATATTGCGTACAAAATCCAATCAAACTGAAGCACAGCCTGATAAGATCTGGACCCGGGATTTCGTGTTCATCTGTCTGGCGAATTTTTTTGTGTTTTTCGGTTTTCAAATGACACTGCCGACGATACCTTTATTCGTAAAGGAGCTTGGTGCGACTGATCAGTTTGTCGGGGTGATTGTCGGGATCTTTACATTTTCTGCGTTGCTGTTGAGGCCGTACGCGGGTCATGCACTGGAGTCCAAAGGAAGGCAGTTTGTTTACATGTTCGGGCTTGCGGTATTCGTCCTGTCCGTAGGTTCCTTTGCATTTATTTCCAGTATAGCTATATTAATTATCATGCGGATTATCCAAGGTATTGGTTGGGGATTTTCCACTACGGCAGGGGGCACGATTGCCACCGATTTGATTCCTCCCAAGCGGCGCGGAGAGGGGATGGGTTATTTTGGTTTATCAGGAAACCTTGCTCTGGCATTTGGTCCAGCGCTCGGACTCACCCTTGCCGGTGTTATTTCTTTCACGTATTTGTTTCTCATCTGCGCTGCATGTGGTCTTATCGCTTTTTTATTATCGAGCAAAATCCGTTACAAAAAAGTAGTGGCACCTGAACATAAAACAGTAGCCGTAAAATTTGACATCTTTGAAAAAACGGCCATACAGCCTTCCGTTCTATTATTTTTTATTACATTTACCTTTGGCGGCATTGCGACATTTCTGCCGCTGCACGCGATTGAACAGAATGTAGCGGGCATAGAAATATATTTTTTGGTGTATGCTTTATTTTTAATGCTCTCCAGAACATTTGCCGGGAGGATTTATGACCAAAAAGGACATATTTATGTATTCCCGCCCGGTACGATTCTCATTTTTACAGCCATGCTTTTGTTGGCTTGGCTGCCGAATATGACTGTATTGCTCATTGCAGCGGCACTGTACGGCGCGGGATTTGGATCCGTACAGCCGGCACTTCAGGCATGGGCAGTGGATCAAGCACCCGGGAACCGTAAAGGAATGGCCAATGCGACCTTCTTCTCCTTTTTTGATTTGGGGATCGGCATGGGGGCGATTGTTTTTGGTCAGCTTGCTTTTTTATTCAACTATGGAGTCATTTATGTTGTTTCCGGAGCTTCCGTCATGATTTCCCTGCTGGTTTACATTTATTTACTGTTAAAAGTTTCCCGGAAAAAAAGTGTATCCGACTAAGTCAGGAATGAATGCTTGCCCGGCAATAGTTTGCCAGTTTAAAATGCGTCTGTTTTGGGTTACAATTGTAATAATGAAAACAAAAAGGCAGGTATTATCGTTTTGAAAAATCTCGCTGATATTAACATATCCCGGTTATTTCCGTCTATTACCTATCAAAGGGGAATGACATACTACCGGCAAAATAAAGTAAGTGATGTTTCCTTCGATATGAATAATAATGTGTGGACGGCGGTCGTGCGCGGCTCGTCAAAATACTTCGTTGAAATTAATATGGACGGTTTTGAACAGGGTTATCTCGGTACGTACTGTGAGTGCCCGGCGTATGAAGCCTATGGTTCCTGCAAGCATATTGCCGCCACATTGATCAGCATTGTAAACCGTAAACCGGGGAGTACTTCTTCTTATTCAGCATTTGATTACCAGACGACAAACCGTTTTATGCGGGCGCTCAGTGAAGCCCGGCCCGGTGTGGAGAGCATAGATCTCCCGCAGGCAAAAACACCGCTTAAAATAGAATATTACTGCAAATGGAACTATAATAAACAGCTTACCATTGAATTGAAGGCCGGTGAGAAACGGTGTTTTGTCGTAAAAAATGCCAGTGAATTTATTTCGAATGTCATGGGCGGAAGAGAACAATATTTTACAAAAACCTTCACCTATAATCCGGAAATCCACTATTTACAATCGGAGGATCTCCCCATATTTGAACAGCTTTACTCGATTATTAAAAATGAACAGATTTACAACGATCACTCATTCTATTATTACCAGGGTGGCTCCGATAACAAGCGTGCTATGATTATTCCGCCGCTCGCTGCAAAATCGTTGCTTGAAGCACTTGTGGAGCGGAATTTCACGGTGGAATCTGGCCATCGAAGCTATCAACCTATTCATATAGAAAAAGATAGACTTCCATTTAACTTCCATTTATCAAAAAATAACAAGGAAGAACTAGTGTTAAAAATGGATGGAATGAAGGATATCGTATATTTTGACAAATATGAACTATTATTTTATGCAGGGACGTTTTATTATCCGGCAAAGGAACAAGTCCCTATTTTGGATCAAGTGACAGGCTTTGGAACAAATCTTTCCCTTCCTGTAGAAAAAAACAAGGCAGATACATTCTTGTCTGAAGCTCTGCCGACACTTAAGAAGATTGGTGAGGTCCAGGTGGAGGAATCGGTCGCTGAGGAAATTATTCAGGTGCCACTAAGGGCGAAATTATTCTTGGAGCTGAAGGAAGATTGGATTCTCGGTAAACTGGAATACCATTACGGCAGTCACGAAATTGACCCATTCAACGGAAGAAAAGCGCATGATACTTTTATCATCCGGGACGTGGAAAAAGAGCATCAGATTATGCAGTTGATTGAGTATGCCAATTTTCGGTATAACGGAAGAGAATTGTATATGGAAGCTTATGAAGATGATGATATATACAATTTTTTGTATCATATACTGCCGCAGCTGGATGAGGAGTTGGAATTATTCTTAACGTCCGAGGTGCGAAAGTTAATAGTGGAAACAGAGCCGAAACCAAGTACAAGTGTAAGTCTGGAATCCTCTGCCAATCTACTGGAAATCGGTTTCAGTATCGATGGAGTGAATGATGAGGAGATCAACCGGATTTTGGATGCCATCATTGAGAAAAAGCGTTATTACCGGCTGGACAGTGGTGCGCTGATGTCCCTGGAAGGAGAAGAGTTTTCTTCGATACAGCGGCTTTTTGATGATATGGAAATTGAAAAGTCGGATGTACAGGAAGGGAATGTGTCCGTTCCGGTTTTCCGCGGGACTCAATTGGATGAGTTAATTGAGACGAATAAAAATTATGATCCGGCTTTCAGGAAACTTCTTCATCAATTAAAATCACCGGAAGAGCAAATTTATCCATTGCCGGAAAACTTAAGCGCAAACCTCAGAAACTACCAGCATACAGGCTATCAATGGTTTAAATCGCTCAGCAATTATCACCTGGGCGGAATTTTAGCAGATGATATGGGACTGGGAAAGACATTGCAAAGTATTGCCTATATCGCATCGGAAAAAGGGGAACAGCCACATCTGATTGTTGCTCCGTCTTCTGTTGTTTATAATTGGAAAAATGAGTGTGCAAAGTTTGCCCCGGACCTGGAAGTGGCGGTTCTTACCGGAACACCGGCAGAACGCCATAAGAAATTGAAGGAATCCGATGATGCGGATGTATGGATTACTTCGTATGCTACATTGAGGCAGGATGTGGAGCTGTACAGGGAATTAACTTTTCAAACGATGATATTGGATGAAGCACAGTACATTAAAAATTATGCAACCAAAACGTCAAAAGCAATCAGGCAAGTCAAGGCAGGAAGAAGGTTTGCGCTAAGTGGGACGCCTATTGAAAATTCAATTGATGAATTGTGGGCGATTTTCCAGGTGATCCTGCCGGGTCTATTGCCGAATCAGCGAAACTTTAAGCAGCTGTCCCATGAAAAAATTGCAAGGATGACGAAACCGTTTATTTTGCGCCGGTTGAAGCAGGATGTATTAAAGGAACTGCCGGAGAAAATTGAATCTGTGCATGTATCCGAACTAACGAAAGAGCAAAAGGACTTATATATAGGCTACCATCGTCAATTACAGGTGGAAGCTGCGGCATCCATGAAAGAGAGCGGCTTTCAGCAAAATAGAATGAAGATACTGGCAGGGTTAACCAGACTGCGGCAAATCTGCTGTCATCCATCCCTTTTTATAGAAAACTATGAAGGCCAGTCAGGGAAACTGGAACAGCTGATGGAAACAGTGCGGAATGCCGTGGAAAATGGAAAACGCATGCTCATATTCTCCCAGTTTACGAGCATGCATGAGATTATTATGGAGAAGCTGGAACAGGAAGGAATATCCTATTTCTATTTGCATGGGCAAACGCCATCCAAAGAACGAGTGGAGATGAGCGAGCGATTTAATAACGGGGAAAATGATGTATTTCTTATTTCTCTGAAGGCAGGGGGCACCGGACTGAATCTTACCGGGGCGGACACCGTTATCTTATACGATTTATGGTGGAATCCTGCTGTGGAGGATCAGGCCACGGGAAGGGCACATCGTTTTGGCCAGAAAAATGTAGTCCAGGTAATTCGTCTGATTACAGAAGGAACGATAGAAGAAAAAATCTATGAGCTCCAGCAGAAAAAGCGCGAACTGATTGACCAGGTTATCCAGCCTGGAGAAACCATGCTCTCCAGCCTGAGCGAAGAAGACGTTAGGGAACTGCTGAATATTTAAAACACCGGCACGGTTCTCCTGTTGCATTGGAACAGGAGAACCGTTTTATGTTTCAGTGGTTAAAAAATGGGAATAATAATGATATATAAAAGGAAAGGGATGTATTCCCATGATGAAAACGATTCATGCGTATTTCAAATCGGAAAATGATGCTGTGGCGGCAAAGGCGAAGCTCGAGGCTTTGCGTGCAGCTGACTTAATTGTGGATGCTTTTCCACAAGCAGAGAATGAAGGAGTATTTGTTCCCTTATTCACGATGGGCTCTACAACTGCAAGCACAGGAATTATAGCAGAAGGTATATACATGGACCGGGAAGAAGAGCCTGTTACCCACCTTCTTGAAGGGAAGGTAGAAGAGGCGGATTATGAAAAAGCAATACAAATTCTTCAGGATGAAAATGGCCTTAAGAAATTGAAATAAGGGGATGAAGGGACAGGTCGTGGCAGTTGATATTCCTACATGGTATTATAGTTCTGCTGATAACCGTCTATTGGACCTTTTGCTCGAGTGTGCGTGTGATTCGGGTTCCGAGAGCCCGTCTATCGGACCTTTTGGTATTGAATTGCCTCGGTTTGGTCGTTGATATTGCGTCTATTGGACCTTTCGGAAGTGAATTGCATAAGTTTGGTCGTTGATAACCCGTCTATTGGACCTTTCGTAAGTGAATTGCACTAGTATGGTCGCTGATAGCGCGTCTATCGGACCTTTTGTAGGTGAATCGCCTCGGCTTGGTCGTTGATAGAGCGTCTATTGGACCTTCCGGAAGTGAATTGCATAAGTTTGGTCGTTGATAGAGCGTCTATTGGACCTTTCGTAAGTGAATTGCACTAGTATGGTCGTTGATAGAGCGTCTATCGGACCTTTTGGTATTGAATTGCCTCGGTTTGGTCGTTGATAGTGCGTCTATTGGACCTTTCGGAAATGAATCTCCTCGGTTTGGTCGTTGATAGCGCTTCTATTGGACCTTTTGCAGGTGAATTGCCTCAGTTTGGTCGTTGATAGCGCGTCTATCGGACCTTTCGCAGGTGAATCATCTCGGTTTGGTCGTTGATAGCGCGTCTATCGGACCTTTCGCAGGTGAATTGCCTCAGTTTGGTCGTTGATAGAGCGTCTATCGGACCTTTCGGAATTGAATTGCACTAGTATGGTCGTTGATAGAGCGTCTATTGGACCTTTCGGAAATGAATTGCCTCGGTTTGGTCGCTGATAGCCTGTCTATCGGACCTTTCGCAAGTGAATTGCATAAGTTTGGTCGTTGATAGAGCGTCTATTGGACCTTCCGGAAGTGAATCACCTCGGTTTGGTCGTTGATAAACCGTCTATCGGACCTTTTGCAGGTGAATCGCCTCTGTTTGGTCGTTGATAGAGCGTCTATTGGACCTTCCGGAAGTGAATCACCTCGGTTTGGTCGTTGATAGCGCGTCTATCGGACCTTTCGGAAATGAATTGTACTAGTGTGGTCGTTGATAGCGCGTCTATCGGACCTTTCGCAGGTGAATTGCCTCTGTTTGGTCGTTGATAGAGCGTCTATTGGACCTTCCGGAAGTGAATCGCATAAGTTTGGTCGCTGATAGCGCTTCTATCGGACCTTTCGCAAGTGAATTGCATAAGTTTGGTCGTTGATAGCGCGTCTATCGGACTTTTTGCTCGAGTGTGCGTGTGATTCGGGTTCCGAGAGCCCGCCTGTCGGCCTTTTCCAGCGTGCTTTCGTGTGATTCGGGTTCCAGATACCCGCTATTGGACTTTTCTCAAGTAATTCTCAGTGGTTCGGTCATCGAACTCCTGGTCTAACGGACTTTTCACAAGTGTATTCATAAAATTTGTGCTCTGAGCATCCATCGAACGGCCATTTCCCTCATGCTTCAAAAAATCTTTTTCCGGGCAAATCAACAAGTGCATTTTACCATGAAAATAAACAGTAACTACAACGCAAATCATCCCAGGCTATTTTATAAAAACGGAACCTGCCCTCTCGAGCCCTATTGATTCAAGGCAAATAATTTTCTTGGTCTTCCTCGTACATACGGTTTTTCCTCACCGACGATTTTAATTACTTCACCATTCAATAATTTATTTATGGTTCGTTCAGCACTTCTCTTAGTAACCCGGTAATAAACAGCTACATCCTGGGAGGAGAAGGGTTCATTATTTCGCATGTTGATAAAATCAATAAAATTGTATGACAGCTCATTGTTCAGGCGGGCCTTGTGGATGAGAGCATGATAGAGCTTGGATGTATCAAATTCTTTTTTTATGCCAATTGGACCGATTGTCTCCTGTCTCTCATTTACAATGTAACAATGGCTTCCTTCCTGATGCGATCCGGATATAAGCGCCTTCCTGGCATTGTTTTCAGCCTGTATGGCTGTAAGGCCGAGCCCAAAACCAATATCCAATGGACTATGTAAAGCACTTTCCAATTCAGATAGTAAAGGGAAATCACGGTAATGGTCAGTTATATAAGTGAGCAAGCCTTTTGTTCCAAAAAGGATAATTTGATCGTCTTGATTTATCATTACGGAAACGCCGGTTTGTTTGCCGAAAGATAAAAGTCGCTGATGTAGCTTGTTTAAATTTTGTTTTGCGGCTGTTTCCCCGAGTGATTTTTTCATGGCATCCCAATTTTTTAATTGAATATAGCCGGAAACAACTTGGGCAGTTTTACTTTGATTTAATTTCCCCAACGCCCGGGCTTCTTCCAGTGCTTGTTTAATATTTCGTTTTGGAATGATCATACAGCTGGTTGGAATCTGAAGTGCAGTCAGTTTTTCTTCAACTTCTTTGATGGAAGTCAGGGCGTGGTCCGTTTTTCCCTGATGCCAGTGGTGTACATGGTGATGGACAATTTTCTCAAGATCCGGCTCTTTGTCATTCTCATAAGCATAGGAGTATATTTCCTCCTTATTCATCCCAAGTTCAGTGCAAACTTCCTGTAACGCAGCTTCCCGGTAAACATCTACGGATAAACGGTGCAAAGGCTGTTGTTTAAGAAAAGAAAGATGATAAAATGCGGATAAGATTTTATATTCATCGAAAGCGATGATAACTTTTGGCAGCCTTTTCTTATCAACGATATCTTTTACATAAAGATAAGCGAGTGTCTCCCCGAATATGTAAATATCACACATAAAAGCCTGACTGACAAGGGAGATTGTTTCCTTTGCTTCTGAATAGGGGAAATAGCTGATATCCAAGTCTGTATAGTCATTTTTCATTCCTTTTACATGATGGATGACTTCCGGTCTGGCAAAAATTGCGATTTTCATAAAAAACCCTCCAGCGACTATTTTTTTATATATTCCAATAGCAACCGGCCAATGCGGGAAATGTGTTGCTGTCCCTTGGCATTAGGATACATATTCTCTGACATTACAGCAGCATAAAGAATACGATCCCCTGCTTTCAGAATCGCGGCATCATGTTCCACACCTTCCAATTCTCCGGTTTTATGATAAAATTGGGTGCCATCATTTTCCTGCTTATATAATGGCAGTTTATGTGTAAATTGCTGATTGGCCAGTATGTTAAGCATCCCATTTCTGCTTTTCCTGCTAAATAGGTCATTTTTTTCATAAATGGCTTTTAGTAAAAGCACCATATCCCTGGCACATGTGTAATTATCCAGCCCGGCAGCTTGTGCATCTTTGTCCATCAGGTTTCTTTCAATTAACGTCTCTTTACAGCCGAGGGAACCCGCCAATGCATTCACCTTGTCGATATGCAGTTTGTCCATCAGTACGTTGGTAGCGGTATTATCTGAAACAATAATCATGAGTTCGAGCATGTTTTGTATGCTGCCAATATGTCCGCTGGATAAATAGCTGATGACCCCACTGCCACCGACCCTCATTTTCTTACTGATATATACCAATGTATCCGGGTGTAGTTCATTGTTTTGTATTTGTCTGTAACCTTCCATCAGAATCGGTACCTTAATAAGACTGGCAGCCCTTCTTTTTTTTGAAGCATTTACCGAAATGCTGCCTTCCTCCGTTTCTACATATATGGAAAAATGATTATCGACCCCTTTAATCTCCTGTCCTATTCGTTCATTCAGTTCTTTGAGATCCATTTGTTCCACACCCTAACGATAATCTTATGTAATCTATAAATTAGTAATTGCTTTCATCCTAATGAATTTTCGCAATATTGTCAAGATGAAATAAAAACTTTTTACTTTACGGCAGGTATTCCAATAGATAACATATTTTTTATTATTAGGTCATCTCCCTTCAAGCCAACATTTTCATGAAACAGCCGCTCATAAAAAGCATTAAAAAAAAGAGCACCCGTATTGGAGTGCTCTTTGCAAATAATTACCTTGTCGGCTGATGTTCACCGGACTCTATTTCATCCATGTAATGACAGGCAGCTTCATGGCCCCCCTGCATGGAATCGGTCGTTCTGAGTTTTGGAGTTTCCTTCACACATAGTTCTGTCGCAAACGGACAACGTGTGTGAAAACGGCATCCTGTCGGCGGATCGATTGGTGAAGGTACATCGCCTCTTAGTATAATACGTTCTTTTTTCTTTCCGGTATTTGCTGTAGGAATCGCAGATAATAATGCTTTTGTATAAGGATGCTTAGGGTTAGTAAACAATGATTTTTTATCTGCAATTTCCACTATTTTTCCTAAATACATGACGATAATGCGGTCGGATATGTGACGTACTACTCCCAGGTCATGGGAAATAAATAAATACGTCAAGTTAAATTCCCGCTGTAATTTCTTCAAAAGGTTAATCACCTGTGCCTGAATGGAAACATCCAGGGCTGAAACAGCTTCATCAGCGATAATCAGTTCCGGATCTACAGCCAGTGCACGTGCAATCCCAATCCGCTGCCGCTGTCCGCCACTAAATTCATGGGGCATGCGGTGCATCTGATGTGCACCAAGGCCGACTGTTTCCAGCAGCTCTTTAATCCGCTCCTCGCGCTTATCTTTCGGCACCACATCCTGAATTTCCATTGCCTCATTTAAAATTTGAAAAACAGAATGACGCGGGTTTAAGGAGGCATACGGATCCTGGAAAATTACCTGCATATCCTTTCTCGTTTTATTCATTCTTTTCTTATTGAACGAGAGCAGATCCTCTCCTTTAAATTCCACTTGTCCGCCCGTAGGCTCGTCAAGTCTTAGTATGGCTCTTCCTGTAGTCGATTTTCCGCAGCCGGATTCCCCGACAATACTGAGGGCTTCCCCTTCATGAATGGTAAAGGAAATGCCGTCAACTGCTTTTACATGGTTTATTGTCCTTCCGAAAAAACCGCCTTTAATCGGAAAATGCTGCTCCAGATCAGTTACTTTTAATAGTTCTTTCTGCACTTACATTCACCTCCGGGTCTCCGTCCCATTCATCTGAATAAATCCAGCAACGGATCTGATTTCCATTTTCGTCCGTTTCCAGGTCCGGTAAATTATTTCTGCACAGGTCAGTGGCAAATGGGCATCTCGGTGAAAAGCGGCACCCGGCAGGCATTTCATCCGGGCTTGGGACTGTTCCCTTAATGATGGGCAGGTCTCCTTCGATATCTTCATTGGATGGTGGAATGGAATTCATTAATCCGACGGTGTACGGATGCTGTGGATTATTAAAGATAGTCTCCACATCCGCATATTCTACAATCTTTCCTGCGTACATGACCGCTACATAATCACATGTTTCCGCAACAACACCAAGGTCGTGGGTAATCAGTAATATACCCATACCCAATCTGTCCTGCAGGTCGTTCATTAAATCAAGAATTTGTGCCTGAATGGTCACATCGAGCGCGGTCGTTGGTTCGTCCGCAATCAGCAATTCAGGATCACATGCCAGTGCCATGGCAATCATCACACGTTGTCTCATCCCGCCGGACAATTCGTGTGGATATTGATCAATTCGTTTTTCAGGGGAGGGGATTCCAACCAGCTTCAGCATTTCAATGGACCGCTGTCTGGCTTCTTTTTTGCCCAGTCCCTGGTGCACTTTATAGGCTTCACCTATTTGCTGTCCGACAGTATAGGTCGGGTTGAGGGAAGTCATCGGCTCCTGAAAAATCATGGAGATCTCATTCCCCCGGATTTTGCGCATTTGCGCCTCTGTCTTATCTAAAAGGTTGTCACCTTTAAATTTAATTTCCCCGCCGACAATTTTTCCGGGATCTTCAATTAATTGAAGAATGGAGAGGGCGGTGATACTTTTACCTGAGCCTGACTCACCTACAACACCGAGCGTCTTTCCTTTTGGCAGTGCATAGGTAACTCCGTCCACTGCTTTCACTTCCATGTCTTTTGTGAAAAAGGAAGTACGCAACTCATTTATCTCCAATATATTTTCATATGAATGAGGTGTGTCTGCCATTTTATTTCACCTTCCTAATAATCTATTTAAAAGCTATCAATCAAGGTCAATACGTTTATTCAAGAATCGATAGGTTATATCGACAAGTGTGTTTACCAATACAAACAGTAAAGCTACCACAAGAATCGTTCCTTGAACGATTGGAAAATCCCTTGCCTGAATGGAGTCAATAATTAATTTACCCATTCCGTTGATCGCAAATACAGTTTCGGTGAGTACCGTACCACCCAATAATGCGCCGAACTGAAGTCCCACAACAGTGACGACAGGAATTAACGCATTTTTTAAAGCATGACGGTAAACAACAACCCGTTCCTTTACCCCTTTGGCTCTGGCGGTTCGGATATAATCCTGATTAATAACCTCCAGCATACTGGAACGTGTCATACGGGCGATAATTGCAGCTCCACTGGTTCCGAGCGTAACTACCGGTAAAACGACCTGGGAAAACTCTCCCCATCCCGACGGTTTAAACCAGCCAGTATTATCAATAAATGGAATCCATCCCGGGAGGTCTGTTCCAATGGCAAACCATTGAATCAGCATCAGTCCCAGCCAGAAGTTGGGCATGGACACCCCGAACAGGGCTACAATCATTAAAGTAGTATCAGCAAATGAATACTGTCTTGTTGCAGAGACAATGCCTGCGATCAATCCAAGAAATATACTTAAGATCGTACTGTATATGGCGAGTTCGACGGTTACCCAAAATCTTCCGCCAATTTCCTCGGTAACAGCCCGCCCGCTCCGTATGGAACTTCCCAGGTCTCCCTGAACGGCATTGGAGACATAGTTAAAATATTGAACAGGTACGGGGTCATTCAGCCCCAGACGTTCTCTCATATTTTCAACCTGTTGTTCCGGTGCACTCTCCCCGGACATGATTACAGCGGGGTCACCAGGAATTAAATGCATTAAACCAAATACAAGTATAGAAACACCGATTAACACCGGTATCGTTTGAAGGATTCTTCTTACGATAAATGTGAACATATTGGTTGTACCCCTTTCTACTCTTTCATTTTCGGATCAAGTGCATCTCTTAATCCATCACCAAAAATATTAAATGCCAGTACGACAGCAACAATCATGACTCCCGGGAAAAATGCAACATGCCAGGCGTTATACATGTAGTTTCGTCCGTCAGAGAGCATGGCTCCCCATTCCGGCATCGGTGGCTGGGCACCCAATCCAAGGAATGAAAGTCCTGCTGCAGTCAAAACAGTAGTAGCGATACTCAACGTTGCCTGTACTATAATTGGTGAAGCTATATTCGGTAAAATATGTTTGAATAGAATGCGAATATCACTCGCACCCAATGCCTTCATGGCATCGATGTATTCGAGCTTCCGGACGGAAAGAGTAGACCCGCGTACAATCCGTGCGAAAACAGGAATAGAGAAAATAGCAACAGCAATAATTACGTTGTTTAAGCTTGCTCCCAGTACACTTACGATGGCAAGTGCCAACAGGATGCCGGGGAAAGCAAGTAAAACATCCATGATACGCATAATAACGGTATCAATTCTTCCGCCGTAATAGCCGGAGATCATGCCAAGAACTACACCTGCCGTTGCTCCCATAGCGACGGAAAAGAAGCCGATATATAATGTAATGGACATCCCGTGAATAATTCTGGTAAATATGTCACGGCCATAATGATCGGTGCCGAACCAGTGATCGGCAGAAGGAGGCTGTAATTTATTTACAAGATCCTGGGAGTTGGGCTCGTATGGTGTAAAGTATGGACCGATAAAAGCCACAACAATAAAAAATAAGATCATTAAGCCGCCAATCATCGCTGCTTTATTTTTTTTCAGTTTATTATAAGCAATTTTTGCATTTTTTAGCCGAGGGTTCGGCGGTTTTACAGCTGTTTGCGGGTTATCAATCGTCTGCATTTGTTCGCTCATTTCTCGCTTACTTCCTTTCTTTTAAATATAGAAAACTACAATGATAGTTATTATATCATGAGAAGTGCATATTACAATATAGAAAATTTTACAAGATAGTATGACTTTCATCGCAAAACAGTAATTACTTGAGGCCGTAGGTACCATCGTACCCTTGGTTTGTTGCCGATCTGGTCCGAAAGTCATCCTTAAATTTATTAGCATAAAAAATGTAAATTGCATAAAAAGAATAATAGTTTCATATATATAGTTAGCTGTATCGTCTCTTTTTTAGTACTGTTAAAAATTGATAAACAGACTTGTATTTTTGAAAAAGATACGGTATATTTATTTTTAAGTTCTGAGTTTTTTCAGGATTACTAAACTACATAAAATGGGGGTAAGAAATAATGAGAATTACCAAAAAGGCAATTCTTTTACTTGCTTTTGCATTACTGCTCAGTGTGTTTCTCGCAGCATGTGCCGAAGAGCCTGATGAAGATGGCGGTACTGACGACGCTGATACAGGTGAAGAAGCAACAGATGACAGTGACGATGCAGCGGATGACGAGGCAACCGGCGATGGCCAGGGCGGAGATCTTGTTATTGCAAAAGCTTCTGACATGGTATCCTTTGACCCGGCTGGTTCGAACGATGTACCTTCCAGTGACGTTCAGGAAAATATCTTTGAAAGATTAACGACACAGGATGCAGATATGGAAGTGCAGCCAGGACTTGCAGAGAGCTGGGACCAGGTTGAAGATGATGTGTGGGAATTCCAACTGCGTGAAGATGTTACATTCCATGATGGATCCGAGTTTAACGCAGAGGTTGTAAAAGCGAATATTGACCGTATCCTTGATCCGGATGTAGCTTCTCAACGTGCTTTTCTATATGAAATGGTTGAAGAAGTGGAAGTAGTGGACGATTATACCGTGCGCTTCCATACTGAATTTCCTTTCGCTCCTCTTCCGGCACACCTTGCACACAGTGGTGGCGGAATGGTAGCAATTGAACAGATTGAAGCTGACTATGAAGCAATGGAAAACGGAGAAGAACCAGGTAGTGTAATCAACGAAAACCCTGTTGGAACTGGTTACTTTCAGTTTGATGAGTGGCAGCCAGGTGAATTTGTGCGCCTCGTAAGAAATGAAGACTACTGGGGTGAAAATGCGCTGCTTGACTCCGTAACATTTAAAGTTGTTGGTGAAGACTTAACCCGTGTTGCTGAAGTAACGACAGGGGATTCACATATTGCGTTTCCACTGAGTCCTTCTGATATTCCTCAAATTGAAGGGGAAGAAGAAGTCAGTGTGCTGCAGGAACCAAGTGTAAGTCTTTCCTATATTGGGTTTAACGTGGAAAAAGAACCATTTGATGACCCACAGGTACGCCAGGCAATAAATATGGCGATTGACAAAGACCAAATTATTGAAGGTATTTATGATGGTATTGGTATTCCGGCTATCGGTCCAATCCCGCCGGATGTATTTGGGTATGATGATAGTGTGTCCGGTCTGGAGCATGACTTGGAAGAAGCACAAAACCTGCTTGCAGAAGCTGGTTATGAAGATGGCTTCTCCACAACTATTTGGACAAATGACAGCCGTGAGCGTATTGACGCAGCAACGAACGTTCAGGCACAGCTTGGAGAAATCGGCATTGATGTAGAAGTGGAAGTACTTGAATGGGGTGCTTACCTGGAGCAGACAGCAAACGGAGAGCATGACATGTTCGTTCTTGGTTGGTCTACTGTTACAGGAGATGCGGACTATGCATTATACGCACTGTTCCACTCCGATATGTTTGGTAACCCAGGTAACCGTTCATTTATAGCTGATGATGAGCTGGATGAATTGCTTGATGCAGGGCGCCGTGAAGGAGATCCTGATGTACGTCAGGAAATCTACACAGATGCTCAGGAGAGGCTAACCGAACTCGCTCCAATGCTTTACCTGCACCATTCAGAGCATGTGTTCAGCGTGCGTGACGAAGTACAAGGGTTGGAAGTATTGCCAACACAAATCATGCAGCTGAAAGATGTGTATATTGAACAATAATATTAATAAAAAACAGCCCCTTCCATTTTGGCCGGGGCTGTTTTTTTATGTAACATACGGACGGTTCTTCTGCTTTCAAAGAGAAGCAGTTTTAATGAAAAAAAATGTGGAATTAAGGAATGAATTTTCCACTTTAATAATACCTATGAATAAGGTTGTTTCTCCATTTTTTCAAAATAAAAGTTAAGATAATAAGCAACGTAAGAACCGTCACAATGGCGCACTGTAAAACTTTGAAAAAAATTGACAACCTTATAATCTTGGGGGTAAAATGTAAATACTAAAAGTATGAAGGGGGTTTTAGTATGAAAAAGAAAAATTTATTACTTTTTGCCATGTTACTGGTGCTTGCTCTATTCCTGGCAGCGTGTGGCGGAGATGATGCTGATGACGGTGCTGATACCGACGATGGCGGTACGGAAACTGATGATAATGGAGAAGCTGGTGGGGATACACCTGACTTCTTAAGTTTATTAACTGGTGGAACGAGCGGTACATATTACCCGCTTGGCGGAGAAATGGCATCGAACATTACGAATGAAACTGGAATCCAAACAGATGCGCTCTCCTCAAATGCTTCTGCTGATAACATTATTGACCTGCAGGAAGGCGAAGCAGAGTTGGCATTGGTTCAGACAGACACAGTAGCACAGGCAGTTGATGGAGTTGGTGCATTCGAAGGTAATGCGGTGGATAATGTTGTGGGAATTGGTTCCCTTTATCCGGAAACTGTTCAGATTGTAACTACTGAAGACTCCGGAATCGAGTCCATTGAAGATCTGGAAGGAAGAACCGTTTCTGTTGGTGCACCCGGTTCAGGTACATTTTTTAATGCTGAACAAATTCTTGAAGTCCATGGATTGACTTTGGACGATATTGATGCACAAAATCTTGACTTTGGTGAATCCACCGGAGGCATTCAGGATGGAAATATCGATGCGGCTATCATTACTGGTGGTACGCCAACTGGTGCTGTTGAAGAGTTGACTGCATCAGTAGATGTGAAAATCTTACCTGTAGAACAGGATAAAATTGAAGAATTAGTTGAAATGTATCCTTTCTATGCCGAAGATACCGTTGAAGCAGGCACTTATGGAATTGGTGAAGATGTGACAACGGTAGCAGTGCTTGCCATGATTGTTGCAACAGATAATTTATCTGATGATGTTGTTTATGACATCACAGCAGCAATTTATGAGAATACAGAATCAATGGCGCATAGCAGAGCGGAAGATATCACAATAGAATCTGCCCTTGACGGTGTAGGTATTGATCTTCACCCGGGTGCAGAAAGATACTTTGATGAACAAGGTGTAAACTAACACACAATTGTTATAAAGAATAGACGAAATTGGCCGGCAGTTGATCCTGTGAACAGGAGGGTGCTGTCGGCCAATTATTTTCATGCAATTATTACACATGGAATTTTTGGTTACATATCGTATGACGCGGATTCATGGTGCATTTTCTCTAAAGGTAAAAATTGTTCCTTACGTTGTAAAAAAATAGATTCCAAATGAAATATATTTATGATAAAATTGCTGAAGTGTATTATGACATAATCTATGGTGGATTAAACAGGGGACATCTCTCAATGAAATTAAAACTTTTCATCATTATCCTTCTTATGGCAGTATTGCTGTTCATAGCTATGTTCATACCTTTCCGGCAGGCTTTGGTATTTTACAAAGAAAATACGAATGAAATAGAGGCCTATTTGCCGGTAGAAGATCAGGCCACCTTTCAAATTATATTTACCCATTCCATCCACTTGACTGATGTAGTGGAAAAATATATTGTCCTTGATAATCACCATATAAAACAATACGAATTTATTTATGAAGAATTTGGGATTGGTATGCCGTCCAACGCAGAAGAAGGAGAAGAGTTTGTATATGAGGACGGTAAGTACCATATAAGAAATATGGAAAATGTCTTCCCTGAACTAAAAGTGAGAAATGGGAAAGCGGTTTCTGAACACCGGCTCGTATGGGGAAAAGAGGAAGAGCACATGAGATATTTTAACGATTACTTTGATCCCGGAGCCTGGTTTACCATAAAAGTAGATTATCTATCGTTATGGCAAATCATGAAAGGAGTGAGGATCCATGAGTGATTCAAAAGATAAAAACCAGGATAAAAATCAAAAAAACGAGCAATATGAAGATCTGAAGGATCATTCCGATGCCAATTCAAAAAATAATAATGATCAGGCAAAAGGAATGCAGAATGATCAACAGGATAATATACAAACAAATCAGCAGACAGATGAAGCAAAAGAAGCAAAGTCGGATAATGCAGATATGTCGGAAGAAGAGCATGAAGAACTGCTGGAAAAGTATGACTCAGAATCCAATACCCGAAATCTCACCGGTATTATGGCAACTGTCGTATTCCTTCTCCTGATTGCATTCTCATTGTTCCAAATATATACAGGAATGTTTGGACAATACACTGCTTACATTCAGCGTACTGTCCACCTGGGATTTGCGTTAACGTTAATCTTTCTATTATTTCCTGCCAGAAGAGGAGCTCCAAAAGCAAAGGTTACCTGGTATGATTATATATTAGCTATATTATCGATTATTGTATGTGGATACTGGCCTGTTTATTACGATACCATTGTACAGCAAATTGGTGGAATTACCGAGGGGCAAATGGTTATTGGGGGCCTTGCCATATTACTCGTATTGGAAGCGTCAAGAAGAGCAGTCGGCCTTCCGATCGTTATTGTGGCAGCAGCATTCCTAATTTATGCTTATTTTGGACCATATATGCCAGGAGATCTTGCGCACCGGGGACTGAGTTTGAATCAATTAATCAACTCGATGTTCTTTACAACAGAAGGTATTTTGGGTACACCATTGCAAGTATCCTCTACGTATATATTCCTATTCCTTTTGTTTGGGGCATTCTTGGTCCAAACAGGCGTTGGGCTGTACTTTAATGATCTTGCTTTGGCTATTGCCGGAAGACGAACCGGAGGTCCTGCCAAAGTGGCTATTTTCTCCAGTGCATTAAATGGTACAATTTCCGGAAGCTCTGTTGCAAATACAGTAACGACCGGTTCTTATACCATTCCGATGATGAAAAGACTCGGATACCGGCCAAACTTTGCGGGTGCCGTTGAGGCGGCTTCTTCCACAGGTGGTCAGCTTATGCCTCCGATTATGGGAGCCGCAGCGTTTCTCATGATCGAATTTGCAGGGGAAAGTTACTGGGAGATCGCCAAGGCAGCAACGATTCCCGCGATGCTGTATTTTTCCGGGATTTGGATTATGACCCACCTGGAAGCCAAGCGGACAGGTCTGCATGGACTGCCGAAGGACCAGCTTCCAAATCGGCTGGAAGTATTAAAAAAGATTCATTTGCTGCTCCCGATTGTTGCCATTGTCTGGCTATTGTTCCAAGGGTTCAGTATTGAAAGAACAGCTCTCTATGGGATAGCGATTACGATACTTATCAGCTTATTCCGTAAAGACACAAGAATAACACCAAGCAGATTTATCGTCGCATTAACATCCGGTGCCCGTACCGCACTCGGTGTGGCAGCAGCTACAGCATGTGCCGGTATCATTGTTGGCGTTGTCACGAGAACTGGATTGGGATTAAAAATTGGAAATAGTTTAGTAAGCCTGGCCGGTACACTTGCAGTTAATACGGATATGCAATTGATATTGACACTGGTATTTACGATGATTGCTTCCATTGTTTTAGGAATGGGATCGCCAACGACGGCAAACTATGTCATTACGTCAACAATTGCTTTACCTGCTATTCTGGCATTGAATGATCAGTTGGAAGTAGCAGTCCCGGTACTTGCAGCTCATATGTTTGTGTTCTACTTTGGCATTGTGGCAGATATTACGCCACCTGTCGCCCTGGCTGCCTTTGCTGCTACGGGTATATCCCGGGGGGAACCGATACGGACAGGAGGAAACGCAGTAAAAATAGCTATTGCGGCCTTTATCATACCGTATATGTTCGTGCTGCAACCGCAAATATTAATGATTGATACAACCTTCATGGAAGTCGCCCTGATTATATTTACGGCGATCCTCGGGATGATCGCCATTGGGGCAAGCATGATTGGATTCTGGTACCGAAAACTTCCTTGGTTTGAGAGGTTTGCAGCCTTCTTTACGGGATTATTCTTAATTTATCCGGGAACCACCTCGGATATAATCGGTTTCTCTGCATTTGCCATCATGCTCGCTCTTCAATTTGTATTCAAAGGCAGCAAAGGTGGAAAAAAAGAAACACAAAATGCAACTGAATAAAGGTTGCATCAATGAAATCTTAGACTGTCCGATCCAGGTTCCTTCTTTACGTGGGATGAACTTGGCAGGACAGTTCTTTTTTAATGGTGGAGATGGTGCTATATCCATGAAAAATGTATGATAAAGGTACTTTGTAGGCGTGTCTGCTCGAAAACCTTAGGCAAGTAAGCTCGTATTATGCTTTCTTAATTGCCGGGAAAGGCGTGAGAAAAATTTGCGAAAAAAACAACATGATTTTACACAAGGGAATATTTTAAAGCAGTTGATCATCTTTTCCGGACCCATCATGCTAACGAATCTATTGCAGACATCCTATCAATTTGCAGATAGCTTATGGGTGGGGAATTTACTTGGCGGAGATGCGTTGGGGGCTGTTGCCATCTCCTCCACCATTATCTTTACGGTTTTATCATTTGTCATTGGAATTAATAACGCTGCCCTAACGATACTTTCCCAGCAGAAAGGAAAGAAGAACGAAACCGGTCTAAAACGATATTTGAATGCGTTTGTCGTGTTATTAACGGTTATTGCTCTGACATTAGGTACTCTAGGATTTGTGTTTGCGGAAAATCTGTTGAATTTACTTGGTACCCCTGAGGAAATGATGAATGGTGCCAGAGCGTATCTGCAGATTAATTTTCTCGGTATTTTATTTTTATTCGGTTATAACTTTATTGGAACGGTTTTGCGGGCGATGGGAGACAGTCGTACACCACTGCGGTTTGTCCTGATCGCCGTTATTATGAATATCATGGTTAATCCGCTGTTTATAGCTGGATTAAACCTGGGAATCGAAGGGGCGGCATACGCTACAATTGTTTCACAAGGTACTGCTTTTTTATACGGCCTGTTGTATGTTTTATATAAAAAACTAGTACCTTTTATACGTCCAAAGCTACCTGCATGGCATGAGGTGAAGCTCATATTAAACCTTGGTATACCTGCAGGGCTGCAAATGTCTGTTATCTCCGCTGGTTCAGCAGCGATTTTAAGTGTAGTAACAAATTTTGGGCCGGGTGTAGTGGCTGGTTTTAGTGCTGCACAACGGCTGGACAGTTTACTGATGTTGCCTGCTCATGCACTGGGAACAGCGGTAAATAGTATGGCCGGGCAAAATATAGGTGTGAAAAATTGGGGGCGAATTAAAGGTATTACGAAATATGGGGTGCTGTATAATTTTGCCTTTATGCTTGCCATTGGCTTGATCGTCGTGTTTTTCGCAGAGTATGGAATCAGGTTGTTTATTCAGGAAGAAGCAGCAGTACAGTTTGGCACCCGTTACTTACAAATTGTTGCGCTCTGTTTTCCGTTTTTGGGGATAAATTTTATTTTAAACGGAGTTGTTCGGGCTGCAGGTGCAATGTATCAAGTACTCGTGCTGAATATCATTTCTTTTTGGGTGCTGCGGTTCCCGTTAACTGCTCTCTTCTCTAATCTATATGGGGATATAGGAATTGCCATTGGGATGGGTGCAAGCTTTATAATCAGCAGTGTATTTGCCTATGGCTATTACCGCTTTGGAAAGTGGCGGGAGAAAGAACTGTTTCATAGGGAAGAAGGTAAAGACTGATCCCCGCTGCGATCACAATAGGAACAGCCGGTCAAAAATGGTAAAATAGAAGAAATTATACAAAGGAGGAAGATTCATATGGTAAAAGCAATTCATACGAAACATGCTCCGGAGGCGCTCGGACCATATTCACAGGCAATACAGGCGGGAGACTTTGTTTACGTTTCAGGGCAGGTAGGCATTAACCCTGAAACCGGAGATCTTGCAGAAGGAATTAAAAAGCAAACAGAGCAGGTGATGAAGAATTTACAGGCGATCTTAACCGAAGCCAATGCAGATTTTTCCCAGGCTGTAAAATTCACGATTTACTTAAATTCCATGGATGACTTTGGTACAGTGAATGACATTTACGGCAGTTATTTGAACGAACCATACCCTGCAAGAGCTACCTTTGAAGTGAGCAGACTGCCAAAAGATGCACTTGTGGAAATAGAAGTAGTTGCTTATACGAAATAGTTGTAAGGAGTGTCAGGCTTGAATAATTTTATCTTTCAAAATCCAACTAAACTGATTTTTGGCAAAGGGCAATTGGATGCTTTGCCGGGGGAAGTGGAAAAATACGGAAATAGAGTGTTAATTGTATACGGTGGAGGAAGCATCAAAAAGAACGGTATTTATGATAACGTGATAAATAAGCTTAGTGAAATTAATGCTGATGTCTTTGAATTGCCAGGGGTAGAGCCAAACCCAAGGATTTCCACGGTGCGCAAAGGAGTGGAAATCTGCAAAAAGGAAGGAATCGATTTTCTGCTGGCAGTGGGCGGCGGAAGTACTATCGATTGTACGAAAGCTGTTGCGGCTGGGGCTAAAACGGATGTGGACATGTGGGACATCGTCACGAAGAAAGCAAAAGCGGAAGATGCACTTCCTTTTGGAACAGTACTGACTCTCGCTGCAACAGGTTCTGAGATGAACCGGGGCTCTGTTATTACAAACTGGGAGACAAACGAAAAGCATGGCTGGGGCTCCCCTTATTCATGGCCGAAATTTTCCATACTGGATCCTGAGCACACATATTCAGTACCAAGAGAACAGACGGTTTACGGCATTGTGGATATGATGTCTCACGTGCTGGAACACTATTTCCACCAGGAAACAAATACGCCGATTCAGGATCGTTTTTGTGAATCCATCCTACAAACAGTAATGGAAACTGCACCGAAACTGTTGGATAATCCGGAGAGTTATGAATACAGGGAAACGATTATGCTTAGTGGTACTTTGGCTTTAAATGACATGCTCAGCATGGGATTAAAAGGAGATTGGGCCACCCATAACCTGGAACATGCGGCTTCCGCTGTACATGACATTCCGCATGGCGGCGGATTGGCTATCTTATTTCCGAATTGGATGAAGCATGTTCTGGATGAAACCAATGAGGATCGTTTCAAGCAGCTGGCGGTACGGGTGTTTAATGTGGAGACAGAAGGAAAGTCAGATCGGGAAATTGCATTGGAAGGAATTGATGAACTTCGTGCATTTTGGAGCAGTATTGGTGCGCCTTCCAGATTAAGTGATTATTCCATTGATGAGAGTACGATTGAAGAAATGGCCGAAAAGACGGTTATTGCCCGTCCGACGTATGGTAATTTTAAGAAACTGAACAAGGATGATGCTGTCGAAATTCTTCGGGCAAGCTTGTAAGGAAATAAATATGTATTTCGACAAATACATTTCCCGGGAAATAAATTGTCGATAGATTAAAAAATTACCCGAACGTAATAGACATTTGCTTTTGTTGTAACATAAAAAGAAGAACTGGCGATTATTGGTAAACAGCCAGTTCTTCTTTTATTGCTTCTCTTATTTTATCTAAACAATCTTCCGGTGTGCTGCCGAAAACGCGTTTGTTATTTACAAGTGCATAGGGTCTTACCCGGCACAAACCGCAAAATGATAAACATTCGTTCATTAATACAGCTACTTCAGGAAATTCTTCTTCCAGTATTTCCTCTATATCTATGGTAGTGATTGCATTTCCGTCACACACTTCCACAACGACGATACCCATATGAATCACTTACTTTCTATTTATAAAGATTACGTCCGCCTCGGACTCTGTTAGTTTTAGCATATTTTCATCATAAAATCAAGCTGACTGACGAAAATTAAGGGGTAGACCTTTGCTGTGCAGTCAATTTACGGTTGTGTTTTGGTTCATATTCATATTTATACCACGTAACGAGCATAATTACTCCACTAATAATAAGCAGGGCACTTGTTACGATGAATACAGATGAAAAACCAAAGAAACCGGCAAGCATTCCGCCGAGTACAGGGCCGATAACGTTACCTAAAAAGCGTAAACTCGTATTGTATCCTAGCACCTCACCTTGCATGGACAAAGGTGCTTCCTGTCGTATATAAGCAATTCGTACCGGAATGATTCCTCCGATGGCTGCACCAAGAAGAAATCTTAAAATAACCAGCTGCCAAATGCTCGTTACGAATGCCCCGGGTAAGTACACAATTCCGGCTGCAAACAAAAGGATAATCAATATTTTTATATAACCAAATCGATCACCCAGACGTCCCCAGCGTCTTGTCATAAGCAAATTGCCAAGTCCGGCAGCAGAAAATGCGAGTCCTGCGAAGAAGGCAATATGAGCAGTCCCGTTTATATCAGCAACAAATAAAGATAATATCGGCTGAATACTGAAATGAGCTACCTGCACGAGAATGGATATGAGCATAACGACGAGCAGGACCGGCTTTCTAACAATATGCAGGAATACTTCTTTACTGGAATAAGATTTATAATCTCTTTCATCATCTGAAAGTTTAACATTTACTTCTTTAATGCCAAAAAGAACAATGAGGGCAGAAAGAAATACAGTGATTGAAACAAGCTTAAACGATGTGGCATAGCCCAATGTATCTGCCAGCACACCACCAAGCAAGGGTCCCATTAACGTACCGGTAATGCTCCCGGTCTGTAATGTACCAAGCACTCTTCCGGCAATTTCTTTCGGTGTTTGTGTGGCGATAAAAGCCTGAGAAATGGGGATGAATCCGGTAACGATCCCCATGAAAAAACGCAATAAAAAAAGCTGCCATACATTCGTAGCAAACCCCATTAAAAGAACCGACAAACCAATACCGGCGGCCGACATGATCAATATTTTTTTTCTTCCATATTTATCGCCGATCCGTCCCCAGATCGGTGAGAAAATAAAGGCCGTCACAAAGGTAATGGCAAAAATCCAGCCTGACCAGTTCTGAACATAGGCTTCAGAGAAGTTCCCGAAAGACTCAATATACAAGGATATAAACGGTAAAACCATTGTAATGCTTCCGGCAATAAAAAAATTAGCAAACCACATGATTGCTAAATTACGTTTTACAATATGATTCGGATTAACGATTGTTATGTCCTTCTTTCTAAAAATTATTTCGTTACCCTAAATATAACTGATTTTGCTTAAAAAAGAAAGCTTTTTGCTTATCATTTAAAATGAGTACTATCCACCATGAATAAAAATGGGTATAATATAATTATGAAATAAAAGAAGAAAATAATGGATATTCTTTCAGGGGACAAGCATAGAATATAAGGGAGTTGAAAAAACAAGCTCTATGGAAGCAGAAAAACGCTCGTGCTACGTAGGGATACGCTCGCTAACCGTGGAATTCGCTCGGTCCACCTGGAAAATCGTTCGACATAAGAAAAAGCCGCTCCACCTGCGGCAAAAATCGCTCATACTTCTTGAAACCAAAAATGACGGATGATTGTATACAATATTCATCATTATATGTCCTGGTTGACATAGTAAACAGTATTAAGTAAGTTTATCCCATTTTACCTTGTGATCAAGGCGTAAATATATTAATCTATAATAAATTATCTTATCCTGGATTTTATAAAAGGAGAATTCAAATGAAAAAAAATTATATTAAAATTCTTGCGTTATTCGTATTGGTCTTTGGCTTGATTACAGGCGTCACCATGTCGGTCACGGCGGATGATGGAGGTGGAGCAAGTGATTCCGATAATGTCGATGAAAGAATAGGTTCTACCATTGTTACGTATGGAGATGCCCTGTCCGAGGCACAGCGGGAAGAGGTTCGTGCCCTTCTCCGGGTGGATGAGGCCTCCGATGTCGAGGAGTATGATGTGACTGGTGAAGACATTGCCTATTATATTGATGGAAATCCGAATTCAAATATGTACTCCAGTGCCAAGATAGTCCGGCAGGAAGAGGGAAATGGCTTAACCATAAATATTATAACACCTTCCAATATTACGGATGTGACAAAGGAAATGTACGCCAATGCCATGCTGACGGCCGGGGTGGAGAATGCCACCGTGGATGTAGCATCTCCGGTGCAGGTAACCGGCAGTTCCGCACTAACAGGTATTTATAAAGCCTATGATGTGGAAGGCGAAGAACTGGATAAAGAACGCATGGAACTGGCAAATGAAGAACTGGATGTGGCCACGGATTTAGCGGAACAGGAAGGCATGGATCAGGAAACAGTCAGTCAATTGCTGACGGAAATTAAACAGATGATTGCTGAGATGGACCCTGCTTCAAGAGAAGAAGTGGAACAAATTGTGCAGGAACAATTGGAGAACCTGGAAATAAACTTAAGCGAAGAGGATCGGCAAAGACTGATTGATCTGTTTGACAGAATGCGTGATTTAAATATCGATTTTGATCAGGTGCGAAATCAGCTTAACGATATCGCCAATACGATTATGGACAGAGCGGAGGAATTGGGACTGGATGAAGGCTTCTGGCAAAATGTCGCAAATTTCTTCAGCGAAATGTTCCAGGCTATCAGCAACTTTTTCAGCGGGCTGTTTAACTAACCGCATATAGAAACCGTATACGAGACTCCGGAAAGGGGTCTTTTTTTACGTTAAAAGAGTATAAACTTTAGCTGAGAAGTTGATAGAAAAACTAATTCATTCACTAAAAGGCGAGTAAATGCCAGTTTTAGTAATGCATTTATCCATTCATTTATCTACAAACTGAAAAAATCTCCATAATAGTGACAATCCTATGGCGGTCCAATTATTACAATAGCCATCGAAAACCCAATTAAATCGTCTTTCATATAACAAAACAGAAGAATTTCTGCTTTTTTGTAATAAATCTATTAAACTTGTAATAAATTCCTTCCAACTTGGTAATGCTTGTAACAGACACTTAAACGTGTTGTAACTGCATTGTCTATTGGCCTGTGATACGATAGGCACTGTTAGAAATTGAAGGAGGGAATATCGAATGAAGAAATTAGTAGGTTCATTCGTTGCTGGCATCATCATTGCCGGAACCGCTGCAACAACTGTTTCAGCAGGGGAATACGAGGTGCAAAAAGGGGACAGCCTCTGGATGATTGCCAATGAAAATGACACCAGTGTAGAAGAGTTGGTAGAAATAAATGACTTGGACTCTACTACCATTCATCCAAACCAGCTGATCCTTACCAATAATATAGAGAAATATATAGTAGAAAAAGGCGATACCTTATCTGGAATAGCCAATAACTTAGACGTAACTGTCTCTGATCTGAAAGATTGGAATGAGCTTTCAACAGACTTGATCGTCATTGGCCAGGAACTGGAAGTGCAAAATGCCAATACTGGTGAAAGCAATACTTCCGAATCAAATGAAAATGTAAATCAGGACAATGCTTCTGAGTCGAACACAAATGAAAATGCAGAAGCAACGGAAGAAACAAATACTTCCAATGAATCTTCTTCCAACGCTTCTAGCAATGAAGCAGCAGCATCCAACACCCAGGAAGAAGCGGAAGGACAAACTTTTTCCGTAACAGCGACAGCTTATACAGCTAATTGCGATGGATGCACAGGTATCACATCCACCGGGGTTGACCTGAACAACAATCCAAACGCAAAAGTAATTGCAGTTGATCCTGACGTCATCCCATTAGGCTCCACCGTGTATGTCGAAGGATATGGATATGCAACAGCCGCTGATGTCGGCGGAGCAATAAAGGGAAATAAAATTGATATCCATGTTCCAACAAAAGATGAAGCCTATAGCTGGGGCGTTCGGACAGTAGACGTAACTATAGTTGAGTAAATAGCAAAAGGAAAGCTATCTTTATTAAGATACTTTCCTTTTTCTTTTTCTCTTAAACCTTATATAAATACATACTAGGATGATATAGTCGTCGTATGAGCAGGATCTTCCATAATTTCATTTGGTGCAGGGTCATGGTTCAAACCAAAAATACCGGTTCCAATGATTAACACAGCAAATAAAACTACCAATAATTTCCGCATCTTTCTTCTTCCTCCAAAATAATATATTCCTATACAAAATTATAAGCGATGCCATGTAAAAATACTATATGTTTTTGTTTAAATAGAGCGGTAAATTTTGCAATATTGTTTGCAGGGTTTTATGAAATGACAAAATAGTTCAGCTTTTAATTTCTGTGATTTTCGTTAAACATTTTGATTCCTTTATGTTAAACTAACAAATAGTGAGCAGAGTTGAGATAATTAAAATGCGGAGATAACAGTCGTTGAAGCGCTTACAAATAAGGAGGGCATGATACATGTCGAGTAAGATACTGGATAAGTTTTTAAACGAAAATATTGCGGATTTGAAAGAGAATGGCCTATATAACGAAATTGAAACAGTTCATGGAGCCAATGGGCCTGAAATTAACATCGACGGGAAAAAATTAATTAACCTGTCATCCAATAATTATCTTGGACTGGCTACAGATGAGCGGTTAAAAGAGGTGGCCAAGCAGGCGGTGGACTCCCATGGCGTTGGAGCAGGAGCAGTAAGAACAATAAATGGTACGCTTGATCTCCATATAGAACTGGAGAAAAAGCTGGCTGAATTTAAAGGAACAGAAGCTGTGATTTCCTATCAATCCGGCTTTAACTGTAACATGGCTGCCATTTCAGCAGTGATGGATAAGCATGATGCCATTCTTTCCGATGAATTGAACCATGCTTCCATTATTGACGGCTGCCGTTTGTCAAAAGCAAAAATTTTACGCTATAACCATTCAGACATGAAAGATCTCCGCGAAAAAGCGAAAGAAGCAGTGGAGTCCGGACAGTATAACAAAATCATGGTCATTACCGATGGTGTCTTTTCCATGGATGGGGATATTGCAAGACTGCCGGAAATAGTAGAGATAGCTGAGGAATTTGATTTAATTACGTATGTGGATGATGCTCATGGCTCCGGTGTGCTCGGAAAAGGGGCAGGTACGGTAAAACATTTTGGCCTGCAGGATAAAGTCGACTTTCAAATGGGCACGCTGTCCAAGGCAATTGGTGTTATTGGCGGCTATGTAGCAGGAAAAGCCAATTTAATCGATTGGCTGAAAGTGCGTTCCCGTCCATTTTTATTTTCCACGGCGGTTTCCCCGGCGGACGCAATTGCAAGTACAAAAGCAGTCGAGCTGCTGATGGAAAGCACGGAGCTGCATGATAAGCTGTGGGAGAATGCAGCGTATTTAAAATCAGGGCTGAAGGAACTGGGCTTTGACATCGGGGAAAGTGAAACACCGATTACGCCTGTCGTCATTGGGGATGAAAATGACACTCAGAAATTCAGTAAACGTTTATATGAAGAAGGGGTGTATGCGAAGTCCATTGTATTCCCTACAGTACCACGCGGTACAGGACGTGTAAGGAATATGCCGAGCGCTGCCCATACAAAGGAAATGCTGGATGAGGCGATTGGTATATATGAGAAAATCGGCAGAGAAATGGGCTTTTTGACGAGTTAATCAGTTTTAACGAGAAGGGATTTAAGTAATGAAGAAAATTCTAGTTACAGGGGCGCTCGGACAAATCGGCTCCGAGCTTGTGGAGAAACTGCGTGAAACTTATGGAACAGAGAATGTCATCGGTACTGATATTCGAAAAAACGAAGGGGAGAGAGAGAAAGGCCCTTTTGAAATTGTGGATGTGAAGGATGCAGACAAGTTATTTTCGGTGGCAAAAGAACATCAGGTGGATACGGTCATGCATTTGGCGGCGCTACTTTCTGCCAGGGCAGAGGCCAACCCGAAATTTGCCTGGGATCTGAATATGGGCGGCTTGATCAATGCACTGGAGGTGGCCCGGGAGCTTGGTTTACAATTTTTTACTCCCAGCTCGATCGGAGCATTTGGTCCTTCTACGCCTAAAGATAACACCCCACAGGAAACCGTGCAGCGGCCGACAACGATGTATGGGGTGAATAAAGTGGCAGGTGAGCTGCTTTGCGATTATTATTATCATAAGTTTGGCGTGGATACGAGAGGGGTCCGCTATCCAGGTTTAATCTCCTATGTTTCGCCCCCAGGCGGCGGAACGACAGATTATGCTGTAGAAATATATTATGAAGCGGTCAGAAGTAAATCCTACCGATCTGATATTGATGCGGGAACCTATATGGACATGATGTATATGCCGGATGCCCTAAAAGCAATTATCCAGTTAATGGAGGCGGATCCGGCGAAGCTGAAACATCGAAATGCCTATAATATTTCAGCGATATCGGCGGCACCGGAGGACTTTGCCAAAGCCATTCGAAAACACATTCCTGATTTTAAGCTGACCTATGATGTCAATCCGGTCAAACAGCAAATTGCGGAAAGCTGGCCCAATTGTATGGATTCCTCTGCAGCGAAAGAGGAATGGGGCTTCCGTGCAGCATATGATATAGACAGTATGACGAAAGATATGCTTGAGAAATTGAGCAGTAAATAAAAAACGAGGTTGAGACATAACTTTAAAGTCTCGAAGAAAATCCTAACAAATCATGGTGTTGGAATATCACCTGCCGCTCCGGGAATATACTTCGCTTTCACCTTGGCACAAGTGCGACATCTAAGAAAACTCCCGTTGGTCGTTTTCTTAGTGTCTTCTTTGCCGCGGGCGGCTGGTGAGCCTCCTTTCCCCGACAAGGGGTATGCCGACGTTGCCCGCAAAGGGCGTTTTTAGTCGGCCTTCATTAATGGCGCACTGCGGGGTCTCATCGATGCCTTTTATCCTGCGGGACAAGTAACGCTTCGGCAGCATTACATCTTCGTGAGAAAATGCATAGCATTTTCAAGGAGTCTTCGTATATTCCCGGAGCTGGGCAAGTGGTTTGTTTGGGTTTTTCTCGATAAAATTAGTTAAGTCCCAGCCTCTATTTGCGACATCGGAGACGCTTTGATACATAACTGCCTGGAAATGGGTAAATCATCTCCTGCAGCCGTTCCCATCGACAGGGAGAAATCTTTAAGCGGAACAGGAGAATAGCCCTTCAAGTTCAGTTTTCAGTTAATGGTAACTTTAGAAACGCCCCTCTGTTCCTCTTAGCTTCCATACATTTCTTCTACCTGTTTCTGCAACTGTTCGTCAGATACGTACTCGTTGTAGGTCATTTCTTTATCGATGATGCCGTTTGGTGTAATTTCAATTAGTCTGTTTGCGATCGTTTCCACAAATTGATGGTCACTTGAGGTAAACAGAATCGATCCTTTAAAGTTAATCAGGCCATTATTCAATGACTGAATGGACTCCAGATCAAGGTGGTTGGTCGGCTCATCCAAAAGTAAAACATTCGCATTGGAGAGCATCATTTTCGACAGCATGCAGCGTACTTTTTCTCCACCTGACAGGACGCTTGCCTTCTTCAAAGCTTCTTCTCCGGAAAACAGCATTCTTCCCAGAAATCCTCGCAGGAATGTTTCTGTTTCATCCTCGGGAGAATATTGACGCAGCCAATCAACAAGCGGTAGGTCGTTGTTCTCAAAATAAGCTGCATTGTCCTTTGGGAAATAGGATTGGGAGGTCGTGACGCCCCATTTATAGGTGCCGGCATCCGGTTCCATTTCGCCCATCAATATTTTAAACAATGTTGTTTTGGCGATATCATCTTTCCCCAATAGGGCAATTTTATCGTCCTTATTCATCGTAAAACTGATGTTATTTAACACTTTTTTGCCGCCGATTGTCTTGGTCAGTCCTTCCACCCGCAGTAAATCATTGCCGATTTCCCGTTCAGGCTGAAAGGCAATATATGGATATTTTCTGGAGGATGGTTTAATATCATCCAGTGTAATATTATCGAGCATTTTCTTTCGGGAAGTAGCCTGTTTTGATTTCGACGCATTGGCACTGAATCTGGCGATGAAAGTCTGTAATTCTTTAATCTTTTCTTCCTTTTTCTTATTGGCCTGCTGTGCCATTTTGGCAGCAAGCTGACTGGATTCATACCAGAAATCGTAATTGCCGATATAAATTTCTATTTTTCCAAAGTCAACATCCGCGATGTGTGTGCATACTTTATTTAAAAAGTGTCTGTCGTGGGAAACAACAATTACCGTATTTTCAAAGTTGATCAGAAATTCCTCCAGCCACTGAATGGCATGGATGTCCAGTCCGTTTGTCGGCTCGTCCAACAGTAGAATATCCGGATTTCCAAACAAAGCCTGGGCAAGGAGCACCTTTACTTTTTCATCTGCGGATAAGTCCGCCATTTGCATGTGATGAAGGGATTCGGGAAGTCCCAATCCTTTTAACAGTACAGCTGCATCGGACTCTGCCTCCCAGCCGTTCATTTCCGCAAATTCACCTTCAAGCTCCGCAGCACGCATGCCATCTTCTTCGGAAAAGTCGCCTTTCATGTAAATGGCATCCTTTTCCTGTTTTACGGCGTATAATTTTTCATGGCCCATCAGCACAGTTTCGAGGACTTGATGTTCCTCATAGGCAAAATGGTCCTGTTTTAATACGGCAATCCGTTCACCGGGGGAAAGGGACACTGATCCTGTCTGTGGTTCAATCTCGCCGGAGAGTATTTTAAGAAAAGTGGACTTACCGGCACCATTGGCTCCGATCACACCGTAACAGTTGCCGGGAGTAAATTTCAGATTGACATCTTCAAATAACTTTTTATCACCATATCGTAAACTAACATTCGTTACATTGATCATCCGTTATAATTACCTCCATTAAATAAATAGTAACACCGCTAGCTTACGGTATTTATCGGTTTTCGTCAATATTGCAGGAATAAACATTTATGAAAATACTTCTCTTGATCAGGTGGAAAATACTGTGAAAGTAATACATCATAGAAGAGAATTAATTTATAATTACCGAAAGCATTCGTCAAAAAGGCTTGGCGAATACAACGTTTTCGAATATAGTTGAATAACAGGGGTATTTTATCGGGGAGAGGGGGAAAGGGAGTGGAGGAAAAAGATATTTATTTTCTTTTTACCGATACGGGAAGTCTGCTTGCCAAAGCAATCAATCGTATTACAGGCCATCCGTATAATCATGTGTCCATCGGATTTGACGAAGCATTGCAGGAAGTGTATAGTTTTGGCAGAAAAAATGAAAAAAATCCTTTTATTGGCGGGTTTGTAAAAGAAAATATTAACTGTGATTTTCTCAGAAATGCTGTTTGTGAAATCTACAGCTGTAAAGTAACATCAGCAGAGTGTGAAATAATAAGTCGGAATATAAAGGAAATTGAAGAGAAAAGCAATTATTATAAATATAACTTCATTGGCTTGTTTGGTATTCTGCTGCAAATTGAAATTAACCGGAAATGTGCCTTGTTTTGTTCCCAATTTGTCGCTACAGTAACTAAAGATACGAACGTATTCAATTTTTCCAAACCGGACTGTTTCGTTACACCGGCTGATATCCGCGCACATAAGACGTTGAAACTGTTATATAAAGGAAAGCTTGCCGGCTATTCGAAAGCCATGCCGCAATTGGAAAATAAGGTCGAACATACCGATTATAATAGTAATCACGCCTATGGCTGATTTAATACGAGCATAAATAGTCCGCCATCCCCTGTATTATTATAGGGCTGGATGTTATTATTTGCCTCCAGCCTCCATTATTTACATAAAACATACATAAACGCACACTGTCCAATTTAACACAAGGAGAGCTGCACATGGAAAAAGGAAGCAATTATCGATTATTAAAATTACGCGAATTATTATTTGAAGAGACCGATGAACAACATGAACTGGGAATAAATGAGATAGCGGAAAAACTCCGCCAATTTATTCCGGACAAGCCATTGGATCACCGGACCATTAAAAGAGACCTGGAAGTGCTGGATCAAATTGACTTTGAAATTATGCAGAATGAAGGGAAGTACGGAAAGATCTTGTACAGCCATCAGTCCAGGCTGTTTGAAACATATCAGCTTCGTTTGATTATAGATGCTATTTTGTCTGCACGATTTGTGACCACAAACGAAAAGAAAAAACTGATAAAAAAGGTGAAACAATTAACGAGCAGGCATATTGCTAAAACATTGCCGGAGCCTGTTGTGTTCAGTCAGTCGGCAAATATGGACTATGAACAGGTAAAGCTGAATATTGATTTTGTCCATCGCGCCATCTCCGACCAGCAAGTCCTTGCCTACCAATACGGGAAATTTAATGTGGATAAGGAGTTTGAGTTTAACCGTGATGGAGAAATTTATTTTGTGGATCCTTATGCATTAATTTGGCAGAATGATTATTATTACTTAATCGGCCGTTTCCGCCGAACGGACGAAGTAAGGCATTACCGTCTGGATCGGATGCGGAATATAAGCATTTACGATAAAAAGTTCAAAAAGGAAAATTTTGATTTGAAAAATTATGTGAATCAAAGCTTTCATATGTTTGCCGGAGAAGAGATCCGGATTAAAATCCGTTTTCACAATGATCTAGTGAATGTCGTGTTGGACAGGTTTGGCCGGGAAGTGGATATTAAAGCAGAGGACGAAGATCATTTTGTCCTGTCCACGAAAGCCAAATTATCGGATGGGTTAATCAACTGGATTTTAACCTGGGGCCATAAAGCGAAAGTATTGGAGCCGGAGCATCTGGTCGTCACGGTGAAAGAAAAGATAGAAAAGATGATGGATGTGTATAGGTGAGAAGTGTTTGGATAAATGAATAGTTCAAGCTCAGCCCGGTGCTGAGCTTGTTTTTGGTGTGCGCCCGGCATGGGCTATAACTTGGTGGTGAAAGTCCACTACAGGCTTGGCAGTAGGAACTGTTAGCTGAAGGCAAGGGTGTCCGAAGCGATTCGGAATCTGAAGGAAGCTGGAAGCAAACTCCCGAACTGACGAACAGAAATTGTATATAAGGCTTATCTGGAATGGACGAGTTGGCACTACGTAACAAAGTCCGATACTGCACGAGTTCCAGGAAGTAGATGCAGCAGTTACATGGGAGGAAGGTTATAGCTCTTACCCGGGGAGGTCTCACGAGGGTTATTTAATTAACAATCGGGTTAGTGATAACTCGATGAATCGTGAGAAGTCAGCAGAGGCCATAGTAATTTCCATGGAAATGAAGGGCTGAACAACCTTAAATCTTGAGGAACAAGGAGGTGCAGACATCGCCGCCTAAGTGCAGAAAATCATCGTGGCACTTGCCGAAGAGATGACTATCTATGGATAGATACGTTGGAAACGGAAGGGTACATAGAAGAGCACAGGGATGTCGCATGGATATGGAGAAACAAGATGGTATCAACTTAATCGAACAAGTAATTTCCGATAATAACTTACGGGAAGCATATGAAAAGGTGTTCTCAAATAAAGGAGCACCGGGTGTAGATGGGATAACAGTCTATCAGTTAAAAGGTCACATGACTAAATATTACCAACCACTTAAACAGAAATTAAGGGATGGAAGTTATCAACCTCAACCAGTAAAAAGGGTTGCCATTCCAAAATCTGATGGTACCAAAAGATACTTGGGTATACCAAGTGTCCTGGACAGAGTAGTACAACAAGCTATTCTTCAAGTCATTGACCCAATTATTGATCCACATTTCTCAGACAACAGTTACGGATTCCGTAAAGGAAGGAATGCACATCAAGCCATTGAGAAAGCACAAGTATATTATGAAGAGGGTTACCGAACCGTTGTAGATTGCGATTTGAAAAGCTACTTTGACACCATCCATCACCAAAGGATAAGGGCTTATCTTGAATACTTTATTCCAGATAAAGTAGTCCTCAAACTTATATGGAAATTTTTGCGTTCCGGCATCCTTGATAAAGATGTTTATATTGAAACAACAAAAGGTGCCCCACAAGGCGGCCCGTTGTCCCCGCTTTTAGCAAATGTCTACCTTAATATGTTGGACAGAGAACTGGAAAAACGGGGCCACCATTTTATAAGATATGCGGATGATTTCGTTATTTATGTTAAAAGCAAGCGTGCCGGCGAAAGGGTCATGGAAAGTATCACTAAATTCTTGGAAAAAGACTTAGGGCTAACTATTAACCAAAAGAAAAGCAAAGTTTGTGGAGCAACATCGGCTACTTTCCTCGGATTCAACATACAGAATCTAATGGGAAAGTAGGTAGCCGGCCTAGCAGGTCGGCAAAACAAAGGTTCAAAGATAAGTTAAGGAAGCTAACCAGTCGGAAACGACCAGGAACTTTCGGGGAAATAATCACAAAAATAAATCAAACTACAACAGGTTGGATTAATTACTATGGTATATCAAATATGAAGACATTCATCAAAGATTTACAACAATGGCTAAATCATCGATTAAGACAATTAATTTGGAAACGATGGAAGCGTGTACGCACGAAATATAAGATGCTCCGCAAATATGGGATAAGCCATGATGATGCGATGAAACTATCTAATACCCGTAAAGGATATTGGAGAGCATCGAAGAATGACATCATCCATCGTGCCATAACAAAAGAAAGACTCACAAAATGGGGACTTAAAGACATGTCTCAACTCTATGAGTCACGATACTTAAAAGGTTGAACCGCCGTATACGGGTCCGTACGTACGGTGGTGTGAGAGGTCGACTAACCAATTAATGGTTAGTCACCTACTCGATATCGGCATTTATTGTCCGGTTTCAAATCCATTGAGATCGATCCCCAGGGTCCGGTAAGGCACATTGATTTTAAAAGCCAGGTTGTTCCCTTCCAGATCAATATTTTCCACACCAACGACAAAGTTACTGCGAATATCCATGTCGGTTACAGCAACGTAGATCTCTTCCTCTGCGGGATTTATACTCACCCATTCCGGCATCGGCAAATAGCGTTCCATATAGTCCATAATGCGCTGGTTTGGCAATTCCAGGAGACCAACGGAAATGGAACGCTGCTGAAGGACCAAGTCACCATTGTCCTGTACAATCGGTTCAAAATGGACGGATAAAGGGACCGTGGAGGAAAACACGGGCAGCTCCCCGATTAAATGAACATCCTCATCAAGTTCAACCCGGTAGCGATGGTCACTTCCTATTAATAATTGATCTATATAGGCGTTCACCAGTTCATTTAAATTTTCCTTTGTTGTTCTGACGACAAACTCTGAACTTTCCTCCGTTATGTCAGTTTGGAATGTGGAATAATCCGTTTCGGACACAGGCCAAAAAATCAGCCCAATCACAATGAGAAGTACCAATATATTAAAGCCAAGCAGGATAAAAAAAGACCGCTTCCACTTATATTTATTCATTCTTTTATCTGCCCTGTTCGGCATGTCTATCATCCTTCTTCATCTGTTAAATAGTCAAGGACACGTTGGGCAATTCTCCGGTAGCCCTCATCATTCGGATGAAAATTATCTTCTGCAAACAAATCATCATCATGATCATCAAATAAATCCTCGATAGGAATAAACGTTATTGCATCAAAATCTTCTGCAACAGTTTCGCCGGATTTATTCCATTCATCTACAATTTTATTCAACTCGGGAATTTCCTGAAAGTACCTGTCAAATGGATTGAAAATACCAATCAAATAAATTTCCGCTCTACTGTTAATGTCCTCTATTTGTGAAAAGATATTATAAAGCCTATCTTCATAAAGACCATTTTCATGCAGGAAATCCTGTATATCCAAATCCGTAATATTTTCCCTGAGCACCCGCATGACGTCATTTGCTCCTATTGTAACAAGAATAATATCCGCATCCGTTATTGCCTCTTCTGTTTCCGGTTCTTCCAGCCTTTGCAGCAGCTGGTCGCTGCGGGTACCTCGCCTGCCTAAGTTCTCAAAATAGGCAAGTTCTTCTTCCGCATTAATGGATCGTTCCAGCAGACCTACATAGCCTCCCTGACCACGACTGTCTCCCACTCCTTGTGTAAGAGAATCACCAAGGGCCAAGATGTGCAAGGTTCTCCCGGAAAAGAAATCAACGGCTGCATGTACAGCCTCTGACAAAGGGCGCGGTAACTGAGATTGTATATCTTCTTCCTGCTCCTCTTCTTCCTCCTGCTCATCCTCCAACGTTTCCATCTGATGATTTTCCTCATCTTCAGGGACGGAATCTTCCTCTTCTACTTCGAGGCTTACATTTTCAAAATCCACGGAGGGCTGACTTATATAATATAATAATGCTGCAGCAGCTAATACAAAGACAATAACAGCAATCAAATACAATTTCTTTTTCAACACAATCACACCTGGATGTTTGTTAATAGTATATGCTCATACCCATTATTGTCTCACGTATAACCAATTTTAGAAAGGATTTTTTAAAGGGGTCAGACCCCACAATTCGGAAAATTCCGTCAAACATCAAGAGGATGGGATGTCCGTTGAGTTAAGGTATGTAAATCAACATTTTGCACCGTACTATTTATAATTTTTCCAAAAGTATTGAAGTGTAAACATGGAAGGGGTCAGACCCCTCAATTCAAAATTTTTAAATTAATATTGCTCAGTACCTTGCTTTATATAGTAGTTTGTGTATAATAATTAATACAGTACTATATAATGTATAGTAGTAAAAAAAGAAGGAGTACGGAACATGAACATACAATTTAAAAAGGGTGTTCTGGAACTGTGTGTGTTGGCATTGTTGGGGCAGAAAGACCGGTACGGCTATGAGCTTGTGCAAAAAATCTCCGAGCGAATTGCCATATCGGAAGGCTCGGTGTACCCATTGCTAAGAAGGTTGGCAAAGGAGGAATACTTCACTACCTATCTTCAGGAGTCGAAAGAAGGACCATCAAGAAAATATTATCGTCTTACACAAAAAGGAAGGGATTACTTAACCCAACTGCGTGAAGAATGGATAAGGTTTTCCGCTGGAGTAAATGAAGTGATCAAGGAGAGTGAACCGAATGAATGAAAAGCAATTTACAGAGAAGTTGAGAGCAGGATTGCAAAAGTTGCCTGAAACAGAACAGGAAGATATTTTGGCGGATTTTCAAGAGCATTTTTCCCTTGGAAGAGAAGCGGGGAAAACAGAGAAAGAAATATCAAAGTCACTGGGTTCACCCCAACACATTGCCAAGGAAATGAAGGCTGCTTATTATCTCGACCAGGTGGAGGAGTCTTCCTCCGTGGGAAATATATTTCGGGCAGTCTGGGCAACGGTAGGGTTGGGTTTTTTCAATTTGGTTTTTGTACTCGGTCCATTCATTGCACTGGTTGGCATTGTTTTTGCCGGATGGATTACCGCTTTCGCATTTATCATTTCCCTGCCGCTTGTACTCATCCAAGCCATTATTTCACCGGAATTATTTTTATGGTTTGATCTGTTTACTTCCACTGCGCTTTTAGGTGCAGGGTTGCTTCTCTTGCTCGGGATGTTGTATGTGACACAGCTGTTTTCCAAATGGTTTTTACGTTATTTGCGTTTTAATGCAAAACTTGTAAAAGGAGGGATGAAGCATGCGTAATGTAAAAAAAATGACCCTTTTGGCATTATTGTTAATCGCTGTTGGCGTCATCGGAGCTATTTTTACTTTCAACCTCAGTGATGAAATGACGTTGGCAGCGGAAAGAGAAGTGGATGGGGAAAATATAGAGAGAATCGATATTCACATCGACAATGGAAGCGTAAATATTTTTCCGGCAGATACGAAACAAGTCAGACTTAATCTGGAAGGCATAGTTACAGAAGGGGAGGAACCCAGTTTTTCGATCGAAACAAATGAGGGTACTTTAATGATCCAGATTAAAGAGAAAAGGAAATTTTTCCGCATTAATCCCTTTTCAGGTTCACCGGAACTGAATATATACTTGCCGGATAAAAGGTATGAATCTCTCACTGCCGAGATGGATAACGGCGCTTTTCAGGCTGAGGATCTGTCAATTAATGAAATACAGGCAAAAACGGATAATGGAAGTGTTGTATTAGACAGGGTTATGGCGGTGGCTGCCGATGTAAGAACGTCCAACGGTAAAATTGAATTGAACCATGTGGAAGGGGATGTCACAGGCAAATCCAATAATGGGGCTATTTCACTTACAGCTGATGATTTGGATCGTGATATTAACATGGAAACAGATAATGGCAAAATCACGGTAAAGACGGAAAAGGAACCAACAAATGCGGTTATTGATGCCCGGACGGATAACGGAAGGATCACGGTCTTTGGAAACACAGATTGGGATACAGTGATTGGAAACGGGGAACACGAAATAAAATTGCGGACAAATAATGGAAGGATAACGATAGATAAATAGCCTTTCTTGTGAAAAACCTGTGTTAATTATATCAATCATTCATAGTAACAATAAAGAAGGCATACACCAATCTACACTGGTGTATGCCTTCCGTATTAACATTCTAATTCCCGGCAACCACGGTCGATGACTGTCCGCCACGCAGGCGATTTACTTCATCAAGCGGATTTTTCCCGGTGATTACTGTAATCCCCGCTGCGCGTGCATGGTCGATGGTTTCCTCATGTCCTTCAGGCTGTTCCACTAAAAGAACTTTGCCCTGCTTATTAATAAACTGTTCTATCGTACCTGCCGGCAGCTTTGCGCCATTGACCCATACAGCATCTACCTGGTCCACTTCTTCAATGCCGGAAACTTCTTCCGATTCCCCGATGGATACCAGCTTGAAGCCAAATGCTTCCAGTTTGGTTGCTGTTTCTCCGGCCTTGTCAGCTTCTGCCACGGCAATCACTTTTTGCCTTGGTGCGCCTTCACTGCGGTCAAATGGAGAGGAGAATAACCAGTTGGAAGCTGCTTCCTCTGATACCTCGAATACCGCTTCTTCACCGGTTGCCTTGGCAATTCCCTGATCCAGTGTATAGAGAACGTCCTGTATTGATTCCAGGCCGACAGAGAGCCGTACAAGTTCCTCTGTTACCCCGCTTGAAGCCAGCTGGTCCTCATTTAACTGCTGATGCGTTGTGGAAGCAGGGTGGATAATCAGCGATTTCGCATCACCCACATTGGCTACATGCGACCATAGCTCAATATTGTCAATTAATTTTCTTCCTGCTTCTCTGCCGCCTTTAATGCCAAACGTGATAATGGAGCCAAAACCGCCACGTAAATATTTTTTCGCCAGTTCATGGGATGGATGCTCTTTCAGGCCGGGATAATTCACCCATGCAACAGCGGGGTGTTTCTTTAGATATTTCGCTGTTTCCAGTGCATTTTCATTGTGACGCTCAATACGTAAATGCAGTGTCTCCAGCCCTTGTAAAAATTGAAATGCATTTTGCGGGCTTAATGATGCACCAGTATCCCTGAGCAGCTGTACCCGTAATTTGGTGGCAAAGGCTGCTGGACCTACATCGACAAAACGAAGTCCGTTATAGCTTTCATCCGGCTCGGTGAATCCGGGGAATTTTCCATTGTCCCAGGCAAAACGGCCGCCATCAACTACTACACCTCCAATGGACGTACCATGTCCGCCAATCCATTTTGTTGCGGAATGAACGATGATATCCGCACCCCAGTGAATTGGTTTGGAAAGTGGGGCAAATGTGTTGTCAATGATTAAAGGGATACCGTGTTTATGGGCAACTTCCGCCACCTTTTCCACATCAAAAATGTACAGGCTTGGGTTTGTAATGATTTCCCCGAAAATTGCTTTTGTTTTATCGGTGATGGCTGCTTCAATGGCGTTAACATCTGTGCCGTCGACGAGCTTTACATTTACGCCATAGCGCGGTAATGTATGAACGAAAAGGTTATACGTTCCGCCGTACAGATTACTGTCGGCAATGATTTCATCGCCGCTTTTAGCCACATTTAAAATGGCATAGGTGATCGCAGCCATTCCGGAAGCTGTAGCTACCGCAGCAACCCCATCCTCCAGTTGAGCCACCCGCTCTTCAAAAGCGCCGACGGTAGGATTCATGATCCGGCTGTAAATATTACCCGGTTCTGCAAGTCCAAATAAATTCTGTGCATGCTCCGTATCACGGAAAACATAGGATGTCGTTTGATAGATTGGCACCGCCCGGGAACCTGTAGTAGGATCCACTTCCTGGCCACCGTGAAGTAATACTGTTTCTGGTTTTTGGTAATGAAATTGAGACATGAAAAATTCCTCCTTGAGTTGTTTGTTTTTAATTAAAGTTATCTGGAGGAAGACGAGTTAAATATAAAAACCCTCTTCCTAAGAAGAGGGTGTTATGTAACCGGTCCTCCTCTTATCTTCCAGATCGGACTTGATCTGTAGGATTTAGCACCGTAAAAAGCAAGTATTACTTGCCTTCAGGTTGCCGGGCTTCACAGGGCCTATTCCCTCCACCGCTCTTGATAAGAGATTTAATTTTTTAGATTACGATTATTATAGGATTAAAGTTGCGGGTTTGTCAAGGGTTATTTTGAAAGGTTTTTTTTTCGATGTACTCTTTCCGAATAAATTTGAAGAAATATAACGAGGCTCGACAGCGGATGTTACATAAAAGTCTGATCAACTAATCTCTTTTAGCCAAGTCTTCCAGCCAATCAGTTACGATTCTGCTAAGAATAAATGAAATTACAAACGCTAATATAAGTGAAATTAAACCTATAAAGAAGGAGAGGGCTCTATCATAAAAAAATAGATCCGCTATGTAGTTGACTATACGGAATAAAATCAGGAAAATAACTATAAATGAAACTACATTAATAAGTGGTCTAAATTTAAGTTTCATGCTTGTTACTCCGCTCAATAATCTTTTATTTTCTCTAATAAAATTTTTGTACAAGCAACAATTAGCCCAGCGAGTAATATCATTCCCGAATAAATAGGTTGTAGGTGGGTTTCGGCAACCCCTCCCCAAGGGAAGATAACCTGATTTATTATAGGGAAAATCCAAAAATTTAAGATGTAAAATCCTAACATTGTCCCAAGGATTAGTCTCATTTTATATTTCCCCCTTTCAATAACAATAAACTTTATTCAAGTATTTGCCCGATAGTAGATTAAGCCTGTTCTGCTTCTCTCCAGATAGCCAAGACACCTCAAAAGATTAAATTATAATGTAAGACCAAGCAAGTTATAATTAACAACGATTACAGTAGCAATTACGACCAAAAGCATTTCAGTTATTGTTAAAATGAATTGTTTTGGTTCTTCTGCGTATTTCCATTCAAAAAATGCTCTTACGATGTAATCACAAACGCTTAAAAGGACTACTACAATAACAATTAGGTAAATTGAAATATTAGGATTATTTATTACATACCCAAGGAAAAATAAAAGGATAATCATAGTGATAATCCTTAACCCCAATCAACTTTTATACAACTCGTTTATATGATTATATGAAAAAGGCTTTCTTCTTACTTTCTCTATTTTGAGCGTTTTTCTTAATAAACGTTTAACTATAGTGATAATGATAGCCATAATTAATATAATTATTCCGAATTTTAACCAGATCATATTATCCCTCTTAAATATTAACATCCAATACTTGAAAAAATACAACAATTTATGGTGGACCGAATTCTATAAGTTTGTTAATCCTTTTAGTTTATTTCATTAATTGAAACCGCTTCAATTAAAGTTGTAAAGTATGTTTGAACGACGTTATTACTATTTCGAATTGCATCGCTACGGAAAATCAATAGTATTGCCTCATAATCATCCTCTAAAAACTCAAAATTTATTCCTATTTGTACAGAGTTATTCGCTAGTACCTGATTAAAAGTACCGTCTTGTTCATCAATCTCAATCGCAACGTTGGTTTCTTTCTGTTCATTTGCATGTTCGGTCGCGGAAGAGCTAATTTCATTAGTTGACGAGGAGGTGGATTGATTGTGATCATCTGAAAAATTATAAGCTTCATTTATAAAAATATGATTTTCTTCTAAAGCCAAAGAACTATGATTTATTATTTCGGCAGTTATGTAATAGTTATTATCATCCAGCTGCTCAATGTTTAGTATATTAAGTTCCACATCCTCTTGTTTTACAATCATTTCATTTTCTTCTGATAAAAAATTTGTCATTATTACAGCAACAATAACAATAATAAATCCAGTGGTGAAAAGAAAGGTTTTCTTGCTCATAAGTTTCCTCCCTTGTATGTCTGTCCTGACTTTTGCCATAAGTCTTACATACGGTTGATTAAAAGGTAAGAAGGGTATAATATTTCATTATCAGATCAATAAACGGCTTAAGAAGATTGAGATACAATATAAAATAAATTTAAGCCCCCCAAAAAAATTAATGTTGAAGGGCTTAGGTTAGTATTCCCTTTTTACAGATTTTCTTCCAGTTCGGCCTCTGGCTTCTGAAAAGGACGAGTTAACGTTTTATTATTGGTATACTATAGTGTAATTAAACCCTTGTGTAATTGGATCAACATTTGTACCTTGGGCCATTATCAATAAATAATCATTGTTGTTTCTTAGACTTCCTGAATCAAATAATCCAATTTCATCAATCACTTCTCCATATGCAGTTTCTTGTCCTTCGACAGTGTCGTAATAGGTATATGTGTCATTACCAGTTTCTGTTTCTGTAGGCGCAGTGAGCGCTTCGTATGATGAAAAGATTTTACTACCTGGTTCAACCCAAACTAGAATGGCTCTTCCGATATTACTTAAAATGTTACCACTGGTAATACCAGCATACTCTCGACTCCAAAAAATACCATCTACATTTTCTGATCTATTGAAGATTTCAACATCATCTGCAATTGTCAACGGTTATTTTGAAAGAGTTTTTTGCGATGTACCCTTCTTTTAGTTTTGCTAACAAAAAAATAAAGGTCATATTTTTGTGAAAAGTTACATTGCCTCGATATTTTGATCGAAATAGGATGAACAAAAGGTTTGAAAAATAACGCCTAAAAAGGCCCTGCGTATTCTATTTAGAATTATTCACATTTTGTCTCTTAAGCGATTTAAATAAAGAAATAACAAGTAATAAAATAGCTAGAAGTTTTAATAACTCAACTGGCAAAGATAAATAAAAAAAAGCTGTGGATACAACGATATCCAACTCCTGCAAATAAAAAATAAGTTCATCTGAATATAAAATGTAAATATAGGAACTAACTTTGTCTATCAAAAATATTAGGAAAAACCAAAATGTAGCCTTATAAATAGGAGAGCCAGCTTTTCTACCCTGTACAGAAATAATGATTCCTATTAAATAAAGTAAAGCAGGAGCAATTTCTATAAACAACGATAAAAACATAATACAACTCCTTAAAGTAAAAAAATGTACCTATAGTATATCATTGATTTGGGGAGGCGACTAGGCGACAAGCGACTACCTCCCCATCGTTATACCTGTCTACGTATAATTTTCATGTACGAAGGTAATTAAAGTTAAAAACATTTTAGATAGTAGATTTTTTAATAAAGATACTAAAATGAGATTAGTATTTAAAAAATCCATGATTCACTAAATTTTTCATAACAAATAATAGAGTTCTTTTCTTCGGATTCTCAGCTAGTCAAAGATAATATCAATGGCTTCCCAACGAGTTCCAAGACCACCATCCAAAGCACGAGCACTACCTAAAAAGCTTTCGGCAAATGAATCCATATAAATATAATATAAATGGTTTGCTGTCATTAACATTTCAGGCATTGTCACTCTATGTGGACCTTCGTCAAACTCTTTATATTGTCCAGATGTAGTACAATAATCCCTAAGATATTCATGATAATATGCGGTATTTGAACTCACGTCATAAAAAATATTTCTTATATTAAATCCCGCAGTGGAATTATCCTCCTGTATGCTTGTACGACAAGTACCATTAAATGTCAAGGCCCTCCAGCTTATATCTGGGTATAATGCAGGTTCCTCGCTATTCCCTTCTTGTGTTAGTATATAAGCACCTGAATGTACATTTGCAGTAGTAGGAAGATAGAATTCTGTAGTTTGGACTCCTGATGTATTATTTTGTAAATCATGATTATAATTTGTATCACCAAATAAAGTTGAGTCTTCAAATGCATAGTTACCGGTATTAGCTCTTGAACTCACTCCCATGGTGAGTACGTATGGATCGCTTGCGTTGTCAAGCTCATAATTTTCACCCATTGCTATATCAATAATATGCTGTCTTAGTCTATTTTTATCATCTGTATAGCGTAAGGAAAGAAGGTGTTCTGCTATAGATTCTAATTTATCTTCTTCATTTTTTAATTGTATTTTTAAATCATTATTTTTATGACCTGATTCACTTGATGTGAGTTCATTTTTTAGATTACTATATTCTTCACTTTGATTCTTTAATTGATCCAATAAATCTTCAAAATCTGCGTTAAAGTCAGGTGTTAAATTTAATTTGACCTCATCTGAATTTGGAGAATCAAAGTCAACCTCAATTACATTCTCTTCATTAAAGTTACCTTTATCCAATGCATTTCCTTCAATAGTTTCAAGATCTAGAGACCCTGCATTAGCAACAGTGAAAGGCAAGAACAGTAAAATCAAAGTAATCATAATTATATTAGATTTCTTTTTCATGGTAATCCACCTCGTATAGTATTATTATAGACTCATCTGATTGTTTATTTGACTTTTTTTAAGTTCTTACAGTATTAAATAGGGATTGAGTAACTATACAATAAAATTAAATGTTGCTGTTGAAGCCACGTCGATAGAATAATAAACAATACATTGTCACTCCATACTAATGCTCCCCTCCAATATGCCTCCCATCATCTAGATCTGATTCAGCGTAAAGTTCATGCATTTTACCTTCGATCGTACCATTACTTACATCACTAACATTAAAAACAGCACCCATCAGAATAATACATGCCCCAAAAAAAACAATAAATCTTTTCAATAAATTTAACACTCCTCTCCTCCTTCAATCTTAAAATGATTACATGTATAATATATCTAGGTGACTAGTTTTATTTTAAAGGTAGAAAATGTGAACTTCGAGTGTCACTTATGCCACTTTTATCTCAAAATGTGAATGTTTTCCAAAAAGGGTGATTTAATGTTTGAAAATATTCCTGAAAGAATTGGAGAGAATATTTTATATTATCGTGAATTACGGAGGATGACACGTGAAGAACTTGCTGAAGGTATTTGCGACAAACGCACCCTTCTTAGAATTGAAAAACATGGGCAAGGTGCGGGGATTGAACTTGTTTACAGACTTTGCTCCCGATTAAACATTCCCATTCATTATATGTTTCAACAATTGTCAATCAATCGTATGAAGTATGTAAATCGTGTGAAGCAACTTTGCCGTGAATTTGTTTACAATAAGGAGTATGAGGCTCTGGAAAATATTATAAAAGAGGCTGAGGCAGAAATAGAGAGAGATTCCCACTATATGAATACGGATATTTACAAATATCTCGCTTGGCATAAGGCAATTCTCATCCTGAAAGTAGAGGGAGATATCCCCAAGGCCAAACAGCAGCTATTAGATACTATTCCGAGTAGTTTAATAACAGAAACCGATATTGGCATAGCAAATTCGCTTGGAATGATTTTTTTAGATCAAGGTTTGAACGGTGAAGCCTTTCAACACTTTCATCATGCCTTTCAAGCCATTAAACAAATACCTCTTATGGAAGATAAAAGTTTATTTGTTCGCGTGGGATACAACCTTGCATTAACATACGCCAACAAGAATAATCATGAACGCACGCTAGGCATAGCTTATGAACTTCTGTATTACATAAAATCTCATTCTTTAGAATACATGAAAGGGCGAATCCATCATATGTTGGGAATCTCCCATGAATACCTGGGCTATTACGATGAAGCAGAACATTACGTAATAACAGCGATTCAAATTTTTACAGAAAAGAAACAGGAAATCCATGTAATTGAAGGTTTATGTTCACTATCTGAAATTCAATTTAAAATGGAGAAAAGAGAGCAAGCAAAATCTAATTTAAAACGGGCTGATCATAAGCTGCAGCAAACAGGGAACAGGCAAGAGGTCCATGATAGAATAGCTGAAATAAGCTCTGTGTATTTGTGAGGGGATAATTATATACTATAAGAATTTAAACAGGAGAATAAAATACTACAATTCTGGGAATTTTGGAAAACGCTTTCAAAAATTCTTATTATAGAATAAGATAGTAGTAAGTAAGCATGGTTATATACAACGATTTAAAGGGGGATTTGCATGACAAAAAAATCTGCACATTTTGAGACGAACGTCATCCACGAAGGTTATGATTCAAAAGATATGCTGGGAAGCCTGGCAACACCGCTGTTTCAGACATCCACTTTTACTTTTGATACAGCAGAACAGGGAGAAGCCCGCTTTGCCGGGGAAGAGGCAGGGTACATGTATTCCCGGCTTGGCAACCCGACGGTAAAGGCGCTGGAAGAGCGAATAGCCGCACTTGAGAATGGAGAAAGGGGACTTGCTTTTGCTTCAGGCATGGCTGCTGTTTCGGCCATTCTGATCGCACTGACCAAAGCAAATGACCATATTCTCTGTTCATCCGGGTTATATGGCTGTACATTCGGCCTGCTGACATTAATGGAGGAAAAATATAATATTACGCATGACTTTTCCATGATGGAAACGAAAGAAGAAGTAAGATCACGGATTAAACCGGAAACATCCTGTATCTATGTGGAAACACCGATTAATCCGACGATGAAATTAATTGATTTAGAGATGGTCGCCGAGGTGGCAAAGGAATACGATATTCCTGTCGTCGTTGATAACACATTTGCATCACCTTATCTGCAGCGGCCCATCGAACTTGGCTGTGACGTTGTAATTCACAGTGCGACGAAGTATATCGGCGGGCATGGCGATGTGGTTGCAGGCCTTGTTGTCGGGAAAAAGGACTTCCTTGATTCCGTGGCCATGACAACGCAAAAAGATATGGGCGGGATCATGTCCCCGTTTGATGCCTGGCTGCTGCTCAGGGGACTGAAAACATTACCAATCCGGCTTGACCGGCATTGTGATAATGCAGAAATCATCGTGGAAAAGCTGCGCAACCATCCAAATGTGAAAAATGTGTATTATCCGAGTGATGAAGCTAACCCGGATCACGTTATTTGCAACAAACAAATGAAGCGCGGCGGCGGGATGATTTCCTTTGATGTAAAAGGGTCGAAAGCGGATGCACAGCAAATGCTGAACCATCTGGGATTCTTAAAAATTGCCGTCAGTCTTGGGGATGCAGAAACACTCGTTCAGCACCCGGCAACCATGACTCATGCGGTCGTGCCGAAAGCATCCCGTGAGCAGATGGGAATCTCAGATCAGCTCATTCGTTTATCTGTCGGGCTGGAATCCTGGGAGGACATTTGGGAGGATTTGGAGCAGGCATTGGGCAAGCTTTAAAATTGTAATTATTTTGGTATATAGTCAGGATAAACTTGGCCGTAAAGACACTTTTTATGAGGGCAAATTTGGCGATAATCATAATATAGGGATACAAAAGGCGCGTTTCAGTAATAATATACTGAAGCGCGTCATTATTTTTACTAATTTCGGCATGACAACCTGTGTATTCCTCGAAAGACACTCATTCATGAAGTTTGTTTTCAAATAATCTCAAAAGGGTAACAGGAATATACTCCCATACCATTTTCTATGTGACCGTTCAGCATCTAGTCCTCCTGCTGGATTCGCCCAATAATTAACAGAGGAGAAGAAAAATATGCTATATTATTATTAGTGTATCAAAATTCAAACTGAAGCTTAGCAGAATACTTTCTGCCGTCAAAATATTTGTCTTCAGTTTTTGTAAATTTGCGGCGGCGAAAACTGCCAGAAAAGCGAGTTTTTTAGTCTTGGAGGACGTTGTTGATGGATATTTTATCCTTATTACTTGGAATCATTATTATATTAAATATTGCTTTGGGAATTTCGATTATCTTTCTGGAAAGAAAGGATGCCCCTGCCACATGGGCCTGGCTGATGGTTTTATTATTTATACCGATTCTCGGTTTTTTTCTTTACCTGATTTTTGGGAAACCAATTAGTAACCGGCGAATATTTACCTGGGATACAAAAAGCAGGTTAGGTGTTAAAACAGCAGTACAGTCACAATTGCGCGCATTAAAAGAAGGAAGCTTTCAGTTTAAGGAGGATACGATTGCCGAATATGAGGATCTCGTTTATCTCCATTTGCGGAATGATGATGCCATTTATACACAGGATAACGCTATAGATATTTATACGGATGGCACAAAGAAGTTTGATGCTTTAATTCAGGATATGGAAAGAGCGATGGATCATATCCACCTTTTATATTACATTATGCGGGACGATAACCTCGGTAATCGGATTGCAGATGTACTCGTTAAGAAGGCAAACGAAGGCGTGGAAGTGCGTGTGCTTTATGATGACATGGGTTCCCGGCGCCTGGGCAAAAAGTACATTAGGCGGCTACGGCAGGCAGGAGTAGAGGTGGAATCCTTTTTCCCCCCTAAAATTCCGATGTTCAATTTTAAGATCAACTACCGCAATCACCGCAAATTGGCGATTATCGATGGGAAGATAGGTTATATAGGCGGTTTTAATATCGGGGATGAATATCTGGGGAAGAAAAAAAAGTTCGGCTATTGGCGTGATACGCATCTTCGAATTTACGGAGATGCTGTCCGACATTTGCAGACAAGGTATATACTTGATTGGAATCAGGCTTCGCGCAATGATATTTTATATGAGGACAGGTATTACGATTCGAAAAACGCGGGGAATGTCGGTGTGCAGATTGTTTCCAGCGGTCCGGATTCGGAATGGGAACAGATAAAAAACGGGTATATTAAAATGATTTTATCGGCAAAGGAATATATTTATATTCAAACACCTTATTTTATTCCGGATGAAAGTTTGCGGGATGTATTGCGGGTTGCCGTTTTGTCAGGGATCGATGTGAAAATTATGATACCGAATAAGCCCGATCATCCATTTGTTTATTGGGCGACGTTGAGTAATATCGGGGACATGTTGAACGCCGGAGCGGGAGTGTACATTTATCAGAATGGATTTTTACATGCAAAAACAATCATTGTGGATGGAAAAATTGCATCAGTGGGAACAGCGAACATTGACGTGCGAAGCTTTCGCCTGAATTTTGAGGTGAACGCCTTTTTATATGACAGGGAGATCACCCAGGAATTGGAACAGTCATTTTTCTCTGATATGGAAGTATCTACGCAAATGTCCAGAAATTTATATAAAAACCGTTCACTTGGCATCCGTTTTAAAGAATCCATTTCCAGGCTGATATCACCGGTATTGTAAAAAGCACAGTAAATATCAGCTTAAATAGACCATCGGTATCATAACCAATTGAAAGGATGAGTTCAAATGGAAGCAAAACCATGTTCTTATTCATTAACGATAAAGACTGCCCATGTGCTGCCTCCCGATACGAATTCACATGGCACTTTATTTGGAGGCAAGCTAATGGCTTACATTGATGATGTGGCAGCCATTTCAGCAGTCAGACATGCGAGGAAACCTGTCGTGACGGCCTCCACGGATTCAGTGGATTTTCTTGCACCGGTAAAAGAGGGGGATTCTATTTATTTGGAATCGTTTGTGACGTGGACACACCGTACCTCTATGGAAGTATTTGTTAAAGCGGTAACGGAAAACCTGCTGACTGGGGAACAGCAAGTGTGCACTACTGCTTTTCTTACTTTTGTAGCGGTTGATGAAGACGGAAAACCAACGACTGTACCAAAAGTGTATCCGGAATCGGATCACGAAAAAACCTTGTTTAATCTGGCTTCGTCCAGGGCCTTACAACGGAAGGAAAGAAGAAAGCAATCCTATCAATTTGCAGAAATATTCGGAACTGATTTCCCGTGGGATAAGAATAAGTAAGCATATGAGTTTTTTTGACTCTCCATTCCGGCAAGCAGCCTTCTTTGTGAGGGGTGCAGTAATACTGGAATTACTTGCAACACGAGGGGGTAAGCTCACCGACTTTCCCTTGGAAAGAAACAAGGCTGGAACATAACTAATTTTATCGGAAGAAAACCCAAACAAACCACTTACCCAGATCCGGGAATATACGGAGACTCCAGCAGGAGAAAAGGCATCGATGAGACCCCACAGGGCGCCACGCGCCCGAGGAGGCTCATCAGCCGCCTGCGGAAAGCGAAGTATATTCCCGGATCGGCCGGTGATACGCTATCCCTTTGATTTGTTCGGATTTCCCTCTAGACTTTAAAGTTATGTCCCGATCTCTTCATTTGTTCCCATCTTAAAAGCAGACTATATTGCCGGAACGTCAATCCAGCCTCTTTCCATCCTTACTTTTCAGATTTTTTATTTGCAACCCCTTTAATAATGGATGCAAGCATAATCAGAAGAATGACCGTAAATGGCAGTGCTGCAGTTAGTGATGCAGTTTGCAGTGCATCCAATCCGCCTGTAAATAGTAATACAAGGGCAATGGCAGTGATTAGAACTCCCCAGATTATTTTAGTAATCAGTGCGGGATTTAAGGTTCCCTTGGATGTCATACTTCCCAAAATATAGCTGGCAGAGTCGGCAGAAGTAACCATAAATGTAAAGATAAGCAAAATCGACAATATGGATAAGATATCCGTTAACGGTACTACCCCTAAAGCCTGAAACAAGGCTACGGTCACATCTTCATTTACAGCTTCTGCAATTTGGGTACCATTATTCAAATCACTGTGAAGCGCCGTACCCCCAAAAACCGCAATCCAGACACAGGCAATGGCTGGAGGAACGACCATAACACCGGCGACAAATTCACGAATGGTTCTGCCTCGGGATACACGGGCAACAAACGCCCCGACAAATGGAGACCAGGCAATCGCCCATGCCCAATAGAATATCGTCCAGTCATATACCCATTCACCACCGGTATAAGGGGATAGGCGCAAACTGTATTGCACAAAACTGGTAATATAATCACCCAGACCGAGGACAAAACTGTTCAGAATAAAAACGGTGGGTCCTAAGAAAAATACAATGACCATGAGCAGAAGAGCCAGCCCCAGGTTAATATTACTCAGCCATTTTATCCCTTTATCCAGTCCTGTAACACTGGAAGTCAGATATGCAACCAGCATGACAAGTGCTATAATTACTTGCACACCTATGTTATGAGGTACATTAAAGACGGATGCCAACCCGCCATTAAGCTGAATGAACGAGAGCCCGACGGTTGTCGCCACCCCCATGACGGTAGCGATAACAGCCAAAATATTTACCGTATTTGCTACTGTTTTGTTTTTGCCCACTACGGGTTCTATCGCCGCAGATACAAGTCCGCTCCTGTTTTTTCTAAATTGAAGAAAGGCAATGGCCAACCCGGCCAAGGCAAAGACGGACCATTGACTGATTCCCCAGTGGAAAAAGGAATAGTCCATGGCAACTCTGGCCGCTTCTTCAGACTGAGCTTCGACTTCGGAAAACGGAGTGACAAAAAAGTGGCTCATTGGTTCTGCAACACTCCAGAAAACAAGTGAGACCCCGAATCCTGCTGAGAACAGCATGCCGATCCATGTGAAAAATGGATATTCCGGCCGTGAATCAGGTGGACCTAAACGTGTTTTACCATATTTGCTCACGGAAATCCCAACGAGAAACAAGATGATAATAAATACTGCAAGCAGATAAAACCACCCAAAGTTAATCGTCGTAAAATCAAAAAGAGCCTGGGCTACTGCCCCGAATTGTTCTGGCATAAACGCGCCGGTAATGACCAATAATCCCACAATAATAGCTGAAGTGTAAAACACCGGATTTTGATACGTTTCTTTTTTCTTCATAAGGTTCCATTCCCATTCTAAAATTTGTTTATGGTAATTACTATACAATCCAAAACAATAAAAAACAAATATGGATATTTCTAAATTTACCCAAAATCAAACTTAATTAACCTTGTAAATTGGTCCTTGTAAAAACAGAAGGAGTGCAATCACCAGTATAAGCCGGTTGATCAAACGATTGATTAACTACATTTGTAAATATTTTCGGATCCATCTATGATAAAAAGGACTTGATTTCCGGTTAGAAAACGCTTACAATTAATCTTGAAATTAATATATTCATCGCTTTGAGGTGCTTGTTATGTGCAGTGGGAGCAAACGAATAAAAAAGTACAGCGAATATACAGGAGGCGTGGTTTAAAACCATCGCCTCCTTTTACTTTTTCTGCTTTATTATGGTAAAGCAATACTGCGGGGGTGTAACATGGTAATACTAACAGGAAAGACGTTGACCTGGAAAGAGGCAGCACAGGTGATTTTCCATAACGAACCTGTTCAGTTAGCAGCGGGAGCTACGAACAAAATACAGGAGAATAGACGTGTGTTAGAAAAAATGATTGCAGACAAAAAAACAATGTATGGAATTAATACCGGTTTCGGAAAATTCAGTGATGTCATTATAGAAGATAAAGACCTCCATGCACTTCAACTCAATTTGATCCATTCCCATGCCTGTGGTGTTGGTGAACCATTCTCCGGGGAAGTCAGCCGGGCAATGCTGCTTCTTCGCGCCAATGCCTTAGCTCAGGGATTCTCGGGTGTAAGAGTGGAAGTACTGCAGCAGCTGCTTGATTTTTTAAATGCCGGGATTCATCCGGTTGTTCCTTGTAAAGGATCGCTGGGAGCCAGTGGGGATCTGGCACCATTGGCACATTTGGTTTTGCCGCTGCTTGGAGAAGGGGAAGTATTTTTCCGGGGAACACAAACGACAGCTGAGGAAGCAATGGGAGAGGCTGGCATCAGGCCTTTGAGCTTAAAGGCAAAGGAAGGGCTGGCATTGATTAATGGCACACAGGCAATGACAGCTGTTGGTGTAATTACACTTCTTGAAATGGAGAAGCTGCTGTATCAAAGCGAAAACATTGCAGCAATGACCATGGAAGGGCTGGGCGCTATTATGGATGCCTTTGATGCTGATTTGCACGAAGCTCGGGGGCATAAAGAACAAATGGAAACGGCCGGCCGAATACGCGGTCATCTCAGAGACAGCCAATTAACAACCAGGCAAGGGGAAGAGCGGGTGCAGGATGCCTATTCCATCCGATGCATCCCACAGGTGCTTGGCGCCTGCTGGCAATCCTTTCATTATGTAAAACAGGTACTGGAGACAGAGATGAATGCAGTGACGGATAATCCTTTACTATTTTCGGAACAGGAAAAAGTGATTTCCGGTGGTAATTTTCATGGGGAACCGGTGGCACTTGCCATGGACTTTTTAAAACTGGCCATTGCTGAAATGGCAAATATCTCGGAACGCCGGGTGGAACGGCTGGTTAACCCGCAATTGAATGATCTTCCGCCGTTCCTGAGTCCAAACCCGGGATTGGAGTCAGGAGCAATGATTATTCAGTACAGCGCAGCATCGCTTGTTTCTGAAAATAAAACGTTGGCACATCCGGCAAGTGTTGACTCGATCCCTTCCTCCGCCAATCAGGAAGACCATGTCAGTATGGGAACAATCGCTGCCCGACATGCCTGCGAAATGCTCGGGAATACAAGACGGGTTATTGCGATGGAATTAATATGTGCCATGCAGGCGGTGGAATATCGAGGTGTTGGAAACTTAAGTATGTCTACCGGGAGGCTATATGAAAAAGCCCGGAAAATCGTTCCAACTATTAATAAGGACAGGGTGTTTTCCACCGACATGGAGAAGCTGGCCAAATGGCTGAAAGAATCAGAAGAAAGCCGTGTCCGCGAGCCAAGTATTACTTCATTTCAGCGTTAAGGTTTCGCCAAATAATTGAGCTCGACATTAAATGAAAAAAACGGGGAGTGACAATTTTTTTCGGTGGGACGAGGAACTGTTGTACCGTAGTCCCAGGCACTAAACCAAGGGGGTAAGTATATGGAGCATGTTAGGGCAAAGAAAGGATTGGAGTTGGAGTGTCAAGGATGGGAGCAGGAGGCAGTATTGCGTATGCTTTATAATAATCTGGATCCGGAGGTGGCGGAAAATCCGGATGAATTGGTTGTTTACGGAGGAATCGGGAAAGCGGCAAGAAACCGGGAGGCTTTGGAAGCAATCGTCAGAACGCTAAGGGTGTTAAAAAACGATGAAACCATGCTGGTTCAATCCGGCAAGCCGGTTGGGGTGTTTCAGACACATAACCGTGCTCCCAGAGTCCTTATATCCAATTCTGTGCTCGTTCCAAAATGGGCGAATTGGGACCATTTCCATGAGCTGGATCAAAAAGGACTAATGATGTATGGACAGATGACTGCAGGAAGCTGGATTTATATCGGCACACAGGGAATTTTACAGGGAACATATGAAACTTTTGCCGCTTTGGCCAACAAACATTTCAATGGCACATTGAAGCATACGATCACGTTAACGGCAGGTCTTGGTGGAATGGGAGGGGCTCAGCCTCTGGCGGTTACGATGAATGAAGGGGCAGTGATCGCTGTGGAAGCTGATGCCCGCCGGATTAAAAAGCGTTTAAAAACTTCTTATTGTGACATCATGACGCATTCCCTGCAAGAGGCAATGGAATTGGCAACAGAAGCAAAGCAGAAGGGTACCCCTTTATCCATCGGTCTGGTCGGAAATGCTGCGGAAGTACATCGCCAGCTGTTGGAGAAAGACTTTCAAGTTGATATTGTAACAGACCAGACATCGGCACATGATCCGCTAAACGGCTATATACCTGCAGGATATTCGCTGGAAGAGGCTAAAAATTTACGAAAGAATAATCCGGACAGCTATGTACAGCAGGCAAAAGAAAGCATGAAAAAACATGTGGAAGCCATGCTGCAATTTCAGCAGCAGGGTGCAATTGTGTTTGACTACGGCAACAATATCAGACAGGTAGCCAAGGATGAAGGGCTGCAGGAAGCGTTTGATTTTCCGGGTTTTGTCCCTGCTTTTATCCGGCCGTTATTTACAGAAGGGAAAGGGCCGTTTCGCTGGGCGGCATTATCCGGTGACCTGGAGGATATTTACCGTACAGATGAACTGATAAAAGAGCTTTTTCCCGAAAATGAATCATTAATCCGCTGGATCGATATGGCACGGAAAAAGGTTTCTTTTCAGGGGCTGCCATCAAGAATCTGCTGGCTTGGCTACGGGGAAAGAAAGAAGATGGGCCTGGCAATTAATGAGTTGGTGAAGAAAGGCGAAATTAAGGCGCCGATTGTTATAGGTCGTGATCACCTGGACAGCGGTTCGGTTGCTTCACCAAACAGGGAAACGGAAGGAATGAAGGATGGGAGTGATGCAGTAGGCGACTGGGCTGTATTAAATGCGCTCATTAATACGGCGGCAGGGGGGTCCTGGATTTCCTTCCATCATGGCGGCGGTGTTGGAATGGGGTACTCGCTCCATGCCGGGATGGTTGCCGTTGCAGATGGAACGGAACTTGCCAAAGAGCGGCTGGAACGCGTACTGACAACCGATCCGGGAATGGGAATTATCCGGCATGCGGACGCGGAATATGCATCAGCCATCGATTTTGCCAAAAAAAATGATATCCGCTTGCCGATGCAGGAGTAATAGAAGGGAGAGGAAAATATGCAGGTAGATACATTGATTACGAATATAGGCGAGCTGCTAACGATGGATAAGACCGGACCGGTAAAAGGTGCTGATATGAATGATTTGCCGGTATTTGAACATATGGCCATCGCTGTGAAAGGTGCAAGAGTGGTATGGGTGGGCAGTGCTGATGATGTAAAAGGCGTGGAAGCAAAAAGGGTGATTGATGCAAAGGGGAAGCTGGTTACCCCCGGCCTTGTGGAAGCACATACTCACCTTGTATTTGGCGGGTCCCGTGAAGGAGAGATGGCACTGAAGCAGCAGGGTGTACCGTACTTGGAGATTTTAAAACGGGGTGGGGGAATATTATCCACAGTGGAAGCAACAAGAAAAACTTCCGAGGCAGATTTGCTGGAAAAGGCAATGTTCCATCTGGACCGAATGGCTTCCTACGGCATTACAACAGTGGAAGCTAAAAGTGGTTACGGGTTGAATAAAGAAACGGAACTGAAGCAACTGCGGGTGGCAAAGGAGGCCAATAACAGACACCCGCTTGATGTTGTTTCCACCTATTTAGGTGCCCATGCGATTCCGAAAGAATATAAATCAGATCCGGATGCCTTTTTGGATGAGATGGCTGGGCTGTTTGATGAGATTAAGGAAGAGAATCTGGCTGAATTCGTGGATATTTTTACCGAGACCGGTGTATTTTCAGTGGAACAGTCCAGGTCTTTTTTACAGAAAGCCAAGGATAAAGGTTTTGGAGTGAAGCTTCACGCTGATGAAATCGACCCACTCGGTGGGACCCAGCTGGCAGTGGAAATGGGGGCAATAAGCGGAGACCATCTTGCTGTAGCGACAGATGAAGGGATTAAACAGCTGAGTGAGTCGAATACGATCGGGGTTATTCTGCCGGGAACAAGCTTTTATCTCGGAAAAGAATCCTATGCAAGAGCAAGGGAGATGATTGATGCCGGTGCAGCCATTGCTATTTCCACTGATTTTAACCCGGGAAGCTCGGTAACGGAGAACCTGCAATTTATGATGACACTTGCCGCCCTGAAGTTAAATATGTCTCCGGCGGAAATCTGGCATGCGGTGACCGTAAATGCCGCCCATGCCATTGGCAGGGAATATGAAGCCGGAAACATCCGTGAAGGTGGCAATGCAGACATTGTCATTTGGGATGCACCAAACCATATGTATATTCCATATCATTACGGAGTGAACCATACAAATATGGTAATGAAAAAAGGGGATATTCTATATGAAAGGCAGGAGATCGAATCATGAATCTGCGGCATGTGCAGCCTGCCGGTAAAGCCATTTTTAAGGACCGTTATACTACAAAAGCGAAAGAGCTGCTCACAAACTGGGAAAAAGGAAAAAAACAGGCAGAATTCGGGCTTGTTGGAGTGCCTTTTTCCAAGCCTTCCATCAGCCATTCCGGTGCTTCCTTTGCTCCGGGAACCATTCGGGAAGCTTTGCAGAGCTACTCCACCTATTCAGGAGAAGAAAAACTGGAACTGACGGGTGAAATTCTTGATTTTGGGGATGTGCTGATGGATCCGACAGATGTTACCGGGAACCATGTACGGGTGGAAGAAGGCTTAACTGATATATTTGCAACGAAGGCGGCCAACTATTGGATGATCCTGGGTGGAGATCATTCCATCAGTTACGGATCGATTAAAGCATATGCACAAAATAGCACTGTCGGGATCATCCAGTTTGATGCCCATCACGATTTGCGCAATATTGAAGATGGGGGCCCGACGAATGGAACTCCCTTCAGGCGTCTCTTGGAAGATGGGGTGATTAAAGGAAATAATCTTGTGCAAATAGGCATCCGCGACTTTACAAATGCACCGGCTTATGAGGAATATGCCAAACAGCATGGAGTCTCGATGTATACGATGAAAGACACAGAAGAGATGACTTTAACAACCATTTTGGAGATAGAAATAAATCGATTGGCTGAGCAAACTGATTGTATCTATGTATCCGTTGATATGGATGTGCTTGATCAGGCTTATGCGCCAGGCTGTCCGGCGATCGGCCCGGGTGGGATGAATGCGAAAACCCTGTTGGATGGGGTCCTTTATGCTGCTAAACAAAAGAAAGTGAAGGCTATGGACATCGTGGAAATTGATCCGACCATCGATTTCCGCAATATGACGAGCAGGGTGGCGGCATATGTAATGCTGCAATTTATGAAAGGAAAGAAGATGCTGTGATAAGGAAGCGAGTGTGCAGGTAAGATGGAATGAATGCAGCACAAATTAGAAACAACCAACGAAAAAATCGGCATTTTATATGCCGATTTCGCAGCACTGTTGACTGCTTTACTTATAAACTTGTACCATTAGAGAGCATAAATTTATTTAGGCATTATCTTCTTTTGCCTGCTCCATGGTAACATATTCATCTGCCCAGTATTGGATTTCTTTAATAACGGGTTCCAGGCCTTTTCCTTTTTCTGATAAAGAATACTCAATACGTACAGGGAACTCGGAATATACTGTTCGTTCCACGATTCCCTCTTTTTCCAGCATTTTTAGACGTTCGGAAAGCAATCTCCCGCTGATCGGCAAGTCTGCTTCCATTTCAGAAAAGCGTTTCGTCCCTTTTAATAAATCAAATAATATTAATCCTACCCAGCGTGTGCTCAGCAGGTTCATCGCCTTTTCAAAACGGGGACATAAGGCTTCCATATCTATCACCTCACTATTAATAAACCTAAGATCCATTTATTTTATCGCTGATAGTCAATAATTACAAAAAGTAACTTGTTAATATAGTAGCATAATTTTCTTAATCCGTAAATAGTGGGGCGGGAGTACCAGTCTGATTAAGACAATAGTCATTAAAGAATATTTGGTAATTTATTTCATTTTGTGAAATAATACGTATATAATCTTTTGTTATGGAGGTATATTATGATCAATGAAAAAATGAAAGAAAAATACGCCGAGCTGGCACTAAGGACAGGTGTTAACCTGCAGAAAGATCAGGCTTTAATGATCAATGCGCCGATTGAAGGGGCGGATTTCACCAGAATAGTTGTCAGAAAGGCATATGAAATGGGCGCAAAAAATGTACATATCAATTGGGTTGACGATGAATTGACTTTGTTAAAATATGAAAATGTGTCGGACGAGGTCCTTACTGATATTCCACAATGGAGGGTGGATATGCAGAACAGTTTCGCTGAAGATGGAGCTGCAGTCCTGAATATTCGTTCCACCAATCCGGATTTGCTGAAGGATATTGATCCTGCCCGTGTGGCCAAAGCAACTAAAGCAGCTTCGGAAGCGATGAAAAATTTCCGTAAATATACGATGAACGATAAGATTGCCTGGTCGATCATCTCGATCCCTACCGGAGATTGGGCACAGAAATTTTTTCCCAATAAGTCAAAAGAGGAAGCTGTGGAGAGTCTTTGGGATGCTATTGTGAAAATAGTACGTGTCGACCAGGACGACCCTGTTGCAGCATGGGAGGCACATAACGCGACACTGAAAACGGCCCGGGAAGTGTTAAATGAAAAAAATTATCAAAAGCTGATCTTTAAAGCACCGGGGACAAATTTGGAACTGGAGCTGCCTGAAGGGCATATTTGGAAAGGCGGTGCAGCGGAAACAGAAGGCGGAGTTACCTTTAATCCGAACATGCCTACTGAAGAGGTATTTTCCCTGCCGCATAAATATAGGGTTAATGGAACTGTTGCGAGCACAAAACCGTTAAATTATGGGGGAAGCCTGATCGATAACTTTAGTCTGACCTTTAAAGATGGAAAAGTGGTTGATTTTAAAGCAGAGCAGGGCGAGGGTACGTTAAAGCATCTGCTTGATACCGATGAAGGAGCACGCCGTCTTGGCGAAGTGGCGCTCGTTCCGCATGAATCTCCGGTATCCCAGTCCGGGCTTGTATTTTACAATACATTATTCGATGAAAATGCTTCCTGCCATATTGCATTGGGTAAAGCCTATCCAACGAATCTGAAGGGCGGTTCAGAGATGAATGAGGAGGAGCTGGACCAGCACGGTGTAAACGACAGCCTTACGCACGTCGACTTTATGATCGGCTCTGAAAAACTGGATATTGACGGTGTGAAGGCTGATGGGACTACGGAAGCCGTATTCCGTAATGGAACATGGGCATTGAATGTAAAAGGGGACTAAAGATATTAGGCAACCGGGCATAACCCTCTGTTCATGAAAAACAGCATAAATTATCTTTATTATGAAGAAGCAGATTGAAAGTAAACGTCAGTGTACAAAATTTTCATACGTGGTATACTATGATTAGAAAATCATATAATACTAAAAACCGTCCCATGCTGGTAACATGGAACGGTTACAATAGACTAACCCCATCAAGAGAGGTTAGACACAAGAAAGGATAATCCCTCAAGCGTCTGGCAAATTACAGCATGAGGGATTATTCATTTTTATCGGACATGACCAATGCGATTAACATGCCGAAAGAAATCATCAGCGTTAAAACATCATTCATACCCATAAGCATCACCTCCTTCCCCGGGAAAGTTCCCGAAGGAGGTATGCCCAACCCCTCATGTGAAACCAGCCTATTGTTCTTTTCAGTATACCATATAAGAACCTGTGTTCCCATATATATTCTAAAATCCTCCCTGAAATAAAATATTCCGGGGAGGATGTTTTAAATGGTTCAATTTATTACTGGTACCGCTCTGCCATATTTGCCATGGTGCATTTTATTTTGCTGTAATTTTAGTTTGTTCAACTGAATAACACCAGTGACAATTCCAATTATGAGCAGAGTATTTTAGTTCATTCATCTGTCATTGTCTTTTTAAAGCACATATACATAAACACTGCTGCACCTATCACCCAAACAGCAATGATCCCCAGGGGCAGCCAGGAGGTGGTGTCATGTATTTCAATGGCCTGCATAATTGGAAAGGTATCGGCAACTTTTAAGGCGATACCGTCTTCGTTCAGCCCGAACATCTCAATCATCGGTGTGAAACCGAACAGAAACATGACTGGCATAAGGTATACTGAGGTTGCCGCAATTGACTTTGTGAAGAGACCAATCCCAATTCCAAGCAAAAGAAAAAATAAAAACAGCAATATTAATCCAATAATGACTCTGAAGTTCAGGAATGGTTCAATATCTGTAATCAGTAGTGAGACAGTCAGAGATATAAACGTTATAAGTCCGGTCACTAAACTTTTTCCGACAATAACATCCATCATGGATGCAGGTGACTGAATAAGCCCCCGCAATGTCTTCTTTTCATTTTCTTCAGCCATCATCGTCATCATACTGCTTGATGTTACCGCTGAATAGGTTGTCCCCACAATAACATAGAGAAGGAAAACAGGGAACTCTTCATTACCTCCGCCCATCCGGGTATAAAGGAGCGCCAATACGATCGGAATCAGCGGCATGGTTAAAAGCATCATATTTTTCATGAAGTCTTTTAAATCTTTTTCAAATATGGCAGTAATCCTTTGTATATGCATTATACAAGCTCCTTTCCAGTCACTTTTAAAAAGACTTGACCAAGTGTTGGGTTGTCTGTGTGTATTGCCCTTACTTGTCCGCTTGCGATCAGTTCCCTGATTTGATCGGCATTTTCGGCTTGGTTTTCAATAACCAGTCGTTCTCCTTCAAATGTTTCCACATGAAAAGCATGGGTGGAATATTTGTAGCGAAGAGCATTAGGACTGTCCACTTCCTGCAGTTCACCATTGTGCAGGAATGCTACACGGTCACATAACTCAGTTGCTTCTTCCATATTATGCGTAGTCAGGAAAATCGTTGTTCCAGCCGCGTTGAGCTTCTTTAGCCCACGGTGAATATGTGCCATATTCCCCGGATCCAGTGCAGATGTCGGTTCGTCCAGATAAACAAGGTCAGGTTTATGCATCAGTGCTTTTGCCAGCAGTACACGCTGTTTCATCCCTTTGGACAGCTTCGAAACCGTTTTGGAACCCTCATCCTGCAAATTAACTTCATGAAGGATAACGTCGATTTGCTTTAAAGGCGCATTGTATAATTTACAAAATAATTTCAGGTTATCGCGGACGGTCAGACGCTCATATAATGCACTGTTATCCGATAAAATCCCGATTTTGGATTTGAAATCAGCAGTTCCAAATAGTTTTGAATCATTCCCGAGGACGTTTACTTTGCCGGCAGTTTGCGCCAATTCACCGGTTAAAATTTTAATAGTTGTTGTTTTACCTGATCCGCTTGGTCCGAGCAACCCGAAAATTTCACCTTTTTTTACATTGAAACTGATATTCTTAATAGCTGGATTTGAACCAAAAACTTTTTGCATTCCAGTGATTTCAATTGCATTTTCCAACTGAAAACCTCCCTCTATATAATTAAAATATCTTCAAAATGCTCTTGTTTTCTTAGAATTTCATAAACATCCACTTTGGAATGTGTTGGAGCTAATCCTTTATAACACGGAATACAGAATATTCTTACTGGGGTATATCCATCCTATCAGCCAAATTGTGAACATTTGGTGCTTAAATGGTATGACCATGCTTCATTCTCCACGCTTCTTATGGTCGCTTACCCTCCCATGTATCACGGGATGTTATCCACACATTCCCTCGTCCTGCGTATCCACAAGGTGGAGGTCGGATATGCTCCTTAGCTGGGTCATATGCCCGAATGGTGTAAATAAGCTCCGACTCTGCATTGTTGGTGTTTGTTTAATTCTAGAATTCCAAGTGCATTTATCCATCCATTTTGTTCATAAAGCCTAAGCAGCCTGTAATGATTCTATTTGAGGTAAACCTTTTAGTAACTTGCTTCCATCAAATTCACATTGTTTCTTGCCTATGGTGAACATAACACGTATTAATTTCCCGCATAACGCAATAAGTGATTGCTGTTTCTTTAACGGATTGTTGGGGCGGGTAGTGTAATACCTGTGCAGTGCCTTAAACGTCGGGTTACTCGCCACTAGGGGGCGTACAGCCAGATATAGGGCTTTTCGCAATTTTTTTCTGCCACGTTTGGTGATTTTCGTTTGCCCTTTCAATCTCCCGGAGCTGTGTTCCCGTAACGTTAAACCCGCCATGTTTACCAATTGCTGTGGGTGATCATACTTGGTGAGATCCCCTACTTCAGAAAAGAACGTGGCAACGGTTATGGCACCAAGCCCCTTAATATTTATCAATTCCTCAGCACCCGGTATATCTTTCAATAGCTCTGTGATTTCCTCATCCAACTCTGTTAACTGATTTTGATACAGCTCATACTGGTCTAAAAGGCTGTGTAGTTCTTTTCTTGCGAACCTGAGCCCAATTTCAATGCCAATGCTCTTCTGTGCTTTCTTGACTAATTTCCTTGCCCGTTCTATACCCATGCCGCGTTTGATAACGGTTTTCCACGCTGCCAGCACTTCTTCCGGAGTCATTTGACGGATCTCATAAGGGAACGGGAACTCGCGCAGTGTGAATAACGCTGTCTTACCGGACCAGTCTTTAAAGACGTCATCAAATTCCGGAAAGTACCGCTGAATATGATTCTGAACGCGACCTTCGATGATCATCAGCTGCTTGATGAGTTGATCTCTTAATTTGATCCCTTCCCGTAATTCGGCATAAATGCCGTCGAGAAGATTTGGTACGGAGTATCTCCCATCTTTCACAAGCTGTGCAATAACGCGCGCATCTTTGGTGTCATTTTTCGTTGGTGAGTTGTCATCAAGTTCTTTGGACTTCTTAACGTGCATTGGATTTACAACCACAAAGCGAATGTCTTTGGCTTTTAGATAGTAAGCCAAACCAAGCCAAAAGTGTCCGGTTGGTTCTGCACCAACAATCACTTCGCTTTTGTTGTTTTTCTCCTGCAATCTGGAAATCCAGTCTAAAAGCTGTTGAAAGCCATGTATGCGATTGTCAAAGACCAATTTCTTACCCAATTCCACGCCCCGATCATCCTGGGCACGTGCCACATGTTTATCCATGGCAATATCGATTCCTACTATCAATGTGGATGGTGTGATTTGCGCTAATTTAAGATTTTGATTATAATTCATTACGAGTCCTCCTTGGTATTTATTTAATTTAGGGGTCATGATCATGACACCCAGTACTATACCAAGAGGGCTCATTTTTGTTCAAACCTCAAATTTCTTCATTACAGGAATGCTCCTTATGATGTTGTACATTCATCGTAACGGGAAATACCGGCAGAAGCAGCCATATTACGGTGGAATGTATCATAACAAGGTTCAAATGTACTGGATGAAGGATGAAAATACAGCCGTACAATCTATAAGCTTACGCAAAATAAAATGAACTGTACTTATTTCAGGCTGAATTTTTCCTGGATATCCTGAATTTTGTTCCGTGACAGTGGAATGGTCGATTGAGACTTGTTATCAATTCGGAGAGAGTACGTGTTTTTTGACCATGTAATAATTTCACGTACCTTTTGCAAATTCACGATATATGACCTGTGACAGCGGTAAAATCCATAAATCTCCAACTTTTTTTCCACTTCTCCGAGTGTGAAATCCAACGCATAGGATTGGTCATCGATGACGATCATTGCCTTTCCATCCTGACTTTCGATATAGTCGATTTCAAGGGGATCAAATAGAATCATTTTATCATCCACTTTTGCCGGAACCTTGAATAATTTTGTGGTTACTGTTGGGTTGGAATTTTCTGCAGCAGTTTGTTCTTCCTCTTCATCGGTTTCAATTTTCCTGATGCCTTTTTCCTGCAGCTTGTATGCCATCTCCCCAACCAACAATGCGTGTTCCATATTGGATACCAAAACAAGAACCGGTACATTATTATCTTTGATCTTTTCAATCATATGAATAAAAGTATTGATCGTTTTGATATCAACACCATGAATTGGCTCACGGAATACCATTGGATTCATTCCGCTCATATAGTATCTGGCAAAGTAGACCCGGCGAATTTCAGAATCAGAACATTTATATAATGGGGTTTTTGCGCAGGTCTGAAGCTCAAACAACACGAGTATTTCGGGGATTGGTGTGTTAAAGCCGAACCATTTATGATAAAAAGTAATATTATCTTCCACTGTCAGCCGTTTGTATAAACCATCCTGAAAGTCAAAAACGGAAATTTTTCCGTTACTTTGAAGGGTTTTTGCCAGTTCAGCCTGCATGTCTGTATCGCTGTAAAGAGACGTTATGCAGGAATCTTCTATTGTAAGGGAAAATGCCGGGAGATATTCACTGTCTGCAATGTCATTATCTATTTTAAAATGTGCCATTTGTCATTAGCTCCTGTGTAGAAAAGTCATTTAAGCATAAATGTAGTATATCATGAAGTTTCAAGGTTATCTTTTTTCTTATAATCTAAATTAAATTCAATTGCTCCATCAAAAACTCATGCGTTCGCGAGGCCGCGATAGGCTGTACTGATTTTAGAATTACATGCCATACGCAACAAGGTGGTTTCCTTTACATAATAAAACCGTCCTAAAGCAAAATGCCTCAGGACGGATTTTTATGCCAGTTCATTTTTAACCAACACTGCCTTAATGGTACTGTATTCATATTCTTCAGGCAGTGCTTCCTTCAATGATCTCAGTCGGGGCTCCTCTAAAGATTCCCGGGCTTTCAGCACAGCAGCTTCCTCTGCTTCATTAAAAAATATCTCCCAGGCAATCGGGTGGCCATCTTTATACGCTTTAAACAAGTGTTCTTCAATCGTTTGTTTTTTTACTTCTCTGATGACGGAAATATCTTTTACAGACTTGCCTGATTGAAACATCTGATAGCTGATCAAATGGCTTGGCTTGTCCTCTTTTATCCGATTTGTCCGCTTTTTTGGCTTATCGTCGATCCGTACTTTTTCTTTTATATCCGGATTATGCTTGCGCCACTCCTGTATCACCTGCAGAAATGTTTCTCCGTACTGCTCATATTTTCTTTCGCCAATTCCCTTAATGGTTAGCATATCTTCCCTGGTGACAGGGAAATATCTGCTCAGTTCTTTTAATGTCATATCGGAAAACAAAACATATGGCGGCACATTTTTCTCGTCTGCCAACTCTTTTCTCAGCTTGCGTAAAGCCTGAAATAAGTCTTCATGATAATCTGCTGTCTCTGTTGCCGGAATGGGGGCCGTCCGCATGAGAACGGTCCGGTTGCCTTTCAGCACCTCAAGTGATTTTTGGTTCAGTTTTAATGTCGGAAACTTGCCTTCCTCTGTTGCCAAAATCTGTTCTGCAACGAGAAAATGGATCCATTCTGTAATCTCTTTTTCCGTATAGGCCGACAACAGTCCATAGGTGGAAAGCTTACTCAATCCGAACATATTTATTTTCTTGTCCCTGGATCCCTTCAGTACTTTGGCTGTCATGGAAATGCCAAATCGCTCGTCCATCCGCTTCACACAGGAGAGAATCATTTGGGCCTCGGTCGTCATATCCGTTTCTTCCTGGCGGCTGACACAATTGCTGCATCTGTTGCATGAACTTCCTGTATTTTTGTCATTGAAATAATCCAAAACATAAGATGTCAGGCAACCTTGGGTGTGACAGTAGTTAATCATAGCCTGCAGCTTTCTGTACTCTCCCTGTTTTCCTTCTTCATCCATGTTGGATTGCTCGATTAAAAACTTTTGCAGCTGGATATCCTGGGCAGAAAACAACAGAATACAATCACTTTTAATCCCGTCGCGCCCTGCTCTGCCAGCTTCCTGATAATAGGACTCAATATTCATCGGCATGGCATAATGAATCACAAATCGTACATTGGATTTGTCTATCCCCATACCAAAGGCATTGGTGGCAACCATGACGTTCACTTCATCATGAATAAAAGCAGTCTGTGCCTGTTTACGTTCTTCCTCAGACAGCCCGGCATGATATTTCGCCGCTTTAAAACCCCGCTGGTTCAACTGCTCGCATAGGGTATCCGTCTGTTTTCGGGTAGCTGTATAAATGATGCCGGACTCCGATTCATGCTCTTTTAAAAAGGAGCGGACATATGTGGCTTTATCTTTTCCCTTCACTACATGAAAGGCAAGATTTTCTCTTTCAAATCCTGTATGTACCACTTGATTGATGTTCAGCAGCTGTTGGATATCCTGTACGACCTCTTTCGTAGCCGTAGCTGTCAGCGCCATAAAAACCGGAATGTTGGACAGTTTTTTTAAATTGGGCACGATCGATCGGTAGCTTGGTCTGAAGTCATGTCCCCACTGGGAAATACAATGTGCCTCATCGAAAGCTACCAGTGACAGTGGAATCCTGCTCACAGCATTCGCAAAAAACCCGGATTCAAAACGTTCCGGGGCAACATAGACGAACTTATACCTGGACTGCATCATATTTTGCAGACGTTCCTGCTGCTCAGGGGCGGTTAAGGAGCTGTTTATGTAAGTGGCTGGTATGCCTAGCGAGGTGAGTGCGTCCACCTGATCCTTCATAAGGGATATGAGCGGGGAAATAATAATTGCTGTGCCGTCGAGACTTAACCCCGGTATTTGATAGCATAAGGATTTACCCCCGCCGGTTGGCATCACAGCCAGTGTATTCTCAAGATTTAGCGCGTAATTAATCGCTTCCTCCTGACCGGGTCGAAAATTTTCATACCCAAAATACGTTTGCAGAATATTTTTCTCTTTTACGGTCATGATGAGCCTCCTTTCATACAGGCTATTTTATCATATATATAGTATAAATAGACTGTTCGTTTGGTAAAAAACATTTGGAAGAAAAGTAAATCATGCTTATGAGCTGGCATATAAGGCTTTTCCACACGAATACACTGTCAGGGAATAAATTTTTTAAGAAAAAATGTTTACATTCTCCGAGTACCCAGTTAAAATGGTTTTTATCTTTTTGTTTAGGAGGGTAAGCGTGGAACCTTCATTATTATTTCAAATCATGCTGATAGGCATTTTGGGAATAGGCTCCCAGTGGCTGGCATGGCGTTTTCGCATGCCTGCTATTGTTATTATGTCCATTACTGGACTGTTGGCAGGGCCATTTTTAGGAATTATTAACCCTGAAGAAGACTTTGGGGATTTATATAGTCCGATTATTTCCGTAGCTGTAGCCATTATTTTATTTGAAGGCAGTTTAAGTTTGAGTTTTAAAGAACTGAGAGGGCTTGAAAAACCGGTGTTCCGTATAGCATCCGTAGGCGCTTTTATTGCCTGGATACTTGGATCACTGACAGCACATTATGTTGCCGGACTTTCATGGGCAGTAGCCTTTGTTATCGGCGGTTTGTTTATCGTTACCGGGCCTACTGTCATTATGCCGTTATTAAGACAGGCGAAACTGAGGCCGAGACCCGCAAAAATCCTGAAATGGGAAGGGATTATTGTCGATCCGATTGGTGCATTATTGGCAGTGTTTGCATTTGAAATCATTACATTTTTATCCGCCAATGACCCGGATGTAACACAATTGCTGCTCTTCTTTGCAGCTTCTGTTTTTGCTGCAGTATTTGGCTGGGCCTGCGGCAGGGGGCTGGGCTGGGTGTTTGAATCAGGGCATATCCCGGAATTTTTGAAATCACCTGCAGTCATTACAGTAGTTATTCTATGCTTTACCGGCGCAGATGAAATCATGCATGAAACCGGACTGCTGTCTGTAACTGCTATGGGGATCACCTTGGCAAACATGGGCATCAGCTCCATATCCGATATGCGCCATTTTAAGGAAAATATTTCTGTATTGCTTATTTCAGCCATCTTTATTATGCTCACAGCTTCTTTGCAGCTGGACACATTAATGCAGATGTTTAGCCCGAATATCATTGGATATGTACTATTAATGATGTTTATCGTCAGACCGTTATCCATATTTTTATCAACCATCCGCTCCGGACTGTCCTTGAATGAAAAATTACTGGTGGGCTGGATTGCCCCAAGAGGAATTGTTGCTTTAACGGTTTCAGGTTACTTTGCAGGGGTGTTGCTGGAAGCAGGATATGAAGATGCGGAAATTCTGACGACCCTGACCTTTGGGCTCGTGTTTTTTACGGTGATTGCGCATGGCTTCTCCATTGGCTGGCTTTCCAGGAAGCTGAATTTATCGATGGAGGGGCGGCCGGGCACCCTGATTGTTGGTGCAAATCCATTTACCGTGGAGCTGACCAAGTCATTAAGGAAAGCAGGTATTCCGACGATCATTGTGGATTCGTCCTACAGAAGGCTGAGCGAAGTGCGAAAAGCAGGATTGCCGTTTTATCATGGCAGCATTCTTTCCGAGCAAACGGAATACAATCTGGATACAGTACCTTATGAGTATTTAATTGCTGCTACCGACGATAATGCCTATAACTCTCTGGTCTGCACCACGTTTATGCCGGAATACGGGAGGACGAATGTATTTAAGGTAAGTCCGTTTCGTAAAAATAAAAACGGTAAACCGGAGATCGTTTCCAAAGTAGGAGGTAGAATTCTGTTTAATAAGAAATTCCCTATGGAGGAGCTTAATGAGAAATTGGAAAACGGGTATATATTCCGTCAAACGACATTGACTCCGCAATATAATTATAAACAATATGTGGCGGATAAAGATGATTCAACTGTTTTTCTCTATTTAATCAAACCTTCCGGACAGCTGAAATTTTATTCGGAGGAAATGCGGACCGTTCCAACGGTTGGAGATACAATTATCAGTTTAACTCCGCCAATAAAGGAAAAGGCAAAGATCAAGGAAAGAATAGAAGTGCAGCGAAATGGGAATGGGAAGAACGGTAAAGAATAAAACCTGGTGCTGATCGCGCCATGGGACATCTCCATATATCACAGTAAAATACGAGGGTTCACGTTTCTTCAATTCCCGATAAAAAAGCTCTTCTTTCTGTGAATCAGGAAGAAGAGCTTTCTATACATATAAATTATTTCATTTGTTCCAGCTGGCGGTTCACCTCGCTGATTTCTCTCTCCAGCCGAATTAACTGTTGTTCAGCAGAAGACACCCTGCCGCGCACATATTCCAATTTATCCATATCACCCTGAATACGGGTATAGTCCGATTTTAATTCGTCCAGTTTCTGCTCCAGTTCTTTTTTGGTCATCCATATCACCTCACTAACAGTTTAGCGGATTATCACTTTACTAAACAACTATTTCGAGTATTATAGAAACTAAAAAGGGGAGGTCCTATGAGGATTATAACCGAAACCTCTGTAAAATCCTATGCGGAAAAAGTGGAAAAATTATTGTTGGAAAAAGAAGCGTGCAATAATTTGATGCTTGGATTGCTTGACCGCCTGAAGACGGTCAGTATGGAATGAAACGGACTATGAAGAGGCGGTCCAGCATAAGGCATTGATGGAACCGCCCCCTCAATCACTCCCTAAATGAGCGCATCCTTCTCATCTTTCTTCGACTCCCTGTATGTCTGGTAGAAATGGACGATTATTGTCCGTAAAAGCGCATAAAACGGTACAGCAAACAGGATGCCGATAAATCCGGCGATGCTTCCGGCTGCAAGCACGACCGTAATCACCGTTAATGGGTGAAGTTTCAGTACCTGTCCCATCACATTTGGAGAGATAAGGGAACTTTCTATTTGCTGGGCAACAAACATAATGAGAGAAATCCATAACAAATTCAACGGATCCTGAAGCCCTCCCACGATTAAGGCGGGAATAACAGCCAAATACGGTCCGAGAAATGGAATTACATTTGTGATCATGCCGAATAAAGCAAAGGCAAGAGCATAATCCAGTCCGATAATAAGGTAGCCAATCAGCAATAATACACCAACGAAAAAACTGACCAGCAGTTGTCCCTGAATAAATGAAGACAGCACATTATCCATTTTGGAAAGCAGGCTTTTTATATTGTCTGCTTTCTTTTTGCTGAAAATCTGGGTCATAAAAGGGGATAGCTTGTGCCCGTCTTTCAGCATAAAGAACAGGAAAAACGGAATAAGAAAAATCCCAAGTACAACAGATACTACCTGACCGATAATTCCGCCAATCATCCCAAAAAGATTATTTGCCACCCCTTCCAAATGCTGCGGGATATCTGCAATGAAATCATTGATCATACTTACCGCCTCATCCGGAAAGGTCTGGTAATTGTTCTGGAACCAATGGAACGTTTCCTCTGCCCACTTGACCATCTGCGGAATGCTGTCAACCATATTGTTAATCTGCTGCTGGGCAATCGGCCAAATATAAACAATAAATAAGGAAACGACTAGAATAATAGTTAAGTAAACCAGAAGGATGGAAATAATCCGGTTTATCTTAAATCGCATAAACAGATGCATCAGTGGTTTTGTTAAATAGTATAGAATGCCTGCACCTATAATCGGCAGTGCTACAGCACCAATCAGTCTGACGACAGGGATGAAAAGAAAATCCGTTAATGAAATAAGCCAGACAAGAAGGAAAAACATAATAAAAAAGAGCATAATCCGATACCAGCGTTTTTGAACCAACCTCATCACTACTTTCTGCTTAATTACCTATAGTATAACGAACATACTAAATATAAGTTTCATTTTTTCATATTTTTCATTTTACCTTTAAACCAATTTAATAGAAAGTATTCTATGCTTAAAAAATACCGGCCTGTCCCCCTTTGCTATATAAATGGCAAAATGCGAAGAGCGCCACCTCTCTTTGCTGGGAAGGCATTTAGAACAGTCCCAGGAACCTATCATCATTCGACAAAATTCGGGAAGTGACACATCTTTTCGGTGGGACGAGGAACCACTGTACCGTAGTCCCAGGCACCTACCTCTATTTTTGCCTAATTTTGGGCAGGTTAAACGAGGGCGTGGAATATTTCCTGTGGCTGTGCTAGAATCGAGCCATATACATATAGTTGGAGGAATGAACGATGGTCGAGTGGGAAAAAGTTTATCAAAAATGGCGTGCATTTCAACAGCTGGATCCAGACTTAAAGCGGCATCTGACTGAAATGGAAAGCGACAGACAGGCACTGGAAGATGCTTTTTATACAGAATTAACATTTGGAACAGGTGGCATGCGGGGAATTCTTGGACCGGGCATCAACCGCATGAATGTCTATACGGTAAGAAAAGCCGTGCACGGACTTGCCAATTATCTGCTGCATACAAAGAGCGATGCAAAAGAACGTGGTGTCGTCATCGCCTATGATTCACGTCATATGTCGAGGGAATTTGCTGTCGAATCGGCAAAAGTGCTTGGTTCTTCAGGTATCCGCACTTACGTGTTTGACACATTAAGGCCCACACCACTGCTCTCCTATGCGGTACGTTACCTGGATACCGCTGCAGGAATTATGATTACCGCCAGCCATAACCCGCCGGAGTACAACGGTTTTAAAGTTTACAATGAAGTTGGAGGGCAAATTACACCTGAGGAAGCGGACAAAATTATTGCTTCCATACAGGAAGTGGAGAATGAATTGGCGGTTCCTTTTAAAGAAGCGGATGAACTGGAAAAAGAAGAATTGCTCATCTGGCTGAAAAAAGAAGTCGATCAAGCATATTTGCAGCAGTTAAAAGGTATTTCCAAAATAGATGAGCAAATGCAAACGGAAGAAAAGAACCTGCAAATTGTCTTTACGCCGCTGCACGGGACAGCCTTGTATTTAGTTGCACAGGGACTGGAGCAACTTGGCTTTTCCCATGTGGAAGTAGTGAAGGAACAGGCAAAGCCCGACCCGGAATTTTCCACGGTTTCCTCGCCGAACCCGGAAGAACACCAGGCATTTACCCTGGCGATTGAAGAGGGTAAACAAATGGGCGCAGATATTTTGCTCGGAACAGACCCTGACGCGGACAGACTGGGCGTCGCCGTAAAAAACGAGGATGGCGAATATCAGGTGCTGACAGGGAATCAGCTCGGGGCACTCCTGCTTGATTATATTTTATCCCATAGTGATGCACAATCACTGAAAGACGGCAGGATGCTAAAAACAGTAGTAACCTCTGAATTGGGTCAGGCAATTGCTGATCACTATGATATTAAGACGATCAACACATTAACCGGTTTTAAATATATTGCCGATAAGATCCGTCAGTTTGAAGCAACAGGAGAAAGATTTCTCTTTGGTTATGAAGAAAGCTACGGTTATTTAATAGATGCATTTACAAGGGATAAAGATGCGGTTCAGGCTGCCGTCATGGCTGCGGAAATGGCATATTACTGGAAGAAAAAAGGAAAAACCCTATTGGATGCGTTAAACATATTGTTCGATAAGCACGGTTATTATCTGGAAGGTCTGTCATCATTGAAGATGGAAGGGAAGGCAGGATCGGAAAAAATTAATAAAATCATGTCGGAAATCCGGCGGAGACCACAGAAAGAAATTGCAGGCATGGCCGTCAAAGCCGTAGAGGATTATGCTTCCCGGGAAAGAACTTTTTACGGTGAGCAGGATAAAATGGAAACGATAGAACTGCCGAAAGAAAATATGGTGAAATTTCTGCTGGAATCCGGTGGCTGGGTCTGCCTCCGCCCTTCAGGTACAGAACCAAAGATTAAATATTATTATGGTGTTTGCGGGAAAACCGCTAAGGAAAGTGAAGAAAAGCTTCAATCATTGAAAGTGGCAATGGATGAAATGGTTCAGGAAATCATTTCGCAGGGTGATACTGAATAATATAGCACCGAAGTTTTTCAGGGGCTTGTACTTTTTTTGTTGACATTTTTCTTCGTTAGCGTTTTAATAAGAATAGAATAAAGGGGAGTAGCTGTACAATCCAAGTCGTCATTTCACGAGATAATCTTTCTCCGGCTGGGTTGGCAACTCACGTTGTTTGCGAGACCTTTACCACGAGCGGGTAAGGTCTCTTTTTTATTGGTCTTGCCTGTTGGTGAGATCATTTTTTATGAGGAGCGTAACCATGGACAGCGCATTGCTTATAGAATATTTATGGGTGCTTATCATTTTAATTGGACTCGAAGGTCTTTTGGCGGCGGACAATGCCCTCGTGTTGGCGATTATGGTAAAGCATTTACCGGAAAAACAGCGGAAAAAAGCATTGTTTTACGGGTTGGCAGGAGCTTTTGTTCTCAGATTGGGCTCTTTATTTGTCATTTCCTTCCTTGTGGATGTGTGGCAGGTACAAGCCCTGGGAGCAGCATACCTGCTGTTTATTGCGATCAAGCATTTATATGGTAAATTAAAGCCGGCTAAAGAAGTGCAGGCGGATATGAAAGCAAAGGAACAAAAAGGAAGCGGGTTTTGGATGACCGTTGTGAAGGTGGAATTTGCCGATTTGGCTTTTGCTGTAGATTCCATTCTGGCTGCTGTTGCCTTGGCGGTAGCGCTGCCGCCTACCGGGCTTGGTACGATTGGAAGCCTGGATTCCGGCCAATTTTTTGTGGTGTTTGCAGGTGGGATGATTGGCTTAATTATCATGCGTTTTGCAGCAAATATTTTTGTGGAATTATTGTATAAACGGCCCGGCCTGGAAATAGCAGCTTTCCTTATCGTTGGCTGGGTAGGGGTAAAACTTACGATGATTGTACTTGCTCATCCGGATGTTGCCTTGATTCCGCATAACTTTCCGGAATCAACGGAATGGAAACTCATTTTCTATATCATTTTAATTGGTATAGCAGCAGCAGGTTGGTTTTTATCAGGAAGAAGTTTGAGGAAAGTAAAAGAGAATGGATAATAGGTAATTGCTTCTTAATGGTCATGGTAATAATCAATAAGGAGTGATGTTGCATGCCTGTACAAATAAAACGCATTTATGAGGAAAAAAAGACAAATGATGGTTTACGGATACTTGTAGACAGGGTTTGGCCGAGAGGTGTATCGAAGGAGGCTGCTGCGCTGGATAAATGGATGAAGGAAGCAGGGCCTTCCCGGGAATTACGGCAATGGTTTAACCATGACCCGGAACAATTTGCCTTATTCAAGGAAAGGTACAAAAAGGAATTGGAAAGCGGCAAACAGAAGGAAGCATTGGACAAGCTGAAAGATATGACGAAAAAGCATCATAAACAAGTAACCCTTCTTTTTGCGTCGAAGGAGGAAAAGTACAATCAGGCTGCGGTGCTGAAAGAAATATTGGACAGGCAGGAATAACGCATGGGGAAGCACTGAACAAGAGGCGTTATAATAAAAAACATGACTTGGATGATGATTCTTTCAAAAGGCGTTATACTGGGGATGTTTACGTGACAATTATTAGATTGAGGTGGTTATGTGGCAGAACATCATTTTCATTTAAAAGCCGACTGGCCGGGTGGAAGAAACAGTGATGGCTATATAGAGGCAGGTAATTTAAAAACGAAAATCTCGATTCCGCCGGAAATGGATGGACCGGGGGTAGGAACCAATCCGGATGAAATGCTGCTCGGGGCAGCGGCAACATGCTATTTAATTACGCTGGCTGCGATGATTGAGCGTGCGGAACTCCCTTTGGCTGACATGAGCCTGGAGTCAGAAGGCATTGTAGATGTTACCAACGGTGTATTTACGTATAAAAAAATTATTCACAGACCGGCAGTTTCTTTAAGATCCGATGCGACAGATAAAGAGCACCGAACACTCCACAGGCTGGTTGAAAAAGCGGAGAAAAGCTGCATGATATCGCGGGCAATTAAAGGAAATGTGGAAGTGGAGCTGGAGTTTAACGGGTAAAGACCAGAGAGCTCTTCTATGGTATGTCATTGCAGAGAAAAGTCAAAATGAAGTATCAAAGAGCTCTTCTATGGTATGTCATTGCACGGAAAACGCAAAATGAAGTACCAAAGAGCTCTTCTATGGTATGTCATTGCAGAGAAAAGTCAAAATGAAGTATCAAAGAGCTCCTCTATGGTATGTCATTGCAGAGAAAAGTCAAAATGAAGTATCAAAGAGCTCTTCTATGGTATGTCATTGCAGAGAAAAGTCAAAATGAAGTATCAAAGAGCTCTTCTATGGTATGTCATTGCAGAGAAAATTCAAAATGAAGTACCAAAGAGCTCTACTATGGTATGTCATTGCAATGAAAAGTCAAAATGAAGTACCAAAGAGCTCTACTATGGTATGTCATTGCACGGAAAACGCAAAATGAAGTATCAAAGAGCTCTTCTATGGTATGTCATTGCAATGAATATTCAAAATGAAGTATCAAAGAGCTCCTCTATGGTATGTCATTGCAGAGAAAAGTCAAAATGAAGTATCAAAGAGCTCTTCTATGGTATGTCATTGCAGAGAAAAGTCAAAATGAAGTATCAAAGAGCTCTTCTATGGTATGTCATTGCACGGAAAACACAAAATGGTGTTCCCGGGAAAGGTATCCGCTTTTTATCAAGGCAACATCATCCCTGAATCAGCTTCTTTAACTTCGATACATCCTGTTTTTCTCCGGTTTCATCATAGTTTGCGAAAGGGCAACTATAAGTTTGCACACGCTCTACTACATTTTTAATCGTAAATGCTTCCGGCCGCAGTCCTTCTTTCACTTCTTCCCAAAACAACGGAGCCGCCACAGTAGCTTCTTTTGTTTTTCTCGGGGAGTAGGGTGCTATAAGGGTTTTATCTTTCCCGTGCTGCACATAATCGATGTATAACCGTCCATTTCTTTTGCTTTTCATGCGCTCCGTCGTAAAAAGTTTAGGGTAAGCTCCTTCCACGGTATAGGCGATGGCTTGTGTGAACAGGCCGGTTTCTTCATAATTCATGCTTCCCTCCGGAATAGGGATATGAACCTGCAGCCCTTTATTGCCGGATAATTTTACAAAAGAAACAAGGTCCAAATCATCCAATATGTTTTTAATTAATAGGGAAGCCTTTACTGCCAGGTCAAATTTGCTTCTGTCGGGAGGATCCAAATCAAAAACAATTTCAAGCGGGTGATCGTTTTTAATACGTTGAAAAGGAACATGAAATTCAACGGTTCCATGATTTGCCAACCAGACGACAGCACTTAAATCATTCGCCAATATCAGTTTACCGTCTTCTGTTTTTACATATTTCATGAAAGACGGTGCATAATCAGGCAGGTGTTTCTGAAAAAAATATTCCCCTTCCACCCCATCAGGCGCACGGATAATCGTTAAGGAGCGATCCTGCAAAAAAGGAAACATATAAGGAAAAGCCTCGCGTATATAAATGAGCAGATCTCCTTTTGTATACCCATCATCAGGCCAGAAAACTTTATCCGTATTCGTATATTCCACGTTGGATGGCAGCATCGCCAAATCCAGTTGCAGCTTTTTTAAATGACAGGATGCAGCGGGAGCTTCAGGCAGTAGTTCAGAAAACTCCGGTTCACGAAATTCTCCCTCATACAAATCCAGTGTGCGAACGGAGGCACAAATGGCAGGAGGCAGATGATAATGATTGCCATGTCTTTCTCCCTGCGATGTAAATAATTTTCTTACCGTTTCCTCGGCATCCTGGTCCAGCCCGTGTTTACACTTGCCGATTTCTAAAGTGGAAGCCTCGGTATAAACCTGAATGGTAAAATATTGATTTTCCGTATTAAATGATGTTAAGAACCCTTGAACATGTCGCCAGTTTTTAATTTTCATCCAGTCACGATGATTTTTTCCGGAAAGATAGAGACTGCCCTTTCGCTTGGCAATAATCCCTTCTCCCTTATAGGTAAAGACGATTTCCTGCAATTCATTCTTATTTTCAAAGGTTCTCACAGGCTGTAATTGTTTCGTATTAGGCGAGTTCTGAAACACTTGCAGCAATTGTTTCTTTCTGTCCAATAGTTTTTGTCTCTCCAGTGACTTTCCTTTTACTTCAAGCAAATCAAAGGCCATAAAACTTGCAGGCCTGGCTTTGGCTGCTTGATTGATGGAATCCTTGTTTTTTAATCTGCCCCGTTTTTGAATCCGGGAAAAATTTGCCTGAAATGCATTATTCAGAACGACCAGTTCACCGTCCATCTTCATTGGCAGCAGGGGTTCCAGGTCCTTTTCCAGATGGAGGCATGCTTCCACGATTTCGGGAAAGCGGGAAGTCAAGTCTTTCCGGTTTTTACTGGTAAGCCGAATTTGGTTTTTTTCCCAATGTAAAATACAGCGGAATCCGTCATACTTCACTTCATAGACCCAAGTGTCCCCGGTAGGAATGTCCTCCGTCCTGACCGGTTTCATAATTTTCATCAACAGCACCTCACTATGTTTAACTTGGCACATACGGGAAAAAATTAAACGGCTAACAAGGATAAAATACTTTCGCGCTGACAAACTATAAAAAAGGAGGTTGTGTATATGCATACAATGTGGAAAGGTACGATCAGCTTTGGACTGGTCAACATTCCTGTAAAAATGCACGCGGCGACCGAAAATAAGGATGTCCGGCTGAGACAGCTGCATAAGGAATGCGAGTCGCCGATTAAATACGAAAAAGTCTGTCCGGTCTGTGACCGGGAAATAGAAAATGAGGAAATTGTCAAAGCATATGAGTACGCGAAAAATAAATTTGTGATCTTGGACGAGGAAGAATTGAAAGCCTTGCAGAAAGAACAGGGAGACAAAGCAGTGGAAATTATGGATTTTGTTAAATTGGAGGAAATTGATCCAATATACTTTGAGAAAAGTTATTATTTATCTCCAAATGATGGGGGATCGAAGGCATATGGGCTGCTGAGGTCCGCTTTAAATGATACAGGAAAGATTGGCATTGCCAAGATGATGATCCGTTCCAAAGAGCAGCTTGCTGTCATTCGGGTTTACGATAACACGCTGGTGGTGGAGACGATCCATTACCCGGATGAAGTCCGTGATGTGCAGGACGTTCCTAATGTTCCGGAAAAGGTGGAAACTGCCAAAAAAGAACTGGATACGGCAAAAATGCTGATTGATCAGCTGACAACGGAATTTGAACCTGAGAAATATACGGATGAATATCGGACAGCGCTGCTGGAGCTGATTGAACAGAAGAAAAATAATGAAGAAGTAACAACAGCAAAAGATGTGAAGCCAACAACCCCGACAGGTGCCGACAATCTTATGGATGCCCTCCAGGAGTCGCTGGACAAGGCGAAGAAAGAGAAGCCGAAGCCTAAGCAGCCCAAGAAAAAGAAAAGTGGAGGCGCAGCACGGAAGAAAAAAACAGGCACGTAGAAACAAAGAAAATGACTGCAGTTGTAGTCATTTTTTTATGAAAAAGTGTAAATGCTCCGGACAGAAACAGGATTTCTGTGGGGTGGGGCTTACCAAACAGGGGATCAGTCACTGTAATATTTAGGACCGTCTCCATGTTTCTGCCACACTTTTTACATGGGATTTACAAATTACTAACAAGTCAGTGAAACAGCTTAATTTATAAGGGGGAAGGTGTAAAATGGGGTATAGAGGAGTATACCAAGTAAAGGGATGAGAAACTGTGGAAAGAAATGCATTTGTGGATAATGCGAAAGTGATTTTAATTTTTCTAGTTGTTTTTGGACACATGATCCAACCCTTTGTCAGCGGATCGGCTCCAATGAATACCTTGTATATGTGGATTTATACCTTTCATATGCCGGCATTTATTTTGCTTGCCGGATTTTTTGCCAAGGGACTGGGCAATCTTAAATATGTCATTAATTTAATGAAAAAATTGATTGTACCCTATATTATTTTTCAACTTATTTACACCGGCTACTATTATCTTATCGGAAGGTCGGGATGGCAGACGGAACTATTCAGTCCGCACTGGTCCCTATGGTTTTTATTCAGCTTGTTCTGCTGGCATATACTGCTATATTGGTTCAAAAAAATTCCCCCTGTCTGGGGCATTGTGATTGCGGTTCAAGTTGGATTAATTGTGGGTTATTTCAGTGAAATTGGGCATACGTTCAGTTTATCCCGTACCTTTGTATTCTTCCCGTTCTTTCTGATCGGGTATTGGGTGACGGAAAAACAGCTGTTGAAGACGGTAAAAAATAAACAGATGAAATTTATTTCCATAGGGATAATGGCTGCACTGGCTATTGCCATCTATGTCCTGCCGAATTTTCAAACAGGCTGGCTGCTTGCGTCAAGTTCCTATAGTGATCTCGGGATGCCGGAATTTGGCGGTTTAATACGGCTGCTCGTCTATACTGTTTCTGCGTTAATGGTGGTCAGTATATTTGCGTGGATTCCAACCAGGCACTACAAATGGACGAAACTAGGGACGCGAACATTGTATGTGTATTTATTGCACGGATTTTTCATTCAGTTTTTCCGTCAGGCCGATCTGTTTGAAGTAAATAACGTGTTTGATGTGCTTGGTCTGGCAGCATTATCTGCAGCACTCGTGCTGTTGTTGTCCAGCAGGCCGATAGTCGGAATCTGGCAGCCATTGATTGAAGGTAGACTCTCGATCTTGAAGAATGCTCTTAGGAACAAATGGAAAAATGATCCGAAAACAGAGTCATAAACGGTTATGGTTGTTGAAGAGGCTGAAATTAAAAATATGAAAACAAGATATGATTGAAACAAAAACGCAGTCTGAAACGTACCATTAATACCCCCTTTTTTAAAAACAGACGGCATTCGAGGCCGTCTGTTTTATTTTTTTCGCACATTCGACAAAATTCGAGCATTTTCGGGGAGTGACAGGCACCACCCCTTAAAAAATGATATGTGCGATCAGGACGATGATTGGCAGGGTGATGATTGTTCTCAGCAGGAAGATGACGACCAGATCCAGGAAGGATACAGGTATTTTGGAACCGAGAAGGAATCCACCTGTTTCGGACATAAAAATAAGCTGTGTGACCGATAATGCTGCGATAATAAATCGAGTCATCTCCGCTTCGATTTCTGAAGCAAAAATGGCAGGAAGGAACATATCCGCAAAACCGATTAAAACCGTTTCGGATGCTTCCCGGGCAAAAGGCACCTGCATTAATTCAAGCAATGGAACGAATGGCATTCCGAGCCATTGAAACAGCGGCGTATTATCCGCGATAACAAGGGCAATCAGACCAATCGCCATGACGACCGGAGCAACACCCATCCACATATCCAAAATGTTTTGCCCGCCTTGTTTAAAGAAATTATAAACACTTTTTTCTTTTTTGCTTCGTTCGAGCGCTTGGACATAACCATGTGTAACAGCATTATGATCTTCAGGAATTTTCTCCTCAATTCCTTGCGCATTTTCATCGATATACGTGTCTTCCTTCCGGGAAAGCGGCGGAATACGCGGCATAATTAATGCAGCAATGAACCCGGAAAAAATAACAGTTAAATAAAATGGCAGGAACATATGCTCAAGCTCAACATGTGCGATAATGACGAGGCTGAATGTGATCGATACAACGGAAAAGGTTGTTCCGATGACGGCAGCTTCCCGTTTCGTATAGTATCCGTCTTCATACTGCTTACTCGATAAAAGCACCCCGATCGTTCCGTCTCCAACCCATGATGCAAGAGAATCAATCGAAGCACGCCCGGGCAGCCGGAATAACGGCCGCATTATTTTTGTCATGAGACTGCCGAAAAATTCCATTAACCCAAAATTCATGAGTAACGGTAAAAACAGTCCGGCAAATAAGAATACGGCAAAAAGGACATGCAGCAAGTCATCCAATAGAAGCTGGCCGGTATCCGGTCCATGGACAGCTTCAGGACCAATCTGAAAGAATACCATTACTGCAAAAATCGCTGCAAGCACTCTAATGACAGTCCAGGATATACTTACGTGAAATAAATTATGAAAAAAAGGTTGCTTTTTAAATGTATCCGATCCACCGAATTTGGCTATAAGTGTGAAAACAGCTGTTATAACAATGATGACCATCATAATGGCAGATAATTGTCCAGCCAGCATGTCCTGTACAAAGTTGGCCAGTACAGCGATCGGGATGGTGAAGCCTTCTTCTGTATTAACCGGGGTGATAAATAAAAACACGCCGATGAAAGAAGGTATTATAAACCGCAGATGATCGCTGAGTTTATATTTATTATTCATCGTAAACCCCCTTGCAAAAAATAATGTATTATTTTTCTATTATAAGTGAAGAAATGGTATATATCCATTTAATTTTAAAAAGTGTATGAATAAATTTCCGAGTAAATGTTAAAGGATTGTTAAAATGGGGAACAGATAAAGATAGTTGTTATTGTCATGTCAGGGGGCGTGGATTTTTATGTATATTTTTCGACGCATCCATTAATTACTCCATTGATGTCCTCATCTTTGTTATACTAAAGATATAAATTCATGCATCTATCAAAGTTTGGAAAGGGTGTTTTTAATGAATGATTTAATCAGAAAAGGTTTTTTACTCGGTTTGGGAGCAGCAGTAACGAGCAAAGAAAAATTTGATCAAAAGCTGAGGGAAATGGTGGACCAGAATGAATTAACCCAGGAAGAAGCAAAATCTGTTATGCAGGGTTTTATGGACAAAGGTGAAATGAAAAAGGACGAATGGAATGCACGTCAATATGAACAGGCGCAGAAATTTGCCAAAGAAATCGGGCTGGCAACCAAAGAGGATATAAATGAATTGCGTGCACGGATCACCCAACTTGAAGCAATGCTTGACAAAAACGAGTTATAAACCGAAAAGCGGAAGAGAACCGGAAAAACATTACTGCATCAATCACCCATTTTTATTCGGTTTTCTTCCGGCCCTGTATGGCAGGGAAAACATGTCGCAAAAACCGTCTCAGTATCCCGAAAACATCCTGATAAAAGAATTGTCAAAAAAAGCAGTTATCTGTAAATTCAGCTTATTTTTTATAATTAGTTGATTTTTGCTTTTCTTCACGTTACAATGAATTATATTACAAAACTGTGTTTGGGGGGAAGTACAAAATGAATAATTTTGTACAACTTTGTGAGAACACAAGGGAAAAGCTTGGACGGCAGCTGAAAGAAAACGAGAAAGCGTTTTTACAATGGATGTACGAAAACTACAAAGATGAAGAAAAGAAGAAAATACAGGGGATTACGAGCCAATAACCATACAGGAGGTAGAAATTTGCAATGCAGCTTCTAGTCTATATCATAGTAGCTATTATTGTCGGATTAATTATGGCAGCGTTATTCGGCTTTAAGTATCCCGGTAAATGGATTGGTGCCGTCGTAGCAGGTTTATTAGGTGCATGGATAGGAGACGTACTAATAAGGGAATTGGGCCCGACAGTCGGCGGTTACTACATATTTCCGGCAACCCTCGGCGCAATTGTCGTCACATTAATCATCGGGTTGCTCGGAAGAAAAGCAAACGTAAAAGAATAGATGCAATAAGGAAGGTACGCTTGTTGTAAAGGAAATACATGAGGCATAAATGGAATATGATGTGCACCCCTGAAGTTAGACCAAAACCTAACCTCAGGGGTGTTTTGTGTGTTTTGACAATTCTCCTCCATGTCTCAGGTTGTCAGGCAGGAAATTGCTCCCCAAATCCGTTATCATGTACAATGGAATCAGCATTAATGCAAAGGAGCGTTAATAATGGCTGTTGATAACGAAAAAGTATTACAGAAAATGATGACGGAACTGCAGCAGGCAAAACAGTTAAAAGATAATGATACGGCTATGCTGAAGCATATTCAGCATATTCGTCTGCTGTGTGATTTGTTTTTGGATGAAGAGAACATGGTGACACAGCAGAAACAACCGGATGCCATAGAAGAAGCGGAAATGAAAGCCATGCTTGGAGAGAAGGCTTATGGGTTAGAAGTAAGCAGACAGCAGGAGAAAAAGGCAGAAATAGATCACGATGGAGCAAATGGTAAATCCATTTTTGACTTCTAACACTCAAAAATACTATACCTTCTATCGGGAAATTCCAGGAGGTTCTATATAAACAGTAGAGGTGAACTTATTATGAAAATTTTTTTATTGCTCGGAGTAATTAACGGATTTTTAGCTGTAGCATTAGGGGCATTTGGCGCCCATGGACTGGAAGGCAGAATATCTGAAAAAGCACTGGGAACGTGGGAAAAAGCGGTAAATTATCAAATGTTTCATACGATGGCCCTTCTCGTTACAGGCCTTCTATTGGCGAAAATCACCTCCGGTGGCATCCACTGGGCGGGTTGGATGTTTTTCATCGGTATCATTCTGTTTTCCGGCAGCCTGTACTTGTATTCAACAACAGGTGTCAGAACTTTTGCGATGATTACCCCTCTTGGCGGTGTTGCCTTTTTAATCGGCTGGGTACTGCTCGGAACAGCCATTGTAAGGTATTTGTAATAAGCATTAGAAGAAAAAGATAAGATATGTCGTAAATATAAATAAGAGCAAAGCACGGGAAGCATGTTTCAGAGCTTCCTGTGTACGATACGTATGAAATTCTATGAGGGCCGTTAAAATAAGGCTGATGACCAATAGATAGAGGCCGAGAAATAAAAAAATAATATACGTTTGGATGATGGCAAATAAGCCTAATACGAATACAAGGATGATCGTAATCAATTCAAGGCGGATGAACTTTTCATAAGGATGTCTCATAATACAGCCCCTTCCGATGACATTACAAACAGATAAGAAGAAAAGGATGACACCTGAAACTGTGTGTCATCCCTATTTCTGGCAGGTAAGCAGTATAAAACTTACTTATCAGCATTCGTTCTGGACTTTAGGTCATACCCATTGTGATCCTGCGGCCGGCGCTTCATCCTGAAATTTGCCTCTCCCGGCTTATTAACGTCATAACGAGTCTGAGAAGAAAGCAAAATACACTTTTAAGAATTCCTTTTCCGGCAAGCCGAGCTTTCTAATTACACCTGTTTTAACGCGGCGGGTATGCTGCCAACTGTTCATTTCCGGCAAAAGGATACGCATACTCAATTTCTTCATCAAACGTGACATAATCCAAATAAACCATAAGTAATAAGTATCTCCTGTCTGTATCAGGATCACTCAGAATGAGGTGATCCCTTCCTGCTGCTTCGATTACCCCTCTGAAAATTTTCGCGTTCCATTGATTATTATACTCAAATGTCATGTAGACGGTGGCAAGTTTTCCCCTGTTTAACCGCAAAATGTTTTCAATATATGATTCCTGAAGGGGAAGCATTCCGGGTGTCTGCTGCTGTTGCTGCTGTTGGGGCATCTGCTGCTGCGGTTGAGGCTGCTGCTGCCGGTAATTATACATTGGGTAATACGCCGGGGAAGCAGCCGGATAATAATACATTGGATATGCCTGATAAGGGTTGCCTTCCTGCTGCTGGTACTGTCTGTCATCATTTTCGCTCATATAAAAACCTCCTTATAAAAATATACGGATTTAAATGGGAACCGATAACAATATCCGCTCCCATTAATGTGGAGAAGCATCAATATCGATATACTTCCGGACATTCAGCCTGGGTTGGACTGTAATAACAATGTGCTTTAAATCTCCCTGTATTCCACTGGCCAAACCATTGCTCAGGACAGGTGCCTTCCGGACGAAAGAACCACAGTGAATTCGTTGCAGGATGCTGGCGTTCCCCTTGAATCACTCTCCGTGCCAATCGTCTTTCCGATTCTCTTGCCCGTTGGTAAAAATAACCTTTCTGTGTTGCTTCAAAGCCGCCGGGGCTTTGGAATACCATATCGTTAATACTTCGGATATCCGGAAAATCGAGACAAACAGCAATGACCCGGTTAATTCCCGTATTGCCGACCATGAGCATGCCCAACTCCCCATCTTCTTCGGCTTCAGCACGCATCAGCCTTGCCAGCAATTTAACATCACTTTCGTTATATGCAACAACACCCATACATCATTCCTCATTTCTGTTCAATCTTGATGCAAGACATTCTATTTATATGTATGTTATTTGCCCGGAAAAAATGACAAGGAAAAATATAGGGGTAACAAGTCAAACAGAGGGAGAAGGGGACTAACTTTTTGAACATTAAACAGCGAAGCGGAAGAGACAAAAAAATAGCATATGAAATCGAGAGATCCCACATGCTATTTGTACTATATAAATTCAATTGAATATCATCTTTTGCCATCCATCAAATTCAGACTGAAAAATAGTCTGCAAGCTGTTCTTTCGGAAAATGATTACCCACAAAGAACTCCCCAAACTCTCCGTAACGGGAGCTCACTTCATCCCAGCGCATTTCATAAACAATTTTTTTGAACTGCAATGGTTCGTGGGCAAATAATGTCACTCCCCATTCCCAGTCATCCAGTCCGATGGACCCTGTAATAATCTGCTTTACTTTACCGGCATATTTCCGTCCGGTCATGCTATGTTCATAAAGCAATTTACCGCGTACATTTTTTTCAAGGGTATACCAGTTGTCGTCGCCTTCCCGCCGTCTGTCCATCGGGTAAAAGCAAATATGCTCCCATTTCGGCAGAATCGGCTTTAACCGGGCTTGTGTCTCCGGCAATGTTTCCGGGTCCGGTTCCCCTTCTTTTTGCGGGCGGTATTTGGAAAGTTCCACCACAGACACATAGGAATGTGCCGGAATCAGATATTCACCCATTTTTGATTTATTTAGTTCCGTTTCCATGTCTGACAGTTCATCCATGGTAGGCCTTAAAAACATAAAGATTAAATCGGCTTTTTGTCCAACAACCTTATAAAGTACATGACTGCCGTTTTTCTCTTCTTCCACAGCTTCCCATTTTGTCAGCAGTCTTTCAAAGCTGTCCAAAGCTTCCTTGCGTTCTTCCGCGGAAGCTCTTTTCCAAGCATTCCAGTCAATGGTGCGCAAATCATGCAGGCTGTACCAGCCATCCATCGTTTCTACAGGTTCTACCATTGTAATCTCTCCTTTTTAAATGAATGTAACATAGTTATTTATGCAGTCTTGTTGTGCAGCGGATACTTAACTGCATGTCCTGCAAGTACACCCCACTATGCTGCATAAACAGGACAATTTTCATGAAATACTTTATGCTCACGTTTTTACTATAGCATAAATAGGGTATGATAATCATGAAGGACGTACCTGCGGAGGGAAGAAATAGACATATGTAAAAATTTCGTCACAAATGCTCTGATTTTATGTTGCTTATATTTTGTAAACCTAATACTAATCACCTAATATGAGATTGTATAGAATGAGGAGGGTTTATCACAATGAGTGGTTTATTCGATGATCTGAGAAAAAGAATTGCGAATAAAAATAAAAGGATTGTATTTCCGGAAGGTACGGATGAACGGATATTAACCGCGGCAAGTCAATTGAGTGCGGCGGGAGTACTGACACCTGTGCTTATCGGGGATAAAAATAAGATAAACAAAAAAGCGGAAGAAATTGATGTGGATATTTCTTCCTGCGACGTATTAACCCCGTCAGCGTTTCCTGAATTCAATCTGATGGCGGAAACATTTGTGGACCGAAGAAAGGGGAAAGCGACGAGGGAAGATGCGGAAAAAATATTACAGCAGGAAAATTACTTTGGCACCATGCTTGTGTATATGAATCAGGCAGATGGGCTCGTAAGCGGTGCGGTAAATTCAACAGCTGACACAGTACGGCCGGCATTGCAGATCATTAAAACAAAAGAAGGCATTAAAAAAACGTCCGGGGTATTCATTATGGTACGTGGAGAAGAAAAATATGTATTTGCCGATTGTGCGATTAACATAGCTCCTGACAGCAACGATTTGGCCGAAATTGCAGCCGAAAGTGCGGTGACAGGTAAATTGTTCGGTATTGATCCGCGAATTGCCATGCTCAGCTTTTCTACAAAAGGCTCGGCAAAATCAGAGGAAACGGAAAAAGTCGTCGAAGCACTCAACATTGCAAAGGAAAAACATCCATCTCTTGTCATCGATGGGGAGTTCCAATTCGATGCAGCGTTTGTTCCAAGTGTGGCGGAGAAAAAAGCCCCTGACTCCGTTCTGCAGGGAGATGCGAATGTTTTTATCTTTCCAAGTTTGGAAGCGGGTAATATCGGATATAAAATTGCCCAGCGATTAGGGGAGTTCGAAGCGGTTGGTCCCGTTCTGCAGGGATTAAATAAACCGGTCAATGATCTTTCCCGCGGCTGCAGTGTAGACGATGTGTATAAGTTAGCGTTAATTACCGCTGTACAATCTGATGCATAGAAAAGAAACCTTGCAACGGAGCCGAAAGCTCTGTTGCAGGTTTTTTTAGTTTTTGATTTCTTTTTTTATTTCCAGGATTCTTTCCGGGGAAAGACCGGTGGCTTCAGCGATAACTTCAACTGTCATCTCCATTTCCAGCATTCGGAATGCAATTTCCTCTTTTCCCTTTTCCAACCCTTCTTCTCGGCCTTCCTTCCGTCCTTCTTTCCGTCCTTCTTTCCGTCCTTCTTCCATCCCTTTTTTTCTGCCTTCCCTGATTCCTTCCTCAAGTCGAATCTCAGCTTCACGCTTGGCGGCTTCTTCATCAATAATGATTTTCCTTCGTGCTTCATAGGCGAGAAACTCTTTTTCTGTCATACTTAATTCTTCCCAGTCTTCGAAGGCTTTACGCAGCGTTTCATCCTCCATGGCAATACCCTCCAATTCTTCGTATATTTTATCATATACTTTCCCTTCACGGTGATCCACCATACCCAGCAGCAATAACCATCTGACCAGAATATCATTTCGGGGATCCAGCATATTTTCCTCCCAGGCTTTGATTAATTTAGGCATTTCCACAAAATGAAATTCCATCACATCGGTTAGTTTAAACTTTTCCTCATCTTCATATAAATGGTACGTAGTATGAAAACGGTCAGTCTGAGGGAACAGGTCAAAATTCATGATGTTAATCGCAATAACCGGTTTTAATTCATGATAGTTCATTTTCTTTTTAAGTGTACTGCGGTATATTCCCGACCAATAGTATATGGATCGTTTTACCATATCATATTTATTCGTGAACTGAATTTCTACATTAATCTTTTCTGCAGCGTCAGTGACTACGAGTAAGTCCAATCGGGATTGTTTATCATCTCGATATTCCCTGCCTGCTTCCTTATCAGTGAATAGGATGTCAATAATTTTGTCTCTTCCCGTTCTTTTTAAAAATGCGTTTAAAAAAATGATAGTGATATCCTTATTTTTTTCATTTCCGAAAAGCTGTTTAAAGGCATAATCCACTTTCAGATCCATTAATTCACCTAATGGTATATTTCTTAATAGCGGCTGCATTTCCGGATTTTCATTTGCTTGCTTTTCGTAGTTTTCCTGTTCTTCTCGAATGATGCTGTGAAGAATAATTGCGGGCGGTTCTTTGGTCGGGTTTGTGACTGGCATGAACAGCACTCCTTATTAAAATATGAGGACTTTACAGAGGGTGATTTACTAAATTAATAATATCAGATAATACATTACAGAACAAGTGATCCCATGGGATTTTGCAAAAAATGACAATCATATTTTTAATATATTAACCCTGAAATCAAACAGGATCTCAGGGTGTTGCATGGAATGTCTGTTACTGCTGCCATCCTGCCACTTTCTCATTCCGCTTTTTCATTTGGTCCAGCCTTTTGTCAAAGTAAGCTATCTCCTCAGCGGAAAAACTTTTCTCTGTAACCTGTTCAGCAAAATCAATTAAAGCTTGATATGCCCGGTTTTTAACATCTTCCACTGTCAAACGCATATCAAGCAGATCCGACAGAGAGCCCATCACTTCCGGTTTAACGGCGGGATAATTAAATTTTGTCGGCTCATTTTTTTTGCTGATATCATAAAAATCCCGTATATCCGAGGCTCTTTGCAAACTGTTTCCTTCAATGTCCAAATAAATTTGAATGCTGGCTCCTTTTTTCACACGCCGTTGGGAAATACCGGCAAATTTCTTATCCTCAATACTTAGGTCATAATCTCCGGGACAGTAGGATCCGACAATTTCATAGGCTTTTATTTCGTCGGTAAGATCCCGGAACATATGCTGAATAAAACGTACCATGGCTTCATAGCCGTCATGAATCGACACTTTTTCCACATCCGGCAGTACGAGAGAGAGATTCAGTACCCCTTCATCCAGTGCCACGGCCAGGCCCCCGGAATTTCGGACGATGATATGATAGCCCTTTTCTTTCAGTTGGCTGACGCCTGCTTCAATAAATGGAAGCCTGGCATCAGGAATGCCCAATACAATTGTTTTTGGATGAGCCCATAATCGCATGACTGGAGGGGAGAGCTGGTCACTGACCGACATGGCCAATGCGTCATCGATGGCAAAAGAGGTCATAGCTGTTAAAGACTCCCCTTGGAAATGGGCTGTGTTTGTATGGTCCATATAGCGAAATGTTTGATGCTGGATAATTTCCTTCCAATTTTTCATACCTGACTCCTTGATCATTTTTCGTGTATACTGTGTGTTTAAATTGAATCATTAAACTGCCGTTTTTCTGTTTTATTGTCAAAACCCAAGTGGATTTCCTTTCCGTCTCTGCTCCAACTATTATATAATAAAAACAAATTGGGGAAAAGAAACGGATGAAGCAGATGGCTTATAAAGATGAACAATTACATGAAGAAAAGGTGTTTAAAGACCCGGTGCACCGCTATGTACATGTGAAGGACCGGGTTATTTGGGATTTAATTGCTGCTCCTGAGTTTCAGCGTCTGCGCCGGATTAAACAGCTTGGAACAACCTACCTGACTTTTCATGGTGCGGAACACAGCCGGTTTAACCATTCCCTCGGTGTTTACGAGATTGTCAGGAGAATCATTTATAACTTCCAGAACAAACCGAACTGGAATGAGAAGGAGCGCCTGCTTTGTTTATGTGCAGCACTTTTACATGATCTGGGGCATGGGCCATTTTCCCATTCCTTTGAAAAAGTGTTTAAGCTGGATCATGAGCATTTTACAAAGGAAATTATTCTTGGAGATACAACAATAAATGACATATTGGAACGGGTGGAACCCGGATTCGCGCAAAAGGTTGCTGATGTTATTGCAAAAACGTATGAAGATAAGCTTGTCGTCAGCCTGATATCGAGCCAGATTGATGCAGATCGCATGGACTATTTGCAGCGGGACGCGTTTTTTACCGGGGTGAGCTATGGGCATTTTGACATGGAAAGGATACTTCGTGTCATGCGGCCGATCGAGGATCAGGTCGTGATTAAATCGACGGGCATGCATGCGGTGGAAGATTATATTATGAGCCGCTATCAGATGTATTGGCAAGTGTATTTTCACCCGGTTACCCGCAGTGCAGAGGTAATTTTGTCAAAAATTCTGCAGCGGGCGAAATACTTGTTTGAATCGGAAGACTACACGTTTAAACTGAAACCGACTCATTTTATGTCTTTTTTCACCGGCGATGTTAAATTGGAGGAGTACCTGAAGCTGGATGAAGGTATTGTTTCCTATTATTTTCAGCTTTGGCAGGAAGAAGACGATGCCATACTAAGGGATTTATGCGAACGGTTTGTCAATCGCCGTTTATTTAAATATATTGAATTCAATCCGAACCTCCAGATGAATACGTGGATGGAGCTGTATGGCTTGTTTAAAGAAGCGGGGATGGATCCGGATTACTATCTTGTCGTTGATTCCTCTTCAGATTTGCCCTATGATTTTTACCGTCCGGGTGAGGAAGAAGAAAGACTTCCGATTCATCTGCTTATGCCGGATGGGAGCCTGAAGGAATTATCCAGGCATTCCGATATCGTGGAATCCATTTCCGGGAAAAAAAGGACAGACCATAAGCTGTATTTTCCGAATGACTTTGTGGAGAAATTGCCGGATGAACATATAAAAAAGCGGATAAAGAATATATTGGGCCTGGATGGTTAAGCCCGGGCCGACGGTTGTTTTCTTCATTGGGGGTAAGGGTGCAGATGCCCCTTTGGACCTCTGAAATGAGGAGGTCAGCAGAGTTTTTCATAATAACAGGAGATGTGTGAAATGTTAACAAACCATGCCAAATTAATGGAGTTTTTTTCGGTTGCAGATGAAATTACCGGTAGAAAAAAACTGCAGAAAATGATCTATATCCTGCAGAAATGCAAACTTCCTTTTGAAGAGAAATACGAATTTCATTTTTACGGTCCGTATTCCGAAGAGTTGACATTGCGGGTGGAAGAACTGTGCAACCTCGGTTTTTTGCAGGAGATAAAAGAAGAAAAAAGCAATTATTTTCAATATCATTATCATATTACCGGGGACGGAAGATCTTTTTTGCAGCAGTTCGCTTCCCATTTGCCCGGTTTGGGGGATAAGGTGAAGCTTTTGAACCGGCAAAGCTCCCGTTTCCTGGAGCTTGTTGCAACAATGATGTATTTTGATGCATTGCCAAAGCCTGCGGTGACGGAAAAAATTCATCAGGTAAAATCCAAGCAAAAGTATACCGAGGAAGAAATAGAGCAGGCCTGGGAATTCATTCAACAGATGAAGGAAGAGGACACCGGCCAATAATTGCCGGACTGATACAGACGAAGGGCAGTGCAGGGAATGAAAATGACCATGCAACTGTGCTACAATGAGAAGCAAATGAGAAGAAGGAGGTTCCTCGAATATGAGTGCAGATCAATCTTCAAACCAAAAAAAGAAGAATACATTCACTATTATAAAAGATGATTCCACAGACGGTCATGGTGGATACGGAGCAGGGACAGTCAGTCTGGAAAATATGTCCTCCGTTATTGTGGACCCGAATGAAAATAAAGCATATGTTGATATGGCAGCGATGCATGCCCGCAGCGAAATTGAACGCCGGGTGAAGTATTTGCCGAATAAGGACGAGGTGCCGAATGGAAAGCTGTACTGGATTGTCTGGGTAAATGTGGAACGCGGTGAACATGGACCGTACTATGCAGGTGTGGCAGGCAGTGAGCTGCGGGTGGACCGTTCGATTAAACGGGCGTATAAGTCCATGCCGGAGCATGTTACCCATATGGAAAAATCCCTGAAAGGCAAAATCGTTGTGGAACATATGGATGACCATTCCAAAAAATTACTTAAAGATTTCCTGGAAGAATATGATGAAGATATGTGGAAGAACTCTACAGATGAACTGAAAAGTGCCCTGCCGGAATAAATGCCAATTATGAACATTTTGTGACGGAATAAAAACTGACCGGGAATACCTTGTACTTTCGAATAGAAATTTGTAAAATATGAGTACATGGGCTACTCATGTATTACTAGGACAAAAAAGAAGCCGACCAATATACACCGGGTCGGCTTCTTTTTATTTAAATGAAAAAGCAGGAATTTCTTTGAGGTTTTAAAGCTATGTCCAAGCCATGTCCCCTTGTTTATCCGCCAAACATGTCAAATAGGCGTTCCACCATGCTTTTGTCATCTGGATGGTTTTCTTCATGAAAATGGTCTCTGCAAAAGGCAGTTGGTTCAGTGCCTTTTTCAAAGTACATCACCCGGCTTTGACCACAGTATGGTGTTGCCCGCTGCCCGGATTCCGGGTCTACGGGAACGGCAACAAGGCCCGGGGGCTGCGGGAATGCTTCCTGTTCCTTGTTTTCATGGATCCTTTCCATGAAATTGGACCATATCGTTTTGGCATAATCCTTTTCCCGGGTCATTTCGATGGAACGATTATCATCATAGCCAATCCATACACCGGTAACAACAGAAGGGCTATAGCCGATCATCCAGCTGTCAGAGGAAGTCGTACCTGACTTCCCGGCGTATGGACGTGAGAGGTGATCCGCTATCGTTGATCCCGTCACTGCCATATATCCATCCAATTCACGGTCAAACATCCCCGTCAATAAATGGGTTAAAATGAATGCGCTTTGCGGGTTAAGCATCGATTTCCCTTCCTGTTCCTCTCTTTTATATACTGTTTTCCCGTTTCGATCGACAATTTTTTTAATCAGGTGGGTATCGATTTCCTTCCCGCCATTGGCAAGCATGCCATAACCTCTGACCATTTCTTTTACGGAAACAGCGGCCGATCCAAGCGCAAGTGACGGCACAGCAGGCAATTCACTGGTCAAGCCGAATCTGCGCGCGGTTTCCACGAGATTCTCTGTTCCGAGATACATATTGGTTTTGACGGCATATATATTGTCCGATAGCGCAATGGCTTGTGCCAGGGTGATAGAATCATTTGCGTAATACCCGTTAAAATTACTTGGCTGGTACACTTCGTCGTCGTCAAGCTGGAAGGCAGTTGGCTGACTTAACAGCATGGTGTTTGCGGTATAGCCGTTTTCCAGTGCCGCATAATAAAGAAATGGTTTAAAAGAAGACCCAGGCATCCTTTTTGCCTGCACCGCGCGGTTAAAGGGACTTTCCCGGTAATCACGGCCACCGGCCATGGCAAGTACCTCCCCTGACTGCGGGTCTATCGTAAGCACACCGGCTTCAATTTCACTTTCTGTATGGATTGCAGCTTTGATCTCAGCTTCCAGATCTTTTTGATAAGATTCATGCATGGTGGTGTATATTTCATAGCCGCCGGAACGGATGTCATCCACTTCCAGCTTCAGAATTTCTGCAGCCTCTTTGGAAGCTTCTTCCTGAAAATAACCGCTTACCGTCGTTTCACTGTTTTCACTGTTCTCCTCATAAACTAAATTTTCCCTGGAAGCAAGAAACAGTTCCTGATTGCTGATCATGTTCTCATTGTTCATCAAGTGCAAAATCCGCTGCTGCCGACTTTCTGCCCGCTGTCTATCCGCTATTGGAGAATAGTAGCTTGGCCCTCTGGGTATGGATGCCAGCATTGCTCCCTCGGCCAGTGATAGTTCCGCAGCCGGCTTGTCAAAAAAATAATTGCTTGCAGCCTCAATACCATAGGCGCCATGTCCGTAATATATCGTATTTAAATAGCCTTCCAGTATTTCCTCTTTCGAATAAAACATCTCCAATCGTATCGTAAAAAAGGCTTCTTTTAATTTGCGTGACCAGGTTTTTTCCTGTGTCAAATATAAATTGCGTGCGTACTGCTGGGACAGGGTGCTCGCTCCTTCTTTCAGCGACCAGTGCCTTATATCCGTAATAAGTGCGGACAAAATCCGTTTAAAATCAAAACCGGAGTGGTCAAAAAAGTGCCGGTCTTCCACCACTAAGGTTGCATGGACGGCATCTTCGGAAATATCTTCCAAAGAAACCCATCTTCTGTTTTCTGTACCGCGCTCCTCGCCGATCACGTCGCCGCCTCTGCTGTAATAAACGGTGTTTTGGTCATTGGCGAGGCTGGGCGGCCCCATGAGAAAGCTGAGGAAGTAAACGCTGAAAATCACACCTGCCACAATAAGACAGGTGCTTACGGTAATTTTGATCAAAAGGGGGTATTTGATACGAGTGAATATGCGCTTCATCTTTGATTGCTCCATTATTTTTAATTACAGATAGTTGTATCGGAAAAATGCTGTAAAAACTTGTAATTGCCTATATAGCCGGCACCTTCTGCCGTGCCAACGACTGACCATTCCATACGTGTGACGGGAACACCGGCACAGGCTGTACTAACATTATTGGTGAATTTTCGCTGAAATAAACCACTTTTTAAAAACTCATTAATGAAAAAGGGGAGCTAAAGTAGAGCGTGGAGCTTATTCGGCATATTTCGCAATATATATTGCGTTAGCGTAGTGAAGTTAGCTATAATAGGAAATTATATGATGATAAAAATTAGAGGCGGTATTATGGGAACTGTACATAAAAAGGTTAGGGTTATTCTACGGACAACGATTACCGACCAGGGGGAAACGGAAGAAAATAAGCTAATTCATTCGGGATATTTTTACCGTAATCATACATTTGATGTTGTAAAGTTTGATGAGCAGCCGGAAGCGGGAGGAACGGTCCATAACATGATCACCATGCAACAGCAGAAGGTAACCATTAAGCGGACAGGTGCTGTTTCGATGAACCAAAAATTTCAGGAAAATAAAATAACCGAGAATGTCTATCATCACCCCCACGGAACGATACATATGGAAACATTTACCGATTCCATCCGCTATCAGCCGCTGGGTGAAGCAGGAGAAGGCAAATTGAACATCTCCTATCAAGTGAAACTGAATGGACTGAATAACCGCAAACATGAATTGACGTTAACTTTGAAGGAGGAAAATTCCCAATGAACGTATTGGAACAGACGGAAGATACACTGAAACAGGAAATAGCTGCAGCAGTCATCAAGGCGGAACTGGCTAAGGCGGAGGAATTGCCGGATATCGTGCTGGAAAAACCAAAGGATAAAGCACACGGGGATTTCGCTGCAAATATTGCCATGCAGCTGGCTCGGATCGCCAAAAAAGCACCGCGGAAAATTGCAGAAGACATTGTAGAGGAACTGGATAAGACGAAGGCATCCATTGAGAAAGTGGAAATTGCCGGTCCCGGTTTCATTAATTTTTTTATGAAGGATGATTTTCTTGGGGAAATAATCCCAATGATTTTAGAAGCGGGAAAAAATTATGGACAGACAGATATCGGAAAAGGGGAACGTATTCAGGTGGAATTCGTTTCCGTGAACCCGACCGGAGATTTACATTTCGGCCATGGAAGAGGAGCTGCATTTGGCGATGTGTTATGCAATTTGCTTGCTGCTGCCGGATATGAAGTGGAACGGGAATATTATATCAATGATGCCGGCAACCAGATTGATCAACTGGCTTTATCGGTGGAAGCCCGTTATCTGCAGGCATTGGGTGATGAGGCAGAAATGCCTGAAGACGGGTATCACGGGAAGGATATTATTGAAATTGGAAAGACGCTTGCCACGGAATATGGGGCAGAATGGAAAGAGAAAGACAGAGATGAACGCCTGGCGTTTTTCCGGGAATATGGTTTAAAGTATGAACTTGGCAAGATCCGAAATGATTTATCGGAGTTCCGTGTCGAGTTTGATCACTGGTTCTCCGAGCAATCATTGTATGAAGGCGGACAGATTGACAAAGCACTTGAAAAGCTGAATGATTATATCTATGAAAAGGACGGGGCAACCTGGTTCAGAACGACGGATTTTGGGGATGACAAAGACCGTGTACTCATCAAGAAGGATGGCAGCTACACCTATCTGACGCCGGATATTGCCTATCATAAAAACAAACTGGATCGAGGTTTTGACAAGCTGATTAATGTTTGGGGAGCGGACCACCACGGATATATCCCGAGAATGCAGGCAGCTATTCAGGCAATGGGCTATGAAAAAGACACGCTGGATGTCAGAGTGATTCAGATGGTGAGCTTGTTTGAAAATGGAGAAAAACTAAAAATGAGCAAGCGTACCGGGAATGCCGTTGCATTAAGAGAGCTGATGGAGGAAGTCGGTGTGGATGCGGCCCGTTACTACTTTATTACGCGTTCCAACGATACCCAGCTCGACTTTGACATGGATCTGGCACGCTCCGAATCAAATGATAATCCTGTCTATTACGTGCAGTACGCCCATGCACGGATCTGCACCATGCTGAAACAGGCAGAAGCAAAGGGTTTTGATCTGAATGCGGCATTTGATGCAAAGCAGTTAACAACGGAGAAAGAAACAGATTTAATGAAGAAGATGGGAGAATTCCCGCAGATGGTGGCAGATGCGGCGCAAATGTCCACTCCGCATAAAGTGACACAATACGTATTTGATCTGGCAAGTATGCTGCACAGCTTTTACAATGCTGAAAAAGTGCTTGATCCGGACAACGAGGAAAGAACGAACGCAAGAATTGCTTTAATGAAAGCTGTGAAAATAACAATCGCCAATGCATTGCAGCTGATCACTGTGACAGCACCGGAAAAGATGTAATACTCTTACCCAGCTCCGGGAATATACGGAGACTCCTTGAAAATGCTATGCATTTTCTCACGAAGATGTAATGCTGCCGAAGCGTTACTTGTCCAGCAGGAGAAAAGGCATCGATGAGACCCCGCAGGGCGCCATTAATGAAGGCCGACTAAAAACGCCCTTTGCGGGCAACATCGGCATACCCCTTGTCGGGGCAAGGAGGCTCATCAGCCGCCTGCGGCAAAGAAGACACTAAGAAAACGACCAACAGGAGTTTGATTAATGCTTTTCGGTGGGACGAGCATTTACGCGCAGTCCCAATGCTTTTCGGTGGGACGAGCATTTAGCGCAGTCCCAGATGTCGCACTTGTGCCCGCGGTGAAAGCGAAGTATATTCCCGGAGCGGCCTGGGATACTCTATCATCATGATTTGTAGTTATATCCCAGGCTCCGCAGTTAACCCAAAGGCTGAAAAAAACAGAAGGTGAAAAAGACGGTAAATAGTTCCAAAATTTAAAATCATATTTGCCGGTGAACAGTCCAAACACCTTGGGAGCAAAGGGTTTTACAATTTAAACAGAAATGATCAAGGCCTGAAATTTGTCGAATACCAGTTGACTGAATGATCATTCATGATTTAAAGTATACATATATTAACTTAGCAGGAAGCTTACTATTATTCTTAAAATTTAGCTTGTCGAAAAGCAAAGAGTAATAGGTTAAGAAATTTTTATGCTTTCTTAATCTGCACAAAACTGCAATCGGTATCATTTTGCTAAATTGCAAATATTTGCGTATAATAGTTTGCGAGACATAATAAGGGGGAGCGGATCATGGAAACATTTTTGCTGATTAACTGGATTGCATTTCTTGCAGTCACCATCTATGGGGTATATTTATTCGCCAGAGTGGTCGCAACACGTATATCATATATCCGGCTCGGAAAAAAGTCGGAATTTGACCGTGATTTTAAAGAAAGATTCAAACGGATCGGGGTCATTGTATTCGGCCAGTCCAAACTCTTGAAGGATAAGAAATCGGGTATTATTCATGTGATGATGTTCTATGGATTTATCCTTGTGCAGTTTGGCGCGATCAATATGTTTGTCATGGGCCTCTCGCCAGGAAACCATTTGCCGTTTGGCATATTCTATCCAGGATTCACGTTTTTCCAGGAACTTGTCACACTGATGATTCTGGTAGCGGTCGTATGGGCCTTTTACCGCCGTTACGTGGAAAAACTTGTTCGCTTAAAACGTGGATTTAAAGCAGGGCTTGTGCTGATTTTTATCGGAACATTAATGCTGTCCGTGCTGTTCGGTAACGGTATGCACATTATTTGGCAAGGGGAAGGATTAACTTGGACTGAACCTGTCGCAAGTGGGATAGCTGCAGCATTCAGCTGGTTAACACCAACAGCAGCCATGGTATTGTACTATGTGTTCTGGTGGATTCATACATTGACGATTTTGACTTTCCTTGTTTATATACCGCAATCCAAGCACGCACACTTAATCGCTGCACCAATCAACGTGTTCCTGAGTAAGCGTGTACCGGGAAAACTGAAGCCAATTGACTTTGATATCGATGAAGATGCAGCAGAAAATGAGGAAGATATTTCCTTTGGTGTTGGAAAAGTAGAAGATTTTGATCAATTTCAAATGCTTGATTTTTACGCATGTGTGGAGTGCGGACGCTGTACCGATGTATGTCCGGCAGCAGGAACAGGAAAAATGCTGTCTCCGATGGATATTATGATCAAGCTCCGTGACCACTTAACGGAAAAAGGTGCTGCCATTACAGGAAAATCCGCATGGGTTCCTTCCTATGCATTTTCTGGAGCTGCAGGCAACCAGGCAAGTGCCGGAGGAGAAGCAGCAGCTACGGTACAAAACTTAAGCATGATCGGCGATGTGATTACCGAAGAAGAGCTGGCAGGATGTACCACTTGCCGTAACTGTGAAGATGCATGTCCGGTAAGCAACGAACACGTCAGCCAGATTCTTGATATGCGCCGTTACCTGGTGATGACAGAAGGTAAAATGGATCCGGAAATTCAGCGTGCAGTAATGAATATTGAGCGCCAGGGAAATCCATGGGGACTTTCCAAGAAAGACCGTACGAAATGGCGTGAAGAAGATGAAACTGCATATGTACCAACAGTGAAAGAGCTGAAAAAAGAAGGAAAAGACTTCGAATATTTATTCTGGGTAAGCTCCATGGGTTCATTTGACAGCCGCAGTCAAAAAATTGCACTGGCATTTGCAAAACTAATGAACCAGGCGGGCGTAAGCTTTGCCATTCTTGGAAATAAAGAGATGAACTCCGGTGATACGGCACGCCGTATCGGAAATGAATTCCTGTTCCAGGAAATCGCGGAGAAAAACATTAAAGAATTCAACAAGCATGACGTGAAAAAGATCGTAACGATCGACCCGCATGCATATAATATTTTCAAAAACGAGTATCCTGATTTTGGCTTTGAAGCAGAAGTCTATCACCATACGCAAATGCTGTTTGACCTGGTGATGAATGGGAAACTGAAACCGCAGCGTGAAATCAATCAGCGGTTGACTTATCACGATTCCTGTTATCTGGGAAGATATAATGGCGTATATGATCCGCCTAGGGAAATTCTGAAATCCATCCCGGGACTTGACCTGGTGGAGATGAAGCGCAGCAAGGAAAATGGCATGTGCTGTGGTGCAGGCGGCGGCTTAATGTGGACGGAGGAAACAACCGGAAATCGCATTAACGTGTCCCGTACAGAACAGGCCATGGAAGTGAAGCCGGATATGATCTCCAGCGCCTGCCCATTCTGCCTGACGATGTTAAGTGATGGAACGAAGGCAAAAGAGGTGGAAGAAGATATCAGCACCATGGACGTTGCTGAAATTCTGGCACTATCCGTATTGGTGGAAGATGAGCAGAAAACGGCTTAATAGATGAATAGAATTGAGATTTTAAGTATACTAATTTAAAAGAGGGGTAAAAATTGCCCCTCTCCTTTTTCAAAAACCAATTGAGCGAGCGTTCAATCGGAGGGGGCTGCAACGCGGGAACGGTGCACTTATTCCAAACAAAAGGTAAGCGTTATCAATGGGTGGAGTAACATGATGCATGGCTGGCTCCATTCAACCATGGTGAATACATAGAAGGTGAAACATAACTAATTTAATTGGAAAAAAAGCCAAACAAACCACTTACCCAGCTCCGGGAATATACGTAGACTCCTTGAAAATGCTATGCATTTTCTCACGAAGATGTAATGTTGCCGAAGCGTTACTTGTCCAGCAGGAGCAAAGGCATCGATGAGACCCCGCAGTGCAACATTAATGAAGGCCGACTAAAAACGCCCTTTGCGGGCAACGTCGGCATACCCCTTGTCGGGGCAAGGAGGATTACCAGCCGCCCGCGGCAAAGAAGACACTAAGAAAACGACCAACGGGAGTTTGATCGGATGTCGCACTTGTGCCCGTGGTGAAAGCGAAGTATATTCCCGGAGCGGCTGGTACTCTATCACCATGATTTGTTCGTACTTACCTTGAGACTTATATTTATGCCCCCGCCCAACACAGATAACAAAGATATTTTACAGGTAAAAAAGGGGTCTACCCCTTCAAAAAATTTAAAAGGAAAGGGAGTAAAACAATGAGAAAAACAGTAATTGTTTCAGGTGCAAGAACCCCATTTGGAAAATTTGGCGGAGGACTTAAAAGTTTTACCGCATCCCAACTGGGCGGAAAAGCAATTAAAGAAGCCCTGGAGCGGGCCGGTATGGAAGGTTCGCAAATCGATGAAGTCATTATGGGTAATGTGCTTCAGGGAGGACAGGGGCAGATTCCATCCCGTCAGGCATCACGTGAAGCTGGGATTCCATGGAACGTGAAAACAGAAACGATTAATAAAGTATGTGCTTCCGGTCTGCGGAGTGTAACTTTGGCCGATCAGCTTATTCGCCTTGGAGATGAAGATGTCATCGTGGCCGGTGGCATGGAAAGCATGAGCAATGCGCCGTATATTCTCCCGGATGCCCGCTGGGGACATCGAATGGGAGATAAAAAAGTAGTGGATATGATGGTACATGACGGACTTACATGCTCATTTGCCGGTGTTCATATGGGAAGCTACGGGAACTCCACGGCAGAAGAGTTTGAACTGACAAGGGAAGCCCAGGATGAATGGTCTTACCGAAGTCATCAGCGGGCAGGGAAAGCGATTGAAGAAGGCAAATTCGCCGAGGAAATCGTACCGCTGGAAGTGCCGCAGCGAAAAGGAGATCCTGTCGTCGTTGATACAGATGAAGCGCCACGGAAAGATACAAGTGTGGAAAAACTGGCAAAATTGCGTCCGGCGTTTGATAAAGACGGTACAATTACTGCCGGGAATGCACCGGGAGTAAACGACGGGGCTTGTGCATTTGTTGTCATGTCCGATGAGAAGGCGGAAGAACTCGGAAAGAAACCGATGGCAACCATACATGGCCATGCCGAGGTGGCAGTGGAAGCAAAAGATTTCCCGCAAACTCCTGGGCTGGTTATTAATAAATTGCTGGAAAAAACAGGTCATAAAGCAGATGACATCGACTTATTCGAAATTAACGAAGCTTTTGCAGCAGTATCCCTGGCAAGCGGGAAAATTGCCGGGATCGATCCTGAAAAAGTAAACGTTAACGGTGGAGCGGTAGCACTTGGACACCCGATCGGTGCGAGTGGGGCACGTATTATCCTCACCCTGGCACATGAATTAAAACGCAGAGGTGGCGGCCTTGGTATTGCAGCCATCTGCAGTGGCGGCGGTCAGGGAGATGCCGTTTTAATTGAAGTACCGAAACAATAAACAAGACAACTGGAAATACTTTAAGGAAGACATGGGGGCGAAGCAATGCAGAATTCCCGGCTAAGAAAACGGGAGATTTTTGCAATAAGAGATTTGTCCCGATGTTTCAAAGCAAGGAGGAGATACTTTTATGCGAATTAATAAAGTAATGGTAATCGGTGCCGGACAGATGGGCTCCGGGATTGCACAGGTTTGCGCGCAGTCGGGTTATGATGTGCTGCTGCATGATATGAATGAAGAGGCATTGGATAAAGGCTTGAAAAATATTGAAAAACTATTAAATCGGAATGTGGAAAAAGAAAGAATGACAGAATCAGAGAAAACAGATGCATTAAACAGACTGAGCCCTTCCCGGGAGCTGAGCGATGCATCCTCATGCGATATCGTCATTGAAGCTATTGTGGAAAACATGGATGTGAAAAAGAAAGTGTTTTCCGACTTGGATAAATTTGCACCCGCGCATGCGATTCTGGCAACGAACACGTCTTCTCTGCCTATTACGGAAATTGCAGCGGCGACGAATCGTCCGGAACAGGTAATCGGCATGCATTTTATGAACCCGGTACCTGTAATGAAATTGGTGGAAATCATCCGCGGGTTGCAGTCAAGTGATGAAACCTATCAGGCAATTGAAGATATGGCCAAATCCCTGAACAAAACACCTGTGGAGGTAAACGACTTTCCCGGTTTTGTTTCCAATCGGGTTCTCATGCCCATGATCAACGAAGCTATTTACACGGTATATGAAGGGGTGGCATCACCGGAGGATATTGATACAGTCATGAAACTGGGGACGAATCATCCGATGGGCCCGCTGACATTGGCGGATTTCATCGGTCTCGACACTTGCCTCTACATTATGGAAGTGCTGCATGAAGGTTTTGGTGACAGTAAATACCGTCCATGTCCACTGCTACGCCAATATGTAAAAGCCGGCTGGCTGGGCAAAAAATCAGGCAGAGGTTTTTACCAATACGACTAAACGGACAGCGAAGATGGTAAGGAGGCTTTACAACCATGAACATGACATTTACAGAAGAACAGAACATGATGCGTAAAATGGTTCAGGACTTTGCCAGGAAAGAATTAGCGCCGGCGGTCGAACAGATGGAAAGAGAAGACTGTTTTCCGAGGGAAATCATTCAAAAAATGGGAGAACTCGGTCTCATGGGGATCCCCGTACCGGAAAAGCACGGCGGGACCGGGATGGATTTCATATCTTACATTACGGCCATTCATGAGCTTTCCAAGGTAAGTGCCACCATTGGTGTTATTCTTTCTGTTCACACTTCAGTCGGCACGAACCCAATCCTTTATTTCGGCAATGAGGAACAAAAGAAATATTACCTTCCAAAGCTGGCCTCCGGGGAATATCTTGGCGCATTCGCCCTGACAGAACCCGGCGCCGGTTCGGATGCCGCCAACATCAGGACGAAAGCCGTAAAAAAAGGTGACAGCTATATATTGAACGGCTCCAAAGTGTTTATTACAAATGGGGGAGAGGCGGACACCTACATTACTTTCGCACGGACCGGAGAAGGAACAAAAGGAATTAGTGCTTTTATTGTTGAAAAAGATACACCGGGTCTGGAAATCGGTAAAAAGGAAAGGAAAATGGGCTTGCACGGGTCCAATACGGTTTCCTTGAACTTTGACCAATGCGAAGTTCCCGCCAAACAGATGCTGGGCGAAGAAGGAGAAGGGTTTAAGATTGCCATGGCAAACCTGAATGTCGGCAGAATTGGAATTGCCGCTCAGGCGCTCGGTATTGCTGAAGCTGCACTGGAACATGCGACTGCCTATGCAAAAGAAAGGGAGCAGTTCGGTAAGCCGATTGCTGCCAACCAGGGAATATCTTTTAAATTGGCAGATATGGCAACAGAGACAGAAGCTGCAAGACTGCTTGTGTATCATGCTGCATCATTGGTGGACCAAGGTCTCCCATGCGGAAAAGAAGCTTCCATGGCCAAAATGTATGCATCGAAAACAGCGGTCAATACAGCCATTGAAGCAGTGCAGGTCTACGGAGGCTATGGCTATACAGAGGATTATCCGGCAGAACGGTTTTTCCGTGACGCAAAAATCACCGAAATCTATGAAGGTTCCAATGAAATTCAGCATATCGTTATCGCAAAAAATTTACTGAACAACTAGGCGACCAATGAGGAGGAAATAAAGATGAATTTTCAATTGACAGAAGAACAGGAAATGCTGCGCAAAATGGTCCGGGACTTTGCCACGAAAGAAGTAGAGCCAACCGCGGCAGAACGGGATGAAGAAGAACGATTTGACCGGGATATTTTTGATAAGATGGGTGAGCTCGGCCTGACCGGTATTCCATGGCCGGAGGAATATGGCGGTATTGGAGCGGATTATGTCAGCTACTGTATTGCAGTAGAAGAGCTCTCACGGGTATGTGCTTCCACCGGTGTTACGCTGTCGGCACATCTTTCCCTGGCGAGCTGGCCAATTTACACATATGGGAATGAAGAACAGAAGAAAAACTTTCTGTATCGTTTGGCTACAGGGGAGGCACTCGGCGCGTATGCTTTATCCGAGCCGGGAGCCGGAAGTGATGTTGTTTCCATGAAAACAACCGCCAAAGCTGACGGGGACGACTATATATTAAACGGCAGCAAAGTGTGGATCACCAATGGCGGTGTGGCGGATATTTATATTGTATTTGCAAAAACCGATGCAGATGCCAAACATAAAGGCATCAGCGCATTTATCGTCGAAAAGGGAACAGAAGGATTTACATTCGGCAAAAAAGAGAAGAAGCTGGGGATTCGTTCATCCCCGACGACGGAACTGATTTTTGAAAACTGCCGCATTCCAAAAGAAAACATGCTTGGAAAAGAAGGGGAAGGATTCAAAATTGCCATGACCACCCTGGATGGCGGCCGTAACGGGATTGCGGCCCAGGCACTCGGAATCGCGCAGGGGGCATTGGATGCAGCTGTTGATTATGCCAAAGAGCGTGAGCAGTTCGGCAAGCCTATCGCGGCAAACCAGGGTATTTCCTTTAAACTAGCCGATATGGCAACAGAAGTGGAAGCATCCCGCCTGCTGACATACCAGGCAGCATGGCTCGAGTCACAGGGACAGCCGTACGGGAAAGCCTCAGCCATGTCCAAATTATTTGCCGGGGATGCGGCGATGAGAATTACCGTAGAAGCTGTACAGGTGTTTGGCGGCTATGGTTACACGAAGGACTACCCGGTGGAGCGCTACATGCGTGATGCCAAAATCACACAAATTTATGAAGGCACAAACGAAGTACAACGTCTCGTCATCGGCCGTATGCTGACGAAATAAGGGGACGGAGGGACAGGTACCTCCCGGAAAGGATGGACGCGATGCATGAAATCGTTGAACGGATGCAAAAAAAAGATATACGCGCATTGGCAAAGGCGATTACCATGGTGGAAAATGATCACCCGGAAAAGCTGGAGCTTCTGAGTGATGTATTTTCCCTGAAAAAACATGCGCTCTATTTCGGGCTGACCGGTTCCCCCGGTGCCGGAAAAAGCTCTCTCGTCAACCGGCTGATCAGCCACATCCGTAACGAAGGAAAAACCGTTGCAGTCATCGCCGTGGATCCGACCAGTCCCTTCAGCGGCGGGGCATTGCTTGGGGATCGTGTCCGCATGAATCAGCATTTTACCGATGACGGTGTGTATATACGCAGTATGGCAACGAGAGGAAGCCTTGGCGGATTGGCCCGTGCGACGAAGGATGCTGTCCGGATTTGTGATGCTTACGGATTTGATGTCATTATCGTGGAGACGGTTGGCGTTGGCCAGTCCGAGCTGGATATTATGAAAATTGTCGATACGACAGCAGTTGTTTTAACCCCCAACAGCGGGGATGTGCTGCAGATTTTTAAAGCAGGGATTATGGAAATTGCAGATATGTTTATCATTAACAAAGCTGATCTGCCTGGCTACGGAAAACTGAAAGCACTGCTGAAAGAGCTGGTTATGATGTCCAAACAGGAAGAGCATGAAACAGCTATCGTCAAAACGATTACGACAGAAAATAAGGGCATTGATAAACTGTGGGGAAAAGTCAAAGAACACCATAGCTATTTATACAGCACAGATGAGGGAACACGGAAAAGAACCGAACAGCAGGAACTGGAAGTATATGAACTGATCAGGGAAGAAATCTGGCGGGACGTTAAAGCCTATATTGAAACAGAAGAAGGTCTGCCGCCAATTGAAGCAAACAGTGATCCTTACCAATTGGCAAAAGTGCTATTTGAAAAGTGGAAGGGGGATGTTACATGAGTGAAGATCAAGTTCTATCCTCCATAAAGGACAGGGAACTGGTGGAAAAAAGACGAAATCAGATGATCCAGGGGGCGATCACCCTTTTCAAGGAAAAAGGATATCATCGCACTACAACAAGGGAGATTGCCAAGGAATCCGGCTTCAGTATTGGAACGTTATATGAATATATCCGCACCAAAGAGGATGTCCTATTCTTAGTTTGTGACTCTATTTATGAAGAGGTCAGGAAACGCCTTGGATCAGCGATTAATCTGGAAAGGCCTTCCGTGGATAATCTGGTATCCCTGATCAAGTCTTATTTTCATCTGATGGATGAAATGCAGGAAGAGATTCTCATTATGTACCAGGAAGTGAAATCACTGAAAAAAGAAACAAAAGACTATGTGATGGAGAAGGAACGGGACATGGTGAAAATGCTGGAGCGGGCAATCAATACTTCTCTGCCCGGAAAAATAAACAGTCAGGATGCAGTTTTATTGGCAAATAACATTTTTGTTCAGGGGCAGATGTGGGGATTCCGCCGCTGGATCCTGCAAAAGGAATTTACGTTGGAAGAATATATGGACAGACAGATTGATTTTATTTTAAAAGCTTCGGGTTTGGAACAGACAGAAGATATAACGGAAACAAACGAAGGAGGAGCATAAAAGTGGAACAGCCAACCACCTATAAACCAAAAAATCCGGTGCGGTTTGTAACAGCGTCGAGTCTTTTTGATGGGCATGATGCGTCCATTAATATTATGCGGAGAATTCTGCAGGCAAGCGGAGCAGAAGTGATTCACCTCGGCCATAACCGCTCGGTGGAGGATGTTGTCCATGCAGCCGTGCAGGAGGATGTACAGGGAATAGCGATCTCTTCCTATCAGGGCGGGCATGTGGAATATTTTAAATACATGGTCGATTTGCTGAAGGAGCTTGGAGCTGACCATATTAACGTTTACGGCGGCGGTGGCGGTGTCATCATTCCCCGGGAGATTAAAGAGTTGGAGGAATATGGCGTTTCCCGTATTTTCTCACCGGACAATGGCCGTGAACTCGGCCTGCAGGGCATGATCAATCTCATGCTCGAAGAATGTGACTACATTCCGCCACTGGATGTGGTGAAAGATCAGGAAGAATTGCTCAAAGGGGATAGGAAAACCATCGCCAAATTTATTACTTATGTGGAAAGTGAATCGGTCAGTGAGGAAGATAAACAGAAGGTACTGAGCGATCTGCGGGAAAAAGGCAATAAAAATATTCCTGTGCTCGGCATTACAGGTACTGGCGGAGCAGGAAAAAGTTCCCTGACCGATGAATTGATCCGCCGGTTTATTAATGAAGTTCCGGATAAAAAAGTAGCGATCATTTCGATTGATCCGACGAAAAAGAAAACCGGGGGTGCCTTGCTGGGGGATCGTATTCGCATGAATGCCATATTTACCGACCGAGTATATATGCGTTCCCTGGCGACAAGGGATTCCCGGGATGAGCTCTCTAAGGCGATTCAGGAAGTCATTGATGTCGTTCGCGCTTCCGGATACGACTTTATCATCGTGGAAACAAGCGGGATCGGCCAGGGGGATGCAGCAATTACCGACATCACAGACCTTTCCATGTATGTCATGACAGCGGAATTCGGGGCACCGACCCAGCTGGAAAAGATTGATATGATCGATTTTGCCGATTTTATTGTGATTAATAAATTTGAACAAAAGGGTTCGGAAGATGCACTGAATCAGGTGCGTAAACAGTATGAGCGCAGTCATATGCTGTTCCATCAAGATAAAACGAAATTTCCTGTATTTGGCACGATTGCCAGTCAGTTTAATGATAAGGGAACCAATGCCTTATTTGCTTCCCTCATCGATAAATTAAATGAAAGCTATGGCTGGAATGAAGACGTTGATTTTGAAAGACATGTCATTGCCGAAAAAGATAATATGATCATTACGAATGAACGGAGACATTATTTGCAGGAAATTGCTGCCCATGTGCGCAACTATCATAAACATGCAAAAGAGCAAAGTGATGCGGCCAGAAAGCTTTATCAGCTGGAGGGGGCAAAAGAGGTGATCGGCACCGACAGCGGGACAGAGGTGATTGATCAAACGATTGATCAATATGAAGAACAACTGGATGCCCGATCAAGAAATCTGCTGGATAAATGGGATGAAACGAAAGATCGCTACGGGCAGGAAAAGATGACATTTAAAGTTCGCGATAAAGAAATTGAAATGGATATTGTGACAGAATCCTTATCCGGTTTGAAAATACCGAAAGTAGCTTTTCCGAAGTACCAGGATTGGGGAGAGCGCCTGCTGTGGCTGATGAAGGAAAACGTGCCAGGTGCGTTTCCATTCACAGCAGGCGTATTTCCATTTAAGCGAAAAGGGGAAGACCCTACTCGCCAGTTTGCCGGGGAAGGGACACCGGAACGGACGAATCGCCGTTTCCACTATCTGTCCAAAGACGCAGAGGCAAAACGCCTGTCCACGGCTTTTGATTCGGTGACACTGTATGGGGAAGACCCGGCGCACCGTCCGGATATTTATGGAAAAGTCGGGGAGAGCGGTGTAAACATCTGTACCCTGGAAGATATGAAAAAGCTGTATGACGGCTTTGACCTGACAAGTCCGACTACATCCGTCTCCATGACCATCAATGGTCCGGCGCCGATTATTCTGGCTATGTATTTCAACACGGCCATTGATCAGCAGGTGGCGAAGTTTAAAGAAGATCAGGGACGTGAACCGTCACAGGAAGAATATGAAAAAATAAAAGCAGAAACGATCTCCGTCATCCGTGGTACGGTACAGGCAGATATTCTAAAAGAAGATCAGGGACAAAACACATGTATTTTCTCCACAGAATTTGCCTTAAGAATGATGGGGGATATTCAGGAATATTTTATAGAAAATGATGTAAGAAACTATTATTCTGTGTCTATTTCCGGCTATCACATTGCTGAGGCAGGAGCAAATCCGATTACCCAGCTTGCCTTTACATTGGCAAACGGGTTCACCTATGTCGAGTACTATTTGAGCAGAGGCATGGATGTGAATAAATTTGCCCAAAACCTGTCCTTCTTCTTCTCAAATGGGCTTGATCCGGAATACTCCGTGATCGGCCGTGTTGCCCGCAGAATTTGGGCGATTACCATGCGTGATAAATACGGGGCAAACGAACGCAGCCAGAAATTGAAATACCATATTCAGACATCCGGCCGTTCACTGCACGCGCAGGAAATTGATTTTAACGACATCCGGACTACTTTGCAGGCACTGCTGGCCATCCAGGATAATACAAACTCACTGCATACGAATGCATACGATGAAGCAATCACGACGCCAACGGAAGAATCCGTAAGAAGAGCCATGGCCATCCAGATGATTATCAACAAGGAACTCGGCCTGACGAAAAACGAAAACAACCTGCAGGGCTCCTTTATTATTGAAGAGTTGACAGACCTTGTGGAAGAAGCCGTGCTGCAGGAATTCGAAAAGATGAACGACCGCGGCGGTGTGCTTGGTGCGATGGAGCGCCAGTATCAGCGCGGAAAAATCCAGGAAGAATCTCTTTACTACGAAGGTAAAAAGCATTCCGGGGAATTGCCGATTGTCGGGGTGAATACGTATCTGAACCCGAATCCGCCATCCGAGGATGAAATTAACTCCATGGAACTGGCACGGGCGACAAAAGAGGAGAAAGAACATCAAATCAGCGAGCTGCGTAAATTCCAGGAAACGCATAAAGACAAAACAGAGGAAGCATTAAACAGATTAAAAGAAGTGGCTGCTTCCGGCGGAAATATTTTTGCCGAGCTGCTGGAAACAGTAAAAGTGGCAAGCCTTGGCCAGATTACAACAGCTCTTTATGAGGTTGGCGGTCAATACAGAAGGAATATGTAAGATATTTTCTGAACCAGCCTTGACCCAGGATTATAATCACACTCTCCAATATAGAGCCTGGCACAGCATATATAGTTCTAAAAGTTCAATTATACAGTGGAGGACGGATTGATCTTTGGACCATGTGATTTACCCCTCTTTAAAGAGGGGTTTAATTTTTATGAGGACATTTTAATCATTGACAATTTTGTACCTGAGGATGATAGGGGATTACAGATAAAGATTTTAAGGAGTATAAAGCCTTGGATGATCAAAATGAAGATTTTGATTATCTGGATCCACTTTACATTAAATAATCAATTAGGAATAAAAAAGTAATCATCAGTTTTGCCTGCCTGCTGTGAATGGTACTTTTTTTATTTTTCAATAATATATTCTTCCATTAAATAAGTTTGAAAATGCTTCGGACCAGGCAAGAACTACCTGGTTCTTTATTATAGATTTTTCTTAAGTGTTACAGTTTAAATTATTTACCCATCATACCAAACTTGCCCTCCGTCAAAATGGGCGGTTCCAGGATCATTATTGCGAAGTTGAAGATAATAAGATTGACCCCTATCTAAAAATGTTAAGGGGACATGGATTCCTCCTGTCCATCCACCTGGCACATTTACACTGCCCGCTAGATCTGTTGTACCAGGATAATATGCTTCTACCCTAACAGAGTTAGCAGTACCGGATGTATTCAAAAGAATTGTTCCAGGATTAAAAAAATTAAACCCCTGACGTATTAAAACAGTGTTAGTAATCTGAGTCTCTCCAAATGTGTAAATAGTCCAATCTTGTTCTAAGATATTTTGAATTGATCTTAACTCTTCTTCTGAATAAGGGTAAATACGTTCATTGTTCTCATCATAAAATTCAAGTACCGGTTCGTAGTTCTCGATCGATTCTGCATTAACTTTAATGCTCGGTGTCATTAATAAAGATAAACCTAAAACAAAAACTAAGGACAACAGCATAATTTTTAATTTCATAAATACCCTCCTAGTATCAAATCTTTTTTTTAATCAAAACTAAAACTAACACCCCCTTTCCCTTTTAATAAACAATTTCTACATAAATTAGGATAATCCTTCTAAAAATAGTAAAATAATAAAAAAATAGTATATTCTCACTGGTTTATTATTTTCCTTTAGTAATTCATTGAATTGATTATACTTTTTTGAGATAATGTTCTTTAAAGAATAATTTTAATTAAATGGGAGGATTATAAAGTGAAAAAACCATACATTGTTATTTCTTTTGTTTCCTTGATTGTTTTTGTATCATTATTTTCTGAATTTGGAACTGATGCTGCTATCGAAGGAAAAGATGAGAGTTTATCTCAAATACTTGAAGAGATATGGATAGATCATGAGGTTAATGCCTATTCAGTTAATAATACTGACTCAGTATTGTACTTTAAGATTGCTGATACGGAAGATAAAAGTAAATTTCAGCACGAAATACAAAGTAAACTTAAAAAGCATAATATAGATCATTATACACTGGAAATCGATTATGAGCGTGATATTAAAAATAGACTGGGGTTAGAAACTTGATTATAAATGCAAATAGTTTTGCCCTTTAAGCTGTTTACGGGTGAATGGAAGCAATGAAATAAGGATATAAAATAATATGTTATTATCCACTAGCGTTGCATAAATATTTATCCAATTTTCAGTTTTTATCACTATCCAAATTAGAGCCAAAAAAGTAAATACCCAATCAAAGGTGGCTCCATCCATTTGGAAATTCAATTAGACTAATGTGACAGCGACAATTTGTTTGTTAAGAAGCACCTCTTCCTTCTATTTTCAGAAGCCAGATATATGCTGGTTTCCACAGGGATGCTCTTAAAAATCGGCTGATTTGTAAGATAGTTCGCTTACTCTTTGTATCGATTTGAGCGAGTACATTTAAGCAAAACACAATGAGTGCAATAAACACCTGATTGTGGATTGCTGCTTCACTTTGACCATAAAACTTTTTAATGTTTAAATGTTGTTTTATCCATTTAAAAAACAATTCGATGGCCCAGCGTGATTTGTACATCTCTGAAATTTCATCAGCACTCAAATCAAAGCGATTTGTAACTAACAGAAGTTCATTTCCGTTTGAATCTACAACTTTTATGAGGCGAAAGTAATTCTCGGCACGGTTTTGCGTTGTACCGATCACCACCATTTGATCCGATAAAACAGCTGAATCATCAGGTAGTTTAAAGTCTTCAACCACCCGTATAAAAGCATTTTTTCGGAGTCTGCTAAGGAAAAAGTAGCCATCATCCGTCATGCGATCGAATCGCTCGTAATCCAGATAGCCTCGATCAAACACATACATGCATTCTTTGTCATCGACCATGACTTCAAGCTGGTTGCGATCATGTTCTTTCGCATTAGTCAAAACGGCTTTTTCGGGATAAGATACTCCTTTTTCCATAAATACAAGACGTAGATGTATCTTTACACCAGCTTTTGTTTTACGAAATTTTGCCCACCTATGATTGGTTAAATTAAGTGGTAAAGTACTCGAATCAATGATTTTCAATGGCATGGCAGTTTTTGAATCATGTGTTTTCTCATGAATTTGACTCACCAAATCAAGAAATAGCCGTTGAAATATATTAGGGTTCAAACCGTTCAATCGGCGTGACAGCTGGGAAATACTGATAGAATCAAGATCTATTTCCTTCTGAAGCTGATCATCGAAAAGACTATCGCCTAACGCGTGCAAACTTTCCACTTCCTGTAGCTGTGCAAAAAGCAATAACTTTAGGAATGACTCTGTCGTTAATTTTTTCGTATAGTAATCTAATTTCATCGTTTTCACTTGTTCTTCAAATAATTGAAGGTTTATTGGTGAAAACCATTGCCCAAATGAAGTTTTTCGTGTAATCTTGTCCATATGTTGTGTCCTTTATTAGTGGATTTGGACGGGTTACCACCTGACTATATCCATTATAAAGGACTTTTTCTTTGGATAACAGTAAATTAGCGAAAGTTTTGGGTATTCTTAATTTTTATTTTTAATTAATGCAATGCTAGTGGTTATTATCATAAAAAAGGAGAGATTTTCTCCCTATATTGGAGAGCTCGAAACGAAAAAGCATGGAATCACAGTGAAAAAAGCTGGGAAAGTTGTTATCTCAGCTTTTTTCTTGACGGTTACATAATGAAAAATAGTGATTGTAAATTACTGCCCTGTTGAACAAAGGTTTCTATGTAATACCCGGGGCTATATGCAACCAAAGTTTTGAAATGTGCGAGGAGCAGCTTCAAACCGTAGATGCAGGGAGGCTTTATACGCAGGGCAATGTCCGACATAAAAAAACAAAGAAAAAAAGCCGTTTTTTTAAATTTTTTTCTGGCATAATTGGTAAAGATTTGTTTATAATGTATGGTATGGTTTAGCATAAGCTTAAAAAATAGTATAATTCGAGAAATATAATGTAGTGAATAACCATAGCAACAGCCTTCAATATATAAGTAAAGGGAGTGCATGACCGTGAGCTTGAAAAAGTACAGCCACGAAGAACTGGAAAGAATGTCCAAGATTGAACTGGCGAACGCATTATTGATGGATGAGAAAAAAACAATGGATTTTCAGGACATTTACGCGAAGGTCGCTGAGATTAAAAATTTATCCGAAGAAGATCAGCAAGCAGGGATTGCTCAATTTTATACAGATTTAAATGTGGATGGCCGTTTTCTTACTGTTGGTTCCAATAAATGGGGTTTGAAACGCTGGTATCCAGTAGATAAGATTGATGAAGATGTTGCTGCAGCTCCTAAAAAGAAAAAGAAGAAAAAGAAAAAAGCAGCAGAAGAAGACGTGGTTGAATTGGAAGGAGAAGAGCTCGATATCCCGGATGAAGATATGGATGAAATCATTGAATCCTTTGATGAAGAAGAAGTTGTAGATGAACTCGACGTTGAATTTGAAGAAGAAGCGGAAGAGGAAGAGGATAAAATTTAAAGAAAGCAAGCTTGACTTTTAGACCGAGGATGAGTACAATTTTTATTGGGCTCTATAAGTGTAATTACAGCGTTTCCCCCAGTTTCAGGGGGAGACGTTTTTTGTTTTTAAAGCTTTTTTTCTATAAATTGTTGTTAATGTCTTTCGGAATCAAGATTCGAAAGACATGTAAATTGTTCGTTTTTTATTTTTATGAACAGGAATGCATCATACGCTTTGATAAAAAAGAAATACTAAAATAGAATACTGCAGGAAAGAAGGATGAATCATGACAAAGTATATTTTTGTAACAGGCGGCGTTGTATCTTCATTGGGAAAAGGCATTACTGCTGCTTCACTGGGGCGGTTATTAAAAAATCGCGGGTTAAAGGTGACCATTCAAAAGTTTGATCCATATCTTAACGTGGATCCCGGGACCATGAGTCCTTACCAGCACGGAGAAGTATTTGTAACCGAAGACGGTGCGGAAACGGATTTGGATTTGGGCCATTACGAACGTTTTATAGATATTAATCTGAATAAGTACAGTAATATTACAACCGGAAAAGTATATTCCAGCGTCATTAGAAAAGAAAGACGCGGAGATTATCTTGGCGGGACTGTCCAGGTTATTCCGCATATTACAAATGAAATCAAGGAGCAGGTATTCCGTGCTGGAGAGGCTACCAATGCCGACGTTGTCATTACGGAAATCGGTGGTACGGTTGGGGATATAGAATCTCTGCCGTTTTTGGAAGCGATCAGGCAGATAAAAAATGATGCCGGCAGAGAGCAGGTCATGTACATCCACTGTACGCTTGTCCCATACATCAAAGCAGCAAGTGAAATGAAAACAAAGCCTACGCAGCATAGTGTGAAAGAGCTGCGTTCGCTGGGCATCCAGCCGGATGTAATTGTGTTGCGTACAGAGCAGGAAATCAGTGCAGAGATGAAAGAAAAAATTGCTTTGTTCTGTGATATTAATAAACAGGCAGTTATTGAGATGCAGGATGTGGGGAATTTGTATCAGGTGCCACTTTCCCTCCAAGCCCAACACCTGGATCAGATTACATGTGACCATTTCAACCTGGATTGTAAACCATCGGATATGAAAGAGTGGAATGCACTCGTGGAGAAAGTGGATAATCTGTCCAAATGTGTGGAGATTGGCCTGGTCGGCAAATATGTGGAACTGCCGGACGCCTATCTTTCCGTTGTGGAAGCCTTGAAGCATGCAGGATTTGATTTTGATGCAGACATTAAAGTACATTGGATCAATTCGGAGAAATCAACGGAAGCAGAGATCAGGGAAAAACTTGCCAGTGTAGACGGTGTCATTGTTCCCGGCGGTTTTGGAGACAGAGGGATTGAAGGTAAAATTACGGCCATTCAATATGCCAGGGAGAACAATATTCCGTTCTTGGGCATTTGCCTTGGTATGCAGCTGGCGACGGTGGAATTCGCCAGAAATGTGCTTGGATTGGAAGGGGCTCATTCCACTGAAATTAATCCGGCTACTGCGCATCCCATCATCGATCTTTTACCGGAACAAAAAGAAGTGGAAGAACTCGGGGGAACATTGCGGCTTGGCATTTACCCTTGCGAACTGAAGGACGGAACAAAGACAAAAGCTGCATATGATAATGAAGATGTTATCCATGAACGGCATCGCCATCGTTATGAATTTAATAATTTATACCGGGATCAAATGGAACAAAACGGGTTTATTTTCTCCGGACTCAGCCCAAACGGCAGGCTCGTGGAAACAATAGAGATTGAAGGACACCCATGGTTTGTTGCCTCTCAATTTCACCCGGAATTTTCTTCTCGTCCAACCAGGCCTCAGGGTCTTTTCAAAGGATTTATCGGCGCATCGGTAACATACCGTGAATCCGAAAAAGAATAATATGAGCATATAAAAGACTGTTTAACCGGGTTAAGCAGTCTTTTTGTTTTTATTTGTAAAAGAAGGATTTTTAACTGTTGTCATAGAATAGGTATGATAAATAGAAAAACAAAGATACAGAAAAAACGTGCCTTGTAAATGGGACAGTAAGGTAAGCTACTTTGGGGGAAAGAAGGAGCTTGGTGATGGAGAAAGAAATACTGATTATTGACGACCAGCCTGGAATTCGAATGCTATTAACGGATATTTTTGAAAACGAAGGATATAAAATTACCACTGCAGCAGACGGCAAAGAAGCAGTAAATAAAATTTATAAAAATGAGTATGATTTAGTGCTTGTTGACTATAATCTGCCTATAATGAACGGAATGGAAATTCTTGAAAAACTGGAAAGGGACAATATGAAGACGAAGATTATTGTCATGAGTGGTCTCAGTGACGAAGTTGAAAAAGAACTGGATGGTTTTCATCTCGTAAAAGAAGTTTTTGCAAAGCCATTTGACATACAGCAGCTTGTGGAGACAGTCAAAAATATTATCGGCTGATACCCCGGGATTGTTGCTTATCATTCCCGTTGTTGGTATTCTAATAACAGGGACACGGACACAGATCATTACAGTGGGACTAGTATGTAGCGCAGTCCCAGGTTTATCGTCCCGGCGCATGGCAACAGGTATCCGTTTTCTTGGAAAACGAAAGAGATTCATTATTCGTGAATACAACGTTGGGTGTGTGACCCCGCCATTAAATACATAGATGAACGAAGGAGGAATTCTGATGAAGTTTTTTATAGATACAGCAAATATTGAAGAGATCAAAGAGGCAAATGAACTTGGTATTTTGGATGGTGTAACAACCAATCCAAGTCTTGTATCCAAGGAAGGTGTGTCCTTCCATGACCGTCTGCGTGAAATTACCGCTGAGGTGTCCGGATCCGTCAGTGCCGAAGTTATTGCAGAAGATGCGGAAGGGATGATCAGTGAAGGAAAAGAACTGGCAGCCATTGCTCCGAATATTACGGTGAAGGTGCCGATGACACTCGAAGGCTTAAAAGCAGTGAAGGCATTCAGTGATTTGAACATAAAAACGAATGTCACATTGATTTTTAATGCCAATCAGGCTCTGCTCGCTGCCCGCGCAGGTGCTACCTATGTATCCCCGTTTCTTGGCCGCCTGGATGATATAGGCCACGATGGAATGGAATTGATTGCAACGATATCCGAAATATTTGAGAAACATGACATCCGTGCACAGATTATTGCTGCATCCATCCGCCATCCATTACATGTAATCGACGCTGCCATGAATGGAGCACACATAGCCACAATACCTTATAAAGTACTTGAGCAGCTTGTGAAACACCCGTTGACAGATCAGGGAATCGAAAAATTCCTGGCAGATTGGAATAAAGCCTAAATACTCATAAATGAAGACAAAATTGCCCAAACTATTAAAGAAAAACTTAAATGGGATTGGCTCTTGTTTGAAAATTCGGAATTGAGGGGTCAGACCCCATGAAAGCGGGGTAAATTAGGATATGCAAAAAATGCTAGTTGAAGGTGGTCACCTACTCCATGGCCAGGTGAGGATCAGTGGTGCGAAAAACAGTGCTGTAGCTTTATTGCCTGCAGCCATATTGGCAGATTCGGATGTTACGATTGAAGGGTTACCGGATATTTCCGATGTGTATACGCTAGGGGAATTGCTGGAGGAAATTGGCGGAACGGTTTCCTGGGACGGACAGACTGTTCATATTGATCCGGCAAACATGATTTCTATGCCATTGCCAAATGGAAAAGTCAAAAAGCTCCGTGCATCCTATTATTTCATGGGAGCCATGCTTGGGAAGTTTAAAAAAGCAGTCATTGGGCTTCCGGGAGGATGTTTTCTCGGGCCGCGCCCCATTGACCAGCATATTAAAGGATTTGAAGCGCTTGGTGCCGAGGTAACCAATGAACAGGGTGCCATTTACTTGCGTGCCAATGAATTAAAAGGGGCAAGGATTTACCTGGATGTGGTCAGTGTAGGTGCGACAATCAATATTATGCTTGCTGCAGTGAAAGCAAAAGGAAAGACGATTATTGAAAATGCTGCCAAGGAACCGGAAATCATTGATGTTGCTACTCTCCTTACTAATATGGGTGCAAAAATTAAAGGGGTGGGCACGGATGTGATCCGCATTGAAGGGGTGCCCCACTTAAGCGGTTGCGAACATACAATCATCCCCGACAGGATTGAAGCAGGTACATATACCATTGCTGCAGCAGCGCAGGGTAAAGAAGTGGTAATTGATAATGTTATCCCGCAGCATTTGGAATCGCTGCTCGCAAAACTGCGGGAAATGGATGTTACCGTGGAAGAAAGCGATGAACAGTTATTAATTAAACCGGGGAAAGTTCTTAAAAGCGTGGATATAAAAACACTCGTCTATCCCGGGTTTCCCACGGATCTTCAGCAGCCATTCACCTCCCTTTTAACGAAAGCGGCAAACACCGGTGTGGTGACAGATACAATTTATTCCGCCCGTTTAAAGCACATAGATGAATTAAGAAGGATGAATGCATCGATAAAAGTGGAGGGGGGATCTGCCATTGTCTCCGGCCCGGTTCAATTGGAAGGGGCCAGGGTGAAGGCAACTGATTTGCGTGCAGGCGCCTCCCTGATTATTGCCGGCCTGATGGCAAATGGGATTACGGAAATAACCGGTATTGAGCATATCGAAAGAGGCTATGAAAAGATAACTGATAAATTAAATCATCTTGGCGCAAAAGTGTGGCGTGAAGAGATGACAGAGGATGAAATAATTCAATTTCAAAACTCATAACTACCAATGTTTTACATTAGAAGGCCTGGCTGTCACTAAGCTTTAAGGTGACAACTTCATCACCGCAAGGGTACGCAACTGAAGGTAGACCAAAATTGGTCTGCCTAAAGGCTCTTGTACTTATGCAGAAAAAATACTTAAGAAGCTTACTAACGAGGAGAGGGAAATAATGGAAAGAAGCTTAACAATGGAATTAGTACGTGTGACCGAAGCTGCGGCTTTAAAATCAGCCCGCTGGATGGGAAGGGGCAAAAAAGAGGAAGCGGATGATGCGGCAACTTCAGCCATGCGTATGGTATTTGATACGATTCCAATGAAAGGAACCGTTGTAATTGGTGAAGGGGAAATGGACGAGGCACCGATGCTTTATATCGGAGAAAAGCTCGGTACCGGAGATGGCCCCGGTGTTGATGTAGCCGTCGACCCATTGGAAGGAACCTCCATTGTTGCGCAGGGCACATGGAATGCACTGTCAGTCATTGCCATTGCAGATGAAAAAACTTTATTGCATGCACCGGACATGTATATGGATAAAATTGCTGTAGGCCCGGAAGCCGTTGGGAAAATAGATATAAATGCCCCTACGATCGATAACCTAAGTGCTGTGGCAAAAGCAAAAAATAAAAATATTGAAGACGTGGTTGTAACGGTCCTGGATCGTCCCCGTCACAGTAAATTAATTGAAGAAATCCGACAAGCAGGTGCCAGAATTAAATTAATTCCAAACGGGGATGTGGCGGGAGCCATTAATACCGCTTTTGAAGAAACCGGCGTCGACCTGTTAATGGGTATTGGCGGTGCTCCTGAAGGCGTTATTTCAGCCGTTGCACTGAAATGTCTTGGTGGGGAAATACAGGGCAGACTTGTACCATCCAATGAAGAGGAGGAAACGCGCTGCAAAAGCATGGGAATTACCGATATCAACAAGGTTTATTACATGGACGACTTTTGCAGCGGGGACGATGCTATTTTTGCTGCAACCGGTGTAACAGACGGTGAATTATTAAAAGGGGTCCAGTTTAAAGGTGTGAAAGCAACAACACAAACAGTAGTCATGCGGGCAAAAAGCGGAACAGTCCGATTTATTGATGGGCAGCACAGCCTGCAGAAAAAGCCTGATCTTGTCATGAAAGGTTAATATGGATTGATAAGAAAAAAATAAACGAATACAGTATGGGAATAAGTTGAAATGGACAGACTGGAGTATACCCCCATGAAACCGTACTTTCCCGTAATATCCGGTTGAGAATCAGGAAAAGGAAGCCTGTATTTATATCCTGGCTTCCTTTTCTATTAAATTTAAAAAATAGTGTTGAATATTAATAAATAAAAGAGTAAGATTAAATTGCTCACTATATTTTCTGTTCAGTTCTAAAAAAGGATGCTCACCCTCTTGACATGTATTTGAATGCTTGACTGATTAAGAATAATGAAGGTGTACAGCAGCCTTGACGGTAAACTATTTTGCCGGCTTTGCATCTGTGTCATTTGACATAATGAGCCGGGTTTTCCCGATACGGACTTCTAATCTAGCTTCTAAATCTTTCTTCTTGCCAGATCCGGTAATGACCTTCCATAGCAGTAAGGAATCTCAATATAGATAAGATGCTACAGTCGGGGCGCTTCTGATTTTGGTTAAATAACTAAGCAAAAATGAAGGAATTGGCTTACCACTAAAGTAATTCCTGAAATGTAATGTATATTTGGAAGCTTGATGCCCTGGTTTACAAGACTTACATGCGGATTCCCCAGGTCAACGATTTGTGATGTACCGCTTCAAAGCACTTTTTGTGCGGGCAGGAAATTCATGCTTTCTTACCTGAAAAATAATAACAGTTAGATAGGTTGGTGATTACATGGCATTAACAATCTCTCATTTGGAAACCTTAACATTGAAAGAAATTTACACATTAGCGAAAGAATATAAAGTTTCCTACTATGCCAAATTGACAAAAAAAGAATTAATATTTGCGATATTAAAAGCACAGGCAGAAAAAGACGGCTATCTGTTTATGGACGGGATTTTGGAAATCATTCCTTCTGAAGGTTTTGGTTTTCTGCGTCCGATCAATTATTCACCGAGTGCAGAGGATATTTATATTTCCGCTTCACAAATTCGCCGTTTTGATTTGCGGAACGGGGACAAGGTGTCCGGAAAAGTAAGACCACCGAAGGAAAATGAGCGTTATTACGGTCTCCTTCACGTGGATGCGGTTAATGGGGATGACCCGGAAACCGCCAAGGAGCGTGTACATTTTCCGGCATTGACGCCACTATATCCGGAACGTGCAATGACATTGGAAACCAACACGAGGAAAATTTCCACACGGATTATTGATCTGATGACACCGGTAGGTTTTGGTCAACGTGGTTTAATTGTAGCACCGCCGAAAGCCGGGAAAACGATGCTGCTAAAAGAAATTGCCAACAGCATTTCGGAAAACCATCCGGAGGCCAAGCTGATTATTTTGCTGGTGGACGAGCGTCCGGAGGAAGTGACCGACATTGAGCGTTCTGTACACGAAGATGTCGATGTAGTCAGTTCCACTTTTGATGAAGTACCGGAAAGCCATATCAAAGTGTCCGAGCTCGTGCTGGAAAGGGCCATGCGGCTTGTTGAGCATAAACGGGACGTCATTGTGCTGATGGACAGTATTACCCGGCTTGCCCGGGCATATAACCTGGTGATTCCGCCGAGCGGAAGGACCCTTTCCGGTGGGATTGACCCTGCCGCATTTCACCGTCCAAAACGATTTTTCGGTGCAGCAAGAAACATTGAAGAAGGCGGCAGTTTCACGATTCTTGCTACCGCACTCATTGATACCGGGTCACGAATGGATGATGTTATTTACGAAGAATTCAAGGGTACGGGCAATATGGAACTGCATCTGGATCGCAGCCTGGCGGAACGCAGGATTTTTCCCGCGATCGATATTTTACGGTCCGGTACAAGAAAAGAAGAATTGCTGGTTGATAAAAGCCACCTGGATAAAATGTGGACGATCCGTAAAACAATGCAGGATTCCAACGACTTTTTCGATCGCTTCCTGAGAAAATTAAAGTCTGCAAAGAGCAACGAGGAATTCCTCGAGCAAATGGAAGAGGAAATGAAACGGAGGGGAATGAAACGATAACTGGTAATGCGGGTTTTATTGTAGAAAAAAGCAGCTTTGTTACAGGCGAGGAAATGATTGGATAGGACTTATTTTATATTTCTTCTATTGCAATCAAAACGGGAGACTGTTATAATCTTTTTATGTGAGTTTTGATAAGGTATTTCACCTGTGACGGCTCTTACAATAACTCTGATTCAACAAAGATTCAGGGCAAAAAGGAGTGGAAGACATGAAAAAGGATATTCATCCGGAGTACAGAAAAGTTGTATTTTTGGACACGAGCTCAGACTTTAAGTTTCTAAGTGGTTCTACACAAAGTTCTGAAGAAACGATTGAATGGGAAGACGGTAACACGTACCCGTTAATTCGTGTGGAAATCAGCTCTGATTCCCATCCATTCTACACCGGGAAGCAAAAAGCGGATAAAGTCGGCGGCCGTGTAGATCGATTCAAGAAAAAATATAATATGAAATAAAGGCGGAAGCATCGAAGCAGCCCTTCTTTAAGGCTGCTTTTGATAGCTGAAGCAACTGGAATAAAGGACTTGGCTAAAGTCTGAGGAAAACAGGCAAAACGTCTACATTTGCCTGTTTTTCGTTTTTATACGAGTTAATTGTATAATTGCTTATTTTTATTAAGTATCCGAACATTAATTAATAAAAACATTTTATGATGTGTTAATACAGAACGCCAGCCTGTTGGTTGGAGCGGAAGACAGCGACCCCAGCGGGAACAGCGATAGCCGAAGACCCCGCAGCGTAACGAGGAGGCTGAGGCAGAGCCCGCGGCAAAGAAAACACGACGAAAACGAGTTTGAGTCGATGTTGCACTTGTGCCAGTGGTGAAGGCGTCCGTCTGGAGCGGAAATCAACTTTGTTCGGATTCCTATACTAACTTCTCTATTATGAAATTGATTCATACATAAAAAAGGTTCAACTTGTGTTAAAAGTGGTATTGTTATATGAGAAAAAGCATTGGGGAAGGGAGTACCTGACCATGTACGTCATGAAACAAAACGGGTGGGTGGAAATCATATGCGGCAGCATGTTTTCCGGAAAATCCGAGGAGCTGATCCGCCGCGTCAAAAGAGCGACATATGCCAATTTATCGGTACGCGTGTTTAAACCTGCCATTGATGATCGATATAATGAGGAGGCTGTGGTGTCGCACAGCGGCCATTCCACTATGGCCCTTCCAGTCACGTCTTCAGAGGAAATACTTCACCATGTGGATGGGTCCATAGATATCGTTGGAATCGATGAAGCACAATTTTTTGATGAAAATATTGTAGAGGTTGTGGAAACACTGGCAAACGAGGGAGCCATTGTCATTGCAGCCGGATTGGATACTGATTTCCGCGGGGAACCGTTCGGCCCCATGCCTGCACTGATGACGCTGAGTGAATCGATCACCAAGCTGAATGCCATATGCCCTGTTTGCGGCTCACCTGCCAGCCGTACCCAGCGCCTGATTAATGGTAAACCGGCTTCCTACCATGATCCGGTCATTCTTGTCGGCGCATCCGAATCCTATGAACCAAGATGCCGCCACCATCACGAAGTACCGGGAAAGCCGGGAAAGAAAATAACGGAAAGTCTGGCAGAAGCTGCCACAGAGTAGAAGCACCCGAATGAGGTGCTTTTTTTACTTATAGGAAATGGAATTGCCCTAATGTCTGGCTTAGTAAGGTGGAACCCCCCCGAAACCCGAGGAAGAAGGCAATATCTAATTCCTGTTTTCTACTCTACATAAAAAGGATTTTGACCGTTTGCGTCGAATGGTATATACAATGGAAATGTAGTAATGAAAACCTTGTGTTCAGGGAGATTACTGGGTTTATCCATTTTTATTTCACTTTACCCACCAATAATTAAAAAAGGAGTGGATGATTACGATTTTTAAAGAACGTAATAAACAGATGGAAATAATGAGGTTTGATGCTTTGTTCAGAAGGACCCCTGCCCATCACCCGGAAAAAGAAAATATGCTAACTGATATTAAAAAGAAACAATCAGAAATTAACGGTGAAAAACAGGTGGATTATCCCTTGGGCTTTTTGGATGAACAAAAGTATTTCATATTGCATAATTTGCGGCTGCCGGATGACCATGGTTCTTTCCAAATGGATACACTCCTGTTGGTCGTAAACCTTAACTTAATAATTGAAGTGAAAAATTGGCAGGGTACTGTCATCTTTGGTGAGAATGGTCAAGTGACACGCAGGACCCCGGATGGCAGGGAAGAAGGTTTTGATAATCCGGTTACGCAGGTGAGGACACAGGTTCACCGACTTCAGAAATGGTTTCAAAAAAATAATTTCCCCGTAATGCCTTTTGAATACGTCGTAGTGATAAGCCATCCGAAAACGATGATCACCACCTCTTCCCCAAAAGTCAAAATCCCGCATGAAGTCATCCATAATAATGAACTCTTTTTTAGAATTCAAGCGCTGGAGGAAAAACATACGAAAAGAAATGTTTCTATGGAGCAGCTCCACAACATGGCAAACAGGTTAAAAGCAGCCCATGTGCCACCCCGTGTGAATCTTTTGGAAAAATATCATATACATCCCGACAACTTAATAAAAGGTGTGTTTTGCCCAAAATGCGGATTTCTGCCAATGATGAGAAACAGGCAGCAATGGTTTTGCTCACAATGCGAACACTACGACGATGCTGCTCATATTTCCGCACTAAATGATTATATGTTAATACTGGGCGATAAAATAACCAATAGGGAAGCACGTGCTTTTTTACGCATTCAATCCCGCGATGTTATGAAAAGACTAATGAAAAAGGGTGGTTACAATTTACTTGGATTTAAAAAAGGAAGTGTGTATGAGCTGAAATTAAAATTTTAACTATAAGGTGGGGGATTCGCTCAAAAGTCAGGGAAAGCGCTCATAACCCCGGGGATTCGCTCAAAAGTCAGGGGAAGCGCTCATATCCCCGGGGATTCGCTCATAAATCCGGGAAAGCGCTCATACCCCCGAGGATTCGCTCATAAATCCGGGGAAGCGCTCATATCCCCGGGGATTCGCTCATAAATCCGGGGAAGCGCTCATACCCCTGGGATTCGCTCATAAATCCGGGGAAGCGCTCATACCCCTGGGATTCGCTCATAAATCCGGGAAAGCGCTCATACTCCTGGGGAAGCGCTCATAAATCCGGGAAAGCGCTCACACCCCTGGGGATTCGCTCATAAATCCGGGGAAGCGCTCATATCCTCGAGGATTCGCTCATACCCCAGGGAAAGCGCTCATATCCCCGGGGATTCGCTCATATCCCGTGGGATTCGCTCATAAATCAGGGAAAGCGCTCATATCCCCGGGGATTCGCTCATAAGTCAGGGGGAGCGCTCATATCCCCGGGGATTCGCTCATAAATCCGGGGAAGCGCTCATATCCCCGGGGATTCGCTCATAAATCCGGGGAAGCGCTCATATCCCCGGGGATTCGCTCATAAGTCAGGGGAAGCGCTCATATCCTCGAGGATTCGCTCATAAATCCGGGGAAGCGCTCATACCCCTGGGATTCGCTCATAAATCAGGGAAAGCGCTCATACCCTCGAGAATTCGCTCATAAATCCGGGGAAGCGCTCATACCCCTCGAGGATTCGCTCATAAATCCGGGGAAGCGCTCATACCCCTGGGATTCGCTCATAAATCCGGGGAAGCGCTCATATCCCCGGGGATTCGCTCATAAATCCGGGGAAGCGCTCATATCCCCGGGGATTCGCTCATAAATCCGGGGAAGCGCTCATACCCTTGAGGATTTGCTCAAAAGTCAGGGGAAGCGCTCATATCCCCGGGGATTCGCTCAAAAGTCAGGGGAAGCGCTCATATCCCCGGGGATTCGCTCATAAATCCGGGGAAGCGCTCATATCCCGTGGAATTCGCTCATAAATCCGGGAAAGCGCTCATATCCCCGGGGATTCGCTCATAAATCCGGGGAAGCGCTCATATCCCCGGGGATTCGCTCATAAATCCGGGAAAGCGCTCATATCCCCGGGGATTCGCTCATAAATCCGGGAAAGCGCTCATACCCCCGGGAAAGCGCTCATACCCCCGTGGAATTCGCTCATACCCCCGGGAATTCGCTCATAACCCCGTGGAATTCGCTCATAACCCCGGAGAAGCGCTCATACCCGCCCGACAGGCCCACCCTAACCTAGCAGAAAAGCACTAACTATCACGTCCGCATCCCGGCCACCTCAAAATAATTTTGACCTCTCCCCTTGAGTGTACTATAATTATACTGTTAGTCTGAAAGAGGTGACTGTAATGCTGGAACGTTTGCAATCTTTGGAAGATCGTTATAACAAACTGAATGAATTGCTGAGTGATCCGGAAATTATTAATGACACAAAGAAACTCCGTGAATATTCGAAGGAGCAATCCGACCTGGAAGAAGTGGTTCAGGCATATCGAGCGTATAAGGATGCGAATTCCGAGTTGAAAGATGCCAAAGAAATGCTGGAAGATGATTTGGATGATGAAATGTATGAAATGGCAAAAGCGGAAATTGCCGAGCTCACGGAAACGATAGAGGAATTGGAAGAAAAAATGAAGATCTTGCTGCTGCCGAAAGATCCGAATGACGATAAAAACGTATTTATGGAAATACGCGGGGCAGCTGGGGGAGATGAGGCTGCATTATTTGCAGGTGATCTGTACCGCATGTATTCCCGTTATGCAGAGCATTATGGCTGGAAAATAGAAGTGATGGAAGCAAGCTCGACCGGGGTCGGCGGCTATAAGGAAATAATTTTCATGATTAATGGCAATGGTGCCTATTCAAGGTTAAAATATGAAAACGGGGCGCATCGTGTACAGCGTGTGCCTGAGACAGAATCGGGCGGCAGGATCCATACCTCTACTGCGACGGTTGCTGTATTGCCGGAAGCGGAAGAAGTGGAAGTCGACATTAATGAAAAAGATATCCGTGTGGATACATTTGCTTCCAGTGGTCCCGGCGGGCAGAGTGTAAACACGACAATGTCTGCTGTGCGGCTGACACATGAGCCGACCGGAATTATTGTTTCCATTCAGGATGAAAAGTCACAGATAAAAAATAAAGAAAAAGCGATGAAGGTGCTCCGGGCAAGGATTTATGACAAGTACCAGCAGGAAGCGCAGGCTGAATATGATGAAAACAGAAAATCCGCGGTAGGTACCGGAGATCGTTCGGAGCGGATTCGCACGTATAATTTTCCGCAAAACAGGGTGACAGACCATCGGATCGGCTTAACCATTCAAAAGCTGGATCAAATATTGCAAGGCAAGCTGGATGAATTTGTTGATGCCCTCTTGATGGAAGAACAGGCGAAAAAACTGGAACAAATAGGTGAATAACATGGAAAAACTGTACGAAGTCCTTCGCCGGGCTTCTCTTTTTTTAGAAGCGCATCAGCGGGAGCCGAAAGTGGCGGAACTGCTCCTGCAGCATCATTTACAAGTATCCAGGGCGTCATTTTTCACAATGATGCAGGATCCGGTGCCGGAAGCAACTTTGGCATCATTTGAAGCAGATATAAGAAAGCATGCCGAAACCGGTGTGCCCATCCAGCATATAATGGGAGAGGCGGAATTTTACGGGCGAAGCTTTCTCGTAAATGAACATGTGCTCATTCCCAGAATGGAAACAGAAGAGCTTGTCCAGCATGTGATCCAGGAAGGGGAAAAATGGAAAAACGAAGAACGACCACTGACCATCGTGGATGTCGGCACAGGCAGCGGGGTCATTGCCATTTCATTAAAACTCGAGTTGGAAGAGGCAGCGGTCTTTGCAACCGATATTTCTTCCGAAGCCTTATCCACAGCAAAGGAAAATGCAATGCAGCTGGGAGCAGATGTAACTTTTCTGCAGGGTAACTTTTTAACTCCGTTTATGAAAAGAAATATACAGGCTGATATCATTGTTTCCAACCCGCCCTATATTGCCGAAAAGGAGAAATCCCTCCTTGCTGATACAGTGAAGGATTTTGACCCGGAAATTGCATTATTTGCAGGCGATAATGGGTTATCGGCATATAGACAAATAATAGACCAGTCCCAATCAGCCTTGAAGGAAAATAGTCTGCTGGCATTTGAAATTGGTCATGAACAAGGTAACTCCGTGCCACAGCTTATAAAAAGTACCTTTCCCGAAAGCGACATAAAAATAATAAAAGATATCAATGGAAAAGACCGGATTGTTTCTGCGGCGCTCTCTGCAGAATAATCCGGTTTTTTTCGCTGATTTCAGCATCTTCTCAAATATATTAAAAAAATAAGAGATTACTAGTTTAAAATATTTATTCCCTGCCCATACTGATGTTAAATGAGAAAAACAAAGGAGCAGGAAGTCATGAAGAAACTTATCTTTTTTGCATTTATCTTTTTTATTATATTTCTTAGTATGCCGAGTCAAACAGTGAGCCATGAAGCAAATACGGATGGTGAATATCAGGTCATTCCCGATGAAGCGATCCGGCTCCGTATTCTTGCCAACAGTGACAGCGAGTCGGATCAGCAAATGAAATATACAGTGCGTGATCGGGTAAATGAGGAAATTACGGAATGGGTAAAGGATATTACAAATATTGATGAAGCGAGAGATTTAATAGAATCCCGCACTCCGGAAATAGAGAAAATAGTAGAAGAAGTATTGGAAGAAAAAGGGGAAGAAAGGAACTACAGTGTGGAGTACGGAAGTAATGTGGAATTTCCAACCAGACAATATGGACCTTATATTTACCCGGCCGGTGACTATGAGGCGGTACTGATTACACTCGGAGATGGTGATGGAGAAAACTGGTGGTGTGTCCTGTTTCCGCCGCTTTGTTTCCTCGACTTTTCCGATGAAACGAGTGCAGCAGCAGAGGATACGGATGAAGCGGAAAATGCCGAAGAAGCAGAAGTGAAATTTTTCATATTTGAATGGTTCGGCTGGTCATAAATCCGTTCCTATTGCATAGAATATAGAAAAGCTGCCCATACTATCATCGCAACTGGAATAGTTGAGACAGCAGGTTACACTTCCAGACATAACCTGAATACTGGACAGGGAAAGGAGGAAAGCGCGGGAATCAATCTGCGCAACTAACAATGAATCTAATCCGAGCGAACCAAGTTTCTGTAGAAAAGATGGAAGCATTTCTGATGAATAATGAGAATGTAAAAAAAGACGGACTGATGCAGCATGGCTACGTAGTAGAATTGAACGATAAAATTGAGGGATGTTTTGTACTGGAAGAGGTCGACAAGGAAATGTATTGGCTGAAGCAGCTGTACATAACACAAAATGAAGCAGCCAAATTGCCGGTGCTCCTGGAATCCATCCTTGCATTGGCGAAAGAACAGCATGCAAAAAAGGTATATGTACACAGCCATCAGCCGGTTGTTGATATTATTTTGGATGCATTACAATTTCATCCACAAAAAGGGGAGTTGTTTGTGGATAAACATACAAAACAGGAAGGAAATTGGTGGACGTATCAAGTGTCATAGATAACTAATTAACATGGGTAAAAAGATGTGGATAACCTGTGGAGTGTTTGTGTGTAAAACAGGATAGTTGTGCATAACACGTGGTTGTCCAAACGTCTGATACAAAAGATAGAAAAATAGCAAAAAAACACTTATAGTACGCGGTTAGAGAGGTTTTTAAATGAGCGTAATATAGGTGTTTTTTTATTTGTATTTTTCAAATAATAAGTAGTGTAAAAACATCTGAAATTGATGTGGATAGTTCTTTGTGAAATGATGTTTTCCTTCTCTGAACATGTGTGTAATAGTAAGAGAATTAAGGTTATCCACAAATGGCAGAGAGGCGTTCCTCATATTTTTGCGTATTCCGTTTATTTCCTTTAAACTGATAGAGAAGAAATGAGGTTCAAGAAAATGGAAACAAAGTTCTGGAATATAAAAAAGGATAATATATCTATGGAAAAATCCATTGAAGAGGCAGCGGAGTTGTTGTTAAACGGAGAGACTGTGGCCTTCCCGACGGAAACTGTATATGGGCTTGGTGCAGATGCAACAAATCCGTCAGCCGTAAGTAAAATTTTTGAGGCAAAAGGACGCCCCCAGGATAATCCCTTAATTGCACATGTGGCAACGAAGGAGCAATTAATCGGGCTTGTTACAACGAGGCCCGCTTATGTGGATAAGTTAATTGAACATTTCACACCGGGCCCGCTCACTCTCATTTTGCCGCATAATGGGAAGTGTGCAGAAAATGTGACAGCGGGCTTATCGACTGTTGCAATAAGAATACCGGACCACCCTGTGGCAAACCGATTGTTAAAAGCCTGCAATATCCCCCTTGCGGCTCCCAGTGCCAATGCTTCCGGGAAACCGAGCCCAACGACTGCAGCCCATGTACAGGCAGATTTGGACGGAAAAATCGCCGGTATTCTGGACGCAGGAGCTACTGGTGTCGGATTGGAATCTACAGTGGTGGACTGCACTGGGGATGTTCCTGTTATTTTACGGCCCGGCGGTGTGACCGGTGAGCAGCTGGAAAAAGTGCTGGGAGGAGTACTGCTGGATCCCGGCTTACATAGTGTGCATGGAAAACCAATATCGCCCGGTATGAAATATAAACATTACGCTCCTGATATGGATTTATGGCTGGTGGACGGGAAAGCGGAGCAGATACAGGAAATCATAAACAGAGAAAAAAGTAATGATAAAAAGGTTGGCGTCATGGCAACAAGCGGGACAGCAAAAGAGCTCCATGCCGACCAGGTATTTGACCTCGGAGCCCGCCCGGAAGAAATTGCAGCCAGTTTATACGAAGCACTAAGAGCCTTCAAAGAAGGGGAAACGGATCTCATTCTTTGTGAAGCACTACCGGAAAAAGGCATCGGACAAGCCATCATGAACCGACTGAAAAAAGCCGCCACTAAACATATTGGGGTCTGACCCCTCAATTCACACTATTCAGAATTCGGCATGAGGGTCTGACCCCTCAATTCACACTATTCTGAATCCGGCAAGCAAGTGTTGTACATATTCTTTTTTGGACGTGCATATATTTTATAAGTATGTCCAAGGGGGAAGCCGGATGTCAGGTTATATTGGTGAGTTTGTTTCATATATATTTTTAGCTGTAGCATTGGGGACGGATGCTTTTTCTGTCAGTCTCGGTCTGGGGATGCAGCGGTTGCGGCTGAAAAGGGTAGCGCTTATTGGGGTGGTAGTCGGATTGTTTCATATACTCATGCCTTTTCTGGGGATCATGCTTGGAAGAGTCATATCCACCCAAATGAATGAATTAACGGCATTGGCAGGGGGATTGCTGTTAGTGGGAATTGGTGCACAAATGCTCTTTTCCGCATTCAATCACGAAGCGAAAAAATTGATGCAGCCAATCGGCACCGGTCTTATTTTGCTCGCTTTTGGCGTAAGCATTGACAGTTTTCCGGTAGGGCTGAGCCTCGGCCTGTCCGGTGTTCAAACAGCGATGGCATTACTTCTGTTTGGGGCGGCCAGTATGCTGCTGTCCTGGATTGGCATGCTAGCCGGCCGAAAAATGTATGGGTTTCTCGGTGCCTACAGTGAAATGCTCGGCGGGAGCATTTTGATCGGATTTGGTTTGAATCTGATATTTTAACGGTAAGACTGCATTACAGACGAGAAATTTCATATCAAGCGCTCTGTTAATTTTATTGACATCAGCGTTTTGGGATTGAAGGATGGGGAGGCCCAGCTGCCCCACCCAATTCAGGTACGGGCGGCAGGGAAAACCACTACCCGTACAAGCATATAATTATAGGATGTTCTTCCACCGGTATAAAATAAAATGGTTCAGGGTCATTCTGCAAAAAAAATGAAAACTGCCCCGGATGTTTTATTCTGCTTTTATGATAAAATTTTTTGACAGTGTCGCTTTTACGGTTTTATGTTTCTCGAAATATTCGCGAATTAATTCTACGATATCCTTTTGGATTTCCCGGATGACCGGTTTACCTTTAAACATATCAAAATTTCCCCCGCCGGACGCCCGGTAATTATTGAGCACGACGTGATACGATTTATTTATGTCAATCGGATAACCATGATAGGTGATATTCTCCACCCTTTCCCCTGCAGGATGAGCTACATTAATCGTGTAGTCAATGCCTTCCCACATGTCGTAATTGTAATGCTGAGGCTTTGGTTCGGCATATGCCGGGTTTACGGTGATCTGCCCCTGTTCATTCAATACAAAATAGGCTGCGCTCTTTTCCAGAGCGGATATAATGTCCTCTCCCGTTAATTCAAGCACCACAAGCGTATTCGGGTAAATATAATTAGATACGATATCCCGCATTGTCACTGTACCGGAAAACCCTTTTGCGTTGTCATTGAGCAGGGAAGTGACGGAAATATCCGTATGGCCTGCCTCCATTTGTACTTTGTGGATAAATTCAATAAAAGGATGTTTGGACAATCTGACACGGAATGGGTCTTTGACGGACATGTCTCCGTCAATAAAGCCTGTTGGCTGATCAAGCCATTCTTGTGTGGAGGTTTCTAATTCATTCGTATATGCCAGGATGCCCGGGTCTGCCTGTACCCCCTCAAGCGTTTTTACCTGTGCACGTTTATCGGTGATCATCCATTTCCCGGATGCAAATTGCATATCTATGTGAACCTCTCCATATGCCTCTCCATCATGTCCCGGCTGAATGATCAGTACATCATTTATTTTTCCGGCTAGCTGACGATGTTGATGGCCTGTTAATAACACATCAATGCCCTCTATTTCCGTGCACATTTTATATCCCTGATTTTCTCCGGTTAATGGTTCCGTCGGTTCGCCTGTGTGTACATCACGTTCAAAGCCGCCGTGATACATGGCTATGAGAATATCCGGCTTTTCTGTTTCGCGGATTTTCCGGACCCATGTCTGTAAAGTGGAAAAGGCATCGGCAAATGCCATGTCTCTAATATGTTCCGTTGCTTCCCAATTGGGAATATAATGTGTGGTCACGCCGACGATGGCAATTTTTACGCCTTGATCCAATACTTTCATTATATAAGGAGGACCAAAATAAGGTTTACCGGTTCTTTTGTCGAGACAATTTGCCGACAACCACGGAAAGGCGGATTGATTCACGGCATCTGCCAAAATATCTCTCCCAAAATTAAATTCATGATTTCCTATGACAGCTGCATCCAGTCCGATTCGATTTATCACGCCAACCATTGGATTTTCTTTGTCGGCGTGTTCCTTCACATAATGGGTCATTAATGGTGTCCCCTGTATTAAATCCCCGTTATCCACAACGATGATAGCCTCATTTTCTTCACGTACCTGACCCACCGCCGTCGCATACTTCGCCAGGCCGATGTCAGCTGCCTCATTGCTTCCGTAAAAAATGGGCGTCGCCTGACCGTGCACATCACTCGTATATAATAAAATAACGTTTGCTTTATCCTTTTCCATAAGAAGCATCCTTTCTCAGGTGGAAATGTCTCACAGAAAAGAACCGTTCTGTGAGACATCCTTATTCATTATACAATTTTGTTTCTGATTCTGGAGGAAGCAAAGTCGATCACCGTTACAACAATGACGATGGCTAATAAAATCATGCCCATTTCATTCCAATCCCGGTTATTCGCTGCAAAAATAATCATCGTTCCAATCCCGCCGGCGCCCACGATCCCAAGGATGGACGATGCCCGAATATCGATTTCAAAACGATAGATGGCATAAGACAGGAACTCGGGAATAATTTGCGGGATGACCGCATAGAACAGGATTTGTATCCGGTTGGCACCATTTGCTTTCATGGCTTCCACCACTTGCATGTCAATAGACTCGATGATTTCAGAGAACATTTTTCCGAGCATTCCCGTAGAGCCGATAGCGATGGCAAGCACCCCGGCAAAAGCATTCGGCCCGACGGCTACGACGAACAGAATTGCCAAAATCAGATCTGGGAATGCGCGAACGGCGGACAACACCCACTTTCCGATGGTCGAGAATACTTTCCCCCCCATCATATTATGCGCAGCCAGGAAGGAGAGAGGCACGGCTAATATTGCCGCCATTAACGAACCGGCAAATGCAATAAAGACGGTTTCCAGCATGGCCATGGAAACTTCTCCAGCTGCTTCCCAGTCCGGATTGAACAGTCGCGGTACCACTCTCTGGAAGTTATTAACAGCCCGTTCAATGGCCCTGCCCCAGTCAATATTAATACTTACAAATGTCCAGACATACAAAGCAATGACAAGCATGGCGATGGTGATGTTTCTAATTCGTTTAAGGGCGGAGCCTTTTGGTTTTGGAGGTAAGGTGAAATTTTTCATTATAACAGTGCCTCCCTTATTTTCGAGCTGATATATTCAATAATGATCACCACTATGAAAATCATAATAATAATCATCATGGCATTGGGATAATTATAAAAACCCAGTTGCTGATTTAAAATAAGACCGATTCCACCGGCACCGACCAGTCCTAATACAACAGATGCCCGGATATTAATCTCAAAGACATACAGAACCAATGATGTATACTGCGGTAAAACCTGCGGAATTAATGCATACCAGATTACCTGGAACACATTGCCGCCGGATTCGCGCATTGCTTCAAGCGGATTCATATCCACCGATTCGATCGTTTCACTAATCAGTTTGGCCAATATGCCCAATGAAAAAATAATAAGCGCCAGGATACCCGGAAAAACACCGACTCCGAATAACCCAACGAAAATGACTGCCAATACAAGGTCCGGAATGGTACGCAGGATATTCAAGCCGGTCCGGGTCACATAGTATAATGGTTTCCATGCAACTATATTCCGTGCTGCCATCAATGCGAGGGGAACGGTTAAAACAGCCGCAACAGTAGTGGCGATAATGGCCATTTGAATGGTTTCCACCAGTGGCCTCCAAATGGCCGGTATAACTGCAGTGTTCGGCGGGAAAAATTTTTCGGCAACGGTATACATATTGCCGAGTGCACCGCCAAAGCCGCCGACCATTTCTTTTTGTGTCCAGTACATGCTGAAAAGATAAATACCCAATACAACAAAAAACATGAAGGATACCTGCATTTTTGTTTTGGCAGGATAAATGGAAGGGATGGTCTTCCCGGTTGATTTTTCCGTTGTCAAGATTCATTCGCCTCCCCACGCAAGTCATCCTTACGTATGGAGCGGCCGTATATCTCCTCAAATGTTTTTTCGGAAACTTGCGATACAGGTCCGTCAAAAACCACCTCACCCGCACGCATGCCGATAATACGATCTGCATACTCCATCGCCATATCAATAAAGTGCAGGTTTACAATGGTTGTAATGTTATCTTCTTTATTGATTTTTTTCAGGTACTTCATGACTTGGTGTGAGGTTGGAGGGTCAAGTGAAGCAACCGGCTCATCCGCTAATATATATTTTGGTTTTTGTGTCAGTACACGGGCAATACTTACCCGCTGTTGTTGTCCGCCGCTTAATTCATCCGCACGGTTGTATATTTTTTCATCAATATTTACCCGCTTCAGGCTTTCGTAAGCCAAAGACAAATCTTCTTTTTTATATAAATTTAAAATCGACCTTAATGTACCAGTATGCCCCAAACGGCCGGCAAGTACATTTTTCAGTACATTGGACCGTTTAACAAGATTATAACTTTGGAAAATCATACCGGTTTTCGTCCGGAGTTTTCTTAAGTTACTTCCGCGATAGGTAAGAATATTCTCTCCATCTATGTGCAGGGATCCCGAAGTAGGTGTCACCAGGCGGTTTATACTGCGTATGAAAGTGGATTTGCCGGCTCCGGATAAACCAACGATGACGACAAACTCACCATCATTAATGGTGACATTTATATTTTTCAGGCCTTCTGTGCCATTTGGATAGACAAGACCGATATCATTGAATTCAATCATTATATGTATTTCCTCCATAACAAACTAATATCATAAAAAGTGGAAAGATGAGGCCGGGACAAAACAATTTTAGTAAACAGAAGCCCGAACATCCTTATACTTTGCGCCTAAAACCCGCTCCGGAAATATACTTTGCTTTCACCTCAGTCACAAGTGCGACATCCGATCAACCTCCCGTTGGTCGTTTTCTCAGTGTCTTCTTTGCCGCGGGCGGCTGGTAATCCTCCTTGCCCCGACAAGGGATATGCCGACGTTGCCCGCAAAGGGCGTTTTTAGTCGGCCTTCATTAATGTTGCACTGCGGGGTCTCACCGATACCTTTGCTCCCGCTGGACAAGTAACGCTTCGGCAACATTACATCTTCGTGAGAAATGCATAGCATTTTCAAGGAGTCTACGTATATTTCCGGAGCTAATATGATGGTTTGTTCGTCTTTTCTATTCTTACTTCGAGTTCTGTCTCAGACTCTTCCCTAAAGATCCATTCAGCTTAAAGTTCGATATTATCCTGGAATTTTTCGTAAGTTTCTCTTACAACGTCATACTCTTCATCGGCAGCTTCGTCAATTTCATCCCAGTTATACACTTCATTCATGATTTCAATCATTTCGGGATCATCATTAAATGACAGGAAGGTCTCTTTAATTTTCTGAACAAAATCATCATCAAGCTCTTTAGTAACAGAAATGGTATCATTTGGAATGTCATCTGTATAACCTAAAATAGTCAGTTCATCCATAACATCCGGATATTCATCTTCCAATTCTGTACGCACATCATCAAATGTCGTTGCCACATCAGCATCTCCTTCATAAACTGCGATTGCTGAGTTATCATGTCCACCGGTTTGAAGTGTTCCGCCGAAAAAGTCACTTTCCAATTCAGCAGCATTTGCATAACTAAATTCTTCCATTAATTGGTTTGCAGGGAAAAGATATCCGGACGTGGAACCCTGATCCCCATATGCCCAGGTAGTGCCCTCTAAATCTTCCAGGCTCTCAATTCCTGAATCCGAACGTACAACATATTGGGCTTTATATGTACCTGATCCATATCGGATGGATTTTAAAATGACTTCCACATCATACTGCTCTTGGGCCAGCACGTAACCGAAAGCCGGGATGAAGCCGACTTGTACCTGGTTGGCACCCATTGCTTCCACTAATGCGTTATAGTTCGTCATAACCTGGCCCTGCACTTCAATATCCAATTCTTCCCCTAAGCGTTCTGCCAGCGGTTCAACCGTATCAGCGATTGTATCGGAATCCTGAGACGGCACAAACCCCATGACTAATGTGTCCGGAATCATCCCTTCCCCATCGGAGCCTGTTCCAGATCCATCTTCAGCTTCAACACTTGCTTCTTCTTCTGTCCCTGTCTCATCATCAGTGTCTTCCTCCGTGTCTGAGCCTTCAGCACTGCCGCATGCGGCAAGGATCAGTACCAACCCTAAAATAATCAGTAAACTATAAAACTTCTTCATGATGAACCTCCTATGTAATTAAAAAGTAGTTTGTCTTACAAAATATATTAAATACGATATGGGCAAAAAATACTATGCGATTTACTGAAACTTTACAATACTTTACAAGCGCTTAATAAACAGGTACTAAAGCAGTTTTTCAAGCGTGCCAATAAAGCGCATAGCTAATACGATTCTGGTGTCTTGTCCAAAATTCGAATCCCAAAATGAAATAAAAGAAGTATGAAAGGCAAAATCAACGGGTATAGAAAGACTAAACCGACGATGCGTATAATCACTTACACAAGCAGGTTTCCAACCTGAAATAAAAGGCAAGACTTATAAAAAATTGTCAGGAGAAGTGAAAATGTCCGGATTTGAGAGAGCATTATTTTTATATAACAGCAAAGCAGGCAGTGATGGTATAGAACAAAAGCTGGCCAAAACACTGCCCGTATTAGCGAAAAAAATAAAATCAATCACAATAATTCAAACCGCGAGTATTGAAGAGGCACAGGCAGCATGCGTGCGTTTTGCAGAAGAAATCGATCTTCTCATTATACTTGGCGGCGATGGAACTTTACATGCATGCATCAATGCAGTGGCACTACTAAAACGACGCCCGGTTATTGGTGTTTTGCCGGCTGGCACGGCCAATGATTTCAGCCGTATGCTGCAAATACCACAGGATCTTGAACAGGCTGCACAAACCATCGCAGCAGGTGAAGTGATGCCGGTGGATGTCGGTAAAGCAAATGACAGTTACTTTCTCAATTTCTGGGGAATTGGTCTGGTTGCCGAAGCCTCGCAAAACATTGATCAAGCACAGAAAAATAGCCTTGGTGTACTCAGTTATATTATGAGTACGATCCGCACCGTAAACGAGGCAGAAGTATTCCGTTATAAAATCACGACCGAACAACATGAGCATAACGGAGAAGCGGTCATGATCATTGTATTAAATGGTAAATTTATTGGAACAACAGAATTGCCAATCCCGTCCATCCAGCTAAATGATGGCATGTTCGATGTATTAATCATTAAAGAATCCAATCTCGCTGCTTTCCGTGAGTTGCTGTCCATGAAGAACCCGATGACAGATAAGGAGAGTTTTACGGAACTGGAGCACTTTCAGGTGCATAAATTAACATTAAACACCGATCCGCAAAAAGATGCCGACATGGACGGGGAAGTTTCCGGATCAACCCCTAACGAGATCATGTTATTACCAGGGCATCTGAAGATGGTCCGGGGAGTGGGCGATGCCAACAAGTGGTAAATGAAAAAGACATTATTTACGGTGATGTGTAGTAATATGTAAAAATCTGTAATTTCTGCTGCCAAGTCCAGGATGGCCCCGTCTCCTCCTGCTCCCGGCATTTAATTCAACGAAAAAACCCCCTCCTCACGCAATCCGGTTTTAACTTCAGTCTGACATGATCCCATTATCTATGATATATTTAATCTAGAGAAAAATTGTGGAGGTTCAATCAATGAAAATATTGTTTGTCTGTACAGGAAATACATGCCGGAGCCCGATGGCAGAAGCTTTGGTGAAAAAAAGAATGCCGGAAGCGGAAGTGAAGTCAGCCGGGATTTTTGCCATGCATCATCAGCGTGCAAATGAAAAAGCAACAGAAGCATTAAAAAACTATGATATTGAACTGGATCATCAATCCCAGCCTGTAACGAATGACTTATTAAGCTGGGCGGATATTGTATTAACCATGACCACACAGCACAAACAATCATTGATTATGGATTTTCCCGGTTACCAGGAAAAATATTTCACCCTAAAAGAATATGTCTCAGAAGCCGATAAAAAAGTATGGGATGAATTAAAGCAGGTCTATGCAGACTACGAAGAGAAAAGAGCAATGTTTATCAGGCAAAATGAGCATAAATTGAATAATAACCAGCTGGAACAGGAGCTGCACGTTCACATGGCAGAAGATATAGAACGTATTAAAAGCCTGGAAGCAAGCCTGATTAATTACGATATATCCGATCCATTCGGTGGTTCCCTGGAGGTATATGAAAAAACATTGCAGGAGTTATCCCATTATGTCGATCTGTTAAAGAAAAAAATAAATAAATAGACAGGGGAAAACTATCATGGGGAAAAACAAATACCGCTTCAGTCTACGATTAAAACTCGTATTGTTCGCAACGGCATTAGCCATCATTACGTACACGACAAGTGCTTTATTTCTTTATGTAGTGTTTGATTATGTACAGGTGTACTGGCAAATCCCGGAAGAAATTTTTACCATTGCAACACTGACCCTTGGAATCATCTGGTCGGGTCTCTTGGCTTTTTTTGCTGCCCGAGTCATTACAAAACCATTGGAAAAACTGAATGAAGCAGCATCGATGGCTGCAAGTGGAAATTTGAACCAGCAAGTGGAAATACCAAAATCGGATGATGAAATACGGGCCCTCAGCAAATCATTTGATACGATGCTGAAAAACCTGAGGAGCATGGTGCATAATATTGACAAACATTTTGATAATACAAATGAATCAGTGATCCACATGAAAAAAGTATCGGATCAGGCTTCCCGCCATGCTTCGCTCATCCGGGCATCGATCGATGATATTTCAAACGGAGCTGAAAACGCCTCTGAGTCCATTCAATATACGGCAGAATCAATCGAAATGGCGACAGAGCTGGCAAAAAATGTGCAAAGTAAAGCAACACAGTCAAAAGAAAAATCAATCACGATGCTGGATACGTTAACGAACAGTCAAGATGTGGTAAACCAATTAGTAGAGGGGATTCAAAACCTCGCTGATGATCAGGAAGTTTCGCTTGCCGATGTGGAGCATTTAAATCAAAATGCCAGGCAGGTGGAATCGATTATTTCCATGGTCGGGGAAATTGCCGAGCAGACAAATCTGCTGGCATTAAATGCATCCATTGAAGCTGCAAGAGCTGGAGAACACGGAAGGGGTTTTGCCGTAGTAGCGGAAGAAATCCGTAAATTGGCAGATCAAAGTGCAACGGCAGTAAATCAAATTGCCGAATTATTGACAACGATTCAGGAAGATGTGGAAAGCGTAGCAGCGAAAATGAAAAATACTGTAGGATTGGCGAAAGCAGAAGCAAAAAATGGAGAAAAAACAAATACAGCTATTGAACAAATGGCCGGTTCTGTGCAGGACACGGCTTCAGAGATTGATGTTATTTCCAGTCTGGTGGACCAGCAGCTGGAATCCATTCAGGAAACGGTAACCCAATCCCAGGAAGTGGCTGCCATTTCTGAAGAAACTTCCGCGGGTGCCGAGGAAATGAATGCGGCCATTCACGAACAGACCGCTACTATAGAAAAAGTGGATGAACTTGCACATGAACTGGAAGACCAGGCAAAAGAGTTAAACAATCAAATAAATCAATTCAGGGTTTCCTGATATAACGGAAACAATAAACCCGAAAGGAGTCATAAAAATGAAAGTAATTATTACCGGAGACCATGCAGGGATGACCATCCGCAACGCTGTAAAGGAGTTATTGGAAGAAAAAGGAATTGAATATGAGGATACAGGCTGCAGCTGTGAAACTTCCGTGGATTATCCGGACTATGCCCTCCCGGCTGCTGAACGGGTAGCGAGTGGGGAGTTTGATCGTGGTATTTTTATTTGCGGAACCGGCATCGGCATGTCAATTGCAGCAAATAAAGTAAAAGGAATCCGCTGTGCCCTGACGCATGACACATTCAGTGCACAAATGACCCGTAAGCATAATGATGCCAATGTACTTGCCATGGGAGAACGTGTTGTTGGCCCGGGACTGGCACGTGAAGTAGCGAAAGCCTTTCTCGAAACGGAATTTGAAGGTGGCCGCCACGCAAACCGCCTCGGCAAAGTGGACGAGTATGAAAATAAATAACGCTTATATTTAGCTTATATTTATAAGACATCTCACCTGCAGATGTCTTTTTTTGAAAAAGAGGAATATGTTTTAAAAAAATCATGGAGGGATTCAGATGGCGAGTTTACAGCAAAAAACTTCTGAAGATATGCAACACATTGTCAAAGAATGGGTGGCTTCCGGTTACCTGCATCAAGGTGACTTATTTGTCATAGGCTGCTCCACCAGTGAAATTGCCGGTGAAAAAATAGGAACTTCCGGAAGTGAGAATATAGCTGAAGCGGTCCTCAATAAATTGAAAAACCTGCAGGAAAAAACCGGCGTCCATCTTGCATTTCAATGCTGTGAACACTTAAATCGTTCGCTTGTAGTGGAAAGGAATACGGTAAAACAATTTCAGCTCTCGGAAGTATCTGCTGTGCCCGTACCGGAAGCAGGCGGATCTATGGCTTCCTATGCATATAAACATATGGACCATCCTGTTTTGGTCGAACACATTCAGGCCAGTGCCGGAATCGATATCGGCGAAACGATGATTGGCATGCACCTGAAGCATGTTGCTGTTCCTGTCCGTTTGGAAAAGCGCTGGGTTGGAAATGCCAGGTTAACCGCTGCCCGAACACGTCCAAAGTTAATCGGCGGGGAAAGAGCCAAGTATACCGACACAAGTGCAAATAACAGCTGTAAGTGAAGCAAACCGGCAAAGAAGAAGAGGTAGGGACATAACTAATTTTGTCGGAGAAGAATCCAAACAAACACTTACCCAGCTCCGGGAATATACGGAGACTCCAGCAGGAGAAAAGGCATCGATGAGATCCCGCAGGGCAACATTAATGAAGGCCGACTAAAAACGCCCTTTGCGGGCAACGTCGGCATACCCCTTGCCGGGGCAAGGAGGCTCATCATCCGCCTGCGGCAAAGAAGACACTGAGAAAACGACCAACGGGAGGTTGATCGGATGTCGCACTTGTGCCTGAGGTGAAAGCGAAGTATATTCCCGGAGCTGCCGGTGATACTCTATCGTCATAATTTGTTCGGTTTTTTTGATATTTTAAAGTTATGAACCATCCTCAAAGAAGAAGCCTTCTGAACACAAAATTTTCCATTAAACATTTATTTCTGTCTTTTCCCCCATGAAAAATAAATTATATGCTATAATAGCTTCGTAAAAGCAGAAAACACAATCTTTCCTTGGCCCTGTTACCTTAACAGGTCCAGGATTTATCCATCGACTGCGTAAAGCAGAGCACTTCCCATTTATGATCACATGCAACAAAAATATACAGGAGGTTTTCAACAGAATGGAATACATAAAACAGAGTGACAGTGAAGTTTTTGACGCAATACAGGCGGAGAAACAACGACAGCAGCAAAAAATCGAATTGATCGCATCGGAAAACTTTGTCTCGGAAGCAGTCATGGAAGCGATGGGGTCCGTACTTACGAATAAATATGCTGAAGGCTATCCGGGCAAAAGATATTACGGCGGCTGTGAACATGTGGATGTAGTGGAAAACCTTGCCCGTGATCGTGCAAAAGCACTATTTGGTGCCGATCATGCTAATGTGCAGCCACATTCCGGTGCACAGGCAAATATGGCTGTTTATTTTACTGTGCTGGAGCCGGGTGATACCGTATTGGGTATGAACTTGAATCATGGTGGACATTTGACACATGGCAGTCCCGTTAATTTCAGCGGAACCCTGTATAATTTTGTTGACTATGGTGTGGAAGAAGGTTCTGAGAAACTTAATTACGATACGGTGCTGGAAAAGGCAAAGGAAGTAAAACCAAAACTGATTGTAGCAGGGGCCAGCGCTTATTCCCGCACCCTTGACTTTGGGAAATTCCGGGAAATTGCCGATGAAGTGGGCGCATATCTAATGGTGGACATGGCACATATTGCCGGTCTTGTTGCAGCCGGATTGCACCCGAATCCGGTACCGCATGCGGATTTTGTAACAACAACGACGCATAAAACCTTGCGCGGACCACGCGGAGGAATGATTCTCTGCAAAGAAGAATATGCGAAGAAGATAGACAAGTCCGTGTTCCCGGGAATGCAGGGCGGCCCGCTCATGCACATTATTGCCGCTAAAGCAGTGGCGTTCAAAGAAGCACTTTCCGATGAATTTAAAACCTATAACAGACAAATTATTGCTAATGCCCGGACTTTGAGTGAAGCATTGGAAAACGAAGGAGTGCGCGTCGTATCCGGAGGTACAGACAACCACTTGTTGCTTCTGGATGTGACACCATTAAATCTATCCGGAAAAACTGCTGAAAAAGTACTGGATGATATTGGAATTACTACAAATAAGAATACGATTCCTTTTGACAAAGAAAGTCCGTTCGTTACGAGTGGCGTGCGCATCGGAACAGCAGCGGTGACTACGCGCGGATTTGGCGAGTCCGAGATGAAGGAAATTGCAGCGATCATCTCTCTGACCCTGAAAAATCACGAAAATGAAGAAAAACTTTCAGAAGCAAAAGAACGCGTATTTGCGTTAACAAACAAACTGCCAATCTATGCATAAATTTAAGAGGATGCCCGATCAGCGGGTGTCCTTTTTTAATGTGTCCGTAATTGGAAGGGAAGTATCGGCATCGTTCCAGAACTGGTACGTGACGTTCAGGCTATTCGGTAATTGATCAGGCAAATACGCCTGAACGGAAATAAATCACATCCCTTTGGTCCATTACGAATGAAAAATAAAAACCGCTTCTATGTCCTTACTTGAAATATGACGATCTTCGAGGAAAGTAAATTAATTAACTGACTTTCCTGCCACTTGAAACCAGTGTATTTTTTGAGTACAATTTTAAAGATGTTACAAACTTATAAGGAGTGATCGCGAATGGGAAATGTATTTGTACTGGATCATCCGTTAATTCAGCATAAATTGACGTACATAAGGGATAAAAACACGGGAACGAAAGAGTTCCGTGAACTGGTTAATGAAGTATCCACACTGATGGCATTTGAAATTACAAGAAATCTGCCGTTGCAGGAAAAAACGGTGGAGACCCCTGTCACGGAAGCAAAAGCCAAAGTACTTTCCGGCAAAAAGATAGGACTTGTCCCTATTTTGCGTGCCGGCCTGGGCATGGTGGATGGTGTGCTCAAACTGATTCCTGCTGCCAAGGTTGGACATGTCGGGTTATACCGTGACCCGGAAACACTGCAGCCGGTGGAATATTACCTGAAGCTGCCTACCGATATACATGAACGTGAATTAATCGTTATCGATCCTATGCTTGCAACAGGCGGCTCTGCAAATGATGCCATTCACTCCTTGAAAAAGCGCGGCGCGCAAAATATTCGGCTGATGTGTCTCGTAGCAGCCCCGGAAGGCGTGGAAGTGTTAAAAAAGGAGCACCCGGATGTGGACATTTATTTGGGCGCCTTGGATGAAGGACTTGATGAAAAAGGGTATATTGTTCCCGGACTGGGAGATGCGGGCGACCGCTTATTCGGCACCAAATAATATATTTGGTGTCTCTTTTTTTTACTGCTTCACCTGCCGTCCGCTGCCATAACGCCAAGAAAGTTATAATCGGACAAACTTTTCAGTGTAAAAATGAAAACCTGCTTTCCACCGGCACAGACCAAGAACAGCCGGCTCCCTACCCGAATATACTAAAGTATATGTTAAAGGAGGTCTGCTGGCTTATGACTGCAAAAGTACAAACGCCCGAAACGGATAATGAAACGAATGCGATCCAGGATATGATTAATGAAGGCGGCCTGGGGGCCGAGTTTTATTATCTCTATGAAAGTCCGGATGAATAACGAAAGATTCCGCTTTTGATCATCCACGAATGACGGTAAGGCAGGGAACGCCCTCCTACGCCCGTGTATAATATCCTGCTTTTTCCAAAAACTAGATGAAAAAGGAGGGTCCACTCATGCGCTTCGTCCTGCTTCCGGCGATACTATTATTCATCATCCTGCTCCCGCAACCTATACAAGCCGAAAGAGAAGATATCCAATCGGTCATCATTGAAGTGGAAGGAAACCCACAGGCACACAAAGAGTATATTGAGACATACCATCCCTTTATTGAGGTTGTCGCAACATATGAGATTCTGCTGAATGGTCTTGCATTACAAGGGGCGCCTGATAAATTGGAACGAATGGAGTCACTGGAATTTATTAAAAGTATTCACACTGCCCAGACGTATGAAACGATGCCTGCCCCTTTTAAGGATGTAAGTAATTTGGAAGAAGGTGTTGTTTTTCCTTCCGATTTAAATAATACTCCCTACACCGGAAAAGGCGTGAAGGTTGGAGTGATCGATACAGGGGTGGACTATACCCACCCTGATCTGCAGCTCAATTATCGTGGCGGCTATGACCTGGTGGATTTGGACGATGATCCTATGGAAACGGTTCCTGCAGAAGGGATACCAACAAACCATGGTTCCCATGTAGCAGGCATTATTGCTGCAAATGGTGATTTGAAAGGAGTGGCCCCGGATGCGGAGATTTATGCTTACCGGGCCCTTGGGCCTGGTGGAAGGGGGACTTCGGTTCAAGTCATTGCAGCAATGGAAAAGGCAGCCGAACAGGGAGTGGATGTCATCAACCTCTCCCTGGGCAATAATGTAAATGGGCCGGATTATCCGACCAGCTTAGCTGTAAACCGTGCTGCTGAACTGGGAATTTCCGTGGTCACTGCCAATGGCAACAGTGGACCTGAAAATTGGACAGTTGGCTCACCGGCAACCGCTACCGGAGCACTGTCGATTGGAGCATACAGCCCGGAAATGGAAGTTCCCTATTTATATGAAGCAAAAAATGACAGAGAAATAGCCTTCGCTCCAATGGTTGGTTCCCCGCCATGGAACGTGGATAAGGCATATCCGATCACAAGCAATGAAAATGATTATGCCGGAAAAATTGCCTTAATAGCACGTGGGGATGTCTCCTTATTTGAGAAGGCGAAAAGAGCGGAAGAAAATGGGGCAATTGCGGTCATTATTCATAATAACGAAGAAGGGTTATTTCAAGGTATCATTCAGCATGAATACGACCCCGTCACCATTCCGGTTGCAGCAGTTTCCAAGGAAGACGGACTGTGGCTGGAGAAACAATTGAACGAAAAAACAACCTACCTGGAAACCGATTATAAAGAAATGGCGAGTGGGGTTGCAGAGTTCAGCTCCAGGGGACCTGTAACCGTGAACTGGGATATTAAGCCGGACATATTGGCGCCGGGCACAAACATCCTCAGCACTGTTCCGGGCGGGTATCAGGCGATGCAAGGGACAAGCATGGCGGCCCCACATGCCACCGGAGTCATTGCATTACTGAAAGAGGCCCGGCCTGAGTGGACGAATGAACAAATTCATGGTGCATTAAAAACTACTGCTTTCCGCATGGAAACAGAGGATCAAACCCCAATCGAACCGATTATGCAGGGAATGGGAGAAATTAATCCGGAAGCAGCCATCGAAACCAATACTATTATTTATGACCCATTACTTTCTTTTGGAAAAATAGATGCCTATACAGAGATATTATCCACCGAATTTCCGATTGAAAATACAACAGAGAATGAAAAAACATACCATTTTTCCTATCCGAAAAATCAGCCGGGAATCACGTGGGAATTACCACAGCAAGTAACATTGGAAGCAAAGGAAAAAAGAAATATCCCCGTGAGCATCAAAGTGACCGCCCCTCTGCTGGATGAAGGGGTGCATCAGGGATGGCTGACATTGAATGAGGGGGAGGAAAACTATCATCTGCCTTATCTATTTGTGAATCAGAAAGCGGATAATCCGAAAGTGATGGGCTTTGAATTTTCACTGAAGCCTTTTTCCGATGAGGTGTTTGCCTACCAGTTGTATATAACGGATCCTGCGAGAAACGTGCGGGTGGATTTATATGATCCGGATACTTTAAGGTTTGAACGCAATTTACTGGAGTTGGAAGATGTACAGGTTGGAAACAATGAAGGGCAGCTGGAAAAAGCGGAAATAGGAGAGCCGGGACACTATGAAGCAATTATCACTATAGCTTTGGAAGATGGAACCTATGAAAGTTATCAGATGCAATTGTATATGGAACCGGAGGAGTAGATGCAAACCGTTATTGCATTTTTAAGCCGGGAAAGGGCTCAGGAAATCCGCTCCGGGGGGGGTTATCCTCCGGTACGGCCGGGGACCGCTGCTCCATTATTTTTTTGAATATACTCCGAGCATCCGAATCTACAGCCAAAAGAATTAACGATGACAATTTGTTCACAAAAATGTCACTTAAATTTATGGAGGAAATCCAGTAAAATGACAAGTTAAGACTGCTTCACTTTCCGGCTTTGTGAAATTTGCACACGGTTATTAAAAAATTGCAAATGACCCGCAGGGGAGCAGTGAATGAGAGGGTTGCAAAAATGCCGGAATAATAAAGGGAAAACATACTTTATTGTAATTGACAACACCTACCGGCTATTGTAAACTATCTTAGTGTGGAATGGTAAGGCCTTCATACAAAAGAGGCTATTTAAAGCGGCATATAAGTTTATACATATAGTACCGTTGTTAATGATGCAAATACTGTGATGGAGATTGTGATTGGTGGACAGGTTCAGCAAAGGATGGCGAAACAAATTGCAGCGAAGAACAGCAGGGTGCCCCATCTTAATGAGCCCCAAAACAATGCGCTTATTTATAAAAAGCACGATTCATTCTATCAATAATGCAATCATTCATTCACGAAAGCTATTTGCGAAAATTGATGAGAGAAGTGGACCAGATGTCACAATTTGAAAAGATGGCAATACGTCAGCGAAAATGGATGCTGTACCTTCTTTCGATATTGGTACTTGGAGCCGGCTTCACACCATATCCGCGAGTTTTCCTCGGGCTCCTTTTAGGGAGTGTCGTAAGTTTCTATAATCTATGGTTATTGCAGCGAAAAACAAGGCAATTTGGCCAGGCTGCCGCTGAACAGGGGTCGATCGTTGGCATCGGTACATTTTCCCGGTTGGCTGCCGCGGCGTTAGCTGTAGTAATCGCACTTCGGTTTGACGAAAACTTTCATATTATTGCTGTAGTTGTTGGACTGGGGACCTCATATGTTATTATCATGCTGGATTACCTCATGTTTTCACTGCGAAAAGACTTGAACTCCAACAGCAAAGGCAAAAAATGAAGTTTTTCCAAACGAGAACCTGGGTTTTTGCCTAAATTGCCGGCAATCGCCTTAGTAACGCAAGGGGATGAACTGGGGCCTTTGCGCGCTAGCAGGTGTAAGTTTACGCCTCTAAGAAAAAGGATGCTTGATGAAAAGGGGTGAAGAATTTGGATCACACAGCACCAATAGTTGAAAATGTTTTCGGGATACCATGGCTTGATTTTAACTTATCAAACGTCATGATGATCATTATTGTTTCCACCATCGTTTTCGTGTTTGTAACATGGGCAACGAGAAACCTGCAAATGAAGCCTACCGGCATGCAAAATGCCATTGAGTGGCTTGTTGAATTTATTAAAGGGGTTATCGGTAATACGATGGACTGGAAAACCGGAAAGTTATTCCTGCCACTGGGCCTGACCCTGATTCTGTATATTTTTGTGGGAAACGTATCCGGTGTTGCATTTATGGTAGTACATGATCATGACCTGTGGTGGAAATCCCCGACGGCAGATGCAACACTAACTTTAACCCTCTCCGGAATGGTGGTTTTACTTACCCATTTTTATGGCATAAAGCTGAGAGGATTTAAAGAATACGGGAAGGATTACTTCCGTCCGGTGCCCTTTTTATTCCCGTTGAAAATCATTGAAGAGTTTACCAATACGCTTACATTGGGTCTGCGTCTTTTCGGGAATATGTTTGCCGGGGAAATCCTGCTGACGCTTTTGGTCGGCCTGGCAGTAACGGGAGTTGGAGGATTCCTATTGTCAGCATTACCAATGATGGCCTGGATGGGCTTTAAACTATTTATTGGGACAATCCAAGCATTTATTTTTGTTATGTTAACAATGGTTTATATGTCACATAAAGTGAACGCGGACCATTAACTGCGAGCACACGGCTGAATAGAGCCTTCAGTGTGTACGCTGGTTGAATGTATGAAGATAGAAAGTATGGTGCTTTCCTATCTGTCAAATAAAAAATTATAAGGTTTTACTATAAAAAGGAGGAAATTATAAAATGGGAGCATTAGCAGCTGCAATAGCAATTGGTTTAGCCGCATTGGGTGCGGGTCTTGGTAACGGGATGATCGTAAGCAGAACGGTAGAAGGGATTGCACGTCAGCCGGAACTTCGCGGTGCACTTCAAACCACTATGTTTATCGGGGTAGCATTGGTAGAAGCGATTCCGATTTTCGCGGTAGTTATCGCATTTATGGTAATGTAATACATTTATTCAGCACAAGATGGCGAAGTTCATTCGTATGAAATCTTCGCCATTCCTTTATGTAGTCTGTAAGCAGGAATAAAATCCTTCATTTAAATGTAACCGGATGAAGGAAAAAGTAAACATGTAAGTTATAAAAAAGCAAACGCCTTTTACAGCGATAAACAGGGAGGGCTATAGGATCTTTGGAATACACCCCCCGTCCAAACTGACTGTAACTGAGCAAGTCCGATGCAAGGGCAAGTTGACAGCAGTTCCTTTGCTGTCGCGGGTGCTGTTCAATGGAAAAGACCGCATCTTATTGGCATAACTGACATAAAGACAAAGCCAATACTTAATTTAAATATGATTCACAAGTCAAAATATACGATGTTATAAGCACTTAAAAGTTGCATTTAAGGGTGAAAGGAGTGAAAGCTGTGCACCAATACGTTGATTTTCTGACAATCGGTGCGACTGTCGGCGGATTTCAGGTAGGAGATATGATTGTTCAGCTCGTCTTCTTTATTCTATTGCTGTATCTCCTCAAGAAAGTGGCTTGGGGTCCGGTAATGAACATCATGGAAAAGCGGGAAAATTACGTCGCAAATGAAATAGAAGAGGCGGAAAAAAGCCGCAAGGAAGCGGAAGAAGCATCCCAAAAAGCGACAGAGCAATTGAATCAGACAAAACAGGAAGCACAAAAGATCATTGAAGATGCCAAAAATGCTGCAGAATCTCAGGAAGAGAAAATTATTGCAGCGGCACGTTCTGAAGCTGACCGTTTGAAGGAAGCAGCCCAGGCTGATATTCAAAATGAGAAGGAAAAAGCACTGCAGGCATTACAGGATCAAGTTGCATCACTTTCTGTACTTATTGCAAGCAAAGTTATTGAAAAAGAACTCAGTGCACAGGATCAGGAAAAGCTGATTAATGAATATATTAAAGAGGTAGGAGAAGAGCTATGAGTGAAGCAGTAGTTGCTAAACGATATGCAGATGCTCTTTTCCAGCTTGGAAATGAAAAAGCAGTGCTGGATCAATTTATGGAAGAATTCCGCACAGTAAAAGAAGTTTTTGATACAAATACCAATCTTATTACATTCCTGAAGCATCCTCGCGTCCATCATGCGAAAAAGATACAATTCCTTGAGAAGGCGTTTCAAGGTTTGTCAGCAGATGTCGTAAATACAATCAAGCTACTTGTAGAGCGGCAGCGGAGCGAGATCATACCATCCATTATTGATCATTTTATCCAGCTGGTAAATGATGCAAAAGGAATTGCAGTAGCAACCGTATATTCCGTCCGTGAACTGAATGAAGCCGAGCAGAAAGAGCTGGAGAGCAGTTTTGCCAAACGCTTCACCAAAAATGCGATTCAGTTTGAAAACGTAGTTGATCCTACCATACTGGGCGGGATCAAAATACAGCTTGGCAATACCATTTATGATGGTTCTGTCAGCGGAAAACTGAGAAGAATGGAACGGAACATTGTGACTGCAAACAAATGACGATAGGGGTGAACGGCGATGAGCATAAAAGCTGAAGAAATAAGTAAGCTGATCAAGCAGCAAATCGAATCATTCGATTCAGATATTGAAGTTAGCGATGTCGGAACGGTTATTGAAATCGGTGACGGGATCGCACGTGCTCACGGACTGGATAATGTCATGTCCGGGGAGCTGGTGGAATTCTCAAACGGTGTCATGGGCCTTGCACAAAACCTGGAAGAAAGCAACGTTGGTATTGTTATTCTCGGTCCATACACGGACATAAAGGAAGGCGATGAAGTACGCCGTACAGGCCGGATCATGGAAGTTCCGGTGGGGGAAGAGTTGCTGGGACGTGTGGTTAACCCGCTCGGCCAGCCGATAGACGGAAAAGGGCCTGTCGAAACGACGAAAGCACGTCCCATTGAAGCACAGGCACCTGGTGTTATGGATCGTAAATCCGTTCATGAGCCGCTGCAAACCGGTATTAAAGCGATTGATGCGCTTGTACCGATTGGCCGTGGACAGCGTGAATTAATTATCGGGGACCGTCAGACAGGTAAAACAACTGTTGCAGTTGACACAATTCTAAACCAAAAAGACCAAGATATGCTGTGTATCTATGTTGCGATTGGACAAAAAGAATCCACGGTAAGAAGTACGGTTGAAACATTCCGCCGTCACGGTGCCCTGGATTATACCATCGTAGTTTCTGCAGGGGCATCCGACCCGGCGCCATTGCAGTACCTTGCACCATATGCAGGTGTAGCTATGGGTGAAGAATTCATGTATAACGGCAAACACGTAACAGTCGTATATGATGATTTATCGAAACAGGCTGTTGCTTACCGTGAATTATCCTTGCTATTGCGCCGTCCGCCGGGACGTGAAGCTTTCCCGGGTGATGTGTTCTATATCCACTCCCGTCTGCTTGAACGTGCAGCCAAGCTAAGCGATGATTTAGGCGGTGGATCATTAACTGCATTGCCATTTGTGGAAACACAGGCTGGAGATATTGCAGCTTATATACCAACGAACGTTATTTCCATTACAGACGGCCAGATCTTCCTGCAGTCGGATCTATTCTTCTCCGGTGTACGGCCGGCCATTAACGCAGGACTTTCTGTATCCCGTGTTGGTGGGTCTGCGCAAATCAAAGCGATGAAGAAAGTTGCCGGTACATTGCGTCTTGACCTGGCATCCTTCCGTGAGCTGGAAGCATTTGCCCAATTCGGTTCAGATCTGGATAAAGCGACACAGGCTAAATTGAACCGTGGTGAGCGCACAGTAGAAGTGCTGAAACAGGGATTGAATAAACCGATCGATGTGGAAAAACAAGTAATGATCTTCTATGCTTTAACAAAAGGGTTCCTGGATGATATTGCAGTGGAGGATGTTACCCGGTTTGAAGCAGAAATGAGTGACTGGCTGGATAACAACCGGAAAGAGTTGCTGAATCAGATTAAAGAAACAGGCAACCTGCCGGAAGAAAATGATATGAACGATGCAATTGAATCATTTAAGAAAACATTCCTGCCTGGCGAAAATAAATAATCCTGAGATTACGACCTTTTAATAAGAGAGGGCGGTGAAAAAGCTTGGCATCATTAAGAGATATTAAAGGAAGAATTGACTCAACAAAGAAAACAAGAAAAATAACTTCTGCGATGGAAATGGTATCTGCTTCCAAAATGGCAAAGGCAGAGCAAAATGCAAAAAATTACGTACCATACAGTGAAAAAATGCAGGAAGTTGTAGCGGATATTGCGGGAAGTTCCACTGATGTCACCCACCCGATGCTGGAAAAACGGGAAGTGAAAAAGACTGGATACCTGGTCATCACCACTGATCGCGGTCTTGTCGGTGCGTATAACAGTAATATTCTGAGAAAACTGCAGCAAACGATCAATGAGCGACACAGTTCAACAGATCAGTATACCATTATTGCTGTAGGACGTAATGGATATGAGTATTGCAAAAAGCAAAACCTGCCGATATCCAAAAGCATTCTCGGAATTGCCGACCACCCGGAATTTTCCGATATAAAAGATCTGGCATCCGAGACGGTGCAATTATATGCAGATGAAGAGATCGATGAATTGCATATTATTTATAATCACTATATTAGTGCTATTTCCCAGAAAGTAACGTCAACACAATTGCTGCCGATAGCAAACATGCAGGATGGCAATAATGATAGCGAATATGAGTATGAACCAGACGAACAGCAGATTTTGCAAGTACTTTTGCCACAATATGCCGAAAGTCTGATATACGGAGCATTACTGAATGCAAAAGCGAGTGAACACGCGGCAAGTATGACGGCTATGCGCAGTGCAACAGACAATGCCGGTGAGTTGATTGATGACTTAACCTTGACATATAACCGGGCCCGTCAAGCAGCGATCACTCAGGAAATAACAGAAATCAGTGGCGGGGTAGCAGCACTGGAGTAATTATTCCGGCCACTATAAATGCCAGTTAGGAGGGAAAGCCATGAGTAAAGGACAAGTTACACAAGTTATGGGACCTGTCGTTGACGTAAAGTTTGAAGACGGCCAGCTCCCGGAAATATATAATGCTTTAACTGTCCAGGTAGAATCAGATGAAGGCACAACAGAGCTCGCTCTGGAAGTAGCACTTCATCTTGGGGATAATACGGTACGGACGATTGCTATGTCTGGTACAGAAGGCGTTCAGCGTGGCAACTCGGTACTAGATCAGGGTAATCCAATCTCTGTACCTGTTGGAGATGTCACTCTTGGAAGGGTATTTAACGTGTTAGGTGAAAAAATAGATCTTGATGAAGATCTGGCAGATGACGTTCGCCGTGATCCAATTCATAGAGCGACACCTGACTTTGAAAACCTGTCTACGGAAACAGAAATTCTGGAAACAGGAATTAAAGTAGTTGACTTATTGGCACCATATATTAAAGGTGGAAAAATCGGACTTTTCGGTGGAGCCGGTGTTGGTAAAACCGTATTGATCCAGGAATTAATCAATAACATTGCCCAGGAGCATGGTGGTATTTCTGTTTTTGCCGGGGTTGGGGAGCGTACCCGTGAAGGAAATGACCTTTACTATGAGATGAAAGATTCCGGTGTTATTGAGAAGACAGCCATGGTATTCGGTCAGATGAACGAGCCGCCGGGTGCACGTATGCGTGTGGCGCTGACTGGACTGACAATGGCTGAGTACTTCCGTGATGAAAAAGGTGCGGACGTACTTCTGTTTATTGATAATATTTTCCGGTTTACACAGGCTGGTTCGGAGGTATCCGCCCTGCTTGGACGTATGCCATCTGCCGTTGGTTATCAGCCGACACTTGCAACGGAAATGGGACAACTGCAGGAACGTATTACATCAACAGATAAAGGTTCTGTTACATCCATCCAGGCTATTTATGTACCTGCGGATGACTATACAGACCCGGCACCAGCTACTACCTTTGCACACTTGGATGCCACAACAAACCTTGACCGTGGACTCTCCGAGCAGGGTATTTACCCGGCGGTGGACCCACTTGCATCTACATCCCGTGCACTGGACCCGGAAGTAGTCGGCAAGGATCATTATGAGGTAGCTGCTGAAGTACAGCAAACATTGCAGCGCTACAGAGAATTGCAGGATATCATTGCAATTCTAGGTATGGACGAACTTGGAGATGAAGACAAACTCGTCGTAGCACGTGCACGTCGTATTCAATTCTTCCTATCACAAAACTTCCACGTTGCAGAGCAGTTTACCGGACAAAAAGGTTCTTATGTGCCTGTTTCGGAAACAATCAAAGGCTTCAGGGAAATCCTTGACGGGAAACATGATGACTTGCCGGAGGATGCATTCCGTCTTGTCGGACGTATAGAAGAAGTAGTGGAAAAAGCAAAGCAGATGGAAGTATAATTTCAGCATAAAATAAAATTGGTGGCTGCAGAAAGGCGCTGTCCTGAAATAGTGGCCACCTTCATGCCTGATGAGGAGGGGTTACATGAAAACACTAACGGTGAGTGTTGTTACTCCTGATGGCCCTGTATTGGAAGATACATTTGATATGGTCAGCTGCAGGGCAGAAAGTGGAGAGCTTGGTATTTTACCGGGACATATCCCACTCGTTGCCCCATTATCCATTAGTCCCGTTCGTTTAAAACGGGAAAATAGTGAGGATCAACTGGCTGTAAATGGCGGCTTTATGGAGGTTCAACCCGATAAAGTAACCATTCTTGCCCAGTCTGCGGAAAAGCCAGTGGATATTGATGTCCAACGCGCACAAGAAGCAAAAAAACGTGCCGAACGCCGACTGCAGTCCAAACAAGATGATATTGACTTCAAAAGGGCCGAATTAGCACTCAAACGAGCAATGAATCGATTGAATGTAGGAAAATAAAAAATTGCAACAAGGGGAAGATTCTCCTGTTGCAATTTTTTTCTGAAGGAGCTTGTTTTTTTTCTGATTTGTGAGATTATTGCATTCTGTAATCGAAGAAATAAATCAACTGATCTCGGTGACTGAGGGGATGAAGGAAGTATTGGATACATTAATGTTAAAAAGTGGATATTAAATGAGGTTAATCTGTCTGGTACGTACTGCGAAAGTTGTTGCAACTCGATTACTAATAGAAATCGAACCAAAGAAGCAGCTTTTTCACAGGCGCAAGTAAAAAAGACAAAAATTCAAATATTTGGAATAACACGCCCCGCTGTCGATATTTCCCGGGAAATGAAAATTCATGCTCCATATTAAAATAACGTCATGTTATTTGTTGAATTTGGTAGTGCTTACATCAATAAAATGATTTGACTTCCAGCTTAATACATGGCAAAGTTGCTAATAGCAAGAAATAAAGGTGGCTTTATATGATACCAATAGGACAATTAGCAATCATAAGTATGATATCGCATCTGCTTTTTATCTACATAACATGGAAAGTAATGTTGGGGATAAACTTCGAACCAATCATTCGCAAAGGGCGTACAACAGAAGCGAGGATTTTCTTTCTTTTTATTGCCATCGTAATTGGTACGGGTATCAGCAGATTCGTATTGGAGATCCTGCAATGGTCCAGGGATCTCATGTACTTGTTTTAGGACTGAAGACAAAATTAAAATTATTTAAGAACTGAATGTTTTACACTTAGAATCACTGCTTCGGCAACATAAGGAGACTCCTTAAAATGGTTTGCATTTACTCCCAAAGATGTCATGCTGCCGAAGCACACTACTTGTCTTTAAGGATAGAGGCATCAGCCAGAGCTGGCTCACAATCGGAATGCAGAAACCAGAGAGCAGCGCTGGAGAGGGCTGTCTATTAAAGTATGGCTTCCCCCATTAAGGATATGCTTTTCTCCCAGCCTCTTCCCTTACCCTAACGTTTTCTCCTTCCGACGATTCTTTATATACCTACAAAAAAGATCCAATTCCATCCATAATTCTGACATTTGTGTGAACACAAGAAAAAAAGTTCAATACGCTACCACAAAAAATGATAATCGGTTAAACTAATTATAACCGTGTCAAAATATGCGGGTTTGAGACGAATACTATAGATGATTCATGCATTCAGGCGATTGAAACATCTTAAGTCAAGTGCAAAACGATAAGCTTCTACCGTGTTAAAGAGAGAAAAACAAACCGGATGACGGAGCAAAAAATGTGCTTGTCTGCCAATAGTTAATAATGCTATAATGGATATTGGTTATTTTAAAAAAAGATAACATACAGTTGCAGTAAAAGGAAAAAAAGACAAAAACCGACATTGTTAGGTAAGTTCCATGAATAAAAAAGCTGTTTTCGGGTATATATGACTGTGAAGGGAAATGAAGAAACCGTCCGATATACCCATAAGTAACTGATTCGATGCAGCTATTGATCGAGAGAGAGTTACATACACGATTGGAACACCTATCCTGTTAAATGAATATTAATATAATGTGAAACTGGATCTGAAGGAGACTTGAAAATATGGATAAAATCATCGTGAAAGGCGGACAACAGCTCAAAGGCACCGTCAAAGTAGAGGGTGCTAAAAATGCAGTTTTACCTGTCATTGCAGCAAGCCTGCTTGCAAGTGAAGGGAAGAGCAGGATTACCGATGTACCTGAATTAGCTGATGTATATACAATTAACCAAGTATTACGAAATATGAATGCAGATGTGCATTTTAAAAATAACACCGTTTCTGTAGACGCCTCGGCAAAGCTGCAAACAGAAGCCCCTTTTGAATATGTACGAAAAATGCGGGCATCCGTTTTGGTGTTGGGACCACTGCTGTCACGATACGGACATGCGAAAGTTGCCATGCCTGGAGGATGCGCGATTGGTTCACGACCGATCGACCTGCATTTAAAAGGTTTTGAAGCAATGGGAGCAAAAGTACATGTTGGAAATGGTTTTGTGGAAGCTCATGTTAATGGGCGTCTTCAAGGTGCAAAAATTTATCTGGATATGCCAAGTGTAGGTGCTACCGAAAATATTATGATGGCAGCAGCATTGGCAGAAGGGAGAACCATTCTGGAAAATTGTGCCAAAGAACCGGAAATTGTTGATTTGGCTAACTATTTAAATAAAATGGGTGCCAAAATAGTGGGGGCAGGAACTGAGACCATCCGTATTGATGGGGTTGAAAAGCTAACAGGAACTGAACATGCTATTATACCCGACCGTGTGGAAGCCGGAACATTCATGGTAGCAGCGGCTATTACCGGTGGAAATGTTCTAATTGAAAATGCAGAAAGTGAACATTTACGTTCCGTTATTTCCAAGCTGGAAGAAATGGGCGTCATCATTACGGAAGAGAAAAACGGTGTTCGGGTCATTGGACCTAAGGAATTAAAAGCAACAGACATTAAAACATTGCCTCATCCCGGATTTCCAACCGACATGCAATCTCAGATGATGGCATTAATGTTGACTGCACATGGCACCAGTGTGATTACTGAAACCGTATTTGAAAATCGCTTTATGCATGTAGAGGAATTTCGTCGCATGAATGCCAAGTTAAAAATAGAAGGTCGCAGTGTCATTATGGAAGGTCCGAGTGACCTGCAGGGAGCAGAAGTTGCAGCAACAGATTTACGTGCAGCGGCAGCGCTCATTTTGGCTGGATTACGATCTGATGGTATAACGCGAGTAACCGAATTAAAACATCTTGACCGCGGTTATGTAAATATTACAGGCAAGCTTGCATCTCTTGGAGCGGATATTGAACGCGTAGATGAAAATGGGAATAAGCTTGAGCCTTTTGTACAAGTAGATTATCAACCGACACAGCAAATTGTTGCTGAGCTTTCATAATGAATTCTATATTGCAGGCAAAAAACAGATGGAGATTCTTATCCATCTGTTTTTTGCTGCCTGGAATTATTTTGCAGGAACCTGCATTCACTATGACCTAATAAAAACCACTTGATCCATGGACTTCCGCGTCTGGTTCTCCTGCTGTATATTCAAGTATAGTGGCATCTGGCCTCTCCTTATATTTATGTACAGCCATTCTCCCAGTAAACATAAGGGACATGACCATCCCGTATTTGCCCATTTTTTTCGACCCTCATTTAATAAAATAAATTAATTTTAAAAAAATATGGCGAAAATGAGCAAATCGTCGTATAATATAAATATTCAAATGAAAATAACGTCATTTTTCAAAAAAGTAAAAATATCTTATCATACATTCTTTAGCAATAATCTGCACTATTGTCAGGATGGAAAAGATTGTAAGTATAAAAGCAAAATTTGTTGTCATATTTCTTCATTTTGCGACTTTTCATTCCGTTAATACTGTGGTAATATTGTAAGAAAATTACGCAATCAAATAAACGGATAAGCTTTTTTCCGGTTAATTAGATGCAAAACTATTTAGGTAAACAAGGAAATATCCGGCATCTCTACATACTGATTTTTAAAATTTCCAACATAAAGGAGCTAACTTCATGAAACTTTACATCTCGGTGGATATGGAAGGGATCTCAGGCATGCCCGACTATACATACGTATTGGCAAATGAACATAATTATGAACGAGCCAGAAAAATAATGACTGAGGAAACAAATTACGTGATTGATGCTGCTCACCAATATGGCTGCAAAGAGATTCTTGTGAACGATAGCCACTCAAAAATGAATAATCTGCTTATTGACTGCCTGCATGATGAAGCAGAATTAATTACTGGAGACGTGAAACCGTTTTCGATGGTACAGGGTCTTAATGAAACATATGACGCTGCCATGTTTATCGGCTACCATTCCAGAGCAGGAATGCCCGGCGTCATGTCTCATTCCATGATTCATGCTGTCCGTAATTTTTACATAAACGACCATGTCATTGGAGAGATGGGGTTTAATGCATATGTTGCCGGTCATTTTGGAGTTCCGCTAGTGCTTGTCAGCGGGGATGAACAGGCAGCAAAAGAGGCAAATGAATTAATCCCAGGGATTACTACTGCTATTGTAAAAAAGTCGATCTCCAGGTCATCAGTGAAAAGTCTTACACCAAAAAAAGCTGGTTTACTACTGACGGATAAAGTAAAAGAAGCACTGGAAAATCGGGAAAAGGTCTATCCTTTGGAACCGCCCAAGCATCCGGAACTAAAAATAGAATTTGCAAATTACGGACAGGCGGAATGGGCTCACTTAATGCCGGGAACAGAGATCCTCCCCGGAACCACAACCGTCCGCTACCAGGCAAAGGATATACTGGAAGCTTACCGGGCTATGCTTGTGATGATAGAACTGGCATTGCAAACCAAGTTTTCATAGACATCATGTGTTAGAGATAGATGCCAGGCAGCCTCAACTTGCTGCCTGCAAAATGATTGGCATTCACCATCCTGAGCCGATGGTGAACGCCGGGTTTTCCGGAGGGGGGAATACAAATGCTGCAATACATATTAAAACGCATGCTCATTATGATAGCTACATTATGGATTATCGTTACGTTGACATTTATTCTCATGGTCAGCATTCCGGGCTCGCCTTTTAACAGTGAACGGGCTTCCAATGAAACTGTTCAGGCGAACCTGGAGGCGCATTACAATTTGGATGAACCATACTACGTCCAATATCTGCTCTATATTAAATCAATTGTTACCTTTGATTTTGGCCCATCGATTAAAAAGCCGGATCAATCGGTAAATGATCTGCTCGGGAGAGGTTTTCCCATCTCAGCAGAGCTGGGTATTATAACAGTCGTAGTCGCATTAATTTCAGGGGTGGCCCTTGGTGTTTTTGCCGCCCTGAGGCATAACGGCATTATCGACTATATGGCAATGGGTTTTGCCGTTCTTGGTATATCCATACCGAACTTTATTCTTGCGACCCTGCTCATTCAGCAGCTTGCGGTAAACCTGTCCATCTTTCCGGTCGCAACCTGGTCAAGTCCGGCCCATATGGTGCTGCCGACACTGGCATTGGCGACCGGTCCGATGGCGATTATTGCCAGATTGACGAGATCGACGATGCTGGAAGTGCTGACGCAGGACTATATTAAAATGGCCAGGGCAAAAGGGCTTGCCCCGTGGAAGGTTGTCATCAAGCATGCACTCAGAAATGCATTAATGCCGGTGGTAACTATTATGGGTACACTGCTGGCAGGGATTTTAACCGGAACATTTGTCATTGAAGAAATCTTTGCCATTCCCGGAATGGGTAAATACTTTGTGGAAAGCATTAATCAGCGGGATTATCCGGTCATTATGGGGACAACAGTATTTTACAGTGCCTTTCTGATTATTATGCTGTTCCTGGTGGATATCGCTTATGGCATATTGGATCCGCGAATTAAGGCGAGCAGAAAGGGAGGCGAGTAACATGGAGACGAACAAAACGAATGGCCTTCCTTCCAGTCCTTCCCAAGTTCCGGATGACTGGTTCAGTTGGAAAAGAAAGGACAAAGATGCTGCCGAGGCGGTTTCCAGACCATCCCTGTCCTATTGGCAGGATGCCTGGAAGCGGCTCGTGAAAAATAAAATGGCCATGGTCGGGTTGGTATTCTTGGTCCTGCTCATTTTCATGGCCATATTTGGACCGATGCTCTCCCCTTATGATGTGAATAAACAGGAACTATCCAATCAGTACCAGGCCCCGTCTGCGGAACATTGGTTTGGCACGGATAATCTGGGGAGAGACGTGTTTACCCGTACGTGGCACGGAGCAAGAATTTCCTTGTTTGTCGGCTTTATGGCAGCGTTAATTGATGTCTCCATCGGGATTATTTACGGTGGGGTAGCCGGCTATAAAGGCGGCCGTGCAGATGGCATCATGATGCGTATTATCGAGATTCTTTACGGACTTCCGTACTTGCTTGTTGTCATCTTGCTGCTTGTTGTACTTGGACCGAGCCTGACGACAATTATTATTGCACTGTCGGTCACCGGCTGGGTTGGGATGGCGCGAATTGTGCGGGGACAGGTCATGCAGATTAAGAATTATGAATTTGTCCTCGCTTCTCAATCTTTTGGTACAAAGACATCCAGGATTATCAGGAAAAACCTGCTGCCGAACACGATGGGGCCAATTATCGTGCAAATGACCCTGACAGTTCCCACAGCGATATTTGCAGAAGCATTTTTAAGCTTCATCGGTCTTGGTATACAAGCGCCATATGCCAGCTGGGGTGTCATGGCAAACGACTCCCTCGGAGCGATTTTGTCAGGGAACTGGTGGACATTATTCTTCCCGGCATTCTTTATCTCCTTTACGATGTTTGCATTCAACGTATTGGGGGACGGACTGCAGGATGCCCTGGATCCGAAGTTAAGGAAGTAGGTGAGGAAATTGGAAAAACTTTTGGAAGTAAAAGACTTGCATGTCACATTTAAAACATATGGCGGGACTGTTCAAGCGGTCCGGGGAGTTGGTTTTTCCCTGGATAAAGGAGAGACACTGGCCATCGTCGGCGAGTCCGGCTGCGGTAAAAGTGTAACTGTGAATGCCGTTATGCGGCTCATTCCGAACCCGCCCGGCAAAATTTCCAACGGTACGATTTTATTTAAAGGACAGGACATAACGAAGAAATCGGAAAAGGAAATGCGCGCGATTCGCGGCGTGGATATATCAATGATTTTTCAGGACCCGATGACGGCGTTAAACCCGACATTAACGATTGGCACACAATTGATGGAAGGGCTCCGTCAGCATCAGAATATCAGTGGTAATGCCGCCAAAGAAAAGGCGTTGGAAATGATGGATTTGGTAGGAATACCCAATCCCGAAGAACGGCTGAAGCAATATCCGCACCAATTCAGCGGCGGAATGCGCCAACGGATTGTAATTGCTATTGCGTTAATCTGCGAGCCTGAGCTGCTCATTGCCGATGAGCCGACGACAGCGCTCGATGTAACCATACAGGCACAGATTCTGGAGCTTTTTGAAAAAATTCAGGAAGCGACAGGAGTTACTATCATATTAATTACACATGATTTGGGGGTGGTTGCAAAAATCGCTGATCGTATTGCTGTTATGTATGCAGGGAAGATCATCGAAACAGGAACAAAACGGGAGATCTTTTATAAACAGGAGCATCCCTATACACAAGGTTTATTGAAATCCGTTCCCCGGCTTGATTTGAAAGGGGAGAAATTAATTCCGATAGGAGGAACACCACCGGATTTATTCTCACCTCCACAAGGGTGTCCGTTTACAGCGAGATGTCCTTTTGCCATGGAGGTGTGTGATAAAGTTTATCCCGCAAGTACTGCTTTAAGCGATTCACACAGTGTGGATTGCTGGCTGCAGGATGAGCGGGCAAAAAAACTGCTGGCTGCTACAGCCGCAAAATAATTAAAGGGGGCTTTAAGATGAAGAAGTTTTTACTAGTTTTGTTTGCCTTATTTGTGGCACTGGTACTTGCTGCTTGTACGGCGAATGAAGATGCCGGCCAGGAACCGGATGATACCGGAGATGCCGATGCGGCAGAGGAAACCGATGATGGTAATGAGGATGCCGATGCTGCAGAAACGGACAGCGGAGGGGAGAAAATATTGCGCCTGAACAATGGCACAGAACCTTCCTCACTTGATCCGTCCATTGGATTTGACGCAGTTTCATGGGATCCATTAAACAACCTGATGGAAGGTTTGACCCGCCTTGCTGAAGATCATACCGCCCAGGAAGGGGTGGCAGAAAGCTGGGATATTTCCGATGATGGCTTAACGTATACCTTCCACATCCGGGAAGAGGCAAACTGGTCCAATGGAGATCCGGTAACAGCTGCAGATTTCGAATTTGCATGGAAGTATATGCTTGATCCCGAAACAGCTTCCCCGGCAGCATTTCTTGCTTACTTTATCGAAGGAGCAGAGGAATACAATAATGGAGAAGGTTCAGCTGATGACGTCCAAGTAACAGCAGTGGATGATAAAACATTGGAAGTTGTACTGCATTCACCAACAGGGTTTTTCCTGGATTTACTGACAAATCCGGCATTCTTCCCGATTAACCACCAGGTAGCAGAAGAGAATCCTTCCTGGCATGCAGAAGCAGATACCTTTGTTGCCAACGGGCCTTTTGACCTTGAGGCATGGGAGCATGACAGCGAATTGGTCATGGTGAAAAATGAAGAATACTGGGATGCAGATGCGGTGAATCTGGATGGCGTACACTTTGCCATGGTAAATGATACAAATACACAGTATCAAATGTTTGAAAGTGGAGATTTGCACACGGCAAGCATTCCGCCGGAGCTTTCCGACCAGCTGATCGATGACGATAACGTATTTATTGGTGATTACGGCGGCCTGGAATTTTTCCGTTTTAACATTACGGAAGAACCTTTCCAGAATAAGAAAATCAGACAGGCGTTTGCCCACGCGGTAAACCGGGCTGATATTGCTGAATACGTTGTTAAAAATGGCGTAGAGCCTGCCTATGGATTTGTCTCTCCAGGCTTTACCGCACCAGACGGTTCCGATTTCCGAGATGAAAATGGAGACCTTGTCTCTTATGATCCGGAACTTGCACAGCAGCTGCTTGAAGAAGGTATGGAAGAAGAAGGCTATGACGAACTTCCTGACATCGTTATTTCCTATAACACAAGTGACCTGAACCAGGAAGTGGCGGAAGCAATGCAGAGCATGCTCTCCGAAACACTTGGTGTGGAAGCAACGCTGGAAAATACGGAGTGGAATGTTTTTGCTGAATCACAGCAAAACCTGGAACTTCAGTTTTCCCGAAGTTCATTTATTAATGACTACAATGACCCGGTAAACTTCCTGGAAAGCTTCATCACGGATTCCTATATGAACCGTACCGGTTTCTCCAGCGAAGAATATGATGAGCTGATTGAAAAAGGAAAAGCAGAAACCGATGAAGAACAGCGATGGGAATACCTGTATGAAGCAGAAAGATTGTTGGCAGATGAAATGATTGCCATGCCAATCCGTTACTACAACACAGTCGTGCTGGAATCGGAGGAAATATCAGGCATTCTGCGTCATCCGGTAGGCTATTTTGATTTAAAATATGCTGATTTGGAGTAATAGGCATAAGAACATGTTCAAGTGTATAAAAAATGGAGAAAGGCCCATCTTCCTGCATGGGCCGCTCCTTTTTTACAGAAAGGAGAAAGCTGCATGATCTTACCTGAACGACTGAAAAAAGGGGATACGATCGGCATCATCGCTCCATCCGGACCGATAGACACGGATAAACTGAAAAAAGCTGTTCCATTCTTTGAGGAGATGGGGCTGCATGTAAAGCTGGGAAAATATATTTCCCATGTCAACGGCTATCTTGCCGGAACAGATGAAGAACGCCTGACTGATTTACATGCGATGCTGGCAGATGACACAGTAAAAGCAATTATTTTTGCCCGGGGCGGTTACGGTGCTGGACGCATTGTTTCATCCATTGATTATTCATTAGTGAAAAATAACCCGAAAATTATTTGGGGATATAGTGATATTACCTATTTACATACAGCAATCAGGCAAAAGGCAGGCCTCATCACATTTCACGGTCCCATGGCGGTTTCCGATGTAGCAAAGGACGATTTTGATGAACTATCCGCAAAGCTTTTCAAGCAGCTGTTTCAGCCTGCTGATCTTATCTACACGGAAAAAATCTCCCCGATTGATGTACTCGTATCCGGCGAAAGTGAAGGGGAACTCATTGGAGGAAACCTGTCACTCATTGCCAGTACGATCGGCACCCCTTTTGAAATAGATACAAAGGATAAGTTGTTGTTATTGGAGGATATCGGCGAAGAACCATACCGGATCGACAGCATGCTGAACCAACTGAAATTGGCGGGAAAACTGGAAGCAGCAGCAGGGGTGATCCTCGGCGATTTTGCCGAAACAGAATCCGACTTAAAAACAACCCTTTCCGTCTCCGAAGTGTTTTCCGATTACTTTGGGGGTCTCAATTGTCCGGTGATGTCCGGCTTTAAAATTGGCCATTGCTTTCCGCATTTCTCCGTCCCGCTCGGAACCAAAGCAGTAATGTCAACAAAGGAAAAAACATTAAAGATAGCTCCCGGTGTAAAATAGTCTGCCCGATTATAGCGGTGGAGTACGTGGGGCTATCCAAATAAAATAAATAATTGTTACCGGTAAATTGGAGGACGATCGTCGTGAATATACAATCAATCGAAACATATAATATGCAAATCCCGCTGCACACGCCATTTAAAACAGCACTGCGCACGGTGACCGTGGCAGAAACGATTGTCGTAAAAATAGCTGCCGACAATGGTATTACCGGCTGGGGGGAAGCACCGCCGACCCATGTGATCACAGGGGACAGTCTGGCGAGTATAGAATACGCTGTCCAGGAAATTCTAAAGCCGGTATTGCTTGGTGAATCATTACACCACCCCGAGCAGATATTTGAAAAAATACATACTAGTTTAGTAGGCAATACAAGTGCCAAAGCAGCCGTGGATATGGCGGTGTATGATTGTATTGCCCAAGAAGCAAATATGCCGCTCGTGCAATTTCTCGGCGGCTATAGTGAAGCAATCGAAACAGATTACACCGTCAGTGTCAACAGTCCGGAGCAGATGGCAGCTGATGCGCTGGATTATAAAAATAATGGGTTTGATGTTTTGAAGATTAAGGTCGGTAAAGACGATATAAATAAGGATATTGCCCGGATTCAGTCCATTCGCGAGCGTGCAGGAAAAGAAGTCATCATCCGGCTGGATGCAAATCAGGGGTGGGAAAGAAAAGAAGCAGTTAAAGCCATCCGGAAAATGGAAGATCTCGGATTAAATATCGAGCTCATTGAACAACCGGTGAAAAGACATGATATTGCCGGATTAAAATATGTTACAGATCATACGGATACACCAATCATGGCTGATGAAAGTGTTTTTTCTCCTTTGGATGCCAGACACGTTCTGGAACAGGAAGCAGCAGATCTTATTAATATTAAATTAATGAAAGCAGGAGGTATTCACGAGGCGATGAAGATCGCCAGCCTGGCCGAGGTATATGGCGTGGAGTGTATGGTCGGAAGCATGATTGAAACAAAACTTGGCATCACAGCAGCCGCCCATTTTGCAGCAAGCCGCCCCAATGTAACAAGGTATGATTTTGATGCCCCCTTAATGCTGACGGGTAACTCGATCGAAGGCGGGATCAGTTACAGTAAGAATAAAATATCATGGGGAACCGAAGCAGGACTGGGAGTACAGAAGTTGAATAAGGATTTTATCGTTTAATACATGGGGAAAATGACATTGGCTGTATCTGGTTTTAAGCAAATAAGTAATTTTATTTTAAGATAAAAGATTTCAGTTACGGAAAGGAGCTTCTGAAATGACTAAACAAACGTTTAACCAATTCCCGGAAGACATGTGGGTTACCGCTGTCCAGGTTGCCACTGTCTGGACGGAACCGGAATCGGCAAGGGAGATTGACCGCTCGGGTACAACAAACCCGACCAATATAGAAGCGTGGATTGACGGATTATCCTATGAAATGAATTTGGCGTTATGCACAGAGAACCGCGTCCAGTCCCAGCTGTTATTCGGCGAAGCGGTGCTTGTAACGGAAACAAAGGGCGACTGGGCACATGTCGTTATTCCTTCCCAGCCTTCCAAAAAAGATGAGCGTGGCTATCCCGGCTGGGTGCCATTAAACCAGCTGAAGCAAGTAAAAAAATCAGCCTGGAAGAAAGAACAAACAGCAGCAGTAATTACGGATAAAGCATGGCTGGAAAATGAAGAAAAAGAATCTGTTATGAAACTCAGCTATATGACATTATTGCCGGTAGCAAATATCAGCCATGACCGGGTAGAAGTAGTGACTCCGCTCGGTAATCATTATTTGCCAAAGGACACGGTGGAAGTTTTCCACTCTGAAGAAGGTTTAAGAAAAGGCGATGGAGCAGATATTGTAAAAGCAGGTGAGCCCTTTCTTTCCCTTGATTATTTTTGGGGCGGCATGAGTTCATTCGGCTATGACTGTTCGGGACTTTCCTATGCCATGCATAAAGCAAATGGATACAAGATTGCCAGAGATGCAGGAGATCAGGCAGAAGCAGGAAAAAAAGTGGCCTTTGACGAATTAGAGCAGGGGGATTTGCTTTTCTTTGCCTATGAAGAAGGGAAAGGCAGGCTGCATCATGTAGGTATTTATTATGGAGACGGGAAAATGCTTCATTCCCCCCAAACCGGAAAAGGCATTGAAATCATCGAACTGAAAGATACCATATACGAAAAAGAACTCTGTGCAGCCAGAAGATACTGGGAGCAATAAAGGGGAGAATAATCATGCAGGAGAAAATATTGCAGGTCAGGAATTTAAAAAAACATTTTGTAATGGGGAAAGGTCAGATTCTTCAGGCTGTCCATGATGTCACCTTTCATGTAAATAAGGGGGAAACATTTGGCCTGGTTGGAGAGTCGGGATGCGGGAAGTCAACGATCGGCCGTACTATTCTCGGCCTTTATGACAAAACAGACGGTTCCGTGCTCTATGATGGCAAAGATATTCACGCACTGAATGAAAAAGAACGATTTGATTACTACCGCAGCATGCAAATGATTTTTCAGGACCCTTATGCCTCATTGAACCCGCGGTCGACTGTCAAGGAAGTCATTTCTGAGCCGATGGAAGTTCATGGATTATATAAAAACAAAACAGACCAATTGGACAGAGTCTATCAATTATTGGAAGAGGTCGGTCTGAACAGGGACCACGCCAACCGTTATCCTCATGAGTTCAGCGGGGGCCAGCGTCAGCGCATCGGTATTGCCCGGGCATTGGCATTGGATCCGGATTTCATTATCGCCGACGAACCGATTTCAGCGTTGGATGTTTCCGTGCAGGCACAGGTGGTTAATTTGCTGAAGGATCTGCAGCAGGAGAAAGGATTGACTTTCCTGTTTATTGCCCATGATTTGTCCATGGTCAAACAGATTTCCGACCGGATTGGTGTCATGTATTTGGGCAACCTGGTGGAATTGACGACGAGCGGCCAGTTGTATGATAACCCGCTCCATCCGTATACGCAGGCACTGCTGTCTGCCATTCCGATCCCAGACCCGGATATAGAAGAAAGCAGGGAACGAATTATTTTGGAAGGCGACTTGCCAAGCCCGATTAACCCGCCAAGCGGATGTGTCTTCCGGACCCGCTGCCCGTTTGCAATGGAAGTATGTTCCATCAAAAAACCGGTATGGCAGGAAGTGGAACAGGATCACTACGTAGCCTGCCATCTATATGACGACACCCTGGAAGACCAGGAAAAAGCAAAAACACAGCCAAACCCGGAAGTACTTGTCTGAAGACGAAACAGCGGGAAGGTTCTCCTATTACACTGCAACAGGAGAACCTTCCCGCTGTTGCAATTTCTTGTTCTATTACTATCTTTGTATGTATATAGTTAATAGTAGGAATGCTAGATTATTATCCGAAAAGGGGGCCAAGATGAGTAAACAAAGATTTTCATACAATCCAGCAAAGAAAAAGAAAACCGATGTATTAAAAAAGATTAAAGCAAAACAGCAGGCTGCGACAAAAAAGGTAACTCCTGCTGAAAAAATGGCATCGATCACAAAAAAGAAGCCCATCAGGAGATTCAACAAACGGAATATGTTAAGTAAACGAAATATGAATTGGAAAATTCCGTCCATCTTTTTGGTAACCACGCTCATGGTAATTATTCTGGTGATCCCGACCTTAATTGTAATCCCTTTTAGTTCAGAAGAGCAGCATGAAGCGGCTTCCGTGGAAACGAAAGCCGAACCGGCCGTGGAACTGGCTTCATCCCCTGTTTCCGTTTCCGTCATGCGTCAAGCATATAATGAAGTGGAGAATGTGGATCTGGAAGAATATGTTGTACGGGTAGTAGCTTCGGAAATGCCGGCAGAGTTCGAAAAAGAAGCGTTAAAAGCACAGGCGCTGGCAGCAAGAACCTATATTATAAATCATAAAATGTACAACGATGAAACGGAAGAGTATGATGTAACCGATACCGTCACGCATCAGGTGTATAAAGATGATTATGAACTTCAGACACAGTGGGGAAGCGACTATGAGTGGAAAATCAATAAAATTAAAGAAGCAGTAAATGAAACCCGGGGCGAAATTCTGACATATCAAGATGCACCGATTACTCCTGCGTTTTTCTCAACAAGCAATGGCTACACGGAAAACTCCGAGGATTACTGGGAGAATGAATTGCCTTATTTACGAAGTGTGGAAAGCCATTGGGATGAGGATTCACCAAAATTCATGGATCAAAAAACATTTTCCGTTGAACAGATCGAGGAAGCATTGGGAATTGACCTTCCATATAACGAATCATTTCATATTGAAGTATCCCGTACAGACAGTGAACGGGTGGACCAATTGGTGTTACATGGGAACGAAATATCCGGCAGAGAGGTAAGAGAGAAACTGGAACTGCAATCGAGTGACTTTTCTATTAAACAAAGAGACAATCATTTAATTTTCACGACCAAAGGCTACGGCCATGGCATCGGTATGAGTCAGTACGGTGCAAATGGCATGGCGGAAGAAGGGAGCAGCTACGAGGATATCGTGTATTATTATTATCAGGATGTTGAAATAAGCTCACTGAGCGATGCTGTTCCGGCCCTCGTTAGTAAATAACGGGGGTTTTTTCTTGTTTTGCAAAGGGATCTGGGGACGTTGGTGCGTCGATATCGCAAAGGGTCAGCAGAAGATGGTGAAAGCGGTTAGAAAAACTAATGCTGGTGTATGGGCATATTCTTCTGAATTATGAGTGATTTTTAAGGTGTTTGAGAATTTTACTGTGTTATGAGCGAATTCCCAGTTTTATGAGCGCCTTCCCGGAAGTATGAGCGGATCCTGAGTTTTATGAGCGCTTTTTCGAAAGTATGAGCGAATTCCCGGGTTTATGAGCGCTTTTCGGAAATATGAGCGAATTCCCGGGTTTATGAGCGCTTTTTCGGAAATATGAGCGGGTTCCCGTGTTTATGGGCGCTTTTTCGGAAGTATGAGCGGATCCTGAGTTTTATGAGCGCATTCCCGGAAGTATGAGCGTATTACCGAGTTTATGAGCGCTTTTTCGGAAGTATGAGCGAATTCCCGGGTTTATGAGCGCTTTTTCGGAAATATGAGCGGATCCCGATTTTTAATAGCGCATTCCCGGAAGTATGAGCGAATCCTGAGTTTTATGAGCGCTTTTTCGGAAGTATGAGCGGATCCCGATTTTTATGAGCGCATTCCCGGAAGTATGAGCGAATTCCCGGGTTTATGAGCGCTTTTTCGGAAGTATGAGCGGATCCTGAGTTTTATGAGCGCATTCCCGGAAGTATGAGCGGATCCTAAATTTTATGAGCGCTTTCCCGGAAATATAAGTGTCTCCCAGTATTATGAGCCCTATCCCAGTCATAAGAGCCCTCACCCTCCAGATAATGAGCACATTCCAGTCAACCGATCATCCCCCCACAACGAATAACTGGTTAATTTACCCTGATTCGCCCAAAAAATACATAAATTCAAGAAATTTTTATGCATTGATGTATAGATTTTCCTTTTTCTGATCAGAATGGTTGTTGAGGTGATAACATATGAAAGAGGAAAACAATGGCGCTTCAAAAAATAAGTGGAGACGCATTTTCCGGAAGAAATGGTTTTTCCCGGCACTTTATTTAACCATTGCAGCTGTTCTGTTAACGACAGTAATCTGGTATCAAAACCTGGATAATCAGATTCCTGAGGTGGAGCAGGATGGGCAGGAAGTGGAAACGGATGATTTTACTCCGACACCAAATGAAGAAGAAGCTCAGCCTGTAGTTGACCAGCAGGAGATTATTCAAATGCCTGTGTCAGATCAAGAGCAAGCAGAAATCGTAACTAAATTCTATGATTACAACGCAGATCAGGAGGATCAGGAAAGCGCACTGGTTCTTTATAACAACCGCTACTATCAAAGTACAGGTGTGGGAATTGCTACCCCAGAAGGTGAAACATTCGATGTTATTGCAGCATTGAGCGGAACAGTCACAGAAGTCAAGGAAGACCCGCTCTTGGGAAATGTGGTCATCATGTCGCATGAGGACGAAGTAATGACCTATTATGCTGCATTGGAAGATGTGCAAGTATCAGCAGGTGACACTGTAAACCAAGGTGAACAGATTGCTTCAGCCGGGAACAATCTATTTGGCAAGGACGATGGAACCCATGTGTATTTTGAGTTGAGAAAAGATGGCGAGGAAGTGAACCCGGAAGAATTCTTCGGACAGCCTGTCAGCAGCCTGAGCAGCTTGACAGAAGAAGCAACTGAAGAAACGGAATCCACGGGAGAAGCGGAAAATTCCGGCATGCCGGAAGACGATGCAACAGAAGATGAGCAGACCGGGACTTCGCCCAGTGAAGATGAAGATGGTGAACCTGAGGATGAAGTGACGGATCCGATTCAAGATCCCGTAGAAGATGAAATCACAGACCCATCTGAGGAAGAAACGGACACAGAAAATGAATAAATGATTAGCACAAAAGAGTGCCCTCATCAAATATTTGATGGGGGCCATTTTCATGAACTGTTTTCTTCATTTTCAGTAATAAATGTGACCAATGCAGCAGATGGTGACCTTCTTTTGCTGCTTTTCTCCACCGTAACTTATTCTTCAAACGCCAAACATAGACAGGCGCGTAATTTGTCGAACGATTTTCCTAGAAATTAGGTAAAATTGTGATAAAATAGTCAATAAGAAAAAATAAATGCTGAATCATGACGAATTAAAGTTTGCCAATAAACCAAACACCTAAGAATCTCACTGCTTGTGTACATGTATATTTTATGAAAGGAGTCCGCCTTTATGCACTTGCCGACAACAATCCTGGCGAACAAGGATGAGTTAACGTTGGAAGAACTCATGGAAATCCTTCTGCAGGAACATGATAATGAGACGGTAACGGAAATGGTAAAAAAATATTGCATGCAATCCGGATCATTGGATATACAGAAAAAAAGCATGGAATTCTTGTATATGCACGGATATTACAAGGAACTGCAGCAGCTGGTCAATAAAAATAAAGAATCTGATCATGCATCGAATCAGTTATGGGCAAAAGTGTATCAGATTAACATAGACCGAAGATTTGGCTCATGTACACCGAATGAATCCCTTAAGCAGATTAGACAGGTTCGCACCAGTGAGGCTGAATTGAAATGTATCGTTGAATTTACGAGAGTCACGATTTATTATGACCTGAATCAATTCAGCAAAATAGGCAACTTTTTGGATATTCAGCATGAGCTATTCGGTGCAGTAAGGGACAAATTATTGTTGTCCTACTTTAAAATACGGCTGAATCAAATATTAATGACCTACTATTTAATGCGAAATGAAATTATTATGGCAAGAAAATATGGATATCGCGTATTGAACCATTCCTTCAGTCCGAGAACCAAGGCAAGTACGCATGTAAGGTTAGGGCTGTCCTATACCTTTGATACGTATTTTCAGGCTATGCATCACATCCAGCAGGCACTGCAAATAGCCAAAAAACATAATCTGCACAATGCTGTCCGGCTCATTGAAGGTAATACCATTCCATTTCTGTCCGCGCATTTTAATAAACCGGATGGAATTACCGCCAAGGATCAAAGTGAACAGGCCCATCTCGAAATTGCCAGAGGAAATAATGAAAAAGCCATTGAAATCCTGAGTGAACTTTCACTCGACAGCCCTTTCGTCCTGTATTATCTGGGAAAGGCCAAGCGGGATAAAGATCTTCTTCTCCAGTCTTACAGCTACTTCATAGAAAAAAGAAGTGACTACTTCTTCAGCAGATTGCCGCTTAATATTTTACGAAATATGTAGCGAAAATCCCTATTACCAATCATCCCGTGGATTTCACGGGATGCCGCGTCATATAACTTCATCCTATGTCCAATCACAAACGCTTGTTGACTAAGGTTCAATTTTTCCTTAAAAGTATTTAATTTACGTAGGAGGAATAATATGAAAAAAATGCAGTCCTTAATGTTGGTTGGCTTCGTTGTACTGGGAATTTCTTCAGCCCCCGGGATGGTCAGTGCAGATCCATGGCTGGGTGAATTGGATGAAACCGGGACTGGAGTGGGGACGAATAGTGACCCGTGGCTTGGAGAACTGGATGGATACAATCCGGAAGCTGGGACGAATAGTAGTGACCCGTGGCTTGGAGAACTGGATGAATACAATCCGGAAGCCGGTACGAATAGTGACCCATGGCTTGGAGAATTGGATGGATTCAATCCGGAAATGGGAACGAATAGTGATCCATGGCTGGGAGAGCTGGATTAATCAAAACAGATATAAAGCTTTCAAATAAGGGATAACAGGAGAATGAGTCTGTTACAAGATGGAAAAATTGAACCTTTTTCATAAAAATAGGAGAAATTCTATTCAATGGCATGGGTAAGTGGATGCCTTTTTATTTTGCTCTCATTACAGGTTGATTTTCTTACACACGCCATCCTCTTTACGGCAGGTCTTTCTGTTAAAGATATATCCGCAAAAAAAGCAGCAGCCCCCTTGCCGTTTAACGGATTTCCGCCAAAAGACACGTTAAAATGGCAGCGCCTTACCAATTGAATACCACTTCCACTTTCAAGATACTCCTTGTCCTTTTTGCTTAAAGATGCAATTTTAATCATAAACCCGGGTGTTGAGTAATAAAATGTTACAAACCAAGCATTCAAATTGTCTGAGGTGAGAGCTTGTGTGACATATTCAATCACCCTTTGATGGAATGTATATTTGCAAAAATAGATTACAGAAAATTCCTTTGATTTAACAGCAATGTCAAATGCATAAAAACCTATTTTTGCACATACATATTAACTCCATATATATGTAAATTCACTGGAGCAGCATAAAAGCAACGACTAAAAAATACACCTTGTCTCAACCGCACCTCGGAAATATCCAACATAGGGAGGCGAACGGTGTGCACGATTACATCAAAGAAAGGACTATCAGGATAGGAAATTATGTCGTTGAGACAAAAAAAACCGTCCGAGTGATAGCAAAAGAATTTGGTGTTTCCAAAAGCACTGTCCACAAAGATTTAACGGAACGTTTACCTGAAGTAAATCCGGAGCTGGCAAACCGGGTTAAAGAAGTACTGGAATATCACAAATCCATCCGGCATTTGCGCGGAGGAGAAGCAACGAGAAAGAAATACCGGTCAACTGAATTGGAAGAAAATGCATCGAGGGAAAATGAAGCAAAACCAGTAGGGTAACAGCAGCAAAGGGCTAGCCGAACGTATAGGAGGTGGTGCCTAGAGCGCTCATGCAGAACATATCGTTTCAGAGGAAATAGAATGAATAGCTTCCAAAAGCCCAAGCCAAATAGGTTTGGGCTTTTGGGTTTCTGAAAGGACACCTCCTGAATTGACTGTCCCACCTGTTATAAAGACCTTGGCAAGTAATGTTACTGCCCAGCCCTGTCAAAGGTAAAATTTCTGCAGAATTTTGGAGAAAGTGCAGTTAATTAGAGGATTTTGTGGTAAAATATAATATCAGTAGCATTATGTCAAGAATGTGAGACAGTAAATTAGCTAGGAGGATCCATACTCATGTTTTCTAGGGATATTGGAATCGACCTTGGAACTGCCAATGTGTTGATTCATGTAAAAGGAAAAGGAATCGTTTTAAATGAACCAGCGGTCGTTGCCATGGATCGAAATACGGGAAAAGTACTGGAAGTGGGAGAAGCAGCGCGCCGTATGGTTGGACGTACACCAGGAAACATTGAAGCAATTCGTCCGCTCAAGGATGGAGTTATTGCAGACTTTGATGTAACAGAAGCGATGTTAAAACATTTTATAAATAAAATAAATGTAAAGGGATTTTTGTCGAAACCAAAAATGCTCATTTGCTGCCCGACGAATATTACCAAGGTGGAACAGAAAGCAATAAAAGAAGCAGCTGAAAAATCAGGCGGTAAGAAAGTGTATTTGGAAGAGGAACCCAAGGTGGCGGCAATCGGATCCGGCATGGAAATCTTCCAGCCGAGCGGGAATATGGTCGTGGACATTGGAGGGGGTACCACAGATGTGGCTGTTCTTTCCATGGGTGACATTGTAACTTCCGAATCCATTAAAATGGCCGGTGATAAATTTGATGTGGAAATTCTTCAATACATAAAGAAGAAGTACAAACTGCTTATCGGAGAACGAACGTCGGAAGATATTAAAATTAATATTGCCACCGTATTCAAAGGGGCGCGGAAAGAAGAGATGGAGATTCGCGGCCGTGACATGGTAACAGGCCTGCCGCGGACCATCACCGTTTATTCAGAAGAAATAGAAGAGGCATTACGCGAATCTGCCAATTTAATTGTACAGGCTGCCAAATCGGTCCTGGAGCGCACACCACCAGAGCTGTCTGCTGACATCATAGACCGTGGGGTTATTTTAACAGGCGGAGGAGCATTGATTCACGGGATGGACCAATTATTGGCGGAAGAGCTGAAAGTTCCTGTATTTATTGCCGAAGAACCAATGAACTGTGTGGCAACAGGTACGGGAATTATGCTGGAAAACATTGATAAAATTGAACGAAAAAAAGTAGTGTAAACATCGAGTTTGATCAATGCCGGAAAGGCTTGATTTCCGGTGGAATAGGGGGGGCGAAATAGTGCAATGCTTTGCACATACGCCTCTTCATACATAATCTATAAAAATATGAAAAGAAAGGGGGGCTCCCTTTGTTACGAGGATTTTATACGGCAGCGAGCGGAATGATTGCACAGCAGCGGCACCAGGAAGCATTGTCCAATAATATCGCAAATGCCAATACACCCGGATATAAAGCTGATCAGGCTGCATTACGGGCTTTTCCGGAAATGCTTTTGCATGAAATCGGACATCAGCAATTGCCGGTAAGCCGCGGGCTGAACATGCCTCAACAAAATCCTGTAGGTGCTTTAAATACTGGGGTTTACGTACAGGAAACGGTTACGAATTTTATACAGGGGGATATGAAGGAAACCGGCATCACAACAGACATGGCTATTGTGGATGGAGTATTGCCGGATGAGACGGGCGGATTATTTTTCACGGTGCAAAATGAAGCAGGAGATGTCCGTTATACGCGAAATGGTAACTTCACTGTAGATGGTGCAGGTTTTTTAGTGACCAATCAAGGGAACTATGTACTGGATGAGGCAGGCAATGCGATCCAGACTAATGGAATGGAATTTCAGGTAAGCCGTGACGGCGTGCTGCAGCAGGAAGACCAGGATATTGCATTGGGAATTGCCTATACGGAAAATACTCAGGAGCTCGTAAAAGAAGGCGATGATCTCTTCAGCGGGGATGCCGGCGCCGTGCCTGCAGGAACAGCTTATTCGGTACAGCAGGGCTTTTTGGAACAGTCCAACGTGGATGCAATGCAATCCATGACCCAAATGATGGAATCCTACCGCATGTTTGAAACGAATCAGCGTGTACTGCGGGCGTATGATGAAAGTTTAGGAAAAGCAGTATCGGAAATCGGCAGACTCGGATAAAGGGAGGAATAACAGATGTCCAGATCCATGATTCAGGCAGCAGTGACGATGAACCAGCTCCAAAATAAGCTGGACTTAATCGGGAATAACCTGGCGAACAGCCAAACAACCGGATATAAATCACGGGAAGCGGATTTTTCCTCCCTTTTAACGCAGCAGATTAATAATGTAACCAACCCGCAAAATGCGGAAGGGCGATTAACTCCGGACGGGATCCGGGTGGGCTCAGGTGCGAGACTGGGCTCCACCAATATAAACATGGCTTTGGGATCAATCAATGAAACAGGCCGTGAACTTGATACTACATTGATGCAGCCAAATCATTTTTTCCAAATTGAGGTTACAGAGAACGGGGAAACGGAAACACGCTATACCCGGGATGGGGCTTTCTATTTAAGTCCGGTGAACAATAATCAGGATGTGATGCTCACCACTGGCAATGGAGACCCGGTGATGGGAGCGGACGGCGGTCCGATTATTATGGCGGATGGTTTTGATTCCATTACCATTCAACCGGATGGACAAATTACTGTAGTACGCGGGAATGCCACGGAAAATGCGGGTAATATTGCAATAACGGAAGCAGTTCGTCCAAGGCTTCTGGAAGCAGCCGGGGAAAATAATTTCCGCTTGCCTGATGTGGCAGCACTTGGTTTTGCAGAAGATGAAATAATGCAGGCGCAGGCAGGCAATCAGGAGCTACTGAGAAGCGGTGCCTTGGAACAGGCCAACGTCGATGTTGCCAAACAAATGACAGATCTATTGCAAACGCAGCGGGCCTATCAGTTTAACGCTAGAACCATTTCCATGGGAGATGAAATGAAGGGGCTTATTAACCAGCTTCGATAATTGCATTTTCCAGGTTGAACAGAGTGCGGTATCACGGGTTGTCAGGTGAACACGGCTGTATGATGACAGTAAGTGATTTGCAGAAAGTTTTACATACGTTTTACACCAACAATGCAACCAATATAGTAAACCAGAATTTCTAATCAAGAAGTTAAGGGGAAACAAACATGTCAACGAAACAAACAGGAAAAGCAGCAGAGGAAAGACAATCCAGACAGGCATACAAGGAAGCAAGAAAAAAAGAAAAGAAACAAAAGCGGCAGGAAAGCATGGCAAAAGAAGAAAACAGCGACAAAAGCCAATCGCGAAAACAGCGGAAGGAAAAACGGAAGGAAAGAAAACCGAGAAGACGCATCTTTCCACTATGGCTGCGCATTATTGTCGTTCTCCTGCTGGCAGCCGGTGCACTTGTATCCGGATTAATGATTGGGTTTGGTGTGCTCGGAGACGGAACACCAACCGATGTCCTCAAAGTGGAAACCTGGCAGCACATCATTGACATCGTTGTAAGTACGGAGTAACGGTAAGCATGTAGTAAAAAGGCGTCTGGAACTAATCCGGTATATACCTTATGGAAAGTGAACAATGCCAGCTCCATGAGTATATTTTTGTGGGAAAATTGCTGGGCCTTTATTGTGTTCGCATGCGAGTTCCAACAGCAGCCTGTGAGAAGAGCAGCTTACTTTTGAAGCGGGCATTGGCAGAAAATCTGACCAGGCTATTGTTAAGAGCACTTTCCCCAAGTAATGGGTGGACTCTCTACAGTGATGAGCGAATAGCCGGACTTATGAGCGGAAATCTTGAGTTATGGGCGAATCCCCGGTTATATGAGCGAAAATCTTGAGTTATGGGCGAATTTCTGGTTTTATGAGCGAAAATCTTGAGTTATGAGCGAATCTCCGGACATATGAGCGTAAATCTTGGGTTATGAGCGAATTTCCGGACATATGAGCGAAAATCTTGAGTTATGGGCGAATTTCCGGATTTATGAGCGGAAATCTTGAGTTATGAGCGAATTTCCGGATTTATGAGCGGAAACCTAGAGTTATGGGCGAATTTCCAGACATATGAGCGAAAATCTTGGGTTATGAGCGAATCTCCGGTTATATGAGCGAAAACCTAGAGTTATGAGCGAATCTCCGGTTATATGAGCGAAAACCTAGAGTTATGAGCGAATCTCCGGTTATATGAGCGGAAATCTCGAGTTATGGGCGAATATCCGGACATATGAGCGAAAATCTTGGGTTATGGGCGAATATCCGGACATATGAGCGAAAATCTTGGGTTATGAGCGAATTTCCAGACATATGAGCGTAAATCTTGAGTTATGAGCGAATTTCCGGACATATGAGCGAAAATCTTGAGTTATGAGCGAATTTCCGGACATATGAGCGAAAATCTTGAGTTATGAGCGAATAGCCGGACATATGAGCGGAAACCCCAAGTTATGAGCGAATCCCCGGCCTTATGAGCGTTCCCACTTGAGCTATGAGCAAGCACCCTAAATGCTTCCTTGCCTATTTACTTCTTTTTATCCGATGATCAGCTTTTCCGGCAGGGCGGGATAAGCTTTGTTCCGGTGGGCCGATATTCAGGCCCTGCCCTTGAAGCTTCTAGCCTTTTGAGCCTGAAAAGGCCTTCCCCACAGATGGAAGGCCTTTACTGTTTATCCTAAATTTGTATCCGGATTGTCAGGTTGGTCATACGCTTCTTCCGGTTATTAACCTGACAATTAAAACGACCAATGCAATCACAAGTAAAATGTGAATCAGATTGCCTGCAATTTCAAAACCAAACCCTAATAACCATAATACGAGCAGAATAATAAATATGGTCCAAAGCATATTTATCCCTCCCTAAGATTCTTTTTCGCTTATTTATTTCAAAAACGCTTGCACGTTGTGTCATTTATATTCCTTTACTTGCAATAAATAAAACATATCTTTGCTATAATGAACAGGGAAGGACTTCCTCCGGACATAGCAATTCAATGATACATCAGCAAAAATTAAATTGAACAAGGAGAGATGAAAATGGAAATTCAACAGATCAAAGAAACGATTCCCCATCGTTATCCTTTTCTTTTAGTGGACAGGGTAACGGAAATGGAAGAAGGGAAGCGTGTCGTTGGAATTAAAAATGTCACAGCCAATGAGCCCTTTTTTCAGGGACATTTTCCCGATTATCCTGTGATGCCTGGCGTATTGATTGTCGAGGCACTCGCACAGGTCGGCGCCATTGGGGTACTGGGAATGGAAGCGAATAAAGGAAAAATCGGCTTCTTGGCGGGACTCGATAAATGCAAGTTCAAACAACAGGTAAAGCCGGGGGACCAGTTGAAACTCGAAGTCGAAATCACTCGCATTAAAGGCCCCATCGGAAAAGGAAAGGGAATTGCAACCATCGACGGCAAAACGGCCTGTGAAGCAGAAATCACCTTTGCCATAAAATAAAACACCGGTTTGATTCTTCTGTTGCAGCGAAACGGAAATTTAAAATAATGGGTGGTTCTCCCGTAGCGAAATGCGGGTTAATAAACGCATCTACTTTCCTTTTTCGGCCGGGTTGGAATTTTCTTCGGGGATCGACAGGCTTTCAAGAAAATAGCAAAAATAAAGTATCACTTCTTTATAAATGGTTAAGCTAATGGCGACAGCGAACTTTATAAAGGAGGAAAATCATGAGTAAAAAACTTTTAATGAAACTGGGGATCCCTTTTATAGCATTGTCGATTGTTGCAGCTTGTGGTACAGGTGATGATATGGACCCGGTGGATGACGAAGCACCTTTAATTGAAGACGATGACGGCGCACCATTAAACCCGGATGAGGATAATGAAGACGGCGGGGAAATGTCGGATGACCCCCAGGATAACGACCTGGAAGAAGAATTCGAAAACCAGGATGGTACTGGTGGAACAGGCGTTCAATAAAATAATAAAAAAGCAGAACACTACCTGTACATAGGCATGTTCTGCTTTTTTTATTGGGGTGATATCGATTAACTATTTATTAAAAAATCGGACCACCGCCCATGTTGTAACAGCAGTCCCCTTTGTTACTAACGGAATCGGTAACAGAAGAGAGAGAAATAACACACTAAAATGGAGTATAAATCGCATAGCGTTTCATACTCCATTCTTAATTGATATAGAGAAGTTGTTCAATTTTGGGGAAGGTATGGTGGGAATGTATGTTAAAATACCCATAGAGAAACAGAACGTGTTTATTCAACTAAAATAGCAGATTTGTGAATTAATAATAATGTTGTTTAGGGGGTTTACATGAAAAAAAACATATTATTATTATTTATTTTAGTATTTACTTTTCTAAGTGCATGCGTAGAAAATGATAATGAAGTGCTTGAAGTAAAGGAAGATGAAAAAGAAATTGTAAGTATTGGAAAAGAGATTGATTATTTGGAAACTGTATTTGAAACAGCTAATAAATTAGAACCTGAAAAGGAAAACGAATATTCAAAAATACTGGGGGCAGAGGATTTTAAGAGTTTTGTACCACAAGGAAGTTTAATTACAGAAGTTAGTAAATCTTTAAGTGAAGATAAAGGTGGAAATGAAATCTACAATGTAACAATTGATTATAGATTAAATAATCATCGTGTAATCGTTACGTATTTTGAAGATGGATATATAACAAAATCAGATTTAAATCAAGAGACGGGAATTCTGTTATCAAACCGTAATAACGAAGATTATGAGAAATATTACTTCGAACGTCATCATTCTAAGTAAAATATTAAATAATAACATTGTAATCCTGTTTTTGTTCTGCTAACGGGTGCTTTAGTGTAAGGAGGCTAATAATGAATAAATATTATCGAAATATTATTGCAATAATACTTATTTTAATTATTTTTTTAACGCTATTCCCATATTGGCTTAACCTAAATTTTGGTTACTGGCAAATAATTTTAATTTTCGCAGGAGCATACGGCATTTATCTAAACGTAAAGGCTAAATTAATAGAGCGAAATCAAGCGTGAAGAAGCTAATGAGTTCATCTATTGTGAAAAATTCTATCTGAAGTAAAGGGTGCGATTCTTCAAGAAGGAGATTGCACCCATTTTATTGAAGTATAGGGCAGGGTTCATAATAATAATTTTTATAATGAATGAGGAGTTTAAAAGATGAAAAATTTTATTGGCATATTTTTGTCTTGTATTGTTATTACTTATATCTTTTCATTTTTCTTTCTAGCACTTATTGTAGAGAATCTTTGGGCTTTCGTTATTTTTGTTGCATTTCTGTTAGCTGTGTTTATTACAGTTTTTATAAGTCAAGAATCCAGGATGGAAGAATTAGAAAAGAAGGTAGAAGAGTTATCAAGTAATAAGCAGGATTAGAATTATTGTACTTAAAGTAAAGGGTGCTTTTACTTAACACTGTCGTAAACCTCATAAACGATCTTACTTTAAATTGGGGATTATGATCAACATTAGATTTTCCATGAATTGCTCTTCATATTGGGCACTGTTATGCAAATTTAGTGGATAATGTTCACTAAAGTTACAAAATCTAACAGTAAACTATTTAAGGAGCGATTACGTGAAGAAATTACTTGTTTTATTATCTGCACTATTATTTATATTACCTTCTATAAGTAACTCAGCTAATATAGAAGAACGAGAGAAGGTTAAACCGTTTGCTGAAGACTGGTATGTCACACCAGAGGACATTATTAAGGATATAATATTTTCATCAATTGATAAAAGAGTGATGCAGGAGTATCCAGGTAATGATGTTGCTGCTTTTGGTTGGCGGTTACAACGGATTGTTAATATTGTTTATAACAATAACCATTCTTATGATATTTCCGTAAAAGTTCAGGTGCCTGAAGAAAAAAATAAACCAGGATACTTTGCAGAGGATTTAGTAAAAGTAAGAGTCTCTCCTTCCTGTGATAGTCCTAAAATTTCGTGTACACATGGTTTTAGTGTAGAAGTAATAGAGTATAAAAAATACCAGAATAAGTAATCATTTACATCAACGCTCCGCCGTGTTTCCCGGTAACTGATTCGATCTGTAAAGCAATAAGAAGAAAACGGTAAACCTTTCTCTGACAATCCGGCTCTCAAAGAGACAAAGCCGGGAACATGGATTTTCCAGTAGCCGCAAATTGCCAAACCTCTCTTTCCAACCTATAATATTTTTACATTTTAAAATATTGTTTCCATTTTAGTTTTTTTATAGTAATATATTCCTATGACAGCATATTCATAAAAGGAGGAAAAAGGTACATGGAGAGAGGGTCTCATGCTGTATACGTCATTACATATCACACCAAAGCCATTATATATAAAGACTCTGCTTATTATCATTCACGGATACTGGAGGGAGATCGGGAGCGTCTCGTTATACATCATCCGGAGAAGATTATAGAACAAAATTGCCTGGTCTATAGTTCCGCATTACAGCTCAGAAAAAAGGAAGTAAAGGATATTCTTCACTCATCAAGTAAATTGCCCATCCCCATCTGCCCAGAGAAAGGATACTTTATGATTCCGACTGCTTCAACGAGAAAGAAAGATTGCGTGTGGCTGGCTTATCACCATATTCAATTTTATGAACAGCGGGATGATAAAACATACATCTGTTTTAATGACGGGACAGGTATTTATGTAAATATTTCCAAGAACGCATTTGATATGCAATATAAGCGCACAAGTCAGGTTATCGTTCATTATAAACGTCGGCTCCTCTTCGGCAGACCGAACTTCCCGGATGGTCTGTTATGATCAAGGATTCGTCACAACAAAATGGTTGTATAGGCTGCTTGTTACGTGTAATATGGAAAAGTGGAAAGTATATCACATTGAAATGACTGACCGGTAAGTCACTTTAGTTTTCAGTTAACATGGGGTACAGTGGTGAACCGGTATTCAAGCAATTAAATTGCAGAAAAACAGGTGGTACGATGAATGATAAACAAATGCGGCTGATCCAGGCTGGAATAAAGTTGTTTGCCGACAAAGGATATTACCATACTTCCATTCAGGAAATTGCCACGGAAGCGGGTGTATCCAAAGGGAGCTTTTATCTTTACTTTCAGTCGAAAGAGGAGTTTATCGCCAAGGCATATCGGTATTTTTATAATATAGTGACGGAAAAACTGGAGCGGGTGAAAAATGAAAAACTTCCTCCCCGAGAAATATTAGCAAAGCAAATAACGATACTCATGGAACTTATGTATAATTATAAAGATTTTTTCCGCATGCATATTAGAGAAAATATTACCATTGGAGAAGATATTAATCGACTGATTCACGAGATTAAAGAATATAATTTTAACTGGATGAAAGAGATGATCCTTTCCATTTATGGTGAATCGCAAAGGAAACTGCTGCTCGATACGGTCATCCAGTTTGACGGGCTGCTTAATGCATATTTTAAATGGATGGTATTCAATGATTTGAAAGTGGATAAAACAAGGGCAGGGACATTTATTATTTCCCGTCTGGATGATGTTGTTGATGGAATGAATCATAAAGCGGAACAGCCGCTGGCCGGGGGCTTAATTCGGGAAGTAGAAAACCCCATTGCCAAATTACAGTATAAACTAAATCAGCTGATGATCAGCGATAAAAAAAGAAAGCAATTGCAGGAAGTTATTGCAGTATTGGAAGAAGAAACAAGGAAGAAAACACATAATCCCGTGATTATTCAAGGGCTTCTGGCACATTTTGCACCGATTGAAGAAGTGAAGGAAGAATGCAGCCAGCTAGCTGAAACGTGGAATGTGGAACTGAGTCCATCATGGGAAGGAAAAAATGAAACATCGTCATAATACACTTCGTATATACAATAGGCTGATGATATACATAGTCGAGAGGAGAACGACAGCAAAATGAAAAAAGTGATATTTAGTTTGGCGGCATTGTTAATGGTTATTTTTCTTGCTGCCTGTAACGAAGAAGATGAAGAAATGGAAACAGAAGAAGAACGCGTTGTCCCTGTGGAAGTGGTCGAAGCGGAAGAAGGGGACTTGATTGCAGTTAATACGGTCTACGGAAGGACGGAACCAAACCGGACCACCCCGGTCATGGCAGAAACTCCCGGGGAAATTGATACGCTGGAAGTGGAAAATGGAGATACGGTAGAAGAGGATGACCTGATTGCCACCCTGGACACACCGGCAGGTACACAAAATATCAGAGCAGACCGGGAAGGGCAAATCACCAACCTGGAATATTCGGAAGGGGATATGGTGTCAAATGAAGAACCGCTCGCTGTCATTGCCGACCTGGAAGTGTTAAACATAACAGCAGGCGTAACGGCACAAGTGCGCGCTTTATTTGAAAAAGATGAGACAGTTACCGTGACGATTGATGGAAACGACATAGAAGGGGAAATTACTTCAGTCGGAAGCATGCCCGATGACACTGGTTTATATCCTGTCGAAGTGGAAGTGGAAAATGAAGAGGATGATTTTTTGCCTGGCATGATTGCAAAAATAGCCGTGGAGGAAACGGTGGCTACAGATACGATTATCGTCCCGACAGAAGCATTGGTGGAAGAAGCGGGGGGCACTTACGTTTATATCGTAACGGATGATGAAGCCATCCGCAGAGAGATAACCGTACAGGAAACACAGTCGGAAGAAACAGCACTTGAAGGTGACATTGAAGCTGGAGATCAAGTTGTGATAAGTGGTCAACTGACACTCACAGATGGCGCCCAGGTGAATGTAACGAAAGGGGAATAAACGTTGAAGCTAGTAAAAACATCCGTAAAACGTCCTGTTGGCGTTATCATGATTGTGCTCGCTGTTATCGCGCTTGGCGTTATCTCTTTTCGCAACCTGAATGTTGATCTTTTTCCTGATATAGATCTGCCAATAGCAGTTGTGGCAACATCCTATCAGGATGCAGCGCCCCAGGACGTGGAAAATTTAATCAGCAGGCCGATCGAATCTGCGGTCAGTACAGTAGAAGGCATTGATACCGTGCAATCGCAATCGCAGTCGGGCTCTTCTTTAGTAATTATGATGTTTGATACCGATACTGATCTCGATCAGGCATTACTGAATGTCAGGGAAAGTGTGGACCAGGTATCCGGTATGCTGCCGGATCAGGCCGGTGATCCGAATATTATGCGTTTTAATCCGGAGCAGCTTCCGGTCATCTGGGTCGGTTTGACAGGAGATAGTGCGGAAAACTTAACCGAAGTGGCCGATGATCAGATTGTGCCGTTTTTTGAACGCCAGGAAGGAGTCGGTTCCGTCACCATTGAAGGGGGACGGGAAAGGGAAGTCCAAATTGTTCTCGACCAGTCCAGTCTGGAACAATACGGCGTAACCACGCAAAATATAATGGAGGCATTGAACAGCTCGAACCAATCCGGTTCCGCCGGTACGGTGGACAGAGGGAACCAGGATCTGGAACTCCGTGTTACAGGCGAGTTTCAATCCCTGGACGATATTAAAGAAACCGTTGTTCAAACCGAAGCCGGTGCTACGGTACACATAGAGGACATAGCCGAAGTGAAGGACAGTTATAAGGACGCCGCCGATATTTCCCTGGTCAACGGGGAGCCCGCTGTGGTGTTATCGATATTAAAACAGACAGATGCCAATACGGTGGAAGTGGCGTCCACCATTCAGGACAGAATGAGTGAAGTTCAGGCGAGTTTGCCTCAAGATGTCAATCTGAATGTGCTCATCGATACATCTGAATTTATTCAGTTGTCCATTGATTCAGTCATACAAAATATTATTATTGGTGGAGCCATTTCATTTTTTGTACTGCTGCTGTTTTTAAAAAGCGTCCGTGCGACCTTTGTGATCGGATTATCCATCCCGATTGCCATTATATCCGCCTTCGCTTTGCTTTATTTTACAGGAGAAACACTGAATGTACTGACTCTTGGTGGTCTTGCGCTGGGTATTGGGATGGTAGTCGACAGTTCCATCGTTATTCTTGAACATATATTTACGTACCGGCAGCGCGGTTATAATTTAAAGGATGCAGCCATTAAAGGAGCAACCGAGCTCACTCCGGCCATTGTTGCATCTACGACGACTACACTTGTCGTATTCTTGCCAATTGTATTTGTCGGCGGCATTTCTGCAGATCTCTTTACTCCATTGGCAATGGCGGTTGCTTTCTCGCTTATTGCCTCATTGGTGGTAGCTATTACACTCGTGCCGATGCTGTCATCCAAACTGCTTCGAAAAATAGGTGGAGCTTCAGGGAGGCGTTATTGGTTTGATCGCTTCCTTGGTTGGCTGACGAATAAATACAAGGGTGTACTGAGGGGCGTGCTGAAATACCGGAAAACAACCATCGCCGGAACGTTTCTCGCTATCGTGGCAAGCCTGGCACTTATTCCGCAAATCGGCACCGAATTTATTCCGGCTGCAGATCAGGGACAGGTGGAAATCCGGGTGGAAACAGAAGTCGGCAGTACCCTTGATGTTACAGAGGGAATTGTAGAACAGGTCAATGAAAGACTGACAGACTATGAATCCTATATTGAAACAAGTTATGTAACCCTTGGTTCATCCGGTTTTGGTGGCGGAGGAAATCAGGCGATTTATACGATGCAGTTAATTCCGGCCGGTGACCGGGAACGGTCAACAACCGACATTGTGCAGGAAATGGATGAAGATTTCCGGACCATCGCCGGTGCGGAAATTACCGTAAACACCCTTGATGGCGGCATGGGAATGGGAGACCCGATCCAGATTCAGCTGAGCGGACCCGAGCATGAGGTTGTAAATGAGCTTTCCGAGCAGGTGATCGAGGAGATCTCCGAAGTCGAAGGTATTTTTAATCCGGAATCCTCGGCTGGAGAGGCAGTTCCGCAAATGAACATCCAGGTTGACCAAGAAGTAGCTGCGATGTATGGATTGAGCCAGGATCTTGTGTTGAATCAAGTACAGATGCAATTCACACATCAGGTAGCCACCCAATACCGGGAAGAAGGACAGGAATTGGATGTATCATTAATGTTTCCTGTGGAGGAACGAAGCACCATAAATGACTTGCATGATATGAAGGTTCAAACGCCAACCGGTGCATCTGTTCCGCTGCATGAGATAGCAGATTTTGAAGAAGCCCTTGGACCTGTAGCTCTATCCAGGCAGAACCAGCAGCCGCAAATGAATATAACCAGTGACATTGTGGACAGAGACCTTGGAAGCATCGTCAGAGACGTGGAAACCGTGCTGGAAAATATTAACCTGCCGGAAGGGTACAGCTTTGAAATGGGCGGGCAGGCCCAGGATATGAATGAATCATTTACAGACCTGGCAATTGCCCTGGTATTCTCGATATTTCTAGTTTACGCCGTCATGGCCATACAATTTGAGAATTTCCTATTTCCATTTATCATTATGTTTTCTTTGCCGGCCACGATAATCGGTGTGCTCCTTGGACTATTCATTGTAGATATTCCGCTGAGCATCCCAGGCTTTATCGGCGTGATTATGCTCGCAGGGATTGTGGTAAATAATTCGATCGTGCTTGTGGATTATATCAATATTTTAAGGCGGAATGGAAAAGCCCGCTACGAAGCTATTATTGAAGCAGGAGCAAGCAGGCTTCGTCCCATCCTGATGACCACATTAACGACAATCCTGGCCATGGTCCCGCTCGGACTTGCACTGGGAGAGGGAGCCGAAATGCAGCAGCCCCTGGCTGTAACAATCATTTTCGGACTCGGCATAGCAAGTATATTCACCTTGCTGTTAATCCCGGTAGTATACAGTTTATTTGATGACCTGACAGCGAAAATTGTTCGAAGGAAAGATAAAGAGGCATAGATTCGGAAGCCCCCCATCCTTTGTGGATGGAGGGCTTTTTTTTGATCGCTCGGTTGGGGGGGTAGTTCGCTTGATTATGCATGGATTTCGCTCGGTTCCCGGCCGATTCGCCAAGGCATGAACTTCGCTCGACCTCGCGCAAATATCGCTCGCTCTCCGAATTAACCTCCTCCATACTGTCCGAACAAACCTCCCGATCCATCAAGGGCCAAGCCACTTCCATGTTTTTTTAATCACCTGATTCGCAACCTCGGAAAACATAAGTCCAATGGCAATCCCACCCGCCAAAAGCATTACCTGGGTGGATAGCTGGACAGCGGTCGTGTAATCATTTAGCACAAAATGACGCATTGCATCATAGGCGATTCCGCCAGGTACAAGCGGTATGATGCCGGAGACATTGAAGATGATGACAGGTGTTTCAAACATTTTTGCGCAAATCTGACTCAGTACTGCGACAAGCATCGCTGCGAAAATAGTGGAAGGAACGACATCCAGACCTTCCGATGTTAGGGTGATATATAAAATCCAACCAAACATGCCGACAAGACCGCACTGAAAAAGTGCCCGTTTTGGTGCATTAAACAAAACACCGAAACCGGCTGCGGCAATAAAACTGGTAAATGTATGAGTAAGGATCATCATGGAAAACACCTCTTTTTACCGGGATAGAAATGCAGCAAATTTTCTGTCATTCCGCTTATTCCAGCTTCGTACAAAGTTTAACGACGGAGGCAGCTGCACTCACCGATTAATGGTGGGATCACCTGTTCATCCGAAAAGGAACCTGCCCCGTATTCCTATAAAAATGCGAACACGACTGCTACGCCAGCGCCGATGGCAAAGGCGGTCAACAGTGCTTCGACCCCTTTGGAGACACCTGCAACCAAATGGCCCGCCATTAAATCACGGACGGCATTGGTAATGTGCAGGCCCGGAACGAGCGGCATGACGGCACCGATAATGATCATATCCAGGGACAGTCCGAAGCCATAATGAATCGAAACCACAGCAGCCAGACCAATGACAAAGGACGCGAGAAACTCAGCGATAAACTTAATTTCCACGAGTTTTTCAAAAAAAAGCATACTGGCAAACCCGAGTCCCCCGGCGAGAAAGGCAGGGGTAAAATCCCACCAGCTGCCACCGAACATAATGGCAAAACTGCCGCTCACCAAAGCAGCTGCCATGACCTGCAGCCACGCCGGAAATGTTAACTTTGCCTGGGAAATGTTATTTAACATCAGTTTCGCCTCAGAAGGACTCAACTCACCTGCTGCAATTTTTCGGGATATCTGATTTACTTCTGCAATTTTATGCAGATCTGTAGCTCTTGATGTGACCCGGCGAAAGTACGTCATGTCCTGATTTTCATGGGAAAAATTAATCCCGGTCGGTGTGGCATAGCTTTGCGCATTTTTTAATCCATACGCATCAGCGATCCGATTCATCGTATCCTCCACCCGGTAAGTTTCCGCTCCGCATTCCAGCATGATTTTCCCGGCAAGCATGCATACCTTTGCCGTTGATACTTGTTTTGTCATGATAAAACACCTTTCCCCGGTACTGGCTTCTATATTTGAGTATAATGTCCTTTTTAAGGAAAAGAAAGTGCTCCGTCAAAAAAAAGCAGGCCGGGTGTTCCGGCCTGTTTGAAATTATTGTGGCATCATTAAAATTAAACCAACCAACGAAATGAGCGGTATGGCAGTCGACAGCGGAATGCTGACCATGGAAAAGGAATGAACAAGGGTTTTGGTTTCCGGTCGAACATCCACTTTCTTTTGCAAAAAAATAAATGAAATGGCAAAGGACATAATGAATAAAACAATCAGCCCGGGTATGTAGAGTTCCGCCATATTTGCAACTGACTCCATATTTACAAAGCCGTAAATAATCAGGATAATGGGAATGACTTCACTTACTGCAACACCAATCATGAAGTTTGTCTGAACTTTTCCCCGTGCCTCTGGGTCTTTCTTTAATTTTTCCACGTTGATTTTATAAAGAATTAATATAGGAATGACTGCGAGTGCTGCCGCTGCAACAAATAAGTAAGGCATGGTACGACCTCCTTTTACAGAATTTTTTGGTGGCGTAGCTTTCTTGAAGTGTGTTGAGAAATTTTTGTACTTTCAAACATAATTAAAAACCATATAAATTCTACCATAATTTTCACACCGGCTCAATCAGCATTAATTTGGGACTGTGGTACAGTGGTTCCTCGCCCCATCGTAAAGATTTGGGACTGCGGTACAGTGGTTCCTCGCCCCACCGTAAAGATTTGGGGCTGTGGTACAGTAGTTCCTCGCCCCACCGTAATAATTTGCTAAACCTCCCTATACTTCGCTATAATTTAAGGCAATTACAGTTAAACTGCTATGACTATAGACAACATGATTTCAGGAGAGAAATATGTTTAATTATGCCGAACTGGCAATTGCCTTTGCGATTGCCCTCATATCCGCTTTTTTAATTACCTATCCGGTAAAGAAGCTTTCCATTAAATGGGGAGCTGTGGATTTCCCCAACCACCGGAAAATACATACAAAAGTCACTCCCCGTCTGGGTGGACTGGCTATTTTTGCCGGTTCCCTGATCGGGCTGCTCTATCTTTTTCCCAGTCACCCAAACCTTCCGGAAATAATTCTTGGCTCGATTGTAATTCTTATAACCGGTGCCCTGGATGACCGGTACGGACTCCGGCCTGGTGTGAAACTGACCGGACAGATCATTGCAGCTTCTTTTCTTATCTCGGACGGGTTGATCATTGACCGGCTGACATTACCGTTTTTTGGTACGGTCGAGCTTGGTTTTATGAGTGTATTGATTACCCTGCTTTGGGTGGTCGGTATTACAAATGCCATCAACCTGATCGATGGACTGGACGGGTTGGCGACAGGTGTTACAACGATTGCGCTGATCAGTATTTTTATTATGGCGCTCATAGATGCCCAGGTGATTGCTGCTTATTTGAGCATTGTTTTGATAGGTGCCAACCTTGGGTTTTTATACCATAATTTTTATCCGGCAAAAATTTATATGGGAGATGCCGGCTCCAATTTTCTCGGTTACATGATTGCGGTCGTTTCCATGCTCGGTTTGTTTAAAAATATTGCTTTATTCGGTTTCATTATTCCGGTGATTGTGCTGGCGGTACCGATTTTCGATACACTGTTTACGATGATCAGACGGGCCTCCAATAAAGAGAACATTATGACAGCCGATAATAAACATATTCATTATCAGCTGCTCCGACTCGGGTACAGCCACAGAAAAACTGTACTGATCCTGTATGTAGTCAGCGCTCTGTTCGGAACGATGGCCATCCTGTTTTCCAACGCCAGCATGATGACATCCATCGTCATCACTTTCTTCGTACTTGTTCTCTTACACATATTTGCAGAGATTATGGGTCTCGTCATGGGGGGGAAACGGCCTGTCCTTGATGCGCTGCAAAAAATAGTCAGGAAAAAGCAAAGGAGCGAGGATTAAAGCAAAGGGGCTGTTTTTCTTGTTGAAGTGAGGAGTGTCCCGCTTACAGTTTTTTGAGAATAAAAGCTGTGCAGAATGTCGTGCATATAATCCAGCCAGGAAATTGTTTATCATTGATTTTTGAAAACTGGGATGACGCACCGAGGAGAAAAACACAGTAAGGGAAGAAATAAAAGAGCTGAATGAAAAAATACGGATATGCCTTCATTGCCCTGCCTGAATTGTATTTTTAGGAAGGAATAAAAACTGCATCCGGATGCAGCTAAGAATCTGTAGTTGAAACATCTGCCTGACGAGCTGTGTTTGCCAAAAAGATGAAAAACTAAAGGGAGGGGGACAGTTGACCTGTCCCCCTGACCACCTACAAACTCCAATAATGAAAACCTCTGCGCTCACATTCTTTTCTGTCAAAGGTACTTTTTATATCGACGAGCACTTTCTTTTCATTTTTATAAAGTTCTTCCAGTCTGTCCAAATTAAATTCTTCCTTCAATTCCTGATGCGGCACGGCCATGACAACGGAATCGAGATCATGCAATTCTTCTTTGGCTGCCAATTCGATGCCGAATTCACGGTAGACATTTTCCGATTCAGCCACCGGGTCATACACGATCACGTTTACCCCGTACTCCTTCAGTTCATCAATAATATCGATGATACGGGTATTTCTGACATCACCTACGTTTTCCTTAAATGTCAGACCAAGAATGGCCACTTTTGCCCCGTCAATCTCCTGCTTCGCTTTTATCATTTTCTTAATTACATTGCCTGCTACATATTTGCCCATGTCATCATTAATTTTTCTGCCGGATAAAATTATTTGCGAATGATATCCCAACTGTTCTGCTTTATAAGTGAAATAATACGGATCCACGCCAATACAATGGCCGCCGACCAGTCCAGGTGTGAATTTCAGGAAATTCCACTTGGTGCCGGCCGCTTCCAGTACGGCTTTTGTATTAATATCCATTTTATTGAAAACCATGGAAAGCTCATTCATAAAGGCAATATTAATATCCCGCTGGGAGTTTTCAATAACCTTTGCCGCCTCCGCCACTTTGATCGACTCGGCCTCATGCACACCGGCTTCAATAATCGAGCCGTATACATCGGAAATTTCCCTTAGTGCTTCCTCATCCGAACCGGAAACAATTTTAATAATTTTCGTCAGGGTATTCACTTTATCACCCGGGTTAATGCGCTCCGGTGAATAACCAACTTTAAAATCTTCCCCAAACACCAAACCGGACTCTTCCTCCAGGACAGGGATGCAAATTTCTTCCGTCGTACCGGGATAAACCGTGGATTCATATACGACAATGGAACCCTCTGTGAGGTTCCGGCCAACCGTTTTGCTGGCGCCGATCACCGGTTCCAGATTCGGTGTTTTGTCAATATTAATCGGGGTGGGAACGGACACAATATGAAATTTGCATTCTTTCAGATCCGCTTCGTCACTGGTGAAAGTCATCGTGGTATTACGGAGCGCTTCATCTCCGACTTCATCCGTGACATCCACACCGCTCCTGTATTTATCCAGTTTTTCCTGATTGATGTCAAACCCGACGACATCATATTTCTTAGCGAGTTCCACCGCCAGCGGAAGACCGACATAGCCGAGACCGATGACGGAGATTTTTTCTTTTCCATCCTTTATATCTTCAAATAAACCCATGCTATTTTCATTCCTTTATTAAAACTTTTATCTCAAATTCACTATACAATTATATCACGCTATTGTATAGCATTTTCTCTTCGTAGCATCGCCTAATTACGACATAACATGCAAATGTGATAAACTTAAGAGTAACTGGAAAAACGATATTTAATTGAAGGAAATATACGATCATTCATGGAAAAGGAGACAAATTGTATGCAAGTGAAGAAAGCAATTATTCCCGCTGCCGGTCTTGGTACTAGACTGTTGCCGGCCACGAAAGCAACCCCGAAGGAAATGCTGCCAATTGTAGATAAGCCGACGATTCAATATATTGTTGAAGAGGCGGTGGATTCCGGGATAGAGGATATTATCATTATTTCCGGAAGAGGAAAGCGTGCCATTGAGGATCATTTTGATACTACGTATGAACTGGAAGCAAAGCTTGAAAAAACGGGGAAAACAGAAGTACTTGAACAGGTCCGCTCCATTTCCAACCTGGCTAATATTCATTATATCAGACAAAAGGAACCAAAAGGGCTAGGCCATGCCATTGCCTGTGCAAGCAGTTTTGTCGGCAATGAACCTTTTGCTGTATTACTCGGTGACGATATTGTCGAATCAGAAGTGCCTTGTTTGCAACAGCTTCTACAAGTTTATGATGAACATCAGTGCTCTGTTATTGGCGTTCACGACGTGCCGTGGGAGGATGTGTCCAAATACGGCATTATTAAGGCAGCAGATGGGAAAGACTTTGGTGCCTCCATAAAGGAAATTGAAACGATGGTGGAAAAACCGAAGCAGGAAGAAGCGCCGTCCAATTTGGCGGTAATGGGAAGGTACGTGCTCACCCCTTCAATCTTTGATATTTTGAAAGACCTGCCACCTGGAAAGGATAACGAGATTCAATTAACGGATGCGATTAAAATCCTGCATGAATCGGAACAAGTGCTTGCCTATAATTTTGACGGGGAACGTTATGATGTGGGTAACCAGCTGGGACTGGTGGAAGCTACGATTGATTTTTCGCTGAAACGTTCAGATTTGCACGAAGATGTAAAGGCGTATATGAAAAAGAAGCTGGCTTCATTAGGTGAGAAGTAATGAAAGGAGGAAGTCAGACACCACCCCTGACTTCCTTTATAGCTGCTATGTTTAAAACTTATTTGGTCTCGCACGCCAACATGGAAAACTCGCTCGCCCTTGCTTGAAATCCGCTCGACACTACTAAGTTCCCGATCGACTTCCATTAAATTTCGCTCCACTTTCCAAATCCCTCAACCCCTCACTCACACCCTGAATTTAAGGTCAATCAGCCAATCGCAAACAATTAAATTTTACCCCTTTTTTCCAAACAATTTGACAATTTATTTATCCGTGCTCCTATGGTATAATTCGTGAAGTGTAAATCATGAAACAGAACCATCAACAGCACTACAAGCATGCAAGAGGAAGGCTGAATAAGTTGAAAAAGATTAAAGTTATATTTTTTATCTACCAGATGGGTGCCGGCGGCGCCGCAAGAACGATGCTGAACATCCTGAATAACATGGACCGTACAAAGTTCACGCCTGTGCTTGTTACGCTTGACTATGATGGAAGCTATGAAAACTATATAAATGAAGATATAAAATTTATTAAATTAAAGACAAAACGCCTTCGCTCGGCCATTTTACCACTGGCAAAAGTGATCCGCACGGAAAAGGCGGACATTGTATTCAGCACGATTCCAAATTATAATACGATCGCGATTGCAGCAAGGGTTTTGTCGTTTACCCGTGCAAAAAATATCGTCCGTGAGGCCGCATACCTCGGCGGCAGTTTCCGTGCCAACATGAAATTGCGGGTGATGGGGATGCTATATAAACTGACGAGTCAGGTTGTTGCCCTGTCCTACGGGGTGAAGGAGAATATAGTAAGACGCTACAAAGTAAAACCGGAAAAAATCCGTGTGATTTATAACCCGGTGGATGTGGACAACATAGCAGCACATATGGAAAAAGGAGAAATCGACCCGGAACATGAAGAGGTTTTCCGTGGAGATGCCAAAGTACTGATTACCGCAGGCAGACTTGTGAAAGATAAGGATCATGAAACATTGATTAACGCTTTTGCAAAAGTAAATGAAAAAATGAACGCGAGACTAGTCATTCTGGGTGAAGGAGAACTGGAAGAACCATTGAAAAACCAGGCAAAATCCCTCCATCTGCAGGATTACATCCATTTTCTCGGTTTTCAGCAAAACCCGTATGTTTATTTTAAGCATGCCGATTTGTTTGTACTGTCCTCCATCAGGGAAGGGTTTGGTCATGTGCTGACAGAAGCACTTGCGACAGGAACGCCGATCGTTTCCACAGACTGCAGGCCAGGGGCAATGGAAGTGCTCGACAGCGGGGCATACGGTATCCTTTGTAAAACTGGAGATGCCAATGATATGGCCGAAAAAATAATCAGCACATTAAAACTTGACCAGAAACAAACACAGAAAATGATCGATAAAGGAATCAGCCGCGCCAATGAATTTCATGCACGGAAAATCGTAAAAGAATATGAAGAAACTTTCTCAAACACCGTAATTAGGAGATGATGGAGTAATGACTCCAAATGAGAGGAAGCATGCTGCGGCTGCCACACGCAGTACCAAAGCAAAAAACGAGAGAAAAAATAACCGTGTGGTACATATGACAACCGTACATCATCCTTATGACCCGCGTATTTACCATAAAGAATGCATGTCACTGGCTGCGGCGGGTTTTGATGTGACATTAATTGCTCAACCCCCGGAAAACAGCCAGCTGAATGAAACGAAAGCAATAAGACATATACCTTTAAAAACATACACAAGCCGACTGAAAAGAATGATTTTCGGCACCAGGGAGGCTTATAAAAAGGCAAAATCCCTGAACGCAGACGTTTATCATTTCCATGATCCGGAATTACTGCCGGTCGCATGGCTGTTAAAAAAGAAAAACAACCATGTCATATACGACATACATGAAGATTACATCACAAGCATTCTCCAAAAAGACTATCTGTCCAGGCCGATCAAAAAAATGATTGCCGCTGCGTACAAGTATATGGAGAAGTTTTTCGCGCGAAATTTTCAGCTTTGTCTCGCGGAAAAATATTATAAAGAGATGTACCCAAATGGAGAGTTAATTTTAAACTATCCAACCGTGAACGAAAAATTTATGAAACATAACAGACAAGGCAGCCCACAGGAGGATAAATTATTGTATACTGGTAATGTATCCCACGTTCGGGGCGCACTTTTTCATGCGAAAATTCCGCTCATCGACGAGCAGGCAGAAGTTCATTTTGTCGGCAAATGCCCAAGTGACCTGGCAAAAGAGATGGAAGCAGCAGCTGGAGCGGAAAAGGACAGGCTGCACATCGAGGGAATTGATCGGTTTATTGAAAAAGAAGTGATTGAAGACCGTTATCTTGAACGTAATTGGCTGGCCGGGATTGCCCTTTTTCCGCCGACAGAACATTACATGAAAAAAGAACTGACGAAGTTCTTTGAGTATATGAATGCAGGATTGCCGGTCATATGCTCCAACTTTCCGGTGTGGAAAGCGTTCATGGAAACCTATGAATGCGGCATAGCAGTAGACCCGAATAATGATGAAGAAATAAAAGAAGCAATCCGATACTTGAGAAATCACCCGGAAGAAGCTGAAAAAATGGGTGAAAACGGAAAAAAAGCAGTACAGGAACATCTGAATTGGCGAACACAGGAAGAGAAACTGGTCGCATGGTATGACGAATTGCTCAACTAAAAAAGAATGGGGCCGATAACTTGGAAAAGCTGGAAACCCCTTTAATTTCAGTAATTACACCTGCTTATAACGCAGAGAAATTTATACATGAAACCATTGAATCCGTCTTAGCTCAGACTTACACAAACTGGGAAATGATCATCGTTGACGATTGTTCATCGGATAAAACGGCAGATATCGTAAAAAGCTATGAACAGGAAGACAGCCGGATTAAACTGCTTCAGCTCGAACAAAACAGCGGATCGGCAGTTGCCCGAAATACGGCGATGCGGAATGCAGGCGGAAAATACATCGCCTTCCTGGACAGTGATGATCTTTGGTATCCGGAAAAGCTGGATAAACAATTGCAGTTCATGCAGGAGAAAAACATAGCCTTTTCCTTTACGAAATATATTCGCATGGAAGAGGACGGCACATTAAGAAATGCCATTTCCAAAGCACCGGAATCTGTTGGCTACCATGATTTGATGAAACATTGCGTGATAGGGTGTCTTACAGTAATGATTGATAAAGAAAAAATTGGGCCGCTGGATATGGTAAATATCCGGACAAGACAGGATTATGTTTACTGGCTCACCATTACAAAGATGGGTTACCGTGCCTACGGATTGCCTGAAGTGCTGGCAAAATACCGGAGTGTTGACAATTCCATTTCCAGTAACAAATTAAAGGCTGCAAAACGGCAATGGTATGTATACAGGGTAATTGAAAAGAAGAATTTAATAAAAAGCATCTATTATTTTGCACATTATGCAGTCATTGGACTGAAAAATAGTATAAAATATAGAATGGCCGATAGAAAAGAAACATAAAATCGGCTGGAGCGTCGGGGGGGAATAGGGGCTGAATCAGTCATGAAGCAGGGCTTGTTGTTCAGAAGAGAATTGCTGCAATATAAAAAAACGAAACTGGACGAAAAAGCGCGAAAATGACCAGCAGCATGTTTTAATTATTTCCCCCGAAGCAAAGTTAATTAGGCGGTGTCATCCATAAAATGAGACAATACATACAGGAAATAATAAAAAGAAAAGATTTACTATTCTACTTGGTAAAATCCGGACTGAAAGCAGAACACCGGAACAGCTACCTCGGCTATTTCTGGTGGATTTTGGATCCGTTATTGAACGTACTCGTTTTCTATACATTAGTTGTAATCATATTGCAAAGAGACAGCCAGGGCGACTATCCATTCGCATTATTCCTTGTGATTGGACTGGTGGCGTGGAGATGTATCAGCAGCACAGTGAATTCATCGGCCAAATCGATTATGCGTTACAGCTCAATCATTAATCAGGTATATTTGCCGAAATCAATCTTTCCGCTGGCTTTTACGCTGACGCAATTATTTAATTTCGGTTTTGGGCTTATTGTAGTGGCGGTATTTTTGCTGGCATACGGATATATACCCGGCTGGGAAGCACTTTATCTCCCGGTCCTCGTGCTGATTCAAACCGCGTTTTTACTGGCAGTCGGTCTCGTGCTGGGTTTTGTTACCGTGTTTGTCAGGGACATTGATAATCTCATGACGTACGTAACGAGGATTTTCTTCTACGCCTCTCCGATCATCTGGGAAGGCGGACGCCTGCCGCCGGAATACGGCTGGGCCGTTGCAATAAACCCGGTGGCACATATAGTGGAAAATTACCGGAACATTTTAATGCACGGTACAACACCGGATCTTGTACCATTAACGATTATTTTCATTCTGTCAATAGCTGTCATTATTTTCATGCTCTATTACTACAACAAAAATGAACACAAAATTATTAAAGCATTATAAAAGAGGTTTTAACCCATGAGGTCCAACACTAAAGACACAAATAAAGATGTCATCAAAGCAAAAAATATTGGCGTTGCCTTTAATTCCAGGAAACGGGATGATTATAAATCCCTTATTTTCAATGCGTTTAAAAGAGATAAGGGGTCAAAAGAAGATAAAAAAGTCTGGCCGCTGACAGATATAAATTTTGACGGCCATCAGGGAGAAATTCTCGGCATCATCGGATCCAATGGTGCCGGTAAAACCACCTTGAGTAAAATCATCTCCGGTATTTTGCAGCATGATCAGGGGGAAATGCATGTAGACGGCAATGTAACGGCATTGTTCTCCTTCGGCATGGGCTTTAATAAGGAATTGACGGGTCGGGAAAACGTCTATTTAAATGGTATGATGCTTGGCATATCTAAAGATATGATCAATCATTATATTCATGATATACATGAATTCTCCGATCTGGAAGAGTTCTTTGAACAGCCGATGAAGTATTATTCCAGCGGGATGAAGGCAAGGCTCGGTTTCAGTGTTGCCTCCCATTTGCAGCCGGAGATACTCATCCTGGATGAAGCACTGAATACAGGAGACGCCAAATTCAGCCGGAAAGCAGCAGAGAAAATGAAGGAACTTGTGAAGCAGGCAAAGATGGTCATTATCGTGACACACAGTCTCCGGTATGCTCAAAAGAACTGTGACCGGCTCATGTGGCTGGATCAGGGGAAAGTAAGAGAGATCGGGGACCCCAAAACGGTCATTGAAAATTATAAAGCAACCGTCCCGCCCCGTCCGCCGAGGCGCAACCGCAACCTCCAGCTGGAAAAAACAGACACTGAAGTGGGGGACAGCACGATTGTCAAAGCGGACAATGTCGGTGTTTCCTTTAAACTGAACACAGGCATCTTCTGGGCATTAAAAAATGTCAGCTTCGAAATCAAAGAGCGGGAAGTCGTCGGAATCATCGGCCATAATGGTGCCGGTAAAAGTACGCTGTGTAAAGTGCTGACGAAAATATTATCCCCGGATGAAGGAGAAATTGAGCTGAACGGGGAAACCTCCTCTCTGCTTGGGTATGGGACCGGCTTTAACGCCCAGCTCAACGGAACAGACAACATTTATTTAAATGCGATGCTTTTAGGTATTTCCAAAGAACGGATTGAAAGAAATTACGATGAAATTGTGGAATTCTCCGGACTGGGTAAAAAAATACACCAGCCTGTCAAGGATTATTCCAGCGGGATGAAGGCCCGGCTCGGGTTTAGTATCGCAGCCATTCTCAAGCCGGATATCTTTATTATAGACGAAGCCTTATCCACCGGAGACATGGCTTTTAAACAAAAGGCAAGTGAACGTATACAGGAAATGATGGAACGTGCCAAAGCAGTAATCATTGTGACACACAGTATGAGCTTTGTGGAACAGGTTTGTACCCGTGCGATCTGGATGGAAAAAGGACAAATCCGCTATGACGGCACACCGGAAGAGGCAGTTGCCAAGTATAGGGAAGCCCAGGGTGTAAAACCTGTCAAGAATGTAAGAAACCGCAGGAATAAAAAGGTGATGAAAAATGCGGTGACAAAGAAAAATGAAGGAAAAAAACCTGCACAAAAGAAGTCAGAGACTGACGCATAATGGTGGTGGGAGTTTATGATACGTTTACTGAAAAAGATAATCATAGCGCCGATTGATTGGATACTTTATCGCCTGTTAAACGAACAGCAAAGAAAAAAGCTTACAGATAAGCTGTCAGACGAACAAAAAGCGAAAATAAAGCAACTGATCGGCGGAAAAAAACAAGCGCAAAGACAGCAATTAAAACAAATCAAACACCACCTTTACAGTCTTGGATTTACAGAAAAAGGCCTGGAAGATTTGAAGTCTTTCCATGTCAATATCAAAGATAAACACTTAAAACGGCTCGCAGCATGGGAGCTCGTTTTGTGGTATGCAAATATGTACACGGCAGATGGTGCAAAACAGGCGCTGACCTATATACATGCAGCATCTGAAGGAGAGCAGGATGCAGACCAATTAAGAAGAATCGCCATTTTAAAAGCGGAATGTCATGAACGGCTGAACCAAGTGGAGGAAGGGAAACAGGTCATTCAGGAAATGCTGGAAACACAGCCACATCCTGATTTGTATTTTGGTCTGGCAAATCTGGAGTCTTCCATCACTGACCGGGTGAACTGGATGAATAAAGCAATGAAAATGTTTAACTTGCAGCCGATCACGTTTACTGATATGGAACAGCCAGTCTACGACGATATTAAAAATGAACCATTGGACAGGAAAATAGAAGACGGACCCAAAGTATCTGTTATTTTCCCTGCTTACAACGCAGAATCAGGCATCGGAACTGCGATAGAATCCATACTGGCGCAAACATGGCAGAACCTGGAGCTTCTCGTCGTGGATGACTGTAGTCCGGATAATACTGCAGCAGTGATCAGCAGTTACGCGAAAAAGGACAAGCGGGTAAAACTGCTATCCACACCAATGAACAGCGGACCATACGTAGCAAGAAATATTGCACTGGAGCAGGCAACAGGAGAATTTGTCACCATCAATGATGCAGATGACTGGTCCCATGTGGAAAAAATTGAAATACAGGTAAAACATCTGAAGAACAATAAAAGCGTAATGGCAAATACTTCTGCGCATGCCAGGTTGACGGAAGACCTGCAATTATACCGCCGGGGAACACCGGGGAAATATATTTTCCCGAACATGTCCTCCATCATGTTCAGACGTAAACCGGTAATGGAAAAAATCGGGTTCTGGGATAGTGTACGCTTTGCCGCGGACGGGGAATTTAAACGCCGTCTTATTAAAGTTTTCGGGAAAAGCAGCTATGTAGACCTGGAAACAGGTCCTTTATCCCTGCCAAGGCAGTCTGTTGCTTCCCTTACTAGCAGCTCTGCATTTGGCTATAAAGGATTTTTCATGGGAGTTCGAAAAGAATACGTGGAAAGCCTGGAGTTTTTTCATAGTCAGGCAGATTCCCTGTATTATCCGTACCCACAGAATAAAAGGCCATTTCCGGTACCTGAACCCATGTGGCCAAAGCGGGAGGAAAAGCTTACCGGTTACCGTGAATTTGATGTTATCATCGCATCAGATTTTCGTTTACCCCAAACAAATGAAACAGCCCAAAAAGAAATTGCCAAACAGCTGCATGCCGGAAAACGGATCGGCCTTGTACAAATGTACCGTTACAATCTCCGCATCAATAGTGAAATTCAGCCGGAAATCAGGCAATTACTCGATGGGCAGGATGTACAAATGGTTGTGTACGGAGAAAAACTGACTACTGCTCAATTAATTGTCATGAACCCGCTTGTTTTGGAACATCGGCAAAAATATATACCTGAGATAAAAGCAGAAAGAATTGCTGTGATCCTGACTGAAACACCGGATGAAAAAATAGATCAATTGCAAAACCAGCTGCAAGCTTATTTTGGAAAGAATGGGCTTTGGTATCCCATGGATGAAACAATTAGAGCATCCTTTGAAAATAGATATCCGGATAAAAAAGACTGGATTGCCAAAGAAAATTGGGAGCAAATAGCTTATGAAAAACTGGAAGGATAATGAGAAATCAGCGCGGATGGTTGAATTAGAAACAGAATTACGTGACTTGGAAGAAGAACTTGCGGAAAAGCAGGCCGAAAAGCAAGAAACAGAAGAACAGCTGGAAAAATTACAACGGGAATTTCAGGCAGTAACCGATAGTAAAACATGGAAGCTCGTCCAATCACCAAAAAAGATGAAGCAATTTGTAAGATCAACTGCTGCCTATGCCCTTGGCAGGCGAAACAGGAAACAGCTTTACAGCAAGGAATATAAAAGAAAAAACGCCGCCAATCAACTGAAAAAGTATAAGTATCATCTTTATAATCTTGGTTTTGAAGAAAAAGTGACTCGCGAACTGGAAATGTTATTTAAAGAAACAGACAGCAAGTATGTCAGGCAGGCCATTGCCTGGGAACTCACTCTTTGGTATGCAAATAAATATACGAAAACAGGAGCTCGTCGGGCATTGGATTATTTGCCTGCTGCCATGAAGGATGTTGAAGACGCGGAATCATTAAGAAAAGCAGCTGTTATTAAAGCGGAATGCCTCTCTCTATTGGGAATACCAGGAGAAGGACAAGCGTTCATGCAGCAGGTGCTTACCTTTCAGGAACATCCTGATTTATATCTTGCTGCAGCCAATGTGGAAGTAAAGACAGAAAAACGCTTAGAATGGATCAATAAAGCTATGGATGTGTATGGACTGGAGCCGGTCATGCTTTCTGATAAGGAAGCGGAAACGGCTTATGACAACCTTATATCCAAGGTGGAGAAAAAAGAAGAAAAAGGCCCGAAAGTAACGGTAATCATTCCAGCCTACAATGCAGAAAACGGCATTAAAACAGCTATAGAATCCATTCTTATGCAATCTTGGCAGCAATTTGAACTAATCGTAGTAGACGATTGCAGTCCGGACGGAACAGCTGAAGCAGTCAAGTCGTATACAGAAAAAGATGCAAGAATCAAACTGATGTCCACAACGAAAAACAGCGGTCCCTATGTGGCAAGAAACATTGCATTAGAAGAAGCAACAGGTGATTTTGTAACGATTAATGATTCGGATGACTGGTCACACCCGAGGAAACTGGAAATGCAAGTCAGACATTTGATTGCAAATCCGAATGTCATTGCAAATACTTCGGAGCAGGCACGTATGACTGAAGAACTCGGACTATACCGGCGAGGGACCCCGGGAATTTATATTTTTACCAATATGTCTTCCCTGATGTTTAGAAGAGAACCGGTTATGAAGAAAGTCGGTTTTTGGGATGAAGTCCGTTTTGCCGCAGACAGTGAATATATTAAACGGATAGGGCGCTCCTTTGGAGATGAAAAGATAGTTAACCTGAAAACAGGACCATTATCCTTTCCAAGACAAACGGCAGGCTCGCTGACAGGAAGTTCTGCATTCGGCTACAACGGCTTTTTAATGGGAGCAAGAAAAGAATATGCCGAAGTGCACCGGCAGTACCATCAAAGTGCAAAAACGCTTTTTTATGGATCACCGCAAAAAGAAAGACCATTCCCCGTGCCGGAGCCAATGTGGCCGAAAAGAGAAGAAAAGCATAATGGGATGAGACATTTTGATATAGTCATTGCCGGTGACTTTAGACTGCCGGAGAATCACCTGCAGTCAGCGATCAAACAAATAAAGTTTCATAAACAGCTTGGCCTTCGTACAGGCCTCATACAAATGGCAAAATATAATGTGAAATCACCGAAAGAAATAAACCATAAAATCAGAGAACTTATCGACGGAAATAATATCCAATTACTTGTATACGGTGAGAAAATCACATGCGAAAACCTGATGACCCAACATGCAGCAGTACTGCAGGAAAAACAAAAATACATACCGGAAGTACAAACTGCCAATGTCCGGGTAATACTGGATGAGCTCCCTTCTAAAAATGGCGCCTTACATGACTTAAGGCGTTGTGCGGAGCATGCAGCAGACTATTTTGGAAAAAGAGGCAGATGGTACCCGGCTGATGAAAAAATGAGGACAGAATTATTATCAAATCATCGGAGAGAATCAAGATTCATTAAGCTATCCGGTGAAAACTGGAACAGGATAACCGGAAGTTTGAACGATTATGCTTCACATATTGATAGCTGGACCGTGGATGAAAATCCATATCTATTTTGAACAATAAGGGGGTGGGCAAAATGAGTAGGTCAAAAGATCGCAACGAGGAAAACACGCAAAAAACAGAAGAAGCATTAACTAAAAAACTGATAGAAAAAGAAGCCGCAATAACCAAAACGGAAAAAGAAATCAGCGCAAACAAAAAAGAGATAAAAAACATAGAGAAAAGCAATACATGGAAATATTCCGAGCCTGTCCGAAAAATGAATGATTTATTTGCTTCCAGCAAAAGGGATACCGATCAGTCCCAATACATTAAAGAGCTTGAAGCAAAGCTTGAGGCAACGGAAAAAGAACGAGATGAGGCAATAGAACGTAAAAATGAACTCATGCTGGATGACCGAAAGCTTCAAAGTCATGCAATGGTAAAAATGATAAATGAAACAAAACTCGACGGCAAAATCATTGATTATATTGAGCAGACCGTAAAGAATAAAAAACAGCATGATACAAATTATAGAAATGCATTAAGCTATGCGGCCCGTGTCTATATGAATGAGGAAGAAGCTTATAAAAACCTGGTCTATTCCAAAGCACTGGAAGGACTGAAAATAGAGGAAATCCCTGAGTTTATGATCCGTGCCGGCTTATCAGATGACCCCATCCCTCTCAGACAGGCTGCTTCATTCCGTGGCAGTTTGAATATGCGGATTCGGCAAATGCAGCTGGCAGGTACATTGCCGGAATGGTTATTGGATGATAAAAAGATCGCCTATCAGTTTATGGATCGGATCGGAGTTCGGATACCTCAGATATACGATAAAACGTATCGACTGGAAGAAATTCCCCAAAAGGGCGGAATGGTGATCAAACCGGTGGACGGAGCGGGAGCACGTGGTGTATACCTTGTTTATAGTATGGGTGATATAATAGATATTAAGCGAGGCAGGAAGATGAATAGCTGGACTGAATTAACTGCCAGTATGAAAGAAGATGTCCTGTTAGGCTGGGTACATCATAATGAATGGTTCACGGAAGAACTTATTCTGGAAGATAAAGAGAAAAAAATACCTGCACGCGATATAAAATTTTATTGCTTTTACGGAAAGGTCGGAATTATTCTGGAAATCACCCGTTTCCCTGAACTGCAGTATTGCTGGTGGACTGCAACTGGTGAAAGAGTACGGACAGGGAAATATGATGAAGATTTATTTAAGGGAAAGGGTGCCACCCAGGAAGAGATTGATCTTGTGTCTGCGATAAGTTTAAAAGTACCAGCCCCCTTTATTAGAATAGACTTTTTACTGTCTGAAGATGGACTTGTATTTGGGGAATTCACCCCAAAACCGGGTAATTATGATGAGTTTGATGAAAAAACGGATAAATGGCTTGGAGATTATTTTCTGGAAGCTCAGGGACGATTAAGTGATGACCTGTTAAACGGAAAAGAATTTACTGCGTTTCACCAGCTTCCACCGCGTACTATAGAATAAGTGAAACGTAGAAGGATTAGTTTTAGGAGGAAGACAGAATGGATGAGAAAACGACAGAATGGCTGCCGCACCTATCGGAAGAAGTTGTTTCCGATGCACACGGGAACTTGCTTGATTCATATGTAGTGGCTCTTGAAGGCTGGAGAAGGGGATTAACCCTGCGCTGGCATGTGAAAAACTCGGAAAAATTTATTGACATGTCGACGTGGTATGTGGACAACCCCGGTCAGCTATTCTCGCTAAGCTCCAAGGATAGACAACATTACTTTTTTCGTTCCCGGGGAGACAAAGTATCCAATGATGCGGTGGAAATAGGAAAGGATAAGGAACGGACAAAACAAACGTTAATAAAAGCTGGCGTTCCGGTACCGGAGGGAAAACAGTTCTCCGAAGACGAGACAGACGAATCAATCATCGAGTATGCATCGTCAATGGGGTATCCGGTTGTGTTAAAGCCGACAGATGGGAGTTTTGGAAGAGGTGTTGTATCAAATATCACCAGTGAAGGTGAATTAGGTTTTTCACTTGAATATGTAAGAGAACAGTTGAAATACCGTGATGTCATTGTCGAACAATATATACCCGGAAACGAATACCGGATATACGTGGTGGATGATAAGGTAGTCGGTGCGATTAACCGTATTCCGCCGAATGTAACTGGAGATGGCATCAATTCCATCAAAGCATTAATTGAGCTTAAAAATGAAGAAAGAAGCCTGAACCCAAGACTGGTGAGTTGTCCTATAAACTTAAATCAGGAAACGATTGATTTTATTGGCAGGAGAGGATACACAGCAGATTCTGTACCTGATAAGGGAGAACAAGTATTTCTCAGTGATAAAACAAACATTTCCCTTGGAGGAGATCCGATTGATGTGTTGGATGAACTTCCTGAAGAGATAAAAACCACAGCGGTAAGAGCAATACAGGCTGTGCCGGAACTATACCATGGTTCGGTTGACTTAATTATTCATGCAGATGATACGGAAGCAGGATTTGTAATTGAAATTAATCCAACTTCTCAGCTTGGTGGTATTTTATATCCACTAAAAGGAAAATCACGGGATATACCTTCAGCAATTATTGATTATTATTTTCCGGAAACAATAAATGTGACCAAAAATAAAGCTAATATTTATTTTGATTTTCATGATGTGCTGGATCCGCTCCAGTCAAGGGATGCCAGTGTGTCCACTGTAACTCCGTGCCCACAGGAAAAGCTCTATGCAAAAAAATACACAGTAAGCGGAGATGTTCAGGATATTGGCTATCATCGCGGCTTGCGGAAACAGGCATTTGAACGATATCTCCATGGCTTCGTGATGAACCTGGAAAATGGAGATATAGAAGTTGTTGTAGCAGGTACGGATATAGAAATGGTAAATGATTTTAAAAATGCATTATGGGAAGATGAAGAACGTGCCCAGGTGTTTGAAGTCCAGGAAAGCAATTACAATGAACCCATCAAAGTTGGATTTGAGATAAAAGCAGACCTGAAAACACAGCTGGAAGAATTGAAGTTATATCAACAGGAACTGGAAGTAACCATCAATGATATGAAAAGAGCGGAAATTCAGCGAAGGAAATTTTATGACAGCTTATCATGGAGAGCTACAAAGCCAATTCGCCTGGCTGGAGCCGTTTTTAAAAGGTTTAAATAAATGCAGTACGGTAAATGGAGGAAATACCAATGAAGGAGAAACAGGGAATCAGTTTGCCCCACCTGACAAATGAAATAGTTAAGAATGCAAGGAAAACCAGACTGGACGCATTTGCTGTTGCGCTTGAAGGATGGCGCAGAGGATTGAAATTAAAGTGGTATACGAGAGACTCAGAGCATTTTCAGGATATGATTATTTTTGGTGTAAATCCCCCGGGCCGGCTTTTTTCCCTGAGTTCAGAAGAAAAAACGCATTATTTTTTTCGAACAAGAGGGGATAAAGTTACTAATGATGCGGTTCAAATTGGTTCTGAAAAAGATGACACAAAAGAACTATTGCTGAAAAAGGGCGTACCTGTCCCACTTGGAAAAGGCTTTACAGAAGATGCTACCGATGAAGAAATTATTGCCTACAGTAAAGAACTGGATTACCCACTCGTATTAAAACCAACGAATGCAAGTCTTGGAAATGGCGTGGTTACAAATATAAGGGATGATCAGGAGTTTATTAAAGCCGTTAACTATGTCAGACATGATCTGGAGTATAAAGAAGTTGTTGTCGAACAGCATGTGCAAGGTGAGGAGTATCGTATTTATGTAGTGGAGGATAAAGTAATAGCAGCGTATAACAGAGTGCCTGCCAATATTATGGGTGACGGCGTACATACGATCGAAGAACTGATTGATCTGAAAAATGATGAACGGAAAAAGAACGCCCGTTTGAACAGCTGTTTGATTGAAATGGATGTTGAAATTCTGGAATTTATTCAGGAAGCGGGTTACAGCCTGGAAAGTGTACCGAAAAAAGGGGAAAAAATATTCCTGAGGCAAAAGACAAACGTATCATCCGGCGGGGATCCAATAGATGTTACAGATACGATGCCGGAGGAATACAAGCAGGTTGCCATTAATGCGATCAAGGCCGTACCGGGACTGTATCATGCCGGTGTTGATATTATTGTAAATAAGAATAGAAAACAAAATGTGCCTGCTGTAGTAATAGAATTGAATCCAACGGCACAAATCGGGGGAGCACTTTTTCCTTTAAAAGGTAAATCACGGGATATCCCAAAAGCAATTATTGATTATTATTTTCCCGAAACGAAAGGGAAGGTAGATACAACGAAATCCAAAGTCTACTTTGATCTAATAAATGTGCTGGAACCTTTGGAGAACCGTGCTGCATTGGAAGTGGAAGTAAGTCCCGCCCCAATGGGTAAATTATATGCGAAGAAATATATTGTCTACGGAGATGTACAGCGTCAGTCTTTCCATAGATGGTTGAAAAAACAGGCTTTGGATCGCAACTTGCATGGGAATATAAAAAGTACCGTATTTGATGAGATTGAGATTATTGCAGCTGGTACAGATAGGCAGAAGCTAGATGAGTTTAAAACACTGATTGGTGAAAACACCAGGAATGCAAAGGTAACAAAAATAAAAGAAGAAAACCATGAGGATCCAGTTACAGTAGGGTTTGAAATAACGGAACAATATAATACGTCGAGCGCAAGATCGGTTCAATATGCATTAAGAAAAATGGAAAAAGACCTGAAAAACATGACCAAACAGAAGAACAGGATTGAAAAGGACAATAAGCATATTGTAAATAGTACTTCGTGGAAGATGACCGAGCCTGTGAGGAAGGTTGGGGCATTGGTGAAAAGTAAAAGATAGGGTTGGAGATTTTGGGGAGGGATTTTGATGAATGAAGAATATCCTTATTGGTTGTCAAAGCAAATGCTTAAGGGTGTAAGAAGCTTTAATATAGATGCTTTTCTGGTTGCACTGGAAGGCTGGAGGCGTGGCCTTTCCCTGAAGTTTTATAGTAATTCTCCAACTGTAACAGATCTAAAGTTAATTGGCTTTAATACAACCGGAAAAACTTTTTCTTTGAGTTCAAATGATAAAAAACATTTCTTTTACAGATCCAGAGGAGATAAAGTCAATAATGAAGCAGTAGAGATAGGCGGAGATAAGGGTGAGACTAAAAGGTATTTGTCTAAGAAAAACATAGCGCATCCTGTAGGTATGAAGTTTGATTCTGAGGTATTAGATGAAGAGATTATAGAAAGATGTAAAGAACTTGGATTTCCCTTGGTGATAAAACCAACATTTGGAAGTTTGGGAAAGGGGGTTACAACAAATATTCGTTCAGAAGAGGAAATTAAGAGAGCTTTACTTTATGCTCGTTCCGAACTTGGATATACTGAAGTGATTGCAGAACGTTATGTCGAAGGATTCGATGTACGAGTATACGTAATGGGAGATAAAGTATTAGCAGCGTTAAAAAGAATCCCTGCTAATATTACAGGGGATGGAGCACAGACAGTTGAAGAGCTCATTAATCTTAAAAATGAAGCTAGAAAAGCTAACCCAAGCTTATCGTCCAAACTTATAAAAATTAATGAAGAAACTTTAAACTATCTCAATAAAACAAACTATTCTCTGGAAACTGTTCCTGAAAAAGATGAAACGGTTTATCTAATTGGAACGAGCAATATATCCTCAGGTGGAGATTCCATTGACTTTACGGAAGAGTTGCCAGATTTCGCAAAAAATGTTGCCATAAATGCTGTGAAATCTGTACCTGGTTTACTTCATGCGGGAGTTGACATCCTCATTAATAAAGATCATGCAACTGTAATAGAAATAAACCCCACCGCAGATATTGCAATGCACGCTTTTCCTATGTATGGGGAACCTAGAAATATTGCTGAAGGAATCATTGATTATTACTTTCCGGAAACAAAAGGTAAGGCTGAAAATAGCACACAGATATATTTTGATTATAAAAACATACTTGAACTATTTAGAAGCAATTCGGTTAAGCAATTGGAAGTTGCAGATGCACCTGTAGGGGAATTATATGCGAAAAGATATGTAGTTTCTGGCATCGTTCAAGGAGTAGGATATAGGAAATGGATAAGGAAGCAAGCATTACAACTTGGATTAAATGGCTATACAAGAAACTTGGCTAATGGGAATGTGGTTGTTGTAGTGGGGGGAATCGACAAACATGTCGTGGATAATTTTATTGAGTTATGTGAGCAAGGAACTTCAAGAACAGAAGTTTCAAAAATTAAAGAGTTTCAGTGGGAAACACAAATTAAAATTGGGTTTGAAATAAGGAAAAGTAATTGATTTTAAGGGATACAACAAGAAAACTTTTTAAGGAGAAGTAAAATGACAAATTATAAAAATAATACTTGGCTATCACACTTAGATGAATCGTTACCTGATTCGGCTTTTGGATATAAACTTTGTATCTATACAATAGCGTTAGAAGGATGGAGACGAGGGTTAAATTTAAAGTTTTTTAATGTATATAGAAATGATAGAGGCACCCTTAAATTAACTGTTAGGTTTTCTTTGAGTAATAATGAAAAGGAGCATAGGTTTGCTGTATCTCGGGGTGATCTTGTTTCAAAAAAAGCTATAAATATCTGTGTGGACAAAGATCTAACAAAAAAATACCTTTTAAAAAGCAATGTACCTACTCCTAAAGGGGAAAGTTTTGATGGAAGCCAATCAAATAATGAAGTGATGAATTATTTTAAAACACTTGATTACCCAGTTGTTCTGAAGCCAAGTGATGCAGGTGGAGGAAAAGGTGTAATAACAAATATTAAAACTACTGCTCAATTACAGAAAGCATTAGAATACGTTAGAGGAGATCTTAATTACAAAGATGTAATTCTAGAAAGGTATATAGTTGGAGAAGACCATAGGATATATGTAGTTGATGATGAAGTGGTTGGGGTTTATAAAAGGATAGCTGCAAATGTAATCGGTGACGGGGAAAGTACTATAGGGAAATTAATTGATAAAAAAAATAAAGAAAGAAAAAAGAATCCATATTTATATGGTCGGCTTATTAAAAAAGATAAAGAAATGAATACTTATTTAGCATCAAAAAACTTAACATTAGATTCTATTCCAAAAGAAAATGAAAGGATTTTTATAAGAGAAAAAGGAAGTCTTTCTGCTGGAGGAGAACCAATAGATGTAACAGATGAAATATCGAGCAATGTAAAAGAAACAGCCATAAATGCTGTGAAAGCAATACCGGGACTAATTCACGGCGCCGTAGATATGATAATAGATAACGATAGTAACGTAGGTATTGTTAATGAAGTGAACTCAAAACCTCAGATAAGTAATCATTTATACCCGGTAGAAGGATATGCACGAGATATTCCAAAAGCAATCATTGATTACTATTTCCCAGAGACGAAAAATAAAGTTAAAAATACTTCTCTCTATTTTGATTTCGATAGTATTTTACCCCCTTTAGCTAATGGGAATGTAAAAGAAATTAGAGTTCCTTCCATTCCATATAAAAAAACAACTTTAAAGAAATTTGTAATCTCAGGTAAAGTTCAGAAGGTGGGATATAGAATTTGGTTGAGAAAGCAAGCACACGGTTTAAAGTTAAATGGGTTTGTTGAGAATAAAAAAAATGGAGATGTAAAAGTAGTGGTTGCCGGAAATGATGAGAGCTTAAAACAATTCAAGTCTATTATTGAGACAGAAGCATGTAAAAAGGCTAGGGTAACAAAAGTTGTTGAAAAAGAATGGAATAAACCAATAAAAGTGGGCTTTGAAATAAGGGATAACAAAAAACATAATGAAAATAAACTGAATAAAATTGAACAAGAATTAAAAGAGAAAGAAAGGGAATTGGAGAAAATTAATAGGCAATATAAATCAATTATTCAAAGTAGAACTTGGTTGTTAACTAGTCCATTAAGAAAAATTGGAATGAAAATAAAAAATAGAAAATAAAACAGTAATCGATATATTTTAAAACATGAAATAATAGTAAACAATTGTAAAAAAATGAATAATTAATTTTAATGAGGCGATAAATTGGAAAGAGCAATCGGAATAATCGATTCAGGAGTTGGAGGATTAACAGTTGCGTATGAGTTGATGAGACAACTCCCTAAAGAAAATTTAATTTATTTGGGTGATACACTTAGATGTCCCTATGGACCAAGGTCGAAGGAAGAAGTTCGAAAGTTTACATTGCAGTTAGTTGATTTTTTAGTGATTAAAAACATTAAAATGTTAGTAGTTGCATGTAACACCGCTACAGCATTTACCTTAAACGAATTACAAGAAAGTCTAAATATACCAGTAATCGGAGTTATACAGCCGGGTGCAAGAGCAGCAATAAAAACATCAGAGAATAATTGTATTGGAATAATTGGTACAGAGGGAACGATAAATAGCGGAGCATATAAAAAGGAATTAAGCAATATTAATTCTAATATTTGTGTTAGAGAGCTAGCATGTCCTTTATTTGTTCCTATGGTTGAAAAAGGTATTTTAGAAGGTGAAAAAGCAGAGGGAATAATTAAGGAGTCTTTGACTCCACTTAAAAAAAGGGGGCAAATTGATACTTTAATACTAGGTTGTACTCATTATCCACTATTAACAAGTTCTATTCAAAAAGTAATGGGGTCTTCAATTTCTTTAGTTTCATCAAGTGAAGAAACGGCAAGGGAAACAAGTGCAAGTTTGGAATTTCATCAGTTATTAAATCCAGGAAGGCAATCAATAAATTTAAATCACCAATTCTACACAACTGGTGATTTAGGTATTTTCACTAAAATAACACAGAGTATATTTAACAGTACTATTGATAATTTGACAGCAGCGACTATTGAAAAAACCACAATATAGATCTGTTGGTATAAATATACTAGTGAAAAGGATTTTAATTATAAGGGAGCTAATATAATGGAGATAAAATACAAAGCAACATGGTTACCAAAATATAATATAGTGCCTGAATCGGCCTATGGTTTCCCTACATGTATGTATTTAGTATCTTTAGAAGGCTGGCGAAGAGGACTTGATCTTAAGTTTTATTTAAAAAGGAGCAAAAGTTTTTTTTCAGGGGTTTCTTACTCGTTAAGTGACGGAATAACTGAACGTTTTTTTAATGGAGCACGAGGGGATTCAACTTCCAAAAAGGCAATTAGTATATGTGCAAACAAAGGATGGACTAATGAGCTTTTAGCGAGTGGTAATGTCCCCGTCCCAGTGGGTAGGGCGTTTTCAGAAGATGCAAGTATTGATGATATTCTAGAATATGCTAACGAAATTGGCTATCCATTAGTATTAAAACCAATTATAGGAGGTGGAGGAGCAGGGGTAGTCACCAATATAAAAAATAAAAAGGAAATGGGAAAACATTTGAAAGATTTCAGAAAAAAGTCACCTAGGAAGACTATGGTTGTTGAGCGCCATTTTGTTGGAGAAGACTTTAGAGTAACTGTTTTTAATGGAGAAGTCATAGGAGCATTCCATAGAAGGGCTCAAAGTGTACTTGGAGATGGAGAAAACACATTAGAAGGATTACTACATTTAAAAAATGAAGATAGAAAATTAAGTCCGTTTTTAAATAATAAGGTAATTGAAATTGATAAAAAAATGGAAGATTATCTGAGGGAACAAAACAAAACGCCAAAATACATTCCTGAAAAAGGAGAAAGAGTCTATTTACGAAAAAACGGGGAATTTTTTGGGCAAAGGGACTCTGTTAATGCTACTGATACTATATCCCCAGAAATGAAAAAAATTGCTGTTGCGGCTGTTAAAGCTATCCCGGGTTTGAATTTTGCGGGAGTAGACATGCTGATAGACTTGGATAAAAATGAAGGCGTCGTTAATGAAGTAAATTCTAAGCCTCAAATCAGTAACCATGTATTTCCTATTGAAGGAGAATCGGTTGATATTCCAAAGTTAATTATAGATCACTACTTCCCTGAAACAAAAGGCGAAACAGATACTAATTATTTTTATGAGTATAAGCCAGTTTTACAAAATTTTAAAAATGGCACAGCGACTGAAGTGAAAATCCCACCACTACCTACAGGCGATTTAATAGCAAAAAAATATGTAGTTACTGGTGAAAATTTTAATGATAAATTTTTTACTCGGATCCAGAAACAAGCTATAGATCTTAGTCTGAATGGATTAGTAAGCGAAATATCAAGTAATTATTTATCAGTTGTAGTATCAGGAAATGCTAAAGATTTAGCAAGGTTTAAACAAATAATAAAAAAACACCCATATAAGTATATAAAAGTTGTTGATATACTTGAGAAAGATTATAGGGAACCAATTAAAGTGGGATTCGAAATTAAACAGGACAGCTAATGAAATTGCGCATTCGTTTGGTTTAGTGACAGAGCCTCTCTCAAAAATTCACTGATCCTATTTTTTGCAAACCTTGACCTAAATTTCTTCACAAAGAAAACAATATATTAATTTTACTCTAAAACCTTGATATCCGGATTGTATAACTAGAGCCTTCAAAATCCTTGAAAACAAGGGATTTTTCACTCGTTACAAATTTCGGGAATGCAGATTATAGGTATGTGTTTTCATACAAATAATTTTTATTTTCTACTTTAGCAAAAATACAATAGTTTAAAATCGGTAAAATAACTTTACCAAACTTCAGCTGTCCACTCAGGTAAGAACGGGCAGTCTAAGCATCTATAGAACTTCAAACTAAGATAAATTATTTTTTATTATCTCTTGAGAAAAGTATCAATAAATCCGATAATGTAATTGAAATTAATTGTCATCAAGGAGGTGAAACTAAAGTGAGGAAAACTATCATATTAACTGTTACGTTACTTCTTTTACTCCACTTTAGTCCGCAAACAATAGAAGCAAAAGAGGACGAGGAGTCTGCAGAAAAAGAAATAGACGAAGAACAAGTTGAATCTGAAGAGGATCTTGAGAGTTTAGAGGTTGAAACGTCAGAGGGGAATGAAGAAGTTACTGGCTATGAAGAAGGTGAAGATAAAGAATCTTCTTCTACCAAATCTGATGAGACCGACCTTAATACTAATCAGGCTGACCAAAAAAGTGAAGAAAAAGATGAACTTAACATAGGAAGTAGTAACGCCAATGATTTATCATCAGATGATGAGATTACTAGTGATAGAGTTATAGAATTAAGAGAGAAATTACATGTATTAGGATTTCCATCAACGGACGAACCAGATAATTATTATGGTGAAAGTACTGAAAAAGCAGTTGAAGAATTCCAAAAGTACTATAGCTTGGAAAATGTAAGTGAAATTGAAGATATCATAGAACAGTTGGAAACAATATTAGCTACGCCGTTACAGTACGGTGGAAATGATCCGGCTGTGGTTGAGTTAAAAGAAAATTTAGTGGCATTAGGTTTTGGTTCCTTTAACTTTAATCAAAACTACTTTTCCACAACTGCCGCGACAGTGGAAGAGTTCCAGGCTTTTTACGGACTAAAAGAAAATGGGATTGCAGATGATCGTACTCTGTCCAAGATCGAAGAGTTATTAAATACTCCAATGCAGCGCGGGGATTATCGTAAAGATGCGATAACGCTGAAAGAAAACCTTGCTAAGTTAGGGTTTAACGTTTCAAGCAGCTCATCGCCAGAGTATGACTCAGAAACTGAGAGTACAGTAGAGGCTTTTCAGGAGTATTATAGATTGGATGTGACTGGAGTTGCGGACGATGCAACCCTGGACAAGCTGGAAGAACTGATATCGACCCCGTTACAAGAAGGGGGAAGGCACGAAGATGCTATTCAGTTAAAAGAAGACTTGGAAAAGTTGGGCTTTGGCTCTTTTATAGGCAACCGAAATTATGGTTCCAAGACAGCATCAGCTGTAGAGGACTTCCAATCATATTACGGATTAAGAGTGAATGGAATCGCAGATGAGCGAACGTTGGAAAAGCTCGAGTCAATACTAAACACACCTCTGCAATATGGTGGGAATGACCCACTTGTGGTAGAGTTAAAAGAAAATTTAGTGGCATTAGGTTTTGGTTCCTTTAACTTTAATCAAAACTACTTTTCCACAACTGCCGCGACAGTGGAAGAGTTCCAGGCTTTTTACGGACTAAAAGAAAATGGGATTGCAGATGATCGTACTCTGTCCAAGATCGAAGAGTTATTAAATACTCCAGTGCAGCGCGGGGATTATCGTAAAGATGCGATAACGCTGAAAGAAAACCTTGCTAAGTTGGGGTTTGTGGTATCAAGTAATCCAACACCACAGTATGGTCCCACAACAGAAAGTACGGTGAAAGAATTTCAGGAGTATTATAGATTGGATGTGACTGGAGTTGCGGACGATGCAACTCTGGACAAGCTGGAAGAACTGATATCGACCCCGTTACAAGAAGGGGGAAGGCATGAAGATGCTATTCAGTTAAAAGAAGACTTGGAAAGGTTGGGCTTTGGCTCTTTTATAGGCAACCGAAACTATGGTTCCAAGACAGCATCAGCTGTGGAGGACTTCCAATCATATTACGGATTAAAAGTAAATGGGATCGCCGATGAGCGTACGTTGGAAAAGCTCGAATCAATACTAAACACTCCTCTGCAATATGGTGGGAATGATCCTGTTGTGGTGGAGTTAAAAGAAAATTTAGTGGCATTAGGTCTTGGTTCCTTTAATTTTAACCAAAACTATGGGAATATAACTGCCGCGACAGTGGAAGAGTTCCAGGCTTTTTACGACCTGAAAGTAAATGGGATCGCGGATGATCCTACGCTGGAGAAAATGCAAGAGTTATTAAACAACCCGATGCAACGTGGAGATTATCGTAAAGATGCGATAACGCTGAAAGAAAACCTTGCTAAGTTGGGGTTTGTGGTATCAAGTAATCCAACACCACAGTATGGTCCCACAACAGAACGCACGGTGAAAGAATTTCAGGAGTATTATAGATTGGATGTGACTGGAGTTGCGGACGATGCAACCCTGGACAAGCTGGAAGAACTGATATCGACCCCGTTACAAGAAGGGGGAAGGCATGAAGATGCTATTCAGTTAAAAGAAGACTTGGAAAGGTTGGGCTTTGGCTCTTTTATAGGCAACCGAAACTATGGTTCCAAGACAGCATCAGCTGTGGAGGACTTCCAATCATATTACGGATTAAAAGTAAATGGGATCGCCGATGAGCGTACGTTGGAAAAGCTCGAATCAATACTAAACACTCCTCTGCAATATGGTGGGAATGATCCTGCTGTGGTGGAGTTAAAAGAAAATTTAGTGGCATTAGGTTTTGGTTCCTTTAACTTTAACCAAAACTACTTTTCCACAACTGAAGCGACAGTGGAGGAGTTTCAATCTTACTATGGACTAAAAGTAAACGGGATAGGAGATCCGCGAACCATAGAAAAAATGGAAGAGATATTAAATAGCCCATTAAGGGAAGGTCAGCAACATGATGATGTGGTTCAGTTAAAAGCAGACTTGGAAACATTAGGTTTTGGTTCCTTTATAGGTAATACCAATTATGGACCAAAGACGGAAAGAGCAGTAATGGATTTCCAGGAAGCTTATGGGCTGGCAGTTAGCGGTATTGCTGATGAAGTAACATTAAAAAACATAAAAAATGAGGTAAACAATAATGTTGTGAAGATATTTTTAGACCCGGGCCACGGAGGAAGTGACTCTGGAGGAACTGGTTATGGTCTAAAAGAAAAAAATGTAGCACTTGACATAGCATTAAAAACGGCAGAAGTCTTAACATCTCAGTATTTAGGGATTGAGATAAAATTATCAAGAACAACAGATACATTTATTGAGCTGGTTGATAGAGCAAACATGGCAAATGAATGGGGAGCAGACTATTTTGTAAGTTTCCATGCTAACGCCTTTAATGGATCAGCTAGTGGCTTTGAATCGTATATATTTAACGGAAATGTATCAGATGAAACCAGGGAAAGGCAGAGAGATATTCACAACTATTTAATCGACAGAATAGAAGTAAACGATAGAGGAATGAAAGAAGATAACTTTAGTGTATTACGTAATACTAGTATGCCAGCAATATTACTTGAATACATGTTTATCGATAATGCAATAGAAAATGCACTATTAAAGGATGCAAATTACCGTGACTGGCTGGGACAAATAACTGCAGAAGCGCTTGCCTACTCTTTTGGTTTGAGAGAAAGATAATTTAAGATACTATAATATCATTGGATGCTCCAACTTTTTGGGGCATCTTTTATGTTTCTTAATATATTTTATTATCATTAGCCCGAGTTCTACATCCACTAGGTAAACATAAAGCCCTCAATCCCTTGACACCCAAAGGATTGAGGGCTTAAAAAGACATACTTATTGTGTTACTAGCTCTTAGGCTGAATATCCAAGATTTCTGGTGGCAAGTTCACCCCAACTTTTTGAAACACTTCCTTTTGCTTAGCTGTAGGGGTTGTTGTGCGGTAGAGATCTCCGTCGTCTGTAGTAAAATGCCCTACCTGCATCCGTTGCATCTCTCTACGTGTAGACTCCCAGCTTGCGTTCGTTTCCATTTCAATAAGCCTTACAAGTAACAGTGCCAACCAACTAATGATTACATGTGCTCGAATCCGGTCTTCCAAGCGATGATACATGGGGCGCAATTTCAGCGTGGACTTCAGTGTGCGAAAGGCATCTTCCACTTGAAGCAGCTGCTTATACCCCAGGGCAATATCTTCAATCGACAGCGTGTCATCTGATGTTCTGATTAAATATTTGCCGTCGTATTTGCTTGCATCGCGGATTGCCTGCTTATTCAATTTCAGCGTGCCGTCTTTCAATTGACGGATATATTTGCCATACACTTTATGTGCACGGAGTGCACACGCCTGTTTATGGTGGGCTTCATTGGGCAGCTGCTTTAAATTCTCCAGCTTCCGTTCAATCGTTTGGACAATCTGGTCTCTTTGATGTCTGTCACGTTCAGCTTCTTCAGGGTTAAAGGCAATCACATAACGTTTTCTGGCCTCGCCATCTCCCACAATAGATTCCTTTACCTGAAGGTTGTCACGAATCGTATGGAAACGGCCACGTTTACTGAGAGCGGCTTCCACATCCTTTTTACCTGAACGCATACGTTCCCCAATAATGTAATGACCTGCACCTCGCTGAAGGATACGCAGGTTTTCTTCGGAGGAAAAACCACGATCCATCACTTGTACAATGCGTCCCAGTCTCCAGCCCATAAGATCTTTTTTCACTTCTTCGATGACATTCATATCCATCGTATTACCGGGCCAAGTCCACACTTTAATTGGAATACCCTCCCGTGTCACGGCAAGTCCAATCACCGTTTGTACGAGGTCAGATCGTTTATCCTTCGAATAGCCCTGAAGGCGGAATCGATCATCTTCAGCTGTTTCATCCGGATCGACCTCAAAGTAGCTTGATGTGGTATCAAAGTAAAGTAGATCCACTTCCAGGTTGAACAGATTGGAAACATTATCAAACACACGATCCTCAAGCTGGCTCTGTACAGCAAGAAGCTCGTCCATAGCACGGTATAGCTGATGGCTCTGAATCCGGGAAAGGCCAGGCATATAGACATCCTCTGAAATCCATTCTTCCATTCCCAATTTACTTGTAGGAGCGAGTCCGCGGTTTGCGACCATGGCGAAAATCGCACGTTCCAGATCCATCTCATGGTTGCGGTTGCGGAAAATATCTTTCAGGATCGTATCCATGCCGAGCTTTTTCCACAATTGGTCAAACAGCCAAACACCACCCAGCCGTTTGGCGGAATGAAATAAAAACTCCGCTGCATCGCTAATTTTTTGCTTCGACTTCAGCGCTTCCTCCGGAGTAAGGAATCGGCTAATACTTTGGGCCAGTCGTTCAAGTACGGCCATATCGACTTTATCTTCACGGCCGAAAGAGTATATCACCTTCGCTTTCGCATATTTGGCCTTCGAATCCCACTCATTATGAGCCAGCTGAATGTACGAAACCTTTGATCCATCTTTATTTTTACGGGTAACTCTTCTTATGTACATGCCTATATTATACCAAATTAACATTGGTATGTAAAGGTAAATATTGTAAATCGTTTGCCTATTAAAGTTTAAAAAATTAAGAGGCACTAATCCACAGAAAGACTGACCTCATCGAGAATCCAGTTTATCCACAAGTGAATTTGTGCCTATCTACTGTCGAACTCGGGATTAGGAAACTTGCAATTTTTTCTAGTTAAATCATGACAATCTACAAATATTCCTTGAAAAAAGCGACTAATTATCCGATACTAGATTAGTGTATAAATTACTTTTTCTAATTATACACTAATCTAGTATCGGAGGAGGTGAAACTAAAGTGAGTAAATTCATCATACTATCTATTAGCTTACTCTTTTTATTCCACTTTAGTCCACACACAGCAGAAGCAAAAGAAAACGAGGATCTTGTAGAGAAAGATGTTGAGGAGACAGAACAGATAGATTCTGAGGGAAGGGAGCTCGAAACTTCAGAAATTGAAGAGACAGTTGACCCTTTAGAGGATGAAAATACCAATCCCTCTACTATTGAAACATCAGATCAAGATAGCCTAAATAGTAATGAAGCCGATCAAGAACAAGTTGATAACGAAACCAACATCCAAAGCCACAGCTTAAACAATACATCAGAAGAAGATGAAATAATAGACGATAGAGTTATAGAATTAAGGGAAAGTTTAACTGTATTAGGATTCCCAACAACGGATGAGCCAGAAAACTATTATGGTGAAAGTACTAAAAATGCGGTTGAAGACTTCCAACTATATTATAATTTAGAAGAACTAAGTGATATTGAAAGTATTATAGAACAATTGAACACAGTGTTGGATACACCCTTCCGGGATGGTCAGAGCCACACAGATACGATTCGGCTAAAAGAGGACTTAGTTGCCCTGGGTTTTGGTTCATTTGTATTTAACGAGAACTACGGGCCTAAGACGGCTGAGACTGTAAAAGAGTTCCAAGCATTCTATGGACTGAATGAAAATGGGATTGCAGATGATCGTACTCTGTCCAAGATCGAAGAGTTATTAAATACTCCAATGCAGCGCGGGGATTATCGTAAAGATGCGATAACGCTGAAAGAAAACCTTGCTAAGTTAGGGTTTAACGTTTCAAGCAGCTCATCGCCAGAGTATGACTCAGAAACTGAGAGTACAGTAGAGGCTTTTCAGGAGTATTATAGATTGGATGTGACTGGAGTTGCGGACGATGCAACCCTGGACAAACTGGAAGAACTGATATCGACCCCGTTACAAGAAGGGGGAAGGCATGAAGATGCTATTCAGTTAAAAGAAGACTTGGAAAGGTTGGGCTTTGGCTCTTTTGTAGGCAACCGAAATTATGGTTCCAAGACAGCGTCAGCTGTGGAGGACTTCCAATCATATTACGGATTAAAAGTAAATGGGATCGCCGATGAGCGTACGTTGGAAAAGCTCGAATCAATACTAAACACTCCTCTGCAATATGGTGGGAATGATCCTGCTGTGGTTGAGTTAAAAGAGAATTTAGTAGACTTAGGTTTTGGTTCCTTTAACTTTAACCAAAACTACTTTTCCACAACTGCTGCGACAGTGGAAGAGTTCCAGGCTTTTTACGGACTAAAAGAAAATGGGATTGCAGATGATCGTACTCTGTCCAAGATCGAAGAGTTATTAAATACTCCAATGCAGCGCGGGGATTATCGTAAAGATGCGATAACGCTGAAAGAAAACCTTGCTAAGTTAGGGTTTAACGTTTCAAGCAGCTCATCGCCAGAGTATGACTCAGAAACTGAGAGTACAGTACAGGCTTTTCAGGAGTATTATAGATTGGATGTGACTGGAGTTGCGGACGATGCAACCCTGGACAAGCTGGAAGAACTGATATCGACCCCGTTACAAGAAGGGGGAAGGCATGAAGATGCTATTCAGTTAAAAGAAGACTTGGAAAGGTTGGGCTTTGGCTCTTTTATAGGCAACCGAAATTATGGTTCCAAGACAGCGTCAGCTGTGGAGGACTTCCAATCATATTACGGATTAAAAGAAAATGGGATCGCCGATGAGCGAACGTTGGAAAAGCTCGAGTCAATACTAAATACTCCTCTACAATATGGTGGAAATGACCCACTTGTGGTAGAGTTAAAAGAAAATTTAGTGGCATTAGGTTTTGGTTCCTTTAACTTTAATCAAAACTACTTTTCCACAACTGAGGCGACAGTGGAAGAGTTCCAGGCTTTTTACGGATTAAAAGAAAATGGGATTGCAGATGATCGTACTCTGGCCAAGATCGAAGAGTTATTAAATACTCCAATGCAACGTGGAGACTATCGTAAAGATGCGATAACGCTGAAAGAAAACCTTGCTAAGTTAGGGTTTGTGGTATCAAGTAATCCAACACCACAGTATGGTCCCACAACAGAAAGTACGATGAAAGAATTTCAGGAGTATTATAGATTAGATGTGACTGGAGTTGCGGACGATGCAACCCTGGACAAGCTGGAAGAACTGATATCGACCCCGTTACAAGAAGGGGGAAGGCATAAAGGTGCTATTCAGTTAAAAGAAGACTTGGAAAGGTTGGGCTTTGGCTCTTTTATAGGCAACCGAAATTATGGTTCCAAGACAGCGTCAGCTGTGGAGGACTTCCAATCATATTACGGATTAAAAGAAAATGGGATCGCCGATGAGCGAACGTTGGAAAAGCTCGAGTCAATACTAAATACTCCTCTACAATATGGTGGAAATGACCCACTTGTGGTAGAGTTAAAAGAAAATTTAGTGGCATTAGGTTTTGGTTCCTTTAACTTTAATCAAAACTACTTTTCCACAACTGCTGCGACAGTGGAAGAGTTCCAGGCTTTTTACGGATTAAAAGAAAATGGGATTGCAGATGATCGTACTCTGGCCAAGATCGAAGAGTTATTAAATACTCCAATGCAACGTGGAGACTATCGTAAAGATGCGATAACGCTGAAAGAAAACCTTGCTAAGTTAGGGTTTGTGGTATCAAGTAATCCAACACCACAGTATGGTCCCACAACAGAAAGTACGATGAAAGAATTTCAGGAGTATTATAGATTAGATGTGACTGGAGTTGCGGACGATGCAACCCTGGACAAGCTGGAAGAACTGATATCGACCCCGTTACAAGAAGGGGGAAGGCATGAAGATGCTATTCAGTTAAAAGAAGACTTGGAAAGGTTGGGCTTTGGCTCTTTTATAGGCAACCGAAATTATGGTTCCAAGACAGCGTCAGCTGTGGAGGACTTCCAATCATATTACGGATTAAAAGAAAATGGGATCGCCGATGAGCGAACGTTGGAAAAGCTCGAGTCAATACTAAATACTCCTCTACAATATGGTGGGAATGACCCACTTGTGGTAGAGTTAAAAGAAAATTTAGTGGCATTAGGTTTTGGTTCCTTTAACTTTAACCAAAACTACTTTTCCACAACTGAAGCAACAGTGGAGGAGTTTCAATCTTACTATGGACTAAAAGTAAACGGGATAGGAGATCCGCGAACCCTAGAAAAAATGGAAGAGGTATTAAATAGCCCATTAAGAGAAGGTCAGCAACACGATGATGTGGTTCAGTTAAAAGCAGATTTGGAAACATTAGGTTTTGGTTCCTTCATAGGTAATACCAATTATGGATCTAAGACGGAAAGAGCAGTAATGGATTTCCAGGAAGCTTATGGGCTGGCAGTTAGCGGTATTGCTGATGAAGTAACATTAAAAAACATAAAAAATGAGGTAAACAATAATGTTGTGAAGATATTTTTAGACCCGGGCCACGGAGGAAGTGACTCTGGAGGAACTGGTTATGGTCTAAAAGAAAAAAATGTAGCACTTGACATAGCATTAAAAACGGCAGAAGTCTTAACATCTCAGTATTTAGGGATTGAGATAAAATTATCAAGAACAACAGATACATTTATTGAGCTGGTTGATAGAGCAAACATGGCAAATGAATGGGGAGCAGACTATTTTGTAAGTTTCCATGCTAACGCCTTTAATGGATCAGCTAGTGGCTTTGAATCGTATATATTTAATGGAAATGTATCAGATGAAACCAGGGAAAGGCAGAGAGATATTCACAACTATTTAATCGACAGAATAGAAGTAAACGATAGAGGAATGAAAGAAGATAACTTTAGTGTATTACGTAATACTAGTATGCCAGCAATATTACTTGAATACATGTTTATCGATAATGCAATAGAAAATGCACTATTAAAGGATGCAAATTACCGTGACTGGCTGGGACAAATAACTGCAGAAGCTCTTGCCTACTCTTTTGGTTTGAGAGAAAGATAATTTAAGATACTATAATTCATTGGATGCTCCAATTTTTTGGGGCATCTTTTAAATTTCTTTATTATTTTTATTATCATTAGGAAACTTGCAATCTTTTTTAGTTATATCATGACAACCTACAAATATCCCTTGAAAAAAACAACTAATTATCCGATACTAGACTAGTGTATAAACTATTTCTTTACGATTTTATGCACTAACTACTATAGAAGGAGGTGAAACTAAAGTGAGAAAATTCATCATACTATCTATTAGCTTATTATTTTTATTCCACTTTAGTCCGCACACAGCAGAAGCAAAAGAAAACGAAGATCCTGTAGAAAAAGGTGAAGAGGAGACAGAACAGGTAGAACCTGAAGAGCAAGAACCCGAAACTTCAGAAAGTGAAGAGACGGCAGTTGACCCTTCAGAAGATGATAATAATGATCCCTCATCTCTTGAATCAGATCAAGGAGACTTAAATAGTAACCGGGACGAATCAGAACAAGCAAGTGACGAAGTCAATATACAAAACAACAGCTTAAACAATACATCAGAAGAAGATGAACTAATAGACGATAGAGTTATAGGGTTAAGGGAAAACCTAAATATTTTAGGATTTCCATCAACGGACGAACCAGATAATTATTATGGTGAAAGTACTGAAGAAGCAGTTGAAAAATTCCAAAAGTACTATAGCTTGGAAAATGTAAGTGAAATTGAAGATATCATAGAACAGTTGGAAACAATATTAGCTACGCCGTTACAGTACGGTGGAAATGATCCGGCTGTGGTTGAGTTAAAAGAGAATTTAGTAGACTTAGGTTTTGGTTCCTTTAACTTTAACCAAAACTACTTTTCCACAACTGCTGCGACAGTGGAAGAGTTCCAGGCTTTTTACGGACTAAAAGAAAATGGGATTGCAGATGATCGTACTCTGGCCAAGATCGAAGAGTTATTAAATACTCCAATGCAGCGCGGGGATTATCGTAAAGATGCGATAACGCTGAAAGAAAACCTTGCTAAGTTAGGGTTTAACGTTTCAAGTAGCTCATCGCCAGAGTATGACTCAGAAACTGAGAGTACAGTACAGGCTTTTCAGGAGTATTATAGATTGGATGTGACTGGAGTTGCGGACGATGCAACCCTGGACAAGCTGGAAGAACTGATATCGACCCCGTTACAAGAAGGGGGAAGGCATGAAGATGCTATTCAGTTAAAAGAAGACTTGGAAAGGTTGGGCTTTGGCTCTTTTATAGGCAACCGAAATTATGGTTCCAAGACAGCGTCAGCTGTGGAGGACTTCCAATCATATTACGGATTAAAAGAAAATGGGATCGCCGATGAGCGAACGTTGGAAAAGCTCGAGTCAATACTAAATACTCCTCTACAATATGGTGGGAATGACCCACTTGTGGTAGAGTTAAAAGAAAATTTAGTGGCATTAGGTTTTGGTTCCTTTAACTTTAACCAAAACTACTTTTCCACAACTGCTGCGACAGTGGAAGAGTTCCAGGCTTTTTACGGACTAAAAGAAAATGGGATTGCAGATGATCATACTCTGGCCAAGATCGAAGAGTTATTAAATACTCCAATGCAGCGCGGGGATTATCGTAAAGATGCGATAACGCTAAAAGAAAACCTTGCTAAGTTAGGGTTTAACGTTTCAAGTAGCTCATCGCCAGAGTATGACTCAGAAACTGAGAGTACAGTACAGGCTTTTCAGGAGTATTATAGATTAGATGTGACTGGAGTTGCGGACGATGCAACCCTGGACAAGCTGGAAGAACTGATATCGACCCCGTTACAAGAAGGGGGAAGGCATAAAGATGCTATTCAGTTAAAAGAAGACTTGGAAAGGTTGGGCTTTGGCTCTTTTATAGGCAACCGAAATTATGGTTCCAAGACAGCGTCAGCTGTGGAGGACTTCCAATCATATTACGGATTAAAAGAAAATGGGATCGCCGATGAGCGAACGTTGGAAAAGCTCGAGTCAATACTAAATACTCCTCTACAATATGGTGGAAATGACCCACTTGTGGTAGAGTTAAAAGAAAATTTAGTGGCATTAGGTTTTGGTTCCTTTAACTTTAATCAAAACTACTTTTCCACAACTGAGGCGACAGTAGAAGAGTTCCAGGCTTTTTACGGATTAAAAGAAAATGGGATTGCAGATGATCGTACTCTGGCCAAGATCGAAGAGTTATTAAATACTCCAATGCAGCGCGGGGATTATCGTAAAGATGCGATAACGCTGAAAGAAAACCTTGCTAAGTTAGGGTTTAACGTTTCAAGCAGCTCATCGCCAGAGTATGACTCAGAAACTGAGAGTACAGTACAGGCTTTTCAGGAGTATTATAGATTGGATGTGACTGGAGTTGCGGACGATGCAACCCTGGACAAGCTGGAAGAACTGATATCGACCCCGTTACAAGAAGGGGGAAGGCATGAAGATGCTATTCAGTTAAAAGAAGACTTGGAAAGGTTGGGCTTTGGCTCTTTTATAGGCAACCGAAATTATGGTTCCAAGACAGCGTCAGCTGTGGAGGACTTCCAATCATATTACGGATTAAAAGAAAATGGGATCGCCGATGAGCGAACGTTGGAAAAGCTCGAGTCAATACTAAATACTCCTCTACAATATGGTGGGAATGACCCACTTGTGGTAGAGTTAAAAGAAAATTTAGTGGCATTAGGTTTTGGTTCCTTTAACTTTAACCAAAACTACTTTTCCACAACTGAAGCAACAGTGGAGGAGTTTCAATCTTACTATGGACTAAAAGTAAACGGGATAGGAGATCCGCGAACCCTAGAAAAAATGGAAGAGGTATTAAATAGCCCATTAAGAGAAGGTCAGCAACACGATGATGTGGTTCAGTTAAAAGCAGATTTGGAAACATTAGGTTTTGGTTCCTTCATAGGTAATACCAATTATGGACCTAAGACGGAAAGAGCAGTAATGGATTTCCAGGAAGCTTATGGGCTGGCAGTTAGCGGTATTGCTGATGAAATAACCCTTGCGAAAATAGAAGACATCTTAACATCTAATAGATACTCAACGTACAATCTAACACTAACAGAAGCAGTGGATATCCAAATGAGATTAAATAATCCTGCTCCGCAAACAGATAAAAGATATGCTTACGTATCAGCTGCTTATGTGAATGATAAAGGTGAAGTCACTGCTGGTACCCTAAATGTAAGGTCTGGACCAAGTGCATCCAGCAATAGAGTTGGATCACTTTCAAATGGTACTGAAGTTAACATCCTAAGTGAAGTTGATGGCTGGTATCAAATCGAATTTTCAGGTGCCGGCTGGGTAGATGCTGCCAGGTCTGATGTAAAATACTATATGGATCCGTCTAACTTTCTGGGCGATGAGAAACAGCAGTTCCAATTTTTAGATTTAGCTAGGAACAGTGCGGCTTCGGCAGATTTGTTGAATGATTACCTTGCAGGTAAAGGAATACTTGATGAAATGGGACAGTCATTTATTGATGCAGGTAACATTCACGGTGTAAATGATGTATATTTATTGTCACATGCACTTCTGGAAACCGGACATGGTTCATCTCCTTTAGCTAATGGAATTGACGTAGGAAAGAATCAATCTGGTGATCTAGTATTAGTTGACGCTGAAAACAGAAGTAGTTTAACAGATATAAGGACTACTTATAACATGTTTGGTATTGGAGCAGTTGATGGCAATGCTCATCAAGCAGGGGCATTTCGTGCATATAACGAAGGGTGGTATACCCCTGAAGCAGCTATCGTTGATGGTGCAAGGTTTATCGGGAATAATTATGTGAAAGCCGGTCAAAACACCTTATATAAAATGCGCTGGAATCCAGCTTCCATGGATGAAAATGGATATGCATCACACCAATATGCCACAGATATTGGTTGGGCATCTAAGCAAGTAACCAATATGTATAATCTTTATCAGACATTAAATATCTATGATGTATACTTAGATATCCCTGAGTATCTAAAGTAAGAAAAACCTTGCAGACGTAAATGATCTGCAGGGTTTCTTTTTTGTTGTTCTGCGGCTTACTGGTTGAACTTCTCTTAGATAGTTATAATTATCAATCCTCACAATAACAACATCCCTGCAACTAAACTAAAAACCTGGTTTCGAGTCTCAAACAGTAAGGGGACTTCTTCTAAATACATAAACCCTTACTTTTAAACATCGGTAGAAGCTTTGGTTAATCGTTGTTGTAGATAAGTCTCAATTAAGAATAATTTCTTGTTCTTCCATCTCTACTTTACGTGGGGGCGGATGGAATTTCTATGTCATCTACTTTCAAACAAAAATGTCCCTAGTCTTATTTAGAATTTTAAGCTTTGGTTTTTCAATCAAAGGATTCTTTTTGAATGTCATCTATTCTTTGGGAGTAATCTCCTTTCCAATAGTTCCTTCGATCGGTTTTTAAATCTTTAATTCATTTATAAATAGTTACATCAAATATGCCATATTCGCCACTTGAATCTTTTACAGAATTCCCATAATGAGAAAGAACGACAAGCAATTTAAGGAAATCATTGTTATATTGTTTGCCATAATTTCTTTTGCTTATTGGACCCATTATCCTAAAAATTCACTAAGATGTGTCCATGAAACTTTGAACCAATATTAAACAGAACATTTAACTTAAGCTTGATAATTTTATTGAATAGTTATGCGGAAGAGTGAATACACAATAAATAAAAATTGTTGCAAATCTAATCTAACAAGCTCTAAACAATGAGGGGATACTCACTACAAGAATGAACTTCTAAGTTTTATAACCCCCGCCAAGAGTATAACTATGTCTTTATAGTTCATTATTTAGAAGCATACTTTGTACATGATAACTGGAACTATTCTGAAGAAAAGGGAAAGATTGATTATTATTATAACCAACAACTAAATTTTAATGAAAGAGTCAATAACCTTCATCTAAATTGAATGAGGGTTATTTAGACCTCATTTATCTATTAATAATTTTTTTCAGAATAGAACTTACAATAAATTGTTTTTCCGGAGATGATTTAATAACTGCATAACTATATAAATTTATCCCTTCAAGCGCATTAGGATGTATATGATCCTTAATCCAGGTTTTTGGATTTCTGGTTTTAAATCTGGCATTGATGATTGGATTTGGATCAATATAAACATAACCTGATGAATTAGCATATTTCTCGAGTGCTTTACTATATTCGTTTAACATTTGAAACCGCTCATCTTTAGTCAACTTTGATATAGGATCGTATGCATCGGTGGTCCAAGGTGCTATAAACACAAATTCAGCTAATTTGTTTCTGGACTTTATTTTTTTAACGATTTGTGCCAGGTTATTAATGTATTCACTTGAAGTCATTGCACATTGTTTTGGGTCACGGTATCTCACATCGTTTGTTCCAATAGCAATAACATAAAGGTCTGATTTAAACTTTGATAAAGTATCAGCATGCTCTAAAAAATAAAGCGATGCAGTACTTCCTTTGGCAAAACTTTTGACATCCAAGTGATCAAAGTTTTCTACCAATGGTTCATACCAACCATATCCTCCATTTCTAGTTCCTTCTGTAACAGAATCTCCGATAAAACAAACGCTTTTGGACCTGGAAAGGAGCTTAAATAATTTCTTTTCTTTTAAATCATTCGATATCGTTAAACGCTGGACATGATTTCGAACATACCCTTTTGATTTTTTATTTGCCCTGTCAGCAAAAAGATAATATTTTTTTTGAACTTGATCTATTGATAACTTTTCACCAAGCATGGTATTGGTAATTAATTCATGCACTTTTCCAATTCGATCAAACTCGTAAGTGCTAATATGCTTTCTTATATCGTTATTATGAACTATATCATAAATAGGCAATGCTCTATAATTACTGTCAAGGTAGGAGTGAGCCCATAATGGTACACAAGCCAGCGCAAAAGGTGTACCGTTTTTAGGGTCTAAATATATATGAGTAAGTGCTGAAGCATCTCCATCCTTTTTTGTATATGAATTTACAAAATTACCAGGACAATGGAGAATAAGTACATCTGTATTTGTTTCAGATTTTTTTCTCCACTCATATGGCTGTACTGCATGTGGGTGATCGCTCAAAATTACGTCAGCACCTGCTTCCACAAAAATATCGCACCAGGCTTTTTGATAGCTATCAGGTGTATGCCTAAATTGCTGACCCATGTGCGGTAGAGCTACGATACAATCCGGATTTTCATTTTTGATCTTTTTAAAGTCTTGTAAAACATTATTTTTCACAAGGTCAAAGTGCTCATCTTCAGGTGAAACTAAAAGGGATGTAAGGTGCTCATTTTCTTCTTCAAGAAAGAAACTATTTTTATATCGGTTACTGTTTCTTGTGTAAGCAAGAATAGCTATCTTCAAACCTTTAATATTAAAAATGGGTAATTTTGCTTTTTCCTCAGCATTCCTATAAGTTCCCGAATGTAATAAACCAGCTTCATCTAAGATATCCAAAGTTCTCATTGCACCATCCACACCAAAATCTAAGAAATGGTTTTGAGCTGTAGTAACAAAATCAAATCCTGCTCTCTTAACAGCATAAGCAAAACTATCAGGGAAATTTAAATAGATTGGAATCCCGTCTCCATATATACTTGTGCTATATTCATATTTTTCACCAGCTGTAGGACCCTCAAATACCCCCATGGTAAAATCAGATTCATTCAGGTGTTTTTTAACGTAGGTAAACATATTGTCAAATTCATAGGAATCAGTTTGTGGGTTATATGCATTTAATACCTGATCCCTAAGTAAAATTAAGTCTCCTACAAATGACAGTGTAATTGCATCATCTAATTGTTTAGTCTCATTTTTGGAAATAACAGGATGTAGCTTACTGTTTGTTTTATTCTTTTTATTTCTTTTCTCTTCATATATTCGAACTTGCTTTTCTTTAAATTGTTTAATAAGGTTTTGAACAATTTCATCCTGAGCTCTCTCTGATGAAAGAAGAACATCAATATTTTCCTGAGCGTGCGAGAATTTTCCTTTTTCAATTCGGTTTTTGGTCTTTTCAATATGCCAATCTAAGATCTTATCTTCCTTTAGCTGAAACTCTAATGCTTTATCATTGAAAAAATTGAGAGCAACTTTTTTAAGTTGATTAGATAACAAAAGGGCTCTGGCAGTGTAATGACCAGCATTCTCTAGGTGATAATAGTTAGCGTTTGGATAAGTTGGTTTTAAGAAAACATCCACATAATGACGGTCTATATAGTTTTTTTTATCATAAAAAATAGTGACTTTTTGATTCGACTTTTTTACTTCAGTTAATTCTTTGTGACGAAAGCCTTTATTTTTAAATCTTTTTCCCATTAATTTATTAACTACTGGGTGAGCAGGAATTCGAGGACTCATAGCTAATATATTCGCGTTTATAGCTCCGCCATAATATATAGCACAATAAGCTCCCAAGCTGGAACCATATGTATATACATCTTTATCGTTTATCACGTTTTTAATTATACTGCTAAAATCCTCTGCGCTTAAAAACTGATATTGAGTATGTTTTCTTTGTGTGACATAAATATGGTCAAACCCGGTCGACATTACCAGTTCGCTCCCAAAACCACTTTCTTCCATATTTGAGTCTATTTCACCGAAAGTAATAATACACTTTTTACTTTGCAAATAACCATTAGTATAATAAGTGATTTTATAATTTTTAGTTGATTCAAGAATTCTTTTTTTGTATTCCATTATTTACCTCCTTAAGTAACAAAATAAATATGGGGGTTGATTGGCAAATACTATTATAACTAATATCTATAATATTTCATATTTTAAGAGATTAACAAGACTTGAAAAAATATTGTTTTACCCAATAACTAAAATGGTAAAAAGGCATTCGTTAAACCTCGAGAATTGCACTGGTCGGAGCAGAAGGTCTATGTCAACCTCAGCACGTTCTTGTCACTCAGAAATTTGATTAAGAATCTTTTATTCATGCAGGTTGTGGGGAAAGTATCCTCGACTATAAAAAGCTTGCAGTTTGTGCCCCCTTCTGCAAGCTTTTCTTATGCCTCTAATTTCAACTAAATGAACCCCTCGTCCCGGGATTTCCGTCTCTCGTTATCTCCCGCTCTTTCAAATGGGTTTTTTCCTCGACAATGCCATAATACCAGTCAACAGCAAGCTTCAGTTTGTAAACTAAATAAATGGTGAATAATAGCTGAAGGATCGTAATGGTAATGAATACGGCAACCAGGCCGGAAGTGTTGAGTATCATAATTGCGGCCAATAAAGCAGTTTGGGCTACAAATAGGATGACGGATCTTAGTGTGATCGTCAGTATAAGGGATGCGATGGCAATCGCGAAGATATAGGCGAAATCGGAAACAAAGCCTGGGTTGATTGCGGTGAGTAATGGAAATAATGTCAATGTTTTTCCCTCCCTTCCTCTTTATCGTCATCTTTGTCAGGCAGGGGGAGAGGCTTACATTTTCCCAAATCATATGCATACATAATAAAACCTGCACCCAGCCCCTTATTAATCATGCGGTCCACATCCTGTGCAGGTATTTCAAATTCATCCATCATGGCTCCCTCCTTTTCTTTATTATCTCATGAAAACAGGAGGGGAGAATTGACATAAATCAATTTTACGTTCATTTTCGCTTGGGAAATTTTAACGCAGCACGGCATCACCGTTTGCGCAAATTTACCACTTTCATATTGGATAAAACCGTCAGCTGCTTCATCATATATTCGGCAGGCTGTTCGAAGTTATGTTTGATCCAATAAAATATGAGCCCGACCGTTGCGCTTGTTTGATAATGAATGAAAAGCTCATAATTCACCTTGCCGAGTGGAGAATTGGTTTCAATAAAGATTTCCTCCGTGAAAATATGGTAAAACAGTGCTTCCATTTGTTCTTTAAAATGCTTGTTCCCACTTAAAACGGAAAATAATCTCCTGTTTTCTTCAATATGCTTGAAAATATGCTCTGTTGTTGGTGTTACCTGATGGATATGAATGGTTTCCTCGGTGAGAAAAGGAGTGAGAATGGCATCCTTTAATTCTTTTAACGTATCGTAGATCAGTTCGGCCATAAATTCTTCTTTATCATTAAAGTGATCGTAAAAAGTCGTCCGGTTGATATCTGCCTCCAGGGCAATCATTGATACGGTGATTTCTTCCTGGGAATACTTTCCCATTAACGTAATCATGGCATGTTTGATGGCAGATCGCGTTTTCTTAATTCTTCTATCCATGTACACACACTCCCATTTTGGATAAACGACAAAAATAGGAAAATTGTAGGTTAACCCTCAAAACCGCTTGAGTTGTTTAGCGGCTTTTCCATCGTCATTGTTATAATTATATTGTAAACCGTTTGTATGGCATTATAAATATACCATGCTGCAGGTTTTTGACAAACCTGTGAATGAATACGGTTGCACTATGAGAAGGGGGCTTTACACATGGGAGAAAAAATGAAAGCAGCAGTCTTTTATGATCAAAAGGATGTACGGATAGAACAAAGAGACGTGAAAGCCGTAAAAGATGACGATGTAAAAGTAAAGGTCAGCTGGTCAGGGATTTGTGGAACAGATTTGCATGAATATCAGATGGGACCTATCTTGGTACAGACCGGTGAGCCAAATGCATTAACCGGGGAACAGGCACCACTCGTGCTGGGACATGAATTTTCCGGCGTGGTTGAAGAAGTCGGCAAGGATGTTACGGATGTGAAAAAAGGCGACCGGGTCGTTGTCAATCCTGTTGTCACTTCAGGACAGCATGCACCGGAAACAGACAGATATTATGAATTCTATTCTGCGGGACTTCATACGGATGGTTCTTTTGCTGAATATGTTGTTTCACCGGCAGATAAAATTGTGCTCATCTCGAATGAATTATCCCTAGATAAAGCAGCCATGGTGGAACCTTTATCGGTAGCTGCGCAGGCCATTAAAGAAGGAGAAGTAAAAGTCGGGGACACAGTCGCTGTGTTTGGAAGCGGACCGATTGGTTTATTTGCCATCGTTGCTGCCAAAGCTGCCGGTGCCAAAGAAATTCTCGCCTTTGACTTATCCGATGAGCGCCTGCAGAAAGCGAAAGAAGTCGGAGCAACACAAATCGTGAACACGAAAGACACAGATGCTGTTTCCTATATTAAGGAAAAATATCCGGAAGGGGTGGACGCAAGCTTTGAAGTGGCTGGCGTGAAACCAACCTTTGATGCAGCTATTGCATCGACAAAGCCAAAAGGCAATGTCGTTGTGATTGCGATCCATGCCCGTGATTTCGAGTTCAATCCTATTACTTTGATGACTTCCGGGGTGAAATTATCCTCTTCCCTTGGTTATGAACATGAGACCTTTAAAAAATCCATTGATATTTTATTGGATGATAAAGTAAATGTCGATCCAATCATGACGAAAAAAATCAAGCTGGATGATTTAGTGGAAGAAGGGTTTGAATCCCTGGGCAATGATTTAAGTCAAGCGAAAATATTGGTGGAAATTGGTGGAGATAAGTAAAGCTAAAGGAAGGTCCTGCAGTGATTTTACTGTGGGATCTTTTTTGATTAAGTGGGGAAGCTTTTATTATCGGGCAGCGGTGGCCGGTCGGTGGACGCACACTCCATAGAAAAAATGGCACTTAGGCACGCATGATTACAAACCCGCCTGTAAGGGAAAAAGTGTTACGAAAAGGGTAAATTTAAGTAGGAATTTATCAATCTGGCAATATATTATTTAATACTACTATTATTTTTAAGCAAATATGGTAAAATAGATGAGAATCTTGTAGATTAAAAAGAAGCAGGTGTGACCATGTGGAATATAACAGATTTAGTCATTGCCTTTCTCATATCCGCTACAACTGCATTACTCATTACCCCATTGGTGAGCAGGCTGGCCGTGAAATTGGGAGCGGTGGATAAGCCGGATAAAAAACGCAAAAATCACAATGGGATCAGGCCAAGTATGGGTGGTCTGGCCATCTTTATTGGAGTGGCGGCAGGTTTTATGTACCTACAGCCGGCCTCCCCGGAAATGAATGCCATCATTCTCGGAGCGTTGATCATGCTCATCACGGGAATGCTGGATGATATTTTTGAATTAAGAGCGCTATATAAACTGGCGGGACAAACAGCAGCTGCTGTTACGGTTGTTTCGTCCGGATTGATTATTGAGAAATTGACGATCCCATTTATGGGTACTGTTTTTTTTAATGATTTCGTCGGAATAACATTAACGATCTTTTGGATTCTGGCCGCTTCCAATGCGATTAATTTAATCGATGGGTTGGACGGGCTTGCCGCAGGGGTTTCTGCGATTGCACTATCCAGCATCCTTGTCATGGCGGTGATCGATGCCCGCATCCTCGTCGTATATGTAACTGTTATTCTGGTAGGAAGTATTCTCGGGTTTCTCTACCATAATTTCTACCCGGCGAAAATCTTCATGGGCGACACGGGGGCATTATTCCTCGGGTATTCGATTTCGATTGTCGCCATGCTTGGATTGTTTAAAAATGTGGCTTTCTTTAGTTTTATCGTGCCGATCATTGTGATTGCCATCCCGGTGTTTGATACGATTCTGGCAATCATCCGCCGGTCCATGAACAATCAGGGAATAGCCACGCCGGATAAGGAGCATATTCATTACCGGTTAATGCATATGGGTTACACACACAGACAGTCCGTATTAATCATTTACGGATTCAGCACATTCTTTGGCTTCATGGCCATCATCTTTAACAGTGCCACCTTACTATCATCCCTGGTGACACTCGCCATCATCATTCTCGGCATCCAGCTCATCGCCGAACTGGCCGGCATCACATTTCACAACCGCCAGCCGTTGATGGACGCCTTTCGCAAAATGATCGGCATCAGAAAAATCGACCGTATGTGAATGGCAAGGTAAATCGGGTCGGCTCCTGCTGGGATATAGGGAAGCTGCAGTGCATAATGGCACTGCAGCTTTTTTGGTGGTGTAAGTTCGCAAGTAGTCGGTTTACGCTCAAGTGAAGGTGGGATCCGCTCTTGTTCCTGCGAAATTCGCTCGCTCCCGGGGATGGGTATCGCTCGCTCCGGACTAAGAGATCGATCAGAGATCAAGAAAATCGTTCCACCCAGCCAGCAACCGCTCATCAATCGAAAACATCACTCAGTGCTCAAGTTAAAATTCGCTCCACCCAGCCAGCAACCGCTCAAGATAAAAAACGTTCCACCCAAACCAAATATCGCTCATCCCCCGGCCGATTCCGCTCGCCCCGGTGCAGAAATTCGCTCGTCCCTCAGCCAATTCCGTTCCACCCCAGCCCCTTCGCACACCCACCCAGCACCCGTGCATATCCCACCCCACAACAAAAAAGCACTGTTCAAGTTGAATTTCCAACTCAAACAGCGCATAACTTTTCACTGCAATTAATATTGTCCGGATGCTTCTGATGTTTCCGGGTCGTTCTCTGACTCTGCTGTTACGGTATTCGTAATTTCCAGGTGATCCTGGAGCATGGACTTCGTTTCATTCAATGCCATTTCATCCAGCTGCCAGTAATACGTGCTGCCGGGCTGGTAATCAGTACCTTCCAGTGTCATGGTTTCAATGTCAATATTAGATCCGCTTGTGCCGTATGAAATAAAGCTTCTCATTTCACCAAAGGTCATGTTGGTTGTCATATTGGAGCCGACAGCTTCAATTACGTCATCCAATTTCAGTACGGAGCTTACGGAAGCTCCTTTATCAACGATCGCTTTAATAATGTCCTGCTGTCGTTTTCCGCGTTCAATGTCATTGTCCATTTTTCTTGTGCGTGCCAGGGCCAATGCTTCTTCCCCGTCAAGTTTCTGCTCGCCTTCCAGCAAATGGATGGCATCGCGCTGATCCATGGAATTGGACTCGGTGAATTCGTAAGGCACATCTACGGTGATACCGCCGAGTGCATCCACAACTTCGACAAAGGCATGGAAGTTAACACGGACATAATAATCAATAGGAATATCGAGTAAATTTTCTACGGTTTCTCTTGTAGCATGTGGTCCGCCATAGGCATGCGCATGGTTAATTTTAGATTCATATCCCACTTCAGGTATATAAACATAGGAATCACGCGGGATACTTACGAGATTTACACTTTTATCCTCTTTATTCAATGTGGCGACCATAAGTGCATCTGTTCTGGCCGATTCACTGTTATCTCTGTGATCATTTTCATCTATACCCATAATTAGTATAGAAACATTGTCAAATTTAGGGTCAACTTTTTCTTCTCTTAATTCGGATTTTTCTACTTCGTCTTCTTCATAAGCGTCCGACAGTACAGCGTCAGCCTTCATATATAAATAGGAACCATACCCGACAATGCCAAGGAAAACGGCAATTAATGGGATCAGGATAAAGAAGGCTCTTTTGCGCAATTTGCGCTTTTTTTTCTTTTTCACCATCCTGCTTCGCGTCATATCGTTTCTATCCATTTTGGTTTCTCCTTTAACAGTTTCCGTTATTCAATAAACCAACTTATATTGTACTATGAATCTCGGAAAAGGTAAATGCATTTTTCGTACAATATATTGATAGTTTGTAAATATGGAAAAGAATCATGCGCCGGTTAACGCGCTTCATCTGTATTAGACGTATAAAAAAAAGAAAGGATGCAGATAAATGAATGGCAATTTCTACCTGTCTTGCCGAAACAGGTCGTCTTTTATTTTGGTGGAGGAAATTCCCTTTGTTCTGGGGAGGTAAATGACTTCACAGTATGTTTTCAAATAATCAAATTTCCCTTCCCAATCATCGCCCATGACAAAAATATCTGCTTCATAACGCTGTATATCATCGGTTTTTTGTTCCCAGGAGTTTTCCGGAATGATGTGATCGACATAGCGGATGGCCTCAAGGATCATTTTTCGCTGGGCATAGGTATGGTATGCTTTCTTATTTTTCACCCGGTTAAAATGCTCGGTGGAAAGGCCGACGATGAGGTAATCCCCCAGCGCTTTTGCCCGGCGCAATATATGTATATGCCCTTCATGGATTAAGTCGAAGGTTCCGTATGTAATGACAGTCGTCATTGTAGTCACCTCAAATTTTTACGTTTCAGCATCAACTTCACAAGCAGGAGCTGAAGCTTTGTTGCTGTGCTCCGGACAAACAGGAAAGAGAGGGGGCCCGGGGTGAACCCGGGCTTTGAAAAGTTAATAAACAGGGTCCCCATCATCTTCAACATAATCACTCATATCTTCCATGGGAGACAGGTCCAGATGCTTCCGTAATTTATTTCCAATCTCATAACGGCTGTCATCCTCAACAAAATAATACCAGGCGCCGTCATCGAGATATCCGCCTTCCCCGTCAAAATTCACCATTTCAATGGACAAATCCTCCCACATGCCAAAACCTACAAAACTTTGTAATTCTTTAAAGGTAAAATTCGTCTGCATATTGCTGCCTACAGCTGTAATAACATCTTCCAGCCGTAGTATGGAAGAAATGGAAGTCGCTTTATCGGCAATGGCTTCCAAAATTTCCTGCTGCCGCTTTCCCCGTTCCACATCACTGTCCTGATACCTGGTCCGGGCAAGTGCCAGGGCTTCTTCGCCATTTAATTCCTGATATCCGGGGTATAGGTGAATGGAGTCACTCCGGTCCTGAGAATCGGATTCTTTGAACTCATACGGCACCTCAACCCTAATGCCATTAAGCGCATCAACCACCTCGACAAAACCTTCAAAATTCATGCTTACATAATAATCAACAGGAATTTCCAGAAAATCCTCCACAGCTTCCATCGATGCCCGCGGTCCTGCGTATGCATGGGCATGGTTAATTTTTGTATGGTAGCCAACCTCCGGAATATATACATAGGAGTCCCGGGGAATACTTAATAATTTGATGGATTCTTCGTCCTGATTAAACGTGGCCAGCACCATCGCGTCAGTGCGGCCCAAATCCTCACTGCGGTGCTCACTGTTGTCCACCCCTAAAAGCAGCACAGATACATGGTCTTCCACCGGATCCACTTTTTCCGCCCGCATGTCCGAAGTCTCATTTTCCCGGCCGGTATCGTCGTAGGACTCAGTGACCAGATCCTCGGTTTTATTGTACAGATAGACGGCATAACCGGTGGCGATACTTATGAGAAAAAAAAGGGGGATCCCCAGTATTAATATCCATTTAGTTAATTTGCTTTTTCGTTTAGCCATTGCTATAACTCCTTGATTTATCTTATGCCTATTTTAAAGATATTTATGTAAAAAGTACAGGGGATTTTTGGTATTTCCGGAGCAGTTTGAAGGGTACAAAAGAGAGTGGAAAATATATGTATAACTACTATACCCGAAAAGGGAGGGAGTAAAAAGGGGAGGAGGGGAATTTATGTATTTGGTTTGGAGAGGAGGGCTCGACGGTGGTGTTAATCATGGAAAAAGCGGGACTCAGCTCTAATCACCGCCTTTCCGCCAAGACCGCAGACCCCCTATAGATTTCTTGCCGAATACAAAACGCCCAGGCATTGCCTCTCAAGATTTTCCCTTGACTGATACCATTTCCCTAAAAAAATTCACAATATGCCACTATTTACCCATCCCTTGCGATTATATGGGTGAAAGGGAGGTGAAAAACATGGCCATTCAGGAAATGATGTCATCCTCATTGCAGTTGGTTTTCAGTGCCGGAATCGATGAAGAGTCCGGTGAGCCGGTTTACAGAACTAGAAGCTTCAACAATGTGAAAACCACTGCGGACGCTGAGCAATTATATGCTGTAGCCACCGCTATGGCAGGATTGCAGGAGCTTCCCCTGTACAATATTCACCGTCGGGACAGCTCTGAGATTTATGCAGAATAATTTTCAACATAAAAAGTGAAAGGAGGGATGAATATGTCTAAAAGATTGGAACTTCGATTTGAAAATTACGACGGAAGAACCGTAACCTATTCCCTGGATAATCCTATTGAGCCGGTGGATCCTGAAGCAGTCAATGCAGCCATGGATGAGATTATCAATCAGGATACGTTTACCTCAAGCGGTGGTGACCTTGTTGCCAAAATGAGCGCCCGCCTGGTTGAACGAACGGTGGAAGAAATTGAATTGAATTAATAATCCGGACCAGCGGCTTGGCTGCTGGTCTCCATTTTTACCATGAAGATTTTTTGAGCTGTGTGGTATTTCGCGCGGAATTAAGAAGTACTGCACGGGGAGGGAAATTCCATTTAAAAGGATGTGAAAATCATGGAAACCTGGGTTTCTTTTTTAACGGAGGTTGGCTTCCCAATTGCGGTAACCTTTTATTTACTGCACCGGATCGAGGGGAAGCTGAATTTGTTAATTGAATCCATACATGCACTGCCTGATAAAATGAAAGATTAGGAAACTTCGGCACAATGCCGGAGTTTTACATAAACTGTTCAGATCAAAAACCGTTTTCACGATGGGTAACTTGGAAAGGTTCAATAATTTATCACATCCTGGAGCAAAAAATTGACCTGCGTCAAAATTTCCGGTTCCCGGGGGTGTTAATATATAAGCAATAAATATTTTTTACATTATAATGTGAAGTTATTCACAAAATTAAAGGGAGTTGTTTATTATGTTCATTGATTTTCTTAGAAATAACAGAATCATTTCGGTTCTGCTTACTATATTGCGCGTATACATTGGTTATCGCTGGCTGACAGCGGGTTTTTCCAAAATAACCGGCGGCTCCTTTGATGCGGGCGGTTTTATTCAAATGGCTGCAGAGAATACGGCGGTGCCTGGCTGGTGGGCAGCATTTCTGGAGGCTGTTGCATTGCCAAATCAGGAAGTCTTTTCATTCCTTGTTATGTGGGGAGAACTATTGGTAGGAATGGCACTCATTATGGGTGTTTTCACAAACTTTGCTGCATTGATGGGGATTACGATGAACTTGTCCTTCCTGTTCAGTGGAGCGGGAATCATCGATGCACAGATGGCTATCTTGACGGTCTTTATTGCAATCGCCGGAAGTAACGCCGGCAGATATGGTCTGGACCGTTGGGCCATTCCGTTTCTTAAATCAAAAACCATTCATAAAAATCTTTCCCCGCAGATTTAAGGTGAATCAGGTATTGTAGTTAACGAGAACAAGCACTTTCCAATCAAATGGAAAGTGCTTTATTTTTAATGGAATAAAGCAGGTACTTTGGAAAAAAGCATGGGATCCTTTATAATGATTACGAAAAGTAATTATTAATTCTCGCCAAAGGTTGTGTATGGATGGAAAAATACCGCATGGATAAAAATAAACCGATGGAGTTTGGATTATATACACTCGGCGATCATTTGCCGGACCCGGTGAACGGCGGGCGGATTTCTGCAAAACAGCGGATTCATGAGATTATCGAGCTTGCTCAGCTTGCAGAACAGGCAGGGATTGATTTTTTTAGTGTCGGGGAGAGCCATCAGGACTTTTTTGCGACACAGGCACATTCCGTTGTGTTATCCGCCATTGCCCAGGCAACGGAAAAAATAAAAATTTCCAGTTCATCGACGATTGTCAGCACCCTGGATCCGGTCCGGGTGTATGAAGATTTCGCGACCATTGACTTAATTTCCAAGGGGCGAACGGAAATTGTTGCCGGCCGTGCATCCCGGGTAGGGTTGTATGACCTGTTGGGTTATGATCTGAATGATTATGAAGCACTATTTGAAGAGAAGTTTGATTTGCTGTTGAAAATTAATGAGCAGGAAGAACTCAGCTGGGAAGGGGAGTTCCGTGCTCCTTTAAAAAATGCGAGGGTACTGCCGCGGCCGCAACATGGTTCGATGCCGATCTGGCGTGCTGTGGGTGGCACACCGACCAGTGCCATTAAGGCAGGATATGCCGGGGTTCCCATGTTTTTGGCGCATCTGGGCGGACCTGTTTCTGTTTTCAAAAGGTCCATTGATGCGTACCGGGAGGCGGCTCGAACGAACGGGCATGACCCGGAGGAATTGCCGGTTTCCACAGCAGGGTTTCTTTATGTAGCGGAGACGACACAGGAGGCACAGCGCGAATATTATCCACATATTAATGAAGGAATGAAGTTGACCAATGGCAGGGGATTCCCGAAGCAGCACTTTGCCCAGGGCGCGGATGTACGGGATGTCATGAACATCGGCAGCCCGGATTTAATCGTGGAAAAACTGTTGTACCAACATGAGCAATTCGGACACCAGCGGTTCATCGGGCAAATGGATTTCGGCGGCGTGCCATTTGACAAACTCAAGAAAAACATCGATTTGATCGGCACCAAAATACTCCCCGAAATAAAAAAACACACAAAGTAGGGGGACAGTCCCCCACCACATTAAAGCGATAAAGCATGCGAAATATTCAGAATTGAGGGGTCAGACCCCCGTCGCGTTAATGTGGTAAAGTGTTTGTGGGCAGCAATGTGGAACCAAGGAGGAATTACATGAAATTGGTAGGGTTGTCCGGTTCCAATGTGGGATCGAAGACGAGAACAGCAATGAATTATGTGATGAAAAAGATAAAGGAAAAATATCCGGAGGTGGAAACCACCTTCATCGATCTAGCTGATTACGATATACAATTCAGTGACGGACGGAACTATTTGGAGTATGAAGGGGATACGGGATACGTGACAAAAGCGATCATGGAGGCGGATGCGATTGTGCTCGGTACGCCGATCTTTCAGGCATCCATCCCGGCCACGCTGAAAAATATATTTGATCTTCTTCCGGTCGACGGCCTGCAGGACAAAGTGGTGTCCATGCTTGTTACGGCCGGGTCTGCCAAGCATTATCTGATACCGGAGCAGCAAATAAAGCCAATCCTCGCATACATGAAAGCACAAATCGTGCAGACCTATGTATTTATTGAGGAAAAAGACTTTCTCCATAAGGAAATCATCAATGATGATGTATTATTCCGCATCGACCGACTGGTGGAAGACACAGCTTTATTGACGGAAACCTATTTGAAAGTCCGTGAAGCTAAGGAAGCAGAATATGGCTTTTAGGTAACAGGGCACCGCACGCTTGTGCGGTACCTGCGGGGGGCGAGCGGAGCTGCAGTGGCAGGCAGGAGCGGTGCCTGGTACTGCGCTAAATGCTCGTCCCACCGTAAAGATTTGTCACTAAAAGGGGTCAGACCCCGCAATTGCGAATATTTAGAATTGCGGGGTCTGACCCCTTTGCCCTTTGCTAGTTGTTTATGTCTGCAAATTTTGTGATGGCTGGTGGTGTTTCTGTGATCGCCTCGTGCTCCCAAGTAGCATGGAGGAAGACTTCTGCAACAGCTATTTCTCTGCTGTCTCCACCTTCCATCATTTCCAGGGCAATCACGCTTTCGAAAACAGCTGCCATTCCTTCTGCCAGTCTTTTCGTATAATAGGTCTGCATATCAGTCGAAAGCCGCTTTACCTGGGCCACGCGCTCATTCAGCCGCGTCAGCTCATCTGCTACCCGCTCCTTCCAGGCACCATCCGCCACAGTATCCAACCTCCTATTCATTTCCGCAGTAAAAATGTCATCCACCTGATATTTCCCAATCAGCCGCAAAACTTCCAACCCCAATATATTTGCCGTTCCTTCCCAGACAGTGAGCACCTGGGCATCGCGCAGCAGCCGTGGCGTGACAAAATCTTCAATATAGCCGTTCCCGCCGTGCATTTCAATGGACTCATGGGCAAAATGAATTGCCTGCTCCGCGCTTTCCTTTTTCATGATGGCCACATACAACCGGAAAAGCAACTCCTCCTCGGCCGAGGCGCCGAATTCCGCACCCATCACCCGGTCCATCAGCGCAATGACTTCAAACAGTGCCTGCAGCTCAATTTCCTGTTTTGCCGCCAAATTGCTCAACGTTTCTTTTACCATCGGATAGGCAGTCAATTTATTGCCAAATGCCTCGCGCTCCATCGCATAATCCCGCGCCTCCAAATAAGCCCGCTTCATAATTCCCAGCGATGCCACCGCATTGGAGACCCTTGATAGATTCAATGCTTCCATCATATAGTAAAAACCACGATCCGCCTCACCAACGAGATATCCCTTGGCACCTTCCAATTCCACTTCCGCAGACGGCACGGCACGAACGCCCAGCTTATCCTTCAACCGGCGGATCCGCAGCTTGCCATTTGCCCTGTTTTCCTCCCAGGGCACAAGAAAGAGGCTGAGTCCTCTGGTGCCTGCCTGCGCGCCTTCCATCCTTGCAAGAACCATAGCGACCCCGCAGGCGCCCGCGTTACTGGCAAAATATTTTTCCCCGCTGATCACATAATGACTGCCGGCCTTTACAGCTTCGACCTCATTTGCGCCCACATCCGAACCGCCCTGTCTTTCCGTCAAAAAAGTCGCCCCTTCATAGAGCTCTACGTCCCCTGTCGAAAGAACATGCGGCAAAAACTTTTCCTTTAAATCTGCGTCTGCATAGCGATCGATCAAATAAGCAGTTGCCTTACTCAAGGTAACCGGGCAGTAAAATCCCGGTTCCGCGTGGGAAAGCAGGTAGCCTTGCGCAAAAGCATACACATAATTTCCCGTTTTCCCAAGTTCCGGAATTTCCTTGTGCAAATAGCCGACAATGCCGGTATGATAGGTATCCTGTATCGTCTGCCTGTATCCTTCATTCAGCCAGACCTGCGAAACCTCACTCCCCAATTTGTCGTAACGGATCAGTCTTGGCTCCCCTTCCCGGTCCGTATGCACCGCCCGCGCATCAATTGGTCCGGCACATAATCGGCCAAATTCCTCCAACTCCCGATCCGCATACCGGAAAAAATCCCCAGGCAATTTCTCCTCGAGCAGCCGCCTTAACGTTCCATCCTCCGTGTAAAAATTACGCATTTTATTCCTCTCCCATGCTGTTATGATTTCATCTGTTTTCTTAATTGATTTTTCAAAAGCTTTCCAGTGGCATTTCTGGGTAGCGCTTCCAACTCCTCGTATAATTTTGGGATTTTGTAGGAAGCCAGTTTATCCTGTAAAAATTCCCGACAGTCCTCTGTCAGGTCTTCCATTTTTCCTTCGACCACCACAAAAGCCTTCACCGTTTCTCCCCAATCCGGATTCGGCACACCAACAACGGCTGCATCCGTAATTTGCGGGTGACTCAGCAGTTGATCTTCCACTTCTTTTGGATAAATATTCACGCCGCCGGAAATGATAATATCTTTTTTACGGTCAACGACCCAATAAAAGCCGTCCTCATCCTGCTTTGCCATGTCACCGGTATAAAGCCATTCCCCGCGCAAAGTTTCCGCTGTTTTTTCGGGATCCTTATAATATCCCTTCATATTTCCTTCCCCGCGTAAAATAATTTCCCCGACTTCACCTTGAGGCACATTGTTTCCACTTTCATCCACGATCCGGATTTCACAATGCAATGCACTGCGCTTCCCAATGCTTCCCGCTTTCTTGGCATGATCTTCAAAGGTGAGCAGCGTTCCACTAGGACCGGCCTCCGTTAAACCATATACACACATGAGACGGTCTGTCGCAAATTGTTTCTTCACAAATGACACTTCCTGTGTCGATAAAGGAGCCCCGCCGTACACCCAGTATTTCATCGACGATAAATCGAATGCTTCTATTTTCGGATGTTTGGCGCTTGCCAAATAGGCAATGGGTGCACCGAAGAAATGGGTGATTTTTTCTTTTTCCACCGTTTCAAGCAATAAATCAGGCGTAAATGTCGGCACAAGTACATGAGTTGCACCTACATAGATGCCGGCTCCCATAAATAAATGCAATGGTGCCGAATGGCTGAGCGGCATCATATGAAGGACGCGGCTCTCCGGTTTCATTTCCATTTCCACGGCAATCATGCCTGCCACGGTCAGAATGCTTCTGTAGGTGAAAACAACCCCCTTTGGATCCCCGGTAGTGCCGGAAGTGTATAGGATGGAAGCTTCATCATCTTCTGTTAAATCGCACGGTATTTCATTAGGGTTGCCGTCTGCAATTAGACTTTCCAATGACAGCCAGCCGTCCATGGCTTCTCCAGTTTTTACAAAAGTGATGCCGCCGCTGCTGTCCATGTTCCGGACACCTTCAAAAAGCATTTCATGGGTAATAAACATTTTCGCATCGCTGTGATTCATGATGTAGGCTACTTCATTCTGAACGAGCTTGGCATTGATAGGGACAATCAAAGCGCCAAGCCGCTGCACTGCAAAATACGTATATAAAAACTCCTTCGTGTTCGGCATGTGCAGTACCACTTTATCGCCTTTTTTAATACCAAGCTTCTGCAGACTGTCGGCCAACTTGTTTACTGTCACGTGCCAATCCTTATATGAAATTCGGTCTGACGGTGTAACAATCGCTTCTTTATTTGGAAATTTTCTGGCCTGATGTGCAAGTAAATCCGGTAAATTCATTTTTTTCTCCCTCCAGTTTTTAAATATGAGCAGTGTTTTGCATGCTGCTGTATGTCGGGCATTTTGAGGTAGCTCCACGCATCCTTCATTTTTTTCATCTTTTATATAAACCTCATCCGCTGTGTCTTGCTGTTTCATGGTAGATCTGGATGAACGCGTGTAACTTACTTATCACCCGATTTGTTTAATCTCTCTTCAAAATCCTCAAGCATTTTCTCCATTTCACTTCGAATGGTCACTAATTCATCAATCCGTTCCGTCACCTCCTCCACTTTTTCCCTGCCATATTCGATCGTCCGGAGCAATTGCTTTTTCCCGGAAGGATCCACATCAAAGAGCTCGATCATCTCCCGGATTTCATCGAGGCTGAAACCATATTTCTTACCCCGGAAAATAAGCCGCAGCCTGGTACTCTCCCGCTTGCTGAAAATACGCTGTCCGCCTTCAGTCCGCTTTGGATGGAGCAGCCCCAATTCCTCGTAGTAACGAATAGTTCTCGTAGTAATTCCAAAGCGCTCCGCCAACTCCGAAATCGAATACGTCTCCTGGTGCCTGTCACTTCCCGAAAAAACTCGATTTTTGTCGAATTCATTCGCGGCATTCAACTTCTCATCTTTTTCTTTCCTGCTCATGGAAAAGCTCCTTTATGGTAATTTTCCAACAACTATACCATAACATTAACGTTAACGTTAACTTCAAGGAAGATTATAAAGGGGATCAGACCCCGCAATTGAGAATATTTTGAATTGTGGGGTCTGACCCCATGAAAAAAAAGAGAAGCTAATCGACTATGTTGTCTGATTAGCTTCTGTTTATTTGTAAACATTTAAAGTTTGCAATGAGGATCTCTTAGGAGGATTTTTCTTAGAAGTAATATAAGTGGTCAGTAAAAAATCAATTTCCATGAAAAGTTAATTCATTCCCATGGTATTTTTGATACGGTGAACATCCTCCATATTTTCCCAAGTAAATTTACGTACAAGGTCCACCTTAGATGACACTTTGGTGACTTCTTCTCTGATAGAGCCGAATTCTTTTGCATTAGCAAGTTTCATACCGTCAATTTCTGCTTTTACATGCTCCTGTCCCGTCATGAGTGCATGAAGAATTTGTCCGTGCTCGTCCAGTTGAGAACTATGCTCTTCCAGTATAAGTGTATGTTCATCGAGCTTTTCCCCGTGCTCCCCGAGGATTCGTGTATGCTCATCCAGCTTTTCACCATGTTCTTTAAGCATACTTCCGTGCTCGGCCAACGTGCGAGAATGTTCATCGAGTTTCAGCCCATGCTCACCCAGTATACGTGTATGTTGATCCAGCTTTTTCCCATGCTCGTCCAGGATTCGGGAATGTTCATCAAGTTTCTTCCCATGCTCACCAAGAATGCGAGTATGTTCGTCTAATTTTTCCCCATGTTCTCCCAACGTGCCCATGATTTGTTCAAGCATGCCAATAATTTGATCTTCCTTTTCCATGTCTTTTCACCTCCTTGTGGACTCATTATATCACAAAAGAATACGAACAAAATACGACATTTTTAATGAAAACTTTAAAAAAATATGATTTTAAATCAATGCGGAACCTGCCCCTGCAAATATCTGCCAAATCAGCTACATACTTTTGACCTAAATGTCTGCCAGAAGATACTTAGTAAAGAAATAAAATGAGTCAAAAGTACCCTGTGAAAAACCTGTATTTTCCAGTATTATATAATTATTAGAATAATATGGCATCGTATGTGTGAGCGGAAAGAATTAGGTAAAAAGAGGTGGGATGATGAGTTCGGATTTGTATTCGATTCATACAGAATTGATGGAAGTGCAACGGCTCCTAGGCGCGCGGAGCATAAGTCTTGCTGATCGGAGAGAAAAATTGAGCAGGCTGCAAAAGGCGCTGACGGATTTACGTAATAATAAAAGTGATTTTTATGAAACGGAAGAAATCTGTTCCAAACCTGAATTTGCTGCAAAAACATTCCATGGAAATCATGCCAGGGATCTGACTGAGCTCAAGGAAGGGGAGTTAAGGGAAAGCTTTGCATACATTCCAAGTCGTCAGATTGCTGCAGTGGAAGATAAAATTCTGGAAAAAATAAGACTCATCGAAGGAGAAATGGGAAGTTTGGAAAGCAGTATTTCCGCCTTGGAATCCCGGCGGAGCACATTGCAGGTCAGGAAGCAGGAGGTGCGAAGTCAGACATGAGTCAGGAAATTAAGGTGGATGCTATTGTTGCAAATCGAGGCATTGCTGATATGCGTTCAGCAGCAAGTGTCATGCCAACCACAATTGCCAAGGAAATCAAAGGGGAAAACGACCTTGCAGCTGTGCGTGAATATAATGAGATCAAGCAGGAGTATGAGGACGTTTTAACACAATTCGAGAAAGTTTTTCATCAGCATTTGCAGGCAGCCGGTGAAGCGGTTGAGAAATACAGAGATACAGATCAGCATGTGGCCAATGCAATTAGAATGAAGAGTTAAGCGGATGAGAGAATGCCAGAAGCTGTGGGGGTGCAATGTTTGAAAGTTTTAGACGTGGATTCACTGATGAGCGGTGTTGAGGACGGCGTTCGGGACATTGATGATATGCACGAAAAAATAAGCGCGGTTCAGCGGTCCATTCGCGATTTTTTTGCGATGGAAGATGCGTTAAGAGGAAAAGGCGGGGATGCCATCCGTTATTTTTTCAATGAGGTTCATCAGCCTTTTCTTATTTTCCTGTATCAGTCCCTGCAGGATTATAAAACGGTACTGACAAAAATGCAAAATTCCGTGGAAGCCTTTGAACCGAACCCCAGCGGAATCATCAGACAGGATTTTCTGGAAACTGATGTGACAGATGGGTTTGATAAAGCGAAAGATCGGACGATGGCATTAACCGATGATGCAAATCGTATTATTGGAAGTGTGCAGGATTTAGTGGCAGCTGATCGGATCGATGATACTGCAGTGCTGGAAAGTGTGGATCGGGGGAAAAAGAAAGTCCGGAATATCGTGGAGGATATGAATGCGCTTGATAAGACGCAAGTGCAGGCGATGGAATCGGTGAGAGCAGATTTGCAGACGATGAAAAGTTACCTGGCGGATGTGGAGGTTAAGGTGGAGCGTGGGGATTTGTCGCCAACAGAATTTGACATAGGAACAATTAGGGATATTGATGGATATTCTACTGTGATGGATCGGATCTATAATAATGATAAAACAATTGAAAATATGTCAATGATAGAAATTGAAAAAGCAAAGAATGTGGTTATAGATGATTTAGATGAGTATGGAAAACAGGTTTTAAGTGAAGCGTATAAGGCTTTGGAGACCGGGGAGATAGATAAAAATACGTATCAATCAATTTTTAACCTTCTTTTGGACACAGAAGAAGAACTGGCAAAAGTTAAAGAACAAGATAAAAATGCTATCATACATGGAGAAGTTGTTTTTGAAGGGAGAGAAAATGGTCAGCATACAATTACTAAAGGAGTAGATGTAGATATTGAAAACTTAGGAATTGATTATAGAAAACTTCCTTTTGATGATCATGATATACATTATACAATAGAGGATGGTAAGTTTATTATTTTCAAAGATAATCCAGATCTCTATTATTATACGCAAAGTGCAAAACAAGGTAAGTTTAATTATTATACAGCAGGTGTAACTAATAGTTATGCAAAAGTATTTAGTACTGTCTATTTGAAAAAAGGCCTTGATAAGGTGCCAGGATTAGATAAGGTAATAAGTAAAATTGATCCCAAGTTAGTTGAATTTGGTAAATACGGTGGATCGTGGTGGCTTAAAGACCAAGTTCCTTACATGAAAGATATTTTAGGTGCAGAAATACCTCAAGTAGGTGATAAGGAAGTTATATTATATATAAGTGAAGATGGAGAGATCTGGGATAAAGGCGTTCGTTTTGTTGTAAAAAAAGGAGAGGAACCAATACCTAACAAATTTCATCCCAACCGTTGGTAAATTGTATATGTTATATAAATTATAATAAATACTCTCCTAATCTAATAAGAAATTGTAGTGTAGAAAAATCATTGTAAATTAAAAAATGATTGTCTGGTAGAAAAGAGGGTATTCGGATAATGAAAAATCAAAAGATGAGAAGTCGTTCAATGAAAATTGCAATATTCCTTCTTATTTTATTGTTGTTTCAAACGTTCATATGGAATGAATATGTGATTAATACAACAGCAGAGTCTGCCTTGGAAGGCGAAGAAGGAGAAAGAGGGATACTTACTGAAATTGATAGAGAGCGTTCATTTGGTATTGTTAAATTAGAGGATGGTTTTCGTGCGTATACCTTGTCTGAAGGCTTTTTGGGATGGTCAATTACTGATAACGAATTTATATCAACTGAAACAAGTGATATAATATTTAATGTAAAAAAAGAAACACTTCTAAGTAAAGGTGATAAAGAGATATATGTTATATTAATTGCTACGGATCATGAAGATGTTACTAATATCATAGCCTATGATGATAAGAATGAAGAAATTGGTTTATGGAAACAACCACATGATGGAACAAAATTGTATTTTGCTTTTAGTGAATCACCGTACCCAGAAGGCATCACTTATGAAGCATATTCTCAAGAACAATTACTGTACAAAATAACTGATTAAAATATTTTTATTTTAGAAACAGACGGAGGAAACAAATTTGAGATAATGAGTAAATTAGATATGAAATACGTACAGATCAAGTTATACACTTATGTGAATTTATTACAAGGGTGAACCGGTTACACTTAGTTAGACAAAGGAAAGTACTTCCTCCTACTTCTTTTAATAACGTTTCCAGGCTGTAACCACGAAGTCACAGAGGATAATCTCATTGTAGGTACTTGGGAAGTTACATCCAAGTATCAAGGTGGTAAGCATGAGGTCGAGTCTTCTTGCACTCACAAAAGTGTACATGGAATGTCAACACTAAACTAAACAAATTTATTAAGGAATATAAACTTTTTATGGTGTTAAATAAAATGCTCTTTAATGAAAATAGTTGTATCAGTTTCTCACTTGACTTGGAGCCTCTGCGGGCATGATTTTCTTGCCAGGAAGCCAGCCAATTTAAAACCCGGCTGGCTAGCCAAAAAGGCTATCACGCCCGCCTCTCCAAGTAAAGTGGACGCATTGGTGTTAGATAGCAGTCTGTTCTAACGGATGCTGTAGCTTGTACTCTCTTGGCGTTAAATAGTCTAGTGACTCGTGCATGCGAATGTTATTAAACCAATTGACGTAATCAAACAATTCAAGATCTAACTCTTCTTGACTTGAGAAAACCGCTCCATTGACGAACTCTGTTTTAATAGATTTAAAGGTTGCCTCTGCTACTGCGTTGTCATATGGTGTACCTTTACTGCTTAATGATCTGTCGATATTAAATGTAGCTAATGCCTCATCAATTAATTGATTCTTAAACTCACTGCCTCGATCCGTATGAAACAGTTCAAGGTTGGTTAAGTTGTAAGGCACTGTCGAAAAAGCACGTTGAACTAACCTTGCATCTTTATTTGGACCAGCACTGTGACCAATGATTTCACGGTTATGTAAATCAACGAGTACACAAATATAATGCCATTTTTGTTGCACGCGAACGTATGTCAAATCACTTACAACTACTTTCAGAGCTTGCTTTTGATCAAACTCACGGTTTAATACATTTCCCACGTCAGATTCATTTACGGTTGATTTTTGGGGCTTGAATTGGGCAACTGTATACTTAGAAACAAGTCCTTTAGCTTTCATAATTCTGCCGATCCGACGGCGAGAGACTTGCCAGCCTTTCTTTTGTAGTTTCTCTTTGATTTTCCGTTGGCCATAGACTCGTCTGTTTTTATGGAAGATTTCTACAATTAATTTTGTTAGTTCTTCTTCTTCTTTTGTGTCACGTTCTTTCGCTTCATAATAGTACGTGCTTCTAGGAATTTGCAGGACTTCGCACATTGCTGATACCGAGTATTTGTGTCGATTATTACGAATCACATCTACTTTCGTCCCATGATCAGCGCGGCTTGCTTTAAAATATCATTTTCCATGGCAAGCCTTTGGTTCTCTTTACGTAACTTGATTAATTCTTCTTGTTCAGGAGTACGATTGTCTTTTTCTTCAAAAGATCCAGTTGTGTTATGTTGGAGAACCCATTTATCAAAGGCAGATGGCGTCAGCTCGTATTCTCTGATAATCTCGGCTCTTGGTTTACCTGAAGCATGTAACTGAACGATTTGTTCTTTAAACTCCTTTGAAAATGTCCTTCTTGGTCTTTTGGTCATAAACTGATTCTCCTCCGACTAATTATTGAATTCAGTTTATATGACCTTAAAGTTTTTGTCTAACTAAGTGTAACCGATTCAACATTACGAGGTGTGATGTAAAAGTGAATAAAATCAAGTACTTCCTCCCATTATTTTTAATAATTCTTATAGGTTGTAGCGCAGAGGTCACAGAGGAAGATCTCATAGGTGGGTACTGGATTGGTACTGCAGGATACACGGAAGGTGAGCCAAAGGGTGATCCCTACTGTACACCTTTTGATGAAGGACTGGAGTTTAAAGATAACGATACTGTTCATGTTGAAGTAAATGAAGAGAATATGGATTATTGGTTAGACGAAAGAGAAAATAGAGATGTAATATATTTTTCGGGGGAACTAGATTATCGAAGTTATTATATTGAAAAGCTTAATGAAAATGAGATTGGCTTGAAAGGGACAGGTTCACGGGAAAAAGAATCGTGTTACCTTGAAAGGCAATAATAGAAATAAGACTGGCATAGTGACCCCCTTGGAGAAAATGATTATAATTCTATTCATGAAAGACTTGAGTTTTGAATGAAGGAACAAAAGGAAACAATAATGTTGAAAATTTAATTTTTAAATACATTCTGTATGGGGATGAATCAATTAAAAAGAATTCCTGGAAGAATAAATATATGAAAAATTACGGAGATGATAGAGGTAAGAATGAATAAATGAAAAGAATACCTGTTTTAATACCTTTATTTCTTATAATACTTATATTAGCTGGATGTAGTAATCAAGTGACAACAGAATTTTTGCTGGAAGGAAAATGGTTAGCAACTGCAGGCTATGAAGATGGGGAAATAATAGGTGAACCGAACTGTTCCTATATAGAAGGGTTGACTTTTAAGAACGAGAATACAGTATATTTACATAGTTTTGAATCAGATTATGAATATACATTGGATGACAGTTTTGACAACGCAGAGTTAATGATGCGTGATGGGGTAGATGCATTGATTTTTGAAACAATTTTTATTGATGAAGATAGTTTTGCAATTGTTGGAAAAGGTTTAGATGAGGAGCAGCATTGTTATCTAGAACGGCAGTTGGATGGTTAATAGGACAAAACGAGACTGGATTTAATTACAACAAATATTTCAAATTCTGATGAAAGTCCGTAGTGAGTTGACAATATAAACACGCAAGAGAAAGTAAAGGCCGAAATAAAGCCAAGGAAATTCAGCTTGAAGACAAATACCTATATATACAGAAAAAGTACGTACGGTAATACAATTAGAAGCTAATCAATCTACAAAAAGGATTAGCTTCTATTATTTTATTTTAATGTTAGACGTGGATTCACTAATGAGTGGTCTTGAAAACGGAATTCGGGACATTGATGATGTACACGAAAAAATAAGCGCGATTCAGCGGTCCATTCGGGATTTTTTTGCGATGGAAGATGCGTTAAGGGGAAAAGGTGGGGACGCCATCCGTTATTTTTTCCATGAGGTCCATCAGCCTTTTCTTATTTTCCTGTATCAGTCATTGCAGGATTATAAAACTGTGCTGACAAAAATGCAAAACGTGGAAGCCTTTGAACCAAATCCAAGCGGGCTCATCAGACAGGATTTCCTGGAAAATGAAGTGACCAATGGATTTGACAAAGTGAAAGATCGGGCGTTGGCATTAACCGATGATGCAAATCGTATTATTGGCAGTGTGCAGGATTTGGTGGCAGTAGACAGGATTGATGATACAGCCGTGCTGGAAAGTGTGGATCGGGGGAAAAAGAAAGTCCGGAATATCGTGGAGGATATGAACGCGCTTGATCAGACGCAAGTGCAGGCGATGGAAACGGTACGGGCGGATTTGCAGACGATGAAGCGTTATCTTGCGGATGTAGAGGCGAAGGTGGAGCGTGGGGATTTGTCACCTGATAACTTTAATTTTGGCGCGTTACGGGATGTGGAAGGGTATTCTGCGATGATGGAAGAGATTTATGGGGAAGAGGAGTGGCAAGTGCCAAGAGAAATTGCCGCTAAATTGGCAAATGGAAAAACTTTATCACCTTATGAGCAAGATGTGCTTTATGACTATTTTCAAAATGAATTTCTTGATGCGGGAAAAAGAAAAGAAATTGAAGAAATTGCCGGTTTTATCAGTGAGGATAATATTGATAATTTAAAAGAACGATTAAATAAAGAAGTAATTATTTCTAAAAGTGCTTTGGAAATAGAAATGGCAATGATGCAGGCTTACTTGTACGATGGTAATAAAAAACCTGATGAAATTGAAATCTATCGAGTTAATAAATCTAAACTAGAAGCTTATTTAATGTTACTAAAAAATTATAAAAAAACATTAGAAACAATAGAGGAAAATACTATAGTACAAGTTGTTATATTAAATTATGAAAACGGTCAAAATAATATGCCTGGTCATTTTTTCGAATCCACTTTGCATAAAGCTGAATATGAAGAAAGTACAAGAAATGTTGTAAGCGAAAAAGAATTTCGTGAGTATATATTTGATCCAGAACACCCTGCAGCTAAATCCTTTGATATATCTGCAGTTACCTATTACACTACAGCAGATGCAGGTAGTTTCGAAGGTCTCCAATATCACTTAGAAGATGGGGGATTACTTGAAGAACGAGCTAATTATACAATTAATTTTGTAGGAGAGGAAATAGGAAAGCAGATTGTTGGTCAATTGGGAAAAGCTGTTGGAGGTTTCAACACAGTAATGGAATTGCAAGAAGGTTTGAAGGAGAGGGCGACATAACTGTAAAACAAGCCGCAGAAACAGCACAGTTTTTAAATATGGAATTAATTGTATCACAAAATGGTGCAGTAACAAGTTCAAGTAATGAACCGCAAGTTAAAGTTGTACCTACAAAATATACTTATAATATGCTTGAACGTTGGCATGAAGCTTATAAAAACGATTTTGACAACTCTTTAGTACTGCCGGATAAGGAATTAGTAGAGTCTAAAGACTGGTATGAAATTGGAAAGTGTTGGATTGAGCAGAGTTCAGATTTACATCCTGATGTATACGAATATATTAGGATTGGTGGCGAATAACTAATATACCTTTGAAAATTCGTTATTAGTTCTGTTATATTATTTATTATTTAAATGAGTATACCTTTTGCTTATACAGAATATACGCTTGCTGGTATTGTAGAGCTAGGCAACGCTTTTTTGGTGAACCCTACTAAAGGCGGAAAGGGCGGTCATGGTAAATGGTTCAGTCGTTTAGTATTTTTGTGCAAACACCTAGACAGTTACTCATGCTGAGCTAGTGGGATAATCATTATTTTTTATTAGAAGAAGCGAGGGAGTTCATGAAAAAACTAAATTTATTATTTTTAATTTTATTATTTACCGTTGGCTGCGATGAGACAGTAGCTGAAGAGGACATCATAGATGGTAAATGGATTGCTACAGCAGGATTTGAAGATGGTGAAGTGATTGGGGAAGCTTCCTGTAGTCCGTTTCAATATGGGATAGAATTTATAGATCAGGACACCGTTTATGTAGAATGGGTTGGAAGAGAATTTAAATATTGGCTTAGTGAGAATGAGGAAGGTTCCACTATTACTTTTGAAGATGATTTTTCAGATTCCCTATCCAGTGAACCAGGAAGTGACATTTATTTTTTTCAGATTAAAATGTTAAATACAAACGAAATGGTTTTAGAAGGAGATGGAATGCGAGAAGGTCATAATTGCTATTTAGAAAGGGGAGAGTGATTCAGGTAGTATAGAGTGGCCGAGCATAGGTCATATCTTATAGTGGGTAGGAATACCACCAGGTAAGAGAGTTAGCCACTCGCTTGTAACAAGTTTTGGAGGGTAGGAGATAACCTTCTATCTGTGGGAAAATTGCCACTTTTAAATAAGATATTAGATAAGGTTCCTAATCCAGCAAAACACACAGGAACATATTTGGTGGATGGTGGATAAATGACGGATGTACCAATTGTTAGAGATGTGATTGGTACTGAAATACCATCGGTAGGAGATAAAGAAGTCATTTTATATGTAAGCAAAGATGGAGAAAATTGGGATGATGGTTGAAAATCCTAACATCCCGTTTCCTAATGAGGCTATTAATTCACATGATTGGTATAAGGTTGCTGATGAATTAGCTGGAGTATTAGAAGAATTTGGACCCAGAACTTATACATATATTTACAGTGGTAATAAAAATGGTGAAAGTATTGAAACTTTAGCCGAAGGAGAAGGGTGAAATTTATTATTATGAGGAGTGGTATGACTGTGAATGTACGGAAGTATTGTTTGCTTACATTGCTTTTAATCATACTGATTAGTTGTAGTGCCAAAGTCTCGATGGAAGATTTAATCGGTGGCTATTGGGAAGTTACATCAGAAAATCAAGAAGGTGAGCCTAGTGAAGAGAACTCTTGCGTACTTACTGCTTTTCACGGCCTGGAGTTTAAAGATGAAGGTGTTGTATATATTGAGGGATTTGAGAGTGATTTTAAGTATTGGTTAGAAGATTCTGGATCGGAGATTCACTTTGCTGGGGATGAATTCGGCCTTTATCTTATTTATGAAATTGAAGAAATGAGTGATAATGAGATAGTTTTAACATCAGAAAAAAATAGGGATTCGAAAGTAGAATTTTGTTATTTAGAACGACAATAATTACTGATTATGTAAATCTGTATCTTTGTTAAGAAAATAATGATATTTTATACGGAGTGTTAAAATTTGCGGAGAATGAAATATTGTTTATTACTCTCTTTACTTTTAATAATCCTGACTGGCTGCAGTGCTAAAGTGACAGAAAAGGATTTAATAGATGGGTATTGGAAAGGTACTGCAGGATACGAAGAGGGGGAAGCAGTAGGCGAGCCTAATTGCATGCCTTTTGACGATGGAATTGAATTTAAAGATGAGGAAACAGTATATGTTGAAGCTTATGAGACAGACTTTTCATATTGGCTGGAAGAAAATAGCGATGGAATTGAAATCCATTTTAGAGGAGAAGAACTTGGAATTTATCTTAGTTTCTATATAGATAAAATAAATGAGGATGAGGTTGGTTTATTAGGAAAAGGAGATATTCAGAGTGAAGAATCCTGTTATTTGGAACGTGAGTAATAAAACAGCAACCTAATATATTAAGTGATTTTCTGTAAGATAGCCCTTTGGATAATATTAAACCAGGGGTTTTTTCTCGACTAAAATACATCTTAAATTCCATCAAAGTCTTTCAATTAAACCTAAGCGGATTTATCAGTTGCAAGTTTACTGTCTGAAGTTGAAGCGGAGTAGGGTACTAAAATGTTTACATATATTTCAGTGGCAACAAAAATGGGGGAACTGCTAAAGCTTTATCAAAAGGAGAATGGTGAATCTTTTTATTTTAACTGATTATTTTTATAAGGAGGATTGTGTTTTAGCTATGTTAAACAGGCCGGAAGTTGACGGTTATGTCTGACCAGAAGTAGACTGATAATATGACCAGAAAAAAATCCAGGAAAGGAAAAGGACGCCCCCATTAACGTGAAATTGCGGAAACAATTTCACTGGAGACGTCCACTAAAACCTAACATATGATTAGTATATCAGACTATACGTTAATTGAGAAGAAGGACGAAGCAGGTGTTTTTTGTTAGGAGTGCGGAAATCAATCACTGTCCTATTTGCGAAAGCCCTTTGGTAGTGGCTGGAAGCCGGCGGAGGGTATGGTATAGAAATTCAGGAGATAAAGAGAAACTTATTATACGCCGGCTTTATTGTAAACGTTGTCATAAAGTACATCATGAATTACCTGATGTTTTAATCCCTTACAAACGTTATGGAGTAGAAAGCATTGAACAGGTTGTGGATGATAATTTGATAGATGTTCCGGCTGATGAATCGACATTGGGTCGCTGGCGTGAATGGTTTCAGATCTGGGGACCATATGCTGTGGGCTGCATGATTTCTATTATAAAGCGGTTTCAATTGGACTTACCTGTGGGGAGCACGTCCGGTGCCCCAAGGACCGTGCTCCAAAAAATCGGACGTGACGGAAGAACATTAGATGGATGGCTGGCGAAAGTTGTCCGTCCTATTGTTAATGTTCATTTATGGATACAGACCCGTTCTGCATTCCTGTCCGGATACTCTTGAGATAGACTCATGTTTAATAGCTTAAAAGGAGGCTCATTGACATGAGAAATCAAAAGAAAGCACAGGAGATTGCTGCTGAACGGGTACAATTACTGTCTCCATTGTTGGCGGATGGATTGGATGCCGCCAAGGCCAGACAAATCAGACGGCAAATTTGTGAAGCAAGTGGACTTTCTGAACGAACTATTCGAAGATACTTAGCACAATATCGACAGGCAGGGTTTGAAGGTTTAAAACCAAAAGGAAAAGGTACGCAAATCAGGGAAGCTATTCCCGATCATTTATTGAAACAGGCTATCTTATTGCGTCGGGAAGTACCATCACGCAGTATTGCCCAAATTATTCAAATCCTGGAATGGGAAAAACGAGCTGAGCCCGGTCAATTGAAGCGGAGTACCTTGCAGGAAAAGCTTGCTGAAAAGGGGTATAGTGCTCGGCATATGCGAATGTACAGTGATCCTGGTGTGGCTGCCAGGCGTTTCCAACGGAAAACTCGCAATCAATTATGGCATTCTGATATTAAGTATGGACCGTACCTTCCTATTGGTCCAGGTGGAGAGAAAAGACAAGTTTATTTGGTGGTGTTCCTGGATGATGCTTCTCGATTTGTGATGCATGCCGGGTTTTATCCCACCATGGATCAACGTATTGTGGAACAGGGTTTTCGTGAATCTATTCAATTATACGGTGTTCCCGAATCTGTTTATTTTGATAACGGAAAACAATACAGGACAAAATGGATGAAACGAACCTGCTCAAAGTTAGGCATCCGGTTATTATACGCTAAGCCGTACTCGCCAGAGGCTACCGGGAAGGTAGAAAGGTTTAATCGGATAGTGGGTAGTTTCCTGGATGAGGTTTCACTGGAGAAGCCCACAACACTGGATCATCTAAATGAGCGACTCCGTGTGTGGTTGAGTGAATGCTACCAGTACAAGCCGCATAGTGCTTTGGGGGAAAACCAAAGTCCGGAAGCAGCTTTCCGCAGTGATGACAAAGCCTTACGGTTTGTCAGTACAGAAGAATTGGCGCAAGCATTTTTACACTGTGAGACGCGTAAAGTGGATAAATCAGGATGTATTAGTTTTATGGGTAAGAAATACGAGGCTGGATTATCGTTTATTGGCTGCAGGGTCGATGTGGTTTATGATCCTTCGGATATTACGGAAGTGACCATTGAGTACGAAGGACATGCACCTTGGACAGCTCGTGAATTGGTGATTGGTGAACATGCCGGGAAACGGCCAACGATGCCGGATCATCTTGGACAACAGTCCACAGAGCACTCCAGACTGTTGGACGCAGCGACGGAACAGTATGCTTCCCGTAAAGACGTTCAGAAGACAGCGGTTTCCTATCGCAGGGTTAAGAAAGAGGGTGCTTCACATGTTTAACCATTTTTACGGTTTTACGCACACTCCTTTTAACCGCGATATTCTCACATCGGCATTATATTATCCGGATATGCTGGATGAAACCATTGGGAGATTGGAATATGCAGCTGAATCACAGTTATTTGCGGTGGTGACAGGAGATGCTGGCACCGGGAAAACAACGACGCTCAGGAAATTTACGGATGAACTGGATTCCGGTTTGTTTAAGGTTTTATATCTGGCCGATTCTAAATTAACACCCCGGCATTTCTATAAAGGGTTACTGGAACAGTTGGGGTGCGAAGCCAAGTTTTATCGTGGAGATGCTAAACGGCAGTTACACAATCAGATTGAAATGATGCGTGGAATTCATGGTTTATTACCTGTGGTTATTGTAGATGAAGCACATCTACTGGACCGGGAAATGCTGGAGGAAGTTCGCTTTCTGCTTAATTTTAAAATGGACGCTGAAAGTCCAATGGCTTTGATTCTTGTCGGACAAAGTGAACTTTGGGACCGGCTTCGGCTCCAATCATTTGCAGCTATTCGGCAACGAATCGACCTGCAATGTAAGCTCCCGCACTATGATCGTGCGCAGGTAGGTGGATATATACAAAAACATTTAACCGAAGTCGGTGCACAAAGCGACATTTTCACAGATGCAGCGATTCATGAAGTTTTTCAGTTTTCGAATGGTACACCAAGGCTGATCAATAAGATTTGTACGCATTGTCTCATTTACGGTGCCCAAAATAAACAAAAACTCATCGATGATCATATGGTAAAACTGGTGATAGAAGGTGAACTGTCATGACAGAAGGAATGATGACCTATGAATACAATAGAGACGCCTGGGTAGTTGAATTAAACGGTTATCATTATACACTCTTTTGCGGTGAATCATTTGAACTTATTGTTGGCCAGTATAAAATCCCTTCTAGGCTCGAGTTGGGGTTGGATTGGTATATTATCATGGAGGAAGATGTTCGATTCGACCTTCGCATAGGTAATGTATATCATATAAACATCTAAAATTGGCTAACTGAACGAAGGGGAAGAAGGAAATATTATCCTTCTTCCCCTTCTTTTTATATTCTGTGGTCAATAATCTAGTCAAAACTTGGACAGAAGACGCAATCAATATAAAGGCATTATATACAATCAGTAACAGGATTGTTCTCATCGTGAATAGATTGAGTTGTCCTTTTCTTCCTTTACTTTTTACAATTCTTATTGGCTGCAGTGCCAACGTGACAAAAGAAGATTTAATCGGAGGGTATTGGGTAGCTACTGCAGGTTATCAAGATGGTGAGCCTGTAGGGGAATCCTACTGTTTCCCCAGTGTGGATTACGGACTCGAGTTTAAAGATGAAGAAACAGTTTATGTTGAAGCCTATGAAAGTGATTTTGCATATTGGTTGGAGGAAAATGATGGAATGAAAATTGAAATAAGAGGAAGAGATCATGGAATTAATTTGAGCTAATTGCATCCTCATTTATCTTTACCTTCTTGAGGAAGAAGAATCATGTTATTTAGAGCGGCAATAATAAAGAATTGAATCAATAACCAGTGTACTTCCTTTTGTTTTGTGTGTTTATAACTTACTTATGGAGCACAGGATCAAGGAGTCAGAGCCCCCCATATCAATTATCCGAAATAATAGACAATGGTGGGGCAACCCCCTTCACAAACACGCGACACATAATTCCACTGCGCGGTTCAAATCCTCCTGTGACCAGCTTGGCACTTTCTTTTGTTCGATGGCCAATTCATGAGAAGCCGGGATGTGTATGAACCCGGATGGCATGGATAATTGCCATTTTCTGGCGTAGTACAGACCATGATACATGACATTGTTGCATAAATAGGTCCCTGCCGTGTTTGATATCTCGGCAGGCAACCCGGACTCAGTCAGGCGTTCTACCATTTCGCTAATGGGCAAGGTCGTAAATATTCCATCCTTGCCATCTGCAAAAATCTTTTCCCCGTTTGGCTTCCACCCTGAATTATCCACTGGACCATCATTACAGTTAATCGCAATTCGTTCCGGTGTAATTTTATGCCGGCCGCCGGCCAAACCGAGGGAGATGACGGCATCCGGCTTTATATCTTCCACGGCTTCCAGCAGCTGATCCCCACTTTTGGAAAACTCCACCGTCAAAATTTCCCCGTGAATGATATAATCATTGATGACCTTCCCGGATAAACTTTTGACAACTTCCATTGTCGGGTTGATCGGGTAGTCCAAAAAGGGCTCAAACCCTGTTAATAATAATTTTTTCATGTAACTCACCTTTCTATTTGTTCACCTGTGCACGGGGTGGAGGTTCCCCGCATACTTTCCCGCCAACAGTTCCAGCGAATTCACGTCCGCAACATGTGTAAGTTGACTCCGGTCATGACAGCTTGCCTACAAATGTGAAGCACGTATAATTTGTAAAGAGTGCTCAGCCTCTTATATATGCGATGCACCCAATCGTGGCTTGTATCGGATGACATCCTGCATACGAGCGGCCATCCAACTTATGAGCGAATTCACTCCTTTTATGAGCGAATAAATTCCGTTATGGGCGTATTTTCCAGCATATGAGCGAATGCTCTCCGTTATGGGCGAATATCCCAACATATGAGCGCTTTCTCCCTGTTATGGGCGTATTTCCCAGCATATGAGCGAATCTTCCCCGTTATGAGCGTATTTCCCAGCATATGAGCGAATTCTCCCCGTTATGGGCGAATATCCCAGCATATGAGCGAATCCAACACATATTATAGGTAACTTCCACGTGACTTGAACTGCCAGTCTGCGCCCTAACGCACCGCACCCATATGCCAAATGCTCATTTTATTTCCCCTGCAAACTTTCCGACCAATTTGCTATTCTATATTATCTTTTTTCAACAGCCGCCCCCGCTTAAGTATTACGTTATCTTCAACGGCCGTTCCCGATTGATGCTTACGTCACTTTCCCCGTATACCTTCCGAATAGATTGTACATCTTTATCAATCCAATCCACGGCACCTAAATCAAACAGCTGCTGTCCCTTTTTGCATATTTCCAAACTGTCCCCGTACACCGTCTCATCCGCTGCTTCGGATATTAATTCTGCGCTCACCCATTCTGGAAATCGCTCAATGCCATTCGTTGATTCCGGATCAACTTTCGCATTCCATTGGTAAAAAATAAATTCCTCGACCAGCTCAATCGGAAACAGCTCAGGCATATACTGATGGCCATATTTCTTATATCTCTCCAGCCAGTATTGATTCAGTTCATGTATTTCCGTTCCGCTCACTTTCGCCTGAATGGACTGCGTGATTTTATTCAAAATTTCCGTATGCTGCGGGAATTTTTCCTCATCAAGCTGGCGGGCAATGCCGTACAGCATGGCACTTGGAATCCAGAAGGACATCGGAAATCTCGGTGGAATATGATATCCCGCAAAAGGCTGTGTCCATTCATGGCTCGGGATGCCGTGATTATCGATCAGGATGTCCGGAGCCCAGCGATTCATTATTTTCGGAAGCACATTTGCTTCGCCAAATACCGAATCTTTGTACCTCACATGGGAAAATTCCAATCCCACCGCATTATACCTTGCCGCATGCAGCTTCCATTCCGGATTATCCTCCGCCATTTGCTGCTGGAGCGCCGTCCCGTCCGGATTGGCACGCGGGATCACGACCAGGTTGAGATGCTTCAATACTTCCGGATGCTTCTCACCCAAATCATCCAGCATTTCCATTACACCCGGTGTACTGGATACTTCATTAGCATGATGCCCTGTTTCGATTAGCACGGTCGGCTTGTGTGCCGATAGCTTGAGGGCGGAATAATAATCCTCATTTACTTCCTGGAAAAGTTCATAAGCGAAAATCGGCCTGCCGCGGTACGAGTAATCTGCCAGCCACGGGCGGAACTGCGCCGACTCCGGCTTCGGAAGATCTTCGGGCAATGGAACAAAACCGTTTTCCTTATCGGTATCCAGGGCGATTCTGTGTGGCGTGCCATCCACGAGACATTCCGCCCATAACGGGTGCCTGTGGCCGAACTGGAAGCCCAGTTTTTTCGTGGCAACAGACGGTCTTTCGCGTTCGATCCATGCATACGCCGTTACACGGGCCCTTGGCTTTTCTCCCGGCGTTACTTTCATGAAAGGGTAGACCCCGCCCGGTGTAATGTAAGCTTTGCCGGCCGTTTCTTCCCCCTTCACCTGAAAATAATCCAATGTATTAAAATATACATCTTCATGCAAGGCTTCCAGGGAGGAAATACGCTCTTCGGCCACGGGGATCTTCATTTCTTCTTCACTCATCCCGACTTCTACTTCGATCCGGTCAAACAAAGGCTTTAGCGTACCGCTCGATTCATCGGAAACATCGGATTTTTCCCAGAGCTTCGGTAAAATTTCTTCTATATAATATAAACAAAAACGCTCCCGGTCGGTAAGTATCACGCGGTCTTCCAACACTTGACCGTCCTGCTCCACATATAAATAGCTCGTTGTCGGATAGCTGTATTTATTTTTTTCCACGTAAGGCACTTTGGATACCGGAATGGAAACAGCGTGCTCCGATATTGGTTTTCCGTGACGGTCATAGGCGACCAATTGATATGTATCATCGATTTCTTCGGTCAGTTCAAACTGAATTTTCGACACATCGAGGCTCAATTTCTGGGCGATGATTTCATCGATCGGGTACATTTCCTGAATCCAGCGAATCGGCAGTTCCAGGCCATCTTCCCGTTCTTCTTTCAAACAATAAATAGTAACAGCGTCAATCTCCGCATCCAATGCAGTTAAACAGGGTAAAATTTCTTCGGTAACCCAGAAATATCCCGGTTTAAAAGCGGACCGAACTTGCACATCACTCTTCGGAAACATGCCCCGTATTTCTTCAGCGACATCCTCCCGAATCGCTTTGGAATCGGATAAATAAACGGTCATACGGCTGGGTTCATGCAGGTTTACTTTTTCTTCCAATCCACCCACAAGCACATCCAGCTCCGCTTTTTCTCCTTCATCATCCCAGGTGAGATCGAATAACTGCTTCTCTTTGTTCGTGGTTTCAAGGAATTGGCGCTCCCATGAACCGAAGTGGCCCTGAAACCCCCAATGCTTTTCCCGGAAAAAATAGCTGATGGCATTTTCCACTGCATCATTTTTTCCGGCAAAATAAACGCTCTGATCAATTAATTCCATCGTTGCTTCTTCTTGCTCGTTTGCTTCAAAATGAAGGGTGAACGGATGGTCGGATCGATCTCCGGTCAACGGAAATGCAAGTTGCGTCGACTCCATGCCGATTCTTGCCGCCCCGTAGCAAATTTCTGTCCAGGCCAGTTCCGACAGCCCTTCTGACACCTGAAAGGTAACCGCTTGCTTATTTTCCGGACTTGCTTCCCGGCTGTGCAGGAATCCCACATCCTTCCAGATCTCTGTCAGACTGTTCACAGATGCTTCCCGGTCAGCACGGACTGGTGCGGGATCCAGTGCCAATACTTCATCATGAATGACAACTGCATTGCCTTCCAAAGAAATATTGGTGACAGGCACCTCTGCCTGAATAAGATTCCTGTGCCACTTGGCTGCCAAAAACCGCAGCAATGTTGACAAACGTTCACGATCGGTATAATAAACGATGATTTCATTGGGTGACAGCCATTCCACTGCCGTTTGTTCATTACTTTGCACAAAGGCCAGCTGATGTGCATATCGACTGTTCTGCCGGAAAAAATCGAAGGATAGACTCGTTGTTTCAAAGCCCAGTCTGGCACAGAAATCAATCAGCCCGGGCACAACTTCATGTTTGTCGGGGTTGATCCAAAGATTCACCTGATCGGCGACACCGTCATTATTCTGATCTTCCACAAACCCGCCGATTTCCCACATATTCCTTAAGTCATTCATATCCTCACCTGCTTACCATTAATTAGCACTCGCTTTATATTGAAAAAAATCGGATTGCATGGACAAACCGCATGAATTCAATACCATGATTTCATGCGGTTTAGCTCTACTATTATATTAAAGTAAATCTATGTTGTAATCTAGCTTTTTAACCAAGATTAATTTTCCAAATATACATCTTTCAGCATTAAATATTGGGTCGGCAGCTGCTCCAACCCTTTCACTTCATCCCGCACACCAAGCAGGTACTCGGAGTAATGGAGATAAATTTTCGGTGAAAGGTCCACGAGCTTTTCCTGCAATTCCCGGTAAACTTCATGCCGTTCTTCATCATCAAAAGTCTGGCGGCCCTCAGCCAATAGTTGGTCGATCTCTTCATCCTGGAGGAAAGTTCTATTTCCCGGTGCCCCGACATTTTGCGAATGATACAGCGGGTAGGTGGAATAATCCGCATCCCCGGTGCCTGTCACCCAGCCGAGCACATACATATCATGCTCGCCATTTTCGGTGGCCTCAAGATAAGCACCCCACTCCAGCACTTCAATGTTTACATCAATACCAATTTGCTCCAGTTGCGCCTGAACATTTGTGGCCGTATCAATACGCTCTCTGCTGTCATTCGTCCAGATGCTCGTTTCAAAACCATCTTCATATCCGGCCTCCGCCAGCAGTTCCTTTGCTTTTTCGATATCATAGTCCAAGTCGGATCCATCTTCTTCATGCCCCAGCACGCCCGGCGGAATAGGACCTACAGCAGGTACCGCGTAGCCGTCGTAAATGCCATCAATAATCTGCTCCTTATCAATGGCCATGGAAATGGCTTGCCGCACGCGCTGGTCATCAAACGGCTCCTTCTCCATATTAAAGCCGATATATGCCAGGCTCACACTTTCCTGTTGCTGCACACTTGTTTCATCATGGGCATTTACTTGCTCCACATCAGACGGGCTTAACGGATTCGTAATATGGGAATCGCCGGTTTGAATCTCGGCAACCCGCGTCAGATCCTCACTGACCACCTTAAATGTTACAGAGTCCAGTTTGGCAGGATCGTCCCAATAGTCATCATTCCTCGTCAGGCGGACAAACTCTCCCGGACTCCATGCATCAAATTCGAAAAATCCTGTTCCGATTGGTTGCTCATTAATTTTCGTTCCGGGTTCATTGCCATCTTCCATCGCCGCATAATCTTCATCAATTAAATCAGGCGACACCATTCCACTGACTGGATGTGCCAGATGGGCAGGCAGCGAGGCAAATGGGTATTCCGTCGTAAATCGGATCGTATAGTCATCAACAACTTCTATATCAGTCACCATTTCAAACAAGGAAGCCTGGGAAGATCCTACTTCCGGGTCAATAATTCGCTCAATATTCTTTTTCACGACATCGGCATTAAATGCAGCTCCATCGTGAAAGGTGACCCCTTCGCGAAGGTCAAACTCCCAAACATTTTCGTCAATAGCTTCCCAATCTGTTGCAAGACTTGGCGTCAATTCCATCTCGTTATTTTGTTTTACCAACGTCTCGAAAATATTAATCTGGACATCGTAGGAAGGGATATCGTTGGAACCATTCGGATCAAGCGACACCGCATCGGAAGCTTTGGCAATGACCAAATCCCCGCCCTCGCTTTCCTCCGGTTCATCACCGGTTGCATCAGCTGCACCATCTTCATCAGGTTCGCCGGCACAGGCAGAAAGGAAAATAGCCAAAAACACTGCCAATAGTAAGTAAGCGATTGCTTTTTTTGTGAGTTTCATAGATGTTTTCTCCTTTTTTATGTATTTTTGCAAGTTGGTTAAAAGATTGGTTTTATTATAATTCAATCAATTGAAAAAAACAATTAATTCATTTTTTGAAAAATGGCTGAGGTAAAGATCTGCAGGACCATTGCAAAGGCAGCTCGATCTTCCTATTCAACAACAAAACTGCCTCCTGCCAGCACCCTTCCAATATAAAATAATGGATAATGTGTCTATGGAATGAGATAATATGCAGATAATCAAGCAGATAAGGAGAAATACAATATGAAATTAATTGCAACAGACTTGGATGGAACGCTGTTGGATGAAAATGGTTTGGTAAGTGAGGAGAATGCTGCTGCCATTAAAAAAGCAATGGATCTCGGCATGGAGTTTGTCGTCGCTACTGGAAGAAGCTTTGATGCAGCGAATTTGCCGCTTCGTGATGCCGGATTGCGTGCTCCCATCATTTCATTGAATGGTGCAAATACCTATACAGCCGAAAAAGAATTGCTCCGGGATATCCCAATGGATGAAGCGCAAGTTCGAATAGTATATGACGCATGCCGGAATAATGACTTATATTTTGAAGTGTTTACGAATAACGGTGTTTATTCCACAAGCAGGGAATATTTCTTAGGGGTCATGCTGGACATATTAAGATCAGCAAATCCTCATTTACCGGAAGAAGAGCTTCGCAAAACAGCAGAGCTTCGTTTTCAATATGAAGATGTGGAATTTGTGGAGACTTTTGAATCCGTCTTTTCCAATAAGGACATAAATGTGTACAAAATTCTTGGTTTCTCCATGGAAAAGCCAAAGCTTGATGCGGTTCATAAACAATTAATCAATGAAAAGAGTTTAGCGATCACGTCCTCCGGTGGGATCAATATAGAATTTAACCATGTGGCGGCACAAAAAGGAACCGCGCTGGAGCAATATGCGAAAAGCCTTGGTATTCAAATGAAAGATGTCATGGCGATTGGAGATAACCTGAATGATGCCAGCATGCTGAAGGCGGCCGGCCGTTCGGTTGCGATGGGAAATGCAGCAGACGAAATCAAGGTGCTTTGTGATTTTATGACCGGAAAAAATACGGAGAATGGTGTTGAAAGAGCGATTGAAGAGATGTTGGAAGAAGTGAAGGGTTGAATGCGGAGGGAAAGCTATTGGACAGTAGCTTTCCTTTTTAAGCTCATCGTGCGGCGCCCAGGGATGGTTACGCTCGACAATCCAAAAAAACGATCGACCTAGAGGCGATTTTGCTCGACCCCGATTAAATTTCGCTCGACTATTCAAACGCTCAATCCCAATCAAAAAACGCTCTACAATCCAAAAAATCGCTCGATCCAGGGGTGATTTCGCTCTCCCCGCCCAAAATTCGCTCAACAATATCAAATCATTCCAACACACCACCACTTCCACCCGCCATCCCATGCACCAGAAACTCCCGCTTATTCCACTTTTGCACATACAAATCACAGTGATGTACAAAATATGTTCAATAGATTCAGATGAAAACGTCCCCAACACGCATCGCAGCAGTGTTAGAATAAAAAGTGAAAGAGGGATCATGATGAAACTGGATGATCGCAGTAACACAATTCTGGATGAATTAATAAATAATCCAGGCGTAAATAGCAAAGAAATCGAAAAGAAGTACGGCTTAACGAGAAGGCAGCTCGGTTACAGCATGGATAAGATTAACGATTGGCTGCTGGAAAACAAGCTTCCTGTCATTGAACGAACCAGGAAAGGTCACTTCATTATAGATCAGTCGGTGTTTACTAACTTTTTTGGCAATCAGAAACCAAAAAAGCAAGACATTTCGGTTTTAAGTGAACAACAGCGAATGTACATGGTTGTGATGATGGTGCTGAGTCAGGATGATTTATCGCTCAATCATTTCACTGATGGTTTAAAAGTGAGCAAGAATACAGTACTTGCCGATCTCAAACGAGCCCAGCATCTGGCAGAGCAGTTTGGCTTGGGCATCCGCTATTCAAGGCGCGATGGTTATTTGTTGGAAGGCAAGGAATTTCACGTGAGAAGACTGCTTATCCATGTTGTCGGTAAATTGCTGGACATGCCAAACGGCGATGAGCGACTTCGCGAACTGGCTGGAATAAAACAAGCAGAAGTCAAGGATCTGCATGAAAGAATTGAACTCGTCGAACAGAAACTGAACCTGCAATTCACCGATGAAAAAATCGCGATCATGCCATATATTTTGCTTTTAGTGATGCGAAGAATAATGAAAGGCGATACGATCACCTCTTTCTCCATAGATTATGAAGCATTATCCGATACAAAAGAATACGCAGCAACGGAAGAAATTTTATATGATATGAAAGAAATTCCAACGGGGGAGCGGCTGTTTATTACGTTGCACCTCTTAACGATGAATGTGCATTCGTCTGCGTTTTTGACAGATGATGCCACCCCTGATCTGAAGCAGGCAGTGGATGATATGCTCCGGCTATTTGAGAAGAAAGCTATTATATTTTTTCAGGACAGAGCGCAATTATTAAATAAATTATTACTTCATATCAGGCCGGCATATTACCGGATAAAATATGAGCTTACGGAGCTGCACGATAATCATCATTTAGTCAGTAAAGAATATATGGAACTGCATCATCTCGTGCAGCAATCCACACAGCCGCTTGAAGATCTGATCGGGAAAAAGATCCCTGAAAATGAAACAGTATATTTAACGATGCTGATTGGTGGATGGCTGGCGAGGCAAGGGGACAGCATCCAGGAAAAAATTAAGGCTGTCGTTGTTTGTCCAAAAGGGGTATCTGTTTCCAGACTCATGTTCAGTGAATTGAGAGATCTGTTTCCGGAATTTATCTTTCTGGATTCCTTGTCCGTAAGAGAATTTAATCATTATGAGCTGGATTATGATATTGTGTTTTCTCCGGTTTCGTTGGATACAAACAAAAAGTTGTTCAAGGCGAGTTCATTTTTGGAAAGAGAGGAAAAGACACTCTTACGCAAGCAGGTCATGCTTGAGATGTATGGATATATCCCGACGGAAATGGATATAGACGAGCTTATGGAAATCATTAAAAAAGAAGCGGACATCAAGGACGAAAATAAGCTGAGAGCTGACTTGCACCGTTATATACACCGGGATGAAGATGCTTCAATAAAAAAGAAAGAAGATATTACCCGCTCCCTTACATTGCGGGATTTGATTACACCGGAAACGATTACCTTGAAGAAATCCGCCGGGTCGTGGGAGGAAGCGATAAAAATCGCGGCTGAACCATTGATTGCCAATGGGGCTATCCAACCGGCGTATGTCGATGCGATGATTCATCTTTATGAAAAAGATCCGTATATCGTCATCGGCCCAAATTTTGCTATCCCTCATGCAGCACCTGATGAAGGTGTGAATGAAGTTTCCATGAGTCTTCTCAGGCTGGAAGAGGGGGTAGCTTTCACCGAAGATTATTTGATTAATATTATTGTCGTCATTGCAGCAGAAGATAAGCAAAAACACCTGAAAGCGTTAATGCAGCTTATGAAACTTGCAGGGTCCGAGGAAGATAGAACTGCCCTTGTCAAAGCGGATTCTGAGGATGACATTTATGAAATAATCAAAAACTATTCAAATTAAGTGAAGAAAAGAGGAACAACCATGAATACAATCGTTTTGAATGAATCCACCATTTCCATTGATCTGGAAGGTAACTCATATAAAGAAGTATTAAGTACAATGGCAAATAATTTGCATGAAAAAGACTTGGTGAAAGAAAGCTTTTCACAAGCGGTCATCAATAGGGAAGGGGAGTTTGCAACGGGACTTCCCACAAGCGGGGTATCTGTTGCCATTCCGCATACAGATGTGGAACATGTTCATACTAAAACAATCAGTGTTGCTACATTGAAAGAACCGGTGGAATTCGGAATTATGGGTGGTGCTCCTGAGGAGACCACACCGGTCAAGGTGGTATTTATGCTGGCAATGAATGATTCACAGGACCAGCTTTCCCTACTGCAGCAATTAATGCAAGTTTTTCAGGATGAAGAAACGCTTATGACGATTGCAAATGAAAAAGATAAGACAGCAATGAAACAATTATTGGCAGATAAATTGTCACTTGACGTTGAAGGAGGTGAACAATAATGGCGGAAACGAAACAAGTATTGGTAGCTTGCGGTGCTGGCATTGCTACATCCACCGTTGTTAACAATGCCATAGAAGAAATGGCAAAAGAGCATAACCTGAAAGTGGATTTAAAACAGATCAAAATTGCAGAAGTAAACAGCTATCTGGAAACAGCTGATTTGCTTGTAACGACTGCAATGACACAAAAAGAATTTCCATTTCCAGTAATTAATGCACGCAACTTCCTTACAGGTATTGGAGTGGAAGATACGAAAAAAGAAATTCTGGAAGAGCTTCAGAAGTAAGGGAAGTAAGCTAACCGGCTACCTGTCATGTCGGTTAGCCAAGTTTTTTTCATCGTGAATTTGTAAATGTATGCAACGTGAAAATAGATGAAACGGTATTCATTTTATCGATTATATAACAAAGTAAAAAATTAAATCTGAAATGCAGGGAGGACCACACGATGGACGCATTTGTAAGTTTTATACAAGGCTTTCTGGATCTGGGGGCAACTGTCATTCTTCCAGTAGCCATCTTATTATTGGGGTTGTTTTTCGGCCAAAAATTTGGAAAGGCCTTTCGCTCCGGTTTGACAATTGGGGTAGCATTTGTAGGTATTTTCCTCGTTATTGATTTACTCGTTCTGAATCTCGGACCAGCTGCACAGGGCATGGTCGACCGGCTTGGTGTCGAATTAAATGTGATTGACGTAGGTTGGCCTGCGACATCTACCATTGCCTGGGCTTCCGTAGTCGCAGGGTTCATTATTCCACTGGGACTGGTAGTAAACGTATTAATGCTAGTTACAAAAACCACAAAAACGATGAACGTGGACATTTGGAATTTCTGGCATTACACTTTCATGGCTGCCATGGTATACGCCATTTCCGGAAGTATTATTCAAGGGTTGATTGCAGCGGTACTATTCCAGATCGTTTGTCTGAAAGTTGCTGACTGGACAGCACCAATGATGCGTGACTTCTATGATTTGCCGGGAGTTTCCATTGCAACGGGAAGTACCATTTCCTATGCACCGGGAATCTGGCTCGTCAGACTGTTGGAAAAAATTCCTGGAATAAACAAGCTGAACGCGGACCCGGAAACAATTCAAAAAAGATTTGGTGTTTTTGGGGAATCAATATTTGTCGGTTTAGTGCTTGGTGCCGGAATTGGGGCACTGGCAGGGTACAATGTTGGTGAGATTATTGAAATTGGTATGGCGATGGCCGCGGTAATGGTATTAATGCCGCGCATGGTAAAAATCTTGATGGAAGGGCTTATGCCTGTTTCCGAATCAGCGAGAGAATGGCTGAATAAACGCTTTGGTGATAAAGAAATTTATATTGGATTGGATGCCGCAGTAGCACTGGGACATCCGGCAGTAATTGCCACAGCACTTATTCTTGTTCCGATTACTGTTGTCATGGCAGTTATTTTACCGGGGAACGCGCTGCTTCCATTCGGTGACTTGGCAACGATACCGTTTATTGTAGCATTTATCGTAGGTGCTGCCCGCGGTAACATCGTGCACTCTGTCATTGTAGGTGCCGTGATGATTGCGATTTCCTTGTATGTTGCAACAGACGTGGCGCCGGTATTTACACAAATGGCAGAAAATGCACCGAACTTCAATATGCCGGAAGGATCCGCAATGATCTCCAGTATTGACCAGGGCGGTAACATTGTGAACTATGTGATTTACCAGCTGTTTAATTTGTTTAACTAATTTGGATGACAGGGGGAGAGGAACTTAGCGATGGGCGGAATGCCGTCATTGAGGACGGTTGCCTCTCCCTTCTTCACATTTCTCTACGACATCCAGGGAGGGAACTTAGCATGAAATCACTCGTAAAAACAGACCATGGTTTCGGCAATCTGGAACTGCAGGACAAACCTGTTCCGGAAGCCGGCAAAGACCAGGTAAAGATCGAAGTAAAATATGCAGGCGTATGCGGCTCGGACATACACACCTATGAAGGACATTACAAAGTAGGGGTGCCTGTCACCTTAGGGCATGAATTTTCCGGCGTAGTCGTTGATGTCGGTGAAGGCGTAACTGAATTTAAACCGGGTGATCGTGTCACATCGGAAACAACTTTTTATATTTGCGGTGAATGTGAATATTGCCAGACGAAGGATTATAATTTATGTCCGTACCGTAAAGGGCTTGGAACCCAGCAGGACGGCGGGTTTGCCAAGTATTTGGTTGCCAGAAAAGACAGTGTGCACCATTTGCCGGAGAATGTGGACTTTCAATCAGCTTCCATGACAGAGCCACTTGCTTGTACACATCATGCAGCTGAAAAAGTGGATATTCATGATGGCGATCTTGCTATTGTGATCGGCCCGGGACCCATTGGCTTATTTATGGCCCAGGTTGCCAAAAGCCGCGGAGCAAAGGTGATGATTACCGGGTTGACGAACGATAAAATTCGTCTGGACAAAGCACTGGAACTTGGCATCGACCATGCAGTGGATACACAACAGGAAAATATAAAAGAGATCGTTAATGAGCTGACGGATGGCTATGGTGCAGATATCGTGTTTGAATGCTCCGGAGCAGTGCCGGCAGCAAGGCAGGGTCTCAGCCTGCTGCGGAAAAAAGGCCAATACTGCCAGGTCGGGCTATTTCCCGAGCCGGAAGTGAATTTTGATCTGGAGAAAATAATCCAGCGAGAAATCCGCGTCGTCGGAAGCAGAAGCCAAAAACCCGCCGATTGGGAACCATCCCTAGCGCTCATGAATAATGGAAAAGTAGACGCAAAATCACTCGTCACCCACGAATTCGACATCACCGAGTGGGACAAAGCATACGACGCCATCAAAAGCGGCCAAGCCATCAAAGTCCTCCTCACCCCAGTCGACTGAGCGGGGGTCGACTGAGCGGGGGTCAGACCCCCGCCGCGCTAAAGTGGTAACGCGTTAAAGTGGTAATGTAGTGGGGGTCAGACCCACACTGCTCTAAAGCGTTAAAGCGGACTTATATAAGGAGTGGATCAGTTTGGATAAGCAGAACCTTATTGACTTGATAGATTATACGCTGTTAAATCCGACGGCGACAAAAGAGGATATTACGAAGTTTTGCGAAGAGACGATTGAGCACGGTTTTAAAACTGTTTTTGTCAATCCTTATTACGTTTCCCACGCACATTCGCTCTTGTCCCCGCACGGCATCAAAGTCGGCGTTCCAATCGGTTTTTCCCTTGGTGGGGCCACAACTCATGTAAAAGTGGAGGAAACGAAGGAAGCAATCAAAAATGGTGCCGAAGAGATAGATATACTGATCAACCTGGGTGCGATGAAATCCGGCGAATACGATGTGGTAAATAATGATATTGCTGAGGTAGTGAAAGCCGCCAATGGCTTGACGACCAAAGTTATTATAGAAACCGCACTGCTGACGGATGAAGAAAAGGTAAAGGCAACCGAACTGATTATCGAAGCAGGTGCTGATTTTGTAAAGACAGCCACAGGGTTTAACGGTGGCGGTGCAACAGTTGAAGATGTAAAACTGTTGAAGTCAGTGGCCGGGGAAAAAATTGGCGTGAAAGCAGCCGGCGGTGTAAAAACCTATGATGACGCTGTAAAAATTGTCGAAGCCGGCGCAAGCAGAATTGGTGCGAGCGGTGCAGTTGCGATAGTAACAGGCGGAACTTCTACGGCTTCTTATTAATTATTAGTTGGAGATGGTAGTTAGTTATAACTCTCGAAGGCACACGGTGTTCTTATAGCTTGGAGTGTTTCCGCCGGAGGTAAGAGAAAAACATTCTCAATGCCCTGACGAGTGGGGGAGACACCGCTCAAGGTAACAGAGAAGCGATGTCAGTGCCCGCAAGAGTGGATATTCCGTGGAAAGGGTAACAGAGAAGCGATGTCAGTGCCCGCAAGAGCGGAATATCAGTGCAAAAGGTAACAGAGAAGCTGTGTCAGCGCCCGCAATAGTGGATATTCCGTGTAAAAGGTAACAGAGAAGCGATGTCAGTGCCCGTAAGAGTGGATATTCCGTGTGAAAGGTAACAGAGAAGCGATGTCAGTGCCCGTAAGAGTGGATATTCCGTGTGAAAGGTAACAGAGAAGCGATGTCAGTGCCCGCAAGAGCGGAATATCAGTGCAAAAGGTAACAGAGAAGCTGTGTCAGCGCCCGCAATAGTGGATATTCCGTGTAAAAGGTAACAGAGAAGCGGTGTCAGTGCCCGTAAGAGCGGAATATCAGTGCAAAAGGTAACAGAGAAGCGGTGTCAGTGCCCGTAAGAGCGGAATATCAGTGCAAAAGGTAACAGAGAAGCTGTGTCAGTGCCCGCAATAGTGGATATTCCGTGTGAAAGGTAACAGAGAAGCGGTGTCAGTGCCCGCAAGAGCGGAATATCAGTGCAAAAGGTAACAGAGAAGCGATGTCAGCGCCCGTAAGAGCGGAATATCAGTGCAAAAGGTAACAGAGAAGCTGTGTCAGTGCCCGCAAGAGCGGAATATCAGTGCAAAAGGTAACAGAGAAGCGGTGTCAGTGCCCGTAAGAGCGGAATATCAGTGCAAAAGGTAACCGAGAAGCGATGTCAGTGCCCGCAATAGTGGATTTTCAGCACAAAAGGTAACAGAGAAATTTTCTAAACACCCAAACTAACAAGGCAACACCACCATGTAACTCTGTGCACCCCTATGCCTAACCCGACTGAAGAAAAAGTTACGCAAACAATAAGTGTGAATCAAATATTCCTGTGAAATGAGGGAACCCAAATGATGGATACGTTTTTAGACTTTATGCTGGGACCAATGCGTGCGATATCTGATTTTTATTTTGAATATCAGGTGATTTTTAATACCATTATCGTCGGTCTTGTGGTGTTCAAACTCTTTTTTGGCAAAAAAAAAGTAAATCATCAGGAGGGCGATCCTAATCCGGTTCAAAAGTGAATCACTGGATCTGCCCCTGTGCTGCAACAGGAAGGATGTAATAAAATGAAGTCTTTGAAATTATATGGAAAACAGGATATTCGTTTTGAGGATGCAGAAAAACCGGTAGTGGAAAAGCCGGATGATGTGATTATAAAAGTGAAATCTGTGGGCATTTGCGGATCGGATATTTCCCGCTATAACAAGCTCGGGGCCTATGTGGAAGGAACGATTTTCGGACATGAATTTGCAGGCGAAGTTGTTGAGGTTGGCGAGGGAGTAACCACGGTTAAACCAGGTGACCGCATTGCCGGCTGCCCAGCATTTTACTGCGGAAAATGTGCAAGCTGCCAAAAAGGCGAAGTGGCACGCTGTGAAAACCTCCATGTCATGGGGGCCTACCACCCGGGAGCTTATGCGGAATATGCAAAGCTTCCGGAAGAAAATGTCGTACCAATCCCTGACAATGTTGACTTTGATACTGCTTCCATGGTGGAGCCATCCGCAGTGGTTGTCCATGGACTTTACCGCACCAGCATGCATCCCGGTGATGATGTTGCGGTGATGGGATGCGGAAACATCGGTCTCTTAGCGGTGCAATGGGCAAAAGTATTTGGCGCCAGAAGGGTGTTTGCCATTGATATAGATGACAGCAAGCTGGAAATTGCGAAAGAACTGGGTGCTGACGTACTGATCAATTCCAAAGAAAAACCCGCTCACGAGCAAATTCAGGAACATACGAATGGCCACGGTGTCGATCTTGCTATTGAATCAGCCGGATCCGCCATTACTTCCGCTCAGGTTTTTGCCCTGCCGAAAAAAGGCGGAGAAGTTGTATTTATGGGAATCCCTTATGCGGATATTCACATCGAACGGTTTTATTTTGAAAAAATTGTCCGCAACGAGCTGCGTGTACTCGGATCCTGGAATGCCATTTCATCGCCATTCCCCGGAAAAGAATGGACTGCTTCCGTGCATTATATGAGCACAGGTCAAATTAAAGTGGATCCAATCGTGACCCACTGCCTTTCACTCGAAGAAGGACCAGAAACGTTTGATAAAATTATTAACAGAAAAGAAAACTTTGGAAAAGTGTTGTTCCATCCGTAAAACAAAGGAACACTTCTTCAAGGTTTCGCGACACTCGAGGCACAATGAGCAGTTTCATTCACTCATTATGCCTTTTTTCCATTTTATCCAATTACCAAGATGAAAATTGTGGGCGGTTTATCCTTTGCAGTTAAAGAATTTTAATGGAAGAATCGTCCCAAAATTTCATATGATTTAACCTACGTTTAACCTTCGCTTGTTATCATCAGTTGGAATGTGAATTTAACAAGGGAGGTTACGTGATGGATATGTCTGTTTTGCAGCTGTTTCGGAAAACATTGCCTTTTTTTATCTCGCGCATTGTCATTTATGGCATTTTTACCTTGGCTGCATTTGTATTTCTTGGGATTATGGTAGGAATTGGATTCTTGCTTATAAGGATGTTCGGGGAAGCTTCAGGTGCTTTTATCATTCTTATGCTAATTTCTTTTGGAGTGGTGTACGGTGGCTTGAAGTTTTTGGAGCGGTACGTGCTGTATATGGTGAAGGTCGGCCATATTTCAGTTATTGTGGAATTACTGACCAGTGGCAAAGTGCCTGACGGAAAAGGGCAGATCACCTATGGAAAAGAGAAAGTGACGGAAAACTTTGGAACGGCCCACGTGGCATTCGTGCTGGATAAAATGGTGTATGCCGCTGTGAGGCAAATTCAGCGCTGGATCATACGCATTGGAAATTTTTTTAGCTTTATTCCCGGTTCAAAAAATATAATCGGAATCATAAATGCCATTATGTCTGTTGGGTTGAATTACATTGATGAGGCAATTGTAAGTTATATTTTTGTAAGGAAAAAACAAAATCCGGAAGAAAATGTATGGAAATCCGCCACAGATGGTGTTGTTCTTTACGGGCAAAGCTGGAAGGGTTTGTTGAAGACTGCGGCGGGAGCAGTTTTATTTATTTATATATTTAATATCGCCATCTTTCTTGGCTTTGCCATGACACTCATGTTTGTTTCCAGCCTGCTTTCCGCAAATGAACCGGGACTCGGATTTATGCTTGGCGCGCTCGCCCTGGTTGGCGCGTACGTGTTAACAACCGTACTGAAACGGGCGTTGCTGGACCCACTCGTCACGATTGCGATGATTCGTTCCTATCAAAAGAGTATCCAAAACCTGGAGCCGGCCATCGATATGCAACAAAAACTATTGGATGTTTCACCACGATTCAAAAAACTATTTAACAAAAGTAAAGAAGAAGAGGCAAAAACAGACGCCGTGTAAACAGAAGGACGGTTCTCCTATTGCGTGCGGTTTTCTGACAATCGTTAAACGCAAAGCAGGAGAGCCGTCGCTATGGGGGTTCAGTGGTCCTCTGATTCTCTAATAGCTTGAATTTTATCAGGTTCCCAACTTATTAATTTTGCTATTTTTTCATTGGAAAAGTTTTCTTTGATTAAATTTTTTGCAAGGACTATTTTCGCTTCTTCCATACCTTCCCTTCTACCTTCTTCTCTGCCTTTTTCTTTTCCTTGCTTAATTCCCTTCTCAATTCTTTCCTTCGCCAATCTTTCTATCATTCCATCTAAAGTAGGGGAATACATATCCCTATTGGTGGCATCCATTTGAATAAAGCCCTCCTTTCCTGCATGGTCAATCATTTCACCCATTAATTTTTCTTGGAGATCATCAGGGATTTTTAGCAATACATCAATAAAGTAAAATAATGCTTCCACGTATTTACGTGACTGCTTATCCTGACGGGAAGACCGTTTAAGTACCTGCTTCATTAGTTTTTGTTTAAATTTGTAGCGTTGCACTTCATCTTTCTTCGATTTATTTGCGCATTTTGCAGCAATTACTGCAGCCGCAAATGGATTGTCGGATTTCTGGAGCTCTTTTATCGTGTGATCACGAAATTTATATACATCATATTCATAAGTAAGGTTAGTTTTTTCGAAAGAATAGTGATAATAATCCGGGTAGGACGAGTTGGTTTCACTCTTATTAAGGCAATGGCATAGATTTCATGATCGAATTTGTCAAATATCCGATAAAAGTAACGAAACATACGTTTTGAGAAATCCTTGGTTACCTCGTCTTGAACCTCAACGTGAATTAAATCCCATTTTTCTGTGCCATTCTTTAAAGAAACTTTTACAATCTGATCTGAGTAATTTGTTCCTTCCAGGTTTTTAATAATTATTTTATGCAGCTCTTGTTTTAAGAATTCAGGCTCCTCAGCAAATGAGATCTGTGTATATAACTCAGGTGCGAAAAACTGCACAAACTCTTTAAATAACTTTTCAATTATATTTTTCCAAGCAGCATCATAGTTGGGTGGAGAAATTGATTTATAATCTGAAGGCTCCTCCAACACTAGTTCTACACTCATTATTATAACACACCCTTTATCAATTATATATCGATATTAACAGTATACACGAACAAACATTCTCAGTAAATGAATATTAAAACTATTTATTATCTCGCTTCATTTTAATTAGGTAAAGTTGTTCGGGTATCTTATAGGTGCGTGGATCATAGAGGCTTGAAAGTGGAAAGATAGACAGAAGGACGATTCTCCTGTTTCGGTTTTGTGGAAATTACAAAACGCGCAGTAGGAGAACCGTCATCATGGGAGATCAGCCCTTCATTATTTTCCCATGAAATTTTCTGTTTCGTGGCCCGTCAAATTCACAAAAATATACGCCTTGCCAGGTGCCAAGGACAAGCTCTCCACCGGAAATGACCAGTGTTTGTGCATGTCCCACCGTGCTCGTTTTCAAATGGGCAGCGGTGTTTCCCTCGGCATGTCTGTCTTTCGGATGATCCCACGGATATACTTCCTCCAAACGCATAAGCATGTCTGTTTTCACGTCCGGATCTGCATTTTCGTTTACCGTAATCCCAGCTGTGGTGTGAAGGGAGGAGACGACGAGAATGCCATGCTCCACCCCTGTTTCCTGAACCCATGTTTCGAGCTGAGCGGTTATATCAAGCACTTCCGCATGTTCGTTGGTGCGCAGGTGAAATGTTTTTTCCAAAATAGACATCCTTTCTTTTAAGAAAATACTATGTGTTATTTTGCCTGCATTTTAAAAAAGTAGATATTTATTATTTTATAACAGATAGGGTTTGGATTTTCAAAATCTCAGGATTCGCTCGACAGCAGGCGCAAATCGCTCGGGAACTTAAGTTTTCGCTCGACGGTAGTTGAAGATCGCTCGAAGACTCGAAATTTCGCTCGACGGTAGTTGAAGATCGCTCGAAGACTTAAAATTTCGCTCGACGGCAAGCGCAAATCGCTCGAAGACTTAAAATTTCGCTCGACGGCAAGCGCAAATCGCTCGAAGACTCGAAATTTCGCTCGACCTCAACCACAAATCGCTCGAAGACTCAACTTTTCACTCCAACCCAACTACTTTCACCCCAAAGAGAACTTCAGCCCATTCGCTGGAGTTTTCCTGTTAATCTATCAATCCTATTAATTAAACCGCTTAAACGCTTCCCTCACTTTTCACTGCAGCGCAAGAAGAAACGTCCCCGAGTTTCAATCAAAAACAATATACTTTTTTAATAATGCTACATTATTTAATACAGCTTTACATAACTGGTTCGTATACTTCTCCTCTGCCTTTACGAATAAAATGCTGAGTACAGCGTTTATCAAATCCGTATCGTTTATATTTTCTCTATAATAATCCCATGCTTCCTTCCGTATAACAAAGTAACGATTCGACTGGATGAGCCACCTCATCTTATCGTAATCTGAACAAGCATGAAAATCATCAAATCTTTCCTTATTTCTTTCCATCATTTCTTTCCTGAAATCCTTTAATTGTTTTAAACGCTTTTCAATATTGGGATGCAGACTATCCCCTTCTTTCCAGAGAACCAAATAATCCAAATCGCTTATCGTGTAATTTGCTGCAGGTTCCAAAGACTTCCCTTTTCCAATACGATCAGCCATCAATTTTAATAATAAATCATTTATTTCTTCTTCACTTTCCTCGTTTTGTGCTAATTCACTTCTTTTTTCTTCCAACAACGGTGCCATCTCAACTAAATCTCCAAGCTTATGCTGTAAAATAGCTGCCACGTCTTCATAGGTCATATTCACTTTCATACTTTCCTGAAAACCGGCCATTTGCATCAATACTTTTTCAAACTGGGAGTCCACAGTTTCCGGCTCTTCACTTTCCGGTTCATTAAAGCGCAGCGGTGTTTCATCATGTTCAGGTTCGCCTTCGAAATGCCACTCGAGAGAAAAAACAGTTTTCGCAAATTCCCGTGCATCAACCTGGCAGCCATCCTCATCAAGCACACAAATTTCACAGGCCTGTTCCAAGTTGAAACCAAGATGGAGAAATTCAGAAAGGTCGACTTGAAATCCTAACGTTTGTATGCCGGATTGCTTGAGCCTGTCTATAAAATATGCTTTAATGACTTCCGGAGTAAATTGTTCCCTGATGGTTTTGCCGAGCTGCTCATCTGTTGCGTGCATGGTTAGATGCATAAAAGACTTTAGGGCATCAAACTCCCGGTCAACAAGCCTTCTTATTCGTCTCAACAATATGTCATTATCAGCCCGTTCGGTTAAATGGATTGGTTTTTCAAGGATGGTATTTGCCCATTCCATCGCTTTTCTCATCTGACCTATGGAGATGTCACCTGTGACTAACACTTGCTTTGGAAACCTGCTTTCCAGCAAACAGGCAATCGCAAGAATATAGTTGTGAAATGGAAATCCCTGTGTTTTCGCGTCAAAAATGGTAACATTTCCTACAGGTATTTGGCGTTCTTCCTGTCCATAAAACACAGTCCAATTAATCTCCTTCGCTAAAATATCATCGCTGCCTTCAGGTGTACGGGTTTTCTTCCGGTAGCTTTCAATATTCCTGAAAAGACTAAATGATTCCGCACCCAGCATCGTTTCGTAATCTCCATATAAATGCCATCCCGGCTGGTGATCATTATAATCAAATTCCATCTCTGTCTCGTCCGTACGCAGTGCATACCTCCACATTTCTCCGTAAGTCTCCAAGTCCACCTCATCATCCATAAACGGATACGCCAGAACCAATTGAAGTGATTCTTCATAAACACGTTCCCACTCCTCCTTGTCAATTTTATTTGGCAGTATATCCATGTAAATGTAAATACCCATATTTCTCCTCCTGTTTATGTATTATAAAATTCCCGGCTGGAAATGGTGTTACGGGAAGTCCATGGCTGCAGTTTTTGTATTACAGAGATGGTCATTAATACTCATTTTTCGACTATTATACCAAGTTTTACTACTTAAAATAAAGAAAAAACATAATAATTTTAATTTTGGTTTAAAAGAATGTGGAAAAACACAAAACAAGAAGAAATAATAAAGTGGCAAAAAATATGTCAATAACTGCGAGAGAAGAAGTAAAATTTCCATCATTTATAGTGAAGGAAACATCATCCGTTGAAATCTTCATAAATAAAGTGGATTCTAAATATCTCAACGATGTAGAGGTTTTAATTTTCAAAATCCTCCTAAGAAAAATTGCATTTCTAATCGTTTTATCTCCTTTGAAAAACAATTTCCCTCTTTTGCGCCCGATGATACTTCTGATATATAGTAAAAATAAAAAGGAGATTGCCATGATATTACGATATCGACAAAAACCTATACCCTTGAAAAAGTATGAACGTCTTCTCCCACGACTTCGGCCTGATTTTCCCGGCAAAAGCAAAATACAAGCTGCAAAAGAGAATAGTATGAAGGGATATATAGGCGAACGCAATACCGACTACCACACCAGTCTCCTTGCCAGCCGTTTTTCCATTCTTCAGGATGCAGGCCTGAAGATTCAAGGAAAAACAACACAAATGGATACCCTGATTGTTACACCACATGCAATTTTTCTCATCGAAAGTAAAAATTTTGAAGGTGTCATTATATTTGATACTATCCTCAAGCAATTAATCCGCGACGATGGTCAAAAGGAGAAAGGCTATCGCTATCCGATTACGCAGGTGGAACTGCAAAAATTAAAACTTCAGTTATGGCTGCAGCAGCATCATCTTGCGCACATTCCCATCTATCCCCTCGTTGCTATTAGTGATCCTGCGACGGTGATAAAAGTAATTGGCGATCACGAAGCAATAGCAAAAACGGTATTTCACGCAGAATATATTCCAAAACAAATCTTGGACATGGAAGCACGATTAGAAGGAGAAAAAATAAATCACCATAAGATTGCAAGCATGATTTTGCGTGATTGTGTGGAATATGACAAGGATATTATGGCCGAGCATCAGGTGAAGGCTGGTGATTTATTGCCTGGTGTTCATTGTGCGGAATGTAAATTGCTTGGTTTGAAGCGGGTTCACGGCGGATGGTTGTGTGGTAAATGTCAGCATAAATCTCACAACGCACATAAGCAGGCACTTGAAGACTACTTTCTTTTGATTAAACCTTCTATCTCTAACCAGGAATGTATGAATTGGTTAAAATTAAACTCCCGCCATGCGGCAAAAAGAATCATGCAAGCGGCCAATTTAAAGTATAATACTTCTAATAAAACCTGGCATAAGGCTTTTTAACTCCGCTAGTGCTCGGTCCCGAGTTGGTTGCGCTCGAAGAATCAAAATATCGCTCGATCCCGGGCTAGTTCCGCTCGACAAATCAAAATATCGCTCGACCCCCGGCTGCTTTCGCTCGACAAATCAAAATACCGCTCGACCCCCGGCTGCTTTCGCTCGAAGAATCAGAATATAGCTCGAACCCGGGCTGCTTTCGCTCGAAGAATCAAAATACCGCTCCACCCCGAACAAATCTCGTTCCACCTCACACAAAAAACTCCAGCCCGCCGGCTGGAGTTTTCCCTACAAATCTATCAATAAAACCGTTTAAACCCTTCAAAATGACTCTTCCAATAAGAGTTATCCAAACTTGTTACCGTCACCCCGGTGGATGAACCGGCATGGATGAATTGGTTATTGCCAACATAAATTCCCATGTGCGAGATTCCTGCCCGATATGTACCGGAGAAGAATACGAGATCTCCCACTTGTGGTTTGTTCACATAGAAAGACCGGTTGTAGTAGCCGTCTGTGGAAAGGCGGCTAATATCTTTTCCTGCCTGATTATATGCATAATAAATAAATCCGCTGCAGTCGAATCCGCTTGGGGATGAACCGCCCCAAGTATACCTGGTTCCGGTCATACTGTTTGCTGTGCTGACCAGCTTGTCCACATCATAATCTACATTCGCCGATCCGCTGCCCGAGCCCGAGCTGCCGCCTGAGCTACCTGAACCGCTGGAGCTGCTGCTGTTAATGTTCAGTTTTTGACCAACGATGATAAGATCGGAATTTAAATTGTTCCAACTTCTCAGGTTGGAAACGGAAACGCCGTGGTTGGCAGCAATTCTTGATAAACTGTCGCCGGCTTTTACGGTGTATACCGTTGCGCTGCCGGTTTGTCCGGAGCCGCCGGATGAACCTGAGCTGCCGGATGATCCGGAACTACCTGAACTGCCCGAACTTCCTGAATCCGACCCGCTGGAGCTTCCGTTGATTTTCAGCTTTTGATTGACTCTAATCAAGTCGGAGCTTAAATTGTTCCAGCTTTTCAAGTTGGAGACGGAAACGCCATGTCTTGCTGCAATATGGGACAAAGTATCCCCGGATTTTACCGTGTATGTTGTCGAACTTCCGCCTGATGAGTTTGAACTCCCGGAAGAAGAGCTTCCACTGGATCCGGACGAACTTGACCCGCTGGAGCTGCCGCTGCTTACAGTCAATCTATCCCCCGGATGGATCAGGCTTGAACTTAAATTATTCCAATTCATTAGATTCGATACGGACACATTATGTCTGGAAGCGATGCCGCTGAGCGTGTCCCCGCTTTTTACTGTGTATGTAGATTGTGAATTTGATGATGAAGATGAGCTGGAATTAGAGTTGGATGAATTGCTTGAACTACTTGAACTGCTGCTTGTTCTAAGAACCTGACTTGGAAAAATGATGTCTCCGGATAAATTGTTCAAAGATCTCAGGTTGGAGACGGATGTGTTATGTTTTTGTGCGATGGTCCACAGGGAATCTCCGCTTTTGACAGTGTAGGAAGCTGCTTCCGCTTCTTCTGCTGAAAAAATAGCCGATGCAATCACGGCACTTGCTGTTACGGAAAATAATATTTTCTTGTTAGCCAATGCGTAACCTCCTCATATATATATAAGATTTCCGGCATTTTGACAGATTTTTCCTTCCCTCGCCAACTAAGCAAATGCAGCTGGGTGAGGAATGCCATTCTGCTGTCGAATCGTCAAAAATACCGAATGAAATTGTTGGAAAGTAATTCTATTATATCTGTATTGGCAAAAAAATGATAGATTACCAGGACTTTTGTAATGTGTTTGTAATATAAATTGAACAAAGGTATTTCATTTTTATGTAAATCGAACACGATGCTACAAAGTGGGAAGTAACAGAATAAGTTTTCCAAAGCCACTTGCAATACCATATCATTAGCATTGGAGCTCGAAAAACATGGAACTTTTCCGGAAGGGTGAGGGGAATAACATAATTAGTATCTAGGTTGGTTTAAATGGACAAATTTTAAAGTTACAATAAAGGTAAGTTGTTTTTGAGAAAATCTATAGAAAGGATGGGTAAAAAATGCTGAAAAATCTCTTCAAAAAATCAAAGGAAGAAGAAATACTGTATGCCCCAATAAGCGGGGAAGTCGTGAAGCTGGAAGATGTGCCGGATCCTGTATTTAGTGAAAAGATGATGGGGGAAGGAGTCGCTATTAATCCGAACAAGGGAGAAGTCGTTAGTCCGGTAAAAGGAAAAGTTGTACAGGTGCCGGATACAAAACACGCGATTGGGCTGGAAACGGAAAAAGGGACGGAAGTATTAATTCATGTCGGGCTGGAAACCGTCGCTCTCAAAGGAGAAGGGTTTACGGCTAACGTCAATACGGGTGATGAGATTACGGTAGGTCAATCCCTGCTTACTTTCGACCTGGAATATATCCAGGAGCATGCGGAAAGCACAATCTCCCCTATGATCATTACCAACAGCAAGGATTTGGACAGGGACATCACCTTCGAGGAAATAAAAGAAGCAAAAGCAGGAGAGACTACGCTGCTCATAATAAAATAAGCAGGAAGGACTGCCGGCTTCAGACCCTTATCCACTCTATTATTAATATAATTAATCAAAATTTATTCAATACTTCTTTACGTTTTTATGTCGATTTTTGCTATTAATTGAATAATTTTACATCAAGTTTTACAATAAAAAGTAGTAAGCGTTTACAATTTTACCGTTAGTCACTCCCTCATTCAACACTCCACGAAGGAAACATCCCTGAACACTGAATGCACAATAAGATATGGAATAGATGGAAGGTGATACCTGTAGTTCTCATCTATGATTGTTGCTAAAAATCTGGAAAACTAGGAAAATGGAGGTTTTATGGATGATGAAATACTTGCAGAACCTGGGTAAATCGTTAATGCTCCCGGTATCTGTCCTGCCTGCTGCTGCCATTTTGATGGGTATTGGTTATGCTTTTGACCATGAAGGGTGGGGAGAAGGAAATCCAATTTCTGCTTTTCTTATCAGTGCTGGTGGAGCCATCTTGGATTTTATCCCCATTCTATTTGCTGTCGGGGTCGCGATTGGAATGACAAAAGCCAAGGATGGACCGGCTGCATTAAGCGGTTTGGTTGGTTATTTGGTTATCACACATGTGCTGTCCACGGATAATGTAGCGAACCTGCTGCAAATTGATCCGGACGGTGTCAACATGGCTTTCGGGGAGATTCAGAACGTATTCGTCGGTATTATTTCCGGTTTAATTGCCGCCGCCTTATATAACCGATTCAGTCATGTGAAATTACCGGACGCACTCGCATTCTTCAGTGGAAAGAGACTCGTGCCGATTTTAACAGCGGGTACTATGCTGGTTGTTTCTCTCATTATGTTAATTGTGTGGCCCATTGTATATTCCGCTTTAGTTTCATTTGGGGAGGCCATCAGCAGCATGGAATCCATTGGGGCCGGACTATACGGTTTCTTTAACCGTCTATTAATCCCAACAGGGCTTCATCACGCGTTGAATAACGTATTCTGGTTTGATGTGGCCGGCATCAATGACATCGGAAACTTCTGGTCCGGGGACGGGGAACTTGGTGTGACAGGCAGATATCAGGCCGGGTTTTTCCCGATTATGATGTTTGGTCTTCCTGCCGCAGCACTTGCTATGTACCATACGGCTAAAACGAAAAGGAAGAAACATGCTGCTTCATTGCTTATGGCAGCATCACTGGCAGCATTCCTAACAGGTGTAACAGAGCCGCTTGAATTCTCTTTCATGTTCTTGGCACCGGTTCTTTACGTTGTACATGCTGCATTAACAGGGCTATCATTATTTATTGCATCCTTGTTCGGATGGACAGCCGGATTCAGTTTCAGTGCAGGATTTATTGACTTTTTCCTAAGCTCACAGCTGCCACTGGCCAATCAGCCACTCATGCTGATAGTCCAGGGGTTAGGATTTGCGGTGCTCTACTATGTTATTTTCCGCTTCCTGATTGTAAAAATGGATCTGAAAACACCGGGTCGTGAAGATGAGGACGAAGAAGCGGTAGAAGCAGAAGAAACAGAAGCATCTGCCACCGAGGACAAATATGCAATTATGGCAGAAAAAATCTATGCCGCCATGGGAGGAGATGACAACGTAGTAGCTGTAGACAACTGCGCCACCCGCCTGCGGGTAGAAGTGAAAGATACGGCTGATGTTGACGAAAATCAGATTAAAGAAACCGGCGTGCCAGGGGTCCGCATGTCAGGGAAGCATAATCTCCAGGTTATTGTAGGCACCCAGGTGCAAGCCGTAGCAGATGAAATTCATAAAAAAAGAGAGAAATAGGGAAGCGGGGGCAGGTTAGCTGTCCCCGTAATTTTCTTAATGCGTTAAAGTGGACGTGAAAACAGATAAGAAAAGTGACGAGTGAAATCAAGCGGGCATGGAGCGAAATGTGAAAGGATCGAGCGGAATTCAAGGGGGGAGGAGCGAAATGTGAAACTGCCGAGCTGAATCCCTGTGGCATAGAGCGAAACCAATCTCGAGCGGACTCCCTGCTACGTGGAGCGAAATAGGAGGATGTCGAGCGAACTCCCTGTGGCTTGGAGCGAAATCCAGAGGAGATGGAGCGAAATAAGAAAATATCGAGCGGAATCCAGCGGGCATGGAGCGAAATAAGCAAATGCCGAGCGAAATCCGTGGGAGATGGAGCGAAATACCTGCGCCATGGAGCGAAATCAGCAAACATCGAGCGATCTCCACGCGCCATCCAGCGTTCTTCACACCCTCAACTCATCTCAAACACCTTCTTGTAACGATACGTCACCCGCTGGATCTTCATCTCATCCGCTTGCTCATTAAATCTGTTCACAACTTGATTGATGCGGAAATTCGTTTCCAGCAGCAAATTATTATTCCAGACCTGCATTTGCTTCGTCTTCGTAAGCATTTCCTCTACGATTTCACCTTTTTCATCAAGGAAAATGTTATCGACAAGGGCAAAAAAATCAGCATCACAATCACTGATCTCCTCGGCATATTTTCTAAGTGCATCTTTTTTATGGGAGAAATCCTCCTGCGGCAGAATTCTTTCATTCACAGTGATTGACTTTACCTCATCCATATTTAAACACCCCTTATCAAATCGAACTGTCGTGATACCTTTTCATCTTCATCAAAAAGCAATTCCACAGCCTGGCGATAATTTTCGATATGCTTCTGTTCTCTTTCCAATGCATGCCTGAAAGAATTAAATTCATGATCAAGGTCCGCCTGCTCCAGAGGATAAATTTCTTCATGGACACGGATGCTTTCAATTCTGTGCGGATTGAGCACTGAATACGTTCCCAAATGAAGCATGAGGCGAAATTGATACATAAGCGGGCTTGCTTCCATTTCATTGATTTTTGCGATTACTTTTCTTTTCTCCTCGTTGTAGGCCTGCTGTATTTCCCGGTCCACCGCATTGGCAAGCCTGGTTATCGCCGTTTCTTTTTCCGCAAGTTTTCCCAGCCCTTTTTGATACAGTTCCAGCGCTGCAGACATATTTACCCGAATTTCCTTTTTTCCCTGTGTTGCCGTTAAAATCATATCCGTTCCCATGTAGGATTTTCTCCCGCCGGTAATGGCATCCAATACTTCGGGGATCCCGTGGCTGGCACCGATCATTTGCAAAATATCCATGAATTCCTTTTGCCCGAGTGCGCCTGCGCTATCCTGCAATGCACTCGCATGCTCCAGGAGTCTTATAATACTCCCGATATCTCCGCCTATTTGCGCAAAAAAATTTCCTGTGTCCCGAATCGTTACATTACTTTCCAGAGCTTGCTGAATTCCAAGCAGTTCAGTTTCTATCGCTGTAATCTCCGTGATCAGTACATCTTTCTGCTGCGTGCTAATATATCCCGCTTCCTCCAGCCTGCCGAAAATTAAATCAGCATTACTTGTAATCGTAGTCACTTTGGACATTAATTCCGGGACATTATCATTCAAATTTCTGATCAGTGTATCGAGCTCTTCCTGATGGGTGAAATAAGTATGGACGCCACTGCCAACCCCATCTATCTCAAGCAGTGTGTTCACAAATTCCATATCCGCCCCCAACACGTCGTAAATAAATTGATCGGTGCCTCCTTTTTCAGAAGAAACCGTGTACTGGATGGCGAGTTCCTGAAAATCGCGAACCACTTCGTCCGGAATATCGTCCATGATTTCCCGCAGCCCTGGGTAATCCGGGTTTGTTTCCAAATAATTTACTTCTCCAATGGTAAAAAATCCACGCTGACCGCTAACGGCGTAGAGTGGGTCATCCAGGGAGATGGTCTGATGAATGTTCTCTGCTTTGTCTGCGTAGTGTGTTTCGGCAAATGCCTGGAGTTTCGTGGGATCGATGTCGTAGATGGCGTCTGGGTCTGTTAAACTCAAAGAAAATTCTCTTGAAACTTCCCTTCTGAATTCTATATCGGCTCTGTACAGTTGGTAGTAGTTGGTTTGTGCTCCATTAATACTATAGACAAAATCAAATGTATCATATGCCAAGTATGCAGTACTATTGTTGTTATTGGCTAATGAATGCCCAAGTCCAATAACAGGAATGGAGTCGTCTTTCGAATGTAAACCAAATTTTATTATGGCTTCCTCAGTGAATTTATTTGTATCTAGAGCCTGGCTATAATCCAAGCCGGCAAACATAGATTTTACATTGTAATCCCAGTCAACTAAATCCTGTGTTCCTTGTGAGATTACATATAATTCTTCCATTCTATTTTCTTCATTGCTTAAATAGATTGCTGTACCATCATAGCCTGAAATGCCATCTAATGTATTTGCATCAGAGGAATGGAATATCTCTATATCAGCTTCTAATGTTGTTCCGAACTCTTCAATATAAAATTGTTTTATTTTTGATTTCATTTCTTCCTCTGGCAAATTATCGTATTCCAAATGGATTAACCTAAGGAGAAATGGATCGTTCTCAAGAAAATACATTGTCATTTTCATCAACTACTTTCGCTAATGAAATTAATATTATTAAGCCATTCAATTACGTTTTCTTTCTCTTGCTCCTCTAGGTCAGCACACAATTCCTCATCTCCATTACAGTTGGAGTGAGTAGACACTTGTACACCGCCTATATCTTTTCTGTTTTGAATATATGCTACGTATCCAAAATAATCCTTTGTCTCAAAATGACTAATATAGATAGTTTTATTTTCAGTCTCATGCTTTTTAAAGTCTAATTCACTTCCGAAACTTGCACTTAATTGATTGAGGACTATTTCTTCATTACCGACTTTTTCAGGCAAATATTTAAAATCTATTGAAGTTTCAAGCGCGTTGTTATCCACACCTATAATAAAACTTTCAAATCTTTTATCTTCTTTTGAATATCCTCTTTCACCTATAATACCTCCTCCAGGAAAATCCATCTCATACCTCCCAGTCCCGGACAAAAACGGATAATACCCATCCCTTGTTTCCTCCGTCGACTGCAAAAATTCCCGGGTAAACTCATCCTGAAACGCCCGCAAATCAGGCAACTCTTCCGGATCCATGTCCGCTGGCTTTTGTGCGCCATCCCCAGAACCCATTTGACATCCTCCTAACCCAATCAATGCAATAAATAAAAGTACAATCATCCATTTTTTCACTGTAAAGCCTCCAGTTGTTCAAGCTACATAATTATCATATGATGACGGTTGCCGTGAGCCACGAAAATAGCTCTTTTTTCCAGTATAATAAGAAAATTAGTGAATCGGTAGCAGAAACTTACATTTCTTTAAAAATGGTGCTTTTGTCATAGGTGCTTCGGGGTGTAGTTGTGGATGACCCGGGACTTCAGATGTGAAATTAGAGCATTATATTTATGTTGGAGGTGGGAGTAAACCTGATCGATTTCATCACTTCTTCAATGTTAAACCTCCACCTGCTCAAAATGACCGTTTGGAAATTTTAATTATTCACATTCTCCGATTCATTAACAAATTGTACTGATTCCGCGAGGCGTTTAATCTCTTTCAATATAGCGAGTTTGTCAATGGTGACACTGTGATCTATAGTAAATCTTAGTTCGACTCCGCCGTCATCAAGTTGATTTTGGATGTAAGCGACATAGTAATCGTCTTTAGCATCAGGAAAATATTCAGCCAAGTAAAGAGATCTATCATCTAACACAATTTCTTCAAAACTGAGGTTTTCTTCTACATTTTTTTCAAACCTGTCTAAATGCCGGTCAACTCTTTCTTTATTTCTGGTGATATTATAGGAAGCTCTGATTTGCATGCCGCCACCATCCATCTTTGTACCAATGACTAGATTTTCGATCCCGGTATCTTTTACACTTTTTTCACCAATCACACCGCCTCCCGGAAAATCCATCTCATACCTCCCCGTCCCGGACAAAAACGGATAATACCCATCCCTGGTCTCCTCAGTAGACTGCAAAAACTCCCGGGTAAACTCATCCTGAAACGCCCGTACATCAGGCAAGTCTTCCGGATCCATGTCCGCCGGCTTTTGTGCTTCATTTACAGTATCCATTTGACAACCGTTTAGACCAATTAATACAAAAAATAAAAATATACAGGCACACTTGTTCACCTTGAAGCCCCCAGTTTTTTAATCATTAAGCAAGCTGCTTCAATACTACTTATGTTCTTCACTTTCAATAAAATATATGGAATCAATCCAGGCATTCATTTTCTCCCTCATACTTTCCTCGCTGATTATGCAGCCCTCCTCAGTCTCACAACCAGTTGTGTATACAATTTGTATAGCTCCGCTGTCCAATTTATTTAAAACATTAGCTGCAATACCAAAACTTTCATATTCTTCATAGTCAAAAGAGGCATAATGAATAAATTTGTTTTCATCTTCTTTATGTTTAAATTCCAATTCCATACCCAATCTATTACTGAGCTGATCTAATATATTTGATTCATTTCCCAATTCATGATGAGAGTAGTAATTTATATTAATAGAGCTTTCATGGCCATCTCCTTCATCAACCCCTAATAATAAACCTTCGTATCCATTATCTTTTTCCGCATAACTTTCTTCACCAATCACGCCGCCTGCCGGAAAATCCATCTCATATCTCCCTGTCCCGGACAAAAACGGATAATACCCATCCCTGGTTTCTTCCGTCGACTGCAAAAATTCCCGGGTAAACTCATCCTGAAATGCCCGCGCACCAGGCAACTCTTCCGGATCCATGTCCGCCGGTTTTTGTGCTTCATTCCCCGTCGTGGTTTGACACCCACTAAATCCTATTAATGACATTAAAAAAAAAATTATCCACTTCTTCAATGTTAAACCTCCACCTGCTCAAAATGACCGTTTGGAAATTTTAATTATTCACATTCTCCGATTCATTAACAAATTGTACTGATTCGGCCAGAGTTTTGATTTCCTCTAGTAAACTGGATTGGTCGATGGAGACACTGGATTCTATACTAATTCTTAGTTCAACTCCGCCACTATCCATTGTATTTTGAATATATGCGACATAAAAATCATTTTCTGAGTCAGGAAAATACTCGGCGAAGTAGATAATTTTATCTTCTAATACTTTTTCCTCAATATCCAGTTCCTCCTCTACAAGCTGTTCAAAACTTTTTAAAAGATCTTCAGTATATTCTTCTTGTCTAACAGTGTTATATGATACTTTAATCTGCATGCCGCCACCATCCATCTTTGTACCAATGACTAGATTTTCGATCCCGGTATCTTTTACAGCATAACTTCTTTCACCAATCACGCCTCCTCCAGGAAAATCCATCTCATACTTCCCGGTCCCGGACAAAAAAGGATAATACCCATCCCTGGTCTCCTCCGCCGATTGCAAAAACTCCCGGGTAAACTCATCCTGAAACGCCCGTACATCAGGCAACTCTTCCGGATCCATGTCCGCCGGCTTTTGTGCTTCATCGTCTGCACTCAGGTAACAGCCACCCAAGCCAATCATCGCAATAAATAAAAATAATAAAATAAACTTTTTCACAGTTAATCCCCCAGTTGAGCAAATGACATACTGATTTTTAATGGAGCAGAGTAACAGTCTATTTTCCAGTATAATAAGAAAATTAGTGAATCGGTAGCAGAAATTTGGAATTTATGTAAAAATAGTGCTTTTGTTCTAGATGTTTCAGGATGAAGTTGAAAAAAGGCTTCTGATGGTAAGGGGAGGGGGAGAACCTGCCAATATTTGGGGGGGAATTCCTCCGAGTTGGCTTTCTAATAGTGAAAAAACAAGAAATTCCCTCAACGCACATCAGCCAGAATCCATTCACCCACTGAAAAATCACTACCTACTAACACCACTTCCAAGACAAGCAAAACCACTTATGATAAGATAAAACACATCATCCAATCTGTCCGGGAAAAGAAAAAATCCCGGGAAGGAACGAAACAAAAAATCAGCATCAAGTCAAACGGCATGACCATACATAACAGAGTTTTTCGCTGGCGCTCGCATACAGCATAAGCTCACTGCAAAAGACGAACCCTAAACAAAACAAACAATATCAAACCGCAATCCAATTAAATAAGGAGGCCGAAAAATGACCAGGGAAAACAATGAAAATAATACTTATGTTGAAATTTGGGAGGACCATGTGGAAATCAAGGACCTCCTCCTTGCCATGGCAATTTGTATTAGCGGCTCACTTGGCGGCTATCTGCTTGCTTTTGGCGACACGCCGCCGCTTATTTTTGGCCTGATTGGCGGGGTCATTGGATTTATAATTGCCAGTATCATCGTGAAACCGAAAAGGGAACTGACGGTGATGGAAGAAGGTGAAGAATAATGGATGCAGTCATTATTATGCAAATGGTGCTCGCGGGAATCGCCGGGTCATTATTATACACGCTCATCGGAATTGCTCCCGGCACGGATGAAACGGCGGTGCTCGCACCCGTAACGATCGCGCTTGCGCTAATGGGATTTTCTCCCTACGTCATTTTGGCCTTTTTCATCGCAGCGATTGTTTCCAAAAAACTGACGGACTCGATCCCGGTGGCTGTCGCCGGCATACCGGGCGGAGTCATGGCTGCACCGATGGTAGAGCATGCCATGGTGCTCAAACAGTATGGGCTGCCAGATGTCAGTATTCGGAAAATGGCCTCAGGATCGGTGATCGGCACATTGGTAGCCATCCCGGTCAGCTTTCTGCTCGCTTATTTGCTCCTGCCTTTTGCCGATGTGGCAGAGCAATATTCCGGACTGATCTTTACCCTCGGTGCCGTTTTGCTCGCACTGCTGACGAAAAATAAAATCTTGTCGCTGGTCATCATTGTGCCATTTGCCATGCTGATTATGGGGCTCCGTCATCTGTACTGGGGAGTGGGAGTAGTCCCCGAAGATACCACTGTGTTCGTTTCCTTTTTCCTGGGAATTACCATCGGCCCGATTGCTTTTACTCTGTTCGAGCTGTTGAATAAGCGGATCCGGGAGAAAATGCCCCGTCTCGGCCCCAAAAAAATTGAGATGAAAAAATCGAAAAAGGAAAAGGGCCTGCCGAACCCGTTCAGCATTTTAACCAGAAAGGAAGCTTGGACGTCGGCATGGGGAAGTCTGCTAGGAGTCTTCACATTCTTTTTAACCCCGGTCGGCATGTCGGTTTTCTGGGGAGAAGCCATCACCAGGCATGTGAAAGAACCCGTCGCACGCGCATCCCGGGCGATTTCCACCATGGACGGGCTCACCAACGCTTCCTACCTGGCGGGAATATTGATCCCTTTAATTGCGATCGGGCTGCCATTATCGCCAACGGCCATTGGCCCGGGCGCCGGTCTGTTCAATGCGCCACCGGTACTCACACCGGATAATAATATCCATCATATGCTTTCGATGGGTGAAATCATGACGGCAACGATTATTGGCGCGGTCGTCGCGCTGCTGATCACCTTTTTTATTGTCATCAGATATGCCACGCAAATTTGCGGGCTCGTGTTCAAATACATTCCGCATGAAGCACTGATCGGCCTGTTTTCCGGACTCGTGGTCATGCTTGCCTACATGGATGCCGGCGTACTGAATATTTTCGGAACCATCCTCGTCGCCCTCGTTGCCGGCCTGCTCCACCGAAACGGCGTGAACTACGGAGTCATGTTCATGGTGCTGTATGCGGCACCGTGGATGCTTGGAATGTTTTAAAGTGGAGGTTACAGCAGGGAGGTTGATACTCCCTGCTGTTTACGTTTATAGGGAGTGCGCGTGCGTGCCCTTTTTGTTGATTATGAGGAACGGCAGAATGTTGTATCCATCCTGCCTGATAAAACCGAATAAAAAGATAAATTAATTTCCGGCCCTCGTGGCCGGCTTATAAAAAGAATAATAGAAGAAGAATGGGTATGGTAATAAAAATTGTAAGCAGACAACCGCAACCCATCATGCTGTTTCCTATTTGCTGCAACCCTTCCCCAAGCTCTTTTCCTTTTTTGCTCATGTTTGTATCCCCCTTTACAAAATGATTCGACATAACTTTATTAAACCCTGCAAAAGGGGATCGGAGGGGAAAGACCTGCGGTAGTATGTCAAGAGAAAAATGTTAAATTATTTAATTGTCAAGGTTCAATTTGCTTAAAAAAGGCATCAAGAAACTAGACCAGTAAAATAATGTAAATTACTGGAAATAACACAAAGGATATTAGAAGCAATTTAGCTTCATATATTCACGCTCCTTTTCGGCGTGTAGATTTGGTGATTACGTAGTAGCGCATCCACCAAACGCACTAATTTTCTTGCGGTTAGAACGAGGGCTCTTTTGTGTTGATGTTTCGGTACTTCTCGATACTTCTTTTCATAATACACTTGGTATTCAGGAATCTCTCTTCTTACCCGGTTGGCGGCTTCAACTAAGTAATATCGGAGATACTGATTACCATTACGTGATAGCGAAGTATCATCAGCCGTAAAGCGCCCTGATTGGTGTTTACGCCAATAAAGGCCCGCATACTTTGCGATTTTTGTTTCACCTTCAAAACGGTCTATCTGCCCAATCTCAGCGATAATGCCTGCTGTAAATACTGGACCTATACCAGGTACCGTTTGAAGTGTTTGAGGTAATCCAGCCATAATTCGCTTGATCGCTTTATCAATCTCTTTTACTTGCTTTTGAAGAGTCCTTATGACCTCAATAGTAGTGCCAAGAATGATGTCTATAGAGTCCTCTACAACCTTATCTAGGCGATAGGAAGAACGAACAGCTTTATGGATTGATTTAGCTACACACTCTGGATCATCAAAGCGGTTCCTGCCTTTCTCTTGAAGAAATGCTGCTAAATCTTCTATTGGCATTTGCGCCAGTTCATCAAGGCTGTATTTCTCATAAAACAGATCCATCATGGCATTGCCGAAGACAGAAGACTCCACTTCCTCTGTGAAGGTGTTGCATTTAAAACTTAAGTGCTGAAGAAAGTGTTGTTTTTCTTTAGTTACTTGACGGATGAGTTGGTAACGAGAGCGAGTAAGTTGTTGAAGCGCAACATACTGCTGCTCTTTAACAACAGACATTGGCAAACGCCCAAAGCGTAAATAATCGGCAATGACAAACGCATCAATTTCATCCGTTTTGTCCATATCACTGTAACTCTTTTTAAAGTTCGCAATCTGTTTGGGATTCATAACGAATACTTCTGTACCAAGTGCCTTAAGCGTTTCATCATTATGTAAAAACATGGATGGATGAAAGCTATAAACTGAAGTAGATTCAAGACCAATTTTAATCAAATGGCTTTTTTGGCTTTGTATATACTCTAAAATAGAATCACGTAAAACAGTGGCACCAGGCAAATCATTGGATACTGTGAAGGAACGAAGTTTCTCTCCTTCACCATTTAGAAAACAAACCTTAATATCAAAAGAACTAACATCTAGACCAACAAATAATTTCATGGGGGGAATTCCTCCTTTCGATTTAGAATCATTGGTACTTATTTCTTGGACGCCCTGAGATATCCCTAGTGTGAACGTCGATCAACAACCTCGTGTATAAGTACTATCCCTGATTCGAAAGCCGCCCTAGAGCTACTACCATCCAGGTTCGATAATCAGGGTGCACAGCCTGCGAGTAGGAAGGTCCGCACGTACACTGGGAAACAGTCTTTCTAATGTGGTCGAGCCACAAGGGGGAAAAGAATTGTCCCAAATGATCCTAAGACCATTATCTAGAAATATCTCAGGACATCCAAGAGATTTGACTATATTTTTATAAAAGTAAGAATATTATAGGCTCAAAATTATGGGCCTAAATATACTATACGAGGGGGAATGAGGGGCAGATTTCCGTTAGTAGAACCTTTCTAAAACCCAGTTTGGCTTAAGAATGGAGTGGGATGATTGCTATAGCGGCTCTCGCAGCCAATTCGGATTAAAGAAACCGTGTAAAAATCCATCAGAGCCCTCCTCACTGCCCGACCGAGTTCAAAAAGTCATTGAAAAGTCCAATAGAGTGCATCTCACTGCCCGACCAAGTACAAAAAAGCATTGAAAGGTCCAATAGAGCCCTTCTCACTGCCCGACCGAGTTCAAAAAAGCATTGAAAGGTCCAATAGAGCCCTTCTCACTGCCCGACCGAGTTCAAAAAGTCATTGAAAGGTCCAATAGAGCCCTTCTCACTGCCCGAACAAGTTCAAAAAGACAGTGAAAGGTCCAATAGAGCCCTTCTCACTGCCCGACCGAGTTCAAAAAAGCATTGAAAGGTCCAATAGAACCCTTCTCACTGCCCGAACAAGTACAAAAAAGCATTGAAAGGTCCAATAGAGCCCTTCTCACTGCCCGAACAAGTACAAAAAGTCATTGAAAGGTCCGATAGAGCCCTCCTCACTGCCCGAACAAGTACAAAAAGTCATTGAAAGGTCCGATAGAGCCCTTCTCACTGCCCGACCGAGTACAAAAAGTCATTGAAAGGTCCAATAGAGCCCTTCTCACTGCCCAAACAAGTACAAAAAGTCATTGAAAGGTCCAATAGAGTGCATCTCACTGCCCGACCAAGTACAAAAAAGCATTGAAAGGTCCGATAGAGCCCTTCTCACTGCCCGAACGAGTACAAAAAAGCATTGAAAAGTCCAATAGAGCCCTTCTCACTGCCCGAACAAGTACAAAAAGTCATTGAAAGGTCCGATAGAGCCCTCCTCACTGCCCGACCGAGTACAAAAAGTCATTGAAAGGTCCAATAGAACCCTTCTCACTGCCCGAACAAGTACAAAAAAGCATTGAAAGGTCCAATAGAGCCCTTCTCACTGCCCGAACAAGTACAAAAAAGCATTGAAAAGTCCAATAGAGCCCTTCTCACTGCCCGAACAAGTACAAAAAGTCATTGAAAGGTCCGATAGAGCCCTCCTCACTGCCCGACCGAGTTCAAAAAAGCATTGAAAGGTCCAATAGAGCCCTTCTCACTGCCCAAACAAGTTCAAAAAGTCATTGAAAGGTCCAATAGAGCCCTTCTCACTGCCCGACCGAGTTCAAAAAAGCATTGAAAGGTCCAATAGAACACCTCTCACTGCCCGAACAAGTACAAAAAAGCATTGAAAGGTCCAATAGAATACCTCTCACGGCCAATAAGCCTTAAATAACAATATAAAATTCCAATAAACCATCTCCCAAGTCTGATTCCCCTGACCGCTCGGAACTGGGATAAGGAACCTGTCCCTCCGTCCCGTGTCCCCCAACAGCAAACCGGGACAAGGAACCTATCCCCCTGCCCAGGTTATCCAAATTGCTGGAAAATGGTATCCCGTTTATTTTGATAGACTTCCCGACCGGCGAGCAGGTTGATGATTTGGATGTTTCTTTGCACCGACAATGCCAGGTTGGTGGCGGCTGTTCCGTGGGAGTGTTCCAGGTTGGTCAGGGTGAAAAAGCGATGGTCCCGCCCTCGATCCCGCTCCCGTCCGTCCTTGAAAAGGAGCTGATAATCCCTGGTGACTTTGTAATGCTTGTCATCCTCCCACACGATCTCATCCTGAAAACGTTTATAGAACCAGGCTGGAATGTTTGGTTTATAGCCCGTCGCCAGGATCACCTTGTCCGCTTCATAGTCAAAGGATTTTTCCAACTGCCATTGATAGCATTCAAGCACATATTTGTCATTCTTTTTACGCAGCCCTTTGACTTCCGTGTTTGGCTGGATCGTCACCGGGTGCTTCTTTTGCCCGATGGTTTTGTGGTACAGCGTTTCGTATAATTCCCGCAATGTATCCGGATTAATTCCATTTCTCAGCGTGCCCAGGGTTTCCAATGTGTCATTCCGCTGGTTAAAATCCAATCCATGAAAATAATCCACAAAATCAGGCGAGAAAAACTCCAGGCCGAATTCTCCCTTTTCCAGCTGAAACAGTCCACTGGAGCGGCTGAATAATGTCAGCTGGAACTCCTTGTTTTCCTGTTCCTTCAACAAATCAAGGAGTACCTCGATCGCGCTCTGGCCCGAACCCACAATGGAAATATGCGGAGATTGAACGAGTTTTTCCTTCTCGTACATGTACCTGCTCGTATGTAACACATCCTCCTCCGGGTGCCCTGACATTGTATCCAGAATGAACGGCTCGCTGCCTGTTCCCATGGAAATATTTTTTGCAAAATAGGATGTCTTCTCGTTGGTGGAAGTATCGGCCACGACCACTTCATAATGCGGCTCGGCAGCTTCTTTATGGTCAATTACATCCACGACTTCATAACCGAAATGGAGGTAATCCAGCTGCGCGGCGACCCATTGCAGATAATCATTATATTCCTGCCTCGGTGTAAGCGATTTGCTTAAAATATAAAACTGATACAGTCGATTTTGTTCGTGCAGATAGTTGATAAAAGTGAACTTGCTTGTTGGATTAGCAAACGTGACAAGATCCGCCAAGAATGGAATGGTCAATACCGTTCCTTCAATTAACATGCCGGGGTGCCATTCCAATTCATCCGTCTTATCAAAAAATACGGCATCCAGCTCCGGAGTTTCCTCCAGAAGTGCCGCCAGTCCAAGGTTGTAAGGTCCTATGCCAATGCCAATTACATCGTATAACTTATCAGCCATTTTTCCACTTCCCTCTGTAACATACATTTTTGATTAATGTACCCTTTTTTGCCGGGGATTATGCTTTGGTAGAGGTGGTGGTGCCTAGTATAGTAAATAGTTCATAAATGAAGAAAGACCATCATTTTCAATGTAAAATAGAAGTACCTATCACAGAACTTCCAATTACTAATCACTCAAAGGAGATGAAAATGATGGTCCATACATTATTGAACCATATTCAAGGTAAGAATGGAAGTCGATGGGCAGAATTTATTCGAAAAACAGGAGGAGAAAAGATATTAATCGTAGCGGTGGATGCAGCGAAGTATACGCATAAGGCCACAATCTGTACATTTTATGGAGATATTCTGGTAAAACCATTTGAGTTTGATGCATCCGGGACTGGATTTGAGAAGGTAAGGAATTTGGTTGAGAGTGAAAAGAAAAAACATAAAATGAAAGAGGTTGTTATTGGCATTGAAACAACGGGGCATTATTATGAGGATCTGGTGAGGCGCAGTTATAAAGAGGGTTATATGGTTCGGGTTATAAATGCAGCGACCACAGCACAAGTACGGGAGATGCTTTTAAATTCATCCAAGACAGACAACCTGGATTTAATGGCGATTGTACAAGCGATAATATACGGTCATGGCACAACGCATGAATTAAGCTCGGATACGATGAATAACCTGCAAAAGCTAACTCGTGCAAGACGTGAGTTAGTGGCAGAGCGTTCATCTGTACAAAATCAAATACGTGTCCATTTAGACCATATATTCCGCGAATTTCAAGGGAAAAGTGTATGGGAAAACGGCAAGCGAGAACAGAAAAAGCCCTTTTCCGATTTATTTGGGAAGTCGTCGGTTTACATCATGAGAAATTGCCCACATCCAAGCGATATCGTGGAACTTGGAGTGAAAGGCTTACGTGCTCTTTCGGTACGTGAAAATCTAAAACTGCGAGATGATACGATTCAATGCTTGCTTGATTTTGCCAATCAATCCATTTCACAGCCAAAGGAATGTGTCCAGGCGGATCAATTCCTGCTTAATCAGCGTCTGGATCAACTGGAATTATTAAATAAACAGATTAAAAAGCTGGAAAGAGAGATTGAGGATTTATTTGTACAGACAGAGGGGGCGGTCCTTCTTAGCGTGCCGGGTATTGGAGTCGTTACTGGAGCTGAATTATACGCGGAAATGGAGGATATTTCTGATTTCGATCATGCGGGACAATTAATAAAAATGGCAGGGACAAACCCAGTCGTGAAGCAGTCAGGGGATAGGAGACCTTCTTACTACGCTGTTTCCAAACAGGGGAGGAAGCCTTTCCGAAATGTTGTTTATCAGGCCGGCCGGTCTTTAGCCAGTAATAACCCGGAAATGAAACAGAAATATAAAGAGCTCATTGAACGCGGAAAAGTCGCTCCACAGGCTTACATTGCTTTGGGAAACCGGATGATTCGATTAGCCTTTTCCATGATTAAGCATCAGACGTTATACCGTACAAATCATAAAGATTATACTTTACTCAATCAAATAAGCAAAAAGCTGCACAGCGCTAATACAAAGCTGTTTTTCGAAAAATTTGCCGCAACGATAGACTATCAGTCTGCCTAACTGGAAATTAAGTAATTATAGACAGTGAGCCAGTTATGACAAAAGTGATCCATTCACTGGAAAATAGCACTATCTTAACCACAGCTTTAGCTGCTTGCCCTTGACCGCCGTGCCACTTCTTAGTGATCGCTGGAAGGGGGCGGGGCCCCGCCAGCGGAACTTAGAAGTGAATGTCCGTGGTACGCTGCTGATGCGGATGGAGCCCTAAAGGCTGTTTTTCTACCATCCGCCATCAAAACCACTACCACGGACACAAACAAGGTCAAGGATGGTGGGATACATGGCATGAATGATATTATTTGATGTTTTTATTCACTAAGTAGAACACGAAGCATGAACTGATTAAAGCCATTTGTTTTTATAAGCTATAGGAAGTGAAAATGGAGCTCCTCTAGGACGTTAGATTACATTGAACAACGTGCCTGAGGCTCCAGACCTCGTGTGACAGCGTTATGGATCTTGTCCTGCAAGTACGAATAATACGTGAAAATCTAAGTTTATATCACTAGGTTGTATCCTCTGCAGGATAAAAAAGCAAGATCCCTTTTACGTTCTAGAGGGGCTCTATTATAAAGTTCTGTGATGGATGAGTCTTTTCAGAAAACAAAGAAAATGAAGGGCTTTAGTTAAACTTACCCTTTTTTCGGTAAAATTACCTATTGACTTATTTACCATTATACGCTGTCACTCCCCGAATTTTGTCGAATGGCGGGTGGTGCCTGGGACTGCGGTACAGCGGTTCCTCGTCCCACCGTAAAGATTTGTCACTTCTGGAAATATAAAAAGGTAAGATAGCAGATTGTGAAATAACACACTTAAAGTAACGGTTGCGTTGATCAAAGAAGGATTAACCATCTTTTTTGTTGAACTTAATATATTAAAGGGCAGTTTAGTGCAATAGTGTAATTAAAGATTAGATGTTCCTACACTATGATTGGATTAGAGAATAATTTATAAAGGTGATATAAGAGAATTCGGTTTAAGCATTTTTCTCTGAAGGATAGTGTTCAGTTAGATTTCTTTTGTTGGAGTTGAGAGTACATGGGAAAACATTTAGTTATTAGTCGCTTATTAGAGAACTTAATAGGGGCGAGCTTTTCAATATCAATCTTTTTTATAATAATGATTAGTAGTAGTGGGTTTAATTTGTTTGAATTCCACAACTTGATTACAACACCAGCAATTTGGGCTTTATTTTTTGGTTACGGATTAATTAGTTCCGTTGTCATAGATTTTATTGGAAAATTCATTCCTAATTTTTCTTCTGGTAAACAAATATTGCTTTATATTTTGTTCGGATATCTCATTTTTTTGATTTTGATGCCAATCGAATACCTATTGATTGCTGGAACAGTGGGGGCTTTTTTCTCTCTCCTTTTTTTACTAGGTAAAGAAAAATTAAAACCATTAAAATGGTATAGCTGGATTGTATTCGTTGTACCACTTGTTTGTTTTGTGATGATTCCTTTGGATCATACAAGTAAAGTCGGGTGGAATGAAGTGATAGGAGATAAATTTGTAGAGGTTGAATACGAATATTTTAATGGAGAGCATTTGATACCCATTCATGGACAGCAAGGTCAACAAATTTACTTTGACGTAGAACATCATTTTAGCAATGGAAATAGTTATGGCATTTCTCTTTATGATGAAAATGGTGATCATGTAGGGATGAATGAAGAAAGTAATGATGTATTAAGCGTGGAATTTAAGAAGGCAACGACAAAATATATTGTTGTTAGAGCTATTAATGGAAATCAAGGACAGTTTCAGGTGAAGTGGTGGAATGATGGGAAGACTGAGCCTGATTGGAACTAAGTGAATCTCGAACTAACGGGTGCGCGCGACAAGTTCTGTTATAAGCGCTATTTGGCGTGAAACTAGAGGAAGTTTAGATAAGCTTTAACTTTACAACGGAGGATAGGAATGAGAAAACCATGTTTTCCGAAACTATCCCATCAATACTCCTGCATGCGTTATGACTGACAGCTTATAGGGTGTGAAGCACAGGTAGATTCGGCAGAAGGCGGCTGTGTTTCCACGGCTCATGAATTAATGATATTTATCAAGGCTTTCTTTAAAGGAAAATTATTTAATGATACTGTTTTACATAAACTGAAAGTAAATAACAGGTTGCAGGCTTCCATGCTCCCCATTCATTACGGTCCCGGATATATGAGGGTCCCATTAAATGGTCCTGCAACACTTTTTATGGGGAAAGGTGAGTTAATCGGTCATTCTGGTTCAACAGGTTCCTTTGCATTTTACTATCCCGAAAAGGACATGTTTTTTACTGGAGATGTCAACCAAATGGAAAACCCCGCAACCCCCGTACGGCTGGCGATGCGACTTGCCATGTCTATGTGATCATGAAGATGAAAGTTTCTTCTTCAAGGTTAATATAATTTGATCATTCCTCTGCTAGTGTGTGAGTAGTTCAAATAAGGTTTAACATATCGGTTTGAAAAATAATATTTGTAAGAAGTGGAGAAATATGATAAAAGCAGTTGTGTTTGACTTAGATGGAACTTTATTAAACAGAGATGCATCAGTAAAGTTTTTTAGTGAAAAGCAATACGAGCGATTGAATAAGTGGTTAAACCACATACCAAAAGATAGGTACATAGAAAGGTTTATAGAACTTGATAATAGGGGTTATGTCTCGAAGGATAAAGTCTATCAGCAATTAGTGGATGAATTTGACATTACGGGGTTGACGTAGGAGCAACTACTACAAGACTATATCAGTCAATTTAAAGATAGTTGTGTTCCTTTCTAATCAGTACATTAGAAAATTTAATGACTAAGAATATTGCGCTTGGAATGATTACGAATGGTAAAGGACAGTACCAAATGAATAATATGAAGGCTTTAGGCATCGATCAATACTTTAAGACGATTCTTATATCCGAGTGGGAAGGAATAAAAAAGCCCGAACCAGAGATATTTCAAAAAGCATTAGAAAAACTTAATGTTTTGCCGTCTGAAAGTATATTTGTTGGTGATCATCCAGAAAACGATGTAAAGGCTGCTCAAAATGTAGGAATGAAAGGTGTTTGGAAAAAAGACTATCAATGGGATAACGTGGAATTTGATTATATAGTGGGGGGGATTTGGCAGAAATTCCAATACTTCTAGAAAAATAAGCAATACCAATTTACTCAGTAAGGAAACGGCCGCTTTAACACAAAAATAAAAATTACTATTTTAACAACTTTTTACCAATGAGCAGGATATTATATTTAATATGCCGAATAGTTAATAAAGGGAAAAATGAGAGGGGAGTTTTTATGAAAAATCCAATTTTGAACCATATAGGAACAGTATTTATCCCGGTAAGCGATATAGAGAAAGCGAGAGATTGGTACTGCGATATTCTGGGGCTGAATCCAGACGGGGAAATTCAGTTTGGTCATCTGTATGTTATACCTATGGAAGGTACAGGGATAGTGTTAGATAGCAAAATTTATTCAGAGGGTAGCGTATTCAGAACTCCAGCATTCCACTTCAATACAAAAAACATTGATGAAGCATTTCGTTTTATGATGAAAAGGGGCGTTAATTTGATTACAGACATTGAACATAATCATTATTTTAATTTCAAAGATCCTGATGGAAATATATTAATGATTTGCCAATGTTGATTTTAGGCTAGGTGGTGCAAGGGTGGAACAAAGGATTATAAATGGATGGCCTTAACTTTCAAATTGATTCCGTAATATTAGGTTAAAAGCAAACTCTTTTTCAAGTGAATCAATTTCATAATAGAGAAGTTAGTATAGAAATCCGAACAAAGTTGATTTCCGCTCCAGACGGACGCTTTCCGCGGGCTCTGCCTCAGCCTCCTCGCTACGCTGCGGGGTCTTCGGCTATCGCTGTTCCCGCTGGAGTCGCCGTCTTCCACTCCAATCAACAGGCTCGCGTTCTGTATTAACAAATTATAAAGTGTTTCTATTAATTAATGTTCGGATACTTAGTAAAAATAAGCAATTATGAAATTTACTAAAGTAAAGCAATGTAAATAAATTACTTCAAAAGGGGGATATAAATGATTATACGGGAAGCAAATTTGGAAGATGCAAAAGGAATAGCGAAAGTACACGTCGATAGTTGGCAAACAACATATGAGAATATAGTACCCAGTGAATATCTAGCAAAATTAACATATGAAAGCCGAGAGCAGCTATGGTTGAAAAACATATCAGATGGTGGTGTGTACGTAGCAGAGAACAATAAAGGAGAAATTGTTGGTTTTTCTTCAGGGGGGAAAGAAAGAAGTAACAAATATGAAAATTTTGATGGAGAATTATATGCAATTTATATTTTAAAAGCGTATCAAGGGCAAGGGATTGGAATGGAACTTTTAAAACCGATTGTAGAAAAAATAAAAGCGATGGGGATCAACTCCATGCTTGTTCTTGTTTTAAAAGACAATCCTTCACGTTATTTTTATGAAGCACTCGGCGGTAAAAAAATAGATACACTTGAAATAGAAATTGTGGGAAAGAAACTTTTCGAGTGTGTTTATGGGTGGGAAGATATAAGCGGATTAGTTTGAGAATTTTAGTTTTGTTCCATCAGCTCGCGGGAAATCCTCTAACATAGGGGAGGTTGATAAAAATGTCTAAACCAGGCTTAACAAGTCTAAAACCTGGTCAAAATTACAAAGCAAGTGACCTGGACAGTTTTATCAGTACGACGGAAGCTGTGCTGCTTTCCTCAAACGGGAGCCAGCTTTTTACCGAACCTGACCGGGAGTATAAAGTAACCAATGAATTTGAAGGTTTTTTTGAACATTCACAGGAAACCGCAGAAAAGCACTACCATGAGAAAAAAGTATATCTTGTAGAGAAAGCGTAGACGTAAATGTTAAAAGGTTTCTTCCTGGAAAAGGGGGAAGCCTTTTATGCGACGGGCAGTCGCATTGTTCAGGAGGTGCCTGGGACTGCGGTACAGCGGTTCCTTCAGAGGTGGTGCCTGGGACTGCGGTACAGCGGTTCCTCGTCCCACCGAAAAGACTGTCACTCCCCGAATTTTGTCGAATGGGCGAGAGGAGGAAATGATTTTCAGATGAAGGGAATGAAGGGAAGGGGCGAAATGATGTCATCGCGCTCATCACACTACACCGTCCCGCGCTCCACCTGATCATTTAAAAGCACCATATTTCCTTTCACGCTTTTGGATACATCCTGAATAGATGTAATCGCTTTTCCTTCCTCGCTGGAAAGCTGGAAAATGATATCGTTAAATAGAATTTCCATCTCACGTAAAATGGAGGAGGAGGCGATATTGTATAACCTTACATCCTCGTATCGACCATTATCAAATATGGCTGTGTCCAGATAGGGCTTGAATTCGTCAATCAATTGCGGCAAGTTGACAATCAGTTTGCCAATTCCTTTACGCAAGCCTTCCACCGTTGCTTCCATTTCAATAATAGGTTGTTTCACTGCAGCTGCTGCATCCAATACCCGTTGTTCAAAATCAGTAAATAAACGAATAAGCAAGCCGGCAGGAGTTCGATATAATAGATTTCTTGTTGTTGAATCTATCGTATGCAAAATAAATTCAAGCGTCTTTTCAATCAGAAAAATCCCCCCTTGGATTCCTAATAGAATAGGAGTTATCTTGCTTGTTACAATAGTTCTCAGCATGTTATGGGCCGCGTTCACCTGAAGTTCTTTTATTTTCATTTTATTTTCCAGATAGGGGGAGTCATCGATCGTAAAAACGGCTGTTTGCTGCACTGTATATGTATCAGGTACAGGGGCGGTTTTTGTATCAATGGCATTTGCCAGGTCTTGATCTTTGTTATGAAAAGCTTCAGCAACACCGTCAACTTGCGCTTCAAATTGATGCAGCTGGTTAAATACGGCATCGCTGTTTTTATTAACAATGCTGTAGTGGTCATGCAATTCCCCGACTACGGCATCCACATAAGAATCTTTGCCGCCTTTAAACAGATCCGGGATGTCATCATACACGAATGTTCGGATATTTGAAACCAAATCATCGATATCATTTCTTACGTCCATCAAATAATTTCGCAAAGGGGCAAAAAGACTTTCCACACTAATGTCAACGGATACAACGTACTCCACCAGTTCCATCGGTTTCGAATTTAAAACAACATTGAAAACCCTGCAATTTTCTTCAGCAAGATCGACTAAAGCAATCAGTCCGTCAATACTGGATTTGAGCAGGTGGCCAGTGGATGCAATCCCATTAAACATAGGCTCGGCAGCTAGTTCATCCAGCATAGTTTGGAAGGTGGTTTGGAGTTCGGTGACACGCCGGTTAAATTGCTCGCCCTCATCCACTACGATTTCATGGGAATTTTCCAGGTATCCATGGGCAAGACTAAGGCGTTCTATCACAGTATTTCTGATACCGGAGACTAGCTGATCCATAAAAGCTTTATCTATTTTAATAGGCTGGGATGGTCCGCCATAAAGCGCCTCCCCGGTCCAAAGGCTTGTCACGATATGATCAGCTGCACCGACATGGATATGCCCATAGCCCGGTTCCCCTTCTGTGCCAATTTCAATGGTAAAATTGCCATTTGCATCTCTGTCCACGTATCCCGTGTGGTTGGAAACGAGTGCAGCAGGTAAAGGTACTCCATTATGAATGGTATGTTTCTCTCCGGGAATGCGGTGATCCATTCCAATGCTTTTTTGTATTGTTGTAAGGATGTCATATTCTCCATAATAATTCGTAATATTCGAATAATTTTTGTCGGGATCAACCATACCGGAGGGAAGGATCGCAGGGTTCAGGGTAACCGCCCTCACATGCGGGTTTTCGATAGCGACTGCATTTGTGTTGGCTCCGCCAAGGGAATTCCCGGTAATGGAATCGACGGGACCGAAAGTTTCTTCCACGTAATCAAAATAATCATTTGCTGCATGTAATTGAGCTGGAGGTATTCTGCTTGGTAAACGAAGATTGGTGTCGATCCAGTCTTCTTGGAGCTGTTCACTGCCTACGTAGACGACGGTGAGTTCTCCGGTTTCTACGTTTTGAACGGTTAGGGCATCGAGGCCGGTGGGGTGGTCGTAGATCGTGTCAACCACATCAAAATGTTTATTATTTACTTCTATAAAAGAACCTACTTCAGGTTTATTGTAGGCATGATGCCCGGCTAATTCAACTAAGTCTGGGTCTTGAATTGGGGTGGTGTCTATTTTTTTAACAGTATTTTCTATGTGATTTGCCTGGCTATCAATATCTTTACCTTTTAAACTATTTGTGGAATAAGATGTCTTCTGTCGAATAACCATCAATGTAACCTCCTAATCTTTCATAATTTTATCTGGTGCTTTTCTTTCTAAAGTACTCTCTTTCTTGCCACTTCCTCTTGTCTTATCAATATAATTATCATTTAGAAAGATTGAATATCCTCCTGCAGGAATACCTTTCATTTCTTCAATGTCAGTGACAATTTGATTAAATATCTCTTCATCCGGTTTTGTTTCGCTGTTTTCCATGTAAAATTCAATATTCACGTTTAGATAACGAGGGTCTATTGGGTTCTCTTCAAAGAATTTTTCTAGCTCTTCTTTTGTTATTTGTGGATTTGCCAAATATTTTGCCAATACTTCTCTGAACACGTTACCTGCAGCAGAAATAAAATAATATTGTGTACTGTGTCCATGTGCCTGAACCTTTCTGACTACTTCTAACGGGGTTCCTATAACTGAATATTCCTGTGTTATTTCTTCCAGATAAGTATCCAGTTTTGTAAATTCTTCTTCAAAAGCCATGGCGTATAGTCCACCCTGAATGGCAAACTCAACCTCTCCATCCCGAGACCAAACAGAATCTGTTTTAATTTCCTCATTCTGAAGATCAATAGGCACAATAGCTATGGTATTAAAATGCGGTTCGCCAATCGACTCCACAAAAACAGTCACCCCATCCATTGCACTTACAAAGTTATGTACTTCTACTTCAGCACTGTAATTGTCCAAAAAATATTGCTCCACAGCAGCTACTACAGTATCACGTTTCTCTTCAGCGATTTCCCCATATTCTTCGTTGGCGTCATAAAGGGTATAACCTTCCCCGGTATAATCCTGAATGCTTACGTAATTTTCTTTTTCGTAATCATCCTGCAGGTAATCATTTTCTGTATTCTCATTGTTATCAGCACCACTCATGCTCATGCATCCCCCTAAAAAAATCGGTGTCATTATTGCACATACACATATTAAAAATGCCTGCTTTGGTTTATTCACGTTAACACCTCTTGTGTTAATAAAATTTTAAATAACTATATATCCATCAGTATAAGTTAGTGAGAACTTTTATAAAAGTATTTTCGAATGAATTATTGCTTTTTTTGGAAAAATAAGCAAAAGGATAGATTGTTAGTTGTGAAATAGGTAATTAGTACTGTGAATGTAAAATTATAGTGTAAACGTCTTGATTTAATTTTACCTACAAAATCATTTTTTTATTATTTCATCGGCAGGGGGCAGTGTAACTGCTCTCACATGCGGGTTTTCAATCGCTACCGCATTGGTGTTGGCTCCTCCAAGGGAATTCCCGGTAATGGAATCGACGGGACCGAAAGTTTCTTCCACGTAATCAAAATAATCATTTGCTGCATGTAATTGAGCTGGAGGTATTCTGCTTGGTAAACGAAGATTGGTGTCGATCCAGTCTTCTTGGAGCTGTTCACTGCCTACGTAGACGATGGTGAGTTCTCCGGTTTCTACGTTTTGAACGGTTAGGGCGTCAAGGCCTGTAGCAGGATCATAGATAGTATGCATAACTTCAAATTCGGTCCCATTAACTTTCATTGAGTCACCCAAATCGTGATTTCTATATCTATAAGCATGATACCCAGCTAATTCAACTAAATCTTGATCATTTGCTTTTGAATAATTTTTTCTTTCTATAGTCGTTTTTGAAGAATTAATCATAAAAGTATCCTCAAACTTTATTGTTTTACGATCTTATCGGGAGTAGACCTTATTAAAGAATTGTCTTTCCTGCCGATACCTCTTTTTTTATCAATATAATTATCGTTCAAAGAGACGGAGTATTCACCACTGGGAATTCCATTCAGTTCTTCAATATCATTTACGATTTTATCAAATACTTCTTGATCTGGTTCAATATCTTCTTCTTTCATAAAAAATTCAACCGTTACAGAAAGATACCTAGGTTTAAAATTATTTTCATTAAAAAACTCAGCTAATTCTTCTTTTGTGATGTTAGGATTTTCTCTATATCTGTTGTAAAGTTCATCAAAGACTTCACCAAAGGCTGTGATTGAATAATAGGGTGTTTCGTAACCTGAACCCGACACATTTGCTATTGAATCTATGGTTCTGCCAACGAGAGGAGATTCCTTAGTAATGTTCTCTACATACGCATCTAAATTCGAGAATTCCTCTTCAAAGGCCATTACGTATAACCCACCTTTTATTCCATTCTCTACGTGACCATCTTCTGACCAAACATTATCTACTTCAACATTTTCATTTTCAATATCAATTGGAACTACAGCATAAGAATAAAAAAAGGGCTCATCAATGGATTCTACAAAGACAGAAACCCCATCTGCAGCACTAACAATATTATTTACTTTAACTTCCACTGCATAATTATCTATAAAATATCCCTCTACAGCTTCAACGACTGTCTCACGATTTTCTTCTGCTATTTGTCCTGTTTCCTCTCGGCTGTCACGGAGTGTATAACCTTCCCCGGTATAATCCTGAATACTCACAAAGTTCTCTTGTTCATAATCATCTTGAAGGAATTCGTTTTCCGTGTTTTCATTGTTATCAGCACCACTCATGCTCATGCATCCACCTAAAAAAATGGGGATCATCATTGCACATAATAAAAACGCCTGCTTTGGTTTATTCACTTTCACACCTCTTGTTTTTATAATTTTTTTGAGGTCAATGTTCTCTTTTTTAAAAAATTGGGTGTTAGGGTGGTTCGTTATTAAGTTACAGTTAAAATGTAGCGGATCACTTGTGCTCATCAGAAACAGTTAGTCCTTATGGTCACTTATTCCTTCATAATTTTTTCATTTGCCAGTGTTTCCAATGTATTATTTTTCTTTCCGCTTCCCCTGGACTTATCAATATAATTATCGTGTAAAAAGACCCCATAACCTCCTGTTGGAATACCTTCCATTTCTTCAATATCGGAGACAATTTGATTAAATATCTCTTCGTCAGGTTCAGTGTCCTGTTCTTTCATATAAAAATCAATTCTTACATTTAAATAACGAGGTTCTACAGGATTAGCTTCAAAAAATTCTTCTAGCTCCTGCTTAGTAATTTCCGGGTTTCTTTCATATTCTTCATATAGTTTATTAAATGTATCCCCAGCACCGGAGATAAAATAATATGAGGTGCTATGTCCATGTGCTTGCACATTTCTAACGACTTCTATAGGCGTCCCTAAAACATCATACTCCTCCGTAACTCCTTCTAAGTAGTCATTCAATTTGGCAAACTTTTCTTCAAAGGCCATAGCATAAAGTCCGCCTTTAATTGCAAACTCAACCTGACCTTCCCTAGACCAAACAGAATCAGTTCTAATCTCTTCATTCTGCAAATTAATGGGAACGATTGCAAATGTATTAAAATACGGTTCACCAATCGATTCCACAAAAACAGTAACCCCATCCATCGTGCTGACAATATTATGTACTTCTACTTCAGCACTGTAATTATCCAAAAAATATTGCTCCACAGCAGCAACTACAGTATCACGGTTCTCCTCAGCAATTTCCCCATATTCTTCGTTGGCGTCATAAAGGGTATAACCTTCCCCGGTATAATCCTGAATGCTCACATAGTTTTCTTTTTCATAATCATCCTGCAGGTAATCATTTTCTGTATTCTCATTGTTATCAGCACCACTTATGCATCCCCCTAAAAAAATCGGTATCATCATTGCACATAATAAAAATGCCTGCTTGATTTTATTCACGTTAACACCTCTTGTGTTAAAAAAATTTAAACAACTATATACCCACCATTATAAGTGAATGGGAATATTTATAAAAGCGGTTTCGAATTGATTGGGGGAGGTGCCTGGGACTGCGCTAAATGCTCGTCCCACCGAAAAGATTTGTCACTCCCCGACTTTTGTCGAATGGGGGAGGAGGGGAGTGAGAAGGGGATAAAGTGACGCTTTACAATATTGGTGGCAGTTGTTCCGTGGGAATGAGGGTGTGTTTGAAACTATGCGATTGGAACCTCACTTTTTGATGTCCCCAGCTACTCCGTTTGTAGCTGATCATTTACTTATTAATGAAAAAATGGAGGGTTTTTAGTAGAGGTAATTATTAATATTCCAATTTTGAATAATCTATATATTCTTGTGGCTTTTATATTGGAAGATTGATAAAATAATAGGTGAAGTAACTGCATAAAGCGGATGGGCGGTTGGCACTCCCTGAAAGAAAAGGGGTGTTAGAATGGTGACATATGATACAATAAACCTGCTAATACAATTCGGTATTTTTCTTGCAACCGGGTTAACAGCCATGATAGCGATCATAGCACTTGTCACCGAAAGAAAAAAGAAGTAATCGTCCTCCGCTCAGCAAAAGTGCAGGAGATTACTTCTTTCACATAACACAACAGTTACTTTAGCCAACCACTTAAAAAGTGGCATGCAGTTACTTCTGCTGGGTGTTTTAAACATCCAGCTTATTTTTATTATACTATATTTCAATTTATATTATACATCATTTACATTATATTTTCATTTAATAGCCAAATTTTCACTTATTTTCGAAGCAATCCATGCTTACCAAGTGTGTATCACGAATGTGCTATAATAAATCTAAAAAAAGAATCTGAAAAGCACTATATCTAAATGAGGTGATATAATTTATGACTTTTTACAGAAAAGTTGCCAATAGTGATATTTTGAAAAAAGTGATTGATTTACCAGAAAGCCTTCAGAACAGGGAAGTTGAAATTTTGATTTTTCCATATGAAAAAGATATCGAAACAAAGGAGGAAGACGTAGGCATGAAGAAGAAAAAATCAGCAAAAGGCTTATTGGAAAGCCATAAAAATGTTGATTTTCTTGATGAAGAAAGAAGTGCATGGCCTAAAGCGGTGGAGGAAAACCATGAAGATTATTGATGCAAATGTTCTTTTAAGATATTTGTTAAACGATGTAGAAGAATTGACGGAAAGAGCTGTAGAACTGATAGAAAATAATAACGTCTACATTTCAAACGAAGTAATAGCAAAAGTAGTTTATGTACTACAGAAAGTGGGGGTGGATTTTTTCCAATTTGCAGTCCCTCATCCTAAATAATCAACCAAAGGAGAAATTCCCATGAAAACAACACTCCATGTAGTTATCATACTATTTTTCACCGGTTTCGTATCCGGGTGTAATGTTTCCAATCAAGATGCGGCTGAAGCAACCTTTACCGGAACAATAGAGCACATCAACGAGGATCAGGCACGGGTGGTGATCGAAGAAGGGGACATTCTTCGCTCCGGGGATAAAGTGATGGTGGACCTTTCCGTTGCTGATGACGTTACACTGCAGGTGGGTGACAGAATCAGGGTTGGGTACGACGGGGGAGTACAGGAAAGTCATCCGCTTGGCATAAACACGACGTTTGTGGAGCGAGTGGAGAATTGACGATATAGTGGGCTGTTGGAAAATGCAAGAAGAGGTCTTCTCGGATAAGGATCCTGGGCGCCTGCGTAAAATGCTCGTCCCATCGTAGAGGTTTGTCCCTCTATTCCGTCACGTGCTTCAAAATCCAATTAATGTAAAAAGATGGAAGAAACGTCCAATAGAGCGGTTCATCAGCCGTTTTTCATGTGAAAGTCAGGTGAAATGTTAACAGGTCCCCCTTGAAAAGATAAATGACACCCCATGGAGTGGGTGTATGCACCTTCATTTGAAGGAAAGCACAAAATGACCTACCATAGACCAAGTCAACGCACCTTCATTTAAATGAAAGCTCAAAATGGCATACCATAGATCCAGCCTATACACCTTCATTTGAAGGAAACCGCAAAATGGCATACCATAAACCAAGTCAATGCCCCTTCATTTGAGGGAAAGCACAAAATGACGTACCATAGAGCCAGCCAACGCACCTTCATTTGAGGAAAAGCTCAAAATGGCATACCATAGACCAAGTCAATGCACCTTCATTTGAGGGAAAACGCCAAATGACCTACCATAGACCAAGCCTATGCACCTTCATTTGAAGTAAAGCTCAAAATGACGCACCGTACATCCACCCTATGCCCCTTCATTTGAATGAAATGCTCAAAATGACCTACCATAGACCAAGTCAATGCCCCTTCATTTGAAGGAAAGCACAAAATGACGTACCATAGACCAAGCCAATACACCTTCATTTGAATGAAAGCTCAAAATGACATACCATAGATCAAGCCAATGCACCTTCATTTGAGGGAAAACGCAAAATGACCTACCATAGAGCTCTCCAAAACACCCCATAATTGGCTGCACCACCGCCCCTTGTCCCCCTATTTGTTTTTCAGCCTCCTAATATATATTAATAAAATTATTATAATGACCAGGAGCACGATCATGCCGGCGATATACCAAACAAAATTACTCTCTTCTTCCTCTAATTCTACAGCACTTTCATTCAGACTTTCTGCTTCTTCGTGGATGGTGAAGGATTCCTGCCATTCCCACTTGTTTGCTCCATCTGTAGCCATCATGTTCAGTTCATAGTCTCCGGCCCGGAGTGGCTGGTTATTCCAATCGATGACTACATCCATGGTGGAGTTTGGAGCCATGCGTATATTGCTCTGCTCCATTTCCTGTATTGGTTCCTGACTGCCATCTTTTTTTATAGCAGCCTCGATATGCACGTCTTCCATTAATACGGGCTGACTGTTCTGGACTTTGGCCACAACGGCTGTCCGGTGGTTCACAAGTCCGGGCTCCACGGAGGTTAAAGCCAGATCCGGTTCTACTTCTCCGTCATTTTCGGAAAGCTGCAGCCCGATCACATAGTCATATTTATTCTGGATATTCACCCCTGCTTCTGCTTCTTCCTCCTCCAGTATTTTTTCCACATGCAGCCCACCGAGCTTAATACCGTCAAAAGTTTCGTCGGGCATATTCAGGGTGGCTGTAATTACCTTGGACGAGGTGGGGGGGATGGTCCATTCCTCTTGTTCGAAGGTGACCAGATCAGTGACAGGATTTTCCAAACTTGAGTCTATTTCTTCCTGTGCTTCATACACAACCAGCCCGTTACTGTTGGTGGAAGCATTGACAACATTGGCACGAATGGTGAGTTCCTCATTTTCATGATTAAAAACAGTAATATTTAAATCCTGTTCCTGATCCGGTTCCACGCGAAGATTGAAGTAGGAGACAGTGTCATCGAGCTGATTATCCGGCAGTTCAGCCTGCACGGAATAACCGACTTGCTCATCATTGGCCTGCACGATAAATACAGGGTGGAAGGACAAGGAAAGAAGCAGCACGGCTAAGATCATTGTTATTCGTTTCATCATCATTTATTCTCCTTTCTTCATCCAGGAAGCACAGTCTTTGAGAGAATATCCTCCCATGATCCGGTCCATGCCGAATCCCAGGAGGATAGTATCTATATTTAATTATTGTCCCGGAGCTGAAGTGAGTGTCCAGGTAATGACAGCTGTGTGTTCACCTTCAGTTGCTGCCCCGGCAGGGACTTCCAAAGTGACATTGTCATTGGTCGCTGCTTCATCTTCCGTTGGGAACCAGCGGGTAATCCATGAGCCCAGTCCTTCATCTTCCGCTGCAGTCACTACCTCTGCTGCGTCTCCACCTGTGTTTAACACAACCGAATTATTTGGTTCAGGTGCATCACTGCGACTAGTAGAAACTGCCTCACCGTCGGAAAACGTAAGCACAGAACCCGGCAAAGTTACTTCCTCTTCATTCATAAAACTGCTTAACTGTGCAGTCACATTCCAGCCTTCACCAGTACCCCTTCTGTCCGTAACCTGAATAAACGGTTGTAATGTAGTAGATTCATAGATTTGTGTCTCGGCTTCAATCGTTTGCTCTCCAAAATATACAGAAGAAACATAGTCCAGGGTTAGTGGCCCTGTATCACCGGTAGGCGGATCTTGCGGCACTGTCGGGTCATTCGGATCTGGATCATATGGCATGGATGGATCATCCGGGTCTACAACTTCTGGCGCTCCATCCCCCGGCGTAAACGTAATATGGGCATCCGAATCATAACTGGAGCCATCAATCACATCCTCCGCACTCACACTGACAGCCATCGAAAAAATGAAAAACATTACCAGGACGGATAAAAGCCATTTTTTACTTAATTTCATTATAAAACACTCCCTCTATATAATTAAAATATCTTCAAAATGCTCTTGTTTTCTTAGAATTTCATAAACATCCACTTTGGAATGTGTTGGAGCTAATCCTTTATAACACGGAATACAGAATATTCTTACTGGGGTATATCCATCCTATCAGCCAAATTGTGAACATTTGGTGCTTAAATGGTATGACCATGCTTCATTCTCCACGCTTCTTATGGTCGCTTACCCTCCCATGTATCACGGGATGTTATCCACACATTCCCTCGTCCTGCGTATCCACAAGGTGGAGGTCGGATATGCTCCTTAGCTGGGTCATATGCCCGAATGGTTTAAATAAGCTCCGACTCTGCATTGTTGGTATTTGTTTAATTCCAGAATTCCAAGTGCATTTATCCATCCATTTTGTTCATAAAGCTTAAGCAGCCTGTAATGATTCTATTTGAGGTAAACCTTTTAGTAACTTGCTTCCATCAAATTCACATTGTTTCTTGCCTATGGTGAACATAACGCGTATTAATTTCCCGCATAACGCAATAAGTGATTGCTGTTTCTTTAACGGATTATTGGGGCGGGTAGTGTAATACCTGTGCAGTGCCTTAAACGTCGGGTTACTTGCCACTAGGGGGCGTACAGCCAGATACAGGGCTTTTCGCAACTTTTTTCTGCCACGTTTGGTGATTTTCGTTTGTCCTTTCAATCTCCCGGAGCTGTGTTCCCGTAACGTTAAGCCCGCCATGTTTACCAATTGTTGTGGGTGATCATACTTGGTGAGATCCCCTACTTCAGAAAAGAACGTGGCAACGGTTATGGCACCAAGCCCCTTAATATTTATCAATTCCTCAGCACCCGGTATATCTTTCAATAGCTCTGTGATTTCCTCATCCAACTCTGTTAACTGATTTTGATACAGCTCATACTGGTCTAAAAGGCTGTGTAGTTCTTTTCTTGCGAACCTGAGCCCAATTTCAATGCCAATGCTCTTCTGTGCTTTCTTGACTAATTTCCTTGCCCGTTCTATACCCATGCCGCGTTTGATAACGGTTTTCCACGCTGCCAGCACTTCTTCCGGAGTCATTTGACGGATTTCATAAGGGAACGGGAACTCGCGCAGTGTGAATAACGCTGTCTTACCGGACCAGTCTTTAAAGACGTCATCAAATTCCGGGAAGTACCGCTGAATATGATTCTGAACGCGACCTTCGATGATCATCAGCTGCTTCATGAGTTGATCTCTTAATTTGATCCCTTCCCGTAATTCGGCATAAATGCCGTCGAGAAGATTTGGTACGGAGTATCTCCCATCTTTCACAAGCTGTGCAATAACGCGGGCATCTTTGGTGTCATTTTTCGTTGGTGAGTTGTCATCAAGTTCTTTGGACTTCTTAACGTGCATTGGATTTACCACCACAAAGCGAATGTCTTTGGCTTTTAGATAGTAAGCCAAACCAAGCCAAAAGTGTCCGGTTGGTTCTGCGCCAACAATCACTTCGCTTTTGTTGTTTTTCTCCTGCAATCTGGAAATCCAGTCTAAAAGCTGTTGAAAGCCATGTATGCGATTGTCAAAGACCAATTTCTTACCCAATTCCACGCCCCGATCATCCTGGGCACGTGCCACATGTTTATCCATGGCAATATCGATTCCTACTATCAATGTGGATGGTGTGATTTGCGCTAATTTAAGATTTTGATTATAATTCATTACGAGTCCTCCTTGGTATTTATTTAATTTCGGGGTCAATACATTGACACCCTGTACTATACCAAGAGGGCTCATTTTTGTTCAAACCTCAAATTTCTTCATTACAGGAATGCTCCTTATAAATATTATTTTGATGCTTTATGGTGCATCCACCAACGTCCACGTAATCGTTGTCTCATATGCATCAGCATAAACCTCGCTGCCAACCACTTCGACCATAGGCCCCTGATTTTCATCCCAGCCTATTGATGTAATTTGCTCCTCTCCGGTTTGGCCGGCAAACACTTCCACCGGCCCATTGGTCAGTGAATGGCTGTTGGCATAATCATCGACATAGACAAGCGCATCCGGGAGGACGTGGGAACCATCTGCCGTGGTCAGCGGCTGTTCCGCTTCTGCAAATATGCTGAATGTGCTGCCCGGCCCTCTTGTATCCTTGACTTCCAGAGACCAGTCGGGATTTTGCCTTGGTACAGTGAGGAGGCCCGATTCAATCGTCACCTCAGCAAAGGCAAGGGTCTCCGGTACATGATAAAAAGATATGGTTGCTTCCTTCACGATTACTTCCGTATTTTCACTCATGTATCCCGTTTCGCTAATCAATACAGCAGTGATGACAGTTCCGGGCGCCTGCTCTGGAATCGTAATGGCAAAATTTCCATCCTCATCGACGTCCCCCACATATGTGGTACCGTCAATGGTCAACACTATCGTGCCATTTGGATCTCCGGTGCCCATAACGATTGTGTCATTGCTGTAGACGGGGTCAACGACTGGCGCATCCGGTCGTTCCATGACAGTAACGGATGTTTCTGCACTTTCATATCCCTGTGCATTTTCAACCGTCCCGCGGATTTCTGTTCCAGCAGTTTGCTGTGGGATGTTCACTGAAAAATCGCCCTGGGCATTTACCTGTCCGTCATATACTTCATTGCCGATACGCAGATAAACAGTAGTGTTTGGTTCAGCTGTCCCTGCTACAGTCGTGTCTGTAGTGTAGACGGGTTCATTGATAATAGGAGGACTTGGCAACTCAGATGCAGAAAGGGATGTGGTTGCCAGGTCGTTCCCGGAAAGAAGCGAGAGATCTACAAGTTGGCTTCTCGCATGCGCGTAAAATGTGTAATCTCCACTTTGTGTGGGCGGGATTTCCTCGAGATCCATGGATAATGTAAAGGTATAACTGGCAAGTATACTTAAGGAAAGTAAATTAAAAAAATCCATGCTCACTTGGTTCAGGCCTTTATCCAAGTGGATTTGGTCCGGGGAGAATTCCCCGCGGTTTCGAATGATCCCAAGCAGCCCCGGGACATTATAGGTTGCCGAAATATTTTCCGGTGATATATGATCCATGATCTCAGGTGGTAAGCGGAAAATAGTATGCGAACTTGCCAATAAATCCAAATTAAGCAAACCTCTGCCGCTATAGGTTAACGTAATCCGTTCCATCCCATTTGCCAAAGTGGTTTGTTCCGCTTCCAAATTTGTATTATTCAGTAGGCTGACCCCCGCTAAACCGGACAGCTGACCTGATTGGGTTGCATTCGCCTGGTGTTCTCCACCGGCTTCGTCCTTAACATCCATTTTCTTTTCCGAATCATTGCCTTCTGTTTCCACCTGCTCTCCATCTTCTTTACTTTGCTCTTTTTCTTCTGGTTCATGTGCCTCATGCGTCATCGATGATTCATCTGTTTCTTGATTTTTTTCCGCAGGATCCGGCTGGTCGGAAGTCTCTCGTTCGGTACCCTTCTCTTCATCTTCGTCGGTGATCTCTTCCTGATCCTCCGCTTTCTTTTCCTTCTCCACCTGTTCTGCTGCATCGTCTTTTTCCTGATCTTCCCCGGATACCTCAGCATCGTCCCCTTCATTTTTGGCAGGAGGCTGTTGCTGTTTTTCCTCTTCTGTAGGCTCATCTGTTGTAATTGGATCATTGGCGTTTGGATCTTCTTCTGCTTCTTCACAGTCTATTTTGTCTAATTGGGAGCCAGGCACAGAACTCGCCTGAAATTTGCTCATTGTTTCACAATCATTTGTGTATTCAGTCGCAGAGGGATGAATTTGCTCGCCTATGCTGTTTGCGTGACTCATAAACGGAATATTAAATAGAAGAATAAAAATCATAGTTAAAGCAAAATAGGTTCTCCATTTTCGTACCAAATTCGTCCCTCCTTTCTTTGGTTCGTGGTTAGTAGAGGGTGTGTGAAAGTGCTTTCATCCCCTCACCTTTATTATACTTTATATAAGCTCTATAAATATTGACGAATTTAGCACAGTTATTACTAGAATCATAGGGTTAACCATATTTTACCAGAACCAGGGGCCGTGGTAGCGGTCGGAGCCCGGAGCCAATTAATGTAAAAAGGTGGAAGGATCGTCCAATAGAGCGGTTCATCAACCATTTGAAAGGGGAGAGTCAGGTGGAATGTGAACAGCCCACTTTAAGGGGGAAATGGCATCCCATGGGGTGGGTGTATGCACCTTCATTTGGGAGGAAGCGCAAAATGGCCTACCATAGAGCGTGCCTATGTGCCTTCATTTTGGGGGAGAAGCAAAATAGCTTGGCATAGAGCGTGTCTATGTATCTTCATTTGAGTGGAAACGCATAATGGCCTACCATAGAACAGGCCTATGTGCCTTCATTTGAGGGAAAGCGCAAAATGACGCACCACAGAGCGTGTCTATGAACCTTCATTTGAGGGAAAGCGCAAAATGACGCACCGTAGAGCGTGTCTATGCACCTTCATTTGAGGGGAAGCGCAAAATGACGCACCATAGAGCGTGTCTATGAACCTTCATTTGAGGGGAAGCGCAAAATGACCTACCATAGAACAAGCCTATGTGCCTTCATTTAAGGGAAAGCTCAAAATGGCCTACCATAGAGCCAGCCTATGTACCTTCATTATAGAGAAAACGCAAAATGACCTACCATAGAACAAGTTTATGGGCCTCGATTTGTTGTAAAACCTATTCTCGAGCCTCTTCCATCATAAGTTTTTCTAACCTGATCCTCTTACAACTCCTCCCTTTTCAAACTTTTAATATAAACCAATAACAAAGTAATACTTGTAATGTTATTGAATGCCTTGAAGCGCCAAGCAAAATCTACGTGTTGGCAAACATCTCAGCAGATAAAAAGAAATTGATGGAAAATCCAGTGTTTCCCCCGCTACCTCGTTATGAGTACGCGGTAATCCAGGATAGAAGCTTCGAGTAAAAATATTCTTTAATTTTAAATAATATGATAAAATTAATTTAACTATAGACGAAGGAGAGCACCCCTATGTTGGCTTATATAGACGAAAGTGGTTCGTTGCATCCTAATGCTCCTGAATTAAATTCTACATTAACTGCAGTTTGTATTCCTAAGAATAGAGTAAGTCCCCGATATAAAGATCTTTGCCATCGTTATGAACAGAACCAAACAAGTATTAAAATTTAACAGGGAGGAGTTGCCAAATCATTATAGATTACTAATTCAAAGAGTAAATGGGTATGCATTCACCCAGAAAACATCTTGTATTCTTGGCTTTGATACAAGAGATGAAAATAATGATCAAATCATTTCACAAAGGATTAAAAATTATTTGTACAGATCCTCTGAAGGTAAAAAATCCGGTTTAATTGTTGAATCAGCTGTTTTTGTAAATTCAAAGGTGGAGGAGGGGATACAATTAGCAGACCTTTCTGCAGGAATTATAAGGAAATTTTATGAACTATCCTTTGGTAAAGCAGGATTCGATGAGAATTTTTCCATTTGGCTCAATGCATTGTTTTACCAAATTTCCCAAAAAACCATAGATGTTCCTTCATTACATCATGATCAACAGTTATTCGGGATATATAAAATGCCAGATAGATATCTTTATGGTGAATAATTTATTAACGTAATGCGTATACTTTGACTGAACTGATTTGTGATTCTTCATGCGAGTTGCAAATTGGTTAAAAAGCATATTTGACTTAATCAGTCAAATATGCTTTAATGAAGATAAAGACTGGTCATGTGGTTCTTCATACGAGCTGCTGCAAAACTGGTCTTTATTTTTTTTGGGTTTTTATATACCTCATTGCGAACTTCTTTAAAGCATCCATTAATTAGTTTAATCCAATTTCCTGTAAGTATATGTCAATTATAAGCGCTGGCAAATTCCAACGAACGCCGGTATATTAAAACAATAAACAAGGGCGAGGAACTATCCATGCGTCTCGACCTAATGAGTGAACGAAAGAAGGAATATCTGTATCATTAATTCCCTGATCAAGCCCGTCCTCCGAAAATTGATCGAACCCCTTCAAAATTTGATTGACTCATGTTATTCTGCATAGAGGCTAAAACGGCTGGAACAAAGCGTATAAAGTTCGATAGAGCAGGGCCCGAGGCCAACCCGTCCGGAAATACAGCGATAAAAGTCCAATAGAGCAGCCCTCGAAGCCCAATCACTCGAAAATCCAGCGGTAAAGGTCCAATAGAGCAGCCCTCGAAGCCCAATCACTTGAAAATCCAGCGGTAAAGGTCCAATAGAGCAGCCCTCGAAGCCCAATCACTTGAAAATCCAGCGGTAAAGGTCCAATAGAGCAGCCCTCGAATACCAATCACTCGAAAATCCAGCGGAAAAAGTCCAATAGATCATTTCTCCAGCTACGCCCCACCAATACTAACCATTTTATCAATAGATCAATATCATATTCTAATTACCACAAGGCAGACTTTCCTCTTCCAACAGCAGCGCAATCATGAGTCAACCATCCACCCATTTAACAAAAGTAGCTGATCTTCCCAACTAAGTTCCATATTCATCTTACAAACGACGGATGCAATCTGGTAAACTATATTGAATTCCTCATAAACAACGATAAAATTATTAATATACAACCAATGCAGAAATCTACCGGGTCAAGGAATCTGGGACTGTGCAAAATGATCGTCCCACCTAGAGATTTGTCCCCTCGTCACCGCCCTAAAAAATAATTTAATAAATATCATTTTTGTGCCGATAAATTAATCAGGGAAGGTTAACACCTGCTGTTATAACCTAATGGTGAGTCAGCCAAAAAAATATGATTTTCGATTCAGATTTCAATAATGGGGAAGTGATACAAAAGTTGTGATTTTATGAGTGGTGGTTGTTCATAAGTGACAAATTATTCTGCAGTGAAATGCTGCTAAACTTGCAGTAATACAGCAATACCTGTCAAATAATCCGCAGTTTTTACCCCAAACAAACAAATCACATCATTCCCTAAGATTCTACAAAAATAATGTGTAATAGTTTTCAAATATGCTATAATCAATTATTGTAATATAAAAGTCAGAATGAAGATTAATAGAAAATTTATGGATCTGTCGATAGAGGAAAATGATGGAATATGCAACAGGAGGACACCGAACCTTGGATCGAGCTAAATACCGGTCTTATCTGGGGTTGGGGAAAACCGGGACTGCGATAATGCCCGCCCCGCGAAAAGGTTTGTCCCTTTGTTCGATTAACAAGGTGAAAAGGAAACTGGAGGCTACGCAAAATGGGGCAAAGAACCTGGGACTGCGCTAACTGCTCGTCCCACCGTAAAGATTTGTCCCTGCGTCCCACCCAACTGAACAGGGGGCCGTACCTGTCCCCGTGCCCCCGTGTCCCATCTCCCAACAAGAAAGGAAGAGGTTTATCACATGGAAGAAACAATTTCGCTGAAAGAGATTTTTGAAGTGATAAAAAAGCGCTTATTACTTATTATTGCTTTTATTCTGGGTGCGGCACTGATTGCTGCTGTGGTGAGTTATTTTGTGCTGACGCCGACCTATGAATCCAGTTCCCAGTTTATTGTAAATCAGGGAGAGCAGGATCCAAATATGCAATATAGTGTGAATGATGCGTGGTCCAATACGGAAATAATTAATACATATAATGTGATTATTACGAGCCCGGCTATTTTGGATGAAGTGGTGGAGGAGTTGAACCTGCCTTATTCATCCGCGACCCTTGCCAATAAAATTCAAGTGGGCAATACGCAGGACTCCCAGGTGGTTACAGTGACGGCTACGGATGAAAACCCGGCAATGGCCGTGGAGCTTGCGAATACAACGGTTTCTGTCTTCCAGGAGAACATCCCGGAGATCCTGAGTGTGGACAATGTGACCATTCTGTCTCAGGCAGAACTGGATGCCAATCCATCTCCGGTCGCGCCCAATCCGATGCTGAACATTGCCATTGCGATTGTACTTGGTGGAATGATTGGTGTCGGACTTGCGTTCCTGCTTGAATATTTGGATAACACGATTAAATCCGAACAGGATATTGAGAAGAAGCTGGAATTACCGGTGCTTGGCGTCGTATCACATATAGACGAAAAAGATGTTCAGCAAGGGCAGTTTACATTTAAGTCAAAGCAAGCGAATCGAGGTGGCTATGATGGCTCGAAAAAGTAAACAGTCTAGGCAAATAAGCAGAATGCGGCATGTGATCGCCAAAACAAACCCGAAGTCTCCCATTTCGGAGCAATTCCGCACGGTTCGCACGAATTTGCAATTCGCCGCCATTGATGATGAGCTGCGTTCTATGATCATTACTTCCTCGGGTCCGGGAGAGGGGAAATCTGTAACGGCAGCAAACCTTGCCGTGGTGTATGCGCAGCAGGGAAAAAAAGTGCTGCTCGTGGATGCCGATCTGCGAAAACCGACGGTGCATTATACATTCCGTTTGGATAATTTACGCGGATTAAGCAATATTCTTGTCGGGGAGAATACTTTAGAAGAAACGGCTCATGAGACAGACGTGGAGAATCTGGATGTCATTTCCTGCGGTCCCATCCCTCCGAATCCATCGGAACTGCTGGCTTCCAGGAAGATGCAGCAGTTCTTGAGTGATGCCCTGGTCACTTATGATCTTGTCCTTTTTGATACACCCCCGGTACTTGCCGTGGCGGATGCACAAATCATGGCAAATATTGTCGACGGATCCCTGCTGGTGATCCGCAGTAAGTCGACAGAGTACGAAGCAGCCCTGAAAGCAAAAGATGCCTTGGAACCGGCAAAAGCAAAGCTGCTCGGTACCGTGCTCAATGACCGGGAGAAAAAGCAGGCCAACTACTATTACTATTACGGCAATAACTGATTTGCCGGAATCAATCCTAAATACGCCATAAAAAAGTTGTCATGTGAAGAGACAGTAGGATGCACGAGCATGTCTGCCTTCATGCGGCAACTTTTTTTATACATAAAAAATACAATTTACTTAGAAACCGGCTTGTGAAAGCTGAAATAAAGTCTTACCTATAAAAAACTAACACATGCACAAAAAGACAAGAAAAATATCTTTTCTGATTATACAAAAATCCCCAAATTGAAAAATAACTACCAAAATAATTCCCAATCTGCTAAACTATGAATTAAGTCCATTTTCCTATTCGGGACTTTTTACCTAACAACGCACTCTTTCGCCTGCATAAAGATGACTACCGTGATCCATGTCATTGTAAAAAATAGGGGACTTTGTTACAATAATTTTACAGATATTAGACAATTCTATATATTAAGTGCTATGTATTAAATGGGGGAAGTGAGAGAAATGATTGATATTCATTGTCATATTTTGCCGGGGGTGGACGACGGGGCACAAACGGAAGCCGATAGTATTGCCATGGCGGAAGCAGCTGTGGAACAGGGAATCCATACCATTGTCGCTACACCTCATCATAAAAATGGACAATATGAAAATGACCGGACATCGATTATTCAATATACGGAAATTCTTAATAATCTGTTGACAGACAAAAACATACCGCTCACAGTAGTTCCAGGGCAGGAAACCCGGATCAATGGGGATATGGTCCAAGGATTAAAAAATCAGGAACTGCTGCCATTAAACGACACGAAGTATGTTTTTGTTGAATTTTCATCCGGACATGTTCCGCATTTTTCCAAACAGTTATTTTATGACATGCAGGTGGCGGGCTACACGCCGATTATTGTCCATCCGGAACGAAACCGGGAATTAATCGAGAACCCTGCCAAACTGTATGACTTTGTAAGAAATGGTGCGTTGACACAGGTTACCGCCGGCAGTGTGATCGGGAAATTTGGAAAAAATATAGAGAAGTTCACACATCAGCTTATTGACAACTCTTTAACACATTTTATTGCTTCAGATGCACATAATACAACAAGCCGTAATTTCTGGATGGATGAGGCCTATCAAGAATTGAACAAGCGCTTTGGGAATGACTATTTCTATATGTTTATGGAAAATAATCATTTGCTTCTGGATAATTTAAACGTCAATAGACTGGAACCGTCCAGAATTAAAAAGAAGAAGTTTTTCGGCTTATTCTAAGCAAAACAACAGGTTCTTTAAATAAGAAAGACACTTAAGAATGATGAAGCAAGCGGTATACATTTATTTGTATGCCTATTCATGTATACTGGGAAGTATAAACGCAATGACGCGTTGGGATCGCAATGAAGCGAGAGAGGTGTTGTTTCATGGTCAAAGTGCTGCTGGTGGGTGACCAGCGTCTGTTTATTGAAGGACTGCGGGCCATTCTCTCAAAGGAGAGGGATATTGAAGTGGTTGGCCTGTTATCCGGCGTGGAGGCGATTCTGGGTGAAGTAGACAGGCTGAAGCCGGATGTTATTTTAATGGATATTCATATGCCCCAACACAATGGGATTGAAGCAACCTTCCAGGTGAAAGCCAAATACCCGCATGTCAAAGTGGTATTGCTAACTACGTTTGCAGAAGAAGAACTAATTATATTCGGGGTGCATGCCGGCGCGGACGGGTTTTTGATGAAGGAGCTCGACCGGGAGCAGCTCATCCGGGCGCTTCAAGATGTCAACTACGGCCACCCGGTCATATCAGGAGAAGCGGCAAGAATTCTTGCCAAAAGGATCCTTGACTTGGAATATGATCAAAAAGACATTCTGGATGAGAGGCTGAAAAAACAGCATATTCATCTCACCACACGTGAATTGGAAATTGCAACTTTACTGATGGAAGGGGCCACGAATAAACATATAGCAGAAACACTGGTCCTAAGTGAAGGCACAATCAAAAATTATATCAGTGATCTTTACAGTAAAGCAGATATTCATAACCGAAAAGAATTCATTCATTTTCTCAGAGGACTAGTCAATTAGAATTAGAAAATGCACGAAACATGATAAGATCCGAACCGTGATTTCAAACACTAACTGTGTGGAGAAAAGACAATAGTCCGCAGATTGTGTCATATTATGTCGAAAAAAGGGGAATGGATATGACTTTTATTTGCAAAAGTCACTTTTAAACATGACCAGGTATTTAGTATCATAGAACTGGCGTTATTTTACAGAATAGCACTATTGACATGAAAAGAGATGCATCAAGATGATCATAACTTTATACGTTTCGGAAACACCATACATAAATGCCGTTCTGGCAAACCTAAGGAAAGAAAAGGATTTTATTGTTTTGTCTTATGATACATACAGAGAGGTAAGCATGCCTTTTGAGACAGTTATTTTGGCCGATAGTACAGAGGTCCCGCTGGAAGAGTTAAAGAACCACGAAGGAAACAGGATAAAAGTAGTTGCATTCATAGACCGCGACGAAAAAACACAATCATCCTTATTGCTGCAGGACCAGATCCATAGCATCTTCCTTAAAGATGAATGCACACTGCATACCATTGCCGAGAAGATCCGCAGCATCCAGGATGGTTATTTCTTTTTGCCAAATGCGGATATACAGCAGCTTATAGGTGCATTGAACGAGGAAAAAAGAAAGAAAACAGAGCTTTTTGTATACCAATTAATGAAACGGGGAATCCACTTTACTCGAAAGCAAGGGCAAATTGTCTATTTTTTAAGGTTAGGGTTAAAAAACACGGAAATAGCACGTATATTATTAATAACAGAGGAGTCAGTGCGAGCCCATATCAGTCATATTTACAAGAAAATTGGTGTAAACCGTCGAACGCAAGTCATTAGATTATTAAATGAGATGTCAGGGAATATGATAGAAAAGCAATCAGTCGACGCTTTTACAGAAAAAAAGCCGACCAGTATGACATGAAACGACAAGAAACATCCCACCCCGTACCGAAAAACCAAAAAAGAAAGGAGCCGACAGCATGACCTACAAAACAAGATTAACCCTCTTAATACTGCTTGATTCCATCATTGTCAGTACTGCCATTTTCATTGCTTCCTGGATCGTGTTCCCGGTTTATACCGAAGCGCAGCTGCAAGTATTGATTATCAGCGCGATTGCACTTTTACTTTTTCATCATTTATTTGCCTTTGTTTATAAGCTGTACAACAAAGTATGGGCCTATGCGAGCATCGGGGAACTCTTGACGATTGTTCAGGCAGTGACATTCTCCATTCTTGCTACCGCGATCGTTCAATTTCTCATTAATGACTTTACGATCTACCGGCGGGCATTGATTGTGACGTGGATGCTGCATATTATCTTTATTGGCGGATCCCGCTTCATGTGGCGCATATTCCGTGACCGCTTTATTACAACAGCAGGAAAGCAGAAGCGGACATTGATTGTAGGAGCCGGATCAGCCGGTGCCATGATTGTAAGACAGCTGAAAAATGACGGCCAGCAATTTGAATTATTGCCTGTTGCTTTTGTCGATGACGATTTGACGAAGCAGCGCATGCAGATTTATGATATTCCGGTGGCCGGAAAAGTGAAGGACATACCGAAAGTGGTGGAAAGGCTGAACATCGAACATATTGTCATTGCCATTCCGTCCTTACATAATGGTGCACTGGAGAAAATTATTACCGCATGCAATAAAACGAATGTGCAGGTGCAGATGATCCCGAAAATTGAGGATCTCATGACCGGAAAAGTATCCGTCAGCCACCTGAAAAATGTCGAAGTGGAGGACCTGCTTGGGCGGGATCCCGTAAAACTCGATATTAATGCGATATCCGGCTATGTTACCGGTCATACGGTGATGGTGACCGGAGCGGGCGGTTCGATCGGCTCGGAAATCTGCCGGCAGCTCATGCGGTTTACACCGGAAAGAATCGTCCTTGTCGGCCATGGTGAATTCAGCATTTATTCGATTGATATGGAACTCAGGCAAAAATTTGCCGATAACGGTACGGAAATCCTGCCGGTGATCGGGGATGTGCAGGATAGAAACCGGATGTTTGATATTGTGGAAGAGCATCAGCCGGCGATTATTTATCATGCGGCAGCCCATAAGCATGTGCCGTTAATGGAATATAATCCGCATGAAGCAGTAAAAAATAATGTCGTTGGCACGAAAAATGTGGCAGAAGCTGCCGATACATTTGGCGTGAATAAGTTTGTGCTTGTCTCCACGGATAAAGCAGTAAACCCGACAAACGTGATGGGGGCAACAAAACGTGTGGCGGAAATGGTTGTGCAATCATTGGCGCAGCGCAGTCATACGAAATTTGTCGCTGTTCGGTTTGGGAACGTACTCGGAAGCCGCGGAAGTGTGATACCATTGTTTAAGAAGCAGATTGAAAACGGAGGCCCGGTGACTGTTACTGATCCGGAAATGACCCGGTACTTTATGACGATACCTGAAGCATCCAGGCTGGTGATTCAGGCAGGAACGCTTGCCAAAGGCGGAGAAATTTTTGTCCTGGATATGGGCGAGCCTGTGAAAATAGTAGATTTGGCACGAAACCTTATTAAACTATCAGGTTTTTCAGAGGAAGAAATTCCGATAGAATTTACCGGAAAACGCCCGGGTGAGAAAATGTATGAGGAACTTCTCGGGGAGGATGAGATTCTGCCCGGAGAAGTTTATGAGAAGATATATGTCGGCCGGACGGTGGAAGTGGATGAATCGTTGCTGGACAGGCTGATGGAAGTGTTTGATACATACGACGCAGAAAAGCTGAAGGGTGAATTGATGAAGATTGTTTATATGGAGCGGACTGTGTTGTCTGTGAAAGGATCTTAAGCAGTAATTATAATATTTATTGGCTCTGGAGGTTAGTTAGACCAGAGACTTTATTAGGGTAAATGAAATCAAAATCAATTAATGGTATGTTTCACATAGAAAGGTAGTATTACATGGCAGATAGAATTTTTCTTTCTTCACCTCATATGAGTGATGAAGGTTATGAACAGCAATATGTACAAGAAGCTTTCGATACAAATTGGATTGCTCCACTTGGAGAGAACGTGAATCAATTTGAGAAAGAGTTAGCTGAAAAGGTTGGAGCTAAAGATGCAGCTGCACTATCATCAGGTACAGCAGCGATTCACCTAGCATTAAAAGCTGCAGGTGTCGGTGAGGGAGATATTGTTTTTTGTCCAACACTTACTTTTTCGGCAACAGCAAATCCCATTATTTATCAAAATGCCATTCCAGTGTTCATAGACAGTGATTTAGAAACGTGGAACATGAGTCCGACTGCGCTAGAAGAAGCTTTCGAGAAATATCCAGAAGTAAAAGCTGTCATTGTTGTTCATCTATATGGATTATCTGCTGACTTGGATAAAATAGTAGATTTATGTAAAAAACATAATGTGGTTTTAATAGAAGACGCTGCTGAATCACTGGGTACTTATTATAAAGGAAAACATACAGGAACTTTTGGGGATTATGGCGTATTTTCATTTAATGGAAATAAAATCATTACCACATCTGGTGGTGGTATGCTGGTTTCTGATAATGGAGAAAAAATAGCTAAAGCCAGGTTTTGGGCAACTCAATCCAGGGATCAGGCAAGGCATTATCAGCATAGTGAATTGGGCTTTAATTATCGTATGAGCAATGTGCTTGCGGGAATTGGCAGAGGGCAACTAAAGGTGTTGGATCAAAGGGTGGAAAAGAAAAAGTATATTTTTGATTTTTATAAGAAAGAACTTGGCGCACTTAATGGTGTTGAGTTTATGCCTAGTAATGAATGGGATAATCCAAATCGTTGGTTGAGTTGTATTACATTGCGTGGAAAAGTTAGACCGATGAATATATTTGAGGCTTTGGAAGATGAAAATATTGAGTCAAGACCGGTTTGGAAGCCGATGCATTTGCAGCCTTACTTTGAGAAATATGACTTTGTTGATGAGGGTGTGTCAGATAAGTTATTTGAGAATGGGGTTTGTTTGCCGAGTGATAGTAAGATGACGGACGAAGATCTGAAGAAAGTTTGTGAGATTATTAAGGGGTTGTGGTAGAAAGATGAACAAATCTAAAGGTGGAATCTATAGAAAGTTTTTAAAAAGGCCGATGGATTTGGCTTTATCTTTACTGGCTTTAATAGTTCTAAGTCCCATATTTTTTATGGTTGCATTCCTCGTTCGCATGAAACTAGGTAGTCCGGTTCTTTTTAAACAAGAAAGGCCTGGACTTAATGAAGAAATATTTACCATGTATAAATTCAGGACAATGACTGATGAAAAAGATGAACATGGGAATTTATTACCTGATGAAGTAAGGCTCAAAAGGTTTGGAAAACTATTACGTTCTACATCACTTGATGAACTACCTGAACTTATAAATATCTTAAAAGGTGATATGTCCATTGTTGGTCCAAGACCGCTATTAATAGAGTACTTACCACTTTATAATGAACATCAAAAAAAACGTCATCTAGTTAGACCAGGCCTTTCTGGGCTGGCCCAAGTAAGTGGACGAAATGCAATTAGCTGGGAAGACAAGTTTAATCTAGATGTAGAGTATGCCAATAATATAAGTTTTATAGGAGATTGGAAAATTATATTCATGACGTTTAAGAAAGTCTTTATCAGAGAAGGAATTCATTCAGAAACTGCAGCTACGGTAGAAGTGTTTAAGGGGAATGATAAAGGAAAAAAAAATTATGAAAAATAAACTCCTTATAATTGGTGCTAGTGGACATGGCAAAGTTGTAGCTGACATAGCAATAAAAATGAACAAATGGAATAAAATAGAATTTCTAGATGATAATCCAAACTTAACATCATCCTTAGGTTTAAATGTTGTTGGAAATTCTAATCAAATTTCTGAGTTTATAGGGCAATATGATATCTTTGTAGGTATTGGTAATAATAGAGTAAGAGAAAAAATATACAAGAAACTGGAATTATTGGGTGCAAGTATACCAGTACTCATACATCCTTCAGCAATACTAGCTGAACAGGTACAGATAGAAAAAGGTACAACTGTGATGGCCAGAGTAGTCATAAATTCCTCTACGAATATAGGAAAAGGTTGTATTATTAATACAGGATGCACGATTGATCACGATAATAACATAGAAGATTACGTACATATTTCTCCAGGTGCCAACTTGGCAGGGGGAGTGACTGTTGGAAAAAACTCTTGGATAGGTATTGGCAGTAATGTCAGTAATAATGTTTCTATATTTAAGGGTTGTATGGTAGGAGCTGGGGGAGTAGTGATTAGGGACATAAAAGAGCCTGGAGTTTATGTAGGAGTTCCGGTTAGGAGAGTAATTAAATGAAAGTCCTTGTTTTAGCAAATTATGGTATGGGGTTATATAAATTTAGAAAAGAATTGCTGGAAAAGTTGATGAATGATGGGTATGAAGTTTACGTTTCATTTCCTAAAGATGAATACACGGAAAGGCTAGAGGGGTTAGGGTGTAATTTTATAGATACTGAACTAGATAGAAGAGGTGTCAACCCTATTGTTGACTTAAAATTATTGTTGAATTACAGAAAAATAATAAAAAAAATTAAACCAGATATAGTACTAACTTACACTATTAAACCAAATGTTTATGGAGGTATTGCTTGTAGAATTACTAATACTCCATATATATCAAATATAACAGGGCTAGGTACGGCTATTGAAAATAAGGGAATCATACGTAATATTACACTTAAACTTTATAAAATAGGATTAAAAAAAGCTGCATGTGTATTCTTCCAAAACAAGTCAAACCATAATTTTTTTATAGAAAATAAAATTATTAATGGGAAAACAAGATTAATTCCGGGATCAGGAGTTAATTTAAAAGAGCATAAATTTGAAGAGTACCCACCGAATGATAAAGAGATTATATTTTTATTTATTGGGCGAATGATGAAAGATAAAGGGATAGAGGAATTAATGCAGGCAGCGAGGATAGTTAAAAAAAATTACCCAAATGTACAATTCGATTTAATTGGTGATATTGAAGAAGATTATCAAGAAAAACTTGATGAGTGTCAAAGGTTAAATATTATTAATTACTATGGAAAACAAAGAGATGTGCATTCATATATAAGGAAATCACACGCAACTATACTCCCTTCATATCATGAAGGTTTATCTAACGTATTATTGGAAACTGCATCTTCCGGTCGCCCGATATTAGCTACTAAAATACCTGGTTGTATAGAGACATTTATTGAAGGTGAGAGTGGATACAGCTTTGACGTTAAGGATGTAGAGAGCTTAGTAAATGTAATAATTAAATTTATAAAACTGCCATATGATCAAAAAAAGGCGATGGGAATTAGTGGTCGACGAAAAATGGAAAATGAATATGATAGAAATATAGTGATAAACGCTTATATAGAAGAAATTAGTATGTTAATTAATAAGGAGAATAACAATGAACGTATACGAAGGATTGGTTAGCGGAGATGAAAAAGTATCTTTAATTGGCTTAGGTTATGTAGGTATGCCAATTGCTGTTGCATTTGCAAAAAAAGTTAAGGTCATTGGTTTTGATGTTAATAAAGAAAAGATAGATCTTTATCAAAATGGAATAGATCCTACAAAAGAAGTAGGGAATGAAGTTATCAAAAATACTGCTATTGACTTTACTTCTAATGAAAAAAGACTTAGCGAGGCGAAATTTCACATTGTAGCTGTGCCGACACCGGTTAAAGATGATCATACCCCTGATTTGACACCAATAAAATCTGCAAGCCGGACACTTGGAAGAAATTTAACAAAAGGTTCAATAGTTGTATTTGAATCGACTGTTTACCCAGGCGTTACGGAAGATATTTGTGTCCCTATTTTGGAAGAAGAATCCGGCCTAAAATGTGGTGAAGACTTTAAAGTTGGTTATTCACCAGAAAGAATAAATCCCGGTGATAAAGTACATAGACTTGAAACTATAATAAAAGTTGTATCAGCTCAGGATAACGAAACACTAAATACAGTTGCCAAAGTGTATGAATTAGTTGTAGAAGCTGGTGTGCATAAAGCGAAAAACATAAAAGTGGCTGAAGCAGCAAAGGTAATTGAAAATTCTCAGCGAGATATAAATATAGCTTTTATGAATGAGTTATCTATAATATTTAATAAAATGGAAATTGATACAAAAGCTGTCCTGGAAGCAGCAGGAACCAAGTGGAACTTTCTTAACTTTTCACCAGGACTTGTTGGTGGTCACTGTATAGGTGTAGATCCATACTACCTTACATACAAGGCAGAGCAAATGGGTTACCATTCTCAAATTATCCTTTCAGGAAGAAAGATAAATGATGATATGGGAAAATACGTAGCTGAAAATACTGTTAAGAAAATGATTAAAGCGAACAAGCAAATCAATGGTTCAAAAGTAGCTGTTTTTGGTGTTACTTTTAAAGAAAATACACCTGATGTAAGAAATACAAAAGTAATAGATGTAATTAGTGAGTTAGAAGATTATGGGGTAGAAGTAATAGTAGTGGATCCTGTTGCAGACGAAGAAGACCTATTGAATGAGTATAAAGTAAAAGTTAGTGGGATTGAAGAAGTAAAAGACATAGATGCAGTTATCTTTGCTGTAGCACATGGTGCGTTCAAAGATATTAAATTTGAAGATATTAAAGCTATGTTTAAAACAGTTGAATCTAATTCTATTGGATTAGAAGAAGTTGCTGCTACTTCAGAAACAAATAAAAAATCTGATGAAAAAGATGATGTATTAATAGATTTAAAAGGTATGTTTGAAAGGGATGAAGCGGAAGAAGAAGGTTTCATATATTGGAGGCTTTAACATGGGATACGAAGACATTACATTTCCGGATGGATCAACGTTTTTAGTAACTGGATCAGCTGGGTTTGTTGGTTCAAATTTGGTGGAAGCAATTCTTAAATTGGGTTATCAAGTAAGAGGCCTTGATAATCTATCAACTGGAAAAATAGAAAATGTAGATGAGTTTATAGATCATCCTAATTATGAATTTATTAAAGGGGATATACTGACCTTGATACTTGCCATAAGGCGTCTGAAGGGGTAGACTATGTTCTTCACCAGGCCGCATGGGGAAGTGTACCCAGAAGTATTAAAATGCCTCTTTTTTATAAGGAAGTTAATATACGTGGTACTATTAATATGATGGAAGCAGCCAACTATGAATGGGGATAGTAAACAGTGCCGTGACTTTACTTTCAATGTGCCAGGTCTAAACCCATCGACACTAGCCGATAGCTTTAAGCACTTTGACAACCTATGAGTTCACCTTGTGGTTGAATATTCAACTGGCAGTCACTCGATATACGATACAAAATATAATATTGTATGAGCAACTAAATATCGCTCCATTTCCTATGCGGTGATGTAGCATATGAGCAATAGAACTAATACGTCAATGTTGTATGGCACGGGACATAACAAAAGTGAACCGTTAGCAAAGGTCACATACATTGGCTGGTTTCTGCCCAGCAATAATGGCTCTTGCATAGATAGTTCAATACCAAAAGGGGAGGTCAACGAGAATGATACAAGATGAGTTTCCGCATCTCAATAAAAGGTATTGGGACAATACCTATGGGCAAGAGGCTATTTTTTAGTAACAGTAGGAACAGTCATTGAAGAAACGATACGTTAATACATTGAGGGTAACAAGTTGAAGGAGATGGCGTATTTGACATCGATGAATAAGCAGCAATCGAGTTTCAGTCGAAACCTTCAGTTGGCTTCAGCTAATGGTTGCTTCTTAACAGGCTTTAGACTGAATTACCTTGCTTATGTTAGGCAAACTTAAAAACTTATAAGCTGCCCTGGAAGCTTATAATATTGCTTTTTTGGTAGAGTTTTTAATAGATATCTATAACTTGTTATAGAGTACATTAGAGATGGATATTGAACCGAACTTGGGCCCTGAGCGTAAAGGTGGATTAAGCACAGTAATGCTGAATTACTAAGCTAGAGAGTGATAATACAATATATTATAAAATTATATTTTTTCTGATATTCTAAGGTATAACAAACAGATAAGAGATGGTAGGATGAATGTTAGTAAAACAAAAATAATATCTATACTAATTTCTATGTATTTTATAATGGCACCATTCTATTTATTAGGTAGTGGTTTACCACAAATTGCCGACTATACTATTTTTTCAGTAATTATATTGTTTACTTTTAGTTATAGTTTTGTGAAGGATATTCGATTTTATTTATCAGCTATCTTGTTGCTGCTAATAGCTGTAGTAAATGGTATCTGGAGCATAGTACTGACAGAGCCAAGCATGAATATCAATACTCTTTATTTTATATTCAATATAATGATCATGTTGGTTATATTAAATCTATATAAAATTGATAAAGAGAATTTGATGAAATACTTACTGATAGGGGTAGTTATTAGTTTAGTTATTCAATTTATAATAGCTATTACTACTCAAGGTGGGAGTGGTAGAACAACACTTTATTTCAATAATCCTAATCAATTAGGGTATTATAGTTTAATTCAACTAGGAATTATTACTCTTTTTTATTATATTAATAGAATATCATTTAGAGGCTACCTAGTATTCTCGATTATTTCATTATATTTAATTTTAATTTCGTTATCCAGTGCGGCAATTTTATCAGGTTTAATTTTATTCGGTGTAGGTTTAATATACTACTTTATTACTAAATTTAATTTAAAACAAAAAAATATTATTTTGGTTATCTTAGTGTTATTAACAATGGTGCAAGTACATGCATTAGTTACTGATACACAATATTCATTTAATATAATAGACGATGTACAAAATAGGTTTGAATCAAAAACTTATGATGCAGAATCTACTTTCACTGAAAGAAGATACGACCGAATATTGGAAAATCCACAATACTGGTTTACTGGAGCTGGGCAAGGTGGTCTACAGAGGTTTTCAGAAGGGTTAGAAATTCATGCAAGTATACCAAGTTTTTTCTTTTATTATGGAATTTTAGGCTTAATACTCTTATTAGTACTTTTTTATAATTTAATTGGCAAAGTTACTTTTATAACACTTTTAGTTTTGGTTACTATTCATTTTTATGGATTGACACATCAGGGATTAAGGCAATCGATGTTTTGGATATTATTAGCTGTAATTTTTCTTTCTAATAAATATGAAACGAAAAAGAACATTCCGGACAAAAGGCCTGATCCTAACCAGTTGGGATGAGGTTAAGTATATTGAATTAGATGTGTTTAATGCGATGAAGTACCTATTTGTTATTGTTGGTAAAAAATGTTTTGGAATGGGTAGAAGAGGGAACTTGGGGTTGAGTATCACTTGGTTGTTAGGCCTTTAGTTGATAATAAGAAGAATTATTTGTTAATAAAGTGACTTTCTTACCAAAATTATTAACAATATAGAAAGTATTCTAATTTCAATATGACTCCTTAGTATTTCCGAAGTTAAATTAGATGGTAAAAAGGTGTAGTACATGAAAAGAAAAATAATACAGCTAACAAAAAAACCGTTTGTTCGCAATGTAACAATAATGGAACAGGAACTGCCGCTGCACAATTTGTTAATATCCTATTACAACCACTCATTACTCGGTTGTATGGTCCAGAAGCTTATGGATTAATGGGAGTTTTTATGGCAATAGTAGCAATTGTTACTCCTGTTGCAGCATTAACTTATCCTACCGCTATTGTGTTACCTAAGAGTGATGGTAATGCAAAAAGGTTAATTCGGCTTTCTCTATATATAACTACGGGGATTGCCTCAGTTGCAGGACTTATCTTACTGTTTTTCAATCAACAGATTGTTAAAGTATTTCAACTAGAAGATGTTGCTTCCTTTTTGTACTTGATTCCTCTAGTTATTTTGTTTGCTGGTTTATTTCAAGTTACAGAACAATGGCTTATCCGTACAAAGCAATTCGGAATCAATGCTAAAGTGGCGTTTTTGCAAGCATTATTTTTAAACGGGAGTAAAGTAGGGATCGGTCTTTATTATCCAATTGCTGCAGTGCTTATTATCTTATCGGCTCTGAGTAATGGATTTAAAGCTTTGATGATGATAATATTTTCTGAAATGTCGTATTACGAACAGAAAAATGATTTACAAGAGAAACTGTTGTCTGTTAAAGAACTTGGTAAAAAGCATAAGGATTTTCCTTTATTTAGAGCACCACAAGAGTTTTTAAACGCAATTTCTGAAAGTATTCCAATCTTAATGTTAACTACTTTCTTTGGGCCAACTTCAGCAGGTTTTTATTCTATTGGTAGGACAGTTCTCACTGTACCAACACTTCACATCGGAAAATCGGTTGGGGATGTATTTTATCCTCGTATTTCTGAAGCTGCAAATAATGGAGAAAATCTCTCAAAATTGATTAAAAAGGCAACTGTTAGCCTGGGTTTAATCGGACTCATACCCTTTGGACTTATAGTTATTTTTGGCCCTTGGCTTTTCGGTTTTATATTTGGAGAAGAGTGGATAACAGCGGGTGAATATGCAAGGTGGATGGCACTTTGGATGTTTTTTATGTTTATTAATCGCCCGAGCGTTAAGTCTTTCCCTGTTTTGTCTGCTCAAGCCTTTCATTTGAAATTTACTATCTTTATGTTGATAACTCGAGCAGCAGCCTTAGCAATTGGTTATTATGTATTTTCAAGTGATTTGGTTGCAGTTGCCTTTTTTGGCATTTCAGGTGCCATACTTAATATATGTTTGATTTTGATAACAAACCAATTAAGTAAACGGAGAGTTTGAGCAGATGAGTAAAGTGTATATTTGTGGCAGCATTGTTAATTATAAAAATCATAATGGTTTTTTGTTTGAGGTTTGTTAGCTGAGAACCATCAAGGGGATGACTACTTCCGGTTTAAGTTCAAAGTATCTATTGAGAATTGGCTGCTTAATACTTTATATCAAGTCTAATATAAAAATATAGAAACTGACTTAAGGTGCAAGCTTAAAAATAATACAAACTCATGTTGATGCATTAGGGATTATATCTAGAAACAATATAAACTTTGGGATTTAAGATTTATTATATTCTTGATGTGTGGATTTATTTTGTTTGCCGACTCGTAAGTCACCTGAAATATAGTTTTATGCTTTCTTTAGTGATATATCTTCGGAAGTAATTTAAGATGCGAATTTGGGAGGTACAAATGAAGAAAAAAGTTTTGTTTTTTTTATATTCATTATCAGGAGGGGGTGCAGAAAGAACGGTAGTAAATATAATTAATAATATGGATAAGAATAAATTTGACATAATTTTAGTACTAGGTACTAATAAAAATAATGATTATATGAAATTAGTATCAAATGATTTAAAGGTGAAGGTATTAGGTGCCTCCAAACTAAGGTTTAGTTTATTTAAATTAAGAAAAGTTATCAGTAGTGATAATCCAGATTTATTATTTAGCACAATTAATGCTAATAACATTATTTTATTATTAGCAAAGATATTAACATTCAAGAAAATTCCGACTATTGTTAGAGAAGCTAGTAATAGAAGTCAGTCTGGAACAGTATCAAATTTGAATAAATTTGTAACATACCTTTTATATAATTATTTTGCAAATAAAGTTATCTCTTTATCCAAAGGAGTTAAAGAAGATTTAGTTAAGAACTTTCACATAAACAAAAACAAAATAGAAACTATATACAATCCAATTGAAATAGAAACTATAAATAAATTGAGTAATGAAAAAATAGACGATTTTTATAGGATTAAAGGCGAAAATCTAGTAGTTGCAGCAGGAAGGTTAGTAGAGGCAAAAGATTTCTTTACTTTAATAAAGGCTTTTAAAATTGTATCAAGTAATACAAAAGCAAAATTACTTATTCTAGGAAAAGGTCCACAAGAAACGGAGCTTAAAAATCTCAGCAAGAAGCTAGGCCTAGAAGATAAAATTATTTTCTTAGGTTTTAAAAAAAACCCATATAAATATATGAGAGAAGCAAAAGTATTTGTACTAAGTTCAAAGTGGGAAGGGTTTGGGCACGTTATAGTGGAGTCTATGGCTAGTGGAACTCCGGTTATATCTACAAATTGTAATTCTGGGCCAGCAGAGATAATAGAAGATAATAAATATGGTATTTTGGTACCCGTTGAAGATTACTATATAATGGCAGAAAAAGTAATTGAAATTTTAAATAATGACGAAATGAGAAGAAATTATAAAGCTTTAGGACTTAAAAGAGCTGACAAATTTAATGTAAAAATTATAGTAGATGAATATGAAAAAGTATTCAATAAACATATTAAATAAGATAAATGATTAGGTAGAATAATTACTTGAAAATAGGCTGTAGACTAATGTTATTATATAATCCATTTATCTAATACTGAAGTTTAAAGAAGTAATAATAAATCCTAGAGAGGAAGTGGGCTATAAAATTACATAAAGACTATTACCTTGTGAAAGTTTTGAGAGAAATAAATGCTGACTCATTAGTAGTATTAATTTTATTTGTTTAATACCTTTTATATATAGCTAATAGGTGTTTTCAAAACACGTATTGTAAACTTTAATAAGATGGAAACTAACTCCTAATAGGATTGTCCGGAAACTAAAAGTTTGTGAGATTATGTGTAAGGAGTGACAGCATGAAGGAAATAAAAGTTTCTGTTATAATGGGGATCTATAATTGCGAAGATACTTTAAAAAGGTGTATAGATTCGATATTAAATCAATCTTATGTTAATTGGGAACTCATTATGTGTGATGATGCGTCTTCAGACGGAACATATGACATTGCAAAAGAGTATGCGGATAATTATAATAATATTACTCTTATTAAAAATGAAAAAAATCTAGGGTTAGCTGCAACCTTGAATAGGTGTATCAGTATTACAAAGGGAAGATATATTGCCCGAACCGATGCAGACGATATATGTTTACCAAATAGATTTGAAAAGCAAGTAGATTTCTTGGATAGCAATCCTGAATATGATGTAGTAGGGAGTTCTGTAATATTATTTGATGAAGATGGTGATAAAGGATTAAGAAAAAACAAAAAAAATCCTGGAAAATATACTTTAATCACGAGTGTACCTTTTGGTCACCCTACCATTATGATGAAAAAAAGTGTATATACTGATTTAGGAGGATACACTGTTTCAGAAAGAACAAGAAGAGGACAGGATAGGGATTTATGGTTTAGATTTTACCATAAGGGTTTTAAGGGATATAACATTCAAGAGCCATTGTATAAATATCACGAGAGCATTGATGATTACAAAAAAAGGAACTTAACTGTAGCAATTAATAGAATAAGAACTAGTTACTTGGGCTTTAAATTATTAAAGTTTCCAAAACGATATTATTTTTTCTTATTAAAACCTTTAATAGCAGCACTTTTGCCAAATAGCGTTATGTATAGATATCATAAACGTAAATCTAGTTTTTAATACGACAAATAATCAATCCATTAATTAAGAATCATAATATTAATCAAGAAGTTAGGAGTTTGAAATGATTATTTTAGTGACGGGAACAGCCGGTTTTATAGGATTCCATTTATCGAGACGATTATTAACAGAAGGTCATCAAGTAATAGGCTTAGATAATATAAATGACTATTATGATCCCCAATTAAAAGAAGATAGACTTAATCGATTAACAAATGAAAATTTTACTTTTATTAGAACAGACTTAGAAGATCTTTACACAGTTAACCAAACATTTGAAAAGTATAAACCTGAAATTGTAATTAATTTAGCTGCACAAGCAGGGGTTCGTTATAGTCTTAAAAATCCGCATGCGTATGTTAACTCAAACGTCGTTGGCTTTACAAACATACTTGAAGCATGCCGTCATTATAAAGTAGAACATTTAATCTACGCTTCATCGAGTTCTGTATATGGTGCAAATACTTCCAAGCCATTTTCAACAAGTGATAACATTGATCATCCCTTGAGTTTATATGCAGCGACTAAAAAGTCTAATGAACTATTTGCACATACGTATAGTCATTTATATGGTTTACCGACGACAGGCTTACGTTTCTTCACTGTTTACGGTCCTTGGGGTCGTCCAGATATGGCGTTATTCTTATTCACAAAAGCAATTGTAAATAATGAGCCAATTGATGTGTTTAATAATGGCAATATGATGCGAGATTTCACATATGTTGATGATATTGTTGAAAGTATTGCTAGGTTAACAAAAAGACCAGCCCAATCTAATCCAGAATGGTCTGGTGCAGATCCAGATCCCGGAAGTAGTAATGCGCCCTACAAAGTGTACAACATTGGAAATAACAATCCAGTAAGACTAATGGATTTTATTGAGGCAATTGAAAATAAGTTGGACAAAAAGGCAAAGAAAAATTACTTGCCGCTACAAGCTGGCGATGTACCAGACACATATGCAAATGTGGAAGATTTGTTTAAGGATATTGATTATAAACCAAAGACTACCATTCAAGAAGGCATAAACAAATTTATTGATTGGTATGTTGATTATTATGGGGTTAGATTTTGATGGAACGAAAAATAGCAGTAGTAATCCTTGGTTATATAGGTCTACCAGTTATTTTTTGGTGCCAACAATATTAACAATATTGGAGTCAGACCCTCGCCACGTTGGGTTCAAGAGATTAAGCTTTCCAAGAAAATATTATATATTTCTATTAAAACCATTAATTGCTGTTCTAATTCCAAGGAAAGTTATGTATTTCTATCATAAGAAGCATTCCTGTAATGAAGAAATTTGAGGTTTGAACAAAAATGAGCCCTCTTGGTATAGTACTGGGTGTCATGATCATGACCCCTAAATTAAATAAATACCAAGGAGGACTCGTAATGAATTATAATCAAAATCTTAAATTAGTGCAAATCACACCATCCACATTGATAGTAGGAATCGATATTGCCATGGATAAACATGTGGCACGTGCCCAGGATGACCGGGGCGTGGAATTGGGTAAGAAATTGGTCTTTGACAATCGCATACACGGATTTCAACAGCTTTTAGACTGGATTTCCAGATTGCAGGAGAAAAACAACAAAAGCGAAGTGATTGTTGGCGTAGAACCAACCGGACACTTTTGGCTTGGTTTGGCTTACTATCTAAAAGCCAAAGACATTCGCTTTGTGGTTGTAAATCCAATGCACGTTAAGAAGTCCAAAGAACTTGATGACAACTCACCAACGAAAAATGACACCAAAGATGCGCGCGTTATTGCACAGCTTGTGAAAGATGGGAGATACTCCGTACCAAATCTTCTCGACGGCATTTATGCCGAATTACGGGAAGGGATCAAATTAAGAGATCAACTCATCAAGCAGCTGATGATCATCGAAGGTCGCGTTCAGAATCATATTCAGCGGTACTTTCCGGAATTTGATGACGTCTTTAAAGACTGGTCCGGTAAGACAGCGTTATTCACACTGCGCGAGTTCCCGTTCCCTTATGAGATCCGTCAAATGACTCCGGAAGAAGTGCTGGCAGCGTGGAAAACCGTTATCAAACGCGGCATGGGTATAGAACGGGCAAGGAAATTAGTCAAGAAAGCACAGAAGAGCATTGGCATTGAAATTGGGCTCAGGTTCGCAAGAAAAGAACTACACAGCCTTTTAGACCAGTATGAGCTGTATCAAAATCAGTTAACAGAGTTGGATGAGGAAATCACAGAGCTATTGAAAGATATACCGGGTGCTGAGGAATTGATAAATATTAAGGGGCTTGGTGCCATAACCGTTGCCACGTTCTTTTCTGAAGTAGGGGATCTCACCAAGTATGATCACCCACAACAATTGGTAAACATGGCGGGTTTAACGTTACGGGAACACAGCTCCGGGAGATTGAAAGGGCAAACGAAAATCACCAAACGTGGCAGAAAAAAATTGCGAAAAGCCCTATATCTGGCTGTACGCCCCCTAGTGGCGAGTAACCCGACGTTTAAGGCACTGCACAGGTATTACACTACCCGCCCCAACAATCCGTTAAAGAAACAGCAATCACTTATTGCGTTATGCGGGAAATTAATACGTGTTATGTTCACCATAGGCAAAAAACAATGTGAATTTGATGGAAGCAAGTTACTAAAAGGTTTACCTCAAATAGAATCATTACAGGCTGCTTAGGCTTTATGAACAAAATGGATGGATAAATGCACTTGGAATTCTGGAATTAAACAAACACCAACAATGCAGAGTCGGAGCTTATTTACACCATTCGGGCATATGACCCAGCTAAGGAGCATATCCGACCTCCACCTTGTGGATACGCAGGACGAGGGAATGTGTGGATAACATCCCGTGATACATGGGAGGGTAAGCGACCATAAGAAGCGTGGAGAATGAAGCATGGTCATACCATTTAAGCACCAAATGTTCACAATTTGGCTGATAGGATGGATATACCCCAGTAAGAATATTCTGTATTCCGTGTTATAAAGGATTAGCTCCAACACATTCCAAAGTGGATGTTTATGAAATTCTAAGAAAACAAGAGCATTTTGAAGATATTTTAATTATATAGAGGGAGGTTAAAGGGTTAAAGCATAATTGAATTAATAGTATAAATTTTATTTTAACAACCTTTAATCTTATAGCTTGATTATTTTTAGTTTAGCAATTATCTTAGGACTCCTTGTTTATTTATCGATACTTTTGATAAGTTACGATAGAAAACATCTTTTATTTATATAAAACAAAGGCAATTAAATTAGTGTTAAACTGCTATTATCAGGAGGATCATTTATGAAAAAAAAGATATTATTTTTTTATTCTCCTTATCTGGGGGGGAGCGGAACGGACAGTTATAAACTTGGTTAATAATCTAGATAAAGAAAAATTCGATATTGTAATAGTTTTGGGGTCAAAGCGGCAAAATGATTATAGAGACTTAATAGGACAAGATATATATATTTATTATTTAAATAGTTCTAAATTAAGATATAGCTTATTTAAACTAGTTAAAGCTATTAACAAACATAAACCAGATTTGTTATTTAGTACAATATATCAAAATAACATTATGCTGTTAATTGCTAAGTTATTAAGTTTTAAAAGAACGCCAACTGTGATTAGAGAATCTAGTAATAGAATAGCATCAGGTTCTGTTACATTGATAAATAGATTGGTAATATTTATTCTCTATAATTGTTTTGCAAATAAAATAATTGCCCTTTCTAAGGGGGTCGAAGAAGTTCTGGCTAAAGACTTCAGAGTGAAAAAAAGTAAAATTGAGCTTATTTATAATCCCATAGAAGTTGAAAGTATCAAAAGATTAAGTGATGAAAAAGTAACTGATTTAAATAAAATCGATGATAATGAAAAATTAGTTATTGCTGTAGGTAGACTGGTAGAAGCAAAGGATTACATTACTTTATTAAAAGCATTTAAAATAGTCACAGAAAACATACATTCAAGATTAATTATTCTTGGAAAAAGTCCATTAGAGAATAAACTTAAATCATTTAGTGAAAATTTAGGCATGAAAGAAAAGGTGGTTTTTATGGGCTTTAAAAAAAATCCTTATAAATATATGAAGAAAGCAGATGTCTTTGTCTTGTCATCTAAATGGGAAGGATTTGGGCATGTAATTGTTGAAGCTATGGCAGCTGGTACACCGGTGATATCAACGGATTGTAATTCTGGCCCTAGAGAAATTATTAAAGATAATGAATATGGTGTTTTGGTTCCTGTAGGGGATATAAAAAAGCTTTCTAATAAAATAATTGATTTCATAGGTAATCAAGAACTTATGGATTATTATTCATTTAAGGGAAGTAAAAGAGCACAAGATTTTTATGCTTCTCGAATAGTAAAGCAATACGAAAAAATGATAGAAGAATATGGATAAAACAATATCCGGAATGCGTTAATGTATAATAGTGCTTTCATTGGTACTTTTTAAGAAATAAAATAAAGTGTCTTACTTCAAAAGACATGCTTTAAAATTTTGAAAGAGGCGGACGGCGATTAATAATGAGTGATTTTATTTATTCAAAAATAAAAATAGATAAAGGAAAGTTAACAAAAGAGGTTCAAAAAATTTACCATGATGACAAACCAACAGTGGAAGAGTTTCATGGAGAATGGGGTTCTTTAGCGGTAAGTACTAATCTATACAACGGCTTTCAATATTATGAATCGAATGATTTTATTTTTGTTGTAATTGGTGGACCCATTTTACGTTTCCAAGATAATAAATTTTTTAAAAAAAATACTGGTAATACGGGGACTAAAGCTATATTTAATAAGTGGATTAAAGAAGTAATCAAATGGGATGAAGATTTAAGTGGCCCTTATACCATCTTAATTATAAATAAGAAATCTTCTGATGTTCAGTGTATAACAGATCTAATGTCTTTTATTCCAGTCTATATTTATCAAGACTCTACAAATATTATGCTATCAACACATGTCGATATATTGGCAGAAACATCTAACCAGAAAGATAATATTGACATGGTTTCAACAGTAGATTTTATTCTTCACAGTGTAGTTACCTTTCCGTATACGGTATATAATGGAATTTTTCAAATAAAACCAGCTTCTATTCATTATTTTAATAGTCATAATTGTACATTTCACTCTCAGGCTTATTGGATACCTGAAGAGAAATTTGAGTATAAATCTATTAAACAGGCTGCAGATAATCTTAGGAAAAGTTTAACAGCATATATAAATAGTATTATAAGTGAAACGTCTGATGTAGCTCAGTTTATAAGTGGGGGAGAGGATTCACGTGTGCTTTCGGCATTACTTCAGAAAAAATCTAGAGATGCCTTTATTTTTCTCGACCAAATGAACACTGAAGGTAAAATAGCAAAGAAAACAGCAAAAGCATATGGGGCAGACTTTAACTTAAAAACTCGCACAAAAACACATTATTTAGAAATACTGTCTGACTGTTCAAGTTTAGTGGGCAGTGGATCTCAATATCTTAATGCGCATACATATGGATTTCATAAAAGCTGTAATCTAAATGATTACTCTGCTATTTTTGGAGGTTTGCTTTCAGACGGTTTATTAAAAGGATCACATATAAAGAAATTGCGGGGATCCGGACGTTTGCCATTCATACCAGATATAAGAAGAAGAGGTTATAGTGCTGGGGATTTTATGAAAAATAATTTAATCACACCGGATATTTTAGAAGAACTAACAAGAAGAAGACAGTCTCATTTAAATTATGTGAAAAACTTTAGAAATGAATCTGCAGAGGAATGGTTTGAGTTATGGCCCAGTTCTATGAATGTGGATATAGGAAACCTTCATGCCAATCGAAGATTATTTAGGTCATTTGAACCTTTTATGGCTAATGATGTGGTGAAATTAAGCACTTCTGTTCCGCAAAAGTGGAAATTAAATCGCAAATTATTTCATAAAGCAGCAAAACCATTACTAAAGCCAACTAAATGGTTACTTCATGGTGACGGACGGCTACCATACTTTGTATGGTATATTAACATTTTTATTCAATTGACTTTTTGGTCATCAAGGAAATTTGGTAAAGGAATGGGTTTGATTAAAGGAAACCAAGGTTCTTGGGCGGACTGGAATGCTCTTATTAAGAGTCAGGAATGGAAGAAATCTATTGACAATTATTCGGATGAATTTCACATAATATCTTCAGCATTCATAGAGAAAGACGTGAATAAAATTTTTGAAAATAGTAATTTAAAACCCAAGCAAAAAATTAATTTATTGCAGACATTGTACAATATTAAGTTCTAGGATTTAATTTTCTAATACTTTATAGTTGTCTATAACATTACAAATCAAAATAATTAATTCAAAGGACATTTCAAAGTGAAGGATAAAATAATAAAATTAATAAAAAAACCATTAATAAGAAATATTATTATCCTATCATCAGGTACCGCAGGAGCTCAAATAATTGCAATGTTATTAGCTCCTGTTATTACGCGTTTATATGGTCCAGAAGCATACGGCTTAATGGGAACTTTTATGGCTATGGTAGCTATTTTAACACCTATAGCAGCTCTAACATATCCTATAGCTGTTGTACTTCCGAAGCGAGATAATGATGCAAAAGAATTAATAAAGTTATCATTAATAATAACAGTAATATTATCAGTGATCGTTGCTTTATTTTTATTATTATTTCAAGGTTCCATTGTAGGATTATTTCAATTAGAAGAAATAGCTTCTTATTTATATTTAATACCATTAGTTCTTTTATGTGCTGGTATTCTACAGGTAACCGAACAATGGCTAATACGTACAAAAAAATTTTCAGTTTCAGCAAAAGCTACTTTTATACAAGCTATAATTATAAATGGTGGAAAAGTGGGAGTTGGTTTCTTTTATCCAGTAGCATCCGTATTGATAGTATTTTCAGCATTAACACAAGGGATCAAAGCTTTTTTAATGCTTTTTTTTGCTGGATATACTAATAAAAAGCTATTAAGTTTTTCATTCAAAGAAAAGACGTCTATAAAAGAGCTTGCTAAGAAACATAGAGATTTCCCGTTTTTTAGAGCACCTGAAGTATCTTTGAATGCAATATCTGGAAGCTTTCCTATTTTATTATTAACTAGCTTTTTTGGACCAACGTCAGCAGGATTTTATTCTATAGGGAGAACTGTACTAAATATACCTTCACAATTAATTGGTAAATCAGTTGGTGATGTTTTCTATCCACGCATATCTGAAGCAGCTAATAATAAAGAAAACCTAACACAATTAATTAAAAAAGCAACATTATTACTGGGTGCTATAGGTGCTGTACCCTTTGGAATTGTAATTATTTTTGGACCTTGGCTTTTTAGCTTTGTTTTCGGTGAAGACTGGGTTATGGCTGGAGAATATGCAAGATGGATTGCATTTTGGTCTTATTTTGGATTTATAAATAGACCGAGTATTAGGTCATTGCCTGTGTTATCAGCACAACGATTTCATTTAATTTATACCATTATAATGTTAATTACTAGAATATTAATGTTATTTATTGGTTTTTGGTTCCGTCAAGAAGTATGTGTAAATTTTAATAGGGTATTCCACAGAATTGGTGGGGGAGCAGTCATCATCCCCCGGGTACCCGGGGGATGATGACTGAAAATTCTCCCGGTTATACTTTGCTTGTTTTTCCATATCTTGCTTCAAACATGTCTTGAAGCGGCTGATAAGCACTCGCAAAGCCTCGCAGTTTCCGTTCTGCCCATTTTTGATTGTAGTCAATGGATTGGAGATAAACCACTTTCTCTGCCGCCTTTTCGCTGGGCAGGCTGTTCATCGTCTTGGTACGTTTTTTGATTTCCTTCATCGTTCGCTCAATGATGTTTGTCGTGTAGATCATGCGCTGGATGGATGACGGGTAATTTAAAAACGTCAGAAGCACATCTAAGTCTTTCTCCCACGATTTGACGATTTTAGGATGCTTAGCCTCCCAAGCATGTTTAAAAGCCTGGAATTGCTTTTTGGCTTCTTCTCTTGTACTTGCCTCGTAAATGGGCTTTAGATCCTCGGCAATGGCCGTTTGGTCTTTTTTACGTACGGCATTTATGGCATTTCGGATTTTGTGAACGACACAGCGCTGCACATCAGCCTTTGGATAAACTTCTTTCATTGCGTCTTCTAAACCAGGCAGGCCGTCAAATACACCAAGCAGCACTTCCTCGGCACCGCGCTTGTAAAGGTCAAGAAGGATTTCTTTCCAACCGAGTGAACTTTCTTGGCCGCCGACATAGAAACCGAGAATCTCGCGATAACCATCTTCGGTGATGCCAATGACCAGGTAGACGACTTCGTTATCAACGTCATCGCGACGCAGCTTGAGATAGGTTCCATCAAGATAAAGAACCGAATAGCGTTTCTGCAGCTTGCGCTCTTGCCATGATTCGATATTTTCCAGTGTGACATCCGTTATATTGCTTACCGTTGTTGCCGAATAAGCAGAACCCAACATGTGCTCGATCATTTGACCGATTTCACGGGTGCTGATGCCTTTCTGGTACATTCTCGTGACCGTTTCTCCAACCCATTGGTCACGGCGCTGGTAAGGATCAAACAACTCCGTCTTAAATTCACCGTTGCGATCACGCGGAACAGCAAGGTCATCGATATGACCGTGCTTGGTGTCGAGAGTGCGTGTGTAGTACCCGTTTTTCACCTGTTTCAGTTCAGGGTGCTCCACCTTAAAAAACTGTTCCATTTCTTCTTTCATAATGGTTTCCAGGTGCTCTTTGACAAAGTCACGAACAAGTGTGTCAAGTTGATTCATAAAGTCATTATTGGTTATACTATGAGACATGGTAGGGTTTCTCCTCTCTTAGAATTTTAGCCAATTCCGAGGGTACCCTACCTCGTTTTTTGTCTCAAATAATTTACACAAACTATTTTACGTCATCTGGTTTTTATATTTTCAATAGTGATTTAGTAGCTATTGCACTATTTGGCTTATCTGGTGCACTTTTGAACGTCGGATTAATATTGATAACTCTTTTAATTAGTAAGAAGTATGATCAAACATATGGAGATATATAAAAGTGATAATAAACTCTTTAGTCAGCTTCCACCGCATTAATGGTTAATCAATAAAGAGACTATTTGATTTTATTGATTCTCATGAGAATAATTGTTGAATCATATTTCTTATACCCGAGTTCGACAGTAAATAGGCACAAATTCACTTGTGGATAAACTATATTCCCCATAAGGTCAGTCTTTCTGTGGATTAGTGCCTCTTAATTTTTTGAATTTTCATAGGCACACGTATTACAATATTTACCTTTTAATATCAATGTTAGTATGCTATAATATAGGCATGTACATAAGAAGAGTTACCCGTAAAAATAAAGATGGATCAAAGGTTTCGTACATTCAGCTGGCTCATAATGAGTGGGATTCGAAGGCCAAATATGCGAAAGCGAAGGTGATATACTCTTTCGGCCGTGAAGATAAAGTCGATATGGCCGTACTTGAACGACTGGCCCAAAGTATTAGCCGATTCCTTACTCCGGAAGAAGCGCTGAAGTCGAAGCAAAAAATTAGCGATGCAGCGGATTTTTTATTTCATTCCGCCAAACGGCTGGGTGGTGTTTGGCTGTTTGACCAATTGTGGAAAAAGCTTGGCATGGATACGATCCTGAAAGATATTTTCCGCAACCGCAACCATGAGATGGATCTGGAACGTGCGATTTTTGCCATGGTCGCAAACCGCGGACTCGCTCCTACAAGTAAATTGGGAATGGAAGAATGGATTTCAGAGGATGTCTATATGCCTGGCCTTCCCCGGATTCAAAGCCATCAGCTATACCGTGCCATGGACGAGCTTCTTGCTGTGCAGAGCCAGCTTGAGGATCGTGTGTTTGATAATGTTTCCAACCTGTTTAACCTGGAAGTGGATCTACTCTACTTTGATACCACATCAAGCTACTTTGAGGTCGATCCGGATGAAACAGCTGAAGATGATCGATTCCGCCTTCAGGACTATTCGAAGGATAAACGATCTGACCTCGTACAAACGGTGATTGGACTTGCCGTGACACGGGAGGGTATTCCAATTAAAGTGTGGACTTGGCCCGGTAATACGATGGATATGAATGTCATCGAAGAAGTGAAAAAAGATCTTATGGGCTGGAGACTGGGACGCATTGTACAAGTGATGGATCGTGGTTTTTCCTCCGAAGAAAACCTGCGTATCCTTCAGCGAGGTGCAGGTCATTACATTATTGGGGAACGTATGCGTTCAGGTAAAAAGGATGTGGAAGCCGCTCTCAGTAAACGTGGCCGTTTCCATACGATTCGTGACAACCTTCAGGTAAAGGAATCTATTGTGGGAGATGGCGAGGCCAGAAAACGTTATGTGATTGCCTTTAACCCTGAAGAAGCTGAACGTGACAGACATCAAAGAGACCAGATTGTCCAAACGATTGAACGGAAGCTGGAGAATTTAAAGCAGCTGCCCAATGAAGCCCACCATAAACAGGCGTGTGCACTCCGTGCACATAAAGTGTATGGCAAATATATCCGTCAATTGAAAGACGGCACGCTGAAATTGAATAAGCAGGCAATCCGCGATGCAAGCAAATACGACGGCAAATATTTAATCAGAACATCAGATGACACGCTGTCGATTGAAGATATTGCCCTGGGGTATAAGCAGCTGCTTCAAGTGGAAGATGCCTTTCGCACACTGAAGTCCACGCTGAAATTGCGCCCCATGTATCATCGCTTGGAAGACCGGATTCGAGCACATGTAATCATTAGTTGGTTGGCACTGTTACTTGTAAGGCTTATTGAAATGGAAACGAACGCAAGCTGGGAGTCTACATGTAGAGAGATGCAACGGATGCAGGTAGGGCATTTTACTACAGACGACGGAGATCTCTACCGCACAACAACCCCTACAGCTAAGCAAAAGGAAGTGTTTCAAAAAGTTGGGGTGAACTTGCCACCAGAAATCTTGGATATTCAGCCTAAGAGCTAGTAACACAATAAGTATGTCTTTTTAAGCCCTCAATCCTTTGGGTGTAAGCGTAAAATAGTCCACACCTATTTTTCAGATGTGGACTACTGTTATAATTTATTTAGATTTATTAGGAACGCGGCATTCATCAGGGAGTGAAGCGGACCACGGCAGAAGTCGAGTCAACTGCACTTCATCTGTCGTATCTATATTGGGAAGTTCCTCAAACAGGTAGCTGAGGTAGTTAAATGGATTCAGTCCATTTTCCTTGGCCGTCTCCACAACACTATAAATGATCGCACTGGATTTTGCTCCTTTTGCGGTATTGCTAAAAAGCCAATTTTTCCTTCCGATCACAAAAGGCTTGATGGACCGTTCAGCTCGATTGTTATCAATCTCCAATCGGCCATCCTCCAAAAATGCCTCTAAACGTTCCCATTGGTTACGACAATATTTGATGGCTTGACCAAGCGCACTTTTTGGCAGTACGCGTGGTGTTTGCTCTTTCAACCATGCCAAAAAAGCCTCCAGCACTGGCTGGCTGCGTTCCAAACGCTTTTCATAGCGTTCTTGCGGACTTTTGTCCTTTAAATCTCGTTCAATATCAAAAAGCTTATTACAGAAGTCCAAGCCTTCGTTTGCCTTCACAGCCGTAGTGGCTGCGGATTCAGGAAGAGCCTTGAGTGCTTCTGTGAATTTGCGCCGTGCGTGCGCCCAACACCCAACAAGGACAACGTCAGGAAGCCCATTGTAGCCGGGATAACCGTCTACATGCAGGTAGCCCTGGAAGCCTTTCAGAAATCGGCGTGGATGTTTGGCCGCCCGTGTTTGCTGATAATCGTAAAGAACGATGGGTACATCAGTATGCCCTGAGCGATATAGCCACATGTAGGAGGTGGATGTTGCCGGCCGTTCCGGCTCGGATAAAACTTGCAGTGTCGTCTCATCCGCGTGCATCGTATCCAATTCCAATAGTTGGGCGTGCATTTTGTTATAAATGAGCTCCAGCCATGTGATGGCACCGTATACCATCCAATTGGCCAGTGTCTGCCGTGGAATGGATACACCGAAGCGTTCCAGGTGTTTCTCTTGCCGGTAAAGTGGCATGCCCTCTACATATTTTTGTGTCATGGTGTAAGCCATGGCGGATGGAGAGGCGAGGCTCCCAGGAAATACTGGCTCCGGCATCTTCGCTGTCACAATAGGTGTTTCAATTTCATGGCGTTCGCAATGCCGGCAGCTATATACGTGGCGCACGTGTTCAACGACTTTTACTTGCGCAGGAATGATTTTTAATTCTTTACGCACTTCCGTGCTCATATCGTGAAGATTTCCTCCACAGCACGAACAGACCTGTTCCTCATCGGATAAACGATATTCGATCGTTTCCGTAGGCAGGTTTTCCAGCTTTTGTTCACGCTGACCACGCTGTTTCTTGCGTTTATATGTAATCGTTTCGACAGTTGGTTCTTCCACCGTCGTGTCAGTAGTATCTTCGGCCTCATTGAAAAGAGAGAGCTGACCTGAATCGGTCTTCTCACTGGAAGATCCAAATCTGCGTTGTTGGCTCAAACGAAATTGTTCTTCGTACCATTTTAATTTTGCCTCCAACGCTTCTTTTTCCATCTCAAGCTTTTCATTTTGCGCTTTATAATATTCAATTGACTGGGTTGATGTATGCGCTGTTTTTTCCATAAAATAAGTATACGATAAAGAATTCGACTTGCCTAGTCGAATTCCCGTATTCCTATATTTCAATCTTTTAAATAATGGTACGCGCTTTCACCTCACGGTGTGCCTGCCTTTGTTCAATTGGCAAACCATCCAGCAGCCAGCGAAGCTGACGAGGACTGATATTCATAGGTGCTGTGTCCTTTTCTGATGGCCAATGGAATGTTCCCTTTTCCAACCTGCGATAATGCAGCCAAAACCCATTGTGCTCCCACTGCAGGATTTTTAACTTGTCACGTTTCCGATTACAGAACACGAACAAACAAGGAGAAAAGGGATCGAGGTCAAAGCATTCTTGAACAATCACCGCCAGACCGTCAATAGACTTACGAAGATCTGTGCTTCCGCGGGCCAGGTAGACACGCTCAAATTGTAAGTTTGTCAACATTGATTTCGCAGGACATGGATGATATCGGATAGTAATCCAACATTGGCTCCTGGTCGCACTTCGACAGAAAGAGCATCAAAGTGGATAAAGATAGGTCCTTCTCCTTTGGAAGAAATATTTTCCTCTTCCACCTGGACGGCGAGCCATTGTGTTGGTTCCTGTTCAGAAAGATTTTCCTGGTTCTCGAATCGCTGGATCCAATAATACATCTGGTGGGCTTTGATTTCATGATCCCGACACCATTCGGCTACACTTTGCCCGCTATCTTTCCAAGCATCATACCGCGCTTCCCATTCTATTCTCTTGTCTTTTAGAGTCATCGCATAACCTCCTGAATTCATTTCTAAGAAGATTATCGCATGGATGACTTTCTGATTCTATGTGTGTTTTATTTGACGCTTACCTTTGGGTGTCAAGGGATTGAGGGCTTTATGTTTACCTAGTGGCTGTAGAACTCGGGTGAAAATTTTGAATTACAAACGATCGGATACAACAAAAACATATCTAATCACAGGAGCAGCAGGTTTCATAGGGTTTTACCTATCTAAGAAACTACTAGACCAAGGCTGCGCAGTAGTAGGTATTGATAATATAAACGATTATTACGACGTGAACCTCAAGCATACTCGCTTGGATCAGTTGATGCCGCACGAGAAGTTTACCCTTGTGAGAGGGGATATTTCAGATAAGGAAACAATAAATAAACTGTTTAAGGATTATAAACCTGATATTGTGGTAAATCTGGCAGCTCAAGCTGGTGTGCGTTATTCCATTGAAAACCCGGATGTCTACATTCAAAGTAATATCATTGGATTCTACAATATTTTAGAAGCATGCAGACATCATCCAGTAGATCACCTTGTTTACGCATCTTCCAGTTCGGTATATGGTGCAAATAAAAAAGTCCCATTTAAGGAATCTGGTTTTGTAGATACTCCTGTATCTCTTTACGCATCAACGAAGAAGTCAAACGAGTTAATGGGACATACATATAGTCATCTTTATCATATACCAGCTACTGGACTGCGTTTCTTTACGGTATACGGTCCAGTGGGTCGCCCGGATATGGCGTACTATGGCTTTACCGATAAGTACTTTGCAGGTGAACCAATAAAGATATTTAACAATGGTGATTTTGAGAATGACCTATACCGTGACTTTACATATATAGATGATATCGTCACCGGAATCGAACGTCTGTTAAGTAACCCGACGCAAAAGGAAGAGGGTGCGCCACACCGTGTATTCAATATAGGAAATAACAGCCCGGTTAAGCTGATGACATTTATAGGTGCATTGGAAAAGGCACTAAGCAATGCTTTAGGCCGGAATGTGGAATTCAATAAAGTGTATGAACCGATGAAACCAGGTGATGTACCAGCAACCTATGCATCAACAGATCTATTGCATGAGGCTGTTGGCTTCAAACCGGAAACACCTATTGAAGAAGGATTACAGAAGTTTGCGGATTGGTATGTTGACTATTACAACTTAAAATAAGGCATTTTTGATAATGCCTATTTTTTGTATGAATAAATAACAAATGATTACAAGAACAGGAAGTGAATGCAATTGAAAATAGCAGTCGCAGGAACGGGGTATGTCGGACTGGCCAATGCTGTACTTCTCGCACAGCATCATGAGGTGATGGCACTAGACATTCTTCAGGAGAAGGTGGACATGCTGAATAATAAGCAATCCCCCATTGTCGATCCGGATATAGAGGCGTTTTTGCAAACCAAAGACTTATACTTAAAAGCCACCACCGATCCGGAAGATGCTTTTAAAGATGCGGATTATGTCATTATCTCCACGCCAACCAACTATGACCCGGAAAGAGACTATTTTGACACCAGCAGTGTGGAATCGGTCATCGATCAAGTGCTATCCATCAACCCAAATGCCGTCATGGTAATCAAATCAACCATACCGGTCGGCTACACCAAAGAAGTAAGAAAGAAGTTTCATACAGACAACATCATCTTCTCACCGGAATTTTTAAGAGAAGGCAAAGCATTACACGATAACCTATATCCATCACGCATAATCGTAGGCGAACAGTCAGAACGGGCAAAAGTATTTGCAAACCTATTAGCAGAAGGAGCAAAGAAAGAGGATATTCCAATCCTTTTCACCGACGCCACCGAGGCAGAAGCGATTAAACTATTCGCAAATACATACCTGGCCATGAGAGTATCCTTCTTCAATGAATTGGATACCTACGCAGAAATGAAAGGCCTGGACACAAAGCAGATCATCGAAGGCGTGGGCCACGACCCAAGAATAGGATCCCATTACAACAACCCATCATTCGGCTATGGTGGCTATTGCCTGCCAAAGGACACCAAGCAACTGGCAGCCAACTTCAAAGGAATACCAAACAACATCATTGATGCTATCGTGAACTCCAACGCCACCCGCAAGAAACATATAGCTGATATGATTATAGAACGAAACCCTAACGTAGTCGGGATCTACAGACTGACCATGAAAACCGGCTCCGATAACTTTAGACAGTCAGCTATCCAGGATGTTATTGATCATGTAAAGGGTAAAGGTGTTGAAGTTATTGTCTATGAACCAGTGCTGGAGGAAGAAGCATTTGAAGGACTAAGCGTTGTAAAGGATCTGGATGACTTTAAGCAGCTTAGCGATGTAATTGTTGCTAATCGGTTGGATGAAGAGATAAAGGATGCGAGGGAGAAGGTTTATACGAGGGATTTGTTTAGTCGGGATTGAGTTATTGGGGCTCGTAGAGCCCCCTCTGTATTTTTTAAATATTAAAATCTCTCTACGGCTTTGTCTTGCACTAATTTCTTAATTGTTCTATACATTTCTTTACCTTCTGTAGTAGAGGTATCAGATTTCATATATACTCTACCAATTAAATATTTATTAGAGAGTGCATTGAAAATAATGGATTTTTTTAACCAATCTTGATCCTTTACTTTATCATAAGCCTCAAAATGATCTTTTGATAGTAAAACCGCCTTCTCTTTATTCAGCCCCTTTAAAGGGTTATCATTTATAACATCATCCTCAATAAAATTTGAATACCCTGGGTAGCTAGCAATAATCTTTCCTTTGATTTCTTTAACTTCTTTTACTTTTCTTTCTATATCTTCATGTTGCATTTTTTCTTGGGGGAAAACTTCAGCAATTCTTTTCCAAATTTTTCTATCTAATAAGTCATCAATGATTTCTTTACCATAGTCATCAACTTTTTTATGAGCTTCTTTTAAAAATACTTCATCGGATAGTATTAAATAACTTTCAATAAATTTATCAGAATTGCTACAATCGATAAACACACCGTGATCAAGGTGCTCTGTTGCTTTTTTAAGCATAGTGTTACAGGCACGATTAGTTTTATGAAAATAAACCTGTATATATAATTCATAACGAGCCTGCAAAAAATTTTCTATTGCTGGCAAGCCACTTTTTTTTATGCCTAACCGTATAATATTCTTTTCACTATCTATAAATGGCAATAATGATTTCAGCAATCGATTCAAATCATAACTCCCATATGTAACCCCGGTAAAGTAACTATCTCTTAATAAGTAATCCATTCTATCGCAATCTAATGGTGCACCTGCTACTATTTGGTTTAAAAAAGGAAGAATATTATAATTTGATTTTGTATCAGTTAATTTAATCATATAATTACTTAAGTTTAACTTATCCTCCATAATGGTTAAAATTCTACGGATTCTGTCGCAAAATAATAAGAAGTATGTTCATGCTCAATTTGATTTTTATCACCTTTAATTGCATTAAATGAATTTGCAAATTCATCACGAAAATGTCTAACTTCTTCGTTAATAGATAATCCCGGATCATTTTTGATCATGTTAATAAAATCTCTATATTCGGGAGCAAACGTATCAAATAAATGAGACATTGGTCCGTGACCAATATCGTGAAGTAAGGCTGCAATTCTCAAATCATAAAATAATTCTTCTATTGCTTCTTCTCCTATTTGTCTTTGGTTAAGGATTTTATTATCGTTTTCCAAATCATATTTGTTCTGTTTATCTAACAAAGTATTTGCATTCTCGAAAGAGTTTAAAAACATCTCACTCGCCAGGTGCATTACTCCTATCGAGTGTTCAAATCTAGTGTGGTTGGCTGAAGGAAATACATAGTATAAGAATGTGTTTTGCTTAATTCTTCTTAACCGGTGAAAGAGTGGGTGCGAAATAATTTGCATTTCTTCTTCAGTCATCTTAATTAATCCGTGTATTGGGTCTAATATACTTTTGTTAAGTTTGTTTGAAAATAGTAGCATTTTATCTCCTCCTGTAGTTACTTGTACCTACATTATAGTAATTCGACATTTATACAGAAAATCCTTTATTTTTTAATAAATATAAAAATAAGAAAAAATGGGTTATAACTGTCAAGTTCAATTAAACAGTTTTCCACAATCAAGTTTCGACAATTTCTCACAATTAAGGTTCCACACCTGTTTCTTCAAATAGCTCGTCGATAATTCATCTAATATTTTCTATTTGATCGAATGTAATGATTTCATATCGACGGAGAACTCGATCTAAGATCGACGTAGTTAATGTTGTATCCACAAAGATTCAGGCCCGTGAGTAAACTCATTGTCATTGGTATTGTGTGTTTAATAATGGAATAAATTTATAACAGGTTGGCTCAGAAATCCATAAGATCTAGGAATTATAAAATATTATTAAAAGTATTGACTTTTATTTAAATAGTTAATATTATACTAATAGATCTATAATAGATCTAAGTTAGATGTTAGATTGCAAGCCCTTACATTTTTTTCTAGCTAATGCATGGGTTAAAGGAGATTTTATAATGAATGATAATAATTTACTACTAGCTTTTTACGGAGACGATTTTACAGGTTCAACAGATGCTATGGAGGCTTTAGCGGCAAAAGGTTATAGGACAATTTTATTCACTGAAATTCCTACGATCGAAATGATTCAGCAGTTTGAAAATCTAAAATGTATTGGAATTGCTGGCACTAGTCGAGCAAAAAATACTGAAGAGATGGAAAATGAATTAAAGCCTATTTATAATATTCTTTCAAAGTTAAATGTCCCTGTTGTTCACTATAAGACATGTTCCACTTTTGATTCTTCACCAAAAGTCGGAAGTATAGGTAAAGCGATAGATTTAGCTAAACAATACTTTGATAATAAGAAAGCAACACCATTATTAGTAGCTACTCCAAAATTGGGTAGATATACTTTGTTTGGACAGCATTTTGCAAGAATGAAAGATATTGTTTATAGATTGGATAGGCATCCTGTTATGTCAAAGCATCCGGTAACTCCTATGGATGAAGCAGACTTACGTAAGCACTTGAAAAAACAAATTCAATCAGATATTGGTCTGTTAGATATTATTGAGATGAATAAAGAGGATGTTGACGAGATTTATGAATCGAAATCGCAAAATTATGATATTCTTTTAATTGATGCTCTTAATGAAAAAGATGTTGATACAGCTGGAAGGCTTATCTGGGATGCATCTAAAAATAACACCGTGTTTACTGTAGGTTCTTCAGGAATTGAAGATGCACTAGCTAGTAATTGGAACCGATTAAATGTACCTCGTAATACTGACCAGGTTAATAGACAAGATATTAAATCTAAAGAAAATATATTAGTTGTATCAGGTAGTGGTTCGGTGATTACTAAAGAGCAAATTAAAACAGCGCTTCGAAATGGTTTTGAGGGGATAAAAGTAAATTCTGATATATTAACTGGTGATTATGAGAATCAAAAAAACTTTATAAATAAAGTAGTTAATTTATTGAATGACAAGAAAAATGTGATTCTCTATACCGCGTTAGGACCAGATGATGACTCTATTTTCTCAATGAGGAACAAACTGAAAGAAAACGGCATTCAAGAAATGCAAATAGGTGAGTTTATTGGAAAAAAACTTGGAGGTTTTACCAATCAAATATTAAAAAACAGTAGCATCAATCGTATAGTGCTTGCAGGAGGTGATACTTCTGGCTTTATAACTAAAGAATTAGATGTTTTTGGGCTAGAAATGATACAACAAGTCTCTCCCGGAGCTCCATTATGCAGAGTATACTCAAAAGATATAAAAATTAACGGAATTGAATTAGCATTAAAGGGTGGCCAGTTAGGAGGAGATAATTATTTTCATGAAGTTTTAAATGTAAATAATAATGACTAAAAGAGTGGTGCAAATGAAAAATTACACTAAATCACGATCTAATATGCTATTAAAAGAAATTGCGTATGTCAAGATTAAGGAAGGTATCCTGGAAGAATATTTTAAACCTGGTAGTTTGCTTTCTGAACGTGAATTAATTGATATGCTTGAAATGAGTAAAACACCAATAAAATCAGCTCTTGATAGGTTAGAAACAGAAGGATTTGTAACTGTATCTTCAAAACAAGGAATTATTGTTAATGACTTAACAGTGGAACAAATAGTAGATATTTATAATTTGAGGATCGCATTAGAGACACATATTTGTAATCAAATATATAAAACAATCACCGACGAACAGTTAGAACTTTTGAAGGACAATTTAAGGGAAACTGATGAGATAGTTAAAAAACAAGATATTAAAAGGTTTGCAGAGGTGGATCATAATTTTCATTTAATGTTGTGCAGATTTTCAGGTAATAATGAAATGCATAAGATTTTATTAAACTATAACTCTCAATTGTTAAGAATAACTTTACGACATCTAAGGCGCCAGCCTAATAGAATGCTTAGTTTTAAAAAAGAACATGAAGATATATACCAAAAGCTATGTCAAAGAAATGTAGATTGTGTCAAATTAATGGAGCTTCATTTGAAAGAGGCTAAAAATACATTATTTCTATAAATAATATGTATTTCGGGTATTTTAAAAATACTTAAAATTGCAAGGGGTGTTACTAATTATTAGTCTATACGATCCAAATATCTTTAATTATTCACAAGAATCAATTGAAGATAATGATTACATAATTGCTACCTATTACTTTAAAAAAGAAGCTGTTGATCACCTTAATTTAGTTGGATTTATGGCATTAGAATCATCAACTGGCGGGTGGATGGACTTTCCAGGGGAAACAGTAGATGTAAGAAGAAAATTAGGAGCTAAAGTTGTAGGGTATTATCCTATACCTCTAAGTGAAGGTAACGAGAAAGCGGCAATTGTACACATAGCTTATCCAGTAAAGGGGAGTGCTGGTTGGAACAGTAGTGTATCCATGCTTCTTACGACCATTGCTGGTAATATTCTGGATATGCCTGGCGATGTATACTTGATAGATGTAAAACTCCCACCAAGTTTTACAGATAACTTCAGCGGACCCAAATTTGGTGTTGAAGGGATTCGGGATGTTTTAGGAGTTCCAACAAGACCTTTAGTAAATATGATGATTAAACCTAAAGTTGGCCTTAATGAAAAAGAAATTGAACAAATGTCGTATGAGGCGGGCATAGGAGGTGTTGATCATATAAAAGATGATGAAATTATGTCTGAAGTGTACAACTTGAATCTAGAAAAACGAATATTGTCAGTAATGAAGGGATTAAAGCGTGCTGAAGAAGAGACAGGGAATAAAGCCTTGTACACCGTCAATATTACGGGAACAGGTTATGATTTAACTAAAAGGGCAGAGAAGGCAGTTGAATTAGGAGCGAATGCCATAATGTTAAATTTTCATCAAGGGTTGGAATCATTAAGATTATTAGCTGAAAACCCTAATGTTAACGTTCCAATACTGTTCCATCCCGCAGGTAGTTTTTCAATTAATTCTATTGGAAAAATGGTTCTTTCAAAATTGTCAAGATTATGTGGAGCAGATTTTTATCTGCCAGGTTCTCCATGGGCGAAATGGTCAAAAACTTCAGAATTAGAATCGACGATCCGATCGGCTCAATTACTGTCCACTTCATTTTATGACATAAAGAAGACCTTTATAGTGCAATCTTCTACAGCTGGTAAGGTTCCTACAATAATACAAGACTATGGAATGGATGTTGTACTTGGAGGAGGGGGAGCAATACATGGGCATCCTAGTGGAATTAAGTCAGGTGTAATGGCTATACACCAAGCGATAAACGCAGCTATCTTTGGAGAAAAACTAGAAGATTATGCAAAAGACCATGAGGAATTAGAAGAAGCTTTAAATGTATCTCCTGTTTTTAAAAGGCCACAAGAAACCAGGTATTAGGAGGAAAAAAGTGTATTTTTTAGCAGAACGTCAAGCTATTATTAATGCTGCAAAACGTTTGTATGAATTAGGGATTATGACTGGGTTAGAAGGAAATTATAGTATTAAGTTAGAAGAAAATAAATTGCTAATTAGCCCCAAAGGGATAAAACTACACGATTTAAATGAGCATGACTTAATAATATGTGATTATGAAGGAAACATTATAGAAGGAAAACATCAGCCTTCATCAGGGTTAACAATGCATCGAATTATATATGAAAACAGACCAGAAATAAATACGGTATTCCATACACATTCAATAGCTGCCACAAGTTTTGCAATTGCAAATCAACCTATACCTAATTCTTTAGAGGTATTAAATGATTTTGCAGGGGGTGAAATACCCGTTGCAGCTCCCTACGCTCCATTAGGTTCTGATGATTTAGCAAATAATATTAAATTAGCAATGAATAATAGTTATGCAGTGTTATTAAAAAATCATGGAGTATTGTGTTTTGGTAAAGATGTAGATCATGCAGTTAATGTAAGTTGGTCTGTTGAAATGGCTGCTCGAATGGTAATAAATGCAAATACCTTAGGAACAGTAACAAAAATTGAAGGAAATTGAATGCGTTATCAGACTCTTGTAATTTGTAATAGATAATTGGAGGAATGGAAAATTGAAGTCAGCAGTAGTAATTGGGCCCAACAAAGTTGAAATAAAAGATAAAAATATTCCTGAAATTAAAAGAGATGAGGTGTTAATAAAAGTTAAAACTGCCGGTGTATGCGGGTCTGATCTTCATTTATTTTACGGTACACATGCGTTTCGAAAACTGCCAGCTGTTTTAGGTCATGAAGTAGCTGGAGAAATAGTTAAAGTTGGTGAGGATGTTACAAAATTTAATATTGGTGATCGAGTTACAGTAGAACCACATATCGGCTGTGGTGAATGTGAAAGCTGTAAAAAAGGTCTTTTAAACCTTTGTAAGTCAAAGGTAGTCCCGGGAACCAAAGATTGGATCGGTACATTTAGTGAATACTTTAATGCACCTGAACAGACCCTTTATAAGATTGATGAAAATGTATCTTATGAAATTGGGACATTAATAGAACCTTTAGCCGTTGGTATTCATGCTATAAGCAGAATCTCAGTTCCTGACAAGGATTCAATTGTCATTTTAGGGTCTGGTACAATTGGTTTGCTTACATTAGTGGCTGCAAGAGAAGCAGGATATAAGAATATTATATGTACAGATACAGAACAATTTAATTTAAATATGGCCAAAAAACATGGGGCAAACCTTGTTCTAAATCCATATGAAGTAGATGTTGAATCAAAAGTAAAAGAGTATACAAATGGGGAGGGAGTCGATGTAGCAATTGTAGCAACTGATGTACCACCAATTATAAATCAAGCTTCATCCATTGTTAAAAAAAGAGGTGAAGTTGGATTAGTTGCCATGATAACTGAAGAGATTCCTGTTAACACATATAATTTTGTATTTAACGAAATTAATCTTTTTGGAGCGATGACCTACGAAACAGAGGATTTTGCTAAGGCTGTTGAACTTGTAAATAATGGATTGGAAATAAGTGATTTTATTACGCAAAAAAAACCCCTGGAGAATGCCCAACAAGCTTTAGAGCTTTTGAGTCAGAAGAAACAAAACGTGGTTAAAGTACTTGTAGAAATTAATTAAAAAAGTGAGAGGTGTAAAACAATGAATAGAATAATAAGTTTTATAAGTGTTATGTTGATTTTTGTAATATTTCTAATTGGTTGCTCCAATGATCAAAGTGCATCAGGGGATGAGAGTGGTGATGGTGATGAAACAGTTCTACTCACATTAGGCCATGTGCAATCTGAAAACGATATTTGGCAAGATGGTGCTGTGAAGTTCAAAGAGGAGGTTGAAGCACTTTCAGACGGTGAAATAGAAATTGAAATACATCCAAACGCTACGTTAGGTGGCGATCGAGATATGGCAGAAGGTATGCAAATTGGTAGCGTTGATTTTGCTTTGATTGCAGGGGTTCTTGGCAATTTTGAGCCTTCTATTAGTTTACTAGAATTACCTTATTTATTTAGTAGTGAAGAAGAGTATAATAAAGTAATTCACGGAGAAATCGGAGAGGAAATTGCTGACCGTGTGTTGGAATCATCTTCCATTAGGATACTCGATTGGTGGGATCGAGGCCCCAGACATATTACTGCAAATAGACCTATTACTACACTTGAAGATTTACAAGGATTGAGAATGAGAGTACCAGAAATCCAGGCTATGGATCATACCTGGAGTGAAATGGGGGCATCACCAACCACAATGGCTTGGGACGAAGTTTATACTGGCTTAGAACAAAATGTGATTGAAGCTCAAGAGAACCCTATCCCATTTATATATGGCGGACGTATTCACGAAGTTCAAGATTATTTAGCGCTTACTGCACATAAATACGAATATGTAACCCTTGCCATGAGTGATTTAACTTGGTCTGAATTAACTGAAGATCAACAAGAGATTATCTCTGAGGCAGCTAGTACGGCCACTGCATATCAAAACGATCTAGTTGAAGAACAAACGGACGAGATATTAGAGGCCATGAAAGAAGAAGGATTGGAAGTAACAGAACCAAATATAGAAGAATTTGCTGAAGAAGCTCGTAAGGCACATGAAGCTTATGCTGAAACAAATGATATTGATCTTTACAATAGGATAATTGAAGAAATTGAATAGTGATATTAGGAGCATTCCTGTAATGAAGAAATTTGAGGTTTGAACAAAAATGAGCCCTCTTGGTATAGTACTGGGTGTCATGATCATGACCCCTAAATTAAATAAATACCAAGGAGGACTCGTAATGAATTATAATCAAAATCTTAAATTAGTGCAAATCACACCATCCACATTGATAGTAGGAATCGATATTGCCATGGATAAACATGTGGCACGTGCCCAGGATGACCGGGGCGTGGAATTGGGTAAGAAATTGGTCTTTGACAATCGCATACACGGATTTCAACAGCTTTTAGACTGGATTTCCAGATTGCAGGAGAAAAACAACAAAAGCGAAGTGATTGTTGGCGTAGAACCAACCGGACACTTTTGGCTTGGTTTGGCTTACTATCTAAAAGCCAAAGACATTCGCTTTGTGGTTGTAAATCCAATGCACGTTAAGAAGTCCAAAGAACTTGATGACAACTCACCAACGAAAAATGACACCAAAGATGCGCGCGTTATTGCACAGCTTGTGAAAGATGGGAGATACTCCGTACCAAATCTTCTCGACGGCATTTATGCCGAATTACGGGAAGGGATCAAATTAAGAGATCAACTCATCAAGCAGCTGATGATCATCGAAGGTCGCGTTCAGAATCATATTCAGCGGTACTTTCCGGAATTTGATGACGTCTTTAAAGACTGGTCCGGTAAGACAGCGTTATTCACACTGCGCGAGTTCCCGTTCCCTTATGAGATCCGTCAAATGACTCCGGAAGAAGTGCTGGCAGCGTGGAAAACCGTTATCAAACGCGGCATGGGTATAGAACGGGCAAGGAAATTAGTCAAGAAAGCACAGAAGAGCATTGGCATTGAAATTGGGCTCAGGTTCGCAAGAAAAGAACTACACAGCCTTTTAGACCAGTATGAGCTGTATCAAAATCAGTTAACAGAGTTGGATGAGGAAATCACAGAGCTATTGAAAGATATACCGGGTGCTGAGGAATTGATAAATATTAAGGGGCTTGGTGCCATAACCGTTGCCACGTTCTTTTCTGAAGTAGGGGATCTCACCAAGTATGATCACCCACAACAATTGGTAAACATGGCGGGTTTAACGTTACGGGAACACAGCTCCGGGAGATTGAAAGGGCAAACGAAAATCACCAAACGTGGCAGAAAAAAATTGCGAAAAGCCCTATATCTGGCTGTACGCCCCCTAGTGGCGAGTAACCCGACGTTTAAGGCACTGCACAGGTATTACACTACCCGCCCCAACAATCCGTTAAAGAAACAGCAATCACTTATTGCGTTATGCGGGAAATTAATACGTGTTATGTTCACCATAGGCAAAAAACAATGTGAATTTGATGGAAGCAAGTTACTAAAAGGTTTACCTCAAATAGAATCATTACAGGCTGCTTAGGCTTTATGAACAAAATGGATGGATAAATGCACTTGGAATTCTGGAATTAAACAAACACCAACAATGCAGAGTCGGAGCTTATTTACACCATTCGGGCATATGACCCAGCTAAGGAGCATATCCGACCTCCACCTTGTGGATACGCAGGACGAGGGAATGTGTGGATAACATCCCGTGATACATGGGAGGGTAAGCGACCATAAGAAGCGTGGAGAATGAAGCATGGTCATACCATTTAAGCACCAAATGTTCACAATTTGGCTGATAGGATGGATATACCCCAGTAAGAATATTCTGTATTCCGTGTTATAAAGGATTAGCTCCAACACATTCCAAAGTGGATGTTTATGAAATTCTAAGAAAACAAGAGCATTTTGAAGATATTTTAATTATATAGAGGGAGGGTGAAGATTAAGAACTTCACTCTCCGTTGATTCTCAACACTACGGGGGATAATAATGAAAATAATAGATAAAATTCTGTGGAATGTTCTATATTATATTTGTGCCTTTTTAATGTTTCTTATGGTATCTGTAGTTACAGCTCAAGTAATTTCAAGGTATGTATTTAATAGCCCTTTTACTTGGACCGAGGAACTTGGTAGATATACTTTTGTATGGGTCTCCTTTTTAGGTATGGCAGTAGCTATAAAGCGTGGTGGCCATATAGCATTAGATGTTTTGGTTAAAAAATTGAATTTGAATAGTAGGAAAGCTTTGTTGACCATAAATAATTTATTACTTTTATTATTTGCTGGAACATTAACTTATAGTGGTATAGAACTTGTAAAGTTAGGAGCAGGTCAAAATAGCCCTTCATTAGGTTTGCCGATGGAGATTGTATTTATGGTTATGCCAATATCGGGAATCTTAATGTTTTACTATGTATTAACTGAAACAGTTTTGCTTATCAAAAGAAAGGGGGATAGTCTGTAATGGGCACATTATTATTTGTTTTATTCGCTCTGTTCCTGATATTGGGTATCCCGATTGGGTTTGTTATAGCATTGGCTTCAATGGGAGCAATTGTGTTTATGGATTATCCAATTATTTTAATAAGTCAAAGGTTTTTCACGGCATTAGATTCTTTTCCTTTTATGGCTATTCCATTATTTATGTTAGCAGGGTCAATTATGAGTAATGGTGGAATTACTAAGAGAATCATTGATTTTGCACTATCTATAGTCGGTAACATTAGAGGAGCTTTATCTCAAGTTGTTGCAACAAGCGGAATTATGATGGGAGGCATATCTGGTTCAGCTGTAGCAGATACCGCGGCTTTGGGATCAATTATGGTACCAGAAATGAAAAGAAGAAAGTATGATCCTGCATTCTCGGCAGCATTAGTGGCAGCTTCTGGAAGTATTGCCTTAATTATTCCGCCTAGTATTGCTCTAATTATATATGGAGTTGCTACGCAGTCTTCTATTGGTGATTTATTTGTAGCAGGTATTTTACCAGGTATACTTATTGGTTTGCTATTTATGCTATATTCTTACTTTGTTGCTAGAAAAAATAATTATCCTAAGGAAGGAAAAACTAATCTAAAGGGGATATGGATTAGTTTTAGAAAAGCATTTTTGGCATTATTAATGCCTGTTATTATCATTGTAGGGATACGTGGTGGAATGTTTACAGCTACTGAGGGCGGAGCTATTATCTGTGTATATGCCTTTCTAATCAGTACTCTCATTTATAGAGATTTGAGAATAAAATCCCTTCCAAAAGTATTTTTTGATGCTGCCATCAGCACAGCTATCATCTCGACTATTATTGCAGCTACTACTCTTTTTAGTTGGTTGTTGTCCAGAGAACAAATTCCGCAACAAATAACGAACTCTTTATTAAATATAACTGACAATACAATTTTATTACTACTCCTTATTAATTTAATCTTACTAGTTTGTGGAATGTTCTTAGATAGTGGGCCTGCTATTCTACTTTTAGCGCCAATATTAGCACCAGTTGCTTTTAATATAGGAGTAGATCCTGTTCAATTTGGCATACTGATGGTTATTAACTTGACTATAGGGCTTTTAACCCCACCTGTAGGAACAGCAATGTATGTGGCCAGTAACGTTTCTGGTGTTCCAATTATGCAATTAGCAAAAAAACTAATCCCATTCTTACTAATTATGATTACTGTATTATTAATAGTGACTTTTGTACCAGGGTTCACTACTATATTTACGAGATAATGGGGCTGGGTCTGCCTGAATTAAAATAACTTTATTACATCCTGAAGATATTCCAACTGGTAGTTTTTCTTATAAAATAAAAGATTGTAGTTTTACAAGGGTGAAAGCATTGTTTATTGGGAAAAGTGTGAATTTCAGAAAACAATTAACTTTAAATAATTTAATAAGAAGGATTCCATCTAATGTACATACAATTATAAAGGGATGATTTAAATGGAAATTGAACAAAAGCTTAAAGATTCAATCTGGATTGCAAAAGCCTTATTTGACAGAGGTAAAGCAACTGGCTCATCAGCTAATTTAAGTTTTCGTCATGATGAGGAGATCTATATTACTGGTAGTGGGACTTGTTTCGGTGAGTTGAAGGAGAAAGATTTTTCCGTGGTAGACATGAAAGGTAATCATTTGAAAGGAGTTAAACCAAGTAAAGAAATACCACTTCATATAATATTATACAACAAGGATCCCCGTATTCAGGCAGTAATCCATACCCATAGTTTTTATTCGACTTTATGGTCTTGTTTAAACCATCAGAATGAGCAAGATATCATTCCTGAATATACTCCATATTTAAGAATGAAAGTCGGATCAATTGGTTTGGTTCCATATGCTAGACCTGGTTCCGCCGAGTTATTTGACTACTTTGAAGAAAGAGTTAATTTTAGTGATGGATATATCTTGCAAAATCATGGTCCAGTTGTTGGGGATGTAGATTTGATGTCAGCCTTCTATGGTTTGGAGGAATTGGAAGAGAGTGCGCGTATGGCTTGGGAACTTCGGAATGAAAATGCTAATCTAATTTTTAAGCATTAATCACATATAATGTATTTTGTGCGAAGATACGGTGGATGAACTTTTTGGTATATACAAATAATTATATGGAGGGCCATGAAGAGTGATATTGAGAAATTTATATCTAATTACTCAAAGACTTATTACAAGCCAAAGAGGACTTTATTCTTGGATGAATTAACTTATCTCAGTTAATTATATTTTTGACAAATGATCACAAATGGATACAGGGGTGGTTGGGGGCGAGGCAGCCCCCTTTTGCTTGGAAAAAACCTTGTGCATAGAGTGTTCTGGACGGATTCGAATTACCATCTGCTTGTAGTCATGAAAGTCTTACTTTTTCTCCTCCGTACGCGGCATTGGATTCAACAACAGAAGCATCTCCAAGCCGCTCATGTCCGGCAGCTGTTTGACGAAATCTTTCATCTCTCGCTTTGTACTGAAGCTGAAGGAAGCCAATTCCTGAATGGGAAAGAAGGCATCTTCATCTTTTGCCAGCTCCAATATGTGTACGATAAACATTCCGTCCTTTTTCTCCGAGAGCACGGCAACTCCCAGTTCCGGGTGTACTGGTGAAAATATACTCGTTTCGATCTCCATGTTTTCCAGCATGTCATCATCAAATCGTACTTTTTTTGCCGAATTCATTGCATCGCCCCTTATTTATTTTTTAATACGGTTGTGGTGATTTTATTTTTTTGGATCCTTGTATGCGGCATTCTCGGATTTGTCTGTCTCTTCTTATCCTACCATAAGTTATGAGAAATGTTCTGTTTATTTTTTATTTTCTTTACCTAATTTGTTGATTTTTTATTAAAGCACAGTTTTCCGTGATCGATTTGTAAGGATCCGGCAGCTAAGCGGATCTATATCCATTGCTGAATAGGAAGCACACCAATTTTGATAGGTTTTGGTGTGCTTTTTGCTGCTTAACGATAAATTCCATTTACTTCAATCATGCAGGATAGGGTTCGCTCATACTGCTTTTTGAATATGTAATGGGACAATGGCAGTGGGAGCTGTTGATTATTTTTAAAAGTAATCACTGTTTGGTTCTGTTGTTTTTGAATGTGTGCAATATGGTGGAAAAAGATCCAGTGGCAATTGAAGTCTGATGTGGCATGGGTTGGGAAAGTAAAGATATTCTTTTCTAAGTTGATGGGAATCGGGACTTTCTTTCTGTATTTCGTATGGTGAATGACCGCCTGGCGTTTGCCTTCATACGTGGACCAGTTGGCGATGCAAGCATCCTTGATCAGCTGCATCGGTGTCTTTCGCACCCGGTAGGTCGCAGCTTCTTCCAGCACCACGGTGTCATGGTCCCATTTTTTGGCGGGGCAAAGGGCGATGGTTTGTTCATTGATTTGGTAAGATTCTCGTATCATTTTTCTTTGTCTCCTTTGTGTGACAGTGATACGACGAAACGGGGGAGGAGTGAGGGGTGGTGAAGGGGCGGGATGAAGCTGATCGGTGGGCTGTGAGGTGTATTTTATCATGCTGCGTCATGATGAGGTTGATTGCTTGTTAATCTTCTTCTTCCCATTCTGCCTTTAATTGTTCGTACTCCTTCATGTATTCTTCTGAGGGAAATTGTAATTCTTTTTGGAGCAGGAACTGCTTGTAAGAGCCTGCTTCTCTATGACCGAGTTCGATTTTATTTAGGTGCTTTGCATCGGTGCCAATTTTCCAGGCCACTTCTTCTATGGTTTCCCCCTTGAACTTCCTATTTTTACGAATGATTCTTCCAAGGGCTATGAGAAATATTTCTTTGTCTTTTTCCTCCATACTCTTCCTCTCGTCCATCGTTAACCGTCCTTTTACTTCCATTATCTTTAGTTATGAAGAAATAGTGAATGGTCTATAGGCCATATTTTGGCAGGAAATGTTAATTAAGGGAGATTTTTTTGGGTTGTGGGGAATGAGTTGGGCTTTGCTGATACGATGGAAGAGGGGAAAGTGCGCTAACTTGGAGAGGTGAGTGGAAAATTGGTGTTTTTTCTGGAGGGAGTGCGGGAATTTGCGCTTGTGAATGGAAAAAGGGTGCTAACTTGGAGGAAAGGATGGGAAATGTCTTTTTTTGGGGAAAAGTGTGTGGGATTTTTAATTTAGGCGGTGGAATGGGGAAGTTAGCGTGCGGGGAAAGGAAAATAGGATGCAGGAATTTTTGTTTGGTGTTGGTTAGTATGGGGGTGGAGAGTTGGAATCGGGGGGAGTGCTGGGTGTGTGGATGGGCGTGCGGTGGTGCGCTGGAGGGGTGTGGTGCCTGGGACTGCGGTGCAGTCGGGAGCAGTGCCTGTGGGGAGTAGTGCCTGTCACTCCCCGGTTTTTGTCGATCGGTGTCGAACTGGAGGGGGGAGGGAGCTGGATAAGGGAGGGGAATGGAGATGGAGCGTGAGGGGGAATGGAGTTTTGAGGAGATTTTTAAACAGAATGAGAAAAGGATTTACTTCCACATGCAGCGCCTGGGTATACATGATACTCATCGTGAGTTTTATATGGAGGGACTGTATGCGATGTGGAAGGCGTATAAGAAATACGAGCCGGACAAAGGACCTCTTTCTACTTACTTCAACTACCACATCCGCAGTCAACTCATTGATATGCTCCGCAAGAATGGACGGGATAAGTATAAAGCGCAAATGTTTATTGAGCATGAAAAGCTTCGCGTGGATGATGGCAATCGATCCGGTCTCACGGGAAATCCAGTCGTTGATCGTGCAGGGGTCAACGTGAAGGATACAAAGATCTGGGAAGAAGTGAAGGCAGCGCTGTCAGACAACCAATGGAACTGGGTGTATTACCATGTCATTGTTGGGATGCCGCTGAAGGAAATCGCGACTTTAAAAGGTGTATCCATCGACGCAGTAAAAAGCTGGGGAAGAGAAGCAAGACGGAAACTGCGAACCGAACCAACCCTTTCTGTGATATTGGAACTGTTGTAGGGTAGAAGAGATGGATGGTGAAGGGGTCAGACCCCGCAATTCTGAATGTTTTGAATTGAGGGGTCTGACCCCAATGATAAAGAAGGGATGAGTAGGATGAATTATATTAAGGAGATTAATGCGTTTTATGATCATATGGAAAGGAATCCATTGTCGGCTTCCGCCGTCACGTTATGGCATACGTTGATGCATATCAATAACAAAGCAAGGTGGGCAGAAACTTTTACGGTGGCTGCTCCGGTTATCCGGGTGAAGTCGGGATTAACGGATAGCTCTTTTAAGCGGGCAAGGATCGAGCTCAAAGAGAAGGGGTATATCGATTATCAGTCTCGGAGCAGGAATCAAGCGCCGATTTACCGAATGGTGAGGTTGAGTGGGGAAGAGGAAGCGGAACTGGCTGGTGGTGGCGGGTATGTGTTGGAGGGAGAGAACCGGGATCAAGTGAGGGGGGATTTATCTGAGGTGGAGGTAGGGGATCGTCCTGCGGACGAGGGTGTGGACCACCTTGCAAACCAGAGTGAGGGCCCATTAATTAAACATAAAGAAAACAGAAAGAAACAAAATAATAGAAATGCTGCTGATAGTGTGGTCAGATTTTTTCGGGAAAATTTTGGTGTAGTTAGTCCGTACGTAAGCCGTGAACTTTTGTATTGGTCCAATAACATGGGGGAGCTGGTTATGTATGCCATGAAACGTGCGTTGGATCGGGGAAAAACAAACTGGGGTTATGTTCGTGCGATTTTGGAGAATTGGGAGAAGAAAGGGATTCGGAGTGTAAGGGATGTGCAGGAGGAAGAGTTGCGTTTTCGGAGGGGGCGTTTGGTGCGGAAGGGACGTGGTTGGGTTGGTGTGGGCCGGGGGAAGGAGGAGGTTGTGCCGGAATGGTTTTGGGAGCGGAAGCAGGGGATAAAAGCCGTGAAAGAAAGTGCTGAGGAAAAGACTACTTTACGTGAAGTCGATAAAGAAACGAAAGAGATTAAAAAGATGCTGGAGAATTTGGGGTAGGTGATACTGACAAATGATATTTAATAAGAAAATTATAGTTGTTGGGGTGCTCGAAGTGTTCTAACATTGTGGAAGTCTGTGTTGCGAAATATTGAACCGAAGGTTGGTATTGCAAACACAAGGTACCTTCTTATGAAACCTATTACTAGAATTCAAGGAATTAAGTACTGGGAGAGTAAGCGCTTTATATAAAGGTACAGTTTTGGTAAGTACTGATTAAGTATTTTTTGTTTATCTATTCAGTTCTCGCTTTATAAACTCCCAATACCTAATAAGCCGTTCCACGTTTTCATTGGGATCCTTACTAAGCTCACCAAGTAATTTATCCTCTTTCATTTTCTTTATTGCAGTGATTTCCTGTTTACTTAAAGATAAGTCATCTGAAATAGTAAATTCCACTGGATGGCTAGGAGTGTCAATGATTCCAAGTAAATAATCAGCAGAAACATTAAGTGTAACAGCGATCTTTTGAATGGTTTCTAAAGAAGGTTCATTTCTGCCTTGTTCATAGTATCCATAACCACTGGTGGATACGTTTAATAACTTTGCCATCTCCTCTTGTTTATAACCGTTCTCTATACGAATATCTTTTAAGCGTTCTCTAAAAATGTCCATTTCAATACTCCTAACAACTTTCTTTTGAAGAATTATACAATCAGAAGTTGTAAAATCTCTTAAATACAATTAACAGTTGTAAAATATATTGACATACAACAATATGTTGTATATAATAAGTGGAAATTGAGTGAAGGGAGGTCAAGATTATAAATTATAAAAGTTCAAAGGTAAACTCAAACATGTAAAAGAAGGGAGTGTAGAGATAAAGCTTTCGTTATTGTTTCTTTAAACCAAAGTAAATATACAAGAAGATAACAGAAGCAGCAGTGGTGTGAGGCATCAATATTACCAAAAATGAAAGCGTTTTAAAATCTGCTTTGACGGGGGTGAATAGATGAATACCTTAGGTCCCAAGATGGCAATAGGTGTCTTAGTATTAATTTTGTTGGTATTTGCAACATGGAATACTACTACATCGTTATTTTTTGGCTTACCAATAACAGTTGTCTTATTGTGGTTGCTAGTCATTCTTGCTTTTGTTATTCCACTGATTTTTATATTTTTAATGGAAAAAATAATTGATTAATTACCAGGAGAGGTGAATTTTAGTGCCATTTAATGTTGTCGAGAGCATTGTGATATTGGTGTATTTCATTATAGTCACGTTATTCGGAGTATTTGCTAACAGAAGGATAACAGACAGTATTTCATATTACCTTGCAGATAGGGGGTTAGGTGTAGTTTTCGCTGGTATTGGAAGATTTGCAGCAGTTGCAAGCTCATTTACTTTTATGGGTGCTTTAGGATTAGGATATACCTTTGGTTTCCCATATCTACTATCCGTTGCAGTAGGGTTAAATATGGGATTTGTTATGTCTCTACTTCTGCTATCTAATATTAGGAATTCGAATGCTATTTCAATTGCAGATTTTCTGGCTAAACGATTTGATAGTAAAACCTTGCGAGTTGTAGCATCCATCATTTCTATATTAGTTATGTTTCCAGCAATAGTTGCACAAATAAGGGGAGCTGGGATTGTAGGAAATTCAGTTTTGGGAATTCCATTTGGTTTAGCGATGGTACTTTTAACTGCTGTGTTTGTATTTTATGTTTTCATGGGAGGACTCTGGGCTGTAACGTGGACTGATATGCTCCAGGGAATTATGCTTACTGTATTCCTGGTTATTCCTTCAGTATTTGTTGCGTTTACTTTAGGATCTGACATTACAACGAGAGCTCTGGAAAATGCTCCTTCATTTTTAACAGGGAATCTGCCAATGTGGTCCCATTTAGGAATAACAATTACTTTTATGGGTAGTATGATGACTTTTCCCGCCTATTTATTTTGGTCTTTTACTACTAAGGATGTAAGGATTCTTCGGAAATCAGTTGCTGTTACTGCGTTTATGGGTGTATTAGTTTTCTCCAGTTACTTTTTTCTATTGGCTGGTGCACATACCGTTGCGCCAAATTTAGAGAATCCTGACAATGCATTTTTTACTGTAGCACAATTTTTATTTGATAGCAGTCCAATTGTTTTGGGAATAATAGCAGCTGCTGCTTTATCTGCTATTATGTCCAGTACGGATGCAATGCTATTATCCACCTCTGCTATTGTTTCAAATGATTTATTGAAGCTGATAAGGCCTAACTCAAAAGACTTTCTAAAGATTGGCCGTTTATCAACATTAATAATTGCAGCAGTTGCATTACTTTTCTCCTTTTATACTCCCGCGTTAATAGGAGAGTTGATTGCAGCTGGAGCTGCGAGTGCAGGATCAGCTTTTGTATTTCCATTAGTGTTGGGAGTTTGGTGGAAACGTATGAATGCACAAGGGGCAATAGCTGGTGTTATTACTGGGTACTTAACATATAATATCCTGACTTTTAGTAATATCGTTCCGATCATGAATGTACCTATTTTAATATCTATTCCAGCATCAGCAGTAGCTTGCATTGTAGTAGCAATACTGACGTCTCCTCCCAATCAAAAGCAACAGGAATTCTTTGAGAGTTTACACTCTGCTTCGGAAAATATAACGGAACCTTCTATGGACATGACGAATGTAGGTAACAAGGGGTGATTAAGTGATTACTAAACGTTGGGAAGCCTTTTGTGCCTATTCTATTGAAGAGTGTGAAGAATATTTTTTGGAGGCTATAAAGGAAATAGGGATTGAAACGGTTACAGAACAATCCTCTATTAATAGTATGCAAAATTTTATGCTGGGAAGTGAAGGGAAGGTAAAGAAAATAACATTTAAACAACCATACCCATTTGAGTTAAAGATTATCTCTGTTTCTCAAGACCCATTATATAGATTTTTTATGTCTCTGTTCAGTTCGCAAGAGAAAGAATTAATTTCTTTATTAAGCATGGAACCATTAAACAAAGACACTCAGCCAATTATTTTTAATATAATGCAAGCATTCTTTAAAAGAGTACACAGCCAGCCGTGGGATATTCAACACCCACGATTTAAGGTTTCATGGCTTCTTAATTATCGAAACAAGAAGAAATGGAATTATTGGTTCTCTTAATATCAGAGTAAAAAAATATAAAGGAGATGTTTAATTTGCAAATAAAAGAATTTATTAATCCTGATAGTTTAGTTACTCCAGTCGGTCCTTATAGTCATGGAGTAAGATGGGGAAAATTAGTGATTGTGTCTGGCCAGCTTCCTTTAGATAATGAGACTGCTCGACCGTTGAATGACGAAGATATTAAAGAACAGACGCGTATTGTCTTAAGTAATATCCGGTTTATACTTGAGCAAGTAGGATCTTCAATTGACAATGTGTTAAAAACAACTGTTTATCTTACTTCGCTTGATGAATATAAAGAAATGAATGAAGTATATAATGATTTCTTTAAAAAAGCTAAGCCTGCCCGAGCAACTTTGCAAGTAGCAGGATTAATTGGCGATGTAAAGGTTGAGATAGAGGCTATAGCTGTAATACCAGATTAATATGAGGGGAGTAAAATAATATTATGCAGTTCGATTTAATACTTAGGGGAGGATCGATAATCGATGGAAGTGGAAATCCTCCATTTTATGCAGATGTGGGTATTAATAAGGATAAAATATGTTATGTAGGAAAAATTGGCTCTGATTTAGGAGAAAGAGAAATAGATGTCTCAGGAAAGATCATTAGTCCAGGGTTTATAGATCTTCATAGTCATTCAGATTTAGCTTTATTAGAAGACCCTCTTATCAAGCCAAAAATTATGCAAGGAATAACTACAGAGATTGTAGGTCAGGATGGTGTCGGTGCAGCACCTATAAATGAAGAAATGATTGATATGCAAAAAGACTTAATGTCAGGTTGGACATACCCTGAAGCACTCAATGTCGAATGGACTTGGCGATCAATTACCGAGTATTTAGATGCTATGGAGAGTAAAGGAACTTCAATAAATGTGGGAACTTTAATTCCGCATGGAAATATTAGACAGTTAGTCATGGGAATGGAAAATAGAGAGCCAACGGATAAAGAGATAACGGAAATGCAAAATCTTATTAAGGATTGTTTAGATGAAGGAGCTATGGGGTTATCAACAGGATTAATCTATTTACCTTGTGCGTTTGCTACAGAGGAAGAACTGACTAAGCTTTGTGAAGTAGTTGGAGAGTATGGCGGTATTTTTGATATTCATGTACGGGGATATTCCCATAACTTCCTCGATTCTGTTAATGAAGCAATAAGAATTGCTGAAAGTACGGAGTCAACATTGCATTTATGTCATTTTGGAGTAGCAGGTAAAGAGAACTGGCACAAGTTAGAGCGTGTATTTTCAGTGATATCCGAAAAACGAAAACAAGGTGTGAATATTGTTGGTGATCTTCACTCCTATCCAGCAGGTAGTACATCACTTGGGGCGGCTGCTTTACCACCGTCTGTTACGTCAAAGGGAGCCGATTTTGTATTGGACTTTTTGAGGAAAACCGATAACCGAGCTCGTATGGTTGATATGCTGGACGGTACTATACCTTCAAATTTTGATAATTGGATTCGTTATAATGGCTATGATGGGGTAATAATTTCCGGCGTGCACTCAGAGAAAAATAAATTTGCAGAAGGGAAAACAGTGACCGAAGTTAGCAAGTTATTGGATAAATCTCCAGCTGATACAATATTAGATCTAATAATAGAGGACACTTTAGAATCTAATTCACCGTTTTCTATAAGTTGTATTGTTTTTTGGAGTAATGACGATATTTGCTCGAGAATTTTAAAAGACGATTATTTTGGAGTAGGGACAGATGCGTTATTAATAGATGGAAATCCACATCCTCGTTGTTATGGTACTTTTCCAAGGGTAATTGACAATTTTACTAAGCAACGAAAAGATATTACTTTGGAAAAAGCCATTCAAAAGATGACTTCACTGGCAGCTAGAATAATGGGTGTAAATGATCGAGGAATCATAAACCCCGGTTATTACGCTGACATAGTAGTTTTTGATCCAAAGAATATACAGGATAATGCCAGATATATTGATCCTCGTCAGCATTCGTCCGGTATAAAATATGTTATTGTCAATGGCCAAATCGTAGTTGAAGATGGTCAACACACGGGAGCACTTCCTGGCAGGACAATAAGGAGAAAATGGGCAATATCATAAAAATTTACTTTTATGTTTTCTTATTACAACTTATAAAGACGGAATATTATGATTAACAGATAAGTTCAAACGTGTTTTTGAGCTACTTGTGCTATAGACTCATGTATAACTTCTATAAAGAGAAAAGAAAAAACTGTGATTTAAAGGAGAATTTAAATGGTTCAAACCTTAAAAAACTATGTAAATGGCGAATGGATTGATTCAAATACCAGTAAATACTCACCAGTATCTAATCCAGCAACAGATGAAATAATTGCATATGTTCCAATATCATCAAAGGAAGACTTATCGTTGGCGGTTCAATCTGCTGCTAAAGCATTTTTGAAGTGGAGGAAAACACCAGTACCAAAAAGGGCAAGAGTACTTTTTAAGTATCATCAATTGTTAATGGAGAATGATGAAGAACTTGCAATATTAATTTCACAGGAGAATGGAAAAACATATGATGATGCATATGGAGAAGTTCAGCGTGGAATAGAGTGTGTGGAATTTGCAGCAGGTGCTCCCAGCTTAATGATGGGTTCGGTATTACCAGATATAGCGACGGAAATAGAGTCAGGAATGTATAGGTACCCTGTAGGAGTTGTGGGAGGTATAACACCATTTAACTTTCCAATGATGGTGCCGTGTTGGATGTATCCGCTCGCCATTGCATGCGGAAACACGTTTATTCTGAAACCATCTGAGCGCACTCCTTTACTTGCAGAACGTTTAGTAGAGCTGTTTCAGGAAGCTGGCTTACCTGAGGGAGTTTTAAATCTTGTTCATGGATCGCACGATATTGTAAATGGTCTATTAACCGATCCCAAGGTTGACGCTATATCCTTTGTTGGTTCTCAACCGGTTGCACAACATGTTTACAAAACAGCTGCTAAATACGGAAAAAGGGTTCAAGCGCTTGCAGGTGCAAAAAATCATTCCATTGTGCTTGCTGATGCAATACTCGATAAAACTGTTAATGGAATTATTAACGGAGCCTTTGGAAGTGCGGGGCAACGTTGTATGGCCTGCTCGGTGGTTGCTGTCCAGGAGGATATAGCTGATGAATTTATTAATCAGCTTAAAAGTAAGGCAGAGAGTTTAGTAATAGGTGAAGGGATTAATAAAGAAGTAACACTTGGTCCTGTGATTAGTGAACAGCACTTGGAAAAAGTGAATCATTATATTGATTTAGGTATTCAACAAGGTGCTGATCTAGCATTAGATGGAAGAAATATAACTTTATCTTCTCGCTATGAAGGTGGTTACTTCCTGGGTCCAACTATATTTGATAATGTGACGACCGAGATGACGATATGGAAAGAGGAAATATTTGCACCCGTACTTAGTGTTATCCGGGTTGAAAATTTAAGAGAAGCTATTGAAACAGCTAATAGATCAGATTTTGGTAATGGGGCAGTTCTCTACACAAGAAGTGGAAAAGCTGTTAGAGAATTTAGAGAAGATATAGAAGTCGGGATGTTAGGGGTAAATGTGAATGTGCCGGCTCCAATGGCATTCTTCCCTTTTTCAGGATGGAAAGGTTCATTTTATGGAGATTTGCATGCGAATGGAAAAGATGGAGTGAATTTCTACACCAAAAGAAAAATGTTAACTACACGGTGGTTTGAAGAGTCAAGTTAAAGTGAAATAAATATTTAATGTTAGAAGTAACATATCACTTTGAATAGGTGGTGTGTTATTTTTTGTTTGTAATTTAAAGTCTAATGATGGGGGCACAATTAATAACTTCGAAACTTAATAGTTATTAAATCCTGTTTTTATAGTTTGGTATATGATAATATGGAAATACATAGTAACCGCTTACATTTAGAATATTAAATAAGGGGAAGATACATGGAAAATAAGACTGTTAAAGTAGAGCAGATAAAAAAACTAATAAGAAAAGCTGAAGTTACTAGAAATGCCTACTTTCTACTTGGTCGTAGATATAAGTCATTAAATAATTGGTTACATTTTATTACTTTGATTTCCGCTTCCATAGTTGCGATTTTAACCTTTGCCAATTTTAGCACTTTCCTTCCAATTTTCCCGAATATAACTGAAGAATACTTTAAGCTTGTAATAGCAGGATTCGCATCTTTAGTCTTTTTACTTACAGTTACAGAGGAATTCCTTTCTTTGGCTAACAAAGTGGTAATACACGAAACACCGGCAAAACAACTAACAACATTTATTCGGACAGCAAATGCTGTAAAAGGATCCGACAGAATAACTGATGAAGATATTGAAAAATTAACATCTCAATATACAATGATTAGTGAATCTGCTCCTAGTATACCTGATAGAGTATTTATTAAAGCTAAGCGTGAATTACTCGTGAAAATTGAAATTAGTAAAGCTTTAGACGACAATCCGTTTCTTTCAGTTAAGGATTATTTACGTAATAAGAAAAATAGTGAAGAAAAGGTAATAAAAGAAACTAATAAAAATACAGAATTCAAGGGAAAGCAATAGTAGAGGAGAATGATTTTTAAGTGTTAAATCAAGGAGGAGAAAAGTTTATTGTCAAAAAGGTCTAATTCTGTCTTAGTGTTATTAAGTGGCGGTGTAGATTCTACAGCTTTGGTACAATATTATCAATCTAAGAATTACAAAGTAAAAGGAATCTTTATTGGCTATAATCAGTCCAGTAGGGCTATGGAAGAAGATGCAGTCAAAAGTATATCAAAATATTATCAGATCGATACGGAAGTCGTAGATTTGGGGATGTCACTAAAACAGCATAATGGTGAAATCTATGGAAGGAATGCTTTATTTGTATTAATTGCTTCTGGTACTATTTCGATGAGTTTTTCTGAAATAGCGATAGGAATACACCTTGGAGTTCCTTATTATGATTGTACAGAACTCTTTGTTTCCGACTGTCAAAACATATTGGATGGTTACTTTAATGGAAGTGTAACTCTCTCCGCACCCTTCTTAAATTATACTAAAAAACAAATATATGAATACAGTATTGAAAATAAAATTCCATTTGACTTAACTTATAGCTGTGAGATAGGAACGAAGCAACCGTGTAATGATTGTCCTTCCTGTGAAGATCGGAGGTTATTAGATGCATTATTATCTAAGTGAAAAAAGAACAATCGATGAGATTGAAACTCCACTTCTTGTTCCGTCCTTTTCAAGTAAAGGAATTAGAAATATCGGCGACATCCATTATTATCTCAGAGACTACCTGGTAGATACTTCATTAATAAGTGCATATGACTTATATTATGGCTTTATTCAACACGAAAACATTTTTGAAACAGATGTATTGTTTATTGACAGCGGAGGTTACGAACGAGATCAGGAACATGATTTGTCAGAAATTTATAATAAAAAATACATACCTAGAGTTTGGAGTTTAGAAAATTACAGGAAAGAGATTAATAAAATAGAACCAATCACTGATCTAGTCCTAGTCAATTATGATTTTCGAGAATCTATGTCACTTGAAGAACAGACAAAATTAGCGAGAAACGACTTTAAAAAATATCCGAATTTCATAAGTGACTTTTTATGTAAGCCTGTTGCAGAAGGGCAATGTATTGATATTGATAATTTAATAGATCATGTTCATTTATTATCAGATTTTGATATATTAGGCTTAACAGAAAAAGAATTAGGTAGGTCAGTATTAGATAGGTGCGTAAAAATCTATAAACTAAGATTAGCCTTGAATAAAGCCAATATAAGTATGCCAATTCATATTTTTGGCTGTCTAGATCCACTTAACATAATCATTTATTTTCTAAGTGGTGCAGATATATTTGATGGTTTGTCCTGGTTGAGATTTGGTTTCTACGGAAATACACCTATATATCTTAATAGCCATGTAATATCAAGCGGGAAATGGGACATGGAGGATATAGAGACGAGATTCCTAGTGTACTCTGAAAACTTACAGCAACTTTCTAATCTAAAAAAGAAAATGATTCAATTTATAGAAAAAAAAGATATAAATGCTTTTGGTTTAGGAGAAAGATCACTAGTCGAAATTAGTGCTTTGATGGAACAAGTGTATGAAATAACTTCTAAGGAGGATAATTAGAATGGGTGGAAGTGGTGGCGGGGGAACTTATAGTACCCCAGGAAAGACTTTACAAGAACTAAAAAAGGAGCAAGAAAAAAAGGAGAAGCAACAAAAATATGATCGCGATGTAAATGATTTTCTGAATAAATTATTACGTCAATTAAACCAACGTGACTTGGAACAGATTAAAAAGCATTTAGATACTATAAAAACTGCGCTTGAAAAAGATGAAGAAGGTAATGATATTGAGAGTTATATAGATTTAAGGTATGGCGGCTCAGTAAGTAAACATACCTATGCTGATGGATTAAGTGATATTGATATGCTAGTGAATATTAATAAGAGTGATTTGAAAAACTTAAAGCCTAGAGAAGTATTAGAAAGAATTGCCAAGCGACTTGATAGAAGATTACCTAATACAAAAATGAAGGTAGGTGATTTAGCGTTAACTGTAGAATTTTCTAATGGTCATGAAATTCAATTATTACCTAGCATCAAAACTTCTACAGGTAATAAAATTCCAAAGGCGGGATTAAATGAATGGAGTAATGTAATTAAACCCCGTAAATTTGCTGAAAAACTAACTGAAGTAAATAAAGCTAATGGTGGGAAAGTTATCCCTTTTATTAAGCTGTTTAAGAACGTTAACGAAACAACTTTGAAGTCTAGCAAGTTATCGGGGTATCATCTTGAATCCCTGGCATTAAACGCATTTAAGAATCCAGAGCAAACTCCCAGGACCTATAAAGGAATGTTAAAATACTTTTGTAGTTATGCAGAAAAAGCTGTAATGAGTCCGGTTAAAGATAGTACAGGACAATCCATACATGTAGATGGTTATTTAAATGGTAGGAACAGTATTGAAAGAAAACAACTTAGCCAGTCAATAAAGATGCTAAGGAAAAAGTTTGACAAAGCAGATTCAACGCTTTCAATATCGAAGTGGGAAGATTTATTCGATTAAATCTACAGGATATCAGATCTTCTTGTTTAATATTTTGCTGGATTATTATTAGCTTTAATACGAGAAGCATGGGGGCGGTTCTTTTGCTTCCACAAGGCCAATTGATTAGATCACTACTACAATTATGATGATTTAAAGTACAGGATAATCGGTCTGTCAAGGTTGTAATTGCCTTGCAAGCTATCGACAATAACACTGATTGGGATGATAGTACTATAGCAATTTACAATCAGATAATGCACATTAGGAGTGAATTACGAAGATATAGATCATAATAAACTTATCTCCAACATATGCAACCGGTTTCATCGAATGTTACCTATCCAAGAAACCACTTGAACAAGGCTGCACAGTGATAAATATCGTTAATTTAAATGATTACTATGATTTAAATCCCAACTATACACGTTTGAATCAGCTCGAACCGTTTGATAAGATGACGTAAAATAGTTTGTGTAAATTATTTGAGACAAAAAACGAGGTAGGGTACCCTCGGAATTGGCTAAAATTCTAAGAGAGGAGAAACCCTACCATGTCTCATAGTATAACCAATAATGACTTTATGAATCAACTTGACACACTTGTTCGTGACTTTGTCAAAGAGCACCTGGAAACCATTATGAAAGAAGAAATGGAACAGTTTTTTAAGGTGGAGCACCCTGAACTGAAACAGGTGAAAAACGGGTACTACACACGCACTCTCGACACCAAGCACGGTCATATCGATGACCTTGCTGTTCCGCGTGATCGCAACGGTGAATTTAAGACGGAGTTGTTTGATCCTTACCAGCGCCGTGACCAATGGGTTGGAGAAACGGTCACGAGAATGTACCAGAAAGGCATCAGCACCCGTGAAATCGGTCAAATGATCGAGCACATGTTGGGTTCTGCTTATTCGGCAACAACGGTAAGCAATATAACGGATGTCACACTGGAAAATATCGAATCATGGCAAGAGCGCAAGCTGCAGAAACGCTATTCGGTTCTTTATCTTGATGGAACCTATCTCAAGCTGCGTCGCGATGACGTTGATAACGAAGTCGTCTACCTGGTCATTGGCATCACCGAAGATGGTTATCGCGAGATTCTCGGTTTCTATGTCGGCGGCCAAGAAAGTTCACTCGGTTGGAAAGAAATCCTTCTTGACCTTTACAAGCGCGGTGCCGAGGAAGTGCTGCTTGGTGTATTTGACGGCCTGCCTGGTTTAGAAGACGCAATGAAAGAAGTTTATCCAAAGGCTGATGTGCAGCGCTGTGTCGTTCACAAAATCCGAAATGCCATAAATGCCGTACGTAAAAAAGACCAAACGGCCATTGCCGAGGATCTAAAGCCCATTTACGAGGCAAGTACAAGAGAAGAAGCCAAAAAGCAATTCCAGGCTTTTAAACATGCTTGGGAGGCTAAGCATCCTAAAATCGTCAAATCGTGGGAGAAAGACTTAGATGTGCTTCTGACGTTTTTAAATTACCCGTCATCCATCCAGCGCATGATCTACACGACAAACATCATTGAGCGAACGATGAAGGAAATCAAAAAACGTACCAAGACGATGAACAGCCTGCCCAGCGAAAAGGCGGCAGAGAAAGTGGTTTATCTCCAATCCATTGACTACAATCAAAAATGGGCAGAACGGAAACTGCGAGGCTTTGCGAGTGCTTATCAGCCGCTTCAAGACATGTTTGAAGCAAGATATGGAAAAACAAGCAAAGTATAACCGGGAGAATTTTCAGTCATCATCCCCCGGGTACCCGGGGGATGATGACTGCTCCCCCACCAATTCTGTGGAATACCCTATTAAAATTTACACATACTTCTTGACGGAACCTTTGATAATTTTACATTTATTAAAAAAGACATAGCTGATAAAACATTAAAAAATTTTTTAGAGTACAAAAAAATGTTGAGTGAATTTAGCTGTCCAAGCCTGTGTGCGTTACTCTATAGATAATCCAGAGGTATATACCTAGAGTAATATCATTGGATTCTATAATAACTTTTAAGCTTGCATACAGTAGGTCACTATACTCATAGACTATAATGGACCCAAGATTTTAGACACGAAAAAGGGAGATGTTAAGGTAGGTATATGAAACGAAAAAGATATACACCAGAATTCAAATCGCAAATCGTGTTGGAAATCTTGAAGGAAGAAAAGCCAATGAGCCAGATAGCTTCGGAACATGGTATTCATGTAAACCAGCTGCAAAAGTGAAAAACACAGTTTCTCCAAGATATGTCACAAGTCTTTGAGAAAAAGAACAAAGACAAGGAAAAAATGAAAGAAGATTACGATAAACAACTGGAAGCTCTCTACGCTGAAGTTGGCAAATTAACCACGCAATTGTCGTGGATGAAAAAAAATCTGGAATCTACCACGACTAGACGGGAACGCATGGAGATGGTGGATTGGAAGGATCCAGACCTTCCTGTCTCCCAGCAGGCTAAACTACTTGGAATCAACCGTTCCAGCCTTTACTACAAGCCTGTGCAGCCGTCTCCTGAAGAGGTTGCCATTAAACACCGGATTGATGAGATCTATACCAAATACCCGTATTTTGGTTCACGCAAGATTGTCGAATTTCTAAAGAATGAAGGAGTGAACATTAACCGTAAAAGAGTACAGCGTCATATGCGTGAAATGGGTATACAAGCCATTTATCCAGGCCCTAATTTGAGTAAACGTAATCTGCAGCACCGGATTTATCCATATCTGTTGAAAGGAGTGACGATAACCCGCCCCAATCAAGTTTGGAGTATTGATATAACCTATATTCGTCTGCAGAGTAGTTGGATGTATTTAACCGCCATTTTCGATTGGTATTCCCGCTATATTGTCAGCTGGGAGTTAGATCAGACATTGGACATTGACTTTGTCCTGGAGGCAGTAAGACGTGCATTCACGGTCGGTACACCCGACATCTTCAACAGTGATCAGGGCAGTCATTTTACCAGTTCCAAATATATTAATCTATTAAAAGAGCAGCCATCCATTCAGATAAGCATGGACTCAAAAGGCCGGGCACTGGACAATATCATGATTAAACGCTTTTGGAGAAGCCTTAAGTACGAAGAAGTGTACTTAAGGGACTATGGATCACCAAGAGCAGCCAGAAGCAATATAAGGGATTACATGAACCTTTATAATCATGAACGGCCTCACCAATCATTGAATTACCAAACACCAGGATTCATTTATTTTCAATAGATTCACCCTTGACAGATGCAGACCCAGGAAAGGCAGGGTTGGCAAGGCGGGTAAGGAACAAAACTAATGATCCCACCTTATTTTTTATAAAATTTGTGTCTTGACAATGGGGTCCACCATAGTTGACTCCGTGCTTTACGTCAAGAAGAGATGGAAGCTTCAGCTGGCAGCATTTCTGTAAAGAAAGTTTGAAGTTTTGTGCAACGAGCCATTCACTCAATCTGCATAAGAAAGCCTGAAAAGTAATTCACAGAATATAGGTGGTATTTTAAATAGATTAAAAGGCGGGATGGAAATTCTCAATAGAGTCTAATAAAGGTGGTCTTATGGTTGAGATCAATATCATTTTGACATCTTCGGATTTGTTAATTTACGGCTATCCGATATACAGTAGAGCCAGGAAAGTCACCGGATATTGGACTCAGAAATTAAAGATGGTATTTGGAAATAAATAGTGTTTCAATTTGCTCTAAACGGTAGTATGATTAAAAAATTTCTTTAATTGCTGGATTTTTTTAAGTATGTGTAAAATAGTTCTCGGGGATAATTCTACAAAATCCTAGCCAAAAAAGAAGAGGCACTCTATCATAAATGTATGCTTACCACGGCAAATACATTTAGAAAGAGGCCTCTTCATGAATACTATTATATCAAATTTATACAAATTAATACACCAAACAGACAATCTTATTGAATTTGAAGAAAGCGTTCGTATCCTGATGTATGAGGTGTTTACTTCGCAGCTGGGGGACGTATTTACCAATATGAATAATGTCATTGTGAAGGAAAAACAAGCGGCGGGCTGGACAGTGGAAAGAAATGACGAAAGGGAAGTTCAGTTTACTTTTGGCGTGGTGAGATTTACGCATACCCTCATGTATGATCAGGAAGGGAATGCTCATTACCCCTTTGATGAATGGGCAGGATTAAAAAAACACCAGCGCAGAAGCCCTTTTGTAGAAGTGAAAGTAGCCGAGATGGCTGCCGAAAGTACTTACCGGGAAACAGCACGTGTATTGAAGGAATGGACCGCTGTGGATATGAGCCATACAACGGTTGGAACGATTGTGAGGAAAGTTGGGGAAGCACAAGCCAAGGCGGATGAGGAAATGGCCGGCGAACTGGAGGAGTCCGCTGAGTTGCCGGAGGGAAAGGAAGTAGATTTTCTTTATGCCGAAGCTGATGGGGTATTTGTTCGGGCTACTGAAAAGAAAAAGAGTCATGAGGTGAGCCATGCCATTCTTTATGAAGGATGGGAAAAGAACGGAAAACGCGTATCCCTGCGTAACCCGATAGCGATGATGACAACCCGGCCAACTGCGGATTTTTGGAAAGAAGTACAAGCACTGAGCGCCCATCGGTATTCATTGGAAAAGACGCAAGTGATTACCAATAGTGACGGCGGGGCAGGATACACAGCTGAGAAGTTTCAGGAAGCCTTCTCACAGTCGGCATATCCCGTACTGAACCAATTGGACTCCTACCACGTATTTCAAGGGCTAAACCGCGCGCTTGGTGCTGCGAAAAGCGAGTATAAAGACGAACTGCGAAAGGCGTTAAAAGAACATGATTTGAAGCGTTTTAACTTATGGCTCGACACCTATGAAAGTACGCTTGATGATACCAAGCAGACAGAAAAAGTAGAGAAATTCCGTTCGTATATCCTAAACAATTGGGATCGCATTATAGACTGGAGAGAGTGCATTGACCATCCGCCGGAGGATGCAAGAAGCCTGGGAGCGATGGAATCCAATCAACGTCATATTACGTATCGGATGAAGAAAAGAGGAATGCATTGGAGTCAGGATGGTGCCGAAGCCATGGTCAAAGTGAAGCAGGGAAAGCTAAACGGGACGCTGAGAGGAGCTTATCTCAAGGATCTGCATCGAAGCACAAGAAAGCAGCGAGAGGTAAAAAAGGTGGTTCGGAGGTCTATTTCTCTGCATCAACCGACGCGTCCGTCCATTGGAGCGAAACAGGGCTCAATCGCCGTGTACGCATCCCATTCATCGGCTATTGGAAAACTGGCTAAGAGCTTTAAATAATCACCCTGTCATTTTGTGTTAGGTTCTTGGTTTGTAGAACCTAACACAAAGTGACAGGCCACCAAGCGATGACAATCGCGCGGTAGCTGGATAAGCGTACAAAAACAGAGTGCCAGAAATATTGGTATTATAAGGGTACCGAGAAAAGCTTGACACAAACTTTTTTTAATTTCTACTATACAAACATTAAAAAATGTAGTAATATATTGCATAATACTTAACCTCCCGAGAATTCAAAACTTTTACCGTATTTTTAAAAGATGTTAGAGCATCTTCATTTTTTTACCTATAATAAGAAACGGTGTTTCTAATAAGGAAACAATTCTTGGGGAACTTTCGAAAGAGGTGGTATTTAATCTAACTAAACAGCCAGTTGTTATCTTTCTAAAGAAGGTGTTCAGAAAATTAAAAAGGAGGATGTAATATGAAATTGCAATATATTATTCCCGGGCCAATGCATAAAACCCCGGTGGGGATGGAAGAAGTGAACAGAAGACTGGAAAAATTGCAGGATTGGGCAAGTCCGGGAACAGAAGTTACTATCTCCACTGTTTCATCGGGACCAGCTTCTATTGAATCTATGTATGAGGAATATTTAAGTGTTCCTGGAACTGCAAAGAATATCATAAAGGCCGAATCTGAAGGCCATGATGCTACGATCGTTGGGTGCTTTGGCGACCCTGGACTGGATGGATTAAGAGAAGTATCCGATAAGTTGGTCGTTGGACCTGCCGGAGCATCAATGGGGACAGCAATCACACTGGGTCAGAAATTTTCTATTGTTACAGTTACTGACAGTATCATTAACGGGTTGGAAAAGTTGGCTTGGGAAACGGGTGTTTACCAGAAACTCCGATCTGTTCGAGCCATCAATTTACCAGTTATGGAGATTAATAAAAATCATGACCTGGCAGTTGAGCTGCTTATAAAGGAAGGGAAAAAGGCTATTGAAGAAGACAAGTCCGAAGTATTGATACTGGGATGTATGAGTATGGGTTTTCTTGATGTTGCCGACAAAATGATGGAAGAGTTAGGGGTTCCGGTAATTAATCCATCCAAAGTAAGTGTCAAATTTGCAGAGGCACTTGTTTCATCAAATTTGGAGCATAGTAAGAAAGGTTATATGAAACCACCAAAAATGGAAAATAACAAGCGTATTGACGATCTGTTTATTAAATGAGTGGGGTGAACGCAATGAAAGTAAAACTGTCAGTTGTTATTTCAATGGCTTTTGTTATCTGCTTATTTATGAACACAACGGCTTTTGCGGATAGCTATCCTGTCAAAGCGAACTTGGAATCGGAAATAATTGATGATACTTCGGTATTTGTAACAATAGATTACTCCTTCAACATTGAAGAAGAAACGGAAAATCTTCCATTTGAAGCAATTCTGTTTCTCAATAGTAGTATTGAGGATATCGATGTCACTGTCAACGGGGAGCCTGGAAATTTCAGTTTTGAGGACCAAGATAAAAACTTAATAAGCGGAGAAGTCATTTTAGACGCAGAGTTATCTGATTCTTCAGAGGTTGAAGTTCAAATAGATTATCGTGTGACGGATGCTGTTATGAATGATGGGGAAAATTTTGAAGTAAATATACCGGTTATTGCAAGTACATTAGTACCGCTGGAGGCAGCCCCGGGCTTCTTTGAATTTAATGTGGATACTCCGGAGGGATCTACAGTTACGGGAGGATTTCCATCTGCATATACAGCGGGTGACCCTACCGGCGTATCTTCTGAACTGCAAGTAATGTCTTCCCTGATTTCATTTGAAGGGAGTATAAATGAGGCACCTTTCTTTACTTTCAATAGAATGATAGATTTTTCAGTTATTTTATTATTAATTGTGGCTGGAGCAGCTGCCTGGATGCTGAATCGTAAAAAGCCTGCCAAATCAGAGGGGGAGAAGAAATGGGGTTAGGTTTTATATATTGGGGTGTTTTTGTTGTCTATGGTGTGATCACGCTGGGGTATATTCTATGGATGTATTTTGCTAATAAATCTGACGCTGAAAGGGGTGAATAATAGTGGATATCCAACTCATTGTATTTGTTGGTTATTTTATTCTTCTGCTTTTTATTGGGGTTTTTTCTTTTAAAAACACAGAAAATGCCCAGGACTACTGGATTGCAGGCGGAAATTTAGGCTGGGCGGTCGGTGGTGCCAGTATTGCATCAACGCAAATGAGTTCCGGGCTTTTTATAGGGACAATTGGCACCATGTATGCAGTTGGATGGTCTTTTGGCTGGATTGTATTAGTTTTTCCGTTTGCTTATTGGTTTATGGTCGCTTTTATTGCTCCGCGGTTTACAAGAGTAAAAAGAAACTCTCTGCCGGATTTCATTGAAACGCGTTATTACAGCAAATCCGCCAGGATTATTGCGGCCATTATCATCCTTGTTACGATGGTAGTCTATATCCAGGCACAGATTGTGGCAGGTGGATTAATTGCCAACATTATTTTTGGCATACCAACTGAACAAGGTATGATTTTGTTTACTGTCATTTTAATCATATACTCCGTTATCGGGGGAATGATGGCCGTTATGTATACAGATTTTGTTCAGATGATGGTAATGGTTTTGGGTGCGATTATTTCCGTGCCATTGGCTATCCGCCATATGGGGGGGACGGAAAATTTATTATCTTATGTTCAGTCGGTAAGTCCAATTACTTTTACCTGGGAAGGGATGCCACCAGCAGTATTGTTCACCATGGGCTTGGCATTTTTATTAGGAGCTGTTGCCAGACCTGAGCAATTGGTTCGTTTCTACGCAATGAAAGATATGAAGACCATTCGGAAAGGGATTTTATTTACGATCATTCTCGTAGGAGTTGCTCATTTCTTTGTCTATTATTTGGCCCTGTCAAGTACAGTACTGTTTCCTGCATTGCCTACAGGAGATTTAGCAATGCCTATGATTGCAACCAGCGTATTACCGCCGTTGATTGGTGGCATTCTGCTGGCTGCTGTTACATCTGCCATGATGTCTACGGTTGATTCATTGTTAATTGTAGCCGGCTCTGCACTATCCAATGATATCTATCAGCCGATATTCGATCCAAAAGCCTCGGAAAAACGTAAAATATGGGTTGGCCGAATCGGTGTTGTTATAGCGGGGACAGTTCCTGTTGTTTTATTACTGTTTGGTATCGGCCAAGGAGAATTAGTTCAAATTATGGTTGCTTTGTTTAGTGCCCTGATGGCTTCCAGCTTCCTCATGCCTGTAGTATTAGGTGTTTTATGGAAGAGAACGACAAAAGAAGGGGCAATCAGTGCCATGATTGGTGGATTATTAGCCTGCTTCGGCTGGCGCTTGCTCGGATTCCACAGTTTTCTGGATCCTGTAGTTGCCGGGTTCATTGTTTCCACCGTCCTGATTGTAGCAGTTAGCTTAATGACACCTGCACCGCCAACATACGCAACAGATCCATTTTTTAAAAAGGAAAAGAAAGTTGCCTAAACTAAACAGATAAGGGGGTATGTATGTGTATCAGGTAATCAAGTCAAAGGCTATTTTGGATGGGACAGGCAGTGCACTTATACCTGATGGTTGCCTGCTAATTCAAAACGACAGAATTGCAGGTGTCGGCAGAGAGGAGGAGTTTACGGGGTTAGATGGTATAGTCGAGATGGTGGACTACACTTCTCATTATATCCTTCCGGGACTGATAGATAGTCATAACCATTTGTCTATCGTGCCTGCATTGGGAGATCAACTGGGGCAAATGGCTTTGCCTCCGGGGCGAAATATCCTGAGAAGCATGCCGAATATCCAAAGGAGTTTGCAATCAGGTGTTACCACCATGCGGATTGTCGGAGAAGAGAATTTTATTGATGTGGAAATAAAAAATGCTATTGAAGAAGCGTTGATCCCGGGTCCCAGGCTGCTCGTCAGCGGCCGGGGAATGGTGGCGAGCAATGGGCACGGAGCCGCTTTGACGGTTTCAGATGGGGAAGAGGAAATCCGTAAACATGCGAGAGAAAACTTTGCCAAAGGTGCTGACTTAATTAAATTGTTTGTAACCGGAGGGATTAGCAGCAGCAAGACTGGCATTGATTTCTGCAGTTATACCGGCAGGGAAGTCAGAACGGCGGTGGAGGAAGCACAGAGGTACGGTTCCTACGTGGCTGCACATGCACATGGGGGAGCGGGACTGGATCTATGTATAGAGGAAGGTGTTCGGACGATCGAGCATGCTGCCCTGATAAATGAGCGTCAACTTGAAGGCGTTGTGAATAAAGACCTGTGGATCATTGGGACGTTTTCCATCCTTTTTCATGAGACAGGTATAGAACAAACAGACTTCAGTGATCCGGTTATAAAGGAAAAAGTATTGCGGACCAGGGAAATTGTTTCCGATAATTTTCACCGTGTCATCCAATCAGGTGCGAACCTGGCACTTGGCACAGACAGTATGCACGGATTGCTTGCGTATGAAATGGAATGTTTAGTCCGGTTTGGCGCCACGAATATACAGGCGATTTCAGCCGTAACCAAGCATGCTGCAGAGGCTCTGCGGATTGAAGATCGGCTTGGCACCCTTGAAAAAGGAAAGATTGCAGATTTTATAGGTTTGCCAGCTAATCCATTGGATGATATTAAAAACATGGCACAGGTTGAATTTGTTTATAAGAATGGGAAACAAATTATATGATTTGGTGAGGGTGCAGCGTATGACCGGGAAGAAAAGAAGCCATTAATAAAAGCTTTTTATGTTTTTTCAAATAAAACGAGACTGGAATTGGAACATGATTTATTGATGTTAAAGCACATGAATGGAAGGAGGATTAAACTCAGTGAATAATTTTCCAAAAGAAATGAAAGCTGCGGTTATACCGGAACATGGCGGGCCTGAAGTAATACGTTTGGAAACAGTCCCGGTTCCCCAACTTCAACCAAACGAAGCGTTAATTAAGGTGAAATACACAGCCTTGAATCACCTTGATATATTTGCCAGAGAAGGATTGAAAGGGCCGGGCGTCCCTAAGATAACATTACCGCATGTTTCTGGTGTCGATATTGTAGGAGAGGTTATCGCCTACGGTTCAGCTAAATCAGCTGGCAATAAGGAACTTCCTGAATTAAATAGGCGGGTGCTGGTAAATTCTGCTTTTGGCTGCGGAACATGCCGGTATTGCCGTAATGCTGAGCCCAGTATGTGTAAAAATTACAAAATAGTAGGAGAACATTTGTGGGGAGGTTTGGCGGAGTATGTAAAAGTACCCGCTCAAAATATTATAGAAATACCGGAACAGGTAAGTTCAGTAAAAGCTGCAGCAGTACCTGCGGTGTACACCACTGCCTGGAGAGGTGTCGTAACTGTTGGTCAGATTAAACCCTCGGACACTGTGCTGGTGGTAGGAGCTTCAGGCGGCTTGGGTTCTGCCCAAATGCAAATTGCCGTTTTAATGGGGGCTGATGTAATTGCCATAGTCGGTAATGAAGAAAAAAGGGAAAAAGCCCTGGCAATGGGGGCGGCCGAAGCCTTCTATTCACATGAAAATTGGCTGGAAAAAGTGATGGACTGGACAAACGGATACGGTGTTCAGTTAGCGTTGGATTGCGTAGGTGTTAAGACGATCCGGAATAGCCTGAATGCCCTTGACCAGGGCGGGAAGTTAATCTTATCCGGTGCAACATCTGGTGACTTTCCGGACTTAAGTATTCGTGAAATTTATCAGCACCATCGAAAAATTCTCGGAGCACCGATGGGCAACTGGGAAGATTTTTTACAGGTGACCTCTTTGGTTTTCCGGGGAAAATTGGATCCGGTTATTCATCAAGTCTATCCATTAAATGAGCTTGGTGTTGCACAGGAAGCTTTAGAAAAGCGAAATCATTTCGGAAAAATTGTGATTGAAATAGACCCATCATAGTATATACAGAAAGGTGAGAAATGAAATGAAGCAAAAAAATTATAATGGATATAAATCTTATCAGTATTTGGAAGCAGGGGTTGATTACAAGGAGTTTAAATTAGCAAAAGAAATCGACCGTGTTCTCGAGTATAAAGTACCTGTAACAGAACAGGAAGAGAAACGTGTGCAAAAGTTATTTGAGGAAAATATTACAATTTCTCTGCATGATCATATGTTTATTACTCCCGAAAATTTGGATGAGTTTATGGAATTTCGACGGTGGGGAAGAGATTTTACCGGCTATGAGGGATTAAGTAAATCCGGCTTAGATGCTTTTTTTGATAATATGATGGATGGAACTGCGATGATCACCTCCCGTGCAGGCTGGAAATGGGAAGATGTTGTTTTTGATTTAGGCATGCGGTTAAGTGATATCGCCCATCAGGATATGGTAATCGTAGGGAAAACGGTAGATGACATCGTTCAAGCAAAAGAAAACGGTCAAATTGCATTTATACCTTCACTTGAAGCTTCCACAATGATTGAAAATGAATTGGATCGTTTAGACGTTTTATATGGCCTCGGTGTCAGATCCATTGGAATTGCCTATAGTGAGGGAAATAGTTTAGGTGCAGGACTAAAGGAACCGGGTGATGGAGGATTAACGGAGTTTGGTCGTCAGGCAGTAAAACGCATGAATAAATTAGGGTTGGCAATAGATATTTCGCATTCCGGGGATAAAACGTCCATGGATACGATAGAAGTAAGTGATAAACCTATTTTTATCACTCACTCCGGTGCCCGTGCTTTGTGGGACAGTAAAAGACTGAAGCCGGATGATATCATTAAAGCCTGTGCAGAAAAGGGTGGAGTAATCGGGATTGAAGCTGCTCCCCATACTACGATAACCAGGGATCAAAGAGTGCATACGATCGATTCATTTATGGCGCATTTCGAGTATTGTGCAAATTTGGTAGGTATTGAACATGTTGCATTTGGGCCTGATGTGCTTTTTGGTGACCATGTGGGATTGCATAATGCACTGGCAGGGGCTTTGTCCATTTCCGCGGCACATGGAAAAAATGAATTTGAAAAAGTGGAATATGTTAAGGGGATTGAAAACCCGGTTGAAGCATTTCCGAATATTGTTCGCTGGCTAGTAAAGCATGGTTACTCGGATGAAGATATTTCGAAAGTGATTGGCGGAAATATTTTGCGTGTGCTTGACGAAGTATGGTACTAATCCATTATTGAAAGAGCGAGGTATTTAAAATAATAGTTATAGCTGAATAAGGTGAAGTTTTAGTTTGACTTGGGGTGTGATTGTTAATGTCACGCCCCCTTTTCACGGAGAAGTAATGACAGGCTCCGGGAGATTTGTCATAATAGATTGTGTGTACATATTTAGTCTGAATGATAAGGGGTAATTGTATGGCAAAGTTAAAAACATTGGAAAATGCACTCAAAACATTAAATTGTTTCACGTATAAAAATCCTACATGGGGAGTTCGCGAGTTAGGCAGGGAAACAGGCTTGAACCATTCAGTGGTGTATCGTATTCTATCCACATTTGAGGAATTCGGGTATTTAAGAAAGAGCAGCATTAATGATAAGTATGAATTAGGGTTCAAACATCTGGAATTTGCCGGGTTATTACAGGATCATTTAAATATTCCTGAAGTCATGCAGCCTAAAATGAAGGAATTAACGGACCAGATAGGTGAATCGACGGTCTTAACCTGGCTGGATGGTGATGAGGGTGTGTATATTAATATAGTTGAAAGCGCTCAAAGGGTGAAATTTCATGAATCTCTCGGAGCTAGAGCCTCCCTTGTATACGGCGCATCTCACAAGATTATTCTTGCCTATCTTGCAGAAGAAGACCAGGATAGAATAATCAGTTTCCATTTAGGTGAGGAAGAAAAGGCGCAGACCCTGAAAAAAGAGCTTGGTGCCTTACGAACACAAGGCTGGGCATATTCCAGCGGAGAATATTTGGATGGAGTGACAGCGATTGCAGTCCCCTTATATAATCGTAACGAAGATATTATCGGTTCTCTTTCCATTGCCGGTCCAAGTTTCAGAATTCCATATGAAAAAAGCATGGAATACTTAGTTTTATTACGAAAAACGCAAGAGGACGTGCAGTATTCATTAAATAAAATACTTTTTTGAAGAGCTAATTTTAATATAATAGTCATAAAGGCAGCCCAGCTATCTGGAAAAGTCAATGACCACAAGTGTTGTTATCCCCCGACAACCCGGGGGATGATGTTGCGCGTCACGCGTGCTCCATACCTCTGTCTTTAAACTCCGCAGCCGCCCTGATAAACCTTCTGTAAATATTACACATTTTTTCACTCTCCACCATAAATTCCGGATGAAACTGAAGACCCATTATAAAGTGGGAAGAGGTCCCTTCAATACTTTCAACTACTGTATCTTTCGAGTAGGACGTTATTTTTAGTCCTCTACCCACTTTATCGATGGCTTGACTATGAAAACTATTTACCTCCACTTCTTCACTTTGAACAGCGTGAGATAAAATCGTTTCCGGTTCAACAAATATCTTGTGGGAAGGTTGTGCTCCGGATTCCTCCTGAATGTGAGCCTTACCCGGCAGGTTTACAAGGGATCCGCCCATTACTTCATTGATCATTTGATATCCTCTGCAAATTCCCAGTAAAGGGATATCCTTTTTCAAAGCATATGTAATGACCGCGCATTCAAAATTATACCTGTTCGGGTTTTGTTCCCGCAAACCCGGTAAAACATCCATTTGTTCAACTTGTGGCAGCAAGCCACCTCCACCGCTTAATAATATCCCATCGTATAAAGGAAGTATGGTGGGGATTTCTTCAACTGGCAATAATGGAAGGATTTGCGGAATACCACCATTTTTAGAAACCATATCTGTATATGATTTATCTAGATGAAACGTACCATTCTCACCTTCATGTGGCTTGAAATTACTACTAACACCAATAATTGGTTGATGCATTTACTTTACCCTCTCTCTTTAAAAGGTGTAAATTTCTTCTGTGCATAAGTTGCAGGATCAAATTTTTCCGCACTAATCTCAGGAAACAACATTCTTTTGCGTCACTTCTTCATCCTCTAATAGATCATCTTGATTAGCCGAATCCTTATCCATGGTCAATGTGTGTTTCTTACTAACGTAAATATTAATGATTCCGGCCAGTACCGCTACAGCAGCTAACCGGATCGACCAGGTCATCAGCGTTCCGGATACAACAGCTACATTCTCTCCGGCGGTCCCCCCGATGATCAACGCAGTTAAAAATAATAAAGCGACTAATAAACCAAGAGATAATGCAATTAAGGTAATCCACGTATACAGTTTATGCGTAACACTTGTAAGCACTTTCATTTTTTCACACCTTTCATTATAAACCTAATATTGGCAAGAGACCTGTTAACAGTATGATTGTTATTAATATATGTGTGGCTATCCAAATAAAAGCCAACTTTGCTGTTTTCTGAAAACTTGATCCCGCAATTCCCATTGCAACATATAGACCAAGTGCCAATGGTGGGGTCATCCCTTCAAGTGCTCCTGTCATGGCAGGAAGCAATGCAGCAAATATCACTGGGTCTCCACCAAGCGTTGCAAAAACAGTAATCATTGCTCCACCTAAAATCGCAATTTGTGCGGATCCAGGCAAAACCATTCCCAGCACCATGAATAGTAATGGCAATAGAATAATAATCATGGTTAAATTAAACCCAAAGGATAAGACCCATTCACGTACGACCGTATCCATCTGCAAACCTACAAAAATTTGAGATAGTGCATATGCCATATAGATCGTAACACCAATTGGCACTACCTTTAACAATGAATTACTGAAGATATCCAATAAATTTTTCAAATTTACTTTTGCATTCGGCAATGCTTTCCGGCCGATCATCAAAGCATATCCTCCGGCAATTGCCGGGGTAAACATTAGTACAGAGCTTGAATAAGCAGCCGTACCTTCTTCGCCGATCCTTCCTAAAAAGAAGTTTTCGAACTGGGCATCAGCAAATAATGGAACGAAAATGAGTAAGGGCAAAAACAGTGCAGTCCATCCTTTTTTTAGGCTTGGACGAAATGTTGGCAGTTCTCCAACTGGAACCGGTTCAACTTTATATACTTTGCATAAAACCCATAATGTAACGATCCGCTGCAGTAAAAACCAAAGTCCAATACCATAGGCTAAGACCATCCATCCACTTAAAGAGATGCTGTCAGGCGCAAATTCAATTAAAATTCCGTAAGTTAAAATGACTATTCCTGATGGTGGGATAATATTCCCTAACATACTTGCAGACATTTCAGTGCTGGCAGCAAGCGGTGCAGGAAAATTAGAACGTTTCATCATTGGGATGGTAAAGACTCCCGATGCCGCCACATTACCTGGTCCTGTACCAGATAAGCTGGCCATAAATGTACTTGAAAGCATAGCGACATATCCCGCGCCTCCTTTAAATTTCCCTACAATCGCCAACATCAAATTGATAATTCTATTTATAACTTTCGTAGAATCAAATAATACGGCGATTGCCAGGAAAGCAAAGATGGCGTAAAACAATGAACTTGTAGAAGGAAATAGAAGCGCTTCCCAAAATAAATCAAATGAGCCTGTAATCACTACAATGAACACAAAAGACAAAGTCATCACTTCATACATGGGCCGTTTCAATAAAACAAACAGAACAGCAACAAAAATAAGCAAGGCTACTAAGTACAAAATCGGCATTGGTACTCCAAACATGTTACACCTCCAAGTTATTCCACTCGTTATAAAAGTGGTTATATCAATTTGTTAAAGATTATAACAAAACAGTGTTAATTGTCAACAGATTTTGAAAAAACTTTTAATAAAATATAAATAGATGGAAATTCTTACGTATTTGGTTATAATGATTATGATGACTGGTTATACTTATGTTATTTACTAGGAGGTACCTCTTATGATAAAACGAGGGTTAAAAACACCAATGTATGAACAATTGAAAGATAAATTAAAAGAACAAATACAGAATAAAGAGCTGAAACCAAATGACCAGCTTCCATCAGAAAAAGAGCTTGAAGGACAATACGGTGTGAGTAGAATTACTGTTCGTCAAGCAATAGCATTAGCTGAGAAAGAAGGGCTGGTCACAAAAATACATGGGGTAGGCACATTTGTATCCACCCCTAAAGTGGAACAAGAAATTGATACCATAAACAACTTTCAAAACACAGTAGAGAGATTAGGTCTCGTTGCTTCTACAGAGGTTATCAAAAGAGACAGAATATCAGGAGACTTTCAACTAGCCAAGCTCTTAAATACAAATATTATGGATATTATTTATAATATGCAACTTGTAGGGTTAGGGGATAACTACCCCATTGTTTACTATAATTCATTTTTTTCCGAAAAAATAGGAAAAGAGGCAATGGAGACAGCAGAAGAATTTAGAGTGAAGCAAATCCCTTTTTCTACTCTGGATATATATAATGACATTGATTCAGTAACACCTACCCATCTTGAACAAACTTTCGAAGCAATGGGAGCCAGTGCCGAGGTTGCCGATCATTTAAAAATAGACAAAGGGTTTCCTTTACTGAAAATTACTTCCATAGTCTATGAAAATCAAATACCGCTTGAGTACCGTGAGTCCTATTACCGTGGGGATAAATACAAGTTTTTTGCAACACGTACTTTAATTAACTAACCTATGTATATTCTAAAACGGGTATATTTTCAGAATTGACATAACTTCAATTTGTGATAAACTCATTGTTATAACACATTATAACCACTGAGGAGGATTATCATGAAAAAGGAGTTACGTATTGTTAGTCCAAACGGTCATCTTGGTTTTGCTCCAACCAAAGAAGAAAGTTTCCATTTAGCAGCTGCTACAAAGCCTGATTATTATTGCTGTGATTCAGGCAGTGATGATATTGGTGCTTCTGCGCTTGGATCTGATAGATCGGTGAGTATGTATAATTGGCAAAAACATGACTTGGAACTCATGCTACTGGCTGCCAGAGAACAAGGAGTACCTATGCTGATTGGTTCTTCAGGAGATACAGGCGCAAATAGTCGTGTCGATATGTATGTTCAGATGATTAAAGATTTAGCAAAAGAACATGACTTACCCTCTTTTAAAATAGCTTACTTTTATTCTGAAGTGGAGAAAAATTACTTGAAGGAAAAATTGTCAAGTGAAATTGTTATTGAAGGGTTGGATGAACGGGAAAATCTTAAAGTGGAAGATGTGAAAAAAACCGATCGTATTGTGGCGGTAGCAGGAGTACATCCGTTTATTGAAGCGCTTGATATGGGAGCGGACGTGATCATTGGTGGGAGATCCAGTGATGTAGCCATTTTTGCAGCTCCAGCTATTCGTGAAGGTTTTCCTGAAGCCAATGCTTACTATTTAGGCAAGGTTTTAGAATGTGCATCTTTTTGTGCAGAGCCATATGGCGCAAAAGAAAGCGTAATCGGGACCATTACCCATGATGATGTAAAAGTAACGGCGATGCACCCCGACCAGCGCTGCACAGTGGCATCTGTTGCAGGACACGCGATGTATGAAAGAGCGAATCCTTATTATGAATATTTTGCTGGTGGCATGTTGGACATGAAAAACTGTCATTATGAACAATATGATGAAAAAACAACGAAAATTACGGGAATGAAATATGTTCCTGTAGAAGGTGATATAAAAGTAAAACTTGAAGGGTCAGGGATGGTTGGTGAAAAGTTCCTTGGCATTGCCGGCGTACGGGATCCTTATACGATTGAACATATCGATGATGTCATTGAATTTGCATATGAACAGGTAGAGAAGGAATTTGCAGGAGAGGAATATCACTTGAATTTTCGTATTTTTGGGAAAAACGGTGTGATGGGAGACCTGGAACCTGTTAAAGAAATTAAATCTCATGAATTAGGAATTGTAGTAGAGGGTGTGGCTGATTCCAAGGTTACTGCAGAAGAGTTAACACTCTTTGCTACAAGGCAAATCTTTTATGCAAGACTACCTCAGGTAAAAGGAACAGCGGGAACAGCAGCTTATTTAATTGATGATGTTATTTATGCAGGGCCGACCTATGAATGGACGATGAACCATGTAGTGCCTGTTGAGGATGCACTTGAGCTGTTTGATGTTCAAGTGGAGGAAGTAAACCAAAAAGTTGAAGTATAATTGATGAGAGGGTGAATAGGAATGTCGAAAAAAACATTAAATGATTTGGCGAAAACAATTCGTTCCAAAAATGCTGGAACAGATAAGATCACGTTTGATATTATCTTCAGAGAAAAAGAAGAGTATGATCTCGTATGTCAAAGCGATGTGTTAACAAAGGAATCGGTGGCGAAACTTTATGATATTCCAATGGAAAGGGTCACAGATTTTGTGCAATTCGATCCGGCATATGCGATCAAGTTTACCTTAAGAAGGAATCAACCGAGTGGAAGTCCTGGTGACGGCGATATTTTTGGAAGCCAGCAGTATGCACCATTATTGGATGTCGAAGTTCCGGTTTAAGTTATTTAATGATGATTACCGTATGTTCGAATGATTTTGCTGCCAATCTTTTGACGCTTTACTAGATAGAAAGAACGAAAAAATGTGACTGCTCACCTCCTATATTTTTTATAGGAGGTTTTGTTTTATGCTTTGTATAATTCCTCTAAGTTACGCCATTTTATATTAAATTTAGCATTTTTCTCTTTTGTGGCATTATTTCCGAACAAATAAAATAAATCCCATCTCTACTGAACTGCGCCCTGTCAAGTAGACAGTGAAAAAACAAAAAATCTATGCCACAGCCTGGTACCGGTATTCTAACGGTGCTAGGCTGTTTAATTTCTCTTGGTATCGTTCCTCATTATAAAACTTAATGTACTTATCAATATCCTTCTCTAACTCTTCATTGCTCTTGTAATTCTTTAAATTATAACTCTCACACTTATAATGACCGAAGAAACTTTCAATAGGTGCATTATCAATGCAGTTGCCAACACGAGACATACTACGAGTCATCCCGGCTTTTGTGGTTATGTAACGGTATTCCTTTGATGTATATTGCGAACCGCGATCACTATGAATTAAAGGAGTTGCGTCAGGATTCGCTTTTATAGCTGCTTTTAGCGTGTTCATAACCAGCGGATTGTCATTATTACGTCCAATCTGGTAAGCAATAATGGAACCGTCATAAAGGTCTTTAATGGCACTTAAATAAGCTTTGTTTCCAAAACCATAATGCATATGCGTGATATCCGTTACCCACTTTTCATTTAGTTTCTCTGCAGTAAATTCACGATTTAAAATGTTTTCTTCGATGTTTTCATAGCTTGTCTTCGTTGAATACCCATTCGATCGTCGAATACGAGATTTTAAGCCCAATTTAATCATTAAACGTCGAATTCTTTTCGGGTTATATTGTTTCTCGTATTTGCGGTTGATGGTCATTGTGATTCGTCTATAGCCAAAGTTCCCATTGCTTTTCTTAAATATAACCTTGATTTGATCTATTAGCCATTCATTTTCTTTTTGACAATCTGTAGGAGTATGTTTAAACCATTTATAGTACCCTGAGCGGGATACATCTAAGATTTGACAGAGTAATAGAATCGGTACCTCGGTTTCTTCATGATAGTCATGGATAGCCTGAAACTCGTGTAATTTTTCTCCTAATCGCGCATCCCCGACCTCCTTTCGATTTCCTTCAACTTTTTTAAAAGACCATTCTCTGCTTCTAGATATTGATTACGATGTTCCAGTTCTTTTATACGAAGTTGAAATTCTTCTTCCTTTGTAAGAGTAGACTTTGACTCCAGAGTCTTTCCCCGGCGGTCTTGAAGAGCTTGCTCCCCATCCTGTTGATATTTACGAACCCAACTATACACTTGTTGATAAGAAACTCGATATTTTTCTATAGCCTCTTGATAATTAAAATCATTGGCAATTGTATATTGAACAATTTCTATCCGCTCTTGAAATGTTGTTTTACGCCCCTTTGTCATTAGTCCTCTTCCTTTACTAGTGGATTTTATCTCTTTTCCACTAGTATAAAGCTTTATCCACTGACGTAAAACATACGGGTCTGAGATATTGAATTTTTCACAAGTTTTTCTTTGACTACCCTCCCCATTGAGGTAGTATTCGACAGCTTTCTTTTTAAGTTTCTTTGAATATCTCATCCGTTTCTTTTTCTCTTTAAGACCATCCACACCGTCTGTTTGATACTTATGAACCCATGATTTAATTGTGGTTCTGTCAACAGAATACTCACCAGCAATTGTATGCACTGACTTTTTATCCTCAATCACACTTGATACAGCTTGAATTCTTTCATCCAGGGTATGTTTCGTCCTTCTTTTAGACATAATAAATGCCCCCTTTATAGTAGTAGAGATTTTTATTATTTCTCTGTCTACTATATTGGGAGCATATCATACTAATAGTGGGATTTACCTCATACTTGTTGCTTAATACTATCTTCCATCAAACCCATCTTTGTCCATCTCTAATATCCGGTAAATAGTTGGTGCGATTTAACCACAAATTACACGCTCTCACATCCTTATTTCCTAAAATAAACCCGGTATATACAACATGTCGGTCATAAGATCTAATGGGAGGCAAGTAACGTGTGAGCATCTGTCGGTGTTTTTACAGCCCCGGTTACGCTACGTTCACTCTTCACATCCATGCCAATAGGGTTGATGATCAGTTTAGGGGCCCAATTATCGTGGGAGAGGGAAAGAGGGGCTATGATAAAAGATAGAAAAGTGCAAAAGAATTTTTAATAAAATTGGGTTAAAAAAATGAATATACTGGATAACATTCTAGCAGTTATATACAAATAACAAAAAGATAGTGACAAATTTGAAAATAGTACTTGCATTAATTTTTAGATTAATATATCATATATAGCTAATCAAAGAATTATATAATACTTTATAAAGTAAAAAAGTAGGAGATAATTCTTCTTCCGATTGGAGTAGATATCATTGGATATAGAAAAAATAGTAGCTGGTAAGTATGACAAGCTCCCGCCGGGCCAGAAGCAAGTAGCAAAGTATTTGTCGGCTAATCCATTTGAGTTCAGCATGTCTACAGTTGCCCAAATAGCCAATGCAGTGGATAAGAGTGAAACTACCGTCATCAGACTATCCTATAACCTGGGTTTTGATAGTTTTTCCCAGTTGCAAAAAAGTCTGCAAAAGCATTTTTTAAAGTCTGCCGGAGGAATAAAATCCATAGAGATGCAGGATGAGGAGGAAGATCCCAAGCGTAATTCTTTTAAAGAAATTATTAAAAAGGATATTTTTATTCTGCAACAGATGCTGGATAACCTGGATGAAGAGAATTTCAATCAAGCCATTGAACTATTAATGGAAGCTGAACAGTTAAAAATTGGTGGTCATCTTGCGTCTTATTCTGCAGCACATTGGTTTCATTTAAAGATGAGTTTGATGAGGGATCGTGTAACCTTTCTATCAGCTGAACTCAACCCCTTTGAAAATTATGTGGGGGAAAATAGCAATACTGTTTTCTTTTTGATTTCCATGCCGAGCTACGCTGCAGAAACATTGAGGCTGGCTGAGATGGCCAAAAAGCAAGGTGCAAAAATTATTGCATTGACGGATCGAAGGCTGTCACCTGTAGGACGCATGGCAGATATTTGTCTTACTGCAGATATCGAAGTGCATTCTAAGGTTATGATATCGATGTCCAGTGTAATGACTTATTTAAATTTATTAACTGCCGGGATAGAAGAAAAATATGAAGACAAGATCTCAACGCACGTCAATAAAATTCTGAATTTATATTCAAAAGAAAAAATGGTTCTTGAATAAACGTGAACACATGAATATGGATTGGCAAGGAGGACAAAATGAAGAATATTTATCAGCATCTGGAAGCACAAAAAGACGAAATGTATACATATTTAGAAAAAATTGTTACGAAGGAATCACCATCTCATGATAAGGAATTGGTGGATGAACTGGGAGGATGGCTTGCAAAGACATTTGAAGAACTTACCGGAGGCACGACAATCACGATACCTGATGAGACCTACGGAGATCATATAAGGGGAGAATGGGGAAGCGGTGAAGGTCAGATTCTGATTTTAGGACACTTTGATACCGTTTGGCCAAAAGGAACTATTAACACTATGCCTTTCAAAATGGAAGATGGCAAAGTTGCCGGACCTGGGACTTTCGATATGAAAGGCGGCATCATTCAAGGATTATTTGCCTTGAAAACACTGAAAGAGTTAAATGTCCCAATGAATAAAAGAGTAGTATTTTTCTTTGATTCAGATGAAGAAATTGGTAATCCCTCTTCCAGAGAGTTAATTGAAAAGGAAGCAGAAAAAAGTGATGTTGTTTTTGTCCTTGAACCTGGGATGAGTGAGGAAGGAAGCTTGAAAACATCGAGAAAAGGGGTGGGGATTTTTAATGTAGAGGCAAGCGGGATTCCTGCGCATGCTGGTATCGATCCGGATAAAGGAGTAAGTGCCATTCAAGAGCTCGCCCTGCAAACGCTAGATATTGAAGCAATGAACGACTTTAATACAGGCACTACCTTTAATGTTGGCAAAGTTATGGGTGGAACTGGAAGCAATGTGATACCGGAAAAAGCATCTGCCGAAGTGGATTTAAGAGCAAAAACACAGGCAGAATTTGATAAGGCAATTGAAACGATGCTGAATTTGAAGCCGAAATTAGAGGGAGCTCAGTTAAACGTGACAGGAGGAGCCAACCGGGCCCCGCTTGAACGTACGGCTGAAGTTGTAAGTTTATTCAAAACTGCGAAGCACTTGGCTGAAACCTATATCGGAATGGAACTTACCGATAAAGAGACAGGGGGAGGAAGTGATGGCAATCTTACCGCCCCTCTTGCACCCACTCTTGACGGCTTGGGTGCAGTAGGAGACGGCGCGCATGCCAATCATGAGCACTTAATTTTAAGTGAGATGCCAAAAAGGAGTGCGCTGCTGGCAATGCTACTGGCTACGTATGGGAAATAGCAGAAAGGAGTGTATCGTTTCATGGCAGATAACAATAATAATTTATTGAAAAAAGTAAGTCAGGAGAGGTTAATGGCGTTTACGAAAAATATTTCCAAGGAAGTTCGAACTTCCGGTTCTGAGGAAGAGTGGCGGGCTTTTCAATATGCGGAGGCGCAATTACGTAAATTCGGCTTTCAAACAAACCTGTATAAAAGACATGGATATATAAGTTATCCCGTTTCGGCAGATCTGGAAGTAAATCATACAGCATATCCATCAATTACCCATTCCATGGCAGTGTCTACCCCGGGGTCTGGAATCACTGCTGAATTAGTAAGCGTGGGAGAAGGATCTGAAAAAGAATATGAAAATGAGTATGTTAAAGGAAAAGCGGTGTTAATTAATGGACTAGCTACGCCGGGTGCATTAAATACTGCTGAAAAAGCTGGAGCAGCGGCAGCTATTTTTATTAATGCAGCATATACGCATGAAATGATTGTTTCAACCGTGTGGGGAAATCCTACCTTGGAAAAATCGGAGGACTATCCGAAAATACCTGTCCTTTCTATTAATTACACAGATGGTCAGAAGATAAAGGAACTGCTGGATAATGAAGTGTCAACTGTTTGTACGTTAAAAGCAAAAGTAGAGACGAAATGGCGTGAAATACCTACTTTGATTGCTGACTTTAAAGGCACTGTGGATCCTGATAACTATGTATTGTTCTCTGGCCATATTGATTCCTGGCATTATGGTGCAATGGATAACGGGAGTGCCAATGCGACGATGTTGGAAGTTGCAAGAATTATTGGAGAAAACAAACCGGAATTATATCGTTCATTAAAACTTGCTTTCTGGTCCGGCCATTCTCATGGACGATACGCTGGATCTGCCTTATATGCGGATGAAAACTGGGAAGACCTTCATGATCATTGTGTACTTCATTTAAATATTGATTCTGTTGGCGGGGAAAATTCCGTTGTATTGTCTGAAGGAAATGCCATGCAGGAAACCAAGCGAATTGCTGCAGATGCGATAAAGGAAATTGCGGGAGAAGATTTTTCCTCCACCCGTTATGGTCGTGCTGGGGATCAATCTTTCTGGGGACCTGGCGTACCTTCCTTGCTTATGGGTCTATCCGAACAGGAACCAGTTGATTCACCTGCAAATGAAGCTTTTAATAAATTGTTTGGCGGTGGAAAAGGTGGAGGATTTGGCTGGTGGTGGCATACGACCGAAGACACCATCGACAAACTCAGCCCGGCATTTTTGCAAAGAGATTGCAGAATTTACCTTTCCATAGTGCTGGATGTTTGTACAGCACCTGTGATAAAGGTGAATCAGCTGGCAGCAGTTGAAGAGTTGGAAGGATATATTGCATCCTATACACAAAACATGCCAGATCTGCTTGTTTTAATGAAAGCAAAGAGTAGAATTCAAACATTAAAAGAAGAAATTGAACAAATGGAGCGGCAATTTTCTAATCTAGCACAGAAAAATGAAGTGCAGATTCAACTGTATAACAAATGGAATATGGAAGTTTCCAGAGGACTGGTGCGGTTAAACTATGTAAGAGAAAATGAATTTGATCATGATGCTGCAGCACCTATGGCTCCCTTGCCACTGCTGGAAGACGCGAGGAAATATAATGAAGAACTTCCATTTGAAGAAAGAAAAGTGATTGAAACAACAGTGGTGCGCAAAGCAAACAAAGTGAATTTTATATTTAGATCACTAATTCAACTTACCAATGATTATATGGAAAAAATATTTAAGGAGTGATTGGATTGACATCCCTATTTGATTCATACAAATTAAAGAATTTGGAATTAAAAAACAGAATTGCCCTCTCTCCAATGTGTCAGTACAAGGCTGACAACGGGAAAGGCGTTCCTGAAAATTGGCATATGGTACATCTGGTATCCAGAGCCATTGGAGGAACAGGGCTGATTTTAACGGAGATGACCAACGTAGAACCAAGGGGCAGAATTACAGAAAATTGCTTAGGTATATATAATGATGAGCAAGTGGAAGCTTTTAAGAAAATAAATGAGGAAATCCATAAATACGGCGCCAAAAGCGGCTTGCAAATAGCCCATGCCGGCAGAAAATCAGTAATTGAAGGCGGAGATATTGTAGCCCCTTCCGCTATTCCATTTTCGGATAAATCTCCAATGCCGCGGGAGCTGAAAACAGACGAAGTGGAGAGAATCGTGGAATTGTTTGCAGAAGGTGCAAAGCGCACCGTGGAAGCCGGATTTGACACGATAGAAATTCACGGGGCACACGGTTATTTGCTTCATCAATTTTTGTCCCCGGCATCTAATCAAAGAACAGATAAATACGGGGACCATGTGTTATTTGCAAAAGAAGTGATTGAGGCAGTTAAATCGGAAATGCCAAGCAGTATGCCGCTCATCATGAGAGTTTCCGCGGTGGAGTACAATGGCCGGGGCTATTCATTTGATGATATATTGAAACATTCTCAAACATTTATTGATACAGGAGTAGATATGTTTGATGTGTCAACCGGCGGCGATTCGGTAAATAGGCCGGATGTCTATCCGGGGTATCAGACAGGATATGCAAAAGAGATCCGCGATAAGTTTGATATTCCTGTAATGTCTGTCGGACGGCTGGAAAACCCGGATGTAGCTGAAATGGTCATTAAAGAAGACAATGCAGATTTAGTAGCGGTAGGAAGAGGAATGCTAAGAAATCCTTACTGGGCAAAAGAAGCTGCAGAGCAACTAGGGTACAAATTCGAATTACCCGGCGAATACAATTTAGGATACATGTAAGGAGGATATACAAGACATGAAGACAGATAATCTGAATATTACGATCCTCGGGGTGGGAGCTATAGGCGGCGTGATTGGTGCCTACCTTGTAAAAGGCGGATATAATGTCACTTTCCTGGATGTAAATGAAGAGCATGTGCAAAAAATGAATCAGGACGGTCTTACCATTAAGACCATTGGTGATTCGTTTACCGTACCGGTTCAAGCTTATACGGTGGAAGAATTTAAAAAGAGGAATCAAAAACTGCAAACTGTTCTATTGGCGGTAAAAGCACAGCATACAGAATCAGCGGTCAAATCCATTTCCGGTTTACTTGCTCCAGATGGGTATATTGTTTCTTTTCAAAACGGTCTAAATGAAGAAACCATTGCCAAAGAAGTAGGTGAAGAAAGAACGGTCGGTTGTTTCGTAAATCTGTTCGCAGATTATCTCGAACCTGGCGTGATATCTTATGGCGGTGTAGGAAGCCTGTATATTGGTGAATTGGATGGAGAAGACAGTGAGCGTGTCACCCAGTTGGTTGGAGCCCTGCAATATTGGGGTGACGCTAAGAAAACAAATAATATTACTGGCTATTTATGGAGCAAATTGGCATATGGAGCAATTCTTACAGCCAGTGCCACCTCGAATGTGACTATTGCTGATTTTATTGAAAGCAAAAAGTATCGTCCGCTGGTCATCGCACTGGGGCAGGAAGTGCTCCAGGTTGCAGATAAAAAGGGAGTTACACCGGAATTTTTTGATGATTGGGAACCGGCTTATGTTTTTCCGGAATTACAGGAAGACAAGCTTGACGAGCAATTCGGCGTTCTTGTAAACAGGCTAAGAGGCTATACAAAAACCAGAACCGGCATCTGGCGGGATCTGGCTGTTCGTAAGAGGAAAACAGAGGTTCCTCAGCAGATGAATCCGATTATTGCGGAAGGAGAATCAATTGGTCTTTCAATGACATTACTGAAAATACTTGTGAAGATTATTGAGGAAATCGAAAATGGTGAACGTGAGATGAGTGAAGATAATTTACAACTGATGATTGAGAAAATTTAGATCAGGAAGTGTTTTTATAACACACAGATGAGATAAGGAGAGATTGTGATGTTTCTTGGTTGGACTTTAGGAGCGTGGGCTGTGGTTGTTCTTATACCGGGAGCTATAACTGCTTTTTCCATCTTCTATTATATAAAAGGAAAAAAAGAAAGTTATGATGTATATGGGGAAGAGGGGGATATGAAGTGAATATGCTGATGATATTGCCAATTATAATATACTTCATTGTCCTCGTAGGAATTGGTGTATACTCGTATAAATTTACAGATACACGAGAAGGGTTCCATTTAGGTGGCCGCGCAATTAGCAGTTGGGTTACGGCGATCAGCTATGCATTTTCAGGAATGAGTGCATTTGTATTGATCGGTTTCGTTGGCATGGTTTACACACTTGGTCCGTCTTCGTTTTACACATTGATTGGGTATAATTTAGGTTTTGCATTTTCCTATATGGTGATTGCAAAACGACTTAGAAATTATTCTGAAATTCTTAATGCATACACCTATACGGATTATTTCGTAAAAAGGGTGCGGGGCAATCCGCATTTGATCCGGATCATATCTGCAATTTCTATCGTCGTGTTTATGTCGGTGTATGTGGGGTCGCAGCTTGCTGCAGGAGGAATGACGATTGAAACAGTATTTAATATTAACCCGACTGTAGCTGTTTTAATTGCTGGTGTAATTGTGACGATCTATTGTTTATTTGGCGGATTCGCCGGTGTATCTATAACAGACTATTTTCAAGGAATTATAGTGGTGGTAGGTACTGCGATCTTGGGAATATATTTGGTATTTGAAGCAGGCGGATGGTCTGCAATCGTATCTCAAGTCGGTGTAGAAGATTCGGGAATGATTTCAGCCAACATGGGTGCAGCAGGATCTACATTGTTTGGTCTTATTTTTGGATATTTAAGTCTGGGTGTTGCCATTATCGGAAGGCCGCATGATACGATTCGTTTCTTTGCGATATCAAGTTCATCGGAAGTACGGAAATCGTTTGCTATCACATTAACTGCTTTATCTATAACGTACTGGGGAGCATTCCTTGTTGGATATGCAGGAAGAGTGCTTTTGCCTGCTATTGATAACCCGGAGTATATATTTCCGGTGGCACTGATAGAGTTTACACACCCATTATTTGCAGGACTCATGATTGCAGTATTTCTCGGTTTGTTAATGTCAACGGCGGATTCCCAGCTGCTTTCTGCCGGATCGACTTTCGGTGAAGATGTGTACCGCAAATATATTAATAAGAATGCAACTGATAAGCAAATTATTTTCACTACCCGTTTATTTATCGCTATTGTAGGTATAGCTTCAACACTTGTGGCGATTTACAGTTCCGAGTCTGTATTCTGGATTACGGTATATGCCTCGGCAGGCTTAGCAGCAACATTTGCCCCAGTTCTTATTGTCTCTCTTTACTGGGATAAGCTCACGAATCAGGGTGCAGTTGCAGGTATGTTTTCTGGATTTATTACCGTTGTTTTATGGGATACATTTGTACCGGAAATTTCTTTCATCATGACCGAAGCACTGCCGGCTATCCTTGTTTCATTTATTGTTATTATTGTAGTAAGTAAGCTGACGGAACAGCCGGAGATTGAGCAGGTAAGGAAAGAATTGGCTCAGGCTAGGAAAGTTTGGAAGAAGTAAGGATTGTTCAGTTGGTTTCTCCTGGGTTATGTATACTACGGTGTGGAATAAAGAAATGAGGTCTTTGGAAGTTATAGTATGGTTGTTAAACTTTTGATATAAGTTATATGTTACGACTTTTGACGGGATCATTACTTTTGCTTTATGTAATGGTTCCGTCTGTTTTGTTCGTTCCTGGCTAAAGGGGGAAGGCCGAAACTAACCATTTGAGAGATACTCTCCCAAAAAGTGTCCATCCTTATCTAGCAGAAATGGTCTATTATAGTTAAGCAGTTACAGCCCTCAATTAACCTTTAAAAGGTTGGATCTAATATATTCAACAAAATACTATTTTTAAGATAAATTGAGAATGCTTGATTGATGTTTTGTTTCTTAGAAAGTGATTCAACTATCGGATTTTTTAGCTGTTGAGACTTATACTGTTTTTAACAGGATTGATGGATTGAGAAAAGATGCCTACCCCTCATGAGTCAGATACGTTTCACTAAGAGGATTGTATTGAAACCGCTACCACTTTTTAAATAGGTTCGGAGGGTAATTATTATATAAATATAAAGTTACTCTGAACGAATTCAAACCACCATCTACTTGTAGTCATGAAAGTCTTACTTTTTCTCCACCGTACGCGGCAACGGATTCAACAACACAAGCATCTCCAATCCGCTCATATCCAGCAGCCGTTTGACGAAATCTTTCATCTCTCCCTTTGTACTAAAGCTGAAGGAAGCTAATTCCTGAATGGGAAAGAAGGAATCTTCATCTTTTGCCATCTCCAATATGTGTGCGATAAACATTCCGTCCTTTTTCTCCAAGAGCACGACAACTCCCAGTTCCGGAAGTGGATTTGGTGCAGGGTTATTATATTGCCAAACCAATGCCGATAAAACAATTGAAGCGATGGATGCATAAGGGATAGCGCCGTTGTTCGTACATATTTATGAAGAGCCATCTTCTGCCACTGGAATGAACCGGTCCAGTCCAGTATAACCTCTTGTATAAAGTGACATGCCAAAACAAGCATGACCATGGATACAGGGGGGCTTTTTTATGGTTCATTGCATAAGATGGCAGGCTGAATTTGGAGGAGGTCGGTTCAAATAGAGAAAGGTACAAACAGGAACGCATGTTTTTAGTAAAAAAGAACTATATAATAACGAAAATTATGTTATAATAGGCATAAATAACTAATTTCACATTCAATTATAAGCATTATTTCTTCTTTGATAACAAAAGAGCATGAAAGGCAGGAGATTTGATGGGGGATAAAAAATCAGAAATTTTTGTATTAAAACAGCCTGATCTTGAGAGGATGCTTTAAAATGGTGTTTGATGTATGCTCTTTTGATTGGCAGCGGACACACTAACATTCTTTTCGATAAATTATCTTATACATAACCGGAAGATACGGATAGTAGTTTGTCTGTTGGTCCCGGATTGATTCTATGCAGTTCAAAAATTAACGGGGGTGTATGGGGTTGCCTGTTGTTCGTGTGAAAGATTTAGAAGCGGGGCATGTATTAAAAAAGGATATCTTTAGAGGGAATATACTTGTTTTAAAAAAGCAAACCGTGCTAACGGAACCCATGATTTGGAAATTGAATTTATGGGGTATTTCAACTGTCGACGTTTACAGTGTAAAAGTGGAAGATGAAGTACATAAACAAACTGATCAGGAAACGGAGACGGAGGATGTTGCTGTACCTGATGTGGAGGAAATCAAGAAGATCTTTTTTAATAACCTGCTGAACCTGGGCCATGAACACCGGTATGGTTTTGCGCTTAATGATGCCGCTGATTACAAGTGGGTGGAGGATCTATTTATCAAACTGATGTCCCATAAAAAGATTTATAAATTAATAGATAAACTAAGGGCGTGGGATGATCATGCGTATCAACAGTCATTTGATGTCTTTATATTAGGGGCGTTATTTGCCAGGAAATTAAAGTTTAAGAAAATCGAGCAATTTGCCGCTGGTTGTTTACTGCACGACATAGGGAAACTAGAAATACCGCAAAGCATTTTGACAAAGTCATCGAAATTAAGCCAGGAAGAATATGAATTAGTAAAAAAGCACACCATTTACGGCTATGATATTTTAAAACAGCAAAAATTCCCGGAATATGTAGCTAATTTAGCAAGATACCACCATGAACGTGTGGACGGAAGTGGTTATCCGGAAGGGCTTAAAAATGACCAGATTGGTGAAGAGATCAAAGCGATATCAATCGTGGAGGTGTATTCTTCATTAACACAGGTGCGTCCATATCGTCATGCATACAATTCTACCATTGCCGAAGCGATCTTACTGAAAGAATGTAAGATGGTGGAAGACTATTACTTTTACACCTTTTTTAGAATGCTGGATATTTTCCCGTTGAATTCCATCGTAGAATTGACGACCGGCACCCAGGCAAAAGTGATTGATACCAACGAAAGTGCACCATATCTTCCGGTTCTGAAAGAGAGGGATAAATCCAATCCCATTGAAATGCCGCTTGATCGGTCGGTTAAGGTTGATAGGATTATAAAGTTTTAAATTCTTCAGCATGTGCTAGTGTGGATTCGGGCCTTTTTACATAGAAAAGGTTTGGTTTCAGCAAACAGTCATTAGGGAGCTTGGCTTTCCAATGACTGTTTTCTTTTTGTCAAAAATACTAAAAGCCGGAATCAAACATCAATAAGGTATCCTTCCAATCGGTCACTGGATGTGGTGATAAGGATAACAGTTGGTTTGACTGTTCGATCATTCCTTCAAAAAGTTATAGAGAAAAAACTGTGATATTGTTTCTTTTTTCTGCATTGTCTGCACTGTCCACTGGTCCGTAAAGCAGGAGGTTGTTATGGAATTTACAACATTAAAAAAGCAACAGCGGATTTATCAATCTGCGGCAATCGAGATAGGGGAGGAGATAACCGAACAGTGCCAAACCGAACAGTGCCTGGCACTGTTCGCCTCTCAACTCAGTCGACATAACTCGACAAAAACCGGGGAGTGACAGGCACCAGCGAAACGTCCCTTGTCAATTCCTATTGCCTGCCATCGCCTGATACTCGTCGCTAATCGTTCGGTTTCTTCCGGCGCCGTAGCCGGCTATTGTCATGAAAATAAGGCAGACGATTAAAACGATTAAAGGCACATGCCAACTTCCGCCCAGGTCACGCAGATAACCTGCAGCAATGGGGCCTATTGCTGCGAGAAAATAGCCTAAGGCCTGAGCCATCCCTGATAATTCAGCAGCTTGCTGTGCATTGCCGGCCCGCATTCCCAAAAATGCTAGAGAAAGAGGGAACAAGGCACCGGAAGTGAGGCCGACCAGGGTCACGCTCGTAAACATAATGATGGATGATTGACTGAAAAAGAGACCACAAGTTCCAGCGATGGCAAGTAAAGAGATACCAACAGTGATACGCGTTTGTGATTTTAGTTTTCCGGCGAGTATAGGTAAAAAAAGTCCAAACGGCAGACCTATAAATTGCGAATAGGAAAGCATCCATCCTGCAAACTCGTTGGAAAGGCCATTTTCCTGCAAAATGGAAGGAAGCCAGGCTATAAGGACATAATAAAAAAGCGCTTGTAAACCGAGGAAAATGGAAACTTCCCATGCAAGTCTGGAACGCCACATCTTTACCTGGTCTGCTGCAATATATTGTACTTCCACTTCGTCCGCCGATGTTCGGTGGCGAACAAAATACGTCCAAACTGCAATACCGAGTACTGCAGGAATAATCCATACAGCAAGCGATAATTCCCAGCTGTTATTGAAAAGTCCTGCAAGTGGAATGCTCAACCCGGAAGCCAGCGCAGCCATGAGTCCCATTGCCGTGGAGTATACGCCGGTCATCATTCCAACATTGTCAGGAAATCTTTCTTTAATAATACCGGGAAGCAGCACATTTGCTACGGCAATACCAACTCCGATGAGTATTGTTCCGGCAAACAAAAAAAAGATCATCGGAATCGAACGTAAAACCATCCCAATGGCTAAAGTCACCATTCCACCGATCACGACCACTTCATTGGAATACCTTCTGCTCAATAGAGGTGTAATTGGAGACATGATCGCAAAACCGATTAACGGCAAGCTGGTGATTAATCCGAGACTCCAGCCGGGAAGCTGAAGGTCAGAACTGATCATTCCAATAAGCGGCCCAACTGCTGTGATGGACGGACGCAAATTAAATGCAATCAAAATAACCCCGAAAATGAGCAGAGTCTGGTTAAATCGTTTCATATCTTCGTACTTGTAAACGGACATGTAAATCACACCCCCTGAAGTTAAAAAGATACTCTATCTCAAGTTCATTCTATGACCAAATTGCTTGCTTGACAAATTTTTGTTAGGCCGTAAATGTGTCGTGTGTGTTTTTGCATAACAGCGGCGTTCATGTATTGTTTTATTTTGTCAAAGTGAGTGATGTACCGTGCAGGGGGCAAGTAAATGTTGAGCACACTGCACATTCAACATAGTCATTCATATAGGTGGTGTAAAGCCAATTAGGAAAAAAGGATAGAATTTGGGGACAAAAAACAGCAGTTTCGTTGGAACATAGCCGGCGGACAAGTCTTTCATCCCCTTTGATGGTATGAGGGCCCCATTACTTCGCCCTATTTCTTATGATCTTTTACTTATTGGACCTATATTTATTTCTTTATTTCATTTAAAAATAGGAAAAAATACCCTGCAAATTACCATTAAAATGGCTTAAGATTAAATTACTAGAAATATTTGAATAGATTTGACTATGCTGGGGTGACACAATGAGTAACAACTTATATACGATCAATACACAGTTAATGGAGATTCAGCGTCTTATGAATTATTATCGTCTAAATTTAGGCAATAAGGAGGAAGAGCTTAGTCGTTTAAATGAAGCATTGATCGATTTGGTAAATAACAAAAGCGACTTCAAAGGAACAAAATGGATATGTATGAAACCAATGTGGGATTACGTAGCATGTCCATATCCACAAGGGCATCTGTCTGATGATACCAATGTTTTCTTTAATCACGAACGAATAACAGATATAATCTTTAAAGGATTTGAATCGGAAGGGGAGTTAATTTTACGCAAAAAAATCTTGGGATTAACTGGTGATGGAACAAATGAATAAGTTAAAGAACATCTTAATTTACCCTTTTAAAATGGCGATACAGGAAATTAAAAAAGACAAAAAATTACAAGAAGAACTAAAACATCAGGACTTAAAAACAGCAAATATTTCTCCTTTTATGTATGCATCTTATATGTTTCTATCAATCATTTCTATAATGTACATTGCTGTTTTATATTTAATCATTGCTGGCATTTTTGTTGATCCAGTTGGTTTTATTCCTTTATTACCAACAATCTTTACTACATGGGTATTTACCCTTATCTATACCAAAGTTTATCCGAAGACCAAAGAGAATTTTTTAAAAAGCATAGGGTTTAATAAAAAAATGAAAAACGTTAAGGAGAAATAATAAAAGAATATATCTTTTATCAAATGGGTTAAAGTATAGTTGCCGAAATCAGTTATTAAAATGCATATCAGTATGAACGTTGCCTACATAATAATTTAATTACAGAAAAATAGTTAGTTGTCACGATTATGTTTCAAGTTATATTATAAAGCCCCACTCGAATCTCTGAGTGGTTTTTTTATGTTATTATTTACATCAGAGTTCTAGTCACTGGTAAACATTAAGCCCTTCATTCTTGACTTACAAGGAATGAAGGGCTTAAAAAGGAACACTATTGTGTTACTAGCACTTAAACTGCATATCCCAGGTTTCGGGTGGCAAGTTTACACCAATTTATACTGCACCAGTCAAAAGTTTAGGACTCCCACGCCTCCAATAAATCATCACTAAATTCCTGAAGCATGCCATACATCTTCTCAGAAATAGAGTCCTGATTCAGTTGATGGTCCAGTAAATCCTGAAAACCATGCATATGTCTGACAGCTTTGTCCATTTGGTCTGTTTCCTGGTAGTGTCAGATTGCTGTCAAATGTGTTGATAATAAGCGAGGGGGCAGCATCATGTAAGCGTCAAATAGTACTCACATTTAAATCATAGATTCATCATGCAATAATCTTCTTAGAAATCATTTCGGGAGGTTATGCAATGAATTAAGCAGACAAAAGAATAGAATGGAAGGCACGGTTTAATACATGGAAAACCAGTGGTTTATGTGTAGCTGAGTGGTGCCGGAAACAAGGACTGAAAGATCATCAAATGTATTATTGGGTTCAAAAGTTTGAACGTGACGATGAGAAATCAGTCGATTCACAATGGTTGACGGCCAACATGAAAGAAGTATCACATCATATGGACCAAGAGCCTGTGTTCATTCATTTTGAAGCTATTTCTGTTGACGTACGTTTAGGTTTACTTATTCTGATATACTGCTTCGTTCAAAACTACGCTCCCCTTCCCCCAATTCCATTTGAGTTATCTTGGTGCGTTATAATTTTATAATCGCCAAACGGTGGGAGCTCTTTAAGAAAAAGTATAATTGCTTTCACCATCAATTACTAAGCACTTTTTAAAAAAGCCTACACATAAAAAACCTAGAAAACTAGATGCACAATCCAATTTTCTAGGCTATCATTTGATTTTACTCTTTGAATAACAATGCTTTACTGTTCGGGTATGTCGGGAATTGATTCATTGGGATCGTCCAATCTTGCTCCGGCACAGTAAATTCATATTTATTAACCAACTGATCAGAGAAAACACGCATGCTGTGGAGTGTAATCCATTCCCCGGCACAGCGGTGCATCTCCCTGAAATTCCCGCCTCCCTGTGCTATCATTTTATACTGTTCTTCATATGAAATATCTTTTGCTCTGCCAATATATCGCTCGATATCAAAGCGCTCTGGGGAAGCGATCGTCCGCTCATCATGGTTGGTTCCGTAAAGGTCTAATACGACCCAACTGTCTTTAGGAATTTCGTAACCATCGATCTCGACATCTCTAAGCGCAATTGCCGGCAACATTGGGAAAAACGGATAATAACGGCGCATTTCTTGAATGAAAGGATCTTGCAAGTTATCGAAATCAGCTTTTAACTTATCATAAACATTTTTTTCCGAAAAAAGCGCGTGCCCCATTAATGCCATCCACACCGTCAATGCAACAGTAGGACGGATAATGTTCAGCAATTCAACTGCCGCTACTTCTACCGGCAACAACTCCCCGTCTAAATCTGTCGCATTTGCGAAGACATATAACGCACGATTCTCTTCCTCAGATACAGGATGTTCCCGTGCTTCTTTAATGAGCTCTTGAGCCCATTTTTCTGAATCATTTCGGTCGGTTATTCCTTTGATATGGTCTTTAGGGGAAGTGACTGCACCACTGATCATGGAGATTTGATTGTGGGCAAGTTCTTTCAGCTTTTTTGAATCGTATTTTTTAATGTTGATCCCCGACCATTCACTAATGGAGTTGAATAAAACGTGATTCGATAAATCAAACAACTCAAGTTCACCATGTTGCTTGTCTAATTCTTTCGTTAGATTCCTGTCCAATATTTTACGATAATCTTCCATTCTTTCAGGTGTCATTAAATCCATGAAGTAATTTTTGCGATGGTGGTGTTCCTGTCCGTCCAAAGTTTGTACACCATCTTCACCGAATAACGTTTTCAATACAGGTTTAGGCATGGCTCCTACACGTGTAAAGTTTTCTGGATTATAAAATTTACGAGTCGCCTCTTCTCCGTAAAAAGCTATAATCTCTTGGTTTAAAAATTCCGCCTGCACTACAGGAGCTCCAACATCTTCGCGAAGCTCTCTTAAAAGATTATACCCTTTGTTGATTAATTCTTTTGTTTCCGTTAGTTTCACTTTAGTTTTAGGTACTTGTTCCATTGATCATTCTCCTATTTTCATTGTTTCTATATTAGCTTGATTCCCATTAGATGATTAATATAAACGAGCCCACACCAATTTTTCGATGTGGACTACTGTTATCATTTATTTAGATTTAATAGGAATGCGGAAAGAGATAATTTTCTTTATTGGGGCGTGAATCCGAGTTCGACAGTAAACAGACAAACTGACTTTCCTATAATGTCATGTTTCTCTGGATTTGTGTTTTTTCATCTCCCATAACCAGGGTAGCCAGCAGTGATATAGCAGTCATTTTATCGATGAAATGAACTCGACGGCAGCCTTTGAAAAAGATTAAAAAAACGCCAAGGTTACTCCCTTGGCGTAAGTCCTTATATATACTGACCTTTCACAACTTCCAATAAATCCTTTTGATCCAGGTACGTTGTAGGGGCGAGGAACGTAATTGTTGCTACCCCTGGGTGCCGGCCAACGTCAATGGAGCCAGTGATGGTTGCCCTGTTCATGACTTCCGGTACGGTAATACCAAAGAATGCTGCAGCCCGCTCCATCCCGTTTTCCGTTGCTTCGTTAAGGGTGGCACCTGTGCCGATAAAGGAAACCGGGTAGGATTCTTCTATCTTTTCGATACCCTGTTTTTTCGCAAGTTGCAGGGCTTTCTTTCTTTCGTTTTCCGTAAACGGTTTGGCCAGATGCGGCAAATCTTCGTGAACAGGTAAAAGGATGGGTCCTTCTACATTAACATCTTTTAACACTTCCACCTGCAGCGTAACAATCCCAGCCACATCTGTTGTATGACCTGCTATTTCACCATTTCCCTGCATGGCGTGCATATCTCCAACGTATACTCCTCCGCCCTCTACCTTAACAGGTGCAATTAATACCGCACCCTCACGAACGCGATTAATATCCATATGACCATCTGTTCGGTCTTCTATTTGTTCTTTTGTCATCCCGTAATCATGTGGAGCATCAATAAGAGCCTGGGCGAAGTCACCAGCGTTATGAGAGTCCGGCATCGGTCGGGAAGGCATGGTACCAAGTTGACCGAGGAACGGACGCATTCTTGCAATTACTCCAACCAAATCATGTGGTGCAAATGTCAGAATTGGATTTTGGATGGAATTTTCCGGTGTGTTCATATGGGTTTTTGCATCTTTTGCCATGTTTTCGGCCCGATCTTTAGAAAGCGTAATACCCAGTGATTTATCTTGATTAAAAGCCATCGTATAACCATTTGTAATAATAAAAGGGGTCACATCTTCATTACATGATTTACAGCGAATTGCTTCCTGACCAGTTCCTTCAATATAGGTTTCAGGGTTCACCGTACCACAGTTGGGACACTTACCCGCGACAAAAGGGTCTCCAATATAACGGCCATCTACAGGAGCGTCACTTCCGGATGCAGTAGCAATGGAAGTTACTTCCACCGATTCAATACGGATGGCTATGGCATCTCCGACTTCTGCCCCTTCTACATAAACAGGCTTCGTTACTTCATGACCGCCTTTCAGTGCTGGGGTAATCATCGGTCCCCAACAGCCGGGAGCTGTGTTTGCGACAATGTGACCACCATCTTTTACGATATATTTCATGTTTTCAGAAGGGTCAAGAATACCGTCTGTGAAATCATTCACAAATACTGTTTGTTTTGCATCGCTTTTTTGATTTGTTTCCACGTTGATCCACTCCCTTTCATATTATGATTCTATTATACCATGAATTTGAAGTTAATAGGGATTATAGGATTTGAGGGTGTGTGCCTTGAGACAAAGCAGTAGAGCCGAATGGAAAAAAGAGAAGCTCCATCAGGGGTCACTGTTCATATGGCTAAGCCAAAGAACTTGTTCGTGTGAGTGTATTTTATGATCAGCAAGATGACCGGTCATAAGCCGGCACTCAGCGTACATACGTCTGGCTGGATTAAAAGAGATCAATATGAAATAACTAAGCAGGAAACTTATTTTATATGGACTGCGTATAGTTCCTATCAAACATGTGAAAAATTTCTGCACTATAATCCTCTAGGTCGTTATAAACCTATCCACATCAACCAAGCAGCGTCCAACTCAAACAAAGGATTAACGATTAAACCTGTGTCATAATTTTTGCTGATCCAACAAGGTGATGGAGGATGTAGTTCTTCGTAATGAGTGCTTCCCCTGCAATGTCTATAGTCTCGTCGAAACAAGCCGCTACAAATAAAACAGAAAACAGCAGAAATAGGTATTTCCTCAACCCCTCTTGATCAGTAATATAGTTCTATAGCCTTGCAAAGGGTGGGTTTGCTCAATAACAAATGATGGTGGAAATCCCGTTCGTGTAGGAGGTGCGGATTAACTTTTTAAATATGGAATATTTTAAGTTAGTAAATTTCATAATTGCTTATTTTTACTAAGTATCCGAACATTAATTAATAGAAACACTTTATAATTTGTTAATACAGAACGCTAGCCTGTTGATTGGAGTGGAAGACGGCGACTCCAGCGGGAACAGCGATAGCCGAAGACCCCGCAGCGTAGCGAGGAGGCTGAGGCAGAGCCCGCGGCAAAGAAAACACGACGAAAACGAGTTTGAGTCGATGTTGCACTTGTGCCAGTGGTGAAAGCGTCCGTCTGGAGCGGAAATCAACTTTGTTCGGATTTCTATACCAACTTCTCTATTATGAAATTGATTCAAGTTTATAAATTTTAAAAAATAACCAAAGAAGAGACATACAGGTTTCCTAATCTTATTTGAACATTTTTATGTAGTTATACTTCTTAGTAACAAAGTCTTTCAAACCCTTATACTCAAAATAAACGCATCTAACGTGTTACAATTAATACATGAATAGGCTTTCAGCGAGAGGTGATGAAATATGACGAATAACCAGACAACAGCTGTAAAGGAAGTTTTAATAGAGGCTCAGGAAATTGCAAAAAAGCATCAAAACTATCAGTTGGATATACCACATCTATGGTCAGCTTTGTTACAACTTGAAAGTTTTGCCTATGAGTTTTATGAAAAGTTGGATATTGATATGAATGAATTTATTCAATTGGTAAATAAAGAAGTGGAAAAAATCTCTACTTTATCAGGTACGGATGTAATTTATGGTGAAAAACAAAGTCTGCGATTAAAGAGTCTGATGGAACAAGCTAAAGAGGAGTCTGAGCTTTTACGTGATCGTTACGTAACTGTGGAGCATATCATACTCGCTTTATTTGAACAGAAATTTAATCCAATTACAATCTTTTTGAATGATTATGAAATTAATAAAGAAACTATCTACAAGAAAATGAACAAAATACGTAAGGGAAAAAAAGCGGTGACCCAACATCAGGAAAATCTATATGATTCTTTAAATAGATATGCCGTTAATTTAAATCAAAATTATATTGACGGACAAATAGAAAATGTAATAGGAAGACATGATGAAATTCAAGACATTATTCGCATTTTAACACGAAAAAATAAAAATAATGCTATTCTTATCGGCAGTCCAGGTGTTGGAAAATCAGCAATTGTTGAGGGATTAGTTCAAAAAATTGTAGATAATAATGTACCAAAAAACCTGGAGGATAAAGTCGTTTATAATTTAGATATGAGTGCTCTTGTTGCCGGCGCTAAATATCGAGGTGACTTTGAAGAGAGACTGAAGGCAGTGTTAAATGAAGTTCGGGATTCCAATGACAAGATCATCCTGTTTATTGATGAAATTCATACGATTGTAGGAGCCGGGAAAACGGAAGGATCAATGGATGCCGGAAATATTTTAAAACCAATGCTTGCAAGAGGGGAAATTCGATGCATTGGTGCGACCACACAAGATGAATACCGTGAAAATATTGAAAAAGATAAGGCATTAGAGAGAAGGTTTCAGCGAGTCATTGTACAGGAACCAACAGTAGAGGATACGATTGAAATTCTTAAGGGAATTAAACAGGACTATGAGCTGTTTCATGAAACAGAAATTGATGAAGCGGCGATAGAAGCAGCTGTCAAACTTTCCATTCGATATATTACAGACAGATATTTGCCGGATAAAGCGATTGATTTAATGGATGAAGCTAGTGCGGTTAAATATATAAAATTAAATGAAACTCCTCAAGCTATTCAAAATATAAAAGATAAAATTTTCGCCCTGAAAATACAATCTTATACGGATGAAAGCTCTGATTCTACGAAACAAAAAAATATCAAAACACGTTTAGATGAACTGGAAGCTCGAAAAAAGATAATGGAAGAACAATGGTATAAAGAGCTGGATCTTCTTCAGGTAATCCAAGAAGAATTAGTAAAAGTGAGCAAGCTGAAAAAAATGTATGATCAAGCTTTAATGGAAAATGACTTGGAAAACATTGCTGACTTATCCAAGGTTAAAATTCCTGAAGCAGAAAATAAAATGCGTTTACTAAATAAGCAGAGGCTTACTTTGACTGATGACTCTGAAACTTACATGGACAAAGTAGTTAGTGAAGAAGATATTAAAAGCGTAGTAGAACGATTAACAGGGATAAAAATAAGTGGCATCATGGAAAATGAAAGAGAAAGATTATTAAGTCTGGAAAGCGAACTGAGTAAACAAATTATTGGCCAGAATGAAGCTGTTTTGAAGGTTTCTCAGGCAGTTTTACGATCAAGAGCAGGTATACAAAACCCGAACAAACCGACTGGTTCCTTTTTGTTTATGGGTCCTACAGGTGTTGGGAAAACACAGTTGGCAAAAAGTCTGGCAAATGTTTTATTCGGCAGTGAGTTAGATATGGTTAGACTGGATATGTCGGAGTATATGGAAAAACATGCAGTGGCAAGGCTTGTTGGGCCACCTCCAGGATATATCGGGTATGATGAAGGTGGCCAATTAACTGAAGCAGTACGGCATCGACCATATTCCATTGTAGTTTTGGATGAAATTGAAAAAGCGCATCCGGATGTGTTTAATATGCTCCTTCAGGTATTGGATGAGGGAAGGCTTACTGATTCTCAGGGAAGAACGATTGATTTTAAGAATGCCATTCTTATCATGACAAGCAATCTGGGTTCCTCCAAATTATTGGATTCTATAGAAAAATACGGAGAAATAACTGCAGAAATAAAAAGTACCATTACGCATGATTTACGCAGTCATTTTCAACCTGAATTTATAAATAGGATTGATGATGTTTTGGTCTTTAATCCATTACAGAAAAAACATATGTACCAAATAACTGAATTAATGATTAAGGAGCTAAATAATCGGTTAAAAGATAAAAAAATGAATATTATTACTGAGGATGAAGTAATAAAATGGATTGCAGATCATGGATATAATCCGATCTTTGGAGCAAGACCATTACGAAGGTTTATCACTCAAGAATTAGAAACACCATTGGCCAAGGATATTATATCAAAAAAAATTGGTGAAGCGGTTGATATTCACATTTATTTACAGAACGAGAGATTAGTTTTCACGTATGAAGGAGAAGAATAGACAATGATTACCAGGTTCAGCATGGGGTGATGAATTTTACTCTCTTTTTACAGTGTCACAATTTATACAAAGACCGCGATATATTGGAGAAAATAGCCGGCAATTAATTGATTGCAGATAAAAACTTTGATACAGTTAATATATAGGTGCTGAAAGCGCTTATGAGCACCACTTGTTACTTAATTCACTTTTTCAATGCAAATTTGGTGAAAAGGAGAGTGATAGCTTGACAACCTTTGATATTTTAATTATTGGAGCGGGTCCTGGTGGATATGTAGCAGCGGAAGAAGCTGCTAAGTTAGGTAATTCTGTAGCCGTAATTGAGAAAAATGCTATTGGCGGATGTTGTTTAAACGTTGGCTGTATTCCATCAAAAACTTACCTGGAATATAGTAATTGGTTATCGTCCATTGAATCAGCCAATAAGCACGGAATGAGTGTAAAGGTAGAAAATATTGATTTTCCTTCTATTGTCCAAAGAAAAAATAAAGTAGTAACTACTTTACAAAATGGCATTCACAGCACATTTAAAAACAAGGAAATTCAGTATATTCATGGAGAAGCAAAATACGTTCAAAAAAATACGTTTGAAGTCAATGGTGAAAAATACTATGGTAAAAATGTGCTTCTGGCTACCGGCGGGCGACCTTTTATTCCTGAGATTAACGGATTAGGTTATGTGAAATATTTCACAACCGATACGTTTTTTGATATGGAAGAATTGCCGGACAAACTAGTAACGATAGGAGGTGGTGTGATTGCGGTAGAGTTGGCATTTGCACTGAAAAAGTTTGGAGTGGATGTAACCATTGTTGAAGTGGCATCTGATATTTTATTAACGATGGACGATGATGCCAGGAAAGTTATTAAGAACAAACTGAAGGATGCTGGAATCGATTTCGTTACGGATGCTGACATTCAAAAAGTAACGGATGAAAAAGTCGTACTTGCTGAAAACAGGGAGATTTTATTTGATGAAATACTTGTAGCTACAGGGAGGCGACAAAATCTCGAACTGCCTGAAGCGATGGGATTAAAATTAGATGATCATCAACGGTTTGTCTCGGTGGATGAATACTATGAAACTAGTGAGAAGCATGTATATGCTATTGGTGATTTAATCGGTGGGTATACTTTAGCTCATGCTGCGAGCGCAGAAGGTATAAAAGCTGTACGCGCGATGAGCGGAAAAAAAGAAAAACCGGTTAACCCTAATAGTATTCCCAGACCTCTGTTTATTGAACCGGAAGTTTCAGAGTTTGGTTTAAGTGTGGAAGAGGCCAAAAGTGCAGGATATGATGTCATTGTTGAACAAATGCCATTTTCTTTTAATGGCAGGGCTATGGCCTCTGATGAAACAGATGGGTTTGTTAAAATTATTAGTGAGTCCAAGTATCGTGAAATATTAGGCGGTGTTATTGTAGGGTCACAGGCTGCAGATTTATTACATCAAATTCTGACAGTCTATGAATCTGAGGGAACAGTTGATGAATTGGCAAACACAGTGTTCACCCACCCTACCATATCTGAATTAATTATGGAAACGGCTAAAAATATAGTTAAAAAATAAATGAGGAGGAATAATAATGTCTGCTAAACCAAAAGGAATGCCGAAGTCAGTAAGTCAGGTTGAAACATCTTTTAAAGAATTGGTTGATTTGGAAGTCCGTACTTCCACAGATGCAAAAGTGAAGGATTTAACTACTGATAAGGCGAAAGATATCTATAAAAATATGGAAGACATTCGTAACTTTGAAGAAAATGCCAAGCGATTTTTTGCTGCTGGTGAAATACCGGGATTCGTCCATTTATACGCGGGGGAAGAAGCTATTGCGACGGGGGTCTGTGCACACTTGTCCGATGACGATTATATAACAAGTACTCACCGCGGTCATGGTCACTGTGTAGCAAAAGGTGGAGATCTAAATGGAATGATGGCTGAAATATTTGGGAAAGCTACAGGCCTTGGAAAAGGTAAAGGCGGTTCTATGCATATCGCTGATATTGACAAAGGCATCTTGGGAGCAAACGGAATGGTTGGTGGTGGTTTTGGTATAGCCACTGGCGCTGCCATGAGGAATAAGTATAAGAAAAATAACAATGTCGTTGTTTGCTTCTTTGGTGACGGTGCTGCTAACGAAGGGGTGTTCCATGAATGCTTAAATATGGCATCGATCTGGGGGTTGCCAATAGTCTTTGTTAACGAAAATAACTTTTTTGCCGAAGCCACGCCACAATGGTATTCTTCTGCTTCTAATACCATTGCAGAAAGAGCCGCAGCATACAATATGCCCGGCGTACGCGTGAACGGTAAAGATGTGGCAGCAGTCTATGATACAGCTGGTGAAGCGATTGAGCGTGCACGCAATGGAGAAGGACCAACACTGATTGAATGTGTCACCTATAGAAATTACGGTCACTTTGAAGGGGATGAGCAAACTTATAAAGCTGATTCCGGTGAAGAAAAAGAATGGGCCCAGGTGGATCCTTTAGAAGTGTTCCGTGAGTATGCCATTGAAAATGGTCTAATAACAGAAGATGAATTGGACCAATTGCAGGAAGAATCCATCAAAGATTTGGAAGCAGCTGTTAAATTCGCGCAGGAAAGCCCGGAACCAGCACCTGAATCGCTATATGAAGACGTTTTTGCTGATTAATCAACGATTAGAAAGGGGTAGAATATCATGAGTAAGGAAAAACTGTTTATGCAAGCAATTAATGAGGCGCTAGACCAGGCAATGGAAAAAGATGAAGACGTTATTTTACTTGGAGAAGATATTGCAGGTGGAGCAGATGTTAAACATTTGGAAGAAAATAATGATGATTCATGGGGCGGCGTAATGGGTGTCACTAGAGGACTGATGCCAAAGTATGGCCGGGAACGTGTTATCGATACACCATTATCCGAAATGGGATATATGGGTGCTGCAGTGGGTATGGCGGCAACAGGATTACGTCCCGTACCGGAGTTAATGTTTAATGATTTTATTGGTTTTGCATTCGATGCTATTCTTGGACAAGGGTCCAAAATGCGCTATATGTTTGGCGGAAAGGCTAAAATCCCAATGACAGTCCGCACCATGCATGGTGCCGGTGCCGGTGCGGCTGCCCAGCACTCAGGGTCTTACTATGGAATGTTTGGTTCTATTCCGGGGGTAAAAGTTGTCGTTCCAGCAACCCCATATGATGCAAAAGGGTTAATGTTATCTTCCATTGAAGAAGATAATCTGGTTATATTTTCCGAGGATAAAACATTGTATGGTTCAAAAGGTGAAGTTCCGGATGATTACTATACAATCCCTATAGGGGAAGCAGATGTAAAAAGAGAAGGTAAAGATCTTACCATCGTTACAATTGGGAAGATGTTGTTTGTAGGATTGGAAGTTGCTGAGCGTTTGGATAAAAATAATGTGTCTGTGGAAGTGATTGATTTAAGAACGGTTGCACCATGGGACCAGGAAACAGTAATTGAATCTGTTAAGAAAACAGGCAGGCTAATCGTTATTGATGAATCGAATCCACATAATAATACTGCTACAGATATTGCTTCTGTCGTATCCGACAAGGCATTTGACTATTTAGATGGTCCGATAAAATGTGTCTGTGCACCAAATACACCTGTTCCTTTTGCGCCAAATCTTGAACAGCTCTATATCCCGGATGCAGATAAAGTTTTAAAAGAAGCAGCAGAAATCATTGATGATTTAAAAGCTTAGAAGGGGAGGTTACATGATGGCAGCGGAAATTGTAATGCCTAAATTAGGTCTGACGATGACTGAAGGCACAATAGAAAAATGGTTAGTTAATGAAGGCGATCAGGTTGAACAGGGCGATCCTATCGTCGAAATCAGTTCAGAAAAACTGACAAATGAAGTGGAAGCACCTGAAGCCGGGAAAGTTATTAAGCTGGTTGCACAAGAAGGAGATGTTATTCCGAGCAAGGGAGTAATCGCATATATAGGTGAGTCAGGGGAAACAGTTGATTCAGATACAGAAACAGACGATAAAGCAGAAGCAGGAAAAGGTACCCAAGAGGCCGGTAAAAAGGAAGATGTAACATCTTTCAATGCAGAAACGCAGCCAAGCCAACCGGCAAAAACAAACGATGGTAAACGCATTTTTATCACTCCGGTTGCGAGGAAAATGGCAGAGGAAAAGAATATAGACATTCGGGATGTCAACGGAACGGGGGGAAACGGAAGAATTACACGTTTGGATATTTTAAGATACGAACCGTCCGAAAAAACTGCATCCGCCACTGCACAGCCAACTGGTACCAGTGCTGTGACCATGGAGTATGGAGCCGGTCTTGAAGGCATGCGTAAAACAATCGCTGAGCGTATGATGCGTAGTGTGCAAACCACTGCTCAAGTAACAAATCAGCGAAAAGTGGATATTACAGACCTAATGGAATTCAGGAAAGAAATGAAAGGAAAAGTAAAACACCCGCTGGATAATGGGGAAATGAGCATTAACACCTTACTCACAAAAGCAGTAGTTCTGTCTTTGCTGGATACGCCTGAAATGAACGCCTGGTACTATAACGGGGAGTATGTAAAAGTGGATGAAGTTCATATAGGAATGGCTACAGCTATCGATGAAGGTCTCGTTGTTCCTGTAATAAAGGATGCACATCAAATGCCGCTTTCCCAGCTTGGACCAGCCATTAAAAAGGTAACATCTGAAGCAAGAAAGGGAACATTGGACGGCAGTTTATACTCAGGGTCCACGTTTTCCATTACCAGTTTAGGCGGTTATGATATAGAATATTTCACACCGATTATCAACACGCCTGAAGTTGGTATTTTGGGAGTTGGGTCTTTACAAAAGGAATTAGCTTTAGATGAAAATGGAGAAGTGGTTGAAAAACTAAAACTTCCATTAAGCTTAACTTATGATCATCAAATTATTGACGGTGCTCCTGCGGCTGAATTCCTAAATAAGATTGCTAATTATTTACAGGATCCGTATAGATTGCTGATATAGAATGAAATAGAATATATCTGTTAGTAAGTGCCAATCTAAGTAAGCACAGAAGAAAAGCATCCACCAAAAGATAATGCTTTTCTTCTTTTTTATATGGGTGTATGCCTTGAGAAAAAGCAGTAGAGCCGAATAAAAAAAGTGAAGCTCCATCAGGGGTTACTGTTCATATGGCTAAGCGAAAGAACTTGTTCGTGTGAGTACATTTTATGATCAGCAAAATGACCTGTCATAAGCCGGCAAGCAGCGTACCGAAACTGTCAACTTCATCGTCTGGCTGAATTATAAATGGATCAATATGTAATACCTATATCAAAAAGAATAGGCAGGAAACTTACTTTATACCGGTTGTGTATACTCCCTATCAAACATGTGATGAAATAATAGTAACATGATAGTTTGGGGAGCGGTTCACTATGATAGAACTAGTTACCTTTAAGCATAATATGATATGGTAAAATTATTAAACTAACTTGTCTTTTTTGGGGAGGCAATTAATATGTACAATGTATCCAATGATAAGGCAATAAAAATTGATGCAACTTCTTTTGCAGAACTGAATTACAAAGAAAGTGATATTGAAGACTTACTTTAGTAAATTTCATAATTGCTTATTTTTACTAAGTATCCGAACATTAATTAATGGAAACACTTTATAATTTGTTAATACAGAACGCTAGCCTGTTGATTGGAGTGGAAGACGGCGACTCCAGCGGGAACAGCGATAGCCGAAGACCCCGCAGCGTAGCGAGGAGGCTGAGGCAGAGCCCGCGGCAAAGAAAACACGACGAAAACGAGTTTGAGTCGATGTTGCACTTGTGCCAGTGGTGAAAGCGTCCGTCTGGAGCGGAAATCAACTTTGTTCGGATTTCTATACTAACTTCTCTATTATGAAATTGATTCACTTAGACAAAATATCGATATGATATGTGATGAAGAAGAATCGATGCTCATTGTTGGTAAGCAAGTTAGAAACGCCCAGCATGGAATTAGTGATCTTACGGCTGTTGACAATAAGGTGAATATAGTTTTAGTTGAGATAAAAAGAGATCGGAAGGATATTGAAGGGCGAAGAGAGGCTTTTGAATTTCAAGCCATTCGATATGCAGCAAGTTATGCAACGATTGAGGATCCAGAGGATTTGGTTAATAAGATTTATGCACCATACATCGAAAAATATCGTAATGAATTTGAAGAGAGCTCTTTAACCAGTGCCGAGCTTGGAACGAGAAAACTGACAGAGTTTTTGCGGGAAAATGGTGCAGAGAGCAACTTTAATAAGAATTAAAAAATTATACTAGTTGCATCTGACTATGACGAACAAACCTTATCGGCTGTTGCTTGGCTGAATAGTAATAATGTTGATATCAGTTGTTTTAAAATGATACCCTACAAAATGAATGCTCAAGTTTATATAAACATTGAAAAGGTCTTACCATTAAATACATATAAAGATTATTATGTAAATTTCTTAGACAGCCCCATAAAAAGTAGTTTGCAGAAAAAAAGCTTTACACGGAGAGCGCTGCCTAAAATAAATGAAATGCTCGAATGGGGCGTTGTTAAAGCCGGTGATACGATCGTTGCAAAAGGGCGGGATGATAAAGGTACGCTTTTAGCTAATGGAAATGTAGAAGTTAATGGCGAAGAAACCTCCATGCAGAAATGGTTAAAGGAGCTGTTTGGCTGGTCTAGTATTCAGACTTATGCGTTCGCTGTTCATAAGGAAACAGGAAAGACGCTTTCTATGGTGGACCCCATTGTCAAGACACAAATTTTATAAAAATAAGGTGGGATCATTAGTTTTGTTCCTTACCCGCCTTGCCAACCCTGCCTTACCTGGGTCTGCATCCGTCAAGGGCGAACTTTCCCTTGACGGATGCAGACTCGGGAAAGATAATCGCACCAAGGTGGGTAGGACAATGATCTATTGAAAATAAATGAATCCTGGTGTTTTGTAATCCAATGATTGATGAGGCCGTTCATGATTATAAAGGTTCATATAATCCCTTATATTGCTTCTGGCCGCTTTTGGTGATCCATAATCCTTTAAGTATACTTCTTCGTATTTAAGGCTTCTCCAAAAGCGTTCAATCATGATATTGTCCAATGCCCTTCCTTTTGAGTCCATGCTTATCTGAATGGGTGGCTGCTCTTTTAATAGATTAATATATTTGGAACTGGTAAAATGACTGCCCTGATCACTGTTGAAGATGTCGGGTGTACCAACCGTGAATGCACGTCTTACTGCCTCCAGGACAAAGTCAATGTCCAATGTCTGATCTAACTCCCAGCTGACAATATAGCGGGAATACCAATCGATAATGGCGGTTAAATACATCCAACTACTCTGCAGACGAATATAGGTTATATCAATACTCCAAACTTGATTGGGGCGGGTTATCGTCACTCCTTTCAACAGATATGGATAAATCCGGTGCTGCAGATTACGTTTACTCAAATTAGGGCCTGGATAAATGGCTTGTATACCCATTTCACGCATATGACGCTGTACTCTTTTACGGTTAATGTTCACCCCTTCATTCTTTAGAAATTCGGCAATCTTGCGTGAACCAAAATACGGGTATTTGGTATAGATCTCATCAATCCGGTGTTTAATGGCAACCTCTTCAGGAGACGGCTGCACAGGCTTGTAGTAAAGGCTGGAACGGTTTATTCCAAATAGTTTAGCCTGCTGGGAGATAGGAAGGTCTGGATCCTTCCAATCCACCATCTCCATGCGTTCCCGTCTAGTCGTGGTAGATTCCAGATTTTTTTTTCATCCACGACAATTGCGTGGTTAATTTGCCAACTTCAGCGTAGAGAGCTTCCAGTTGTTTTTCGTAATCTTCTTTCATTTTTTCCTTGTCTTTGTTCTTTTTCTCAAAGACTTGTGACATATCTTGCAGAAACTGTGTTTTCCACTTTTGCAGCTGGTTTACATGAATGCCATGTTCCGAAGCTATCTGGCTCATTGGCTTTTCTTCCTTCAAGATTTCCAACACGATTTGCGATTTGAATTCTGGTGTATATCTTTTTCGTTTCATATACCTACCTTAACATCTCCCTTTTTCGTGTCTAAAATCTTGGGTCCATTATATTCTCAAATACGTGAAGCGTATATGGAAAAAGAACAGGATACGGGTATTTAAGGTATATATACCTTAAAAGTTGCTTGAGCTGGTGATTAGTTCTGGCAGCTTTTTTATTTATGAAAAAATAACCTAAATTTCATTTTCTGCCCTCAGAAACGCACTGAATTCGTATTTTCTACTTAGGGAAAGTTGAACTTTATGCGCTTATACCCCTTTCAAATTGCAATATTACACTTTTGTTTATCCTAATCAAATACCTTATTTTATAGATGAAGGAAAACGCTGTTACAAATGCAGCGTTAGCCTACACATCCTTCAACAGGAAAACAGGACACCATTTGAACTTACCTCAAAGCTGCGTAATGGGAACCATTTTCACCTGCAAAACGCTTCACACAACTTGCATTACTTTCTGAAACTGTTGGATTTATCATGTCCCATAAACTATTCCTGTTCCTTGATGATCATGCAGCCTCTGCCATATCGTAAAAACCTTAAATCCCCCCTTGCCCCCCTCATAACCACGTAATCAATACACTTTCATGATTAAATTGTTTATAATAAGGAGGAAAATATGAATAGAGCGGAATTACAGGAACTCGCGGAAATTCGTCTGAAAGAGGCTAAGGTTTTATATAAAGCTAATCAGTATGATGGAGCATATTATTTAGCAGGATATGTTATAGAGTGTGCACTTAAGGCTTGGATTGCAAAAAGAACCAGGAAGTATGATTTTCCTGATAAAACGATTGTAAATAAAATTTATACGCATGACGTGGAGAAACTAATTGGGGTAATTGGTGTGAAAATACCCAATGAATTGGAAATCAAGTGGACTATAATTAAGGATTGGTCTGAAAAAGATCGATATGCTAAGCATACGATGGAAGAGGCAAAGGATATGATCGAAGCAGTGAATAATCCAAATGAGGGGGTATTCAGATGGATAAAAGAACATTGGTAGAAAAGGATTTTAAGGATGGCGCAGTACTTGTTACGGAATTAGATAAGGCTGCATTTCATGTTCAAGCAGCGCTTTGGCTTTATGATACCGATAGAGATAACTGGAGACTGATGATAGCATCTAAAGACTATGATACAACCGGGCCAGCGAAGGCGTATGAGCATATAAATAAAGTGTTAAAGGAAATTGAACAAAAAAACAGTGATTACGGTATTGCGTTGGATAATATTTCTGTTGTTCGCACAAATGATAAATTAATAAAACTGCTTGAAACCACCATACAAACAGGACCGGAAGAGGTGTCCGGCATCAGATTTTCCAGAAATGCCATCAATAATCATTATATAGAAGATGCATATATATACCGAGTAGCATAGGCTGTATAGATTTAGGTGTTGGAGCTGCGCTTGGAAAGGTGCCTGGGACTGCGGTACAGTGGTTCCTTTTGGGAAGGTGCCTGTCACTCCCCGAATTTTGTCAATATATGTCGAATACAATTGGTTAAGGTGATTCGTGCTGATGGCTTTTTATAAATACAGCCATCAGTGCTATTCACCTATTGACAGTGTATGTTATAATTAATTTAACAATTATTTTTAAACAACAAAATTAATTCACCTATTTACACTTGAAGTTTTATATTATAATATAAATCTAGTTCCATGCCGGAGCTGGATTTTTTGTTATTATGCCGGTTTTTGGCACCTGATTCATTATTCTTACGAGCAGGCTGAAGCGTACATAGAAAATGAAGAAAAACTAAACGAGGGGTAAGTGAATGGAAAAGATGGGAAAATGGACGATGAAGGAAACGCTATTGGGAAAAACCCGAACTGTTATTATTCTAACTGCTATTTTAACGTTTATCATGAACAAAGTAATCAATCGTATTATGACAAAAGAGGTAGCTGTTGAAGGAGGTTTATACAGTAGTTATACTTATGAATTCTCACTTGGCATTTATGGCTTGGTATTTGCGATTCCGGCTGGATTCCTCAGTATCCTGATCGTGATGATTTTCATGAATCTAATAAAAGGGAAGCCGTCTGGTACTTTCCATCATCAGAAAGAATTCAAGTGGTACAGTATCTATGGAACGATCACCGGTTTTGTTCTTTTGTTTCTAATAATCAATTTCAATCCTTATACATCTGAAATGCAGGTAACGAATGTATGGGAAGGTTTTTTATGGGTGGGGCTTGAAATGCTCATTCCCATCGCAATTGCTGTAACAGCTGCAAAATTGATTAATATAGTTATGGTTCGTATAACAAATACAAACGGAATGTTGATTGAGGAGATAAAGACCACAGGCAAACATGCCGGAATGTTTTCAAGTGAAGAAGAGAAAAATAGAGTTTTGAAGCAACTGAAAAAAGGAAATGCTTCTACCATTAAAGGAGCGCTGCGGCGACTTAAAATCAATGATTTCTTCCTAATGGTCGGTGGTGGTTTTATTGCTTTATTTGTGATATTGAGTAAGGCTATTCCAAAGGTCGAAAACAAATATACCGGTTGGAATCAAGAGATGGATAAAGCACATCAAGCCAAAAAACAAATAAAGAGTGAGGCAAATCGTGCAGTTGAACAAAAACGAAAAAAGGCCAATTATTCGGGAAGGAAATTTGTGGATCAGTTTAACTATAATGCGAAATATTCAAAAAGTGAAGAAAATCGGTACAAGCAAGATTTAAGAGAATATGAAGAGGCGAGAAAGCGTGCTGAGCGGTTGTAATTGGGTTGTTCAGACAACTGATAAATTTATAAACTCCTTGAAACCAAAATCACACAAGCCCTGAAGCTGTGTCGGGAATTTCAAGTTTTCCAGTAATGTCATTAATAACCATAGTTGGCTAGGAATTAAATATCCGTGCCACCTATTTTCACGCTGCTGATAGAACAAAACCACCAGTTCATCCTGGTGGTTTTACTAATTCCGCTTGATAAATGATGCTGATAAATTAAAGTCCCACTTCATTTGCAGCATGTGTTGCATCTTCATTGCTGAATCCTTCATACATTAGCTGTTCAATTAGACCGCTTCTGGAGAAACTCATATAGTCTAAGTAACTTTCAGCCATTTTGACTGCCTGCTCTTTCCAACTTACACTTAATTGGTCTACGGCATAAGTGGCGTCGGCATCATCGAATCCTTCATATTTTAATTGATCTATGAGACCACTTTTAGAAAAAGCCGTATAATCCAAATAACTTTTAGCCATATTCACTGCATTTCTTTGTGATGGTGTTTCATCTTCAGACTCTTCTTCTGTTTTTTCTGTAGCCGAAGCCTCTGTTTCCTTCTTCTCTGCCGTTTCTGCAGTGTCTTCTGACGTGGCTGCTGTTGCGGCGACTTCATCTTCAGCTTTACTGATTTCAGCGTGAAGTGATTCTAATGTATCCTCCGCTTCTTCGACTTCTTGAATCATATCATTTCTATTTTCGGCCAGTTCTTCCAAAGCCTCATATTTTTCCTTGTTTGCCTCAAGTTCATTTTCAACAGCAGTTAATTCATCTTTCTTTTCTGCCAACTCGTCATGGATGGACGCTAATTCTTCTTCCGCTTCTTCGATTTCTTCCTGTAGTTCTTCGTAATTGAGTGCTTCTCCTGCAATATCTACAGTCTCTTCGGAACAAGCCGCTACCAATAAAACAGAAAACAGTAGTACCAGGTATTTCCTCACCCTCCCCACCCCCTCCTTATCATAAACATAGTACTATTATCCTACAAAGAGCAGGTTTGCGCAATAACGAATGGTGGGGGTTTCAAGGACCATATAACAACAACTAGTAAAATTTAATCGATCTAAGCTGATGTGCGAAAATAGGAAAAGGTGATCAATCAAAGTCGCAAACGATGGTAATCATGGTGGAATATACGGAACCACAAGAAAAAAACAAGGGCATCTATAGCAAGGTAGGATAACCCCTTGTATTTTTTAATATAATTTTTCGGATATCGTCTGTGCAACTTGCTCCTTTATTTGTTTGGCCCCTTCATAGTTTTTCATCGTTATGCCTGTACATAACAGATCTATCACAAACAACTGAGATATTTTTGATACGAGTGAACCACTATCCAATGGATTTTCCTTAGCCGATGTCAGAAGAACGATATCTGCATAACTGGTTAATGGTGATTTCATATAGTTCGTGATTGCAATTACTGCAGCGCCGTTGGTCTTTGCTGTTTTTACAGCATCAATGATATCTTTCGTGCTGCCTGTAAGGCTAATTGCGATAATGACTGTCTCCTTGTTGGTGGAGTTGGAGCGGATCACCTGATTGTGAGAGTCTGTGATGGTTTCGATGTTCATCCCAATCCGCATTAGTCTGTTTTGCATATCCAGACCGGCAATTCCTGATGAAGAAACACCATACACAACAACCGATTGGGCATCGTATATTTTATCAATGGCCATCTGTAATTGAGCATCGTCAACCAGTTTGTAAGTATCATCGACTGCTTGTATCATATTGTTTCTCACTTTATCGATATATGTTCCATCATTACCATGATTCTCCCGGATGGAGAGCTCTCTTGCCAGAGCCAGTTTGAAATCCTGATACCCTTTATAACCTAGTTTCCGGCAAAATCGTAAAACTGTCGCTTCCCCGACTTGGCATGCAATCGCAATTTCAGTTAATGATTGATAAACAACTTTTTCAAAATTTTCGGTAATAAAGTTGTACAACTTTAATTCGGACTTTGTGAATGTATTCTTGTTTTGCTCCATCAACATGGTCAAATTTACGTTATTATCACTAAAATGGTTCACGATCCATCATCTCCTTTGTACTGCCTCCCACTAATTTATCTTACTCTATCATAACCGGTTCTCATGTTTGGAGATAAACTCCATTTTAAAATTATAATTGACAACTTACTTTCATACTGATATGATACACCTAAATCTTCAAAAATGAAAGCGTCTTCTCGAAAAAGAGAATGGAGGGACAATGATGAAAGGTATTATAACAGCCTTGCTAACACCGTTTAACAAGGATGGTACGCTCAATGAAAAAGGACTAAGGGAGGTAGTTCGCCATAACATTGACGAGATGAAAGTGAATGGATTATATGTAGGCGGTTCCACAGGGGAGAGTTTCCTGATGGATGAAAGTGCCAAAACAGATTTACTTAAAATAGTCAAAGAGGAAGCCGGAAATGCTGTCACCTTGATTGGGCAGATTGGCTCCTTGAATATAGAAGAAGCAATACGGTTAGGAAAGGAAGCCAAACAGCTTGGGTATGACGCGCTATCTGCAATCACGCCATATTATTATAAGTTCAGCTTTCAGGAAATTAAGGCTTATTACGAGCGGCTGACAGAAGAAACAGATCATCCAATGATTATTTATTCAAATCCTGCCTTTACCGGTGCGCAATTTTCTATCGAAGACTATGGAGAGTTATTGGCTATTCCAAATGTAATAGGAGTCAAGTACACGGATACTGATCTTTCAAAACTGGCTACATTAAAAGACATACATCAAGATAAAGTATTCTTCAGCGGGGCTGATGATATGGTTCTGCAATTTGCCGTCTCCGGAGCAGACGGAGCCATTGGCAGCACATACAATATTATAGGTAAGGAAGCTATTGCCTTATACGAAGCTGTAGAAAGCACTAATTTGGAAAAGGCGAAAGATCTACAAAAAAAGATGAATAAAGTGATTGCCAGATTGGAAAGACTCGGTGTCTATCAAACTATTAAACATGTGTTAAAACAATATGGGATTGACGCAGGATATATGAAATTCCCTTTCAAAGAACTTACAGAGGATGAAAGGAAACAGGCAGAAAAGATTGTAAACATCATATCCACAGAAGAATAAATCAGAAATAGTTCAATGGGAGTTTAGTAAATGAGTAAAAAATTAATTGTATCTTGTCAAGCTTTAGAAGATGAACCGCTTCACAGTTCATATATCATGTCCAAAATGGCATTGGCTGCCTATGAGGGAGGAGCAAATGGCATCCGCGCCAATACGGTTGCTGATGTCCAAGCCATAAAAAAGGAAGTCAATTTGCCCATCATAGGGATTATTAAACAAGATTATGACGACAGTGAAGTCAGAATTACGCCAACGATTAAGGAAGTACAGGCTTTGTATGAAGAGGGAGTCGAAATCATTGCATTTGATGCAACAGACAGAGTTCGGCCTCATCATGAAACACTGGAAACGTTTTTTCACAAGGTGAAGGAAAATTTTCCCGGGCAAACATTTATGGCGGATGTTTCGAATGTGCAGGAGGCTATCCAGGCAGAGAAATTAGGGGTGGACCTGGTGGGTACCACGCTGGTCGGTTATACGGCTGATACAGAGGGTGATCAACCTCTCGATTCGCTCGAAGCAATCCTGCATGCAGTAGATATACCAGTGATTGCGGAGGGGAATATAGATACACCAAATAAAGCGAAGCGAGCGCTTGAACTTGGAGCTTCCGCTGTCGTGGTAGGAAGTGCCATTACAAGACCACAGGAAATAACAAAAAAGTTTTCTATGAAAATGAGTGAAGTAAAATAATTAAGGAGGAATATGTAATGAAAAAAAGTCTGATTTTCTTATTAGGTTCAGTGATGCTGCTGGTGATGGCGGCATGTGGGGATAACGACGGCGATACGGCTTCAAATGGCGAAAGTGATGGAAATGGCGGCGAGGGGGAAACGTATGAGCTGCAGTTTGGAATGCAGCCGAACACCCAGTCCAATGAATATGAGGCTGCTGAATTTTTGGCAGACTATGTTGAGGAAGAAAGTGATGGGCAACTGACGATCACCTTATACCCGGACGCTCAACTAGGGGATGATCTTTCCATGTTGGGGCAATTGCAGGAAGGGTCACTGGATATTACATTATCTGAAATGGGACGGTTTGGTCAGTGGATCCCACGTTCTGAGCTCTTGGCAGTACCTTACGTGATTGAGGACTTTGATCATATCCTGCGTGTGGTTTATGACACCGAATTTGGTGAAGAATTGCGAAATGAATTAGTTGAAGAGCATGGCCTTCGTGTGGTTGACAGTGCGTATAACGGTACACGCGTGACATCCTCAAATTTTGAAATCAATGAGCTGGCGGATATGGAAGGCATGAACCTGCGCGTTCCTGAAGCAGAAACACTGCTTGACTATGCGGAATATGTGGGAGCCTCGCCGACACCTATGAGCTTTGATGAAGTTTATCTGGCTCTGCAGACGAATCAGGTTGACGGTCAGGATAACCCGCTTCCTGCCGTAAGAGCAAACAGCTTCCATGAAGTACAGGATTATATCGCATTGACCAATCATGTTGTAAACGATAATACGTATGTGGTAAGTGAACAGACATGGCAGGATCTACCTGAAGACCTTCAACAGATTCTAAACGACGGTATCGTAGAAGCAACAGATTATCACACAGAGTTATTCCAAACGGAGGAAGAAGAAATAGTTCAGTTCTTTGAAGATGAAGGTCTGACAATAACAGAGCCTGATTTGACAGAATTTAGAGAGGCTGTTTCGGAAGCATATCCAAAGTACTTTGACAAAATTGGTGAAGGTGCAGAGGAATATATGGAAATTATAGATGATGCTCGAGAATAATCAACCATGTAGGTGATCGGTCATGTTGAAGAAAATATACAATAACTTCGAGGAAATTATAGGCAGCAGTTTGTTTGTGGCCATGCTGGTAGTTTTGGTTGTACAAACTCTGACACGCCAAGGGATTGGTGTTCCCTTGGTGTGGACAGAGGAATTAAGTAAACTGCTTTTCATTTATGCCGGTTATCTGGGGATTGCAGCCTGTATAAAAGATAACAGTCATGTTGCCATTGATGTATTTATTAAAAGACTGCCCGCCAAGGGACAAAAATGGGTGTATATATTCAATCAATTTTTAATCCTTTGTACCCTTATAGTGGTATTTATCATCAGTATCCCTATTTTGCAAAGCCAGACGCATTTAAATATTGTTACTTTACAAATTTCATATACCTATATGTTTGCAGCTCTCCCAATCCTTACGCTCGTTATGATCTACCGATTGATTGAGCGTATAGTGAAAGAATGGCGCGAAGACAAGGCTGAGGAGGTGAAATAGATGGAAATAGCAATTATTTTCATCGCATGGTTAGTCTTACTCTTTCTGGGTATCCCTGTCGGATTTACATTAATTATGGCTGCTTTATTGTACTTTATCTTAGGAGATTGGAGCCTTGTTTATGCCTCAGGTGCCCAGCTGATAAGCGGAATCAATAATTTCACCTTACTTGCTATTCCCTTCTTTATATTAACGGGAACGTTGATGAACTCATCCGGAATTACGGATCGTATTTTTAATTTTGCCATGTCTTTGGTCGGACATGTTCCCGGCGGTGTGGGGCATGTTAACATAACCGCCAGTTTAATGTTCTCCGGCATGTCCGGTTCATCACTGGCAGACGCTGGGGGATTGGGTCAGCTGGAAATCAGAACGATGCGGAAGGCAGGCTATGATGAGGACTTTAACGGTGGGTTAACTGCAGCTTCTGCAATTTTAAGTGGGATTATCCCGCCCAGTTTGAACATGATTATTTATGCCGCACTTGCCAATGTATCGGTTGCTTCTATGTTTATTGCGGGGCTGGTTCCCGGACTTTTAGTTGCAATATCACTATTTATAACTACGTTTTTAATTGCTAAAAAGCGGAACTACATCGTACTTGAGCGAGCCAGTCTTAAAGTAATCGGCGAGAATTTCCTGAAGTCTTTTTGGGCATTGCTGACTCCTTTAATTATCATTGTCGGAATTTTCTCCGGGTTCTTTACGCCGACGGAGGCTGCTGTAGTAAGTACTGTTTATGCTTTATTTCTTGGTTTCTTTGTTTATCGGGAACTGACGTTAAAGAAAGTATATGTCAATATCGTGGATGCGTTGAAGATGACCGGTGTGGTCGTACTGATGCTTGCCGCTGTGGAGTTTTTTGGACAATTCGTAGCAAGAGAGCGAGTGGCTATCAAAGTGGCTGAAGGTTTTCTCGGTATTACGGAGAATCCAATCTTTCTCCTCATGTTAATCAGTGTATTATTGATCGTTCTTGGGACTTTTGTGGAGGCACTTGCTTTACTGGTGCTGGTTGTTCCGGTTCTGATCCCGGTAGTAACGAGTGTCGGTGTTGACCCTATCTTTTTCGGTGCATTCGTTATTTTGAATTTAATGATTGGTATTTTAACACCACCGATGGGAATGGCATTATTTGTAGTATCACGAGTTGGTAATATTCCGGTGGGCACCATGTATAGAGGTATCCTGCCATTCCTGATTCCGCTCGTGCTTGTTATGATCGCGTTGATCTTTTTCCCTGGAATATCCACATTCCTGGTGGACTTACTTAATTAGATTGTAAAACGTGAAATGGGGGGGGACGCAGGTGATTGCAGGTGCTTTTGACATCGGCGGCACAAATATTAAATATGGCGTGCTGAACGAACAAGGCGATATACTTTATAAATCGAAAACTGCCACTAGAGCAAGTGAAGGCGGAATGGTCGTGATCGGTCAGGTCATAGAAATTGCCAAACGTCTGCAGGCGGATTATAAACTAAACGGGCTGGCCATCAGCACAGCCGGTCAAATTAATAAACAGGAGGGAAGCGTGATCCATGCTACTGAATCCCTCCCCGGTTATACCGGTTTGAATATAAAAAAAGAATTGGAAATAGCGCTTGGCCTGCCGGTGGTCGTTGATAATGATGTAAATTGTGCAGCTCTCGGAGAATATTGGCGGGGTGCTGCCAAAGAAATGAACCACTTTCTTTGTATGACGCTTGGGACCGGAATCGGAGGAGCCATTATTATGAACGGCCAAGTTTATAGCGGTGCGGGATATTCTGCAGGGGAATTCGGGCACATGACACTCTATCCCGGTGGAAAGTCCTGTCTTTGCGGTGATCATGGTTGCTATGAGCAATATGCATCCAGCAGTGCTTTGGAACAACGGGCAGCGAATTACTTTAAAAGAAGTACCTCTTTGCCCCTCCTGTTTAATCAGGCTAAACAGGGTCACAGGGCATCGGAGTTACTGATTGATAAATGGATTGATGATGTTGCACTGGGTATCAAGTCACTGGTCCATATTTTTAATCCCCCTTTAATAGTTATAGGAGGTGGTATTTCCGAGCAGGGAGATTATTTACTCAAAAAACTGCAAAAAAATGTGAATGCTCAAATCATGCCTTCCTTCCAACACTCCTTAGAATTAAAACTGGCACAAAATGGCAATGATGCTAACTTGCAGGGTGCCGTTTATCAGCTGAGAACAATTTTAAATGGGGAGAGGCTTTAAAAACTTAAGGAGGAATGGATATTGATGACACATTTTAAAAAGTTGCTCATATTTGCGTTCGTTGGGGTTATTCTTACTTTTGCAGGGACACCTGAGACAGTAAAGGGAGAAACGACTGGAAGTATGGATCCAATCCTGCATATTGAAAATGAGACGATTACAGATGATAATTTTATAAACTTGGAAAATGAAGTAGACCAATTAAAAGAATTAGATGAAGGTACCATTGTGGTTAGATTTCGGCCTACTGAATCATCGATTATGTCTCTTTTTTCATTAAGTAATAATAATGTTCCTGATGGTCATTTCCACTTCTATATTTCTTCATCTGGAATAGGAAGCGAAAATCGTTATGAAGCACCTGGAGAGCCGAAGGAAAATATCCATGTTATTTCCGATCATGTGGACGTAGAAGAAGGAGAAGTCTTCACCGCAGCTATGGTGATGGATAAAGATGAAGGATATAAGTACTTCTTAGATGGAGAGTTAATTAAAGCAGATACAGATTCGCCACGCAGATTTTTAAGCCATATTCATGAACCAAATAGTGCATATATCGGAAAGACAGACAGGGCATCAGGTAACAACTACGAATTTAACGGTGATATTGACTTTGTGGAAATATATAACAAGCCGCTGACGGATGAAGAACTCCAGGACGTAACTGCTGATACAGCATCCGATGCATTACTTACCAACCCGTTACCGGAAGATGCTTTTGTATCAGAATCTGAAAGTATCTTTTACCCTGGCTTTATGGATTCCCCGAATTTTAGGATTCCTGCCCTGTTTTATACGCAAAATGGTACACTTTTAGCTGGGATTGATCGTCGTATTGGAGGGCCCGGGGATTCTCCGAATGATATTCATGCAGCTGTGCGCAGGAGTCATGACCAAGGTGATACGTGGGAAGATGAAGGTATTCTGATAAATGCCTATCCGGACACTGCTTCCAACATTGATTTGGCTTTCACTGAAGATACAGAAAATGAAAGAATCTTCGCGGTTGTAGACGGTTTTCCTGATGGAGCCGGTTTAATGGGTGGCTTTGGAACGAATACGGAAAAAGGTACCGGTTTTACAACCATTGAAGGCGAAGATTATATGTTTTTAACTGATGAAGATGACAATCAGTATACAATTCGGGAAGATGGAGAAGTGTATGATGAAAATGGCGAGGTAACCGATTATACCGTAGATATGAAGCGGGATCTATATGAAAATGGAAATAAAATAGATAATATTTTCAGTGGAACGTCTCCGCTGAAACCATTAAAAACTTCCTACTTGGAGTTGTATTATAGTGACGATGAAGGTGAAAACTGGACTGGTCCCATAGATTTGAATGATCAGGTAAAAGAAGATTATATGATGTTCCTTGGTGTAGGGCCGGGCAATGGCGTTCAGTTGAAAGAAGGGGAAAATGAAGGAAGATTGGTTTTCCCTGTATATTTTATCAATGACAATAACAGGCAGGCCAGTGCGGTGATATACAGTGATGATAACGGAGAAACATGGCATCGCGGAGAGTCTCCTAACGAGGGAAGACATGTAGGAGATGGAGAGACCATTAATGAAAAAGATTTTACCGAGCAGGCTCATGAGATTACGGAAGCTCAAGTCGTGGAAATGCCGGATGGCCAGCTGAAGCTATTTATGCGGAATTATTCAGGACACGCACAAATTGCAACAAGTGTGGATGGTGGAGAAACCTGGCATTCTGAGGTGGTAACGGAAGAGGGCTTGGTTGCTCCATACAGTCAGATGTCGGCGATTCTGTATGATGGGAAAATTGATGGAAAAGATGCTGTTATCTTCTCCAGCGCGAATCATCCTACTGATCGAATCAATGGAACAGTAAGGGTAGGACTTATTCAAGAGGATGGTGTGGACGAGCATGGCCATACCAACTACTCATTTGACTGGAAATATGAGCAGTTGGTGAAAAGCGGACATTACGGATACTCGAGCTTGACAAATATTCCAAATGGAGAGATTGGCCTGTTTTACGAAGGTACTCCCAACACAGAAATGGACTTTATCAAGTTCAATACCGAATTTCTTAAATGGAATAGGGAGGTAGAAAAACCAACTCCGAAAGTAGATTTCATGGAAGTGATACAGTCGCCTCCTCCCGTATATCGTCCAGGGGAAACGATACAAATAGAGGTTGCTTTTGAAGATTATGTGATGTTGATCGGGGAGAAGCGTTTGAAAGCCAATATTGGAGGTTATAATGTTTCCTTCGATCTTGTGGACCAAACAGGACACAATTACTTTATTTTTGAAGCGGAAGTACCTGCGTTATCTCCTGGAACCCATGATATTCATGCCATGTTTGATTCGGGTCTAAACATTTACAATGTATATGGAGAAAGTCTATCCGCTAACGAAAATGATAACCAATTAACTGATATAATTAGAGTAAGAGATAGTGGTAACGGCCGCCCTTAAGTAAGGGGTAAAGTAAAACTCTGCAGGACAATAATATGAGGTAAAACTAAATGGTTTTACCTCTTTTTCTTCTATCCATTCGGCTTTTATTTTCAAATTGCTTACATCTGCAAAAGAAAGTCCCTTGGACAGCGGTTCACTCGTATCTAAAATAACACAATTGTTTTTAATCGACTTAATTTGTACGGGACTAACGATAAAAAATTACGAAGAAGCCGAGAAAGTAAAAATGGAGATCACTGAAAATACTGCGAGTAAATTGTATTAAGGGGTTCTCTTTGTACGTAGGGAGGTGGGTAAATTTTGAGCAGGACCAGCCAAACTTTGATAAAAAACGTAAACATTTTTTTAGAAGAGGAGATCCTCCCGAATGGTTCGATTTTAATGGAAAACAGTAAAATAACGGGGGTGTCTGCTGGCGAACCGAGTGATTTACCGGAAGGAACACAGATTATCGATGGGATGAACCTTCATGCGATTCCCGGGTTTATTGACGGACACATTCATGGGGCAGATGGAGCGGATATGATGGATGGCAGAGAAGAGGATTTGGACAAAATTGCGTCCGCTTTGCCACAGGAGGGTACGACAAGCTTTTTGGCAACAACGATTACACAGTCAGCTGAAAATATTGAAAAAGCATTAATAAATGCTGCGGACTACGAGAGTAAGCAAGGGCAGGCAGAATTGATCGGTATCCATTTGGAAGGCCCCTATGTGGAAAAGGAAAAAGCCGGAGCACAACCTGTTTCATATATCGTGAAACCGGATCTGGAACAGTTTAAAAAGTGGCAATCTCTTGCAGGAAATCAGATTAAGACGATTACACTTGCACCTGAACATGATGAAGAGGGAGTATTTATTAACGAATTAGCAGCCTCCGGTATGAATGTTTCAGCGGGACATACGAATGTGAATTATGAGGGAATGAAAAAAGCTGTCAGTGAAGGCGTGCGTCAATTAACACATCTATGTAATGCAATGAATGGCATCCATCATCGGGATATTGGGGCAGTAGGAGCGGCATTTCAATTGAAGGAATTGCGAGCTGAATTGATCGCAGACGGCATTCATGTTTCTCCTGACATGCTGCAGTTAATTTATAACAATATGGGCAGTGAGCGATTAATATTGATTACTGATTCCATGCGAGCGAAAGGGTTGCCGGCCGGACAATATAAGCTGGGAGGCCAGCCGGTCAACGTGACGGAAAAACAGGCTGTATTAGCGGATGGAACGTTAGCGGGAAGTATTTTGAAAATGAAGGATGCAGCAAAGCGAATGTTGCAGTTGGACGGTGTAGGGTTAAAAAATATAGTGGAAATGACTGCTGTTAATCCAGCCAAGCAAATTGGGATATATGATCAAAAAGGAAGCATTTCAGCAGGAAAAGATGCGGATATTCTATTGGTAGATGATGAATTGAATATAAAATATACCTTTTGTCGTGGAGTAATTGCATACAAAGGAGAATAAAATGGAAATTATACGTGTGAAAGATTATGAGGAATTAAGTGAGAAGGCAAGTGAATTTATCATAGAAAAGGTGAAGAAGCTGGAAAATCCTGTGCTCGGTTTGGCAACAGGATCTACGCCGGAAGGGTTATATCAAAGGCTCATAGACAATTATCGACGAGGCAAAATTTCCTTTGAAAATGTTTCAACCTTTAATCTTGATGAATATGTAGGATTGGCAAAAGACCATCCGAATAGTTATTATCATTTTATGAATGAGAAGCTGTTCAGGCATATTGATGTTTCTGTGGATCGGCTCCATATTCCAAGTGGTGATGTTGAAAATTTGCAAGAAGAATGCATGAATTATGAGAAACAGATTCGCCTGGCTGGTCACATTGATGTTCAAGTCTTGGGGTTGGGAGTAAATGGTCATATAGGTTTTAACGAACCGGGAACTCCTTTCACGAGCAGAACGCATGTAGTGGATTTAGATGCATCTACGAGACAGGCAAATTCCAGGTTTTTTAACTCGGTGGATGACGTTCCTGAAAAAGCAATCACCATGGGAATTGAAACCATAATGGAAAGTAAGGAGATTCTTTTACTTGTATCCGGCAGGAACAAGGCAAAGCCTCTCGATCAATTGAAAAAAGGAGAAGTTTCTGCTGCGTTTCCAGCATCTATCTTACAGAAACATGGAAAAGTAACAATTATTGCAGATGAAGAGGCATTAAGTATTGCAGAAGAATAAGGGAATTTTTGTAGATGGACCAAGTATTGCCACACTTGGTCTGTTTTTTTTGGGGGGGTCAGACCCCTCAATTCCGAATATTTTGAATTGCGGGGTCTGACCCCCGCTTGAATAATGTAATTTTTAGCATTTTTTCTTAATGGGTTGCTTTGGGTGGAGGGTTATATTAAAGTATAGCTTTGGTAGAAAAACTTACGCTGGCATGCATTATACCCCGCTGCGCGCCCCTGCTGAACTTTATATTTAACTTTTAATAAAAGAGATTGATATACAATAGAAATAGTGGACAAGTAAGTAATGAATCCAATCATAACAGAAAGTAATAGAGAAGCATCATAGGAAAAGGGGGATTCATCATGGATATTACAATTTGGGATATGATGGTCGATTTCGGTATCATGTCCATTGCGCTTGTGATCGGAATCATATTAAAGGCAAAAGTGCCTCTGATACAAAAAACGTTTATGCCTGCCAGTTTTATCGCCGGGATCCTTTTGCTGATCCTTGGGCCGAGTGCTTTTGATATTCTCCCGTTCTCTGATTGGCTGGGGACGTATCCGTCGTTACTGATTGCGGTGGTCTTTGCTGCGATCCCCATTGGAGCGGCAAGGGCGGATTTCCGGGAACAGTCCAGCAGGGTTCGTAGTGTTTGGTTTTATGGTGTATTTGCACTCATGCTTTTTTATGCCATCGGGCTGATTGTGACGCAGACTTTCCTGACACCGGTAATGGGTGCTCCGGCCGGAGTGGGAATGATGCTTGGTGTCGGATTTTTTGGCGGACATGGTTCGGCGGCAGCCATCGGGGAGGCTTTTGCAGCTTTAGGATGGCAGGAAGCAACGGATATTGGTTATACGGCCGCAACCATTGGAATGGTTGTAGCTATATTAGGCGGAATGATGATTATTAAGCGTGGCGCTGAGAAAAATGAAACGAATTATATTACCGGGTTTAAGGATTTGCCGAATGAATTGCGTACCGGGTTGGTGCCAAGCCGAAAAAGATTACCGATGGGAGATGTCACGTTCTCGCCGAATGCGGTTGACCCTCTCCTTGCTCATGCCGGTATCATCGGAATTGCGATTTTATTGGCTTACGGAATCCAAAACGGTCTTGAGTCTGTTTTTACAGGATTGTCGGTACCACTGTTCAGTATGGCGATTATCGCAGGACTTCTTGTTCAGTTTGGGCTGAAAACGACAGGCGGTTCCGAGTATGTGGATAAGCGGATTATGGACCGGATAAGCGGTACTGCCACGGACCTGATTGTGATTTTCGGTATTGCTTCGATCAATTTAACCGTCGTTGCAGATTATGTTGTATTACTGCTAATTTTATTTTCCATCGGAATCGCTGCTGCCTACCTGACCTTCCGTTTGCTGGCTGCACGCACGTTTCAGTCCCATTGGTTTGAAAATGCGGTGTTCAACTGGGGCTATACAACGGGAACGGTGGCGATGGGAGTGGCGCTGCTTAAGATGGTTGATCCCAACCACCGGAGTGGTGCCTTGACGGATTATGGCGTGGCCTATCTCGGGATAATGCCATTTGAAGTAGTGACACTTGCTATTTTACCGGGCATTCTGATGAGCGGATTTGGCTGGACGTACACGATCTTCACCGTCCTGGTGTGTGCGACCCTTCTTATCCTATTCAGGCAAAAGAACTGGATTAATCGTCAGCGTAAAACGACTTAGGAAGATGGGAGTGCCTGGGACTGCGCTAAATGCTCGTCCCATCGAAAAGACTTGTCACTCCCCGGAATTTGTCATATCATGTCGAAGTTTGGGGTCAGACCCCTCAATTCTGAATGTTGTGAATTGAGGGGTCTGACCCCTTTTCTCCATCTATCTTCTCTACAATCTGCTTCAATGCATTTCTTGATTCGGGGAAGTTGTAAATGGGATAAATATGCACCATTTTGGGAGCTTCCATATAATCCACAGAAACTCCCTGTTCTTTTGCCATAGTGACAAATTTCCTGGCGTCGGCTGCTAATATATCATGGGAACCCATAAACATGGTGATTTTCGCAAGCCCATGTAATTCTCCATATAGCGGGCTGACTTTCGGATGTGTTGTATCCGTCGTGCCGGCATACATTTTACCCGCTTCCATCAGTCCGGTCCTGACAAGAAAGGGATCATGTTTTTCTATTGGAGTAATTTCAGGGTTGGTTAGAGACAGATCCAGCCAGGGAGAGATGAGAATGATTTGTTCGGGCTGCTCCAGTTGTTTTTCCTTTAGTAATTGCGCCAGTACGAGTGCCAGTCCGCCACCGGCTGAATCGCCCATTAAAATCATGTTTTCCGGATGTTTCAGCTTGTTCATCTGCTCCATATACAAATCATAGATAAACGGAAGTGTATGCTCATACGTGTGCTCCGGGGCCAAAGGGTACAGTGGAACGATGATGGTACAATTTAATTCGTCGGCTAATCTGCCCAGGAAATTCCAGTGCAGTCTTGAAATACGGTAGACATAGGCGCCACCGTGTATATAAAAAATGGGTTTGTTGTCATTTTGCTGGTTTGGCTGCAGCTCATAATAATAATGGCCGTTGAATTCTCCCTTTTTGATTTTCATTTTTTGAAGTAATTTTTTAGGTGGTTCGTCACTCACCATTCTTCTTATTTCAATGGCTTTGATCAGGTCTTCTCCTGACTTTTCCCAGAATTGTTTGCTTCTGCTCGCTTTCAGCAACAGCTTGAAGCTCTTGCTCTTTACACTTTCCTTTTCATATCTGTCCCCTGTGTGCATTACATTTTCTCCCGCCCATTTGAATTAAAATCCATATCTTCATTCTAACACTAATATCACCGGATAACGAGTGCACTTTTATATGGGGTCAGACCCCACAATTCTGAATGTTTTGAATTGAGGGGTCTGACCCCCTTTTCGCTAAATATCTACAAGCATCTGCTGTATTTATGTTTGCCTGCTTTAAATGTGGTACAATAACCTGGAAATCATATGAAAGGGGCTGGATGGGAATGGGAGATAATTCTTGGTATCCACTGGATAATGCCGGGAAGCTGTATTCATCTATTATATCTTCACGTGCGACTACGTTATTTCGGCTTTCTGCGACATTGACTTCTCCTGTTCATCCAGATTACCTGCAGCGTGCCCTGGAAGTTACATTGGAACGTTTCCCCTTTTTTAAGGTGCAATTAAAGCAGGGTTTCTTTTGGTATTATTTTGAAGGAACCGACTGGACACCGGAAGTGGAAAAAGAAAAGTATCATCCGTGTATCAGTTTATCGATTAAAAAACGCGGATCCTTTCCGTATCGGGTCTATTATTTTAACAACCGGATTGCGCTGGAGCTATCCCATAGCTTAACAGATGGTACGGGAGGGCTTCGGTTTTTAAGTGAGCTTATCCGGCAATACATACATTTGAAGGAAGCTGTTCCGATTAAACAGGAAACGGTAAGTGAGGAACAGCTTTTATCAGAAACAGAGAATGCTTTCAGAAAGTACTTTAATAAAGATATCCCCGCGCCGCGAACGCGTATGGGAAAATCATTCAAATTACCGCTTCCATTGGATAAAAAGGGACATTATCATATTGTTACCGGGATGATCAATGTCAGGGAGTTAAAAGAAAAGGCGAGGGAGTACGATGTCTCGATCAGCATTTTTCTTACGGCTGTTTATATCGAGAGCCTGTTAAAAATTCAGGAAAAGACAGCAGTCAGAAAGCGGCCGATTGTCATTAATGTGCCGGTGAATATGCGCTCCTTCTTTGAGAGTGATACGATGCGTAATTTTTTTGTAAGTATTACCCCTTCAATTGATGCAAGACTTGGGACATACACATTTGAAGAAATCATTCAGGAGCTGAAAATTGAGTTCAGCCGTTTAGTAACGCCAAAAAAGTTAAGTCAGTATATTAAGCGAAGTGTGATGGGGGAAAAATCACTTGCGCTGCGGCTCATGCCGTCGCCGATCAAGGATATCGTTGCTCCTTCGATCTATTCTTTTTTCGGGGAAGGGCAATATACGAGCGGTTTATCGAACCTTGGCGTTATTCGTATGCCGGAAGAAACGGAAAATTTTATTGAAAGAGTAGAATGTTATCCGCCACCCAGTATTGGAAATAAAGTGAAGGCCATGATTACAACTTACAAAGACCATATGTATATTTCATTTGGAAATTTATCCAGGGACCGTATGCTGGAGCGGGAGTTTTTCAGGAGGATACGGCGGCTGGGTATGGAAGTGACGATCGAAACAAATGACGAGGAGATGTGAAGATGGCTTATTGTCCGAAGTGTGGGGTACGGGTGGAAGGCGATGATCGGCCATGTCCGCTTTGCAGCTTTCCGATTCCCAAAGTGAGTGAAGATGATACGGAAAGAGTGCGGACGAGAAAATTCCCTAAAACGGCAAACCCGTATCCTGCATACACGAGAAGGGTATTGAATCGAATTTTTATTTTTATTACGTTATTGGTATTTGTGGCTGTTTGCCTGATGTTTTATATTGATTATCTGATGAATGACAGGTTCACCTGGTCAAGGTACAGCAATTTAAGTGTTTTCGCCGGCTGGGTGCTGTTGTTCTTTTCATTCGGTTATGTGCAAAGTTATTATAAGGTAATTATTGGTATTGGCTTGAATGCGCTTGTTTTATTATTTGGATTGGATATGTTTGATGGCAGGCTGGACTGGTTTATGCCGCTGGCTTTTCCAATTGTTACCGGGGTCACGGTGATGGCTGTCGGTTACTGGAGTGTCATCCGGGCATTATCGGTTCGCGGCTTTAATGTCATCGGTTCGCTTTTTATCGCGCTAGTTATTCTCGCCATGTGGATCAACTTTTTCATTCAAAGTTATCAACATGAAACAAACCTATGGAGCTGGATCATGGTGACCGTGCTGCAATTAATCCCGGTGCTCTTCATCATGCTCGCTGTAAAATACCTCCTGCCTGAGCGGATCAAACAGAAAATCGCAAGGAAATTTCATTTGTGAGGGGGGGGTGCCTGTCACTTCCCTGTGAGGGGGGTGCCTGTCACTTCCCGGTTTTTGTCAGAACTTGTCGTTTTTTGTTGCTGTGCGAGATGGGGTCTGTGCGAGATGGGGTCAGACCCCTCAATTCCGAATGTTCGAAATATTAACCGCAAAAAGAACTTATTTTCCAACGGATATGTGGCCACAGATGTGATACATCATCATGAGGATGGAACATGCTATTATTATTTTTTTTAAACAGATAAAAAGGAGATAAGAAGCCGTGAAGATACCAATTAGACATATTACATTGCATAAACTGAAAATGCGTTTAAAGAATCCATTTGTTACCAGTTTTGGCACCTTGCAGGATAAGGAGTTTTTTATCACAGAAGCTGTCGATGACCGAGGACATCGTGGTTATGGCGAGTCTGTGGCTTTTACCAGCCCATGGTACACTGAAGAAACGGTTAAAACGAACTTTCATATGATGGAGGATTTTTTAATTCCGATTTTAAAGGAAAACGAGATCAAACATCCGGAAGAGGTTTCTACGCTATTCTCGCCGATTAAACGGAATAATATGGCTAAATCAGCTTTGGAAGGAGCCATATGGGATCTGTATGCCAAAAGGGAAAATATTCCGCTGGCCAAAGCATTGGGCGGGACAAAGAAGGTAGTGGATGTTGGGATCAGTATTGGCATTCAACCCTTGGAGGAACTGCTTAAGACAATTGATTATTACGTACAGGAAGGATACAAGCGAATTAAAATCAAAATAAAACCCGGATTTGACGTGGACGTCCTTAGGCAAGTACGGAAACAATTTCCGGATACGCCGATCATGGCGGATGCCAATTCTGCGTACACGTTAGATGATGTAGAGCATTTAAAGCAGCTTGACGACTTGAATTTAATGATGATCGAACAGCCTTTGGCACATGATGATATTGTCGACCATGCCAGGCTGCAGGAAGTCATGCACACGCCAATTTGCCTGGATGAGAGTATTCACTCTTTGGAAGATGCTAGGAAAGCCATTGAACTTGGCAGCTGTAAAGTGATTAATTTAAAAATCGGACGAGTGGGTGGTCTCACGGAGTCAAAGCGAATACATGACTTATGCAAGGAGCATGACATAGATGTGTGGTGCGGCGGAATGCTGGAAGCAGGTGTAGGCCGTGCGCATAATATTGCATTGACGACGCTTTCTCAATTTACGATGCCGGGAGATACGGCGGGTTCTTCACGCTATTGGGAAAAAGATATTATTACGCCTGAGGTGACGGTGAAAAATGGGGTCATTGCTGTCCCGGACCAGCCGGGTATTGGTTATGAATTGGATGAAAAAGCACTGGCCAATTATCGCGTGGAGAAAATGAGATTTGATTTTTAATTGTAGATTTTACCTTCGTTAGGGTTTTGGTGTCTGGGACTGAGCGGGTACGGAGGGAGAGTGCCTTGGACTGCGCTAAATGCTCGTCCCACCGAATAGACTTGGTTAGTGGGTGCCTGTCACTCCCCGGTTTTTGTCATAAATTGTCTATTTATTTGCAATAGGCATTGGCTGCAGGTAATGTCAAACATCCGGCTGAGATACTTTATCTCTAAAATAGGGATAGATTGGGTTACAATATTTCCCATTTTTCACTGGTACGGAGATGCTTGAATTTCACAGTATGTTCGGTTGTGGACGCACCATCACCATGGTAAAATATATGAAAAGGTCGTGGGGAGGGAGACTATTGGCTGAGATATCCAACAATGATATATTTTTAGCGATTAATGAACTGGCTGCAAGTGTGAATGACATAAAAGAAACAGTTGACAGCACTGAGAAACGGGTTACAAATATAGAAGACAGAGTGACAAACATAGAAGACAGAGTGACGAATATAGAAACAGAAATGAAAGAAATGAGAAAAGAGTTGAAACATGACATCCGTAAAGTAGATGAGAAGATCGGGCGTCTTTCTGCTGAATTATTGGATGCAAAAGCAGATATTTCTTTATTACAACAGCAAATATAGCCATGTAGTAAAAAGTAAACTGAGCGTGCGTGGAGCAGGCTTATTTTTTTCGATTTTAGTGGGCGCCTGTCACTCCCCGGTTTTTGTCATAAATTGTCGAGAAAGGGATGGGGTCTGACCCCTCAATTGTGAATTTTCTGTTTATTTTATTCCATCTATTGTAACGCGTCTTTTGCAGTAGATAAGCCACTTCATCCGCAGCTCATGTGGTACTTTTCTATCATTTTGATGGGTGTTTGAAGTTAATTATTGTATAAAGTAAGCCCATGTGCTAAACTTTTATCAATAATAAATTCAGATAATACAATAATTTCTTTAAACTGCTTAATCTAAATGACTCTGTTGGAGAAACAGAGCAGGACTTGGATTAAAACCAGTTACATGTACAGGATTCGTCAAAGAGAGTCCGGGTATATGTAGCTGGTTTTTTATTTCCGGAATGATCAATTTAAAATACGGAATAATTGAAAGCGCTTTATTTCTATTCCTGTTATTACCCTTTCTCTGTTTTTATGCCACATATAGTTGTGAGGCATGAGAGAAAGGACAACATACAAGAATTTATTACATATGGGCGGTGGTGAAAATGTAAGGATGCAGAGCGAAAAGTTATTCCTGAATATTAGGAATGAAACAAGTCAGTTAATACCAAACCTAATTATTTCACATCAGAAAGGATTGATTTCATGAAAAAACTGCAGAGGATTTGTGTTTTTATTTTAATCATCATTCTATTAAGTGCATGCGGGGAGGATGCAAGCACGGAAGACGGATCGACAAGTGCAAGCGGTGGAGCGGCCGTGCCCGGTGATCTGAGAATTGGCGCGTCCACGATCGGCGGGTTCTGGTACACACTGGCGGCATCCATGGGAGAGCAATTGGATGAAGTTTATCCTGGCACCACTGCTACGGTTATCGAGGGAGGTTCCATTTCCAACTTGGCCGGGATGGCTGATGGAACTTTTGAAATCGCCTTCAGTTCGGGACCGATGATTCATGCTGCCAGGGAAGGTACAGCTCCATTTGATGAAAAAATAGAAAACGTAAGTACGATTGCAACCTTATATCCTACTGCCATGCATATTGTGGTGAGAGAGGATTCGGATATATATACCATTGAAGATTTAGCAGGAAAAATTGTGAGTCCCGGTGTGAAGGGGTATGGGTCGGAGCTGGCTTTTATAGATATTTTGGAAGTGCACGGCATGAGTTATGACGATATTGACAGAGTGGAGTATGTGGGAACTTCCGATGGTGCGGATCTGTTAAGGGACAGGCATATTGATGCTATTGCGACAATTGGCGGTGTGCCGAATGCTGTTTTCCAGGAATTGGCCAGTACGGTCGGCATTCGCCTGATTCCGTTGGGGGAGGAGACCGTAGATCAGTTGCAGGAGCTGAATGAAGGGTATATTCCCCATGAATTTACGACGGATGACTATGATTTTCTGGACGACAGTATGAATACCATTGCGCCGTATACATCCTTATTGGTGAATGATGATCTGCTGGATGAAGAGGCGGTATATGAATTGACGAAAATGCTGTTTGAGGATAAAGATCGCTGGAAAGATATATCCACTATCATGGATGATTTTGATGCAGCATACTCCATAGAAAATAATGTAGGGAAAATTAATCCGGGGGCGGAAAGGTATTATGAAGAAATTGGTGTGTTGGATTAAGCTTTGATTTTAAGTATGCACAGTGATTAAAATCTCTCCTGAGAAACTGTTGCAAAAATCTTGGATAAACCACGGCCTCTTTATACTTTGCTGTAAAGAGGCTGTGGGGAGGAGGACGATGTTAAATTGGCAATTACTGCAAAAGAATTTACTGTCGCAGATGCTGTTGTAAAAGAGCTGGTAAGACAAGGAGTGGAAGTAGCATTTGGTATTGTCAGCATTCATAATCTACCGATCTATGATGCTATTTCACGGAATGGAAATATACAATTAATTACTGCACGCGGAGAAAGCGGTGCAGTAAATATGGCTGATGGGTATAACCGAGCCAGCGGCAAACTAGGCGTGGTTATTACAAGCACTGGTACCGGAGCGGGCAACGGTGCAGGGTCACTTGTCGAAGCCTGGAGTGCGGGGACCCCGCTTCTACATATTACAGGCGAAATTGAAAGCCCGTATATTAATCAGGGGAGACATTATATTCATGAAGCGAAGGACCAGCTTTCCATGATGGAAGGGGCAGGCAAAAAAGCATACCGTCTCCGAAAGCCGGAACAGGCGGTGTCGGTTATGCGAAAAGCTATTGATAAATCATTCGAAGCGCCTACGGGGCCGATTACGCTGGAAATTCCGATTGATTTTCAGACAGCCATTATTCCGGACAGTGAGATTGTCGAAATAAAAGGGGCGAAACCGGATAGCGATGAAGGCGAATCGGTGATAGCTGATCCGGTTATGGCAAAAATAGCTGCCGCTCGGCGTCCGGTAATTTGGGCCGGGGGCGGAGCAATTAAATCCGGTGCCTCTGAAGAAATAAAGAAATTGGCTGAAAGGCTCGGAGCAGCTGTGATTACAAGTCAGGCCGGAAAAGGTTCTATTCCTGAAGATCATCCTTTATGTGTAGGGTACTTTTCTTCCAATCAGCGGGTGCGTGATTTTGTGCGGAAATCTGATGTAATGATCAGTGTCGGTACGCAATTCCGCAGTACAGAAACCGCGCTTTGGGATGATTTTGTCCCCGAGGAACATATTAGTATTAACACAAACATGCAGGCATTTAATGTGAATTATCCTGTAACCCACGGAATTGTGGGGGATGCTAGGCTCGTGCTGGAAAAAATGATTCATTATATAGAAGAAAAAGGTTATTCCCCGGAAGAAGGGTACGAAAAAGAAGTGAAAGAGGTTCGCGATCAGGTTCGCCGGGAATTAATTGATACACTTGGCCCATATCAGCATTTTGTGCGTAGCATTCGTGAGATTTTACCCGACGATGGGGTGCTGGTACGTGATGTTACCGTACCGGCGAATTTATGGGGGAGTCGTGTGATCGATACATTAGTGCCGCGTACCTCGATCTACACTGCCGGCGGGGGAATTGGCCAGGGATTGCCTTTGGCGATCGGTGCCCAAGTGGCCCGGAAAGACCGGTCGGTTGTTTTAATGGCAGGCGATGGCGGCTTTCTTTTAAATATCGGTGAAATGGCTACAGCACTGCAGGAAAAACTTCCAATCAACGTAATTTTATTTGATGATGCAGGGTTTGGGGTGTTGCGAGGCATTCAGGATGCAGCATACGGGAATCGTGTGGCGGTGGACCTGGAAAGTCCCGATTTTGTAAAAATTGGCGAAGGAATGGGATTTTTCGCTAAGCGGGTGCATTCCGCAGATGAATTTACCGGTGCATTTTCCGATGCCGTTTCCATGGACAAACCATCACTGATTGTCGTGGACATGCACGCCGTAGGTCCGGTAACCAAAAAGTACGCCGGAACACCGGGGGCCGTGCCTGATTATGAGCCCAGGAAGGTGTGAGCGGGAGTCTTGGACGGTGCTAAAAGTTCGTCCCAACGATAAAATCCGATTCCCCTGATTGTTCAAGATTGTTAAGGGCTAGAGAAAACGTGATTCAATAGAATGCGTACGCCTATTTTCTCCGGAAGCCCCCGAATTAATATCATAGTGGGGAGGGAACAAATTTTTCTGCCTTTAAAGTGGTTCCCTCCTTTTTTATTCTCTCCCCCCCAATTGGAATATGCTGTCGAATTATTTCCCGGGAAATGTCAAAGTAGCAGTTGAACATGCGTATTATTTTAATATTTTCAATACATACTATGTTTTTGTTAGACAAATTGAGGTTTAAATAATCGTTATTTCGGGTATTTACTATTGAACTGTGCAGAAAGAAGTGCTTTTACATATATTTCAAAATTCAGAAGAGAAAGACCGCTCATGTTGACATATAAGTTGATCTCCTTTAAGATGGATAACTATATCTCGGCGGTCCCGGCATTCGTTGTGTTCTTACAAGGTGTTTGCCGTAACAGCAGGCTTCATGGTGCGAGAGTTTATGAGCCTGCATAATCAACTGTCATTGCGGGGGGAGAATTATATGCCTTTCCATGAAAAGGTGAAAGAAAATATTAAAAACCGACAAAATGAATATATTAATCTACTTCAGCAAATCGTACAGCAACCAAGTACTACAGGAAATGAGCTTCAGGCACAGAAAATCATTGCGGAAAGATTGAAATCAAAAGGGTTGGAGGTGGACGTCTGGACGCCTGATTACCACGAGCTTATGAAGAGCAAATTTTTCAACCCGATCAGGGAAGATTATGAAGGAAGTCCGAATGTTGCAGGCGTACTGAAAGGAACGAACAATGGGCGCTCCTTGATTTTAAATGGCCATATTGATGTCGTTCCTGCCGGGGACAAAGCAAAATGGACAGCGGATCCATTCTCCGGGGAAGTAAAGGACGGGAAGTTATACGGCCGGGGGACCACGGATATGAAGGGAGGAAATATAGCGGCGTTAATCGCATTGGAAACTATTGTTGACCTGGGCATTAAGCTGAAGGGCGACGTTATTTATGAAAGCGTTATTGAAGAAGAAACCGGGGGAGCTGGAACGCTGGCGGCGATTCAAAAGGGTTATAAAGCGGATGTCGCGATTATCCCCGAACCGAGTGAGATGCGGATTTTTCCGAAGCAGCAGGGATCCTTATGGTTTGAAGTCCATGTAAAGGGGATCGCTGCCCATGGAGGCACAAGATATGAGGGCGTCAGTGCACTGGAAAAAGGCTGGCTTGTCTTTCAGGAGATCATGAAATTGGAGGAAGCCCGGAATGCGCCGTTGCGAAAGGATCCTCTCTACAAAGATAACCCGATTCCGATACCTATCAATATCGGCGAATTTAACGGTGGGTACTTTCCTTCGTCTGTAGCGGATAAAGCTACGATTAAAGGCCGCTATGGGGTGGCGCCGGGAGAAACGATAGAAGAAGCGAAAGAAAAATTTAAGGCAATGCTCGATGGATTAAAAGAGGTGGACGATTGGTTTGCGGATCACCCGGCAACGGTCGAGTGGGGCGGGGTGCATCTGCCGCCCGGCGGATGTGATATGGACCATCCGATGCTGGAAATCCTGCAGCAGAACTATTATGCCGTGGAGAAAAAAGAGCCTGTGCTGGCCGGATCCGCCTGGGGTACGGATGGAGGTCTGCTCACGCAGGCAGGGGGCATTCCTTCTATTATATTCGGCCCAGGTACAACCAACATGGCGCATTATGTGGATGAATATGTCGAACTGGACAAGCTGTTTAAGACAGCCGAAATCATCGCTTTAGCCATGATAGACTGGTGTGAGCCATCCAATGCATAAAATGTAAAGTTACAGCAGCAGGTGGAAAGGAAGCATGTATGAAAACGTCCACCAACCAATGCATAGATTTTTAGAGTTGCAGCAGCTGCTGAAAAGCACACCTGGCTGAAAACAAGTACCATTCAATGAATATTTTTCAAAGGGAGAGTTTATCGTGAAGAAATTTCTGATCATGACAGGGTTTATTTTAATGATGATTTTCATAGCCGGCTGTACATTGGGGGAAACCACCAATGAAGCCGTTGACGAGGACGATGAAGGTGAAACAGGAGCTTCAGGCTCAGGGGAATATACGATTGGTGTGACTTATACTACGCCTGAAACAGGGGCAACGCATTTGGGAATGGAGAGATTCAAAGAATTGGTGGAGGAAAGAACAGAAGGTGAAGTAGTTGTGGAATTGTATCCGAGTGGTCAATTATACGCTTCGGAACGTGAGGCAATTGAAGCGACCCAGGTTGGGAACATAGAGATGACGGTTGCTGCCTCTGCGCCGGTTGCCGGATTTGATGAACGATTTTTAGCACTGGATTTGCCATTTATTTTCCCGGATCATGAAACAGCGTATGAAGCACTGGACGGGGAACTTGGCCAGACACTGCTGGATGGTCTACCTGAGATTGGGTTGGTTGGCCTGGCCTATGGAGAAACGGGCATGCGGCAATTATCCACGAGCAGTACGCCAATAGAATCACCGGAAGATTTACAGGGAGTAGCCCTCCGAACGATGGAAAATGAAGTGCATATTGATACGTTTACGGAATACGGGGCTAACGCTTCTCCTTTCGCATTCGGTGAACTGTACAGTGCGCTGCAGCAGAATATTTATGATGGAATGGAAAATCCGTTAAATCTCATTGATCAGATGAAATTTTATGAAGTTCAGGAGTATTTAACGATTTCCAATCATGCGTATACGGCTACCGTTGGGTTTATGAATGGTGATTTTTTTGACGGGCTGCCGGAGGATTTTCAGGATATGGTAAAAGAGGCTGCCCTGGAATCGATGGACTATCAGAGGGAAATGGCGCGGCAGCAGGATGAAGAGGGTCTGGAAGTGATTGAGGAGCATATGGAAATTAACGAGCTTTCCTCGGAGCAGGTAGATGCATTTATCGAAGCGGCAGAACCGATTTTTGATCAATATGAAGAAGTCATTGGTACGGAATTAATGGATTTGACACGCTCCTATTCTCAATAAATCTTATTAAAATAAAATTCCACAGGGAGGGGCAGCAATTCCCTCTTTGTGGAAAATTTTTCATAGATAAGGAGAAGACAATGGACGTAAAAACATTACTGGATAAACGGATGGAGGAATTTATCCTCGTTTTGACGATGGCGCTTATGGTGCTCATCATGTTCTTTCAATCCATTTTCCGCTATTTTTTCGGATTTTCCATCAGCTGGGGATCTGAACTGGCGCAATATCTGCATGTTTGGCAAATCTGGATTGGTGCCAGTCTGGCCATTCGGCTGCAATCCCATATTCGGGTGGACGTGTTCATCAAATTATTCCCTCCTGTCATACAACGGTTCTTACATATATTGGCATTGCTCAGCTGGTTTGTATTTGCAGCATTTTTGGCCTATGAGGGAAGCAGATATGTTTTGGATATTTTAACGAGCGGCCAAACGAGTCCGTCTCTTCAGATACCTATGTGGATTCCGTATTTAGCGATTCCGATTGGGGGCGCTTTAATGATGCTCCGTTTAATTCAGCAGTTTTATTTTATATTTACAAATAACGATGCTTTCTCCGAGGAGGAAAGGCAATGACAGTAGCTATTTTATTCGGTATGTTTTTTCTGCTGATGTTTATTGGCGTGCCTATTGCGCTGTCTTTGGGGTTGGCTTCATTGGCAACGATGGTTTTTGCCACGGAATCTTCTCCAAGTGTGATCATTCAGCAGGCTTTTACATCGTTGGACAGCTTCCCGCTGATGGCCATTCCGTTTTTTATTTTAACGGGAGTCTTAATGAGCCATGGCGGAATTTCGAGGCGGTTACTCCATTTGGCCACCGTCCTGATTGGTTTTATTACCGGTGGACTGGCGATGGTTACGGTGCTGGCAAGCATGTTTTTTGCCGCCATTTCGGGTTCGGGGCCTGCGACAGTTGCGGCGATTGGGTCTTTTATGATTCCGTCGATGCGAGAGCAGAAATATGACAGTGGTTTTGCAGCGGCCATTACGGCATCGGCCGGGTCCATTGGTGTGTTAATTCCGCCAAGCATTCCTTTTGTTATGTATGGGGTGGTCGGTACTGTTTCAATCGGGTCGATGTTTTTGGCCGGGATTATACCGGGGATTATTTTAGGATTGGCTTTAATGGTTGTTTCCTTTATTATTGCAAAAAAGAATGGATTTAAAGGAACAGACAAGGTACCGACATTTAAAGATGTGTTGAAAGCATTGAATGATGCCAAGCTGGCGCTCTTGACGCCGGTAATTATCTTGGGCGGGATCTATGCAGGGATCTTTTCCCCGACGGAATCGGCGGCAGTGGCTGCTGTGTATGCTTTGATCATTGGAGTGTTTGTATATAAGGAGTTAAATTGGAAGTCCGTGTATGAAAGTTTTTCTTCGGCTGCGATTACGAATGCGGCTACGGTCATTATTATCGGGTTTTCCATTTCCTTTGCTTTTTTAATGACAAGGGAAAGAATTCCTTCGATTATTGCGGATTTCATTGTCGGTATATCGGAAAATCCGCTGATTATCATTTTGATCATTAACTTATTCCTCATTATTGTAGGGATGTTTATTGATACGATTTCGGCTATTGTGATTTTGACACCGATATTGCTGCCGATCGTAACGAATATTGGGATAGACCCGATCCATTTCGGCGTCATCCTCGTCATGAACCTGGCCATCGGCTTTGTCACTCCGCCGCTGGGGGTAAATCTCTTTGTCGCTTCCACGGTCGGAAAAGTACCGTTTGAATCCATCGCCAAAGCTATGATCCCCATCCTGGCCGTCATGCTGCTCGCCCTATTAATCGTCGTTTACTTCCCACCACTGACCATGTGGGTGGAATAAAGACGTAGAAAGGCAGCCTATGTTTGAAAATTCGGAATTGAGGGGTCAGACCCCATTAAAAGCGGCAGTGGTGTGAAGATTTAGAATTGAGGGGTCAGACCCCCGTTGAAACCGACAGAAGATTGAATGTTTGCAATTGGGGGGTCAGACCCCTTTGCAGATCCTATGTGTGTCATCGATGCTACACATAGGATCTGTCGGGTGCTTTGGGGATGATGATCCAGCGGCTGTACAGGTCGATTAAAAATCCGATGCCGAGCATAAACAGGATGGTGCCGGGGCCGATGCCGACGATTTTGCTCCGGTACAGGATGATCATCAGTCCGATCGAAATCGGGATGGATGTATAGAGTATATTGGCCATGGTATAGTTTTTCATTCGTTTTCCAAACGCCTTCAACAGGAAGTCGGATGGCAAATAAATAGAGCTGGATTGGAAATAAATACATATGGCAATGGCGATGAGATTCAGTCCGATCATTAAATAAATAAATCGGGATATCATATCACCCGGCACAAATACCATTTCATGGATATATAGAAACAAATCAAGCAATATGCCAAAAGCAAAGGCAAGCGTTATACTTTTGATAACCACCCCTGGGGTTACTTTTTCTTTCATTAAATAGGCAAGGAAAAGGGCAAAAGAATGCAAAATAAAAATACAGATGCCGATCGTAAGCGGCAATATGAAAACGAGATTTTCCCCGGCGGAAGTCCAGGGCGCGCTTCCCAGATTAGAGATGACCATAAAGCTGTTTCCTAAAGCATTTAATGTAATGGAAAGGATAAACCATAAACTGTTTTGCGTGCGTATGTGCATAGAAACCTCCGAATCGTGTAAATAAAAAAGCGCGTGAGTTGGTTCACTTCCGCGTTGTTGCAACTAATTATTTAAGGCTTGTCATTCTATTAGGTTAAAATCAGTATACTAGAAATGGGCCGGGAAAAAAGGGAATTTGCTCAGGACAGGCGCCTGTAAATTCCCGGCACTTTTCCCGATAGAATACAATGAATAAAGTAACATAGATCATAGAAGAAACAAAACCAGCACCACGTATCAAGAAAATTCAGAATTGAGGGGTCAGACCCCGAGTTAAGCGCCGACTAAAAGAATATTCAGAATTGAGGGGTCTGACCCCCAAACATGGTAGCTCAACCAAATGTCTTATTCAAATAGTGATACAGGCCGTGGTGTTCGTAGCTGTATTCGGTTACTTCATTTGCCTGGGCCTGAATGCTTTCTTCGGCGTTTTTCATGGCTACTGCATGTCCTGCTATTTCAAACATCGATAAATCATTTTCCCCGTCTCCGACAACGAGCAGGTTATCCTTACTTATCCCATATTCTTCAAGTAGCAGTTTGATGCCGGTTCCCTTGGAAACACCGGATACCATTATTTCCACATTATGGAGAGAAGAAGATGAAGTAGTGAATGCCGTTTCCCTTTTCAGGTCTTCCAGCTGTTTTTTCCACGCATTAATTTTCCCGGTATCTGCACTGAAAAAATATACCTTCACCACATTGTTGTACGTTAATTCATTGACCCAGTCGATTTTTTCGCCGATGGCATTCCGTCTTGAATATAATTCATTTTCAAGTAGTGTCTTTGGCATTTCCTTCTGCAGTTCCCCGGTAAAGTAATCTTTGTCCTCTGCTAACGCATAGCGCGACCCTTCCAAAGGATGAACTTCATAATAGATATTTTCCGCCCGGGCTGCTGCAATTACTTTCTTCAGAAGGGGTTCTTCCAATGAAAATTGTGCCAGTTGTTTTTGCCCGGTATAGGCACCCATTCCATTTGCTGCAATATAGCCATCCGGCTTCAAATGACTCGGAAAAACATCAGTAATTTCTTTTTGCGTGCGACCGGTAGCAATAAATATTTTAATGCCTCTTTGCTGCAAATTATTTAGTAGATGAATAAGTTTCTCATCAATGATGCCATGAGGATCGAGTAATGTTCCGTCCATATCCAGTGCAATTGCTTTTACGTCCATTCCTAAAATCAGCCTTTCTTCCGTAATATAAGTATTCAACACTAACTTCATTATAGGATATATCTGATATTTTTTGGGGAAACTACGGGCACAATTCGTGTTGTGAATACGGATACAAAGATTGGGTTCAAATGTCGTTGAACAGGTAATAGGTACAATATACAATTAAATTAGGAAGTGGAGGGGATAACTTGTTGGACCAACGCTCCTATATTTTATTTAAAGAAATCACTTCTACTCATCCTATTACCAAATCAGAGGTAATGCGAAAGCTGAATTTAACTGAGCGTCAGCTTAACTATGATTTGGAAAAGGTTAATGGATTTCTGCAACAACTGGAACTTCCGGAAGTCATGTTGAAAAACAATCTGTTTTCTGTTGCTGAAGAATTGAAAGGCATTACAAACTCAGGACTCCTGGCCAATGTTGATTCAGATATGTTCATTATTTCGGAGCAGGACAGAGTATTTGCCATCTATCTTTATACTTTCATTCGCAAGGAGACTGTATCTAATTATCACTATCAATTTTTACTGCGGGTAAGCAAAAATACAGCCTTGGCAGATGTCAAACATGTTAAGGAGCTCTGCAGGAAATGGAACCTGGAATGGGCTTACTCCAGGGCAGATGGTTATCACATTAACGGAACTGAATTGGACAAGAGGAGACTTGCTGCCTACTGCAGTGACACCTTAGTTTCCCAGCCGCTCGGCAAAGAGATACTTATTCTTATTTTAAAAAGTTGGGGATACGAAAATGAAGTCGTGCATACGAACCGTATTGTCGATGAAATCGTAAGGCAGCATCACATGGAACTTGTGAAAAGTAGAAAAAGCGAAATGATTATACGGCTTGCCTTCTTGCGCGTCCGAACGCCAAAAAATGATTTGTCTTTTAAAGAATATGAAAAGAATATCATTGAAAGGCAAAGTGTGTTTCATGCAGGGAAAGCGTTGGCATCCCAATTATTTCCCGAGGGATCGAATGAGGAAGCGTATTATGTGACACTGCAGCTTCTCGTTTCGCTACAGGAAATTGATACAACTGAAAATCCTACCCTTCATGGGCTGGCAGAGCGAATCATTGCTGAGTTTGAAAAAGTGACTTTGCTGCCGATGGAAAACAAATCCGCTTTGAAGAAGAGTTTATACAACCATTTGGTACCGGCATTCTATCGTATTTCTTTTGGCATTCCTCTGGTGAATCCGTTGAAGGATAGAATCCAGGATGAATATAAGGATTTATTTGAATTCGTCCGTCAGGCGTTAGCTCCTTTAGCGATGTGGACGGGCAGAATGATCAGTGATGAGGAAGTTGGTTATTTTACACTTCACTTTGGTGGACATTTAACGGAAGACAAACGAAAAAGCACGGAAAAGCTTCGAGCCTTAATTGTTTGTTCGAATGGAATCAGTTCATCCATGATGTTGAAGGCTCAATTAAGTCAGATGTTTTCCGACATAGAGTTTTCAAGTATACACTCCTTATCCGAGTTATCCGGAGTTTCTCCAAGCCGGTACGATATGGTTTTTTCAACAGTGGAGTCACCAGCAACAGAAAAACCGTTTTATGTTGTGAAACCCCTGCTTTCCCAGGTGGAAAAAAATTATCTCGTTCAACAGGTGGCATCCGATTTTCCGGGATTAAATGTCAAAAATATTTCCGTGGACAGGCTAATGGAAGTGGTTGCAAAGTATGCGGATATCCAAGAGGAAGAAAAATTGTTTTCCGAGCTTGTTCATCTGCTGTATTTTAAAAACACAGAAAAAGGGAGATTTTCACCAATGTTATCAGAACTACTAACAGAAGAAATGATTCAATTTACGGATGCGGATGTAAATTGGAAAGATGCCATTTCTCAAGCATCGTCCCCACTCTTGGACACTGGCAAAATTGAACAGAGCTATGTTGATGCCATGATTAACAATGTAGAAGAGATGGGCGCGTATATTCATATAGGGAAAGGAATTGCCATTCCCCACGCAAGGCCGGAATCAGGTGTGAATCAGATTGGGATGTCTTTTTTACGAACGAAGAAACCCGTACGTCTTCTGGACAAAGAAGAACATGCTATCGATATTTTTATTTGTATTGCAGCCATTGATAATGAGGCACATCTTAAAGCATTATCCAGTTTAACTAAAATTCTGGCAGATGACAGTCAGCTTGAACCACTGAAACAAGCGGATACAGCTGCTGAAGTAATAAAACTTATTCAAAAAGGAGAAGAAGAATGAAAATAATGACAGTATGCGGACATGGGTTGGGAACAAGTTTTATGGTTGAAATGAATATTAAAAACGTATTGAAAGAATTGGGTGTAACTGGTGTGGAAGTGGAACATGCGGACTTAAGTTCAGTTGGTCCGGGAGATGCCGATGTTTTTTTCCTTGCCAAGGATATTGCAGATGGAGGATCCCATTTAGGTGAAGTGGTTGTTTTGGACAACATTATCGATATGGATGAGTTAAGAGAAAAAGTAACCAATTTAATGAAAGAAAAAAATATGATCTAATCTCACGGGGGGAAGTAAATTGAATACATTTTTTAGTACGTTAGTTGACATTTTAAGTGAACCGGCAATTCTTGTTGCTGTCATTGCATTAATTGGTTTGCTTTTACAGCGGAAAAAAATGTCGGATACCATTAAAGGAACAACCAAAACCTTTGTTGGGTTCCTGGTCATTTCTGCCGGTGCCGGAATCTTAGGCGTAGCACTGGAGCCTTTTGGTGCCATGTTCCAGGAAGCGTTTAATGTATCCGGTGTTGTCCCGAATAACGAAGCCATTGTGGGACTGGCATTAACTGATTATGGTACAACAACGGCGCTGATTATGTTCTTTGGTATGATAGTTAACATATTAATAGCCCGTTTCACGCCTTATAAATATATTTTCTTAACTGGTCACCATACACTTTATATGGCTTGTATGCTAGCGGTGATCATGGCAGTGGCCGGGTTCAACACACCAGGTTTAATTGCTGCCGGTTCCGTTGCTTTAGGTATTATTATGGCTTTATCTCCGGCTATTCTGCAACCGTTTATGCGTCAGCTGACAGGTCATGATAATGTGGCACTTGGTCACTTCAGTGCTGTAGGTTACGCCATTAGTGGTTTAGTTGGTAAAGCGGTGAAAGGGAAAAAAGAGGTCGTATCCACTGAAAAAATTAATTTTCCGCAAGGGCTTGGATTCCTGCGTGATAGTACAGTAAGTATTGCACTTACGATGGCAATTATTTATATTATTGTTGCGTTATTTGCCGGCCCAACGTTCATCGAAGGTAATCTGAGTGAAGGCACAAACTTTTTAGTGTTTTCCCTGATTCAGGCTGGTAATTTTGCTGCCGGTGTATTTATTATCCTGGCTGGTGTTCGTTTGGTATTGGCAGAGATTGTGCCTGCATTCCAGGGTATCTCTACCAAGCTGGTTCCAAACTCGAAACCTGCGCTTGATGTGCCAATTGTATTCACATATGCACCAAACGCCGTATTAATCGGTTTCTTCTCCAGCTTTGTTGGGGGTATCGTTTCGATGGCTGTTATGGCCCTATCCGGCAGTGTGATTATATTACCGGGAGTTGTGCCTCACTTCTTCACCGGTGCAGCTGCAGGGGTATTTGGAAACATTAATGGTGGTGTAAGAGGTGCCGTACTTGGTGCCTTTGTCAATGGTATCATCATTTCTTTCCTGCCAGTATTCCTGTTGCCGGTACTGGGAGATTTAGGCTTTGCAAACTCTACATTCTCTGATGCAGACTTCGGTGTAGCAGGTATTTTCTTTGGAACATTGGCAAACTATTTCGGAACAATGGCCATCGTCATTGCACTTGTAGTAATTCTTGTACTTCTGTTCATTCCTTTCAAGAAAAAAGCTGCTAAAAACCAGGAGTAAAAGTTGATGTAATTAAAATATGACACACTCTGAACGGCCCGAATACATGGAAACTTTAGCGGGAGCGGAGGTGTTTGAAGCAATCGCTTCCGGGGATGGAGCCCTCAGGCGTTTTAGCGCTGTAGGGAATAATTCCCTCCACTGGCAGGTACATGTATTCGGGCTGTGCATGTGTATGGAAAGATTTGGGTAAAAAAATATAGCAATGGAGGAGAAGATAAATGACAACATCGGCACGTACCATTTCCGAGCTATCCATAAACACGATCCGCACCTTAACGATAGACAGCGTGGAAAAAGCACAGCACGGTCACGCAGGCATGCCTATGGGTGCAGCCCCAATGGCATACTCCCTTTGGAAAAACTTTCTAAATATCAATCCTGCAAATCCGAACTGGTTTAATAGAGACCGCTTCGTTCTCGCTGCAGGACACGGCTCAAATCTTCTGTACAATCTGCTCCATTATCAGGTTTTGATGTGACGCTGGAAGATTTAAAAACAACCAGACAATGGGGAAGTAAAACTCCGGGTCATCCGGAATACGGCCACACTCCAGGGGTGGAAGCAACAACCGGGCCACTTGGTCAAGGTATCGGAGTAGCTGTGGGGATGGCAATGGCAGAACGTTATTTTGCTCAAAACTTTAACCGGGATGGTTATCCAATCGTAGATCATTATACGTATGCCATATGCGGGGATGGAGATCTGATGGAAGGCGTTTCATATGAAGCTGCATCTATTGCCGGTCACCTTGGACTGGGCCGTTTAATCGTGCTGTACGATTCCAACGATATTAGCCTCGATGGTAATTTAAATCTCTCTTTCTCGGAAGATATGAAAAAACGTTTTGAATCAATGGGCTGGCAATATTTGCTCGTGGAAGATGGAAATGATGTGGAAGCGATTGATGCCGGAATAAAAGAAGCACGCCTGGATCATGAACGTCCAACTATTATTGAAGTGAAGACAACAATTGGATACGGGGCGCCATCTATACAGGGAACACATAACGCACATAGTAATCCATTGGGTGCAGAAGAAATAAAACGAACGAAAGAATACCTTGGTTGGGAATATGAAGAAGCGTTCCATGTGCCACAAGAAGTTTATGATGATTTCAATTCCATTCGGGAAAATGGTGAAAATAAAGAAGCAGCGTGGCAACAGCTGTTTGAAAGGTATGAAAAAGATTTTCCGGCGAAAGCGAAGGAATTAAAACGTATTATCGCCGGGGAGCTTCCGGAAAATTGGGATGCCAAACTGCCAACGTTCGAAGCAGGAGAATCGCTGGCTACAAGAGTTTCTGCGAGTAAAGTAATGAATGGACTGGCAGAGGTTTTGCCAGAACTCATTGGAGGAGCGGCAGATCTCAGTTCTTCTACCAAGGCTGCATTGGATCATCATGGTGACTATAAATCGGGAAATGATACAGGCAGGAATGTGTGGTTTGGTGTTCGGGAATTTGCCATGGGCACAATTGCCAATGGAATGGCACTGCATGGGTTAAAACCATTTGTAAGTACTTTTTTTGTATTTTCCGATTACCTGCGTCCGGCCATCCGTTTGGCTTCCCTTATGAAACAGCCGGTCACCTATGTGTTTACACATGACAGTGTGGCCGTTGGCGCCGATGGACCCACACACCAGCCTGTCGAACACTTGGCCTCATTCCGGGCCATGCCTGGACTTTCGGTTATTCGTCCGGCTGATGCAAATGAAGCAAGAGAAGCCTGGAAATTGGCGGTTTCCCAAAAGGACAGGCCAACGATGCTTGTGCTGGGGCGCCAGGGGTTACCAACTCTTGCTGAGACCGGTGAGCTGGCATCTGAGGGTGTGGCGAAAGGGGCATATGTAGTTTCTCCTGCTGCAGGCGAGGCGAGTGGTATTATCTTGGCTGCAGGTTCAGAAGTTTCCTTAGCCATGGAAGCTCAAAAGGAACTGGCTGCGGAGGATATCCATGTTAATGTGGTAAGCATGCCTTCCTGGGATTTGTTTGAACAACAAACCAACGAGTATAAAGCATCTGTGCTTCCTCCCGGATTAACCAAGCGGCTGTCCGTGGAAATGGGATCCAAGCAGGGCTGGAGAGAGTATGTGGGTTTCGAAGGTGCAGTAATGAGCATCGATACATTCGGCGCATCCGCCCCGGGAGACGAAGTAATTCATAATTACGGCTTCACTGTAGAAAATATCGTGAACCAGTATATGAAGCTGTAAGGGGGCAGGGGGCGGTGCCTGGGACTGCGCTAAATGCTCGTCCCACCAAAAGACCTGTCACTCCCCGATATTAATCAAATAATGAAGACACCTTCCATATAACTGAATATTCAGAATTGAGGGGTCAGACCCCGACATAACCGTTATTAATAAGAATATTCACAATTGAGGGGTCTGACCCCCTGCAAGGAGAGCCTCGCTTTTTTAGCGGGGCTTTTGGTGCTGGTTCAGTTGTAAAAAAGGGGATAGCACTGGTGTTTTCTATGTGCTCCTGTCCCAAGATGTACCTTTTATCGATAAGGCAAAACTACTAACTTTTTAGAGATTTAGTAGTTTTAGGACACCAAATATTTAAGTATTATTGTCTATTGTAGTTTTACAAATAATTGGTTATTGTTTTTATAATAGATAAAATCTGACAATATACCAGGTTATAAATTTTATCTATTAATAACCTCATAAGATATAACATAAAAAGCTAAAAATTTACAGTTTACAGGAGGTGAAAAATGAAAGCGCTTTAATTATTGTTAGGCCAGGATGGCTACTGAACAGTGAAAAAAGGAGGAAATAGAATGAAGAGTTATTTTAGGTTTACTTTTGCGGCTTTATTTGTCGTAGCAATGTTTTCTGTTCTCATTGGAATAAAACCCATTTCTGCAGATACAATTTATGAACCTGTTCCATATGAAGATATCGGCCCCATACTTGAACAGCATGAAGAAGAGAGTGAACGAGTATCCCTGGAAGTCATTGGACAATCCGTACTTGGAAACGATATTTATGTTGTCACCATTGTTGATTCACAAAACGGTGAAGCAATGGAAAAATCCGATACTTTACGAGAACTAATGGTGGGAGATCCGAATGAAGCACAACAATTTCTTGATGAAAACCCGGAAGTAAAAGCACCGATCATCATTAACGGCTCTATCCATGGTACTGAATATGTAGGTACTGATGCAGTTATGAAACTTATTGATAGATTTGCTTATGATAACGACGAAATAACTGAACAAATTCTTGAACAGCATATATTAGTTTTTAACGTAGTAGCAAATCCGGACGGCCGTATATTAGGCACAAGGCAAAATAGCAACGGATATGACCTGAACCGTGACTTTGTTACGGTATCCCAGCCGGAGACGGATGCAAATGTCGATTTAATTGTTGATTGGTTGCCACTTGTTCATCTTGACTTACATGGATATGTTATACGTTCTACTGAAACGCCAGGCCTGATTGAACCCACAACACCTCCACATAACCCTAACATCGAGCATGATCTGTATATAAAATGGGCATTGGACCAGGCTGAAGCGATGGAAGATGAATTGGTTGCAAATCGGAATGAATTTGAAACGGATATGTATAGAAACATGGAAGGAACCCATATCCCCTATCGTGATGCAGAAGACGGATGGGACGATTACCCACCGATATTTACTCCTGGGTATACGATGTACCATGGAACATACGTTGCCACTCTGGAGGCGCCAACAAATAGTGTTGATGGTGTTGATTGGCATTATCATGCGGTAATGGGAGCTTTGAAATTTGCAACTGAAAACAAAGTCGGAATGCTCCATGATCAAATTGAAGTTTTTAAGCGTGGTGTCGAAAATGATCATCCAAATTATAAGGATGGATTTTTTCCGGAAGCTTATTTATTGTCTGTAGATGATATTGATCCTTCTGTAACGGCAAAGGCTGTTAATCACTTAAGAAAGAGCGGGATTGAAGTTAATAAAGCAGAAGACTCATTCAACGTGGATGGAAATTCGTACGAAGAAGGAACTTATATAGTGAATATGAGACAAGCGAGAGCAGGTTTGGCAAACACATTGCTATGGGATGGGGAAGATATAAGTGAACAGGTAAACGCGATGTATGACATTTCAGGATGGAGTTTGCCGGAGTTATGGGGATTTGATGCGACTGCTACTTATTCCAATGTTGATGTGGCAGTCAGTGAAGTGGAAAGCGTTGAACTGGAAGGGAGTCTCGAAGGAGATGGACCTTATGAGATTGCCAATAGTTCCGTAGAATCTATAGCATTCGTGAATAAGTTGATGGAAAATGGTTTCCCTGTATATAAAGGAGAAAATGGAAACTATTATGCGGAGCCGGGGGATAGAGATTTATTAAGTGAACTCGTCCGGGAAACTTCAGGAATTAGTTTGAAAACAAAAGCGATTCCAAATGAAGCTAGCTTATTGGATAAAGTAAATGTAGCTGTCTTTAATGATCGCGGAATACATGGAACCCGTACGGCGCTTCAACGGTTGGGTTTCCAGCCAGTTGACATTGAACCTGAAGACATCGTGGAGAACGGTTTGGATGAATTTGATGTGCTCATTGTAAATGGTCCTTCCATTCATGGAAGTGATGCGTATAAGCAGCAGATAGAAGAATTTATTGAAAACGGTGGAAAATACATTGCAATTGGTGCACAAGCATCCAATGCAGCAGCAGAACTTGGATTAGCTGATGTTACAGTCAATAGTGGCGGAAGAAACAGCAACGGTATTGTAACGGTTGATTTCAAAGATACCTCTTTAACTGCTGGTTATGGCAGCCGTGATTTTGGTTTTGTCTATGAGCCGGTATGGTATACCGATTTAGAAAATGATAGAGTTGTAGCGTCATATGGTGAACAAGATTTCTTTAGAGCAGGGTTTTGGCAAAATAGTCAAGTTGCCCAGGGTCAGCCTGTTATCATAAAAGGACATCATCCAGGCGTGACATTGCTGGGACTGGAGGCTGGATTTAGGGATCATCCTGAAAATCTATACAGACTTCTTTCAAATGCAATTTATCCTGGTGAAGAGACGATATTGACAACCATTGAAGGGATGCAAGAGCGTGTAGGGCGTTACCAAGAAGAAGGTGAAATTGAAGAAGAACAGGTGATAAGTTCATTAAGAACCCATTTAATTGCAGTTAATCAATATGCAGATCAGAATGAAGGGGAGAAAGTTATCAAGCATATGGGAGGTTTCGAGCAATTGCTTGATGCATATTATGATGCTGAGCAGATCTCTGATAAAGCATATACTATTTTAAAAACGGATACGGAATCTATAATTACCAAATGGAGATAGAATGTAGGAAATAGTTGTTATAATACCCGGTGACTTTTATGGTTCACTGGTTTATGTGATTTCAAAATTGGGGTCAGACCCCTCAATTCGCAATATTTAGAATTGGGGGGTCTGACCCCAATTTATTCACATTCAGTTCACATCTTTTTTATTTTGGTGCTTAAACATTTATTAATGTTTGCCGATAAATAATGTGGGTCTAAAGTAATGGTTCTAATATCATGATTTATATAGAAGAAAAAGGCAAACTGCTTGAAAAGGCAGGACGTAAAGCTAAGGGTCTATGGTGTCAACGATAAGACATGATGATCGCTTGGCTGCCAAACTTTAAAGTACAAATGTATTTTTAATATCTTTGGCTATTCTATTATGTCTTGAATAGTCTTTTTTTTTTCGTGGAGAAAATCTAGAAATGATACTAACCGGGAAGGGAAATCGTACTTAATTAATATAAAGAAGAATAAACACTGTAAAGTCTTGCAGCTCTTCTTAGAAAAAAGGCACCCTGACAACCACTTACTTTGCATCCACGCTTAGTAGCTAACTCCAGTAAACAAAACATGGAAATAAATAGAAGAGTAGAAGTACAAATATTGCCAAACTATGATATTGAAATAGAGGTAGATGAGGAGGAAATATAATGCAAGTAACCATTAACGAACGAAATAAGGTCGTCACTAATCTGTTGAATGGTACGTTAACATCTTTGGAAGGGGTCGTTCCTATTGAATTTACAAGATCTGCCCCCAGGCTTTTGGACCAGAATTGTGGTTTGGAATTTGGGGTTCTAATTGGAATTATTGGTGATGTCAAAGGGAAACTGATATTGTCAGGGGATCTGGCAACGTTCAGCAGCATTGGGAATGCCATGTACGGGATGCCGCTCGAAGGCGAAATGCTTTTATCCTTCAGCGGGGAGCTCGGAAATATGATTGCAGGTGGGTTGTCAGCAAATATTGCTTCAGAAGGTGTGGATATTAATATCACTTCACCTACCATTATGCAGGGGGGCACTACATTATCAGGATTCAAACAGGGTATTAGCGTTGCAGCCGCCTTTGAACAAACTGGGGATTTGAACCTGTCCCTGCTGCTTGATTCATAGGTTGAAAGGAGGAAACAGATATGGAGACAAATGATTATCTTGATGTATTTCTGGCAGAAAGTGATGAACATTTACAGGCCATGAACGACCATCTCCTGGAACTGGAAAAGAACCCGGAGAATCTGGATATTATTCAAGAAATTTTCCGGTCAGCTCATACATTAAAAGGAATGGCAGGAACTATGGCATTCCATGACATTGCTTCATTGACCCATCAAATGGAAAATGTATTTGACAATATGAGGAACAACAAATTATACGTGAGCGAAGATATTGTTGATATTATATTCCAGGCATTGGAAGCTCTGGAGAAAATGGTGGATTCCATTCGCAACGGTGAAAGTGGCAGTATGAATGTGGATACGCTTGTTACCCGGTTAAAGGAATTAGATGGGGAAAATGGCAATATTGAAGGCCGGAGCAACACTCCTGAGGAATTGGAGACTCCGGACGTGAACTTGGATGAATACCAGATGACAGTCGTGAAACAGGCAAAAGATCAGGGGGTTACCCCTTTCCAAATAAAAGTAAAGCTTACAGAGGATTGTTTGTTAAAGGCAGCACGAGTTTATATGGTTTTTGAAGTGTTGGAAGAGTTCGGGGAGATTATCAAATCTGTTCCTTCCGTGGAAGAGCTGGAAGCGGAAGATTTTGATACTTTGTTTTCGGTAATTATTGTGTCAAAGTCACCTGCACCTGAAATGGAGTCCCGCATACATAAAGTTTCGGAAATCCAGTCCGTTTCAATAAGAGAATTAAATCCAAATGTTAACAACACTGCAGGTGAAAAGAAGCAGCCGAATAAATCGGAAGAGAACGAAAAGTCGCAAGTGAAATCCAAAAGTAAAAAGCACACTACTGCTAAAACGATCCGTGTCAGCAGTGAGCGGATAGATCATCTCATGAATCTTTTCGAGGAATTGGTACTCGACCGTGGTCGTCTGGAAGATATTTCAATGAAAAAAGATGACTATGAATTAACAGAAACTGTGGAGCATATTGCTAAGGTTTCACAGGACATGCAGGATTTAATTTTGACGATGCGCATGGTGCCTGTGGAGCAGGTTTTTAACCGATTTCCAAGAATGGTCAGGGGGCTTGCGAAAGATCTCGATAAGGAAATTGACCTTGAAATAATCGGTGCTGAAACAGAGCTTGATCGGACGGTGATTGATGAAATTGGTGATCCGCTGGTTCATCTTATCCGTAATTCCATAGACCATGGCATTGAGACGGGGGAAGAACGTAAGAAAGCAGGCAAGCATAGTAAGGGACGATTATGCTTACGCGCTTACCACAGCGGCAATCACGTTTTCATTGAAATAGAAGATGATGGTGCTGGCATAAACCGTGAGAAAGTTATTAAAAAAGCGATAGAGAATGGGATGATTACCGCTAATCGTGCTGAAGACTTAAAGGACGAGGATGTTTATCAGATGATCCTTGCTTCCGGGTTCAGTACAGCGGATAAAGTCTCTGACGTTTCGGGCCGCGGTGTTGGTTTGGATGCAGTCAGTAAGAAAATTGAATCACTGGGCGGGCATATTTACATAGAATCAGCGCCTGGTGAGGGAAGCAAATTTTCCATTCAATTACCATTAACGCTATCTATCCTTTCCAGTTTATTGGTGCATGTTCAAGAGGAAGTTTTCGGGATTCCACTTTCTTCTGTTGTCGAAACAGTATTGCTGGAAGAGAAAGATATGATGCATTCCCATCGCCAGAAAGTAATGGATTTCCGCGGCAAAGTCATTCCTCTCCTTTCATTGCAGGAAGTACTCGAAGTGCCGCCTCAGGAACAGGAGGAGAAACAGAAGAAGTTATCTGTAGTCATTGTAAAAAAAGGAGAAAAGATGACGGGACTAATTGTGGATTCATTTATTGGTAAAAAGGAAGTAGTCTTAAAATCGCTGGGAGATTATTTGCAAGATGTTTTTGCGATTTCCGGCGCGACGATTCTTGGAAATGGTCAGGTTTCCCTGATTATTGATCCGAATGCATTGGTGAAATGAACAAAGGAGGATTTAAATGAATGACTCAATGAAAGTAGTAGCTTTTCTTATGGGGGAGCAGCAATACGGTATACCAATAGAAAACGTCCTTGGTATTGAGAAATTACATACGATTACAAGCATGCCCGGGACTTCCGACTTTATAAAGGGGGTCATTAACCTCCGCGGAGATATCACCCCTGTACTCGATTTAAAACAACGGCTCCAACTTGGAGAAACTGAGCATAGGGACCAAACCAGGATCTTGATTGTAACGATGAACGAAATGCAAGTTGGTTTAATGGTGGATGCAGCAACAGATGTCATGGACATCGATTCAGCTATTGTTGAGGATGCGCCGGAAATGATCAACGGGGTGAAGGAGTCATTCTTGCATGGAGTGGCCAAGCTGGAAGATAAGTTACTGATCCTGCTTGATTTGGAATATGTATTACATTTTGAAGAGGTCAATGAGATCAATGAAATGATAGAAAAATAGAGATACGGGAGGAAAAAGAGATGGCAAAAATTTTAGTTACAGATGACGCAGCCTTTATGCGAATGCAGTTAAAAGATATCCTATCCAAATTGGGTCACGAAGTAGTAGGTGAAGCAGAAAACGGGTTGGAAGCGGTAAAGAAGGCAGCAGAACTGCAGCCTGAACTGATTACAATGGATATTACGATGCCTGAAATGAACGGGGTGGAAGCTGTAAAGGAAATTAAAAAGTCCAGACCGGAAGCTAAAGTTATTATGTGTTCCGCAATGGGGCAGCAGAGTATGGTTCTTGAGGCAATTCAGGCAGGAGCAAAAGACTTTGTAGTCAAACCATTTAACGCTGACCGAATTAAAGAAGCTATCGATAAAGCCTTGTAAAGTGATGTCCGGGACTGAGCAAAAATCTCTTCCCACTAAGAAAACTTGTCCACCCAAAGAACGAATTAAGAATATATGGAAAATTTAGAATTGAGGGGTCAGACCCCATAGGAAGAGGTATGAAAATGAGAAAACTATTTAATTTTAAACGTATTAGAACTAAGATTTTATTCGGGTTTGGTATTGTGCTTTTGCTGGCGGTGTTACTGAATGTCTTTAATCTCTATTCTATAAATAATACGAATAATGTTCTGGAAGATATGATAGATAAAGAAGTTACTTTATTGGTTGCCAATGAAGACCTGGCTATGAATATGTATGAAAGAGCAAGTTTATTGCGCGGTTTTTTATTGCTTGAAGATGAGGCATATAAAGAAGAGTTTGAAGCCGGGACAGAGGAAAGTATTGAATTGGAGAACAGGGCACTTAAATTGAGTGATTCCGAACAATTGCATGAGCTTATTGATATGAAAATAGAATGGGGGATGCTCACAGATGAAGTGATCATGGCCTATGAAAATGGGGATATGGAAGAAGCAACAGCGATCATGGAAAATGAAGTAATTCCGATAGGTAATCAGCTGACAGAAGGCTTTGAGAGGTTAGCAAATGAAAGGGAAGCGGAAGTAAGGGAAATAGGTGACAGGATGATAGCAGACAGTGAAAGACTGCTAACTATAGCTGTCATTGTATCCCTATTAATGATTGTATTGACTTTAATTGTTGCAATATTTACTGCCAGAATGATTTCCAATCCAATCCAGGCTGTGATGAACCAAATGAAGCAGATTTCAGGAGGAGATTTATCACAGGAATCCCTGGAAACGACTTCAAGGGATGAAATCGGACAGCTTGTATTGGCTACAAATGATATGAGTAATGAGATGCGTAAATTATTAAATGAAATCAACCAAGTATCGGAGACGGTAAGTTCGCAAAGTGAAGAATTGACCCAGTCCACCAATGAAGTAAAAGAAGGATCTGAACAAATTGCTACAACCATGCAGGAATTGGCTTCTGGTTCCGAAACACAGGCTAATAGCTCAACCGAGTTATCTTCTGCGATGAGCGACTTTGCTGCAAATGTACAGGAAGCAAGTGATAACGGGGAACAAATAAAAGAAAATACCGGGAAAGTGTTGGAGATGACGGAGGAAGGCAGTCAATTAATGGATAACTCTAACGCACAGATGGAAAAAATTGATCAGATTGTTCAGGATGCCGTTCAAAAAGTGGAAGGACTGGATACACAGTCCCAGGAAATTTCCACATTGGTTTCCGTCATTAAAGATATTGCCGACCAAACAAATCTGCTGGCTTTAAATGCAGCAATTGAAGCGGCTAGAGCTGGTGAACATGGAAAAGGGTTTGCGGTAGTGGCAGATGAAGTGAGGAAATTGGCTGAGCAGGTAGCTGAATCTGTTACAGATATTACGGGAATCGTTACGAATATTCAAAGTGAATCAAGTGTTGTAACGGGTTCTTTACAAGAAGGCTACAAAGAGGTAGAGAGCGGCATTGTACAAATAAAAGCGACGGGTGAGAAGTTTGACGGAATCAGTACAGCTATTTCGGAAGTGGTGGATAGCATCCAAACGGTTACCGGTAACTTGTCAGAAGTTGCAGCAACCAGTCAGCAAATGAACAGTTCCATCCAGGAAATCGCATCCATTTCTGAAGAGTCCGCAGCAGGGGTGGAACAGACATCAGCAGCTTCCCAGCAAACCAGCAGTTCCATGGAAGAGGTGGCAGCAAGTGCAGATGATCTTGCTAAGCTGGCAGAGGATTTGAATGGATTGGTTCGAAAATTTAAGTTGTAATTTGCGGCGGGGGCATTCCCCCGCTGTAGTTGTGTTTACGGGTATGCGGTTGTATGAAGTGTAGTCTAAAGAAATTGCTGAACCAACGAATCATTTTAAATGCAATAATTGAAGAGGCGAGCACAGAGGAACACAGAAAAGGATTTGCAGTAGTTGCAAATGAAGTAAGAAATTGGCAGAACAGGGCTGAATTTGTTACGGATATTACAGGTATACTCACAATTACAGATAAAGCAATTACGTTATAGGCTTTAAAACTGCGTGTGCGTGTATGATTTGCTTATACCGGACACAACACTTCACTTCACCCTGTTTTATACCGATATTAGTTATGGGTAATTCGAAATACATTTTAGGGGTGTCACACATATGTCAGCATCAACTGATAAACAGCTTCAGCAAGTTAATAATATATTCCAAACATTAATTGAAGCAACGGAGCATTTTCATAAGCTTATACAGAAAAAAGAACTGAATCAAAGTATTTTTATATTTAGTTCCATTGTTGAAGGCTTTGATGCAGTTAGCAAAATGGATAATAATAAAGAGTTGGCTGTTCAAAATAACAAAATTGAAAGTTATTTACTCGAGATTGCAAAATTACTGGAAAAGGGTAAATACGCAAAGATTAATGGAATTATACAGTTTTCCCTTCTCCCCCTATTAAATAAGATATCAAGAAGTATCGCTAACGAAATCGGAGACCAGGAGCAAGATAAAAAGTATACGATAGGAGTATTTCATTCATTTCGAAATCCTCGTGAATTTTATATGGAAGCACGGGTTAATGCGTTGGTTGAGGAAAGTAATAGACAAAATGCAGAAGTGCTATTTTTCACTTCAAGTGATGTGGATTTTGAGAACAGGCAAATTACTGCAGATAAATATTTAGGTGGAAAATGGGAACGTGTAACAGCTCCTTTTCCTGATGTCATCAATAATGCAGGAGCAGGAAAGAGATCACATGTTGAAAGAAAGCTGCGCAGAATTATACCTTTTACAAGCTTTTTTGTCGGAAACAAATATACGTTACCAAAGCGAATGGCAAAGTACCGTAAATATGCAGAATTACTAGTACCGTTTAGAGTTTGCCGCAATGAAACTGATATCTATGAATTTATTGAACGTAATAATAAAGTGGTTTTCAAACATCTTCGTGGCAATCGTGGAGAGAATATTTATTTCGTCACAAAAAAAGGCAACCGATATATTTTATTAGATCAAAAGAAAGAACAAGTCCTTAACTATGAAGCTTTCAACAAGTGGATACAAACAATGATATTAAGAGAAAAAGGTAGTTATATTGTGCAAAGGTATATTCACACACGTACAAAATACGGTGAGCCTTATCATATTCGTGCGCAGGTTCAAAAGGATGGTTCTGGTAATTGGGTTATTACACATATGTATGTGACGATCGGAGACAAAAGAAGAGATCTTAGTAATTTAAATGCAGGTGGTAGAAGAGAGGAGCTTCATTACTTTTTACACCAAGAGTTTGGAAAGAAGAAAGGTATAGAATATGAAAAAACACTTCCGAAACTAGCAATAAATATTGCTATGCATCTTGATAAATTGTATGGCTTTGTTCTGGATGAACTTGGACTTGACTTGGCTATTGATGATACAGGCCGTATTTGGATGCACGAAGCAAACAATGGGCCAGTAACTCGATTTTTTGATGATAAACGAGCAGTACATACAATTGCTTACGCTAGATATATTGCTGAAAATGGGATTTTTCATTCGGATACCACAAGAAAAGCTGAAGCTGGATTTTTTCAAGCAAGGAATACAAGGATACCATTGGTGGATTTGGGTAACAGTTCGACTGTCGGATTGTTAATGGGGAGAATAGTAAACGATCGATTAGCCGTAACTTGTGCGGAAGTATCAAAGAAGCAAGGTGTTCAACTTTTTACTTTTACACCAAAAGATGTTGACTATGATGAGATGCTTATAAAAGGTTATTTTTATGAGAATGACGCATGGGTACCAAAAGTAGTCGAATATCCAGATGTGATCATTGATCGTTTAAAATTGCGTGGTGAAAAAGATGCTCAATGGATTTATGAAGAGATGGAAGATATCCCATTTACTAATGAATGGGCTAGCTGGGTACATAGTCGCTCTGATATCTATAATAGATTGCTGGATATAAATGAGTTGGGTAGTAATCTGTCACCGTTTCAAAAGCTAATAAAAACTCGTGATATATTCCGTTTTATCGAGGAACATGGTAGAGTACAGTTAAAACAAGAAATTGGAACAGGAACACAATATATTGAGCCTTTATCTGACAGGATATATGCAGTTGAAAAAGGTTTATCTGTTAATGAATACAGTGAACTTCCACTACTAAATAAATGGAAAGAACTAATTAAAGAAAAAAGCTATATTATTCAAAAGGATGCTAGAAAAACGGATAACAATGGCCAAGTATTTAGTATCCATATTCATTTAATGCTTAATGAGAAAGAAGAATGGAGATTTGTCAGCGTTTATTCAGAAATTGAAAGCTTCACTGTGGATGGAAAAGTGAAGGAGAACTTGAAAGAAGACCTTAATAAGTTTCTTAGTTCTAATTACGGAATAGAGCTTTCGGTAGAATTGGAATTGAATATTAAAAAGCTAGCTAAGCGTGTTGCTAATAGTCTGCAATTCATGTACGGAGACGTTGTTTCTGAAGTAGCCATTGAAATGGCGATTGATGAAAACAATCAGTTATGTTTGCAGGAAGTAAATCCAAATGGACCTGAAACAATTTATGATGTAACTGCTTATGCAGAAAGCTTGATCAGATATGCTGATTATGTGGCTTTCTTGGATGAAGAGAAGTAAGCGTATAAGGGAGGAAAAGCTGTAAGAAACGACTAGTGTTTTTTTACAGCTTTTTTCTTTCAAGAGTGGTATATGTTATAACATAACTAACTGAAAACCCTCTCTGAGTGAGAGTAACCCCTCTTATCCAACATCTAAATTACTTTAATGCTGATTATCATGCAAATCTATTATGTACTCTTTTAATTTGATGATTAGACTACTTTTAACTACTGAATTAACATTCTTATTAATTTGCTCTAGATCTGGGAATATTCCATTTTCATTTACAACAACCTCTACGGATCCATTTGATGAATTGACATTTATATCACTAGAAACTGAAAATAAGATATTATAACCAATAGAACCTGGAACGGGATGATTAACTAATTCTTCCCTTTTTTGGAGTTTAAATGTGAACTTTGTCATAATTTTATTCCTTTCTACTTTATTTAATATTATAAAAGAGACTCTAGCAAAACCAGGGTCCTTCCCAAATAATTTGAAATTATTGAAGTAATTGTAATACGCCTTGAGGCATTTGATTTGTTTGATCCAACATTGATCGTGCCACTTGTGAAAGAAATTGTTCTTAGTGAACTCAATCATTTCTTTCGACATTGTGCGAATATATGATTTAACAAATGACTAGACTATATCTTACCCTTTGACTTTAGGGGGACTGGGCACTTCGGATTCCAAGGGATTTGCGGCTCCATCTTTCACCTACGAATCTCATCACCAATGCTTATGCATTAGGTGGTTTATTCTAGTCGTTGAACCTTCTCCAGAGTTTCCTCACAGGAGCTTGGCTGCTGATTGCCCAATCTTGTCTTTTTTTAGACCTTCACGATTGTCGTTTCCGACTTCGTTGTGGTAAGACAAGTTCTAAGAAGTTTCCAGCAGTTCACCCAGTAATAATCGCTAACCGTTACCAGTTAGGAGGACTGTGCCTTATTCTGCATTAAGCAGCTTCGGCATCATCAACGTCACGGATAAGTGATTCAGTAGCTGTTAGGTTTTCTGCTGAAGTACCAAGGGTATTGATTGTGTGGCCTAAACGGTCGGTTTTGTATTGCACCTGGTTTAGAACTTTCAGCAGAGACAGGTTCAAATATTTTGTTAATAGATGTAATAGCAATATAATTGATTTAAAGATATAAGATATTTACATGTTTGTTTTATTTATTATCCTGTTCTTAATTAAATCCGATAGTTCTAATATCCTTAGTTTGTCCCTCAATATTTTCATTTGGAAACCTCATGATAGATACAAAAAATTCCCATCTTATTAACACATTACTAGTTACTCTTTGTCCTGATTGTAAGTTTTTTGAATTGGATTTTCGACTTCATCCCTTACTGAAATTCTAATATGATTAGGGTTCTCTAACCAAATACCAAAGTTTTCTATATCTACTAATCTTGCTAATAACCAATCTTTTGATTGATAAATGACAGTGACATGGCCAACTAATTCCTCTAGCAAATTTTTAAATCTGATCTGTATATTTTTATTAATTGCATCTTGAAGTGCCAAAATATCCGCTCCATTAATCAAATTTTTCTAATATAAAAGGGACCAAAGCCAAAGCCATAGTCCCTTTACATTTCAATATTATTGAAGTAATTGAAGTACTCCTTGCGGTTGCTGGTTTGCTTGAGCTAACATAGATTGTGCCGCTTGAGAAAGGATGTTGTTCTTCGTAAACTCCATCATTTCTTTCGCCATCGTGCGAACATTTACTTTCATAAATGACTAGACTATATCTTCACCCTTTAATTTTTGTAGGGGCTGGGCACTTCGGATTCGGATGGATTTGCGGCCCCATCTTTCACCTACGAATTTCATCACCATTGCTAAGGCATTAGGTGGTCTATTCTAGTCGTTGAACCTTCTCCAGAGTTTCCTCCTAGGAGCTTGGCTGCTGATTGCCCAATCTCGTCTTTTTTCGAACCTTCACGTTTACTGTTTCCAGTTGCGTTGTGGTAAGACAAGCTCTAAGGGTTTTCCAGCAATTCACCCAGTAGTAATCGCTAACCGTTACCAGTTAGGACGACTGTGACCTGTTGTGCCTACTACTTAAGCAGCAGCTAAGTCATAATCAACGTCACGGATACGTGATTCTGCAGCAGTTAGGTTTTCTGCTGAGGTGCCTAGGTTGTTGATAGTGTGCTCTAAACGGTTTTGCATAGCACCAAGCAAACTACGACCCTCCGATACAGTTTCAATTTGAGTGTTTATATCAGTAATTGCTGTTTCTGCATTAGTATGGCTATCTAACGTTAGAGTGTTAACACCACTATGAACGCTCTCTAAATCGATTCCAGCTGTAGATAAATCTAATTCCATTGATTGATCAGCATTCGCACCGACTTGTAAATTCAATACTCCGTCTGTTCCAGCTGAACCGTCCAATAAATTCATTTCGTTGAACTGTGTGGTGTCCATAATCCTTTCTATTTCTTTTGACAATTCATCAAATTCATTTTGAAGTGCATCTCTATCAGCTTCAACGTTAGTATCAGAGGCAGCTTGAACTGCTAATTCTCTTTGACGTTGTAAAATTGAATGTACTTCGTTTAGAGCGCCTTCAGCAGTTTGGATGAGAGAAATTCCATCCTGTGAATTTTTTTGGGCCATTTCCAACCCACGAATCTGCCCACGCATCTTCTCAGAAATAGCCAGACCCGCAGCGTCATCTCCAGCTTTGTTGATTCCAAGACCTGAAGAAAGTTTCTCCAATGAACCTTGTACTGCATTTTGGTTTGCTCCTAATTGCCTATGCGCATTAAGAGCAGAAATGTTGTGATTAATAATCATGTTTCCTTACCTCCGTGTTTTTTATTTTACTAGCAAGACCTATCCTTGTGAAATGCTAGTTTGTATAATATCTCCTGGTTTCAGGAGTTATTACCGTCGTAAATCTCTCCACGCACAATATTAAATTCCGGTGGAGCCGTGATTCTGAGCTTGAGAGCGTTTTTTACACTTCCCTCCGCCTTCACCACTTTAATTTCAACTTCTCTTCCTTGATCATCCTGGACAATCACTTTTTCCCCAGGTTTTCTTCCCAACATCAATGCCATGGCAAATCATCCTCCCTGATGACTTATTACTTATATCGGCAGTATTGGAGATTGTTTAACTGTTTTTAATAGAATTTTTTATTTCTATGGATTTTGTTCCATGAAGACGAACAAGGTACGGGGTCAACTTTAATTTCATAGTGTATGTGCCCATTCTATAATTAAATTCGAATATATCCTTATCAACACTTGAAATTTTTAATAAGCTTTATAATAATATAGCTGAGGTGAGAAAAATGCTCTTGAACGATAGGGGAGTAAGAAGTTTATTATTAGATGAACTGGATACGCAATATCACAATGACCCCGACACCAGGATAATAAATGAACTGGGAATTAATAATGGAGAGTCCAGGGTTGATGTAGCTGTAGTTAACGGAATGATACATGGCTATGAAATCAAGAGTGATTTTGATACGTTAGATCGGTTGCCGAGGCAAATTACATACTATAATAAATTATTTGAAAGGATGACAATTGTTACATCGAGAAAATATTATCGACAAATTTGCGACTTAGTACCTAAGTGGTGGGGAATCAAGATAATCAGTCATGATGGAACAAGATTAATTGAAAGAAGAAGGGGGAGGAAGCAATCTAACCAGGATAAAGATAGTTTGCTTCGGTTACTATGGAAAAAAGACCTGGAAGATTTCATTGATGTTATTGGTTATCCGAAGCGTATGAAAAAATTAAAGAAACATCAACTTCTTGAAATTTTTTCAGAAGAAGTTGATATTCCTATAATAAAAAAACATGTATATGAAGCCTTGAAAACCCGTGAAAACTGGAGACCGGATTTATAACTGTCTTGCAGTTAGTTCAATGTGATGATTGATCCCAAATTCAATAGGTTTCACATGGTTATTTATTTCAAGACTGCCTTCAGCGCAATCATGTATGGCTTTATCTCCAAATGAAAATTCTGGATTTTTATATACATCGCTATTAACAATTTCTTCACAGACATCCTGAAATGTCTCAATGCCTTTGTCTTGTAGTAAGGTAGATTTGCCAATATAATATTCGTCTTCAGAGGAATAAAAGATCTTAAGGTAGGTATTATAGTAATTTATCTGGACGTTTTCTAATGGAGCTTTTAATCTAACGGTGTAGTCACCGAATTCTAATTCAGGATAGGCTTTTTTAAATTTGAAATAAGTTTTAATATCATCTCTGCTATTGCTGAGTGAAAAGGCATTGGCTGGTGCTGCATCAGCATTTTCTGGACATGATGTGAGAAGTAAAACAAATTTATCAGCTTTAATCGTAGAAAAGTTCTTAAGAGAAGTCATTATCCTATTTTCATTGATGGAGGAATTATAGAAGTCCAATAGAACAATGAAGTTTTTATTGGTAGCTTGTTTAATGATTTTATCTGTTATTCTTTCAGCTATTATTTCTTCTATGGGGCTATTGAAGTCATGGCACCTTATCCTAATAGCTATTTCTCGCTGCTTGGAATGAAGTAGGGTGTCGATCATCCAGGATGGTGCATCAAAATGCAAACAAGGTATAAAATCCTGCCCGGCCTCTTCCAATTTTTCAATACAATGTTGCACTAAGTTATTTCCACTTTCTGCATCAATTAACTGCTGAACTTCGCCAATCTTCTCAAATGCTGAATGGAAATCGTATATAAAACGAGTTTCACCTGCTTTTTCTGCTGTGTAAGTGCCTAAAGTTCTAAAGGTTGCTTGCCAATCCTCTTGTTTCTTTGCAGGAATCATTTTTGATTCAATAATAGGTGTAATTAGTTTTTTTGTTCCTTCTTTCAAATTGGATAAAGCACCCATTTCTGCATTGGACAATTTCAACACTGGGTAATAAGACATGTAAATCCTCCTTGGTTTTATTTTCTGGTTCAATATACCTATTCGACAAATAAATAAGAATCCCTGCAAAAAATGTAAAATTATAATAATTTCAGTTGCTAATGAAATGGTAATCAATCGACTATGGAATTGATCCTTTTTGCCGGAATGAGGATCTGTTAAGTAAGATCCACCATAAATAAAAAGAAGACTATTAGCAAATAGCGAAATTTGTAGAAATTTGTTGAAATCTCCCCCGCTTTAGTATAAACTTCAAATAATTCATTATTAAAAAAACACAACAGGGGGAAGGAAGACAGAGATGAACATACTTAAAAGATGGGGAATTATTGCTTTTATTCTTTCCATTGGTTTTCTGCTTGCGGCTTGTGCGAGCGAGCCGGAGGAAACGAGTGGGGATGAAGGCAGTGCGGATAATGGGGAAGAAGCAGCTGCCGGGGGAGAAGGCGGCGATTTGATCATTGCCAAGGGAGCTGATGTTGTATCCCTGGATCCGAATGGTTCCAATGATATTTCGTCCTATGATGTGCAGCGGAATATTTTTGAAACACTGGTAAAGCAAAATGAGGATTTGGAGCTTGTACCGGGGCTTGCCACGGAATGGGAAGCAATTGAAGATGATGTATGGGAGTTTCAGCTGCAGAAAGGGGTAACTTTTCACGATGGATCAGAGTTTAATGCGGAGGTAGCGAAAGCAAATATTGAGCGTATCCTGGATCCGGATGTTGGTTCGTCCCAGGCTTCATTGTACGAGATGATAAATGACATTGAAATCGTGGATGATTATACGATCCGGCTGACAACGGATTATCCATTTGCACCACTTCCGGCTCATTTTGCGCACCCTGTAAGCGGTATCGTTTCACTGGAAGTGGTGGAAGAAGATTATGCGGCCATGGAAGACGGTGCAGAACCGGGAACGATCATTAATGAAAACCCGATTGGCACGGGATATTTTAAATTTGAAGAATGGGTTGCAGGTGAATACGTGGATTTATCCAAAAATGAGGATTATTGGAATGGGTCTGCTTTACTGGATACCGTCCGGTTTAAAGTCGTGAATGAAGATTTGACCCGGATTGCCGAACTGAGCACAGGGGAAAGCCATGTGTCAAGCCCGCTCAGCACGTCGGATGTGGACCAGATCGAAACGACGGATGGGGTATCTGTACATGAGCAAAGTATTGTCAGGTACACCTATGTCGGTTTTAATATGGCCCAGGAGCCTTTTGACAATCAGCTCGTTCGCCAGGCAATATCGATGGCGGTGGATCAACAAATGATTATTGACGGCATTTTCGAAGGCTATGGTGTTCCTGCCAATACGCCAATCCCGGTCGATATCGAGGGGCATGACGAAAATGTGGAATACTATGCGCATGACATTGAAGGTGCCAAAGAATTGCTGGCTGAAGCCGGTTATGAAGATGGCTTCTCCACGACGATTTGGACTGATGATGAACGGGAGCAGGTGGATACCGCAGTTAACGTTCAATCCCAATTGCAGGAGATTGGCATTGATGCGGAAGTAGAGGTGCTGGAATGGGGTGCGTACCTCGAGCAGACCGCCAACGGGGAACATGATATGTTTGTCATTGGCTGGACGAGCGGAACGGGGGATCCTGACTATTCCGTTTATTCCCTGTTCCATTCGAACAGTGTCGGGGCACCGGGTAACCGGACGTTCACAGAAAATGAGGAACTGGATGCCCTGCTGGATGAAGCACGTCAAACAACGGATGTGGAAGAGCGCATGGCACTGTACAGTGACATCCAAGAGCTGCTCGTGGACATCGCACCGGCGATTAATATCAGTTATCCGGAATACTTGATGGGTGTGAGTGATAACGTGAAAGGCCTGTCACAGCTGCCGACACAGTATCTGGAATTAAAGGATGTTTATTTGGAGTAGGCTGATTGGAGTGGTGCCTGTCACTCCCCGAATTTTGTCATAATATGTCGAATAAAATAAACACTGCTTCTCTACCGTGATAGGTTGGGGTGCTCTATGGTAACTCACAACTCTTTTACTATGAAGATATAATTAATATACCTGACTTCCAAGACCATGCATAATTACTATATATGCATGGTCTTTTTTATTGCCTGTTTTCATGGGAAGTATAGGCATGCAGGGCACTAGATTTTATTTTGTGTAATTATAATGAAAACGTTGCCTGTGGATGTTGAACCTCAGTCAATGTTGGAGTCTACTAAATAATGAGAGGAAGGTGACCGATTTGCTGAAAGGAATAAACGCAGAAAGAATGGAAGAACGAATGAAAAAGCTGGAGCAGTTTCATGAGCCTGGTACATCATATACGAGGAGATCTTTTACTGCTGCGTATCATAAAGGAAGGGAATTCCTCGCAGAAGAAATGAAAAAATGCAATTTATCCGTTCGCATCGATCCGGCAGGAAATTTAATTGGACGACGAAATGGCAGGGATCCTTCATTACCAACGATAATGATAGGTTCCCATACTGATACGGTCATGAATGGCGGCAGGTATGACGGCATTGCAGGTGTGATGGCTGCCATTGAAATTGCTTGTTCCCTGAATGAAAATGAAATGATGTTAAATCATCCGTTGGAGGTGGTTGATTTTTTAGCGGAAGAGGTTTCGGCTTTTGGAGCGGGCACGATTGGCAGCAGAGGGATGGCTGGGCGCTTAACTTCTGATATACTAAGTCTTCAGGATGCAGAAGGGCGTATCCTTTCTGAAATGATAAAAGAAGCGGGGGGAGAACCACAAAGATTAAACAAACAATTATTAAATAAAGGGGATGTAAAAGCATTTCTGGAAATGCATATTGAACAGGGTCCCGTATTGGAACATGAAAATAAAGATATTGGGGTGGTTACCGGCATATCAGGTATCCGCCGTTATCAGGTGAAAGTTATTGGAAAACAAGGGCACGCGGGAACAGTGCCCCTGAATGGAAGGAAGGATGCCCTTGTGGCAGCATCTAAGATGGCAGTTTGCCTGCGGGAAAAAGTATTGGAATATAAGGTGAATGATGATTCGCTTGTAGGGACAGTTGGTGTGTTTAACAGTTATCCCAATCATGCAAATGTAATACCGGGAGAAGTAGTATTTCAATTTGAGATCAGGGGTTTACAGGAAATCACTATGGAGAAGGTCATTTCCTCGCTAATAACTGAATTTAATGAGACAGCAAAATACGAAGGCTGTGCGGTAGAATACAAAGAACTCACTGTCTCTCAACCTGTAATCTCTGATGATGGCCTGGTTTCCTTGTTGAGAAAGTCAAGTGAACAATTGGGTTATGCTTATAAAAATATGTCCAGCGGAGCAGGGCATGATACCATTCATATGGCAGCGATATCTCCTGTTGCCATGGTTTTTATCCCGTGCAAAGAGGGCTTAAGCCACCACCCTGATGAATTTACAACGATGGAACAAATTAAAAAAGGCACCGAAGTTTTAGGGCATACAATATTGGAATTAGATAAGCTAAAGTAGCTGAAGAACTAAGGTAATATTAGTAATTGGTAAGGGGAAAAGGACCGGGTGAACTGTCCCCGATCCTGTACCTTCTATTATATTGGAAACATCCTAAAGCGTACGGAACACATTCTATCTCCGGATCTGCTTCTATTTGAGATAAATTAACGCTTTCCCATGTCAAAACCTTGCAGAGAGCACTTCAGGATTTGCTATTTGCCTGATCTCCCCACCGTTTAGCGCATCGATAAAATTTATAGCTACAGCCTCACCGGATTTTTTGGCTGCTTCCAAAGTTAAACCACCAATATGAGGTGTTAACACAACATTATCCAGGTTGAACAAAGGATGCTCCTTAGCAGGCGGTTCCTCCGTATATACATCAAGTCCGGCTCCGGCAATCTTTTTCTCCTTCAAAGAATGGTATAAATCATCTTCATTAATAATGGCACCACGGGCTGTGTTAATAATATAAGATGTCGGTTTCATGAGACTTAATAGACTTTCGTTGACGAGCCCCTCTGTTGCATCATTTAACGGAATATGAAGGGAAATGATATCGCATTCTGAAAAAATATCCTCGAGGTTCGTTGTCAGTTTGACTCCGAGCGACTCGGCCTTTACTTTTTTTTGCTCATCGATGTCGCGGACATAACTGTAAACCTCCATTTGCAGACCGAGACTGCAAATACGGGCAACTTCCTGCGCAATATGACCAAAACCAGCCAGTCCCAGTTTTTTCTGTTTTAATTCAAATGGAGTTACCTGGCTGCGAATGGAAAAATTCCCATTTTTCATATGATGATCATAAGGGATCACTTTTTTTGTAAGTGCGAAAATCAAACCAACTGCATGTTCTGCTGTAGAGATATGGTTGATTTTCGGAGCGTGCAATACGGGAATTCCTTTTTCAGTGGCAGCTGCCACATCAATATTATCGTAACCGTTTCCAGTTCCGCTTATTACTTTTACCCGATGTGCAACATTTAATATTTCAGCTGTAATGCGGGCAGGGCCACGTACAATGATGCCATCCACATCCTGTACCAGTTCCTTTAAATGATCAGGATTATAATTCATTGTTTTGATCACTTCCACATGTGATCTTAAAATTTCTTCGCCATCAGGGTGGTGCATGTCCAGTATTTGCAGTATTTTCATTCTTATCACCTTCCTTAGTTTCATCAGAAACGGGAGAGTTGTTCTTAATTCAGAAATACCTTTACTGTTGGGTCAATATGAATATCCAATAAAACCGGATTTTTCTGTCCAAAGGATGTTTTCAGTGCTTCATGTAGTTGTTCCCGTGTCGTTACTGTATGTGCTTCTATACCAAAACCTTTTGCCACACTTGAAAAGTCAACGGCCGGCTCGTTCAGGTCCATGCCCGGAAAAAACTGTTTCTTTGCAGACTCTCCGCCGATTTTCACCAGACCACCTTTTAAAATCATATAGCTTTGGTTATTAAGCACGAAGAAAATAATTGGTAAATTAAATTTAGCTGCACCCCACAGGGACTGGATATAATACAAACTGGAACCATCTCCAATGACATTCACTACTCTTTTGTCCGGCCGGCCAAGTTGCGCACCAAGGGAAGCAGGCATTCCGTAGCCAAGCCCGCCGCCTTTTAAAGCAATCAGGCTGTTCGGTTGCTTCAGTTGTAAATATTCATGAACATATTTTCCCGAGGTGACGGATTCATCCACGATGAACGCTTCCTCAGGCAAATAATCATTCAGTGTGTGCACAGCTTCCACTGCAGTCAAAACTTCATTGTTTTGGGCATCCTCTATTTCCTGATGACGTCTTTTTAGTCTTTCTTCATGGTTTGTCAGCGTTCTCATTTTATTTTTTTCAAATTGTTGTTGTGCCGATTCGGTAAGTTGAGCATTAGTTTTGTCCACCACTTCCTGCAGGATGGTTTTAATATGGCCGAGAATAGGGACATCGACGTGCATATTTTTTCCGATTTCCCATTCACTGTTGTCGATGGCAAATATTTTTTGCGATTCGATCAATGGTTGATCAAAATACAGTAACGGAGCTTGACTGATCACCCCAATGAAAAGCACGGCATCCGCTTCCTCCAGCGCATTTTTAATAAATGAACCGTTTGGCAAACATCTGCCAGCAAATTGCTGATGGGCATATGGGAAGTTCAAAGATGAACTCTGGTGTTCAACATACACTTTGGAACCAATCAATTCTGCCAGTTCCACAAGTTCCTCTACTGCTCCGGTGTGTGCAACACGGTCCCCTGCAACAATAACAGGATTCTCCGCTTTTCTTAACGTGTTTACCGTTTCCTGAATGGCGTTGGCATCCCCTCGAATTTCCGGTGCAATGGTAGTGAGAGGTATTGGCTCTGTGTCCACTTCCTCCCATAAAATATCTGATGGAAGAGAGATGAACACCGGCCCCATCGGATGTGTCGTAGCTACTTTGAAAGCTCTGTGCAGCACTTTCGGAAGTTCTTTTACATTTTTCACTTCCCAGCTCCATTTCGTATAATCTTTAATCATGGGAACCATATCTCCCCATAAGGCAGGTTCTTCAAGGGCCAGTCTGGTATCCTGCTGACCGGCGGTTACAATTAAAGGTACGCCGGCCCGGTATGCATTATAAATATTTCCAAGTCCGTGGGCCAGACCAGGAGCAGCATGCAGGTTTACAACCCCAGGCTTACCGGTAGCCTGTGCATATCCTGCTGCCATTCCCACACAAATATCCTCATGTAAGGAGACGATAAATTCAATTTCGGGATAATTAACCAGCCCGTCCATTAATGGTAATTCGGTTGTACCCGGGTTACCAAATAAATAGTCTACTTCATACTTACGAAACGCTTCCAATACTAAATCTCTGCCTAACAAGATGAAACACCTCTTTTTAATTATTTTGTTTATTGAAAATCATATATGATGTCATATATTATAACGGAAAGAAAAGAATAATAAAACAATTTTATAAAAAAATAATTTTTTTATTAAAGAATATTGAAATAATATACAAAATAATATATGATTTGATATATGAAAAGTAAAATGAATAAGCAAGAAGTCGCGTACAACTTTATAAGAACACGAATTATGGATGGGTTATACTCGCCCGGCCAACGTCTGGTTATCGATCAGATTGCAAGAGAGCTCTCTTCAAGCCCTATACCTGTAAGGGAAGCAATACGAAGATTGGAGGCGGATGGGTTAGTAGTACTTAAGCCGTATACAGGGGCAGTAGTCAGTGTGATTGATGAAGAAGAGTACGTTGAGACGATGTATGTCATGGCCGTAATGGAAGGGTATGCAACTGCATTAAGTGCAACCTATTTTCCGGAGAGTGAATTGGAAACGTTAAATCATTTGAATAACAAAATGAAAGAAGCAATGGAAGACTTTGATTTTTATCAAGTGGGAGAGTGGAATCGCCATTTTCATGATTACTTAATCTCTTATTGCAATAATAAGACATTATTAAAACAAGTCCGCCAGATTTGGAAGAACTTAAATACAATCCGACGTATGGGCGTTTCTTTTTATCCCTCCCGCGTGAAAGAAAGTTTTGATGATCATGAGGAGATTATCAGACTGATCAAAGAAGAGAGAAATGATTTTCATAAAATTGAGCAGTTTGTGCGGGTTCATCATATGAATTCTGTCGAAGCATACAAAACAAATAAAGAAAGATCAAGAAGTACAGTTAATGAGCAGAAAAATTGAGAATAAAAAGGGGTAAACATATGCAATATCAATCTAAAATCATCTCTGAAATTCCACCGTATAAATTTGCAGAAATTCAGAAGCAGAAAGCAGATATGCTTGAGGAAGGAATTGACGTAATTGATTTGGGGGTGGGGGACCCTGACTTGCCGACGCCACAGCATATCGTGGACAAGCTTATTGAAGAGGTAAAAGACCCTCGCAATCTGAAATATCCGAGTTTCATTGGATGCCAGGAATTCAGGGAAGCCGTGGCCAACTTTTATGCTCAGCAGTATAGGGTTGACCTGGATCCGGAAACAGAAGTGCTTGCATTGATAGGGTCGAAAGAGGGGATCGCACACATGATTCCTTCCATTATCAATCCAGGAGAATACGTACTCATCCCGGATCCGAGCTATCCTGTATATCGAATGGGAACCCATCTGGCGCATGGCCATTATCATGAAATGCCTTTGAAGGAAGAGAACGGGTTCAAGCCGGTATTTGAAGATATTCCACCTGAAGTGTTAAAGCAGGGCAGACTCATGTTTTTAAACTATCCGGGCAATCCGACTTCTGCTGTTGTTGACTTGTCCTTTTACGAAAAAGCTGTTTCATTTGTCCGTTCAAACGATTTGGTACTGGTTAATGATTCCGCTTACAACATGATTACTTTTGATGGCTATAAAGCACCGAGCCTCATGGAAGTGGATGGTGCCAAAGAAATTGGAGTAGAGGTTGGTTCCCTTTCCAAAACATATAACATGACCGGGTTTCGTATTGGGTACGTGGTTGGAAACAAACATATACTTAAATCTCTTTCAGTCTATAAAAGCAATACAGATACCGGTGTCTTTACACCCATACAGAAAGCAGCTGCCCATGCACTGAATAGTGACCAGGGGTCCGTGGCCAAGAACAATACTATTTATAAAGAACGCATGGAAGCAACAGTGAAAGGGTTAAAGAGTATAGGGATAGATGCTGAAGTTCCAAAAGGCAGCTTTTTCATTTGGGCACCTGTACCTGAAGGGTATACTTCTCATTCCTTTGCTGCCACAGTACTGGAACAGACCGGTGTGATTGTGACACCAGGCCACATATTTGGATCCTCCGGGGAAGGGTATTTCCGCATGTCCATGTCCGTACCGAATGAACGACTGTTTGAAGCGATCAATCGAATGAAAACCAATTTATCTATATAAACAAAAAATCCTGATATAAGGAGGAAGTGCTTTGGAGATTTCGAAGACTACTTTAGTTCCAAATGAGATTTTAGAAGAAGTGATTGAGTGGAGAAGATATTTACATCAATATCCGGAGTTATCCTTTGAAGAAGAGAAGACCTCCCAGTTTATTTATGAAACATTACAATCTTTTGGTCATCTGGAAGTTTCCCGGCCAACGAAAACTAGTGTTATGGCGCGGTTAATCGGAGATAAAAAAGGAAAGGTAATCGCCATCCGGGCAGATATAGATGCTTTACCAATAGAAGAAGAAAACTCTTTTGCATTTAAATCTAAAATCCCCGGAAAAATGCATGCTTGTGGACATGATGGTCATACTGCAATGCTTTTAGGGACAGCCAAAATATTAGCTGCACAAAAACACCATATAGCTGGAGAAATCCGTTTTATCTTCCAACATGCAGAGGAATTTTCTCCTGGAGGAGCGCGGGAAATGGTGGCTGCTGGCGTCATGGAAGGGGTTAATGCGGTAATTGGTGCCCATTTATGGTCACCGTTGCCAGTCGGAAAAATTGGGGTGGCTTATGGACCTATGATGGCTTCACCGGATACGTTCTACATTACCATTTATGGAGAAGGCGGTCACGCAGCGCTTCCGCATGAAACAGTTGATTCGATTGCAATAGGGGCACAAGTGGTCACAAATATTCAGCATGTCGTTTCCAGAAATACCGACCCGCTTGATAATCTTGTTGTTTCTATTTCTGAATTTATCGGCGGCTACCGGCGAAATGTAATTCCCGGATCTGTAAAGCTGACAGGACAAATTCGCAGTTTTGACCCCCAATTGAGGGAATCAGTTCCCCAGAAGATAGAGCAAATTGTAAAAGGGATCACAGAAGCGCATGGAGCCACTTTTGACATTGAATATTTGAGGGGATACAGACCGGTTATTAATGATGATGGTGTTACAAAGATCGTAGAAGATACTGCCCGGGAAGTTTTCGGAGAGAAGGATGTGGATCAGATTAAACCTGTGATGGGTGCCGAAGACTTTTCAGCTTATCAGCAACAAGCTCCAGGTTGTTTCTTTTTTGTCGGAGCAGGAAATCAGGAGAAAGGTATTGTCTATCCGCACCATCATCCCAAATTTACGATCGATGAAGATGCATTGAAACAGGGTATGCAAATGTTTATCCATTGTGCTCACAAGTTACTCAAGGATTAGATTGCAAGGGTGTGGAAGTCATATACGACATCCAGGAATCAGCAGATATGGATATATTTGTAAACGTTTACTTGAAGGGAGTGATGCTCTTATTATTTTCTAAATCATTCATGAAAGCTTATGGGAGAAAGATAAAAAAATATTATCTGAATAAACAGATTATATTAATATAATTTATTATGAGGAGGAGAATTATGAGTAAAAAACTACAGATGCTTGGGTTTGTGTTATTCGTTTCTATATTGGTGCTGGCAGCGTGTGGAGGAGAAGAGGAGACCGCTGCAGATCCAGATGATGAAGCAAATGGTGAAAGTTCTGGTTATAGTGGTGAATCTTATCAATGGTCTATTGGATATAACACAGGAGAAGGAACAGTCCGTGATGTTGCTTCCCGCAGATTTGCCGAGATAGTGGAAGAAGAAACAGATGGCCAGGTTACATTTGAATTTTTTCCGGATGAAGTATTAGGTTCAGAACAGGAGATGGCTGAGCAGGTACAAACAGGAGCACTCGAGTTTCAGGCAATGGGCGGCGGCATGATGAGTAATGAAATCCCTGAATTCGGGGTCCCGGGACTGCCGTTCTTATTGGAAGACTATGAAGAAGCATATGCACTTCTCGATGGTCCATTGGGACAAAAATGGGCGGACATGGGAGAAGATCATGGAATAAAAGTGTTAGCTCACCTTGATTCAGGCTTTGCACATGTTACGACCAATGGTAATCCGATTCATGAGCCAAGTGATTTTGAAGGTTTAACGATGAGGGCACCAAATGGTCCTCAATATATCGAACCTTTCAGGGCTTTTGGCGCTTCTGTATCGACGATGCCATTTACTGAAGTATATTTGGGACTGGAGCAGGGAGTGGTAGACGGACAGTTTAACCCGCTGGACCCAATCCATTCTTCCAGTATGCATGAAGTGCAGGATTATTTGGCTTTGACCAACATTCTATATTACCATAACAAATTTATTGTGAATGTGGAGCTTTGGAACAGTTTGGATGCAGAGTTACAGGAAATTATTGAAGAAGCTGCAGATATTGCACAGGAAGAGTCCCGTGAATTCACCCAGGGAATAGAGGAGGAAATGCTTGAAGAGCTTGAACCTCATTTTGAGGAGATTACAGAGCCGGACCTGGCCCCGTTTCAGGAAGCATTAGAGCCACTCTATGAAAATGAATTTCCTGAATTATTTGGTGAAGAAGCAGTTGCAGAGGCAATGGAATGGTTGGAAGAGTATCGTGAAAATAAATAGTAGAAATATATGAAGATAAGGTGTATGTGTTTTCAGGTTGTGGGGCGTCTTGTCTCACAACCTGTATACAACGGAAGGAGGTAGAAATGAGTACAAAGAGAAAAATTTCATTGGAAACATTTTTAAATAAATTCGTTCGCATTTCAGAATTGATAGCTATGCTATCGATGCTTTTTTTAACCGCAGTGGTTTGTGTTGAAGTTTTCATGCGGTCTGTGCTTAATTATCCGATTGTAGCTTCCAGTGAGTTGTATATGATCTTTTTTCCGTGGGTTATTTTTCTGGGGGCAATCGCAGTGACACAAAAGAAAGAACATATACAAATTACTTTTTTCATAGACAGATTACCTCCATTAGGTTATAAAGTTATGAATACAATTATTCATATTGTCATGCTGATCTTTTCTGTTTATATCATTTATGCAAGTTGGGATATGATACAGAACGTATCCAATCAAATATTCCCTGTATTGCGTATTTCAAGAAGTTGGTCTGTCGTTCCAATGACCATTGCTTTTACTCTCATTTCCATAATATTAATATACTACACTATTAAAATACTTCGTAGCCCTGCGAAAGATAAGGCGGAAAAGGAGGGTAATCTATGATATGGGTCATGATTCTTGGAGGTTTTTTATTAATATTTTTAGGCGTGCCGGTTGCATTTGCCATGGGAGCTGCTGCTTTACTGTTCATATTAGTTGAGGGTATTCCCATCTCCATGGTTGCCCAGCAGTTTTTTTCCAATACACAGTCATTTACCTTTCTGGCTATACCGTTTTTTATTCTAGCAGGTAATTTAATGGTGCAGGGAAATGTTGCACAACGTATCATCGACCTGGCCGATTCACTTGTTCGTCAATTACCGGGGGGCCTTGGTCTTGTCTCGGTATTAACCAGTATGGGAATGGCCGGAGTATCTGGATCATCGGTCGCAGACGCCTCCGCTACAGGAAGTGTATTAATTCCCAGTATGAAAAGAAAAGGGTATTCTGCATCTTTTTCAGCTTCTATCAATGCCGCGAGTTCTGTTGTAGGCATCATTATTCCACCCAGCAGTACGATGATCATTATTGCTTGGTTAGGTAACTTGTCTGTGGCCCAAATGTTTCTGGCTGGTGCCATACCAGGAATTCTAATTGGAATTGCTTACTTTATCGTGACGATTGGCATATCCATAAAACGCGGATATCCACGTGAAAAAATGACGACGCTGAAAGAAATTGCGATCAATGTGGTCCGTTCTTTTTGGGCGCTTGTGCTGCCAATTTTATTGCTGTATGTTATTCTTGCAGGTATTGCAACAGCGACGGAAGCAGCTGCACTTTCCGCTTTATATGCTTTTGTCGTTGCCTTTTTTATCTATCGTGAATTGGATTTGAAGAAAACATGGGTTGCATTGCGTGATACGGTTTATAGTACAGCTGTGGTCATGATGATCATCTGTACCGCCGCTATCTTTACATGGGTAATGATTCGTGAAGGTATTCCGACGATGATCTCGGATCTGTTGCTTGGAATGGGACTGGAAGGCTGGCAATTATTGTTTGTGATGGTCTGTATCATGTTGTTGGCAGGCATGGTTCTTGAAGTTGTCCCTAATCTCTTTATCTTTCTGCCAATTTTTATGCCGATAGCGATGGACATTGGAATGGACCCAATTCATTTTGCAATTGTTATGCTTGTTGCTTTTGCACTGGGTCTATTTACACCTCCTATTGGGGTAACCTTATTTATTTCCTGTCACTTGGCAAATGTTGGCATAGAAAAAACGATCAAAGATCTGATTCCGTATTTTATTGCAGGAATCGTTATTGTTTTCGCTGTTGCTTACATTCCACAACTAACACTTTGGCTACCTAGTCTATTCTATTAGCTTGTGGGGGTGCCTGGGACTCCGCTAAATGCTCGTCCCACCAAAAAGATTTGTCACTCCCCGAATTTTGTCATATTATGTCGAATGAAAATAAACACTGCATCTCTACCGTGATAGGTTGGGATGCAGTGTTTATTGTTTGGGAGTCAATATAGCGGGAATGCGGGTTAAGCATTTCCCTGCTGGATAGCAAGATTAATTCTTTTGATTGCTTCCATATGCAATGCTTCATGATAAAAGGTAAATAATAAGCATTCACCAATTGTATGAAAGGTTAACCCTATCCCATTGGTAAATGGTGGGTCCAGTTTCTCATCAAGTCTTCCGGAAAGAAACTCTCTGATTCTTGCTTTTTGGTTGCTTAATTCGTCAGAGAGTTCGTCCAAAGTCGGGGCCGGAAACTGCCAATCAGCCGGCTTTGTACCGGGACCAAACAGTAGTTTGTACAATTTCGGTACACCCATTTCCTCACCCAGCTGCTTGAAAGTCACCCGATCCTGGATAAAAGCAATATGGCCAAAATTCCATCGTATATTATTGTTAAAGCCCGGTGGAATCACATCCGCTGTTTCTTCCGGCAGTTCATCAATCGTTTTAATCGTATAGTCACGAATCGTATCCATGTATCTGAAAATCATCTCTTCCATGATAAGCCCTCCTCATTACCCATTTCCTCAAGTATACTAGTTGGACGTTCGCCTGTCACCTTCTGTATAGAGTGCCTGTCACTCCCCGATATTTGTCAAATAATGTCGAACGAATGAAGAAAAAAACTTAAATTATATATATTTGCTCAGAATAACCTGCTGAATTTAGCATTTCCTCCGGGGAGATAATGAGTTTTTACCTCTTATCACCTTGTCAATATCCAATATTGCACTTTTGATTTTGTAATAACAATAGAGTAATTTATACGTGAAAAAGGGCCGAAGTGAAGAATCAATAGTAAGTCGATTTTTTAAAAAGCAGTTACTATACTGGCTAAATTGGAAAAAGTAACAGGAAAAGCCGAGCAGGAGTTCTAAGTAATGTTCGCTTAAAGGTAAGTTAACTTAGGGGGTCATGATGTGCAAAATCAATTAAAAGCCGAAATGAAGGCATGGTTGGAGGAGTATTGCAGGAAGGATGAAAAAATGGAAGAGCAATTAAGGGAGATTCTATTGCAGAATAAATACTTTGTAAGGAATCTCCATCAATTATTTATACAGAAAAATAGCCGCGCCATGAAAAATCAAATTGAGGATTATGTTAGGTTAAAGATAAATAAGGTTATTTGTGATCACTGTGAGAAGGTAAATATGGTATTAAAAACCTCACTTGAAAATTCAGCTTGTTATAATTGTAATAAAAAGTTAAGCGCAGGTCATGTGCAAAAGGAAACCGGAGAGAAGAAGTGTATCTATTGTAATATTACGATCGCAGCCTATTCAAAAATGGTGTGCTCCAGCTGCAGGAAAACTGTTCAGTTTGAGTATTGATGGGGCCCGGTGCCAGTGACTGTGCTAATGCTCGGCTCACTTCTGGGACTACGGTTCAGCAGTCCCCGTCCGACTGAAAAGATTTATCATTTCCCGATTTACCTAATAATGATGAACAAGCTTTGCATTTGTTCCCCTATTTTTATTGCATTTCAGTCAAATTCCTTCATAATAAAAGAGAGAATTAAGAATATTTAGCAGAGGTGATTACATATGACAAACTTTAAGACAGCGGATTTATGTGATGATCATGCAAATGCTGTGCAGGTGTGCAATTTGGAACTAAAATCATACGGAAAAAAGAAGCGTTTTTCCGGGAAAATTGAAACAGTCCATGTTTACGAGGATAATGTTCTGTTTGTGGAAGCACTGGAGTCTGTGCCGGAAGGGTCTGTTATTGTCGTGAATGGCGGTGGCTCCAGAAACTGTGCGTTAATGGGTGACCGCCTTGCCGGAATTGCAGAATCCCGGGGTATTGCAGGTGTGATCATTAACGGCTGTGTCCGTGATTCTGCAGATCTTGCAACAATGGACGTTGGGATTTTCGCATTGGGTACGAATCCATTGAAAAGCAATAAAAATGGTATAGGCAAGCGAGATGTGAAGTTTTCCTTTGGCAATGTGCATTGGGCACCGGGGGATTATGTTTATGCGGATGAAGATGGCGTGATTGTTTCAGGGGAGAAGCTTTGAAGGAATTTGAGCTTTCCTTCGTTAGTGGTGGTGTGATAAAGCCGGTGCATGGGAGGAAATAACCAAACTGGCGGAAATGCTTAGGACAGCTGTAGAAGCTTAAGTTTGAATGAATTTTGGGGAGCGGCATTAGGTGCAGTGAAGATAAATGAAATGATCTTGATTATGGTCATAGGTGCTCCCTATTTATCTGTAGTTATTGGTTATTTTGTGATACCTAATCAGCTTACAGAATTCGTAGCCTCAATGAGAATTACCTGCATTCAATTGACGATTATCTTAACTATAATGTACATCTTTCCGGGTACTTTGCTTGACGATTGTTTAACAGGATTTCCAAGAAAGTTTCTTCCACAAGGATACGGAGTAATCACACTGGATAATAAGGAGCGACTAATGGATTAAACCTCCTAAAAAATGAAAAATAATTGTGAGACTAAAAAGGATAAGCAAGGAAGAAAAAAGTTTATTATAATCTCATTTATATTGGGAGAAAATAGGTGTTAATGATGAATATGTTAAATAGTTTTTATAGTGATAATACATCAGGAGCACATCAAGAGGTATTAGATGCAATAAATAAAGCTAATCAAAACGATGTGCCCTCCTATGGAGATGACTTATATACGGCGTCTGCCATCTCAAAGTTTAAAGAACAGTTTGGTGATGATATAGATGTTTTCTTTGTTTTAAATGGTACTGCAGCGAATGTATTGGCATTAAAAGCAATGACAGCATCCTACAATTCTATTATTTGTGCAAAAACTGCCCACTTAAATGTGAATGAATGCGGTTCCCCTGAGCAATTTACCGGATGCAAAATCACCCCGTTGCCAACCAAAGATGGGAAGTTGACATCCGATATCATAAAAAAACATTTAAAGGGTTTTGGCAATAAGCATTACAGTCAACCAAAAGTTATCTCCATATCTCAACCGACAGAGTTCGGAACGACCTATAAACCTGAAGAAATTAAATCCATCGCAGCATTGGCAAAAGACTTTGGAATGCTTTTGCATATGGATGGAGCAAGATTAGCTAATGCTGCAGCATATTTGGATGTGTCTCTTAAAGAATTAACTGCTGATTCTGGAGTGGATGTTTTATCATTTGGTGGTACTAAGAACGGTTTAATGATGGGCGAAGCAGTTGTTTTTTTAAATAGAAAGTCAGGAAAACATTTTCAATATATCCAAAAACAAGGAATGCAACTCAGTTCGAAAATGAGATTCATTGGAGCTCAATTTGAAGCACTTTTAACTGATGATTTATGGTTAAGGAATGCAAGAAATGCTAATGAGATGGCACAATTGTTATCTCGTGAAGTGAGTAAAGTACCAAATATAAAGGTTAGTCAGAAGGTAGAGGCTAACATGGTTATTGCCGATGTTCCGCAAGCATATGTAAAGTTACTGCAAGAAAAGTATAAATTTATTGTACAGGATGAGAGCAGGCTTTCCAGCGTCCGTTGGATGACATCTTTTGACACGACGGAAATTGATGTATATACATTCATACAAGAAATAAAAGATATATCAAACGACTGGTAATATTCTAAGGACAGAACGTGGTACCCTCTATTCCTTTTAATGGTTGGGTACCACGTTTATTAGTAACTATGAATTAATAGCAATCTAATGAAAAATATTTTTCATGGAAAGTAATTTTTCAGGTGTAAACGTATAACAATAAATTCATCCATTTTTCCAAACTTTATTGAAAAATAAACATCTAAATTATCTTAGCTCTTATTTATAAATACCTGTCCGGATTTGATGTTTTTTCAATTTGTAATTTAAATTTTGTCTGGAAATCCCCAGCTTTTTACTTGCATCCGTAATATTACCCTTTGACTTCTCCAGGGCCTGTTCAATTAAGTTTTGCTCCAATGTTTCAACTTTTTCATTCAGTGTTCCAGCATCTAAATCAATTTTTTTGCTCTCTTTGTTTTTTTCATTTACTTCGTCCAAAATTAATTCTTGATACGGTAAGGACAAATGGTCAAAAGAAATAATTCTTTCATCTTGTATTAAATTTAAAGCTCCTTCAATCGTATGCTCTAATTGTCTTACATTTCCAGGCCAAGAAAAACGAAGAAGGAAGTTCATCACTTGGTCATCTACCTTATCAACATCGATTCCTAACGAGTTTGAATGCTTTCTAATAAAGAAATCAATAAGAATTGGGATATCAGTTTTTCGATTTCGCAATGGCTGTATGTGCAGGTGGACAACACTTAAGCGATAGTATAAATCTTCTCGTAGCCTTCCCCCATTAATTGCACTATCAGGGTCTTCGTTTATTGTTGCTATTATACGTACGTCTACCTCTTTTTCTTTAAAAGAACCTAATCTTGTTACTTTCTTTTCTTGAATAACTCTGAGAAGTTTTACTTGTAAATTAAGGCTCATCGAATTAATTTCATCAAGTAATAATGTACCTTTATGTGCTTGTTCAAAAATGCCAGCTCTATCTACAGAGCCGGTAAAGCTTCCTTCAGTAGTACCGAATAAAATACTTTCCAATAAGCTCTCAGGTAAAGCCGCACAATTTTGTGCTATAAACTTATTATCTCTTCGGGAACTCTCATTATGAATGCTTTGTGCAAATAACTCTTTACCTGTTCCTGTTTCCCCAACCAGTAAAACATTTGAGGAAGATCGTGTAGCTGCTCTTTTAGCAATTTCAACCAATCTTCCCATTTCCCTGCTTTGAAAGATAATATTCTCAAATTTAAAGCGGGTATTGTTCAATATTTTATCTTTATCTTCTGATTTTATTGGTGTTACTCGATCTTTTTGAAATTGCCTTATCGCCTGTTCCATTTCTTTTTCTTTCGTAATATCTTTTAAAACTTCTACTGCTCCGATTCCTTTTTTTCCAACTACTAACGGATAAGTATTTGATAATATCGTAATTTCTTTTCCGTCAGTAGAAAAATGTGTTTCCCGATGGTTTAATTTTCTTCCCAGCTTCAATGTTTTTATAAGTTTATTATTTGCTTCTTCCAAATTAGGAAATGCTTCCCATAGTTGTCTGTTTTTAATGGATGCCGGTTCACGTTTATTTATTTCCCCCATTTTTTTATTATAGAATAATATCTTTTGGTCTGTATTAATAACACAGATTCCTTCATTTAATTGATCCAGTAAAATATCAAAGGTTGTTATTTTTTCTTTTAAACTATCCAGTTCGTACTTGTCTCTTTGAATTGTTGTCATGTCTTTAAAGATCAATAGGAATACATTTTTTTGCGGCTTAATGGTTAGCAACAATTCCTTTGTTCCAAAATCTATCGAAATACCGGTTATTTCTTTGCCCTTCGTAAAGTATGTTTCTAAATTTGGAGGAATCAATTCAAAAATGGATGTATGGTAATCACTTGTCGCGTTAAGGGAAAATAACCGCATAGCAGGTCTATTTGAATGAAGTATATCTCCATTGGAGTCTGTAATAATTAAGCATTCAAACAAATTGTTCCAGATGTCCTCTAAGTAAATATTGTTCAATTATTTTGCCTCCTTAAAAATTTGTTATATTTATAATAATGATAACATAATGAAAGTTAATTTTCGAAAACTTTTTTTCGTTAGAAAGAAATTTTTCAATTTTTCGCTTGAAATTGGTGATTATTATGCAATTGGCTAACTTTTTTAATTTGGCATAGAAATTGCAGAATATATAAAACGAAATATAAAGGAGGGAGATGCATGGGAGTTTCATTACAGAATACAAAGGCAATTGATGTTCATTGTCATCCCTTTAAGGAAAATGAGAAGCCTTTCTCAGAAGTGGAATATTTAGAGCATCTATCGTTATCTGTCTTACCAAATATGTTCAGCGGCCAAAAATATACAGATAAGCTCTATCCCGGTATGAACATGTATATGCAAATAACGATTCAAAGACTTGCTGCTTATTTTTCATGTGAACCTACTGTAGGAGAAGTTGTTAAAAAAAGAAATGAACTTGCAAAGAACTTTTCATCATTTACAAAGACATTATTCAGGGATGTTAACCTTGAAGGACTTATTGTTGATTTTGGCTACCCTACAAATCGCATTCCGCAAGAGGACTTTAGTGATACTACAGGATTACCTTTATGGGAAGTGTATCGAATCGAACCCTTAATAGACTCTTTGCGAGAAAAAAAATTTACTTTTGCTGATTTTATAGAAAGGTATCGAGCAGTCTTAAAAAATGAATTGAAAAAGGATCATGTTGTCGGGCTAAAATCAATTATCGCATACAGAAGTGGCTTAGAAATTCAAAAAATGGATCAAGGCAAGGCTTTAGATGATTATGAAAAGTTCCTTGTTAACAAACGTATTACAGCAAAGTCATTGCGGGATTACTGTTTTCATATAGCGATGGAAGAATGCAATGAAGCAGGAAAGGTCATGCATATCCACACAGGAGTCGGTGATGGAGAAATTGTATTACCAAAAGCAAGTCCAAGTCTTTTGGTTGACCTTCTTCGGGATCCGAAATATGAGAATACAAAAGTGCATCTTGTTCATGGAGGATATCCCTGGATGGAGGAAGCTGCGTTTTTGACGAGTGTGCTTCCGAACGTATATATGGATATAAGTCTTCAAAACCCTTTCATTGGTCATGGTGTGAAAAGGATTATATCACAAGTATTTGAATTTGCTCCATTTAATAAAGTGATGTATGGATCTGATGCATTCACTGTGCCTGAAATGAACTGGTTGGGAGTACTTTTATTTAAGGAATGTTTTAAAGAAGTTTTGGATGAATGGGTTAAAAAGGATTTTATGGATACTGACACAGCTCAATTAATTGGAGAAATGGTTCTTTACAGGAATTTTGAAAACGTATACAAAGATCATTTAAGTAATTAATATTGAAAGGATGAATATAACGTGTCTACCGCAACTACGAAAGAAGATATTTTACAACTTGTTGAGGAAAAAGGGATTGAGTTTATCAGAATTGAGTTTTTAGATTACTCCGGTATCACAAGGGGGAGGACGATTCGCCGGGATAATTTAAAATCAGTAATGGAAAAAGGGGTGAACTTTAGTACAGCGATCATGAGTTTTGATGTATTTGAGGAGTATATTCCTGATCCAATGTATGGGGCTGAAGACGGTGATTTCTTTGCACTTCCAGATCCTGCTACATTTGCCATTCTGCCTCACCGTAAAAAGACAGCCAGGATGTTATGTGATTTAGTTGATATTAATGGCGATCCATGGAAAGGTTGTCCAAGATTTGCACTTAAAAATTTATTGGGTAAACTGGAAACTTTATTGGGTGGGAAACTTCATATGGCATACGAGCAAGAAGCATATCTGCTGCAAGAAAAAGACGGTAAATTAATATCTGCGGATAATAGCCATTGCTTTTCAACTACAGGGATAGATATTCAAGAAGAATTTATTCATGATTTTGTTCATTCTATGGAAGGTATGGGAGTTGAAACCGAGCAAATTTCAAGTGAATACGGTCCAGGGCAAGTAGAAATTAACTTAAGGTATACGGATGCCCTTAAAGCGACTGATGATCAGGTAACATTTATGCACATGTTTAAACAAATAGCCCGAAACTATGACATGATTGGAACACTGATGCCAAAACCTTTTCAGGATTTAGCTGGAAGTGGTTTGCACGCTCATATTAGCTTGTATAATGATAAAGGTGAAAATTTATTTAAGGATGTGACTGACCAAAGAGCTTTGGATATGTCGCAGGAGGCTTATTATTTCATTGGCGGACTGTTAAAACATGGGAAATCACTTGTTGCAGTTGGGGCACCGAGCTTTAACTCGTATAAAAGAATGCAACCGGGATCTTGGGCGCCAGCTCATGTTTGTTATGGATCCAGCAACAGATCAGTCCTAGTACGTATTCCAGAAAAAAGAAGAGAAAGGAGATTTGAATTTAGAGGAGCGGACGGGACGTGTAACCCCTATCTACTAACAACATGTATGCTTGCTGCAGGACTTAATGGAATACAAAATAAGATTGACCCAGGCGAGCCAATTGATGAGGATGTCAGTTTGATGGATGAATTTCAATTAAAAGAGAAAGGCATTGATTGGGTGCCAAGATCATTAGAAGAAGCGGTAAAAAACTTTGAAGAAGATACAATTTTAGCGGATACCATCGGTCGTGATATATGGACAGAGTTTATTAAATTAAAACGAAGTGAATGGAATAAATTCAATAGTTATGTAACGGATCATGAGTTACAGCTGTATTCCCATATGTTCTAAGTCTTAGAAGATGCTTAAATATAATTTTATAATAAACTGCTAGCTTGGAATGCTTTGGTTAACCGGGAAATGAAAAGGGGAGCAATATGAGAATTCATGCATTAATTAACTATTCAATTGCAGATTTAGGTATGATAGATGATTGGGCTAAGGAGAATAATTATACAATTACAACGACGAAAGTGTATGAGAGTAGCAACTTTCCGAATCTACATGAATTTGATTTACTTATCGTTCTTGGTGGTGTCGCTGGATCTTATGAGGAAGAGAAATATCCATGGCTAAAGAACGAAAAAAATTTTATTAAGGAGGCGATAAATAGAAATAAAGCTATTCTAGGAATTTGCCTGGGTGCTCAATTAATTGCTGAGGTGCTTGGAGGCAAAGTATATCCGCACACGTATAACGAAATTGGTTGGTGGCCCATTCGGTTTTATAAGGAAGTGGAAGATGTCCCGTTATTTAGTGGTTTAAAACGAGAATTGTACTTCTTTCAATATCATGGGGATGTATTTGAATTGCCGGAAGACGTTAAGGGTATCGTACCTCTTGCAGAAAATGATGCAACAAAGAACCAGGCTTATGTTTACAAAGATCGTGTAGTCGGTCTTCAGTTCCACCCAGAGTTCAACGAAGAAAAGTTGGAAGAAATCGTATCTATTTTTGAAAATGAAATTCGCCCGGGCCCTTATACTCAGATGCCAAAGGATTTCCTAGGGCAAATAGAATGTGTTGAGGAAGCAAGGAAATTTTTATATTCATTGTTGGATAACTTCACAAACAAATTAAGAAAACAGTAAATCAAGCTGTTTGTAATCTTTAAGGTAACGTAAACATTCCTCCTCTCACTCTTTTATGTGAGGGAGGAAAGCTAGAATGAGGTTACTTTTTTATCATATTAACTATTTACAATTACTACATTAAAACGGAAAGTCTGGTGCTTGTATACTTCACTTTTATACCGACCCTGCAGGAAATTTAATCTAATCAGCAAGATGTATTGCGTATTGTTTAGGCTCGATTATCATACCAGTTTAGGAATAGCAGTCTAAATAATGGACTGCGTCTCAAAACTACTATAATTTTTTATGCTTACTTTGCGGCTTAACAAAATTATTGCTTCCGTTTTCAATTTTCTTATTTATATCTTTAATACTTCCTTTACAATAGGTTATTTCACTTTAGAGTAAATTAATTAAAGGGAGTCAATATTTAAAAGTAATTTTTGCAATATTCATTAATAACAAAAATTAAAAGGAGTGTTATATGAATGGCAAAACAAGAATTACTGGAAATTCAACCGTTACAAAATTTAAAGTTTCGGCACCTCTGGGCATTAGGGGTAGGGGCGGTTATCGGAGACGGTATCTTCTTACTTATTGGTGAAGGTATTGCAGTAGCCGGTCCGAGTGCAATCTTAGCTTATATAGTAGCTGGGTTGTTTCAATTTTTCCTCATGATTTCACTAGCAGAACTTGCAATAGGTATGCCTAGTGCTGGTGGTATGACGGCATGGGTGGAAAGGTTTATGGGAAAATGGTGGGGATTTTTATCTGGTTTTGCCTTTGCGGCAGGGTGGGTAATCGCCGGTGGAGGAGTAAGTATGGCGTTAGGAACAATTACTTCATGGTATTTCCCACATCTATCAGGTGAACTATGGACGACGATATTTGCAATTGTTTTTGTAACAGTTTTTGCTTTGTTAAATATTTTAGGGACGGCTATTGCAGCTAAAACACAGCTTTATTTAGTACTTATTCTTACAGCGGGGATGTCCCTATTTGCGCTTGTTGGTATAAAAGACATTAATACATCCAATTTCAGTAATTGGTTCCCACATGGAACGTCCGGATTTTTAAGTGCGATTCCGATGGGTACTTACGCTTATTTAGGAGCTCTATCTATTATTACTGCCGGTGCTGAAACAGTGAATAAAAAAGATTTGCCAAGAGCATTAATCTGGTCCAGTATAACTTTCATTATTATTTACTCAGCTGCTCAATTTGTTTTACAAGGAATCATTCCTTGGCAAGATGTAACGATGGACAGTTCTCCGTTCACGGAAGCAGCAAATGTTGTCTTTGGCTATGCAGGGGCATTTATTATTAACTTTATTGCCTGGATTGCAGCAGCTACTTGTATTATAATGGGAACTTTTTACACTGCTTCCCGAATCTTTTATTCACAAGCAAGAAAGGGCTATTTACCTAAATTCTTTGGCTACTTGCATCCGAAAACTCGTACTCCGGTTTATGGGATTATTTCTATCTGGGTAATTTCCGTTCTTTTCATTCTCATCGGTGCATTCAACCCCAATTTAATTTATGTAGAGTTTTCTTTACAATTAACATTATCCTGGATCGTATCTTGGTCACTAGCGGTAATAGCAGCTATTTTATATAGAAAACATGCAAAAGAAGAAGTGATGAGTCTACCATGGAAGCAGTGGGCCTAACCTGTATTCCCTATTTTGGGAATAATAGGTATTATCAGAATATTCTATGGGACATTCTTAAGTACTCCAGGAGCACTAGTGAGGGGTGTTGTTTGGATGGTAGCTTTATTTATCTTTTATAAATTGTATAGCGAAAAACGAGTGAACGAAACTGACAGCGAATATAAAAAAGCAAAATAATGTTGGAAAAGGAGTTACTTATGAAATTAAATGATGAACTAGGACAGCTACTTATAAAGGAATCCAACGAGATAGAAGAAGAACTTATTTTCATAAGAAGACACCTGCACAGCCACCCTGAGCTTTCTTTTAAAGAGTATGAAACGAGTAAATATATAATGGGCCAATTAGATAAGATAGGTATCCCATATAAGCGAATAGGTGAAACAGGGGTTGTTGCATGGATAGATGGAATGAAAGACAAGGAAGTTTCCTCCTCTTTTACAATAGGTTTGAGGGCAGATATTGATGCCCTCCCTATCCAAGAGGAAACCGGGCACAGTTTTTCATCTTTAAATGAGGGTGTGATGCATGCTTGCGGTCATGATGGTCATACGACAATTCTACTTGGAGCTGCACGACTTCTTTATCAAAATAAAAAATACTTTAGCGGGAAAGTTGTTTGTATATTTCAACCTGGGGAAGAAGAGGATGGTGCAGCGAAAGAAATGATCCGTCTTGGAGTTCTAAAAAATCCAAAAATAGATGCGATGGTCGGGCTTCATCTCTGGCCATATATTCCTTTTGGTAAAATTGGAATAAAAAGCGGGAGTATGACCGCTTCATGTGACGATTTTACAATTAGAATAAAGGGAAAAGGCGGACATGGTGCAAGACCTTATGAAGGGGTCGATGCCATTGCAGTTTCCCAATATATTATGCAAGGCTTGCAGCACCTAGTTGTGAAAACTACTAATCCCCTAAACCCAATTATCATTCATGTAGGAAAAATTATGGGAGGTTCAGCTAGAAATGTCATTGCAGACGAAGTAGTTATGGAAGGTACAACTCGAGCTCTTACGAATAAAGATAGAGAATTACTTGAAATTGAAGTGAAACGGATTGTAGAAGATATTACACAAAGTTTCCATGCAAAGGCAGAGGTCAATTACGTGTGGGGACACTCGCCAATTAAAAATGATTTAGAAATGACTAATATTGTCGATGAATCAGTGCGTGAACAATGGGGAGATGGACAAATAGTCAACCTGGAGGAACCGTCCCTTGGGGCGGATGACTTCGGTGAATTCTCTCAACAGGTTCCAAGTTGTTACTTTCGACTGGGAATTAAGAAAGAAGGTGAAGAGACATATAACCTTCATCACCCTAAATTTTCATTTGATGAGAAGGTTTTATCAAGAGGTGCAGCAACTTTTGCGTACATTGCGTTAAAAGCAATAAACAAGTTAGGGGAATGACTATGGTAACGAAAGAGAGAGTCAAAGAGCTTATAAAAAAACATAATATTCAATTTCTGGATATTGGCTATATGGATTATGCTGCGCTATCACGTATACGTACTGTTCGAGTTGAGCAGCTTGATAGCTTATTTGAAGAGGGAATAAACTTTTTTAGAGGCATGATGAGTTTTAATGCATTTGACGAGTATATTGAAAAACCAACGTATGGAATAGAAGGAGGTGATTTCTTTGGGATCCCTGACCCTGCAACTTTTACAATTTTACCACACAGGCAGAATACAGCCCGGATGTATTGTGATTTGGTAGATGAAAATGGAAATCCGTGGGAAGGGTGCCCGCGACAGGTTCTAAAAAGAGTTGTCAACGAAGCTGAGCATTTATTGGGCGGGAAAGTGAATATGGCATTTGAGCAAGAAGCATATCTGTTAAAGGAGGAAAACGGACAACTTACCACCGCAGATGACACACACTGTTTTTCTATAGAAGGGATACAATTAAATGAGGACTTTATGCAGGATTTTATTAATGCAATGCAAGGAGCTGGAGTTAAAGTTGAGAAAATATCAAGCGAATATGGCCCCGGTCAATATGAAATAAATTTAAAATATGCACCAGCAATAAGAGCGGCAGATGAACAAATTTTATTTATGCAGCTATTTAAACAGATTGCTTTAACTAAAGGTCTTGTAGGTACACTCATGCCAAAGCCCTTTGATCACCTTTCAGGAAGCGGATTACACGTTCATATTAGTGCCATGGATAAAAGTGGGAATAACCTGTTTGAAAACCATTCTGATCCTATGGGTCTTTCACGAGAGGCATACCATTTTCTTGGTGGCCTGATTAAACATGCGCGTTCTCTGGTAGCTATCGGTGCCCCGAGTATTAACTCATATAAACGTTTATATCCAGGTTCATTTGCTCCTACTCATGTAAGTTACGGAATAGGTAACCGTTCTGCTTTACTCCGGGTAACCGAAAAAAGGCGTGGTAGTCGTTTTGAGTTCCGAGGTGCTGATGGTACATGCAATCCGCATTTATTAGCAACTGCTCTAATTGCTGCGGGTATAGATGGTTTGAAAAATAATATTAATCCAGGTACTCCAGTAGACTTTGATGTGGCAACTATTAATGAAGAAGAAATGGAAGAAAAAAATATTAAACTGATACCTGGTTCATTAGATGAAGCTATGGATGAATTAGAAGATAATAAATTGATGGCAAAAGTGCTTGGTCCAATTTGGAAAGAATTTATTAATATAAAAAGAACAGAAGCTGCCAAAGCAAATAGACATGTTGCTGAATGGGAAAGAAATCTGTTAACTCGAAGATATTGATGGATAATAATTTTTTTATTGGAGGGGAAATATGTGTCACAAAACAGAGCTTGGCTGGAAAAAGATAATCAATATGTGTCAAACGCATTAAAAATTAGGTTTTATCCAATGGCTGCAAAGAGTGGGAAAGGTTCCAAAATTTATGATTACGATGGGAAAGAATATCTCGATATTTCTGCAGGATGGGCAGTTGCCAATATCGGTTACGGCAATGAAAAAATGGCAGAGGTGTTAAAAGAACAATACGAAACGCTCTCTTTTTCAACCAATATTACCATTCCAGATCAAAATATGATCTCTCTTTCTGAAAGACTGGCTAATATGCTTCCTGGAGATTTCGATAAAAAAGTTTGGTACGGAATGTCAGGGTCGGATGCTAATGATACGATAGCTAAATTAGTGCCATTAAGTAAGGGCCGTCCAAGAATGGTCTCTTTTATGGGGGGATATCATGGACAGACGATGGGTTCCCTTTCCCTCTCCGGGCACACAGCTCAAGCGCGTTTTATCAGTGGTGCAAATGTAGTTAAAGTACCTTATCCCAACCCATATCGACCTCCTTTTGGCGAAGGAAAGGATATTACAAAACAAGTCATTGACTATATGGAAGAGCAGTTATTTTCAACAATATGTCCCCCGGATGATACAGCAGGTATTATTATAGAAACAATTCAAAGTGATGGAGGTGTTATTGTTCCTCCTGACGACTTTTTGCCTGAGTTACGCAAGCTTTGTGACAGACATGGTATATACTTAATTGTAGATGATGTAAAAATAGGGTTAGGCAGAACAGGAAAAATGTTCTCTATTCAACATAGTGGAGTAGAAGCTGATGCGATTACCTTAGGAAAACCTTTGGGTGGTGGAGTACCAATTAGTGCGGTCATCGCGAGAAAAGAAATATTGGATTGTGACCGTGCAATCCACTTATTTACTTCCAGTGGAAATACAATCAGTTCCCGATCAGCATTAACAAATTTAGATATTTTACTAGAAGAAAACATAATAGACCAAGTTCCTGAAAAAGGAACTTACTTTAAAAAACAATTGGTGCAACTACAAGAAAAGCATGAAATAATCGGTGATGTCCGGGGGAAAGGGCTAATCTTAGGAATGGAATTAGTTGAAGACCGAATAACAAAACAACCGGCTGCTGAAAAAACAGCTGCTATCTGTTACCGTGCTTTTGAACTTGGATTACTTGTCTTCTATGTTGGAATTCACGGAAATGTAATTGAAATCACACCACCCCTCATCATTAGTAGAGAAGAGATTGATCAGGCAGTAACCACACTCGACCAAGCAATTACAGATGTAAATGAAGGGAAAGTAGATATGAATAAAGTAAGAGAATACGCAGGATGGTAAATAGGGTGTGGGGGGGGAGGTGCCTGGGACTGCGCTAAATGCTCGTCCCACCGAAAAGATTTGTCACTCCCCGAAAAAGCTCGAAATTTGTCGAACGATAGTCAAATAATTAATTTTCATAGGAAGTAACACAGCTAAAATACAATATCCTTCAGCAGGAAATACTATATTCATAGTCTATAATTCTCTTAATATTGACTTTTGCTATTTTGCATTTTATTGTACGAAACTGTATATTGCATATGATAGCGTAATTGCGGGCGGCACTGTGACTGGAGCGGTGCCGTATTTTTTCTTTGTGAGCTGGTTCTCTGGCAATTTAGACCCGCAGACGAATTTAATTTTCAACAATAAGAAAGGAATGGTATAAAACGATGGTCAGAAAGAAACGAATATGGGATCCCAACTTATTTTCCCACGTTATTTCCCGTGGTAATCGGCGGGACGCGCTATTTTATGAAGAAGGTGACTTTAAGATTTTTCTTCACATTCTCCGAAAGGTCAACGAGAAATCCCCCTTTGAACTTGCTTCCTACTGCCTGATGACCAACCACTTTCACTTACTTATGCGTTCTGAATATCAATCTATTTCCAAAGTGATGTCACTGATCAATAAACGTTATGCTGATTATTATAATACTAAATATAATCTGACCGGGCATGTATTTGAAAAAAGGTTTTTTGACAAAATTATTGCCTCTCCGATTGACATGCTCGAGGTGAGCCGCTACATTCATTTAAATCCGGTGAAAGCCGGTATGGTGACAACCCCTGAGAATTATCGTTGGAGCAGCTACCGATATTATAGGTATACGGGGAAAGATCCGCTTTTAAATAAAAACGCCATACTGAAATTTTTTCCGGGAGATAATTTGGAGAAAAGGCAGAAGTATGAGCAATTCATGTTGACGGAAGGAAAAGGAGAAGCCGATTATTTGATCGATGCGAGTAAATGAAAGAGAAGGAACGAATTAGTTAGGCGTGTATTTCGACAAAATTCAACAAAAACCGGGGAGTGACAGGCACCACTCCACGCGAGCGCAGATCCTGACACCCCCGGTGATAAAAAATCCCAGACTTTAAAATACGAAAATAGACATATTTACTACATAACCATCAACTTTGAACATATCTTATAGTAAAGAGATTAAGCGTTGGCGGTTATGGTAAAAGGCCTTTTTTGAAAACTCTTTAGTAAAAAAATGGGAAAAAGAATCGCCGTATTCCGAAGAAAGGGAAGGTAAACCGCTGAAACCTTCTGAACCTGTGTGGGAAACGGCCGTAGCCTCCATAAGGATAACCATACCCGCCATAACGAAATTGACTATCTTCGCCTGAAGCTTCAGGTCGCTGCTCTCCAATCGGCATTAATATAATTACATTGTCAGCCTCTACATTCAAAATAATGCCATCATAAACATTTCCATCGTCGGTTTCCATCATGACATAGTGATCTCTGTGCTTGCTGCAAAAATCATACATGTGCCTGTGATGATCAGGGTTTCTCATTGTACCGTCTTGCATAGGATTTTGTATATCTTGATTTGCCATTGGATGATTCATATCATTGTGTGAATACATTAAAATGTAACCTCCTTAACTTATTACATGATTATGATATGTATCCCTGTTGTCCTAAGTACTGGGCTTCTGTCCTATTTGAGGTTAAATCTCTGTTTACTAAGGGATAAAAGGGGAGAGGTCCATTTCGATGAAAAGGCCAGGTATATTTAGATCAGGCTAAATCATTGATGATATCAGGTGTTGACTGCTGCTCTTCCACCTGAAGAGCTAATGCCAGGCAGTTATCTGCTTCCAGTGTGAAACGAAGTACAGGTTTGATTATAAAAGGGTGTACAACAACATAAGTTGCACACCCTTTTATGTATTTTCGACAAAATATGACAAAAACCGGGAAGTGACAGGCACAAACCAACCGAGCGGGCTGGTGGGACGAGCATTTAGCGCAGTCCCAGGCACCTACCTACAATTCTGCCCGCTTTCCCTCCATCAGGTTCATCTGCTCTACGGCATACCCGGTATTGAGTATTTTTCCTTCACTGAAGTTTGGTCCCATGATTTGCAGTCCCACCGGCAGTTGGCCGTTAAATCCGCATGGAACGGAAAGTGCCGGGATGCCGCTCAGGTTTGCGGGGCCTGTTAAGCGGATGAAGTTGGGTACGAGATCTACTTTTTCTCCATTTAAATCAGCTGATGGATCACCGATTTTATTTGGCATGACCGGCAATGTCGGGGAGATGAGCACGTCAACCTTAGTGAAAACTTCCTTGAAATTTTCGATTAACTGCTCTCTTACCTTCACTGCCTGGGCATATCCGGCAGAAGACGGGAATGCACCGGCCACCAGGAAGTCCCGGATATCTTCCCCAAAGTCTTCCGGATTATTTAAAACACTGTTCATATGAATGGCGGAAGCTTCCGATACGTTGAACATCATCCCTGCCATTTCTGCTTCTTTCAATGAAGGAATTTTTACCTCTTCCACCTTCGCTCCCTGATCAACGAGCTTCTGAATCGCAGTGCGGACGGTCTTTTCAATATTGGCGTCTATATTATGAAAGAAATAATCTTCATCCAGCCCGATCACCAGATCTTTGACATCTCCGGTGATTTGTTCCAGGTAATTTTCAGCAGGGTGATCTACAGAAGCGGGATCTTTTTCATCATGGCCGGCGATGATTTCCAATAAACCTGCCGCATCTTTGACTGTTTTTGCCATCGGGCCAACATGGTCCTGTGTCCATGATAAAGGATATACGCCACGTGCACTCACTCTTCCGCGGGTAGGTTTTAAGCCGACGATTCCGCAGGCAGCCGCTGGAATGCGGACGGAACCGGCTGAATCTGTTCCGATCGAAGTCATGCTGGCGTCCACGGCGATTGAGGCGCCGGAACCGCCGCTGGAGCCGCCCGGTGTTTTTTCCAGGTCCCATGGGTTCCTGACCGGTCCGTAGTACGGGTTGTTGCTTGTGATGCTCAGTGCATATTCGTGCATATTCAGTTTCCCTGTAAAAATGGCGCCTGCTTCGCGCAATTTGGATACGACAGTCGCATCATAGGATGGGACGAAATTTTGATGTATTTTTGACGCCATGGTAGTGACTTTGTCTTTGAAGAAAATATTATCTTTCAGTCCCATGGGAATGCCGTGGTACATGCCGCGGTAATTACCTTCAGCAATTTCAGTTTCTGCTTTTTTCGCAGCTTCAATTGCTTCTTCACGGTAAAAGTTAATATACGCGTTCGTTTTCTCCTGACATTCTTCCGCGCGGTCGAGCACCGCTTTGGTTAGTTCCACAGGGGAAACGGATTTATTCTTAATAAGAGGTGCCAATTCTTCTACTGATTTGTTGATTAAGTCTTTTGTCAATGAGATAGCCTCCATTATACTCCCTTTGCCGGGTATTTTATTTTTCCTCTATCTTCAATTGTATGCTGAATAAAATTTCCGTCAAATTATTGCGGCCGTCCATTCGACAAAATATGACAAAACTCGGGAAGTGACAGCGTATAATGGTAAATAAGTCAATAGGTAATTTTACCGAAAAAAGGGTAAGTTTAACTAAAGCCCTTCATTTTCTTTGTTTTCTGAAAAGACTCATCCATCACAGAACTTTATAATAGAGCCCCTCTAGAACGTAAAAGGGATCTTGCTTTTTTATCCTGCAGAGGATACAACCTAGTGATATAAACTTAGATTTTCACGTATTATTCGTACTTGCAGGACAAGATCCATAACGCTGTCACACGAGGTCTGGAGCCTCAGGCACGTTGTTCAATGTAATCTAACGTCCTAGAGGAGCTCCATTTTCACTTCCTATAGCTTATAAAAACAAATGGCTTTAATCAGTTCATGCTTCGTGTTCTACTTAGTGAATAAAAACATCAAATAATATCATTCATGCCATGTATCCCACCATCCTTGACCTTGTTTGTGTCCGTGGTAGTGGTTTTGATGGCGGATGGTAGAAAAACAGCCTTTAGGGCTCCATCCGCATCAGCAGCGTACCACGGACATTCACTTCTAAGTTCCGCTGGCGGGGCCCCGCCCCCTTCCAGCGATCACTAAGAAGTGGCACGGCGGTCAAGGGCAAGCAGCTAAAGCTGTGGTTAAGATAGTGCTATTTTCCAGTGAATGGATCACTTTTGTCATAACTGGCTCACTGTCTATAATTACTTAATTTCCAGTTAGGCAGACTGATAGTCTATCGTTGCGGCAAATTTTTCGAAAAACAGCTTTGTATTAGCGCTGTGCAGCTTTTTGCTTATTTGATTGAGTAAAGTATAATCTTTATGATTTGTACGGTATAACGTCTGATGCTTAATCATGGAAAAGGCTAATCGAATCATCCGGTTTCCCAAAGCAATGTAAGCCTGTGGAGCGACTTTTCCGCGTTCAATGAGCTCTTTATATTTCTGTTTCATTTCCGGGTTATTACTGGCTAAAGACCGGCCGGCCTGATAAACAACATTTCGGAAAGGCTTCCTCCCCTGTTTGGAAACAGCGTAGTAAGAAGGTCTCCTATCCCCTGACTGCTTCACGACTGGGTTTGTCCCTGCCATTTTTATTAATTGTCCCGCATGATCGAAATCAGAAATATCCTCCATTTCCGCGTATAATTCAGCTCCAGTAACGACTCCAATACCCGGCACGCTAAGAAGGACCGCCCCCTCTGTCTGTACAAATAAATCCTCAATCTCTCTTTCCAGCTTTTTAATCTGTTTATTTAATAATTCCAGTTGATCCAGACGCTGATTAAGCAGGAATTGATCCGCCTGGACACATTCCTTTGGCTGTGAAATGGATTGATTGGCAAAATCAAGCAAGCATTGAATCGTATCATCTCGCAGTTTTAGATTTTCACGTACCGAAAGAGCACGTAAGCCTTTCACTCCAAGTTCCACGATATCGCTTGGATGTGGGCAATTTCTCATGATGTAAACCGACGACTTCCCAAATAAATCGGAAAAGGGCTTTTTCTGTTCTCGCTTGCCGTTTTCCCATACACTTTTCCCTTGAAATTCGCGGAATATATGGTCTAAATGGACACGTATTTGATTTTGTACAGATGAACGCTCTGCCACTAACTCACGTCTTGCACGAGTTAGCTTTTGCAGGTTATTCATCGTATCCGAGCTTAATTCATGCGTTGTGCCATGACCGTATATTATCGCTTGTACAATCGCCATTAAATCCAGGTTGTCTGTCTTGGATGAATTTAAAAGCATCTCCCGTACTTGTGCTGTGGTCGCTGCATTTATAACCCGAACCATATAACCCTCTTTATAACTGCGCCTCACCAGATCCTCATAATAATGCCCCGTTGTTTCAATGCCAATAACAACCTCTTTCATTTTATGTTTTTTCTTTTCACTCTCAACCAAATTCCTTACCTTCTCAAATCCAGTCCCGGATGCATCAAACTCAAATGGTTTTACCAGAATATCTCCATAAAATGTACAGATTGTGGCCTTATGCGTATACTTCGCTGCATCCACCGCTACGATTAATATCTTTTCTCCTCCTGTTTTTCGAATAAATTCTGCCCATCGACTTCCATTCTTACCTTGAATATGGTTCAATAATGTATGGACCATCATTTTCATCTCCTTTGAGTGATTAGTAATTGGAAGTTCTGTGATAGGTACTTCTATTTTACATTGAAAATGATGGTCTTTCTTCATTTATGAACTATTTACTATACTAGGCACCACCCAACAGTGGCAGCCCATTTATTTATTTTCTATTTTGGCATCATCTCGAACATTACCCCTCCTGTAGCATTGGCATCCATCGTGGCATCAGGCATATCCGGAGCAAGTTCGATGGGGACAAGTTTAACGGCATTGAGAATAGGATTGCCGGCGTTTATTTTGCCATTTACATTCATATTTGAACCGGCCCTTATTTTAAGCGGGGAAGCAATGGAAACGATCCTGAGTGTCATTACAGCGCTGATTGGGTTATTTGCCTTGTCCTATAGTACCCAACAGTTCTATATCCGCCATCTGAAAAGGTGGGAAAGCAGTCTCTTCCTGTTATTTGCGGTCTGTTTAATTTTTCCGCATTTAATGGTGGGTTTGATCGCATTTGCCGGATTGGTTATGCTGATGGTATTTATAAAATTTTCCTCAAAGGAAGATAACATCAGTGCTTCTGCTTCTTAGCGCCGGGAGGATATTCAGATATAAATCAAGCTGTCCCGTGAAAAAAATCGGACGGACTTTCCGGAAGCGGGCAGGGAAAACATGAAGCAATACGTAACTGATCCAATGATGGGTGCCCGTTCCGGCGGGGGAGGAAAAATGATATGAAGCAAAACACCAGAGAGCATGGTTGAAAGCGATACATTATATGGGTGTTCCCGGCGATGTGGCGCCGAAAACCACTGGAGCGTTGTTGGCTTCTGTCGTCATGGATGTGTTAAAAGAAAATGATATACATGGTAAACTGTGGTAGATTAGGTTATTATCTGTGAAATATCGGCCGACTTTTGTCATGTTGCCGGGATCTGTCCAAAGAATGGAAGCGAGCTGGATCCTGGCACAGGTGACGGCATTTTTCACAAATGTATTTCAGCTGGGAGATATACTTTTGAATACTTTTTCCAATAGTGTCATTGTTATTTTAATCGTTGCTTTTATCATCGGTCAATTGTTTCCAAATCCATTTATTTTTGCCATTTATGCCATATTAACCGGAATGGCGGCGATCATCAGTGTTTTCTATAGCAAGGGACTTCCGAAAATGTTCGGGCTGGCCATGATATTGGTTGGCTGCAGTGTATTCTTTTATCAACAGCAGCCGCTTGAGGTGTGGGCGGAAGGTATTACGAGGAATCTGCCGCTCGTCTGTCTCATTGTTGTCGTTCCTGTGCTTGGTATTCCGATCGGGCTGGGAAATTATAATAGTTATCTTGCAGGAATCACATCCCGTTTTCAGAAGAAACCGCAATGGATTTATTTATTTATCTCGGGACTGTTTTCGCTCATCGCTCCGATTACGAATCTGGGTTCCATGTATATCATTCATGCGATGCTTGAAAAACTGAAGTTGCCTGCCAGGTTATTGGGAAGCGTTTATCCCCGTGGGTTTACGTCGGTTCATACGTGGTCCCCCTATTTCGCTTCTGTGTTTTTGGTTGTGTATTCCCTTCAGATTCCGATGTACCAGTATTTGCCGTACGGACTGCTGCTGAGTGTTTTTCAAATATTGGTTGGATATGGGCTGTTCAGGTTCATTGAAATGAAGGATATGGCATGGAGAGCCGAGCGCGATATGGGAATGAATTATAAAAAATTAATCGAGCTGTTTGCTGTTTTGTTTCTGTTAACCGGGTTTATTTTTGTGCTGGAACCATTTGTTGAGCTGAGTGTCAGTGTGGTGATTACGCTAACTGTGTTTTTATTCGCGGTTCTCTGGACTGCTTATTTGGGTTTTCCGAAAAACTTCTTTAAGGAAGCGAATAAATACAGAAAGATGATTATGCCGAGCCGGGCGAATGAAGTGAACCTCCTGTTGACGGCAGGTTTTTTCGGCCTGGTACTGACGTATACACCTGTTTCCGCTTTTGTTCAGCAAGTGTGGGGCGGCATGGCGAATATATCGATATTTTTGCTGATTGTTTTGACGATCAGTTTCATTACCCTGCTTTCATTTGTCGGGGTGCACCAAATCGTGACGATCAGTACTTTTGTTGCGACGGTTTCCTATGATGATTTGGGGATCCATGTGATGGTGCTGGCCATGATGCTGTTGAGTGCCTGGTCGGTGGCAGCAACTATTTCTCCGGTCTCTCCGGTCGTCATTGGTACTTCGGGTTTAATAAAAAAAGATGTATTTTCCGTCATTCGCTGGAACTTGCTGTACGCAAGTGTGCTTATATTGGTTCATGCAGGGGTGATTTATGCTGTGCATATGTTGTTGTTCCGTTGAGCGGGATTTTGGTTTGAATTGGGCGGATTTTAAAAATGGACAGGATACTTTGTGTATAAGAATATGCCTGACTGCCAAATGATGGCATTGGTTGGTGAAGGAAAGCAGTGAGATTCAGGTGATGGCAGCTGTTTGTGTGAAGCAGCTGCGCTTCCAAAATATGCAGAGATATACTTCTAGGAGGAGAAAAGATGAAAAACAAAATTAGAGTAGGAATCACAGGATATGGTAATCTGGGCAGGGGTGTGGAGTCGGCAATCCGACAGAACGATGATATGGAACTTGTAGCGGTATTTACAAGAAGGGACCCGGCGGATGTTCAATTACTGGACCCGGAAGTGAAAGTGCTGCATGTTTCGGAAGCGGAGAAATATACGGATGAAATTGATGTCATGATTTTATGCGGGGGTTCTGCAACCGATTTGCCGGAACAGGGACCGGAATTTGCAAAACTGTTTAATACGATTGACAGTTATGATACGCATGCGAAGATACCCGAGTATTTCCCCGTCATGGACGAGGCTGCGACGTCCGGGGACAATGTAAGTATTATTTGCGTCGGCTGGGATCCAGGTGTGTTTGCAATGAATCGTTTGATGGGAGAAGCCATTCTTCCGGAAGGGGATACGTATACTTTCTGGGGGAAAGGGCTCAGTCAGGGACACTCGGATGCCGTGAGAAGAGTGGAAGGGGTAAAGGATGCTGTTCAGTATACCATTCCGATTGAAGAAGCGGTGGACCGGGTAAGAAGTGGGGAAAAACCCGAGCTGTCGACGAGAGAAAAGCATTTGCGTGAATGTTTTGTCGTACCGGAAGAGGGGGCGGATGTAAATCAAATTGAAGAAGAGATTAAGACGATGCCCAATTATTTTGCGGAATACGACACCGTGGTGAATTTTATTACGGAGAAAGAGTTGGCAGAAAACCACTGGAAAAAAGTACATGGCGGATTTGTCATCCGGAGCGGAAAGACCGGTGAGAATACGGATCAGCTTATAGAGTATTCTCTGAATCTGGACAGTAATCCGGAATTCACGGCAAGTGTGCTTGTGGCATATGCGAGAGCTGCGCACCGGCTGACCCAGTCCGGGGAGACGGGTGCCAGGACTGTATTCGATGTGCCAATCGGGCTGTTGTCATCGAAATCTCCAGAGCAGTTGAGGAAGGAATTGCTATAGTAGAGGTTTATAGGGGGTCAGACCCCACAATTCTGAATGTTTTGAATTGAGGGGTCTGACCCCGTTTAAAAGTTACTGTGATCCCCAGCCGCCATCTACTTTAATTACTTGTCCGGTGACAAAGTCGGCTTCATCTGAGGAGAGGTAGAGAACCATGCTGGCTATTTCTTCCGGTTTTCCGAGCCTTCCTGCCGGGGTTGCATCAGTGAATTGTTTTGTTACTTCTGGCGGGTTGTTTGCCAGTATAGGTGTTTCGATAATGCCGGGCGACACGACATTAATTTGTATATTTTTCGGGGCGTACTCTACTGCGACCTGGCGCGACATGGAGATAACCCCGCCCTTTGATGCTGAGTAACTCGGCAGTCCGGTTAAACCTACATGTGCTGCCAGTGAAGCGATGTTTACAATTTTTCCTGATTCATTCTTCACAAATTCCGGTAGGACAACCTTCATGCCGAAGAAAGTGCCTTTTAAGTTAATATTGATCATCTTGTCAAAGTCTTCTTCTTCCAGATCAACAATGTCAACCGCTTCGGAAATTCCTGCAATATTGCACAACGCATCGATCTTACCAAATTCGCTTATCGCTTTTTCCTTTGCTTCTTTCCAGCTATCCAATTGGGTTACATCCAAATGCACACCCATTGCTGTACCGCCAGTGTCCTGGATAGCCTGTGCACTTTCTTCCGCACCTTTAATGTCGGCACAAATTACTTTTGCTCCGTTCCCGGCAAATTTCTGCGCCACTGTTTTTCCAATACCGGAACCTGCTCCTGTCACGATTACTGCTTTATTTTTGACTTCTGCCATGAAAACACTCCTTAAGTATGAAATAATATTTTGATTTGTTTGCGCTGGAAAAGGGATACCGGAAAAATGTAGTATAGGACCAAACATGAATATTGTTTCCTTTATCGTGTAAATTAAACTTAAGTAATTTTTTTTCAATAGAAATAAAACCAAGCACGCGTTAGTTCGCACTTGGTTCTTATAACACTTCTTTCAATTTCTTCTTGATATGACCGGGGTTTCTTAACAATTAAATTTTATTAGTGGGAAATTCCACCACCATCAATAACCATTTCAGCCCCTGTTGTAAATCTTGATTCATCCGATGCCAAATATATTACACCGTATCCGATATCTTCAGGCTCTCCCATATGAAGAGGAAGTGGACTAAATTCTCTCATTCTTTCCATAATGCTTGGGTTTTCTTCGATTGCTTTTTCAGACATCGGCGTTCTAATTCCCCCAGGGTGTACAGAGTTTACACGAATATTATCTTTAGCAAGTAAATGAGCTGCATGCTTTGTTAACGAACGAACAGCTCCTTTGGATGCACTATAAGGTCCATCTCCTCCATCAGAGCTTGGGCCTCCCATTATACCGCCAATAGATGAAAAATTTATAATAGACCTTTTCCATTTTTCTTCATTTCAGCAGCAGCATACTTCATACCAAGATAGACACTTGTTGCGTTAACAGTGATGACTTTGTTCCAGTCATCTAACGTAGCGTTTTATCGTCTCAGATATAACTTTTTTCCAATCTTCTTCATTAGCAACATTTTGTTCTAATCCGATGACAACTTCGGAACCTATTTCATCATTAATTGATTTTACCGTCTTTGTCAAAAGCTCATAATTCATATCTGTTGCAACAACTTTTGCTCCCTCTTTTGCAAACAGGCCCGCTTCAATAGCTCCTTGTCCGCCTGCTGCACCTGTAATAATAGCTACTTTTCCGTCTAATCTTTCCATAAAGATTTCCTTCCTTATTTAAGCGCTTACATAAAGTTTAACATTATTAATCTATTGACCTCAAACTTTTTTCCTGGTTCTAAAGATTCATATGAATTCAGTGTTAGTACAATCAGACATTAGTCATACTTACATCAGTAAAGGCATGTTTATTAAGAATTGGAGTAAAGCTCCTTGCTTTCCAAAAAAAGGCCATAGATTCTGATACTGGACGAGGAGTAAGACATAGATGAAATGCGTGTCTTACTCTATTTATGATCTTTGAAAACCCCCGGCTATGCCGGGGGTTCCAGAGAGCTTCTAGCGTGGGGTCAAAAAAAGCCTCGCTTCATGGTAAGATTAGGTAGGTTTCCCGACCACCAAAATCTCACCATAGAAGGAGGCACGTCCAATGAAGGACAAGAATAGTTTAGCACACACGCAGTGGAGATGTAAGTACCATATAGTTTTTGCACCAAAATATAGAAGACAAATCATATATGGAAAATATAAAAGAAGTATAGGAGAAATAATCAGAGAACTCTGCGAAAGAAAAGGCGTTGAAATACACGAAGCAAATGCATGCAAAGACCACATTCATATGTTAGTTAGTATACCACCAAAATTGAGTGTGTCTCAATTCATGGGATACTTAAAAGGTAAAAGTAGTTTAATGATCTTTGACCGTCATGCGAATTTAAAGTATAGATATGGTAATCGAAAATTCTGGTGTCGAGGATTCTTTGTGGATACGGTGGGAAGAAATAAAAATCAAATTCAAGAGTATATACGAAATCAGCTTAGGGAGGATTACATGAGCGATCAATTAACATTATTTGAAGAATTTGATCCGTTCACCGGTAAGAAAAATAAAAAGAAATAAGAGATTCTTTAAGAATCAGTGAGTAAGTGTGGTGCAAAAGGGAAACCCATTCAGTGGGCCTTTTAGGCCGAGGCCGGTAACATAGGCTTTCAGCCGCAGAGCAAACCACCAGTTCACACTGGTGGTTTTGATTCATTTCAGTTTGAAAGTAAAGGATCAAGTTATTTCCGGTATTTATTTAAAGAATTCCTTAAATATTAATTTTAAAATTTCATGAAAGGGCCAGCACTTTCTTAATAATAATCCAATCATTTAAGCGGAAACATCGTCGGATGGACCTACTTTTGTAATAGAAGTCATGTTCATAGCATCCATTACACTTTGAATCCGTTCTATTGTCGCTCCGTAGTATTCATTTCTTTCATCACGTGAAACTTGGGAAGGGGAAACGCCTAATTTATCTGCTAACTCATTCTGTGTCATACCCAAATAAATTCTATATGCTATTAATGTTTTTCCTATTGTATGCAAATTAAATACGGTTTCAAACTCCCCCCGTTTAATACGTTCATAATAGTCTACCTCTTCTTTAAGTTGCTCATGAAAAGAAACATAAGGTTGGATGGCAAGTTCAATATGGTCTTCTTCAAGCCCCATTTCTTTAAATTTCTTTTTTTCCGCTGCTATAAATTTTTTATCTTGTATAAGCTTCTCGACAGCTTCTTTATACGCACTTTCCGTTTTAATCATAAATCTATCCCTCGCTTATTTATGTCTCTTTTACTTTATGATTTTTATGATGCCTTTCGGTTTGAAAGTATCTCTCGTTTGTCTAAAAGCAGAAGGAAACAATAAATTATTTCCATATTTGTCACGTATACCCGTGTTTGGTCCGTCACCATAATGTGGATATAACTCGACCCGGTATTTATGCCACATTGGCAGTTGTTTTTTTGTATACCCTTTATAAGGTTTCCGAGCTCTACTATCCCAAGTCCATATTTTACTTGGCTCCATAATGTTTAACTCTCTTTGTATTATTGGCAAGTCCATAATATCGCATTCAAAGTATCCATCAATATCATTGGGGTGTGCTTTATTTTCGACAAAGGAACCATTAATAAATATCTCGCTTATACCGACCGACCAAAATTGTTTGACCATGATCTTTAATTGGGAAACTAAATATGATCGCCAATCTTCATCCCAAACTGTTCCATCCTCAGGACCGGTAACTAACAATGATTTTTCTAATTCTCTTATAGTTAACATATAATCACCTGGTGGTAATAGGCCGAAATCATTAAATTCCATCTTTTATCGCACCCCAAACAATAACATAAATGTTAAAACAACTTATTTGTTATATTTATTTTACCATTTTATATTTCGTACATCAACTTAATTTGAGTACTAAAAGTATGTAGGGGAAGTCAAATAATTCAGAATTGAGGGGTCAGACCCCCTCCATGGAGGAGTCTGACCCCCGTGGTTTATGGGCGTTTTTTGAGTGATATGAGCGAATCCCCCATGTTATGAGCGTTTTTCTAATATTTATGAGCGAATTCCCCATGTTATGGGCGTTTTCTACTATTTATGAGCGAATCCCTCCAGTTATGGGCGTTTCTCTAGTTCCCGTATCATTTCGGGAACTAGGGCTTCCTGGTATCCGGCTTTTTTCGTCTGTTTCAGGGCATCCACGACAGGTGTTAATTCGGCTGATTTTATGGAAGATAATTTATTTAATCTTTCCTCAGATATTTCGATATCCGTCACGGATCTCCTGTAGGACGCCACATCCATCTTCCATAGTTTTACCTGTTCCGGGTGGCGCAATAAGAGACGTTCGGCCATGCTAACCCCTTCCGGATCCAGATCACCGGCATAATGAATGGTGCATCCATTTTCCGCCAGCAAGTCGATGAGGACAAGTGCAGCCAACTTAAATTGTCCGTGTGTGCAGATAAAAGAAACTTCCGGCAATGCATCCAATATACTCGAATATACGCCGGAGTTCTCCACGATCCAAACGTCACTGCCACCAGCAGCCGGATAGGCTTTTGTTAATTTCATTAATTCCCGGAGCGGCACATTCAGCACACTATGCGCAGTGGCAGCCGCTTCCCACATGGGGTGGACGCCTGCTTCCGTTTCCCCCAGCAGATTTACACACGTAACATAATTTGTAATATCATCCCGAAGTATCCGGTGCTTTAACAATAAGTCATTGATTCCCTCGCTGTCTGCCGGCACCAGCACAGGCGCACTTTGCACATCCTCAGCGGAAAGCACTGCCAGCACATGAATGAAGAGCCTTCCTAAATGATTGTTCTGATCAAAGGCGTGCGGGTCCCGCGTGATGCGCTGGCTGAACATCGGCAGGCGCTCATATTGGTCAGGTAGATCTCTTACTGCTTTGGCCAATGTTTCCATCCACGCTGTAAACCTGGGTTTCGACGCCTCCATCAGCCGGTAAATCCAGTAGGTATCTGGTGATTTATCTCTCACATAGTCCAACCACGGACGCAATTCGGGAAACCCCGCTTCCAATTCATCAAAAAACACCTTTTGCTCGCTGTCTTTCCGGGATTTCATTTCCTTTTTGGAAATCAGTGTCTCTCCAAAGTATGTTTCCAATAGCTCTTTCAAGCCAATCCCTTCAAACCGGGTGAATTGCAGCTGCCGCTCAAACTGCTCCAGGGAAATTTTACCCTTTTTCCTTAATTCCCCAGTAGTCCTGCCGAAAAAACGGCCGAGATCAGCCAGTTCTTCCTCGGTAAAATCCGCCACTTTAACCGTGCCGCCAATTCTCCCGAGTGACTCATATTTTTTCCTGAAAAGAGGGAATAAGCGACGGAAACCTTCTCCGTCGCGAAAATATGCTAATGCTTCTTTGATCATTGTCTCACCTTCAAGTCGATTTCTTCCTCTGCTTCCAGCGGTGTTTCAAAATTGATTTTGCTTCCGTCCCAGTGGTAACGGATGACACTGACAAAGTCCGCATTTTTCGGACGGACCAATTCATAGATTGACAATTTCCGGATCGTGTCATAATCTCCCCAGAGGACCTGGGAATTCATGATGTAATCAAAGCCCAGTTCTTCCACAATTTCAAACATTTCCCGGATGTTATTTTCATCGACCCCGGCAAAAGCTTCATCCAGGGAAATAATGTAGGGTGCTTCCGGTCCGGCTTCCGAATAACGGGAATAGCAGGCTGTGAATAAAGGAATGTACATGGACATCGCTTTTTCACCGCCGCTGAATTTATAAAATTGGTTGTTTGTCAGCTCACGCCGTTTTTCCCCTTCTCTTTGGAAATAAAGGACGAAGGAAAACCATTTCCGATAGTCCAGTACTTCTTTTAACACTTGCAGAAATGTCTGCAGTTCATTTTCTTCTTCGATCATTTCCTTGGCTTTTTCTATTTTGGAACGGAAATGGGTGATAATCTTTTCCCTGTCCTCTTCTTTTAACAGTTTGGAGTCCTGTCTTAACAGATGGACAAGATCGACCGTATCCATTTCGGTATCGTCATCAGCGGTCCGCGGCTTCCATCTGATGGAGAAGGACAGACCGGAGGAAGTATCCCTTGTTTCCATCAGTTTTTTCATTTTCTCCACCCATTGTTCGGCCCGGCGGATTCTTGCCCGCAGTTTCTGTCCAACGGTATTAAAAAGAATCTCTTCATACAGGGCCCGGTCCTGTTCATTCAAATAGCTTTCCTGCCGGGCGCGTTCCAGTTCAATTTGCTGCTGGAACAGGTAAGGACTCATCTGTTTTCCCAGGTAATTTAACTCGATGATTTGCCGCGACATTTTTTGCTCCCAGTTTTCCACATGGAGCTTCTCTTCATCACCGCTCACTTCATGCATCCAAGCAGGAAGCTGAAAAGGCGCGCTGAAACTGTTCAGGCGGTACTCGCGCAAATCGCTTTCCTGGTTGTAATATTCCTTTGTCAGTTGTTCGGAAAGCTTGCTGCGGTCTTTCTGCTTTAAAAGATGCCCAAATTCCTTGATGATTTCGTATGCAGCCTCGTGCAATTCCTTTTCTTTATCATACAAAATAAATTCCCGCTGTAATTCTCCGGCAAAGGACTGCTTCCAGGCCTCTTTCATTTTTATCCAAAAATCGACCAGCTGCCTCTGTTCTTCAATTTGCCCGTCAATATGCGTTTTTTCCGTTTCTTTTCCTGGTTTGATTTCCTTTTTCTCATCCAATTTTGCGTTTATTTCTTTCAACTCCCGCTGTACCTCGGCAATTTGTTGTCTGATGTCGGTCAGTCCCTGTTTTTCCAGCTGCTGTTCGATTTGCTTCAGGTTCTCTTCAAATTTTTTCACATTGGTTTCCGACATGTTGATGTCGCCCTGAAGCTCCAGCAATTCTGCTTCCAGGTCATCGAGCTGTGTTTGTGTGTCTACTTTTCGGCTCTGATGATAAACAGATTGAATATGTTTTTTCTCCAGTTCCGACAGGTCTTTTTCATACCGTTTCATTACACGGATGGCATCCTGAAAGGCAGGAAGGGTTACTTCCAGATTGTACGATCCGGTTTTATCGTCTATGGTTCGTTTTACTTTGGTATATTCCTGATAAATTTCTTTAATTTGGCCTGACAGGATTTCGATCTGTTCCTGATGATGCTTTATTTTCAGGCGCACATTGGTAATCTGCCGGAAACTTTCCTGCAAATCTGCATCGGATGGAAAAGCATTAAGCCGCATCTCCGCCTGATGAATAGCTGCTTTTTTCTCTTCTATTTTGTCATGCAGGACTTGTTTTTCTGCCTGCAATGTGGCAACTTCCTGCTCAATGCGTGAAATTTGTTCTTCGCGGTATCTTTTTCTGGCATTCCGTCCGATGTATTTGACGTTATCCACTGGCAGGGCATGTCCTTTTAACAGGCCCAGTTGGTAATCCCCTCGTTCGTTGATCAAAAATGGCGCATCTCCGCTGCCATCCTCTTCAATTAAGATACTCCGTAACACCTCATCCACGACATCGGCAGGGAGTTTGCTGTCCTGGTCCACGTCCGGTTTCAAGTAATCTGCCAGCGTGTGGGCCATCATGTGCGGGGCGGGAGTAAGCACCCTGTCATGCTCCACGGCGATATCCTCTTCCACGATCAAAGCATTCAGCATGCCGCTGTCGATTAAAGCTGCTTCAATTCTTTTTCGCCATGCTTCATCCACATGGTCCCGGAATTCCACTGCGGCATATAATGGTGTATAGGAAATGCCTTTGTCAGCTAACGTTTTTCTCGCTTCCTTTGTTAATGGATCGGCATCCGGCTCGGGATCTTTTTTTTGTTTCCATTCCTGAAGTTCCGCATGCTTTTCTGCCAGTTCTTCTTCCAATTGATCTTGATTAAACGTTAATTGGGAAAGCTTTTCCCGCTGTTCCTGCTCATAGTCAAAAACAGCTTTCCGGTATGGTTCTTTCACCGTATCATAGGAGGCCGGTTCGTATAGGGAATGAAGCGAACGGGACGTTGCCTGCAGCACCTCTTCCGGCATATCAAGCCACACTGTATCTCTTACCCAAGTGTGAATTTCATCCAATTTTTGTGCTTTGTCTTCTTCCAGCAAACGTGTCCATTCCTGTTCCTGGTTCAGCACATCATCCAACTTTTTGTTTTCTTCTGCCTGCTGTTTATTTTTTTCCTGGTACTTTTCTTTCAGGGTTTCAAAGTCCCGCAGTTTTTCTGTCACTTCTTCCAGATTCATTAAATGGCTGCCGGCTTCCTTTTTCCATAAACGAAAATCAAAACTCTCCTGCTGATGACGCCTGAAATCCTGTTCACTTAATTCATGGGATGCAGTGAAGGAAGCCGATTCTGCGTCATTCATCAAATCAATCAGTTGATCTGCCATTTCCTTCTTCAGTTCAGAGATGTCCTCTTCAATCTGCTGCAGGGTCGATTGTAATTGATGCTCTTTCCTGCTTTTCTGCCGGAACTGATCGTTTTTTCTTGCTAATTGTTTCGACTCCTGCTGCAACTTCTCCGTTTCCTCGGTACGTTCTTTTTCCAGGTTCCAGATTTTATGCGATTTCAGCCGTTCTTCCTGTTTTTCCACGGTTTCCTTTTTTACATGTAATGCTGCGATGTCGTCGGAAAGCGAGTTAATTTCCCGTTCGAGCGTTTCACTGTAGGCGTTTTTTTCCTGATACACCTTTTGCACTTCGGCGAGACGGTTTCTGGCCTGTAAAAACTCATTCGCCTGTTCCGCCGCAATTCGCTCGTTATACGTTTGATACACCTGATTCAGGCTCGTAATCGCTGTGTGTTCCCGGTCCAGTTGTTCAATCTGCTGTTTTGTCTGGTCCATCTGCTCGATCGTGTCAGACAAATGGCGCAGGTCATCGTCCGATAACGGGGGCAGGGCAGCTTCCAAAATTTCATAAATGACGGTGGGCTTAAAATCCTTGGACAGCTTCGGACTCCTGAGCTGAATGAGCAGCTTGATGAGATCCTCATAGGCTTCCACAGTTTCAAATTGAAACAGGTACTTGTTTACCAACTTCATATACGCTGATTTTGTCTGCACGACATGGCCGCCGTCTGAGAGCGTGTTTTCCAGTTCCACCCGGGAAAGGGGGAGTTTATGTGTCTCTCCGGCATGCCGTTCGGTTTTGTACAAATGAAAGTCAATGCCGATTCTGCGGTTGTCGGTAATGACGAAGCCCCAGAATTTCATTTGTTTATGGCGTTTTGCCTGAAGACCAATCCCGATCGTCATATATTGATCAGTCTGTTCCCGTTTAAATTCAATAAATAAGTAACCGGTCCGTTCATCACGGTCGACGATATCCTTTTCGCCCAGAAGATAGTCTTCCATTTTTCTCGCTTTCGACCCAAATGGATCCAGCCTGTCCGGGGATGTTTTCCCGTCCAGTAACACCGGCAGGAAACTTTGCATCGTCACTGATTTTCCGGAACCATTACTGCCACGGAGAAGCAGTTTGCCATTGGAAAAAGTAAAAATCTCTTCATCGTAATACCAGAAATTCAATAATCCGGCCCGGTTCATCTTCCATTTATTCATTTTCTGCAGTCACCTCGACTTCGTAATCTTTCGGATAATGGCCGGTCATTCTGGCAATGGCCGGTTTCAGTATGATCATTTCCGTATCCGGTTCAACCGCCGCCATTTCCCATTCCTTGTACAGCTGCAGCAGTTCCTCGGCAATCATCGCATAGGACATGTCCCGGTATTTTTTGCTCCAGCCCCGGCCATATAATTGTTTCACCGTTCCTGCTAATTGGCTGAATTCCGCCATGGTCAGCCTGATTTCCCCTAAGGCGTTGATCGTGTAGAGATCGGGATGTTCGCGGATGTATGTCTGGAAATGCAGGGCCACATTCATGATTGCTTTTTGATCGGGAAACAGGGTGAACCGCTGTTTTCGCTCCGGCATGACGAGCATGGCCGCATTTTTATACACTTCCAATTGAAATGGAGTGTGCTCTTCCAGGTCCTCCCGCAGTCGGTTGCGGAAATTACGGATATAGGCAAAATCCGGATCATCATTGCTTTCCCGGTAAACCGCCGGGGAAAATAATAATTTACGATACACCCGTTTCCGTCTGGCATCTTCGTGATGCCGCTGCCATTCACTGTCGAGAATTTCCTCTGTTGTTTGGTAACGGAATAAATCGTCCGGATAGGAACGCATAAAATAGCGGGCATGCACGGTTACTTCATACAGCACCTCATGTTCCTCGTTTCCGGCAAACACATCAATATCCCCGTCCACGACTTTGATAATGCGTAAATCCGTCATTTTCTTCAGCGCGCGAACGAGTGATTTCCGGTGCTGGTAATTGGTCCAGTCGAGGGGAAATTCTCCGGGATAGAGATCCTGAATGTCTTCGGTGATGTCCGATAATAAAAATTGTTCCTCCACCGACCTCCGTTCCGTAAATGCCAGTCCACAGCAAAATATCGCATAATCCTTTGAAGTGGTAAAATCCTGCATCCCCATCCAGGATTTTGGATCGACCGGAATTTTTTCCAATTTAATAAAATGCTGGTGGACGATTAGGTCAAAGCCAAATTTCTCGGAGACGTAACGCTTCAATGCTTTTTCCCGTTCACGAATCAATTGATAGGTGGCGGGTTCTTCGGCGCGCAGCACCCAAAATTGCTCAAATAATATGCCTAAAGCTTCCTGTGTCTGTTCATCAAAACCTGTTTGGATCATGCAGTGGGCACCTCCTCTTCGATAAATTGAAATGTCACGTTTGGCATCTCCAGCATGCCGTCTTCGGATGTAAGGGTGATGCGCTCCCCGTGGAGTACGACACGTACTTTTCTGCCAAGTTCTGTTTTAATCGTCCGGTCTTTTCGCACCATGGCTTTGCCAAGCCAGGAAAGCAGCAGTTTTCTTACGTGCGGTTCCACTTTCGGCAGTTCCTCCACACGTATTTCATTTCCATGAATGTATTGTTCGATCAGTTTTCGTTCCTGCTGTTTTTCTTCCAGATAGCGCTTCTTCATTTCCTCTTTCTTTTGCTGATTGCTCGTGATCGCGCCGGGTCTTGTTTTTTCCCGGTAGTTACGCGTAATCGGTTTTGTCTCATGCTGCATCGGCTGTTCATCCCATACGTCGGCATAAATATTTTCGGTTGGTGTATGATCAATGTGAAAATGCCTGGTATGGAAAACGCCAAAGGCTACCGAGGAGAGCTCGTGGGCTTCTTCAATATTTTCCAGTGCGTCAAACCATTTTGCCAGGTGCAGGTAGTCTTTTTTTCTGCTGCGGAAATGCTGGTGCCGCTCACCGAGCCGCTGGACGACTCTCGTGATCCGGCGGATGGATTCGGTGGTGCGTTGCTGCAGCATTTCATATTCGCTTTCTCCGTGTTCATTTCCGAGAAACCAATCCTTGATGCTCCGCCACTTTTCTTCGTATTCGGTATAGGGGTCTGTATCTTTTTCCTTTTCATTGTCAAACCGGAATATCTGCTCTTTATGTTGGATTACTTTGTTAAAAAAGGAACGTAACTCGTCTTTCGTAATGGCCAATAACACGTCCTGTATCTGCAGTGCCGTTCCTTGCAGGGCAATGATGAAGTCTCTTAAATAAGTAGTGAATTGGTCTTTATAGACAAGGAATGCTTCTGTCTGCATTTGCTCTTCCACTTCTTCGCTGTTGATATAGGCGATATAGTCAGAAGTATTCCGGGTAATCTGCCGGAAGTAGGAAATGACATCGTCCCATACCTGGGCACATTCTTCCTCGTTTTCGGCTGTCTCGTTACGGGTGATTTTTTCTATTTTTGACAGGGATTGGTAAAGCCGCTCGAACTGGGATTTTTCCAAAGAACCGCCGAAGACTTCGCCCATGCCTTCCAGCTGGATGAGCATTCTTTCAAACTCCACCGTGTACGGGGTGGATTGATAGCGGAAGCGTTTTTTCTTAAATTCTTCCACCGTTTTCGATTTGCCCATTTCCTGCCTCGCAATGAGGTTTCCCCATTTGACGAGGGTATCTAAATCTATGTGAAGTGCTTCGATCGGGTAATCTTTGAATTCATCAAATTGAGTTAAATGTTCATATATTTCTTCCGGAAAGAGAAACTCCCGCATTCTTTCATGCTGAATAAAGAAATAACGCAAAATCGCCCGGTAACTCCAGGCCTTCTCAGCCGTCAAATACGTCGCCTCTTTCACACTCTTAAACATGCCATCACCTGCTCTTTTTATCATGTAAGTCTATTTTAACATATGGGTGGTGCCTGTCACTCCCCGAAAAAGCTCGGATTTTGTCGAACTCCGACGGCGCGGGTTTTTGTGATATACTATTAAGTATGTAAATGTAGGTTGTATAGGGGGGGGACAGGCCCTGTTTAAACTGGTGTCCAATATTAATCTAAGGAGGCATTTATTATGGCATTGCAAGAAATAAGTTTTCAATCTTTCAATGAAAAAGATCATGTAAAGGGATGGATTTACACACCAATCCGCAAGCCCAAGGGTATTGTTCAGCTTGTTCATGGCTTTGGCGAGCATTCCCGCAGATACTTACATATGATCTTAAAGCTGAACGAGGCAGGGTTTATCGTCGCGGCAGATGATCATGTAGGGCACGGAAAAACAGCATATGATTCAGGCAACTGGGATGATTGGGGTGATAAAGGTTATATGACTATGGCTGAGGATGAACATACACTTCGGCAAATGGTTCAGAAGCAGTACCCCGATTTACCGTATTTTATGTTTGGTCACAGCATGGGATCGATGATTGCCCGGGGATATGCTGCAAAATATGGTGAGGGTATGAACGGTTTAATTTTGTGTGGTACTTCCGGCATTTTTTCTGGAGCTGCAGAACTTGTAACAGAACTGAAAAAGCTGATTGATGAAGGTAAGGGGAAAGAAGTGGAGCCAAGTTACTTGGAAAAATTTTTGGGCTGGATGACCGAACGTATTGAACATCCAAACACAGGAAATGACTGGATTAGCGGAGATCCTGACATCGTAGCAGATCATGCGAATGATCCATTCAATAACTTTACTTCAGTGCCTAATATACGATCATTATACTACTTTGCGACGATGATGGAAGAAATTGTCGGTACAGCCTGGGCGGAAAAGGTTCCTGCGTCTATTCCTGTTTACAATATTGCCGGGGACCAAGATCCGGTAGGACAGTATGGAGAAGGTGTTTATGCTGTATCTAATTGGCTTGCTGAAACGGGAAACCAGGTGGAAACAAAAGTGTATACCGGATATAGGCATGAGATCCATAATTATCGCGATATTAGAGATGAAGTGGTGGACGGGATGATTGCGTTTTTAAATGGTGCTTTGGAGGGTTAGCCGGTGTCGGGATAAACGAATAACATCGATTCTGGGGCGGTAAAAGCAGCTTGGAACGGTGGTTTGTTCTGTTTCGCTTAAAGAATATTGCTTTATAACCAAACAGCATTTGATTCCTTGGTAATACCGCCGATAGAAATCTATGAGGGGCCTTGTAATGATGGCAAATAATTATAGATAAATGGTTGAGGGCGGCTTTTTTACTAATAAATGTAAGATACTAAAGATAAATACCTATAAAGCTACTATATAAATTTAGTAATTTTTCATCATCTTTTGAAAAATTAAGAATTTATATAGTGTTTTTTTGTTTTTTTTGTTATTGTCAATTCAATAGAATGCCTAAAAAACTAGAACCTTCCAAGGTCAAAATACTATTGGCAGGTAGGTGTTGCTTTAATGGGTAAGCGCTTACATATTAAACGAAAGAGGGAGGTGTGCGAGAATTGTTTTGGGTTTTAGTATAAAACAAATATGAAGACAGGATCTATTTATGATCTTAAGCGAATTGAGAGCGCATCCATGAACTTACATAAATAGAAAAAACTATACTATTAAAGGAGGGCATTAAATAATGATGCAGAGTCAAATACGCAATAGAATAGTATTTATGACAATTTTGCTAGTCTTTATTCTTTTCTCGTCTACAAGTATTGCAGCAATGGATGATAACGAACACGACTTGCCCACAACCGGTTTTGAAGACCGGAACAGTGGTGAGTGGACAACATTGGATGAAGAGATAGATTTCATTAATGAAGTAGCAGATCTATCAGATAGAGTCTGGTATGAAGAAGTAGGACAATCTGTTGAAGGAAAACCAATATATTTGGTCTATGTTGGAGAATCCGAACGCTCCAAAGATGAGATTCAAAATGGCCGAACTGTATTTATTTTGGGTACACCACACGGAAACGAGCCAGCAGGTAGAGAAGGAGCTTTTAAAATCATGCGTGATTTGGCCTTTACGGATGATCCGGATATGCTCGATACCCTTGAAGAGTCAACTGTTTTAATCATGCCTACACCGAATCCGGATGGCCGTGAAGCAAACACTCGCAGAAATTCCTGGGGTATTGACAATAATCGGGACAACCTTAGTTTAATAACCCCGGAGAACCAAATAATAGCAAGTGTTTTGAGGGATTATAGTCCGGATATTACAATCGATGCGCATGAACGTCCGAGTGGCAGCAATCCGGATATCGAGTATTTATGGCCACGAAATCTTAACGTGGATCGTGAAATATACGATTTGAATGTTGAGCTGGTACAAGACTATATGATGCCGGATGCGATAGAAGATGGATGGTCAACAGGACTGTATGGAAGACCTGGCGGAAGCGGCAGAGAAGATGAACGTATTCTTCGCAACATGGGAGGTCTCAGACATGGTATAAGTGTACTGACCGAATCCGCCGGAACAGCACCAAACGAAGACCGGGTGGATATGCAGTTAAGTTCATATTATTCCGTTCTGCGTTTTTACCAGGAAAGATTTGATGAAATTGCAATTGCTGTAGACGGAGCACCAACCCGCAAGCAGGAAGATGGCAGGAATAAAGCACCTTTCTATTTAGCCGGCGCAGATGATGAACCGGAGAAGGAACAAGTGATAGATCCGCCGGTATGTGGATATTTGCTTCATACAAAACAAGCCGAGGCAATCGAGCGCCATATTGATTTATTTGAACTGGAAGTTGAACAGGTAAGTGATAATGGCGTATTTATCACAATGGATCAGCCGATGATGACAGTTATTCCTTTTTTGGTTGATGACCGGGCGCTTTACAATGAAGTAGAAGGGTTGCCGTTGGAAGACTGCACAGATCCGGGATCAATGGATCCTCCAGAACCACCGGAAGAGACAGCGCCTGCACAATATCAAACTGATTTCTCGAATAACGAATCAGGTATACCATCTGATTGGACCATGCAGTGGAGGGACAGTAACTGGGAAATCAAGGGTGATCCGCATAGATTGGAACACTATGTAGATAGCGAAGGCGGCCGCCGATTATTAGCCTGGGATACAGTCGGCGAAGTTCATGGAGATGTGGAAGTGTCAGCCCTTGTACGTCCAAGGGGAAGTGGTGCAACCCTCTTCCAGCTGCAGCTGCATACATCCGGAGAAGCAGGGTCAGAAAACAGTTACTATCTGGATGTTCGAACAAGTAATGATGTTCGTATAAATCGGAACTTGGACGGTTCTTTTAGTACCCGTGCAACGTCCAGTCTGCCATTTATCGTGAATGAAAATACATGGTTAAACGTTGTGTTAAAACGCGAAGGATCCATGTTAAAAGGAAAGGTTTGGCCATATGGAGCCGATGAACCGGAAGATTGGTCCATTACCGTAGAAGACCCGCTTACAAATAGTGGTCAAATAGGACTTGGGCATGTTACCAGCAACAGATACAATGACTGGGCATTTGTAGGAGTCGGTACAGGCGGGGAGGATGCACCGCGGGCACCGGAAAACATGCCTGGATATATTAGTACTGCAGGCCTGGAAGATCTTGTGGATTCCATTGAAGGGGAAAACCTTGTGGAAGATGATTATACACAAGAAACATGGGCGTTATTAGAAAATGCAATGGAAAATGCGAGAAATGTGTTGCAAAACGCAGTGAATAATCCGGATGAAGCAGTACAATCTGTTATTAACGATGCACTGGTAGAATTGGAAAATGCACGTTCCGGATTATTAAGTAAGCATGCAGCACAATATGAAACAGACTTCTCTGAATATGAGCTGGATCAGTCTCCATCGGATTGGTCGACTTTATGGAGAGATAGCAACTGGAAAATTACTGATAACCCTCGCAGGCTCGAGCATTCATTGGATAGTGGAGGACGTCGGGCGCTGACATGGGATGCCGTTGGGGAACATGAAGGCGATACGGAGGTTTCGGCAGTTGTCCGTGCAAGTAATGTGGGGGATACGATGTTCCAAGTTGGGTTCCACATGTCCGGGGAAGCAGGCAGTGAGAATGCTTATTACATTGATATGAGGAGCCCGGACGCCAGTTCACGGGCAAAGCAGTTACGGATTGGCAAATATGTAAATGGAAGTTACACGCTAATTGGAGGCAGCGGAGCATTACCATTCGAAGTGGGAGAAGATATTTGGTATGAAGTCGTATTAAAAATCGAGGGTGACAGACTATATGCAAAAGCTTGGCCATATGGTGAAGAAGAACCTGATGATTTCCAGGTAATAGGGCAAGATAGTTCTTTTTCCAGTGGAAAACTGGGTCTTGCTGCATTTACGAATGGGACTATTAATGACTGGGCATTCGTAGGGGTTGGAGCAGGTGGATTGGATGCCCCGCGTGCACCAGGGGATCTGTTTGAACCGGAAGAGCCGGAAGTGGACAAAACGGCACTGCAGGAACGCGTTGATGAGATCCATGCTGAAAACCTTAATGAAGAAGACTACACCGCAGACAGCTGGCAGGCTTTGCAGGAAGCATTAACTGCAGCTGAGGAAGTACTGAACGATCCGGATGCCACGCAGGAAGCAGTGGATATTTCTTTAACCGTGCTGAACGAGGCCCGAGTCGGGTTGGAAGAAACGGAAACAGAACCGATCAGTGCAGCGGACATGATAGGAAGTATTGAACAGTTTGATGAAGCGGGAGCATTTGAGGATGATCAGGTTGTAAGATCATTAACCCTTCATCTAACTGCAGTGGAGCAATATGAATCACAGGAAGAGGCAGAAAAAGTAGTGAGACATATGGAAAACTTTTTGTTATTGCTTGATCATATGGAAGAGCAGATGATCGAGGAAGCGTATGAATCTCTTTATGCTGCTGCTGAATCACTGATCGATCGGTGGGGATAAGCCAGTGGTAAATCGCAAAGCATCATTTCCCTGTATCACCGGGGAGATGATGCTGTTTTGTTATCATTTGTCAATGGAGTATTAAATAACATTAACGGCTTTTGTTGACCACGACAATAAGTGAATGCTATAAAGGCAGCAGTATTGTGTTTTTTCATTAGTAAAGTTTCATATTGATGCAGCAAATTGCAAGCTGCTCCCTAAGGAGTATAAAAAACCAACCCGTTGACATATTTAGAAATTTCAAATAAGATAAACTGCAATAAACGATTATAATGCAATACTAATTTTTTACATGTTGTCATACATAAGAAGAGGATAGGGGGTCTGACCCCTCAATTCTAAATTTTCAAACTATTAAACGTGTTCAGGATTTGTGCTGTTCACTTTCGTTGGGCTGGTTTCGACAACTTTAGACAAAAACCGGGGAGTGACAGGCACCCAAAGGGGGATGGGAACAAACATGAAGGTTTCGTTATTTGTGACGTGTCTTGGGGAAGTGTTTTATCAACAGGCGGCTAAGGATGTGGTGGAGGTGCTGGAGAGGCTTGGCTGTGAATTGGACTTGCCGCAGGGGCAGGTGTGCTGCGGGCAGCCGGCCTTTAACAGTGGTTACAGGAAGGAAGCACAAAAAGCAGCTAAGCAGATCATTGATGCCTTTGAAAAATCAAAGTATGTGGTCACTCCTTCCGGGTCCTGTGCAGCCATGGTTAAGGAATATCCGGCTTTATTTGAAGGGGATGTAGAGTGGCAGGAAAAAGCACGGATGATGGCCGAAAAAACATATGAATTCACCCAGTTTATTGTTTACGTGTTGGGCATAGAAGATGTCGGAGCGGTGTATCCGGCAAGGGCCACGTACCATACTTCCTGCCATATGCTCCGGCTGCTCGATGAAAACGAGGCGCCATATACCTTGCTGAAAAATGTAAAGGGGCTGGAATTGCTTCCCTTGAAAAACAGTTATGACTGCTGTGGTTTTGGCGGGACTTTTGCGGTGAAGATGGCGCCGATCTCCGAACAAATGGTGGAAGAAAAAGTCAGACATGTGAAGGAATCGACTGCTGAAGTATTAATCGGAGCGGACAGCGGATGTCTGATGAATATCAAAGGACGGATGGACCGAAAAGATACACCGGTGGAAGTGAAGCATATTGCGCAAATTTTGAATACGCTTGCATAAAGGTGGGAGGGTGGACCAATGGCAATGAAAATAGGAAACAAGCCTTTTTCAGACCGGGTGGATGATGCGTTACAGGATGACTTTATGAGAAATGCAATGTCGTCCGCCCAGGACAGATTGCGCGGAAAAAAGCTGGATGCATCCCAGCACGATGAACAGATTGGCGACTGGGAGGAATGGCGGAAGGCCGGGGAGGAGATTCGCAGCCATACGCTGGAAAATCTGGATTTTTACCTTGATCAGCTGAGTGAAAATTTTGCTGCCCGGGGAGGTCATGTATATTTTGCCGAAACGGCGGAAGAAGCGAACCGTTATATACAGGAAGTGGCCAAAAAGAAGAATGCGAAGAACATAACGAAATCAAAGTCCATGGTCACGGAGGAAATCGGTCTTAATGATGCACTGGAAGAGATCGGCTGCCGGGTGCATGAGACCGATCTTGCGGAATATATTTTGCAGATAGATGACAAGGATCGTCCTTCGCATATTGTAGTTCCTTCTCTCCATAAAAATAAGGAGCAGATCCGCGACACGTTCCGGGAAAAAGCCGGTTACACGGGGACGTCTGACCCGCATGAGCTGACGAATTTTGCGCGTGGAGCGTTGAGGGATGTGTTTTTGGGAGCGGATATCGGCATTACCGGCTGCAATTTTGCTGTGGCAGAATCCGGTTCGGTCTCCCTGGTTACGAATGAGGGCAATGCCAACATGGTGACAAGTTTTCCCGATACGCAGATCAGCGTGATGGGCATGGAACGGATTGTGCCGACATGGGAAGAACTGGATATTTTAGTCAATTTATTAAGCAGAAGTGCTGTTGGGCAGAAGATGACGACGTATGTAACGAACTTAACCCCCGGTGTGGAGGCAGATGAGGTGGATGCACCAAAGGAATTTCACCTGGTCATTTTGGACGGTGGCCGTTCCAAGGCAATGGGAACGGAATTTCAGTCTGCGCTTCATTGCATCCGTTGTGCCGCCTGTGTCAATGTGTGCCCGGTTTACCGGCATATCGGCGGGCACGCGTACGGTTCGATTTATCAGGGGCCGATCGGGGCAGTGCTTTCGCCTGTCCTTGGCGGATATGAAGAATATGGTGAACTTCCATATGCATCCAGTCTTTGTGCTGCCTGTACGGAGGCCTGTCCAGTGAAAATTCCGCTCCACGAACTGTTAATCAGACATCGGGAAAATTATGTGGAAGGGCAGGGGAATCCAAAAGTGAGTGAGAAGGCAGCGATGAAAGCTTTCGGCATTGGGGCAGGCACGCCTACCTTATTTCAAATTGCCGTAAAAGGGGCACCGACCTTTTTGAAACCTTTTATTAAAGAGGAACGAATTACCAAGGGACCTGGTCCGTTAAAAGATTGGACGAATAGACGCGATTTTCCTGCACCGGGAAAAGAAAATTTCCGGAAGTGGTTTGCAGCGCATCAAAAGGAGGCGTCAGTGAATGGGAAAAGGGACGATTCATAATAAAGATATATTTTTAAATAACATTGCCGGGAAGTTGGGCCGGGAACGGAGGTGGTCTGCCGTTCTTCCGGAATGGGAGCACCGGCCTCAATGGGATGTATTTAAAGAAGCTTCCCGGGATGAATTGCTGGAGATTTTTCAAAAAAACAGTGAGGAAAAAAAGGTGGATGTGGCAGTAACGGATCAAGCTTCCGTTGCAGAAACAATCCGGAACGTGATCAGGGAATATGGCGGCGGACCGGTAGTTACGACGAAGGATGACAGGTTTGCAGAGTTTGGGCTGGAATCCATGTTTGAGAATAAGGAAGTGCATCGTTGGGACCCGGCTGTTGGAATAGAGAATATAGAGAAAGCGGAAGCAGCCAATGTGGGTGTGTTTTTTAGCGATATCAGTTTGGCTGAGTCCGGTACGGTTGTACAGTTCAATGATAAAAACATCGCCCGGTCAGTGAGCCTGCTGCCAACTGCCTATATCGCCATTGTACCTGAGTCAACGATCGTTCCGCGGATGACCCAGGCGATGTCTGAAATTCATGAACAGTCGGAGACCGGCGGCGAATTGGCCACATGCATTAACTTTATATCCGGTCCAAGCAACAGCGCCGACATCGAAATGAACATCGTTGTCGGCGTCCACGGCCCAGTCAAGGCAGCCTACCTCATCGTCCAGGACATGTGACGCAGCGGGAATTGACGTAATATTGCGAATTGTGGGGTCAGACCCCCGCTGCTTTAAAGTGTTAAAGAGAGGAGGGGATCCATATGTTTTCGACAGGATCTGACATATTTCGGGGAGTGACAAATCTTTACGGTGGGACGAGCATTTAGCGCAGTCCCAGGCACCACCGCCTCACGGGGAGTGACAGGCACCACCGCCTCAGCGCAGTCCCAGGCACCCCCTCCCGACCCCTCCCGCACGCCGTGCACACACCGCACTCATACCCCGTGTGCTTTTGCCATCGTAATGAATTCTCTTACTGCATGGGGGAGGTATTTGTCTTTTTTCCAGATCATGGCCAGTTCCAGGTAGACTGCCGGTTTGTCGAAAGGAATGGCTTTCATATTTTCATTGGCAATCTGGCTGCAAATCTTGCTTGGCAACAAAGCCACGCCTAATTTTGCTTCGACCATTTCAATGATAAAGTCTTTTTGTGAACTTTCACACACGACATTGGGGTAAAACCCATGGTTTCTGCATGCCTCCATAATCCTGTCATGGAGGGAGAAGTCCCGTCTGTACAGGATCATTGGCTCATGTTCTATATCGGAAAATTTTATTTCCTCTCTTACAGCCAAAGGGTTATCTCTATGCATAATCAGCATTAACGGATCTTTTAACAGTCTGATGGTTTCATAGTTTTCCTTTTGAATGGGCAGATTGCAGATTAAACCGACATCGAGCTCTCCTTCGCTTACTTCCTGCTTGATTTTATTGCTGCCGACTTCATTTAAACTCATTTGAATCGATGGATACAGCTCAATGTATTTGCTGATTAACGTGGAAAAAAATGCCGCGCCAATAATCGGAGGAATTCCTATCTTGATTTCCCCTTTTTTCAGTTCACCGACATCGTCCAGTTCCGCTGTCAGATTATCGAAAGCATCCAGCACATTTTTGGCGTTCGCGAGAAAAACCTGGCCGGTATCCGTCAACTCCAGCCCTTTTGCCGCCCGGTAAAAAAGTGGAGTGCCAAGCTTCTCCTCCAGATTTTTAATCGTTTTACTTAAAGAAGGCTGAGAAACATGCAGTGTGGCTGCTGCTTTTGTAAAGCTTTTCTGTTTAGCGACCTCTGCAAAATAGGTTACTTGTCTGATATCCAAGAAAGCCCCTCCTTTATTTTTGCGCCGATACATTGCGGTAACCCCATTATACGCCAACATATAACCAAAAGGAATAACGAGTATGCAAAACTTGTATTTCTGTTTCTGTGCAAAAACTATTAGAATATTAGTTATAGAGAGAAAAGAGGAGGCAAATAAATGGAAGGATATATAAAAACGGATCGTCTGCAAGTCGCAAAAGTACTATATGATTTTGTAAATCAGGAGGCACTTCCGGGTACCGGGCTGGACCGTGATCATTTTTGGAAGGATTTTGGAAAGCTTGTGTCTGATTTGGCTCCAAAGAATAAAGCATTATTGGCGGAGCGTGATCAAATACAGGAGCAAATTGATCATTGGCATAAGGAAAACAAAGCATTTGATTTTAATAAATATAAGGCATTTTTAAAGGAAATTGGCTATTTGGAAGAACCGGTGGAAGATTTTAAAATAGAAACGGAAAATATTGATGACACGATTACAACACAAGCCGGGCCGCAACTTGTGGTGCCGATTGACAATGCACGCTATGCCCTGAATGCTGCCAACGCCCGCTGGGGTTCTCTGTATGATGCATTGTACGGGACGGATGTGATCAGCGAGGAAGGCGGTGCGGAGAAAGAAGGTGCTTATAATCCGGTCCGTGGTGATAAAGTAATAGCTTTTGCAAAAAACTTCCTTGATGAACATGTCGCGCTTGCAACAGCTTCCCATGCTGAAGCTGCAGGGTATACCGTAGTAAACGGGAAACTGGAAGTTACCCTGAAGAACGGGGAAAAAACAGGCCTGAAGGACCCTGCCAAATTCGCCGGTTACCAGGGAAATGAAACGGAGCCGACCGCGGTATTATTAAAAAATAACGGCCTGCACATGGAAATTCAAATTGACCGCAGCCATCCGATTGGAAAAACAGATCCGGCGGGTGTGAAGGATGTGTATTTGGAATCTGCCACCTCCAGTATCATGGACTGTGAAGATTCCGTCGCCGCAGTCGATGCCGAGGACAAAACACTTGTATACCGCAACTGGCTGGGCCTCAACAAAGGGGATCTGACCGCAAAGTTTGAAAAAGGCGGAAAAGAAGTTACCCGTACATTAAACCCTGATCGCGAATATACAGGTCCGAATGGGGAAAAAGTGACACTTTCCGGGCGTGTGCTCATGTTCGTCCGCAACGTGGGACATTTAATGACGAATAATGCCATTCTCGATGAAAATGGGGAAGAAATACCCGAAGGAATCATGGACGGCGTGTTTACAAGCCTGATGGCAAAACATGGTCTGCTTGGAAATGGACAATACCAAAACTCCGCCAAAGGTTCTGTTTATATCGTGAAGCCAAAAATGCACGGCTCCAGGGAAGTAGCTTTTGCCAATGAATTATTCAGCCGGGTGGAAGATATGCTCGAGTTGAAGCGCAACACGCTGAAAATTGGTGTCATGGACGAAGAACGCCGCACGAGCCTGAATTTAAAGAACGCGATTTATGAAGTGAAAGAAAGAGTTGTTTTCATTAACACCGGTTTCCTCGATCGCACGGGTGATGAAATTCATACTGCGATGGAAGCAGGACCGATGATTCGAAAAGGGGAAATGAAAGCATCCACATGGCTGAACGGCTATGAGAAAAACAATGTAAGGATTGGCCTGGATGCCGGCTTGAAAGGAAGGGCGCAAATCGGTAAAGGGATGTGGGCCATGCCTGATTTAATGTCGGATATGCTCGAGCAGAAAGTGGGTCATTTGAAAGCAGGCGGCAATACGGCCTGGGTACCATCCCCGACAGCGGCAACATTACATGCGATTCACTATCATCAAATTAATGTAAATAAAGTGCAGGAAGAACTGCTGAATGAAAAAACAGAATACGAGGATGATATTTTACAAATTCCGGTTGCGGAAAATCCAAACTGGTCTGAGGAAGAAATACAGGAAGAGCTGGATAACAGTGCGCAAACACTTCTCGGCTATGTTGTCCGCTGGGTGGAGCAAGGTATCGGATGTTCCAAGGTGCCGGATATTAACGATATCGGTCTGATGGAAGACCGCGCCACATTGCGGATCTCCAGTCAGATGCTTACCAATTGGCTGCATCACGGTGTTTGCACAGAAGCTCAAGTAATGGATACGCTGAAACGCATGGCAAAAGTTGTTGATGGACAAAATGCAGGCGATGCAGCATACCGGCCGATGGCTCCTGACTTTGACAGTTCTGTTGCCTTCCAGGCTGCATGTGATCTTGTGTTCAAAGGAAAAGAGCAGCCAAGCGGGTATACAGAACCTATATTGCATCAACGCCGACTTGAGGCGAAGGAGAAGTTTTCGGTAAAAAGCTGAATGATTGAACGCGGATCTTTCTGCAACCAACCAAACAAACTGAACTGACATCGGCAGCGGCAGCCCGGTACGGAGGTGCTGCCGCTGCTGTTACAAGCATATTTCCCATTCAATATGTTGCTTATAGAGGTGTTGCAGAGGTGAATTTGACTTTTATTTAAAAGAGTGGTTAACTATAAACAAATTTATCTGAATACATTTTAAAAACGGAATATTTCTTCGTTGTCCATTACAAAAGGGCATTCCTATGTCATATTCACTCGTGGCTCAATAGAGGGTGCACCAGAAGAAATGCATTCCACAGTGGCATATGGACAAGGGAAAACGCCTGAGAGTTGAAAGTTTTGCTTCTCTCCCAAAAATTATCCCAAAGGGGGTATTTTCATATGATTTATTCAGACACGGCAGGTATTTTGCCGACAGAACAAATAAAAGAAAATATGGAACCGGCACATCTGCTTGGAAATGACGGGGCACAGGTTATGGAAGCTCATACCGAGGAGGATATTTCCAGGGTGCTCTCCTATGCCAACCAAAATGAAAAAACGGTTCATGTAGTATCCGGCGGTACGAAGCGGGGATATGGCGGCGAACTGGAACAGGCGGACATTTTATTGTCTCTGGCAAATTATAAAGGCATTGTCGAGCATTCCGTCGGAGATCTTACGATGACTGTAAGGCCGGGCACCACCCTAAAAGAAATCACGGATGAACTGGCAAAAAGCGGCCAGTTTGTTGCATTGGACACTCCGTGGCCTGAAAAAGCAACGATTGGCGGCATTATTTCCGCAAATGACAGCGGTTCCAAACGACTGCTATACGGATCGGCGAGGGATCTCGTGATCGGAACCCGAATTGTTTACGCGGACGGAAGGGTGATCCGTACAGGCGGCAAGGTCGTAAAAAATGTAGCCGGCTATGATATGAATAAGCTGTTTATCGGAGCGATGGGAACACTAGGGGTCATTAGTGAAATTACGATGAAATTGCGCCCCCTGCCCAAGTATGAAGGGCTGTCACTGCTCCATTTCCCTGAAGGCAGCACAAAAGCAATTCATGATTTTTCCGTTCATCTGCTTGACTCGATGATGGAACCCGTCGCTTTGGAACTGTTAACCCCGGCTCTTTCAAATAGATTAACCGGTGAAAACAGCTACACGCTGGCGATTGCATTTGAAGACAGGGAGAAAGCGGTGCTGGCTCAGGAAAAATGGGTACAGGAAAATTTGCCAACAGGTGTAAAACATACTGTCCTGCATCAGGAAGAGGCCAAAAATTGGTGGGAGGATTTCCGCCATATTGGGCCAAATGGCTATAATGATGAAAATAACGAGGCAGCTACACAGGCTGCACTAAAAATAGGAAGCAATAACCTGGACGTACTTGTGAACCTGCAAGCTGCAACAGAGCTTGCTGAGGATTTTCAGCTCACTGTTGAAGCACATGGTGGCCTGGGGCATGGAATATCCCGGGTGTATGTAAAAGGACTGCCGGAAGACATTGTTTCCTACATTCAAAGAATGAGAACCAAAGCAGAAGAAAGACATGGCTACGCAGTGTGCACGCATTTGCCATTTGCGCTAAGGGAGACAGTCAGTGTCTGGGGAGATAAGCCGGCACACTTTGCCCTGCTGGAAGGAATTAAGCAAACAAATGACCCGAAGCAGATTCTTAATCGGAATCGATTTGTAGGAGGTATATAACATGAATGTCGGTGAGAAGGAAAGAGGGACAGTAAATCTGGCAAATCTCCTGGAAAATGGCGGGCCGGCCTGTGAAACAAAAACATTGGGAAACTATCTGTGGGATGATTTGCCTGACCCGGATAAATGGGCGGACTGTGTGCACTGCGGCATGTGCCTGGAAGCATGTCCAACATACCAGGAAACAGGGGAAGAGCAGCACTCGCCAAGGGGAAGGGTTTATTTAATTAAAGCCGTGGCGGAAGGAAAAATAGATATTAATGAAGCATTTTCCAAGCCTGTATTTGACTGCCTGGATTGCAGGGCCTGTGAAACAGCTTGTCCGGCAGATGTTCAGGTAGGCGGTCTGATTGAGGAAGCCCGCGGGCAAATCCGTCAGGCGATGCCTTTAAAAGGCTTTAAGGGCAAGATGAGCAAAAAAATGTTAAATGATGTTTTACCAAATAAGAAAAGGATGGATATGCTTGGCGGCCTCATGCGTTTTTATCAGAATAGCGGCATGCAAACCGTTGCCAGAAAAACAGGAGTGCTGAATGTGTTGCCAAGCCAGCTGAAAAACATGGAATCGATTCTCCCGAAAGTTGGTAAACCAGTGCTCGGCAACTATCCGGAATCGGTGCAGACTGGAGGAGAAACAAAAGAGAAGGTTGGCATGCTGACAGGCTGTATTATGGATGTCATGTTCAGTGATGTGAACGAAGCCACGATTCGCGTGCTCAACCATAATGGCTTTGAAGTGGGTCTTCCGAAAGAGCAGGGATGCTGCGGGGCACTACATGTTCACGCCGGTGACAGGGAGAAAGGGAAGGAACTCGCCAAACAGAATATCGAGGCTTTTAAAGATTACGACAAGGTACTTATCAATTCTGCAGGCTGCGGCTGTGCGCTTCAGGAATATGATGAACTGTTCCGTAATGATCCGGAAATGCTCCCTTTGGCAAAGGAATTTTCGGAAAAAGTGGAGGATGTTTCCAAATTCTTGTATGACAATGACTTTAAACGGCCAATATCGGAAATAAATACGAAAGTCACCTACCATGATGCATGTCACCTTGCTCACGGGCAGGGGGTACGCGACGAACCACGGGAAATTTTAAAAGAAATTCCGGGTGTGGAAATGGTTGATTTGCCTGATGCCGACAGATGCTGCGGCAGTGCGGGAATTTATAATCTCACCCATCCTGACATGGCGGGGAAACTGCTGGAACGCAAAGTCGATGATATTCCCGAAAATGTGGAAATGATTTCGATGGGAAATCCCGGGTGCATGCTGCAAATTGCCATGGGCGTACAGAAACACGGACGCAGTGAAAAGGTTGTCCATACCGTCCAGCTGCTTGACTGGGCTTATGAAAAGGATAAACAGCAAGTGAAATCATAACGGATGAGGGGGTGCCTGATTTGTTTGGAAAAAAGCGAAAAATGGAAAGACCGGATGCGATTGTTCGGCAATTAATGGATATCGTTGGTGAAAGGGAAGTGCTGTATAAGAAAGAAGACTTGATTTCCTACGAATGCGACGGCTATACAATGTCCAAGGGAATGCCAAAAGCGGTTGTTTTTGTCCAGGATACACAGCAGGTTTCCGATGTGGTGAAATGTTTAAATAAAGAAGAAATACCTTATATTGCAAGAGGAGCCGGCACCGGTTTAAGCGGCGGCGCAACACCGCTGGGCGGGGAAGTGCTGATCAGCATGGTAAAAATGAAGAGATTGCTTCATTTGGACCTGGAAAATAGAAAAGCTGTGGTGGAACCGGGGTATATCAATTTAAAACTGACCCAGTCCATTTCAGATAAAGGTTATTATTATGCGCCGGATCCATCGAGCCAGTATGCATGCACCATTGGCGGAAATGTGGCTGAAAACTCCGGTGGGGCACATTGTTTAAAATATGGGGTAACGACTAATCATATTTTAGGCCTGGAAATTGTGCTGCCGAGTGGGGAGATCATTGAATTAAGTGAAGAAGGAGTCCCGGACCAGCCGGGATATGATTTGCTTGGTCTTTTGACCGGTTCGGAAGGGACGTTGGGCATTGTGACCAAAGTGACGGTGAAGGTGCTGAAAAATCCGCAGGGAAAGAAAACGGTGCTTGCCTATTATGATGATATTGACGATGCAAGTCAGGCCGTTTCCGACATTATCGCTGCCGGTATTATTCCTGCTGCACTTGAAATGATGGATGGGATCGCCATTGAAGGGGTGGAATCGGCAGCCTACCCGGTGGGACATCCGATGGATATTGCTGCATTTCTTCTGATTGAAGTGGATGGCATTGCCGCCGGTATCGATGATCAAATTGAGGAAATCCTTACCGTATGCAAAAAGAACCATGTGCGTGAGGTAAAAGTGGCCAAGGATGAGGCTGAGCGTGGCCTCTGGTGGGCAAACCGCAAGATGGGCTTCGGGGCCATGGGTGCCATATCTCCGGATTATCTCGTTCAGGACGGGGTGATACCGAGAACCCGACTGCCGGAAGTGCTGGCCAAAATTACGGAAATCAGCCGGAAGTATGAGCTGCGTATCGCGAATATTTTCCATGCAGGAGATGGCAACCTGCACCCGCTTATTTTGTATGATGCCAGTGTGCCCGGGGAAAGTGAACGTGCTTCCAAAGCAGGTTCGGAATGTTTAAAGGTATGCGCGGATGTTGGTGGTTCGATTACCGGTGAGCATGGGGTCGGCATTGAAAAATCAGCCGAGATGCGCTTCGTTTTTACCGACGAAGAAATGGCCGCGCAAACGAATATACGCGACGTATTTAACCCGGACGATCTGCTAAACCCCGGTAAACTATTTCCGCAACCGGGCCGCTGTGTGGAAGTAACCCAGTGGGACGCGGGGGCAGGTACCTTATCGAAGTAGAAAGCGTGGGATACGAGGACGGGTATTCTGTCCCAAGAACCGCGTTTTTTTGTCAAACAGAGAACGAAGATAGAACAACGGGTAAGAGAAAACGCCCCCGAAATCAATCATGAACAGAAAAAACAAAGGGGACAGCAGGGACTTGTCTCACTGTCCCCGGGGAGGATGCAGATGAAATTTGCCAGGTTTAAAAGACAGAATGATGAAACAATTTTACAGGGAATTTTGACCGATGAAGGGATCCGGGAAATAGAAGGGGATATATTCACAGACTGGGAGCAAACAAATCAAATACATAGATTAGAAGAAATAGAACTTTTGGAACCGCTTGCACCCAGGCATATTATAGGCATCGGTGCGAATTATGTCGGCAGCAAATCCGACTTGCCGGCTGCTGCTCCTGACTTGCCGGTGTTCTTTTATAAACCGCTTTCCTCCGTTATTGGCACCGGAAAACCGATTGTCATTCCTGCCAATATCGACGAGGTCAAATTTGAGTCAGAGCTGGCTGTTGTAATTGGTAAACAGGCGAGCAGCATATCTGAAGAAGAAGCAACAGATTACATTTTCGGCTATACGATTGCCAATGATGTAACGGCACCGCAATATTTCCATGAAGATGGCCATTGGATGGTTGGAAAGTCGTTTGATACATTTATGCCACTTGGACCTTTTATTGAGACAGAACTGAACCCGGACACGGTCCATGTGGAAGGATACTTGAACGGGGAGCAAAAACAGAACAGCCCGACAGAGCTGATGATTGTATCCATGAGAAAAATGATCGCTTACCTGTCCGGTGTGATGACACTGGAACAGGGAGATGTCATATTAACCGGGAGCCCGCTTGGAGCGGAAATGATGAAAGACGGGGATGAAATCTCATGTAAAATAAATGGGATTGGTGAACTGCGAAATCAAGTGCAGCAAGACCGGTCTATTAAAAAAGAATAGAAAAGCCAACCAACATCGTTAAACAACTATATGACATCTGCGGATTGAATATAGTTGTTTAATTATAAAAAAATCTTTTTAAGGAGGGAAAAGAAATTGGGGAATGGAATGTTAGCTATTCTGGCTTTACTTCCGATTATCGTTGTTGCAGTTTTTTTAGTAGGGTTAAAATGGCCTGCGAGTAAAGCAATGCCGCTTTCCTACATCGTTGCAGTATTGCTGGCGCTTTTTGTTTGGGATGTGGCTTTTCCGCAAGTCGCTGCTGCTTCTGTCCATGGTCTGATCGTGGCTGTAACGCTTTTATTCATTATTTTCGGTGCGATTTTGCTATTGAACACATTGCAGGAGAGTGGAGGTCTTCATACCATTAGGCGGGGTTTTACCGATATTTCTCCGGACCGCCGTATTCAGGTCATTATCATTGCATGGCTGTTTGGTTCCTTTATTGAGGGGACAGCGGGCTTTGGAACACCTGCCGCGGTTGCGGTGCCATTAATGGTGGGGCTTGGATTCCCTGCCATGGCGGCAGTTGTCTCCGGGATGGTTATTCAGAGTACCCCGGTAACTTTCGGGGCAGTTGGAACCCCCATGGTGGTGGGGGTTGGTTCGGGAGTGGAGCCGCTCACCCAGATTACCGATGTTTCTGCGTTTGTTTTCGACGTTGCCGGAAAAACAGCCCTGCTTCATGCTGTGGCGGGATTATTAATTCCGTTATTTTTAGTCGGTCTTCTCACCCGGTTTTTTGGCAAAAACAAGTCATTCAGTGAAGGGCTGAAAGTGTGGAAATTTGCCCTTTTTGCAGCACTGGCGATGACGATCCCTTATGTTATTGTCGCCCACTTGCTCGGACCTGAATTTCCGGCCATGCTCGGCGGTTTAATTGGGCTGATTATTGTGATTCCTGCTGCCCAAAGAGGCTTCCTTACACCAAAAGGGGATGATGTGTGGGATTTTAAGGAAAAAGACCGCTGGGATCCAACCTGGACGGGTAAGGTGGAACTGAAAAATAACGATATTTATGCTGGAAAAATCAGCATGTGGCGCGCTTGGCTGCCGTATGTATTAATTGCCATTCTCTTGCTGGTTTCGAGACTGACAATAGTTGGGGATTGGCTGAAATCAGCTGTGATTGTCGTGCCAAATATCTTTGGGACGAATATTACTTCTGATTGGGAGATTCTCTTTTCCCCAGGATTTATTTTTATCGTCGTGGCGGTGCTCACATACTATATCCACGGGATGAAAGGCAGTGACTTTGCCAGAGCATGGAAAAATTCAGGGAAAACCATGCTAGCTGCAGGAACTGCCTTGGTGTTCACGGTTCCAATGGTACAGGTATTCCTGAATTCAGGCGGCGGTGCAGCCGGCTATCCGGAAATGCCGATGGCTTTGGCGGAAGGGGTGGCAAATCTGGCTGGGTCCATGTATCCGATCTTTGCCACGTTTATTGGTGGACTCGGTGCTTTTGTTGCCGGCAGTAACACGGTGAGTAATATGATGTTTTCCCTGTTTCAATTCGGGGTTGGTGAGCGTATTGGCGGTGATCCATCCTGGATGGTTGCACTTCAGGCGCTTGGCGGTGCAGCCGGTAACATGATTTGTGTGCATAACGTGGTGGCTGCATCTGCTGTTGTTGGTCTGGTTGGAAAGGAAGGGCTGGTTATCCGTAAAACCCTTTTGCCGTTCCTCTATTACGCACTGTTGGGCGGTTCCATTGGCTATTCTATTATGTGGACTGCGGAGCGGGGCATATTCAATATTGGATCGATCCTGGCAGTAATTATTTGGACCATTGCTATCTTCATTATTGCGACAAACAACAGGCGTCTGCATGCTATTGACCGGAAACATAAAAGTGCTTAAGCAGTTAAGACTGCAATGAACCTGATAGTAGTCAGGCCCGTGTAAAGGGATAGCAATATGCTATCTCTTTTCACTTGCTTAAGTTGAAGCGCGATACAAACAGAGTACGGTTAGCAAAAACAACAGACCAAAAAAATACAACCGCAAAATATACTGAAAATTACGAATTGAGGGGTCAGACCCCTTTCTTTACATTTGCGGTGGGTTGGGTTATCATTCTTAATAAAGTGAATTTACTGATTTTTACAGGACTTTTGGTTTAGGTAGTTGGATGGAGGGTTGGTTATGGATGATAAGTTTGCCCTGATCATGGAGGAGAAGAAGCGTTTCCTTGTGCCTATGCTTATCTTTTTACTCGCTTTTTATTTTATGCTTCCGCTGTCACTTACTTTTTTCCCTGAGTACATGAACAGCAATAGTTTCATTCAGGGGGTCTCCTGGGGGTGGTTGTATACCTTCCTGCAGATTCCGATGACATGGTTTCTCGGTTGGGTGTATCATCAGAAATCAAAGAAGTTTGACAGGGAGCTGGAGAAGATCAGGCGGGAGGAGCTGCAGTAAACCTTGAATCTTACATACTTTCTATTTTTTATTTGTATTATTGTTTGTACATTGATTATAACGTACTGGGCCGCCAAGCGGAGTACGACAACCAACCGTTTTTACACAACGGCGGGTAGTTTAACAGGTTTTCAAAACGGCATGGCAATTGCCGGGGATTTTATTTCCGCTGCCTCTTTTTTGGGGATTGTCGGCACGATTGCCATTAACGGCTATGATGGGTTTTTATACTCCATCGGTTTTTTGGTTTCCTATTTGGTAGTGTTATTTCTGATTGCCGAGCCGGTGCATCATCTTGGGAAATATTCACTCGGGGATGTCGTCTGTTCCCGTTTTCCCGGAAGTGAAATGCGGTGGATGATGGCGATCGGCACGTTTATGATTTCTATATTTTATATGATTCCCCAGCTCGTGGCATCGGGATTTCTGCTCCGTCTCCTCCTGGATATTGATTATTCGATTTCCGTGGCGGTCATTGGCGGATTAATGACCGTATATGTCGTTTTCGGCGGGATGGTTGCCACGTCCTGGGTACAAATTGTAAAAACGATCGTACTTATGTCGGGGACCTTTTTATTATCACTCATTGTGTTTTCCAATTTTCAGTGGAACTTTACCGATTTTGCGCAGCAAGTCAAAGATGGCACCCCATTGGGAGAGGCGTTTTTTCTGCCCGGTCAATTATTTGAAAATCCTTTGGAGTTTTTCTCGCTCCAGCTTGCTTTAATCCTAGGTACGGCCGGCCTGCCCCATATTTTAATCCGGTTGTTTACTGTTCGCAATACGTTGGAGGTTCGCCGCTCTTTAATGAGTGCCACCTGGATCATTGGCCTTTTTTATGTCATGACCCTTGTGCTGGGACTTGGGACAGTGGCTGTTTTGGGCTATCATACGCTGGTCGGGGCGGATGCTACCGGGAATCTGGCTGCACCGCTGTTGGCAAGGGAGGTCGGCGGTGATTTCCTTTTGGCATTTATTTCAGCCATAGCCTTTACGACGATCGTGGCAGTAGTGGCTGGTCTTGTTATTTCCGCGACGACGGCATTTTCCCATGATATCTACCACCATATTTTGAAAAAGGGAAAATCAACGGAAAAGGAGCAGCTGATGGCGGCCAGATGGACTGCGCTGGGGATTGGCCTCATCTCTACCCTGTTTGCCCTGCGGCTTGAATCGATTAATGTGACGTTTTTGGTATCGATGACATTTGTTGTGGCAGCATCAAGCATTTTTCCCGTCCTTTTATTGACAATCTATTGGAAGCGCTTTAATAAAATTGGCGCGATTACAGGGATGCTGAGTGGACTGCTTGCTTCTATCCTGTTACTTTTACTGGGACCGAATATTATGCATGTGGATGGCGGCTATATTGCAAGAGAAGCCATTATCCCCCTGTACAATCCGGGTGTGATCGCCATTCCAATCGGTTTCCTCGGCGCAATCATCGGAACGCTGGCAGCACCGGGAGGCAAACAGGATGACATGGAATACAGGAAATTTTTTAAACGGGCACAAACCGGGCCGGGGAGAGAAAGCGCGTGAAAGATTTAACAATTATTTTACTGGAACGAATGGGTTTATTGTTGGTAATTGCTTTTGTCATGACGAGAACGCCCGGATTTAAAACATTATTATACCGCGAGTTCAGCTGGAAAATGTCCATGGTCCATGCCCTGGTGTTTGGGATCTTCGGCATCGCCATTACGATTACAGGCGTCATCATTACCGAAGAAACGGTCATTCGCGATTTCGTTCTTTTTCCTGTGGAAAATAATCAGCTGATTGTCAGTTCCAGTTTGGTTCCGGTCGTGATTGCCGGGCTGCTGGGCGGGCCGATTGTCGGACTCGGTGCCGGTGTCATCGCCGGGGGACACTTAATGTTCCTTGGCGGGATCGGCTGGCTTGCCAATGGCCTGGTGAATCCGCTCACCGGGTTGTTGGCCGGGCTCACGGCAAGATTCTTTTCCAATGAACGGGTTATTTCTCCGTGGAAAGCTTTGTTTATTGGCGTTTTTCCACCAATTTTGCAGATGCAGCTACTGCTCATCCTATACACGGATTCGGCACAAATGGTGGAGATTGTCGATCAGATCGGCTTGCCGCTCGTTTTATCCAATAGTCTTGCCATTGCTGTTTTTACTGCCATGATCGGTATCGTACTGCGGGAGCAGGAAAATGAAGCGGCGCTTGCCACGAAGCAGGCCTTAACCATCGCCGAGGAAGCACTTCCTTATTTGAAAAAGGAGTTTACTTCGGAAGGGGCAAAAGGCATTGCCGATTTACTGTATGAGAGGCTGGAGCTTGCTGCCGTGTCGGTGACCAACAGCAATGAAGTGATGGCACACAGGGGAGTGGGGAAAAGTCATCACCGCCCCGGGGATCTGATCCGGGCACCGGTTTCCCGGGAGGCCATCCAATCAAAAGAAATGAAAGTAACCTATACAAAAGAAGGAATAGACTGCGGGCATAAAAAGTGTGCATTGGGAGCAGCGATTGTAATTCCTGTCATGGTGGGAAGTCAGGTGGAGGGACTCATTACTTTTTATTTTCGGAAAGCACACCATATTTCCCCGGTCGAATTGACCATGGCAGAGGGGATCGGGCAGTTTATTTCCAATCAGCTCCATGTGCTCGATGCGGAAAAAATAAAGACACATATCCGGGATGCGGAATTGCGGAACCTGCAGGCACAGATCAATCCGCATTTTCTGTTTAATACATTGCAGCTGATTGCAACTTTATTTCGTGAATCACCGGAAAAAGCACGCCATATTACTTTGCAATTGGCAAACTATATGCGGTTTAATTTACGGCTCGTTTCCAAGTCGTTAATCGAGTTGGAAAAGGAATGTGAACATGTGGAAGCATATGCATCCATTATTCAAGCCAGGTTTGCCGGACGGCTGGACATCAGCTTTGAAAAACCGGAGAATGTTTCCGGCATTTATATTCCACCCTCAACGATCCAGCCATTAGTGGAAAATAGCATTCAGCACGGGCTAAACAACAAAAAGGGAAAAGGAAAAATTGAGATAAAAATCGAAAAGTGGAATGGGGATATTGCTATTATGGTACGCGACAATGGAAGCGGATTTCCGGAGCATATATTGGCTGATGCGGGTCATACACCTTTACAGGGGATAAAAAATGGCGGGACAGGTATGTACAATGTGAATCAGCGTCTCATCCGTCTGCTTGGTGATAGTGCCGAAATCTCCATTCGTAATTTGCCGGAGGGCGGAAGTGAAGTGTATTTTGCGATACCCGGAACGACTGAAATGGAAAGGCAGGCGATACCATGAATTTGCGCGCAATGATCGCTGAAGATGAATTAATGGCAAGGAAGGAATTGCTCTATTTGCTGAAAAACGAAAAGGATATCGTCCTTCTTCCGCATGCGGAAACAGGCGAGCAATTAATTGAATTGTATTCGGAACACCAACCGGATATCATTTTTCTGGATGTGGAAATGCCCGGCTTAACCGGGGTGGAGGCGGCCAGGTATATTACGGAAAGATCGGAGGGCCATTCTCCATTATTTGTTTTTACCACTGCCTACGATGAATACGCCTTTGATGCTTTTGAAATAGAGGCAGTGGATTATTTGCTGAAGCCATATGAAGAAACACGGTTCCAAAAGGCAATGGCGCGGCTCCGCAACAATATTGGCATGGCTGAAAAAAATAAACCCCGGACCGAAACATCCGGCCAAAACGAGCTCACAACATCCAGGCTGCTCATTGATGATGGGGAAAGAATGGTGGCATTATCGCCTGAAGCGATTTATTATGCCGTTCCGAACAAACCGATGCTGGAAATTCATACCGAGGATAAAGTACTTTACAGCAAGATGACGCTGCAGGAACTGGAGGAAAAGTTATCAGGATATTCATTCTTCCGGGCCCACCGCAGTTACTTGGTAAATTTAAATCATATATTGGAAATCACCCCGTGGTTCAACGGAACGAGCAATATAACACTGAAGGATAAATATAAAACGAAAATTCCTGTCAGCCGGAAAGCAAGCAAGACCATTCTGGAAAAATTCAAAGTTTAGCCATTGGTCATTGTATAAAAACCATTCAGATATAAAAATCAACCGTTTATCCTTACTTCGTCCATGAAAGGGAGTAAATTATTATAATACACAGTAAGCGCTTACAGTTGGGACTTGTATTTCACTGGTAAGTGCCACAAAACAAAAGGATAAACGGGAGGATGGTTTTAATGACTGCTCAACAAGAATATGCCGAAGCGTATCAGGATAAAAAGATGGATTATGTGGCGGTGGAAAAAAGCAGCGAGTTTAAGAGGTTTATGGGCAATAAGAAAAAGTTCACCGTGCCTTTTACGATTTTTTTCCTTATATTTTACTTTACACTGCCTGTATTAACATCGTACACGACGTTTCTGAACGCATCTTTTTTTGGTGATATATCCTGGGTTTGGGTATTTGCATTTTCACAATTTGTGATGGTGTGGGTGCTCTGTACGGTTTATGTAAGAAAAGCGGCTTCCTTTGACAAGAAAGCAAAAGAAATTATTGATGATCAAATCAATAAGGGAGGCCGTACGTAATGGATCCGATTGTTATTGTTCTTTTTCTTGCCATTGTCATGTTGACCCTTGCGATCACGTATTATGCAGCGAAAAATACAAAATCCACCGGGGACTTTTACACGGCAGGCGGCGGGCTGACCGGATGGCAAAACGGGCTGGCTATTGCCGGTGATTATTTATCGGCAGCATCGTTTCTAGGTATTGCCGGGGCGATTGCCTTAAATGGTTTTGATGGGTTCTTTTACAGTATTGGATTTCTCATCGCTTATTTGGTTGTGCTGTTTTTAGTTGCAGAGCCGCTGAGAAATCTCGGGAAATATACACTTGCGGATATGATCAACTCCCGCTTTGATGCCAAAAAGGTAAGGGGTGCAGCCGCGCTCAGTACGATTACGATTGTTTTATTTTATATGATTGCACAGCTTGTAGGTGCCGGTGCGCTTATTCAATTGTTATTCGGCATTGATTATTGGATAGCGGTGTTAATTGTCGGGGTGATGATGACCATTTACGTCCTCTTTGGCGGCATGATTGCAACGAGCTGGGTGCAGATTACGAAGGCAGTGCTGCTTATGGCTGGTATGGTTATCGTTTCCTTTTTGGTCCTGTGGAATTTTAACTTTAATATTTCAGCCATGTTTACGGAGGTAAAGACAGCAACAAGTCATGGTGCTGATTATTTAAAGCCGGGCATACAATATGATAACGGAATCGGAACTATATCTCTGATGCTGGCGCTCGTCCTTGGTACTTCCGGTTTGCCGCATATTCTCATGCGCTTTTTCACGGTGAAGGATGCAAAAACGGCCAGAAGCTCGGTTGTCGTGGCCACATGGACCATTGGTATTTTTTATGTGTTAACTTTGTTCCTCGGGTTCGGGGCAGCAGCGTTTGTCGGTGAAAGCAGCATTCTGGCAGCAAATCCCGGAGGAAATATGGCAGCACCACTGCTTGCAGAAGCAATTGGCGGAAATATTTTATTTGCATTAATATCTGCAGTCGCCTTTGCTACAATTTTGGCCGTGGTGGCAGGACTTGTATTATCGGGAGCTTCCGCATTTGCCCACGATATTTATGGGCAGATTATTAAGAAGGGAAAAACAACCGACAGAGAAGCGATGCTGGCAGCACGTTATGCAGCGCTTGGTGTATCGGTGCTTTCCATTGTGCTGGCGCTGGGTGCACAAACTTTAAACGTGGCATTCTTGGTATCTTTGGCATTCTGTATTGCAGCCAGTGCCAATTTGCCGGTCATTTTGTATACGGTGTACTGGAAAAGGTTTAATACTACCGGTGCAATAACTGCTATTTTATTTGGGCTTATATCCGCATTGGTGCTCGTGTCCATGAGTCCGAGCGTATTTTCTCCGGTGGAAGGAGCCGCATTATTCGTAGGTAATCCGATCTTCCCGATTGAAAACCCGGCGATTGTCAGTGTGCCGCTAGGATTCCTGGGAGGTTATCTTGGTACGGTATTCTCCAAAGAGACGGATTTCAAACGCTATGCGGAAGTAAAAGTAAAGGCCCATACCGGGTACAAAGAGACGAGTTAACAGATGATGTTTCGGTTAAAACTGGCGTGTTTTCAACGCTGGTGGCAAAGAAACGTCCGGCAGAAAACGGTCTGCTATGATCTGTACTTACCGTATTTAAAGTTGCATATTTTCCAAAAATATTATAAAATTTGTAATCAAACGATAATTATTTATATTGTTAAGCTTATGCTGCTGTTTATAATGGACGGCAGTATAGGCAAGCAAATTTTAGGGAGGCCGCTTTATGAAGGGAAAGTCATTTGCTTAATTTGAAACGTTTCCATTTTGTTGAATGAATGGTTTTTTTCCGGGCTTCTGCAGATGTTTTACCAATACCAATTTAAATTTTCAGGGGAATGGGGAGGAGATCATATGAGTCACGAGATATTAGTACCGGATGAGAAGAAGTTTGCAAATTACCCGCAACAGCCGCATGGCGGTAAATTGGTGAACAGGGTGCTGACCGGGCAGGAACGGGAGGATGCCCTGGCCCGTGCGAAGCAGCTGCCGATGATTATGGTGGATATGGAGGCGATCATTACACTGGAGATGATCGGAACAGGGGTGCTGTCTCCGAATGAAGGTTTTATGGATGAGGAAAATTATAAATCCGTACTGACCGAGGGGCGGTTGGCAAATGGGGTTGTCTGGCCGGTGCCACTCAGTTTTGCGCCAATCGGAGAACGCAATAAGCAGATTATTGATACGTTATCGGTTGGTGACGAGGTGGTGCTGACCGATGAAACGAAAGAACCATATGCCATCTTGAAACTGAATGACATTTTCCATTATGACAGGGAGTTTCGTGCCAAGCATTTATTCGGGACGACAGACCGAAATCATCCGGGGGTGGACTCCATTTACCGGAGGATGGGGGATACCGCTTTGGGCGGACCAATTCAATTGCTGAACAGAGCCCATTGGGGACCGTTTGAGGAAATCCGCCTCGAGCCAAAGGATACGTGGGAATTATTTTATGAGGAAAAGAAATTTACATCCGTCGGCGGATTTATTACGGGAGCAAACCCACTCCACCGGGGGCATGAATATATTCACCGGAACGCCCTGGAGGAGCTTGATGCATTATTTGTTCAGCCGCTCGTGGAAATGGCGAAGCGGGAATATACGCGCCATGAATTCCGGGTGCTGTCCTACCGCAGTGTGATGGATACGTATTATCCAAAAGAGAGAGCTGTCCTTGCGCCGCTCCGGGTGACGTATATTTTTGCCGGACCGCGGGAAGCCGTGCTGCATGCACTGATTATGAAAAACTACGGCTGTACCCACGCGTTAATTGGCAGGGACCATGCGGGGATTGGCGATTATTATGATAAATACGCCAGCCATACGGTGTTTGATGAGTATACAGCAGAGGAACTGGAAATTGATATTCGCCTGTTCCATGAAGTGTTCTACTGCACACGCTGTGATCATCCGGCAACAGAGCAGACCTGTCCGCACGGGGAGCAGTACCGCATTAATATTTCCGGTACGGGAATCAGGGAGTTGCTCCGTTACGGCGTATTGCCGCCAAAGGAAATTGTCCGTCCGGAATCAGCCCGGATTGCCATGCAGGGCGTACAGCCAAAGGGCATGGATGAAAATGCGCAGGCCATCAATCCGGTAGGGAAAACGATTAAGAGCATTTTTCCATATTACTTGAAATATAAGCGGCTGGGTGGACCTTTGCGGAAGGAACCGCTCAAGGCGGAAGATTTAACGATAGAAGATTTGGAAACGGCGATTATGGATGTCCGTGCCAATTCCGACAAAGTGTATGGTGACATTTTCGGCGAGTTCAGCTATTTGACCGATATGCTTCGCTCCGTCCAGCCTGATTGGGTAGCGGATGCCAGAGAGTCGATCGAGCGCCAGCAGAAAATGGTCGTGGCATACCTTGAGGAAAAAGTGGAGCGCGCACCGGACCAGGCATCCGATGAATTTATGTACCAGGATAAGGAAGAAGCTGCACGCGAACTCGAAACAGCCCGAAAAATCGCTGCAGACATCCCATCCGCCATGCGAAAAGAAGACATGGAATACAGAGCCTGGAACCCGCTCCCGTATAAAAGGTACCGGAGCGGAGACTAAGATTGAATATTGCGAATTGTGGGGTCAGACCCCCACCGCTTTAAAGGGGTAAAGTGTTTCTCTATATATAGGGGATAAGTAAAGCCACCCGTTCAATGGGTGGCTTGATTTAGTCTATTTATTAGACATACTTAGATTCACATTAAATTAGTTGAATTGATTCCTTGGTCGGTGACTCATCATGTTTGTTTCTATAGCGTCTGTATGTTGACTGAAGCCAGCTGTCTGCTTATCTATTAAACAAAGTATTGTTCTCACAATACAAGGTGTCAAAAATTGAAATCATGAAATCGGAACCTTTTTAACCTCTTCCCCCATTTTTTCCGTCGTTCCATTCTCTGAACTATACAAATGGCACGCCACCGCATGTCCATTTTCCTGCACTGTCATTTCCGGTTTTTCCACTTTGCAGCGGTCATGTACAAAAGGGCATCTTGTATGAAAAACACAACCCTGCGGAGGGTTTGCAGGACTGGGAGGTTCTCCCTTGATCTTCTGCCGTTCTTTTTTTATATCAATATTCGTAGAGGGAACAGCTGATAAAAGTGCTTGTGTATAGGGGTGGAGCGGGTTGTCGTAAATCTCTTTCTTCGGGCCGATTTCCGCCATTTTTCCCAGATACATGACGCCAACTCTATCACTTATATGCTTTACTACACTGAGGTCATGAGCAATAAATAAATAAGTTAAATCGAACTCCTCCTGTAAGTCTTTCATTAGATTAAGCACTTGCGCCTGTACGGAAACATCCAAAGCAGAAACAGGTTCATCCCCAATGATAAATTTTGGATTCATGGATAGAGCCCTGGCAATTCCAATACGCTGCCTTTGTCCCCCGGAAAATTCATGCGGATACTTATCCATTGCTTCTTCGGAAAGTCCCACCCTTTCCAGCAGATCAATGACCCGCTGTTTTCTTTCCTGTTTTGATAATGAGCTCTGAACAGTCAGTGGTTCTTCAACTATTTTTCCTATGCTCATTCTGGGATTTAAAGATGAAAAAGGGTCTTGGAAGATCATCTGCATATCCCTGCGGAGCGCTTTTAATTTCTGCCCACTCAATCTGGAAATATCTTTCCCTTCAAAGATTACGTTGCCATCAGTTGGATCAAGGAGACGAACGATACTCCTCCCCAGTGTTGATTTCCCCGACCCGGATTCTCCAACAATGCCGAGCGTTTCTCCTTTATAAATATCAAAAGATATATCGTCCACTGCTTTAACATGATTTTTGGCTCTTTTTAGAAGTCCGCTCCTTATGGGAAAATACTTTTTTAAATTCTTTACTTGGAGTAGTTTTTCTAAGTTATTCATTTGGATTCTCCTTTGTATAAAGGTGGCAGCGAACTTTTTGATCGTTATCAACTTCAAGTAATTCAGGGTTTACTTCGTGACAGATATTCATGACATGTTTACAACGGGAAGCAAATCTGCACCCCTTGGGAAAAGCATGTGCTGCCGGGACATTTCCGGGTATGGATTCGAGTCGGTCCAGTTCCTTTTCCAAGCTTGGTATGCTGTTTAACAGTCCGTTTGTATAGGGGTGTTTTGGCTTTTTGAAAATGTCTTCTACTTTTGCCTCTTCTACAATCTGTCCACCGTACATAACAAGAACCCGATCCGCAACTTCAGCAACCACACCGAGATCGTGGGTAATTAATAGAATGGAAGAGCCAAACTCTTCTTGCATATCATTCATTAAATCGAGAATTTGCGCCTGGATTGTTACGTCCAATGCTGTAGTAGGTTCATCGGCAATCAGCAGTTTAGGGTTGCAGGACATGGCTATGGCAATCATTACCCGCTGTCTCATCCCACCGGACAATTGATGTGGATATTCATGCATGATCTTTTCTGCTCGGGCAAAACCTACGAGTTTGAGTAATTCCACACCTCTTTGAAATGCTTCCTTTTTACTTACTTTTTTATGTTTTATAAGAGGTTCCATGATTTGATATCCGATAGTAAATACAGGGTCAAGGGAAGTCATTGGTTCTTGGAAAATCATCCCTATATCGTTTCCGCGAATCCGGTTCATTTCATTTTGAGAAAGTGTAAGTAAATCTTTTCCATCCATTTTTATGGTACCATTGACAATTTTTCCTGGCGGCTGAGGAATCAGCTGCATAATGGAGAGGGATGTGATGCTTTTACCACTTCCGGATTCCCCGACAAGGGCTACTGTCTCCCCTTTATTAACAGTGAAACTGACATTATCCACTGCTTTGGAGGTTCTATCCTTATCTACAAAAAAATAAGTTTGTAAATCTTGTACAGATAGCACGATTTTTTTGTCTGTATTCTGCTTTCTGGGTTTGATTTCTTGTATATGCACCATCAATCCTCCCATCTTCATTGTTAATAAAGGCTTTACAATAATTAATAATAGAATTATATTAAAGATAAATATATATTAAGTCAATATTATTAATATTATATCTAATTATACTTTTGTGAGTATAGGACAAAAAGTAAAATTGTTTTTTGGCAGATTGCACATTATGTCTAATGTAATATTAAAGAATATTCATTATAATTTAAAAAAGTAGAAATATCAAGGCTTTTGTAACTGTTAGGTAGGAGGCTTATTATATGGTTTTTAATAATATAACCGATGTTCCAGGTGTTAAAGTCGGCAATATGGAAGATTTGGAAGCTTTAACAGGGTGTTCGGTTGTTGTGACAGAAGATGGTGCAGTTTGTGGAGTGGATGTGAGAGGTTCAGCTCCGGGCACAAGAGAGACGGATCTATTGCACCCGATTAATATGGTAGAAAAAGTCCATGCTGTTTTATTATCGGGTGGCAGTGCATTTGGCCTTGATGCTGCAAGTGGTGTGATGCAATTTTTGGAAGAAAAAGGAATCGGTCAGGATGTAGGTGTGGCAAAAGTTCCCATCGTTCCTGGTGCGGTATTGTTTGATTTGCCGGTGGGGGATGGAAAAGTACGACCTGATAAGCAGATGGGATATGCTGCAACGAAAAGAGCGGAAAGAGGTAAATTTAAATTTGGAAATCAGGGAGCTGGTTGTGGAGCTACTGTTGGAAAAATTACCGGTTTCGAGAATGTCATGAAAGGTGGGCTGGGAAGTGCTTCTATGACATTATCAAATGGAGTAACGGTTGGGGCTCTGGTGGCTGTGAATGCAGTTGGGGATATTAGAGACCCGATGACAGGTGAGATTCTGGCCGGTCCGGTAGATAAGGAGAAACAACATATTCTTGACAGTCTGTCTTATTTAGAACAATCGATGAATATTGGTGTGCCTGCGGGATCCAACACAACGATTGGAATCGTGGCCGCCAATGTGGACTTGACGAAAGCCCAGGCAACGAAAGTAGCACAAGTCACACAGAATGCGTTGGCGAGAACTATTTTTCCTGCGCATACGATGATGGATGGAGACACCGTCTTTGCTCTGGCTACAGGTGGTAAGGAATGCTCGGTGGACCTAATAGCAAATATGGCATCCAAAGTGATGGAAGACGCCATAATAAATGCAATAAAATCTGCAGAATCTGTGAACGGTATACCGTCATACACTAGCCTAAATTAAAAGGAGGGAGTATAATGAACACTAATAATATTAAGTTAATTGCTTTTGATCTTGGCTATACACTGGTATTTAACGAAAGGGAAGAAATATATAATGCATTTATCAGTGAAAAAGGGATTTACCACCCTATGAAAGATATTCAGATGGCTTTTCATTTAACAGATAAAACCTTTATGCGGGAATACCCGGGAATGTTGGGGAGACACCCAAAATTTCAATTGCCGTGGTATCTGGGAATGGTTAGCTATAACCTTGGAGAAAAGGTTGATTTGAACGAAGCTGCAAAGTTCTTTGTTGAAAATTCGAACAGGGAAACATATTGGCATCTGTTCAGTTATACCAGACAGGTTTTGGAAGACCTTCGAGAACAAGGGTATAAACTGGCGTTACTGTCCAACTGGGATCCTAGTGCACGTACTCTCCTGGAAAGACTTGGAATCTACGATTTATTTGATACTATACTTGTATCTTCTGAGGTCGGTATAGAGAAACCGAATAAGAAAATATTTGAGCTTTTGCTATCAGAAACGAAACTTAAACCTGAAGAAATAATATATGTCGGGGATAACTATTATGATGACGTAAAAGGGTCAAGAAAAGTCGGAATTGAGACATTATTATTAAATCGTTTTGATAGAAAAGGAATTGAAGAGATTGATGATGCCATTATTATTCCTACAACAGAGGAAATTTTCAAGGTCTTAGAAGCCGAAGACGATCAGGTAAGATCTTTTATGGAAATAAACAAATAAAAAGGAGGTAAATTAAATGAAAGCGAAATCAATTGGATTGAAGCTGATCTTCGGTTTTATCCTTTTTATGATGCTTATTATCTTTGCTGCCTGTAATGGGGAAACAGGTGGGACTGAAGATGATTCGACTGACGTAAATGAAGCTAATGGAGAGGTGCAGGAAGGCGGGGAAATCAGTGTACGGATTACCAGTGATCCTGATTTTTTGGATCCACATATGGCTGAAGCGTCCATAACAGAACAGATGATTTTAAATCTGTTTGAAGGTTTGCTTACGGCCAATAATGATGGAAGCCTTGAGCCCGGACTTGCTGAAGACTATGATGTATCCGATGATGGCATGACCTATACCTTTTACATCCGTGAAGGTGTTACATTTCATAATGGGGATCCACTAACCGTTGAGGACATCCAATATACATTTGAGCGTTTAACCGGTTTGGGCGGAGATGACCCATTGACTTCTGAATTTGATTATATTGAATCGATGGAAACACCGGATGAAAACACTTTTGTTTTTCATTTGGAAGAACCCAATTCTTCTTTTCTCGCTTTTTTAACTGCACTGAACTCAGCTATTATTCCGAAGTCTAATGATGGAAACCATAACGATTATCCAATCGGTACGGGACCATTTCAATTTGAAAGTTATAGTCCAGGGGCAGATATGGTGATTTTAAAAAATGAAGATTACTGGAAAGAAGGGATTCCTTACCTGGATCAGGTTACTTTTCGGTTCCAGGCTGATAATCAGTCTGCACTAATGAGTATGAGGGCTGGGGAATTGGATTTAATGGATGTGGAACCACATCGGATTCCTGAAATTGAGGATGAATTTAATGTCATGTTAGAACCAGCCAATTCTACATTGATCATTGGGTTTAACCATGATAGGGAGCCATTTGATGACCTAAAAGTACGGCAGGCTATTAATTTTGCTATAGATAAAGACGCCATGATAGATATGGCTTTTTCGGGTTATGCCGAAAAATTAGGATCAAATATGAGTCCGGCTATGGAACTTTTCCATCAGGAGGGTTTGGATGAAGTATATGATAGAGACGTTGAACAGGCAAGGCAACTGCTTGAAGAAGCTGGATATCCGGATGGGTTTAGCACAACCCTTTCCATTTCTTCCCATAATTCCATGTACACAGATATTGCTCAGGTAGCAGTGGAGAATCTTCGGGAAATTGGCATTGATGTAGAAATTGAAGTAATCGAATGGGGAGTTTGGCTGGAAAGAATTTATCAAGGAAGAGATTATGAAATGACAGCAATTGACTTCACTGGAAAACTTGATCCACATAATATTTTAAGACGATATATATCTGATTACGGAAGCAACTTCTTAAACTATAAAAATGAAAAGTATGACCAACTTTTATCTGATGTACTGTTGGAAGATGAAGAAGAAGTCAGGGCGGAAATGTATAAACAAGCACAGGAGATATTAACAGAGGAAGCAGCTGGAGTTTATGTGCTGGATTATCAGTTTGTTTGGATTCTAAACCCGGAATTGGACGGATATCAGCATTATCCCTTTTTCTTCCATGATTTATCTGAAGTGAGATTTACTGAATAGAGAGGAATTTTCCACATGGCTTATATTATTCGCCGATTTATATTACTATTTTTAACAATAGCATTGGTCTCCGTCATTACATTTGCTGTATTTCAGATTATACCTGGGGACCCCGTCCGGATTATTTTAGGACCAGAAGCGGATGAGGTTCAGGTTGCCAATTTGGAAGTGCAGTTGGGGCTTGATAAGCCGTTGCATGAACAGTATGCAAGTTGGATTGCTGGGGCAGTACAAGGGGATTTCGGACAATCTATCAGATATAATCGTTCAGTATCTACCCTGATTTTGGATCGGCTTCCAATAACCTTATCTCTGGCTTTAATGGCTATTATTATTGTGTTAACCGTTGCCATTCCTTTAGGGATTTTTATGGCGAAAAGGCAGAATCAAATTAGTGATGTGGTATTTTCCTCTGTAACTCAATTGGGAATGGCAGTGCCATCATTTTGGCTTGGAATGTTGCTTATCCTGTATCTGGGTATGAATTTTAACTTTTTAACTTTGAGTGGTTACGTGCCCTGGACGGAAAGTATTTCAGGTGCGGTTGGAGCATTATTGCTTCCTGCATTAACCATTGCAATTCCTCAGGTTGCTGTAAAATTTCGTTATGTTAGAAATGCTATATTGGAGCAATTGAGATTGGATTATGTAAGAACCATTAGAAGTAAAGGAATTACTGAACGGTTTGTTATGTATAAACATGTTCTAAAAAACTCCATGGTACCCATTCTGACCGTTTTCGGCCTAATATTTGCCGAGGTTGTTGCTGGAACCATAATCGTCGAACAGGTATTTGGGCTTCCGGGAATTGGAAGTTTGCTGGTTGATGCAATTAGCTACCGTGATTTTCCGCTTGTCCAGGGAATTGTCATGTACATCACAGTGGTGGTAGTTCTTATTAATTTTTTGGTAGATATTTTCTATTCCATTATAGACCCAAGAATCCGTTTAGGTTAAGGAGATTTCTATGAAACTAATGAAAAAACATGGGAAGAATGTAAATTTACTTATAGGCGGAATTCTATTGGCATTGTTTGCTGTAGTCTTGGTCATCAGCTTTTTTTACACACCACATGATGTAAATACAATGAATGCACCGGATAAACTACAGGGACCAAGTGCAGAATACTGGTTCGGAACAGACGAGTTTGGAAGAGATATATTTAGTAGGATTATGAAAGGGACGCAGACAGCTTTTTTTGTCGGGACTATAGCTGTTACCATAGGGCTGGTTTTTGGTACACTGATCGGCGGGATTGCAGGGTATATCGGTGGTTGGCTTGATGAAATCATTATGCGAATCATGGATTCTCTGATGGCATTTCCGGGAATTATCCTCGCATTAATGTTAGTTGCAGTATTTGGGCCTGGAATGGTCAATACATCGATTGCGCTTGGATTAATGGCTATACCTGGCATTGCTAGAATAGCGAGGAGTGGTTTCATACAAAATAAAGAATTAGAGTATGTGCTATCAGCAAAATTGGTTGGGATTGGTCCTTTTAAAATTATGTTTAAACATATATTGCCTAATATATCTTCTCCGCTTATTGTGGCTGCCTCAATTGCTTTTGCAGCTGCTATGTTGGCAGAAGCCGGTTTAAGCTATTTAGGGCTTGGGGTTCAACCGCCTGATCCGAGCTGGGGTAGAATGTTAAGAGATTCCCAATCTTATATGGTGGGCTCACCATGGTATACATATGCACCGGGTATAGCAATCACGTTAATTGTATTGGGCTTTTATATGTTAAGCAATGCAATCCGGGATATCAATGATCCGAGACAAAAGTGATCATAGGAGAAGAGGACAATGAATTTACAAAATATTAGTATAGCTGCAGGTGTCATTATTGAACAAAATTCTTCTATCTTGCTTGTAAAAGAAAAAGGACATTGGGGGCTACCTAAAGGTGAGGTAGAGTTTGGTGAATTTCTTAAGGATACAGCAAAAAGAGAAGCCTTCGAGGAGACTGGATTGAAAGTGGACGTTCGGGAATTGGCCTTTGTGACCGAATTTAAACAAAAGTCTCTCGGCCATTTTATTCAGTTTTTCTATAATGCAGAAGTTGTGGGGGGCAGGTTGGAAATTAATGATCCGGATTTGGAAATAGAAAAAGTTTCCTATATATCTAAAGAAGAACTATTTCATTATTTTACATTCAGACCCCGGGCTGTTCCTTTAAAGTATTGGTTAGAGAATAAGTCATTAGCTTATTTTCAATTTGATTTGGATAAAGAAAATTTTTTCCTATAAGTAAAAGCAATAACTTTTAACTATTATATCTATTAAAAGTGTTAATGCTAACGAAAGCATTGGTAAGTATGGATCCACTCAGATTAACAGCACCAATAGTTTCTGATCGGAATTAGTAGACTTATTTTTTTGTATATACATATGAGAAGTCTCCTATAGAGGAAGGAAAAGAGTGAGGGAAATACCAGTGTTAAAGTCTGAAAATTGCGAAGGAGTGTCGCTTGTGAATCTAGCAATGAATTGGAAGGAATGGGCTGAACTTGATGCATTGGGTATTGCAGCGTTAGTCCGAAAAGGGGAAATTACCCCGCAGGAAGTGGCAGCCCAGGTGGCCAAAGGAGTGGAAGCATTAAACCCTGAGCTTAGCGCCGTCATTGAGCTGTTTGATGATGTTGTCGACAATCCGATGAAGGACGGCATGAATCCCGACGGCGTTTTTGCCGGCGTGCCCTTTTTCATGAAGGATCTGGGGCCAACGATGAAAGGGCGTCTCCAGGAAATGGGTTCTAAATTTATGGAGGGGAATCGTTCTGCGGATGATAGTTTCCTGACGAAACAAATCCGGCAGGCCGGCCTGAACATTATCGGGCGGACAACGACACCGGAATTCGGGCTGTGCAGTTCTGCAGAGAATCCGGAAGTCTACATAACAAGAAACCCTTGGAATCCGGACTATACGACCTGTGGTTCATCAGCAGGGACTGCGGCTTCCGTGGCAGCAGGAATCATTCCCATTTCCCATGCAACAGATGGGGGCGGGTCGATTCGGATTCCGGCGGGGGTAAACGGAAACATTGGCTTAAAGCCGTCCCGGGGTGTTTTTTCACCTGCCCCCAACAGTTCGGACTTGATGAATGTCGTATCGGCGCAAGGTTGCCACACCCGTACGATACGCGACACTGCTGCTTTTGTTGATCATTGCAGGGGTAGAGCACCGGGGGAATTTATGCCTTATTGGACCCCGACTGAACCATACTCCGAGCTGATTAAACGAGACCCGAAAAAACTTCGGATCGCTGTTTCCCATGAGTGGGGGGATTATCAAGCGGAGCCACACATTGTGTCGGAGTTGAAGAAAACGGCTGAATACATGGAGAGACTTGGACATGACGTGGAGTGGGCTGTCCCGAAAATTGATCTTCATGCCAGTTATAAAGCCCAGACGGATGCCTATATTATGAAGTTTTCCCAGACCATATCAGATTTGCTTGAGCGGGAAAAATTGGAGCAGCCGCCGGGAGATCTCATAGAACCAATGTGCATCAGGGTTTGGGAGGAAGGACGCTTTGCCACCTATACAGACCGTGTGAAAATGGAAACGATGTTTAATGAAATTTCCCGTGAAATGGGAGCGTTTTTCGAGGAATGGGACGTAATTCTGACACCGACCATGGCCAAGCCGACCCCACTGATTGGAACGCAGGAATATTTGACGATCAGTGATAACCCTTCTGTTCATGATTGGTTTGAAAACTTGTGGAGTATTTTTTCCTATACACCGATTGCCAATATTTGTGGTATGCCAGGGATTTCCCTGCCGATGGCTGAACTGGAAAATGGTTTGCCGCTTGGAATGCAAATGATGGCGAGTCAGGGAGATGACGGGCTGCTTCTGCAGCTGGGTGCCCAGATCGAACGTGAATTGAATGGAAAATGGAATCAGGGGAAGAAACCTGCGAATCATGTCACGAATATAAAAATGGCAGAAATAAATAGATGATCAATTACAGATTAACTGATTGTAAGGATCATAGAAATATTTTGTATAGCATGTACAGGCAGAAAAGGATGATTTTTAGATGAAAACATATAACATAGCCGTTTTACCGGGGGATGGAATAGGTCCTGATGTGATGAAGGAAGCGTTAAAAGTATTAAAGACGCTGGTCTTGGTCGATCCCGGGTTTTCTTATAAAACGACGGAATTTAACTGGAATACGGATCATTATGTAGAACACGGATCCATGATGCCAGAAAATGGTCTGGAACAATTAAAAGCATTTGACGGTATTTTATTCGGGGCGGTCGGGGATGCAAGGGTTTCCGAGCATATTCCCATCTGGGAGCTGATCATGCCGATCCGAAAACAGTTTCAGCAGTACATCAATTTCAGGCCGATCAAATTGCTGAAAGGATTGAAAACCCCATTAAAAAAAGGGGAAGATATCGATTTTGTGATTATCCGGGAAAATGCGGAAGGGGAGTATTCTGCTGCCGGTGGGAAGATGTATCAGGGGGAATCCCGGGAGCTTGCGATACAAAATACTATTATGACGAGAGAAGGTATCTCCAGGGTTGCAAAATTTGCCTTTCAGTATGCCAGGGAGCATCGGCTGGGTAAAGTGACCAACGCAACAAAATCAAATGCCATCATCCATACCATGACATTATGGGATGAAGTGGTGGAAGAAACGGCGGATACCTTTAATGATATTGCTTATGAAAAATTTTATGTGGATGCAATTGCTGCCTTGTTTGTAGAACGGCCGGAAGATTTTGAGCTGGTCCTTGCTTCCAATCTGTTTGGAGATATACTGTCGGATCTGGGATCGGGTGTTGCCGGGGGCTTGGGAGTTGCCCCTTCAGCAAATATCAATCCATCCGGTGAATTCCCGTCCATGTTTGAACCGGTACACGGGTCTGCGCCTGATATTGCGGGAAAGGGAATTGCCAATCCGATCGCACAAGTTTGGTCCCTCGCTTTGATGCTGCAACAGTTTGGCAGGGCGGATCTGCATGATCTGGTGCTGGCTTCCGTGGAAGATGTACTCTTGGAAAAGAAAACACTTACCCCGGATATCGGCGGTGAAGCAACTACCGCACAGGTTGGTGATGCTGTAATAGAAAAAATAATGGAAAGGAGCAGCAGCAATGGGCCTCAAAGATAAAACGTTTCTTGTAACCGGAGCAAATGGCGGCATGGGAAGAGCAACTGTCGAACTTTTGCTGAAGGAGGATGCCAATGTGGCAGGCTGTGATCTCCGTACAGATGGATTAACGGAATATGAAGGGAACCGTCATTTTGTTGCTTTTCAGGGTGACTTAACGGATGAAAAGATGGTAAAAGAAATGTTTCAAAAGACAGCGGAACGATTTGGAGGAGTCGATGGACTGGCTAATATCGCAGGCATTGCGCAAAGTGCTGCTCCCATTGATGACGTAAGCCTGGAAGACTGGCACCGGATTATGGACATTAACATGACAATGATGTTTCTGACCTGCCGGGAAGCTTCCGTTTATATGAAGGAAAAGAAACGGGGAAGCATGGTAAATATCGGTTCCGTATCCGTGACGAGACCAAGGCCCGGGCTACAGGCATATGTGGCATCGAAGGGAGCGGTGGAAGCTTTTTCGAAAGCGTTGGCATTGGAACTCGCGCCTTATCAGATTAATGTAAATGTACTTCATCCCGGTCCTTCAGATACGGAAATGCTCGGACAATTTTCCGCAGAAGGGGCAAGTGTGGATAATACGAAAAAAGAAGTATTCGAAAGCAGTGTGCCGCTTGGCAGACTGCTGAAACCGGAGGATATTGCCCATTCCATTAAATTTTTGCTTTCGGATGAAGCAGCCATGATGACAGGAAGTATTTTGCATGTGGATGGCGGCAGGAATATCTGATTTTGTTAAAGAGGTGAGGAGGTTTTATTTTGAAGGAATTTAAAATGTACATAAATGGAAAATGGACAGACAGTGCCAATGGGCAAAGTATTGAGGTGAAAAATCCTTCCAATGGCGAGGTGATTGCGAGCATCCCAAGAGGTACAAAGGAAGATGTGGATCAGGCTGTAAAGGCAGCCGGAAAAGCTTTTCGCAGTGAGGCGTGGAGAAAAGTAAAGCCGCATGAACGCGGGGACTTACTATTTGATATTGCAGATAAAATGAAAGCCGAGCGGGAGAATTTAGCAAAAATGGAATCGATGGATGTCGGAAAACCTTTATCCCAGGCGTATGCGGATGTGGATGCGGCCATTCGGTATTTCCGGTTTTACGGTGGAGCCGCAGATAAAGTGATGGGAGATACGATCCCGATTGAAGATGGACTGCTTGATTATGTCGTCCGGGAGCCGGTCGGGGTTACCGCGCATATTGTACCGTGGAACTACCCGCTGCAAATTATTTCCCGGAGTGTGGCGGCAGCAATTGCCATGGGGAATACCGTGGTTGTAAAAAGTGCGGAAGACACCCCAATGACTGCGATGCGTCTAACCGCGTTTTTTGAGGAGCTGGATTTACCGACCGGGGTGTTTAACCATGTTACAGGTTACGGGTATGAAGCAGGTGCAGCATTATCCTCTCACCCGCTGATCAACCATGTAACCTTTACCGGGTCAGTAGGTACAGGTATTGCGGTTGGACAGGCTGCGATGGCAAATGTTGTTCCCTCCACATTGGAGCTTGGCGGAAAATCACCTAATATTGTCTTTGCTGATTGTGATGTGGAAAAAACCGTCGAGGGCGTCGTCCGGTCCATTATACAAAATGCGGGTCAAACATGCTCGGCAGGGGCCAGACTACTGGTAGAAGCATCATTTAAAGAGGAATTTTTGGCAAAAGTAGTGGAAAAGTTTGAAGGATTAACTGTCGGCGCAGGGCTGGATGATAAAGATCTCGGGCCGATTTTAAATGAAAAGCAATTTCATCATGTGATGGGTTTGATTGAACTGGCGAAAAAAGAAGCTTCCGTGGTGACAGGCGGCAATGCAGTTGCTGTGGAAGGGAATGAAGGCGGTTTTTATGTTGAGCCTACGATCATTGACGGTGTGACTGCAGACAGCAGGCTGGCGCAGGAGGAAGTTTTTGGGCCGGTGCTGACTGTGTTTACATTTCAGGATGTGGAAGAAGCGATGGAATTGGCCAACAGCACGGACTATGGTCTCGTTACCGGCATCTGGACACAGGATATCAGCCGGGCGCATTACCTGGCAAGCAGAATTGATTCCGGACAGGTATTTATTAATAACTATGGTGCCGGCGGTGGCGTACAAATGCCATTTGGCGGCTATAAAAAGAGCGGATTCGGCAGGGAAAAAGGCTGGATCGCACTCTACAATTACACCCAAGTGAAGAACGTCGCAGTAAAATATGATTAAGGAAAGAGTCTTACGTCAGAAAATTTGAATTGAGGGGTCAGACCCCCACCGCTTTAAAGTGGTAAAGTGAGAGGGGCCAGACTTCCACTGCGTTTCTGGTTGTGGTAGTAAATACTCTTTTTCAACGAGATCGAACTTTGCCGCGGAGTAACAAACTTGTACGGTGGGACGTGCGCTTAGCGCAGTCCCGTTCACTCAAACAAGTTCCCGTACCTGGTCCCGCAACGTGCGCTTCAAAAATTTTCCGACACTTGTTTTCGGAATTTCCTCCATAAAGATGACCTCATCTGGTACCCACCATTTCACGAATTTCGCTTCCAGATACTTGAGGATCTCCTCTTTGGAAAGATTCACGCCTTCATGCAGGACGACACAGGCGACAGGTCTTTCCTGCCATTTGGGGTCCGGCACAGAAACAACGGCTGCTTCGAAAATACCTTCATGACCCATAAGGGCATTTTCCAATTCCACGGAAGAAATCCATTCCCCGCCGCTTTTAATTAAATCCTTCGTGCGGTCAACGATTTCCACATTTCCTTCCTCATCGATGGTGACTACATCTCCGGTATGCAGCCACCCATCCCGGAAGGTTTCCGCGCTTTTTTCCTCATCATGGTAATATTCATCAGCAATCCAGGGGCCACGGATGAGCAGTTCTCCCATATCTTCTCCGTCATGCTTTATTTCCCCGTTGTCATTGATGGCTTTGATATCAAGCCCCGGCACAACCAGCCCCTGTTTTTTCCGAATGGCTAGTCGGTCGGCTTCGGGCAGATCATTTTGGTAGCTTTTTAGTCTGGCAAGGGTGACGAGCGGCGTTGTTTCCGTCATACCATATGCATGAATAAATGGAATGCCGTGCTTTGATTCATACGCGCGTATCAGTCCTTCCGGCGCAGCAGAACCACCGCAAAGAATCGCTCGCAGGCTGGAGAGATCGTACGTATTTGTTTCAATTTCTTTTAACACTCCCAGCCAAATCGTTGGCACCCCCGCAGACGTTGTGACCTTATATGTTTCCATCAGCTCAGCAAGGATTTGCGGCGTCGCGTAGGGTCCCGGCAAAACTTGGGTTGTTCCAAGCCATGTTGCGCTGAACGGCACACCCCATGCATTTGCATGAAACATCGGCACGACAGGCATGGATACATCTGATTCGGATAAGGCAGCCGTATCCGCCATTCCCAAACTCATGCTGTGGAGGGCAATTCCTCTGTGAGAATAGACTACCCCTTTAGGTTTTCCCGTAGTTGCAGAAGTGTAGCACATGCCTGCCGGATCATTTTCATCAATGCGGGCAGTGTATGCATATGTTTTGTCCCCTTCTGCAACGAGATGTTCATAAGCATAGAGCGGGTCCAGGGATGATTCAGGAACGGAATAATTTTCCCCCATGACGATGAAAGCTTGTACAGTTGGAATCTGGTTAGCAATTTTTTCCACTAAAGGCAAAAGGTCTGGATCAACAAGCAATACTTTGTCTTCCGCATGATTAATGATATGGATGAGGTGCTCGGCAGGCAGGCGGATATTTATCGTGTGCAGCACCGCACCCATGGATGGAATGGCAAAATACGCTTCCAGATGGCGGTGGTGATTCCAGGCAAGCGTCCCGACACGATCTCCCTGCTGCACGCCGAGTTCTTCGAGCGCGCTGGATAAAGCCCGTGTTCTTTCTCCGATTTCTTTATACGTCAGCTCTTGGATGCCGGCATGCGTTCTGGAAATCACCTTCTTTTTGGGAAAATATTTTTCTGCTCGTTCAATCATGGATGTAATGGTTAATGGGGTGTTCATCATAATGATCATCTCCTTTTTTATAGTAATATGTTAACTGCTAAATGCACCAGACCTGTTGGGGGAACGATCCTGCATTGCAAAAGAGAAAAGGGTTTTTGTGTTAATCTGTGGTGTGGTAAAAGTTAAGTATTCTACTATATGAATATGTTTCCTCATATAGTACTTGCCCGAATGAGGCTTGCAGGTGAAGATCAAGATAAGATAATAGATTTTCTTCTTATTTGTGGCACGAAACCAAAGTCAGCAGCGACAGGGAAAAGCAACCTCTCAATAAAAGAAAACGCTGACATTACTCTTGTATTTTATTTTATAAGGGTCCGGTGAAACTGTCAATCAATATACAAAAGTCAGTATATTTCGAATTGCGGGGTCAGACCCCCGCCACGTTAAAGTGTTAAAGTATTTATTTAATAGTTTGTTCTGTTTTATAATTTTGGTCATACTGGTGCGGGGGAAAATATGAAAATAGCCATATTGCCATATCGTGATATTGAAAATCACACTTATAAAGGTGGGAGAAACTGCTTATTCCAGTGTCGGCGTGCACTTGACTGGCTTCGGGAATTGAATTATCTTTTAGATGCACAGAAAGAAGCTGCACTAAAAAGCATTACATAAATAAGGAAAGGAAAGGTGGATTAGATGGCAAGAAAGCAAAGGGTTTGGTACCCGGGAGCAATGTATCATATAACTAATCGGGGAAACAGAAAGGCAGCATTATTTTACGATGATTTGGATTATCTTACTTATCTCGAAATTTTGGAAGAAAGCCGCGAATATTTTCCTTTTTACCTTCACAGTTATTGCCTCATGACCAACCACATACATCTTCAGGTGGAAACCATCCAGCATCACCCACAGCACATGATGAAAATGATTAATTCCCGTTATGCTGTACATCATAATAAGAAATACGATCTTGAAGGACATGTTTTTCAGGGGAGGTATGGCTCGGAAATAATAGAAAATACAAAGTATGAATTGAAGGTTAGTCAATATATTCATTTGAATCCGGTGGAAGCAAATATAGTCACCATCCCTGAAGCGTACCCCTGGAGCAGTTATGCGGCCTATATTACGGGAGAGGAAAATCCCCATGTACAAAAAGACAGGATATTGGGGTATTTTGCGAACACCTCCGACTATAGGAAGTTTGTAGAAGAAGCACAGGAATATGGAGAAATTAACCTGCAATCTCCGTTAAAAAACGGAGAAATACAAGCGAAACAATTTAGATAATTTAGAATTGAGGGGTCTGACCCCATTAAGATGATCCCATTTGTATTCGCTTACAACAAAGTGTAAGTATTTTTGCATCAGAATTAACCAAAAAGAATAAAATTTTTACAAAATACTGATTGACTGTAAGATATAGGTGAGTTATAATATCATAAATTATTCAATTGCTTTAAAGTACTAAAGTGCTGAAAGTAATCTGTTTACCACAGAGAAAGAGGAGAGCTTAGAAATGGGAAAAAATAAATTTCGTTTTATTGTAGGATTACTTAGCGTATCCGCGTTGTTGCTGTTTCTTGCGGCATGCGGGGAAGAAGATTCTGCTGAAAATTACCCGAACCGTGAGATTGAGACAATCATTCCGTGGGATCCGGGCGGCGGCAGTGACCTGGAAGGCCGGGTTGTTACCGATTATGTCTCGGACGTGATTGGAGAAGAAATGGTCGTTGTGAACGTACCGGGTGTTGGCGGTACGGTTGGCGCGGAAGAATTATTGGAAAAAGAAGCGAATGGATACCATATTGGACAAATACATGATGGACATCTCGTAGCCCATCATTCCGGAATTACAGATGTGAATTACGATGATTTTGAACCGATTGCTTCCATGACAACCTCCTATCAGATTATCGCCGTTTCCTCGGAAACTGGTATTGAATCATTGGAAGAGTTCGTTGAATATGGACAGGAAAATGAGATTGACTTTGGCGGCACAGTAAGTGGTATACCACGGGTATGGTTGGAGCAGGTCGGGCAGGAGCTGGACATTCAGTACAACCTGGTCGGCTATGAAGGATTGGGAGAAGCAATCCAGGCTTTGGCAGGCGGTCACGTGGAAGCTGTTATTGTTGATTATCCATCGGCTATTGAATTTGTCGAAGCTGGCCACATGAATTTTATTGCAGTAGGAACGGAAGAACGTTTGGATCATTTGCCGGATGTGCCGACATTTATTGAAGCCGGTTATGATGTCACGTTTGGACTTAACCGCGGTTACGTGGCGCCGGGCGGTACCGATCCTGAAATCATTGAATTGTTAAGTGAAAAATTTGAGGAAGCGGCACAGGATGAGTCATTTATTGAAGAGGTAACTTCCCTCGGTGTAGGGGTCAACTTTATGAACCAGGAAGAATACTCTGATTATCTGGACGAACAAAATACAATTATCGAAGAAACGATTAATGAACTAGAACTAGAAGAATAAGGATTACAGGATAGGGGCGATCTCATGTATCGTCCCTGTCCTTCATTATCGCAAAATGAAGGAGGTCGCCATGGGTGAAATAGTAATTGGGATTTTTTTAATCCTGCTGAGTGCGCTCATATATTTTAATTCGGGAGATTTTGCTCAGCTGAACGCAGCTGAAACCCACCTCGATCCGGGATCTTACCCGAAATTGATTGCTGCATTACTATTTTTATTATCACTGATCCTGATCGTGAAGCAGATGGTTACATTAATTAAGGCAAAAGAGTTTGGCTTTAAAAATAGCTTCAAGGATTTTTTGCAAAGGCAATGGCATGAATACAGATTGGTCTTCTACATGCTTGCCGTCCTTGGGTTGTATATTTTCACCATAAATTTACTCGGGTTTATCGTATCCACCATTCTTTTCATCATCGCAGCAGGTTTACTGATTGGCCCGATCAAGAAAAAGAATGTCATTACCATTGCCATTATCTCATTTGCCATGACATTCGCTGTTTATTTCTTTTTTGAAAATGTATTGTATGTCAGATTCCCAAATGGGATTTTCTTCTAGTTATCTATAAAAGGGTTGGTGAAAATGTCAGATTTATTTTTACTCGGAATTAGCGAAATTTTTCAGATAGATATTCTAATCGTAATATTGCTCGGTGTAATTGCCGGTATTTTAGCAGGGCTGATCCCCGGTTTTACAGTGACCATGGCCATCGTGCTTACACTCCCGCTGACATTTGGCATGGAACCGATTATGGGGGTGGCAGCCATGATTGGTGTGCTGGTAGGCGGCATGTCCGGTGGATTGATTACAGCAGCTTTGCTGGGAATTCCCGGCACACCTTCTGCGGTAGCTACCACATTTGATGCCTATCCCATGTCACGGAAGGGCCAGCCCGGAAAAGCCTTATCCTTGGGGATCTGGTCATCTTTTTTAAGCTCGGTTGTCAGTCTCATTATACTTATTACGATCGCCCCGCAAGTAGCCAATTTTGCACTGCAATTTGGTCCGTGGGAAATGTTTTCCTTAATTGTGGCTGCCTTAACGATTATTGCAAGTGTCACCGGGGAGTCGGTATTAAAAGGGCTCATTGCGGGGTTGTTCGGTCTTTTGATCGCGACAGTCGGTGCGGATCCGATCGCCGGCATTACCCGGTTCACTTTTGATGTGGGCGTCCTGCGTGCCGGCATTCCGTTTCTCGTGGTACTTATTGGGATGTTTGCCATTTCCCGGTTAATGAACTCCGTGGAACAGACGGAGCTGTACAAGGATTTTCAGCAAAAACAGGAAGATAAAATTAAAGGCATTAATTTTGTACTGAAGCCAAAAGCTACGTTTATGTCCATTATAAAAAAACCGCTTAACCTGATCCGATCCTCTGCGATAGGGGCCATTATCGGGGCGATTCCGGGTGCCGGCGGGAGTATTGCCAATATTATTGCCTATGATCAGGCGAAAAAATGGTCGAAGGAATCCGAAAAATTTGGGAAAGGGCATGATGAAGGAGTGGTGGCTTCGGAAGCCGGAAATAATTCCACGGTCGGCGGCGATTTGATCCCGACGATCGCCCTTGGTATTCCCGGTTCGGCGGTAACAGCTGTGTTATTATCAGCCCTGATGGTTCACGGCATCAATCCGGGACCATTGCTGATTACCAATGAACCAAACATTGTCGGCGGCATGTTCCTGGCGTTTTTGGTGGCATCCTTTTTTATGCTCATCACGCAGTTTTTGGGCGTCCGGTTGTTCGTCCGGGTTACTGAAGTACCGACGCAAATTCTCTTCCCGATCATTATGGTGCTTTGTGTGACGGGTACTTTTGTGTTAAATAACCGCATTACAGATATTTATCTGTTGTTTGTCATTGGAATCATCGGTTACCTGTTTACAAAATACAAATTCGCTTTGGCACCGATCATTATCGGGGTGATCCTTGGACCGATTGCCGAGGTTAATTTACGACGGGCATTTATGGCAGACCCTGATTGGACACTGTTCTTTTCCCGCCCGATCTCGTTATTGTTCCTGATTCTTGCTGTGCTTTCGATTGCGTTTACGATCTGGCAGAGCAGGAGGATGAAGAAGCGGAGTGCAGCTTCATAGATGATTACACCTATTGATGTCTGCTGGTTGTAATGCAAATAATGATATGTTGAGAGAGTCCTGGTCATAATGCCGGGCTCTTTTTCTATAAGTGTGGCTATCTTTGTTTAGTATTCCTCTTGACTCTCTGCGCCACTTCCATTATCTTTTATCTATCACAGACTATTGGAAGGATAAAGATAATTATGCCAACAGAAAAAGAGATTATTGTCAGTGAAAAAGATATTGATGGGCTGAACCATGTAAATAATAGTGTTTACCTGAATTACCTGGAGCATGGGAGAGAAGCCTGGTACATAGAGAACGCAGGATATTCCTATGATGATTTCCATCATGCCAATCTGGGTACGGCAGTGTTGAGAATCGATATTATGTATAAAAAAGAAGCCCTTCTGCATGACAGGCTGCGTGTTATTACCACACCAAAAAAGCTGGGAAATACAAGTTTTGTGTTTGAACAGAAAATCCTGAATGAAAAAGATGAAGAGGTGTGCGAGGCCACCGTGACCAAAGTAATGATTGACTTTACGACTAGGAAGAGCAGACCTGTGATTGAGGAAATTGCCCGTAATTTTTAAGGTGAACTCCTTGAGGTAAGGAGCATTTCTCGCCGTGTTCCATACATGCGCCCAAAGTTTCTGTACCGGGTGCTGATCATAGGCTAATAATATAGTAATTGCATGGACCATGATAAATTTACAGATGATCAGGGAGAACAAAGCGGATTATCGAGGGAAAATTGCCAATATTGATACCGGGGATTAATTTATGATGAGGGCAGTACACCCGTGTTGCCCTCATTCAATTTTATGAAAAATAATCGAAATTCACAGGCAAACAAAAATATATTGTCAAATAGTAAAGCTAGCAGTATAATTAAAACCTAATACATAAAGCAAATCATTCTACAGGGAGAGAGGACAATATGAAGATTCTTGTAACAGAATTAATGTGGGAAGATGGAATAGCAGAATTGAGAAGAAAAGGATATACCGTAGATTATGATATGGAGCTGAGCCGCAAGCGGGATGAATTGCTCTCATTGCTGCCTGAGTATGACGCATTGATCGTAAGGAATGAAACCAAGGTGGACACCGAGTTTTTGGATGCTGCCAAAAAAACACAAGTCATCGGCCGGCTCGGGGTTGGTCTTGATAATATTGATCTGCAGGGAGCCAGGGAACGGAATATTCCGGTCATCTCGGCGAGAAATGCAAACGCTACCTCTGTTGCGGAGTATGTCATGGCCGCGATGCTTGATGCTTCCCGTCCATTGGCGGTCGCTGATGCGGATGTTCGAAAAGGCAATTGGAACCGTAAATTTTTTACCGGCTATGAGCTGAACAACCGAACGCTCGGACTTATCGGCATGGGTGAGATCGCACATCGGGTCGCTAAACGGGCCAAGGCATTTGGAATGAATGTCGTCGGTTATGATCCATTCGTCGCTCCATATGATCACGTCGTGCAGGAAACTGGAATAAAACAAGTCGATATGGAAGAATTATTGAAGGAATCCGACTTTGTTTCTGTCCATGTGCCGTTGACAAAAGCAACAAGACATCTGATTAACCGGGAAAATATGGAGCTGATGAAACCGCATGCATATATTATTAATTCGGCCAGGGGCGGAATTGTGCATGAGCAGGATCTCGTGGAAGCTGTAGAAGCAAAACAAATAGCAGGTGCCTACCTTGATGTGCTGGAAAAAGAACCGGTCCAAAAAGATTCGCCGCTCGCAAAAGTGGAAGCCATCCGGCTCTCCCCGCATATTGCCGGTTTAACCATTGAAGCACAATCACGCACGGCTATGCTGATCGCAGAAGAAGTGGACAGAGTGCTGAATGGCGGGCAGTCACTTTGCAGGGTGAATTAATAAAAATGATGAAAAAGCAGCCTTCATCCAATTGGGAAGGCTGCTTTTTAATTTGTTTAGCGTAAATTTAACTTCTTACTCTGCACATACGGTGAAACATCCATTCGTGTAGGTACCTTGTATTTATTTTCCATCTGCTCTGTCCAAGTTGAAATCTTTTTATTGGAAGAGCGGGTCTGATAATAATTTTTCAGGTATTCGTCAAAATCGGTTATCAGTTTATCCTGTTTCTCTTTATCCTGATCATAGGTGTTTTCATGATAGATTGCCTCGAGCGGCAGACGCGGCTTGATTTCCGGCTGATGCTCCGGATGCCCCACTGCCAGCCCGAATAATGGAATAACATACTCCGGAAGCTCCAGCAATTCATCCACTTTTTTAATATCATTTCTCAGACTGCCGAGATAGCATATGCCCAGCCCCATCGATTCTGCAGCAATGGAAGCATTTTGAGCAGCAAGTGTTGCATCAATTGTAGCAACAATAAACTGTTCCGTACTTTCCACGTTCTGTTTTACACCTTCTTCATTCGTATGAGATGTAACCGCATAATTCCGCTGCAGATCAGCGCAGAAAATAAATAAATGTCCATTATTTTTTACATGCGGATGTCCTGACACAGCATGCAGGTCAGACTTCAGATTTTCATCGGTAACACCAATAATCGTATAAGCCATGACATGACTGGAAGTCGATGCCTGCAGGGCGGATTTAAGGATCATCTCTATTTGCTCCGATGTTAATTTTTCGTCTGAAAACTTACGAACGGAACGGTGATTGAGCATGGTTTCGATTGTTTGATTCATAATAATCTCCTTTGCCATTTAAACTATAATGATTATTCAGTCATAGTATACTTGAAAAAATATATTTTGACATGGAATTGATTTGGAAGGTGCGAAGAGAAATTATTTTTTGCGTTGTCTGCCTGAAGTCAGATCTTTTTCAGGGCATCTGATTTGCAGACACAGATTCCTTGGAGCCCTTTCGCTATAAAATGAGTTTTAAAAATTCTGGTAGAGCCTGTCTCAGTGCCCTTTTACCAAGAAACAAGCGTTGAAAAGTCCGATAGAGCCTGTCTCAGTGCCCGTTCAGTCTGAAATAAGTCTGGAAAAGTCCAATAGAACGTGTCTCAGTGCCCTTTCAGTCCGAAATAAGTATGGAAAAGTCCGATAGACCCCGTCTCAGTGCCCGTTCAGTCCGAAATAAGTCTGGAAAAGTCCAATAGACCCCGTCTCAGTGCCCGTTCAGTCTGAAATAAGTCTGGAAAAGTCCAATAGAACGTGTCTCAGTGCCCGTTCAGTCCGAAATAAGTCTGGAAAAGTCCGATAGACCCCGTCTCAGTGCCCGTTCAGCCTGAAACAAGCGATGAAAAGTCCAATAGACCCCGTCTCAGTGCCCGTTCAGTCTGAAATAAGTCTGGAAAAGTCCAATAGAATTTGCCTCAGTGCCCGTTCAGCCTGAAACAAGCGTTGAAAAATCCAATAGAACGTGTCTCAGTGCCCGTTCAGTCCGAAATAAGTCTGGAAAAGTCCAATAGAACCTGCCTCAGTGCCCGTTCAGTCTGAAATAAGTCTGGAAAAGTCCGATAGAGCCTGTCTCAGTGCCCGTTCAGTCCGAAATAAGTCTGGAAAAGTCCGATAGAACGTGTCTCAGTGCCCGTTCAGTCCGAAATAAGTCTGGAAAAGTCCAATAGAACCTGCCTCAGTGCCCGTTCAGCCCGAAATAAGTCTGGAAAAGTCCAATAGAACCCGTCTCAGTTCCTTTTTACCAAGAAACAAGCGTTGAAAAGTCCGATAGACACTGTCTCAGTGCCCTTTCACCAAGAAACAAGCGTTGAAAAGTCCAATAGAACCTGCCTCAATGCCCTTTCACCAAGAAACAAAGCCGGACAAGTCCGATAGAATTCGCCTCAAAGCCCTTTCACCATAAAACCAACTTCCAAAAGTCTATGATATCCCTTCTCAAAGCGATTTCACCAAGAATCAATGCAAAAAAGCCCAAAAGCCCTCCCTGTGCACCCTCCCCGTGCTACCAGCCCCAAATAAATTATTCAGCAAACCTCATTTTTTCAACTTATCCTAATGCCTGTCTCCTTGATGACCATAATCAATGATATGAATCATAGTCTAAAAATATTTTATTAAAATAATAGTTTCCCTCTGATCCAGTGTGAGATAAACTGCGGTGCGAGGTAGGGCACAACAAAGAAATTTATCAATGTAAATATAATTTTAATAGTTTTCGACAAATTATTGACTTTTCATAAACCAGTGCTTATAATATGACCTAACAGAAAATAGAATAATTATTCCGCAAAATGGAATGATTTGCACCTTCCGAAAATGTATTAAAGTTTTAGAGTTTGTAAGATTACGAGGAAGGATCCGTATGTACAGAGGATGAAGGAGGGAATTCAGTGAGTAAAGTGATTGATAAATCCGAACTGTCGAAATATATAAACGACGGGGATACTTTACTTGTTGGCGGGTTTGGTCTTTCGGGCACACCACTTACCCTGATCGATGAACTGGCCACGTTGAATAAAAAGGACTTAACGGTAGTGAGCAACAATCTCGGTGAGAAGGATAAAGGGCTTGGTATTCTGCTTCATACAGGCTGCCTGAAAAAAGCGATGGGTTCTTACTTTACTTCCAATCGGGATGCAGTGAATGAATGGTCAAAGGGCAATCTGGAAATTGAGCTGATTCCACAGGGGACACTGGCAGAGCGGATCCGTTGTGGCGGGGCCGGGATTGCTGGTTTCTACACGAAGACCGCTGCCGGAACTAAGCTTGCAGAAGGAAAAGAAGAAAAGGTGTTTGACGGTGAGACGTATGTTTTGGAAAGGGCGATCAAAGGGGATGTTTCTTTAATTAAAGCTATGAAAGCGGATACCCGAGGAAATCTCATCTACGACCATACCGGAAGAAACTTTAACCCGGCCATGGCAACTGCAGGAAAAACCGTCATTGCAGAAGTCGATGAAATCGTGGAGGTAGGCGAACTGGCACCGCATGAAATTACGACACCGCATGTGTATGTTGATTATCTTGTCATGAATGAATATGAAAAGATTGGGGGTAAATACGTTGTCCCAACAGAATCGAATTAAAATTGCCAAACGAATTGCACAGGAATTACCGGATGGAGCTTCCATCAATCTTGGTGTAGGGATTCCAACACTTATACCGGACTATCTCGGTGATAAAAAAGTGGATCTGCACTCGGAAAACGGTCTGCTTGGCATGGGGCCGACGCCGGATGAAGAAAATATTAATATGGAATTGATCAGTGCAAGCAAGAAACCTATTACCATGGATGAAGGCGCTTCCCTGTTTGACAGCGCGGATTCATTTGTCATGATCCGTGGCGGTCACATTGATGTTGCTGTAATGGGAGCGCTTCAGATAAGCCAATATGGGGAGATTGCCAATTGGGCTATTCCCGGAAAGGATATTTTGGGCGTAGGCGGTGCGATGGATTTGGTAGCAGGAGCGAAAAAGATTATTATTGCTTCCAGTCATCAGGCCAAAGACGGCACACCAAAGCTCGTGGAAGAATTATCGTTTCCTACAAGCGGAAATGGAAGAGCAGACATGCTGGTCACTGAACATGCCGTATTTAAATTCAGTGAAAATGGAGCAGAACTTGTGGAACAACTGTCAGATTTGAGTTTGGAAGATTTGAAGGAAATTACAGGAGCACCATTTACGTATAAAAACAAAGTAGTTTAATAGACGAGGAGGAGACAACATGAAAAAGTTTTTCATATTTTTGATGGGAATTGCATTAGTAGCGCTTGCAGCATGTGGAGGAGACGAAGAAACAAGTGGAACAGACAATGGGGGCGGTGACGAAGGTGCCGGAGAAGCAACCGAGGTACCTGAGGAACTTACTTTTGGAGCAGCAACCCAGGGTGGTGTCTGGTACACACTTGGCGGCGCCATGGCTGATCAGATGAATGAGGTTTTTCCTGACTCATCCGTTGCGATTGTGGAAGGTGGGTCAACAGCCAATATTTTAGGACTTGGTGATGGAACATTTGATATCGGTTTTACAAACGGGGAAGCAATCGCTGAGGCTAATGAGGGTACTGGTGAATTCGATGAACCGATCAATAACTTCAGCACCATTGCAACACTATATCCGAACCCGGTACAAGTTGTAGTAAGAGCAGACTCTGATATTCACTCGGTGGAAGACCTTGCAGGAAAAAGAGTAAGCCCGGGAATCCGCGGGTACAGTGGAGAACTATCTTTCCTGAGAATCCTGGATATTCTTGATATGTCATATGATGACCTGGAAGGTATTGAGTATACCGGAACGGAAGATGCTGCCAACCTGCTTCGGGATAATCATATTGATGCCTGGATCGGAAACCTGGCTGCGCCTGCAGCAACATGGCAGGAACTGGATACAACCGTCGGGATCCGTTTAATTTCCCTTGATGAAGATACGATCAATCAAATGTATGATGATAACCCGGGATATGTGCCATACACCATTGAAGCGGGCACTTACCCGAATCAGGATGAAGATGTGGAAACAGTGGCACCATACACTGTGCTGCTTGTGAATAACGATACGATGCCTGAAGATGCAGTATATGATCTGACAAAAATGGTCGTGGAAAACAATGATACCTGGAGTACGATTTCTGCTACATTGGACGATTTCGATGCTGAGTACTCCGTGGAATATAATGTCGGAGAGATGCACCCCGGTGCGGAAAGGTATTATGAGGAAGTTGGAGCGATGGATTAAAGTAGATCCGGCCACCGCCGGGTTGAAAGGAGAGTGAGCACATGTCCGAAAAATCAAACAAGAACACTCCTGAAAATGCAGAACAATATGATGATGAGGGCAATAAAATGGCAAAACGCCGCAACCTAAAGGGCGCAGTCAGTATGATTATCTCCGTTATAGCTATCGGGATGTCCATTTTTCATTTATACACGGCGATGTTCGGTGTTTTCGAATCGATCATGCAGCGTTCTGCTCACTTAGCGTTTGCGCTCATGCTTGTGTTTGCCATTTATAAGCCGGCAAGGAAAGCTGCCAAATCGGATACCATTCCATGGTATGACTGGTTGTTAATCCTGCTTTCGGCCGGCGTGTACGCCTATTTTGTTTTCAATGCACAGGATATTTCCTCAAGAATGACTTATATTGAAGACTTATCCGGTCTGCAAATTGCCCTTGGCATTATTGGTGCCTTTGTATTAATTGAAGCAACGAGAAGGGTGGTCGGCAATGCCCTGGTTGTCATCATTGTCGTTTTTCTCGCTTATGGCTTGTGGGGGCAAATGCTGCCGGGAGCGCTGGGTCACCGTGGCTTCGATATGATGTGGATTATTGATCACCTGTTTTATACGACTTCAGGAGTATTCAGTACACCACTCGGCGTATCGGCTACATTTATATTTCTGTTTATTCTATTTGGTAAATTTTTGGAAGTTTCAGGTGCGGGACAATTTTTCATCGATTTATCTGTCGCAGGTATGGGTAAATACCGTGGCGGTCCGGCCAAAACAGCGGTTGTGGCAAGTTCCATCATGGGTACGATTTCCGGAAGTGCTGTCGCCAACACGGTGACAACCGGGGCGTTCACCATCCCATTGATGAAGAAAACAGGTTATAAAGGCCACTTTGCCGGAGCTGTGGAATCCGTTTCTTCCACGGGAGGACAAATAACTCCGCCAATTATGGGAGCATCTGCGTTTATTATTGCTACATATTTGGGCGTTCCTTATATTGAAATTGCCTATGCTGCAATTATTCCGGCCCTGTTATTCTTTGTCAGCTTATTTATCCAGGTGGATCTAAGGGCAAAGCGAACCGGCCTGAAGGGATTGGATAAATCCGAATTACCGAATACGTGGGATGTGTTTAAAAAAGGGTTTTTATTTTTCATTCCGCTGATTGTTATTATTGTGCTGCTCGTTTCCGGAGCGTCCCCAATGCGGGCCGGTCTCTTTGCGATCGTGGCCACCGTGCTGGTTGCTTTAGTGAATAGAGTTGCCAAACTGAATTTCAGAGCAGTTGTAAAGGCATTGGACCTTGGTGCCAAAGCTTCCCTGGAAACAGCGATTGCCTGTGCTGCGGCAGGGTTAATCATTGGTGTTATCGGATTTACGGGAATTGGATTGCAATTCAGCAGCCTGATTATCAGTATGTCCGGCGGCATTCTGATCGTAGCTTTAATATTCACAATGATTACAAGTATCATTCTCGGTATGGGGTTACCTACAGTCGCGGCGTATATCGTACAGGTGCCTTTGACAATCCCGGCACTGATCGAGTTGGGAGTAGCGCCAATGGCTGCCCACTTATTTGTATTTTATTTTGCGGCTGTATCAGCGATTACCCCGCCAGTTGCACTGGCTGCATTTGCAGCATCGGGTATTGCAGGATCCAATCCGATGCAGACCGGGATGACAGCTGTACGCCTTGGCATTGCAGCCTTTATTTATGATCTTTGAAAACCCCCGGCTATGCCGGGGGTTCCAGAGAGCTTCTAGCGTGGGGTCAAAAAAAGCCTCGCTTCATGGTAAGATTAGGTAGGTTTCCCGACCACCAAAATCTCACCATAGAAGGAGGCACGTCCAATGAAGGACAAGAATAGTTTAGCACACACGCAGTGGAGATGTAAGTACCATATAGTTTTTGCACCAAAATATAGAAGACAAATCATATATGGAAAATATAAAAGAAGTATAGGAGAAATAATCAGAGAACTCTGCGAAAGAAAAGGCGTTGAAATACACGAAGCAAATGCATGCAAAGACCACATTCATATGTTAGTTAGTATACCACCAAAATTGAGTGTGTCTCAATTCATGGGATACTTAAAAGGTAAAAGTAGTTTAATGATCTTTGACCGTCATGCGAATTTAAAGTATAGATATGGTAATCGAAAATTCTGGTGTCGAGGATTCTTTGTGGATACGGTGGGAAGAAATAAAAATCAAATTCAAGAGTATATACGAAATCAGCTTAGGGAGGATTACATGAGCGATCAATTAACATTATTTGAAGAATTTGATCCGTTCACCGGTAAGAAAAATAAAAAGAAATAAGAGATTCTTTAAGAATCAGTGAGTAAGTGTGGTGCAAAAGGGAAACCCATTCAGTGGGCCTTTTAGGCCGAGGCCGGTAACATAGGCTTTCAGCCGCAGAGCAAACCACCAGTTCACACTGGTGGTTTTGATTGTACCGTATATCTTTGTATATGGAGAAGCGCTATTGTTAATCGGAAGCGCACCGGAAATTATTCTTGCTGTCATAACAGCTGTAATTGGAATCGTCGGGATCTCCAATGCTGCGGAAGGCTGGATGTTCCGACACACATTATGGTATGAACGGCTTACCCTGATCATTGGAGCATTATTAATGATCGCTCCGGGACTCTGGACCGATATTGTCGGAGTAGTTATTTTAGCAGCTGTCTATGTATTACAGCGATTTACAAGAAAAGATTTATTGCCAGAGTAATAGAAAATACAGGAAGGTGATGGAATGAGTAAAGTAACCGTAGTAGGTTCAGGAGTAATGGGAAAAGGCATCGCATATGCTTTTGCCATTGGCGGCTATGAAGTAGCAGTCAATGATTTGAATGACGATATTTTGGCAAAAGCCAAAAACGATATTGACGGGCTGCTTGATGGCAGTTTTGAAAAAGGGTTTTTAAAAGAAGACGTCTATCAAAATGCAAAAAACAATCTCGTTTATGAATCAGATTTGAAAACAGCAGCAGAAGGATCAGAACTCGTCGTGGAAGCTGTACTGGAAAAAATGGATTTAAAGATTAATATTTTCAAGCAGTTGGATGACATCTGCCCGCCGGAAACGGTGCTAGCGACGAATACATCGACGATGAGCCCTACGGAGATCGGCGCGCAAACTTCCAGACCGGATAAAGTCGTGGCTATGCACTTTTTCAACCCGGTGCATAAAATGAAGCTGATTGAAGTGATCCGCGGGCTGGAGACGTCGGATGAAACAGTGAACTTTATTCATGAAACAGCTGCCAAGATTAACAAAACAACGGTGGAAGTAAATGAATTCCCTGGATTTGTTACTTCCCGCATGAACTGCCTGATCGGGAACGAAGCAATGAATCTATTAATGGAAGGTGTTGCTTCGGCAAAAGACATTGACAATGCCATGAAGCTTGGGCTGAACCACCCAATGGGGCCATTGGAACTGGCAGACCTGGTAGGGCTTGATACGAGACTCAGAAACATGGAGTACCTATACGAAACATTGGGAGAGAAATACCGTCCATGTCCGCTCTTAATTAAATATGTAAAAGCCGGCCGTTTAGGCAAAAAATCCGGCAGTGGTTTTTACGAATATAGCTAGGAGGTAAAACATGGGAAATCAATATGAAAGTGTTAAAGCAGAACTGGATCAGGGCATCTTCTGGCTGACGCTAAACCGTCCCGATGCCCGGAATGCACTGGATGCAAACATGCTGCAAGAAATTGATCAGGCAGTGACGGAAGCAGAAGCAAACGAAGCTGTAAAAGTGATTGTCATTCAGGGGGCCGGTGAAAAATCATTTGCCGCCGGCGCCGATATCCGCCAGCTGAAGGAAAGAAAACCGCTGGAAGCACTCGTGCCGGGAATGCAGGGAATTTATAACAAAATAGAGAACTGTACGAAGGTAACAATTGCTGCGGTGCAGGGTTTTGCCCTTGGCGGCGGTTGTGAACTTGCGATGAGCTGTGATATCCGCCTGGCAACGAAAAAGGCAAAATTCGGTCTGCCGGAACTGAATCTCGGGATAGTTCCCGCAGCTGGCGGTACCCAGCGCCTTTCCCGCATGGTTGGAAAAGGCAGAGCACTGGATATGATTTTAACCGGAAAAATTATTGACGGCGAAGAAGCAGAACGGATCGGCCTGGTATCCTATTTCGTGGAGGAAGAGGAAGATCTCCAGGAAAAAATCAAGGAAGTAGCCGAAAAAGTATTGAAAAAAGGACCGGTGGCAGCTATGCTCGCCAAGCGTGTGGTGCATAAAGGCTACGATATTGATGAAGATACAGCGATGTGGATGGAAAAACTATCCCAGGCTGTAGCATTTGGCACAGAGGATAAACAGGAAGGAACATCGGCTTTCCTTGAGAAAAGACAGGCAGAATTTAAAAACAGATAAGGAGATGTCAACATGGATTTTAACTTTTCAGAGGATATTGAGTTTCTAAGACAGAATGTAAGAAAGTTTGTAAGAGAAGAAGTAGAACCGGTAGCGATGGAAATTGAGGAAAACAATGAAATTCCGGAAAAGATCGTGGAGCAGTCCAAGGAAATGGGGCTCTTCAGCCTGGGAATCCCGGAAGAGTACGGCGGACTTGGCCTCGACATGGTGGGAAAATGTGCGATTTATGAAGAACTTGGAAAAACACATAACGGCTTCACTACCCTGATCGGTGCCCATACCGGGATCGGCTCTGTCGGTATCGTGGAACTTGGTACAGATGCACAGAAAGAAAAGTACCTTCCAAAAATGGCGTCAGGTGAGTGGATCGGATCTTTTGCCCTCACCGAACCAAGCGCCGGATCGAATGCTGCGAATATGAAGACAACCGCAGAGAAAAAAGGCGACAAATACATCATCAACGGTTCCAAGCATTACATTACAAACGCGGTGGATGGCCATGTATTCACCGTGATGGCAGTAACTGATCCATCTAAAGGTGCCAAAGGAATCACTTCCTTCATCGTGGAAAAAGATTTCCCTGGTTTCATTGTCGGTAATGTGGAAGACAAAATGGGACTGCGCGGTTCCCATTCTGCAGAACTATTCTTTGAAGATATGGAAGTGCCGGCGGAAAACGTACTTGGAGAAGAAGGTCAGGGCTATATCAACGCGCTGAAAATTCTTGCCAACGGCCGTGCGGGACTGGCTGCAAGAAACCTGGGCTCCAGCAAGCGCCTGCTTGAGCATTGCCTGGAATATGCTGCAGAGCGGGAACAATTCGGCAAGCCGATCATTGACTTGCAGGCCATTCAGCATATGCTCGCGGAAATCAGCAAAGAAATCGCCGCACTTGAGGCGCTAACCTTTAAAGTGGCATGGATGACCGACCAGAAACAGCGTGTCGTAAAGGATGCAGCGATTGCCAAATTATACGGTTCCGAAGTTTACAACAAAGTGGCGGACCTTGCAGTGCAAATCCACGGCGGTATTGGCTACATGCGGGATTATCCAATTGAACGCTACTTCCGTGACGCAAGAATTACAAAGATTTATGAAGGAACATCCGAAATCCAGAAAAATATTATCGCCAACGAACTAAAACGCGAAATGAAAAAATAAGAGGGCAAGGGGACAATTCTTTCCGGTGGGACGAGGAACTGCTGTACCACAGTCCCAGGTTCCGCGTCCCGTTCAAGGGCACGGCACCTGGGATTGCGCTAAATGCCCGTACCGTCGTAAAGGTCTGTCCCTCTGCCCCATGTACCATCACTATGAAAGGAATGGTGTTTTTAATGAATGAATCATATATTGTCGGCTCAGTAAGAACCGCCGTCGGAAAAATGGGCGGTACGTTAAAGGATGTAACAGTGGATCATCTGGCTGAAAAAGTAATTCGTGAACTGATGGAACGTAACGGCGGTTCAGATGTAAAGGTGGAGGAAGTTATTCTCGGTCAGGCAAAGCAGAGTGCGGACACATCCAACCTGGCACGCCTTGCAGCATTGCGTGCGGAACTGCCGGTGGATGTTCCCGGTTATACCGTGCACCGCCAATGCGGATCCGGTCTGCAGGCGATCAATAATGCGGATATGCAAATTAAGCTCGGTCTCTCCGATGTCGTTGTTGCCGGCGGGGCGGAGAGTATGAGTACCGCACCTTACTATTTAAGAAACGCCCGTTTTGGCTATCGTGCAGGCAACGGTGTATTGCTGGATCCAAACACGGAAAGCCAGCCATGCTCCCAGCCGCAGGAGAAATACGGCAATCTCACCATGGGACTGACAGCGGAAAACCTGGCGGAAAAGTACAATATTTCCCGCGAAGAGCAGGATGAATTTGCCCACCGCAGCCAGACGCTTACCGATGACGCCATCAAGTCCGGCCGTTTTGAAAAAGAAATTGTACCATATGAAGTAAAGGAACGGAAGAAAACCATCACATTTGACACCGATGAGCATCCATTCCTCACTTCTCCGGAAAAATTGGCCAAATTGCCGGCTGTATTTAAAGAAGGCGGATCGGTTACACCGGGGAATGCGAGCGGAAGAAACGATGGTGCTTCTGTCGTACTGATGATGAACGAAAATAAACTGAATGAATACGGCTTAAAGCCAAAGGCCAAAATTCTCTCCCATGCAGTCAGCGGGGTATCCCCGGATATTATGGGAATCGGCCCGGTGGAATCCACATTCAAAGCACTGAAACAGGCGAATCTTTCCATGGATGATCTTGGCCTGATCGAATTAAATGAAGCCTTTGCTGCACAGTCTCTGGCAGTGATCAGAGAAGCAAAAATGGATATCAATAAAGTGAACGTGAACGGCGGAGCCATCGCTCTCGGCCATCCAATTGGCGCTACTGGTGCCATCCTGATGACAAAACTCCTCCATGAAATGGAAAGAAGAGGAGAAAAATACGGCCTGGTTACCCTTTGCATCGGCGGCGGACAGGGAATTTCCACGATTGTTGAATTTCTTGATAACTGATAGGAAAGTCATTGTCCTGTCTGCTTACACTATCACCATGAACGGTTGGTGAAAGCCGGGATTTTAGCAAACGATTAATACCAAAATTCATGCAGATGGTGATTCCCTTCCAGGATCACCATCTCTCCTTATCCCAAATGATAAATGAAAAATACGGAGGTGCGGTTTAATTTGGAATCCATACATATTTTACAAATCCTGCCCATGTATCACGAAGATGGGGAAAAAGTGCTGAGCAAAGGTGCAAAGGTAACCAAATTTGATACGTTTGATGAACAGGAAATCATCCATTTTTTACAAAATAACAACGTGGACGGAATTACCCTGCGTGCACCCGCCAGGATCACCCGGGATATTCTCGATGCCTGCGATGGCGTAAAAGCTATCTCCGGTGCGGGAGTAGGGCTCGACAACATTGACGTGGACTATGCAACAAAGAAAGGCATTCCGATCCTTCATGCCCCAAAAGTGAATACGAACGCGACAGCGGAACATGCAGTCAGTCTGATTCTGGCTGTCATGAAAAATATTGTTAAATTTAACAAGGAAATGGAAAAAGGGAATTACGCCTATCGCGATGGGAGGTACACAAAGGAACTGAAAGGAAAAAAACTCGGCCTTGTCGGTTTTGGATCTATTTCCCAGGAAGTGGCGAAAATCATGAAAAACGGCTTTAACATGGAAGTGCTCGCCTACGTTCGGAGAATTCCGGAAGAAAGAAAACAGGCAGCAGAATCCATCGGCGCAGAACTGACCATGGATATGAAAGAAGTTTTCCGAACATGTGATGTAATCAGTCTTCATATTCCTTTAAATGACAACACAGACGGGCTCATTGATCAAACGTATTTTGAATTAATGAAGCCGGATGCTGTGCTCGTTAATACGGCCCGGGGCGGAATCGTGAATGAGGAAGACATGGTGGCTGCACTGGAAGCAGGGCAATTTTCAGCTGCCGGAGCTGATGTGTTCCGGAAAGAGCCGGCACCAGCAGACCACCCATTTCTACCTGTGGAAAAAATCACAAAAACACCACATGTCGGCGGGATCAGCCAGGAAGCAGCCCAGCAGATGAGCGTGACCGTGGCAGCCAATCTTTTAAAAGCTGTCCAGGGAGAAAAGCTGCCGACGATTGCAAATTTGGATGAGCTTTCTTAAAGGAAGGGAATGGAAGAGTACGTGGAAAAGATGATAAATGACTTTGAACAAAGCAATTTTTGGAAATTTATAGGCTTGGAACTGGATTCCGTGGAAAAAGGAAGTGTATGTCTGAAACTGCCCATCATCCCTGAGTTTTTAAATGTAAAGAACTCAGCACATGGCGGCATCTATGCCACCATTCTTGATACAACAATGGGGTTTTCTTCCCGCTCCCTCGGATTTGATGAAGTGACTACCCTTGAAATGGATGTCCACTTTTTAAAAGCGGTCAGCAGCGGAACCATTTATTCAAAAGGGAATGTGATTCATCAGAATCGTTCCACTGTGTTGGTGGAGGCTCACCTTTTTGATGAAGATGGAAACAGACTGGCCCATTCCACAGGCACGTTCCGGGCAGTAAAATTGGATAAATAAGGAATTGATTTTGAAGGGGAAAACCTGTTTCTTCCTTATTATATAGAAGAATATTTGTCGGGAGAATATTGGTGGAGCGGGAATCGGGTCGGCTGGAGCAAAATCGTAGCGGGGTGGAGTGAAAAATCCAGGTAATCGAGCGAACCCCGCCCGGGATGGAGCGAAATCCATTTAAGATGGTTCGAAGCCAATCCCCGAATAAAATTTCATACAACTATAACAGGAAAGCTGGTTTATGATGTTTCGTTTTATCATTTTTACAGCAATGTGTCTAATTTATATTACACAGGGACTCATCTCAAACGAAGTATTAAATATCCTATATATTCTCATTTGTATTTTGGCATTTTTGCTGGCATTTCGCATGCTGAGCAGCAAAAATAAATTATTTACCGGCTTTTTGTTTATTACTGGAATGATGATTCATTTTTTATACGGAAGTCAAGGGTTGGCGCTATTTGATGGGATCACCCAGAACATTGCGCTTTTGGCCATCATTTTACTTGCGCCGCTGATTTCACTTCCCCTTGAAGGAGAAGGAGTCATCCATACAGTCATTTCCAAACTGAAGGAATGGAAAGAAGATGAGCGGAAAACTTTTTATGGTGTCAGTTCTTTTATGATGATGGTTGCACCCATTTTAAATATGGGAGCGATTCGCATCGTACACGGATTCATCAGCAAACTGAAAGTACAGCCTAAGCTGCTATCGCGCGCATATTTTGGCGGGTTTACCCAGGCTATTGTCTGGTCACCATTTTTTGCTTCTGTTGGTATTGTTATATCCATTGCGGAAATGCCGTATGTGACTTATATGCCCATCGGGATCACTTTTTCCATCATTATGTTTATTACAGCGATTTTATTGTTTCGTCCCGCAAAAAGTGAGGCAGCAGCTACAGTGGAGGTAATGGAGGAAAAGACTGCAGCCGGAAAAAAAGATGTTGTCCTGCTCATTTCCTACATGCTGCTGTTGGTTGGACTTTTAATTTCGTTGGAATTTATCACCAAACTGCCGATGCTTTTACTCGTCAGTATAAACTGTCTGCTTATCCCATTTGCCTGGACACTGATCCGGAATAAATGGGGGTGGATGAAAGAACAAATGAAATGGTATAAAACACAGATGGCTTCCAGCTCCAATATGGAGATCTCCCTTTTCCTGAGTGCCGGATTATTCGGTAATGCACTGATGCATACACCGATTACTTCCAAACTGGGTAATGCACTTTTTTGGGCTTCCCAATGGTCGGTTGTTTTGGTTTTTCTGTTTGTTGTTTCCTTTGTGACGATGATGGCACTTCTCGGCATTCATCAGATTATTGCCGTACCGATTATTTTTCCTTTAATTTTGATACCGGAAGTGGATGTAAGTATATATGCAGCAGCTTTTATGTGCATATTTTCCTGGATGTTCTCATCTTCCCTGAGTCCACTGAACGCATTAAATATTATTATCAGTTCCTGTGTGCATGCGAATGGAGTCAAAGTAGGTTTAACCTGGAATGGAAAGTACTTTCTCACCATTTTTCTGCTTGCATCCGGGTACGTTTTCATTTTGAACCTACTATAATAAGACAATAACTATCATGACTGAGGTGTTCACCTTGAGTAAAAGTTTAGTAAAGGCCATTCATGTATTGGATTGTTTTTTAAAAAAACCGGAAATGACCATTATTGAATTGGCCGAAATGGCCGATATGCCGAAAACAACGGTGTTCCGTTTAGCCAGCGGCCTGGAGGAAGCCGGGTTATTGGTTAAGGAAAAAAAGTCTAGCCATGATGTGACGTATCGTATGGCACTTAAATTACTTACGTACGGGAAGCATGTAAGCGAGCAGCTGGAGTACAGTAAAATCGCCCTGCCCCATATGAAAAAATTAAATGAAGAAATTAACGAACTGATTCATATTACTATTTTGGAAGGTAATGAAGCTGTCTATGTGGAAACGGTTGACAGCTCCAGGCCTGTACGATTAGTCGTCAAGGTAGGGAGAAGGGCTCCTTTATATGCGGGATCAGCTCCAAAACTGCTGCTTTCCAGTTTGAGTGATGAGGAACTGGAAGCCTATCTGGAAACTGTTGACATGAAAAAAATCACAGAAAACACGCTGAATACGAAGGAAAGCGTAAAAGCGGAAGTAGAAAAAATCAGAGAAAAAGGCTACTCGATCAGCTATTCTGAACATTTCCAGGCAACGGTGGGGATGTCTTATCCTTTGTATGACCACGAAGGGAACATGGTTGCAGCTTTGGGGACGAGTATACCGGATATCGATCATACCAAAGAAAGAGAGGAATATTTGCTTCAAAAATTGGAAGAAACCGTAAAGAAAATCTGGCAGGAACTTGGATATATGTGGACAGAGAGGTAGAGCCACCACAGACATACACCGCTTTCTTTATTCTGGAAGTAGAGGGGATGAACAAATGGCATTAACTGTTTCTGCTCATAAACTGATCAAGTTTTGCAGTGAGATATTGAAGAAAAATGGCCTGCCGGAAAACGAAGCAGACGTCATTGCCGACAGTCTCGTTGATGCCGATTTAATTGGCGTCGGCTCCCATGGCGTGACAAAAATGACGGATTATCTGGCCCGGCTGGATCAAGGGATTATTGAAAAGAAAACAAAAATGGACATCGTCAGAGAAAATGATACAACAGCTTTATATGATGCAAATAACGGCTGGGGCCAATATGCGGGAAAAATAGCGATGGAACATGCGATCAAAAAAGCGAAACAACATGGCACATCCAGTGTTGCCGTCATGAATTCAAATCATTTTGGCACGGCATCCTATTTTACGAAAATGGCTGCAGCGGAGAATTGCATCGGCATCACGATGACCAACACGTCACCGATCATGGTGTCGTGGGGATCCAAAGAACCAACCCTTGGGACAAACCCCATCTGCATTGCAGTTCCAACGAATAGCCATCCGGTTATATTGGATATGGCAACAAGTAATGCCGCCCGCGGAAAAATTAACCTCGCCGTAAAAAATGGTGACGATGTTCCCGAGGGCTGGGCGATTACGGAGGACGGGGGGCAGACAACAGATGCCAAAGAAGCACTGAACGGCTACCTGCTGCCGCTTGGGCCAAAAGGCTCCGGGCTTGCCATGATGATTGATATTATGACCGGTGTGATGACAGGTGCATTCTTCGGCAAAGACATACCAAGAATGTACGACGATCCCGAACCGCAAAATATCGGCCACTTATTTATGGTAATCAACCCGGAAAACTTTATGGAGATAGAAATGTTTAAAAGCAGAATGGATGAACGAATTGCACAAACCCGGAACAGTAAACCGGCAAAAGGGTTTGATCAGGTGTACATGCCCGGGGATATGGAGCAATTGAAAAGAGAGAAAAATTTGGCGGAAGGCTTGTATTTGACCGAGGCGATTTATGGGGAGCTAAAGTCTTTGGGAGAGCAATGGGGGATGAATATAGAGGAAATACAATTGTAAAAAGCAGGAGGCGAGGAGAAAGATGGGCAGATTCTCCGGAAAAGTTGCTTTGGTTACCGGGGGCAGCCTCTGCTGTTACTAATATAGGGAGGTGGTTGATGGAAAGGTGAGCAGTTATCCAGGGATGGGTAGATTACTTTGATAAATTAAGTCTGCCGGAATGGCGGCATATAATGTATGAAGAATATTTTATTTATCCATTAGTGATCATCATTAGTTTTTCAAATGAAGGATCAGTAGTTTAAAGGAGGATATGTCATGAATATTTATGTATTATTGAAAAAAACCTTCGATACGGAGGAGAAAATTAATGTTTCAGGTGGCGAAATAGAAGATGATGGTGCGGAATTCATCATTAATCCGTACGACGAGTACGCCGTGGAAGAAGCGATCAACCAGCGTGACGCTCATGGTGGCGAAGTAACAGTCGTAACCGTCGGAGATGAGGATTCCGAAAAACAACTGCGTACGGCACTTGCCATGGGAGCGGATAAAGCGGTGCTCATCAATACCGAAGATGATCTGGAAGAGGGAGATGCTTTTACAACGGCAAAAATTCTTGAAACTTATTTTGAGGATAAAGAGGCGGACCTCATTCTGGGCGGAAACGTGGCCATTGACGAAGCAAGCGGGCAGGTTGGCCCAAGACTTGCAGAGTACCTCGGCATCCCGTATGTGACGACGATTACGGACTTGAAAATTGAAGGGAAAAACGTAACGATTGAAAAAGACGTGGAAGGCGATGTCGAAATCGTCGAGACAAGCCTGCCGGTACTCGTTACTTGTCAGCAGGGCTTAAATGAGCCGCGTTATCCATCCCTGCCGGGCATTATGAAAGCGAAGAAGAAGCCGCTGGAAGAGCTGGAAATTGATGACCTGGATCTGGAAGAAGACGATGTGGAAGCAAAAACAAAAACGATCGATATTTTCCTGCCGCCTGAAAAAGAAGCGGGCAGAGTGCTTGAAGGCGAAGCCGCTGAGCAGGTACAGGAACTTATCTCCATACTTAAAAACGACGAAAAAGTACTTTAAAGAACAGCCGTTCAGCGACATGCAGGCTGCTTAAAGCACCCGCCATTGCAGGGAAGCATGACGTATAAAAACTATCAAACTATGAGATAAATCTATTCGTTTTAGCTGAATCGACAAATAATTTGGATTCATTTTGCTGACAGAAAGGAGCAAGAGACGTGAGTAATAAAGTATTGGTTATAGGCGAATCAAGAGATGGCGAATTACGGAATGTATCATTTGAAGCCATCGCAGCAGCAAAAAAGATAAATGCAGATGAAATTGTAGGTGTCGTACTGGGTGCAGGCGACCTGGGCGCACAGGGCGAGGAAATGATCAAATATGGTGCCGACAGGGTAGTTACCGTTGCCCATGATAACTTGAAAACGTATACTTCCGAAGGGTACGGCCAGGCGGCACTCGCTGTCATTAACGAGGAGTCGCCGGACGGCATTGTAATGGGACATACTTCCATCGGAAAAGATCTGACCCCGAAACTGGCAAGCAAACTGGGAAGCGGACTTATTTCCGATGCGGTTGCGATTGAGGTGGATGATGATAAGGCAGTGTTCACCAGACCAATTTACTCCGGAAAAGCATTTGAGAAGAAAATTGTAACAGACGGCATCGCGTTTTTCACGATTCGTCCGAATAACATCGCTGCACTGGAAAAAGATGACTCCCGTTCCGGAGAGGTCACTTCCAAGGATGTGGATGTAACAGACATTCGCACTGTCATTAAAGATGTGATCCGCAAAGCATCAGAAGGCGTGGATTTGTCCGAGGCCAATATCATTGTTGCAGGCGGCCGCGGCGTGAAAAGCAAGGAAGGCTTTGACTCGCTGTACGAACTTGCCGATGTATTGGGTGCTGCAGTAGGTGCTTCACGTGGAGCGTGTGACGCTGAATACTGCGATTACTCCCTGCAGATCGGGCAGACAGGGAAGGTAGTTACCCCTGATCTGTATATTGCAGTCGGTATTTCCGGTGCAATCCAGCATCTGGCCGGGATGTCCAACTCAAAAGTAATTGTGGCGATCAACAAAGATGCGGAGTCCAACATCTTTAATGTAGCGGATTATGGGCTTGTCGGCGATCTGTTTGAGATTGTGCCGATGCTGACGGAAGAGATTAAGAAATTGAAGGCATAGGGGAAAAAGTGGCCTCAAAGAAAGGGAGGCCACTTTACATTCACCCTTTTTAACATACATATAATCTTTAAAAAGTACTCTATGATTAACCTCGAAAATTATCATCTATCGTATAACATGAACTTCAGAGTAGTCTAAAACAATTTTCCATTCAGGACGAAGCATTGTTTCAACAGGGTAATGACAGTACATATAAACATTTTTGTATCGGTGTTACCGGGAAATATTTTTAGTTATAGCAGCCCGAATCCGATAATCTTTACATAATCTTCGCAGGAGCTGACTACGAGTATCCAATATGGTATTCCAGTCATTTGCATCGTTTAAATAATCATATGTATGGAAAGTTCCCATGCATGAGGAGATGACATTTCCTGATGAGTGATAGGGACAGAATAAGTGAACCCACGCTTTACTGTTTGGCGGAATCATTTGAAATTAAACCTTTTCAAGCTCAGAATAACAGGTAGTTTAGGTTTGAATTGGATAAGCATTAGAGGTGGATGTTATTTCTGCAGACAGGAAGATCCGGAGGGTTGAGGGTAAAGTATTGATAGAGAAAGAAATGGGCCGGCCTTTTAATGAAGTGTCATCCTTAAGATTATGTATGAAGTTTGCCCCAGGGCCTTCGTTCAGGAAAAAACATAAACTATATAATAAATTTTACGAATCAATATAATTATGTATAATAATAGGTTAAACACCTTATTAAGGAGCTGTTTCAAATGAAGGGCAGCATGAGTGAATTAAGATTGAAAGACACTCCCTTTTTTTCCATTATACTAAACAATGAAAACCGCATTATCGGGTATAACCATTTATTACAATCTATTTTAAAAAAAGACGAAACAGGGAAAAAAATTGCCTCGGTATTTGCAGTGTGGAAAGAATCTTCTTGCGGAAAACTGATTCATGCAGAATATAAGGACCACTCTTTCATTTTTATTTCCGGCAAAGAACAAGGGGACGAACATAAGGAATTACATGGAATTGAATCAGCTATGCTAGGTGTATTGCTTAATGAAAACGAAAAATTAAAGACACTTAACCGGGAACTTGATACGATCATCGAAAATTCCTATGATGGAATCTATATTACAGACAGAAACGGGGTAACTTTAAAGACCAATTCGGCAATTGAGAGAATTACCGGGATACCAAAGGAATATTATGTTGGAAAAAATGTAAGCGCCCTTATAAAAAGAGGTATTTTAAAAAGTTCTGTCACAAAAAAAGTTTTGAAGCATAAACGGATGGTTTCTGTTGTGCAGAAAAATTATCGCGGCAATGAAACGCTGTTGACCGGCAGCCCTATTTATAATGATGACGGAGAGATCGACAAAATTGTAACAAATATCCGTGACTTATCGGACTTAAACGAATTACAGGCTGAACTGGCAAAAGTAAATGAACTGAATAAGAAATATAAACAAGAACTGGAGCGGTTAAAGAATGGCTCCAATATATCTGATGACATTATTGCCGAAAGTAAAGAGATGCAAGTAATTTTTGACACCGCTGCAAGAATCGCTGACATCGATGCTACAGTATTAATATTAGGTGAAACAGGAGTAGGGAAAGATGTTCTTGCAAACTATATATTTTCCCAAAGCAGAAGATCCGAGGAAGGGGAATTAATAAAAGTAAATTGCGGAGCGATTCCTGCTGACTTACTGGAATCAGAACTGTTTGGCTATGAAGGTGGTGCCTTTACCGGTGCAAGCAAAAAAGGGAAGCCCGGCATGTTTGAACTGGCAAACAACGGGATTCTCTTCATGGATGAAATCGGCGAATTATCTCTGTCACTACAAGTAAAATTATTACGTGTCCTGCAGGAAAAAGAAATACAACGTGTTGGCGGTACGAGACGTAAAAAAGTAAATGTCCGTGTGATCGCTGCCACCAATCGTAATCTGCAGAAAATGGTGGAAAAAGGTGAATTCCGGGAGGATCTATATTACCGGATTAACGTCATTCCAATACATATACCACCATTAAGAGATAGGAGAAGTGACATCATTCCTTTGATGAATTCCTTCCTGTTAAAATTTAATGAAAAATATAATTTGAATAAGTCTTTTGATGAGGACTTAAGAAGCTTTTTCTTCTCTCACAGTTGGACAGGAAATATCAGAGAATTATCCAACTTAATAGAAAGGCTTATTGTCACTGCACGGCAAAATGTTGTTTCAGTATCAGACCTGCCACCGGAATACCAGCAAAATGGGGCTGAAGCAGAAAGCAGCATCGGAACACTTAAGGAAACAGTAGAAATGGCAGAGAAAAGAATTTTAAGTCTGGCAGCAAATAAATTTAATAACACATATGAGATTGCTGAGGCGTTGAAATCAAGCCAGCCTACGATAGTAAGGAAATTAAAAAAATACAACATTGATATTGGAGGATGATGATATGAAAATTGGCGTAGTTGGAGCGGGTGCAGTAGGAAGCTTTTTTGGGGCAATGCTGGAACAGGCTGGAAATGAAGTTACTTTTCTTGCAAGAGGAAGGCATTTGGCAGCCATGAAAGAAAATGGGTTAACCGTAAACAGAGAAAACAGCACGATGAACGTATACGGGAATTTTACAGATGAGCTGGAAGAATTGGCCGATTCGGAGCTTATTCTATTCTGTGTAAAATCCCATGATACTGAACAGATGGCAAAGGAATTACTTCCGCTTATTAGCAAGGATGCAAAGTTGATTACGATGCAAAATGGAGTAGACAATGAAGAAACGTTAAAAAACATTTTTGGGTCAAGCCGCACCTTTTCTTGTGCCACCTACATACAGTCCGCCATAACTGAACCCGGTACGGTGCAGCAGCAAGGAAGGGTAGCATTAGTAGTGGGAGAGCTTGTTCCTCATGCGAGAGATCACTGTGCCGGGATCGTAGATATATTTCAGCAGGCAGGAATTAATACAAAACATACCAGCAACATTCTTGATAAAAAATGGCGGAAGTTTTTATGGAATATTACATTCAATCCTCTATCGGCTATTGCGAATGCGGGAATTGGAGATATTATTGATCATGACACATTGCGGCAGACAGCAGAAAAAATCTGCAGGGAGGCGATGGAAGTAGCGCTTCTCCAAGGAATTAATATTAATCGGGAAGAAATGCTGGACACTATTTTTAAAAATGCAGAACGTGCTCGAGGGCATCACACTTCCATGCTGCAGGACCGGATCAACAACAAACAAATGGAAGTTGAATCCATGTGCGGCTATGTCCTTCGTAAAGCAAAGGAGTACGATGTTCCGGCTCCGGTTATCGAAACATTGTATAATATATTAACTTATATGAACGAACAGTTGACCGCTGATACCCCCAATGTGAACATATAAAGTAGAAAGGAATGGGACCTAATTATGAAATCAAATTGGATTACTTTGAAAATAATTACGGGAAAGATGGATAAATGTTAGTACTAGGCTATACTGATCCAGCTATCCGAAATCACCAGTTTCCCTGCAAAGAGACTACAATTATATTGTTACTTCCATTATCAATACGACAGACAGAAGATCCTTTAGTTAAATTTTAAGCGCTAAAGGATTTTTTAATTCAAATTTAAATCGACGATTCAAAAATGAATCGCGTGTTTCTGCATATTTTACATTAATCGATTCATAATTGAATTAATTAATAAAAGCTGCCTTCTGTTTGTATACTAAAGAATTTTTATTTTCTCTTTGTCAATCGCTTATTCAACAGCTGTTTCCGGTGAAACAGTTAATTTTATATAAGTTGGCATGAAGTTTGCATTAACTATATTGCATACATTAAAAAAATTCATCATTTTGGGAGGAATCTTTATGTCAACAGTGATCGCTGATGAACTTCAGCAAATGAAAACCATGATTAAAAATTTTGTAGATAACGAGGTGGATCCATGCGCCCAGCAAATAGAGGATGAAGACGCCATTCCACAGCACTTGATTGAAAAAGCAAAGGAACTGGGGCTGTTTGGAATCAGCATCCCGGAGGAGTATGGGGGGATTGGCCTGGATACTGTCGGGAAAGCTGTCGTTTTGGAACAACTTGGCAGAACACATAATGGGTTTGTATCCCTTATTAGTGCTCATACCGGGATAGGAAGTACGGGTATTGTAAAGCTTGCTTCAGAGTTTTTGAAGAAGAAATACCTGCCGGATATGGCTAGTGGAAGAAAAATTGGTGCATTTGCTTTATCCGAACCAGAGGCAGGATCTGATGCTACCAACTTATCCACCCATGCGGAAAGAGACGGAGACCATTGGGTGCTGAACGGTACTAAACATTTTATAACGAATGCTCCCATTGCTGATTTATTTACTGTATTTGCTGTAACAGATAAGACGAAAGGAGCAAAAGGAGGGATTACAGCATTTTTGGTGGAAAGGGAATTTCCGGGGCTTATTATCGGAAAAAAAGACAAAAAAATGGGACTCCGGGGCTCTTATACTTCCCAGGTCATCTTTGAAAACTGTCGGGTACCACGGGAAAACGTCATAGGTGAAGTAGGTATGGGCTATATGAGTGCTCTCAAAATTTTAGGCGAAGGGCGTGTGGGACTGGCTGCCCGTGCAGTTGGATCCTGCGATAAGTTAATAGAATTGTCGGCGGGCTATGCTCAGGAACGGGTGCAATTCGGTAAACCAATTGCAGCCAATCAGGGCATTCAATGGATGCTTGCAGATATGGCTACAGAAACAGAGGCGGCCCGTTCCTTAACGATGATGGCTGCTGAAAAAATAGACGCTGGCGAAAAGGTCATCAAAGAGGCGGCCATGGCAAAATTATTTGCTTCTGAAGTTTTTAATAAAGTCGCAGATCAAGCAGTTCAGATCCACGGAGGTATTGGGTATATCGGGGAATATTCGGTGGAGCATTTTTACAGGGATGCAAGAATTACAAAAATTTATGAGGGCACCAGTGAGATACAACGGATGATTATATCGAGAAAAGTACTGGAGGAGAACTAGGCTATAATTCTATTATTTTGGCCTTATGTTAATTATTACAGGTGCTACAAATTTAAAGGAAAGGATGGTGAGAGACAAATGGGAGAGCAGGCAACAACACAAAAAATAGATACAAGAATTGAAGAGAAACAAGCATATGTGGAACAAATTTGGCACAACAGGAAAGAAAAATGGAACAGGTCCAGAGTGTTGCTAACAGTGATATCCCTATTGGCTATCGGTCTTTCTGTATTTCATGTTTATACTGCCGGGTTTGGAACTCTATCTTCCTGGCTGCATAGAAGTGTGCATGTATTGTGGGCCATTATGCTGATATTTCTTCTCTTTCCGTTTAGGAAAGGGAAGAAGTTCGGGCTCATTGATGTGGTAGTTATCCTGTTGGCAATCGTGACAGCGGGCTATATGATTATCGATGCAGAAGGAATTCAAAGCAGACAAGGTAATATAAGCACAATGGATGCAGTGTTTGGCACCTTTTTTATCGCTCTGGTGCTTGACGCTACCAGGAGAACAAATGGTATTTTAATGGCTGGCATTGGCGTCTTCTTCTTGGTTTATATCCTTTTCGGCCAGTATTTTCCGGGGGCACTTGCTCATCCGGGCATTCGATATGAAAGAATGGTTGACCATATGTTCAGCGGCACATTGGGGATTTTCAGCGAACCAATTTATGTTAGTTCCACTGTGCTGATATTGTTTGTGATATTCGGTGCTTTCCTCATGCGTTCTGGGGGAGGACAGTTCTTTACAGATTTTGCTTTTGGTCTGCTCGGGAATAAATCAGGAGGACCGGCATTGTCTGCAGTTGGGTCAAGTTCCCTGGTAGGAATGATTACAGGAAATGGAGCGGCAAATGCGGCTATTACCGGATCGTTTACCATTCCTTTAATGAAAAAGTTAGGGTATAGTAAACGATTTTCGGCATCTGTGGAAGCGGTTGCTTCCCAAGGCGGTCAAATAATGCCGCCTATTATGGGGGCATCAGTTTTTATTATGGCGGAAACGCTGGGGATTCCGTATATACAACTTGCTTTGTACGCTTTAATACCGGCAGTCATTTATTTCTTTATTGCCGGCATGGTCGTATACTACCATGCAAAGCGCTTAAAACTGGCGGGAATACCAAAAGAACAACTGCCAAGTGTAAGGCGGGTACTTTTAAGACAAGGGTATTTGTTTTTACCGATTCTTCTCATCATAGGTTTGCTGCTGAATGGCTTTAGTCCGATGAAATCAGGTTTCTACGGAATATTATCTGCACTGGTGCTGAGTTGGATCCGAAAGGCAACAAGGATGAGTCTGCTTGGTGTCCTGGCTGCACTAGAGAATGGAGCAAGAAGTGCTTTGACTGTGATTGCTGCTTGTGCTACTGCCGGAATTATTGTTGGAGCCGTATCATTGACTGGATTGGGTATTACTTTCTCCCGGTTTGTCATTGATTTAGCAGGCGGAAATTTACTTTTGCTTTTAGCACTAATCGGGGTAGCATCCATCATCATGGGTATGGGTATGCCTACTGTTTCTGCGTATGTCATTCTTGCTGTACTGGGTGCTCCTGCACTTATACAATTAGGAGTGAATGAAGTTGCAGCTCATATGTTTGTATTTTACTTTGGCGTTATGTCCGGCCTCACACCGCCGGTCGCGATAACCGCTTATACAACGGCTGGGATTGCAGGTTCTGATCCTTTTAAAACAGCAGTTTATGCAATGAAAATAGGTTTAGGCGGATTTTTCGTTCCTTTTATTTTCGCCTATAATCCAGTGCTGCTTATGCAGGGAGGAGATCCTGCTCAAATTACGATAGCAATTGTAAGTGCTTTCTTAAGCTGTATTTTCTTTGCAGGTGCTTTGGAAGATTACTTCTTTATAGAGCTTGGACCTTTGAAACGAATATTAATGTTTGCGGTTGCAGTATTGCTGGTAACTCCTGGAATTACTGGTGACTTAATAGGTGTGGCCTTGGGGATTGTTCTTTTAATTATGCAGATGAAAAAAAGAGGAAATGCAATAGAAGGTACAAATCAAAAAATAAGCATGGAAAGGTGATGACGATGAAAAAATTAATTATGATTAGTGCTGTTATTTTAATGATATTGATGGCAGCATGTAACGGAGATAGTGAAGTATCCGGAGATTCCGACAAGCCTGAAGCTCCAGATCAATTTTTGACGATCGGTTCCGGCCCCATGGGCTCTGGCTGGTACCCTATTACTACTGCCATGACGGAACTTTACGCTGATGAGTTTAATGGGCTGAACGCGACACAGCAGGAAGGCGGATCTACTGCGAATTTAAACTCGCTTGAAATAGGCGATGTTCAAATGGCGTTAAATTATACTACTGATTTTAATGCAGCTCTGATTGGTGATGGAGAAGGTGGTTTTGATGAACCATTGGAAAATGTAGCTGCAATCGGGGCTATTTATCCCGTTTATCAAACCATTGCAACAAGAGCAAATAACACAGACATTAATACCATTGAGGACATTGTGGACAAGCATATCTTCCTGGGACCTCAAGGAGGAGGGGGGCCTGTCGCTTTTTGGCAGATGATGGAGGAATATGGTATTGATGAACAAACTATTGAACAAGCAGGCGGACAAATCTCATATGGAAATTATGCTGATGGCGCATCCATGCTGCAGGATAATAATGTGGATGTTTATTTGGCAGGTGGTGCTCCATTTGTTCCAGCTTTACAGGAAATGGAAGTAACTGCTCCAATTAAGGTTCTCCCCATTGATGAAGATAAACTAAATAGTATTGAAGGTAAAGATGTTGGGATAACAGGGGGAGCACTGCCGGGAGACACATATGAAGAAAATCCTGAGGACATCCCGACTTATATAATGGAAACGATGATTACGGTACGCGCGGATTTAGATGAAGATTATGTATATAACCTTACAAAGTTTTTCTGGGAAAACCTTGATTTGTTTGAACAGCAAGTGCCAGAAAGAGCGAAAGATTTTAGTTTGGATACGGCGATGAATGGAATTAATGAAGAAGACCTGCACCCTGGTGCAAAACGATATTATGAAGAACAAGGTATCTTGGATTAACATTTTTGCAGAGAGGAGAATTTTGATTGAATCGATTGGCAGACCGCAGATGGTATCATGCATATCCGGAAAATATAAATAACACATTGGAAGTTCCTGAGATACCTTTATACAAATTGTTGGAAACCACCGTAGAAAGGTATGGCAATCGAGCGGCGATCCTTTATGAAGGTAAAGAAATAACTTATAAAGTATTGAAGGACAGGGTAGAACGATTGGCTACTGTATGGGATCAAACAGGTTTAAAGAAAGGGGATAGAGTGGGGCTGATGGTTTCCAATCAGCCCTGCTACATAATTGCTTATTATGCTGCAATGAAACTGGGTTTAATCGTAGTTCAAATTAACCCGCATTACACCGCCAGGGAATTGATTCAGATCGTCAGCGATGCAGATATAAAGTGCATGGTAGTGGAAAAGAGAAGCATGGAAACATTTAAAAAGATCGATGATATGTTTGATATTGATCACATTTTTGTTACGTATCAAGGATCCGAACAATATAAGAGCATAGGTGATGTTATAAAAACAGCAATTCCGTTTAAAGGCCATGCCGATATCCATCCGAAAGAAGATGTGGCAGTAATCCAATATACCGGCGGGACTACAGGCGTCATGAAAGGAGCCATGCTTACCCACTATAACCTGGTGGCCAATGTATACCAAAGCCACGCCATGTACGGAGATCAAATGGGGTTCGGAGAGGAAGTAGTCCTGACCGCTACTCCGCTTTACCACGTCTACGCGATGACGAGTGCGATGAATCTGGGCGTTTATACCGGTGCTACCATTTTACTAATTAATAAGTTTGACACTACAAAAGTGCTGGAGAAAATAAAAGAGTACCAGCCTACTTTTTTTCCGGGAGTTCCCAGAATGTATAATGCCTTTGTTAATCATGAAAACGTGGAAGCTTACGGAATAGACAGCCTGAAGCTTTGCTCTTCCGGTTCAGCACCACTGCCTGTGGAAGTGATCAGGAAGTTTGAAAAGATGACAGGGGCGGTTATTGGAGAGGGATTTGGTTTATCGGAAGCATCCCCGTCAACGCATCGAAACCCGCCGGGTGGAAACCGAAAAGCAGGCAGTGTCGGGATACCGTTTCCATTGACGGATTGCAAGATCGTTAATGAAGAGCATAACGAGGTTCCGGTGGGAACAGTAGGAGAACTGGTAATAAAAGGGCCGCAGATTATGAAAGGATATTGGAGAAACAGTGAGGAAACGGAGCGCGCGCTCATAAACGGGTGGCTTTATACAGGGGATCTGGCAAAGCAGGATGAGGATGGCTACTTTTATATTGTAGGAAGAAAAAAAGAGATGGTCATTAATGGAGGGTTCAATGTATATCCTCAGGAAGTTGAAAATGTGCTTTATGAACATCCGGATATTAAAGAATGTGCAGTCGTTGGCATTCCACATGCGGAAAAAGGTGAGGTATTAAAAGCATATCTGGTGCCAAAGGATGGAAAAACTCTGGATACGGAAGAAGTAAAAGGATTATGTTACCGGAATTTAACTCCTTATAAGGTGCCGAAGATGTTTGAAATCATTGAAGAATTACCAAGAAATACAGTTGGAAAAATACTGAAGCGCATGCTGGTTGAAAAAGATAGAATGAAATAATTTGATAGCAGTTGATGGTCAGCAGGTTCCATGTAAACCGCTGCCGGGATGCTTATTTAAATAGAAGTGAAATTTTTAGAAATTATACAATAAAGCATTAATGCATAGAGGGAGCGATATACATGCATTTACGTCTGACGGAAGAACAGAAAATGGTACAGGAAACAATACGGAAATTTGTAGAAAAGGAATTGATTCCCCTTGAAAATGATGTGCTTAGGAATGAAATTGAAGGGAAACCAAGCTTGCCCGCTGAAAAGCAGCAGGAATTGGTTTTGAAGGCAAAGGAATCAGGTTTTTGGGGGATTAATACGCCGGCAGAGTACGGAGGAGCTGATTTAGGGCAAATGATGCAGGCGATTATTACGATGGAAGTTTCAAAAACGTTTGTGCCATTTAAGTTTGGCGGTTCGGCAGATAATATTCTTTACTATGCAAACGAAAAACAAAAAGAAAAATACCTAATACCAACCATAAATGGAGACAAGAAATCCTGCTTTGCTATGACGGAGCCCGGAGCTGGTTCAGACACCCGGAATATAAAAATGACCGCTGTCAAAGATGGCAGCGATTGGATTCTGAATGGAGAGAAAACCTTTATCACCGGTGGAAATGAAGCGGACTTCGTTATGGTGATAGCCATTACGGATAAAGAACTTCACGAAAAAACAAAAGGACGTGAGGGTGTTACTTGTTTCATTGCAGACCGGGAGATGGGCTGGACATCTGAATTTATTCATACCATGGGAGAATGGGGACCGGCCAGTCTGTTTTTTGATAACACAAGAGTTCCTGAAGAGAACATTTTAGGTGAATTGCACCAGGGATATCAGTTGGGACTGGAATGGATTGGATTTGCAAGATGGATTGTTGGAGCACGTGCGGTAGGTTCAGCGGAACGAGTACTTCAATTGGCTATTGATTATGCCAATGAACGGGAAACGTTTGGGAAACCAATTGCTGACAGACAGGCGATCCAATGGCAGATAGCAGATTCTGCCGTGGAAATAGAGGCAGCCAAATGGCTGGTTCTCAATGCAGCCTTTACCCTTGATGAGGGAGAGGATAACCGGCATCTGGCTTCCATGGCCAAATTATATGGTGCCAACATGGGAAATCGGGTGATTGATCGTGTCCTGCAAATACATGGCGGAATGGGATATACGAGAGAATTACCAATTGAACGCTGGTATCGTGAAGCTAGGTTGTGGAGGATTTATGACGGCACAGATGAAATTCAAAGATTAATCATCTCAAGAAATCTAATTAAAGACAATGTCAAAATAGGACAGTATATATAGAAAAAATAGGGAGGAATAAATAATGGCAGGAAATTTTGAAGGAAGAGTAGCTTTTATTACGGGCGGCAGCCGTGGTATCGGCAAAGGGATTGCATTAAGGTTTGCGGAAGAAGGCGCAAAAATAGCGGTGATTGATATTAATGAGGAAGCATTAAATGAAGTTCAAACAGAGTTTAAAGCAAAGGGGTATGAGATTTTTACGAAAAAAGCAAATGTTACCCAGGCTGATGAAGTAGAGGCAGCAGTGAAGGACATTGTCAATGCGTATGGAAGAATAGATATTTTAGTAAATAATGCCGGTATTATCCGTGATAACTTATTATTTAAAATGACCGATGATGACTGGCAGCAGGTAATGGATGTTCACTTAAAAGGATCTTTTTACGCAACACGGGCTGTGCAGAAATATATGGTTGATCAAAAATACGGCCGGATTATTAATATTTCATCCACCTCTGCCCAGGGAAACAGAGGGCAGGCAAATTATTCAACAGTAAAGGCAGGACTGCAAGGGTTTACCAAGACGTTGTCCATTGAACTTGGTAAGTTTGGAATTACTGCAAATGCTGTAGCGCCGGGCTTTATAGAAACAGAAATGACGAAAGCAACAGCAGAGCGGGTAGGTGTTCCCTTTGATCAATTTATTCAAGGGGCAATCAGTAAAATTCCGGTTGCCAGAAGCGGCAAGCCTGAAGATATTGCGAATGCTGTTGCATTTTTCGCAGATGAAAGATCTTCATTTGTGAGCGGCCAGGTTATTTATGTTGCCGGAGGACCGAAAGACTAAGCATGATGGGAGGTCAGTAATGATGTACAAGAACATGATTGGCAAGAAATCAGATAAAGTGAAGAACGCTGTGGAACGAACGCTTGTAAGACGATTTGCGGAAGCGATCGGGGATCCGCACCCGATATTTATCGATGAAGAAACGGGAAAACAATCAAGGTATGGAGCAAACATAGCACCGCCAACTTTCCCGAGAACGTTCGATTTCGGTACAGTAGAGGGGTTGCAACTACCTGAAAAAGGCCTTATCCATGGGGGACAGAACTATTATTATGAAAGACCTCTATTGGTAGGGGAAGAAGTTTATTGCTTCACCCGTGTGAAAGATTACTTTGAAAAGGAAGGTAAAAACGGGCTGATGAGTTTTCTCGTAATCGAGCGGTTCGGTGAAAGCACAGATGGCGATGTCATTTTCACAGAGGCATCCACGGTTATTATTAATGAAAAAGTAAGGGAGGCCATGCAAGCATGAATGGTATGTCGGAACTGAAGGAAAATGAATTATTGGAAGTAACGCTGGATCCGGTAACCAGATTGGATCTTATACGTTATGCAGGTGCTTCAGGAGATTTTAACCCAATTCATACGATTGATGAAGAAGCGGAAAAAGCAGGCCTACCCGGCATTATCGCGCATGGCATGTGGACAATGGGTAACCTGGCAAAACTCTTCACCCCGTATTACAGTGAAGGATTTATTCAGGATTACCAGATCCGTTTTGCCGGAATGGTTTTTTTGGAAGATGTCATCACATTGCAGGCGGAATTGGAGAAAACGGATAACCATACTTTCGAATTTCAGGTGAGAGCGGTAAACCAACATGAAAAAGAAGTAATCAAGGGAAAAGTAAGATTTCTAAAATATTAATCTGAGTTAATTTCATAACTGCTTATTTCCGAACATTCATATGGATATACATTGAATCATGCGTTCATTTATCGCTGATTCCGTTGATTGGAGCGGAAGGCGGCGACTCCAACGGGAATAGCGATAGCCGAAGACCCGCAGCGAAGTGAGGAGGCTGAGGCAGAGCCCGTGGCAAAGAAAACACGGCGAAAACGAGTTTGAGTCGATGTTGCACTTGTGCCTGTGGTGAAAGCGTCCGTCTGGAGCGGAAATCAACTTCGTTAGGATTTCAATACTAATTTCTCGTTATGAAATTGATTCATCTATAAAAAACCTGAGCTTAAAGGGTAAAGGAAGCCAAGGAGGAATGGAGATGGAGAGAGAGGCAGTGATCGTTGCAGCGGCACGGACAGCGATTGGAAGACAGGGTGGAGCGCTGGCAAGTGTACCTGCTCACGTTTTTGGAGCGGAAGTAATAAAGGAAGTAGTAAACAGATCAAAATTGGAACCGGAAATGATCGATGATGTGATATTCGGAAACGTTTTGAGCGGAGGGGGAAATATTGCAAGATTAACAGCTTTAGAGACAGATTTATCTCTGAATTTACCGGGATTAACAGTTGATCGCCAGTGCGGTTCTGGGATTAATGCAGCTATGCTGGCTGCACAGGCGATTAAATCCGGAGCAGGAGATGTATACATCGCAGGCGGTATTGAAAGCATGAGCCGGGCTCCCTACTTGATGGACCGTGCTGAACGGCCGTATGATGCAGCTCTTCCAAAGTTCCGGAAGTCTCAATTATCACCGGAGAGAATTGGAAACCCTCCGATGGGAATTACAGCAGAAAATCTGGCAAAGAAATATGACATTTCCAGGGAAGAGCAGGATGAGTTTGCCCTCGCGAGCCAGCAAAAAATGGCGGAGGCTATGGAAGCAGGACGTTTTAATGAACAAATTGTTCCGATCTCCATCCCTCAACGAAAAGGAGAGCCGGTTATTTTTGAAAAGGATGAGCATCCGCGTCCCCAGTCCAGCATGGAAGGATTGTCGAAACTGATGCCTGCCTTTGCAGAAAGGGGATCAGTCACCCCCGGCAATAGCTCTGGTCTTAACGACGCAGCCTCTGCATTGGTTATTATGACGAAGGAGAAAGCTGAAGAATTGAAATTAGAACCTTTAGCGTTTATTAGAGAGGGCGCAGTAGCAGGAGTCGATCCTAATATCATGGGAATAGGACCGGTGCCAGTCATTAAGAAAGTAATGGGGAATGCTGGTCTTGAATTGAATGACATGGATCTTATTGAGCTGAATGAAGCATTTGCAGCACAGGTCATCGCCTGTGACCGAGAATTAAACTTTAATTCGGAAAAACTGAATGTGAATGGCGGCGCCATCGCTCATGGCCATCCACTCGGTGCTACAGGGGCCATTCTTCTTACCAAAGCAGTATATGAACTGCAAAGAATGGAAGGGAAACATGCTTTGATTACTGCTTGTATCGGTGGCGGTCAGGGAATTGCAATGATTATTGAGCGGAATTAAATAACACGGATAGGGGTTAGGAGTGACCTGGGAGTACATAAAAAAAGGGTGAGTGATGTAATCAGATCCCCTGGATGGAGGTGTGCTATGGGAGAGATACATGAAATTGAAACGTATGTGCGTTTCTGTGATACAGATGCATTAGGGCATGTTAACAATACCCGTCATTTTCAATATTTTGAAGAAGCCAGAACAAAGTTTTTTAAAGCAGTTTATCCAGAGCGCAGTACTTCATTCAGCTTTATTTTAGCGTCCATATCCTGTGATTATCTGGCACAGGCATATGCTGATCAAATTTTAAAAGTCACGACATTTGTTATGAACATTGGAAATAAAAGTTTTACATTAAAACATGTGCTGACAAATAATGATACCGGGGAAAAAGTGGCAGAATCATCAGGAGTGGTAGTCTGTTTTGACTATCATAAGCAACATTCAATTGCCATTCCGGAAAAATTAAATTTAAGACTTGGAAATTACCTGATGGACAAGCAGTATACTTGAGGAATAGATGAAAATAAGCAAATACAATAAAAGAAAAATTATTAAACTTGCAAAGGAATGAATTGCATATGAAAGTAGAAGAGTTATTTGGTCTAGAGGGAAAAGTGGCGCTTATTACCGGCGGTGGACGGGGGCTGGGAGCTCAAATGGCAGAAGTTTATGCAGAAATGGGCTGTGACCTTGCCCTCTGCTCAAGAAAAAAATCAAACTGTGACCAAACTGCTGAAGCGCTTTCAAATAAGTACGGGATAAAGGCAAAAGGATACGAGCTGAATGTGAGCAGTGAAGAAGAAGTGGAGAACACTGTGAATCAGGTGCTGGAAGACTTTGGCCAAATAGATATCCTGGTAAATAACAGCGGGGCCACATGGGGTGCCCCAGTGGAAGAAATGCCATTGGAGGCATGGAATAAAGTAATGAATGTAAATGTAACCGGAACATTTTTGCTGAGCAAAACAGTCGGAAAACATATGATTCATCGGCGGTATGGAAAAATCATTAACGTTGCATCGGCAGCCGGACTCAAGGTAAGACCGCCGGAAGTCACCAACACGATAGGCTACACTACAAGTAAGGCTGCCGTCATCCATTTCACTAAAGATCTGGCAATGAAATGGGCCAGACATAATATTTATGTAAATGCTATTGCTCCAGGTATGTTCCGGACGAAAATGACCAAAGGTACCCTTACTGAAAAGGAAGACAGTGTGCTGGAAACCATCCCGTTAAAGAAAATCGGAGATGAAAACATGTTAAAAGGCGCAGCATTGTATTTGGCGTCTCCGGCAAGTGATTTTGTAACGGGTACTGTTCTAAGTGTTGATGGAGGGAGTACTCTATAATTCCAGCATAATGGTTCATCACTTGGAAAATGAAATTTATAAGTAGATGACTAGAATGGAATTGAATAAGCTGACTAAAGCAACCGGTTCGTTTAAACTCTTCAAATAATATTAAAGCTGAAGCTGAATGTAACAATATTGATGTGTGTAAAAATGACCTGTACAGCAAATGGTCAATCCATTAAAGAGAAAACACAGCAGTCTCATATAAATAGGGGGGAGTGATAAAGTTTGAGCGTAAAAGAAGGAACACTGCTATGGGAACCTTCTGAGAGGTTGAAGAAGGAAGCAGTAATCACAGATTATATTACATGGCTGAATACGAAAAAAAATCTCTCCATTACAGCATATGACGAACTGTGGAATTGGTCTGTTCAGAATACGGAGGAATTTTGGGAAAGCATTTGGGATTACTATGAGGTAAAATCCTATACAGATTATAAGTCAGTTCTTGAAAAAGAGACGATGCCGGGAGCAAAGTGGTTTGATGGCGCATCCCTTAACTACGCTGAACATATTCTCAGAAATGCGGAGGAAGGTAAAGTGGCTATCTATTCCAAGTCCGAAACCCGTCCCTATTCTGAAATAACCTGGGATCAATTATTAAAGCAGACGGCTTCCGTAGCATCGTATCTTAAGAAAATTGGCGTAAAACCCGGAGACCGTGTCGCATCTTATATGCCTAACATACCTGAAACCGTCGTTGCTTTTTTAGCCACTGCCAGTATAGGCGCAATATGGTCGAGCTGTGCTCCGGAATTCGGCCTCGGCAGCACGCTTGACAGATTTAAGCAAATTAAGCCAAAAGTGTTGTTTGCAGTGGATGGTTATCAGTATAACGGAAAACCGTATCTTAAAATGGATACGGTATTGAAATTGCAAAATGAATTAAGCAGCCTAAAGCAAACTATTATTGTGCCATACCTGAATACACAGCCGGATATCAGGGGATCAGGACCAGTTTCCTGCTGGTCCGATATGCTTGGATTGTCAGAGAAAATCACCTTCGAAAAGGTGCCATTCGACCATCCGTTATGGATTTTGTATTCTTCGGGCACTACCGGATTGCCTAAGGCTATCGTTCATGGGCATGGTGGGATCACCCTTTCCATGCTGTTAAAAAACCTGCAGGCTGACCTTACGCCGGATGATCGTTTTTTCTGGTATACAACCACTGGCTGGATGATGTGGAATACGGTTGTTGGATCCTTGATCACCGGAGCATCCATTGTTTTATATGATGGAAGCCCAACATACCCGGATATGGGTGTTTTATGGCGATTGGCAGAGAAAACTAAAATGACATCATTTGGAACCAGCCCAAGTTACATTTTAAACTGCATGAAGAAAAACCTGGAGCCCGGAAAGACATATGATGTATCCTCTATTTCTACTTTTGCCTATACGGGCTCACCTCTTTCACCGGAAGGGTTTAAGTGGATCTATGATCATGTAAAGGCGGATGTCAGGGTTGCACCAAGCAGCGGCGGCACGGATTTATGTGCTTCCATTGTGGCATCCAACGTACTATCTCCATTACATGCTGGAGAAATTCCATGCCGCAGTCTGGGGGTATCCGTGTACTCCTATGACGAAGCGGGCAAACCGATATATAACGAGATGGGGGAAATGGTGATAACAAAGCCATATCCTTCCATGCCACTTTACTTTTGGAATGATCGTGATGGACAGAGATATCATGAAAGTTATTTTAATGTATACCCGGGAATATGGAGGCACGGGGATTTATTGAAAATTAATAAAAGCGGCAGCGCCGTTATTTATGGCAGATCAGATGCTACCATCAATCGAATGGGTGTCCGAACTGGTTCCAGTGAAATTTATAATGCCGTGGAGGGGATCCCGGAGGTGCTTGATAGTCTGGTTGTGGATTTAAGCGGCTATTATCATGAACCTTATATGCCTTTATTCGTTGTCGTTCGCGACGGGGATACTTTAACAGCGGATCTAAAAAGGAAAATTAATGCAGAAATCAGAGATGAGGTTTCACCCCGTCACATTCCCGATGATATTTTTGAAATTAGAGAGGTTCCCAGAACGTTAACCGGAAAGAAAATGGAGATTCCGGTTCGAAAGATACTTTTAGGCCAGTCATTGGACAAGGCAGTCAGTAAAGATGCCATGAAAAATCCCCATTCCATTAATTATTTTTTACACTTATCCAGGAAACTGAACGATAACATACTTGGATAAATTGTGTGTCGAAACGGAATGTATTTCTGCAGGCTTGCCATAGTAACGGGCAGCAGTGATGCCTTTTCAACGCCCCGGCATGATATGGAGGAGTAAAACTGTTCGTATGTTTACAAATGTGAAGGGAGAAGCAGAAGCCGATAAAAAAATAGCTGCAGAACAAAATCTAATATTTGTATGGAGCTGTGCCGTATTTTTTTCCACTATGAATTCAACGATGTTTAATATTGCCATTCCGAGTGTTCAGTCTGATTTATCCATCAGTATTTCATTGGCTTCATGGATTATTTCGGGCTATTCCATAGTTTTGGCCATTTCTACCCTGACATTCAGCAGGTTGAGTGAATCGATCCCTGCGTTGAAATTAATCATTACAGGTATTCTCTTATTGGGCGCAGGATCCTTTATCGGCTATTTTTCAGACCACTATATTTTTACTTTAATCACGCGTCTGATTCAAGCTGCAGGAGCAGGTTCGATTGTCAGTCTTGCTGTAGTTGTGGCCGCCCGCTACATACCATCTGCAAGACGGGGAAGAGCGCTGGCATTAATCTCTTCCTCAGCGGTAAGCGGCCTGGGTCTGGGCCCTGTTATTGGTGGTGTTATTGATCAATATGTGGGATGGAATGCATTGTTTTTAGTTACAGCGTCTGTCTTACTTTTCATCCCTTTTTTTATCCTTTTGGTGCCCAGAGAGCAGCAAAGACCCATGAAATTTGACGCTTTAGGATGTATGCTTACTATATTGAGTGCAGTATGTTTGATGCTTTTTTTTACTACCTTTCATGTTTTATATATTGTTCCTGTCTTTATTCTTGGGATATTCACAAGAAAACATTTTCTTCAAGTGAAGCATCCGTTTATTAATACAAATCTATTAAAAAAGAAACGTTATACACATCTATTATATGTCAGTTTTATTGGCTATTTTGTATATTTTGCCGCTTTATTTATTTTACCTTTGTTATTAAGCGATTTATTTCAAAGTGGGTCCCTGGAAATTGGTTTGTTATTATTGCCGGGTGCCATTGGTTCAGCTTTAGCAGCAAACACCATAGGAAAGATTATAGAAAAGCTTGGAAACGGGAACGTAATTGTTATGTCTCAGCTGCTTTTTTTGATTTCCATTATTATGTTTATTTTTTTATCAGCGGTTTCACCGGTTTTTATGCTTTTGGCCTACTTATTTATGAGTCCCGGGTTTACAGCACTTTCAACAAGTATCCGCAATGAAATAGCAAGCATATTACAACCGAATGAAGTAGCAACAGGAGTGGGTATTGCACAGTTAACTCAATTTTTTGGCGGAGCATTTGGAGTAACCGTTTCCGGAACCATTTTAGCTATAGAGGCAGGCCTTTCATCTGAATTCATGTATATGACTGTGTATATCATGCTGGGTGTATTAACCTGTATCTCTGCTTTTATTTTTAAAAAATACAATCGAAGTGGCAGTGATAAGTGTTTGGTGGAGAAGTTGGAATAAATTAAAGTAACCTGAGGAGGCGTAACATTGACAATATCAAACCGTAAATTTCTATTAGCAAGCAGACCCAAAGGCATGCCCGGAACCGAGAACTTCAAGATGATCACCAGTGATTTGCCTCCGGTTAAGGAAGGGGAAGTGTTAATAAGATCTATCTATTTATCTGTAGATCCTTATATGCGGGGGAGAATGCGCGGGGTTAAAACTTATGTGGAGCCTTACCGATTACATGAGGTGTTAACCGGCGGAGTAGTCGGTGAAGTAGCAGAATCCAGAAATGCTTCATTTAAAGAAGGGGAAATAGTAGAAGGCCGGCTGGACTGGGCTGATTTTTCCATTTCTAACGGAGAGAATATCAGAAGGGTGAATCCTGACCTGGCACCAATTTCAACAGCACTTGGAGCAGCCGGAATGCCGGGACTGACTGCCTACTTTGGGATGCTGGATATAGGCAGGCCAAAAACTGGTGAGACAGTCGTCGTGTCAGGAGCTGCAGGTGCTGTAGGTTCTGTTTCAGGACAATTAGCAAAGATGAAAGGGTGCCGGCTAGTTGGAATAGCGGGTTCTGCAGAAAAAACAGATTACTTGAAAAACGATCTTGGTTTTGACGCAACAATCAACTATAAAACGGAGAATGTCAGGGACGCGTTGAAAACAACTTGTCCAAACGGCGTAGATATATATTTTGATAATGTAGGAGGGGAAATTTCAGATGCAGTAATAGAGTTCATTAACTTCCATTCGAGGATCGTACTTTGCGGTCAAATTTCCACTTATAATTTGGAGAAGCCTGCACTGGGCCCGAGGATCCAGGGGCAATTAATTCACCGCAGCGCATTAATGAAAGGATTTATTGTCAGAGATTATGCTGATCGATTTGAAGAAGGCTATACGCAACTGGGAAATTGGATTAACGATGGCACATTAAAGTACAGGGAAAATATAATTGAAGGATTGGAGAATGCCCCACAAGCTTTTATTGGGTTATTTCTGGGAGAAAATGTTGGGAAGCAGCTTATTAAACTATAAGCGTGTCATTCTATAAATGTAGTAATAATGAAAGAGGTGTTTAGATGTCTAAAGAATTGCAAGTTGATATAGAAAATGGGATAGCCTATTTGAAGATGAATCGGCCGGAAAAAAGGAATGCACTTTCCAGTGAACTTAAACACGGGTTAGTAGAGGCGTTAAAGGAAGCAGAAAAAGATGAAGAAGTAAAAGCGGTAATTTTATCCGGTGAGGGAAAGTCTTTTTGTGCCGGGGGAGACATTGACACTATGAAGCCAGGGGGAAATCCTTCTGCCATCATGTTAAGAATGAAAGAAGCTGCGGAAATTACTAAAACTATTACAGACCTTGACAAATATGTAATAAGTGCGGTCCACGGCCATGCTGCCGGAGCTGGGTTCAGCCTGGCGCTTGCATCGGATTTCATTATTGCGGACCGGTCCACAAAATTTATTTCAAGCTTTGGGAATATAGGATTGGTGCCCGACTTAGGTTTAACTAAGCTTCTTTCGGAAAGAGTTCCGCCTGCCCGTGCAAAGGAATGGATATCTTCTGCAAAGCCAATATCAGCTGTGGAGTTGCACGAAAAAGGAATAATCAGCCGGTTATCAGAAGGTAATGCAGTGAATGTGGCAACGGAGTTTGCACAATTTATTGTGGAAGGTCCCCCGATCGCCAATAAATTTGTGAAATATTTGGTAAACCATGCGAATGAGTTTACCCAATCATCCAGTATGACGCAGGAAAATATTATTCAGTCATTAATGTTCCACACACATGATACAAAGGAAGGCATTCAGGCATTTTTGGAAAAGAGAGCTCCGGACTTTAAAGGAGAATAAACTTTATAATCTGAACAGCAAGAAGAGATATAAAACTCAAAATATAAATCTTGAAAAAGCTTGTAAAACCATAATGTGATATTGGTATTGCAGGCTCTTTTTATAACGTTTGTTATACCAAATAGTAATCCCATGTATTCAACTTTCATTTTAGTTAAAAATATTTAACATATAATAACAGCGCTTACAAATTTAATGTTACCAATGTAGAAAAAAGTCGAAAAAGATAAAATTTATCTTGCAATAGTAAATTCACTCTGCTATTATATTTGGTATAACTGGTAGGACCAGTTGAACCAGATGGGAAGTTGTCATGAAGGAGGGGTTCATAAAACTACATGCTTATAACGAACATTACTGAGTTTACGAGCGAACAAATAGATAAACTAACCAGGATTTATAGCGGGAAAGTGGAGGTTATAGAAGATTTAAATGATGAACATGCCTGTGACTGGGACCAGGTTGAAATCCTTATATCTTACGGTCACCAGGTTAACAAAGCATTTCTTGATAGGTGTTCCAATTTAAAATGGATTCAAGCTTTTCAATCAGGAGTGGAACGCTTTCCACTTGAAGAACTTAGGAAACGAAACATTATACTTACTAATATGGTCGGTATTCATGCCATACCCATGTCTGAATATACCATTAGTATGATTCTATTTTTTGCCAGGGATTTTCAAAAATACTTGGGAAATCAACGTAAGCATCTTTGGGATCGTGAAGAACTTGTTGGAGAAGCACATGGAAAAGTAGCAGGAATACTAGGTGCAGGAAGGATCGGCCAGGAAATTGCCAGAAGGTTGGAGTTTCTCGGGATGAAGGTATATGGAATGAATACAAGTGGAAAATTAAAGCCACATTTCCATAAAATGTATACTCCTGATAAAAAGTTGGATCTTCTGCAACAGTGTGACTTTGTAATATTGATTCTGCCCTTAACAAAACAAACAGAAAATTTAATTGGTGAAGAAGAATTAACTATTATGAAAAATGACGCGTGTTTAATCAACATAGGAAGAGGGCCGCTAATAAATGAAAGGGCATTCATTAAAGCGATGAAAACAAACGAAATAAGAGGTGCTGCTCTAGATGTTTTTCATGAGGAACCACTGCCGGAAGACAGCCCATTATGGGACCTGGAAAATGTGCTCATCACTCCACATGTGGCTGCCAAAACAGTGAAGTTCTTGGATCGTTGTATTGATAAATTCAGAATAAATGCTGATAATTATTTAACCAACATGCCTTTGGATAATGAAATTGACTTAAATAGAGGCTATTAAACAAACTATTATATTAAGGATCAAATAGAATTTAGCCAATTCTAGAACCCTAATAACGGCACTAAAGCAGGTGAAACACAAATTGAACAACTATTTACATACAGATATTGTAAATTTTGTTGAAGAAAAAATTATGAAAAACAAACTGAGGGAGGGAGATAAATTACCATCTGAACGCATGTTGGCGGCCCAGTTTCAAGTTAGCAGAAATGTTGTACGAGAAGGTATTAATATCCTTAGAGAAAAAGGCTTGGTTACAGTCCATCCCGGAAGAGGAGCTTTTATTACGAAACCTGATCCATTAATGATTACTTCAACAATAGAAAGAATTATGCAGAACTATGATACTACCATTGAGGATGTATTGGAAGCACGAGAGGAATTGGAGTTATCTATCATTGGCAAGGCTATCAAAGCAGCAAATTCCAACGACATTAAAGAACTCTATAAGCTTTATAAATCAATGGAAAAGTACAAAGAAGATGTAAACCTCTTTGTAAAATATGATATTCAATTCCATGATACACTTGCAAAGTCAACAGGGAACACGCTATTCAGCATTTTATTAAATTCTTTTATTGAAATGACAAATGAAGTTTTGTTTACCTTAACAAAGATGACTCCTGAAACTATGGAAATTGCTCAAAAGCAACATCTTCAATTAATTGAAGCAATTGAGCAAAAAGATGTACAAAAGGGAGAAGAATTTATGAAGGCTCATATGCATGTTATCAGAAATGACATTGCTTTGTTAAAGGAATTAAATTTAATTTAAATCTCATATTTTTAATCCACTTATGTAAACCCTTTCATGAGAGAGTTAGCAAATAATTTAGATAATATAGGATGAAACACTTACAGTTCTTGAATGAAAAAATTAGGAAATGGAGAGATCAAAATGGAAAAAACAATGAATAATAAAGCCGAATTGGTAGATTTGGATAAAAAGCACTTTTTACATCCAACTTCATCCATTCAGGCACAGCAGAAAAGTGGTGCACCTCTCGTTTTTACGCAAGGTGAGGGCGTGTACTTGAAGGACATGGATGGTGACACGTATATTGACGGAATGTCTTCATTATGGAACGTGAATATTGGCCATGGCAGAAAAGAGCTGTCCGATGCTGCAAGCGAACAAATGAGTAAGTTGGCATTCAGCTCTACATTCTCCGGGTTCTCGCATGAACCGGCAATTCGGCTGTCAAAAAAATTGGCAGATCTCGCACCGGAGAGTTTAAATGTCAGCTTTTTTACCTCCGGCGGTTCAGAGGCAAATGACTCTGCCATTAAACTGATCCGTCACTACTGGAAGGTGAAAGGCTTTCCGGAACGAAAGAAAGTTATCACACGAAAAAGAGGGTACCATGGAGTATCCATGGGCTCCACCAGTGCAACCGGTATTCCGGAATTCCATGCCATGACGACTTCGTTGGCCCCGGATTTTCTGTACGCGCCGACACCTTATATTGTTGAGGGAACATATAGCGAAGATGATTTGATGAAGGCTGCCCGGGAAGTGCGCAATATGATTGAAGCAGAGGAACCGGAAACCGTTGCTGCCTTTATGGCCGAACCGATTCAGGGAGCCGGCGGGATTATTATACCGCCAAAAGAATATTTTCAGGAAATCCGCAACATATGTGATGAATACGGTGTAATTTTCATTGCAGATGAAGTAATTACCGGGTTTGGAAGAACCGGTAAAATGTTTGGTCTCGCTCATTGGGATGTCGAGCCGGATGTCATGACACTGGCAAAAGGAATTTCAAGCGGCTATGTCCCGTTGGGCGCAGTGATGATCAATGACCATATTCATGAAGAACTTATTAAATACTCGGAAGGGACACTTTTCCATGGATTTACCTACAGCGGTCATCCTGTTGGGTGTGCTGTGGCACTTAAAAATATCGAACTGATTGAACAGGAAAATGTCGTAGAAAATGCTGCAAAAATGGGTGGAGAGCTGACAAAAGGGTTAAAAATGCTGGAAGACAAACATTGGTCTGTCGGTAGAGTGAGAAACGTTGGGCTGCTGGGTGCATTTGAACTGCTGGCAGATGTGGAGAAAAACATTCGTTTCGATGCCTCGGAAGGAGTTGCAGCCAAGGTAGTTCAGGAATGCCTGAAAAGGAAGTTGATTGTACGTCCTGTCACCTATGAAGGAACGGATATTATCGCCATCGCACCACCTTTAACAATAAATAAAGAAGAGATAGAAGAAATCATCTCGATTTTCGATGAGGCTGTTTCCGCAGTCGAAGCTACTTTAAATTAATAGACAGCAGAAGGAGAGAGATAGACTTGTATATTAATGGAAAATGGATATCAACAGACAATACTTTAAAAGTAAAAAGCCCGGCAACTCATGAGATTGTCTTTGAGGTACCCCTTGGAGATGACACGCATGTACAGCAGGCGATCGATGCAGCAGATGAAAGTTTTCCGGCATGGTCCAAAAAAACTGCGCAGGAACGTTCCAATTATTTAATTAAAATTGCCGAGAAAATGACAGAAAAAAAAGAAGAATTGGCTGCGATGATCACCCGTGAAATGGGAAAACCGATCGGGGATTCTCTCGGAGAAGTGCAGCAGTCCATCGATTACTTTCGCTGGTACAGCGAGGAAGCAAAAAGAGTGTACGGAGAAACGATCCCGTCAAGCAGCATGGAAAAGCGGCTGATGGTCATCAAACAGCCAGTAGGCGTAGTCGGGGCGATTACGCCATGGAATTTTCCGATCTCCATGCTGGCCAGAAAGCTTGGTCCAGCCCTGGCAGTAGGATGTACGGTAGTCGTAAAACCGGCTTCCCAGACACCGCAATGTGCAATCGAACTGTTTAAAATCTTTGAGGAGGCCGGGCTGCCGGCAGGTGTGCTGAATCTGGTTATTGCAAAGGCATCGGCTGTTTCAGAAACATTTATGAACAGCTCCAAGGTACGGAAAATCACCTTTACCGGCTCCACCAATGTTGGGAAGAAACTGATTGAAGGTTCAGCAAAAACAGTTAAACGCGTCTCCATGGAACTGGGAGGCCATGCTCCATTTATCGTGTTTGATGATGCAGATATAGATGACGCCATTGACGGACTGCTGCGCACAAAATTCCGTTGTTCCGGTCAAATGTGTACATCCACAAACAGAGTTTATGTCCAGTCTTCCATTGAAGAGACTTTTTCAAAAAAACTGGCTGAACGGGTATCAGCGTTGAAGGCGGGCAATGGATTTGATGAAAATAATACCGTTGGTCCTTTAGTGGATGTACAGGCGATAGAAAAAGTGTCTTCCCAAGTGGAAGATGCCAAAAAGAAAGGTGCGAAGGTCCTGGCAGGCGGCGAGCGGTTAACAGGGGAAGGGTATGATCATGGAAACTTCTTCATGCCTACTGTTCTTGGCGGCATCTCTGAAGACATGCAGATCTATGAAGAGGAAACCTTTGGCCCAGTAGCACCGATTATCACCTTCGATTCAGAGGAGGAGCTGCTGGAGAAGGTAAATCATGAAAACTACGGTTTGGCTTCTTATGCCTACACGAATGACATGTCACGGATTATTCGTATAACTGAAGCCATGGAATACGGCATGGTTGGCGTGAATGACACACTGCCATTTACGGTCCAGGTACCATTTGGCGGAGTGAAGGAAAGTGGCATGGGAAGAGAAGGCGGACATCACGGGCTGAATGAATATTTGGAAGAGAAGATGGTATCGGTGAGGTTTAAGGTAAAATAATGAGGTATATACATTTTTGATTACTGGCTTTCCTAAGGGAAGTCAGTATTTTTTTTATGATCTTTGAAAACCCCCGGCTATGCCGGGGGTTCCAGAGAGCTTCTAGCGTGGGGTCAAAAAAAGCCTCGCTTCATGGTAAGATTAGGTAGGTTTCCCGACCACCAAAATCTCACCATAGAAGGAGGCACGTCCAATGAAGGACAAGAATAGTTTAGCACACACGCAGTGGAGATGTAAGTACCATATAGTTTTTGCACCAAAATATAGAAGACAAATCATATATGGAAAATATAAAAGAAGTATAGGAGAAATAATCAGAGAACTCTGCGAAAGAAAAGGCGTTGAAATACACGAAGCAAATGCATGCAAAGACCACATTCATATGTTAGTTAGTATACCACCAAAATTGAGTGTGTCTCAATTCATGGGATACTTAAAAGGTAAAAGTAGTTTAATGATCTTTGACCGTCATGCGAATTTAAAGTATAGATATGGTAATCGAAAATTCTGGTGTCGAGGATTCTTTGTGGATACGGTGGGAAGAAATAAAAATCAAATTCAAGAGTATATACGAAATCAGCTTAGGGAGGATTACATGAGCGATCAATTAACATTATTTGAAGAATTTGATCCGTTCACCGGTAAGAAAAATAAAAAGAAATAAGAGATTCTTTAAGAATCAGTGAGTAAGTGTGGTGCAAAAGGGAAACCCATTCAGTGGGCCTTTTAGGCCGAGGCCGGTAACATAGGCTTTCAGCCGCAGAGCAAACCACCAGTTCACACTGGTGGTTTTGATATTTATAAAGATTACACATCCAAAAGATTAGCGAACAAGAATAATCAACTCATTTAACATTAGGAATAAATAATTAAGATGTTTAATGACTTGTTTAAGCTTACTAAGAACATATAGGTTAATAACAACTGCAACAACGAATAATTTTAAAAAGTGAAAATCAAAAAATAAAATTTTTATTGACAATTCTAAAATCAAATTGTATACTGTATTCTAAATAAGGGATACTGAATATTGAATACTCAAAATGAAGGGAGTGAAAAAGTTGAACTTAGATAAGGCAATTCAAAAAGAAACATTGGCGGAACAAGGATATCGTATTATCAAACATGCAATAATTAATAATGTTATAAAGCCAAAAGAAACATTAGTAGAAGAAAAAATTGCTAGTGAATTAGGCATAAGTCGTACACCAATACGTAAAGCTTTAGATAAACTAGCTTTTGAGGGTCTAGTAGAAATACAACCTGGAAAACGCGCTAAAGTAAGTAGTATCTCTAAAAAAGACGTAAAGGATTATCAATTGATTCGTGAATTGTTGGAACCTGCAGCAACTGAACTTGCAGTGTCTTTAGCTACTCCAAAGCAAGTTGAATTTTTAAGAAGCATATGTTTTCAACAATCACAAGCTATTAATTTGAAAGATTTTAATTTATTTTTAGACCTTGATTACCAATTCCACACAAAAATAGCAGAGTATGCTAGTAATAGAAAATTGAAAGAGTTTATTGTTAACTTGAACAGTCAAATTCAAAGATTTCTTATATTATCTAATACTCTCCATGTAAGAGCTGAGGCTGCTATCGAAGAACATTACAAGATTGTTGAAAAATTCGAAATTAATGATGGTAATGGAGCAAAAAAAATGATGGAAAAACACGTCCAAATAGTGACCAAGGGTATTATTGATTAATTTACTTTTATATTAATAAGAGGTGATTGTTTGATTGCAAGTACAACAAAAAATATTTTAGATAGTCATGTAAAAGAGGTTAAAAAGGTATGTAATGAAGATATTCATATTTTTTCAAATATCCGTGAGATTGACTATAAAGCCAAACAAAATATAGAAATATTATTAACGTACGGTAATGATTTAAATAAATCGGAAATTATGAATTTCCCCAGACTTAAATGGGTTCAACTATTAAGTGCAGGAATTGAGGAACTGCCTTTTAGTACATTAAAAAAGAAAGAAATTATTATTACAAATGCTAAAGGAATTCATTCAATTCCGATGTCTGAATATGTAATCGGGACAATGCTTTATTTTGAGAAAAACTTCACTTATTTTTTGAAAATGCAGAAGAATGCAGTTTGGAAGCAAAAGACTGTCGGTGAGTTATATGGAAAAAAAGTATTGATTTTTGGTACTGGAGCTATAGGCAAAGAAATCGCTAAAAAGGCAAATCTGATGGGGATGCATGTAGATGGAGTAAACACAAAAGGGCAAACTCATCCACCATTTAGTCAAGTGTTTACACTAAGTGAATCATTTACTCATATTGGAAACTATTCATATATTGTGATTGTCTTACCCTTGACACCAACTACAAAAGGGATTTTTTCAGAGAGAGTTTTACAAAAAATAAATAAATCAGCTGTTCTTATAAACATAGGCAGAGGAGAAATAATTGATGAAAAGTACTTATATAAAATTTTAAAAGAAGAGAAAATCCGGGGAGCCGTTTTAGACGTTTTTCAAAAAGAACCTTTACCTGAAGAGCATCCCTTTTGGGGGCTAGAAAACGTCTTAATCACACCACACGTATCTTCTGAATCGGATAAATACATAGATCGATGTATTAAAATATTTAAAGAAAACCTTATAGCTTATAGAGGAGGAGCAATAAAGAAACTCATTAATAGAGTTGATTTAAATCGTTATTACTAAAAAAATGTATTTGCATGATTAGAAAGACTGTAATTTCTATCCTTATAATTATGAATTGAGTGAAAAACAAACAGATGCATTCACTAGTGATTATATATTCGGTTGAAAATCGGGTAGTATATAAAATCAATTACTTGTATCAATGAATAGGAGTTAATAATACTTTGAAAAACGTTAGAAATGAAAGCGTCATCATAACAATTATTAACAATTAATTTAAAGTTATGTCTGAAAACATGTAATAATCTGTACATTTTGATGAAAAGTACACGGAAATTAAATTTATTAAATTTCCAATATAGCGAAACTTAATTTTATATTGAAAAATATCCTTCATTGATGTACTAGCTGTCGATTTTGCTAATTAAAGTAAGATTGGTATTCGAGAGTGGAAAAGATTAAATCTAAGCCATTAATAGATAAAAAGATCATAAGTTGTTAACTGCAAAGGTTAATGGTAATTCAAAGAGGTTATTTAGGAGAATTAATTTGATAGGTTGTTTCAGAAGATATGATGATTAACTAGAACATTTTATCTAAAGGGGGGGGATGCTTATTATCCTATAAGACAGTAATATTTAGCACTATATAAACTATTAAAACATGGAGGGATGAAGTGTGAGAGTTAAGATATTGTTAATAGCGGTATTCAGTCTTCTTCTTATATTTACAGCAGCATGTGGTGATGAAAATGCTGGTGCAGATGAAAATGATGAATTAGTAATAGTAAGCTGGGGAGGAGCAGGTACTGAGGCCCAAACAGAAGCTTGGTTTGAACCGTTTTCAGAAGAAACAGGAATTGAAATAAATGTTGTAACACCTCCTTCAGCATCACAGATTAAAGCGCAAGTAGACAGTGGAAACGTAGAATGGGACATCGTTCTTTTTGATACACCAAATATAGATACACTAATTAATGATGGAGATTATTTGGAACCAATTCCGTATGAGGAAATGGATCAAAGCCTATTAGAAGGAATGCCTGAAAATTCAATGATGGAGCATGGAATCGGTGCTTATTATTGGGGTTGGGCATTAACATATAGATCTGATAGATTCGATGATCCTCCGCAAAATTGGGGTGATTTTTGGGATACAGAACAATTCCCGGGTCCAAGAACTATGCCAGACCAAGCCCATTCAAATATGGAAGTTGCATTAATGGCTATGGGTGAAGATGAAGAGAATATTTATCCTATTGATGAAGCAAAAGCTCAAAGGGCACTAGATAAAATTAGTGAGATTGAACCAGAGATCAGTACTTTTTGGAATGCCGGTGCAGAGGGTGTTCAAGCGTTAGCTGATGAAGAAGCTATTATGGGGAATGTATTTACGGTTCAAGCTGCTTCTTTAATACAAGATGGTGTACCTGTGGAAATTCAATGGAATGATGGAATCTATGCAATGGACTACTGGGTTGTACCTAAAGGACAGATGAGCGATGCAGTTATCCAGTTTTTTGAGTTCATCTCTAATCCTGAAAGACAAGCTGCTTTATCAAATATCCTACCTTACGGCCCTGTGCATACTGAGGCATTAGATTATGTTGATGAAGATATCAAGGAGAATTTAGTAACATACCCAGAAAACATTGAACAAATGATGGAATATAATAATGATGGTTCTTGGGGAGCCGTTTATAATGACTATGCTGAATGGTGGGAAGAATGGAAACTAGAACTAGACTAATACCAAGGAGGATATTTTATGAAACTAGTACATGAATTATTTGACGCTAATATTGTTCCGACTGATGATGAAGCATACCAAAAAAAGACTTGGGGAAATGTATGGGGATTAAATAATGATGTAGGTCAAATCAAAAAGGTTTTGATGAAGCGACCGGGAAAAGAGATTATAGAGAATATTAATAATGAAAATTGTGTGTTTGAAGAAGATTATGGTTCTTGGGTAAACAAAGATAAAAAGGGATATTGGATTTCCCCTGATAAATCTCTTCCAGATATAGAGCTCATGCAAGCACAACATGATCAACTTGCTCAAATCTTAAAGGATGAGGGGGCAGAGGTTATTTATGTAGATTACGATAATGAAGAAAGTAATTTTAGTAAGGCTGTCAATGTTCGTGATGTAATCTCGGTGACACCTGGTGGTGCTATTTTGAATCGAATGGCCCCAGCAATGAGACAAGGAGAGGAAAAATTTGTAACAAGAACATTGGCTGATATCGGTATGCCTATCAATGGCAGTATTATTGGAAAAGGGGTGTTCGAGGGGGGGAGCTTTGGTTTTTTAACTCCTAATTTAGCTTTCGCAGGTCATTCAAAAAGAGGTAATAGGGAAGCTATTAGTCAGTTGGAATCTATTCTTTCAACACAAAACATTGATTTAGTTACAATTCCTTTGGTTGGTCACTCATTGCACACAGACAGTGCTTTTACGATGGTTGATATTGATAAAGCAGTCATTATAAAAGAAAAATTACCTTACTGGTTTTTAGAAATGCTTGATGAACTTGGGATTAAAGGAATTGATATTGAACCTAATGAAAAGTGGGCAGTGAACTGTTTGGCTATTAAGCCTGGAAAAGTGGTAGTTGCGAAAGAAGCGAGCAACTCTATTGAAAATATGATCAAAGCAGGAATTGAAGTTATACCATTGGATTACTCAGAAGTTCAAAAAAATGGAGGGGGAATTCATTGTACGACAAACCCCATTATTCGAGATAGCGTTATATAGGATATCTGAAGGTTCACCATTGTAAGTAAAACAGTGGTGAACCCTCAGAATACGTAACTAGAGGGGAGCTTACAGTATGTTGAAAAAAAAGTTTTCAGTTGAGTTTTTACTTATCATTCCAGTTTTTCTATTTATGATTGTTTTTTATATTTACCCACTTATGAATATGTTAACAATGAGTTTTTGGGACGGTGGTTTTACGTTTAAAGAGTATTTAAACATTTTTCAAACTAATTTATATTACAATGTTTTTTTTAGAAGCTTACAGATTGCGGCATTAGTTACAATTTTTTCCTTATTGATTGGTTATCCTTTAGCCTATTATATTACATACTCTAAAAAGAAACTTTTATTATTCGGTATAGTTGCTATTTCAATGTTTTTAGGGATTATTATTCGGAGCTATGGCTGGATGGGGGTTTTAGGTGAAAATGGTGTTTTAAATTATATTATCAGTTCTTTGGGTCTGTCTACTCAATCTATGTTGTATAACAAAGGTGCTGTTATTGTAGGAATGATTCATATATTAATGCCATATATGGTGCTTCCAATTTTTGCTGTGATGTCGAATATCCCCGATAATGTTTTAAAAGCATCAAAAAGTCTAGGAGCCACTAATCCCTATACATTTATTAAAGTTTATTTCCCTTTAAGTTTACCCGGAATATTAGCTGGTAGTTTATTAGTGTTTATTCAGGCAATTGGCTTTTATATTACTCCTGCCCTAATTGGTGGAAGAAGTGAAGTAATGATTGCTCAGCTTATAGAATTACAGGTTAATGAGTTATTAAATTGGCCATTTGCCGCTGCATTGGCAACATCTTTAGTTTTAATTACCACCCTTTCGTTAATTATTGTCTCAAGAATTGTACCTCTAAACTTATTGTGGGGAGGGAAATAAAATGCTAATTGAAAATAAATACTTAAAACTCTTATTTACTTTATTAATAGTTTTGATTTTGATTTTTATTTTGTTGCCAATTATCACCATTATTATTATGTCATTTAATGCAAGTCGTTCATTATCATTTCCCTTGCAGGATTTTACGTTAGATTGGTACTTTAACTACTTTGAGTCTAAAACATGGCTAACAGCAACTGTTTATAGTTTGCAAATTGGATTTTTAACTGCTTGTTCTACTACTGTTTTAGGAATAATGGCTGCTTATGCATTAGTAAGAGGGAAATTTAGGGGAAAAGATATTTCTTACATTTTATTGGTAACCCCTTTAGTAGTACCGCCAATGGTATTGGCTATAGCTCTTTACTTTTTCTTTGTTAACTTACAAATGATAGGCTCCGTCTTTCCAATTGTAATAGGTCATACTATTATCACTTTTCCTATTGTATTAGTAACAGTGTCGAGCAGTCTTCAAGGTATTAATCCAAATTTAGAGAAGGCATCAATGAGCCTTGGAGCATCAAGATTTAAAACGTTTTATAAAATAGTTCTTCCACTTATTTTGCCTGGGGTTATAAGTGGGGCACTCTTTAGCTTTTTACTATCTTTTGATGAATTGTTAATTCCAATGTTTTTAGGTGGTGTACAAATATCAACCCTTCCAACTCAAATCTGGGGAAGTTTAACATATTCGGTGGATCCTACAGTATCAGCTGTTTCATCACTAATTATATTTACCATAATAATATTACTTTTAACAATTCAATATTTCACAAGAAAGAAGGAGGATGAATATGAAGCCAAATAATGCACCAATTTTAGAAATTAGAAATGCAACAAAAACATATGGTGATTTTCAAGCTGTTACGTCTGTTAACCTATCTATTTATGAAGGAGAGTTTATAACCTTATTAGGGCCTAGTGGATCTGGTAAAACCACAATTCTTCAAATGATTGCAGGGTTTGTTCAACCTACAGAAGGAGAAATATTACTAAGAGAAAAAAATATATTAAACACACCTTCACATAAACGAAACATGGGGTTTGTGTTTCAAGATTATGCTTTATTTCCTCATATGAATGTTTTTCAAAATATAGCTTATCCACTTAAGATCAGAAAATGGGACAAGAAAAAAATTGAGGAAGCTGTAAATGAAACAATGAATTTAGTGCAATTACAAGAATTTGGACATCGAAAGCCAAATGAATTAAGTGGAGGGCAGCAACAGAGAGTCGCATTGGCAAGGGCTTTAGTGTTTAAACCTGATTTGATATTAATGGATGAACCCTTAGGAGCATTAGATAAAAAACTTAGAGAGTACTTTCAACTTGAAATAAAAAAAATACAGAGTATTACAGGAGTCACTATTATTTTTGTAACACACGATCAAGAGGAAGCACTTGTTATGTCTGATAGAATCGCAGTAATGAATAGATCTAAAATGGTTCAACTCGGAAATGCTGAGGAATTGTATGAAAACCCAATAGATTATTTCGTGGCAGATTTTATTGGTCAAAACAACTTTATTAAAGGGTATATTTTTGAGGATGAGGATGAAAAACAAAAAGTAAAGCTACTGCAGGGTACAGTTATTGATTTAGATCCATCCGTGGCTACTACCGACAATAGTGAGGGAAGAGTTTACCTTTCTATACGTCCAGAAAATATTAGACTACTGGATATGGTCGAGGAAACTAAAAATAATAAAAATGTCACACTTAAAGGTCAGATAAAAAACAAAGTTTACTTGGGAAATAGCTATAAATATATTGTAGAAATAGAAGAAATGGACGAATCAGTGCACTTAACTACTATTAAAAGTAATGAACAAGAGTGGAATACTGGTGAAAAAGTACTAGTTAGTTTTTCATGGGAAGCCCTTAGAGTTTTGAACCAGTAAGTGTTTATGTATTTGTAGATAAATAAGTACAATCCTTGATAAAGGCAAGGTCAGAATTTATTTAACGGAAAACAACTTAGGTTTATATTTTAAATAACAACGAAAAGGATGATTATTTTGAATAAGAAAGAGCTAGAAAATCAATTCAGTGAAGAAGATATTATTACCCTGTGTCAGAAGCTTGTTCGGATTCCAAGTGAGAACCCACCAGGAGATACAAGAGAAATTGCAGAGTTTGTTTATGAATATCTTGTTTCCCGTGGGTTGCCAGCTAAGAAGATTGCTCCCCAATCGAAAATGCCAAATGTTGTTTGTACTGTTGAAGGGGAAGGTGAGGGACCGCATTTAGTGTTTAATGGTCATTTAGATACATATCCTGCAGGGGAAAAAACGAATTGGGATTACCATCCATATGAGGCAACCATAGATAATGGACGTATATATGGTAGAGGAGTAGCTGATATGAAAGCTGGTGTGGCATGTTCACTTTACGCTTTTACAATGCTAGCGAAAAGTGGGGGGTGGTCAGGCAAACTATCTATTACACTTGTCTCAGATGAAGAAACTGGAGGAACCTGGGGAACGGAATATTTATTAAGGGAATACCCAGAACTGAGAGGAGATGCATTATTAAATGGTGAACCTACGTCTTGTCAAATGGTATCAATGGGAGAAAAAGGTAATTATTGGATAAAACTTATTGCGCAGAATAAGGGAGGACATGGAGCATATATTTTCCAGAAGCAAAGTGCTGTTGATTCAATGTTGAATTGTTTAATAGATTTTAGAAAATATGAAACTTTGAAAGCGGAACTTCCAAGAGAGGTAAAGAAAGAAATGGAACAATCTGAGCAAGTATTTGATGCATTGAGAGGACAAGGTAGTACTAAGGCAGCACAAGAGTTTTCTATGAATATCGGTATGATAAATGGAGGGACAAATGTTAACACTCAAGCTGAATCATGTGAAGCTTACATTGACTTGAGAATTCCACCTGGGGGTACACTCGGCCAAGCTCAAGATTTTGTGAAAAAAACTTTAAAAGAACATCCGAATGTTAGTATGGAACTTATTAAAGAAACTAAACCGACTCTTTCTTCACCTAATAATAAATTATTTCAGGTAGTAAAGGAAAATGCTGAGTTAATTCGACAAAAACAAAGTATGTCTTGCTTTACTTTTGGTCTAACTGATGCTCGCTATTGGAGACTGTATAATATTCCAGCTGCCGTATATGGTCCCAACCATTATAATATGGGTTCAGCCAACGAATATATTGAAGTTAATGATTTAATTCAAGCAGGGAAAGTGCATCTATTAGCTTCATGGGATTACTTAACAAATTAGATTAGGTCTTCTCGAAGATAATCAACGTAATTGAAAGATACTGCAAAAAGGTAATTTGTGGCCAATTATTTAAACAAAACACTCATTATTTTCTCTTTGGCAGAAATGTAGTTCACTTGTATACCATGTATTTTAGCTTTGTAATACACATTTCAAGGTTAATGTTTGTGTATTTAAAAAGTTTTTGAAGGTATTTTAATTAGAGAGAGGGAGTAGTTAGCAATGGATTATAATAAATATAGGATTAATTTTTCAAGATTAAAGTCTGGAATAGAGAAGAGTTCCAAAGTTGGTGCCACAGAAAATGGTGGATTACACAGGCTTGCATTAACAAAAGAAGACAAAAAAATTAGAGATATTTTTGTTGATTGGATGCAAGAAGAAGATCTAGAAATTCGGGTAGATGATTTAGGGAATATATATGGAAGAAGAGAGGGTAAACAAAAAGATCTCCCAATTGTTATGGTTGGTTCTCATCTTGATACACAACCAAACGGCGGAAGATTTGATGGTGTATTGGGAGTTTTGGCAGGTCTAGAGATAATACGAGTGTTAAATGAGAACAATATTTCAACTGAGAGAACCATTGAACTTGTAAATTTCACAAATGAGGAAGGTGAGAGATTTACTCCACCTTTAGTTGGATCTGGTGTTGTCACAAAAAATTATACAAAAGAATTTGCCTACAGCCTTCAGGATGAACTAGGAATTACATATGAACAAGCATTAGAAACAATTGGGTATAAAGGACAGGAGAAAAATCGGTTACAAAATGTAGGTTATTTTCTTGAACTTCATGTCGAACAAGGACCAATTCTTGAACAAAGTAAAAAAGATATTGGTCTTGTCCGTGGAGTGAAAGGAATGACTAGATTTAATGTTGAGGTAAAGGGACAAGCCTCTCACGCAGCCCACCCGGTCGAAAATAGAAGGGATGCATTGGTAGCTGCTTCTGAAATGGTTCTTGCAATTGATGCTATAACGGATAACTATGAAAACTTGTCTACAACAGTTGGTGTATTTGATGTTAACCCTTCTGTTTATAATATTTTTGCTGGAAAAGTTAATTTTACATTTGATGCTAGAGATATAAACGATAAGCAAAGAAGAGAAGCGTTAAGTATAATTCATCAAAAGATAAACGATATTGCTACAAAGCGTCAAGTAGATATAACAATTGAGGAAACTTGGAATATTAATGGTACATTCTTTTCCAAAGAAGTGCTTGAAGTCATTGAAACATGCACTAAAGAATTAAATTATTCCTATCAGACAATTGATAGTGGAGCAGGCCATGATGCGAAATTTATGAATGACATTGCGGAAACAGCAATGATTTTTGCGCCAAGTGTAGGAGGTTTAAGTCATTGTGAAGAAGAACTAACACTTGATGAAGATTTAGAACAAACCTCAAATGTGCTACTTCAATCAGTTCTAAAACTGGCAAATAAAAAAACGTGAAATGTAACAGCTGAGGCTTTGCTTTTTTATCGAGGTATGAATTTACTAAACCATTAACTTTATTTTAAAGATAGTGCTGAGAAATTTCAATCACTATAATTAAGAAGAGGTTATAACTTAAATAAAATGTGTTCGCAGTAAGATTATATGATAAAGGGATTATTTTCTGTTTTACTATTACAATCCTTAGGTACCAACATTGTTGTAACTGAAACAACTTTTTTAAACAAAAATATATATTTGACTCTAACATTAATAAATAGTCATAACAACCTTAGATTAAGATATATGATCTCAGTAATAACTAGCTCTAAGAGAGAGAGGATGCTTGTATGGCTAGAAATAAAATTATAGTACTATTAGAAGGTCATGAAAACATAGCAAGCGAAGGGATTAAGTTATTAGAAAAAAAGAAATACGAATTATTATTTTCTAATAATGTAGAAGAAATACTTTCTGATGATGAATTAAGAACAAGTAAAGCTATATTAGTAAGAGGAGCGCTTATTGATCAAATACTAATTGAGAGTATGCCTAACCTTAAAGTTATTGCTAGAAGTGGGGTCGGGACAGATAACATTGATATTAAAGTAGCGACACGCCAAAAAGTTTTCGTGTGTAATGTTCCTGAGGCAAATTTTATATCTGTTGCAGAACATGTAATCGGTATGCTTGTTTCTTTATCACATCAAATTGTTAACGGAGACAAAGCAATTCGGAAAGAACAATTCAATAATAGGCATAGGTATGTGGGTTCAGAATTAAAGGGAAAAACCATTGGTATAATAGGATTCGGAAGAATTGGGCAGTTAGTAGCTAAGAAATGTGTACATGGACTTGATATGAATGTTTTGGCTTATGACCCATATGTGAAAAAAGTTGATCAAGAAGGTGTCCGGTTGTTAAACTCACTTGATTATATATTAGAAAATTCTGATTTCATTACTCTTCATTTACCATATACCCAATCCCTTCATCATTTTATCAATCAAGAGGCTTTTAATAAGATGAAAAAAACCTCTTATATAATAAATTGTGCAAGAGGTGGTTTAATCGATGAAGTTGCTCTTGTAGAAGCAATTGAACAAGGAGAGATTGCAGGAGCTGGTTTAGATGTATTTCAAAGTGAACCACCAGCAGCAGATCATATAATATGGAATGCTAAAAATGTTATTTTGACACCACATATAGGGGCCTCAACACATGAATCGCTAACTCGTATGGCTGTTGGCGCGGCAAAAGAAATTATTCGGGTACTAGATGGTGAACAACCAATAAATGCAATAAATAAATTTGAATAAAATTGTGGTCTGCGGATTTTAGGGCGATTGGTAGATTTTGTAATATCATCATAAAGGTCATAAGATATAGCCGCCAAAGTCGGCAAAAATATTGATGATTTTTCTTTTTAACTTTTCTTATATACCCAAATCTATCTTAAGCTTTGGCTAGTTTGGTAACTAAAGAATTATTTAGTGATTTATAAGAAATAAAAATGTATAGAAATGGAGAGATCAACATGGAAAAAACGCAAAATAAAAAAGCAGAACTCGTAGAGCTGGATAAAAAACATTTTTTACACCCGACCTCATCGATCCAAGCGCAGCAAGAAAGTGGTGCACCGCTTGTTTTCACTGAAGGAGAAGGGATTTATTTGAAAGACATGGACGGGGATACTTATATAGATGGCATGTCTTCCTTATGGAATGTGAATATGGGCCACGGAAGAAAAGAATTATCCGAGGTGGCAAGCGAGCAGATGACGAATCTTGCCTTCAGTTCCACTTTTTCCGGCTTCACTCAAGAGCCGGCGATCCGTCTGTCCAAAAAGCTGGCAGACTTGGCTCCCGATAGTTTAAATGTCAGCTTCTTTACTTCCGGAGGCTCTGAAGCAAATGACTCTGCGATTAAGCTTGTGCGGCACTACTGGAAAGTAAAAGGCTTTCCGGAAAGAAAGAAAGTCATTACTCGTAAACGGGGGTATCATGGTGTATCTATGGGATCGACTAGTGCCACGGGTATTCCGGAATTTCATGCGATGACGACATCGCTGGCACCGGATTTCCTTTACGCACCAACACCGTATATTGTGGAAGGTCCTTATACAGATGAAGACCTGATGGCAGCTGCCCGGGAAGTTCGCAGCATGATTGAAGCAGAAGGTCCGGAAACTATTGCCGCCTTTATGGCTGAACCAATTCAGGGAGCCGGCGGAATTATTATCCCGCCTGAGGGGTATATGCAGGAAATCCGCAATATTTGTGATGAATACGGCATTATTTTTATTGCCGATGAAGTGATTACCGGATTTGGCAGAACAGGAAAAATGTTCGGCCTGGAAAACTGGAATGTCGTCCCGGATGTTATGACACTGGCAAAGGGTATTACCAGCGGCTATGTTCCATTAGGCGCAGTCATGATCAATGACCATATTCACGAGGAGCTCATTAAATACTCAGAGGGGATTCTATTTCACGGGTTTACTTATAGCGGGCATCCGGTTGCCTGTGCGGTGGCACTGAAAAATATTGAACTGATGGAAGAAGAACATATAGTAGAGAATGCCGCCAACATGGGTGAAGTGCTGGCTAAAGGATTGAGAGAACTGGAAGATAAACATTGGTCTGTCGGCAGAGTCCGTAATGTAGGTCTATTAGGTGCATTTGAATTATTGGCTGATAAGGAAAAGAATCAGCGATTTGATGCTTCCCAGGGAGTAGCCGGCAAAGTAGTCAAGGAATGTTTGAAAAGAAAACTGATTGTACGTCCCGTTACTTACGAGGGAACGGATATCATCGGCATCGCCCCGCCATTAATTATTAATAAGGAAGAAATAGAAAAAATGATTTCCATTTTTGATGAAGCGGTTACGGCAGTAGAAGCAGCATTAAGCTAATTTTTAAGGAGAGGGAGTAGATAAGTATGTATATTAATGGAAAATGGATTAAGACAAATGACACATTAAAGGTAAAAAGCCCGGCCACACATGAAATCGTCTCCGAAGTTCCCCTCGGAGATGCCTCTCATGTACAGCAGGCGATCGATGCAGCAGATGCAAGTTTTCCGGCTTGGTCGAAAACGACTGCCCAGGAACGTTCCGATTATTTATTCGGCATTGCCGAGAAAATGACAGAAAAGAAGGAAGAACTTGCTTCCATGATAACGAGGGAAATGGGCAAGCCAATTGGAGATGCGCGCGGAGAGGTTCAGCAATCGATAGATTATTATCGCTGGTTCGGTGAAGAAGCCAAAAGAGTTTACGGGGAAACGATCCCTTCAAGCAGTATGGATAAGCGGATTATGGTAATCAAACAGCCAATTGGTGTGGTTGGTGCCATTACGCCTTGGAATTTTCCGATCTCCATGCTTGCAAGAAAACTTGGGCCGGCGCTGGCCGTTGGTTGTACGGTTGTCGTAAAACCGGCTTCCCAGACGCCCCAGTGTGCCATTGAACTGTTTAAAATATTTGAAGCGGTCGGGCTGCCGGCGGGTGTGTTGAATTTAGTTATCGCCAAAGCTTCCGACGTCTCGGACACATTCATGAACAGTGCGAAAGTGAAGAAGCTTACTTTCACCGGTTCCACAGCTGTAGGAAAGAAATTGATAGAAGGATCAGCTAAAACAGTGAAACGTGTCTCTATGGAACTCGGCGGCCATGCCCCATTTATTGTTTTCGACGATGCCGATATAGATGACGCGATTGACGGGCTGCTGCGTACAAAATTCCGCTGTTCCGGTCAAATGTGTACTTCCTCAAATAGAGTGTATGTGCAGTCTACCATAGCGGAAACCTTTTCCAGCAAACTGGCTGAGAGTGTATCTGAGTTAAAAGCGGGCAATGGATTTGATGAAAATAATACGGTTGGTCCCCTGGTGGACGAACAGGCTATTGAAAAAGTGGCATCCCAGGTGGAGGACGCCAAAAAGAAAGGTGCACATGTGCTGGTAGGCGGAGAACGGCTTTCCGGTGAAGGATACGACAATGGGAATTTCTTTATGCCAACCGTTCTCAGCGGCGTTTCCGAGGACATGCTGATCTATGAAGATGAAACCTTTGGCCCTGTAGCACCTATTATCTCATTTGATACAGAGGACGAACTCCTGGAAAAAGTGAACCATGAAAAGTATGGATTGGCTTCTTATGCTTATACGAATGATGTGGGAAGGATTATTCGGATCACAGAAGCAATGGAGTATGGCATGGTAGGTGTGAACGATCCGCTTCCATTTACCGTTCAGGCTCCATTTGGCGGAGTGAAGGAGAGCGGCATGGGCAGAGAAGGTGGGCATCATGGATTGAATGATTATTTGGAGGAGAAGATGGTGTCGGTGAGGTTTAGGGTGTAGTGATATATAATTTATCTGAGATTATAAGATTAAGATTCCTTTATGGGGGGATCTTAATCTTTTTCTTGTAAACTTGTATTTCCCCGAAGTGAAAACCAGTAAAAGGTGAAATATTTAACAAGCAACCAGTTATATTTGAATTTATACAAAATGTACAAAAAGCCTATAAACATTATGATAAAATGGATAATGACTCTGCTATCGAAATATTGTTAATATATAATTGAATTATTAATTTTAGATTTATTTTATGTCAAAGTGAAAAATCATTCATCCAATGTACATCGTTTTGGCCTTTAAAAAAACAAGTGGGAGGTAATAAATGTTTCAGATTTTTATTTGATCATCCAACCAGGTATAGCCATATACAAAAACTCAATAGAAAAGCTACTTTAGAAAACTCATTTTGTAAGCGCTTTAAAACGCGTATTACGGACCAATGAAGACTGATTTTGTGTAAGCATATGAGATGTAATGCTTATTGTGCCCACAAACTCAGTGCACACTTCTTTTTCTCATTAAAAACTGGTAAGTCAGGGAGGTTTGTTCATGTCCTTTTGGGAACTTTTTACCGAAACGTTGCCAGGGTATTATGACGCTATTTGGGCAACAATCCAAATTACATTATTAGGTATAGTAATAGGGGTCCTCATTGGATTAATATTTGCTTTTATGAAGGTTTCCAAGTATAAAATATTAATATTTATTGCAGATCTATATATTAATATTATTCGTGGAACGCCGCTTGTCGTTCAGATTTTTGTCTTGTACTTTGGTCTTGTTCAATTTGTGGATTTAGGCAGATTTTTATCCGGGGGGATTGCTTTAGGTGTGCATAATGGTGCATATATTGCCGAGATTTTCAGAGGATCAATACAATCGGTGGATCGAGGACAATCCGAAGCTGCCCGGAGTCTGGGTATGAATTATAGTTTGTCGATGCGGAGAATTGTGTTGCCTCAGGCGTTAAGACGCTCCATCCCACCGCTTGGAAACCAGTTTATCATTGCGCTCAAAGATTCTTCTCTTGTTGCATTTATCGGATTTCAGGAATTATTTAACCGTGCGCAAAGAATTCAATCTTCAACAGGGTTAGCGATGGAGTCGTATCTCATTGTCGGTATTTATTACTTAGTGCTTGTTTTAATATTAACTTTTATTGTAAATCGGGTTGAACGGTATTTATCAAGAAGTGAAAGAGGTGCGAAGGAATGAGTGAAGAAAACATGATGATTGAGGTGAAAAAGTTAAACAAATATTTTGGAAAGCTGCATGTATTAAAAGATGTTGATTTTGACGTAAAGGAAAAAGAAGTAGTCTGCCTGATTGGAGCAAGTGGTTCCGGGAAAAGTACACTCCTCAGATGCTTAAACTTTCTGGAAATCAAACAAAGTGGATCTATTGCTTTGGAAGGCAAAGAAATAGATTTAAAGAAAGATGATTTAAATAAAATTCGCACGCGTACCGGGATGGTGTTCCAGCATTTTAATCTATTTCCGCATATGACCGTTATGGAAAATGTGATAGAAGCGCCTGTCTATGTGAAAAAAATAAAGAAGGAAGAGGCAATAAAGATAGGTGAGGAGTACCTGGAAAAAGTAGGTCTGTCAGATAAGGCCAATGTCTATCCGAATACATTATCGGGTGGTCAGCAGCAGCGTGTGGCCATTGCACGGGCACTTGCGATGAAACCGAGAATTATGCTGTTTGATGAACCGACATCAGGCCTTGACCCTGAACTAGTTGGGGAAGTACTTGGTGTCATGAAAGGACTTGCGGAAGAAGGAATGACAATGGTGATCGTTACGCATGAAATGGGTTTTGCCCGGGAAGTGGCTGATCGTGTAGCCTTTCTGGATAAGGGCAAGATTGCTGAAGTAGGTTCACCAGAAGAAATATTTAATAATCCAAAGGAGGAGCGGACGAAGGAATTTTTAAGTAAAGTGTTATAGCTTTCGGGGTGATTTTCGTAAAGATCCCCGAACCGGACATTTCAAGAGTCTCTTATCTCAAAGGTAAGAGACTCCTCCGTTCACTCCAATACCCCCACTAATCTATAAGCCATAACACCCAATTCCAATTTAAGTCTATCGTCTGCCGATTTAATATTTAATCCTGTTCTCTCTTCAATTTGATTCAGCCTGTATCTCAATGTATGACGGTGGATGAACAGTTCTTCCGCCGTCTGCTGGATGCTTTGATTATTTTTAAAATATATCTGGATGGTATCAATTAAATCAATTTCCTTATCCGATTTTTTCAGCAAACCGCTAATATTTTTTTCGTAAAAATCCTTTAGATTAATGCCGTTTTGTTTCATTTCCAGAAGTAAGTCATACATGCCGAGGTCTTCATAGTGGATAATATTTTCTCTTGGAGCGATTAAATCGCATAATTGAATGGCATATTGTGCTTCGCTTTCACTCTGCCCCAACTTATCAATTTGATCGTAATACTGTCCAATCCCGATCATGATACCGTTATCCGGAAAATGGAAGTCCCATTCTTTCATTAACTCCTTTGCCAGCGAAATACAATGATGATATTTCTGCTTACTTGTGGAGCCAACGACACTCGTTAGAAAGGTGATCGCATTATACTTTATTTGAATCAAATGTTGTTTGTCCTTTTGAATAAGCAACTGTTCTGTAATATAGTAGAGTCTATCGATTAGTTTTGTATCCGTATCTTTTGCTTCATTCAATGTAATGTGAAAAACAGCCTGGTTCAGGGAAAGATCATAGTTCAGTTTTAGCGCACGGTCTGTAATGATTTGCTCGTTGGCATAATTTTTATTAAAAATATCATCGAGAATGCTGCTGTGGATCCGGATTTGCGTTTCCTCTATGGCTGCTTTTTTCAAAAATTCCATCGCATAAATGGTTGACGCCCGTTCTATCGCCATGTCATTCAGTTTCCGCCAATCTTCTACCGGCTTAACCATCACAATCCAGCCAAAGCATGTCCGCCTTGCAAGAATTGGATAGATGGTGAGCACGTAATGATCCAGATTGAGAACTACTTTGGTTTCCTTTTCTAAACTGGATTTTAAGTGAGGCGCCAGATTCGATACATGCTGATTAACTTTAATGCTGGTGTGGGATATTTCGATATAGCTGTTTTTATTTTGATCGTAGTGCGAGTGAATAATATCGTACAGTTCATTGTAGATAAAAATGGTTGAGGCGGTTAACTCAGACAATCGTTCTGTTACTTCTTTTAAACTTTGGTCATTTAATATTAAATCGGTCAGTTCGCTGTGAATCTTATCCGATTGCTCCAATAAATGTAATTGACTATTGATGATTTGCTCCAAAATCGCCTTTGTTATTTGGGAAAAATTAATATCTGTCGGAATTTCAATGAGCGGCAAGTCGTTTTCTTCTGCCAGCTCAATAAAACTGTCTGGAATACGCTCCATATAGAAACTTGTATAAATAGCTACGCCGGATAGAAAATTGGACTTGAGCAAATCATGGAATATTTCCAGTCTCTCTTGATCTTCCAGCAATTTAAATCCTGTTGTAAGCAGAAATTCTCCTTTTTGCAGTCGCTTAATATCTTCGAGCACTTCAATAACGGTTACCCATTTTATATGATTGTCGATACCAGCATGTCCGGCTCTTAATTTCGTATTTTTCATAATCGGCAGCTGCAACGCATTTTTTACAGAAATAGCCATTCTTTTCCCCCTTAACAGCAAATTTGGATAACACCACTATACATGTTGTATAAAAAATCATCTCCTTTTTTAAAAGTTAGGAGAATGGATTGCCATAATTATATTCGGTATAATCTCAGTATACAGAATTTTTTATTAATCGTACAGACTCTTTTAAATTATGAAGTTGGATTTTAGTTTTTCAGAATGAAAACGCTGTCACTATTTTAAAAGTATTGTAAAGTAGGGAGTAAAGATGAATTTGTCGTTGGAATAGCTACTGTTTCAAATTTTCCTCAAGGAGGTGGCTTTCACTGCATTTTAATTGGAAACAGAAATTATTTTACAAAGGGGAGTAAATAGGATGAAAAAATATTACTTTTATATTTTCGTAGGGTTACTTTTAGTGGGTTTACTGGCTGCTTGCGGAGAAGATGGAGAGACCGGAGCGGGTGATCCAGTTGATGCAGAAGGTGAAGAGACGGGGGCTGAAGAATCAGAGGGTGCAGCGGTTACGACGATAGAAGAAGGCGTATTGACATTTGGTGCCAGTGGTCTTTACAAGCCATTTAATTTTGAAGGTTTGGATGGGGAAGAAACCGGGTTTGAAGTCGATCTTGGAATAGCGATTGCAGAAGAAATGGGGCTGGAACCCAACCCTGTTTTTACGCAGGATTTTGGTGCCTTGATGGAAGAAGTGAACACAGACAGAATTGATATCATTATGGGAAGCTTAACTATTACGGAAGAAAGAGCGGAAGCGGTAGATTTTTCAGAGCCATATTATACATCAGGTCCTGTCTTTTATGTCCATGAAGACACGGATGATATTGAGACGTGGGATGATTTGGACGGCAGGGAAGTAGGGGTAATTGCCAGCAGTGTTTATGAGGATACGGTGCTTGAGCATATTCCGGAGGATCAATTATCCACGTATCAATCGGATACGGTAGCACTTCAGGATCTGGCTGCCGGAACGGATCGCCTTCACATGGTGTTAACGGATTATATCGTAGGACTCGTGCAAATCGATGAAAGTGATTTAGATATTAAACCTGTAGGCGACCTTCTTTTTGAAGAGAAAATTGGTGCGGCAGTGAGGAAAGGAAATCAGGAGCTGCTGGATGAATTTAATCGTGCGCTGGAGGCAGTTATTGAAAATGGGACGTATGAGGAAATAAGCATGGAATGGTTTGGAGAAAATATTTTGGAGTAATTGATGTGGAAGTGTATGTGCGCATGGCTGTCGTGCGCACATATTTTTGATTATGCAGAAGAAATATTATCTTAATACCGGGATTTTTAGTCGTTTCTAATAAAAGACCTTCTTCAGTTAATTTCACTTTCATCTATTTTGAAGTTCCACCTATTCTGCTTCATATTATTTATACACAAAGTACAATAAAACGCGCCAATTTTTAATACTTAGTCGAATAGATCCTGAATCATGCACTCGATATAATTTAATTAAACAAACACTTTGTAATCGCTTACGTATCGTTTTTAAAATTAATATTATATTGAGGTGACATAAATGACAGTATCCTATCTTATAAAACCAATGCTGGATCACGAATACAAGACGATTACCCATGGAGAAGGGATTTATTTATACGACGAAAACGGAAAGGAATATATCGATGGTTCTTCCGGAGCGGTAACGGCCAGTATTGGTCACGGTGTACAAGAAATTATGGAGGCGATGGAGGCGCAGTCCAGGAAAGTATCCTTCGTTTACCGTTCACAGTTTACGAACAGTCCTGCGGAAAAGCTGGCAAAAAAGATGCGTGATATCGCACCAGGTGATTTGAATTGGTCGTTTTTTGTAAACAGCGGGTCTGAAGCGACGGAAACAGCGATGAAAATTGCACTGCAATATTGGCAGGAAAAAGGGATGGAAACAAAAAATAAAATTATTTCCCGGCGGATGAGTTATCACGGCATGACCATGGGCGCCTTAGCGATGTCAGGGCATTTCGAAAGGCGGGAGCGGTTTGAAAGGTTACTGGAAAAATATCCATCTGTCTCCACGCCTTATTATTACCGCCATGCCCATGGCAGGACAGTAGATCAATGTGATGATTTTTATGCGGCGGAATTGGAAAAAGAAATCAACCAGGTTGGGAGTGAAAATATTGGTGCATTCATTGCAGAACCAATCATTGGTGCAGCAGGTGGCGTTATAACCCCGTCGGATCATTATTTTAAGAAGATAAAAGCGGTTTGCGATCATTACGATATTTTGTTCATTGCCGATGAAGTGATGACAGGGCTTGGCCGAACAGGGAAAATGTTTGCGATGGAACATTTCGGCGTCGTTCCGGATTTAATGGCAACAGGTAAAGGGATGAGTGCCGGCTATACGCCCATAGCAGCAACCGTCATCAGTGATAAAATCATGGAGCCTTTTTTTAAAGGATCAAAACAAATATTAACCGGGCATACGTTTAGTGCAAATCCCCAGTCCACAGCTACGGCACTGGCCGTTATAGAGTATATCGAAAAACATAACCTTGTAAAAAGTTCTGCGGAAAACGGTATTTATCTAAAAGAGAGAATGGAAGACTTGGCGCAGCATAGTGAAATTATCGGTGATGTACGAGGGAAAGGGCTATTCATTGGAATTGAATTTGTAAAAGATAAACAGACGAAGGAACCTTTTTCCCGCTCATCAAACGTTGTGAAAAAAGTAGTTCAGGCAAATTTTGAAGAATGCCTGCTTGTTTATCCGGCAAAAGCTGGTGTCGATGACTTGAATAGCGATGCGGTTATTTTGGCACCCCCGCTAACCATTACAAAATCGGAAATGGATGAGCTGGTGACACGGTTCACTAAGAGCCTCGCCAAAGTTGAAAAATTATTAGGAAAGGAGTTGACCCCATGACAAAGGTTCAATCCGTTGCAAAAGCAGTTTCCTATATAAAAAATGGTTCCTCCCTGATGTACGGCGGGTTTGGAGGTATCGGAAATCCGCCGACATTAATCAAATCACTGCTCGATAATGGAACGAAGGATTTAACGCTGATTGGAAATGATGCAGGGTTCCCGCAAGTGGGGATCGGCCAGCTCATTTCTGCCGGAAGAGCGAAGAATCTGATTGCCTCGCATATTGGATCGAATCCAAATGCCGGAAAACAGATGCATGATGGGACGTTAAATATCGAATTTTCCCCACAGGGAACGCTGGTAGAGCGGATTCGTGCAGGAGGTGCAGGGCTTGGCGGCATATTAACAGATATCGGCATTGACGGACTGGTTGCAGAGAAGAAGCAGAAAGTTGATGTCGATGGCAATGTTTTCTTACTCGAAAAGCCGCTTACAGCTGATGTAGCCATTGTATATGCAAAAAAAGCGGATACATTTGGCAATTTAATTTTTGATAAAAGTGCCCGTAACACAAGTCCGTTGGTAGCGATGGCAGGTGAGGTGACAATCGCGGAAGCAGAGGAAATTGTTCCTGCAGGAGAGCTTGATCCAGAAGAAATTGTAACCCCCGGGGCATTTGTGGATATCGTGGTACAAAGTGAAGGAGTGAATTGGAAATGGGTGTGGGAGTAGATGTTCGTCATTTGATCGCCAAAAGGGCAGCAAAAGAAATTAAAGACGGTATGATTGTCAATCTGGGAATAGGGATGCCGACATTGGTTGCCGATTATCTTCCGGAAGATATGCATGTTATTTTCCATGCAGAAAACGGCGTACTGGGAACTGGGCCTACGCCAGCCAAAGGAGCGGAAGACGAGAACCTTTGTAATGCCGGCGGACTGCCGATTACCGTCGTGCCGGGAGCATCCTATTTTGACAGTACGTATGCATTTAACATTATTCGTCGCGGGCTGCTTGATGTCACGATACTGGGCGCATTTGAAGTAAGTCAATTCGGGGACCTGGCAAACTGGATTGTGCCTAATAAGGTTGTTTCCGGTATGGGTGGTGCGATTGAGCTTGCGCAAAAAGCAAGAAAAGTGATTGTACTGATGAATCATACGGATAAATACGGGAATGCAAAAATTGTCCATGAGTGTGCGTTGCCGCTGACAGCAAAACGCTGTGTCGAACTAATTATTACGGATATGGCGGTAATGGAAGTTTCTACGGAAGGTTTACATTTAATTGAAGTTATGGACGGCTATACGGTGGAGGAAGTGATACAGGCAACCGAAGCACCACTTATCAATAATATTAGCGAGGCGCTAAACGGAAAGGAGTAATGAATGATGTCAATAAAAGAGCAAATAAACGAATGGATTGACGAAAATAAACAAAAAAATATTGACCGTTTAAAAGAAATGGTACAACAAGCCAGCACACAAGGTCATGAAAAAGGTGTCCAGGAAGTGGTGGCCGGCATTTTGAAGGAATTGAACCTGGAAGTGGATGTATGGGATTTGGATGGTGACAGACTGAAAAAGCATCCGTATTTTTATTCCACTCGTGAAACTTTTAAAAACAGCCCGAATGTTGTCGGCGTGTTAAAAGGTTCTGGTGGCGGCAAGTCTATCATCTTAAATGGCCATGTCGATGTCGTTCCGGAAGGGGATCATGCGCAATGGAATCATGGGCCGTACAGTGGGGAAATCATAGATGGAAAAATGTATGGACGCGGTGCAACCGACATGAAGGGTGGGAATGTAGCTTTACTGATGGCGATTGAGGCAATTCAATCCCTTGGAGTTCGTCTAAAAGGGGATGTGATTTTTCAAAGTGTAATAGAAGAAGAGAGTGGGGGAGCCGGGACACTTGATGCTATATTGCAAGGGTATAAAGCAGATGCAGCGATTATTCCCGAGCCGACGAGCATGAAAATTTTCCCGAAACAACAAGGCTCCAAATGGTTCCGCTTAATTGTGACCGGACAGACTGCACATGGCGGAACACCGTATCTTGGCGTCAATGCCATTGATAAAGCAATCCTTGTTAATCAACATTTGAAGGAACTGGAAAAGATACGGAATGACCGGATTACCGATCCACTTTACGACAATGTACCGGTTCCGGTTCCAATCAATATCGGAAGTATCAACGGAGGTGACTGGCCGTCTTCGGTTCCGGATATTGTAAAGCTTGAAGGACGCATCGGCATCGCACCGGGTGAAACAATAGATGAAGTTCAATTGGAGCTCGAAAGGTGGATTGGCGCGTTGGGCGAAAAAGATAGCTGGTTTAAGGAACATCCGGTAAAAGTAGCGTGGTTTGGTGCCAGGTGGATCCCGGGAGAGATTGATACCAACCATCCATTGTTAGGAGCGCTGACGCATAATTTTACGGAGATTATGGGAGAAGCGCCTGAAGTTGTAGCATCACCGTGGGGGACGGATGGCGGATTGCTGACGCAGGTAGCGGGAACGCCGACCGTCGTTTTTGGTCCGGGGATCACACATCTTGCCCATTTTCCGAATGAAGCGATTGAGGTGGAGAAGATATTTGAGGCTGCGAAGGTTATTGCTGGGAGTGTTGTGGATTGGTGTGGGGTGGAATTAAATGAGAATGAGGACTTTTCCTCTAATTTCTTTGATCTTAAAACTCAGTGAATAACTTATTTATATTGATTATATTTAATCACTTTGTAGACAGTCTGAAGATGATAACAACATTCATACGAAACTTTACGGTAAAATCCTCTTAGTGATTGCTGTATTCATTTCTTAATAAAAAACTGAACTATGAAGGAATCCACCTTCATAGTTCAGTTAACAATTCAACCCAGACGGTCTTTCCCAACTCATCGAATTACCCGTTCTTCCTCTTCATTCTCATACCTAATAACTCTACTCATTTCCCGCTCCATATGCGCATCCGTATTTTTCTTCCCATATTTAGACATAGATACCATATATAAAATGGCTCCTAATACCGTCCAGCCAAAGATAATCATCCATTCGTAAGGCCAGACAAGTGAGGAAGGCATACCCGGGAAGTATAAAACAGCTACTCCTATCGACATAAATGTAGCAATCCAGCCAATTGTTGTGCCGCCTTTCAACTTGAATGGGCGATCCATATGAGGTTCTTTTTTGCGTAAAATAATAAAAGAAATGGCAACCATCAGCCATGCGACAACCAGCCCTAATCCACCTGCATCAACAAACCAAACCAGTGCAGGCCGACCCAGTAATGGAGCCAATGTGGATAAAACGGCTATCAATAATATGGCTTTATGTGGTGTATTATATTTCGGGTGCAGTTCACCTAAAGCCTTCGGAAGCATACCTGCCTTTGCAAGTGCATAGATCGCACGGCTTCCCCCTACATAAAATCCGATCCAACTAGTTAAAATACCTCCAATTCCTCCAAGTACAAGAATGTTCCCCATCATCTGACTGCCTCCAAATGCTTTGGCCATGGCGTCTGCTGTTACAAGGTTTGATACAGCCATTTCTGAAGGAGTCATTACCATGGAAACGCCAAAAATAATGGCTATATACCATATGACCGCAAGCATGACCGATAAAATGAGCAGCTGGCCTATTCTTTTTTTGGGCAGATTTATTTCTTCAGCCGCCTGAGGGATGACATCAAATCCAACAAACATGAAAGGTGTCATGATTACCACGACTAAAATTCCGGAAATGCCAGTTGCAAATAGCGGATCCATTGTTTGAATGTTGCCGGAAACCCCGCTTCCGGTAATCAGCAATATACCGGCTATAATAATTAATGCTGTTAAAATAAAATTAATTGCTGTTGAGAGTTTAATTCCTCTGTAATTAATCCAGGCAATTAAAATCGATCCCAGCATACCCACGCCAGCCCAAGTGATTGTTACATCCCAGCCTGAAATAGTATATAAGTATCCTACGCTGTAATTCGGAATTAAGTATTCAAATACAGTAGGAAGCGCAACTGCTTCAAAGGCTATAACAGAAACATATCCAAGAATTACTGCCCATGTGGCAATGAATGAGGCAACCCTTCCCATTGCTTTAAAAGTATAAAATAATTCGCCCCCGGCAAGCGGGATAGACGAAGCTAATTCGGAATAGGTAAGACCTACTAAAATTACCAAAGTACCACCGATTGCAAATGCAACAATTGCTCCTAACGAACCTGCTTCAGAGATCCAAAGTCCTGTTGTAACTACCCATCCCCAGCCAATCATAGCACCAAAGGCAAGAGCCAAAACATCTCTGTTTCCGAGTATTTTTAATAAATTTTGATTTTTCACCAGTTCTCCCCCTTGTTTAATTTAGTTTTACAAGTGATGTTTAGACCAATATGCTGTTGATGTTTTTTTCTACCTCTGTTAACGCATCGTGCAACCTTTCTATCAATGTATTAATCTGCAATGCATTTATTACTAAAGGAGGTGCAAAACAAATGATATTAGACCCTTCATAGGTTACCGCCCTGCAAATCACACCACGCTGATGAAGTGCTTCAATTGCTTTAGGTGCTACTTGTAATTCAGATGGAAATGGTGTATTTGCTTTGTGGTCTTTTACAAGTTCAACGGCTCCCAGGAGACCAAGCGTACGAACATCTCCAACTATATTCACATCATTCTTCATGTCTTGAAAACCTTGCAGTAATTTTTCTCCCATTTTTTTGGAGTTTTCCACTAAATTGTCACGTTCCATAATTTCAATATTTTTCATTGCTACAGCTGCTGCGGCAGGGTGGCCGCTGTATGTATAGCCGTGGAATAAAGTACCTTCCGACTTCTCCTTAAAAACTTCATGTATTTGATCAGATACGATTACACCGCCAAGTGGGATATATCCACTCGTAACTCCTTTGGCAAAGGTGATTAAGTCGGGTGTTACTTCCCAATGTTCCACTCCGAACATTTTCCCTGTTCGTCCAAACCCAGTGATCACCTCATCGGCAATATATAAGATGCCAAACTCATCGCATAGTTTACGTATTTCCTGAAGAAAGTCTTTTGGTGGGATTAGTACTCCCCCTGCGCCTTGCACTGGCTCTGCAATAAAAGCTGCGATCGTTTCGGATCCTTCTTCTGCAATCAAATTGCGAAGAGAATCAATGGTTGCCTGAGTATCATGCATGTAGGGTGACTCAGCATGATACATGTCTTTCATCATATGTCCGGCCATTTTCCAAAATTCCGGTATCCCTGTAGCGCTTGTTGATCCTGCAGCAACCCCGTGGTAACCCCGTTTCAATGCAATGATTTTCTTCCTTTCCGGTTTGCCTTGTATTCTCCAGTAATGCCGAACCAGCTTAATTGCAGTATCATTCGACTCCGAACCACCAGAAGTGAAAAATACTGCATTCAATTTGGCTGGTGATAAGGAAGAAATCTTTTCAGCTAGTTTAATTGCAGGTTCATGACTAAACGTTGAAAATGTTGAGCTGAATGCAAGCTTTTTCATTTGGGCTGCAGCTGTGTCAGCAAGCTCTTCACTGCCATGACCAATATTCACATTCCATAATGAAGACATAGCATCAATGAAAACGTTACCATTATTATCAGTTAAATATATACCATCTCCTTTTTCTGCAATTATTTTTGGCCCCATCTTCTGTTGTTGTTGAATCGATGAAGTAGGATGGATAAAATGCTTTTTGTCTAATTCGATTAGATTTTCCATAAAAACTGCCTCCTTAATCAGTTAATTAAAAAAACCAGCAATATATACAGGAGAGTAAGAAATATGGTTCTCCTGTAAATACTACTGGTTTCATCTAAGGTTTGCTCTATTGCGGGTAAAGTGAATAGAGTCAATTAGATAAAGAGCTTTATATTTTTCAGTTATTTCTAAATTTAGCATAAGTAAAGATTTCTGTCAATGACTTTTATAATTGGAGAGCTTAATATAATCACTCATCACAAAAATAAGAATTCTAATTACAATTCTTTATTAGACGAATTAAATCATATGAATTCACCTGTTAAGAAAAAATCAACAGCCTCTAAGTATGTCTGTAAATATTAGTATTTTTCTCAAGATCTATATTATTGGAGGAACAGGGCCCTCTAATTATATATAAAGTCATCTAATCTTGTAACCTTATTTATATTCAATCTATAATCCAATAATTGCAACAGGTCGGGCCCAAGCTCCACTTGCTTGTGAGATATTAACCGGAAATGCTGCAATTTTAAAACCATTCGGAGATGGCAAGCGATCTAAGTTTGCTAGTTTTTCAATTTGACAATATTCTAATTCTTTTCCAACATAATGTGCAGCCCATATTATGTTAGGGTCACCTGTCTTCTTATACTGCTCGGCTTGAACTTTGAAAGGAGTGTCCCATCCATAAGCATCAGTTCCCATCACTTTTATTCCTTGGTGAATCAGAAACCTTGTTGCAGCTGCAGACATGCCCGGGTGAGTCTCTGCATAGTCAGGGCTATATAGGTTTTTATCACTACCAGTACGGATTAATACTATTTCCTTAGGTTTAAGTTTATGATTAATCCTTTTCAGCTCTTGAATAATTTCATCCATAGTTATTTCCGTTCCAGGCTCTTTCCAAGTAAAGTCCAATACTACCCCGTTTCCAAAAAACCAATCCAAAGGTAATTGATCCACAGTCTTTGCAGGTTTATTGCCTGTATTAAACCAATAATGATAAGGAGCATCAATATGAGTACCGGTATGCGTTGAGAGGGTTATCTTTTCTGTAGCCCAAGCCTTTCCCTCTGGCCAATTTTCTGGTGCTATACCAAAAGCATTTGCTGCTCTATTTACTGATTCACTATGATTCATATAAGAAATGTCTGGTGGAAATGGTTCTTGTGAATTATTGTCCATAGGTACGCTCAGATCAATGATTTGAATTGTCATACAATCACCTCATTTTAATTATTAGATATTAAATCCATTAGCATATAGTATGCTCTTGTTTTATGTTCAACCATTATATCTTTTGCTAGTAAAGCATCGCGTTTTTCAAGTGCCTTAAATATTTTCTTATGTTCTTTAATAGATTTTTTATAATCCTCTACGGTTTGAAATATGGCCGGGTAGCGTTTTGAATTATCCCATAAATCTGAGATAATCGTAAACATTCTCTTATTATTTGCATGGAGATAGATATACTCGTGAAACTCTCGGTTTAGTTTGTCATATTCTTCTAAATTATTAATACCCTCGCTTCTTAATAAGATTTCTTGTAGGTGTTTTAAATTTGAGTTAGATAAGTTGTCAACTGCTAATTCGGTAGCAAGGCCTTCTAGATTAATACGTAATTCAAATATTTCTCTTACATCTTCTGGAGAAATTGATTTTACCATCGCTCCTACATGCGGGAGGGATTCTAAGTATCCTTCTGAAACTAACTGTTGTATTGCTTCCCGGACAGGTATTTCACTAACGTTATATCGTTGAGCTAATTTAGTGATAATTAAACGTTCATTGGGTTTTAGTATCCCTTCCATAATATCTTTCCTTAACAGCTCATAGGCTAATACTTTTTTAGTTATCTTTTTTTTAACGGTCATAAAAAGGTCCTCCATATCAAGATCTAATTTATATTATATACACATCTTTAAAAAGTTATCAATTAATAAATTACAATTTTTTAAAAAAACTAATTATATATTATTGACAAAATAATATATTACGTTTAATATACATCACAAGGTGAGGTGTATAAAAATTGAAATTTGTAAGATTTATTCTAAGGGAAGATGTCTATAAAAATGAACGTCTAGGGATATTAACAGAGGAGGGGGTAGTTGATTTACAGTCTGCCTATAAAAATTGGTTGGAATTAAACAAAAACTGTTCTGCCAAATCTGCTAGAACAATCTCTGAAATTATCTTTTCAGATGATTTGGTTAACTTTTTAAATTATGGTGATCTTTCTCTAGAATACACAAGAATAATTTTAGAAGACAAATTTCTATGTGAAAAGTTTTCTTTCTCAGAGGATAAGATCATTTTATTGGCTCCCATAACCAATCCACCGGGAATACGTGATTTCATATCTTTTGAAGAACATATTAAAAATACAAGAAAGAAAAGAAATTTAGAAGTGCCACCTAAGTGGTATGAGATACCAGCTTACTACAAAGGAAGTACAGCAACCATAAAAGGACCTGATGAGAATATTATTTGGCCTAATTACACAAGAAAGTTGGATTATGAGCTAGAAATTGCTTGTATTATTGGTAAAAAAGCTGAAAGTATATCAAGAGAACAGGCAGGTGAGTACATATTTGGTTATACAATCATGAATGATTTTAGCGCAAGAGATATTCAAATGGAAGAAGTGTCAATTGGATTGGGACCAGCTAAAGGAAAAGATTTTGCTACATCTTTAGGTCCGTATATAGTAACCAAAGATGAGTTTTCCAATCTTTATGACCTAAAAATGTCTGCTTTTGTTAATGGAGAAAAATGGAGTGAAGGTTCTACCAAAACTATGTTCAGAAAATTCGATGAATTAATTGAGTATGCCTCAAAATCTGAAAAGTTACTGCCAGGAGATATTTTAGGATCGGGAACAGTCGGATTAGGGTGTGGCTTAGAACTTGATCGTTTTCTAAAACCCGGGGATGTTGTTGAATTAGAAATTGAAAATATTGGGAAGTTGAAGAACAAAATTATAAAAACATAAACGGAGGAAAAAGCTATGCGAAAGTATTTGATTTTATTGAAACTATTGTTAGTTACTTTGATTTTCATGGTTGCATGTGGTTCAACAGAAAATTCAGGTGCAGAAAAAGATGTACTAGTTTTAAAGACCAGTTCTCAAGCTCCGCCTTCTTCTCCTTTCTCTGAGGGCTTTGATGCGTTATTAGATGAAGTGGAAGAGCGGTCTGACGGGAAAATAGAGTTTGAAAGGTATTATTCAGAGTCCTTGGCTAAAGCAGACAATAAATTGAATGCGCTTTCTACAGGGGTGGCTGATGTTGCTGTATTTGTGCCTACTTATTCCCCAGGTAAGACGCCATTAGCAACAATTTCATCCAACCCAGCTGTATGGGAGGATTCCTGGGTAGGCGCAAAAGCAATAAATGAACTTTACCGAAATACACCTGAAATGCAAGAAGAATTAGAGAAGGAAAACGTAAAATGGATAGGCCAATATGCTTTACCTAGTTATTACGTGATTTCTACTACAGATGTGTCTAGTTATGACGATTTAGAAGGGTTAAGATTGATTGCAACAGGTCAGATGTCGATTCTTGCTGAAGAACTCGGAGCTACATCTGTAGGAATGCCAATTACAGATGCGTATGATGCTATGCAAAGGGGAACAATTGACGGTGCAATCTATGGTTATACCTCGTCAGTAACTTATGGATTAGAGGAAGCAGCTGAATCAGTATGGGAACTACCTGTAGGTAGTACTGGTGGATTAATAGGAATGAATATGGATTCGTGGAATGAATTACCCGAAGATATTCAAGAATTATTTCAAGAGGTAGCTTCAAATACCCACCCAGAAGCATATCATGAGATATATCAAATAGAAGGAGATCAGGAAGCAATAGCACAGTTTGAGTCACAAAATGTGAAATTTAATAATGCTTCTCAAGAAGATATAGAAACGTTAAATAAAATTGCTGAAGAAGCAGTCTGGGAAACATGGATTAAAGAACAGGAAGAGAGAGGCTTGCCTGGCCGAGAAATTATGGATAGTCTCATAGAATTAGTTGAAAAATATAGTGAGGAAAATCCATATGAACAGTAAAGTATAGGTGGTATCAGGGTTTCAACCCTGATTCCCACTTTATAATAGAACCAGGGAGGAAAGAAAATGGAGAAGAAAGTGTCTTTTTTCTCAGCAATTCTTAGAAAAGTAGAGATTATTTTGGCACTATTAGCAGGGGGAATAGTTATTTTTACAATGATTCTAGTTTCCCTTGATGTTTTCTTGCGTAATTTCTTTAACAGTCCTATACCTGGAGTTTATGAAATGGTTGGTTTTCTCTTTGTATCGGCTGTTGCCTTAGGTTTATCTTATACCCAGGCAGAAAGGGCACATATAAACATAAATATAGTAACAAGATATTTTTCAGGGAAGTTTCAAAAGTTTATTGTTTCTTTCGGTTATTTGATAGGGATAATAGTTCTAGTTATTCTTGTGTGGCAAAATGCCACAGAATCTTGGGGTTCTTTTGTGGTCCAAGACTTTACAATGGGGATAGTTCGTTTTCCTCTTTGGCCTGCAAAGGCGACTTTAACCCTTGGGTTAGGGGTTTTATTAATTAGATTTGTTTATGATTTTATCACTATTATAAAAGATAAAAAATTTGAAGAAGACCACTTTTAATATATGGATTAGGGAGGGAAGATATTGAGTTCAGAGATGATTGGTTGGATAGGAATCATTGTAATGTTAATATTACTCTTTGCAAGAGTTCATGTTGCCTTTGTGCTTGCATTTGTGGGCTTCTTAGGTTATTGGTATATTAATGATCTAAATTCAGCATTGAGTATTATGGGTGATACACTTTATTCAGTTATAAATAATTATAATTTTAGCGTTGTACCTTTATTTTTGCTTATGGGATACTTTGCTTTTTATTCTGGTATTGTTAGTCAATTATTTAATTCTTCAAAGAAATGGGTTGGCCATTTTCCTGGTGGCTTAGCTCAAGCTACAGTTGTAGGGGGGGCGGGTTTTGGAGCTGCCTCAGGTTCAGGTTTTGCTTCAACTGCCACCTTAGCACGAATAACAATTCCTGAAATGATAAAGTCTGGAGTAGATCCTAAATTGGCATATGGGGTAGTGGCATCTGTTGGACCGTTAGCTCAAATGATCCCACCTAGCATTATGATGATTATGTTTGCAATTATTGCAGAACAACCTATCTCAAGCCTACTAATTGGTGGTATTTTCCCCGGGTTATTGGCTGCTGGAATTTATATGTTAGTAATAATAATCTTAGTAAAAAGGAAACCGAGCTTAGCACCTGTAATGAAAAAAGCGTCAATAAAAGAACGGTTTGTTTCTCTGAAAAATATTTGGGGCTTTGTATTATTGGCGTTAATAATCATAGTAGGTATATATTCAGGGATATTTACAGCTACAGAAGCAGGAGCCATTGGAGCTTTAGCAGCTTTAATTTTAACTTTAGTAACAAAACGGTTTAATACAAGTGTGCTTAAAGATTCCATTTTACAAACGATTAAAACCTCCAGTATGGTATTTCTTATTGTTGGGAGTGCCTTTATATTTGGTTATTTTTTAGGTATTACAAGAATACCCGTAAATTTATCGGAATTTTTAGTTTCATTGGATGTTCCCAGGATTTATATATTGATAGGAATTATCATTATGTATCTAATTTTAGGGATGTTTATGGACATGCTTGCAGCTATGTTTTTGACTTTACCAATTATACTCCCCTCTGTAATCGCTTTGGGGTATGATCCAATATGGTTCGGTGTATTATTGGTATTTATTGCAGAAGTTTCTTTAGTTACACCACCTTTTGGCTTAAGTCTTTTTATTATTAAAGGAAGTGTCCCAAACGCTGACATAAGTGATGTAATACGAGGCAGTATACCTTTTATTTTGGGTGGCTTTTTGGTGATAATATTATTAATAATTTTTCCGGAAATAGTCACATTTTTACCTAGTATGATGAATTAAATTGCTTCTTCACTATTTAGTCTAATGTTTCATAAAGCTGCCTATAAGGTAATGCTATTTAATTTCTTGGGACCTGACTGCGTTATGAAAACTTATCAAGATTAGTATGAATATTCCAGTTTGCCTTAGAAATATCTGATAAGTAAACAGCCTCCTAAAAGAGGCTGTTTACAATTGAAATTATTTATGATTCTACCTAAAAATAGAATTAGGCAAAAACGCAGACACCAAACAATTCGGCTGATTTACAATTTCACTGATCCGCAAGTCCACAGCAAGACTGCAAAGCATATAAGCCTCCACTTCACTCATCCGATACGTGTCCACCAAATGCTCAATCATATACCGAATGGCATTTTGAGCGGCTTTATACAGATTTTCCCCGTGTCCTGTCGTTACATAATATCCTCTGCTGTCTGCTTCAGGCGTAGGCGGCCCTGGGATCTCGTACCTTGGTTCCGCGATGGATTTTCCTTTATGCAGCTTAAAACGCACTGTCGTTTCCATCGAAGCTTCCACAGCAGTACCGCAAACTTCGCCGTCCCCCATGACAGCATGGGTATCCCCAATGGAAAATAATGCGCCCTCTACCCAAACCGGGAGATACAGCTTCGTACCACGGGTCAGGTGGCGGGTATCCATATTTCCACCGTTTTTTCTGGGAGGGACGATGCTATGGTTGCCAGGTTCCGGCAAAGCAACGCCAACCGTTCCCGGGAAAGGCTTCATGAACAGGTCGATGCCATCAAGGAATTCCATTTTATTTTTTCCGGTGAGATCGAACGTCTTAATGGCAGGTTCTTTAAAGTCATCTGCAAGCAGCCCAAACCCCGGGATTAGTGCAGTCCATCCCCAATCGAGCTGGGTAAAATTGAGCATTTCAACTTCCAAAGTGTCCCCGGGCTCAGCTCCTTTTATATAGATGGGGCCTGCTACAGGATTAATTTTCCCGAAATCCAGGTTTTCGACATCTTTTTTTGTGGATTGCTTTGTAAATTGTCCGCCGGAAGCTTCTGTCAGTTCATACGTAATGGTCTGGCCAGAATCCACTTCAGCAATCGGTTTTAAAGAATTATCCCAACCGACGTGGCTGTGGGATTCAAAATCGTGAATGGTCATATACGGGTGATTGTGTTGGTGAATGCTCATGTTTACATGTCTCCTTTACAATAAAGTAATAATATTTGGTATAATGAAATGACTCAGTAATAAAAATTGCCAGAAACTAAAGTGCAATAAAACGATGAAACTATGTTTTTTTATAACTTTTCTTATAATGATAGTCTACTGTTTACCAGGCTTATAATCAAATAAACATATACACGTGAAAGGCGCCGAAAAAATGACCAACACCACAACAAGCAAAACAAAACAACCATTTCAATCAAACAGTAAAACCGTCTATCCAATTCTATTCATCATCGGAATATGCCACCTATTGAATGACACGCTTCAGGCTGTCATTCCTGCGATGTTTCCCATCCTGGAAAATTCACTGGGTCTGACATTTACGCAGCTGGGCTTTATCGCATTCACGTTAAATATGGTAGCTTCTGTCATGCAGCCTGTCGTTGGCATGTATACGGACAAGCGGCCGATGCCTTATGCTTTGCCGATCGGTCTTGCCAGCAGCATGGTTGGCATGTTCGGTTTGGCTTTGGCGCCGAATTTTTGGGCCATCCTCGTGAGTGTATTATTTATCGGCCTCGGTTCTGCCGTATTTCATCCGGAAGGCTCAAGGGTGGCATATCTCGCAGCAGGTCCGCGCAGAGGATTGGCTCAATCAATCTATCAGGTTGGCGGCAATTCGGGCCAGGCACTGGCACCGGTCATTACTGCACTTGTCCTGGTGCCGCTTGGTCAGTTTGGTGCGATATGGTTTACGCTGATTGCCGGGTTGGCAGTGGTTTTCTTAATGTATATTGCCAGGTGGTATCAGACACAGGTCGGTCATCCGGTAAAAGTGAAAGCACCAAAGGCTGGTAATGAACGGGATAAAAATCTGTCGAAAGCAATAAAAGCTGCACTCATTGTCCTTATATTTATCGTTTTTGCCCGCTCCTGGTACCATAGTGTTATTGCCAATTTCTATGCATTTTTTGCGATTGATAACTACGGAGCAACGATAGCCCAATCTCAGGGGTATATCTTTACTTTCCTGCTGGCGGGGGCGGTCGGAACGTTTCTTGGCGGTCCGTTTGCGGATCGGTTCGGCAAGCGGAATGTCATTTTATTTTCCCTGCTGGCTGCTGCTCCACTGGCGCTTATTCTGCCATTTGCCGGGCCGGTAATGGGGATTGTTTTACTTGCATTGATTGGTGTCATTGTGCTGTCCAGTTTTTCGGTAACTGTCGTCTACGCCCAGGAATTAATTCCCGGGAAAATCGGGACGATGTCCGGGCTCATCGTCGGTTTGGCGTTTGGTATGGGGGCCATCGGTTCTGTCGTGCTCGGTACTTTGATTGATTTCATCGGTCTTACGCCTACGATGATTGCTACTGCATTTCTTCCGCTTTTTGGGCTGCTGGCATTCTTATTACCGACGGATGAGAAGATCAGGGAGTGGTACAGGTGATGGGGGGCGATCACCCTCCCCCTTAAAACGCCTGCTCCATTTCTCTGATTCTCCGGTAAAGTTCATCATTCACCGGCGTCTCCACGCCATGTTTTTTGCCCATTTCGATCACCGTTCCCGCAAATAATTCCAGCTCACTTTTTCGTTTAGCTTCGGTGTCCTGGCGCATCGATGGTTTGCCTTGCGGGCTGAGTTTTCCAATTACATCAAGCCAATACTGTACATCCTCTTCGCCTAAATTTATCACTTCATACCTGGAAAGTGTCATGACCTCCCGCATGGCGGAAATCATCATATCCCGCGCTTTTCCTTCTTTTTGAATTTCCCCGTAATCACTTGCAAATACAGCGACCGTCTGATTCACTCCAACATTGAGCATAAATTTGCCCCATTGGCGTTTGATCATATTTTCATCCAGCTCATATGGCATATCCATTGCTTTGAAAAAGTCGGCAATCCGCTTTACTTTTGGTGTATCAATTCCTTCTTTTTCACCAAAAACAAGTGTGCCGAAATTATGATAGCTCTGGCGGTTTCCTTCTTTCACCGCATCCATTCCCTGTGCCACGCAATATAATAGTTTATCAAAACCAAAATATGTACCAATTGCCTCTTCACTGGTAATGCCATTTAACGTGGACAGAAAGACCGTATTTTCCCCAACATGGTTTTTCGCAGCATGGATGGCATCCTGCAGTCCATTGTACTTTACGGCAAAAATAATTAAGTCCGCAGGCTCCACGTTCTGTTCAGGAGTGACATATTGAAAATCGCAAAGCTCCCCGTTGCAGTAAATTCCTTCGCGCTCATACTTTTCAATACGCTCCTGATCCGCAATAATCCGCAAGTTTTCTTTCGGCATCTTTTTCGATAAATGGTGTCCATATAAAACACCCAACGCACCCAATCCAATAATAGATACATTTTTCACTTCCATAAAAAATCCTCCCCTTTGTGCCGTTATGTAAAAAAGACTCTCTATTCCTGAGAGTCTTTTAAGCCTTTTCTGATGAGCATCCTGATAGCTTCATTATGTGATTGAATATTGTTTTCTTCCTGAAAGGCTTTGATTTCCTCCACTAAATCGTTGGGGAACATAACGAATGCACTGATTGTCCGATTTTTCGCAGGCATTTCTTCACCTCATATTAATTATGGACCAAAAAGGTTTAAATAGCAAGGGAACAGGGTTTGCGGCTGATAAAACAAATAGGAAGTTTGCAGATCACCCTGCAGACTATTATAATTTAACATAGATTACATAAAACAATATAGAAAGGTATTTTGCCATGAAAATAACAATCGCAGGAACCGGCTATGTCGGTCTGTCCAATGCTGTTCTTCTGGCACAGCAGAATGAAGTTATTGCGCTGGATGTTGATGAAGAAAAAGTAAAGATGATCAATGATAAAATTTCTCCCATTGTTGATGAGGAAATTCAGCAATTTTTAAAGGAAAAAGATTTGAACCTGACAGCTACGACGGATACAAAACAGGCGTATAAAGAAGCGGAGTATGTTGTCATTTCCACGCCAACGAATTATGATCCCGACCAGGATTACTTTGATACAAGTACAGTGGAAAATGTGATTGAAACTGTTCTATCCATAAATCCGGATGCGGTCATGGTCATTAAGTCGACGATCCCGGTTGGATATACGGAATCGGTGAGGGAAAAATACAATACGGAAAATATCATTTTCTCTCCGGAATTCTTAAGGGAAGGTAAAGCACTTCATGATAATCTGTATCCATCCCGGATCATTGTCGGTGAGCAGTCGGAAAGAGCAAAGACATTTGCGGGTTTGCTGGCCCGGGGGGCGGTAAAAGAGGGTATACCTGTTCTTTTCACTGACTCCACAGAAGCCGAGGCAATTAAACTATTTGCGAATACATATCTTGCCATGCGGGTGTCTTTCTTTAATGAACTGGATACATATGCGGAAATGAAAGGGTTGAATGCACAGCAGATTGTCGAAGGAATCGGACACGACCCAAGAATTGGGGATCATTACAACAATCCATCCTTTGGCTACGGCGGGTATTGTCTGCCGAAAGATACGAAGCAGCTCCTCGCCAATTTTGACGGCGTGCCGAATAACATCATCCAGGCGATTGTGGATGCAAACAGCACCAGGAAAGATCATGTTGCCGAACAAATTATGAAACAAAACCCAAAAACTGTTGGCATCTACCGGCTCACGATGAAAACTGATTCCGATAATTTCAGGCAATCCGCTATTCAGGGTGTCATCGAACGGCTTAAAGAAAACAGGGTGGACATTGTTATATATGAACCGTCGCTGAAGGAAGATACTTTTGAAGGGTTTAAAGTAATACAGGATTTTGAAGCATTTAAAAATACAGCCGATGTCATCGTAGCCAATCGTCTGTCCGATGAGTTAAAAGAAGTGAGGGAAAAAGTGTACACAAGAGATCTGTTCAGCAGGGATTAGTAAAATAGAGGGTGCAGGTAACTTGTCTCCGTAATTGTATTTTGCGAATTTGGGACGCGGTACCTGGGGCTGCGCTAAATGCCCGCCCACCGAAAAAAATGTCTCTCCTTCCCTCTTGTTTATTAAATAGTATCTTATGGAATAATAATCCTAAGAGGTGGATAAAAATGTTGAATTCAAAATCCCTGTTAATGGTGCTGTTTCTTTTAAGTTTTACCTTCATACTGGCAGCTTGTGCAGACGAGACATCTACAGAGAATGGAACGGATGAAAATGGCTCAGGAGAAAATGAAGAGGAAAGTACAGGAGAGGAGGCGGCCGAAATTTCAAAAGATGGGTTGGTTTATGCGTTAACACCTGTATCCGTGTCAGCCGAAAATACTGTGTATGAATTTACGATCACCAATGAAAGTGACGAAGAAAAAGAACTTTCTTTCAATACAAGCCAGCGTTATGAATATGAACTGCGGGATCAGGATCAGGAACTGGTCAAACGTTTTTCCGACGGGATGGCATTTATGCAGGTGCTGGAGGATATTGATCTGCCTGCCGGAGAATCGCTGAGCTATGAACTGAAGCTTCCCGAACTGGAGCCCGGGGAATACACGTTGACAGCTTATTCAGTAGCGAAGAGTTTAAGCGGGAATCAGGTAAATGTGACATTTACGGTTGATGAGTAACAAATCAAAAAAATTCAGATTAGGCTCACCTGCGTAAAGGTGGGCTTTTTGTAATGCATAAAATAGGTAAAAAGAATCACCGGTCATTTATAAAACGGTACTTTTTTACCTTAGGAAAAACTGGAAATTATTTTACAATAGTTGGTAATTGGTTTAACTTAATGAGGTGAAAGAGTGGGTGAACGGTCTGTATCCAATGGATGCACAGAACGGTACTACTTTGAAGAATGTAAAAAATACAAGGCAGATATCAATCTATTAAGCAGAGAGAAAGAGATTTGCAGACCGTGATTACCAGCATGGAAACCAAAGTAGAGAAAAAAACTGGGTAATTTTTCTGGAAAATAACCTGACATCTCAACAATGAAGATGAAAGATTTTATATAACAAAGAAGAAAGGAACTGCTGAATAATGAGTAAAGAGATTAAACTGGAAGACGCACCTGTTCAACAATCACTAAACGAATTAAAAAATAAGATTGAAACAATGGAAACTGCTATTTCCAAGAACAATTCGGGAGACAGTTCTATAGACGTAGCGGTTAAGCTTCAGCAGATGAAACAGCAGCTGGAACTTATTAATATGACCTATCAAACTGCACTTCGGGAAAATACGGAATCGGCAAATCTTGTAAAAGAAAAGCTGAAGGAAACAGATCAAACTGCGGCTTCTTCTTTTCAGCTTTTAAAATAAGGACAGATGGAAGGAGCGGGAGTGGTGAATGTATGAATCTATAAAACAGGATAGGGGATATCATTTCCCGGTTTTCATCGAGGAGAGCAATGAGGTCGAAAAGTTTATAAGGAATGAATTGTATAAGGGATCCATTATCTGTAAAAAATTTTTGGCTAAGTGAAAATTACGTTAAAGCTTGTCTAGATATAAAGTGATCGTAATAAAGTCTTACGGAAAACCGATACCTGAATCTAAGGTATCGATTTTTCCTGTTTAATCATTTTGTAGGCGTCTTATAATCCTGAATATTTAAAATACCTATAATCGTCGGGTATTTTTTTGGTTGTGGGGACTATACAATTAGGTAAATATATAACATCAGGAAGCTGGTTTAGTAAGGATCAGCTGAAAAGGGGGTTTTGCTCAATAGATTTGAAATTATGGGTGGCTGCCCTGGGAATTACAGATCACTGCATACACGTATATCAAAGAATGAATAGCCATTCATTTTTATAATTTTAAATGTGGAGGGGTATTATGAATGCAATCCGATTGTTTATGGAAGAACTGAGAGCCTTGCTCAAAGGAAGAGCTGTCATCATATCGGTTCTTGCTGTTATTCTTGTCCCATTGGTTTTTGTTGGAATTCTGTTATCTCCAAAATGGGGACCTTATGATAATTTGGACAATCTGCCGGTTGCTGTTGTAAACAACGATCTTGGTGGAGAGTCTTTTGGTGAACCATTGAATGCCGGCGATGATTTAGTTGCCAACTTGAAAAGTAATAGGGAATTAGGTTGGGATTTTGTTACATCGGAGGAAGCACAAAGAGGATTAGACAATATGGAATATTTTATGGTTATTGAAATCCCGGAAAACTTCTCTGAAAATGTCACTACTGTATTGGATGACTCCCCTCAGAGAGCGGAACTTAATTATATTCAGAATGAAGGCTTGCACTTTATGGCCAGACAGGTTACGGATAGTGCAATTGAGACTGTTCATTCGCAATTATCTACAGAAGTGACACAAACATATGTTGAAAGTCTCTTTTCTCAACTTGGTGAAGTAACAGACGGATTTGATGAAGCAGCTGATGGATCAGGCCAAATACATGATGGTACGATTCAACTGAAAGACGGTACAACAGAAATATTGGATTCTTTGAATGAAAGTTCTGATGATATTTCAGAGCTGGCTGATGGTTCTAAAGAATTGGAAGATGGTACACAGGAAATCCTTAATTCTTTAACTGAAAGCGAAGGGGACATTGCAAGACTGGCTGAAGGCGCCATCGAATTAAATGATGGGACAGGAGAAATACTGCAAAACCTGACCGGTAATGCAGGTGATGTATCTGAACTGGCTTCAGGCGCTGAAGAAGTGAATGATGGGACAGCGCTCTTATTAAGTACACTTCGCGAGCAGTCCGGTGATATTCAGGAGCTTGCTGATGGAGCGCAGGAGCTGGAAAGTGGTACAGAGGATTTACAAGCTGGAGCTGAGCAAATATCTCAGGGACTGGCATCGGCTGAAGATGGAAGTGGAGAACTCGTTAATGGTCTCGAAGATCTTTCAGAAGGTGCCCAAGATCTTGCCCACGGAGTTAACAGAGCACTTGACGAATTGGATCCTTTACTTGATCTGTTAGAATTACTACCAGAACCGCCGGATGGTTTAGATGAGTTGGATAATCTGAGAGCAGGTGCCAATGAGTTAAATGAATATTTACAACCAGGAGGCAGTTTCTATGATGGTTTGCATGAATTGGACAGTGGTATAGAAGAATTAGTTGCCGGACACTCCGAATTACAAGCAGGTGTAAACGATCTCAACGACGGTGCCGGACAAATTACAGATGGTACTGCTGCTGTCAACAGCGGCTGGAATGAGCTGGAAGAAAATGTTGCGATATTACATGATGGTACTACTCAAATTGCTGATGGAACGGCCACAATAGAAACGGGCTGGTATGAACTGACTGATGGGGCAAACCAACTGCATGCCGGTGCCTCGGAAATTAATGAAGGAAATCAAACGGTGAATCAAGGCTGGCAGGAACTTACCGCAGGTGCAACCCAACTGCATGATGGGGCAGTACAGATAAGTGATGGGAATGAAACAGTTGAAACAGGCTGGAATGATTTGACTGATGGCGTTGTACAAGTAGATGATGGAGTAAGTGAACTGCAAACCGGAAGCAATGAATTACTTACAGGGTTAACAGAAGGTGCAGAAAGTGCAACTCAGCTGGATGTGAATAATGATAATATGACGATGTTTGCTTCCCCTGTAAATTTAAGTGGGGAAGCAATAAATGAATTTCAATATTACCGTGATTCAACGGTGCCATATATCATGTCATTAGCATTATTTGCAGGTGTTATTGCCATGTCCTTTATTGTTCACTTCAGAAGGCCAGCTGTTATGCCGGCGTCGGGTGCAGCATGGTTCCTAGGAAAAATATTGAACCTTTCAGCACTGGCCGTTTTACAAGCTGTCGTCATTTCCCTATTTGCATTACTCGTTTTACGGGTGCAGGTAGAGAGCAGTATTTTATTTATTCTATTCTCCATTGGAGTTAGCCTGACGTTTTTAATGATTGTCACTTTTCTGGTTGTTCTTGCAGGAAATATTGGCCGATTCATTGCACTGGCTGTAATCGTCCTGCAATTATCGATCACCGGGTCGGAGCTTCCCATTGCGATGCTGCCGGAAGGATTCCGTACCTTAAGCACTTACTTGCCATTGACCTATTCCATTGATGGTTACACAAGTATTGTCTCACTTGGCAATTTCTCTAATGTGTGGGCAAATGCTGGTATATTATTTATCTACTTTGCCGTATTTGCCATCTTAACCATGATAGTATTTCTGGCCAAATACAAGAAGGGCTTGCCTGAAAACGAAGTATTAACAACAAATGAAGAAGTGAGTTAATGGAATAGATTTTTTCCTATCCAAAGGAGGGGGAAGAGCTGCATAAAGTTCTTCGTCCTCTTTTTTAAACTTTCTTACTGCAAAAGATGAACTAAGGTTGTCACCTAAATGCTTGGTAATAATATGTATCATGTTTTTTACCTTACACTTCATACAATCTTCGTCATTCGTTGTAAGGCTACAGCGAATACCCGACATATTACGGACTATATTTTCTGTGTTGTAAAATTTATTCTGTATATATACGAATCAATTTCATAATAGAGAAGTTAGTATAGAAATCCGAACAAAGTTGATTTCCGCTCCAGACGGACGCTTTCCACGGGCTCTGCCTCAGCCTCCTCGCTACGCTGCGGGGTCTTCGGCTATCGCTGTTCCCGCTGGAGTCGCCGTCTTCCGCTCCAATCAACAGGCTAGCGTTCTGTATTATCAAATGATAACATATTTTTATTAATTAACGTTCGGATACTTAGTAAAAATAAGCAATTATGAAATTTACTAATACCATTAAAAATTTTTAAATTATTTGAGGAGGAAGAAGTAATGGCAGAACTAAGAGAAATTTTCCGGGAGATTGATACAGCGATTAATGCTGATCCAAGTTATGCAAAAGGGGTTGAAGCAATTTATCAATTTAACTTAGACGGGGATGAGTCTGGCACGTATCAACTCGTTTTAAAAGATGAAAATAGTTATGCAGCAGAAGGGGATGCTGAGACGCCTGACTGCACATTGAATATGAAAGCAGATGATTTCAAAAAGATGGTAAATGGTGAACTGAATGGGACGCAGGCATTTATGAGCGGACGTCTTAAAATTAAAGGTAATATGGGTCTCGCCTTAAAACTGCAGGATATTCTTACATCTTACAATCAGGCAGCAAAGTAATCAAGACATGGTTTTTCCAGAAGTCAGAGGAAAGGTTGGAAGAAATCGGCGAAACAGCCGATGATCTATACTTCTGCCTTGATTCGTAGAAAGATTGTATAGATACTTTCTTTTTAAAAGGAGGAACATCTGTGATTTCATTTCGTGCTACAGAGGACGAGGCTACATTTACGGAAGTAGCAAAAAATATTGCTAAAGACAGGGTGCGCCCGATGGCTCGTGAATGTGAAAGTGCCCGGCAAGTAGATAAAAAACTTATAGAAGATGTACAGGATTTAGGCTTCTTGTCGCTTGAGCTCCCAGAGAATTGGGGCGGACTAAATTTGCCATTGATTACACAGGTTCAGGTTTTGCAGGCGCTTAGTTATGGAGATCTTGGAATAATACAAGGATTACCGGGGACTGGTGATACAGCCTCTTTCATACGATTGAGTACGGACCATTCATCCCTTGAATTGTGTAAAGAAGATCTAATGAAAAAAGCAGCTGGTGCATTTATCGATATGAATGAGGATTGGGGAGAGAACCTGACGCTCCGGCCCAACGATGGTGGGTATATTTTGCAGGGTGAATCAAAACCGGTACGGATGGCATTATTTGCTGATTATGTCATCGTTGCGGGGAAGGATACCCATGGAAAATATGTGGTTCTCCTGTTGGATCACCCCAATGATTGGAAGATCGAAAAAGGAGATTATCGTCTGGGATTACTTGCATCAGGTCTTGGGCGATTTTTATTTGATGATGTTCAAATTTCGAAGCGTAAGGTGCTGTCTGAAGGGGAAAGTGCCGAGGATTGGATTCGTCACGCCCGTACGCGTATTTATCTATTGGAAGCAGCGAAAGAAGTCGGCTTAATGGAAGCAGCACTGGATTATGCAACAGCATATACAGCGGAACGAAAAGCTTTTGGACAGGAAATTGCGAAATTTCAAGGTGTGTCATTTCGTATCGCTAAAATGGCGATAGAAACAAAAGTTGCCAGAAACCTGATATGGGAAGCAGCTATCAAAGCAGATGAACAGGATACAGTTTCAGAAGGACTTGCGCTAAGAGCACTTTACCGAGCGCATCGGTCTGTTCGTTATGTTACCGATTCAGCTGTGCAATTGCTTGGAGGTCATGGATTTGTACAGGAGTTCCCGGTAGAAAAATGGATGCGCGATGCGCAAGCTCAAGTAGCCTTATACGGCAGGGAAAAAGATTTTCTTACGCAACGCGGTAAACAAATTATTGCTGAAGCAAAGGAGGTGGCTGCCACATGATTTCATTTGAATTATCTGAGCAACAAAAACAGATTAAAGAAATGACCCATTGGTTTGCGGAAAATGAAATACGTCCAATTGCCATGGAAGCAGACAAAATGGAAAAAGTGCCGGATGATTGGCTGGATCAAGTGAATAAAATGGGCATTCATTTAAATACTTCTGCTTTCGGTGGGGGTGGAAGTGAAAAGAAAAGTACATCAAGCAGGAAAAAAGAGCGGGAAGGGAACCGGATGGGCGTACTCGCAACAGAAGAGATGGCGTGGGGAGACCCTGCGATTACATTATCCCTTCCTGGTGCCGGTCTTGGCGGACCTCCTGTACAGAGCAGTGGTACACCGGAACAAAAGGAACGCTTTCTATCCATTTTCACTAAAGATAAGCCTCGTTGGGGAGCTTACGCCTTAACAGAGCCTGAAGCAGGATCGGACGCCTCAGGTGTTCAAACCACCGCAAAGAAAATAGACGATGGGTATATTTTAAATGGGCAAAAAATATTTATAACAAATGGAGGGCGTGCCTCCTGGGTTGTCGTATTTGCAACGGTTGACCCTAAGCTTGGTAAGGCTGGACAGCGTGCTTTCGTTATTGAAAAAGGAACGCCCGGTTTTCGGTGCAGCAGAATATCAGAAAAAATGGGACTGCGGGCAAATGAGACAGCTGAATTGGTCATGGAGGACTGTTTTGTACCTGATGAAAACTTGCTTGGTGGCGAAGCACTCTATCAGTCCAGTGACTCTAAACGTTCGGGCTTTCAAGTTGCGATGAAAACATTTGATAGTACACGCCCGATAGTAGCTGCGATGGCAATTGGGATTGCACGTGCAGCTTATGAATACACGCTGGATATCGTAAAGCGGGAATTTCCGAAACAGGGAAACATGTACCGACTGGCGACTGAATTACTGGCAGAGGCGGAACAGGATATTGCTGGAGCCCGGCTATTAACCTGGGAAGCAGCATGGAAAGCAGATCTTGGTTTAGCCAATGCAAAGGAAGCTGCTATGTGCAAGGCTTATGCAGGTCAAATGGCACTCGATGTGTGTGCGAAATGTCTGGAGCTTCTCGGGCCGATTGGCTTAAATGGGCATTTGGTGGAAAAGTTGTATCGTGATGTAAAAGTATTCGATATTTTTGAAGGCACGAACGAGATACAGCATCTGATCATTGCCCGTCGACAATACGAACCGTATGGAATCAAAGTATAAAAGGAGGGATAGGGTGTCCTATCAAACGATTACGATAGAAAAACGAAATAAAGGAGTTGCTTGGATTACGGTGGATCACCCACCAGCCAATGCCATTGGGGAAGAACTCATGCTGGAGCTGGAGGCAGCTGTAGATGAGCTTGGTAAGGATGATGAAGTAAGAGTAGTCGTGCTCACTTCCAGTCATCCCAAAATATTTCTGGCTGGAGCGGATTTAAAAGGCATGATTCAAAATAGCGGTGATTATGCGGAAGAAGAAAATATGATCGCCAAGCAAAGCGCCAGGATGCAGGCATGTTTTAACAGATTTGCTGAATTGCCAAAGCCGGTTATTGCTGCCATAAACGGGCATGCCCTTGGAGGCGGGTGTGAACTCGCATTGGCATGTGATTTCAGGATTATGGGAAGGGGTAAAATCGGCTTGACTGAATTATCGCTTGGACTGATCCCGGGTGCTGGAGGAACCCAGCGGATGACGAGATTATTGGGACGTGCGAAAGCAACGGAATTAATTTTCAAGGCAAAAAAGCTGGAAGCAAAAGAAGCAGAAAACGCAGGACTTATACATCAGGCTGTGGAACCGGAAAATTTGGAAGCGGATACAACGGCGTTTGCCGAAGAACTTGCAGAGGGTGCTGTCCATGCCATGGGACTGGCAAAACGTGCAATGAATGCTGCAGAGGGATCATTGGAAGAGGGATTGAACGTGGAGGCTCAAGCATTTAGTGAAACATTTCTAACAGATGAGCCGAGTATTGGGCTTGCCGCATTTTTTCAAAAAGAAAAGGCAAAATTTATTAATTAATAGTATGTGAAAAGGGAGGGGATTTCATTGTCATCATGGAACGAACTGTTAAAAGGTAAAGTAGCTGTTGTCACCGGTGCTTCCCGTGGGTTAGGACGTGCAGATGCACTTGCTTTGGCGGATGCCGGAGCAGATGTGGTGATTACAGATATTTTAATAGAATCAGATGAAACAAACGAACAAGAGGCAGCACGATTTGGGCCCATTGCCCAAGTCATGCAAAGTACAAATGTCATGTATGCAGAAGAAACGGCACAGGAGATACAAGCAATGGGACGCCGGTCTTTTGCCATGAAAATGGACGTTACGAATCGAGAGCAGGTGCAGGAAGTTTTTGCAAAAGTAAAAGAGGAATTCGGCAGCATTGATATTTTAGTCAATAATGCCGGCACACTCGATCATGTATCACAATTGGAAAACCAAAATGATGAATTTTGGGAACGTGATTTAAATGTGAACTTAACCGGTTCCTATAATTGTACAAAAGCAGTTTGGCCGTATATGAAGGAGCAGCAGTACGGGCGTATTATTAATATGGCTTCGGTAGCCGGTACCCTAGGCGGCTTTGGTCAGGCAAGCTATTCCGCTACAAAAGGGGGGCTGTTAAGTTTTTCAAAAAGTATGGCGCTGGAAGGGGCAAAACACGGTATTAATGTGAATGCAATTGTACCTGGAATCATTGGCACAGAGGCATTTAAAATGGGGAACCCGAAGATGAATGATCGTATGATTAATCGAACAGCATTTAAACAACCTGGTGAGCCGGAAGATATAGCAAACGCCATTACATTTCTTGTTTCGGATAAGGCGAAATATATTACAGGAATTGGTCTGAATGTGTCCGGAGGTATTGAACTGTTTACATTTTAAAGGGAAGGAGGTCTATCCATGAGAGAAGTAGTGATCATAGACGCATTACGCACGGCTGCGGGACGGAGGAAAGGAGCATTATCTGAGACACATCCGGTTGATATACTTGTGCCGGTTTTAAAAGCATTGGTACACCGGAATGATCTGGATGCCACAGTTATAGAGGATGTTGTTACAGGCTGTGTCACGATGACGGATGAACAGGGCGGGAATATTGGGAGAATGGCAGTCCTTGCTGCGGGATTTCCTGTAGAAGTGCCTGCCTTTTCATTAAATCGGATGTGTGGATCAAGCCAGCAGGCGATCCATAATGCCGCGCAAACGATTTTAGCAGGGGATGCGGATGTAGCGATAGCCTGCGGCGTGGAAAATATGACACGTGTGCCAATGGGAAGTGACATGGGTGGTTTTAGTAATGATTTGCTTGAGAGATTCAATATTATACCCCAAGGTTTTTCTGCTGAAATGATTGCCCAACAATGGGCGCTTTCCCGGGAAGAATTGGACGAATTTTCACTGGAAAGTCATCAACGTGCAGCAGAAGCAGCAGATAACGGTTTTTTTGACAGGGAAATTTTGCCGATTGATGTTGAAATAGAAAAAGGAAAAGAAACTTTTCGGCTCGATGAAGGGATACGACGGACGACTTCGATGGAAAAATTGGCAGGCTTAACGCCTTCTTTTCAGCCGGATAATGGGGTGATAACCGCCGGTAATTCAAGTCAGATCAGTGACGGAGCAGCAGGATTACTGCTGATGTCCGGTGAAAAGGCAAAAGAACTTGGGATAAAGCCAAGGGCACGTATTATTACTCGTGTGGTGGTTGGTGAGGATCCTGTCATGATGTTGACCGGGGTAATTCCTGCCACGAAAAAAGCCTTGAAAAAAGCAGGTTTAACGCTGGATCAAATGGATGCGATTGAAATTAACGAAGCATTTGCCTCTGTCGTAAAAGCGTGGGAAAAAGAACTGCAGCCTGATATGTCCAAAGTGAATCAACGGGGCGGTGCCATCGCTCTGGGTCACCCGCTTGGCGCAAGCGGCGCAAAGCTTGCAACAACACTACTTCATACGTTGGAAGACGAAGGTGGAAGGTACGGACTCCAAGTCATGTGTATTGGCTTTGGAATGGCAACGGCAACGATTATAGAGCGTTTGTAAAACTATTCTTTTTCCTTTTCTAGAGGAAATAGGGAGAAATCCGGGGGTTTTAAAATGAAATCAAATAATTTGGTGGAAATGCTTAATCGCACAGTAAATAAGTTTCCGAAAAAAGATGCCTTTATGTGGAAAGAGGGAGGGAAGTATATAAGCATTACCTATGAAAAATTTTGGGGCCGAATATTCAATGCAGCATCTGGGTTTGCTCAATTAGGCATGGGAGAAAATGACAAAATAGCCATATTGTCAAATAGTAACCCAATGTGGGGAATCACGGATTTTGCCTCCGCAAGTATTGGAGCAGTGAGTGTACCTGTATATCCGACAGTACCTGTAGAGCAGGCTGCATATGTATTGAAAAATGCAGACGTCCGAACCGTAGTGGTGGAAAATGAAGAGCAACGGCAAAAAGTGTTGGCTGGTGATGCCGATGTGGAATACATTATCACCATGTATCCGGATGATTCCTTTTCATCATCCGAGAATGACTTGTCCTTTGAACAGTTGGAAGCGATTGGCAAAGATAACCCGATCTCCGGCTGGGGAGCGTATTGGAAGCAAATCGACCGTGATCAACTGGCAACTATTATTCACACCTCGGGCACAACCGGCAAACCGAATGGCGTTATGCTCTCCCATGGGAACTTCCTGGCTAATGTGGAAGCGGTACAATTTTGGTTAATTGAACTGGTACCGGAGGACCTGGCGCTTTCCTATTTGCCATTATCCCATGTTTTCGAGCGGATGGCAGGTCATTATACCCCGTTGTCTGTAGGGGTGACGATTGCTTACGCGGAAAGTATTGAAACGATACAGGATAATCTGCAGGAAATCCGTCCAACGATTATGACAAGTGTGCCGAGACTGTTTGAAAAAGTATACGCCAAAGTGCGTGAAGAGATAGAAAACGGTTCACCGGTAAAACGAAAAATATTTAATTGGGCAGTGGAAGTGGGCCGGGAGCGTTATGAACGCTACTTGAATGCTTCAGTAAATGAATTGGTGCTTGGGAAAGCAATGCCGAAAAAATTTTTAAGAAAATGGAATCTGGCTGATCGGCTCGTCTATCAAAAGATTAAAGCAAAGCTGGGAGGCAGATTACGCGGTATGGTGTCCGGAGGCGGAACATTAAATTCGGAAATAGCCAAATTTTTCTGGGCACTGGATGTACCAATTCTGGAAGGTTACGGTTTGACGGAAACCTCTCCAGTAGTGACAACAAATCCGATGTTGCGGGCTAAAGCCGGGACAGTTGGAAAAATAATGCCGAATCTGGATGTCCGGATTGCTGAAGATGGAGAAATACTCGTAAAAGGTCCGAGTGTCATGCAGGGATATTATAATAATGAAGAGGCAACAGCAAGCGCTTTTGACGGTGATTGGTTGTTTACTGGGGATATCGGTGAATTGGACAATGAGAATTACCTGAGGATCATTGACCGCAAAAAACGTATTTTGGTATTATCCACCGGGAAAAACGTGGCTCCGCAATTGATAGAAAATGCTATGAATGAAAGCAGTTTTATCGAGTATTCTCTTGTAATCGGAGAAAATCAAAAGTATATTATTGCACTGATTAAACCGGATGCTGAAAATGTGATGGACTGGGCAAAACATCATGGAATTACCTCTAATTCCCTTCAGGAAGTTTACCGTAACAAGAAAGTGCAGGAATTAATTCAGCAGGAAGTGAAAAACCAGACAAAAACTTTTGCCGGCTTTGAAATACCGAAAAAAATAGTGATTGCAGAAGATGAATGGAGTGTGGAAAACGGTGAGTTAACCCCTAAATTGTCGATGCGGATTAACTTTATACAAGACAAATATAAGCGGCTAATCCAGGAAACTTACGGCGAGGATTATGCTGGTGCACAAGTCGGTTCGGAAGCAGTGGTGGAGAGCGGATAATAAGAAGAAAGAGTTGGGATGCAAGTGGGATATTTACTCCCGAAACAATGTTGATTTATTAACTCCGGCAAGATAGTGAGCCTGCTGGGCCTTACACACCCTGAGAGGGTAATCAATTTCACCAGAGAGGGCAATGTTGCCGGAGCAGGCGTGTTTGCTTATCATTCGGCTTTCCTTTTGAGTATATACTATTGTCCCTGACTCTTTCTTTGTCCGTATTAAATTAATCCTTCACGAATAGCTCTGGCAACAGCTTCCGTTCTATTGCGAGCTTCCATTTTCTGCATAATGGCAGATACATAATCACGAACGGTATATTCACTTAAATTTAACTTGCCCGCAGCCTCGTTTGTGGAGGCTCCTTCTGCCATAAGTTTAAGTACATCAATCTCCCTTGGCGATAAATGCAGCCCAGGGGATTTCTTATGTTCATCAAGATAGCCTGCCAGTATTTCACCGGCACTTTGTCCGAATTTCTTCAATGCAGAAAACGTTTCTTCTGTAACTTTGAAATATCTTCCTGGTCCCTGATCTAAAATAGCGGCTCCCAAAAATGTATTGCATGCTGCCAGAAAGATGGGTGCCACGACGATGGAACGCAGGTTGAATTGTTGCACATATTGGTCGGGGAGCCCGTCTGCTGCATTTTTCATGTACATCGGTTGCAGGTAATCCATGCTTTTTCCAAAAAAATTTAAGAGCTGCATGTTATTCTGAATTAACGGTAAATGGTTCATATCTGCTGTTATACTTTGAATCGCTTTATTATCAAGCTGATGTCCGTATAGTCCAAAGCTCATCTGTTCATTCACAGAATAAGAGAATAATGCACATCGTTCGAAAGGTAAATAATCCACAAATCCAGCAGTTATACTTTCCACGGCCTCATGGTAATTCCGTGATTGGATTATTTTTTCATTAAACATAATTACCGAATCCTTCCAATGCTGTTCCTGCTTTGTAACTTCAAACGTATCTTTTCCATTCTGGAAGATCTGCAATGCATGCGTGATAAATGGCATGATATAAGAAGTATCTTCCTGACGGCTGCAAAACAGCAGGGTAAAGTCATCATGGGGGACAGGCAATACATTATATTTTCTTCTGTTTTCTTCGGAAGTCCGGCTGAGCAGCAGTTCGGACAACGCATATATTGTATCCGCTTTCAAAACGTCATTACCTAATATGGAAGTCTGATTCAAATGATTAAACCATTTTTTCACCATGTAGTAATCGTTGTTTTTGCTGACGACAGCAGCCCATTCAATTGGTAATTGATTGGAGAACACGAGATTTTTTAAAAAGGAATCTATGGAAAAATATTGCTCATACGGCTGTGTCAATAAATCATCACTGATGGTTGAAAAGAGATATTGCACTGCCTGCCGTTCATGGTATGTATGGTCTGAATTTGTCTGTATAACTTTATGTACGGCGTTTTCAAGCAATGTAATAATAAATTGATTTGTTTGAAAGGATGTATTGTGCCGGGATGCTGCCAGCCGGTCTTCCATATCTTCTTTTTCCTCTGATAAAAGGACGTTGGAAAAGTATGTGATTGTTTTCTGCAAATTGTCTGCTGTTCTGCGGCCTGAGTTTTTTAAATGCGTATATATATTTTCCCACTCCTGCAAAACTGCTTTTTCATGCAACTTGATTGTCTTCAAACCATTTTGAAACAGGGTATCCATTTGCCGGTCCAACGTGAGAGACATGATTTTCTCCTTTCTTAAATAGGTTGAAAATTGTTAAACGATTAAAACTGGTTATGTCTTCGGATCAATTTATTATATAACAGAAGCTTATTTGAATTTACCCACCTCTTTACATTCTTTCGTTATAAATTAAATGTTTATGTGTGTACTGGAAATATATTCAACAATTAGATCGATAATCCTTTCTGCATTCAATATTGAAAGAATCCTTTAAAGATAATGTTATTATAAGTCATATTCTGACAAAACACAAATAAATACGAATTATAAAATTATTTATATGCAACACGTTTCTTCTTTTATTACTCTCTTTTGAAGTGTAGTTGTAAGGCTATATCAATAGAAACATACAAATGTCGGTAGTAAAAAATGAGTTTAAAAATATTCCTATAATTATAGGAATTGGTACAAGTAAGCAACTATTTTACACTGTATGATAACAGCAAAATAGCTGAACTGACATCATGGATGAATACTTATTCAGTTGTTGTGGGGAGGTGGAACCTAACAGAGCATAGATCTTTGTCAGAAAGAAAGAAGTAGAAAACTAAAGAATGGAGGCGTTTACAATTAGTGAGTTATTTAAAAAAGTAGCAGCTGCCATGCTGGTGGTTCCGATGTTTATGATGTATGCAACCGGTATGGGGGTTAGTGCGGCAGAGGGTAGTTTTAGTTATACATGTGAATTACCTCCAGAATTAGCCGGTTTTGTTGATCCCCTAGATATGCAAATTGAAACTAATAGTGTTGTGCCAGACTCTGTAGAACCTAATGAGGAATTTAATCTACAGGGATTTTATTCAGAAGTTAATTTGGAAATTCCTTCAATTTTGACTACACTACTTGATGAACTTGAAGGAGAAGTTAGCGATTTTAATATAACAACTACAAATACGGACTCAGATGATCCAAATATAACGGACCAAGGGGATTTTTCGTTTTATGAACCCTTTGATGAAAATACGGAAGAAATCAATTTCATTGTACCAGCTGAAGAAGGTGGAATTGACGTTAATTTCACTGCTGCTGACGAAGGTGAAGTAGTAATATCTGCTGGTCAAGTTGTAACAACGATAGCAACACCTTCATTTGGTGAAATTCCTGTTACTTGTGATCCTGATGAAGATGTTAATGTTATAGCAACCATCCCAATTGAAGAACAAGAAGAGGATACCGAAGCACCAGTAATCACGTTAAACGGTGAAAACCCAATGGAGTTGGAAGTTGGCCAAGAATATGATGAGCCAGGTGCAACAGCAGAAGATAATGTAGACGGAGATTTAACAGATGAAATTGAAATTGATAACAGTGAGGTAAATACAGACGAACCAGGCGAATATACTGTTACTTACACTGTATCCGATGCTGCAGGAAATGAAGCTGAAAAAACACGCACGGTACATGTTGTCGATCCGGATGAAGATGGAGAGGACACCGAAGCACCGGTGATTACACTTAACGGAGATAATCCAATGGAACTGGAAGTTGGAGAAGTATATGAAGAGCCGGGTGCAACAGCGGAAGATAATGTAGATGGAGACCTGACAGATGAAATTGAAATTAGTGGCGAAGTAAATACAGAAGAACCTGGAGAATATACTGTAACTTACACTGTATCCGACGCTGCAGGAAATGAAGCAACAGAAACACGTACGGTACATGTTGTCGAACCTGATGAAAATGGGGAAGAACAAGTACCAGTTACCCCAGGTGAGGAAACAGAGGTTAATAGTGGAGATACTGTGATTATAGAAGAATCCGGTACTGTTGTAACATTGCCATCTGATTTGCCGGAGGGCACTACTTTGACGGTTACGGATGCAAGTGATACAGACGCTGAAGGATTAGCGCTTGCTGGAGACATATATAATTTTAGTTTTACTTATCCGGATGGTGCAGAGCCTGCCGAATCATTTACATTGGAAATGGAATATGATTCAGAAAGCTATGAAGCGGATGAAGTAGCCATCTATTATTATAATGAAGAAGAAGGTGTTTGGCTTGCTCAGGAAGGTACTGTTGATGAGCAGTCCGGAACGATCACCATTGAAATAACCCACTTTTCCACTTATGGGGTTTTTGCTGAATCAGAGGAAAGTGAAGAACCCGGAGAAGAAACCGGAGGAACTTGGTTTGCAGGTGAAGGTGAACCAGCTGCTGAACTAGGCGAAGAAGGTGATCTTTATCTTGACACAGCTACATTCAATGTGTACGGAAAAGATGAAGATGGCTGGGAACTCCTTGGTACATTAAGAGGAGAAGATGGTGTTGATGGAGCAACTTGGCTGACAGGAGAAGGAGCACCGGAAGAAGTTGAAGGTAACTATGGGGACCTCTATCTTGATACAGTGTCCGGTGATGTGTATCTTTATTCCGTGGAAGCAGACGGGTGGGAAGTAGTAGCTAATCTGCAGGGACCACCTGGTGAAGGTGTAGAGGAGGACGTACAAGAAGAAGAGGCTGAGAACGGAAACGGCGCTCAGGAAGATAATGGAACCACCGATGAAGATGAATCCGAAAATGGAACAGCAACGTCCGGTAGCGGAGGACAACTGCCTGATACGGCAACAAACAATCCACTGCTTATGTTAATTGGTTCCCTCCTGGCAGTTGCCGGTGGAGCAATCGCTTTTGTACGAAAAAGAGTGTTAAGCTAGGGTGACTTTTTAATGAGAAAGTTAGGGATCGTATGCATGATTGCCGGTATCGTGATGACAAGCTGGTATGGGTATCAATTTTGGAGTAGTGTACAATCTGTAGAAAATGTGGATGGCCATGTTGTCAAAGCATTGGATCATGATAGCAGTGAAAATATTTCCTATAAAGATGAGCCGGAAGTTTTTGAACAGATTTTTCATCAGTCCCAGTTGGATCTGATAGATTACCATGATGGAGATGAAATTGCCAAACTCATTATACCGGCAGTAGATTTAGCTTTTGATGTATTCTGGGGCACTGGTGATGAGGCATTGGCAAAAGGTGTCGGCATGTATGAAAGTGAGTGGACTGCTCCGCCGGATCATGGCCGACATACGGTATTATCAGGACATAGGGATAGTGTATTCCGTCCGGTAGGGGATTTACAGGAAGGTGACTCTATATATGTCAATTACCAGGGTGAAGACTATGAATATCAAATTAATAAAACCTGGATTACCGATGCCGATGATCATAGTGTGATCGTTGATAAAGAGGAACCAACCTTAACATTATCCACTTGCTATCCATTTCAGTTTATCGGCAGTGCGCCTGACAGATATATTGTACAGGCAGAGCTGATCAGAAAAGGCGATCTCTTAAATATGAATTAATCTTTGATTAAAAGGCACGAATACCATGGTATTTGTGCCTTTTCTTAGTAAATATTCAGTTTTTCAATTGAGGGGGAATATAAAATATGCAATTTATGCAAAGGTCTATAAATATACTTATACTTCTTTTACTTGCTCTATTTACTTTATCACCGCTAAGTGTGATGGCAGAGTCAGAAGAACAGAAAACATTAGAATATACAGCACTTGGCGATTCTTTGGCAGCAGGTTATTTAAATGAACCGGATGAATCGGGGAACAGGCTTGGTAATGGTTATCCAGTATTTATTCAGCAAGGTATTGAGGATGAACATGACTATGAAGTTAATTTGACAAATGCAGGTGTGGGCGGATTTACTACAGAAGATGTTTTAGATCAGTTATTAAACAATACAAATAATATTTTACAATCAATAGAGGAAGCTGATCTTATCACAATTGGAGCAGGAGCCAATGATTTATTACAGGCCGTCGACTTGGAAAACCTTGACCCGGAAAATTTAGAAGAAATTATAGGGGATGCCCAAGAAGCAATAGTTCAAGTTGAAACAAATATGACGGAAATATTTGAGGAAATAAACAATAAAAATCAGGATGCACCAGTTTATGTGCTTGGTTATTATAATGCTTTGCCTTATTTGGAAGACATGCAGGATCCTATCGTTTTGATGATAGACTTATTGAATGAAACGATTAAAGGAATTGCAATAGAAAATGGAGCAATATACATTCCAACATTTGAAGCTTTTGATGGAAAACATGAATTATATTTACCAAACCCTGATGATATCCATCCAACCGAAGAAGGCTACGAAGTAATTGCTGATCTTTTTCTTGAGGAAATTTTACCCATTGAACCTATAGATCGGGAGGAACCTGTTATCACGCTAAATGGTGATAACGAGATGGAACTGGAAGCAGGTGAAGACTATATTGAACCAGGTGCAGCGGCGGCAGATAATGTAGACGGTGATTTGACAGATGCTATTGAAATTGACGGTGAGGTACATACAGATGTGCCCGGGGAGTACATAGTGACTTACACCGTTTCCGATGCTGCAGGGAATAATGCTGAAGTAAAACGCACAGTTGTAGTAGTGGACACTGAAGCCCCGGTGATTACGTTAAACGGCGATGAAGAATTGCAGTTGGAAGCAGGCGAAGAATATGTTGAGCCAGGTGCGACTGCAGAAGATATAGTAGATGGAGATCTGACAGAGCAGATTACAATAAGCTCGGATGTAAACACTGAGAAAGCCGGGGAATATATGGTTACTTATTCAGTCTCTGATACTGCAGGAAATGAAGCAATCAGGATACGTACTGTAAATGTAATAGAACCGGAAGGGGAACAGCGTGACCCTGGAGAAAACCTGGAAGAAGAGGAAAAAGACAAAGATAAAGAAGGTCAGATAAGTCAGCATGATAAAAATGGAGATCACGAAAAAATGAAGGATGGGGATGTACAAGCAGTTGATACTTACAAATCAGGTGGAGGCGGTGAACTGCCTGATACGGCTACAAACCATCCATTATTTATGGTGATTGGTACATTGATGGTCTTCGTTGGTGGTGCAATAGCTTTTATTAGCAGAAAAATTGTATCTTAATTAGGATCAAGGAGTGTACCTGATTAAGCTGCTTTGTATATTGTTTCAGATACAAAGCAGCTTTTAATTTAGAGATCATCCTTTAAAAGATTTCCAAATAAATATTTACTCGGCTAAAAATTGCTCCACCAAAGCTTTAAATTGATCTCCATACTCCCAAAACATCATATGCCCGCCAAGTACTTCTATTTGTGAATCCGGGTAATTTTTATTAATATAGGACGTCGCTGTATCAGCCCAGTGTTCCGCTACTACGGTTAGAGTCGGAACGGCTTTGCTTGCCGCCCTGGCTTCTTCGCGATAATCGGAAAACATGCCTGATGCAAAAAGGTTTCCGGCTATATAGTATGGAGTTTTCAGCGATTGCTCAACAAGCCAGGTTAATTCCACGGGCTGCAATTCCCGTTGCACCATCACCTGGGTGATATAGTCAGTAATGAAGGCCCGCTGCCCTTTCGGCTCACGCAAATAAGTGGTGTAAATACCGGCAATGTCATTCAGCGAACCTTCCACCCAATCTTCCTGATCGACGGAAAGGGATTTCGGCGGCATATCTATCATAACCATGGCTTTTATATTGGAAGCACCATGCTGTTTGAAGTATTCCCAGACAGTCAGACAACCGAAAGACCAACCAACGAGCGTGACATTGTTCAGGTTCAGCTGCGCTAATACGCCTGCGAGATCTGCACCATGGGTGACATAATCATTTCCGTGTAAAACCTTGGTGGATCTCCCGTGGCTCCTTGGATCTATTACAATCACCCGATTTGTTTTTGAAAAAAATTCCACCTGTTTAGAAAAGACTTCTGTAGTGAAAGTAAAACCCGGGATAAATACGATAGGATCTCCGTCCCCGGCTTCCTGAACAAATAATTCCACGCCGCTGTCGACTTCCACATACAATTCCTTCATTGATACCAAATGTTTCAGCTCCTTTGTGAAAATAATAATTAATTATTTATATTCCCAAACGCATTGAGAGAGAATCTGGGCTGATTTTTCCTGGATTAGAAGCGGCTCCTGGAACATAGTAGGTTAGCTCTTAAAGATTTCTTCTACGTCAACTTCAAATCCTTCTATAACTTTTGATTTTACGATACCCTGTTTTTCGTTCTCAGCTAACCGGTAGTGCTGATTATCTCCCATGGTGTAAACCATAATGTTGGAAAGCATCGGATTAATAATCCAGTATTCTTTCACCCCAAACGTTTGATATAGATTTGTTTTATAGATAAGATCATGGGATTGATTGGAAGGGCTCAGTATTTCTATAATAATTTCAGGCGGACCAACATATCTGTTCGCTGTAAAGCTGTTTTTATCACAAATGACGGATAGGTCAGGAATTACAATATTTTTTTCATCCTGCCGGTCATCAGATAATTCGATATCATAAGGAGCGGCAATTACTTCACAATCTTTATTTTCCAATATACGGTACAAAATTGCTGACAATTTCATTGAAATTCGTTGATGTATGGTGTTTGGGGGTGCTGACATAAAAACAGTACCGTTTATATATTCCAGACGTTGAGCCGTTTCCTCACGCAACCTTTGGTACTCTTCGAATGTTTTATTTTGTTCTTCCGGTGTATTCAAATTAAACACCACCCTTAAATCATATTTATCTTTATTATAATTTATTTGTTGGAATTAACAAATTATTTTCGATGCAATATATGTTTTAAACCATATAAGGTGATCTATAAAATAAAACGGTAGAGGGATAGAGAGATGTGAGCCATCTCCCCATAAACATCATCATGTTCACACTTCCTTCGACGAAACAGGCAAAAACAGCTTAATTCCCCGTTTATTAAAAGGCAGGAATTTACTGTCCGTCACAAGGTGGCTGATATAAGCGGCAAGACAGGTATAAAAGACACCCTCCATGCCGATGGAAGTTTCAAGTCTGGATACAATCATGCCAAAAAATATAACCCCTAAGATCGAATGCGTGTAACCGCGATGGGAAACGACAGATGCAATTAAAATATAAACGGCAAAAAGAGTGAGCCAGCTTTCCTGGAGTGAAATACCTCCGGCCAAGACGCCGATCCCTGTCAGTGTGAGCATATGTTTTTGTTTGAGTCGTGAAGAGAACAACAGGATCGCCAGCCCGATTCCTGCTCCCACAAATGTGGTAGCTTCCGTCCCTTCATAAAAGCTGTAAAAGATCATAAACACACCAATAAACTGAGCTATTGTTCTCAGCAATTTATGTGATATAGTGATTCTTCCACGAAGCTTTCCATCAATGTCTAAATCAGGAACCAATGCGGAAACGGCACCAAGTCCTATCAATAAAACGGTTGCTGATGGGGGAGATCCCATGTTATTTGCTGCTATGTAACCGATCGCCCCTCCCACTGCCGCATGAAGTGTGCCATTCATGATATCTAACTCCTCTAATCTACTGGTTTTGCTATTTTATCTCATATAAATATAAAGGGGGTGTTGAGAGCAACTGTGACAAGGGAATCCTGTATTTTCATCTAATAACAGAATGGACCAAAAATAAGCTGCTTAGCTATTCGTATTTTATTCAGCAGAGTTCGCTATACACTAACTTTCTCCGGATCTTTTCTCACAAAACAAAGAATGCCTGCTGCCAAATAAAAGAGAGATTGAAAGAGCATGCCGGAGAACATGAGCCAGCTGCTTATGACAGCAGCCGCAATAAACAGTCCGCCTGAAAGTTTCGGGCTGCCGGAAACCTTAATGACAGCAATCAGTCCGAGGACAAAGCTGACAAAAGAACTAATGACGGGAATCCATAAAGCACCCAAAAGCACTAATAAAAAGCTGCTCAACACATCATCCAGATATCTTTCCATTCCTGACCAGCCAACACCAATATTAATAAGCAAAAGTAAAATACCGAGACCGATAAAAAAGATAAAATCAATCGCCGTTCCAATAATCCCCAACACCAATTCAGCGGTACGTTTCATACAGCAGCCTCCTCGAATTTTCTCTTCTTAATAATATAGCAAAAAATTAAAAGGTATGAGTCATAGAATTTTCATCAAAATAAAACCCACTGCATAAAAAAGCCAGCTTCCCTGCAATAAAGCCGGCTTATTCTATCTTTCGCAATGTACTGTAAGAAATATTACAATTTCCCAAGTTCATCAAGCAACTCATCTTCCCCCACCCATAAATGAAAATGTTCTTGTACATAGGCAATCGCTTCACTGTCGTCACCGATGCCAATATACGCTGGTTGTTCTTCGGGAAGTTCTTTTTTGGATAACAGGTAGTCTTTCACGTAAGGATTTTGTTTATCTGCTTCCTTTAATAGCGTCTTCGTTTTATTTGTCATTCCTTTTGTCATGTAATGAATGAGGGCTTGACTGAATTTAAAAGCTGCTGCATTGTCTTTTTCGTATTTATGCATTAATTGCTTTGCTTTTTTAAATTGTTCTTCTTCCATATAAATGAGTAATAGCGTGTACCGAATTCCCTGATTATCGTTCGGATTAAGTTCGAGCATTTCCTCAAATTCACTTGCCGCTTCTTCAACCAATTCCATGTTATGCAATACAGATCCATAAGCAGCTTTGGCCCGCATGAATGGTCGTGTTTCAGGTAATCCCCAGAAATAGCCTTTATTTTCCCGGAAAAATTCCTCCCCCAAATCTTTTTTCCCTGCAATGATGGCTTGATGGATGAGATGATGATATTCCCGAAATGATTTCGCATCATTTGCCAGCAGGAGAAAGGCATCCGGGCTGTTCGGGTGAATTCTCAATGCTTCTTTAATTAGTTTTTCCCTTTTCCTGGCATATTGCGGACCTTTCATTCTCTCTGCCTCTTTCAACTTTTCCCTGGCCTTATAGCGGGGATCATTCGAGGGAGGTGAAGGAATTTCCCCGCTTGATAATATTTGATCCAAAAATGCATTCATTTCTTCCTCTGATTGAAAATCCTGTTCTTGCATGACTTTTTGGATATCGTGTAATATATCTTCCATATTTTCATTTTGACCTATCAAAGTGCCATTTTCTTCCGACGGTTCTTCCATTTCATTCATGATCAATTCCATTTTCTCATCCATGACTGCGTTTATGTTCCGTACGGTTTTTGAGATGGTGCCAGGGTTTGTATCATAATCCTTTGCAAGCTGGTTTTGCGTAATATAATCTTCGCCGCCCCATTTATTGCGCACCAAATATTCGAGGGAAGCGGCATAGGGTCCAATTTTCTTTATGGAAGGATTTTTAAGCTGGCAGTAATAATACCAGAGTAAAACGCCTGCTTCAATCATATCTTCTTCTAACTCGCCCAGCTCATTCATCCTGTTGGAAAAATGGGCTGCCACCATTTCATGTGCAGGGTTGCTCCACTCCAATGCTTTGGCTGGAGGAAGTAAAGTCAGTGCTTCCACTAAAAAATCGGAATAGTATTCTGTCAGATTGCCATCCTGGGCAATGTAAGCCTCAGCTAACTCTATAAGTTTCTCTTTCATCATACTGTCAAATTCAATTGTTTCAAAAAGAAATTGGTGATTATTAGTATAAGGTAGCAGCATGGCAATTAGGATATTCCCCTTGCTCCATTCAGTTTCACCTTCCACGGGAACTTCAAATGTTTCTTCGTTTATGACATCTTGCAATAAGACTTTACCAGGTGATTCTCCAGTAACGGATACAATTTCATATATAGCGGGAGCGCTGTTTGCCCACGCTTCAAATATTTTTTTCGTTCTCGTACGCTTGATTTTGGGGTGCTGTGTTTGAAAAAATGCATCGAAAATTGTTTGATTTGTGCCGGGCATGGTTTCATGGAAAACGATGTATGGAAGCAATCCCGCCATATACGTATCTATTAAATCTTCGTTATCGTATAATTCCGGGAGAGTGTTTTCCATGTAAATATCCTTTATTTCTTTCTCGTAGTTTACAATTGCAAACTCTGCCAGCATTTCCTGGAGATTTTCCAATTCCCTATCGTACAGCACGGGGCTTAATTCAACCACATTTGAAGCTCCGCAACATTTTTTATATTTTTTTCCGCTGCCGCATGGACAAGGATCATTTCGTTTAGGCTTGCTCATCATCATACACTCCGCATTAAGATTTGATAGTTTTAGTATGCAGGATTTCGTTGATTTTCACAAGGGATGGGGCGTCCGCTGTCCCAACTGCTCTTCTTTACCAAGACGAACGAAATTGCGACCTTGATGGTGGAAACAGTAATCTGCGTGGTTTACCCGGTCATATTTTCATTAGCACTCATATAAACTCAAAAACCGCTAATATCAATAGAAAAGAAACGCGGACAGGTGAGCTGCGCCCAGCCCCAGTGTGGGAAAGCTCACCTGTCCCTTTGTTCCAAATTTTTACGGTGGGACGAGCATTTAGCGCAGTCCCAGTTCTTCCAGGATCTCTTGATTATGCTGGCCGAGCAGGGGAGCGGGTTTTGTCAGCTTGCCTGGGGTGGCTGAGAATTTGGCGGGGAAGCCAAGTGTTTTCATATTGCCGCCGATGGGGTGTTGATATTCAAGCACCATATCCCGGCTTTGGATATGTTCATTGGCCAGTGCTTCATCATAGGGTAAAATAGGCCCGGAAGGAATCTGATGTTCTTCCAGCAATGCCAGCCAATAGTCGCTCGTTTCCTGTTGAAATTCAAGTTCAATTTCCTCTTCCAGTGCTTCTCTGTTTTCTGCGCGCAGAATGTTGGTAAGAAAACGGTTGTCCTCGATCCATTCCGGTTTCTTCACGACATGCCGGCAAAACTTCTCCCAAAGTTTTTGATTGCCTGCTCCTACTAAAATATACCCGTCTTTGGTGGCAAATCCCTGATAGGGGGCAGACACCCGGTGAGCTGTTCCGTTTCGGGAGGGAACTTCTCCTTTACCGAAATAGGCAGCAGCTTCCCACACCGTCCAGGCGAGCCCGGCTTCCACAAGGGATACATCAATAAACTGTCCTTCTCCGTTTTTCAGGCGATGAATATAGGCGGATAAAATCGATTGAATGGCTGTCTGGGCAGCAGCAATGTCATGAATGGCTATGCCGGTTTTCACCGGTTTCCCGTCCTTTTCCCCGGTCATATCCATCATGCCGGATAGTCCCTGAGCCATAATGTCAAACCCGCCTTTATTTCTGTACGGGCCTGTCTGCCCATAGCCGGAGATGGAACAATAAATGAGTTTCGGGTTAATCTCTTTTAATGTGTCATAATCAATGCCGAGTTTTTTTACTACACCCGGACGGTAGTTTTCCACGAAAACATCTGCTGTTTCCACTAATTTATATAAAATATCCAGTTGTTCTTTTTCTTTTAGATTCAGCTGCATGCCGCGTTTGTTGCGGTTTACCATCATGTACATATAGCTTTCCTCATCGATATAGGGTCCCATGGTGCGGGTGTCATCTCCGTTGGGGTGCTTCTCTATTTTAATGACATCTGCACCCATGTCTCCGAGTACCATCGTGCAATAAGGTCCCGCCAAAACCTGGGATAGATCAATGACTCTCATGCCTTCCAATGCCTGATTCATTTGTGTATGCTCCTTTCTGTTGCTGTCGATTGCAAAAAAGATGGCAGTCATCTGCCATCATCAATCCCTTACTACACGCACCTGTTTTGCTGTTTGAATGCTTGTTGCTCCCGCCAGTGCGAGGGATACCCGTGTTTCCTGAATGAAGTTGGAAAGTACCTGATCGACGCCTTCCTGGCCTGCTATCGCCAAACCGTAGACATACGGCCGGCCGAGCAGCACAGCATCCGCACCCAATGCCAGGGACTTAACCACATCCGCTCCACGGCGTATGCCACTGTCCAGAATTATTGGAAGCCTGCCGTTTACTTCATTTGCAATTACCGGCAGGGCATCCAGACTGGATAAGACTCCGTCCAATTGGCGTCCGCCATGATTGGAGACAATAATGCCATCAATACCCGCATCGATTGCTTTTTTGGCATCATGCGGGTTAAGAATGCCTTTTAACAAAATAGGCAGCGAAGTTCTCTCTTTCAACGCAGTCACGTCCTGCCAATGTAATGACGGGTGATGTATATTTTGTAAAATTTCCTGGATGACCGTCTCATCCTTTTCATCGGCGACAGAAGCCCGGAAGGCGTCATCCGTGACATAGTTTGCTTTTCCGTAGCCTTCCTTTAATGGAGAGAATTTATTTGTCATATCGGTTTCCCGCCAGCCGAACATGGGTGTATCAATCGTTAAAACAATCGCTTTATATCCGGCTTTTTCCGCCCGTTCCACCATGCTGTAGGATATGTCTTTATGATTGGACCAATAGAGTTGGAACCAGTTCCGGTTTTCCCCGGAAGCAGCAGCGACTTCCTCGATGGAATAGCTGGATACCGTGCTTTGGATAAAAGGTACCTGATGGTTTGCAGCAGCTCTGGCTACCGCAAGATCCCCCTCCGGATGTCCGAGCTTCATCATTCCGACTGGTGCAAGTAAAAATGGATGGGGATAAGTTTCACCAAATAAGTCTACACGCGTATCGAGTTGGGAGACGTCCTGCAAATAGGAAGGCAGGATGGAATATTTTTCAAAAGCAGCTGTGTTTTTGCGCAGGGTTTCCTCCGCTCCTGCACCTGACTGAATATAGCCGAATGCTGCTTCATTTATGCTCTTTTCAGCTGCCTTTTCCAGGTCTTCATAACGAAAGGGAACGGCAGAGGTTGTTGCCATGCTGCCGATCAACGCATCCTTGTTGTTGGTTGTGGACAAATGAATCACTCCTCGTAATGGTTAAACGAATTTCGGTTTTCTTTTTTCCAAAAAGGCCTGGATGCCTTCCTCATAATCCTCCGAGCTGTAAGAGTCAAGAATTACTTTTTCAATTTCTTTTGTTTCCTCATTTTCACCGTCAATAATGGACTGGATGACCTGCTTGATTCCTGCGTTGGCAACAGGAGACTTTTCAAGAATTTGTGCTGCAAATTCCAACCCTTTCTCCTCCAGTTTTTCCGGAGGATGTACTTGATCAATCAAGCCGATTTCATTGCCTTCTTCGACAGAAATCAGTTTGGCTGTATATAAAAGTTCTTTTGTTTTTGCCGGGCCGATCAGATTGTACAACCGCTTGGTGCTGGACAAATTATAAACAATCCCGATGTTTGCGGAAGTAATACCGACTTTGCTGCCGGATGCGGCAAAGCGGAAATCACAGGCATTGGCAAGTTCCAGTCCGCCGCCGATAGCCAGAGAGTGGATAAGGGCAATGGTCGGCCGTGGAAAACGGTATAATTTTTCTATCGCGCCAAGGGCAAAATCGTTGTATGCTTTCGCTTTTTCCGCGTGCCAGCGCACTTCAAGAAATTCCGTAATATCCGCACCGGCAGAGAAGGCGGATTGGTCCACTCCCTTTACAATGAGAAGTTTTACAGTGTCATCTGCTTTCAATTCATCGAGCAGTTTTTCCAGCTGCTGAAACATGGAAAGGGTAAAGGAATTCTTTTTCTCCGGGCGATTGATAATAATGGCAGCGATGGCGCCGTCTTTTTCTACATACAGTTCATGGGACATATGTTCACTCCTCCGTTAATCTTTCTTTAATCTTGCTGCAAGCCTGTTTCCAATGGACTGAACCCCTTGGACTAAAATAATTAAAATAATGACCGTGGCGTACATGACTTCTGCTTCATATCGTAAATGACCATAACGGTAGGCAAGATCCCCGAGACCGCCTGCGCCGACCAGACCGGCCATGGCTGTCGCACCGATCAGGCTGACGGTTGCGATCGTAAGGCCAAGGATAATCGATGGGCGGGCTTCCCTGAGCATTACACTCCAAATAATCTGGCGCTTTTTAATCCCCATCGCTTTATAAGCTTCCACCACACCGCCATCGACTTCGAGCAGTGATGTTTCCATTAATCTCGCTATATATGGGGCCGTATAGAGGACAAGCGGAACAATGGCACCCTGCACGCCAATCGTAGTACCGACAATAAATTTCGTAAAAGGCAAAATGAAAAAGAGTAAAATAATAAATGGAATCGACCGTACAATATTAATAATGAGATTAAGGATCTGGTACACCCATTTATTTTCCAGGGCCTGCCCCGGACGTGTCAGTACGACCAGTATTCCCAGGGGGATACCAATCAACGTTGCCAGCAAAAGAGCGATGCTTACCATTTGAAATGTTTGGATGGTTGCTTCCCATATAATCGGGAACCAATCTTCAATAAATTGATTCATGTCAGTTAGCCTCCACTTCTTCCGTTCGCACGCCTTTTTCCTTTAAAAAGATAATTGCTTCTCTTGTTTTCTCCTGTTCCCCGACAAGGTGAATAACCAGGTTTCCAATGATGCCGTTCTTCAGTTCCATAATATTGGCCGTTAATATATTCGGCTGAACATTAAACCGCTGACTAACCTCTGCCAGGAGCGGTTCTCCCGCATTCTCCCCGACAAAGGTAAGTCGGGAAACTGTCCCCTCCAGCTGTAGCTGCTCAATGAGGGAGGACGATAATTTTCGCTGGGATATCGTATTTAAAAACCGCTTTGTCGTCGGTTCAACAGGATGTGTAAATAAATCAACCGCGGTTCCATCTTCAATAATCCGCCCATCTTCCAGGACGTACACATAATCGCATATCTTTTGAATCACATTCATTTCGTGCGTAATGAGGAGAATCGTAATACCGAGCTCCTGATTTATTTTCAGAAGCAAGTCAAGAATGGAATTGGTCGTTTCCGGATCGAGTGCGCTGGTTGCTTCATCACTTAAAAGAACTTCCGGTTCCTGTGACAAAGCCCTCGCGATGGCGACCCGCTGTTTCTGTCCGCCTGACAATTGGGCGGGATAGGCATCTTTTTTATCGGACAGATCCACAATCTGCAAATATTTATCGACCTTTTCCTGCACTTCCTGTTTACTGTAGCCCAATAGTTTTAGAGGAATAGCCACATTATCAAAAACCGTGGCTGTTTTCAGCAGGTTAAAATGCTGAAAAATCATGCCGACCTTTTGCCGGGTAACCCTAAGCTCCTCATCGGACAGGGCAGTCACTTCTTTTCCGGCGACATGCACTTTCCCGTCTGTTGGCTTCTCCAGTGCATTCACAAGCCGGATCAACGTACTTTTCCCGGCACCACTGTAGCCAATTACACCATGGATCTCTCCCTTGGGAACATGAAGGCTCACCTCATCGACCGCCTTCACGCCACCACTTTTAGAAGAAAAAACTTTAGAAACACCCTCTAACCTTATCATCTCAACATGACATCCTTTCACTGCAACACCGGGACGGTTCTCCAGTTGCAAAATTTACTTCAACGTCTGGCAGTGGCGGGCATGCGGTTGGCAGGACAACGAGCTGTCACTATAGAATAGATGCCCATCCTTTCCACACAATGTGCGGGCTGAATCGCGGGGTGGAGTCGTGAAATGCTGATGTCCGGGAACACCTTCAAGATTCGTAACCCCGCCTCATGCACAGAAGTTAGTGCACATTCCCGCATGCTCGCCACATATTAACATTTACTCATCCCAGCTCGGAATAATAGAACCTTCAAATTCTTCTTCAATAAAATCTCTGACTTCTTCAGATTGGTAGGCATTGATAAAACGTTCCACTGTCGGATCATCTTCGTTCCCCTCGCGAACAACGATGTAATTCACATATGGGGAATTGGTGGATTCCAGTAAAATAGAATCATCCCTCGGGCTCATACCCGCTCCCAGTGCAAAGTTTGTGTTGATGGCCGCCGCGTCCACTTCACTTAATTGATTTGGAATTTGTGCGGCATCCAGTTCGATGAATTCCAGGTTTTTCGGATTTTCCACTACATCGTGAATGGACGCTGTTTCTGCTTTATCTTCATCAAGCTTGATAAATCCTGCTTCCTCCAATATGAAAAGTGCCCGTGATCCATTCGTCGGATCATTCGGCAATCCAAACTGCGCGCCATCCGGCAAGTCTTCAACGCTCTCATACGTATCGGAATAAACCCCCATTGGATTCAAAATAGTTTCCCCGACAGGTACCAGATTAGTGCCATGGTCATCATTAAATGCATCAAGAAACGGTTTGTGCTGATAGCTGTTTACATCCAGATCTCCTTCATCAAGTGAAGTGTTTGGTAAAACATAATCGGAAAATACTTTCAAATCAATTTCCAGTCCGTCTTCCGCGGCTATTTCTGCTGCAACCTCAACGATCTGTTCATGCGGTCCGGCTGTAACCCCGACCACTAGTTTATCTTCATCCACTGCATCGCCCCCATCTGCAGAACCTGTTCCACAAGCACCAAGCAACCCGATAATTAAAATGAGACTAAAAATAAATACTGCTTTCTTCATTTTCCATTCCTCCCAATTTTGTATTTTCTAGTTGATAAATAGAAAAAGCCTCTCTTTTTAAAAGAAAGAGAGGCTTGTAATCCATACAATTTCCTCTCTTATCTTCCAAAACATGACGTTTTGCAGGAATTAGCACCTTTTTATGCCGAACGCATAAAGGTTGCCGAGCTTCATCGGGCCAGTCCCTCAGCTACTCTCGATAAGAGATTTGCTTATTCGTTTATCAAACATAATGTATACAATATATCATAATGGTAATTCCGTCAACCGTTAAATTAAAAAAATCAGGGGAGAATGTGTTGCTAAAGGTGCTCAGCCTGGCAACAACTTTTTGATATTGAAATGATCAGTTAGAGGGGAGGCGCGTTATTCTGTGCCTGAGCGGCAGTATGAGTCTCGTTCATTGTTTGATCGGGTGGTGAAGATTGAAAGTGGATAAAAGTTGAGTAAAGCGATCTTCATAAAGGTGATGAAGAACGAAAATATAAGAAAGTCGAGGGGAAACGATCTTCATCCAGGCGATGAAGGTCAAAAATGTAAGAAAGTCGAGTAAAGTGATCTTCATAAAAGCGATGAAGATCGAAAATGTATAGAAGTCGAGTAAAGCGATCTTCACCTAGGCGATGAAGATCGAAAATGTATAAAAATCGAATAAACCGATGTTCAACCAGACGATGAAGATCAAAAATGTATAGAAGTCGAGGGGAAACGATCTTCAACCAGACGATGAAGATCGAAAATGTATAGAAGTTGAGTAAACCGATCTTCACAAGCGTGATGAAGATCAAAAATGTATAGAAGTTGAGTAAAGCGATCTTCATAAAGGCGATGAAGATCAAAAATGTAAAAAAGTTGAGTAAACCGATCTTCACAAAGGCGATGAAGATCAAAACTATATAAAAATCGAATAAACCGATGTTCACCCAGACGATGAAGATCGAAACTGCAAAAAAATTCGAGGAATCCGATCTTCATATCGTCTGCATCATTGAACGAATGAAAGAACAACCATCTCGTTCACTACCAGATCGACTGTATCAGTAAATAAACGAGAGGAAAACTCCATCCTTCATTGACTTAAAGCATCCCCTGTCCCATCATCTTAAATACACCCTAGATTAACTATCCCCATCAACCGCACCCTCATTTATATTCTTTTACCCCGCACACCAAAGCCATAACCTGCTTTGTCTGCTTCGTTAAAAGTTCCGCGGCGTTTTCCATGCATTCCTCCAGTGTGAGCGGCCTATTCGTAATGGAAAAACAACCGGAAAAACTCTCCAGCAAAGCATCTGCATTCCCACCCAGACTGCCGGAAAGGAGAACAGTCGGCACCCGATGTTTTTTCGCCAATGAAGCAACATATCCCGGGGCTTTTCCATATAGTGTCTGCTCATCACTTTGCCCTTCTCCGGTGAAGACCAGGTCTGCCTTCTCAATGGTTTTCTCCAATTGACTTGCCTCTGCAACCAGTTTGGCGCCTGACATGAGCTCACCACCCAAGGCCAGCAATGCAAATCCAAGTCCGCCGGCCGCGCCCGCGCCTGGTGAATCCATAAATTTCCCCGCAGTTTCCTTCTCTACCAGTTGCCCAAAATGTGCCATGGCTTGATCATACGCTTCCAGCTGCCGGGGAGTTGCTCCTTTTTGCGGTCCGTACACATAGGTGGCTCCGTGCTTTCCGCAAAGTGGATTGTCAACATCAGCCGCCACTTTAATGGAGATATGCTGAATTCGCGGATCCATCCCGGAAAAATCAACTGCCTTCACTCGTTGTAGGTCTTTCCCAAAAAAACCGACATTTTCCCCATTGCTGTCAGTTGCTTTCATTCCCAATGCCTGCAGCATCCCCAGCCCGCCGTCATTCACAGCGCTTCCGCCAAGTCCGATAATGAGTTCCGTGCAGCCTTGGTCCATCGCATCCAGGATAGCTTCTCCGAGTCCAAAAGAGGTGGTGTGATCCGGGTTTCGCTGAGGCGCCGGAACCTGTGTCAGCCCAGCAATGGCTGCACATTCGATAACCGCTGTTTTTCCACCGGTAATGGCATAGGCGGTACTGATTTTAGTCCCCAAAGGTCCGGTTACCTCCAAAGGTATTCGTTTTCCCCCAGATGCCATAAGTAAAGCGTCCACTGTACCTTCACCGCCATCTGCCATTGGTTTCTGCATTACCTCTGCTTCCGGTATTTTTTTATGTATGCCATTTGCCATGCACTGTGCTGCCTCCACAGATGTCAGGCTGCCTTTAAATGAATCAGGTGCGACAACAATTTTCATTGCGTTCTCCTTTCAAAATTTTAAAATGTTATCCATACTATACCGCATAAATGTAATTATTCCTATACTCCTAGATACATAACCGGGACATGCTGAGACATAATAAAATTGAAGAATGACAAGGAGGTTTTTAAAATGGGTGAAATCAGTCAATTTAAGGGCGGGGAAAAAGCACCAAATAACGGAATTTATATTGAAGTAGGCAGGGAAGGCGGTGGAGTGGAAGAGCCGAGGCAAGTGGAAATGTCAAAAGGGGATAAGTTTCCCGAAACCTCAAATAATGACCGTTTTTGGAAGTCCAAACGGAGTCTGTCACGTCCAAGCCCGAACAACAGCAGGCATACATCGAATTAAAAAAGTGGGGGCATGAAAGACAGCATGCCCCCTGGTCCAGCTTATCTTTTTTCAACGACAGCTACCGTACATCTGGAGACACAGATCAGTTTGTTTTCCTCATCTGTAATTTTAATATCCCAAACCATGTTGGTTCTTCCTTTATGCAAAGGAGTGGCAGTGGCGGTCACCACACCATCCCTCTTTCCTCTTACATGATTGGCATTAATTTCTATACCGGCCGGAAAATGTGTTTCCGGATTAATATTTAATGCCGTCCCAATACTGGCAGCTGTTTCGGCAAGGGCAACAGAAGCACCTCCGTGCAAAAGCCCCATTGGCTGAATGGTTTTCGGCCCCACCGGCATTATACAGACAACCCGATCCGGTGTTAATTCTTCATGGGTAATTCCCAGCGCACCTACCAGTGTTTCACTGGAATCGATTCCATTTAACAGACTGGTATACTCCATTATTCTCCCCCTCAAGTATTTTAAAAAGGAGGACCACGATCATCCGCGGTCCACAACCCTAATCAAAAAGATATATTTTTGCTTGTTCTTGTTCCTGATTAATTAAATGAAGTTCCTGCATATGAAAATCCAACGCTGCCAGCTGCAGCACATTTTCAAAATCACTAATATCAGTTTGGGCATCAGGTGAATTGTAGTGAACCTCTGCAATTGCATCATGTACGCTCACATCGATAATTTCGATTCCTTCACTAATCCCGGAGTGGTAAGCGGCACTATCCTGCACGCTTTGCATCTTGTTCACCGTTTCCGCAAAGTCCATTAAATCTCCATCATCATTTGTCATGACTTCCTCAGCTGCAACGCCGCTAATATACCTTCTTGTACCGTCGATGTCACCATATACGTAAAAGCCCCTGCTTTTCGGTGCCTCGACTTCAAGGGTTTCAATTCTGCCTGTTTGTCCAAAGTCAATCCCCGGTTCATCTCCCACATAGAAGTGTAATGTATCAATGCCATACAGCGAACTGATATCATAGAGCATATCCGTAAAATATAACTGCTCTGCGGAAGCCATCGATTTCAGTTGCTCATTTTCCGTAAAATAAAGGGAGGCGGCAGTTCCCTCCGCGGAAATGCGTTCCAGTTCCTCGAGCTTGTCCGTTTCAACACTTTCTTTCAGCGAAGCCATAAATCTGTCTTCCAATGGAAGTTGCTGCTCCGATCGTTGAAATGAGAAAACAATTAACTCTTCATCGGCATCGAAATCCCTGTGCCCATACACTTCATATGAGCCATCGATAATTTCTTCTGTCATGACTGCTTCTTCTTCATTTGCGTCTTCTGAAGCGGATGGTTGTTCCTCTTCACTTTCTGCTTCTTCGGTTTCTGTATTTTCATTCTCTGATGCTTCGTCTTCAGGTTCTTCCTCGACAGCCGTCTCTTCCGTGTCCGTCCCGTTTTCTGTTTCCTCTAACTCCTCATCCGTTTCGGTCTGCCCGCATGCCATAAGTAAAGATAGCATCCCAACGATGATTAGCAGCCAAAATGTTTTCTTCATGTGTAAAGACCCCCTCTTGCAGAATAATGCTTCCTGTCTGAATGACAAATATAAATAAGCCAATCACTATCTACAGTATAACATTGGGAAGCAATATAATCTTGTCAGGGAATATCGAAATGTCTGCTGGCATGCAAATGTGGAGGAGAAAACCGCAGAGAAGCTGGTGGAATTCTATTTGTAAATAGAAAATTATATATGCAAATAAGCAGCTGCCAAAGATAAAATGCGGAAACTGTTAATCTTTGGCAACCTAGAAAAAGATGTCATTAAAAAGCTGCTACTGTAATTTATGGTGCGATTTCCGACGAATAAACTCCTGTACTTCCTGTATGCTAAGACCGATAGACTTTGCCTGTGTAATTAATATGATCCATTCAGGATCCAATTTTTTCATTACCGGAGCATGAACATCAGTCAATATCTGAAGCCTCCTTATATTTCATCATGTATTGTTGTTTTATAATACAACATATATAAGGATTACTTCTGTTAACTACTTAACGAAATCGGATTTTTTATAGCATTTTGATTTACTTGGATCGTTTTCCGGCCGCTACTCCGGATAAATCCTTCTCGTTTCAGCTGGTGGATATTGGTTGATACGGATTCCCTTGTGACACCAAGCATATTTGCTATTTCCTGATGGGATAATGGAATAGGTATCGTTACAAAAGTACATTCTTCCTTTCCGTAGGTGTCTGCCATGGAGAAAAGTAAATGCTTCAACTGTTCTTTCACATTTTCAGTCGCAATGATTTCAAGCATTTTTTCACGTTTTTTCAGCCGGTCGCTTAAAAGCTGCATTGCTTTTGTCAACAGCTCAGGATAGGTCTGAAGTAAGGTGGTAAAATCCTTCTCGGAGATGGAGCAAAGATGCACTTGGGAAAGGGTCTCTGCATAAACCTGCTCGGTCCCCAATGAAAAGAGGCTGATTGATCCGTACGTACTGTAAGGGCCGAGTAAGCTAAGGGTAAAAATGCTCCCATCCTCTTTCATATCATATATTCGGATCGCTCCGGTTTTTACAAAGTAAAGCTTTTTCTCGGCTGAATCTGGTGTTTGGATGATGGAATTCTTCGCGATATTATTATGTACAATCATAGGGGCTATTTTTTTCACTTCATGCAAAGGTAAGAAATCAAAAAAACCAATTTTGGAAAGATACCACATTTTATCTAATGGACAATCTGCAGCCATAGGATCACCTGTCTTAATATAGTTGTTTTAATTTTAGCATTATTTTTAAATGTTTTCTATAGAATTAAGCTATTTTTTTCAAGTTATGCCCCTGCTAAACCAACTCCCGAAACGGATGAAAGGCCAGTCTTACAAACAATACGAGGAAAATCAAGGCGGAAAATATAAATAAAACTGGAATTGGCAGCCACTCTGCCCACAACCCCGCGATAAATAATCCAAGGGGCAATGTCAACTTCATGAACATGGAGGAAGTTCCTGCTACACGTCCGAGCAGATGGTTTGGTGTAAACTCCTGTCTGATCGTAAAGTAAACGATATTTGAAAGTGTTGTTGAAAAGGTTCTTACAGCAAGTGAGATTCCAATCAACCACCATGTTGGAGCGAAAATTAAAGCTGTCATTGCCAGTACATCTATAAAAAGACAAGCTGTAAAAATAATCCCCCTGCCAACATGCTGTCTAATCCGGCTGATGACCAAAGCACCAACCAAACCTCCTATTGCGGAAATGGAAAACATAAGCCCGACCTGGGATTCTGTAGCATGAAGCTGATCGGTAACATAGAAAACAAGGACGCCAATTACCAGACTGGATGCAAAATTAATAAATAAAATGGTGATCGTTGGCACCAACAACGTTTTATTTTGAAAAAGTTCCGCCAGCCCTTCTTTCATTTCATTCTTAAAATTATGCTCTTTTTTTACACGGATCTTTCCATTAGAAGGCAACTGCACAAAATGGATACAAAGAAACATTGCAAATAAGCACACTGTATATATCGTTAAAATGGATGAATAACTAAAAACAGCAAGCAGTATCCCTGCAATACCTGGTCCGGCAGTCTGAATCAATGTACCGACAAAGCTCATTTTTGCATTGGCAGAAGTTAATTGTTGCTTCGGTACTATCTGCGGCAATACAGAGTGGTGTGCATTGCCAAACGTGTAACCGGCAGAAGATAAAATAAAACCCAATAAATATAAATGCCAAAGCTGCAGTTCATGTGAAATAAGAAGCAAAACGATGCCTGAAGCTGAGATTGCCTGGATCAGACTTGTCCACTGCATCATTTTTTTCCGGTTAAAGCGATCAACAAATACACCGGCAATTATCCCCAACAAAATATTTGGAAAAAAATCTATCGCCCGCATCGTACTCATCGCCAGAGCCGATTGACTCATACTGTAAATAAGTAAGGGAATTGCAATAATATACATTTGCATGCCGAAACTGGAAATGGCAGACCCTCCCCAAATCAGCATAAAGTTTCTGTTTTTCCAAAGTATTTGTTCACTGTTGTTTGTTTCATTTACTGCATTTACCGCCATTTACACACACCTCATTTTGAATTGCTGCTGGCTAAAGTGTAGAATAAAAAAAGAGGAAGAAAAAGTGATGATATCATTTATGGAAACTTCACCTTTTTCATGGGAGGAAATCAACGATGAAATATATGGAATACGCACGGATATTGATTAACTCCTTTCATAAAAATCAACAATCGAAAACAACAATTGCCGAACTTGCCAATTTGTTTCATTGTTCGGATAGACATACAAAAACAATCATTCATTATTTGAAAGATAAAAAGTGGGTTAAATGGAAGGTGCAGCAGGGTAGGGGAAAGAAGCCTCAACTTACGCTTCTTTATAGTATGGATGATCTTTTATATGAGGAAGCATTATATAAAGCGAAACTGGAACAGTATCAGGAAGCGTTTCTGATTATTAATCGGTTGGATACTGCCCACCGGGAAAAATTTCAATCAATGTTCCAGCATTCTATGGGAATATCTACAGTAAGGACAGAAGCTGAAACATCGATTGATGTGCTCAGATATCCCTTTTATGATACGGATCTGAATATGGATCCCTTATATTCCAGGTCCAGACATGATTCTCATATGATTAAGCAGATTTTTGACCGGCTGGTTGAATTTAATTCGGAAACCGGTGAGTTGGAACCATGTCTTGCCCATTATTGGGAAAGCATTGATGGTAAACGCTGGATCTTTTATCTTCGTAAAGGTGTCATGTTTCATCACGGAAGAGTGATGACCAGTGAAGATGTAAAATTAACTATCCTCCGATTCTCCAAAAACAGCCCGATAAGACGGAATTTGATGACAATCGAGGTGGTGGATGATACGACTATTGTATTTCATCTTGAAAATAAGGATTATTTATTTCCGGAATTACTGGCGGGGTTGGGAGGGTCCATTGTGCCCATGGAGGTAGTTGAACAGGAAGAGAAAGCATTTCAAACAAAACCGGTAGGAACCGGGCCGTATATGCTGACTGCCTATAATGAAGAGATGATTCGATTGGATATATTCCCTGACTATTATGGTTTTCGCCCCTGGCTGGATCGTATAGAGATAATCATTACGCCTGAGGAAATCTCAAAAAAACAAGACCATCCTTTACTGTTGGATAAGCCGGATACAACCTGGCTGGAAATAAAGGTGCGTGAGGAGGGAGCAGATTATATTACCTTTAATTGCAGAAAGTCAGGTCCTTTACAGGAATGGGAGAATCGACAATGGATAAGTTCGGTTATTGAGCCACGGGAATTTTGCCTCAAAGAGAGGGATGAGACAGTTGCGCACAGTTTTATATCTGAAAAGTCCAGTAAATTATCCGAAAAAAAGAAGCTTAAGGATCCGAAAGGAAATAAATGGGACCTAAAGATTGCCGCACAGCAAATTCGTGCAGGGGTTAATCATGAAAGAGAAGCACTTATATTGCAGAAACAGCTGAAAAGGGCAGATGTTGAAACGACAGTGGATATTGTGGATGTTGAAAATCTCCAAAATCAAAACATAGTAAATCAATATGACCTGGTAGTGGCAGGGATTGCCCTGTCTGAAAACAAGCTGCTGTCTGCAGTTACCAGCATGATTTCCAATCAACTTACCATCTATCGTTCTTTAACAGACGAAATGAGGGAGTCAGTGGATGCGCATATTGCAGCCATTAAAGAAACCCCTGACCCTGAGAAGCAGTGGGCGCTTTATTTTCAACTGGAGGAATTTTTAAAGGGAAACGCCTGTATTTTCTTTTTAAACCACCGAACCCATACGATTTATGAACCGAAGAATAGTGATTATGAAAATATCGCGCTTGACAGTAATGGAAGAGTGGACTACCGCAGGGTGTGGAAGCGAAAAACAGAATGTTATAAATGAAAGTGGATTTGATCATTCAGAATGGCCATGTACTGATAGTGAAAGGAAAATGGGCAGGCTTGCAAAACATGCCAATCCAGGGGGAGAGGGGATATGGAATGCGGATAGTGATATGCTGGAGATCAGGAAGGAGGAGACGCTTTAAGTATTCATTTTGCAGTGTAAGCAGCTTTTAAATTTCCGCTCGATTTTGATAAAATATAATCATTCATGCGTACGCGCAGTGGTAAAGTCAATCATTTTATGCTATTAAATGCAGTAATTTTTATGATATACTTAATATTGCGATAGTTAAGGATTACTCATGGGTGGTCAGCATGCTCCCGAAAGGGGGTGATGCTGTGACAGTTTTTGAAGCTTTAATGATTGCAATTGCTTTTGCAAGTCTCATTTTAGCACTGTCAAATGACCAAAAAAAATAACCCACCCCTGAGTTAGCCACTCGGTGGATTATTTATACACTGCTGCCGGCCCCCTTGAAGGGATCCAGGCTATTGTATGCCGTTAGTGTTGGTAGCACTAGCGGCCTTTTATATTATATGATTTTCTCCTTTAATTATACCCTAAACCACTTCTTTTGAAAACCACATACGTTATATTTTTGCAGATGAAAGCAAAAACCTATTAAAGAAACGCCGGCAGTGAGAGCGAAAAGTTGACTAAGTCAAAGAACGGAGATGAAAAAAGGTTTTCCTGAAATAAGCTAAACAACATTTTTGCGTTCTTATACCCCTTTACGCAGCAGCTTTAGCTTCTCTCTTCCTTCCAAAATAAACGATCAGATAGGCAATCGGGGTATCAATCAACGCAATCAATAACTTAAATACATACTGTGTTGCGATCATGCCGAGTAATACACCGCCCGGAACCGTTCCCCAAAAAGCGATGGTAATAAAAATAGTTGTATCCACAAGCTGGCTCGTCATGGTGGAAAGATTATTCCGCAGCCAAAGCTTGCCTTCCCCATGTTTGGACTTCAGGCGGTGAAATATGGTCACATCCAAGTTTTGGCTTGCAAAATAGGAAAGCAAACTGGCCAGAATGACACGGAAGCTTCCGCCTAAAATTTCTTCAAACTGTAATTGGGATTCAAATACCGGGGCTGGCGGCAGCTGAATGGCAATGAATATAAAAATGAGCGCTGCAATTTGTGTAATAAATCCAGCCTGCACGGTTTTCCTGGCAGCATCTTTTCCGTATAATTCTCCAATCACATCCGTAATCAAATACGTCACAACGTACACTATGACAGCGGCGGGTAAAATAAATCCCCAGATGCTGATGAGTTTGACGGCCAGCACATTCGAAATGATTAAAAGACCGACAAACATGGCACTTAAATAAATATACATTTTTACTTCTCCTCTTCCTTCCAAGTCAGCTGTGTGCTGCACGGTGTAAATACAGACAGAAAAGGATTAAGCAGACCCTCTAAGGTTAGCGATTATCTATTTTTTCCGGATACAGATCATGGTTCATCATCCGATGATCTGCCATTTTTTCAAATTTCGTTCCCGGTTTTCCGTAATTGCAGTACGGATCAATGGAAATGCCGCCACGTGGCGTAAACTTTCCCCACACTTCAATATAGCGCGGATCCATCAATTCAATTAAATCGTTCATAATCGTATTGATGCTGTCTTCATGGAAACCACCGTGATTTCTGAAACTGAACATATATAATTTCAATGATTTGCTTTCTACCATTTTTATGTCCGGGATATAGCTGATATAAATCGTGCCGAAATCAGGCTGCTTTGTCATCGGGCAAAGCGTGGTAAATTCAGGTATGTTGAATTTCACAAAGTAGTCTCTGTCCGGATGCTGGTTTTCAAATGTTTCCAGCACTTCCGGTGTATAGTTAAAATGATATTCCGTGTTCTGGTTGCCAAGTAAGGTAATATCAGTGAGTTCTTCCTCTTTTCTTCCGGCCATTGGTAATCCTCCTTACCATATTTTTCAGGTTTGTGATAGGATGAATCTATCAGAAAATAAAAAAACCATGGCCCTAAGGCACATGGTTATAATCGCATCATCTGTCCTTAGTTTTTTATAGAGGGTTGAAGCTAAGAACCTCTTCTGTCAGTCATTAACAGATATTAAATTCACTTGATCTATTATATAAGGGGGCTGTTGGATTGTCAATGGTTCGCTCGACCTCCAGGGGGAGTGGTTGATCCCGTGAAAAAATCGCTCGATCTCTCATGGAACTCGCTCGACCATCTTCAACTTTCGCTCGAACTCCAGCAAAATCGCTCGACCTCTTCAAAATTCGCTAGAGCCCCTTCAATTTCTCATCCCTTCCCGTATCACATTCATCCCTGCGTTAACTATCTTTTAAAATAGCACTTCCTGCTCATTGACTTGTATATGTAAAACAAATATACTTTAATGAATATATGTGAAAAACATATACACTTGCAATGTATATCCGAAACCATATACAAAACCATTCTGGAGGTGACTAAAATGTCCGAAACATTTGCATGTATTGCTCTTGATATCGTTGATTCACGCAAGATGGAAACAGCAAAATTGGAAAAGCAGCTTAACGCACTGACGGAGGAGTTAAATGATCATTATTCCAACGACATGCTTCTTCCTTTCACCATTCGCAATGGCGATGAAGTCATAGGAATATTTTACCGTTATACCACCGGTTATCAGGCAATGGACTATCTCCTGGAAAAAACCGGAAGCTTAACTGTTTACGCAGGATGCGGGTTTGGTGAAATCCATAAATCAAAGTCGATTGATGTGCACAGGTCCAACAGCCCTGCAATTATTTATGCCATGGAAGCAAGGGATCAGTTCCTGAAAAATAACAGGAAGGAAGCGGCCATATGGAATAAGGAGTTTTCCAATAAAGCATTTTTTTATGGGAGCCGACCTTTTCCTTATCAGGCCATCAACAGCCAGTTTTATATGATTCGTTCCTATAAGCGGAAACGCAGTGACAAGCAGCGTCAGATCATTAAGGAAATAAATAGGCATCCACGGAAAACATATGAGGAAATCGGCAGGCTTTTTCACTACAAAAATCCGCGGGCAAGTATAAGCAATCATCTGACTGCTGCCAATTATGATCTGGTCAACGAGATGGAAAACAGTTTGGCTCAATTGCTAAATGTGTTGCAGGATGAAGTGGAGGGAAAACCATGACGTATTTTCTATTATTCAGCTTTGCGCATGTCATTGCCGATTTCCTTTTGCAACCAACTCAGCTTGTGGAACAGAAAAAAGAAAAATCAACGAGGATAAAAGCGTTGGCGATCCACGCAGGCATTCATTTGCTGCTGTATGTTTTATTATTGCTGCCTTGGTTTATATGGGAAAACCCATTGGACATGTCCTCTGTACTTGTTTACATCGGAGTTATTTTATCGGTCACAGTCATTCATTTTATCATTGATTATTTCAAAGAGGTAAGTTCAGAGAAGGCGACATCCCAAAAGCAGCATGCATTCATTTTTGCAGTAGACCAGTTGTTGCATGTCATCTCAATAGTAATGGTTCTGCGCATGTTTCAAGTGGTTAATTTTACATTCACTGAGCTGGCGGGAGATATATATGATTATCTTTTTCATGGCATTTCCCTGACGGAGCTGGAGACCGTGCTGGGACTTGCTGTTCTGTTGGTGATCGCCACCTATGGCACTTCCTACTTTCTTGCCATCGTCCTTAAAAATCTGGCACCGGGGGATTCGGTGATCAATACAAAACAGGAAAGGCAGAAAAAAGAAGCGTTTAATAGAGTTACGAGTACGACGATAACTACACAAGTGTCCCTGGCATACCCTAGGCAAAATAAAAGTATAGGACGATATATTGGCATGCTGGAGCGTATGTTAATCATTATTCTGGTTGTAAACGAGGCGCTTACCGGTATTACAATTCTGGTAGCAATTAAATCCATTACCAGGTTCAAGCAATTTGAAGACAAGCGGTTTGCCGAGTATTATTTGATTGGAACGCTATTCAGTATCGTGATCGCTGTTTGTCTTGGATTTTTGGCATTGCGCATCATTTAAAGACTGCAGTATGAAGGTTCGTACAGTCATTTCATCTAAAGATTAAGTTTTCCCATTTGCAATCCGGTAGGTTTTCCAAACATAATAAAAAGGAACGATAAAGATAATAATGGTCAGCATCATGATGCCCGTACCAAGGCCGTCACCGTCCCCCATCGCGGTTTGGATGGTTCCAAACAGGATCCAGCTGAACATGATACTTATAATCAGGTTAATCACTGCCATCATTCTGGCCATGTTTTGTTTAATCAATTTTAATTGCCTTTTTGTTAATTCTTCTTTCTTAATAAAAGGCATATTGACAAATTGAATCATGTCTTTTTTATCTTTTTTTATAATTAAAAAGTAGTTAATCATAAATGCCTGGAATAAAATAAAACCATAGATGACAAGCAATCCAATGAGGAATCCTTTTCCTCCCCAGGCATCGGGCTCACCGGCGATATTATAATGCCTCGGAATCTCTTCCGGCAGCCGGCCATATTGCGAAATAACGTAAAACACACTCAAAACGAGAAGCGAAAAAGAAATCACATCCACAAACGGAGAATAATACTTACTAATCCTGCCCCACAAATCCCATCACCTCTGCATGGGGTCTGACCCCTCAATTCGGACAATTCTGTTTTTTTGGTTGCCAGGTTTATTATAACATGTTGGTTTTGTTTTTGGGGTGGGGAAATTTGATTTTTTTAATAAATGCAAAGAGGAAGAGAGGGACGATAATGAAGCTTTCGGTAATATATGGCATGATCGTACTCACACTGACTTTAAAAACACCGCTCGTTACGATAATGGATGAGCAGGAGTGGATACCGGCAGCCGGAGATGAAAATATAATTATCGTTGACAGTCATATTGATACGTTAATGAAGGTAGCGGATGATGAAACAGGCATGCCAGCAGTGGACATTGGAGAAAATACCGATTTTGAAGTAGATATTCCGAAACTGCAGGAAGCCGGGCTGCAAGTACCATTCATGGCTGCCTTTACTGCCGGCTTTCATGACGACCATGCAAAAAATATAAGTGATACGCTGGCTTCGATCCATGCTTTATACTGGACAGCAGAAAATAATAGGGAGACTTTCGCCATCACTTCCACATGGCAGGATATCCTTCAGACGGTCCAGGAGGAGAAAATTGCCGCAGTACCTGCCATTGAAGGTGCCTACTCCCTGGCAGATGACCATGCCGTGGAATTGTTGCATCAATACCATGACCTTGGCATTACATCAATCGGTTTTACATGGAATTACTCCAATGCACTTGGGGAAGGGGCAAACCGGGTATATAATGATGGAATTAATACACCCTCTGATGGTGGTCTGACGGAGCTGGGGGCAACGATTGTAAGGGAGATGAACCGGCTTGGCATGCTCGTGGATGTTTCCCATATAGATGAAGGAACGTTTTGGGATGTGCTGGACGTAACTGTAATGCCGATTATTGCCACCCATTCCGGTGTGGACGCATTACGTTCCCACCCAAGAAATTTAACCGATGAACAGCTGGAAGCATTGGCTGATAACGGCGGGGTGATCGGCATAGTATTTTACCCGGAGTTTTTAACCGATACCGGGGAGGCAACCGTGGCCGATATTGTGGATCATATTGATCACGCCGTGCAGGTAATGGGGGTGGACCATGTGGCGATCGGTTCTGATTTTGATGGAGCAACCTTGCCTGCGGATATGCAGGATGCGACTGATATTTCCAAAATAACCGAAGAACTAAGAAATCGCGGTTATTCCCAAGCAGACATTATAAAGATCATGGGAGCAAATACACTGCGGCTGCTGCATGAAGTGCAGGCTGGTGCCGCCCCGGATGCGGTAACACAGGCAGACGGGATCGAGCTTTATCCCAACCTGGAAATGGGGGAGGGAGTGGAAAGCAGGACTCCCGAATTAAGCGCCAAAATAGAAACAGCGGCAGTCGATGAAAATGCACTCCGGATGATTATTGATGGCCGGGCGTATGAGCCGGAATATGATGAAGAATCCCAAACGATGACTGTCCAGGTGGAGGAAGCATTGGAAGAAAAATTTCATGTCGTCACCTTTGAAGTCCGTAATGAAGATGGTGAAATAAAAAGAGAGACAAGAATATTTCATATAAACAATTAGGATGATGGAACCATTTGTATAAAAAAGTGGCCATACGCAAGGAAATAACAGTCGCCATGACGAAAAAACACAGTAAACTGGCCATATTCCAAAAAACTGTTTTGTTTCAGCTTATGTTGAAACAAAACAGTTTTTTATTTCCTTCTTGACGCATACAGGCATTACTTCATCTTTCATGTGCCAGTATTCCCATACATATCCATTCTGCAACAAAAGAACTGCACGGTGTTACAAGGGTATGCATGATTTTGTCGTTTAGTAGAAAAGTCTCTTTTATTATGGGAACATATGTTCTATAATTGGTGTAAGGTTTTTGGACAGCCTGTTTTTTATTTCACGTTAAGAAAGCTGGGAAGTCAATTTGAGCAAGTTAAAATTTTTAAGTATTAATTGTAAGAAAAACTGATGCATTCACTAAAAGATAAGCGGATGCGAGTTTTTCTAATATGCCACCTGGGAGGGACGTGTTTCGAATAGTAATTACAAAAGCTGGTGGGGGTAGTATCAATGACGGAAAAGAAAAAGAAACGCATAACTTTTGAGGAGATTTTCGAACAGAATGAAAGAAGGATTTACTACCATATGCATAAGCTGCGGGTGAGAGATCCGGAGCGTGAGTTTTACCAGGAAGGTTTGGTTGCCATGTGGAATGCCTATGAAAAGTATGAGCCTGACAAAGGACCGATGGCAACTTATTTTAATTTTACGATCCGTAATCGAATGATTGACTTGATACGGAAAAAAGAAAGGGAAAAGGAGGGGTTTCAGAAATTTTCACAGGAAATGATGGTGAAGGAAACAGATGGAAATTATTATAAAGCTGGTGGCATTTCCAATCCAATCGTCCAGGGAACGGAACTACACACTTATGACGGGGAATTTTGGCGTGAAATCAGGTCAGGTTTAAGTGAGAATCAATGGAAATGGGTGAAGCTGTTTGTGATGGAAGGCATGCCGATGAAAGAAATTGCCGACCAGGAGGGTGTTTCACCGGATGCCGTGAAAAGCTGGGGAAGGGAAGCGAGGAAAAAACTGAAGAAAAAATCGGATAAATTAGCTTCTTATTAGATGTGAAAAGGGAAGCCGGCTGCAAGCCCAACTTCCCTTTTCATGTTACCATTACGGCCCTCATGGATGGTGCAGCAGGAATTTATTCAGACACTGTTTTTTCTTTTATTTTTTCAAAAGTAAATTCATCACCTATGGCTAATTGGTCTGTAACAATATTAACGTTAGCCTGATGGCCTTTGTGAAAGGAAGGACCATAATTGATGGATGCACCGCCTGAGACTTTGTTTATCTTTTTAAAGGCGATCCGGTTTACGTGACCAAACTTCTTCATGCTGAGCCTCCTTTCCCTATAGTTTATGTACCCGGGACAAGCTGCGTATGGATGGTTAACCGGGTGATGCAGGAAATGTGTGCCTGTGCAAAGGCGGCATTTATTAAACACTTCGAATCTAGTATAATTGATTCATAGATAACATATTGAAAAGAAGTTCATTCCTGAGGAGGAGAAAGACAGATGAAATTTTTCCACACGGCTGACTGGCACTTGGGAAAACTGGTGCAAGGGGTCTATATGACAGAAGATCAGGATTACATACTCAAGCAATTTATGCAGGATATAGAAAAAGAAAAGCCGGACGCGGTTATTATTGCAGGTGATCTATATGACCGGGCCGTACCGCCGATCGAAGCAGTTCATTTGCTCGATTCATTTTTGGATAAGGTGGTCATGCAGCTGGGAATACCGGTGCTGGCCATTGCCGGGAACCATGACAGCCCTAGCAGGCTCAATTTTGGCAGCAAAATTATGAAGGACAGGGCGTGTCACATTACCGGTACGCTTTCCAAAAAGATGGAACCGGTGAAATTGCAGGATGCGCATGGGGAAGTTCATTTTCATCTTGTACCCTATTGTGATCCGAGCATGGTGCGACATGTGCTGGAGGATGATGAAATATGCTCGCATAACGATGCGATGAAAAAAATAACAGAGCAAATCCGTGAAAAAATGGATCCGGAAGCAAGACATGTATTTGTCGGACATGCTTTTGTCACGCCTTACGGAGAAGAAAAAGCAAACACAAGTGAATCGGAGCGTCCGTTGTCGATTGGCGGGTCCGAATACGTGGATGCAGGACATTTTTCTCCGTTTCATTACACGGCACTCGGGCATTTGCACCAGGCGCATTTTGTAACGGAGGAAGCGATCCGCTATGCCGGTTCGCTGCTGAAATATTCGGTATCCGAGGAGCACCATAAAAAAGGTTATTTCATTGTGGAGATGGATGAAAAAGGGGATGTGGAAATAGAGAAACGTCTGCTGGAGCCGAGAAGGGATATGCGGACGGTGGAGGGAACGCTCAATGAACTACTCACGCATCCGGTGAATGAAGATTATGTATTTGTCCGCCTTACAGATGATAAGCCGGTTTTATCCCCGATGGAAAAGGTGAGGTCCGTCTATCCGAATACGATGCATATCGAACAGACGATGAACAGTCTGCCCTTTCAAAAGGAGGAAGGTTTCGCCTCCCCGGCCCGCACGGAAATTAATGATCTTGAACGCTTCCAGGAATTTTACCGAAAAGTAAAAGGGGTGGAAGCAACAGAAGAAACAGAGGAGATTTTTAAAGAGGTGCTGGAAGATTTGTTAAAAGATAAAAATGAAACCGGGGAAAAAATACTTCACGTTTAGAATAGGGGGGAACAAGTGGTGAAGCCAATTACACTGACGATGACAGCTTTCGGTCCGTATAAAGACAAAGAAACGATTGATTTTAATAACTTGGACGGGCACAGTCTGTTTGTCATATCCGGAAATACGGGAGCCGGAAAAACGACAATATTTGATGGAATCTGTTTTGCATTATACGGAACGGCAAGCGGGCAGGACAGGGAAAATAATACGATGCTCCGGAGTGATTTTGCAGCAGATGACGTAAATACATCTGTTGAGCTAATTTTTGAGCTGAAGGGGAGAACATACCGGGTACTCCGCCAGCTGGGTCATGTGAAACAGGGGAATAAGACGAAAACGGGGGAGCGTTACGAGTTTTTTGAAATCACCCGGGATGGGGAAGTTCCATGTGTGGACAGGCAAATGGTTTCCGAAATTGATAAAAAAGTGGAAGAATTAATCGGCTTAACGAAAGACCAGTTTAAGCAAATCGTCATGCTGCCACAGGGTGAATTCCGGAAATTGCTCACTTCCAAAACGGAAAATAAAGAAGAAATTTTACGGCGGCTGTTCAAGACAGAACCGTATAAACAGATTACCGAGCGGCTGCGTGAAAAGAAAAATGCAGCAGATGATGCGTTCAACCAAGCAGCACAAATGAAAGATAATTTTATCCGTGAAATTAAGAATACATTGCCGGAAAGGGAAAATTCGATTATTTACCAAGTGCTTTCCGGGGAATTTCACAATGTAAGGCAGATTACAGATGGTCTTACTGAAGAAGTGGCTTTTTATGAAAAAGAGATGGAACAGGACCAGCAAAGCTATCAAAAGGCATATAAGGAACATGATGATAAACAAAAAGAATATCATCAGGCAGTGGCATTGAACGAGCAATTCGATGATTTGGAGAAAAAAGAGTTCCATTTAAACCAATTGAATGAGCAGGTACCTGTGTTTAATGAAAAAGAGAAACAGCTGACAGCTGCGGAACAGGCCGGGTTGATTTTGCCCTATGAAAAGCAGCTGGATGACTGGGTTCAGGATGAAAAACAGAAGCAAACAGACCTCGAGCAGGCAAAGCAAGCCATGAAATCAGCAGAAGAGAAGCTGGGAAAAGTGCAGCAGCGTTATGTGCAGGAGGAAGCGAAGCAGAACGAACGGGAAAATGTAAGTAATACGCTTGATCGTCTGCAAAGTTTTTTGCCGGTGGTCGAGGAAATAGATGAACTAAAAAAGGAACTGAATGAGCTCATCACCAAAGGAAAAAAGGCAAATCAGCAACTGGATAAAGCAGATGTGGAGCTGAAAAGAAAAACGGAAGAAACAGAACAATTCGATGCCGAAGTTAAAAAGATGGATGCGTTGGTCGGAGAATTGCCGGACAAACAGGAAAAATTTGAGCGCATCCGTGAACAGAAGCGAATTTTCAAGGAGTATATAGACTTAACACGTCAGCAAAACAGCCTGGAAAAAAAGCTTCAAACAAGCAAAACCCAGGCGGAAGAGACGAAGGCTGCATATGCCAAACTGGAAAGCTCCTGGCTGGCAAATCAGGCGGTTGTTCTGGCAAGCCATCTGCATGACGGGGAAGCGTGTCCGGTTTGCGGGAGCCATGATCACCCGAATAAGGCGGTCCATCAGGAAGAAAGTGTTTCAAAAGAACAGCTGGAGAGCCTGAAGAAAGAGCTGGATGAAAAGGACACTACATACCGGGAGACGCTGGCAAAATACAATGAGATACAGCGGCAGCTCCAAAAAGCCGAACAGGAAGCTGCGGGATATGCTGTTTCCCCGGAAAAATGGGAAGAAACGTATAAAGAAGTTTTACAGGAAGAAAGGGCCCTGGAAACGGAAGTAAACAGGTTGAAAAACATGCGCCAGCAGCTGCATTCCTTAAAAAAGAAATATGAACAGGAAAGGGAAGCTTTAAAGCAGTTTGAAAAAACACGGGAAGAATACAGGGAAAAGCGTGATCAATTGCGTACTAAATATAAAGAAAAGCAGGGAGAATATAAAGGAAAAGTACAGCCAGTTCCTGAAGAAATGCGTGAACTAACAGCCCTGAAAAATGAAATAAACAAAACTGAGAAATGGAAAGAAGAGCTGGGGAAGGCATGGGAACAGATCCAACAAGAACTGGAACAAGTAAAAGATCAGCATAGGAAGTGCGAGGTCAACCTGGATCATGCTTTTAAGCAAATGAAAGAATCTGCGGAAAAGAAGGAAAAAGCTGCGCAACAATTTGAAGAAGCGTGGAAAGGGCATGACTTTGCTTCCAGAGAAGCCTACGAACAGGCAAAAATGAATGAGCAAGAGCAGCAGAAAGTCAAGAAGGAAATAGAAAGCTTTAAAGAGGAAAGAGCAGCATTAGTCCGTCATGTGGAAGAAATGAAAACGAATCTGCAGGATAAGCGCAGAATGGATGTAACGGCTTTGGCTGCACAATTGAAACAATTAAAGGATGCTTACGAAGCTGCTTTGGAAAAATGGAACCGATCTGAGCGCTATTATAAAGATGCCAGCAAATTGAAAAAGAATATAGCTGATGCAGAGGAAGCAGTAATGGAAAAGGAAGAAGCATTACGAACGATTACTGATTTATATGATGTGATCCGCGGGCAAAACCATCAAAAAATCTCTTTTGAACGTTATTTGCAAATCGATTATTTGGAGCAAATTATTGCTGCAGCCAATCAGCGGCTGAAGCGGCTTTCCAACGGTCAATTTTATCTCATGCGCAGTGACCGGCAGGAATCCCACGGAAGACAGAGTGGATTGGCACTTGATGTCTATGATGCATACACGGGCCAGACCCGGGATGTGAAAACACTCTCCGGCGGCGAAAAGTTTAATGCTTCGTTATGTCTGGCGCTCGGCATGTCTGATGTCATTCAAAGTTTCCAGGGAAGTATTTCGATTGAAACAATGTTTATAGATGAAGGGTTTGGCACACTGGATGAAGAATCACTGAACAAAGCGATAGATACGCTGGTTGAATTGCAGCAATCCGGCCGCATGATCGGCGTCATCTCCCACGTCCAGGAATTAAAAACCGTATTTCCTGCGGTTCTGGAAGTGCAAAAGCAGAAATCAGGTTCCAGCACAACGAGATTTATAACGAAATAAATTTGCTCATCTTACTCATACTATTTACCAAGGAGGGTGAATAGTATGAGTAAAGGCAAAAAGAAAAAGAACAAGTCCAAAGAAGAATTGAATGATATGAAGGATAATAAAAAGTATCCACAAAACAGACCGCCGAGATAATAAAAACCGCCTTTTGTAAAGGCGGTTTTTTCCTGGCGAGGTTGGAACATAACTCTCGTATGATAGCGATTCTATTGGACAAGTCACACATTATTATAACGTGTTAAGTCAAATAGAATTGTTCTCAAGGCCGACTCATCTGAAAAAAGGTTAAGTTAAGTCCAATAGACCGCTTCTCAAGGCCAATTCAAATGAAAAAAGGTTAAGTTAAGTCCAATAGACCGCTTCTCAAGTCCGATTTAGCTGAAAAAAGGTTAAGTTAAGTCCAATAGACCGCTTCTCAAGTCCGATTTAGCTGAAAAAAGGTTAAGTTAAGTCCAATAGACCGCTTCTCAAGGCCAATTCAAATGAAAAAAGGTTATGTTAAGTCGAATAGACCGGTTCTCAAGTCCGCTTCACTTGAAAAAAGGTTATGTTAAGTCGAATAGACCGGTTCTCAAGTCCGTTTCACTTGAAAAAAGGTAAGGTTAAGTCCAATAGAGTGGTTCTCAAGTCCGCTTCACTTGAAAAAAGGTTAAGTTAAGTCCAATAGACCACGCCTCAAGGCCATACACCAGAACAATGGTTAGTTAATGTCCAATAGAACACCTCAATAGACCTGAAAGAAAAGGTTATTTTTGGTTAATTGAACGCTTCTGTTATGCAATAGCTCATTTATATCCAGAACGTTATGATAGGTCCTAATTCTAAAAGAGAACCCCTTACTCTGTCAACTGGCTTTTTTCCTTCACTTCCCGGCCATCCTTCACATAAACCCGGGGAATCCGCTTTCCAATCAGGCAGGTGGTCTCATAATGAATGGTGCCCATCAGATCAGCCACTTCCGCCATGGGGATATGGCCTGCTTTTTCATCTCCAAAAATACTGAATACTGTTTCGTGGTCTACATGATCAATCCCTGTAACATCTATCATCGATTGGTCCATGCACACACGGCCGACGATGCGGGAACGCTCTCCATTTACCATGACATCTCCGCGGTTGGACAGGAGGCGGGAAAAACCGTCTGCATACCCTATGGGGATCGTGGCAATTTTGGAATCCTGTTCGGTAGTAAAAGTACAGCCGTAACTAATGGATTCCTGCGGCCGCAAATTCTTAATAAAGACAGGCTTTGTTTTTAACGTCATGGCCTGTGTCAGATCAATGATTTCTTTCATAAAATCTTCCGGATATAATCCATACATGGCGATGCCGACCCGGACCATATCCAGATGCTTGGATGGATGGGCAATGGTGCCGGCACTATTACAGCAATGCCTGATAGGAACATCGACCCCATGATCCTTTAAATAATCTGTTATTTCCATAAAGCTTTCAAATTGTTTATCCGTATAGGATGTGTCTTTATTATCGGCATCAGCAAAATGGGTAAATATTCCTTCGATAATAACATACTCCGATGACAGGGAGCGGGCGAGATCGAGTACATGGTTTTTATCTCTCAGACCGATCCGGTTCATCCCCGTTTCTGCTTTAATATGAACACGGGTCTGTTTTTCCAGTTTTCTTGCCATATCTTTCACCGCTTCTGCAGCTTCCGGTGTGAAGACAGTCAGAGTAATATCATTTTTAATGGCTGTTTCGATTGCTTCCGGAGGGGTATATCCCATAACCAGGATCGGTGCCTGAATCCCGGCCTCCCGGAGTAAAATCGCTTCATCCAAAATGGCGACAGCAATATAATCCGCTCCGGCCAATAATGCTTCATTGGCAATTTCTGCTGCTCCATGTCCATAGCCGTCAGCTTTGACAACTGCCATATATTTTGTGTTATTTCCAATATGCTCCTTGAACGCTTTTACGTTATGGTGAATAGCATCCAATGAGATTTCCGTCCAGGTTTCCCGGTAACTTCCATGATGCATGCCTGTGACTCCTCCTTTATGATGGAAAAACTGTTTTGTTGGTACAGAATAGATTGCCCATCCAACTTCAAAAAGTACCCTTCCAGTCAGGCTTAAGAAGGGTACTTGAAAGAATTGCACTGTTCCATTTTATAAAAAGATTAATGGAAAGTTATACAAACCATATTATTTCCATGCATCTTTTACAGCAACATAAGGGTAATCCAAATCATTTGCAACCGCTTCGTAAGTTACATGACCGTTCATGACGTTGATCCCGCTTTCGATGGCCGGGTTATCCTGCACTGCTTTTTCCACGCCTTTGGAAGCGATCTGTACGGCATATGGTACCGTTACATTTGTCAGTCCGACAGTTGCAGTTCTTGGGACGGCACCCGGGATGTTGGCAACCGCATAATGCAATACATCATGTTTTTCATAAATAGGATCAGCATGTGAAGTTGGATGATCCACTGTTTCAAAGTTTCCGCCCTGGTCGATGGCCACATCAACGATAACACTGCCGGGCTGCATGGATTTTACCATTTCCTCGGAAACCAGTTTCGGTGCTTTTCTTCCTGGGATCAATACGGAACCGACAACAAGGTCAGAATTTTTTACTGCCTCGGCTATGTTAAATGGATTGGACATAAGCGTTTGCACTTTTGATCCAAAAATATCTTCCAGTTCGCGAAGTCTTGCCGGATTCAAGTCAATAATATTTACATTTGCTCCAAGGCCAAGTGCCATTTTTGCAGCGTTCGTTCCAACGACACCACCGCCGATAACTGTAACAGTACCACGGCTTACTCCCGGAATACCGCCAAGGAGGATACCTTTGCCGCCTTTGGATTTCTCGAGGTATTGTGCACCAAGCTGCGTAGCCATTCTACCGGCTACTTCACTCATTGGTGTAAGCAATGGCAATGTGCCGTTTACTGTGATCGTTTCATAAGCAATAGCAGTTACTTCATTTTCCACAAGTGCTTTCGTAAGTTTTGGCTCAGCTGCTAGATGTAGGTAAGTAAATAAAATTAATCCTTTACGGAAATAATCGAATTCAGATGGCAGCGGTTCCTTTACTTTCATGACCATGTCTGCTCTTTTCCAAACATCGGCAGCATCTTCCACAAGTTCCGCTCCTGCTTCTTTGTATTCTTCATCCGGGAAGCTGCTTCCAAGTCCTGCACCTTTTTCCACAAGAACGGTATGGTTGGCGTTGCGTAAATTTACCACACCGGCCGGCGTCATGGCAACACGGTTTTCGTTGTTCTTTATTTCCTTTGGTACACCGATAATCATGTACATCTCTCCTTTAAACGTATTTATCCCTATCGTATCTCTTATAAAACAATTTTACCTTATGAAAAAACATAAAAATAGTCGGAAGGCTTTGTAGTTTTACACAAAGCCCTCTTAATTCATTTTTTCCATAATCAGTTCAATGTAAACGGCTGTTTTTTGTACAGGATCTTTTAAATCCAACCCGCTTACCTCACTGATCCGCTTCAGCCTGTAATTCATCGTATTCTGATGAATAAACAATTGCTTTGCGGCCCGGTGAACATTGGAATCGGCCTGTAAAAAATAGTAGAGCGTCTTCAACAGGGAAGTCTGATTTTTACCATCATATTCTTGCAGCCTCCTTATATATTTGTTTTTCTTGCTTTGTTGTTTCCATATTTTATATAGATCATCGATAAACTTATATATACCGAGATCTTCATAAAGGAAGGTATGCTCTAATTCATCGGGAATATAGCTTTGCAGATGAATCGTGTGCATGGCTTCTTTATAGGAATGGTTCATATGTGTCGCTGCATCGTAAACGAGGCCGGCCGCGCCATTTATTTTCTGCAGTTTCAATTGGGTGCTGATTCTGTGTATAAACTGTTCTATGAATTCATTCAGCCGATCGGTAACTTCTTCGCTTTTGATGATGCGAACAAGCAGGATAAACTCATTTTCATCAAAAAGCCGGAATATGACCTGTACCTGTGTTTGTGTTTCCGCTAAATAGTAGGCATGCTTTTCCATTTGCTCGGTAATTTTATCGGAAAAACGGAAAACAACGACAGTGAGATTGTCTTTGAGGGTGACATTAAAGTGTCTTGCCTGTTTGTGAATTTCATTCGGGTCTTTTTGGCTGCCTGTCAGCAGCTGCCAAAAGAAATCCTTGTAATTTTCTTCTGCATTTCTTTTCCCCGATTGTTTTGCCAGCAACAGTTTCTTCACTTGTTCCGATGCTTCTTTTAAAAGAGACAGGGCTTCTTGAGTAAGTGTTTTATCACTTGTATGAATCCAAATAAACCCAAGCACTTCACTCTTTTTCCAAATGGAAATCGCTACCCGATTACCCAGGCCGATTTCTGTTATTTCGGGTATAAGGACAGGTTCATTACTATCTATTAATTTTGGCATGACGCCATTTTTCCACAGACCATTCAATACTTTATCCGGTACTTTTCGGTTCATGATCGTGGCTATTCTCGCTTCATCAACATTCTCCTTATGTTTGCTGTAGGCAACGACATGATGGTTGGCATCTTCAATCGTGATGGGGCAATCAAAAAAATCACCAATATAATCGGCGAGCTCATCCAGTGAATCGAAAGTCTGGTTCAGGTGCATATGATGTCCTTGAACATTCGGGGTGTGCTTCATTTAATCTAACCCTTTCATTTATAATACATCCAGGTTTTTTGCAGATAATAAGGTAAATCAGTACGGTTATCTATCGTTCGACAGATTTCTATATGTGGTATACACTCATGAGGGAGTATTTATTTGGAAAAAAACACAAACATACCACTTCCTATTTTAGTATAATCACAAACAGATTTCATCCTTTAGCATGTATAATGAGTAATGACATAAAGGAGGAAGACATGATGAAAGCAACAAGTAAAAGAACATGGAAGATTGCAAGCGCTTTTACCGGAATTATTGTCGGGGCAGGTTTGGCATCAGGGCAGGAAATACTGCAATACTTTACAAGCTTCGGACTTCTCGGTATTTTGGGCGCTATTGTTACTACCGCTTTATTTGCGTTTACAGGAATGATGCTTGTCTATCTTGGCAGCCGTTTGCAAACGAATTCACATAAAGATGTGATTTATAAAATCAGTGGAAAGTATCTTGGAACAATTATTGACTATGTACTTATTTTTACTACATTCGGCGTCGGGGTCGTCATGATTGCTGGAGCCGGTGCTAACTTAAATCAGCAGTTTGGTGTGCCGCATGTCGTTGGAACCGCCCTGATGACGATTATTGTTTTACTTGTCGGCATGTTAAAAGTGAATCGTGTCGTTGGGGCAATAAGCAGTGTGACACCATTTCTCATTTTATTCGTCGTTATTGTTTCTATTTATAGTTTCTTTACGATGGATAGCTCATATGCAGAACTGAACGAAATTGCACAGGGTCATGAAAGTACTTTGCCAAACTGGTTTGTTGCTGCGCTGAATTATGTCTCATTTAATATTTCAGTTGGGGCAGCCATGGCTATTGTCATGGGAGGCGATGAGAAAAATACAAAGGTTGCAGCAAGAGGTGGACTGATCGGTGGTTTAATGCTTGGTATCATTATTATGATGAGTCATCTGGCCATTTTCTCCAAGGTTGAAGAAGTCGGTCATCTGGAGATGCCTACGCTGGGTATTGTAAACGATATCTCTCCGGTACTGGGTGTCATCATGGCGATCGTTCTATTCGGTATGATATTTAATACTGCAATCAGTATGTTCTACTCTTTCACAGCAAGATTCGTTACAGTGGAGACGAAGAACTTTAAAATCTTCCTGGCAATAACATTGGCCGTTGGATTCCTGCTGAGCTTTGTTGGTTTCACGGGGTTAGTTGCTTATTTCTACCCGCTTATCGGTTATCTTGGACTCGTACTGATTGGTGTGCTGATCGTTACACCATTTAGAATAAAAAGACTCAATGCATTAAAAGAAAGAGAACAGGAGTAAATGGGAGAGGAGAACAGGTCTACTGTCCCTACCGTTTATTCTGAGGGGTTGTGCAGTGCTGACTATGGACACTGATGATCCCGGCCGAACTCGAACATATCATAATAATCACTGATTAAATATAATTAATAAGCTGAGCTGTCAGCGGAAACGGCTGTTTTAAGCAATTAAAAAAGATTCCTTCTCAGAAATGAGGAGGAATCTTTTTATCTGGGTGAAAGTTGTCTGCCGGGTTTACAAAATAAGATGTAATAGAATCAAAAAAATGAGGACAATTCCTAATCGTAAATGTGCCATTCTCTTTTTGCCTGTTGGTTTAAATCGACGCATCCAGCCGGTAATTACAACACTTGCGAGAACAATAACTGCGAACAACCCACTGATCATTTTCCAGTTTCCCCAGTGAAAACCTAATTGTTGTATGACTGTGGAAGCATGGAATAGAACGACAAACAATGCAGCTGTACCGGTCCACCGGTGAAAAGGCATATCTTTCTTTATCAGCTGGGCAATTTTTATTTTCTTCTTGCGATCATGGGAGTTACGGATCGTTGAATACATAGCATGGCGTGTCCAATTAAAAAGAATAAGCATCAGCCCCAGCATTCCAAGGCTGATATGAAGCCTTAAATTCGGAAAAGAAAAGTGGGTCAAAACATTCCAGAAGGCCAATATCAAAACAAACAGATTAATATAAAACCACTTATTCATCATGATCCTCCAAAATAGGGGTAATTTTACTCCACGGGGAATTATACCATGTTTTAAGAGTACGGGCAGTGAGATAAAGCATGATATTATATTAATTGGAAGCTGAGCGGGGGAAGGCAGTGGAAGTATATAAAGGGATGGGGGAGACGGATCGGGCAATGATATTGCCCGGTTTACCGTCATCCTGATGGTGGTATGTAGCACAGTCCTGATCAGTGCCCTTCCCGGTATGAAACCTGAGAGCTGTATTTACTAAAAACGGAGAAACTATTCCTTATGCCAATCTGTTGTTACGTCGACGCCTGCGTCCTTCAAAAGATTGTAAATTGGACAACGCTTTTCTACTGTTTCCTTTAATGCCAGGATATTTTCATTGCTTTCTTCGGTTTCCAGAATAACGTTTATATTGACTGTTTGGAAGTACGTAGTTACGCCTTCTACCCCTTTAAATCCCCTTGGGTCCAAGGTGCCTTCAGCTGAAAAGCGAACACCGTCATACCGGAAATCCTGCTCTTTGGCAGCATAGTTAATAATAATGGAAGTGCAAGCCGAAACTGCCCCTAGTAAATATTCCAATGGATTTGGTCCTTCGTTTGTACCACCAAGTCGTTCAGGCTCATCTACGATAAATGGGGAGAGGTCCCTTACCTGAATTTCACTTTTCAGATCACCTGCAGATTTTCCTTCTACTTTTAATGTTGCCAGATTTTGTTGTGTCATTGCTGTTCCTCCTGTAGTATAGTTCGTACACTTTTACTTTAGGGAAGCAAAGTGAATTTGTAAAATAAAACATACCAGAGGAAAGCATGAATTTTGAATCAGAAAGGTACGCCTTTGGATAGGAAACATATGGAAATTAAAAAAAGGCTGGGACATAACTTTAATGTCTAGAAGAAAATCCGAACAAATCATGGTGATAGAGTATCATCGGCCGCTCCGGGAATACACTTCGCTTTCACCACGGGCACAAGTGCGACATCTGGGACTGCGCGTAAATGCTCGTCCCACCGAAAAGCATTAATCAAACTCCCGTTGGTCGTTTTCTCAGTGTCTTCTTTGCCGCAGGCGGCTGATGAGCCTCCTTGCCCCGACAAGAGGTATGCCGACGTTGCCCGCAAAGGGCGTTTTTAGTCGGCCTTCATTAATGTTGCCCTGCAGGGTCTCATCGATGCCTTTTATCCTGCTGGACAAGCAGCATTACATCTTCGTGAGAAAATGCATAGCATTTTCAAGGAGTCTCCGTATATTCCCGGAGCTGGGTAAGTGGTTTGTTTGGCTTTTTCTCCAATACAATTAGTTATGTCCCAGCCTCTTGGCACATACTTATTTATAAAACTTCGGCACTCTGCTGGAGAATACCGGCACATCCTCCCGTATTTTCGGAACAATGGAAAGGTCAATGGAAACGGTAAGGGTTTCTTTTTTACTTGGATCACCAAAGGCCAGTTCATTTCCCCAAGGATCAATCACCATGGAATTTCCGGCAAATTCCGTGTTGTCACAGTAACCCACTGTGTTGGAGGAAATGATGAATTGCTGGTTCTCAATGGCTCTGGCCAGCTGCAAATGCCTCCAGTGGTCTTTTCGTGCTTTTGGCCATTGAGCTACAATATGCAGGACAGTCGCTCCATCCAGCGCAAGCTGCCTTGCCAATTCCGGAAAGCGGAGGTCATAACAGGTGATCAACCCCATTTTAATTCCGTCCAGTTCAAAAACTTCCGCCTGACGTTCGCCGCCATTGAGGAAATGATGCTCATTCAGCATGGGAACGAGATGGATTTTATCGTATTCATACACCAATTCGCCATCACGGTTAAAAACGAAGCTGCTGTTAAATAATTTTCCGTCCTTTTTATTGCCGACGGAACCGCCGATAATATGGATGCCATGCTTTTTGGCAAGAGCCCCCAAAAATGCTTTGGTACGTTCTCCGTTAATATCCGCTTTTTCTGCCAGCGTATCAAGAGCATAACCCGAATTCCACAGCTCCGGAAGCACAATCGTATCCGGTTTTTCAGCCTTGACAGTATCCTCTGTCCATTGACGGATCTGTGCTTCATTGGCCGCCGGGTCTGCAGGAATAATTTCAGTTTGGAAAATAGCATATTTCATTATAGAATCCTCCTTCGCACCGGAAAGATGGGTGTCCGGTTTAATTCTTCTTAAACTTACTGCCACTGCTTTTGTTTCTTAATTTCTTCATCAGCGCCGATGATTTCTGTGCCTGCTCCTCCGTTGTCGTCTCATCTATCGCTATGATATTATAATCCTTATTATTTTTTTTCATAGTGAAATAGGTGTTTACGTCACTCCCGGGAGGCAGGTTCTCACGATACGTGACCCATTCTTCCTTTGTTTCTTCAATCAGAATAACTGCTTTATTTCCTTCAAATCTGTCCAGTATGCCTTTCATTTCAGTCCTCCTCCACACAGGCGATTCCCTCGGAAATGATCTCATCCAGCCTGGCCGGTCCGATGCCATTAATTTTATCAAGTTCTTTTACTTGATTGTATGGTCTTCCATCGATAACATCCTGCGCCCGCTCCGGACCAATATGAATGATTTCCTGCAAGTTTTCCGCAGATGCAGAATTGATGTTGACACAACCGGTTGCTTCAGTTGATGACTGGGCATCGGAATCCTGCTTGGACTGTTGTTCCGAATGTCCGGAACTTCCCGTGCTTTCCGGACTGATGGTTCCATCTTTGCTTGTATCTATTCTATAAGATTCCCCATCTGATGTCACAATAATTGTTCCGTGTGTATCTGTTCCCATTAGCATTGCATTAATTTATCAACCATTTTGTCAAGCATTACATCTAGTAAAAAATATTCCCAATATAGGTAATAATACTTACAATTGCATAAAAAAAGCCTTATAATTAGGGTAGTAGTTCTTGTCCAAATCCCTAATTATAAGGAGCATCACATGGACAAGGATAACACAAAAACAACAATAAATGAATTATTAAAGATAATAAACGAACAAACTTTTACGAAATTAATCAATGTGATCGATCTTGATAAGTACGTTAAAAAACTGACAGCTCATAAATTTTTACAGTTGCTTATCATAGCCCACATAAATGAGGTTGATAGTTTAGCGCACCTTACCCAAAAGGTGAAAGATGATGACAAATTAAACCGCCATATGGGATTTGATATTAGCACCTCTCAACTTTCAAGGAAGCTGGGAGCTTTATCACCAAAAGTTTTTGAGAAGGTCTTTCACCATCTTGTTTTTAACATCCATGCTCGGCAGAAAGGGCAGCCTATTTCTCAACAAATCTCAAGACTTCATGTCATTGATTCGACAACGATGAGTATGTCCCTGACGCAATATCCATGGGCAACATTCCGTAAAACAAAAGCCGGCGTTCGGCTTCATCTTCAGGTAGTTGTTACAAAAGACATGGTATTGCCTGATAGTGGTGTACTTACACCAGCCAAGCATGCAGATCGAACACAGATGAATGAACTTATTGAAATCGTACCTGATGCTGTCTATCTATTTGATCGGGGTTACAACGATTACAAACAATTTGATAAGCTTTGCATGGAAAAAGTTCGTTTTATTACACGGTTGAAAAAGAACGCTGAAGTAAAAGTACTTCAAGAATATGAGGCAAATCCAGACTCTCTCATATTTAAGGACCAGAAAGTTATCTTAGGAAAAGGAAAAAACCAAATGACTAGATCATTAAGGTTAATTGAAACAGAAGATAGTGAAGGTAATACGGTTATCATTATCACAAACTGCTTCCATCTTTCCGCTAATGAGATTGGTGACTTGTATCGCTACCGATGGAAAATAGAGACCTTTTTCAAATGGATGAAACAGCATTTACACCTGAAAACATTCTACGGAAAAAGCGAGAATGCCGTTTACAATCAAATCTGGATTGCGCTCATTACATACTGTTTAGAACTTTTAATGCAGCGAAACTTACATCATAAAGGATCATTATTAGACGTACACCGAAAGTTGCAAACCAACTTATTTGAAGGACTGGATAAATTCATTCGTTCCCTCTTTAGAAAGCCTGAACGCACGTCAAAAGGACGGCGAGCAAATCGTTGGGAGAGAGAATTTAAGTTCATAGAGCGTCAATTTGCACTTGAGGAGGTGAGTCATTTAAACGATTTAACGTTTGATCCTTTATTTTAATTACTTTTTAATATAATTCAAATTATCTGACAAGGACTACACTTATTCCTGTATTAACTTTTTTTCACTGTTCGGAATGAGGTGCAGTCAGAATATTGCATCATATTAATGTTACTTATGAAATCTTTGCTTGACTTTAATTTTTAGGTTTTATGCAATGCTAATGATCTGTTCCATATAAATCAATACCGAAATCCTGGACAAGTGTAACGACTTCCGCGTGTGGATGGCCGTAGCTGTTGTCTTTTCCGGCACTGTATATGGCCACTTCCGGATCTATTGCTTCCAGAAAGGCTGGATCAGTGGACGTATTGGAACCGTGATGGCCAAGCTGTAAAACAGTTGCGGATAAATCCCCTGCATGTTGTACCATTTGCCGTTCTTCCCGTTTCCCGGCATCCCCGGTAAGAATAAAATCATGACTGCCATAGGAAAAATGCAGTGCCACTGATTCTTCATTGCTTTTTCCGGTAATGTTTTCCGGATATAATACGGTAATCTCCATGGGACCGATGGAAAATTCCTCCCCGGTTCTTGGTTCGTGATAATCAGCCTCACTTGCCAGAATGGCTTCAATGGACCGCTGGAATGTCTGGGAGGAGCTTTCATTTCCTGACATCCACACTTCCCCGACCTCAAAGGTAGAGACAATTTCAGCCAGTTGGCCGATATGGTCTGCATCCGGATGGCTGGCGATGACCAAATCGATTGAAGATACATCCATTAGACTTAAGTAATTTACGACATCATTTCTTTGCCAGTCTCCTGTATCATACAGTATGGTATAGCTGTCTTCTTCATCCGCGTAAAGAAAAAGAGTTGCATCAGCCTGCCCGGCATCAATATAATGGACTTCCAGTTCTCCAGATGGTGTTTGATCTCCATAATCCTCTTCCTCGTTTAATGGCGGATCGCTTGCCGATGCTTCAGTTTCCTGGTCAGAGGAATCCTCTCTTTCCCCGTCATCTATGGTTTCCTTTTCCGCCTGGGCCGTTTCTGCTGTGCCATGTTCCCCTGGTGTTACTTCCTCCTGATCAAAACTCTGACCGCAGCCTGTAAGTACAAAAAGAAGTATAATAACATGTAAAAATCTGTGTTTCAATTTCTTTCCCCCAAAGTCTTCTATTCTATGATGTAAAGATGTTCACTTTTAAATCGTATCAGATTGAAAGAAGCAAATCTATATGATAAAGGTGTGAAATGATATTTTGCGAAGTATTTTCTGTATGAAAAACTAAATTTACTGTATGGGAAATTCAGTTTCAGGGAGTGATTTATCCGCAGATTTTGCATTTTGGCGATGTGCATTTCTTTTGGAAGCCTGTCATACTTGGGAAAAAAGAAGGAGGAAGGGTTGTGTATTATTATGTTCCCATTGTATTAGGCATGTTTGTCGCAGGTTTTGGCATGTATATGTATATCGTTGCAGAACCAGATATAGGGGAAAGCATGTATACCACCGGAGTTTTTGATCGCATAGAGGATGGGGGCCAGGCCGTTATTCTCTTGGAAGCATGGAAAAAAGAGTACAAGGTGCCAATAGAGACACTTCCGCCCGGCAGTCAAGTCCATATGTGGTTTGATGTTTGTGTAAAAGAAGATAATATTAAGATGCTCAGAATCAATTACCGTGAAACAAAAAATGCGCGGGATAAGATAAGCAAGGGGCAGGAGAAGTTAAGAAAATAATACGCACAGACTTCTTAAATTACCTGCCCTTCAAAAAATTTAGTCCTGAAAGTATTCTTTCAGTCCATTTATTAAACCATCTGCTACTTTTTCTTCGAATCCGGATGTCTGAATTGCTTCCAGATCGTTTGCATTGGTGATAAATCCAAGTTCCAACAGGATGGCCGGTTTGTTATTATGCCGCAGCACATAATACCCATTCTGTTTGGCTCCACGGTCTGCCAGATTCAATTTTTCATGAACCGAAGACTGGACGGTACGGGCCAAATCCTTTGCCACACTTGAACTGTAAAATGTGGTCAGCCCATTGGCTCCAGAGTCTTCATGTCCATCATAATGAATGCTGATAAAGACGTTTGCGTTACTTGAATTGCTCATATGCACCCGTTCATCCAAAGAAATAAAGGAGTCATCCTCTCTGGTAAGGGATACAGTCGCCCCTTCTCCTTCCAGTTTTTCAGTAATAACCTCTGTTGTGGAAAGGGTCAAGTCTTTTTCTTTCACACTGTTTAACCCAAGCGCACCTGCATCCTTTCCGCCATGACCGGCATCAATCATAAAATGGTAATCAGCCAGGGTTTGGCCGATTTCATGATTGGCAATCTCGGTAGACCCTGATAATTTTCTATTGTTTTCTATACTTTTCCATTCTGTTGAAATAGTAATCTCTTTCCCATTTTCATCAAGAACGGTAACTGGATTTGCAGATTGTACTTCTTCTTTATCTTTATGTTTGTCGTCTATTTCTTCTCGATCGACTTGATCGACCGGAATGAGAAAATACAGTGCCACCCAAATTGGCTCTCCCTTAAAATAGGACTTCCCCCAGCCGTTTTTTTCTTCAAAAATAGTAATCCTGTCGCCTCTATTTAAGTAACCAATGTGGTTGCTCTCCTGGTATGGTGCCTCTTTCATGACCAGAGAGTCCGTTCCGACTATAAAGGTTTCCCCGCTGCCTGCCTGCAGTGCTGTCGGGAAAACAGACAGGATGAGCAATAAGCCGGATAGTGCAATACCTATTTTTATGAGTTTCATAATCACTCTCTCCTAAATTAGTAGATTGTTAATATACAAGCTAACCAGGATTCATAGAAAATATACTTGATTATGGGAAAATTAATAGATTAACCGGGTGAAAAATTTTTGACAGTACAATTGTGCTAGTACTATAGAGTTGAAAAAGGTCATTAAATAAGAAGGATATTTTCAATAAACCCGAAGTAATGGTACATGATTACTCGTTTACAAATAGGAATTTGTATATGTGTTGAAAGATCTCCATATTGAGAGGCCTATTTTACTTTCTGTTGAAGAGGATTTTTCTCATCGGTTAAAATCGTTTACAGAAGAGGAAAAAAGTGAGGCAGATCGATGAGCAGATAAATGGGGGTTGGACTCGCTGGAAGTACCTGTTTCATTCATAGGAACAAGTACTGATCAGAATGAAGCTAATACTAATGGGATGGCGTTCGCAGCTGAATTATTGGGCATTACTGTGCCGGAAGTAGTGAATAGGGCAGCAAGTATGGAAGTCAGACGTCACGCAGGCATCGTAAAGGTAAACATTCCAGGCACTAATGACATACCGTGAGAAATAAGATTACAAGTTAAAAGGCTGTCCCTATTGTTTTGGACAGCCTATATATTTGGTATTTGATTTTCAAGTGATTATTGTTTACGTACTATTTACATATGTTTATACGAGGATGTACATGTAAATGAAATTACTCATATTGCTTTTTATGCTGGAGCATTTATTATTTGGAAGGTGTATATTCTGCAGGTCTCATATTTCTTATTTTCCCTTCTTGCTCAATGGAGCGAATCGAGAGTGTTTCCATTATTTTTTCCAATCTATCATTTTTTGTATTATATTCCTGGAGTTTCTCAGAGTTGGCTGCTATTTGTTTGAAGTTGCGGTCAATTTTACCATCGTGGTCGTCCAACTTTGTTTCAAGCCGTTGTATATCATCTTTCGTAGCCATGTTATCGAAGTCATATTTGGAAGCCATGCCGGCTAAGTCATCTTTGGTGGCCATGTTTTTGATGTCATCTTTGGTGGCCATGTTTTTAATGTCGTCTTTCGTAGCCATGGTGGAATTTATAACTTCTACCTGTTTCGCTAATCCTTCCACACTTTTAATTAGGTTCATTAATATTTTCTCTATATCCATCTTGCTTCCTCCTTTCTTTTAAATGTTTGGATTGCTAATAATATACCATTACTTTAATGTACAGGCAAATAGGTAAAAATGGCATTTGCTGCTTCATTTTATGCTTTTTTATACATAGATTTTTGTTTTTATATTAGAAAAATGCATTTTCCCAATTAAAATTATGGGAAAATGCAAAATTACGTTATTTAAATTTTATTGTAAAACTCATTCTAAAATTTTCTCATGCGTGAGTTTAACTGAAAGAAAAATGCACCTCTACTGCATTTATTTTCTATTTACCGGTGGTACAACCTCTTGTGGAATTGGTGAAACATAGCTTTTGCCGCCGAGCTTTTCGTTCAGTTCCTGTTTTGCCTGTTCGATCAGTTCAGGGTCCTGCATGACTTCCACGGCTGTAGCTGCGATGACTTTTGCTGCGTGAAGCATTCCTTTTTCGCCAATGGAAGAGCCGCCTTGTGCCACAACCTGCCAAGTATGAAGGGAAGTACCATTTGCCATGGTGACTGCATGTGCCTGGCTGGTAGGTGTTACATTGCTTACATCTGCAACATCGGTAGAAGCAAAGGCTTCTTCATCGGTTAATGGTAAAATAATGTCGGAAAGAATTTGGCCCTTCATACGGTCATCCCACAGCGTGTTTAATTCATCTTCAGTTAACGTATCCTGAATTTTCTTGGCAAATTGGATTTCTTCCTCGGTAAAAACGGGTGTGCCCAGTTTATGAAAATTATCCAGCATGACACGGTCGATGGTTCGATTTTTAATTAAATCCGATGTGCCGCTGTCAAATTCCACTTCCATCTCTGTTTCCGTCATAAGGGCTGCCCCTTCTGCAATTTTAATTATGCGCTGGTAGATTTGTTCCACCTGATCCACTTTGGGAGCACGGATTAAATAAAGCACTTCCGCATCCGACTGTACCACGTTTGGCGAATAACCACCCGTGTTTGTGACAGCGTAATGGACTTTTGCCTGGGGAATAATATGTTCGCGCAAGTAATTGACACCGACATTCATCAGTTCCACAGCATCTAGTGCACTTCTGCCAAGATGGGGAGCTGCTGCTGCATGTGCGGAACGTCCTTTAAAACGGAAATAAACCTGATATGTTGCCAGGGCATTCATGGCACTTACCGCATTTGCCGGTGCCGGATGCCATGTAAGGGAAAAATCAACATCATCAAATGCGCCATCACGGACCATAAATGCTTTAGCATCCCCATTTTCTTCTGCAGGACAACCATAATACCGGACAGTACCGGGAAGATTATTTTCCTGCATATATTCCTTGACGGCTACCGCAGCAGCGAAAGCTCCAGTACCGAGCAGATTGTGTCCGCAGCCATGGCCATTTCCGTTTTTTTCGATCGGTTTTTGTTCCGCCACACCTGCTTCCTGGCTGAGCCCGGCAAGTGCATCGTATTCACCCATAATGGCAACTACCGGTTTCCCGTTGCCAAAGGAACCAATAAAAGCTGTAGGAATATCCGCCACACCACGTTCCACTGTAAAGCCTTCCTCTTCCAGATTCTTACAAAGCAGGTCAGCAGATGCCGTTTCTTCATAACTCTTTTCAGCAAGCTCCCAAATCCGCTGGCTGACAGAAATAAACTTAGCCCGTTTTTCTTCAATCAGCACATTCATTCTCTCCGAATGATGCATTCTAACCACTCCTTTCATTAAAACAACGGGACGGTACTCCCGTTGCTGCAAACTACATTTTAAGGCGAAGAAATAAAGTTACATTTTATTTTTCGTATATAGTTTTAGAATATCATCTTGAGGATTTCAGGTTATTACATTAATATACATTTCCTTCCATGTTACTGGAAGGGGAATACGGAGTGAACATAGTTTATCATATTCAGCATGGAAGTGAAAATACTGTGCTGCATTCTATTGGACGTATTATTTTAATATGGAGGTAATGATATGCCTTGAATTCCATTGACCAAATGAAAGAGTGGTGATTGGATATTTTTTTGGGAAGAAGTGACGATGAATTTCGTCAACAGACAAGCCTTGCTGATGCAATTCAAGCACTTCGCCGTTCAGCTGCTGCAAATAATCCAATTTTTCCTGCAGCTTTTTTCTCCCGTCTTTTAGGTAACCTGCGTGCTGGCAAAATACTTCATCGAAATCATAGGTCAACACATGCTTCAGGGATTGTATGATTTGCGGAATGGACTCATCTTCCATGACAACTTTTGTTTTCCGCTGTACATACAGATCACCGGAAAACAGTTGTCCGGTTGTGCTGTTTAACAGAGCCATATGGTCATAGGAATGCCCGGGTGTGTAAATACTGATCCAATCTCCGTTTCGTGAAGTGAATTTTTTTGGCATGGGAGATGGGTGGAAGGCTTTTCGTTTTCCCCAAAACATCCTGCGGTAGATTGGATATTTGCCATTCTTTCCAGCTTCAGTGATGGATTTTTCATGTATATAAACTGGCACACCCACTTTTTCGCTAAACCAATTTGCATTACCTGTATGGTCTTCATGTATATGCGTGCAATAGAGTGCATCAATTTCATGCTTTTCCCAAAATGGGATTAGTGCTTTTTTTAATGTGTTAGGTCCTGCGTCCACGGCGATGCCATCGGAAATAAAACTGTATACATTCATACGGACAGATTGAAATCTGATGGTGCCGTTGGCCATGTGAACGTTATTTACTGTGTTATAATCTATATGTTTCTTGAAAAGCATAGTATTCCCCCGTAGAACATGAATGAATAGTCATTCACTTTTATTTTCTATTTTATACGAGTCCTGCCCGCAAATGCAATATATATTTGCAGGTAAAAAAAGAATGCTCCATTAAGTAGCATTCTTTGCACTTGTGCCTGCTGTCACTTTCGTATTTTCTTCCTGCCAGCCTTTACAAATGTCCACCCACTCTGTGGCAAATGAATACTCAAATAGTTCATCACATGTTAATTTAATTGCCGAGTTTGTACTGCCGCAAGCCGGAAAAACCAGATCAAATCTCTTCATGGAAATATCCAGGTAGACATCAAGGTCATTTGCCAATCCAAATGGACAAACACCGCCGACTTCATGTCCCGTTTGCTCAAGCACTTCTTCGGGACGGAGCATCCGGGCTTTAAAACCAAATGTACGCCGGAACTTTTTATTGTCAATTTTAGCATCACCTGCAGCGACTATGAGAATCGCTTCATCTTCCTTTCCTCTGAAAGAAAGCGTCTTTGCAATTTGTGCCGGGGCAACGCCGATCGTGTCAGCTGCTTGCTGTACCGTGGCACTGGAGCTGTCAAACTCCATCACATCCGATTCCCGGTTCCATTGCTTAAAATGTTCCTTCACACTTTTAATAGACATGTTTATCCCCAACCCTTTCCTATGTATTTTAATATGCATCATAACATGCTTTAGCACGATAAAGCAAAAGAGCATACATCACTTTTGCGCAGCACAGACGAATAAGCAGAACGATTTCTGGCACAATATAAGTAGAAAAGCAGCAAAAGGGCGGATCGTAATGAAAATAATAATGACGATTACTTTTATGATGTTCATATTCCCTTTGTCTCTTGCCATCCCGACGAGTGCAGCAGTGGATCATATAGCATCGGAAACGAACGGTTCTACCCATAATTGGGAAGAATACAGCACAAGCCACGAAACAATTGAAGTAGGTACCCATGAATATTCGTACTGGAAAAATTTAATCCGGCATACGCGTACCTGTCATATTTCCCACGTCATTAAAACGGTTGTATATTATTGTGATGAACATGACCATACAAAAATTGAAACAGAAGTGGTCGAAACGATTCACAGCGGAAATCATAATTAACTGGAGGGTTTTCAGTTATTCCCGTGGCCCCATGGGATAAGGACAAACGGTAGTTATTTATAACTTCATAATGGAAATGGAAAGGTGATGAAAATGGAAAGGAACCATTATGATCCGGCCAACCTGTCGGATGAAACACTGCAGCAAGTTCGTTCATTGGAAAAAACACTCAGCAAAGAAAAAGGAGAAGAGATAATCCTTATTGCATATGAAAATAATATGAAAGACATGGGGGAAAGCATATACAAAGGGTAGCTGTTCAGCTGCCTTTTATTTTGGAAACCAACAGGTAGCATATGCTTTCCCATGTTCATATTCTCTTTTTTCTCCGTTCGATCAACCAAGCCTCCAGACCGCCGGAGCCGAAAAGGACACCGGAAACAATAAAGATAAGCCCGATAAAATGTGAAAATAAGATAACCTCATTTAAGAAAATGGCAGCTCCAATGATGGAAAAGAATGTATTTAAATTCAGGAAAATAGATGTTTCCGCCGGTCCTAATTGACTGATGGCATAATTATATGCCATATGACCGACACCGGTTGCGATGACAGCAGAAAATAGAAATACAAACCATACGGTAGAATCAACATTACTTAAAGAATTGATCCCATTTGGTTCTCTCCACAAACTGATGAGAAACAGGGCGACGGATCCAATTATTAACATGTACCCGGTAAGCAGTCTCGGATCCATGGTTTGCGCTGCCTGCTTGATGACTATAAAACTTAGTGCCTGGGAAAGAATCGATAATAAAATATAAAAGTCACCCATATTAATGGCATCAACCCCGCCACTGCCGGCCAAAACGGTAAAACTTACCCCAATAAATCCGAAAATAAAACCGGTGAGTTGAAGCTTCGTAGGTTTTCTTTTTAAAATAACCGTAGCAAATATTACGGTCAACACCGGGCCCATTCCTAAAATCAATCCTGTGTTGGCGGCGCTTGTCATCGTCAGGCCGGATGCTAAAAAGTAGTGGTGCAATACAACACTGAAGACTGCTCCTCCAGTTACATAGAACCATTCTTTATTTTTGGGAAGCCGCACTTTTCCCGAAAAAGCCAGAATGATAAATACAACCAAACCGGCCGTGAGAATTCGAAGGGAAGTAATCGTAATGGGCATGAAGTTTTCCACGATCACTTTTAGAGCAGATACATTCATTCCCCACATAAGCATAACGAATATAACGATAAGATAAATATTGCGTGTGTTTTTGTTCAACTTAAAAAAGCACCACCTGTATATACTGCTGAATCTATGAAAAGGCTTGTTTGCCGTTAACTATAGTATAGTAATGTAAGTAAGTCTATCATATTTTTTGTAGCGGGTGAATAAACATGACTTTCTATTATTGGAGGCTGTGAAATGAATAAATAGAAATGAAAGTTGACGGAAAAAATTCTGTCGATTATAATATAGGTAATTGAATACGGAAAAACAGGTTGATTTACACAGACTGCTGTAAATCATCAATAGGGAAGTCCGGTGCAAATCCGGCGCGGTCCCGCCACTGTAAATGGGAGTTTTCTATTCATATACCACTGTCCATCGATGGGAAGGTGATAGAAAACGAGGAACATGAGCCAGGAGACCTGCCTGTTTTTTACGCCATTCAACCTACGAGGATAGGGAGGTGTGTCAGCGCATGATATCATAATGTTTTTAATTCGTACATATATGCCGTGAACACATAGTTAAGTAAACATCTTCTCGTTGTTGAGAGGATGTTTTTTTGTTGTGGAAATTCTATTGATATGGAGGAAACGCAGTGATTAGATGTAAAGGAATCAAAAGTTCATTTATTGTTTTAATAGCAACCATTTTATTAATTGCACAATCCAGTATATATACTATTCCAACAGTTTTGGCGGAGACCTTGACAAATGGAGTTACCATTACGGCAATTGATGAAGAAGGGGAATATGTAGTTGAAACGGAAGCTGTTTCATTTGATGAAGGGGATACAGCGTTAGATGTACTGGAAGAAGCAGCAGATGTTGATTATGAGGAAACGGATCATGGTCAGTTGATAGCAGGCATAAATGACTTAAAACCCGAAGCCGGATATTACTGGGGATTTTTTGTCAATGGTTCATCAGCTGACGTGGGCGCAGATGGATATGGGCTGACTCATGGAGATAATCTATTATTTAAGGTGGTCGATGAAGATATACGGCCACATGCCACGATAGACGTAAAAGTATCTGCTGTTGGCTTGGATGATGAAGAAGTTCTGCCGGAAACGAATGTGGATATAGTTGAATTTGCTACTGCTTATGATGCATTGGTTCAAGCCACAAATAAAACGGGGATAGACCTCGACGTTACAGTTGATTCCGCGTGGCTGACTTTTATCAATGATCTTGACGATAGATTGGATGATTCAGCCTACTGGGGCATGTACTTAAATAAAGATTATATGGAAACAGGTCTTGTTGGACAACAAATGCAGGAAGGGTACCACCTGGAATTAATCGCAGAGCGCTTGGATGATGGAGAGCCCGAAGAAGAACAAAACAATGATGAAGATGCAACAGAAGAACAAGAAAGTAATGGAGATAATGAAGACGATCAGGGAAGCAATGGTCAAACAGAAGAAGAACCAACAAAAGACTTCCTGATCGATGACTCTGAAAGTGAGAATCTGCAAGAAGTAACTTCTGCGTCTATTGAAAAATCTGCTGATTACCTGATAACAACCGACAATCTGGGTTGGTATGGTTTTATTGCATTGAACGCTTTGGATAAAGAAGTTTCTCAGGAAATAGCCAAAAACTCGGTTGACAGTGTTGTAAGCAATGAAGGGGACTTTCGAAATGTAACGGATACAGCCAGAAACATTTTAATTCTCACTGCAGCAGGTAAAGATGCTACGGATATTGAAGGGTATAACCTGATTGAAAAGTTAACCAATCATGAAAGAATGGAAAGTCAAGGGAATAATGGACCCATTTATTCACTGCTGGCACTGAATAGCGGTAATTATGAGGTGGCAGATGATGCAATATGGACAAGAGACCGTTTGATTGAACGCTTGTTTGATGAACAATTGAATAATGGCGGATGGGCATTGTTTGGCACCGCCACCAGTGTGGATTTAACAGGGATGGCTCTGGCTGCACTGGCTCCGCATCAGGAAAATGAAGATGTTAAAGATGCTATTGACCAAGCGGTAAACTACTTATCTAATCGTTTTGTTGAGGAAGGGGGATACCCGGACCAATGGCATGGGGGGGACTCCAGTCCGTCAGTAGCCATGGCGCTGATCGGTATGGCATCTGTTGGAATGGATCCTGCCGGTGCTGAGTTAACGACAGAAGAAGGCGTTCATTTAGTGGAGCACTTGCTGAAATTCCAAAAAGAAGATGGAGGTTTCAGCCAAAACCTTGATGGTTCTTCCAATGGTCCAGCTTCCAATCAGGGGTTACTCGGTCTTGCAGCATATGATAAATACGTGAATAATGATGGAACAGTATTTGATTTTAGCGTTGCAGAGGAAGAAGACAAGCCGGAAAATGACGGGGAAAAAGCAGATGAAGAAGAAAAACCGGAAGAAGAGAAATTAAGCGGTAAAACAGAAAAAATTATTAACCCAACTATCACAATAAACGAAGAGAAAAACGAAATGTTTACCCGCATAGGTGCTGATGATATTTCCGGAATAACTGAAAATGAAGTAATCATTCAGTCCGAAAATGCTCCTGAACAGTTGGTATTTGATGTGGAAATAAGTAATGAAGCATTAAATATATTAGTTGATACGAATAGTGATTTAACAATTGACAAAGGAGATGTTAATTTACACATCCCGAACCTGGTGTTACAACAAATCCTTAAAGAAGCAGGAGATCATCCTGTAAATATTAAATTGGTAAAATATGAAGCCAGTCATGCTTTGGGACCTGTTTATGATTTCACTATTACTTCAGGGGGCAAATCCATTACCGAATTTAATGGAAATAAAATTACATTAACTTTCCAGGTGGATCAGGAGCTGGCAGCAAATGTGGATCCCGACAGTATAAAAGTATTTTATTTTAATGAGGAAACGAGTGGATGGGAAGTATTGGAAAATAGTGTTTACGACCCAGAGACGGGTTTGGCTACTGCAAAAACAACACATTTTAGTATATTTGGTGTATTTGAACTCGGTACAACGACAGATGTTGAACCGACTGTTACTGAACCAGTTTCAACTGTTGTTGAAGATGAAACGGATGAAAACGGGGAGACAACGGACCGTCCTTCTGATGACAATTCAAAAGAACAAAGTGAAGCAGAGGCTGCAACAGATAAAGCCGGAAGCAAACTGCCGGATACAGCTACCAATCTATTTAACTTGATGTTAATCGGAGCAGTTCTGTTTTTAACCGGAGTCATTATCTTCATTGTAAAAAGAAGAATGGAGGTCCATTCATAAAATGAACAGGGTAATCCGGCTCTTTCCGGATTACCCGATATTTGCGTTATAGAGGAGGTTTACAATCATGAAACGCACAATTTGTCTGCTTGCTTTAGGGGTTTTTCTTATATTTTCAGCAGGATGCAGCATGGGGGAACCACAGCATGACCAGGAAGCCATAACGGAAACAGAAGAATCCGCAGAATTTGATGAAGCAGAAAATCACCGATCAAGGGCACATGACATTATAGATAAAATTTTAAAAGATTACGAAGGGAAACAGGAAGAACAAACGGAAGAAACCGAAGAGACAAGTGCGTCTGAAGATGTTACGGAAGAAAATGAAAGTGATGTAAATGAAGCAGAAAATGATCGTAACGATGAAGATGAAAAATCTACTGCTTCGAATGAAACAGCAAGCCAATCAAATACTTCAAATAATGCTTCAAATGATAATTTTTCAAGTAATAATGATTCAGGTAATTCATCCAAAACATCCTCTTCCAATGGGAACTCAGCGCAATCAAAAAACACCAGTAAAGAAACCAATGAAAAATCAAATAAGAACAGCGATGAGAAATCCAATGAAAAACCAAAGGAAGAGCAAAAGAAGGAACCAAAAGAACCGGAAAAAACAGTGACTGTTTCCATAAAAACCGGGGATGTAAAAGGAACCATACTATCTGAAACTGAAGTTCCGTGGAATGATGGAGATACTGTATTGGATGTCACTCAAAGAATTGTACAGGAAAGAGGTATACAAATTAGTGTCCGTGGTTCGGGAGCCAATGCTTATGTGGAAGGAATGGATAATTTATATGAATTTGATGAAGGTCCATTAAGTGGCTGGCATATACTTGTCGATGGGGCGATGATTGACAGAAGTGCCGGAGCATACCCGGTCAGCGAAGGGCAGTCCATTGACTGGAACTATACCGTAAATTATCTGGAAGATTCCCAATGATAAGAGGCATTCGTTCTTTCCACCCATTTGTATTATCTGTATATTATGTGTTTGTCATCATTGGTATCATGCTGTACCAGCACCCTGTATATCTGGCTGCAGCTGTATTGCTGATTCTTTTCTTTCATTTCATGTTGGATAAAGGAAAAAGGTTGAAAAAATGGGGTTGGATGATTGCGCTTATGTGCACACTGATCATCCTTTTAACCCCGCTATTCAATCGCAGAGGGAATCATATTCTATTTTATTTCATGGATAATCAAATTATGCTTGAAGCAGTGATCCAAGGTATCATGATAGCTCTTACACTTGCTGGTATTTTAAGTGTTTTCGTTACTTTTAATATTGTGTTAACAGCTGATAAATTTTTGTTTTTATTTTCAAAGGTTTTTCCTCAATGGGCACTGCTTACCATGCTTTCGATGAGATTTGTTCCATTACTGATGCGGAAAATTCAAGATATGCAAAGTATCCAGCAGGTTAAAGGACTGTCATTAAGCCAAGGTTCGATACGGAGACGTGCCAATAATGGAATGCAGCTAGTACAAATGTTGTTAACCGGTGCCTTGGAAGATTCCATTCAGGCGGCGGATTCCATGTCAGCGAGGGGCTATGGTCTGCAAAAAAGAAGTAATTACCAAGCCTATTATATGAAGCGGAGGGATTGGAGTGCACTCTGCTGTTTGCTTTTCGCTGGTCTTTTTCTTTTTTATGGCTGGACGCGTGGTAATGGCGTATTGCAATTATTGCCTGTATTGGAACCATTAGCCTTGAATGGAGGAGATCCGTTTTATTTTATGATCTGGCTGTTATTTATTGGGTTTCCAATCCTGGCGGAAGGGAAGGAGGTTCTTCATTGGAAATTATATCAGCGAAGAATATAACGTTTTCTTATCCCGATTCGAAAGAACCAGCATTAAAAAATGTTGAACTGTCCATAGAAAAAGGTGACTTTACTGTACTTTGCGGGACATCGGGGAGTGGAAAATCCACGTTACTTCGGTTACTTAAATATGATATAGCCCCGCATGGAAAAAGGCAGGGGGAGATATTTTATAAGGGAGTAAACGTGCAAGAAATTTTACCACTCACCAGGGCAAAGGAAATCGGGATGGTTTTTCAGGACCCTGATTATCAAATTGTTATGGATACAGTAATGGATGAATTGTTATTCGGCATGGAAAACCTCGGTTTCTCCACAGAGGACATGCGCAAGAAGATGGCAGAAATGGTTCATTTCTTTGGGTTGAATAACCTATTAAGAAAGAAGACAGAGGATCTGTCAGGAGGGGAAAAACAACTGGTCAATCTTGCCTCTGTATTACTGCTTGACCCGGAAGTCCTGTTGCTGGATGAACCAACGGCACAGCTGGATCCCATTGCTGCTAAAGAATTTATCCATACGCTGGAACGGTTAAATGATGAATTTGGGATAACCATTATCTTGGTCGAACATCGGTTGGAAGAGCTTTTTGCCATTGCCGATCGTGTGTTCATTTTGGAAGAGGGTAGTATTTCTTACATGGGTTCTCCGAAAGAAGTGACAGAAGTTCTAGTCAATCATCCAACACTGCATTGTTTTTTACCAAGTGCAGCCCAAATGTATTTACATTTTAACGGATTTACTAATTACAAACAAATTCCGGTAACCGTAAAAGAAGCAAAACGTTGGCTGGATGAACAGAAAATCCACAAGGAAATTTTGCCGGAAAGAGTTGCATTAGAAAAAGAAGTACTTCTTGAGCTGAAGGAAATTGATTTTCAATATGATAAAGGTGCTTCCCCCGTATTACATAATTTATCTCTTAAAGTGAACAGGGGAGAATGGCATGCCATTCTTGGGGCGAATGGAACCGGGAAATCCACCCTTTTAAAGGCCATTGCGGGGATAGAAAAACCACTGCATGGTACCTTGAAATATGAGGGCAAAAAAATGAAGAAGATTGATCTTACAGAAATAAGCTATCTTCCACAAAATCCTGCCTTGTATTTTGCAAGAGACACACTAATGGAGGAATATACAGCCATTGCGAATCATTTTAACATTGAAAAAGCAGATAGCAGGATTGATAAGCTACTCGATTTATTGCAAATAAGTCATTTAAAGAACAGACACCCGTATGACTTGAGTGGAGGGCAACTGCAAAAGGCAGCACTGCTTGGAACGCTGCTGACAAACCCATCTCTTTTACTGATTGATGAACCGACGAAAGGATTGGATGCTGATTCGAAAAGCAAGCTGGCAAATATTCTAAAGGGGTTAATGGAAGATGGGTTAACAATCCTGATGGTATCCCATGATGTTGAATTTGCTGCAAGCAATGCCACTACATGCAGTATGCTGTTTGAGGGACAAATAACAGTAACAGAAAAAACAAGGCCGTTTTTTTATGAGAATATGTATTACACTACGGTGATGAACCGGATTACGAGAAAATCCCATGTTTCCTCCGTAGTAACGCTGCAGGAGGCAAAACACAAATGGCGCATGCAAAAGGATTTATAATTACATTAAGTATCATTGTTTTTATTCTGCTTGTAAGTATGCCGTTATTAAGTGCTCGTCATTATATGATCTTCAGTTTACTGATGATGCTCGCCACTTTTTTACCTTTTATGATTCGCTTTGCGCAGCAGAAGCTGTCCAGCCGGGAGTTGGTCATGCTGGCAATACTTGGAGCCATTGCAGCGGTAAGCAGAGTTCCGTTTGCTTCTTTACCCAGTGTCCAGCCGACTACCTTTGTCGTGATCATCACAGGAATAGCGCTTGGTCCCCAAAGCGGATTTGTTGTCGGTGTACTGGCAGCTATTGTGTCCAACCTGTTTTTGGGCCAAGGTCCCTGGACACCATGGCAAATGTATTGCTGGGGAATGATTGGTTTAATTGCCGGGCTTTTGAAGAATAGATGGCTGATGAAAAATAGGCTCGGACGATGTACATACGGCTTTATCGCCGGCATATTGTTTGGCTGGGTGATGAATTTATGGTTTGTTGTTGCAGTCATCCAGGAGTTTGATTGGAACGCAATTCTGCTTTATTACAGTGCCAGTCTTTGGTTCGATGTTGCTCATGCTCTTTCAAATGTTTTCTTTCTCTTCTTTTTTAGTTACGCTTGGATTAAAATATTGGAACGATTTAAGCAGAAATATGGTTTATTTGAAGGAACATAGAGTAAATATATTGGGATGACAATGACACTGGTCCGTGCCGGTGTCATTATTTTTTGTGTTTGATATTGTTTGTTGATTTTTTATCGTCAATATATATAGTATCTTTATCTGAGTTCGGACACTGTATATCGTGGTTTAGGGGTGTTAGATTGGTTGACTGACCATCATATGTCGAACTTAGTCGAACGAAATGCAAAAATTCAATTTTGGCATGCAAATAGCACCGGATTTTGCTAAAATAGCCGCAAAAACGTATGATTTGCTGGTAGAATTTTGTCGAAACCACAGCAGAAATTCAAAAATGGTAATTAGACTTTTTCTTGGCTTGCTGATATAAATAGGATAATAGTACTAGAGAGTGGACCGAATACATGAAAAAACAGGGCTTAAGTATGAAAGTGTATAGAAATGAAGAAGAGGATAAACCGGTTCACTCTCTGCACTATCATTCTCGCACTTGAAAAGGCTTTAACTTTTCAAATGTTTCCTCGTTGTCCTCATCCAAAGAGCAGCTCATCCCCGGGCTGCTCTTTATAATTCTTTAGAATAGGTATAGATTAGAATAAAACCAAACACGGTCTGATTTTGTTTTGCCCACAAGAATGTTATATAATATCGAGAAATAGTTGTTATCAGGGTGATGAAAATGGATTTAGAGAGGATAAACTATTGGATAGAACTTGCAGATTACGATTTAAATACAGCAAAAGTGATGTTAGATTCAAAACGATTTTTATATGTGGGATTCATGTGCCATCAGGTGATTGAAAAATTGCTGAAAGGGTATTATGTTTCATTTAAGAATGAGGTTCCACCATACACGCATAACCTTGCTTACTTAAGTTAGCTTACAAAGCTCAATGAAGAATTCACAGATGAACAGAACAATTTTATTGATTTATTGGTACCATTAAATATACAATCCCGATATCCGGAAGCAAAAGATAAGGTTTTCAAAAGCTTGAATGATGAAAAATGCTCCCAAATCTATTTGGGAACAAAGGAGTTGCCTGAATGGATAAAGTGCGGTTGAGAAATTAGTTGAACAATATGCGCAAATTGTACTACAGGAGTTTCGTGTGGAAATGATTGTTTTATTCGGTTCCTATGCCAAAGATCTAGCCCATAAACACAGTGATATTGATGTTGCTGTTAGTGGACCATATTGAAGGGGATTACCTTGAGCAAAGCACAAGGTTATTTCAATTAACGAGGAAGGTTAATGTACTTATTGAACCCGTTCTTATAGAAAAAGATTCGTACAGAGGTGGGTTTTTGGAAGAAATCATGAAGACCGGCAAAATTATTTATCAACATCCAGCTTCTGCTTAATTTTCTGAGAGAAGATAAAAAAGCAGGTTCCTTAGATCATCTTAGCAGTGGTATATATCACCTCCTGTTTTTCACAGCCCCGTCTTTCTATAACTCAGCAAGAAAACCCAACCTGTCGAACTTAGTCGAACGAAATGCAAAAATTCAATTTCAGCATGCAAAAAGAACCGATTTTTGCTAAAATAGCCGCAAAAATGCATGATTCCCTAGTAGAATTTTGTCGAAACCACAGCAGAAATTCAAAAATGGCAATTAGACTTATTCTTGGCTTGCTGATATAAATAGGATAATAGTACTGGAAAGTGGGCCGGGTACATGAAAAACAGGGCTTAAGTATGAAGGTTTGTATAAATGAAGAAGAGGATAAACCGGTTCACTTTCTGCACTATCATTCTCGCACTTGAAAAGGCTTTAACTTTTCAAATGCTTCCTCGTTGTCCTCATCCAAAGAGCAGCTCATCCCCGGGCTGCTCTTATATTTTTAAAGCATCATCTTTACATATTGCCTTTGACAATACATTTCCCGGGAAATACATATGTTCCTTTTGTGTTCCAATAGCTATGATAACAGTTGTTGTCATACTCGCCATTATACATGCATGTCCTTACTACCTGAATTATGGTAAAGTTAATGGTAGAATTCCACTTTAAACTTAATTCATAAGCAAGTCTTATATAATCTAGTGATCTGTCATTCTCGTTTTTAACACATCAGCTGGGCAAGCTGGAATATCAAACATAAAACATAAGCAGACAAGAAAGGAAGGGTAGCCAATGAACCAAACATTGAAACCGATTCATGTGTACCGTGGGGACTATGTGGAAAGCGCACATGATGTACATATCGCTGTTGTTTCACCACAGGAGGATTTGCTGGCTTACTATGGTGATCCAAACAGACTTACCTTTGCCCGTTCATCCATGAAACCATTTCAAGCGGTACCCATTGTGGAGTCCGGAGCGATGGAAGCGTATAACTTAACAGACAGGGAGCTGTCCCTTTTTTGTGCCAGTCACAGCGGGGAAGCTTTTCACCGAAATGGGGCAGCGGAAGTTTTACGGAAAATTGGTTTAAAAGAAAGTGATTTGCAGTGTGGAACCCACATACCAAGGGATATAGAAAGCTATAATCAGCTTATGCGGGAAGGGAAACAGCTAACCCCGTTTTTCAGCAACTGTTCCGGAAAGCATGCCGGGATGCTTGCGGGAGTGAAGAAACAGGACATGGATGTTGCTTCCTACCGGGAGTTATCGCATCCGTACCAGCAGCAGATTTTGGAGGTTATAGCCGACGTCTCTGATTTTGCCAAAGAGGAAATTAAAATCTCTGTGGATGGATGCGGCGTGCCAGTTCACCGAATTCCGCTGAACCAGCTGGCACTCGCTTTCAGCAGGCTTGCTGCTCCGCAGAAGTGGACGCGTGGTTCCGAAAAAAGAAAGGAAGCGCTCAAACATATTAGAGATGCTATGGTGAATTATCCGGAAATGGTTGCCGGGACAAAGCGCTTCGATACGGATTTGATGAATGTTTTTCAAGGCAGAATAGTGGCAAAAGGCGGGGCAGAAGGTGTTCACTGTTTTGGCGATCGGGAAACAGGGGTAGGAGTTGCTGTAAAGATAGACGATGGCAATGCGAGAGGGACGAGCGTTGCATCCATGGAAGTTTTAAGGCAGCTGAACATAGGAGATCCATCCGCCTGGGATCAATTGGATACTTATTATCGTGCTCCGGTGCTGAATGCCAGAGATGAAAAAATCGGAGTGGTCCGCTCAGCCTTTGAATTAAATGTTTTACAGCAAATGAAAGTTGAAAAATGATTATCGCGCAAAAGATGATGCGCCAGTCTGCATAGAAAACTGTCAACGAAGAGGTGATGGAATGCTGAAACAAGCCAGGATGGTACTTGCCATGGTCGTAATTGTTTTATCTTTAATCAGTTTGCTGACAAATAATATGAATATATTTCCGTTTACATTACTGGCCGTTTCATTGTTAATGCTGGTGCTTGGCATTATTGAATTTCAGAAGGGAAAAACATGGCTGGGGATTGCATGTGTGGTGATATTCGTATTTTTGGTTTTTGTCGTAATTCAGGGTTTTATTATTAATTAGCAAAGCTGCAGTATAGGAAAACAATAGGCTGAAAACCGAGAGGATGGATAACATGTTAATTCTTTCCGAAAAAGATATACAGGAAAATTACTTCATGAAGGACGCCATAGCAGATGTGAAACAGTCATTGAAGTCGAAGAAAGCAGGAAAGATTACGAATCCGCACAGAACCGTAATTGATGTGCCGAAATATCAGGCATCCGCTTTGTACATGCCCAGTGCAGACCTCGCGCAGGAGATTGCTTCTGTGAAGCTCGTGTCCATATTTCCGGAAAATCCGGCAAAAGGAAAGCCGACCACACAGGGTGTGATCATGCTGACGGATGCTGCAACCGGGGTGCATATTTGCATGATGAATGCTTCTTTTTTAACACGGTTGCGTACAGGTGCTTTAAGTGCGATTGGAACAGAAAAACTGGCTCGGAAAAACGCAAGCAGGCTTGGGGTAATAGGAACCGGCGGCATGGCGTTTGAGCAGGTGCTGGGGATGCTGGCAGCAAGAGATGTCGACCATATTATGCTATTTAACCGGACGAAGGAAAAAGCGGAACGGTTCAAGGAAAAAATAGTGGATAGTGGAGTGGGACAATCTGTTGAAGTAGTGGAAAGTGCCAAAGAAGTAGTACAGGAATCTGACATTATATGCTGCAGTACAAGGTCAAATGATCCAGTATTCAATGGCAATGATTTAAGAGCAGGTACCCATATAAACGGAGTGGGATCCTACTTGCCTGATATGAGAGAAGTGGATGAAACCACGATTCAAAGAGCAGCAAAAATTGTGGTGGATGATTTAGCCAGCGTGAAAGAGGAAGCGGGAGAACTTATTCATGCAGACAGGCAAGGTGCTTGGCGTTTTTCAGAGGTGTACGGGGAACTCAGTGATTTGAAAGTGGATGAAGCTAAGCCCGTTCGTGAATCTGATGAGGAAATTACCTTTTTTAAATCAGTTGGAGCAGCCTATTTTGATCTTGCAGTGGCGAAGGGGATTTTTGAAAAAGCAATGGAGAAAGGGTTTGGAAGGCGGATAGAGCTGTAGTTGAAATGAACAGTTTAAAGTGCAGTTAACCTGATGACATCTGCATTTTTTCGCGCCTTGGGAAAATGTTTTAGCTGAGAGGTGGATTAAAGTTTTTTAGGAAGAACTAACGTATTCACTAAAAGATAACTAAATGTGAATTTTCTATAATTCCGTCGCATTCGTTGCTGAAATAAGGAACACCTTTAAAATCGAAACCTTTCTAAATCTATAAATTTAGTTTATCCTTATAGGAGAGAAAGTTAACTGCAGGGAGAAACTGATTCATGAGCAAATGGGGAGTAAGTATTGGCATAAGTGTTTATGCACTTTTGCATTTTATTACATATTTTTATTATAACGACATTTTGTTGTTTTTCTTAATGGCCAGCGGTTTGGTCATATTGGTCTTTGCACTTTTCAATTATAAACCCGGCCGTTTTAAATTGCCTTTGCTGTTATTTTTGAGTGGATTTATTATTTTCCTGGTCTCGGATACAGAGCTGCTTTACGGTTTTACAGGCGGTCTTTTGCAAATGCGTGATGTGATCGGACTGCTCGTTATTGTGCCGATGATCAGCTGGGTCCTAAAAGAAGAGTTTTATATGGAAGCAATTGTTGCTTTTGGGCATAAATTGCTTGATTCAAGCCGGAAATTTTACGCTGGAATGGTATCCTTTACCCAGATTATTGCCTATTTCCTTTTATTTGGTGCCATACCTATGATGTATCAGTTTGTGACAATGATACTGAAGGATGAAAAAGGAGAAGCATGGGAGAATTTTAAAGGAACAGCACTTTTGCGCGGATTTGCCTTATCGACGCTATGGGTAATTAGTATCCCAAGCTTTGTATTTGTAGTCGATGTCATGGAGGCATCGTTGTTCATTTCCATTTTACAGGGTATGGGGATGGCTGGTGTTGGTGTAGTTCTGGCAGTAATTTTTTCTTACTTTGAGGAGAAGCGTTACGGTGTCGATTTGACAGCCGGACTGCAAAATGAAATAGAGGAAGTGCTGCGGGAATCGGAGAATCAGGAGGAAACAAATAAAAATGTCATTGAATTTGTGATTTTGTTTATATCTTTGTTCGGAACGATCTTTCTATTATACAGTCTGATTGATATAGAATTGTTAATCCTGATTCCTTTAACCATTATTGTTTGGACCATCGTTTACTTCATGGCAAAAGGGAGAATGAACCACTTTTTTGCTGATGGAAAAGCCCATATGAAGCAACACATCGTCGGGCAGTCCTATCAGCTCTGTGTCATGCTTGGTGCAGGCATGCTGATTTTTTCTTTGAACCAGACAGCTTTTGCACAAACTGTGGTGGATGGTATTTATTCGTTGCAGGAAATGGTGCCATTTTTAAATCTGCTTTATTTTCTTCCTTTTATTATTATCATTCTTGGCTTTTTCGGGCTTGGCCCGTTGACCGTGCTTGTACTGGTTGGCGGAATATTGGGAAGTATTCATCTGCCCTATCCGCCTGAATTAATCGTGCTCGCAGTCACTTCGGGGAGTGCGATTTCCATTCTGCTTTCCCCGTTGATTATGCCGGTTATTACACTGAGTGGATCCAATGGGTTGAACGGGTTTACGAATGGGATACGGTTTAACTGGAAATATGCGCTCTCGTTGTACGTATTCGTGCAAATATATGTGCAGTTACGCATTTTTATAGGGTGACTTCAGGACATAAGTGTGCTGTAGTCACCTTTGTATTTTGTATGTGATTTAATCCCGCAACACTTCCTCCAGATCTTCCATGTTATCGTCCGGCACAAGGATATACAGAATATCTTTTTTTTGCAGCACTGTACCGGCAGTCGGCGGAATGGTTTTTCCGTCACGAATAATGAGGATAATATTCGCTTTATCAGGAAGGTTAATCTCTTCAATGTTTTTGCCAACGACACTGTATTTCTCGTTAATAACATATTCCACGATTTCCAGATCTTTTTTCCCTACAGACAGTAAATCCATCGTATGCAGGGGAATCACATCATCCGAGGTCACAAGTCCGAGCTTACTTGCCACAGGCTGCATCGTTGTTCCCTGAATCACGACGGATGTTAAAACAACGAAGAAAATAACGTTAAAATAGAGCTGGCTGTACTCAAGGCCGGCAAGCATCGGGAAGAGCGCCAATACAATTGGCACAGCACCACGTAAACCTGCCCAGGAAAGAAAAATCTTTTCTTTTATACTGAATTTCATGCCAGCTACAGAAATAAATGCAGCAATTGGACGGGCGATAAACATTAATATTATCGACAGCAGCACTCCCTGTAAAATAACAGTCATGGAAAATAAATCACCGGGAATCACAATAAGTCCCAGAATGAAAAATAAGCCAATTTGAGCAATCCAGGTAAAACCTTAATTAAAACGAAGAATCGCATTTCTCTGTTTTAACCCTGAATTACCGATCACCAGTGCACTTACATAAACTGCGAGCAACCCACTGGCATTTGCCAGTTCACTTATACTGAAGGCCAAAAAGGCAAAGGAAATGGCAAGCAAAGGATATAGTCCACTGGAGGACAGGTCAATCCGGTATAATGCTTTACTGCCAATTTTTCCAATTACTAAGCCGAGAATCAGTGCAACTCCCATTTGCCAGAAGAAGTCTCCGATAAATCCCATAATGCCAGTTCCGTCTGCCGTGATCATTGCGATAAAGGAAGTGGTTAAAAATACGGCCATCGGATCATTTGCACCGGATTCTGCTTCCAACGTTGCTTCAAGCCGCTTTGTAATATTCTTTCCCTGAAGCATTGCAAATACGGCTGCAGCATCTGTTGAACCGACGATCGCCCCCATGAGAAGTGCTTCCGGCCAGGTGAAATTAAATATAAATTTAGCAGCCATTCCGAGAATAATGCTTGTAATAAGTACACCCAAAGTGGCAAGGGACAGTGCAGGGAAAGCTACCGGCCGAATGGTTTGCCAATTTGTTTTTATTCCCCCGTCAAAAAGGATGATAACAAGTGCCATCATCCCTATCAGCTGCGCAATCTGCGGATCGTCAAACGTTACGAGATCAAGCAGATCCCCACCGACAATCATACCTAAAGCGATAAAGAAAATGAGTGAAGGTGCATTGATACGTATGGAAAATTGGACGCTGAGAATGCTGATGATAAGTATAATAGAAATAGCGAGAATAATTAGATTGGAATCAAGTAGCTCGTCCAGCGTCACTCACCCCTTTAAATAACATACTAAAAATATATATACCCATAAATAATCAATCGTACACACTAACGGGGGTCAGACCCCTAAATTCTGAATAATTTGGTATAAGACGCTAAACTTGGGGTCTGACCCCTCAATTCTAAATAATGAAAAAGTTGTCGTGAACCAGGGGGAAGATTTTCTTGGGGTTTTTTTATTTAGGGGCGGGTATGTATAATATAGGTGTTAAGATAGATAATTTCGGATGGAGGATTGAAAAATGATTAAGCATCTGCAGGATACGCTGACGTTGAATAATGGGGTCAAAATGCCGGGCTTTGGTCTCGGTGTGTACAAGGTGAAAGATGGTGATGTCGTATACCAGGCGGTGGAGGATGCATTGGAAACAGGGTACAGAAGTATTGATACCGCCTCCTTTTATTTCAATGAAAAAGGCGTTGGCCGGGCTGTTAAGGACTCACGTGTACCGCGGGAAGATATTTTTATTACTTCTAAGGTGTGGAATGATCAGCAGGGATATGAAGGCACATTAAAGGCATTTGATGAAACACTGGAAAACCTGCAGACCGACTATTTGGATCTTTATTTAATTCACTGGCCGGTAAAAGAAAAATATAAAGACACGTGGCGCGCCATGGAAAAACTTTATAAAGAAGAAAGAGTAAAGGCAATTGGGGTAAGCAATTTCCATATCCACCATCTGGAACATTTGCTGGATGGCTGTGACGTGAAGCCTGCGGTTAATCAGGTGGAATATCATCCCCATTTGACACAGGAGAAACTGCATGCTTTTTGCAAACAGCACGGTATTCAACTGGAAGCGTGGTCTCCATTAAAAAGAGGACAACTTCTGGATGACCCATTGTTAAATGAGATCGGAAGAAAGTATAACAAAACTGCGGCACAGGTGATTCTGCGCTGGGATGTCCAAAATGAAGTGATTACAATACCGAAATCAATAACGGATAAACGGATAAAAGAAAACGCGGATATTTTTGATTTTTCTCTGACAGCGGAGGAAATGAAACGCATTCACGGGTTGAATAAAAATGATCGGGCAGGCACAAACCCTGACAGCTTTGATTAATGTACAAACATGCCGAATCAATGGATAAATTTCTTTAAATAACGATGTTTCTGAAACACACGGATTTATTGAGTGATGTGCACCCCTGAAGTTAGACCAAAATCTAACCTCGGGGGTGTTTTTTAAACAAGTATTATGGGAATAAGATAATAACAGAAGCTAATATTCTTATAGATAACGTAATTTTTTCAAAAAAGTTAAAAAAAGATTGACAGCAAAAATTTCTATAGACTATAATAAATATACTTGAATGCATGTCGACAATCGACAATAAGAAAAAATAGCGACATTGCATGTGCCACAGCATAAAATATAATAACAGCAATTATCATTAAATTCTTCCAATTTTCACTTCTTTATTTGTCCTGAAGCAATAGTCACCATTTACGCAGTAAGTATATGACCAATACCTTCACTTCCTATTTTGCAATCGATTTCAAAAAAATATAAAAAGAGATATGAGAGGAGAGGATTTCCATGTTGGCCTTTTCCATTACTGAGTATAAGGAAAGACTAGCTAAAACAAAAAAGAGAATGCAGGATAAAGGGATTGATGTCCTTCTTGTGACAGATCCTGCAAACATGAATTATTTAACAGGATATGATGCATGGTCTTTCTATGTGCATCAGGTGCTAGTAGTTAACCTGGAGGATGAACAGCCCTATTGGATAGGAAGGGGGCTGGACGCCAATGCAGCCAGGCATACGACATGGTTGGACGATATGCATGTTTTACCTTATCCCGATCACTATGTACAATCTGATGTAAGACATCCCATGGACTTTGTAAGTGGATTTTTAAGACAGCAGCAATTGCATAATATAACGATCGCCGTTGAAATGGATGCTTATTATTTTACTGCCCGAAGCTATATCCATTTAACGAAGGGGTTGCCGGATGCAACGTTTAAAGACGGTACCAATTTGGTTAACTGGATAAGAATAATAAAATCCGATCAGGAAATTGAATATATTAAAAAAGCAGCAGCTATTTCCGAAAAGGCAATGGAAGTAGCGTATGAGCGGCTGAATGAAGGTGTGAGGGAATGCGATGTAGCAGCAGCCATTTCCCATGCTCAAATCAGCGGCACCGAGGATTACGGCGGTGATTATCCGTCAATTGTTCCTTTATTGCCAACCGGGGAGAAAACGTCAGCATGTCATCTTACGTGGACAGATGAAACTTTCCAGGAAGGTCAGCCTGTCATTATTGAGTTATCCGGCTGCTACAGAAGGTACCACTCACCTCTGGCAAGGACAGCAGTTATTGGAAGAGCAAATGAAGAAATTCAAAGGTTAAGCGAAATAGTTATGGAAGGAGTAAGTGCAGCGCTGGATACGGTGAGACCGGGTGTCAGCTGTGAGGAAATAGAGTTGGCCTGGAGGGCATCCATTGACAGGAACGGGATACGAAAGGAATCCCGGATCGGTTATTCAGCCGGACTGAATTATCCGCCTGACTGGGGAGAGCACACAGCAAGCCTGCGCCCGGGGGACAAAACCGTCCTGGAACCAAATATGGTCTTCCATATGATACCAACTATTGATCTTGGTCATGTCGGAATGGAAATCAGCGAATCCTTCCGCGTCACTGAAACAGGTGTAGAAGTTCTTGCAGACTTTCCGAGAGAACTGTATGTAAAACCAAATATTCGTTTAGCATGAATAAAAAAGGGACGGTTCTGCTGTTACAGTACAAAAGCAAAACCGTCCCGCTGTCTTTATCTTTACCAAATTAAACTTGGCGGTGTTTTTCCATTTAAGCCGGCTTCAAGATTTTCGGCGGCCAACTGTGACATTTTTAATTCGGTTTCGTGGGTGGAAGAGCCGATATGCGGGGTTGTTACCACATTTTCCATCTGAAGTAACGGGTTATCCGGGTCGGTCGGCTCATTTTCAAAAACATCCAGGGCTGCACCTGCAATTTCTCCCTGCTGCAGGGCCTGTATTAAGTCATTTTCCACAATTGTTTTTCCCCGGGAAGCATTAATAAAAATAGCCGAATCCTTCATTTGTTTAAATTCTTCCCGGCTGATCATTCCTTCTGTTTCCTTCGTCAGGGGAGTCATCATGCAAACAAAGTCAGCCTCCCGCAACAGTTCGGGGAGTGTGCAATATGTGGCTCCATAAGTTTCTTCCGCCTCTTTCTTTCTGCTCCTCGTATGATATAAAACATCCATATGAAAACCAAAATGCGCTCTGTTGGCAATGGCCATTCCTATATTTCCAAGACCAATGATGCCGATCTTCTTATGGTGCACATCCAAACCGAAATACTCCGGACCGATGGCCTCTTCTTTCCATTCTCCATTTTTGACAAACCGGTCCAGTTCCGTAATTCTTCTGGCAGCAGCAAGCAGAATGCCGAACACGACATCAGCCACCGTATCATTTAATACATCCGGCGTATTGGTAGCCATGATATTTCTCTTTTTCAGTTCATCGATATCGAGGTTGTTGTAGCCGACAGATACATTACTGACTATTTTCAGGTTGGGAGCATGCTCCAGCAGTTCTTTATTCACGGGAAGCTCCAGCCCGATAATCCCTTCCGCTTCTTTTAAATGCTCCCGAAAAGCAGGATCATTCAACGGTTCAGCACTGTTAAAAAAACGCACATCATATTTCTGTTTTAAATTATCCAATACAGGTTTTTCCACGCGGTTATAGGCAATTATCTTCTTTTTCATGCCGACACTCCTTTGATCATAGTAACACTCTCATCTTCTGTGCCCTTATTCTAAATAACAATTTAAAATTATGCAAATCTTTCAGGGGCAAGGTGCTATTGTACCGCAGCTGTAAATTATCATTGACATTGGAGAAATTCTGAATTATGATTAGGGAAATGGTGATTGTCGACAATCGACATCAAATATTGTGTAAAGGTTTAACTGCAGCAAAAGTCGGGATGGTATTTTTCAGAGAGCTGTATGGGAATACCTAATCTGTCCCATAAAAAACGTAATGAAACAGTAGAACGGTCCCCTTGTTGCAAAAGAAGGAGAGAGTTGATGGGAAATAATGAGTATGCGATTATGCAGAAGCCGTTGAGTGAGTTAATTGCGGAGCAGTTGCGGTCGCGGATTTGGGATAAGGATATTGCATTCGGTGAACGTTTGCTGGAAACGGATCTTGCGGAGGAATATGCGGTCAGCAGGAGTACGATTCGGGAAGCGTTAAAGATATTGGAAGCGGAAGAGCTGGTTGTCAGTCAAGCAAGAAAAGGAACGTATGTCTCCGATTTTACGGCGGAGGATTTCAATGAAATGATTGAACTGAGGACGCTGCTGGAGACAACAGCCTTCAAAAAAGCACTCCCGGAACTTGATGATGAGCACTTGTTGAAGCTGGAAAAGATCATTGAAAACATGAGGCAAAAAGCAAAGGACAAAGATTGGCATGGATTATTTGATCTGGATACAAAGTTCCATAGCTATGTCGTTGATTTATGCGGGAACTCCCGTATTGTAAAAATCTATCAGTCTCTTCAAGTACAAATCCGTACTTTTCTCATGCACCTTGATAAATATTATACCAGTCATCAATCCTTTTACGAAGAGCATAAGGATTTATATGAGGCATTGGCATCCAAGGATGTAAAAAAAGTACAGGAAAAAGTGCGTACACACATTGAATATGTGGAAGAGAAACTATTGGATGGAAATTACAAGTAAATTTTCAAGGAGGTTCTTATGATGACAAAACAATTTGCACGCATTCAGACCGAACTGCCGGGACCAAGAGCAAAGGAATTACTGGAAAGAAGGCATGCCACAGTGCCGCACGGATCGGGCTATGGTGTACCTACATTTGCCGAATCTGCCAAAGGTGCACTGATCAGGGACGTGGACGGCAATCAGTTTATTGATTTTGCCGGAGCCATCGGCGTAATTAATGTGGGCCACAGCCATGATGAAGTTGTAAACGCTTTACATGACCAGGTGGATAAATTTATTCATACCGGTTTTAATGTCATGATGTATGACTCCTACATCGAGTTGTCGGAAAGGATTGCGGCACTCGCACCAGGGAGTTTTGATAAAAAAGCAATGTTTTTCAACAGTGGAGCAGAAGCGGTGGAGAACGCCGTTAAAATAGCCCGGAAGTATACCGGAAGAAAATCCATTGTTTCTTTTTCCGGCGGGTTTCATGGACGCACTTTAATGGGAATGTCATTAACAGGGAAGATTCACCCATATAAATATGAATATGGACCATTTGCGCCTGAGGTTTATCATGCCCCGTTCCCGTACCATTACCGCCGTCCAAAAGAAATGTCCAGAGACGCCTACAATGAATATATTTTGCAGCAAATTGAAAATTTCTTTATTACGGAAGTTGACCCAAATCTTATCGCGGCGTTTGTTATGGAACCGGTGCAGGGAGAAAGCGGTTTTATCGTACCGGATAAGGAGTTTGTGCAGGGCGTGTATGACCTTTGCAAAAAGCACGGCATTTTATTTATCGCTGATGAAATACAGACCGGATTTGGCCGAACGGGAAAGTATTTTGCCATGGAACATTACGGGGTGGAACCTGACTTGATAACCATTTCCAAATCAATGGCAGCTGGAATACCAATCAGCGGTGTCATCGGCCGGGGTGAAGTTATGGACAGCGCCAATGCCGGTGAACTTGGCGGGACGTATAATGGAAGCCCTCTCGGGTGCAGAGCGGGACTCGCAGTACTGGATGTGATGGAAAAAGAAAATCTTAATGAGCGGGCGGAACACATCGGGCAAAAGGTATTGAAACGTTTTGAAAGCATGTATGACCGCTTTCATGTTATCGGCGATTACCGGGGACTGGGCGCCATGTGCGCATTGGAGTTTGTGGAAGACCGTGATAAGAAAACCCCTGCAAAGGATGTTACCGGCCAGGTGCTACAGGCCGCACATAAGCGGGGACTTATCGCACTTAAAGCAGGTATGCATGATAATGTTGTCCGCCTGCTTATGCCGCTTGTCATAACAGATGAGCAGCTGGAGGAAGGCCTCACCATCCTTGAGGAAGCGATTGAAGAGGTTGTTGCCGGCGTAAAGGCATAATGGCACCCGTTTAGATGAAGTATGTAGAGTAAGCTGATCCATGCAGGAAGAAATAAAGATGGGAGTGAACGGAAGATGAGCGAAGCAAAAAGATATTTGATAAACATTAACGGAGAATGGACGGGGGAGGACCTCGATACAAAAGAAGTAATCAACCCGGCAAACCAGGAAGTGGTCGGTACCGTCCCGCATGGCGGTGCCAAAGAGGCGGAACAGGCCATAGAAGCGGCAAATGCAGCATTTTATTCATGGTCCCGCCTTACTCCCTATGACAGGGCAGGATATTTGAAAAAATTTCACCAGCTGATGCTGGACAACAAAGAAGAACTTGCCGAAATGATGACACTGGAAATGGGAAAGCCAATTGAAGAATCGAGAGGGGAAGTTGTTTATGCAGCTTCTTTTGTGGAATGGTTTGCAGAAGAAGGAAAACGGATTTATGGATCTGTAACTCCAACCCATGCCAATGATAAGCGGCTGCAAACATGGAAAAAACCAGTGGGAGTAGTAGGTGCAATCACCCCATGGAATTTTCCCGCTGCCATGCTGACAAGAAAACTGGCACCGGCACTTGCCGCAGGATGTACGGTTATCATGAAGCCTTCCGGAGACAGTCCGCTGACTGCGGTGAAAATGATGGAGCTGTTTGAAGAGGCAGGTTTTCCAAAAGGAGTCGTTAATTTATTGACCGGCTCATCTTCTGAAATAGCCGAAACGATGATGAAAAACGAAAAAGTAAGCAAAATTACATTCACCGGTTCCACAGAGGTTGGAAAACTATTAATCAAGCAAAGTGCCGACCAGGTAAAAAAACTATCACTTGAACTTGGCGGCCACGCTCCATTTATTGTATTGGAGGATGCCAATATTGATCAGGCGGTAAAAGGTCTGATTGCTTCGAAATTCAGAAATTCCGGCCAGACATGCATTTGCGCAAACCGTGTCTATGTTCATGAAAAAATCTACGATGAATTTGCCGATAAATTTGCGGAAGAAGTAGAAAAGCTGAAAGTAGGCAACGGCATGAATGAGGATGTAAAGATCGGTCCATTAATTAATAAGGACGGCTATGATAAAGTAAAACGCCATGTCGATGATGCACTGGAAAAAGGGGCGGAAGCTGTGACAGGGGCAAAACCTTATGAAAGTGATACGGATGGGTTCTTCTACACCCCAACCGTGCTGAAAAATATTGATCCTTCCATGGTGGTCATGCAGGAGGAAACCTTTGGCCCTGTGGCACCGATCCAGAAAATAAGCTCGGATGAAGAAGGTGTGAAATATGCCAATGACACACCTTACGGATTGGCGGCATATGTTTATACAGACAATGTAGCCAGGGGAACCAAATTCATTGAGCAATTAAACTTTGGCATCGTCGGCTGGAACAGTGGAGCTCCATCTGCTGCACAAGTGCCGTTTGGCGGCATGAAGGAAAGCGGACTCGGCAGGGAAGGCGGTCATGAAGGAATAGAGGCATTTGTTGAATCGCAATATGTAGCTATTGGAATGGAATAGAGAGGAAATAGAAACAGGCTGTGACGCAAGTACGTTTAAGCGAATGTTTCAGACATCAGCTCCGGTAACATACGGACACTTTTGCGGGAGGGGAAGCACCGGTGAAATGACTTGGGCGCTATGCGTCTAAGGGGATTCACCAGCCGCCTGCAGAATGTGGAGGATCTTGCCGGAGCCGATGGTGTCTGCTAAGTTTCATCGTTATTTTTCAGGCTCTTTCTTCCCACATGAATGTAAAGCGGTTACATACCTTTTAAAAGGGGGGGGTTGCATGGCAAGTGAAGCGGTAAGCCTGCAGGATATTTGGCAGGCAAAAAAGCGTATATCAGCCAGTGTGCATAAAACGCCGCTCCTGTATTCACCCGTTCTGTCGAAAGTGGCGAAAGCAAATATTTATTTAAAACTGGAAAACATCCACCCGAGTGATTCCTTCAAAATCCGCGGGGCAGCAAATAAACTGTTAACACTGACACCTGATGAAAAGGAGAAAGGAGTGGCCACTTTTTCAACCGGAAATTTTGGGAGAAGTGTTGCATATATAGCGAACAAACTGGGAATCGCCTCCACCATTTGTATTTCAAAAAGGGTTCCTGAAGCTAAAGTAAAGGCACTTCAAAAAACCGGGGCAAACATAGAAATTGCCGGTAATTCACAGGATGAAGCGGAACAGCGATGCTACGAATTGCAGAAAAAACATGGATTAACGGTAGTGCATCCGTTTGACGACCCCTACATGATTGCGGGAAATGGAACGATTGGCCTGGAAATATTAGAAGAACTGCCGGAGGCGAATATGATTATTTCCGGATTATCAGGCGGAGGCCTGCTTTCAGGTGCAGGCATTGCCATGCGGGCAGCAGACAGAGACATGAGAATAATCGGTGTATCCACGGAGCAGGGAGCTGCTATGTACGAAAGCATTCAGGCAGGCAAGCCCGTCCTGGTAGAAGAAGCGGATACGTTGGCAGATAGTCTGCTTGGAGGCATTGGTCTTGAGAACCGGTATACGTTTGAACTCGTACAAAAATATGCGGATGATATCCTGCTCATCAATGAAGAGGAAATAGCAGATGGTATCGGCTTCATACAGGATGAACATCGTATGGCTATAGAAGGAGCGGCAGCGGCAGGTGTCGGTGCCATTCTTCACGGAAAAGTGTCTGCCGGTTCCCATACCGTCATTATAATCAGTGGTTCCAGCATTAATACCGAGGTGCTGCTGGATGTAACAAATCATTATTTGTTGCGGAAATCCAATATTTTGAGGGGAGGATTTTTACATGAATAAAATATTGTTCAATGATGAAGTTGTGGACAGGGATTATGTCGTCGATATTGAAGACAGAGCCTATCAATTCGGGGATGGGATCTATGAAGTTATAGGCGTTTATGATGGAAAACCGCTTATGATGAAAGAACATCTCATTCGATTGGAAAGAAGTGCAAGGGAGCTGCAACTGAACCTTCCACTGTCGGCGGAGGAGCTGAAAGAAAAACTGGAGAAGTTAGTAGAAGCCAATGAATTGAACGAAGGAATCATTTATTTGCAGGTTTCCAGGGGCACTTCGCCAAGGTGGCATGAGTTTCCTCCTGCCGAAACTACACCGGTGACAATCGGCTATACAAGAGAGGAGCCCCGGATGAGTGAGGTGGAGGATAAAGGAGGCACTGCGGTGCTGACCGAGGATATCCGCTGGCTGCGCTGTGACATTAAAACATTAAACCTCCTGCCGAATGTGCTTGCAAAGCAAAAAGCGGTCGAACATGATGCGGTGGAAGCAATTTTGCATCGCGGGGACATAGTTACGGAAGCGAGCGCATCCAATGTGTTCATCGTGCGTGATGGTGCCTTATACACACATCCGGCAAATAATTATATTTTAAATGGGATTACAAGACAGAAAATCATTGAGTTATGCGAAAAACTCCAACTGGATGTTCATGAAGAAACTTACACAGTTGAAGAATTACTGCAGGCGGATGAAGTATTTATCTCAGCAACAAAGTCGGATATTATTCCCATTTTAAAAGTGGATGATCATACGATTGGCAACGGAAAGCCCGGTGAGGTCACCAAGTCGATTATTCAGGAATTCCGTAAACTTTATAGCTAGGGCGTTTGTATTTTTCAAATTCCATTTTATGAGGAAGGGAGTGTGTGTGTTGCAAATAAAAGCAAATCAATTAACCACCCACCACCCTACGGTAGCTGTCATTGATTTACAGGCATACCGGGAAAATATCGCCAAGTTGAAATCGCTGACGAAGCACAGTGAATTCATGGCAGTTATTAAGACGAATGCATATGGGCATGGCATTGTAAAGATGGGTTTTGAAGCAGTGCAGGCAGGCGCTCACAGGCTTGGTGTGACCAGTATAGAGGAGGGAGTATTGCTCAGGGAAAATGGCATTACTGTTCCCATTCACTTATTAAGTGCCGTCATGCCGGAGCGTGCTGTGGATATTGTGGCACATAACCTGGTCGCTTCCATTTCTTCCAAGAAACTGGCAACAGCAATAAGTGAAGAGGCTGTAAAGCAGGGGCGGACCGCTGCGGTTCATCTGAAAATTGATACGGGACTGCACCGTTTTGGGCTTCACCCGCAAGAAGCTGTGTCATTTTGCAGAGATGTTTATCATTTGCCTGGACTGTTATGGGAAGGAATCTATACCCATTTTTCCAGTGCGGATGAAGGAGAGTGGGATAAAACGGAAAAGGAATTCACGTTATTTAAAGAAACGGTTTCCAAACTGAAAGAACATGACTTTTATTTCCCTGTGCAGCATGTGGGCGGTTCCACGATAACGATGGAAAAACCGGAAATGCATCTTGATATGGTGCGGCCCGGGATCGCGCTTTTTGGCTATCCGCCAGATGTCCGGCAGAATGAACTGATTGATTTGAAACCGGTCATGACATTAAAGACAAAAGTTCTCCTTGTCAGAGAATTGCCGCCAAACATGCCCATCGGCTATGGCGGGAGCTACATTACTTCCGGAACGGAAAAAATAGCTGTGATTGCCATTGGCCACGGAGATGGTTACCAACGTACCTTTTCCAATAATGGAGAGATGCTGATTGGTGGAAAACGGGCCAATATTATTGGCACGATATCTTTGGATCAGACAATGGTGGATGTTACACACGTCCCAGATGTTCAGGAAGGGGATGAGGTTATTATTATTGGCAGACAAAACAAGGATGAAATTCATGCACGGGAAGTAGCCGGCTGGGCACATACCATTGTCGATGAAGTACTGGCGAGTCTGCTGGAGCGGATTAAACGGATCTACATTTAATACAGTATTACCGGGCATGGAAGTGCGATGGGCGGCGTTTGGAGTCATACACTCATGCAGCACGGGAGAGCAACTGCTAAAAGTGTATTTTTTCTAGATGTCGAGAATGGGATGATTTTATATAATATTTTTAAAAAAAGCCAAACTTCCGTACTCATAACCCGCCAGCCTGCTACGCTTTCACGCCTCCGGGTACAAAGGGACATGTCTTCAAACTCTATTTGGGGGAGTGAAGTCATGTTTACTCTGTTTTGACGTGCAGCTGGTGAGTCTCCTCATGCTGTAGCACTTGCTAGGACTCACTGATATCTTCCATCCAGAATGAGTTACCGTATCTTGCCGTGCCCAATGTGTAAATGACTGCTTGAGTAAATCATCTTATATGTATTCCAACTAATCATTTCGTTGTTTACAGCCTGGCTCCCCGTAGCCATTTACTATGATACGTCATTTTGTTATTTTTACATGATGCCAGCGTATAGAGTTCTTCAATGGTATGTCATCTAAGAGTAAGCACATGATGACAGCACATAGAGTCCTTCAATGGTATGTCATTTAAGAGTAAGCACATGATGACAGCGCATAGAGCCCTCCAACGGTATGTCATTAAAGAGAAAGCACAAAATGCCAGCGCATAGAGCCCTCCAATGGTATGTCATTAAAGAGAAAACACAAAATGCCAGCGCATAGAGCCCTCCAATGGTATGTCATTAAAGAGAAAGCACAAAATGACACCCCATAGAGGCGCCCAATAGTATGTCATTCGCCAGTTATATAAAACGACCACCGCGTACAGCTGTGCCATTTTATAAACAGCATATACAGCAACATTTATAAAGTGTACCGTAACGAAATATGATAAAAGCTGCAACTCTTGCATGACCAGTCCATATGTCATTAAGTGTTCACTTGTAATATACAATACCTGCGAATTACTGTTACAAGTTCTCATTTTCTAGATTTTCCTCTCACTTTTTCGAGTCAAAATACAATAATTCATTGAATTATTTAAAAAAGAAGCATATAATATTTCGTTAAAGAAAGGTGGGGATTTTAAGATGAGTAAGGATACAGATGTGAAAGAAAAAGATTTGCGTGTGAAAAGTCAGGTTTATGACACGTCGGAAGCCATGCGGGCACCAAACCGGGCGATGCTGCGTGCGGTTGGACTGACGGATGAGGATTTTACAAAGCCGATGATTGGAGTTGCCAGTACGTGGAGTGAAGTAACGCCTTGCAACGTACATATTGATGATCTGGCGCTTCAATCAAAGAAAGGCGCACAGCAGGCAGGGGGTGTCCCGCTCGTTTTCAATACAATTACCGTTTCTGACGGGATTTCCATGGGTACACAGGGAATGCGTTACTCTCTGCCAAGCCGTGATGTTATTGCTGACTCGATTGAAACTGTTGTAGGTGCAGAGAATCTGGATGGTCTGGTGACGATTGGCGGCTGTGATAAAAATATTCCCGGCTGTATGATTGCTATCGCCAATGCAGAGGTCCCCGCTGTATTTGTTTACGGCGGTACGATTGCTCCCGGTTCTCATCGTGGAAAAGATATCGACATCGTTTCCGTGTTTGAAGGGGTCGGAAAGCATAATAACGGATTGATTGATGATAAAGAACTGAACGCCATCGAATGCCATGCCTGTCCAGGAGCAGGTTCCTGCGGCGGCATGTACACAGCAAATACCATGGCTTCTGCTGTAGAAGCGATGGGGATGAGCCTGCCGGGCAGCTCTTCGAATCCCGCGGAATCAAAAGAAAAGGCGGAGGACTGTGCAGCAGCAGGTGAAGCTGTTTATCATTTGCTGGAAAAAGGTATTTTTCCAAAAGATATTATGACAAAAGAAGCTTTTGAAAATGCAATCACTGTTGTCATGGCACTTGGCGGATCCACCAATGCCATCTTGCATCTTCTGTCGATTGCTCATGCATTGGAAGTAGATTTAACGATAGATGATTTTAATAGAATGCAGGAGAAAGTCCCGCATCTGGCTGATCTGAAACCAAGCGGGAAATATGTTATGCAGGACCTGCACCGTGTCGGAGGGGTACAAGCTGTCATGAAATTGTTGTATGAAGCGGGATACCTTCACGGGGACTGCATGACGGTTACAGGGAAAACAGTAGCTGAAAACCTGGCGGAAGCTCCATCCCTTACAGAGGGACAGGATGTCATTATGCCGTTTGATAATCCGAAACGTAAGGATGGTCCTTTAATCGTGCTGAAAGGAAACCTGGCACCAAGCGGGGCCGTTGCTAAAGTATCCGGTGTCAAAGTAAGCAGGCATACCGGCCCGGCCAGGGTGTTTGATACGGAAAAAGAAGCGACTGCAGCGGTGATGGATAATCAAATTAATGAAGGCGATGTGCTCATCATCCGCTATGTCGGACCAAAAGGCGGACCGGGCATGCCGGAAATGCTTTCGGTCTCATCCATCCTTGTCGGGAAAGGACTTGGAGAAAAAGTTGCCCTATTAACCGATGGCAGATTTTCAGGCGGGACGCATGGACTGGTTGTCGGCCATATTGCACCGGAAGCCCAATCCGGCGGACCGATCGCTTTTGTGAAAGAAGGAGACATGGTAACAATCGACTCTGATAAAAAAGAAATATCTTTTGAAATTAGTGAGGAAGAACTGGAAGAACGGAAAAAAGCATGGACGGCACCACCGCTTTATAAAAAGGGTGTGCTCGGAAAATATGCCCATAATGTTTCCTGTTCATCAAAAGGAGCAGTTACTGACTACCTGGATTCAAAATAGACTTATAGTTTAAATCGACGGTAGCGACCCACGAAAGTTAGAGTAGAAAACTAACTTTCGTGGGTGTTTTTTATATCAAGTAATATATTGTCACTTTTGCAATCTTATAAGTAAAAATAACCCTATTTATGGCACTATCGCAGAGGGTAATATATTTGTCGGGTATGAACCAGTTTTTATTTTTAGATTTGTTTGCTGCAAAAATAATTCTACTCAGGTTAATCCCCACCATATACAATAAAACTTTAAATTAAAAGTAATAAATTGGAAATAAATACGCAAAAACCTATGCGATATATCGCAGGAATAAATTGTAATCAAACTGTAATATAAAAATAGAAAGGTTTATCTGACAACAATGTAAACGCATACAATTTTATTGACTTATCTAAAGTGTCAAAAAAATAAAAAATAGCTGTTGACTACTTGGAAAAAACGTTATATGATTATCGGCAATATCAAAGATTCATAAAAAAGCAATAAAATAAAAAGTAATGAAGCCAATACAAATGAACTCGATGACGGGAATAAAGAAACAATAATAATGCAGCTTACAGAGATCCGGGGTTGCTGGAAGCCCGGAAGTGCACATTGTTTCGACATCATCCCTGAGTGCTGGGATCGAACGGTATACCAATTAGACCCAGCCAGGTGCATCCAAGTTGTACCTGTTATCCATTCAAGCTGATACGTCAGCTTGCAAGACAGTATTCGCGAGGATGCTGTAAACCTGGGTGGTACCGTGAAAAGAGGACTCTTTTCTCCCCAACAATTCTGTAAACATGTGCGCAGATAGGGAGAAGAGGGTCCTTTTTTATTCAGTAAAGTAGAGTATTCCGTTGGGTAAACCCGGTGTTGGCAATTAAAGTCAGGGTTTAACATATCAATTTTTAGCATTAAGGAGGCATGTAGTAGTGAAGGTTGAAGCGAAGCGAGAGATGGAAAGCAAGACAAAAATGATAACGGGGGCCGATCTGCTTATTGAGTCTTTGACTGACGAAGGAGTGGATACGATTTTTGGTTACCCTGGTGGGGCTGTGCTGCCTATTTACGATGCACTATACCGGAACGAGACACCGTTTGAACACGTGCTTACCCGCCATGAACAGGGTTCTATTCATGCAGCGGAAGGCTACGCCCGGGTCACGGGGAAAGCAGGTGTGGTGCTTGCCACATCAGGTCCGGGAGCAACCAACTTAATTACCGGGTTAACCGATGCCATGATGGATTCCATTCCCCTTGTTGTTTTTACCGGTCAGGTTGCCGATAGTGTCATCGGTACAGATGCTTTCCAGGAGGCAGATGTTATGGGGATCACCACGCCGGTCACGAAGTACAATTACCAAGTTCATCATACAGAGGAATTGCCGAGTATTGTGAAAGAGGCTTTTCATATAGCTACTACAGGCAGACCGGGTCCGGTAGTAATTGATATCCCGAAAAATATATCTGCAGAGACAGCAGAGGTAAACGTAAAGAAGGACTTTTACTTGCCGGGTTACCAGCCGAATAAACATCCAAACCCGTTGCAGATTACGAAATTGGCGCAAGCAATCAGCCGCTCGAAAAAACCAATTATTTTAGCAGGTGCCGGTGTACTATTTGCGGATGCAACAGAAGAGCTAAAGAAATTTGCTGTTAGATATAATCTTCAGGTAACGAATACGCTTCTTGGTTTGGGAAGCTTTCCCGGAACCCACCCATTATCGCTTGGAATGGCGGGGATGCATGGAAGCTATGCCGCAAATACAGCATTATATGAATGCGATCTGCTCATCAATATCGGTGCCAGATTCGATGATCGGCTGACAGGCAATTTACAATCTTTTGCACCGGATGCAAAGGTAGCTCATATTGATATAGATCCTGCAGAGATTGGGAAAAACGTGACGACAGAAATCCCGGTGGTAGCTGATGCAAAAGAAGCATTAAGCAGATTGCTTGAAATTGATATGGAGCCTCCAAAACAGGAAGCATGGCAAAAAACATTGGAGCAAAACAAACAAAATTTTCCGTTTTGGTATGATAAGCCGGAGCAATTACTATCACCGCAATGGCTGATCGAAGAGATCTATAAGTCTTCAAAAGGGGAAGCGATTGTTACAACGGATGTAGGTCAGCATCAGATGTGGGCAGCCCAGTACTATGCATTTGATAAACCGAATCGCTGGGTAACCTCAGGCGGACTCGGAACGATGGGCTTTGGGTTCCCGGCAGCAATCGGCGCCCAATTGGCATTCCCTGAAGATCTCGTTATCGCATTGGTCGGTGACGGCGGCTTTCAAATGACATTGCAGGAACTATCGGTTATTCAGGAAAGGAACCTGCCCGTAAAAGTGATCATTGTAAATAATGAGGCGCTCGGTATGGTGAGACAATGGCAGGAGACCTTTTATGAAGAAAGATACTCTGAATCTATCCTTTCTTCCAATCCGGATTTCGTAAAACTTGCAGAAAGTTACGGAATCCGGGGGATGAAGGTGGATAAGGAATCGGAAGCAAGCGAAATGCTGAAGGATGTATTTTCCTCTAGAGAACCGGTAGTGGTGGATTGCCGGATTGCCCAGCTGGAAAAGGTTTATCCGATGATCGCCCCTGGAAAAGGGCTGAACGAAATGATAGGGGTGAAGAAATGAAACGGATTATCATCGCAACGGTGCAGGACAGAAGCGGGGTATTAAACCGGATTACCGGCATGCTGTATAAACGGCAATTCAACATTGAGAGTATTTCCGTCGGTACATCTGAAACCCCGGGTGTTTCCAAAATGACTTTTGTTGTCGACGTGGATGATGAGCATAAGCTTGAACAATTAACAAAGCAGCTGAATAAGCAAATTGACGTGCTGAAGGTACAGGATATTACAGATAAAGCCATTGTAGCGAGGGAACTTGCACTGATTAAAGTGGGTGGCAGCGGCGGGTTAAGGGCCGAAATACAAGGAATCATTACACCGTTTCGTGCTTCCGTCATTGATGTCAGTAAAGACAGCCTGACGATTCAGGTAACCGGCAAGCCGGATAAGGTGGAAGCACTGATTTCCCTGCTTAAACCATATGGCATTAAAGAGTTGACAAAAACTGGTGTGACCGCATTCCTGCGAGGCCAGCAGCCGGAGAGAGTTGCAGAAATTAATTCACATATCATTTAGGAACAATCAGAGCATAAAGTCGGTTCATCCAACCGGCATAACAATGAAATGGAAACAAAACGGGCACAACAATATTTTAAATATATTTAAATTTATAACTTTACTTGTGGAAATTAACAAAAATAGGAGGAATGGAAAATGACAAAAGTATTGTATGAGAAGGATATTCAAACAGAGGTATTGAAAAACAAAAAAATTGCTGTAATCGGATATGGTTCCCAGGGTCATGCGCATGCACAGAATTTAAGAGAAAGCGGATATGATGTGGTGATTGGTCTGCGTCAGGGCAACTCGCAAAAAAAGGCAGAGGCAGATGGGTTCACGGTTGTTTCCGTAGCAGAAGCAACAAAACAGGCGGATATCGTTATGGTGCTCCTGCCGGATGAACAGCAGACTCACGTGTATAACGAAAGTATTAAGGACAATTTGGATGCAGGAAATGCACTTGCATTTGCTCACGGATTTAACATTCATTTCAGCCAGATTGTACCGCCGTCCGATGTGGATGTATTCCTTGTAGCACCAAAAGGGCCTGGACATCTGGTAAGAAGAACGTATGAAGAAGGAGAGGGAGTTCCTGCTTTATACGGTGTATACCAGGATGTGACCGGGGAAGCGGCGAAAGTGGCACTGGCTTATGCACAGGGCATCGGGGCAGCCAGAGCGGGCGTGCTGGAAACAAGCTTCCAGGAAGAAACCGAAACCGACTTGTTTGGAGAGCAGGCGGTGCTTTGCGGCGGTGTGACCAGCTTGATCAAAGCAGGGTTTGAAACATTGACAGAAGCAGGCTATCAGCCGGAAGTGGCATATTTCGAGTGTTTGCATGAAATGAAACTGATCGTAGACCTTCTTTATGAGGGTGGTCTCGAAAACATGCGTTATTCCATTTCCGATACAGCCCAGTGGGGAGACTTTGTATCCGGGCCGAAAGTGATTAATGATGAAACGAAAGCTCGTATGAAGGAAGTGCTGGAGGATGTGCAATCAGGTAAATTTGCACAAGGGTGGATCCTGGAAAATCAGGCGAACCGTCCACAATTTAACGCCATTAATGCAAGAGAAAACAAACACCAAATTGAAAATGTGGGAAGGGAGTTACGTGAATTAATGCCTTTTGTCAAACAACCATTGCAAAAACAACCATCAAAACAAAAGGATGTGAAAGTTCATGTCACAAATTAAGATATTCGATACAACACTTAGAGACGGGGAACAATCACCCGGTGTAAATCTGAATCAGATAGAAAAACTGGAAATTGCAAAACAGCTGGAGCGGCTTGGGGTGGACCGGATGGAAGCAGGATTCCCTGCTTCCTCCAAAGGAGATTTCCAGGCGGTGAAAGCTATTGCCGACACAATCAAAGACACTTCCGTCATAGGGTTGGCCAGAACAACAAAACAGGACGTGGATATTGCCTGGGAAGCGTTGAAAGGAGCAGCATCACCAAGCCTGCACCTTTTCCTGGCAACGTCCCCGATCCACATGACATATAAGCTGAAAAAAACGCCTGATCAAGTGATAGATACAGCAGTATCAATGGTGCGATATGCCAAGCAGAAATTTTCCGAGGTGGAATGGTCTGCAGAAGATGCTTCAAGATCTGACTGGAAGTTCCTGGCTCAGATTATCGAACAGGTAATTGACGCTGGCGCAACAGTCATTAACCTGCCGGATACAGTCGGCTATACGACACCGAAGGAATATGGCGACATGTTCAGGTATATGAGAGAGAACGTGCCGAATATCGATAAAGTTCAGCTTTCCTGCCATTGTCATAATGACCTTGGAATGGCGGTTGCCAACTCCATTGCTGCCGTGGAAAACGGGGCTACCCAAGTGGAGGGCACGATTAACGGAATTGGAGAAAGAGCGGGAAATGCCTCTTTGGAAGAAGTGGCATTGGCTTTGAAAATACGTTCTGATTTTTATCCTTATCATACGAATCTTCAATTAAATGAAATTAAACGGACGAGTGACATGGTTGCCAAATTTACAGGTATGTCCGTACCCGGCAATAAGGCAGTGGTAGGTCGCAATGCTTTTGCCCATGAATCAGGAATTCACCAGGACGGCGTTTTAAAAAATACGGAAACCTATGAAATTATTACACCGGAAATGGTAGGTGTGAAGTCCAACACCCTATTTTTAGGAAAGCACTCCGGCCGTCACGCTTTTAAAGATAAAGTGGAAGAATTCGGCTATGAACTGTCGGAGGAAAAATTGAAAGAAGCGTTTGATGCATTTAAACAATTGACGGACCGTAAAAAAGAAGTGACAGATGACGATATTTTCACCTTGCTGACTGATATTCAAACAGATACAGTTGCTGCGAGAAAATATGAAATGCAAATGTTCCAGGTCCAGTACGGAACAGTGAACATACCAACAGCCACTGTCTCCATGAAAACACCTGAAGGGGAGATCGTCCAGACAGCATGTACCGGGCAGGGAAGTGTGGAGGCACTGTATAAAACACTGGATGAACTGATTGAAGAAGATGTCAAACTGGTAGATTACCAGATCAGTTCTGTCGGAGGTGGAAAGGATGCGCTGGCAGAATCCCATGTACAGATGATGGTCGATGGTGAAGTGGTCAATGGCCGCGGTTCGGCGCAGGACGTGGTGGAAGCTTCAGCAAATGCCTTTATTAATGCGGTTAACCGGCACATTGTCCAGCAAACCAATCGTAAAAAAGAAGTTGTCCGTTCCTAGTTTTTTTAAAAAGAAAAGTTATAGCGTATGAAAAATAAACAGCGAAAGAAAAATCCTGGAGGAGGAAGCGTGATGAATAAGCAGATAGTTTTATTGGCGGGAGACGGCGTAGGAAAAGAAATTATGGAATCGGCGAAAATTGTCTTAAATTCCATTGCAAATGAATATGGACACCGTTTTTCATATCACGAGCATGAAATTGGGGGGGAAGCCCTGGATAAATATGGCACACCGTTGCCTGAGGAAACATTAGACGCATGCAGGGATGCAGACGCAGTTTTACTTGGCGCGGTCGGTGGACCAAAATGGGATAATTATCCGAGTCATCTGCGTCCGGAAAAAGGATTGCTTGGTATCCGCAAAGAACTCGGCCTATTCGCCAATTTGCGCCCTGTAAAAAGTTTCCGTCCACTGCTTCACGCTTCCCCTTTAAAAGAGGAAACGGTAATAAACAGTGATATTATGATTATCAGGGAGCTTACCGGCGGCTTGTATTTCGGGGAGCCGAGTGAAAGAAGAAACAATGGAAAATCAGTCGTGGACACACTTGCATACTCAAGGGAAGAAATGGAACAGATTGTGGATAAAGCCTTTGAAAGTGCAAGCGTAAGAAGAAAGCATCTTACTTCCGTGGATAAAGCAAATGTCCTTGAATCCAGCAGGATGTGGAGAGAAGTAGTGGATGAAAAGGCAAAAGATTATCCGGATGTACAGGTAGAACACTTGCTTGTGGATGCAGCAGCGATGAAGCTGATTACCAATCCATCCGATTTTGACGTGATGGTGACGGAAAATTTATTTGGGGACATTTTAAGTGATGAAGCATCTGTATTAACTGGATCTATCGGAATGCTGCCATCAGCCAGTGTCCGTGCTGACGGTTTCGGTATGTATGAACCGGTTCATGGTTCCGCACCGGACATAGCCGGAAAGGGAGTTGCCAATCCGCTTGGCATGATATTATCCGCTGCCATGATGCTGAAATATTCATTTGGCATGGAGGAAGAAGCCTGCGAAATGGAAGAAGCAGTTAATCAAGTGCTGGAACAGGGATATCACACGCCGGATTTGCACGTAAAAGGTGGCAAGACAGTAGGGACAAAAGAAATGACAGAAGTTGTACTGGATACGTTAACTACGAGAAGTGTTTCAGACAGTATTTGCAGTATGTACGCGTAAACGGGGGGATTTATCATGGGGAAACCTGAGACGATAGTTGAAAAAATATGGAAAAGGCATGTAGTGCATGCAGAGGAAGGCAGGCCTGATTTATTATATATTGATCTGCATTTAGTGCATGAAGTAACCTCTCCCCAGGCTTTCGAGGGACTGCGGCTGAATAATCGCAAAGTGCGCCGGCCTGATTTGACCTATGCAACGGTGGATCATAATGTGCCAACCAGAAACAGGGATGTCATTAAAGATGAAATCGCAAAGAAACAGATGGAAACATTGAAACAGAATTGTGAGGAATATGGAATTCCGTTGGCAGACATGTACCATCCGGATCAGGGAATCGTTCATGTTATTGGTCCGCAGCTTGGTCTGACTCAGCCCGGCAAAACGATCGTCTGCGGGGACAGTCATACTTCCACCCACGGTGCATTTGGTGCACTGGCTTTTGGGATTGGAACGAGTGAAGTAGAGCATGTGCTTGCCACTCAATCCATCTGGCAGGAACGTCCAAAAACGTTAAATGTGAAAGTGGAAGGGAATCTTGGTCCGGGTGTTACTGCCAAGGATTTAATTTTGGCGATCATTGCCAAGTTCGGCGTAAGGTTCGGTACCGGCCATGTGATTGAATATACCGGAGAAGCGATTCGCAATTTATCCATGGAAGAACGGATGACGGTTTGTAATATGTCAATCGAAGCAGGAGCAAGAGCCGGCTTAATCAGTCCCGATGAAACGACAGTGGAGTTTTTAAAAGGAAAAGAATATGTACCGGAAGGAGCTGCTTTTGAGGATGCTGCAAAATCCTGGCTGGACTTGGCAACGGATGATGGTGCAGCATACGACAAAACAGTCGTTATTCATGCAGATGAAATTGAGCCGCAGGTTTCCTGGGGAACGAACCCGGGCATGTGTCTCCCGGTAAGTGCTGCAACTCCTTCCCTGGATGAAAGTGAAAACCGGGAAGATGTGAAACGCGCCCTGGAGTATATGGGGTTGGAAGAGAATCAGCCGATCAGTTCGATTAAAATTGATCATGTGTTTATCGGATCCTGCACAAACTCCAGATTAAGCGATCTGCAAAAGGCAGCAGCCATTGTGAAAGGGAAAAAAGTTAATGACAATGTGAGAGCCATCGTAGTTCCCGGGTCCTTCAGCATTAAGCTGCAGGCAGAAAAAGAAGGGCTGGATCAAATATTTAAGGAAGCCGGATTTGAATGGCGGGATGCCGGATGCAGCATGTGTCTGGCGATGAATGACGACGTCGTGCCTCCCGGCGGCAGATGTGCCTCCACTTCCAACAGGAACTTTGAAGGAAGACAGGGAAATGGAGCGAGAACTCATTTGGTGAGTCCGGAAATGGCCGCAGCGGCAGCCATTGAAGGACATTTTGTCGATGTTCGTCAGTTTGCCGGTGCAGTCAGTTAAAGGGTGACGGCAAAGAGAGAGGGACGCTTTCTGTTATCAAAGGTAAAACGATGATGATAGGAGGTGGTTTCTCAAAGTGTCAACACGGATGGTAAGGAGGAACGCTAACGATGGAAGCAATTGAAAGTCACAGAGGAAGTGCTTATCCACTGGACCGGAGTAATGTGGATACAGATCAAATTATTCCAAAGCAGTTTTTAAAAAGAATCGAACGTACAGGATTTGGTCAATTTCTTTTTTACCATTGGCGATTCGATGATAAGGGAAAAATGAGAGAAACGTTCAGCTTAAATGAGGAAAAATATAAGGATGCGACAATTCTGTTGGCGGGAGAGAATTTCGGCTGCGGCTCTTCCCGGGAACACGCGCCTTGGGCATTGCATGATTATGGATTTAAAGTAATTATCGCCCCGAGCTTTGCAGATATTTTTTATAATAATGCCCTGAAAAATGGATTGCTGCTCGTAAAAATGGATGAGGCACAGGTAAAGCACTGGATGAGTAGGGCAGAGGATGGCGCATTGGAATTATTTGTTGATTTAAAAGCGCAGCAAATTACAGATGAAAAGGACCATGCAGTAGCTTTTGATATTCCCGAATATCATAAACAAAAGCTGTTGAATGGCTGGGATGATATTTCACTGACATTGCATCATGAAGCGAAAATTGAGGCATATGAAAATGGAAACTAAACTAAAGGTACAGGGAGAGTGAACCTTTTGGGGATTGCTTAACAGGCGAAAAAGTGCATACGGCAATGGGTCGATTAAGACCGATTGTCCATCGCACTCCTTTACTGACATCAGAAACGACCAATCGAATAGTAGGTAAAAACGTTTATTTTAAAATGGAAAATCAGCAGAAGACAGGTGCATTTAAATTTCGGGGAGCAACGTTTAAACTGATGCAGCTGCCGAAAAAACAGTTAAAAAGAGGTGTGATCACTGCCTCAGCAGGCAATCACGCCCAGGGTGTAGCCTATGCATCAGCCAAATTGGGTGTAAAAGCTACAATTTATATGGCTGAAAAAACACCTGCTGCCAAAGTGGATGCTACCCGAAATTACGGAGCTGAAGTAATTTTAACGGGAGAAACTTTTCAGGAAGCATATGAGGCATCATTGAAAAAGCAAATGCAGACCGGTGCTGTGTATATCCACCCGTTTGATGACCATGATGTTATGGCCGGGCAAGGTTCAATTGCCATGGAGATGCTGCGCCAGGAAGACCGCATGGATACGATGATCGTTCCCATTGGCGGAGGAGGACTTATCAGTGGAATTGCCGTTGGTGCCAAGCACGTCAACCGGAATATGAAGATTATTGGCGTGCAGGCAGAGGGTGCTCCGGCCATGTATAAAAGTTTTCATCAAAATCGCATGAAGGATATTTCATCCGTGGACACCATTGCGGAAGGTATAGCCGTGAAAAAACCAGGTGAGCGTACACTGCCGATCATCCAGGAATACGTAGATGATATTGTTACCGTATCGGATGCGGAAATTGCATCAGCTATTCTTTACATGCTCGAGCGGAATAAAACATTAATTGAAGGAGCAGGTGCGGCGGCAATCGCAGCATTATTTGCTTATAAAGATGAGATTAAATCAAGGCATTGCGGAATCGTGGTCAGCGGGGGCAACATGGATATCAGCATGATGCCAAAAATCCAGAATCTTGCAAAAAGTTTTCATCATTCGGCTTGATTGAATGTATTGCATGTAAATGGTGATACGATATGAAACGAAGCTGGGACATAACAAAAAAGTTTATAAAAAAGCCGAACAATGCACCACATTAGCTCCGGCAATATACGTAGACTCCTTGAAAATGCTGTGCATTTTCTGCGTGCGATGTAATGCTGTCGAAGCTTTACTTGTCCTGCGGGAGAAAAGGCATCTGTGAGACCCCACAATGCGACATTAATGAGGGCCGACTAAAAACGCCCTTTGCGGGCAACGTCGGCATACCCCTTGCCGGGGCAAGGAGGCTCACCAGCCGCCCGCGGCAAAGAAGACACTAAGAAAACGACCAACGGGAGTTTGATTAGATGTCGCACTTGTGCCCGTGGTGAAAGCGTTGTATATTGCCGGAGCGGGTTATGTGCGCTTAAGTTCGGCTTTTCCTTTGAATATTATGTTATTGTCCCAGCTCGTTTTTTTAAGTTTTGTCCATCCTTCATTTAGTTTGTGAATACTGATAAAGCTATGGTCCAGTAACGGCCATATGTATCACTTCGTTATGATCCTGATGTGCTGAATGAAGCTAAATTAAGAACTGTAAGCGTCAGAAAGAAGACTCATAATTTCTGTCCGTAATACTTGTCCAACGTAAAACCACGGCCGAGAATTTCTGATGCATTAATAAAAATAACGAAGGAATCCGGTTCTTCTTTTTGCAATATCTTCCTTAACTGCACAGCTTCCTGATTTTCGGTGACACATAGGATCATTGTTTTATCTTTATTGGAATATCCGCCAACGGATCGGACTTTCGTTAGACCCCGATCTATTTCGTTATTGATGATCCGCTGGATTTTTTCTTCATTTTCGGTAATGATCATAATAAGTTTGGTGGCTGACGTGCGCAGTTGCACTACATCAATGGTTTTACTTGTAATATAGATACACATTAGCGCGAATAAGGTCAGCTCCAGGTTAAATACAATAATAGAAGAAATGACAACTATGCCATCTACAAACAGTTGGGAATAACCGCTGGACAGGCCGGTAAATCTTTTCACAATCTGTGCAATGGCTGCCGTACCCCCGGTTGACCCGTTGCCTTTATAAACAATTCCAAGGCCTGCTCCCAAAATAATCCCTCCGTAAATAGCTCCGAGGAGCGGATTAGTGACGGTGAATGGCACATCGGCGGTAAGCCAGATAACAAAAGGTACCCAAAAGGTTCCTAGCAATGTTTTCCAGCTGAAATCTGATCCCAATGCAAGCCAGCCGATAATGAAAATTGGAATATTGATCATAAATTGCGTGAAAGCAGGGCTCAGTGCGTACAATTCGAATAATATCGTGCTTATACCTGAAATGCCCCCGGCTGCCAGTCTGGATGGCAATAGGAACAGGTTATAGGAAAAGCCTACAAGGGTGGCACCAATAATAATCTGTCCATATTCAATTGTTGGTTTATGCAGTTTATCCGTTATTTTCGTCATGTGGTGAAATCCTTTCAAAAGAGTAAACTATGTATTTTTATCATGTGAAATTAAAAAAAGTTGCCTGCTTTATTCTATCACTCCAGGTTGCTGGAGTAAACAGGATCAGTCTGCTGGCATTGTTTACATAAAAAGACTCTTCACCTTGTTTTGTGAAGAGCCATCACTAATATGAAATTAACTTACTCCTGCTGTTTTTTGTCTCATCATATTATCTGCCACTCTTTCAGTAAACCGTTTAATTGTTTTTGGGAGCAGGGTTTTTAATATTGGGTTGATCATTGGCCCGGCAATACCTTTTGCGGAAATTTGCAAGTACCCTGTCATTTTAATGGATTTATTACTAAGTGTGCGGGCTTCAAAATAGCCGTCCCCGGACACGTTTTCGTTGATGCCTCTTACCGAAAAAGAAACTTTTGTCGGTTCTGTCCACTCCTTAATATCAATTCTCAAATGAACCGTTTTTTGCACAATCCCCGCATCACCTGAGAAGGTCCATGTCGATTGTCTCTCATTCAGCTGTTGATGCCCGGCATATCCGGGGACAAGGGGAGCCCAGTTGTTCATATCTTTTACAAAATCCCAGGCGTGGTGGACAGGGATGTTTAAATCCATTTCATGAAGAGCACTTGGCATACTGCTACCTCCTCTTATGTATGCTTTTTCACATTCTTCATTATATGCAGCGAACCCATTTATAGAATCACCTTACATTATATTTTAAAGGATTTTTTCCTTCGGGTGTCGAATAAATACATGTAGAGAATTTTAGGAGGTTGACATACATGAATCAGAAAGCAACTATCTTGAACGAAGGGGATAAGCTGATCCAGGAGAAAGCATCAGTAAAACAGTATGTGGAGTGTGCAGCGGGAGATTTTTGCACGCTGCTGATCGATGAGGCTTTTACGGTTGTTGTCAAGGGAATAAAAGAAAAAGATCAGACCGGTGAAAAAGTAAGGATGCTTGCCGGAGATATCGCACGTACATTAGGAAAAAACAAGGTGGAAGCAGCCACTGTAAATGCAACTGTTTTACAGGAGCTGTTTCCTGAAATAAACATAGACAAGGCCGTGACAGCATTTGCAGAAGGGTGGCATTTGGGGCAGTACCAATTTTCACCGTATAAATCTGAAAAAAATCATCATCATACTGTATTACATGTAACAGGGGATGGAGGAACAGATACCCTTTTGGAAAAGGGGAAAATCCGCGCCGAAGCTACAGCTTTTTCCCGGGATTTAATGAATGAAATTCCGAGCGCGCTGAATCCTTCTACCTTTCCTGGCGTGCTGGAGGAAGCATTTTCAGGTACAGATGTACAGATTAATGTATGGGATAAAAAAATGCTCGAGCAAAATGAAATGAATGGCGTGTTGACTGTTGGCCGGGGAAGTATCCATGAGCCGGCATTTGTGGAAATGACATATCGCGGCGATGATACAAAACCGCTGATTGCGCTGGTAGGGAAAGGTGTGACTTTTGATACCGGGGGAATCAGTCTGAAGAAAGGCCGGGATTTAAGCAGCATGCGGCATGATATGGGTGGAGCAGCAGCTGTTGCAGGAGCCATGAAACTGTTATCTGCATCCAAAGCAAAAGTAAATGTGGTTGCCCTCATTCCTATTGTGGAAAATATGCCTGACAGCAAATCCGTTATTCCGGGTGATGTTATCCGCTATAAAAACGGGCTTCATGTCCAGGTGGGAAATACAGATGCGGAAGGAAGGTTGATCCTGGCAGACGGATTAATCAGGGCAGGAGAGCTGCAGGCGGAATATGTGGTAGATATCGCTACATTAACCGGTGCCATCATAGGTGCACTGGGAACAAAGCTGGCCGGTGTTTTTGGAGATGAGCAGCTTTCCTGGGAAATGAAGCAAATTGGCGATGAAAACGGCGACTTTAACTGGCCGATGCCGCTGGTTGATGCCTATGAAAGCTATATTGCCAGTGATTACGCAGATTTTAATAATACCACTTCGAAAGTTGAAGGTGCCTCCATTGTTGCAGGCCTGTTTTTGCGCCGTTTTGTACCTGAAAATGTAAAATGGCTGCATGTGGACATGGCCGGCAGAATGCGCAGTGAAGAGGGTGGTTATTATGCAACTTCGGCAACCGGATTCGGAGCGAGGTTGCTGGCTGATTTTACCGAGAAAGTTTCGAAATAATTTTTGGTAAGATTTAAAATATAAGAACCTCTTACTTCATCCTGAAAAGGGAGGAAGTAAGAGGTTTTTTGGCACTGAAAAACATAATAACGTTCATACCGTATAAGTCCATGGAGAGCGGAGGAAATTATTCTGTTCACTTATCTCGGCATAAGGTCACGAATGGCGGGGGATTCTCTCCATTCGTGAACAGATGAAAGGAAAACAACGTCACTCGTTGCCTGACAGGCCAGATGAGTGAACGAATGGAAGAAAATCAGCGTCATTCATTGCCTGATAGGCTTGATGAGTGAATGAATGAAAGAATAATAACGTCATTCGTTGCCTGACAGGCCAGATGAGTGAGCGAATGAAAGAAAATCAACGTCATTCGTTGCCTGATAGGCTTGATGAGTGAATGAATGGAAGAAAATCAGCGTCATTCGTTGCCTGATAGGCCAGATGAGTGAATGGAAGAAAATCAGCGTCATTCGTTGCCTGATAGGCTAGATGAGTGAACGAATGGAAGAAAATCAGCGTCATTCATTGCCTGATAGGCCAGATGAGTGAGCGAATGAAAGAAAATCAACGTCATTCGTTGCCTGATAGGCTAGATGAGTGAATGAATGGAAGAAAATCAGCGTCATTCGTTGCCTGATATGCCAGATGAGTGAGCGAATGAAAGAAAATCAACGTCATTCGTTGCCTGATAGGCTAGATGAGTGAATGAATGGAAGAAAATCAGCGTCATTCATTGCCTGATAGGCCAGATGAGTGAACGAATGAAAGGAAATCAACGTCATTCGTTTACTGATATGCCAGATGAGTGAGCGAATGGAAGAAAATCAGCGCCATTCGTTGCCTGATATGCCAGATGAGTGAGCGAATGAAAGAATAATAACGTCATTCGTTTACTGATATGCCAGATGAGTGAGCGAATGGAAGAAAATCAGCGTCATTCGTTGCCTGACAGGCCAGATGAGTGAGCGAATGAAAGAAAATCAACGTCATTCGTTGCCTGATAGGCCAGATGAGTGAATGAATGAAAGAATAATAACGTCATTCGTTGCCTGACAGGCCAGATGAGTGAGCGAATGAAAGAAAATCAACGTCATTCGTTGCCTGATAGGCTTGATGAGTGAATGAATGGAAGAAAATCAGCGTCATTCGTTGCCTGATAGGCCAGATGAGTGAACGAATGAAAGAAAATCAGCATCATTCGTTGACTCATCTCATCAGGCTTAATAAACGCAGAACCCAACAGAATCCGTCGCCTTTCTTCACTTATGGGATTAATAAGATCCCGAACCAACATCTTCTTTCACAACCCACCAGGCGTGTTGCTTGTACTTAAGAACGCCCGACTATACCACTTCATATAGCCGAATGCGAAAAGGTGAATCCCTGTGCTCAAATGTTTCTTGCAGTTCCAGCCCTGTCTCTTCACTGTTTTCAATTGGCACGGCTGAGAGAATGTAATCCCCGCCGAGTTCCTTCAAAGCATCGGTGTTAATATCCAGTTCTTCAATGGTCCCTTCTTCTTCCCGGTCTTTCGTAAACATATAATCCTGCCCGTGTTCGGCGACATACATGTAAAGCCTGCCGCCCCACGTGTCAAAATAGTTTTTCAACGAAGGACTTTTTTCCAGTTCCCCTGCGATCACTTCCCTGAAATCATGCTTGTATTCCAGTGGAAAACTATTGTTGTACGTATCCAATGTGTAAAATCCATTATACTGGGCGATGGTTGGATGCATGCCGATGCTCACCACCCTGTATTCTGAAGGATCCATACCGATATAATCCTGTACTTCTGCAAACAATTCCTCCGAATAAAACTCCTGAAAGGTCGAGCTCCCGGCAACGCTGTATTTTGATTCTTCATTCAGACCAAACAGGATGGCACATTGCAGGATGAGAAGGGAAATAACAATCACTTTTCCATACCTGAATGACATCCATAGTATAACTAACGCCAATGCGAAACTGATATACCATATGGGAGGGTCGAAAAAGTGAATCCGTGCAAAATTAAAGGTGTTCGCTATCGAAAAGTTATCTTTTACAACGCGCCAGCCTTCCCAATACCAGAAAGCATACCAGACAGAAAGGGCGAAATTAAATATAAATAGGCCGAACAGCAGCTTGACGTTTAATTTTCGAATAGCGGCAACAATGAAAGCAACCCCGATGACAGGAACAATCACCCAAATATGTTCAGCCAAATCATGGGTATGATCAAACAAAAAATTTTCAAAAGAGAGCTCAATGCTGCGCTGAAAAGAATTATGGCCAAGACTCATTTCCTCCCGGTGGGAAACAAAGCCATCATCGAGAAACATGGAAAAGATGAGCAAGTATTCTTTCACCACGTAAATGGCTGTCATCGAAGCTACGGCAGTGAAGAAAATCCAGTCCGGACGCTTCCTGCGTATCCAGTCGAACAGCCAGAAACCCCCCATCATCGCCAAAAAGAATACAAATGTTAAAACAAAATTCGAAAAGAAAGGGATCAGTAAAAGCGTAAGCCAATAATACCATGGCGTTTCTCTTCCACGCTTTTTAATCGTCAAAAAGATATGCAATGCAAGGGGAAGCCCCGCAATGGACAACATTCCAGATGGCCAGTAAGGAAGCATGGCAAAGGCCACAGAAGCACCGACGACGATCATATGGTATTTTCCCTCGCGGATGATATGGCGTTTCAGCAATAAATACATTCCGATAAATGCGGCAAAACGCATGATCGTCTGTCCAATCGTATAGGCAGTCATCGGTTCAAAAAGCACGTACAGCCAAACCATCGCATCCAGCCCGGAAGGAAGGGTGCTTCTCGGCAGGCCATTAATGACATTCGGCAATGTCGTGTCCGTTAAAGTGAAAATCTGTCCGCTTTCTGCGAGCAGTTTATACCAGACGATATTGGAATCCAAATTATCATGTTCGCGGATATGGGTGTCCACTCCCAATATATAATAGGGCATCAAGTATAAAATAATAATAAATAGTCCAATACCAATGATGATATTATGCTTTGTAAAAAGCTTTAATCTGATCGATGACATCATGAACAGCCTCTTCTCCCATGTCATAATACAACGGCAGGCGAAGTAATCTCGCGCTATCTTTCGTCGTATATTTATCCTCGCCTATAAATCTTCCGTATTTTTTGCCCGCTTTTGAATCGTGCAGCGGAACATAATGTGAGGTGGCCTGCACCTGGTTTTTGCGTAAAAACTCCATCAGCTGATGGCGTGTTTCTTCATCTTTTGTTTTAAGAAAAAACATGTGTGCATTATGACCGGATTCATCAGGTATATAGGGAATTTCGAACAGGCCTTTTTCAGCAAGACCTTCCAAACCCTCGTGGTATAGTTCCCAGGATGTCATTCTGTCCTCGAGAATAACATCTGCATGCTCCAGCTGCACGGATAAATAAGCTGCATTTATTTCACTTAATAAATAGGAAGAGCCGAGATCCTGCCACGTGTATTTATCGACCTCCCCGCGTACAAACTGGGAACGATTGGTTCCTTTTTCCTGTAAGATTTCCGCCCGCTCCGTAAAAGCGGCATCATTAACGATCAGGGCCCCGCCCTCCCCACAAGTATAATTTTTTGTATCATGAAAACTGAACGTGGCAAAATGCCCGATGGCGCCCAAATGTTTATCCTTATATGTACTCATTAACGCCTGGGCAGCATCTTCAATTACATACAGACCATGACGGCCGGCAATGTCCATAATCTTATCCATATCACAGGCTATACCAGCATAATGGACAGCCACGATCGCTTTCGTCCGATCAGTGATTGCATCCTCGATAAGTGCTGGATCAAGGTTCATGGTCCGGGGGTCCACGTCGATAAAACGAATGTCTGCACCCTGTAATACATACGCATTGGCGGTGGACACAAATGTATAGGAAGGCATGATTACTTCATCACCATCCTGAATATCCATTAATAGCGCGGTCATCTCCAAAGCATCCGTGCAAGAAGGCGTCAGTATTGCTTTTTCACATGTCAATTGCTCTTCCAGCCACTTTGTACATCGATTTCCAAAGGATCCGTTTCCGGAAAGCTTGCCATTTGTCAATGTCTGCTGAATCGCAACGGATTCCTTTCCGGTTACACATGGTTTGTAAAATGGTATCAAAACTAATCACCTCATTATGATAATTCCTAGCACGATAAGTGAAAAACCAGCTATTTTCTGAAATGAAACTGGTTCACCGAATAGAAATGCCGATAAAATAAATACAAGGACAAAGGACAAACTCATAAACGGATATGCATAGCTGATATCAAATTTGGTCATTGCAGCCATCCAGCTCAGGGCAGCCAGAAATGCAGCAAAAAACCCCGAGATGATCCAGGGATTTAAAAGCAGCTGCAAAAGAAATGTAATCCGGTCCCAAAACTCCTCAGGCAGGCTTCCATATTGATCAATTTTCCATTTTAAGATTAATTGTCCATACACGGTAAAAATTATGGTGCCAAAGATATAAAAATAGCCCATCATGCCCCTCCGACCGGTAATGAACCATTCAATTTATGGTATACATCCACTGCGTTTTGCGGGCGGAAACCAAGGGTTAAAAATAAATTTAATGATGTTATATTGGAAGCCGAGATGGAAGTGGTAAGCATATCGTAATCTCCCTGTTCAAACTGGTTCAGCACAGCCTGGCTGGTAAACGGTTTGGCCAATCCCTTGTGCCTGAACTCTTTTTTTATCGCAAGCAGCAGTACTTTGTTATTTGCCTGGCCGTAAAACCCGGCAAGCGTTCCATTAAAATACAGTCCGATAATCATATCTTTCATTATCAAATCATTGACCCAGTTCATGTATCGCTGGTCCGCCATAAAATCGGGAATATGGAAGTCCCGGTGAAAGCGCCCGCCTTTAAAGGCTTCTTTTGCAATCTTGAGCACTTCATCTTTATCAAAATCGGTGGAAATTTGTATTCCTTCTTTGCTGAATAAGTTCAGCTTTTCTCTTTTGCAGGCTGGTTCTAATAATGTATCAACATAATAGAAACCATATTTATTCAGATTTTCTGTATTGGTGGAAGGATCCACTTTAAGTGTAAAATGTCCTTCCGTCTCATTGGTGGACTGTAATGCAGCCTCGGTAGCTTCAGCCAATTCAAATGTTTCCACATGGAAATTTCGTTTATCCCATGGGGTTGGTCGCAGATACCCATCTATTAATTCCATTTTCCATTCCTCCACTTTCCTGTGATATATTATGTGTTCTAAGATTTTTCCTCATCGTCCGTTGTTTCCCTGATTAAGTATAGAGGCCGGCTCTTTGTTTCATTAAATACCTTTCCAATATATAAGCCGAGCACGCCGAAATTAAAGAAAACAAGCCCTCCGATAAAATAGATGGAAACCATGACACTGGTCCATCCCTGTACGGGTTCGTCAAGAAAAAAATACCGGCCGAACAAATACAGACCATAAATGAATGATACGGAAGCAATCAGGAAGCCGAATTGAATGGACAGTCGGAGCGGCTTGTTTGACTGGGAAATAATCACATCTGTTCCAAGTGTAATCAGTTTCCTAATGTTATAGGCAGACTTGCCCTGTTTTCGTTCACTGTGATTGATTTCCACGGAAGCAGTCTTATATCCCATCCATTGAATGAACAGTGGATAAAAGCGATTCTGCTCCCCGATGCGTCTAAATCCCCGTACTACTTTTTTGGAAATAATGCTGAAATTGGCTACGGTATAATCTGTGGAAGCACCGGTAAAATAATCATAGATACGGTAAAAGAACTGGGAGGATTTCTTCTTCAGCCAGTTATCCTTCCGTTCTGCACGTTTGCCAAAAACAACTTCATAGCCTTCAAGTGCCTTTTCGTAGAGCTTAGGTATTTCCTCCGGCTGGTCCTGCAAGTCACAATCCATGACGACGGTCCAATCACCCTCCGCAAGATCCAGACCGGCTGTAATAGCGTAATGCTGCCCGAAATTCCGGGCTAAATCAATTCCTTTAATCCGTTTGTTTTTTTTATAGAGATCTTTAATTGTTGTCCAAGCATCGTCCGGGCTGCCATCGTTTACCAGGATGATCTCATAATCGGCTGGAATGGATGTTAACGTTTCGTCCAAACGGCTGCACAATTCTTGCAGACAGGTTTCGCAGCCGTAAACAGGGACGACGACGGAAATTAGCGGGTGAGCTGCGGCAGCCATTTGCTCACATACCAGTCTACTGTTTTTTGCAGCCCTGCAGTCAGGCTTTCCTGCGGTGTCCAGCCTAAATGATTTCTCAATTTGGTAGCATCAATGGCATATCTCCTGTCATGTCCCAACCGATCTTCCGTAAATGAGATTAATTCGCTAAAACTTGTCAGTCCTTTTTCCCGCCTAATACTTTCCTGCTTTTCATCCAATATATTGCATATGGTGTTGGCAATTTCTATGTTTGTTTTTTCATTGTTGCCGCCAATATTATATGTTTCCATTGGGTCCGATTGATGGAAAATAACATCCAGTGCCTGGCAATGGTCCGCGACATACAGCCAGTCGCGAACATTTTGCCCATCCCCGTAAATTGGAATCGGTTTTCCTTTTAATGCATGAGATATAATAGTAGGAATCAGTTTTTCTTCATGCTGTCTGGGCCCGTAATTGTTCGAACAGCTCGTGATAATGACGTCCATTCCATACGTATGTCCAAAGCTTTTAACGAGCATGTCCGAACCGGCTTTGGAAGCACTGTACGGGTTGCGTGGATCATAAGGTGTTTTTTCCGTAAACTTTCCGGATCCTCCGAGGGAGCCATATACTTCATCTGTGGAAATATGATGAAAACGCCTTTCTTTGAGGACACCGTCTTTTTCCCATGCATTTTTGGCAGCCTGGAGCAGTGTCATTGTTCCAACGAGATTTGTTTCCGTGAAGACTGCCGCATCCTCGATGGATCTGTCCACATGTGACTCAGCAGCAAAATGGACGACACCGGATATATCGTATTCGTTGAAAATGGCGTTTACTAATGTACTATTTTTAATATCTCCCTGGATAAAAAGGTAGTTATCGTTACCCTCAGCCTCCAGTAAATTTGACTTAGAACCGGCATAGGTTAATTTATCCATATTAATAATCTGGTATTCCGGGTAATGATGCAGTATATAGTGTATAAAATTGGAGCCGATGAATCCTGCTCCCCCGGTAATGAGCAGTGTTGGATGTTGTTTCTTCATTATTTAACCATTCCTATCATTGGATGTTGATCAGTATGATCCCAGTATTGCTGTGTGTGCTTTCTTTTAGCTATTTCCAGTAAATATTGGCCATAATCATTTTTTTCCATGGATTTTCCTCTTCTGTATAACTCATGCTGAGATATATAGCCGAGGTAATAAGCGATCTCTTCCAGACATGCCAGTTTAAAGCCTTGTCTCTGCTGGGTAATTTTAACAAACTCCGATGCCTCAAACAGAGACTCATGAGTGCCGGCATCCATCCAGGCAAAACCTCTCCCAAGAAGCTCCACATCCAGTTGTCCCCGTTTTAAATATTCTTTGTTCAAGTCGGTGATTTCCAGTTCCCCTCGGTCAGAAGGCTCCAGATTTTTTGCGATCCGTGCTGCTTGATTATCATAAATATAGAGACCGGTTACAGCGAAGTCAGATTTTGGATTTTTTGGTTTCTCTTCAATGGACATTACCTTCTGGCTTTCATCAAACTCGACTACGCCAAAACGTCTCGGATCTTTCACCCGATAGCCAAAAACAGTAGCATGCCTATGGGTTTTCAGCGCATTTCTGAGAATGGTCGTGAATCCCTGTCCGTAAAAAATATTGTCTCCCAGTATGAGGGCAACATCATCCGAGCCGATAAAATCTTCTGATAGTGTCAGCGCTTCCGGAATCCCGTTTGGGTCCGCTTGTTCCTTGTATTCGAGAGAGATTCCCAGTGATGATCCATCACCAAGCAGCTCTCTAAATCTTGATTTATCTTCAGGTGTACTAATAATCATAATTTCTCTTATACCACCAAGCATAAGAACGGAAAGGGGATAATAAATCATTGGCTTGTCATACACCGCAAGCAAATGTTTATTAATGCTGTCCGTACTTGGGGCAAGTCTCGTGCCGCTGCCGCCAGCCAATATAATCCCTTTCATAAACAACACCTCTTTTCAAAAGTTAACAAAACTGCTTAAGACAGAAGACAGGAAGTAGTTCCTGTGCCGTAAGCGCCTGTTATTCCACAAAATTCGGGGAGTGGCAATTTTTTCGGTGGGACGAGCATTTAGCAAAGTCCCGGATATTTCTTTCGGCGCAGCTTAGGGCACTCCTCGTGCAACCTACTTCTACAGTATAGCCTAATTGGTTACTTCCCTTTTTATGCTGAGTTAATCTTACAATTTTATTTCAAGTTTATTTCGGATTTTACAAAAAATGGTCTTATTTAACGACACGCTGGGTGGACTGGTGGGAAAGTAGTGGTTTACAGCGCAATAGTTTGGGGTGCAGACTTGATCAATCAGGGAGACATTTACTAGTGTTTTTTAAGTTATCCTTAAGGCTTTTGACCTGTAATTAAAATAATAATTCCCTTATCACAGCATTCCAAAACCCCTATGAGATTAACACATATAAGGAAAATAGTAGCAGAATAGGGCAAAAATATTAAAAAACGTATTGCTTTTTCACTGCACTACGCCTTATAATTACAAGTACATATTACAATTTTGTTAAATTTTTATTTTATTTCAACTATGAAGCAAATATCGATTTACAGGGATAATAGTTGTAATTTCATTACATATCATTTGAAATCTATAAAACCTGGCTTAAACTCTGCCTGTATTTTTCAGAAGAAATAAAAAAACGGATTAAAAATTTTAGCGAAAATAATTTGAAACTTCACAGGATAATTTTAATTTGTAACCTTTAGTGAAGACGGAATTAGGGGGATTACTTTGAGTGAAGAATTAGTAAAAATACAAAATCTGAAAACATCGTTCAGAATAAAAGATGATTATTATGCTGCTGTGGACGATGTATCATTAACCGTCAATAAAAATGAAGTACTAGGCATTGTGGGGGAGTCCGGTTCCGGGAAAAGTGCGCTCGCTTTTTCGGTAATGGGGTTGCACAACCGGGCAAAAATAGATGGTGACATCTATTTCAAGGATCATAATATACCAAAGCTCTCCCCTGCCAAACTGAATAGATTGCGCGGAGACGACATGGCTATGATCTTTCAGGATCCTTTAACGGCATTAAACCCATTAATGACCATTGGCGATCAAATTTCCGAAACATTATTGCTGCATAATAAAAAACTATCAAAAGAAAAGCGCAGGCAGCGGGTGATAGATTTATTGAATGAGGTCGGAATTCCGCGCCCTGAGTATATTTATGATCAGTATCCTCATGAGCTGTCAGGGGGAATGCGCCAGCGGGTCGTAATTGCCATTGCGATTGCCAATCAGCCGGAACTGTTAATTGCTGATGAACCGACTACGGCGCTCGATGTGACCATTCAGGCACAAATTCTTGATCTGATCAGAGACTTAAAGAATGATATGAATGCCGGAATTATCCTCATCACCCATGACCTTGGCGTGGTGGCGGAAATGGCGGACCGGGTAGCGGTGATGTATGCAGGGCAGATTGTGGAAATTGCTGATGTGCATTCCCTGTTTGAAAATCCGCTGCACCCTTATACGAGATCCTTGCTGAATTCTGTTCCCAATACCGACGAAGCTCAGGATAGACTGCATGTGATTCAGGGTATTGTACCATCCCTGCAATATCTGCCAAGGGAAGGATGCCGTTTTGCGCCGCGAATACCGTGGATTGAAGAATCAGCGCATGAGGAACATCCTGAACTTCATGAAGTAACACCGGGTCATTTTGTGCGCTGCACATGCCACAGTCAATTTTACTTCCCGGAAGAGAAGGAGGAGCAAACTGATGGCATTTCTTGATGTAAAGGATTTAAGAGTACATTTCCCGATTAAAGGCGGGGTATTGCAACGAACTGTCGGACATGTCAGGGCCGTCGATGGGGTGTCCTTATCCATTGAACAGGGGAAGACATATGGACTTGTTGGAGAGTCAGGCTCCGGAAAAACAACGACGGGCAGGGCCATTATCGGCTTAAATAAAATAACATCGGGTGAGATTACTTTTGACGGCCGGGACCTTACTGCGGTCAGCAGAAAAAAGTCAAAGGAAGTCCGCCGGGATATACAAATGATCTTTCAGGACCCTTATTCTTCCTTAAATCCCAAAAAGCGTGTCATCGATATTGTGGCTGAGCCGATACGAAACTATGAAAAGCTGACCAAGCTGGAATTAAAAAAGCGGGTACAGGAACTTATGGAACAGGTAGGCCTAAGTCCCGAGAGCATTTTAAAATATCCTCATGAGTTTTCAGGGGGGCAGCGCCAGCGTATCGGTGTGGCCCGGGCGCTTGCTCTGAAGCCAAAGCTGATTATTGCCGATGAGCCTGTTTCGGCGCTCGACGTTTCCGTCCAAGCTCAAGTTCTGAATTTTATGAAGGATATCCAAAAGGATTTGGGACTCACATATTTATTCATCAGCCATGATCTCGGTATTATTAAGCATATGTGTGATGATATAGGAATTATGTATCAGGGACGCTATGTGGAAGAAGGGACGAGAGATGAAATATTTAACAGTCCCCAGCACATTTATACGAAACGGCTGGTCGCAGCGATACCTGATATAGACCCGAAAAAGCGGGAAGAACACCAGAAGTTCAGACAGGAAGTAAAAGAAGAATATGAGAAATCATATAATGATTATTTTGACAACGATGGATTAGCGTATAAGCTGCAGAACATATCAGATACACATAAAGTAGCTTTACCGGAGAAAGGTTGAATGGGATATGTGGAAGTTTATTGTAAGAAGAATTTTTATAACATTTCCTCAAATAGTTGTTTTAAGTATATTGGTTTTTCTCATGGCGGAAATGATGCCCGGGGATGCGCTGACAGGGCTGATTGATCCGAACATTGACCCGGCTGCGATTGAAGCGCAGAGGGAAAGGTTGGGCTTAAATGATCCATGGCATATTAAATACGCTGATTGGGTAAGCGGGCTGGTTCAAGGAGACCTGGGGCAGTCCTTCAGATATAAAATGGATGTCAGTGCTTTGGTCTGGGATAGATTAGTTAATACATTCTGGCTTTCGGTGGCAGCGTTAATATTTACATATGCACTCGCACTTCCACTTGGGATCATAAGCGGACGATGGAATGATACCTGGGGAGACAGGTTAATAACAGGATATACATATGTTGGTTTTGCCGCACCATTATTTATTACGGCACTGGTCATGCTTTGGGTATTTGGTTTCCAGTTGGGCTGGTTCCCAACCGGAGGCAGTGTTGCACCAGGGCTGGAACCGGGGACATTTGATTATTTTGTCAGTAAAGTACAGCATTTATTATTGCCTGCATTTTCCATGGCAGTTATTACGACCGTCTCCACCGTTCAATATTTGCGAAGCGAGATCATTGATACGAAACAAAAGGATTTCATTATTACTGCCAGGGCCAAGGGTGCTCCTGAATCGCGGGTGTATAACCGCCATATTTTCAGGAATTCCCTCGTTCCGATTGCCGCCTTTTTTGGCTATGAAATCACCGGTTTAATCGGAGGATCTATTTTTGTTGAAAATATATACAGTTATCCGGGCATGGGGCAGTTGTTCCTTGAATCAGTGCTGCAGCGGGATTTCAGTACCGTAACAGCCGTCGTATTAATTTTTGGAATTGCGGCGATATTGGGTGCATTAATCTCCGATATTATATTAAGCATAGTGGATCCTCGTATACGGATTAAATAGAATTGAAAGACGCTGAGGTGAAATAAAATGGAAACGACCAAGGTAAATGCAGAGCTCCAAACACAGGATTCAACCAGCAGTCCTTCCGGGTTAAGGATATTGTGGCGGGAAATAATCAGGGATAAGATTGCATTAATATCGCTCATATTTCTAATTCTTATCAGTGCTTTTGTATTTGGTACTTCTATATTTCTTGATCAGGATGAAATAGTAACTGTTGATTTATTTGCGATTCATGAACCGCCGGGTGATGACTTTATATTGGGTACGGATTATGGCGGCCGTGATGTATTCGGGCAGCTGATCATTGGAACAAGAAATTCCTTATCTATCGGTATCCTTGTCACACTTATGGCAGGTTTTGCAGGAATATTAATTGGGCTGCTTTCAGGTTATTTTGGCGGCCATATCGATAATGCGTTAATGCGTGTGGTGGACTTCTTTATGGTACTGCCTACCTTAATGATTGTTATTGTATTTGTTACGATTACGCCGGATTACAGTATATGGGGATTCTCTATTATTATGGCTGCGTTTCTGTGGATGGGGGTTGCCAGGCTGATAAGATCCAAGGCATTAGCCGAGAGGGAACTTGATTATGTGCAGGCTTCCAAGACATTGGGTTCTTCCAATTTCAAAATTATGTTTACCCAAGTGCTGCCAAATTTAACTTCTATTATTATCGTAACGATGACATTGCAACTGGCAGCAAACATCGGGATTGAATCGGGCCTCTCTTTCCTTGGCTTTGGTTTTCCGGAGAGTACACCGAGCTTGGGAACTTTAATCAGTTATGCGACCAATCCGCAAACACTGGAATACAGATGGTGGATCTGGGTGCCGGCTGCTGTATTAATTCTTTTGTTGATGCTTGCGGTAAATAATGTCGGGCAGGCCTTGAAACGCGCTACCGACGCGAGACAACGCAGAGGTTAACTTTAAGGAGGTGAGGCAAAGGGGAAATTGTTATAATATTTTAATACCTGCATTGATAAGCTATAGTAATAGCGATATTAATGCTGAGTATAAACACCGGTCCCTGGAAGGACTGGCAAAAGAAAGGGAATAAAAAAGGGAGGTTAAATGAATGGGAAAGACAAAATGGTCTAGAGCGCTATTTGCGCTGCTGCTCGTATTGTTGCTTGCACTTGCTGCATGTAACGGGGGAGATGAGGAGGACGCGGATACCGGTACAGATGACGGGGCGGACTCCGAAGAGACAGAAGAAGCTACAGAGGAAGAAGATGACGGGGAAGATGCAGGAGAAGACGATGGATTATATTCCATTGAAGATTTTGATCAAATTAAAAACAATGAAGGAGAAGCCATTGATGGAGGTACACTGAATTTCGGTCTTGTATCTGATACACCATTTGAAGGTACATTAAACTTCGTTTTTTATTCCGGAAATCCCGATGCACAAATTCTTGAATGGTTTAATGACCCTTCATTATTAACCTGGGATGAAAACTATGTGTACACAAATGATGGGGCAGCAACGTATGAAGTAAATGATGAAGGAAATGTGTTTACATTTACGATTAGAGATAATGTGAACTGGCATGACGGAGAGCCGGTAACAGCGGAAGATTGGCTGTTTGCCCATGAAGTTATTGGACATCCGGATTATGACGGGCCGCGTTATGGTTCCGATTTTACGATTATTGAAGGTATGGAAGAATATAGAGCTCAATTCCTGGATGAGGACGGCGAGACGATTGATTTAGCAATAGAAGACGCGGAACCCATTTCCGGTATTGAAGTGATTGATGATAAAACATTGGAAATCACGTATAAACAAGCCAATCCATCTCTTTTGACAGGAACTGTCTGGACACATCCATTGGCTAAGCATATCTTTGGCGATATGGAAGTGGCCGATATGTCTTCCTCACCGGAAGTACGTGAAAACCCTATTGGGTATGGACCATTTAAAGTAGAAAGCATTGTGCCGGGTGAGTCTGTAACAATGAGTAAAAATGAAGACTACTGGAGAGGGGAACCAAACCTTGATGAAGTAGTTGTAAGAGTAATCGATCCAAGTGTAGTTGTTAATGAACTGGAGACCGGCGGTGTGGACACTGTTAGTTCCTTCCCGGTTGATCAATTCCCGGATAATGCTGATATGTCCAATGTGGAATATCTGGGCGTAATTGATCGTGCTTACACATATATCGGTTTTAAATTGGGAACGTGGGATGCCGATGCTGCTGAAGTAGCTACGGATCCAGATAAGAAAATGGCGGATCCGGCCCTGCGTCAAGCTATGTGGCATGCGGTGGATAATGACGCAGTCGGCGAGCGTTTCTATCATGGACTTCGCTGGAATGCGACAACACTTATTCCGCCATCCCATCCGGAATTTCATGATGAAACAAATCCGGGAAGGACCTATGACCCTGATGAAGCAAATCGTCTTTTGGATGAAGCAGGATATGAAGATGTAGATGGAGACGGGTTCCGTGAAGATCCGGATGGAGAAGAGCTTGTGATTAACTTTGCTTCCATGTCCGGTGGAGATACGGCAGAACCATTGGCACAATATTACATTCAATCATGGGCAGAGGTTGGTTTAAATGTTCAGCTTATTGATGGGCGTTTGCTTGAGTTTAACCAATTTTACGATCGTGTAGGGGAAAGCGGAGATGATGACCCTGAAATTGATATTTACCAGGGTGCCTGGAGTGTAGGTATCGATGTTGATCCTAGAGGTCTGTATGGAAGAGACGCTATCTTCAACTTCTCCCGCTACTCCAGCGACAGAAATGACGAATTGTTGGAAGAAGCGGTATCTGAAGAGGCATTCGATGTAGAATATCGTCAGCAAGTTTATAATGAGTGGCAAGAGTTTATGGTAGAAGAAGTACCAGTATTCCCTACGGTATACCGTGCTGAATTGGTACCTGTTAACAACCGGGTTCACAATTACTATATCGGTGACGGAACAGGCATGTACCGCTGGGAAATTGCTGTAACGGAAGAAGAAGCACCTGCAGCTGATTAATTAATGAAGCAAAAAAAAGACCCGCCATTTTCGGATGGCAGGTCTTTTTTGCTATTAAGGCAGTCGGTGAATATGCTCAATATATGGTTAGTGAGGATATATATTTTTTCAAAACATTTATCTCCATGGTCGCCTCCCAAATTGGTACCATAGGAATCTTTTTGATATTTTGGAACTATTGCGGATCCTGTTTTTTATAAAAGGATTGAAAAGATATGATTAATGGCTGTTGCTGTATTCAGGAGTTCAACAAGTGTGCGCCAACAGGAGATTAGCTCGACTTTCTATAGGTTTTTTTAAAATGTACAAGATCTTGTGGAATGATATAATGGAGTCAAATTAGCTGAAAAGAGGGACAGAAAATGAAGTATTTTGCAGTATTTCTGCCAATGGCCGATGAAGAAAAAAGCCAAAAATGGAGGCCGGATCATCTCGATTATTTAAAACAAAAAGCAGAAGAGGGAAAGGTTTTTGCCAAAGGCAGGTTTACGGATGGTGCCGGCGGTCTGGTGATTTATAAAAGTGAGAGCCTGGCTGCAGTGGAAGCATTGGTGGAAAAGGATCCTTATGTTATTCATGGTGCCAGAACCTATGAAATTCATGAATGGGATATGACTTTGAGTGAATAATCCTGGAGTACAGATGAAAAACAGGGGGGAATTTGATGAGTAAATATATTTTATCCATTGATCAGGGGACAACAAGTTCCAGAGCCATTCTTTTTAATCATGACGGGGAAATTGTTGAAACGGCGCAAAGAGAGTTTGAACAGTTTTTTCCAAATCCGGGCTGGGTGGAGCATGATGCGGAGGAGATTTGGACCTCGGTTTTAAGTTGTATTGCTGATGTATTGAGGAAAGCGGATATCTCGCCGCAACAGGTAGCGGGAATCGGCATCACGAACCAGCGGGAAACAACGGTGGTGTGGGATAAAAATACAGGGAAACCAGTATATAAAGCGATTGTCTGGCAATCCCGGCAAACGGACCCTATTTGCAAAGATCTGATTGAAGCCGGCTATAACGATATTTTCAAGAAAAAGACAGGGCTGCTGCTGGACCCTTATTTCTCCGGAACAAAGGTGAAATGGATCCTGGACAATGTGGATGGTGCGAGGGAAAAAGCGGAAAAGGGAGAATTGTTATTTGGAACAATTGATACCTGGCTCGTACATAAACTCACCGGGGGAGAAACACATATTACCGATTACTCCAATGCCTCCCGTACATTGATGTTTAATATTTACGATTTGCAGTGGGATGACGAGCTGCTGGATATTTTACAAGTACCTAAATCGATGCTGCCTGATGTCCGTCCGTCATCAGAAATTTACGGAAAAACGGTCAGCTACCATTTCTTTGGAGAGGAAGTACCCATCGCCGGCATTGCGGGTGACCAGCAGGCGGCATTATTTGGGCAGGCTTGCTTTGAAGAAGGAATGGCAAAAAATACGTACGGTACCGGCTGCTTTATGCTGATGAATACAGGAGAAAAAGGAGTCACTTCAGATCATGGGTTATTGACAACGCTTGCCTGGGGCATTGACGGAAAAGTGGAGTATGCCCTGGAAGGTAGTATTTTTATTGCGGGTTCTGCGGTTCAATGGCTGAGAGATGGGTTGAAGATGATTGAGGATGCGCCGCAAAGTGAATATTTTGCCACACAAGTGGATTCCACAGATGGCGTTTATATGGTGCCTGCGTTTGTTGGGCTTGGCACCCCTTACTGGGATAGTGATGCAAGAGGGGCTGTATTTGGTCTTACCCGCGGGACGACGAAAGAGCATTTTATTAGAGCAACCCTCGAATCGCTTGCATATCAGACGAAGGATATGCTGGATGCCATGACAGCGGACGCCGGCATGAATGTGAAGACATTGCGTGTGGACGGTGGAGCCGTTAAAAATAACTTCCTCATGCAATTTCAAAGTGATATGATCGGCGTGCCGGTTGAGCGTTCTGCCATTCAGGAAACAACTGCCCTTGGCTCAGCCTATTTGGCAGGGTTGGCAGTAGGTTTTTGGAAGGACAAGGAAGAAATATCCAGGCAATGGAAAAATGAGCGCATATTTCAGGCGGAGATGGATGAACATAAGCGGAAAGAACTGTATACCGGCTGGAAAAAAGCAGTGGAAGCTACTCGGGTGTTTAAATAATGATGAAGAGCTGCTTTTATAAAACACAGGAAGCGGGGGATATAGGATGGTAACCATAGAGGATATCCAAAAAGCACATGTGGTCATTGCCGATACGATTAATGAAACGCCCATATTATCTTCCACCCAGCTTTCGGGACTGGCAGGCAACCGGATGTTTTTTAAGGGAGAGCATTTGCAGCGGACCGGGGCATTTAAAATCAGAGGTGCGACAAATAAAGTAAAACAGGTAGTGAACGAGGGAGCAACATATGTTACCGCTGCTTCCTCCGGCAACCATGGGCAGGCTGTTGCCTATATTGCAAATCAACTGGGGATTAATGCCACAATTGTGATTCCTGAGGATGCTACCGAGAGCAAAGTGAATGCAATTCAGGCATATAATGGTGAAATCGAGAAATGTGGCACCACTTCTGCAGAAAGATTGCCACGTGCTGAAGAATTGGCGGAGGAGCATAACGGTGTTTATATCCCACCATATGATGACCCTTGGATTATTGCCGGACAGGGAACCGTCGGGCTGGAAATTTTGCAGCAGTTGGATGATGTTGATGTGGTCGTTGTACCGATTGGAGGCGGGGGACTTATTTCGGGGATTTTGACGGCGATTAAGGAAACAAAACCCGCTGTACGCGTAGTAGGTGTAGAGCCGGAAAGTGCAAACGATACCTTATTATCCTGGCAGAAAGGGGAAGTTGTGCAAATTCGGGAAACGAAGACGATGGCAGACGGCTTACGGACAAGTGAACCGGGCTCCATGACTTTTCCGATTGTACAAAAATATGTGGATGATATCGTAACTGTCAGTGAGGATGAAATCCGGCAGGCATTGTTCTTTGTACTGGAGAGAATGAAACAGCTGATTGAGCCATCCAGTGCTGTTGCAGTTGCAGCCGCTATGTTTGGAAAGCTGGGAGTAAAGGATAAAAATGTGGTGTGTGTTCTATCCGGCGGGAATGTGGATGTGCGGAAGCTGGGAGAATTGGTTTAACTGACGTGGTAAGGAATTGAGTGTGAATACATTGGAAAAGCCTCGCTTAGTATTAAAGCGTTGATACTGCAATAAATATAAAGTGTACAAAATTTTTATTCGTGGTATAATAAACATAGAAAACGCATCAAGGCATATAATAATAAAGACCGCCCATGCGGTAACATGGAGCGGCCGCAACAGACCGAACCCCGTCAAGAGGGGTAGGCAGCTTGGGGAAATAATCCCTCACTAACCTGCTAAAGTGCATGAGGGATTATTTTTTATGGTTATGATCAGAAACGATAAACGCCACTAACATACCGAAGGAAATCATAAGCGTCAGCGCACTGACAATGTCCATAGGCAAACACCTCCCTCCCCGGGAAGTCTCCCACCGAAGACTACCGACGAGCGACAGCGCTGCCAAACCCCTCATGCGAAGCCAGTCTATTGTACTTTTATTATAGCATAATTAACTCCAATTCTTTTTAAAATTCCAATTTTTTATTATAATTATTTTTTGATTCCAATGAATCTGAATGTTTATCTGAAGCTTCTTTAACCCCACTCAGCTCCTGTGTTTGCAATCATGATCATACATAAAATCAGTATGGCTCCTTCTAAATGTCTATATCGGTTACCACTATCCCTAAAAATTTTTTGACAAAGCTCCAAGACTGCAGGCAGACTTTAAAGCTTATAACCCGTCCGGCTTTTAAACCGCTTCAATATAACAGAACTTTCCACCCTGGTAATCCCTTCCACTGAATAAAGTTCATCATTAATAAAGGCTTCAAGCTTAGTAAAATCTTCCACGAGTACATGGGTGTGCAGCGTACTTGGTCCCGTCATTTGATAAATGCTGGCCACATTTGGATTGTCAGCAAGGTTCTGGGCTACTTCCTGCAGCATCATTGGTTCTACATCAACTTCAAAGAAAGCAGATACTTTCTTGCCGATCTTCTCCGAATTAATTACCACACTGAATTTTTCAATGATCCCCTTCTCTTTTAAACTTTGAATCCTGTCCTTCACAGCAACACGTGATAATCCCACTTTTTCTGCTAGCTCCACGTAGGATAGTCTGCCATCTTCTGTTAATTCTTCGAGCAGTTTTTTATCTACATTATCAAATTTCATATACTATTATCTCCTATTCGTAGTTTATATTTCTTGAAAAATGCATTAAGTAAGCAATAATTACTTGTGAACGATAAAATGTAAGTATGTTTATTTTATCACTTTACTCTTGTGTTGACAAAATGCTGATTTTTTTGTACCATATGAAATAATTCAGAAAATATATGTAAGGAGTGTGTCTAATGAACTTTCTAAAAAATCAATCCTACCCTTATTCTAATACAAGGCATGCTACATATGCAAAAAATGGAATGGTGTCAACTTCCCAACCTCTGGCATCCCAGGCAGGGCTGGAAATTTTAAAAAAAGGCGGCAATGCGATTGATGCTGCTATCGCTACAGCGGCTTGTCTGACCGTGGTGGAACCTACATCAAATGGTATTGGCGGAGATGCGTTTGCACTTGTTTGGACGAAGGGAAAACTGCATGGGTTAAACGCCAGCGGCAGGTCACCAAAAGGGATATCCATTGAGGCGGTAAAAGAGAAAGGATATGAGGAAATCCCGACATATGGGTGGATCCCGGTTACTGTACCCGGCGCGCCGGGGGCGTGGGCGGAGCTTTCTGAAAAATTCGGTAAGCTGCCATTGACGGAAGTATTACAGCCGGCAATTACATATGCGGAGGAAGGCTATCCTGTCTCACCGACACTTGGTAAATTTTGGGATAAAGCTTATCGGAATTTTAAAGAGAAATTAACTGATGCACAATTCGAAAACTGGTTTAAAACCTTTGCTCCTGAAGGCAGGGCGCCACGAGCAGGCGAAGTATGGTCTTCCCGGGAGCATGCAAATACATTGCGTGAAATTGCTGAAACGAATGCGAAATCATTTTACGAAGGTAATTTGGCTGATAAAATTGATGCATTTTCCAGGGAGCATGGCGGATTTTTGCGAAAAGAAGATTTGGCAGCTTATCAAGCGGACTGGGTTGATCCAATTCATGTCAATTACCGCGGGTATGATGTTTGGGAAATTCCTCCGAACGGACAGGGAATTGCAGCGCTTGAGGCGCTCAATATTTTAAAAGGCTTTGATTTCCCGGATAAAGAATCTGTCCATACGTATCATAAACAAATTGAAGCTATGAAACTGGCATTTGCTGATGCGGAAAAACATGTGACGGAAGAAAAGCATATGCGTCATACAGTGGATGACATACTCAGTGATGCGTACGGAGAAACCAGAAGAAAGCTTATTACGGATACGGCATTGACTCCGGAAGCTGGGGAACCGTCAGCCGGAGGAACGGTTTATCTGGCAGCCGCGGACAATGAGGGCAATATGGTGTCGTTTATCCAGAGTAACTATATGGGCTTTGGCTCCGGCTTAGTTGTACCGGGCACAGGTATTGCGCTGCAAAACCGCGGGCATAACTTCTCAATGGATCCAAATCATGTAAATGCATTGAGTGGAGGAAAAAGAACGTATCATACGATCATCCCGGGATTTTTGACGAAAGGGAACCAGCCTGTGGGTCCTTTTGGGGTGATGGGTGGATTCATGCAGCCGCAGGGACATATGCAGGTCATCATGAATACAGTGGACTTTGGATTGAATCCGCAGGCAGCTTTAGATGCACCGAGATGGCAATGGAAGAAAGATAAACGAGTGGACGTGGAAAACCGTTTTCCTCATCATCTGGCACAGGGGCTTTCGGCAAAAGGCCATGACATTCAAATTGCGCTGGAACCAAATGAATTCGGGCGTGGCCAGATCATTTGGAGAGATCCGCAAAGTGGCGTGCTTGTAGGTGGCACTGAGTCAAGAACAGATGGAACGGTAGCTGCCTGGTAAATGAACAGGTTTTGTGAATAACTGGCTAAAATGGTCGCTTCACTCAGCGTGGAGCGATCTCTCTCTTATAAAGGACTTTCATGTAACCAATTTGGTTAGGTGAGCAAAACGAAATGCAAGTTAAAGGAGGAGGGAAGGTCGCATTCCTCACCACGCTTACAAGCAGGGGTTTCCAGCGACCGTGTTATGAAAAAACACTGGTATATTTTCCTCGCTTTTTTTCGGGTTGGCATGCTCGGATATGGCGGGGGACCGAGTTCCATCCCGCTCGTTCATAAAGAAGTTGTTGATAAATACAAGTGGATGGATGATGAAGAATTTGGAGATATATTAGCCCTTGGAAATGCACTTCCGGGTCCGATTGCAACAAAAATGGCAGGGTATATCGGCTACCGTGTTTCCGGGATCATGGGCATGCTGAACGCGCTTTTATCTTCTATTTTGCCAACGATCATTTTGATGATTATTTTGCTTACGACACTATCGAATTTCAGGGAATTTGATTGGGTGCAGGGAATGACAGCAGCAGTATTGCCTGTCGTAGGTATGATGATGGCCGTGTTAACCTGGCAGTTTTTTGAAAAAGCAGGAAAAGGTATGGGCTGGACTACCACAATTATTGTTTGTGCTGTTGTTTTTGTGTTACTTCAATTATTAGGCGTTCATCCCGGTATTTTGATTGCTGCATTCATCATTTTTGCTTTCATTAAAAAAGATAAAAAGTCACCTGAGAAAGAAGGTGATGGTGCATGATGAAATATTGGGAAATATTTCAAGCGTTTTTTATTCCCGGTATTCTTGGGTATGGTGGAGGACCTGCCTCGATCCCGCTCATCGAGAATGAAGTTGTGATCCGTTTTGAATGGATGACAGTTCAGGAGTTCAGTGAGGTTTTGGCACTGGGGAATGCGCTGCCCGGCCCGATTGCAACGAAAATGGCTGGCTATATTGGTTATGAAGTGGGTGGCGTGCTGGGCGCGGCCGTTGGTGTGTTTGCTACTGTAGCACCTTCGCTTATATTAATGATTGGACTATTAAGTATTCTATTAAAATACAAAGATTCCCCGAAGGTCAAAAGATTAACATTATACGTGCGGCCGATTATCGCCATTCTGCTCGGCTTAATGGCGTGGCGTTTCTTCTTTGAATCCTATGAAGGCATCGGTATCTGGCAGACCGTGATATTGACCGTTATCAGTTACTTACTGATTGAAAGGGTCAAGGTTCATCCTGCCTACATTATTGCCGGCGCATTGGTATATGGTGGATTCTTTCTGTAAAGTAAGAATAGCGTTGGAGAAAGCCTGTATCACCATTGGTGTTACAGGCTTTTTGAGATGTTTCAGAGCTTATACCAAAGACGATATTGAGTGAAAACGCTCAAACCCCCGGTTATTCGCTCATAATGCGTGAAAAAACGCTCAAACCTTCAGGTATTCGCTCATACTGCGTGAAAAAACGCTCAAAACCCCAAGTGTTCGCTCATATCTAGTGAGAAGCGCTCAAATCCCCAGGTGTTCGCTCATACCTAGTGAAAAGCGCTCATATCTTCAAGTATTCGCTCATACTGCGTGAAAAAACGCTCAAAACCCCAAGTATTCGCCCATATCTAATGAAAAACGCTCAAAACCCCAAGTATTCGCCCATACCTAGTGAAAAGCGCTCAAATCCTCATGTATTCGCTCATATATTGTAAATTTAAGAGTGTGCTGATCTCCGTGATTCAGGCCTTCAAACATAGGGTGAAGGACATTTATAATGGATATTTACAATTAAAAGTCCATTATAAGCTAGCTGACGGCCATAAACATAAGACCTCTGCTCGCTGACCTCATCAACCACGCTTGCTTCACATAGTCAGAAATTCTCGTTACTTTTATATCTCTATTTCACTAATCCAAGCTGCTGCAATCCATTGTAAATTCCTGATTCATCCACCGAAGTTGTTTTATGCTTGGCATAACGAAAAAGAGAAGGGTGGGCATTTTCCATGGCAAAGCTTTCACCGACTGCACCCAGCATTTCTTTGTCATTCATTCCGTCACCGAATGCGATAGCCTGCCCCTTTTCAATGCCCATCTGCTTCAGAATGTTTTCGACAGCGATTCCCTTATTTACATTTTTTCTAATGATATCAAAGTTGTTGTCCATACCGTATACATTCACAGGGGAGAGGTGGACATCCGATCTAAACTCGTATAGCGTTTCTTCGGATTTCTGCAAATTCATGACAGTGGCACCAAGAATGGAATCAATGACATCGTTGGTTAATTTGTCGTTTTTCACCAGGTTAAATGCCTGGATAAATTTTTTAACATCCGGATTTGATAAGGAAGTAAAATAATTTTTCCCGCTTGTGTAACAGACCAATTCATGCCCTTTTTCTTCGGCAATATTTAAAAATTCCTCCATAACGGAAGTGTCCATTGGTTCATCTACAATGGTTTCATTTTGATAAACAGCATAGGCACCGTTATAGCCGATAAAGGACTCTATCTGAAGTTCAGCTGCAAGATCCTTTACTTCATGCAGCGGCCGTCCCGTTGCCAGGAAAACTTCAATATCCTGTTCTTTTAGCTGCAGAATGGCATCTTTTGTTGATTCGGTATAAGTGTGATCCGGTTTTAATATAGTTCCGTCTATATCAAGAAAAATGGCTCGGTAATTCATGGTGATCTCCTTTTTTAATATAGTATATCACCATCTTATCATAGATACATACTTACAGCAGGTTCCTTTGTGTGTACAACTGCAGTTACAGAGTTGGGATGGCGTTATGGTGGAGGAGTATTAATGTAGGTGGAAGGATAGTATATTTCTGAGACAAGGAGAAGGAGACGCTCAGTGGTATAGTGAAAAACTGGAGAGAAATAATGAGGGCTGATAAGATTGCTGAACTGAACTCTGCATTTACCATTGGTTTGTCCGCAAATACAGCCAGTACATAAAAAAGACGGGGGAGCAGCCCCGCCGTCTTTTTTACCTGGACGGGGAGCGTGATCCCCCTTTCCCCGTGCAAGGCCCCGGATTGTAGGGCTCCGCTAAATGCTAACCCCACCGTTATGACCTGCCCCTATGTCCCTAGTCCACTGCGATGGATAGGCTTTTGATTTTTAGGGATGGGGAGCCTATATTGCCTGCCATGCTCATTGGTGTAAATTTCAGGTCATCTCCTACTTGTTCCACACTTTTTAGCAGTTCAAAGAAGTTGCCTGCGACCGTCATCAGCTTGGTGGGACCGACAATTTTGCCATCCATTACATAGTAGCCATTGGCTGCAAGGGAGAAATCGCCGGAGACCGCACTCGCACCTGAATGCAAACCGGCCAGGTTAGTAATAATGATTCCTTCATCCAAATCCTCGTACAATTGCTCGTAGGAAGTTTTTCCTGGTTCGATGAAAAGGTTGGACGGGCTAATGCTAATGGTGTCCTTATGGGATGGTTTGTATCCATGTCCCGTGGAAGCAATACCGTCTTTTTTAGCTGTTTTCAAGTTATGGAAAAAAGTTTTCAGTCTGCCTGCATTGACAATAGCTGTCTTTCTCGTGGAAACTCCATCTGAATCAAACGTACGGCTTTCAATGCTTTCCTTCATAAATGGATCATCAGTCAGCGTAACAAGTTCGGAAGCTATTGTTTCGCCAAGTTTTCCTTTTAACAGTGATTGCCCCTGTTGTACTGACTCTGCAGAAAAGGAAGAAGTGAATACATCCAGCAGGGAAGCAGCTGCCACATTTTCAAAGATAACAGGGTAACTTTTCGTTTCATACGTTTTGCCGCCTAAATAACTAAGTGCTTTTTCCACGGCTTTTTTTGCAAAGTCATCTGCGTCCAGTGATTGGAAATCCTGTGTGTTCTCCATATGATAATCGGATTTAATTTCTTCGTTTTCTTTGACGGACACTGAAAAAATAACCATGACAAGATTTTTCTTATCCTTCAGGGATAGTCCTTTACTATTAAATATTGCTTTTTCTACGGTAATGTCCTTTATTCCAGCCGTCCCTGTCTGCACCACCCGGTTGTCATAAGCATATATTTTTTTCTCAATTTCCTTTAACAATGCAATTTTTTCCTCTGTTGCCACTTTTTCGAGAGAGGGGGCGTAAAAGTCAATATCTTCATAGTGGTCATCACCGGCATATATTTCTTCCGGCTCACCTTCTATTAATGCAGCGTTCTCCTTTAAACTATTTAACAAAAACGGTATGGATTCATCATCCAGCTTTTCTGTATAGGCATAGCCCATTTTATTTTCTGATAGACCACGAACAGAGACACCGTTTACCGTAGAAGATGTATAATCATCTATTTCCCCTTTGAAAATTTCACAGGAGAATAGATCTTCTTTTTCATAGTAGAGCTCCAAATCGGAAATTCCCATTTTTTTAGCTTCTGTAAAAAGTTTGTCTCGAAAATTATTTAACTCCATGACTATGCCTCCCTTCCGCCAACAGTGATTTCGGATACACGCAGCATTGGCTGGCCAACATTGACAGGAACCATACCACTGGATGCACCACACATGCCGGCGCCATGTCCAAGGTTATTTCCAACCATATCTACTTTTTGAATCGTTTCCGCACCATTGCCGATCAGCGTGGCACCACGCAATGGCTTGTCAATTTTGCCGTCCTTTACCAAGTAGGCTTCCAAAGCTGCAAAATTATAATCTGCGGTTACAGGATCTACTGAGCCGCCGCCCATGTATTTTGCATAGATACCGTATTCCGTATTGGCTATAATTTCTTCGGGTGTAGATTCGCCGGGCGCAATATACGTGTTGGTCATCCGGGAAGTGGGAGCAAACTTATAGGATTCCCTTCTGCTGGAACCGGTTGGTTCGGCATTCATCCTCCTGCCGTTCAATTTATCAATTAAATACCCTTTTAAAACACCATCTTCTATAAGGACATTTTTCCTTGCTTTTTCTCCTTCATCATCCATGTTAATGGAACCCCATTCATTCTTCAGGGTGCCGTCATCTATGTAGGTAACGAGGTCTGAAGCTACTTTTTCTCCTTCTTTATTGGCGAAAACGGAATTATTTTTAGCAACTGCTGCAGCTTCCAAGCCGTGCCCGCAGGCTTCATGAAAAATTACGCCGCCAAATTCATTATCAATCACCACGGGATATTTGCCGCTCGGTGCAGGGTCAGCATGCAGCATGGTTACTGCCATCCGGGCTGCTTCTTTTGCGTAATGATCCAAATCCATTCCTTCCAAAAATTCAAACCCCTGCAATGCGCCGGGTCCATAAAACCCGGTTTGCATATCGGTTCCGCTGCTGGCGATGGCCATGTTGGCAAGGCGGGTCCGGATTCTTTGATCCTCGATAAAGGTGCCTTCCGAGTTGGCAACTAAAACATTTTGTTCCTCATCCAACAGCCGGATGACGGCTTGTGAAATAGCCGGGTCATAATTCGTAATGATGTCGTTTGCTTTTTTTAGTACATTTAATTTACGTGTTTTTTCCACTGCATTTGGTGCAAATGTAATAGGATGGCTTGTCTCTGCGACCCTTTTTTCTGCAGGAAGTACAATATTCCTTTCCTTTTTTTCACTTTGAATTGCTTTCGCGGCAGTGTTTGCCGCTTTCATAAGACCTTCTCTGGAAAAATCATTCGTATAGGCATAAACACTTTGCAATCCTTTAAAAATACGAATGCCGACACCAAAATCCCGGCCTGAAATACTCTTTTCCAGCCGGTTGCTCTGATAGGTCATGTTGTTCGTGTATCTGTCTTCTACAAATACTTCGGAAAAATCACCGCCGGTAACTAAAGCGGCAGATAAAACGTCCTCAACAAGTGACTTATTTAACATCATTTACCCCCTGTTTATAAATTTGAAAATAAAAGAAAACTCTACCTGCTTCAATGCTTTGAAGCCCAGGAGCAGGCAAACGTCCTTGTGTTTTAGTATAACAGATTTTAGGAAAGTCGATAATGTATTTTATCCGAAAATTTTTGCATAATGTACTCCAAGTTAGATTGGAATAGAGAGCCAGGGAAGCTCGTCAAGTTCACCATGAAATTGTAGTAGCCTGGGACAAGGAATAGAATCCTCGTCCCTTTGTTCAGTTTGTTATAGGGGCAGTCTATGTCCCTGTATGATGTTTTCTTTCACTGGATTCAATAACAACAGCTGCCGATGCATCACCGGTAACATTAACGGCGGTACGCATCATGTCCAGTATACGATCAACGCTGGCAACAAGCGCAATGCCTGCCAATGGAAGATTGATGGCGGTCAGTACCATCGTCAGCATAATCATTCCGGCACCTGGTACACCGGCTGTTCCGATGGAAGCCAGGGTTGCAATAAGAACGACGGTAATGATTTGGGTGAAGGTCAGCTCGATCCCATAGTATTGTGCGATAAACATAACGGCCACACCCTGGTAAAGCGCAGTCCCATCCATATTAATGGTTGCACCGAGCGGCAGGGAAAAGCTGCTCGTTTGCTTGGACACCCCCAGGCTTTCCTGTGTACTTTTCATGGTGACGGGAAGTGTTCCGGCACTGCTTGCCGTACTAAAGGCCACGGTGGTTGCCGGGAAGATACCTTTAAAAAATGCAAGCGGATTCATCTTTCCCAAAGTTTTTACCGCAATGGAATAGGTAACTGCGGCATGAATAATACAGCCAATGAATACAGCGGCAATCAGCTTTATAAGTGGAAGCAGTACATCGAGACCATACTGGCCTACGATTGGTGCAAGCAATCCAAATATACCTATTGGAACAAGCAGCATCACTATGTTTGTAATTTTATACATGACTTCCGCGAGGCCGTCAAAAAAGCGCCGTACCGGGACAGCTTTTTCCCCAACGAGTGTAATGCCAATACCGAGAAACACCGCAAAAAAGATGATTTGCAATATGTTCCCAGCGGATAACGCTTCGACAGGGTTTGTTGGTACGATATTCAGCAATGTGTCGACGATACCAACTGTTTCCGCAACTTCCTCTCCGGACGTATCCGGTGTAATATCCAAACCTGTGCCTGGAGAAAGAGCAAATCCGGCAAGCAGGCCAATGGAGATGGCGAGAAAGCTTGTCAGCAAATAATAACTGATCATCTTGCCGCCTAGCCGGCCTAACTTTTTTATATTGCCGGCACTTGTCACACCGACTATGATTGTAGCTAAAATTAAAGGTACAATGATAAACTGAATAAGACGTAAGAATAAATCACCGAGCGGTTCCACCACACTTGCATTTTCCCCAAATAACAATCCCACTATAATGGCAAGGGTAAATGCAATCAGAATTTGCCATAGGAACCTTTTCTTCATACATATCCTCCTTATTTTTGGTATAAAATAGATGCAACCCTCCTTTCCTCTATTTATAATTAGTCTATTTACACATGTGTAGAAGAATTACAAATATCTTATAGGAATGCCTGAAAGAAAAGTGATCGTTCAAATTGACTTTATAGAGGTTCGATTGTAGACTATAAATATATATCTTTGTATGAGGTGAAGGCATGATACAATCAGTATTAATTATTGGTATTATTTTATCGGTAATCAGCATTGCTGTTGGAATTGCCGTTTTAAAAGCAACCGGCAAAGAAAAATTCACAGCCTATTATCCAATTTGTGTATTAGGAATTATTGGAATTTTACTGGCCTGTGCTGCAGCAATTGTTGGAAAAGTGGAGATCATGGGAGCCGGACTTGGCGGCTGGGGAATTGCAGCGATGTTCGCAGCAGCAATTGGTTTTATTGCTACTTCCCTTGTTGACACATACGCAAATGCAGAAGCATAAAAAAAGAGCGGAGGACCGCTCTTTTTTTATGCCTTAAAGTTACTGAGAGATGGATGGAAAACTGCCAAAAGATCTGACTTATTTAACCTCTTTATTGATATATGTTTTCCCATTATGCTGTTCAATTTTACCTTCTTTCATCAGTTTTCCCAAGGCACGCTTGAAAGCAGCTTTGCTGATATGGAAGGTTGCCCTGATATCCTCCGGGTCACTTTTATCGCTGAAAGGGATGACTCCACCATGATCTTCCAGGTGTTCCAAAATCGCCTCGGCATCATCTCCCATGCTGTGCTGTTTCAGTGGACGAAGGGAAACATTGATGGATCCATCCTCTTTCACTTCGATGACCCGCCCATGAACCAACTCGCCTAAGCGTGGTTCTTTTTTACGTTCGGTATGGTGAATAAAGCCACGGTGATTTCCTTCCGTGAAAATGGCTGAACCTTCCCTGCTTGTGTGATATACCCTTCCTGTAATTTGCTGCTGATATAGGCTCTCCGGTGCTGCTTCCATCTCATCGATAAGCACGTCTTCATTCCCGGGAATGGCCAAAAGACGTCCTTTCCTGTCCTCTCCCAATGTTACGTAAAGTTTGTCTCCCGCTGCAGGCCATACACTTTCAAATAACGGAAGGTCATCCTTGGAAACAAGCATTTCTTTATTTGTTCCTATATCAACAAAGACACCTAAATTAGGGATCATCTCCCTGACCTCCACCCAATCATACGTTCCTTTTTGAATAGCAGGGAGATTTAATGTGGCAATCCATCTGCCTTTCTTATCCGAATATAAAAATACTTCCACCATGGCCCCAGGTTCCAACTCTGTGTCAGTTTCCCCGTGATGAAGGAGTATCTCACTTCCTGCATGTTTTAACATATAACCTGTGTTTATTTTACTGTCGACCTTTATGGTTTGGATCGTACCTAAAACTGAATGCACTGTAACACCTTCTTTACTTTTCTGTTAAACGTCTGATAAATCGTGATAATAATCGCATATTGGTTGATTCATGTCAAATGAATAAAGAAGAAACGGTACCAAAAATGAAAAATGATTAAAATTTTGTAGGCTAAAGGGATTAGTGGATATTACAAAAGAACCAGACAAAATAAAGGAGATTTCTGGAAAAAGATTAAAAAAAGAGAGTAAACCATGATAATATACCTGCTTTACCTTATCGATTTTCATAAGTTATTGTCGAAACCAAAACTTTACTACTAGTTTAAAAATTGGGCAATTATTCCGATTCACTGTTTAAAATTTTTTGATAATGTAGGTAATGAGAGTCAGGAACGAAATTTTTATGGGTGCAAATTCTTAAGACGAAAGGATAGGTGATAGTGAAAAAACTTGGAATTTCAGTAATCTTAATATTGATGCTTATGTTTCCCGCCACCATGTATGTACAAGCTTATAAAGTGGATCACCAGGTAAATGACTATTTGGTATTTATAGAGCATTTTTTAACGGAAAAACAAGAAAAAGCTGAACAAACCTTAAGTGCGGAAATAAAGCAATCAACTGATACAGGTAAAAAAGAATTAAGCGAATTTTATCTGGACAAGCTGTTCGGAGTAAAGAAAAATGTGGAGCAGCATCAGCAGGATTATCTTTTCCAACTGAAAGAGACGGTGGACGTCTTAAGGGAAAGAGATTTAAAGGAATATGAAGAGAAAAAAGCAGAAGAACTGCGAAATGAAATTGGACAAGATGTAGAGAATTATTTGGAAGAAATTTTATCAGACAAATAAAAATATGAGGGAGTCGTTAAATATGAAATTCGGATTAAAAGGTAAGATTGCTGCAGGAGTACTAGTAGTAGGAGTTGTATCGGGTTCAAGTTTTGCATTTGCGAATACGGATGCGGGTGACCAACTTCGCGCGTGGTATGATGGAATGTTTGGTCAGTCAGTAGATACGATTGAAGCGGAAACTGAAGCGTATATTGAAGGACAGTTGCCTGATTTGAATGATGAGTATGAAGCATTGAAAGAGCAAGCGGGGGTAGATATTGATTTAACAAGAGAGACAGAGACTGGGGAGTCCATTGCTGAAATAATCGCTGCCAAAACTAGTCATTTAGAATCTTTGGATGGGGAATTGGAAGCGATTTTAGAAGGAATGGGATTAGAATATAACGATGTATTTATTGCTGCATATACCGAGATTTTAAATCTACAAGATGATGCTCTTGATTATGCAACAAATGATCTAACGGCATTTACCGGAGAAGCAGGAGAAGCAGCAGTGACAGAAATGACAAGTGATCTGAACGAAGCCCGTGATGGTGCGGTGCAAGAGTTAGAGGCTGCAATACAAAACGCTCAGGATGTATTGGTAGAAGCTATTGACGATCAAGAAGAAATTACAACTCGTAATATAAGAAATCAAGTTGACTGGGCAATTGAAGACTTACGCGACGACGTAGAAACACTTTTAGCCGGGCTTGTTGAAGAACAGCAAACCATCATTGCTGATGCAGCACAAGATTTGGAAGACGATGCCATCGATGCATTGGATGATGTTGTAAATGATATAAATAACTAATTAACAAGTTAGGACTTCCGGGAATGGCGGGTTCCTTGCTTTCATAGAGGGAACCCGATTTTAGGAGCTGAATGAAATGAAAGCAAAATGGCGGAAAATCATCGTAGGCGCACTGTTCGTAATCATGGTTGCAGGCAGCAGCATGACCATTGCTTTTGCCGATCAAAATATAAGCGGTATGCTGACGGAATGGTTTGACCGGAAGACAGAAGAATCGGTAGAGGAAATAGAGGATGCCATTGCAAAAGAACAGGAAAAACAAACAGATAAATTAAAAGAAGAAATCCGAATGGCCATTGAAGAAGCTGAACAGGAAATGAAAGAGTTCGTGGAAGCGGAAAAAAACAGCCGGGTGGAAGAAATCAAGCAACATGCTAATCATTTAATGGAAGAGATAGAAGTCGATGAATCAGAAATAAGAGAAGCAAAGTTGGGGGAATTAGAGCGGATCCTGCATGAAGCAATGGAAGAAATGAACCAGGTACTCGAGGAGGAAGAAACACCAACAGCAGAGACAAAAACAGAAGAACCTGAGGGGGAAACAGATGAGTAATACAGCACCAACGCAAGAAACAGAAAATGAAATGAACTCCAAGTCCGGCAAGAATACAAAAAAATCCAGCAAATCCGGTGTGATGAGCTGGGTTATTTTCATCATTTTTCTTTTAGGCATTATTATTTTTTTTAGATATGTCATCCAGTTTACGGTTGTTTCCGGAGATTCCATGAACCCTACCCTGGAAGATGGAGATATTTTGCTGACCAGCAGTTTGTTTTATGAAATAGACCGCTATGAGGTGATTATTTATCAGGATGACAATGGATACGATGTAATTAAGCGGGTGATCGGAATGCCCAATGAATCGGTGGAAATAAGCGATGGCGTGGTTTACATAGATGGCGTGCCCATTGAAGAAAGCTATACTGCCGGCATATCCAATGATATGGATGAAGTAATTCTCGGGGAGGACAGTTATTTTGTCATCGGGGACTACAGGCAGCCCGGGGCAAGCTATGACAGCAGAAATAGCGATGTCGGGCCGATCCACGAAAGCCGGATAAAAGGAGAAACCTTGTTTTCTATATTTCCACCTAAATCAATAAAGTAGCATGGTACCTAATTGGCTGCCGGTCCTGAATGATCAGGGCCGGCAGTTTTTTGCCTGGAGAGGATTTTTAAGGGAAAAGCAGCTGCTCCACACGGTGACATGCAGAAGGTGACAGTGTGCAGCCAATCCATTATAATGGTAAAAAAGGCGGGTGATGATCGTGGTGCGAATAGAAGCATACGGGGATTCAGGTCTTCGTATTCAGTTTGGAGAAGATATTTCCAAAACGACGAATGAAAAGATTCGTTGTTTTTGTCTTCTGCTGAGAGAAAAAAACATTCCTGGTTTAATAGAATGGATTCCTACTTATACTGCGGTTTCTCTCATTTACGATCCGTATATTTTATTTTATGAGGATTTGGAAAAAAATATGGAGCATATACTTTCAGAGATGAAAGAGGTAGAGCTTCCACCTGCCAAAATATTTGAAATCCCTGTTTTGTATGGAGGAAATCATGGACCTGATCTCCCGGCGGTTGCGGAGAAAAATAAACTGGATGAACAGAGAATCATAGAATTGCATACTTCAGGAGATTACTTGATTTATATGATGGGATTTATTCCCGGGTTCACCTATTTAGGAGGAATGCCTGAGGCAATTGCTATGCCAAGAAAGGCAACCCCCCGGTCTGAAATTCCGGCAGGGTCAGTGGGGATTGCGGGAAAACAAACAGGAATTTATCCGGTGAAATCACCTGGAGGATGGCAAATTATCGGTAAAACTCCGGTGAAGCTTTATGATGAAACAAAAGATTCACCTATTTTACTGGAGGCCGGCAATTATATTCGTTTTGTGCCGGTAACAGAAAAAGAATTCTTGGAAATAGAGAAGAAAGTGGAAGCTGGAATCTATGTTCCGCGAACAAGATTATTGCAGGAAGGGGTGGAGGAACATGAAGTATCAAGTGGATTTGAACAGTGACTTGGGTGAGAGTTTTGGCACGTATAAAATTGGGCAGGACGATTTGATCATGAATTATATTTCCTCTGCCAATATTGCCTGTGGTTATCATGCCGGCGACCATAATGTGATTGCATCAACCGTAAAAGCAGCTTCAAAAAAAGATGTTGGTATCGGCGCACACCCCGGGCTTCAGGATTTAATCGGGTTTGGAAGAAGACCAATGGAAATAGACCCGGAAGAAGCGTATAATCTCATTTTGTATCAGATTGGTGCGGTACAGACTTTTGCCAGGGCCCATCAAAAAAAGTTGAGTCATGTGAAACCTCACGGCGCTTTATATAATATGGCGTGCAGAGATGCTGAACTCGCGCATGCAATTGCAGAAGCCGTATATGCCAGTGATAAAAATCTTGTTTTATTTGGTTTGGCTGGAAGCGAACTTGTGAAAAAGGGAAAGCAAGCAGGCTTGCGTACAGCGGAGGAAGTTTTTGCCGACCGGACATATCAGCCTGATGGCACGCTTACTCCACGAACGAAAGAGAATGCATTAATTCACGATGAAGATGAAGCTGTTGACCGTGTGATCCGAATGATTAAAGACGGAAAAGTGGAAGCAACTGATGGTTCCGATATTGCGATTCAGGCTGACACGATTTGTATTCACGGTGACGGACAGAAGGCAGTTACCTTTGCAGAGAATTTATTTGGGGAATTGGCCCGTCATGAGATCATGATTAAAAGAGTTGGGACGACATGAAGGAAACCATGAAAATAATTAAACCCGGTCTGGCCACCTCGGTACAGGATTTGGGGAGAAGGGGATATCAGCAATACGGAGTAGTTGTGGCAGGTGCGATGGATGATTTTGCCTTGCAGGTGGGGAATCTGCTTGTAGGCAACCGTCGAAATGAGGCTGGATTGGAAATAGCCATGATGGGACCTGAAATTCTCATGCTGGAAGACACAGTAATATCCATTTGCGGAGCTGATTTATCCCCGCAACTGGACGGAAAAGCAATTTCAGGATGGAAGTCCCACCTGGTGGAAAAGGGACAAAGATTAACTTTTGGCCAGCCAAAGAATGGCGGGTATGCATATATCGCCGTGGCAGGCGGCGTGAAAACCCCAGAAGTGATGGGAAGTAAATCTACATATGTGATGACGGAAATGGGCGGGTATAAAGGCCGTTTTTTAAAAAAAGGGGATTATTTGGAGACCGGTTCACCGTCCTATCAGCTGAAACAATTGACAGGAAGAGGCATCAAAGTAACGAGCGATATGGATTATCACTCCCATCGTAAAATTAGGGTTGTCCTAGGTCCGGATAGTCATGGCTTTTCCAAAGATTCGATACATCGGTTTTTGAACTCAGATTACCAGGTTTCTCCGCAATCTGATCGAATGGGATACAGGCTGGAGGGACCGGCTCTGGATGGGGAGGCAGATATTATTTCCGACGCCGTTTTGCCGGGAACGGTCCAGGTGCCTGCAAACGGAAAGCCGATCGTTTTGCTGGCAGACAGACAAACAACTGGCGGTTATGCCAGGATTGCTTCTGTTATTTCCGTGGATCTTCCTTACGTAGCCCAGCAGCGTACAGGTAACGAACTGCAATTTGTGGAAGTGAGTGTCAAAGAAGCCCAGCAGCTTTATATTAATAGAGAGTTATTATTGAAAAGACTGAGTATCGGGGCAGGGAGGTTGTAAATCCCTGTCTTTCCCGGCTGTTTTTTCAAGGAGGATTATAGTAGTGGTGATATTAACTGGATTTCGTTGTGTTATGTGGCTATGGAACAGTTGCATGGGATAATTAATATTGGAATTATCTCTGATAAGCTTGTTCGGGGACATTTTACTTTGGGAGACCACCGTAATTTCATTTGAAAGAACTCCTCAAGGCCATTTCTTCAGAAGTACCCTTGGAAGGGGGCGTTGACAGTGGTTTTCAAGGACAATTCTGAAGAGAATCCTCTGAAAAAGTCCTTGACAGTGCTTCTCAAGGACATTATCGCTGAAAATCCTCTGAAAAAGTCCTCGACAGTTGTTCTCAAGGACAATTCTGGAGAAAATCCCCTGAAAAAGTCCTCGACAGTTGTTCTCAAGGACATTATCGCTGAAAATCCTCTGAAAAAGTCCGTGACAGTTGTTCTCAAGGACAATTCTGGAGAAAATCCCCTGAAAAAGTCCTCGACAGTGTTTCTCAAGGACAATTCTGGAGAAAATCCCCTGAAAAAGTCCTCGACAGTTGTTCTCAAGGACAATTCTGGAGAAAACCCTCTGAAAAAGTCCTCGACAGCGCCTCTCAAGGACACTTCCTGCAGAAAATCCTCTGAAAAAGTCCTCGACAGCGCCTCTCAAGGACATTATCGCTGAAAATCCTCTGAAAAAGTCCTCGACAGTGTTTCTCAAGGACAATTCTGAAGAGAATCCTCTGAAAAAGTCCTTGATAGTGTTTCTCAAGGACAATTCTGGAGAAAATCCTCTGAAAAAGTCCTCGACAGCGCCTCTCAAGGACAATTCTGGAGAAAATCCCCTGAAAAAGTCCTCGACAGCGCCTCTCAAGGACATCTTCACCGAAAACCCTGTCCCTTGCAAAGCAAATCACAAAGCATCGCTCTATTTAATCCAGGACTGGAACGCCATCAACTATCCCTCCCGTTGTCACAAGCAACAAAAAGTATGATAGACTAATAGGCATGATTACTAACTGGAGATGTCACAATGTTTTTGTTCTTAAATGTTATATTACCAATTATCGCCGTATTTGCTGCAGGATTTATTTTGCAGCGTATTCGGCTACTTGATGTAAAATCTGTTTCTGCCGTATCTATATACATACTGATGCCTGCCCTTGTATTTATTGGCTTATACGATGCTGAATTTGACAGCAGTTATTTTATCATACTTATTTATATGTTCGTTTTGTTTTTTCTAATGGTTTTTCTAAATAAAATGCTGGCTCGCATATTGAAATGGTCACCTTCCACGGAAAGTGCTTCGATTTTATCTACCGGCTTTATGAATTCGGGAAATTACGGGCTACCCGTAGTTTTATTCAGTATTGGGGAAGCGGCATTGCCTTTTGCGGTGTTTATTATGGTTATCCAGTCGCTGCAAAATAACTTTTTCGGAGTCTATTATGCATCAAGAAGTACGAGTGGCATGAAGCGGGCCTGGCTGAATGTATGTAAAATGCCGACTACATATGCAGCTATCCTGGCGATTCTGCTTCAGCCGTTAAATGTCGAGGTGCCGGAAGCCGTGTATTCCACACTGTCCATGGTCGGGGAAGCAGGAATTCCGGTCATGATGATTGTACTTGGCATGCAGCTTGCTTCCATCAAATCCGTCAAAATTAATTGGCAGGTCATCAGTGCTGCCGTTATTTTAAAAACGGCTGTGGCTCCTTTATTTGCGTTTTTATTTGTATGGATGCTTGATGTGGATCCGCTGATCGGTGTTATTCTTATCGTCATTTCGGCGATGCCGACCGCTGCGACGACAACGATGTATGCCATTGAATTTGATACAGAACCTGATCTTGTATCCAGTATCACTTTCATTTCCACAGCGGTAAGTATAGTAAGTTTGACGATTCTGCTAAACCTGGTTTCGTAGAAGATTTCCATTTAACAGTAGAAACAGATGGCATGTTTTCGTCCTATTTTTTTAGGGTAACTAAAAGATGACGCTTTGTTATTATTACTCTGTTATCCATGAAAGGATGATGTTCATGCTGCGGACCATATTAATGATTATTGGTGCTATTGTAGTAATTGGCTGGATTATTTCCATGTTATAAATGAAATGTTAGCACAACGGCAGACCATATGAAAATAAGGCTATAAGAAAAGCAGGAAAATACTTCTTTCTTCGGAGAGAAGTATTTTTTTTATTGCAAGATAAGTTTAAATTTTGGTAAACCTGTACTGAATTGGATAGAATACTAGTATATATTATTTTCGCAGAGGGGGATTCAAATGGATTTACACTTGGAAGGAAAGTCTGTGATTGTCACCGCAGCAAGTAAAGGACTTGGCAAAGCGACAGCAATGGCATTTGCAGGGGAAAGGGCACATGTTCTACTGTCCAGCCGAAACGAAACGGCTTTACAGAATGCAGTGAAAGAAATTAAAGAAGAAACGGGTAACGAACATGTGGATTATGCTGTTTGTGATATGAAAAAAGAAGCGGACATACGGGAACTCGTTAATAAAGCTGTTGGGTGGAACGGCACGGTGGATGTGCTGATCAATAATGCCGGCGGGCCTCCTGCAGGAAGTTTTATGGAAATGAGTGATGAGGACTGGTATCATGCCTTTGAATTAAACCTGCTCAGTTTTGTACGTACGATAAGGGCTGTCTTTCCTTATATGAAGGAGCAGCAAAGCGGGCATATTGTAAATCTTGCTTCTTCATCCATCAAACAAAGTATTGATCATTTGGTTCTTTCCAATACGATGAGACCGGGTATTGTGGGACTGGCAAAAACACTTGCCCAGGAGCTGAGTGAAGACAATATTTTAGTTAATACGGTAGGTCCGGGAACAATCAAAACCGGTCGGGTTCAGGAACTTAATAAAATTAAAGCGGAACAAGCGCAGGTTTCAGTGGAAGAGGTAAACCGAAAAGCAGAAGAAAGTATTCCGATGGGGCGTTTTGGCAAGCCGGAAGAGTTTGCTAAAGCGGTTGTATTTTTGGCATCCGGGGCGAATACATATATTACCGGTCAGTCGTTGATTGTGGATGGCGGCCAGGTTAAAGCGTTATAGGTAAAGCTGTCTCATCCGCACAGGTTAAGGCCACCGCAGCTGAATTATGGAGGTATTAGGTTGAGGATCATTGATACATTTTTTTCTTTTCCCAAACAACCCAATATCGAAGGGTTAAGCGCATATTACGATAGATACCCTGATATATTCCATTACTATTTTTCGTATCACTGTAAATATACAGAGGAAAGACTGGCACGGGCAATTGAAAAATATGCTGTGGACTGGGAAGAAATAAAAAAAGTTCATCATACAATTAAACCGCTTGTCACAGATGTGGCCCGCACATTTTATGAAAATTACCATCTCGAATTTCCGATTAACGTAAATTTAATTGTTGGTGCATATGGCTCCAACGCCTATGCAATGCGGGAAATCGCAGCTGATATTACCTTTTCAATAGAACGGCTAACATATGAAAAAGACCCATTGAAGGTAATCATTGCGCATGAATTTGGACATGTGGCCCATCATATGATTTCCGACAACCATCAAATGGATTGGACACAGGTGCAGTGGGATCACCCATATGTTTGGCTGTTACAGGAAGGTGCGGCAACACATTTTTCGAAGCAGATTACACCGGATCTGAGGGAATCCATTTATTTTTCTTATGATTACGATGGGGAGGCATGGCTTTCGTTTGCGAAGGATAATAAAGAGGAAATCATCAGACATTTTACAAATGACATACATGCTGGGAAAAGTAGTGCAGAGATTTTCAGGGAATGGTTTTCCATTAATGGCGGTTCAACGTTCGGTTTGGCCCGTCTGGCTTATTTTGTAGCGGATTGCTTGTTTGAGGATTTCGCTAGTGAAATAGGGGAAGTAAATACGTTGCTTTTATGGAAACAGGAAGACTTTTTCCAGGTAATGGATAACTGGTTAAAAAACAAAGCAGCACGCTGAGTATACACCATGTGCTGCTGTTGGATTAAGCAAGAATATTAAAAATACCTAGTGCGATTAATAGAATTGGCGGAACAAAGGACATTTTTTGCAAAACCCTATTTTTGGAAAGAAGCACTCCCATTTTAATACCGCAAAAAAGAAACAAACCACTCATACAGGCAATCAATAATGCAGTAATCATAGGAGAATAACCAAGCATGGAAGCACCAATTCCCGCTCCAAATGCATCCATGGCAAGTGCTGTGCCAAGCAAAAGTGCTTCATTTGCCGAGATGGAACCCGATTGGTCCAAGTCTGCTTTATCCGGCGTGTTCAGCACGGTGGCCAAAATATTTTGTTTCCTGGGTTCGGGCGCCTCTTCCCTTTTTGAAAGTAATACATTATATAACGAAAAGACACCAAGAGCGATTAATATTCCACCACCCAGTACTTCAGCCATAGAAGGGGATATAAACGATCTTAAGGAGTTTCCGATCGTCATGGCCAGTAAAACCATAATTCCGGAGCATAGCATGATAATTAATAATCCGGTCAATGGTACCCGGATTTTCCGCATTCCATAGGTGACCCCTACGCCGAAACTATCCAGACTTACAGCAATTACTAAAAAAAATAACCCTGTATACAATAGCATAGCACCAGATCCTTTTTTAATTTCCTAGGTTCAGTGTATGGAAATGGTGTTATGGGTGTGCGTGGACATAATCAGGCTTATTCGTATCGTGCATCACCGTCGACTGATCTTATTAGCGGTGTTGTTTTAATCAAAAAATCCTTCATGCAGATGATGAAGGATTTTTTGATTAAAATTCAGTTATTGTGTGTGGGAGGACCTGTTGAGCAGTAAAATTCATTTGAAGCGTCCATCATAAAAGTTATGATGGACGCTTCACCAACAATTTTTATTTGAAATTTTCTTCATAGTGGGTATGAAGAAAATTACGGCGGGGAGCGAGAGATCAAAGTCTGTCATGCAAGGTATGAAAGACATTTTGGCAGGGAGATAGGAAATTAAAATCCTTCATGCGATGAATGAAGGGCATTTCAGCAGGATAACCTCATAGAAATGTCCTTCATCCAAACAATCGAATCCACTTCTCTACTTATTTCTTTTTTTCGCCAGTTTATCCCGATTTTTTATCGCAGGAGGCTGTTCAAGCCAGCGATGTTTAATCATGATGTCCGCTCCGCTTTTTGCTATTCGGGATACCTCCAATGACAGGCGTTCGTAGTTTACCATTAAGTCGCTCCGTTGACTGGCAGCTCCAGCTGTTGCATAATTCCCGACTCCCGCTGACATAATGAGTGACATATGAAACATCATTAATTTATCGGAAAATGTCCGGGTGGTTGAATTGCTGACTGCAACATCCGGTATATGCGGCGCTTCAATTTCATCCTTCAGAAGTGTATCCACAAATACCTTGGTATGTTTTTTGGAAACTTCTTTCGAACGCAGCATGAAATCCTGTACCTCTTCATTTGTAGAAGTTTGTGCGAAGGCCAGACAGAGGTTAATGCCAATTGTATTGGTTACGATATTCAAATATAAATGGGAAATTTCCACAGCGTTTAATGACCGTTTATCGTTTAAAGGGTTTAAGCCGCTTAAATACTTTTTGTCGGTTACAAAGTCTGTTTCCTTGGGTGTCTCAATGTACGGATGTCGGTAGTTTACACCTTTAATCATAGCTACTTCACTGGAGTTGTTATATAGCTGAGATGATTTTGTTAATGCTTTAGTATAAAATTGCCTCATGTCATCTCTTGCACACATGGAAAGAAGCCCACTGTAAGTCAGCATTCCTACTTTTGCCATGTGATTTACATAGGACAGGCAAAATACATCCGTGAACAGCCATGGGGCGTTCATATTTACGTCCTGCTCACTAAAGCCATTTGGTATGGCGTAGTCCTCCTTTCTAAAAATCTTATGTTGCTCATCGATATGATTACAGGAAATGTCATATGCATATTGTACGACAGGTTTTATTTCATCATCTTGAATATGTTTAATCATAAAATCCAGCATATATTTGGACATACTATTATTCATATAACTTGTCCAAAGGGATGTGATTTCCCCGGATGACAGAGGGACGGTGTTACCCGGCATAATGAGCCTCCTTAAATATGGGTTTTCTATTAGTTTTTCCAGTATGCATGTTGTTATGCATACGGCTTCATACCAGTGAAAAATGGTACCCAGTTTTTTTAAGTTTTAGATCTCAATATTAAAAAAGGAATACCCCATGAAAAAGAACCTGGAGATTAAATTTTCTCCAGACCTGTGATAAAGTAGAGAGAGATGCAAAAAAGAAAGGAATTTTTCTGATGAGTAAAACGGTAGTACTGGCTGAAAAGCCTTCTGTCGGCCGTGATATTGCACGCGTGCTGCAGTGCAACAAAAAAGGAAACGGCTTTATGGAAGGCAGTAAATATATTGTTACCTGGGCACTTGGGCATTTGGTTACCCTGGCTGATCCCGAAGTGTATGATGATAAATATAAAACATGGAAGCTGGATGATTTGCCTATGCTTCCAAAGGACTTAAAGCTGGTCGTCATTAAAAAAACCGGTAAACAGTTTAATGCGGTAAAAGCACAGTTAACCCGTAAAGATGTGCAAGAAGTAGTTATTGCCACAGATGCCGGCAGGGAAGGGGAGCTTGTTGCCCGCTGGATTTTGGAAAAAGCAAGGGTAAAAAAACCGGTAAAAAGGCTTTGGATTTCCTCCGTGACGGATAAAGCCATTCGGGAAGGGTTCAGATCTTTAAAACCGGGCAAGCAGTATGAAAATCTCTATGCATCGGCAGTGGCCCGGTCGGAAGCGGACTGGTATGTCGGCCTGAATGCAACACGCGCCCTTACGACTAAATTTAATGCTCAGCTGTCGAGCGGTCGGGTGCAAACCCCCACGCTTGCCATGATTGCGGCAAGAGAGCGGGAAATAAAAGAATTCAAACCGCAAAAATATTACGGTCTGCAAGCAAAAACACAGAAGGGCTTTACATTGAGCTGGAGTGACGCCAAAAATAATAAACGGATCTTTAATAAAGAAAAAGCGGATGCGCTGCTTAAAAAAGTAAAAGGGAAGCAAGCGAAAATAACGGATATTCAAAAGTCCTACAAGAAAAAGCATGCCCCGCAGCTATACGATTTAACAGAACTGCAAAGGGATGCGAACCGGATCTTCAACTTCTCGGGAAAAGAGACATTGTCCATTATGCAGCGGCTGTATGAGCAGCATAAAGTGTTAACCTATCCGAGAACCGATTCCAGGGTGATCTCCACCGATATCGTCCCTACTTTAAAGGATCGTGTGAAGGCATGCGGGGTGGACCAGTATTCCCGTTTTGCGAATAAGTTGCTTGGGAAGGAATGGAAGTTGCCCAAATCCGTCGTGGATAATAAAAAAGTATCCGATCACCATGCGATCATCCCGACAGAGCAGCGGGTGCTGCTTGCGGATTTGTCAGATAAGGAAAGAAAAATTTATGATCTCGTTGTCAAACGCTTCCTGGCTGTACTGGCCGATCCATTTGAATATGAGCAGACAACGATGACAGCGGAAATTAATGGGGAAAAGTTTTCCGCAAAGGGAAAAGTCGTAAAGAAACAAGGCTGGAAAGAACTATATGATAACAGGCAGGATGATGACGAAGAAGATCAGCAGTTACCTGTGGTGAACAAGGGTGATACGCTGAGTCAACTTCGTGTTTCCTTGAAGGAAGGGGAAACGAAACCACCGGAGCGCTTTACAGAAGGTGCGCTGCTTCAGGCGATGGAAAACCCTGCACGTTATATGAAAACCGAAGATAAACATTTAACGAAAACGATGAGTCAAACAGGCGGCCTCGGTACCGTGGCAACGAGAGCGGATATTATTGAAAAATTATTTAACACCATGTATATGGAAATGAAGGGCAAGCATATTTTTATTACTTCCAAAGGCAGGCAGCTGCTTGAACTGGTACCGAAAGACCTGCGTTCACCGGCATTAACAGCTGAGTGGGAGCAAAAGCTTGCACTGATTGCAGACGGACGTCTGGATAAAAATAAATTTATTTCCGAAATGAAAGCTTATACGAAGGAAGTCGTTCAGGAGATCAAGGAAAGCGATGAAAAATTCAAGCATGACAACATGACCGGTACGAAATGTCCGGATTGCGGCAAATTAATGCTTGAAATTAAAAACAAACACGGCAGAATGCTCGTGTGCCAGGATCGCTCCTGCGGCCATAAGAAAAACATTGCCAAATTCACAAATGCACGCTGCCCGAACTGTCATAAGCGGTTGGAACTGCGCGGGGAAGGCGAAGGAAAGATGTTCATGTGCAAATGTGGACACCGGGAAAAGCTCTCTGCGTTTAATAAACGTAAAGAAAAAGAGAAAAAGCATAAAGTATCCAAAAAAGATGTAAATAAGTATTTGAAAAAACAGGACGATGACTTTAAAAACAACGCACTGGCCGAGCAACTGGCCAAACTGAAAAAGTGAAGCACCGGGAAGGTTTCCCTGTAGTAAAACTGTCCTGAAAGTGGTAAGTAGAAAAGGGGGGGCAGTTTTAGGAGGGAAAAGTGCGGATCTCAGGTTGAAATGCTCCCTTTAAGGTAGACAGGAAACAGAAAAAATCCGTTTACTTTAAGGGAGTTTTTTATTATTATCTTTTTCTTCTTTAAGAGAAAGCTCCCGATAGCTTATTATACTAGCTTTTTTCTTTTTTAAAGAACTTCTTTAACCCAAATCCAATCAGTATTCCTATAAATCCAGCAATACTAAAATGAACAATGCCTTCCCAATCCATTACTTCGTTTTGCCATTGACTTTTTATAAATTCATATATGATTACTCCCACAATCCAACCAAAAGTGATTTTTATTAAACGCAAATTTTAGCCTCTTCCAATTATAAATCGTTTGCACCATATATTTTTAGGATAATATTTCACATTATCATTACATTATAGTCAAAAATTTATATAGTAATTTCCATCAATTTCATAAAAATACCCATGTAATTCTCCAAGCCCCTTAATAAAAATAATATCATTTTGAATGACTGGTTTTTGATCTAAAACAATATGTAATTTATTTATTGTATTGATTTTGTCAATACAATGAACAATAACAGGTTGGTTAATATGGTATTCTCTTTTGTTTATTGAAACAGTAATAAAATTTTTATGTAATTGCTTATTAGCATCTACAATGACATTCATTGGATCGAATGCTTTACAATTTATATCACCTGAAATATAAAGGTGATGACCATTTTCATGTTCAAATTGATGGAAAATTTCATCCTTCTTTTCATTTATTCCATTAATAATGGAAATGGTCTCCTTACTAATTTTAATATTATGTATATTATTAAATTCCCATTCAACTTTTTCTTTTAACATATCGTATAACAGTATTTTAGAATCAAAAAACGTCTCTTTCCAATTTGCAAAAAGTTCATCTAACAATAAACAGATAACTAAACCAGAACTATAGCAACTTTTTCTAAGGTGATAGGTTGATTCTCGGTTATCTTTTAAATCCTTGCTATATTTATTTAATACTTCCTCGTATGATTTATTGCTATATTGATTATAAGCATGTAATTCCACATAAAATGCTGGTCCTTCTACTGTTTCGACAGAGAGTTCGTAATCCAAATATCTATCTATGTAAACTCGTCTATTCTCTCTTAAATTAATAAAACTCATTAAGTTCTTGACTTTTTCTTCTTTGACAGAAGATATGACTGCGTTGTAAAGATAAGCTCTTTCTCTATTACGCAATTCTACATTTTCCTTCAATAATGGATAGTTCATTCCTAACATTTCATCAGGAAACCTTGTCTCTTCTTGAAGATGTTGAAAACCGTGAAATAGTTCATGAATTATTATGGAGTAGATACTTTCCATATCTTTATAGTGATCTAAATTTACTATAGCAGTAGGATAGTCTCCATATAATATGATCGTATCTGCCCCATTGAATTGCTCGTTCCATTTCAAATAGGAGTAAGATTTATTTTGGGATGAAAAATTGGGATGATTATACAAATAAACCCCTTCTTTATCATATAAAGCAAATGCGACTAATTTAAAGTTTGGCCAATATAAATTTACTTCTTGTTTTATTTTCTCATGGAGATAATCTAAATTTAACATCACAACACCTCAATTCATAAATTTCATTTTCCATGATTTAATTATAATTCTTCTTAAACAATCCTGCTTCGTTAGTCCAATAACTCCCTCAATTCTAACATTAAGTTCGGTTTAACTCACATTAATATTTTAAAAACCTAATTTATTTGGAATATACATTCAAGTATAAAGAAATTTTGTTATGACAACAAAAGAAGTCTTCTATGTTGGATGTATTCTATAGCATATGTAAAAAATGCCGAATGAGGATCCTGCACCCTCATTCGGCATTTTTAACCTGTTTAATATCGTAAGCGTCAAATAAAACACACATAGAATCAGAAAGTCATCCATGCGATAATCTTCTTAGAAATGAATTCAGGAGGTTATGCGATGACTCTAAAAGACAAGAGAATAGAATGGGAAGCGCGGTATGATGCTTGGAAAGATAGCGGGCAAAGTGTAGCCGAATGGTGTCGGGATCATGAAATCAAAGCCCACCAGATGTATTATTGGATCCAGCGATTCGAGAACCAGGAAAATCTTTCTGAACAGGAACCAACACAATGGCTCGCCGTCCAGGTGGAAGAGGAAAATATTTCTTCCAAAGGAGAAGGACCTATCTTTATCCACTTTGATGCTCTTTCTGTCGAAGTGCGACCAGGAGCCAATGTTGGATTACTATCCGATATCATCCATGTCCTGCGAAATCAATGTTGACAAACTTACAATTTGAGCGTGTCTACCTGGCCCGCGGAAGCACAGATCTTCGTAAGTCTATTGACGGTCTGGCGGTGATTGTTCAAGAATGCTTTGACCTCGATCCCTTTTCTCCTTGTTTGTTCGTGTTCTGTAATCGGAAACGTGACAAGTTAAAAATCCTGCAGTGGGAGCACAATGGGTTTTGGCTGCATTATCGCAGGTTGGAAAAGGGAACATTCCATTGGCCATCAGAAAAGGACACAGCACCTATGAATATCAGTCCTCGTCAGCTTCGCTGGCTGCTGGATGGTTTGCCAATTGAACAAAGGCAGGCACACCGTGAGGTGAAAGCGCGTACCATTATTTAAAAGATTGAAATATAGGAATACGGGAATTCGACTAGGCAAGTCGAATTCTTTATCGTATACTTATTTTATGGAAAAAACAGCGCATACATCAACCCAGTCAATTGAATATTATAAAGCGCAAAATGAAAAGCTTGAGATGGAAAAAGAAGCGTTGGAGGCAAAATTAAAATGGTACGAAGAACAATTTCGTTTGAGCCAACAACGCAGATTTGGATCTTCCAGTGAGAAGACCGATTCAGGTCAGCTCTCTCTTTTCAATGAGGCCGAAGATACTACTGACACGACGGTGGAAGAACCAACTGTCGAAACGATTACATATAAACGCAAGAAACAGCGTGGTCAGCGTGAACAAAAGCTGGAAAACCTGCCTACGGAAACGATCGAATATCGTTTATCCGATGAGGAACAGGTCTGTTCGTGCTGTGGAGGAAATCTTCACGATATGAGCACGGAAGTGCGTAAAGAATTAAAAATCATTCCTGCGCAAGTAAAAGTCGTTGAACACGTGCGCCACGTATATAGCTGCCGGCATTGCGAACGCCATGAAATTGAAACACCTATTGTGACAGCGAAGATGCCGGAGCCAGTATTTCCTGGGAGCCTCGCCTCTCCATCCGCCATGGCTTACACCATGACACAAAAATATGTAGAGGGCATGCCACTTTACCGGCAAGAGAAACACCTGGAACGCTTCGGTGTATCCATTCCACGGCAGACACTGGCCAATTGGATGGTATACGGTGCCATCACATGGCTGGAGCTCATTTATAACAAAATGCACGCCCAACTATTGGAATTGGATACGATGCACGCGGATGAGACGACACTGCAAGTTTTATCCGAGCCGGAACGGCCGGCAACATCCACCTCCTACATGTGGCTATATCGCTCAGGGCATACTGATGTACCCATCGTTCTTTACGATTATCAGCAAACACGGGCGGCCAAACATCCACGCCGATTTCTGAAAGGCTTCCAGGGCTACCTGCATGTAGACGGTTATCCCGGCTACAATGGGCTTCCTGACGTTGTCCTTGTTGGGTGTTGGGCGCACGCACGGCGCAAATTCACAGAAGCACTCAAGGCTCTTCCTGAATCCGCAGCCACTACGGCTGTGAAGGCAAACGAAGGCTTGGACTTCTGTAATAAGCTTTTTGATATTGAACGAGATTTAAAGGACAAAAGTCCGCAAGAACGCTATGAAAAGCGTTTGGAACGCAGCCAGCCAGTGCTGGAGGCTTTTTTGGCATGGTTGAAAGAGCAAACACCACGCGTACTGCCAAAAAGTGCGCTTGGTCAAGCCATCAAATATTGTCGTAACCAATGGGAACGTTTAGAGGCATTTTTGGAGGATGGCCGATTGGAGATTGATAACAATCGAGCTGAACGGTCCATCAAGCCTTTTGTGATCGGAAGGAAAAATTGGCTTTTTAGCAATACCGCAAAAGGAGCAAAATCCAGTGCGATCATTTATAGTGTTGTGGAGACGGCCAAGGAAAATGGACTGAATCCATTTAACTACCTCAGCTACCTGTTTGAGGAACTTCCCAATATAGATACGACAGATGAAGTGCAGTTGACTCGACTTCTGCCGTGGTCCGCTTCACTCCCTGATGAATGCCGCGTTCCTAATAAATCTAAATAAATTATAACAGTAGTCCACATCTGAAAAATAGGTGTGGACTATTTTACGCTTACGTTTAATATCTTTTTTCTTCAATTACATTATGATTTTTATCCAGAATCTCCACCATACTTGGACTGTTTTCCTGTGCCATTCTCTCTGCTTCGGCAATCGCCTCATCTTTGGCATCGAACACTTCCTCCGGTGCCACATCCTCCAGTTTAACAAACCATGCTGAAGCATCAACATTTGGTGTTACGGTGTATGTTCTCATGACGCAAATCTCCTTTATTCTTTTATATCCTATATAGGGTTTACATTCCCTTCCTTTTTAAAAATAAAACGCAAGCAGTATAATAGACAGATAGAAGAAGGGAGAGAACGGTTATGAGAATACATGGGTGGACGGTTAAAGGTGCTATTGATCAGGAAACCCGCTGCACTCATTATCATCAGGAAAATGATCGGATTGCGATTAAATTTTACTGCTGCGGGCAATATTTTCCGTGCTATCAATGCCATCAGGAGCATGGATGCGGAAAACGTTCTGTCTGGCCGCGGCATTTGTTCTCCGAAAAAGCCATCCTGTGCGGGAGCTGCGGGAAGGAGTTAACCATCAGCGAATATTTATTCAGCAAAAATACTTGTCCCAGCTGTCAAAATTCATTTAATCCCGGCTGTGCTTTTCATTATCATTTATATTTCGAGCGAAAATAGCTGGAGTCAAACTGTTTACTTCACCCTCATTTGTCTTGTATGATGGAAGCGTAGCTAGTATTATATCTTTGGTGAAGTATATAAGGGAGGTTAATATACATGGCATTTGTCATATTGGATCCATGCAGCACGGAAAAATCCGCCGAATGTGTAAGCGTGTGTCCTGTTGATTGTATAGAGGAAGGTCCTGATCAGTTTTACATAGATCCGGATGTTTGTATCGACTGTGCCGCTTGCAAGGCTGTTTGCCCGGTAGATGCAATCGAGGAAGAATATGATCTAACCGCTGAACAGGAAGTATTTCTCGAGAAAGCGGAAGAATTCTTTGCAAATAGATGACCTATCATTTACTACTGATAGAAATAATAAGGCTGCCTTCTGAGGCGGTCTTATTTTATATTATGTATAAAGCGTGTTTGACCCGAAGCTGTGCATCTTTACGGTCATTTGGTTGATAAATTAAAATCCCCATTATGTCCTGAAATGAAGGATGTAACGGGGATTTAGATTTAATTGGGAAAAATTGCGTGTGAGGATATTTGAAGAGATGTATCGTTATTATTTCCCCATAAATTGGCCTTTTATTTTGGCTATTTCTCGCTCATTTTGTACGGCTTTTTTCCATGTGAATTCCTGATCTGCATTAATGGATTTAAATTCTCTCATGATCTCTGTATGACGGTTGCTATTTTCCATAAGCATATCCTGATAATTCTCTTTTAGAGGGGAATATTCTTTTTCATATCAGTCTGTTCCTGTTTCATTTCACTCTGCTCTTGTTTCATTACTTCTTGTTCTTCTCTCATTTTGCCGACCATCGTAATTAATTTTGACAGCATCCCTTCCATGTGGTCAAAACGTGCCTCCAAACGGTCAAATCGTTCCTCGCTCAAATGATCTCACCTCCTTAACTACCCTTTATAACGGATCTATTAAAACAGTGCAATAAAACTTATGCCCTAAATGGTTATTCTGCATCTGCCCTTACTGCTATTTTACTTGCAATCCATCGTTTTGCAGTTGGTTCATCAATTTCATATATTTTCCCGGCACGGAGTAATTCTCCATGGTATGCGGTTTGTACGTTCATTTTTACTTTGATCATTTTGCTGGCTCCTTTATGGAATAATACAATAAGTATACAAGAAATTGCCGGAAAATATAAGTGTCCGTTTTATTGTGGTGTTCTATTTGACTGTCTTTTTCTATCAATCCCAGTCGAGAGTACCCCATCCTCAAGGAACCCATGTGAGTAGGGTGGGGATGAATCGACTACGGATCAGGACTGGCTTATGCCATTTCAAATGATCCGACTTTCCAATGAAGAACGTACATGCTATAATAAAAAAGAACAAATATTCCTTTCGGGAGGTGAGTTTATGTCAAAAAAGAATCCAACGTTTTATTATAAAACAGACCAAATCTGGATCAAGCCGGGGCATCGCATGCATCCATACTTCAACCAGATGTGCCAAAACGCAAAAAACATGTATAATGTAGTTAATTTTTACATCAGGCAGGTATTTACTGGATTAAGAACAGAAAACCCGCATCCCTTACAACAAGAAGTGTTGGAAACCATTCGTCAAAACCTGGAACCAATGAACGACGGACAACGACAGGCATATGTGCGAAGGCTGGAAAAAGAAAGGCAAAAGCCTGTTGAAAAGCGAAAAGAAGTCACATGCAACCTGTTTGAAGCACCAACAAAAGAAAAACCGTATCTTCATTATAACTTTCTAAACAGCTTATTTCATATGATCAAGCAACCCGATTATGTTTCCCTACCAATACAGAGCAGCCAATGGGTAATGAAAACCGTTTTTCAAAACTGGAAAAGTTTTTACTCGAGTTTAAAAGATTACAAAGATCAACCGGAAAAATACAACGCAAGCCCCCGCATCCCAGGATATTCCCGTACCTCAGAGAAAGAAATTATTTTCACCAACCAGGATTGCTGCATCAAAGAACAGAAATATTTAAAGTTCCCGAAGACAAAGCTGAAGCTTAATATTGGCAAATTGGGATTGGCAGAAGGAAAATTAATGCAAGTACGCATCATCCCCAAGTATGGTCATTATGTGGTGGAATTAGTAAGAAAAGTGGAATATGATGCGATAGAACCAACGGACAGCAACAGATGCATGGCACTGGATTTAGGCATAAACAATCTTGTTTCCGGAGTGACAAACACAGGCGCATCCCCTTTTATAATAAAAGGCGGAAATGTCAAATCCATCAACCAATATTACAACAAACAAAAAGCGCATTTACTAGGGATTCTACGTCATGGAAAGCATCAAATGAAGGGCCTTTCACATCAAAACGGTTGGAAAGGCTTCATCACGTTAGACACCGAAAGCTAAAGGACATCTTTCATAAAGCCAGCCATAAAATTGTGAATCTTGCCTTGGAAGAAAAGGTAGACACAGTAATTATTGGAAAAAATGAAGGATGGAAACAGGAAGTGAATATGGGTAAAAAAGGTAATCAAACATTTGTCAGCATTCCGCATGCCATGTTGATCAACATGATTACATACAAGGCGGAAAAATGCGGGATTCGTGTTATAACAACAGAAGAATCGTACACATCAAAAGCGAGTTTTATAGATGGGGATGATATTCCTGTATTTGATGAAAAGAAGGATAAACCTGTATTCACTGGAAAACGAGTGAAACGTGGGCTTTATCGTACTTGTGAAGGATTACTGTTAAATGCCGATATAAACGGAGCAGCCAACATATTAAGGAAATTTGTGAGCAAGTTACCACAAAAACAAGCGTTGACTGCAGACTCCGTGAATGTTTGGCAACCCAAGGTTATTTAAAAGAAGTACCAAAGGCGAGACCGATGGTATAGAGGGGCTGGGTGTAAATAGATCACCAATGTGACAGCTCCACTGACGTTAAGCGGCGAATATGTCGTCACGTTAGAAACCCCTACTTCAAATTTTCAATCAGAAAATTAAGTGGTGGGAGTATTCATGGTAAAATATGTGCAGGAGGGAACAGCATGATTTATATCGGATTAACCGGCTGAGGGGATCACGATTCGATCTATTCCGGGAATGTGAAACCAAAGGACAAACTATCGGAATACAGCAGTCATTTTCCGCTCGTGGAAGTCGATACTGCCTTTTATGCAATTCAGCAGGAGAAAAATGTGAAAAAGTGGGTCACTGATACACCGGATAATTTCCGCTTTATTGTGAAGGCATACCAGGGAATGACCGGACATCAGCGCAGGGAAGATCAGCCTTTTGATTCCGTACAGGAAATGTTTACTGCATATAAAAAATCCTTAATACCATACATAGAAGCCGGTAAATTAGCATGTGTCCTTTTTCAGTTTTCACCTTGGTTTACTTGTAAGAAAGAAAGTGTAAATTATTTGCGCTATTGTCGGAAAATGATGGGGGATATCCCGATTGCACTGGAATTCAGACATCAATCTTGGTTTTCGGAAAAGTATCGGGAAAGTACATTGCAATTTATGAAAGCGGAAGGGTGGATTCATTCAATTGTGGATGAACCAAATGCGGGCAGCAGCACGATTCCTACCGTGCCTATTGTAACCCACCCTGGAAAAACCATGATTCGCATGCATGGGAGAAATGTTCATGGATGGAATAAACCAAACAGTGCGGATACCAACTGGCGTGAAGTGCGCTACTTATATGACTATAACGGCGAAGAATTATCGGAATGGAAAAAAAGAATTTTAGAACTGAAAAAGAATACCGAGGATCTGTATATCGTATTTAATAACAATTCCGGCGGACATGCTGCAGGAAATGCGAAGGAATTGCAGGAGATGCTGGGGATTACTTATGAGGGGCTTTCACCGAAGCAGCTGGGTTTTTCTAAGAGGGGGATCAGGGGAATGATTCATACGGAATACATAGAATTGGATAAAACAAAGAGAATCATAGTAATTTCGGATATTCATGGAAGCTTAAAGCTTTTTCGGCGCCTTTTGGAGAAAGTCAATTACACAAAAGATGATTATTTATTCATCAATGGAGATCTATGCGAAAAAGGAAAGAATAGTTTAGAAACAGTGGAGTTTGTGCAAAAACTGACGGAACAATCCGCCAAAGTCTTTGTAACAAAAGGAAATTGCGATGTGTTGTTTCGGCATGTGTTTAATGGAAATGAAGGAATCATTCCCTATATGAAGAAGCGGGAACACTCGATATTAAATGAAATGCTGCAAAATCAAGAAAAATCCGTAGATGATTTTTCCAGTTTAGAAGAAATTGCTGCTCATTATCGTACGCACTATCACAAGGAAATACAATGGCTGGAATCCTTGCCAATTGCCTTTGAAACAGATGAGCACATAATTATTCACGCAGGCATAGAACATAGGAAAGACTGGAAGCAGACAGGTGAAATGTCGGCACTCCAGATGCAGGCATTCTATGAAAAAGGACATCAGGCCGACAAAACCGTTATTGTCGGACATTGGCCTGTAGTCAATTATCGATCAAATATAATCAGTTCCCATAACCCCCTGATTGATAAGGAAAAAAGAATGATTGCATTGGATGGCGGAAATCAAATAAAAAAAGAAGGACAGTTAAATGCATTAATTATTGAAAACGGCAATTATGATTTTGCATATGTGGATGAGTTAACAGATGAAAGAATTGTTCTAAAAGATTACATAGACACTACCAATAGCGCCGGCACAGTTACATATCCCAATTACGAAATGCGCAAGATCAAAGAAGATAAATATTTCACCCTTTGTGAAAATAGAAAATTAGGGTTGCGGCAATGGGTTAAAAATGAATATTTGATTACCGAAAATGATGTGACATGGTGCAGGAATGACTTAAGTACAACATTTTTATCGGTTGAAAAAGGTGATCACGTGTGGGTTGTTGATGACGCATGTGAAGGTTTTACACTGATTAAGAAGGCTGACGGAGAAATAGGTTGGGTACCTAAGAAAGTATTTGTATAATGGGCTTATTACATGGGACTCTGCATTTCATGCAGGAGTCTAATAAGTTATGCCTGATTTTTACAATACATAAAAATACAACCATGCTAAAATGTAATTCCATTGTTCATGAAAGTGATTGCCAAAATGAAGCATTAAACAGGGGGATAATATAAAATGAAACTGGATAATACTCGATTACTTGTTTCCAACTTCGATGACTGCCTCCATTTTTATCAGGAAATCCTGGGTCTAAAACTGACTTGGGGTGAGCGTGGCGGAAATTATGCAAACTTTGATGCAGGAGGGGGAAAAGTGCTTGGAATATTTAAAAAAGAATTAATGGCAGAGGCGGCAGGAACTGCAGATTTACCAAATAATAGATCGACACAGGACAATTTTGCCCTCATATTTGAAGTGGATAATCTAGAAAAAACAGTGAAAAAGATGAAGGAAAGAGGGGGCTACATGGAAACTGCCATTCAAAACAGACCGCTATGGGGAATACGTACTGCACATATACGTGACCCGGATGATAATCTGATAGAGCTGATCACGAAGATGGATGAGAAGGAATGGGATGAATCCTTAAAAAAAGAGCATCAAAAATATGAATCTTAATGAAATAATAATCTGCATAAGACCTGGAATACAGGTTAAAAAATGATGTGAGTGATTTGCATACTCACATCATTTTTTTAACTACTGGATTTACATCTGTTGTCCCCAATCAGTTTCTATATAATCGGATTGATTTTACTAATAGTTGTGTGGGTACTCGCTATTCATAGCGATCATGATGACGCCACCATTCATATGTTTTCGTTTGAACAGTCCCCTGTGGGGAGTCCTCCCACATCTCCTGCCTGCCATAAGGGGTAATATCCAGGTAACTCCAATTGCTTCCCAAATATTCTACGCCGCGTGCCCAAGTGGAATAGGTATGATATATTCGATTATTTTCCAGAAGAAAAACACTGTACCCATGTATTTCTCCGGCTTCTGTTGTTGCACCGAAGTCCTGGTTAAAATCAGTTGAATAGGAAGAATACCATGGAACTTCCCATCCCATACGTGCTTTAAACGGTTCTATTTTTTCCATAGGTGCCCTTGAAATTAGGATAAGTTTCGTGTTGCGAGCCTCTAAATGTGAAGGGTGTCCCATATTGTCCACTACCATTGAGCAACCATCGCAGCCTTCCTCCCATTCCGGGTCAAACATGAAATGGTATACTATGAGCTGCTTATAACCGGCAAATAAATCATGCAGGCTGATTTCTCCGTTTATTCCTTGAAATATATAATTCTTTGTTACTTCCACCATTGGCAAGCGGCGCCGCTTGGCATTTAGTTTATCCCGTAATCGGGTAAATGCTTTTTCTTCTTTTAGAAAAGCCTGATGGGATTCATTCCATTCTTCTCTTGATACGATTTTTCGGCTTGCTGTTTCTTCGGTATTTACCGTTATATTAGGTTTTGTATTGGATGAACAGCAGCTTTCATTCAGGTTATCAACCATTCATTGGTCTCCCTCCTAAAGATTCATTGTAATCATCCCATACATGGATTATAAAAATTTTCCCCTCCCTAAGCTTGGAAATTACATGGAAGAAAAACGACGAATCTGTTATAACGTTTTTAAAGGGCATACTTTTCCAGTCTTTAAGCAAATATAAGTTAAAGCAAAAAACGTAAATATCCTTCACTTCTTTTAACAAACAATGAATTTTCAATTATAAGTTAACATTTTTGAGAAAATTCCGCAAGTAGATAATGGGGAAATTTGAAACAATTGTTCACCTTAGACAAAGCTATATGGTTTTAATATTCTCATTCTATTAACCAATAAAAATAATGTTTGTTATAATGAACTAAATTAACTTATACTAATATGCACAACAAGTATAAGTGAATAGTACGTACAGAAGATCAGGTGATGGAATTGACCGATTTACATAAGCTTTTCAGTCCGAAAATAATGACAAATAAATACACAACCTACCGGGAGTATGAGCCAACGCATGCCTTAAAACCCTATATCCATTGCTTTTGGAGTTCAGAGGCGGGAAAGTATCCCACATCGTCACGTTATACCGATACGGTTATTCCCGATGGATGCAGCGACATCATTGTGGAATATAATACTGTCACAAAAGAATTCGACATGGTCTACTGCGGCATTTTTGATCATTATTTTCAGACCGGAGTAGCTTATAATCCATACCGTGCATACTTTGGCATACGATTTTTCCCGGGCGGTGCCCTTCCGTTTTTAGATCATAACCAAAAGGAATTTTCCAATGATATTATGGATATTTCCGTAATAAATGGATCGTTTGCCAAACTCATTGGCGAAAAATTGGTACATGCTTCGTATAATGCCGAAAGAGTGCAGATGGCTGAATCTTTCCTGCTCAAGAAATTGAGCAATAAAATTGGAAAAACGATATCCAATAGTGTTCTGAATAATATGCTTTACAGGATCTTCAGAAGTCATGGAAATATTTCTGTTCACCAGCTTTGCAGCATGGAATATACAGATATGAGGACTGCCAATCGCTTGTTTGATAGATGGATAGGTTTGAGTCCGAAGAAATTTTCCCAGATTGTCCGTTTTCAGTTAACCGTTCAAGCAGTGGTAAATAAAACAGATCCTTTAAGTGTGGTCAACCAATTTGGTTATTATGATCAAGCGCATTTCATTAAAGATTTTAAAAAGCGTCTGGGAGAAACACCATCTGCTGTGAAATTGTCCGATTTTTACAATACAGAAAATGAAAAGTAGAGTAATGTCCATTGTAGAAATATTAAAAAGGAGCTGTTTAAATGAATCGGCTAAATCTAATCACACTTGGCGTAAAAGATATGCTGGAATCACTGCAATTTTACCGGGAAGGACTGGGGTTTAATGTCCAGGTTTACGGGGATGAGAATGATCCGGATATCATCTTTTTCAACAACGGAGGGACAAAAATCTCTTTATATCCCATTAATGAATTGACAAAGGATATAAATGAAGAAAATCCGCCTGCAACTGGAAATGACTTTTCAGGGATCACCCTTGCCTATAACGCCAAGACAAAAGAGGAGGTAGATAATATCTTTGAGATTGCTGAAAAAACCGGGGCTAGTATCATTAAAATGCCCGAAATCGTTTCATGGGGAGGCTACAGCGGTTATTTTCAGGATCCAAATGGTTATTACTGGGAAGTGGCGTACGGGGAGAATTGGAAGTTTGATGAGAATGATATGCTGATTATTGAATAGCAAACCATAATAAAGAGGCTGGGACATTTCTAAAGTAATTTATTCTAAATACGAACAATAAATTAATCTAGCGGAGGAAATATACGTAGACTCCTGCGGGAAGCAGGAGATCGGTGAGACCCCACAGGGCGTCAGCCCGAGGAGGCTCACCACTCCCCCGCGGAAAGCGAAGTATATTTCCGGAGCGGGGTATAGGCGCTAATTATTATTGTTCGGCTTTTACCTTGATAAAAATACTTTTGTCCCAGCCCCTTTTAAAATATTATCAATAATTGATTACATTCTCCCATGTAAGCCTTATTCGTCGTTTTCTCTCTTTTTATCTGATCAACCAGCCAGTATTCCTGTTCATTTTTGATAACATTAAACAGCTTTCTCCTGCTCATGCTTCAGCAGCCATTCCTTCCTCCATAATCCGCCGCCATACCCTGTCAACTTGCCATTAGTCCCAATAACCCGGTGGCAGGGGATGATGATGCTGATTTTATTTTTTCCGTTCGCACTGCCGACTGCCCGTACGGCTTTTTCACTGTTTACTGCGATGGCGATATCCCGGTAGCTTCCAGTTTTTCCGTAGGGGATTTCCGTCAGGGCGTTCCATACTTTTTTCTGAAAAGCAGTTCCCTCCAATACATAGGGAATAGAAAAGGTTTTTCGTTTCCCTTGAAAATAATCATCCAATTGGGAGCTGCATTCATGCAATAAAGCTGGATGGCTTTCATCCAAAGTTGTTTCAATTTGCTGCTTGTCCGTAAAATTTAATTCATAAATGGCATCGGCTGTGCCATGAATTTCCAAAATCCCAACCGGAGAATCATAATCAAATGTGAAAAATGTTTCTTTCATCTCGATCACTCCCATGCTATAAAAATGTTATACTTATTTTAGCAGATTTCACATAACAATGAATGTAAATTTCAACAAAATATCATTATAATGAAGTAAAAGTAGGGGGAAAGCCCCAATGGTTGGCTTTTCACCGTGAACAGCTAAAATCAGTTTGTGTTTGCCACGGGTAAACCGGAGTACGGCGGGAGACAGTTATTGCTTCTCACTGGTTTTTTGCATATTCCCTTTAAATAATAAAAAGCCACGTTCCTTATTAAGGAAATACGTGACTGTACTTTATCTCCGTTAGGACAGGCTTAACCAAACATAATTGATTCTAAAATTCCCATTACCTGATCGGTCACTTCCTGTGGTGCTTCTTCAACAAATTTGTACCTTCTCGCTTTCAAATCAAAGGTTTTTACTTGATCTGTAAAAACCTTTCCGTGTGTTTGCATTCCTTCAGGCAGTTCAACAAAGAAGGCCCAATCTCTGGATGTACTTGTAATAGGACAAACCATGGTTACGGTGGAAATCTCATTATAAATCTGTTTGGATACTACGATTGCCGGTCGTCTTCCAGCTTGTTCGTGACCACTTTGAGGATCAAAATCACATATAATGATATCCCCCTGCTTTAAAGATACACCCATTTTAAAATTGTTCATCTCCTGCCCTGCCTGTTTGAATTTCTGCTGGAGAATACTGTGTTTTTGCTTCAGCAACCAGTTCATCCAGCGAATATTTTTCTCTGGTTATTTTTTTCGGTTCAATGATTAAACGCTGATTCATGTAATCTACAGTTACTTCCAGAGGTGATCCGTTCTCAATATTGAGGGCTTTTTTCCATTCGCTTCGAATAGTCACAGCTGAACTATTCCCTTGCTTTTTCAAGGTTGTTTCCATTATTTCTTTCCTCCCTCTAAATCGTTTCTTCTCTTTCATTATATCATCACCTTTTGTTAATGTACATACGAATGTTCATACATATTATACGTAATTTTCACCATTTGATGAACGTTTTATCAATAAAATACACCAGCAATGTGCAGATTTTCGTGTTGCTTTTGGATATTGTTAAAAATTAGGTTAGATTTACCGAAGTATAATGAATATGCGAATTTCATTTTTTAAATGAAAAAAACCGATGAAGATAGCCATAATTTTCACCGGTTTTTTTGCATTTTTATTTACCGTTCAGTTCTGATAAACCTAAACTGCATCTCAGGTACATGACTTCGTTAATTTCCTCAGGTTCCATACCATAGGAGCTTTCTCAGGAACAGACATGATGATTTCTGCAAGCTTAGATACAAAAGACACAAATTCTCAGGTAACCGACTTACCTTAAAATCCTTTCTAAACAACTTCTGCAGGCCGTATCCACTTCCCGATCATCCCATGTTTCGGTGCACATATAAAACTCACCAGGAATATCAGGCCTGTGGCAAACGCCATGGATCCGGAAATGGAGGTATCTATCCAGGCTGCAATATAATAACCGGCCACCGCAGCCATTACACCAAATGAGCCACTGAGCACAAGCATCAAGGATAGCCTATCTGTCCATAGGTAGGCTGAGGCAGCCGGGGTAATCAGCATCGCAACCACCATAATGGCACCGACAGCGTCAAAGGAAGCCACCGTCGTAACGGAGACGAGACTCATAAATAGATAATGCATGAACATGACCGGGATTCCCAGGCTTGCTGCCAGTTTTGGGTCAAAAGAGGTTATTTTCCATTCTTTATAAAAAGCAATAATGAAAAACAGCACGACGATAAAAGCGAATCCCAGCATGGCAGTAGCCTGCGGGACCTGGCCGACGACCGGCAGTACCACGGTATTCCACGGAATAAAAGTTATTTCACCCATTAAGGCATGCTGGACATCCAGATGGGCATTTCCAACACTGGTGGCTATCAGAATGACGCCAATCGCAAACAGCGTCGTGAAAACAATTCCCATGGAAGCGTGATGTTCAACGCCAAGGGAGTGCAGCCATTGTACCAGAAACGCCGTAACCAGACCGGCCACAATAGCACCAATTAATATGGGGGGGCCGCTCAGCTGCCTGGTAATAAGAAAGGCAATGACGATCCCGAGCAGCACGGTATGACTAATAGCATCCGCCATCATCGCCATTTTCCTCAAAATGAGAAACACACCGATCAGGCCGCAGGTGAGTCCTACCAGAGAAGCTGTTAATATAATCCAACCTGCATACGTCATTTAATTCACTCCCTTAGATGAAACATGGGTGTTAACCTTTTTATAGCCCATGTGCTTTTGATAATGCTTAAACTGCAGAAACCTGATCAATATACCCTTTTCCTTCCCAAAAAGAAGGGAGATCGTAAATATGGATGCAGCAGTAACAACGATAAATGGACCTGTCGGCCAGCTGCTTCCCATGGAGCTGATCAATGTGCCGCCAGCCCCTGCAATTCCGCCGAAAGCAGCAGACAATAACAGCATCCAGTGAAATGTTTTGCTCCAATAACGGGCGCTGACCGGCGGAATAATCAAAAGTGCTGCAATCAGTATCACACCCACTGCCTGAATACCGATGACAATAACAGTTACGAGGAGCAACATATACAGGCTGTTCAGGGTTTTCAGGGAAAACCCGGATCCTTTAGCAAAGGAAGGATCAAATAAAAATACCTTCCACTCCTTAAAAAGCAGATAAATAAGAAAAATAACGACGATACTGAGACCGATCATCGTATACATATCACTTCGCACCATGGAAGCAGCCTGACCGAAAATAAAATTGTCCAGTCCGCTCTGGTTTCCACCTGCTGTCCGGTTTGCGATCGTCAACAGCATAATGCCCAACCCGTAAAATACGGATAAAATAATTCCCATGGAAGTATCTTCGGTAATTCTAGTGGAAGCACGGATGGTTTGGATGAACCAGGCACCAATAAATGAACTCACAGCAGCCCCACTGATAAGAACGAAAGTTTGTTTTTCACCGGCCAGTAAAAATGCGAGAACAACTCCCGGCAGTGCAGCGTGGGCAAGCGCATCACTCATCAAGCTGTGTTTTTTCCAGTAGGATAGACAGCCGACGAGCCCTGCTGCAATTCCCAGCACCAATGTACTTATAAGAACCCATTGTAAGTTACTGCTTAACAACAGTGCGCTCATCAGCCTGCTCCTTTCCCATCCAGCGCATATTGCCTCCATATGTCCGGGCAATGTTGTCCCTGGTGAATACTTCCTCTGTTTTTCCATAATGCATAACGGTCCTGTTCAATAAGAGAACCGAATCAAAATAATCCTCTACTGTCTGCAAATCATGATGAACGACCATTACCGTTTTTCCGCGGCTTTTCAATTCTTTCAAGATGTTCATGATGGCCCGCTCGGTCTGCGCATCCACACCGGCAAGGGGTTCATCCATGATGTAAAGGTCTGCATCCTGTACAAGGGCCCGCGCCAGAAATACCCGCTGGCGCTGTCCCCCGGAGAGCTGACTGATTTGCCTGTCAGCATACATCTCCATTCCCATTTTTTTTAATGCTTCATATGCTTTCTCTTTATGATGCCGGCGGGGACGTCTGAGCCAGCCGATTTGCCCATACAGCCCCATGGTGACGACATCGATAGCGGTTGTAGGGAAATCCCAGTCGACCGATCCACGCTGTGGAACATAACCAACCCTTTTTTTAACTTTTTTAAAAGGTTTTCCGAAGAACTTCACTTCACCGGAAAGACGGGGGTGAAGTTCCAGTATCGTATTTAAAAGGGTGGATTTTCCCGCCCCGTTTGGTCCAACGATTCCCGTCAGTGTTCCTTTTTCTATTTCAAACGTGACATCGTAAAGGGCGGTATTTTTACGGTAAGCCGCAGCGAGATTCTTTACCTGGACGACTTTGTTCTCCACTTTAATCAGCCTCTTTTCCTGTTAGTGCTTCATAAATAGTATCGACATTATATTTATACATACCTATATACGTTCCTTCTTCTGTACCTTCTTCACCCATGGCATCAGAATACAATTCTCCGCCAAGCTCCACTTCAATCCCCCCGTCCTGGGCTCCTTCAACGACTGCCTGTATGGCATTGTCATTCACACTTGTTTCCACGAAAATAGCTGGAACTTCATGTTCTTTAATAATATCAATCGTATCATTAATATCGGAAATGCCAACTTCTGAATCTGTACTCAAACCCTGGAGACCGATGACTTCAATATCATGAAGTTCTCCGAAATAGCCAAAAGCATCATGGGCAGTTACCAGCACCCGCTGCTCCTCGGGAATGTCCGAGATTTTTTCAGCGTGCTCCCTCAACTCTTCCAATTGCGAAGTATAGTCGTTCCAATTTTCCTCAAAATAATCCGCATCATCCGGAGCGTATGCTTTTAATTCTTCCACCGCATGATATAATGCTTCCTCCCACAGGTTATAATCAAACCAAATATGCGGATCGGTCACGCCCTCTTCCTCTTCCAGAAGTTGGTCCCGGGGGATAGTTTCTCCCAATGCAAGCACAGGTTTACTTTCGGATATTTCATTAAAGATTTCTACCATATTTTCCTCTAAATTCAATCCATTATAAAATATCAGGTCAGCCTGATCGATTGTGCTGATATCTCCCTGTGTTGCCTGATATAAATGTGGGTCCACGGAAGGTCCCATCAGGCTGGTTACCTCCACCCGGTCACCACCAACAACGGAGAGCGGCTCACCAATTTGAGCAATTGTCGTAACAATATTGATTTTTTCTTTGTCATTCTGGTCTGCCGGATCAGACTCTGTTTCGTCTTCAGCACCGCATGCTGCAAACAAGAAGATCAAACTAAGTATAAAAATATTCCCCAATGTTTTACCGAATACGTTCATTTTTCCTTCCTCCTCAATTGTTTCCCTGGGGCAAATTATTCGTTAGTACTAAATTTAAAGGTTTTGTTTTCTTCTGTCAAGTGTTTTTTACAAAGAACAATATTTTTCCCCGGGTAAACTTTATGGTTATATGTGTATGAAATGAATGCGTGGGTGTTACCACAAATTTTTAGGAGGAAACCGGGGATTCAAGATTGACTTATTTTGACCAATATGGTATTTAAAATAGTGGAAGCTAATTTAAATCGGAGTAAGGAGAGTAGAAATAATGGAGAAAAAAGCGTTTCAGGCAGAGTCCAAACGATTATTGGAAATGATGATTAACTCGATTTATACGAAGCATGAAGTATTTTTGCGCGAGCTGATTTCCAATGCCAGTGATGCGATTGACAAAATATATTACCGGGCATTGACAGATGACGCAATCAGCTTTGACCAAAGCAAGTACTACATTAAAATAGAGCCGAATAAAACGAACCGTACGCTTACGATTTCTGATGCAGGTATCGGGATGACCAAAGAGGAAATGGAAGAAAACCTCGGTACGATCGCTCAAAGCGGCTCTTTTGCATTTAAGAAAGAAAATGAAATTAAAGACGGTCATGATATCATCGGCCAATTCGGTGTTGGTTTTTATGCTGCTTTTATGGTGGCGGATGTTGTCACGGTAATCAGTAAAGCACTGGATTCGGATCAGGCGTATAAGTGGGAGTCGGAAGGTACGGAAGGTTATACGATTGAACCATATGACAAGCAGGAGACAGGGACAGAAATCATACTGAAGATCAGAGAGAATGAAGAAGATGTTGATTTTGACCAGTTTTTGGAGGAGCACCGCCTGCAGGAAATCGTCAAAAAGTATTCCGATTTTATCCGCTACCCAATTCGGATGAACGTCACGAAAAGCAAGCCAAAAGATGATGACAGCGATGAATATGTGGATTATACAGAAGAAGAAACAATTAACAGTATGGTTCCGATTTGGAAGAAAAACAAGAGCGAGCTGACAGATGAGGATTATGAGAATTTTTACCGTGAAAAGAACTATGGGTTTGACAAGCCGCTCAAACATATGCATATCAACGTGGATGGAACCGTCCGCTATAACGCTATTTTATACATCCCGGAGAATGCGCCTTTTGATTTTTATTCCGCGGAATATGAAAAAGGGCTGGAACTGTATTCCAGCGGCGTGCTGATTATGGATAAATGTGCGGAGCTGTTGCCCGACCATTTCAGTTTTGTCAAAGGAATGGTTGATTCGGAAGATCTGTCATTAAATATTTCGAGGGAAATGCTGCAGCATGACAGACAGCTGAAAGTGATCGCCAAGAATATCCAGAAGAAAATTAAGAGCCAGCTGGAAGGCATGCTGAAGAATGAAAGAGAGAAATATGAGAAGTTTTTCGATGCATTTGGCAGACAAATCAAGTTCGGTGTTTACAATGAGTTTGGTGCCAATAAAGATGTGCTGAAGGATCTGCTGATTTTTTATTCGTCCACAGAAAAGAAATTGGTATCCTTAAAAGAGTATGTTTCCAGAATGCCGGAGGATCAGAAATATATTTACTATGCAGCAGGGGAGTCCAATGAGAAAATTGAGCGCCTGCCGCAAACGGAACTGGTAGCCGATAAAGGATACGAAATTTTGTATTTTACCGATGAAATTGATGAATTCGCGATCCGAATGCTTATGGAGTATGACGGGAAGGAATTCAAATCGGTATCAAGCAGTGATTTGGGCATAGACGAAGATGAGGAAAAGGAAAGCAAGGAGCAGGAAGAAGAGAATAAAGAATTATTCAGCCATATGAAGGATGCATTAAAAGGAAAAGTAACTGACGTTGTAGTATCCAAGCGGTTGAAGTCTCACCCGGTATGCTTGTCTGCAGCAGGCGATGTGTCCGTGGAAATGGAAAAAGTGCTGAGTGCGATGCCGAATAATCAGAACATCCAGGCGGATAAAGTATTGGAAATCAATACAGATCACGACATTTTTCCATCGTTGCAAAAAGCATTTGAAGAGGATAAGGAAAAATTGGATCTGTATGCTAATCTGCTCTATAACCAGGCCATGTTAATCGAAGGATTGTCCATCGATGATCCGGTGGCATTTACGAATGATATGTGCAAGGTGATGGTGGAAGCAAAATAAATTAATAGGGGGGAGCAGCGATGTGCGTTTGCTCCTCTTTTTTAATTTAGCCGGGTAGATTTATATACCATACAGCTCACCAATGGTATGTGATTGATCGGGAAAGTAAAAATGACGTACCATACGGGCCGCCAATGGTGCGCCATTGAGCATGAAAGCTAAAATGACGTACCATACGGCTCGCCAATGGTGTGCCATTGAGTAGGAAAGCTAAAATGACGTACCATACGGGCCGCCAATGGTGTGCCATTGAGCATGAAAGTAAAAATGACGTACCATACAGCTCGCCAATGGTGTTTGATTGAGTAGGAAAGCTAAAATGACATACCATACGGGCTGCCAATGGTATGTGATTGAGCATGAAAGTAAAAATGACATACCATACGGGCCGCCAATGGTGTGCCATTGAGTAGGAAAGCTAAAATGACTCGCCAATGGTATGTGATTGAGAAGAAAAGCTAAAAAGACATACAATATGGAATCCATGCCATGTTTGCAGATCCCGGGTCCCATCGGTCAAGTCTTGAGCATTTTCACGAAGGTAAATTCTCACTTTGTCTTCTGTTTATAATATGTTTGTTAAAATCCCAGGTTTCCATAAATGTGGCAGCTGCAGCGTAACCTGCTTTATAAAGCGTATCAATTTGGCTTTTATTCAGGTCGAAATCGGTAGCGGCGATGTCACCGGCAGGTATCTGAACAGTCCTTTCTTTGGAAATGGCATCCAAATGTCTCAAATCATGGGCCTGCAGCATTGTTCGGAAGATATTTTCAAATAAATGCAGGGGAGATGGAATGATGGTGTTACCGATGATTTTTTCTTTCGTAAAATGAAATCCAATGGTTGGGTAGCGGGGATTTTTCTCATCAAATATCCATATAGGAAAATTACTGAGCAGACCGCCGTCCAATATATAGGATTTTTTTCCGTTTTTCCCCTTCCATATAACAGGTCTGTAGAAAAAGGGCATGGAGGTGCTCATCATTACTGCGTTGGAAATAGGAACGTCTGACGGGGACATACCATATCGTGGCAGATCATCAGGGAAGATAAGCATCTTACCATAGGAAATGTCGGACGCAATTATTTTTAATTTGCCTTCAGGGAGGTCAGCAAAGGTTTCAATTCCTTTATCTGCAAGAAGTTCATCAACTAATGACGCAAGATAATTATTTTTATACATTCCCAGAGAGAAAATCAGCTGTACAAGGTTTCCAATTAAAGGGATCCGGTTGACAAATGTCCTCCCGCGGAATCGGGAAAAATCCATTTGTTCCAAAACCTGTCTGATTTCATGGCTTTTATAACCTGCAGCCAATAGTGTCGCAACGACAGCGCCTGCTGAAGTTCCGGCAATCCGCATCCATTCAATATTATTTTTTTCCATTGCTTCAATCGCTCCCGCAAATGCCACACCTCTTATTCCGCCTCCTTCAAACACTGCATCAGCCTTCATTTTGATCATCCCTTATTTGTAGTTTTTAAGCATTTTAGTGTTAACAGGTATACTCTATTATATCATTGAGGTTATAGATTACACATGGGGCTGCCGGCCTGTTTTTCATCATATAAACGATTCGTTTATATCTGTACCATGCAGCCAGTTTGATCTACATATGTAAAGGTGATGAAACTATTATCCCAAATAAAAAGGATCCCCGGTTAGGGAGGATCCACACCCATCTTTTTTTCTTACGTGTAGGGGGCCATAGAAACACTTCTGCATATCCAATGGTCAATGGGTCTGTTGATTGTAATGGTGGAATGTATCCAATGCCAGTGTAGCACCTTGTGCCAACGCCGCACCACCGCCTAAAGCTGAGCTGATGGCAACGACTTCCATAAATTCTTCCTCTGTCGCCCCATTTTCCACAGCGCCTTTTGCATGGTACATAATACAATACTCATCCTGGGCATAAATACTAATACCAAGTGCCGTCAGCTGCTTTTGTTTTTTATCCAGGGTGCCTTCCTCAAAGCATGCCTCCGTAAATTCAAAGTAACCCTGCATCACCTTAGGTAATTTTTTGCTTAGCTGGCTGCTCCCCTGTTTATAATCCATAATAGACTGGTCGAAATAATTTACCTCTTCTTCATGGAATTCCATACGTAACACTCCAATTCTTGTTAATTTTTCCTAGTTCTTATCCTTTATTATTATTGTGAAATATATACATGAAAAAACCGGGGAAGTGAATGGTGTAAAAAATAGTATGGTAAAGCTATAAGTTTGACTTTAGCTTATTGTCGTAGTTAGAATAGATAAGGTTGATTAATCATATATACTTAGTAGGGTTAAAGGAGGATTTCTATGAAAAAATATATGCTTGGCCCCGTTTTTCTTGTCATATTACTCATTTTAGCGGCTTGTGCAGATGAGCCGGAACCGGTGGAAGAAGATGAAGTTGATAATGGTGAAACAGAAACCGTGGAAGATCATTTGGTCGTTGATATTGCATCAGATCCCGTTTCGCTTGATCCGCACGCAGCAAACGACGGCAATTCCCTGTATGTGATGAACGCGATGTATGATACTTTGGTTACACTCGATACCGATTTGGAATTGCAGCCTGCCTTGGCCGAAAGCTTCGAACAGCTGGAGGACACTGTGTGGGAAGCGAAAATCAGAGAAGATGTGACATTTCATGATGGATCCGAATTAAATGCAGAAGTGGTAAAAGCTAATTTGGATCGTGTTTTGGATCCGGAAATGGGCTCACCGCTTGCATTCCTTTTCGACATGATTGAAGCCGTTGAAGTAACCGATGAATATACCGTGGAAATCACGACAGCCTATCCTTTTTCTGCGCTGCCGCTTCATCTGGCACATCCAGGCGGACATATGATCAGCCTCGAGTCCATTGAAGCTGATTATGAAGCCGTGGAAAATGGAGAAGAACCTTTTGCTTCCGTCAATGAAAATCCCGTTGGTACCGGTTATTTTAAATTTGATGAACGCTCTTCCGGAGCACATGTCACCCTGGTAAAAAATGAGGACTACTGGGGGGAAGAAGCCCAGGTGGATTCCGTTACTTTTCAAGTGGTACCGGAGGATTTAACAAGAGTTGCTGAGCTCGAAACCGGTGATGCAGATATTATTTATCCGGTGAACGCCAATGATATGGAGCAAATTGATAACAATGAAGGAACCCATGTTCACCAATCCGACAGTTCCAATCTGACTTATATCGGAATGGATACACAGCGGGAGCCCTTTAACGATGACCGTGTGCGTCGTGCCGTAGCCATGACCATAGATAACGAGGAAATCATTGAGGGAGTAACCGACGGTGTTGCTTTAACCGCAGAAGGACCGTTGGCACCGACAGTGATTGGTTATAGTGATGCCATAACACCAATGGAGCATGATTTGGAGACAGCAAGAGAATTGTTGGCTGAAGCAGGCTATGAGGATGGATTTACGGCAAGTATTGCAGTGAATGACCGGACAACTTCAGATATAGCTACCATTGTCCAGGCTCAATTAAGTGAAATAGGTATTGATCTTGATATAGAAATGATGGAGACAGGAGCCTACCTGGAAGTAACAGCCAATGGGGAAATAGATATGCATGTCGGCAGTTGGGGAACGGTAACCCTTGATGCCGATTACGGGTTGTACCCGATGTTCCACTCGGAAAATGCCGGCGCTCCAGGGAACAGGTCGTTTTTCAGCAACACGGAAGTAGATGATTTGCTGGATCAGGCAAGACAGGAGACAGAGGAAGAAGTAAGAATGGAATTATATGAAGAAGCACAGCAAATTATTATTGATGAAGCTCCGATCGTACCAGTTTATCATTCCGTACTTCTGGCAGGTTTACGGGATGAAGTAAATGGATTTTATCAATACCCGAGCAGTTTTCCATTTTTGAGAGATGTTTCTTTGGAAGAAAATTAATCTTTTTAAGTAAGCTTGATATAAAGGCTGACAGGACATCGAACTGGGGATGTCCTGTCAGTCTTTTTTTACGAAATTATTTCTAATCTCTTTTGACAAACCGATAAATCGAAACAGCCATGACGAACATTAATAGTAAAAAAGGTAAGGCGGAAATGATGGCCATTGCTTCCAGACCGTCCAGTCCTCCGCTGAAAAGGAAGGAAGCGGCAATTCCGGCAATAAGCAGCCCCCAGGTAATGAGGACAGAATTTTTTGGGTAAAGATCCCCTTTGCTTGCAAATACACCTAGCACATATGTGGCTGAGTTTGCTGAGGTGACAAAGAAAATTGTTATAATGATCAGGGTTGCTATATTTAATATCAGGCTGAATGGCAGGCTGTCCAGTACCATGAACAGGCCGGCTTCCGGAAGATCGGCAACTGTTCCGGCTATCCCGGCCTCCTGCTCATGTTCCAAGTGCAGACCGGTTCCTCCGAAAGTAACAATCCAGACGAGGGAAGCGAGGGCTGGAACAAACAATACACCGAATACAAATTCCCTCAATGTTCTTCCTCGGGAAACACGGGCAATAAATGTACCAACGAACGGGCTCCAGGAAATAAGCCATGCCCAGTAAAAGAAGGTCCACTCGCCCAGCCATTCATTATTCGTATATGGTGTGGTTTCAAAGGTTAGCGAAACAAAGCTGGATACATATTGGCCAGTCATTTTAATAATGTTTTCGCCTAAAAACACTGTTGGTCCGAGCAGAAATACGACAATCATTATAATAGCTGACATGGTTAAACCAATTATACTTAAATAAAGCATTCCCCGATTAATTCCCGTGACGACCGATGTTAAGTAGAAGGCGGTAATGACTGCAATGATGATTAATTGTAGAGAGATGTTATTTTCCAAGCCAAACACTTCGGATAAACCACCGGCCAGCTGAACAGTGCTTAAACCAAGAGTAGTAGCCACACCAATTGTCGTAATAATAATGGCAAGTATGTCGATGGTATGTCCGAGGCGGCCATACACCCGGTCTCCGATCAACGGATAAAATACGGAACTGATCAGCCCCGGTAAATCCTTTTTGAATTTAGCAATAGCCAATCCCAATGCAATAGTGGCATAGATCGCCCATGGATGGACGCCCCAATGAAAAATACTATACAGTAAGCCGGCTTCCGCACCTTCCCTGGTTTCTGCTTCAACACCGGGAGGGGGTTCCACATAATGGGATAATGGTTCTGCCACTGCCCAAAACAAAAGGCCCACCCCCATGCCGGCACCAAATAACAAGCCAATCCATGAATAGTAATTATACTCCGGCTCATCTTCATGCTTTCCCAGTTTCACATTTTTATATGGTCCAAAACCGAGGTATAAGCAGAAAATCACAAAGATAGCCGTTCCAAGCACATAGATGGAACCGACTGTTTCATTGATGAACGTAACCAGACCTGTCAGTGTTTCCACCAAAGGTCCCGGAAAAACAAAACCCCAAACAGTAAAAATCAATATAATGATAACAGGAATTTTATTTACCAAATTTAATTTTCGCAAAATACTTCTTATACCCGCATCCCTCCTGCAAGTAAGCTATATACTCTTTCTACTCTACCCCGTATCGACATAAACAAAACAGACATATTATTGAAAATTTAGAATTGAGGGGTCAGACCCCATTTGCGGCATGGGAGAGAATATTCGGAATTGAGGGGTCTGACCCCTTTGCCATTACTTTGTCACATATGCTTGTGTTGATGCGTTGAAATCGGTTGTTGTTATCCTTTAAAATGAAAGGAGGCAGTCTATGATAGTCTGTTTCTTATGGAGGGAATCGTATGATGAATAAAATTCTCGTTGTTTATGCCAGCCAGACGGGTAATACCGAGTTAATGGCTGAATCGATGATTGCATTGCTGGAACATAATAAGATAGATGTCACAACGAAAACGTTTGATTTCGATCCAATAGATGTGGAAGAACTTGCAGCATACGATGCTGTGCTGATTGGAACCCACACATGGGATGACGGGGATCTGCCCTATGAAGTGGAAGATTTCTATGAAGAACTGGAAGATGTGAATATAGAGAATCATTTATTTGCCGTCTTTGGCTCCTGTGATTCCTTTTACGACACGTACGGTGGAGCCATTGATCTAATGGGGGAAAGGCTGGAGGAGCTTGGTGCCAGGGTTGTCAGCCCGTGGCTGAAGGTGGACCTGGAACCAAATCAGAACGATATAAAAGCTTGTGAGAACCTGGCCGAAAGGGTTATGCTTCATATCGCCGAAAAAGTTTAGAAGCTGGTATCATCAAGCCAATTAAGAGAAACGTTATATATTTTTATATATAACGTTTTTTAATTAAAATTTAATTTCAGAAAATACTTGTAGTATGCTTGAAAAATCTATATTCTATATAGTAACAGATGATCCGAATGAGGAGGAGCGGGGAATGGAATATGTCATCGGCATTGACGGCGGGGGCACGAAGACAAAGGGGTTGCTTGCAGATGAATACGGTAATGTCTTGGCCGGTGCAACTGTCGGGCCGAGTAATCCGAATGTAGTGAAAGAAAAAAAGCTTGCGCATGTGTTTCAACGTTTATTTTCTGCCCTGAGACAAAACAGTAACAAACTGGAGAAAATAAATATTACCCTGTTTGCAGGTATTTCCGGTGCGGGTAACAGTGAAAACGAAAAAATATTATTGGAGATAATAAAAAAGCATGTACCCGCACAGACGGCCATCAAAGTTGAAACCGATGCAATTAACGCGCTTTATGCCGGCACCTGGGGAAGACCCGGCATTGTGCAAATCTCCGGCACAGGGTCGATTACCTTTGGCAGAAATGGCTTGGAAAAGGAAGCCCGGGTTGGCGGCTGGGGCTACTTATTCGGGGATGAAGGAAGCGGGTATGATATCGGAAGAAGAGGGGTAGCTGCTGCACTGAAGGCTTTTGACGGCCGTGGGGACCGGGATACGAAGCTGCTGGATATGCTGTATGCCCATTTTCAGGTGGATCACCCGCAGGACCTAATCCGCCAGGTATATACTTCACCATCACCGAAAAATGAAATTTCCCCCCTTGCTGAAATTGTTTTTCAAGCCTATAAACAAAATGACAGGACAGCCCGGAAAATTATTGCCCAAACAGTAGATGACTTAGCTTTAAACATAACTACATTAATGGAAAAACTTTTCTCGCCGGATGAAAAAACGATTGTCGTTTTGTCGGGCGGCATCTTTCAGGAAAAAGAAATCATTCCTGCACTGCTGCAAAATAAATTGGATGCCTGGACAAACCTGACTTTATGTCGGCCTCAAATGTCTCCGGCCGGTGGAGCTTTAATCGGGGCATATCTGATGAAAGAAAAACGAATCAATGAAACTATGATTAACAATATAATCCATACTGAATGAGAAGGTGATCGTATGTCATATGTAAAAGGCGGTCTGGTTATTTTAAAGGAAATGATCAACAGTTTGCCACCGTCAGAAAGAAAAATAGCCCAATATATTTTGGACAATCCGGAAGAAGCGATATTGCAAACAGCTTTAACTCTGGGGGAAAACAGTAATACAAGCAGTGCTGCAGTCATCCGCCTCTGTAAATCCCTCGGGTTGAGCGGTTTTCAGGAATTGAAAATACGGGTAGCGGGAGATCTCCAGGCAGAAGAGGATACAGAATACCGTGATATTGAACCTAACGAAAACTTCAAGAACATTATGAATAAAGTGACGTCAAATACCATTCAAACATTAAGGGAAACGATGGACTTGATGAGTGAAAAAAATCTTGCCGATGCTGTTTTCGCCTTATCCAAGGCAAAATCCATCCTGTTTATCGGTGTGGGTGCATCGTTTATCGCAGCAAATGATGCAGAACAAAAGTTTTTACGGATAAATAAGAATGCCTATGCTTTTTCCGATGTTCATATGGCTGCTACTTCAATTGCAAATAAAGGGGAAGAAGACGTGATCGTCGGTATTTCGTTTTCCGGAAATACCCGGGAAATTGCCAGATTGCTGGAGTTGGCCAAACAAAAAAATTGTACAACCATCAGTATTACTAAGTATGGAAATTCACTTGTCAGCAAGTGGACTGATATTTTATTACATACATCGGCTGCCAAGGAAGCAACTGTAAGAAGCGGTGCTACATCATCCCGGATTGCCCAGCTTCATATCATTGATATTTTACTGATGAGTCTTGCTTCGATGGAATATGAGCAAACAATTGAGCACTTGGATGAAACGAGAAAGGCAGTCAACTTCCTGAAAGGAGAAAAAATGAATGAATAACATCCATGGCTGGAATACATTAAAACTGAAATATTATTACTAAAATGTAAATACTATGTTGACAAAAAAATTCATAAAGTCTATAATAAAATCAAATTTCACATAGTATAATAGTATGAATGAAAACGCTTTCTATTGAGGGAAAAGTAGGTATTTTAGTATGAGGAGCCAAACTTGCATATGAAATTATCTAAGCTGATGACTGAACAGAGAAATCCGAATAGTATGAACATGGATGAGATGTCCACGATGGAAATGTTAACGATGATTAATAAGGAGGACAAAAAAGTTGCCCATGCAGTGGAAGTGGTGCTTCCCCAGGTAAAAATCGCCGTGGAATCCATTCAATTTGCTTTACAGAATGGTGGAAGATTGTTTTACGTTGGAGCCGGTACGAGTGGAAGAGTCGGTGTGATGGACGCATCGGAATGTCCTCCTACATTTATGACACCGCCGGAGATGGTTCAAACGGTGATGGCCGGAGGAAAAGGCGCTTTTTTCCAGGCAGTGGAAGGTTCTGAAGATCATGAAGTGAAGGGGGAAATGGATGCTAAGGAAAAAGGGGTGACCAATAAGGATGTCGTAATCGGAATAACTGCAAGCGGAAGGACACCTTATCCAATAGGCGCTTTAAAGTACGCCCGAAAATTGGGAGCATATACCGTGGCTTTGTCTTGTAACAAGGATGCTGAAATCAGTCAAGTTGCCGACTGTCCCATCGAAGTGATAGTCGGGCCGGAAATTTTAACCGGTTCCACAAGAATGAAAGCTGCTACGGCGCATAAAATGATATTAAACATGATTAGTACAGCCACCATGGTGAAACTTGGCAAAGTTTATGAAAATCTAATGGTGGATGTTCATGCAAGTAACTACAAACTGAAAGAACGGGCAAAAAGAAATATTATGGAGATTACTAAAGTGTCTTATAAAAAAGCAGAAGAAGTGCTGGAGCAGACAAATCATGAAGTAAAACCGGCCATCGTTATGATTGAAGCGGGTGTTTCCGTGGAGGAAGCTAAAATCGCCATTGCCAAAAATAACGGCTATGTAAGAAAAGCAATAGCTTTTTTAACGTAGAAGCACCATTAATAGTTTAATAGCGAGACGGGATATTCGTCCCGGTTGGATAAACCGGCGGAGAATCTCTGCTTTAAACAGCTATTAATGTGTTTCATATATTTTTTCGAGTGAAAAAGTTTCAAATTTCAAACTTTATCACTTGTTCTGCAGCAAAGGCTCTTCGCCTGGAAGGGGCGAGGCCGTCAATTTGCTGAATAATTCAAAGGGGGAAAATAAAGTGAAGAGAATGTTTGATGGCAAACTATTATTATTGTTCATTGCCATGTTTTTGCTGGCATTTGTCGTTGCTTGTGGGGGTAACGGAGACACGGAGGAAGCAGGAACAGACGCAGGAGATACAGAGGGTACGGAAGACACGGAAGATACAGATGATTCCTCTGATGAAGGAGAGGAAGCATCCGGGGATGGAGAGATCTCAGGTGACCTGGAGATCCAGTACTTTGTAGGAGGATATGGAGACTCCTGGTGGAAGGAAGTTATCGCAGACTTTCAGGAGGAATATCCGGATGTAAATATTATTGAACATGCCGGGCCGAATATTAACGATGAAATGAGGTCCCGTTGGGTTGCCAATGATCCGCCTGATGTTGTTTACATTGATGGTGCCGGTTCCAGTGAGACCCAGATGGTGGAAGATGGACAATTAATGAATCTGGATGAATTTGTTCAGGATATAGAACTGGAAAATGGAGATGCCTTGTTGGACAGCTTCATTGTCGAGCCAGCCACCTACGACGGAGAGATTTATTCATTGCCATTGGTATTCGATACTTGGGGCACATGGTATGACCGTGCATTGTTTGAAGCGGAAGGATATGAAGTGCCTACCGATTTTGAAAGCTTCATGAATTCCATGGAAGAAATTAAAGAAGCAGAGGGTATTGATCCATTTGTAACTTCCGGACAACACCCCTATTATTTCCTGCGCGGCATGCTGAATCCAGCATTCGGTGCTGCAGGGGGAGATGAATTGCTGGCCGATGTTACTACCGGTGCAGAAGGTGCCTGGACAAGTGAGCCTGTGGTGGAAATTATGGAAAAAGTAGAGCGGATGGCGCAGGAAGGAATGTTTGATTCCGGGCTTGGTGCATTGAACCATACGCAATCCCAAATGAACTTCCTGTTACATGATAATGCGTTTGTTACGGTTGGATTCTGGCTGCCAAATGAAATGGAAGGTGACATTCCGGATGGATTTGAATTTGGTTTTATCCCTTCCCCAATGCAGAATCCGGGCGAACCATATGCCATTGTTCCGGATTTACGTCCGTTGGCGATAGCAGAAAATGCGGAGAACCCGGAAGCGGCAAAGGCTTTTGTGGAATTTGTCTTCACCAGGGATTATGCGATGTCGTTCTCTGAACATACTGGGGCTATTATGAATCTTACAGATGTTGATTTATCGCAAAGTGATGATGTTCCGGTCTATTTGACAGAAGCAAATGAAATGATTAATGATCCGGATCAAGTGCAAATTTACCATATGCCTCATCCGATGAGTGCAGACCTGGAACAGCCGATTGGGGATGCATTAATGTCTTTAATGCTTGGAAATATTACAGCCGAGGAGTTTGTGGAAGCTGCAGAAGAAGCAGCAGCAAATTATCGCAATTAGAACATGTGTGAGTAGAATGAAAAATGGTGTACGGGACATAGCCAGGCCAAAACAGTTACGCTATGTCCTGTACAGTTATTTTATCTTTTACGGGTAAAGGAAGCAAAAGCTTTCTTCCCTGAAATATATTAGGGGATGCGGGTCTGACCTTGAGACTGTTGAAGTTTTGCCGCTAAAGCTTGCCCTTAAAAGGAAGTAAAGAAAGTGAAATACGCTTTTAAGGCGACAAGCCAAGTTTTCTAAGAAAGAGTGATTGGATGGTACAATCAAAGAAACAAAAATACATATTCCTGGCATTTTGTTTAGTGCCGACATTTGTGATGTTTTCTATATTTACATTATACCCATTGTTCAGTGGCTTGTACTATTCATTTTTTGACTGGTCCGGTGCATCACATAACCGGGAATTTGTCGGATTTGACAATTATGTACGCCTATTTAATGATGCAATTATTCCCCGTACGATTATTCATGATTATTTTCTGGTCGTAACCAAAATTATTGGAATTATGGCAATGGCCTTGTTTTTTGCTGTTGCATTAACACAATTGAAAATTAAGGAAGCACCATTTTACCGCATTGTCTTTTTCTTTCCCAACATTATGTCTGTAGTGGTCATTGGTATTCTATGGACATTCATCTATAATCCTTCCATGGGTCTCGTGAACTCCGGTTTGGAATTCCTTGGTCTGGAAGCTTTGGCGCGTCCGTGGCTGGGAAGTGAAACATGGGCATTGCCAAGCCTGGTTTTGCCGTCCATCTGGGCAGGGATTGGTTTGTTTCTCCTCATGCTTATGGGAGGGATCTCCAATATTTCCAAGAGCTATTATGAGGCAGCTGAAATTGATGGAGCGACGGAATGGCAGCAGTTTTGGAGGGTTACCCTGCCGCTTATATGGCCGCAAATCAAAATTTCCGTGCTGTATATTATCATTACGACATTAAATGGTTCCTTTATCCTTGTGCAGGTGATGACCGGCGGTGGACCGAATAATGCCACCCACGTGATGGGGTCCTATCTGTATCAGCAGGCATTTGAACAATATAATTTCGGATATGGAGCAACCATCGGTGTCATGATTCTGGTACTATCCTTAATCACTGTCCTGTTCTTCCAGTTTCTGATGCGCAGGGAAAAAGTGGAGTACTAGTTTTTAAAGAAAGGGTTTTTTCTGAAAGATTATTGCTTTTTATTCTCTCGGTTGAAGTAACTTTAAATATTATTAGAGCACGGAAATACCGCTCCGGAAATACACTACGCTTTCCGCGGGTGGCTGGTGAGCCTCCTCGTGCTGACGCACTGCGGGGTCTCACCTATGCCATTCCTCCCGCAGGAGTCTCCGTGTATTTCCTCCGCTAGCGATGGAATTCCGGTTTGGGTACTGATAGCCTTGACCCGGGGACATAAAGTAATGAAAGCATCGCCTTGTCCGCCACGGGAGCTCTTGACCAGCTACTGAATCACATCAATTTTTTACAACTGGGCCAATCATAGGCAGTGGGCAAGGAACAATTTACAGTATACTTTCAAGACGTATGTACCTTTTAACAAGGCCTTCTATCTGGAAGTGTAGTTTTCACGGTCTTCTAAAGGTTCAATAAGTCACACCAGTTACATCGCAGTTTACATTAGTTCAGTCACATATAAGCGTGGTCAGTTACCGAACGGCAATAATTTTCCTGCGTTTGGTCAATCATTTCCGTGGGGCTGGAATTAATGTGCAGCATTGTTATTGTAATAGAAAGGAGGAAACAATAGTGAGACGAACTGTCGGCCAGATGCTTGGCAGAACCGGAATTAGGATACCGTTAATCCTTTGGACAATTGCCGTATTGTATCCAATTATTTGGATGTTTATCGGCTCCTTTAAGTCGAATGCGGAAATATACAGAAATCCATGGGGGCTGCCGGAAACATTTAATTGGCAAAACTTTGTTGATGCCTGGACAAATTATAATATAGATACGAGTGTATTCAACAGTTTAATAGTTACAGTATTAGGTGCGATCTTAACATTGATTATGGCTATACCCACCGCATATGCCATTGAACGTATAAACTTTCGCGGCAGCAGTTTTTTATTTACATTATACATCTCTGCCATGATGATCCCGATGGTGCTCGGATGGATTCCATTGTTTTTCCTGTTGATGGAATTGAATTTATTGGATAATATTTATGGGCTGGCTATTGTATATGCTGTCAGTCAGCTGCCGTTTACTATATTTGTGCTGACAAGTTTTATGAGCACCATTCCAAAATCACTGGAGGAATCAGCTGCTATGGACGGCATGTCCCCTTATATGGTGTTATGGAAAATCATTACACCGCTCAGCATGTCGGGAATTATTACCGTTACCATCATGAACACAATTCAATTTTGGAACGAATATTTCATGGCACTGATTTTCCTGCAATCATCGGAAAATTATACATTGGCGCTTGCCATTGATTTTATTGCCAGTGAAGCTCAGTATACGAATGCATGGGGCACACTATTTGCAAGTCTCGTGATTGCTATCGTACCCGTCATCATCCTTTACGCCATTTTCCAACGCCGAATCGCCAAAGGCATGACAGAAGGGGCGATAAAAGGATGAAACAGCATGAAGGAACTCCGATTGCGGTATGACGATGTAAACAAAAAATAATAAGTTAGGTATTTATTCCTGTGGAGGAAGTATTGATCCACAGGAATTTTTTGTGAAGGCAATAGAAATATCCGAACTTTATCCTGGAAATAACTGTAACTCAATATATTAGAAAGCGCAAATGTCTCGTCAATCTCATTAACTCTGAAATAAATGCCCGCAAGTGCAACAGGGGAAGTAGTCCCATGCAGCAGTTCTTTAGAATCAGGTATACTTTCCCGGTTTTGCCTGAAGACTATTTCCATCATCCTATTTTGCTACATTTAGACATGGTTCTTTTTCATTATTTTTTAAAAATTTAAAAATATGTATAGAAATTTTGTAAACGATCTGTTATTGTCATATTTAATAGAATACATAAGGGATTTATTGACATCTTTGACCACAAAACGCAAAGAGAGGCAGGTGACATTTAAAAAACAGAGGAAATAACGGGGGGTCATGAATTACAGGACGTAAGCACATAATATAGTTCAAGAAAAATAATGTTGCAACGGTAATACCCTCCCGGTCCTGCAAAATAATGTAAAGGAGGAATATCTTTGAAGCCAAACCGGTGGGTGGTTGGTTTGTCGATTATTTGCATCATGATGTTTCCATTCCAAACTTCTGCAAATCAGGTGCCTGGAGATGATTATGCTGGTGAAATTGAAGATATAATGGAAAACATGACGCTGGAGGAGAAAGTCGGACAATTGTTTATTGTTCATGTATACGGTACAACGCCAACGGATCCGGACTACGAAGATATTAACCTGAATAATAATCGTGGTGGAAAGAATTTTAAAGAGGTCATTGAAAATTACCACATTGGGGGGGTTTTATATTTTAATTGGACAGATAATATTGGCACCCCGCTTGATGCACAGCAGGTAAATGGATTATCCAACGGACTTCAGGAAATAGCAATGGAAGAGTCATCCATTCCGTTGTTCATTTCCATAGATCAGGAAGGCGGAATTGTACAAAGAGCAACCAGTCCGGCAACAGTATTTCCTGGAAACATGGCCCTCGGCGCCACAGGTTCTGAACAATTAGCTTCCGAGAGTGGCAGTATCCTCGGCAAGGAAATGAACGCACTTGGTGTAAATATGAATTTTGCACCGACTGTGGATGTAAATGTTAATCCTGACAATCCGGTCATCGGTGTCCGTTCCTATGGGGAAGACCCGGAGCTGGTTTCCAAGCTTGGAGTTGCACAGATTACAGCGATGGAAAACGAAAATGTCATCACTTCAGCAAAACACTTTCCGGGGCATGGGGATACAGATGTGGATTCACACTACGGTCTGCCGATCATAGAGAGTGATTTGGAAACTTTGTATGAAGTAGACTTAAAGCCTTTCCGGGACGCGGTTGACGCAGGTATTGGCTCCATTATGACAGCCCATATCGTCGTTCCTGCGCTGGATGATTCAGGATTGCCCGCAACCCTTTCCAAACCGATTCTTACTGATTTGCTGCGGGATGAAATGGGTTATGAGGGTCTAATTATAACGGACAGTCTTGGAATGGCCGGAGCGGATATTTACCCGCCTGAACAAGTACCAGTGGAAGCATTTAAAGCAGGAGCGGATCTTTTATTGAATCCGCCGAATGTAGAAGTGGCATATAACGGCATGCTGGATGCTGTGGAGTCAGGTGAAGTGAGTATGGAGAGGTTGGATGAATCCGTCTTCCGTATTCTACAGGCAAAAATGGATTATGGTTACTTTGAAGACCCATTTACGGACTCTGAAGCAATAAATAATATTGGGACTGATGCTCATTTACAGACAGCACAGGAAATTGCCGATAAAAGTATTACCCTCGTAAAAAATGATAATGAGGCGTTACCGGTCAACAATGATGAAAGCGTTTTAGTTACCGGACCATCTGCAGCCAACCCGGCTGAAATCGCAGAACAGTTGGAAAAGCTGGGCATAGAAGCCAATAGCTTTACAACAGCCGCGAGTCCAACCGAAGCAGAAATTGTTGAAGCAGGTGAACAAGCTGCCGATGCAGATAAGGTCATCGTTACAACCTATACGGCAAATACAAACGCTGCCCAACAGGATTTGGTACAGGCGATGGTTGATACAGATAAACCGGTCATAGCGGCAGCAATGCGTAACCCGTACGACCTAATGGAATTCCCGGAGGTGGATGCATATTTGAATGCATACAGCTACCTGGATGTATCTACCAATGCGATGGCAAATGCGCTTGCAGGAGAAATTAACCCGTTTGGGAAATTACCTGTCACCATTCCTGACCTTTTTGACATAAACCATGGTATAGATTATGTGGACAAGCCATTGTCCGCAGAAGGAATAAAAGAAATGGCGGATGATCTTCTGGAAGAAGGGGAAATTTCCAATGAGGAGGCCCACCGTACGATATCCATGCACCTCGCTGCAGTACAGCAGTATGAAGAAGGGGAACAACAGGATAAAGTGATACGGCATATAGAAAGCTTTCAAATGTTGACGGACCATTATAAAGATGCCGGTGTTATTTCAGATAAAGCCTTCAGTTACCTGGATACGCGTACCATCAGATACATGGAATTGTGGACAGAGTAACAGAAAACATTTATTTCAGGTAAAGAGGAGGAAGATGGAATGAAATCGAGCCCGAAGAAAAAGAAAACAAACAAATACACGAAAATTTCATTGCAGATTCTCTCCATCATGTATCTTCTGTTTTTGATTATTCACCAGGTCCATTCACCAACGACTGCCTATTTTACCGACTCCGACACGGTAGAGGGAACCATCGAAACAGATATGGTCTTTGATGACGAGGCGAAAGATGCCAAAGTCACAGAGGAAAGCAATAGGAATGAGGGTGAAGCAAAGGATGAAAATACCAAAACAGAACTGAGTGATGAGCAAAATGAACAGCAAAAAGATAATAAAAATGAATCATCAGATGCTGAAATGGAAGATGAGAAAAAAGAAAAAGCGCAGGACAAGCAAGAAGGAAATAAAGGAGAAGCTGCAGTAGAAGATACTGAACAGGAAGAAGATACAGAAACCGAAGAAGCGCAGGAACAAGTGGAGACAGAGGAAAAAGAAGAAACTGAAGACGTGCAAGAATGATCAAAGTGTTAAGTGAGAAGCATCAGTATATCAGACACTGTTATTTAATGAAAAGGGTGGTCAAGCATGAACGGAGGCAAAAAAGCAATTAAATTTATAAGCAGCCTGACTACAACACTGCTAATGGTTGTCTTACTGGTTACCCTATTTATGGTTGTCATTACAAAAGCATCCGGAAATGAAGCGAATCTATTTGGCTATCAGATTAAAACAGTATTATCAGGCTCCATGGAACCAGTTTTTGAGACCGGGTCGATTATTGCAATTAAGACAGGCGGAGATATGACCCGGTTTCAGGAAGGAGACATCATTACCTTTCAAATGGATGAAGATATACTGGTGACACACAGAGTGACCGAAGTGAATAATGCTGGTCAGGAATACATGACAAAAGGGGATGCAAATGACGGAGCGGATTTGAATCCGGTGACTTCGGAAAATATTGTCGGGGAATACACCGGCTTCACTGTCCCTTATGCCGGGTATGTAATGAACTTTGCAAATACGAGAGAAGGGGCAGCACTTCTTCTCATTGTACCGGGAGTCTTCTTTATCGGTTATGCCATGATTACGATCGGGCGAACGGTAAGACATGTGAAAAAGCTGGTGGAAAAAGAAGAAGTAAAGGCAGAGTAGGATTGTTTATAAAATATTAGATGAATAAAAGGGGAGAAATACAAATGAACATTAAAAAACAATTAAGTATGGGGATTATGTCAGCGGCTTTGGGAATCTCTTTAATCGGTGGAGGTACTTTTGCCTATTTCAGTGACACGGTAACAACGGAAAATACGTTTGCAGCGGGTACACTGGATCTGGCTGCCGAACCGGAAACGATTATCAATGTGGACAATATGAAACCAGGGGATTCCATGGTTCGTACATTTGAGCTCCAAAATAATGGATCACTTGACATTCATCGGGTCTTTCTTGACACCGAATATACGGTGGATGATGCAGAAGGAAATAATACGGAAGATTTTGGTGAGCACATCGAAGTGGAATTTTTATACAACGTAGACAAGCTGGATGAAGTTATATTCAGCACCACTCTTGCAGAACTAAGGGATATGACACCGGAAGCAGTCGGAGAGCATGCGTTGAACCCAATTCTGGGTGAAGGGTTACCGTCCGGTGACTTTGATGATTTAGTAGTGAAATTTAACTTTGTGGATAATGGCGAAGATCAAAACCAATTCCAGGGAGATGCACTGGAACTGGAGTGGACATTCACAGCAACACAAACTGAAGGTGAAGAGCTTTAAAGTACAGATATAGCAAAGAAAAAGGGAATACCGGAACCGGCTGGTATTTCCTTTTTTAAAACAATAGCGGCGAAATTTATAAAAATGCTCACTAAATATGAAAAACTTATTTTATACGGGATATTTCAAGATCCGGTAGTACACCCTCAGTATAACCGTAAATAACATCCTCGAGCTAACAGCAAAGAAAGCATACTATTTTATCCATGTGGAGGTTTAATTATGAAAAAGTTAAGTATTGCGGCTTTTGCGCTGTTGTTGATTTTAGGTTCCCTTACAGTGGCGGCAATGGCTGCCCAGGAAGTAACAACAGAGGATGATTCCGCCAATGAATTAAAGCTTGGTGTTGAAGTTTTGCTTGATGAACAAATGGAACTATTGGAAGGGAAAAGGGTTGGGTTAATTACCAATCCGACCGGGGTTGATCAGGAGTTGAATCATATTGTTGATGTGCTTCATAATGATCCGGAAGTGGAATTAACCGCATTATACGGGCCAGAACATGGAGTTCGCGGCGATGCCCAGGCTGGTGATTATGTGGAGTTTTACATCGATGAAATTACTGGTCTGCCAGTTTACAGCTTGTATGGACAAACAAGAAAGCCTACACCGGAAATGCTGGAAGATGTCGATGTTTTACTATTTGATATCCAGGATGTAGGCGCCCGTTTCTATACGTATATTTACACCATGGCTTATGCAATGGAAGCGGCACAGGAAAACGATTTGGAATTTGTCGTGCTGGACCGGCCGAACCCAATAAGCGGATACGATGTCGAGGGACCGGTGCTTGATCCGGAATATGCTTCCTTCGTCGGAAACTACCCGATTCCATTGCGTCACGCCATGACAGTAGGAGAACTGGCACTTCTCTTTAATGAAGAATTTGAAATTCATGCAGATATAACAGTAGTGGAAATGACCGGCTGGGAAAGAGGTATGTATTATGATGATACTGACCTGGAATTTGTCATGCCATCACCAAACATGCCTACATTGGATACGGCTTTGGTTTATCCGGGAGCCGCTTTTATTGAAGGGACCAATCTTTCTGAAGGAAGAGGTACAACGAAACCATTTGAATTATTGGGTGCGCCTTTTGTAAATAGCACAGAGTTTGCTGCGGCAATGAATGATCTTGATTTACCTGGTGTTACCTTCAGGGCAGCTTCATTTACGCCGATGTTTTCCAAGCATAGCGGGGATCTGAGTCACGGGGTGCAAATTCATGTTACCGACAAAGAAACTTTTAAGCCGGTGGAAACAGGGCTTCATACCGTTAAAATGCTGCACGATATGTACACGGATGAGGTGGAGTTGACCGCATTCTTTGATAACCTGCTCGGTAACGGATGGATTCGTGAAGCGATTGAGAATGGTGAATCAGTGGACTCCATGGTAGCCGAATGGCAGGAAGAGCTGCGGGAATTTAAAGACCTGCGCCAGGATTATCTGCTTTATAAAATTACTGTAGCTGAGCTTCAGGGTTTGCTTGAAGAATTGGAAGCATCCGGAGATGTGACTGAAGAGGCGATGCGGGCATTAAGCATGCACCTGATTGCTGTAGAGCAATTTGAAGGAAATGGAGATGGTGAAAAAGTAGCCAATCATATGGAAGGTTTTATGCTGCTCCTGGATCAGCAATTTGACAATGAATTCATGGATGAACAGGCATATGATCGCCTTAAAGCAGATGCTGATGATTTGTACAAACAGTGGAAATAAAAAGTTCAATTACTCCCCCTTTTGCATCTTGCAGAAGGGGAATTTGTGTTGGTTACTGTTGACTGAAATAACAGTTGAACAATGGACTGGTATAAATAATAAACAGGAGTGAATACAAATGAAAAAGTTGTTTGTCCTTGCTTTCGCATTTTTCTTTTTCTTTTCCTGCTTCCATATTGTAACGGCCAGTGAAAAAGAAGATGATCATGAAACAAAGGTTTCTGCCACAGTTGCAACGTATAACATGGCTGCTGGCACAGGAATGGATGGAGCGTATGACCTGGATAGAATTGCTGATACAATTAGTGAAACTGATGCAGATATAATAGGTTTGCAGGAGGTGGATGTTCATTGGGGCAGTAGAAGTCAATATGAGAATACCATCGAGATCCTGGCGGAAAAATTGGACATGCATTATTTTTTTGCACCAATTTATAGTTATGAGCCAGTAGAAGATGGTGCTCCAAGAAGAGAGTATGGAGTCGGGCTTTTAAGTAAATATCCCATCCTACATGCAGAGAATAGAGAAATAACAAGGTTGTCTACGCAGGATGCTGATCCTGTACCAACGTTAATGCCAGGTTTTCTGGAGGCGGAAATAGATATAAATGGAGAAAATGTTTGGTTTTATGTCACACATCTTGACTATCGCGGAGATCCGACGATCCGGGAGATGCAAATTGATGACATGTTCGAAGTGATGTCACTGGATAGGCCTAATTTGTTACTGGGCGATTTGAATGCAAGACCTGATGCAGAGGAACTGGAGCCGCTCTTTAACTGGTTTGATGATGCATGGGAACAAAATGAAGAGCCGGGCTATACCTTTCCTGCAGATTCGCCGGATCGAAGAATTGATTATATATTAACTTCACCAAGAATGAAGGTGAATGCTGCGCAAATCACTCATTCGACTGCATCTGATCATTTACCGGTAACAGCAGAAATCACGTTGCCACGGGGAAATAATTCGCAGTCTATAGCAGAGATGAAAACCCTTGTGGAAAAATTCGCTGAAAAAGGAGAGTTTACTTCTGCGGAGCCCGTGCATGCGCTTAACGTTCACTTGACTGCTCTGGATCATTTTGAAGAACATCATCAAGCCGAGAAATTAATCAAACATCTGGAAGGTTTACAGGTTTTATTGAATTATCAATCAGATCAGGAAGTGGTCACTGACAGAACATACACCGAGTTATATTCAGATACATTATATTTAAAAGAGAAGTGGACAGAAATTTCGAATTAGTTATAAAAAAGTTAATGTCTTTATGATTGTGTATGCACCCTGTCGGCCTTTAATAAAACAACAACCTCTTTTTGCCCGGTCATCGTAACGGGTACAAAAGAGGTTTTTTATAAGGGTGCAAAAAGGGTATAGGATAAAAGCAGTCTGTCCAAAATTCAAAATCGGGAGGAAGATTTAGGAATATGCCATTGATGGATGGACGCTTATTTTGATTTGCAATACCAATGCCATTATTGGTAATATGAGCAATAATTACCTTCTTTAGAACAGGGAAAATGAAGATTCTCGCCCCCGCGCTATCCAGTTTGGCTGTCGTGATATTCAGACTGGTTGGTAAAGGTCCTTCAGACGAGATCATAGAAGAGTATGATAAAGTAACAGGAGTCAAATAGAAATAATACAGGAGGATGAAAAATGAGTCAGGATAGGATATATGGGAATACACCTTGTTTTTTAAGCGGCAAAAAAGTAAAAGTGGATGATGATTCTGTTATGGATAAAGATGTATTGGTTTATGGCGTTCCGTGGGAAGGGGCGGTAACTTGGGGAGATTACACAGGGTGTGAGCTTGGCCCCAAAGTGATCCGTTTAAGTTCTGCACGCTATTCGGGTTATCTGCCTGAACTCAACCATATCGACGTCTTTTCCCATTACTCAATTGGGGATTTAGGTGATGTGGATGTTGTACCTGCAGATACGAATGAAACAATGCAGCGGATTGAAAGCTTTGCGGATAAGGTGTGGAAGACAGGCAAGTTCCCGATCGCACTGGGTGGGGATCACGGCATCACGTATCCGATTGTAAAAGCATTAAGTGAAGAAGTTGACGGACAGGTTGGCATCATTCATCTGGATGCCCATTACGATAACGCAAAAGAATATGACGGGGAAATATATGCAAGGAATACTCCATTTCACCGGATTTATGAGAGTGAAAGTGTGCGGAATGAAAGCATTGTACATCTTGGCATCCACGGACCGCGCAATAAGCCCGAATCCGGCCAATTTGCTGAAGAGGCCGGTGCAAAAACCATTACAATCAGGGATATTCGAAAAACGAATAATCTGGATGAAGTAGCCAAAAAAGTGTATGATCTGGCAAGCGAAGGGACGGAAGCTGTTTATCTGAGCATATGCAGTGACGTGCTGGACTTTGCCTTTAATCCGGGTGGACCTGTTGATGGGAATGGATTGACTTCCTACGAGCTGCTTGAGTTAATCCATGCTTTTGCCAAAATGGGTATTCGGGGAATGGATTACGTAGAAGTATATCCCCAACAGGATGTGAATGATAATTCCTCACACTTCGTTTCTTATGCAGCATTGTATGCATTAGCCGGAAATATCCTGTATGAACAGAAGAAATAGAAAAAGTGCCGCTTCCGCTGGGAGGCGGCTATTCTTTTGGTGAAATTCGATAAACTTCGACAAAAACCGGGGAGTGACATATTTTTACGGTGGGACGAGCATTTAGCACAGTCCCAGGCACCGGCTACAACATTTTCTTCATGCTGCCGATATAAGGGGTAGCCGCATTAAAAAGGAGCATATTGAGGTATGAAAAGACTGCTTAGAAGTAGAAAACATCACGGGGTTAATCAAGTTCTATTAACGGAAAGGCTGGAGGAAATGAGTCCGGTTATTCAGGTTCAGGCCGGATCAGATTTGGATCACCAGCTGAAGATGCTTGATATTTCCAGGACGGACTTGGCGGTTGCCCAAGTATTAAAGCCATACGTGGAAAAAGAGAGTACAGAAATTATTGATGCGTTTTATAAAAACCTGGAGCATCATCCACCATTACTTGAAATCATTAACGAGAACAGTTCCATTGATCGACTTAAAAAAACATTAAAAAGACATGTTGTCGAAATGTTTGCAGGTGAAATGAATGACGCTTTCATCGAAAAGAGAAAAATCATTGCCCATATTCATGTGAAAATCGGGTTAACACAAAAGTGGTATATAGCTTCTTTTCAAAAGCTGTTTGATGGTTTGTATAATATTATTTTCCGTAATTTGCAGCATGAAGAGGATCGTTTACTTGCCTTAAAGGTTGTGAACAAATTACTCAATCTGGAGCAACAGGTTGTGCTGGAAGCCTATGACGACGAAGTAACTCAGATGAAAGAATCCAGTCTTCAGTCTAAGTTGGAAACAGTGGCATCATTGGAAGAAACTTCGGTAGATTTAGCGTCCCTGGCTCAGCAGACAAATGCTTCTTTTGAAGAAATGACAGCACAGCTAGACGTGATTTCCAATAATTCTAAGACAGGAACAACCCTGGCACTGGAAGCAAAGGATGCTGCTGACGAAGGAAGAGTCCGGTTGGAGGACATGGGAAATTCCGTTTCTAATATGGAAGACAGTACTTCCAAGGTGACGGACGATATGTCGACCCTGGAAGCCACAGCTTCACAAATTAAAGAAATTATAGAAATTGTAAAATCCATTGCAGACCAAACCAATCTGCTGGCCTTAAATGCATCGATTGAAGCAGCAAGAGCAGGGGAACATGGGCGCGGTTTCGCTGTAGTGGCAGATGAAGTACGGAAATTAGCCGAGCAGACAGGAAGCTCTGTAACCAATGTGACAGAACTTGTTCAACAGACGAATGAACAAATTCACAACAGTTCCGCATCGATCGTACAAGTGCAGGAATTTCTCTCTGATGTAAAGAAGGGATTGAAAAACACAGAAACCACATTTGTCAAAATCGACGAAAGCATGGAAAATACTATTACAAGCAATAAAAATATCCAGGGTGATCTGGAAACGGTTGTCCATGTGATTAATGACATTGGACAATCCGCTTCGACATTATCCGAATCAGCTGATAAACTGAGCCAGGTTATGGAAGAAATGCAGGAATAATGAAAAAGTTACACATATGGTGACTGAACGTATCCATTCGAGAACATCCGGAAGTGACAAATTTCTCGGTTTGAAACACAAATATCGCATACCCCGCCCCCTACTAAATACCTACAAAGGGGGTGGAAAGATCGTTCTTTATGCACTTGTAGGTAATTTATTCAGGTGATAGGATAGCAATGTCGATATTAAAAACAGCGAGGGAGGGAACAGGTTGACCAAACAAATGCTGGAAGATTTGTTGCATGCAATTACGGACCTGTTGGATGAATTGGATGATATAAAAACGAACAGTCACCAAATCAAGGATCTTTACTCTGATCTGGAACTTCAAGTAAATGATATTGAATTAAATATAGATGGGTTGGAGAAGAACCTGAAAGAATTGGACGATAAAATAGCGTTAATTGCAGAGGGGCAGGAGCGAAAACCGAATAGCATCATAGCGGAGGACATCATTTAAAAATGAGCATGCAGAAGCAGGCTTATTTTTTTTGTAATATATAACGCAGAACCGGTCCGCTGAAAAGAAATGGGGAGGATATCGACTGTCCCCTTGTTCCTCTGCTATAATTTGTACAGGGGGATTGTATGCAATGACAAATAGATTAAACCTTTTACTGGAAGCTTTGCAAAAAAACAAGGCGCTTTTGTGGCTGCTTATCATTTGCATTACTTTAATATGGGGCTATGCCTGGGTGCTGATGAAAGCATCTTTGCAATATATGGGTCCTTTTACATTTTCGGCATTTCGCTTTAGCATCGGAGCAGTAACCTTACTGCTGGTGATCTGGCTTTTAAAAACAGGTCTGCCTCCCAAGAAATACATAAAACATATAATTCTCATTGGATTATTACAGACATCAGCTGTTTTCCTGCTCGTTATGTACGGACTCTTGTTCGTTGATGCGGGGAAATCTTCCGTCATTTTATACTCCATGCCGCTATTCAGCACTTTGCTTGCGATAAAATTCCTTGGTGAAAAAATCAACACAGCAAAATTTATTGGCCTATGTATGGGTTTGCTTGGCTTAGTAACTATTTTAGGGTGGGATATATTTATTGGACAGCCCCAAGAGGCTATTATCGGTCAACTGCTGATTGTTCTGGCAGCCATTGCCTGGGCCATTTCCAATATATATTACCGGCTGAAGGTACAACATTTGCCAAAACTCCAGGTGTCCGCCATCCAAATGACGTTTGGTGCAATGGGAATAATAATTGCAGCAGGCTTCATGGAGTGGAATGAGCCGGTTATTTTAAACGCAGAAAGTATTTATTATATTGTATTTACCGGTGTCCTGGCCTCAGCCTTATGTTTTACAGCGTGGTTTTTTATTATCAGTCTGATTGATATGGCAACGGCAACCATCTCGACTTTGCTTGTCCCCATGTTCGGTTTGTTTTTCAGCAGCCTCATTCTGAATGAAGAATTGACGCTTGGTGTAATCAGCGGCTCTGTATTGATTATATCCGGTATCATCATTGCTCAAGTAAAAAGCCCGAAAAAATCTCAAGGCGATCATACAACACGTCGGAATAACAACAGACATCAGCCGGACAGCGGATAACCAATGTCGCAAAAATTCAGATATATGCATTACCAACGATGCATTCTTTGGCATAAGATAAAATATACAAGCATTTATCCAGCTTGTGTAAGCTATTTTGGGAAAACAGCACATTCGACACGTTAAGATATACAAAAAAATGCACACCTACCCCGTGACAGAACAAATATTCCTATTTTCATGTATGTTTGCATTTTGGCAAGTCATACTAGGAATGAGCAAACGCTTATCGGGAGTTCTGTTAACCCCGACTAGCAAAGGGGGTGATGCTGTTTGGGTGTCTTCGAAGTGTTTATGCTGATGTTTGCATTCGGTTCGTTTATCCTTACGCTTTTGACACTCATCGTACGGATGATCAACAAAAAATAGACCTCCTGGATTGAGGCCTATTTTCCGGAATGCTGTGCCCAGATGAACAGCATATCAAATGGACCGCAGTACCAGCTGCGGTCTTATTTAGTATATGCAACCTTACACCTAGAGTATACTGCGTACCGGATAATTAGCCAAGGAAAATAAAAGTACAAAAACTTTTCAAATAGACATGATCTATGGGAATACGTTAGAAAAACCTAATATTAGACAGTATGGAAGGTTGGCAACATCGACTAGTGGAGAAAGGGAAGTGTATATTCAACAATATGTGCAATCCCTTTTACAATTGACTAATTTGAAATCATAGTTAAAAAGTCCCGATTTCAAAGTGGATTCCATTCTCCTGAAGGGTTCCGCCACGTTTCCTACCTCATAGATGATGAAAACCTAACTTGTCAATTTCCCTGTTTTAAAGTAAGAGCATTTATGGACAAAATTTATTCTCATTTCGTTTCTGATGCCTGTGCAGTTTCTTTTTCTCAGTTGATTATTATGCTATATTCTTATATAGGGTAAAAGAAAGGAATTGTTGTATGAACATACAGGATCAGCAAAAGAATCAATTATACCGTGTCTTATTAATTGCGGGCATCATCATTGTGGCAATAAATTTACGGCCTGCCATCACTTCTGTTGGCCCGCTCATTGGTACCATACGTGATGATATAGGCTTATCGAATTGGAGTGCAGGTATATTAACCAGCCTTCCGCTGGTCGCATTTGCGGTGCTGTCCCCCCTTGTCCCCAAGCTGGGAAATCGATATACGAATAAAGTTATTATGCTTGCCGGGTTAATCCTTTTATTCATCGGGGTCAGCATTCGTTCTTTTTCTTTTGTTTTTTTTCTATTTCTAGGAACTTTGTTTGTTGGTTTGGGCATAGCGATTTGTAATGTACTGCTCCCTGCGGTCATTAAAGATAAATTTCCTGCAAAAGTTGGATTGATGACAAGTATTTATTCGACAGTGATGGGGATTTTTGCCGCAACCGCATCCGGCGTCAGTGTACCAATTGCTTCGGGAATGGGATTCGGCTGGCAGGTTGCCCTGCTTGTTTGGTCGATTCCAGCAGTAATTGGCATTGTTATATGGATCTATCTGGTGAAAAAACCGGATGCAACTGACGAGAAAGAGATGAAGTTTGTAAGTACCTCGGACAATCGTATGTGGAAATCTTCATTAGCCTGGCAGGTGGCAGCTTTCATGGGACTTCAGTCCTTCCTTTTTTATGTGACGATTTCCTGGCTGCCGGAAATTTTGCACCATTACGGTTTAACTTTGACTGCTGCAGGTTGGATGCTGTCCTTCACTCAGTTTGTCGGTCTTCCGGCAAGTTTTATTGTTCCTGTTCTGGCCGGAAAATTTACTTCGCAACGCTCGATTGTAATTACACTTGGAGCCCTGTCAGTAACCGGTTACGGCGGCCTGCTGCTTGGGCAGTCAATGGCGGTTCTAGTGATCAGTTCAATATTCATTGGCCTGGCGCTCAGTGGTTCATTTGCACTCGCTTTGACTTTTCTTGGTCTTCGCGCCCGTGATGCCAGACAGGCTTCCGAGTTATCCGGGATGGCTCAATCCCTTGGATATGTGCTGGCCGCTACAGGACCCATGTTTATCGGATACTTATTTGATCTGACTCAGACATGGTCCATGCCACTTGTTATGCTGATCATTGTAACTATACTCGTAACTTTGTTCGGCCTGGGAGCAGGTCGGAATCGGTTTGTGCTTGATTAATGCAGGATGGAAGTGACCTGATGGAGGTTTGCCTGAAATTAAGCAGGTAATGGCACCTGGTCTATTTATGAGCTGCGTGCAATACAGCAATTTCCTGATAGTCACTTCCATGGTGGGTAATCCTTTTTAAACCTAAAACAGCAACTAATAATAGAGAATAGTAAGGGAGATTAACATGTCGGATGTTGCAAAAAGACTGATCACAGAAGCTGTCGGGTGGGTATTCGCAGCCATTGGCGCGTATTATGTATATGAAAATACTTCAAATGTCCTGGCCTATATTATCCTAGTGCTGGGTATTATACTTGTTCTCACTAATTTTCCATTTACAGGTTATTCGAAGAGAAGAAAACCCCGGAAATAATACAGGAGAAGTGAAAATAATAAGGGGTAAAAAACCTATTGCTTAGCTTTCCGAAATATATTAAACTAACGTAGATCATATGTGGAATGTGAGATGATAGGGATGCCAAAAATGATTTGGCTGTTGGTAATTGCGACGACTATTAACGTTACCGGGGCCTCTTTTTTATGGCCTTTAAACACGATATACATGCATAACGAGCTCGGCAGAAGTTTGGCTTTTGCGGGGTTTATTTTAATGCTCAATCAGGCTGCGTCGATTGCAGGAAACCTGATTGGTGGAGCATTATTTGATAAAATCAGTGCCTATAAAACAATCCTGTTTGGTACAGGTTTTGCCATGACTGCAGCATTTTTTCTTTCTTTTTTACATGAAAATATTACAGCTTACTCGATCCTGCTTATTATGATTGGGTTTGGGGCAGGGGTTACCTGGCCGGTAATGTTTGCGATGGCTGGCTCTCTTTGGCCTGAAGGAGGAAGACGCGCATTTAATGCCATCTATGTAGCCCAAAATCTGGGAGTGGCACTTGGCGCAACCATTGGGGGATATATAGCAAGCATCTCTTTTGATTACATTTTTATGGCAAATGCTTCTCTTTTTCTTGTTTTTTTCCTGATTGTTGTCATTACCTTTAAACCAATGGACCAGGAACGCGACAGACAAATGCAGGCCTCTGTTATGGATCAGCGTGGGGAGATCAAAAGCAAATCTGCTTTTACTGCCTTAATTATTTTGTGCAGCGGGTTTTTAATCACCTGGCTGGCATACAGTCAGTGGCAGTCGACGATTGCTTCACATACCCAGGATATCGGAATTCCATTGGAACAATATAGTACATTATGGGCGATTAATGGTTTCCTTATCGTTTTAGGTCAACCTTTGGTAAAATGGTTTGCAGGGAAGGTAACTTCACAAAAGAAGCATATTTATATAGGGAACACTATTTTAATGGCTTCCTTTACGCTTGCCATGTTTTCCGATATCTTTACGATGTTTGCGGTGGCAATGGTAATTTTAACGCTGGGAGAAATGCTTGTTTGGCCTGCGGTTCCAACCCTTGCCAATGAGCTGGCACCGAGAAACCGCAAAGGGTTTTACCAGGGAATGGTTAACAGTACAGCGGCGGCAGGCAGAATGACAGGTCCCCTGATCGGTGGACTGATTGTTGATTTATTCAATATTGAACTGTTATTCTTCATTTTGCTGACATTACTTCTCATTCCTTATTTTACAACGTATTTTTATGATAAGCGTATAAAACAAAAACAGCAGGCTGCTTAGAATGGAGGAGTTAATCTTTGGAACGTAAGATTAAATTAGTAGCTTTGGACATGGATGGTACTTTATTAAACAGCGACCAGGAAATTTCGGATTATACAAAAGAAGTTATTCAAAAAGCACTTGATAAAGATATTCATGTTGTGTTAAGTACAGGGCGATGGCTTAAGTCATGTTATCCATATGCCGAGGAGTTAAATCTAACCTCCTATTTGGTTACTGTAAATGGCGGCGAAATCTGGACGATGGATAAAGAATTGATTGATCGGCATTTGCTGCCGGCGGAAAAAGTGGAAAAAATGTGGCATATTGGTAAAGATGTCGGTGTGCATATGTGGATGATGGCAACCGATGAGCCGTTTCGCAACACGCCGCCGGATAATTTTTACCATTATGACTGGCTTAAATTCGGCTGTCATTCCCTTGAACAGGGAAAGCTGGATAAAATGGTCGAAAAGCTTTCCTATATTAAAGGTTTGGAACTTACAAATTCCATGCCGAACAATATCGAGGCAAATCCTGAAGGTGTAAACAAGGCAGCAGCTTTAAAAAAGGTTTGCTGGGAAATCGGAATTACGATGGATGAAGTAATGGCTTGCGGGGATAGTTTGAATGATATTAAAATGATCCAGGAAGCTGGAATTGGTGTGGCGATGGGCAATGCCCAGGAAGCGATATTAAAAGCGGCTGATGTAGTGACGGATACGAATGACCGGGATGGCGTGGCAAAGGCGATGGAGCGGTATGTACTGTAAATGAGAAGAAGATATGTAAAATTAATTGTAATGACAAGCAGCAGATTTTGCTTCAGTTAACCCAATCTCTTCAACTCGCATTGTATATGGAATGCGAAAGGAGTATAATAAGAAGGGAAAGGAGATGCTGACATTGTCATTTTACCGTAAAGAAGAAGTCCCTGAAGTGGAAACCGCTGTATGGTCATGTACCAGTGCTGATTGTTCGGGGTGGATGCGTGAATCATACAGTTTTGAAAAAGAACCTGAATGCCCGCTGTGTAAATCCTCTATGGAGCAGGAAACAAGGGTCCTGCCGGAGTTGAAATAAGTTATAGTATCTCTGTTTTAATTAAATTTTGCTTGGAAAAGACGTTGGGATGCCCGCGTCTTTTTTTGTGTTTTAATAATTTGAATCCTGCAATAAGATAATACTGGAATAATATTGCTTACATAGAAATAAGATGAAATAGAGCGTCTTGTCCTTCATCAATTAATTATTTTACAAAACCAAGGAGGAGTAGTTATATGAGGTATGTAAATCCAAATACGGAAGGTTCACTTGTGACCTTCCAGAAAAGGTATGACAATTTTATTGGGGGAGAGTACCGTCCACCGGCAAGCGGATTGTATTTTGAGAATGTGAGTCCTGTTACCGGTGAAGTTTTCTGTGAGATAGCGAGGTCGAATAAGGAAGATGTGGAAGCAGCAGTAGAAGCAGCATATCAAGCAAAAGAGGCATGGGGAAAAACATCTGTAGCCGAGCGGGCAAATATTTTAAATAAAATTGCTGATAGAATGGAAGAGAATCTGGAAATGCTAGCAGTGGCGGAAACTTGGGATAATGGAAAGGCAGTGAGGGAACCGCTGGCTGCTGATATTCCTTTAGCAGTGGATCATTTTCGCTATTTTGCCGGAGTTATTCGAGCGCAGGAAGGTGGCATCAGCCAAATTGACGATGACACGGTAGCTTATCATTTTCATGAGCCACTGGGTGTCGTTGGCCAAATCATTCCATGGAACTTCCCGCTATTGATGGCAACTTGGAAACTTGCTCCGGCACTGGCTGCAGGGAATTGTGTTGTTTTAAAGCCGGCAGAACAAACGCCAGCATCTATCCATGTATGGATGGAACTGATTCAGGATCTCTTGCCGCCTGGTGTTGTTAATATTGTAAACGGATTTGGTGTGGAAGCAGGGAAACCACTGGCATCAAACAGCCGGATTTCCAAGGTTGCATTTACAGGGGAAACAACAACAGGGCGTCTGATTATGCAGTATGCTTCAGAAAATATAATTCCAGTTACATTAGAACTTGGTGGAAAATCCCCAAATATTTTCTTTGAAGATGTCATGGATAAAGATGATGCTCTTCTCGACAAGGCTGTTGAAGGCATGGTTATGTTTGCCTTAAACCAGGGTGAAGTTTGTACGTGTCCGTCGCGTGCGCTGGTTCATGAGTCTATTTATGATACATTTATGGAGCGGGCAATTGAAAGGGTCAATCAGATTAAAATTGGACATCCACTTGATACAGAAACGATGATGGGAGCACAAGCTTCCATGGAACAGATGGAAAAAATCAAATCTTATCTGGACATTGGTAAACAGGAAGGCGCTGAGATTCTAGTTGGCGGAAATGTAAACAAGCTTGAAGGGGAATTGGAAGGCGGCTATTACGTAGAGCCAACTATTTTTAAAGGCGACAACAGTATGCGTATCTTTCAGGAGGAGATTTTTGGACCAGTTCTATCCTTAACAACTTTTAAAGATAAGGAAGAAGCAATGGAAGTAGCAAATGATACATTATACGGCTTGGGTGCAGGTGTCTGGACGCGTAATATTAATGATGCTTATCGGTTTGGCCGTGGAATAGAAGCCGGTCGTGTATGGACGAATTGTTATCACCAGTATCCAGCGCACGCAGCGTTTGGTGGATACAAGAAATCCGGAATAGGCCGGGAAAATCATCTGATGATGCTGGGACATTATCAGCAGACAAAGAACCTGTTGGTCAGTTATAGTGAAGGAGCTGCTGGGTTGTTCTAAAGTTGCTGTAAAGCTTAGAAAAAAGGAGTTATGGTTACGCCGTAGCTCCTTTTTTGCATTGTTATATGAACGAGAGGCAGGCTGGTTTTCTGATATCGTTCAGGAAGGAAGTATCAATTTTTCCACGGCATATGCATATATTAGTTAAGGTTTAACCAGAAATAAATAGGGGGGATATGATGACTGATCGGGTAAAGGCAACAAATGAGGCGCTGGATCTGATTAATGTACTTAAAAGTATGCACGGAAACTTAATGTTTCACCAGTCTGGAGGGTGTTGTGACGGTAGTTCACCGATGTGTTATCCCAGAGGGGAGTTTCGAGTTGGCGAGTCAGACCTGCTGCTTGGAAATATTGGAGATACTCCTTTCTACATCTCGAAAGACCAGTATGAGTATTGGAAACATACACAGTTAATTATAGATGCCGTAGATGGACGCGGAGGGATGTTTTCGCTGGAAGGGCCGGAAGGAAAACGGTTTTTGACAAGGTCACGAGTGTTTACGGAGGGGGAGAAAGAGGAGTTGGAAAAGGCAAATAATTAACGTAGACCGTCAAATCTCGGGAAGGTTTGGCGGTTTATTATGTAGTAGAAATACTAATGCATTTCTAAAGATTATTACAGGGATAGCATTATTTTGTATATGCTTTGTGTTAATCTATAAAATAACAAACAAATATTTTGTTTTGCTAATTTAATCAAAAAGATAATTTGCTGTTATTGGTAATATTTAATGAAAATTAAAATATAGAAATATGTTTGAAAAAATAATGAAAACTTTTTCTGTTTATTGGAAAATACTTCATGAAATGGTATTATTGTTATAAAATCATTTTAAAATAGGAGGTAGGACATGGTTAAAATTGCTCACGTTCGTGAGAAAGATAATGAAATCCAAACAGTCAGCTATCACTTACTTGGTGTAAAAAAATTATCTGAAACATTCGGTGCAAAGTTAGGTCTTAAGCATGTTGCCGGTTTGGCAGGATTACTGCATGATGTGGGTAAATATACAGATACATTTCAAAAATACATAAATGACGTAGCTTTTTATCCTGAAACTACTGAAATGAAACGAGGAGATGTTGACCACTCTACTGCGGGAGGTAAGTTGCTATTTTCATGGTTTCATAATAAGGAAAATACACCGTATGAAAAACTTTTAGCCGAAATTGTTGGAAACGCGATAATTTCTCATCACAGCAACCTGCATGATTACATATCCCCTGAAATCCAATCTGACTATCTAAGACGTGTGAGAGATAAAGAATTGAAAGAATATGAAAACGCCGTTGATTGCTTTTTTCAAGAGGTTATGGATGAAAAAGACTTTAATCAATATGTTTCCAATGCAGTGAATGAACTTCAACAGTTTATGGATATGAGCCCCACACAAAGTTTCTTTCTAACAAAGTATATCTTTAGCTGTTTAATCGATGCAGACCGAACTGATACGCGTTGGTTTGAAGAAAACACAATAGATGTACAGGACTTCCAACATGATAAATTGTTTGCCTTATACTATGAAAAATTAATAAGCAAACTTGAATCTTTTAAAAAGAATAGTAAAGGAAATGAACAAATCAATATATTGCGTCAACAGATGTCAGAACAGTGTGATTTATACGCAGATAAACCTTCTGGCATTTATACCTTATCCATACCAACGGGCGGTGGTAAAACGCTGGCCAGCCTCCGTTATTCTTTAAAGCATGCGCAGAAATTTAATAAACAAAGAATCATTTATGTTGTCCCCTTTACAACGATCATAGAGCAAAATGCACAAGAAGTTCGTAATATTTTAGAAGATGAAGATCACATTTTAGAGCATCATTCAAATGTCATTGATGAAGACGAGGAAAACGATGAACAATCCGATGGGTTAATTACAAAAAAAGAAAAAATAAAGTTGGCCAGAGATAATTGGGATAGTCCAATCATTTTCACGACAATGGTTCAATTTTTAAATATTTTCTATGCTAAAGGAAATAGAAATACAAGACGTTTACATAATCTGAGCCATTCAGTACTCGTATTTGATGAAGTACAAAAAGTCCCAACGAAGTGTGTATCACTTTTTAATGAGGCATTAAATTTCTTAAAAAAGGACGCGTATTGCAGTATATTACTTTGCACTGCCACACAACCAACGTTGGAAAACGTAAATCATTTTCTTCTGAAAGAACGTGATGGGGAAATTGTGCAAAATTTATCCGATGTTTCCAAAGCTTTTAAAAGAGTTGATATTATAGATCGGACAGAAAGACCGACGAATAATGACGAGTTGGCAGAATGGGTTAATTCCAATGCAGAAGCTTGGGGAAGTACCCTCGTAATATTAAATACAAAATCAGTAGTAAAAGAACTATACGAAAAATTAAAGGACAGTTCACTGCCGGTTTACCATCTGAGTACGGGCATGTGTGCGGCACATCGGAAAGATATTTTAAGCGAGGTTAGAAGGTTATTACATGATAAAGTTCCTTTTATATGTATAACAACCCAGTTGATTGAAGCAGGGGTGGATGTCAGCTTTAAATGTGTCATACGGTCTTCTGCTGGACTGGATTCCATTGCTCAAGCAGCGGGACGGTGTAACAGACATGGTGAAAATGATGTGCAAGATGTTCATGTTATAGATCATGCTGATGAGAATCTTTCTAAGCTAAAAGAAATAAAGACTGGTAAAGAAATATCGGGTAATGTGTTGGTGAGGTATAAAAAGAAGGGAGAAGAATATGATAGAAGTTTGTTATCCCAAATTGCAATGGATGAGTACTTTCGCCATTATTATCAAAAAATGGAAACCGATTTGAACTATTACATTCCACAGGTAGATAAAGAGATGACGAAACTGTTAATGGCAACCCGAAAAGAAAACGATTACGTAAATACTTATAAAAAGAAACACAATACAGAATTACCTTTGTATCTGACCGGCAGCTACAAGACCGCAGCAAATCACTTTCAGGTTATAGACCAGATAACAACAGCTATTATTGTACCATATGGAAAAGGAAAAGAGATCATTGCTCAGTTAAATAGTGTAGAGCGAGTTGACGATTTATCCACACAGTTAAAAAAAGCACAACAATATACAGTAAATGTTCATTCAAAAGAATTAACCAAATTAAAACAGAATAATGCCATCATATCCCATTTGGAAGGTACCATTTATGAACTAAGGGAAAATTGGTATAGCGGAGAGTATGGTATTGATTTGTTGGGTGAAGGTGAGATGGGAAGTTTAATCATGTAAAGAACCTGTCTGTTTAAAAGACAGGCCTCCACTTCTAATTATTATTATTTCAATCCGCGCTAAAAGCGATTAATTAAATATATGTAATTACTTCACTTATAGCACAGTATTTACGTTAATTTACCAAAAGGTTTTTCAATAAAAATTACAAGTGAAGGAACACATTTACCCCTTCTGCATAAAATTGCTTATAAAAAGAAGGGAGAAATTTTAAATGGAGATAAAAAATCAAAAAGCAAAAGAGTTTTTAAAGTTATTACTTGAGATTGTAAGATATATAACCAAATAGCTGTATATCTCTTTAGTTAATTGAATTAGCTAAAGAGTATTCATACATATTACCCTCGTATAGTATATTTAGGCCCATAATTTTGAGCCTATAAGATTCTTACTTTTATAAAAATATAGTCAAATCTCTTGGATGTCCTGAGATATTTCTAGATAATGGTCTTAGGATCATTTGGGACAATTCTTTTCCCCCTTGTGGCTCGACCACATTAGAAAGACTGTTTCCCAGTGTACGTGCGGACCTTCCTACTCGCAGGCTGTGCACCCTGATTATCGAACCTGGATGGTAGTAGCTCTAGGGCGGCTTTCGAATCAGGGATAGTACTTATACACGAGGTTGTTGATCGACGTTCACACTAGGGATATCTCAGGGCGTCCAAGAAATAAGTACCAATGATTCTAAATCGAAAGGAGGAATTCCCCCCATGAAATTATTTGTTGGTCTAGATGTTAGTTCTTTTGATATTAAGGTTTGTTTTCTAAATGGTGAAGGAGAGAAACTTCGTTCCTTCACAGTATCCAATGATTTGCCTGGTGCCACTGTTTTACGTGATTCTATTTTAGAGTATATACAAAGCCAAAAAAGCCATTTGATTAAAATTGGTCTTGAATCTACTTCAGTTTATAGCTTTCATCCATCCATGTTTTTACATAATGATGAAACGCTTAAGGCACTTGGTACAGAAGTATTCGTTATGAATCCCAAACAGATTGCGAACTTTAAAAAGAGTTACAGTGATATGGACAAAACGGATGAAATTGATGCGTTTGTCATTGCCGATTATTTACGCTTTGGGCGTTTGCCAATGTCTGTTGTTAAAGAGCAGCAGTATGTTGCGCTTCAACAACTTACTCGCTCTCGTTACCAACTCATCCGTCAAGTAACTAAAGAAAAACAACACTTTCTTCAGCACTTAAGTTTTAAATGCAACACCTTCACAGAGGAAGTGGAGTCTTCTGTCTTCGGCAATGCCATGATGGAGCTGTTTTATGAGAAATACAGCCTTGATGAACTGGCGCAAATGCCAATAGAAGATTTAGCAGCATTTCTTCAAGAGAAAGGCAGGAACCGCTTTGATGATCCAGAGTGTGTAGCTAAATCAATCCATAAAGCTGTTCGTTCTTCCTATCGCCTAGATAAGGTTGTAGAGGACTCTATAGACATCATTCTTGGCACTACTATTGAGGTCATAAGGACTCTTCAAAAGCAAGTAAAAGAGATTGATAAAGCGATCAAGCGAATTATGGCTGGATTACCTCAAACACTTCAAACGGTACCTGGTATAGGTCCAGTATTTACAGCAGGCATTATCGCTGAGATTGGGCAGATAGACCGTTTTGAAGGTGAAACAAAAATCGCAAAGTATGCGGGCCTTTATTGGCGTAAACACCAATCAGGGCGCTTTACGGCTGATGATACTTCGCTATCACGTAATGGTAATCAGTATCTCCGATATTACTTAGTTGAAGCCGCCAACCGGGTAAGAAGAGAGATTCCTGAATACCAAGTGTATTATGAAAAGAAGTATCGAGAAGTACCGAAACATCAACACAAAAGAGCCCTCGTTCTAACCGCAAGAAAATTAGTGCGTTTGGTGGATGCGCTACTACGTAATCACCAAATCTACACGCCGAAAAGGAGCGTGAATATATGAAGCTAAATTGCTTCTAATATCCTTTGTGTTATTTCCAGTAATTTACATTATTTTACTGGTCTAGTTTCTTGATGCCTTTTTTAAGCAAATTGAACCTTGACAATTAAATAATTTAACATTTTTCTCTTGACATACTACCGCAGGTCTTTTAAAGGAGGTGAAAGAAAAGCATGAAAAACGAAATCCAATTCGAGGTTTTTGGGGACTATGCACTTTTTACAGATCCACTCACTAAAATTGGCGGTGAAAAACTTTCTTATAGTGTACCAACGTACCAGGCGATTAAGGGCATAACTGAATCGATCTACTGGAAGCCAAGCATCCTTTTTATTATCGACGAGCTTCGTGTAATGAAACCAATCCAAATGGAATCAAAAGGAATACGTCCTATTGAGTATGGTGGCGGCAACACACTTGCCAACTATACCTATTTAAAAGATGTCCATTATCAAGTAAGAGCACATTTTGAGTTTAATATGAACCGTCCGGATATGGCTTTTGATCGTAATGAAGGAAAGCATTTCAGTATTATGCAACGTTCACTGAAGGCTGGTGGCAGACGAGATATTTTTTTAGGAACAAGAGAATGTCAGGGCTATGTGGAACCGTGTGAATTTGGAAGCGGAGAAGGTTATTATGATAATGAAAACTCAGAACATCATTTAGGAACAATGGTCCACGGATTTAATTATCCGGATGAAATCGGTCGAAATCAACTGGAAGTCAGGTTATGGCATCCAATCATGGATAAGGGATATATAAGTTTTCCTAGACCAGAAGAATGTGATATCACACGAGTAATTAAAGAGATGGAGCCAAAAAAATTTAACGAAGACAATGTTGAATCAGCAGAAACACTTTCTCGTTATTTATAGGAGGTGAATAAGATGAGTTGGCTGCAAAATTTATATAAGACCTATGAGGCGAATGAAAGTCAAGTTGGAAAAACATTTAAAAAACGAAATGGGCAAGAGTATACATTATTGCCAATTTCCCACACTACCCAAAATGCACATATAGAAGTGACAGTTGACGAAGAAGGAGAATTTATGAGGGCAATCGTACTGGAAAAAGAGAGTACGATCATTCCTTCAACAGAGGAGTCTGCAAGTAGAGCTGGATCAAAAATTGCTCCATACCCCCTGCATGATAAATTGAGCTATGTTGCCGGAGATTTTGTGAAGTTTGGTGGAAAGGTAAAAAATCAAAATGATCTTCCTTTCGACGCCTACATCCAGAATTTAAAAGAATGGGCTGAATCTCCATATGCTACACCCAAATTAATAAATATTTACACGTATGTAAGTAAAGGAAGGCTAATTGAAGATTTGGTTAATGACGATATTCTCGTCTTGGATGATAATAAGCGACTGATTAATAAATGGAAGAAGAAGTATGAAGAAACACTGGGGGAAAAGCCTCCCATATTTTCCAGTGGAGCTACAGATCAGATGAGTGTTTTCATAAGATTTAATGTTTATTCACCTTCCTCTACAGCTGATGTGTGGAAAGATAAAAAAATGTATCAATCTTTTATTGACTTCTATAATGAGAAATTAGAAGATGAGGATGTTGATTTCGTAACTGGTAAAATAACCCCCAGTACAGAAAGACATGCGAATAAAATACGCCATGCCGCAGACAAGGCAAAATTAATTTCAGCTAACGATACCTCAGGTTTTACATTTCGAGGAAGATTTAAAACTAGTAAAGAAGCTGCAGGAATTAGTTTTGAAGTATCACAAAAAGCCCATAATGCTTTAAAATGGTTAATTCACCGGCAGGGAAAAACGATTGATAACCGTGTATTCCTAGTCTGGGGCATTGACCAAACAGATATAATTGACCCCAGTGACGATGCGTGGGACATAATGCAACATGTAAAACGGGAAATAGAAGAAGAACCAGGTACAGACAAGCCCTTTGCAGAAGAGGTGAAAAAAGCAATAGATGGTTACCGAAGTGATCTAAATATGAATGCAGCAGTTAATATACTGGTACTTGATTCAGCAACTACTGGGAGAATGGCTGTGCTCTATTATCGGAACATGAATAAGGAACTGTATCTTGATCGTTTAAAGGATTGGCATGCACAGTGTGCTTGGGAGCATAGATATCGAAGGACTGAAGAGCAATTTGTTAAATTTTATGGTGCTCCAGCTACGAGAGATGTAGCTTTCGCTGCATATGGACCTAGGGCAAGCGAAAAAATTGTTAAGGGATTAATGGAACGTATTCTACCTTCCATCATAGACGGACGACATATTCCCAAGGATATTATAAAAAGTATATTTCATCGAGCTTCTAATCCAGTGTCGATGGAACGGTGGGAATGGGAGAAAACACTTAGCATTGCTTGCGCACTTATACGGAAAACATATATTGAGAAAAAGGAGGTATGGGACGTGCCATTAGATAAAGACTCGACTGATCGCAGTTATTTGTTTGGCCGTTTGTTAGCGGTTGCAGATGTGCTTGAAAGGGGAGCGCTAGGAAAGGAAGAAACTAGGGCAACAAATGCTATACGTTATATGAATTCATTTTCAAAAAATCCAAGCAGAACCTGGAAAACCCTTCAAGAAAGCTTGCAGCCCTATCAAGCTAAATTAGGTACAAAAGCAGCTTATCTATCAAAAATGATAGATGAAATTAGTGATCAATTTAATATAGAGGATTTTAATAATAAGCCTTTATCAGAAAAGTATTTATTAGGATTTTATAGTCAACGTCGGGAACTGTATAAGAAAAAAGAATCAAATATTGAAAGTGAGGAGACAAACAAATGAGTGTACTTGATCACAAAATTGATTTTGCAGTAGTTTTAACTGTTAATAAGGCTAATCCAAACGGTGATCCATTAAACGGAAATCGTCCACGCCAAAATTATAATGGACATGGGGAAATTTCTGACGTGGCGATTAAACGGAAAATCCGTAACCGTTTACAGGATATGGGGGAAGCTGTCTTTGTCCAATCTGATGATCGTAAAATAGATGAGTATAAGAGTTTAAAAGAAAGAGCGGAGTCGGATGAAACTTTAGCAAAAATGCTAAAGGATAAAAAAGCATCAGCGGATGATTTTGCTACTATTGCATGCGAGAAATGGATTGATGTCCGTAGCTTTGGGCAGGTGTTTGCATTCAAGGGATCTAACCTATCCGTGGGTGTCCGGGGACCTGTTTCTATTCAAACTGCAACTAGTATAGATCCAATAGACATTACGAGCTTACAGATTACTAAAAGTGTAAATTCCGTTACCAGTGAATCTAGGAGTTCTGACACAATGGGAATGAAACATCGGGTAGATTTCGGTGTTTATGTATTTAAAGGAAGTATTAATACCCAATTAGCAGAAAAGACAGGTTTTACAAAAGACGATGCAGAAAAAATCAAGCAAGCGTTAATTACATTATTTGAGAATGATAGTTCTTCTGCGAGACCTGATGGTAGTATGGAGGTTCATAAAGTTTACTGGTGGGAACATTCTTCAAAGCTTGGGCAATATTCATCTGCAAAAGTACATCGATCTTTAAAGATCGATGCAAAAACCGATGCACCTGAAGCTTTTGATGAAGAAAATTATACCGTAGAGTTACAAGAATTGGATGGATTAGCGGTGGAAGTACTACATGGTCAATAGTACAGAAGATAATTATTTGATGCTATCAGGTCTTCAGCACTTTCAGTTTTGCCGTCGCCAGTGGGCATTGATTCATGTTGAGCAACAGTGGGCAGAAAATGTGAAAACGATTGAAGGACAGCATTTGCATCAGAAAGCTGATCAGCCGTTCACCCGTGAAAAACGTGGTGAAAGGCTGATCGTGCGAGCGATGCCCATACAATCACATCAATTAAAATTGAGTGGAATTTGTGATGTAGTTGAATTTATTAGAAGTCCCGATGGTATAGAATTAGCAGGCGTGGAAGGTTCCTTTTTAGCCTATCCTGTTGAATATAAACGGGGCAGGCCCAAGAAGGGTGATGAAGATGTCATTCAGCTAGTAGCCCAAGCAATGTGTTTGGAAGAAATGCTACTATGTGAGGTTGACCAAGGGTATCTGTTTTATAATGAAATTAAACATCGTATTGAAGTTCCGATCACTACAGACTTAAGAAATAAGGTAATAGACATGGCAAAGGAAATGCATCACTTTTATGAAAATCGCTATACACCTAAAGTGAAAGCAGGTCCACACTGTAAAAGCTGCTCATTACAGGATATATGTTTACCAAAACTTATGAACAAGCGTACAGTAAAAAGTTATATTGAAAGGAAGTTGAACGAGTGAAAAAAATGTTAAATACATTATTTGTTACCCAACCAGATGTCTATTTATCTTTAGATGGGGATAATATAGTGTTGAAAAAAGAAAAGAGTCAACTCGGAAGACTTCCTTTACATAACTTGGAGAGTATTGTTAGCTTTGGTTATACAGGTGCCAGCCCGGCATTAATGGGATATTGTGCTGACCGCAATATTTCAATTTCATTTTTATCAAAGAATGGAAGGTTTTTAGCTCGTGTTATTGGAGAAAGCCGAGGGAATGTCACACTGAGAAAGAAACAATATCGTTTATCAGATGATGAAGTTGAATCAGCAAAAATCGCTCGGAATTTTATAATAGGAAAAGTTTATAATAACAAATGGATTTTGGAAAGAATGACAAGAAATTATCCATTACGTATTGATGTAGAACAATTTAAGGATTTATCAAAACATCTTACTTCAATTCTCCAAGAAGTAAAAATATGTGAAGAACTTGATAGTTTGCGTGGTTGGGAAGGACAGGCTGCAATTAGTTATAATAAAGTCTTTAATTCTATGATTTTGCAACAAAAAAAGGATTTTTATTTCCATTTACGCTCAAGGAGACCACCAAAGGATAATGTAAATGCGATGTTATCTTTTGCTTACACACTCCTTGCAAACGACACAGCAGCTGCTTTAGAAACTGTTGGGCTTGATGCTTATGTTGGTTTTATGCACCGGGATAGGCCTGGACGTGCATCCCTAGCTCTTGATCTTATGGAAGAACTAAGAGGAGTATTTGCAGATAAATTTGTTTTGTCCCTAATAAACCGTAAAGAAATAACCAAAGACAGTTTTTTGCAAAAAGAAAACGGTGCAGTATTACTGACAGATGAAGCAAGAAAGACTTTCCTAAAATCTTGGCAAATTAAAAAGCAAGAAAGGATCACCCACCCTTTTTTAGGAGAAAAAATAACTTGGGGGCTGGTACCATATGCTCAAGCTTTACTTTTAGCTCGGTATTTACGAGGTGATTTAGATGAATACCCACCATTCTTATGGAAGTAGGTGAATAGATGCTTGTTTTAATCACATATGATGTGAGTACGTCGAGTGAAGGAGGAACAAAAAGGCTGAGAAAAGTTGCTAAAGCATGTCAAAATTATGGTCAACGCGTACAAAATTCTGTTTTTGAATGTATCGTTGACGCTACTCAATATGCAATATTAAAGATTGAGTTAGAGCAGCTTATTGATCCTAAAAAGGATAGCCTTAGGTTTTACAATCTGGGCAATAATCACAAAACTAAAGTGGAACATTTTGGAGTGAAGGAATCTTTGGATCTAGAAGACCCGTTATTATTTTAGACAATGGTGCTAACCTCAAGTGAACATGAAATTAGTAAGTGGTTAGCACCGAAATTAGACTTTTATTTAGGTGAATAGTTGTATTTTGATATCCATTATTCATAATTACTGGTAACGTTAAGTCGATTTTTTGATGTGTTAAGTACGTGTGTTCCTGTTTTTTGCAAAATTGGCAGTCGCACTCCTTGTGAGTGCGTGGATTGAAATCATGTCTTCATTTTCCATATCGTGATGAACCCGAGTCGCACTCCTTGTGAGTGCGTGGATTGAAATAAAAAGCCCGGTAGCTGCTAACCCAGATATTCCACGTCGCACTCCTTGTGAGTGCGTGGATTGAAATAACTCTCATTGGCCGCGGCTTGGCGTTAATAAGAGTCGCACTCCTTGTGAGTGCGTGGATTGAAATCATTACGTAAAATTGTACAGGCACACAAAGAAAGTCGCACTCCTTGTGAGTGCGTGGATTGAAATTCCCTCGGGAATCACGATACAACAAAGTTTCTTGTCGTCGCACTCCTTGTGAGTGCGTGGATTGAAATTCAACAAGGTTTGATTCCTCGAGTAGTTCCCGGGTCGCACTCCTTGTGAGTGCGTGGATTGAAATCGCAAACAATGGCGCAAATGAGTCCGGCAATGAAGTCGCACTCCTTGTGAGTGCGTGGATTGAAATAATCCTTAGCCACATCTATTCAAGGTGCAGTGGAGTCGCACTCCTTGTGAGTGCGTGGATTGAAATCTTCCAGTGCCAAACAATCTTATGAAGGATTCTGGTCGCACTCCTTGTGAGTGCGTGGATTGAAATATATCTATTTTTTAGTCTCTCTTTATGTGCCTGTAGTCGCACTCCTTGTGAGTGCGTGGATTGAAATAACGATGGCGGAAATGTATGAATATAAATGATTTTGTCGCACTCCTTGTGAGTGCGTGGATTGAAATTTCATATCATCACCCTTTTATATAGATTCTTTGTGTCGCACTCCTTGTGAGTGCGTGGATTGAAATCTGCTGTATAGGAGCCTGCTGAGGTGCAGGATGTGGTCGCACTCCTTGTGAGTGCGTGGATTGAAATATTCATGTGATCTCTGTAACTGGTTGTACTTATGTCGCACTCCTTGTGAGTGCGTGGATTGAAATCTGCTGTGGCAAAGCTTCTTATTAACGCCAAGCCGTCGCACTCCTTGTGAGTGCGTGGATTGAAATTTTAAAGCTTTGCGTGGCCAATCCCTGAGTGAATCGTCGCACTCCTTGTGAGTGCGTGGATTGAAATATTGACCGATTGCAGTATTTCATCTTTGCTGCTAAAGTCGCACTCCTTGTGAGTGCGTGGATTGAAATGTGCCAACTGCGACGTAAGTCGGTTGTCTACTTCGTCGCACTCCTTGTGAGTGCGTGGATTGAAATACTTCTCGTTCCTTTAAATCGCGTCAAATTAAAGTCGCACTCCTTGTGAGTGCGTGGATTGAAATCCAACGAACAACCCCTGTTCTGTTGCAATCACTTGGTCGCACTCCTTGTGAGTGCGTGGATTGAAATGATTAAATTCATATCTTTGTCGTAATAGTCTGCTGTCGCACTCCTTGTGAGTGCGTGGATTGAAATATTACATCGACCACTTGTTGAGCGGATACGCCGAAACGTCGCACTCCTTGTGAGTGCGTGGATTGAAATATCAATGCGATTGCTTCCGATTATGCTCGGACAACGTCGCACTCCTTGTGAGTGCGTGGATTGAAATATGACAACGCAAGATGAGGAGTGGGTGGTATAAAGTCGCACTCCTTGTGAGTGCGTGGATTGAAATTTAACAGCGTTACTCCCATTAATAAAAGTAACCCGGTCGCACTCCTTGTGAGTGCGTGGATTGAAATTAAATCAAGCAAAGTTGCATAAGCCCCTCTAGGTGTCGCACTCCTTGTGAGTGCGTGGATTGAAATAAGTATACCGCCCGCTATCCTATCAGCAAGCATACGTCGCACTCCTTGTGAGTGCGTGGATTGAAATCAAGTGGAAATTGAATATAGAGACCCGGAAATTGAGTCGCACTCCTTGTGAGTGCGTGGATTGAAATCACGGTTGATTTCCGTTGCGAAAAAGCTCCACGAGTCGCACTCCTTGTGAGTGCGTGGATTGAAATATTCACGGATTCAACTGCGCTATCATCATCTGTCGTCGCACTCCTTGTGAGTGCGTGGATTGAAATTATTAACTTGTACCACTTGGAAAAACTTTATGAAGTCGCACTCCTTGTGAGTGCGTGGATTGAAATTTGAAGTTTTGGTCACCCGCGAAAAAAGGGGAAGGTCGCACTCCTTGTGAGTGCGTGGATTGAAATTAACCTGTGCATTAACTTAACTTCATCAACATCCGTCGCACTCCTTGTGAGTGCGTGGATTGAAATTCTTACTGTCTGGTAATGTTGCCCGTCAGGATTATCGTCGCACTCCTTGTGAGTGCGTGGATTGAAATCTCGATCTCATCTTCTGCCAATCCTTCGCCATAGCGTCGCACTCCTTGTGAGTGCGTGGATTGAAATTCTTACTGTCTGGTAATGTTGCCCGTCAGGATTATCGTCGCACTCCTTGTGAGTGCGTGGATTGAAATTTTTGCAGATGATTCTTTATCCATCTCCGCTATTTCGTCGCACTCCTTGTGAGTGCGTGGATTGAAATTCTAGGAAGTTCTGGCGGTGTCTGGTTTAACTGCGTCGCACTCCTTGTGAGTGCGTGGATTGAAATTTTTTAACTCTGATGATATTTTTCAAAAATGCCACCGTCGCACTCCTTGTGAGTGCGTGGATTGAAATTGTTTGCGCGTCTTGCAGAGCTTTTGTGGCTTGTGTCGCACTCCTTGTGAGTGCGTGGATTGAAATTTAAGCTCGCTGAGTGTGTCCATTACGTGTGACAAAGTCGCACTCCTTGTGAGTGCGTGGATTGAAATCTCTACTAACTCCAAAGTGAGTGTATGGAAAAGTGTCGCACTCCTTGTGAGTGCGTGGATTGAAATCAGTCTCATTACGGGCGATTTTGAGGGCTTGAAAGGTCGCACTCCTTGTGAGTGCGTGGATTGAAATTGTTTCCTGCGAAACAACACTACTCACATTATTAGCGTCGCACTCCTTGTGAGTGCGTGGATTGAAATCTGACGTTTTCCCGTCTATGCCCACAGCAAAATGACGTCGCACTCCTTGTGAGTGCGTGGATTGAAATCCGCAAAGTGGAAGAAGGTACTGCTTATCTAGTTGTCGCACTCCTTGTGAGTGCGTGGATTGAAATTAAAACACACTGGAATGTCAACACTAAACTAAACAAATTTATTAAGGAATATAAACTTTTTATGGTGTTAAATAAAATGCTCTTTAATGAAAATAGTTGTATCAGTTTCTCACTTGACTTGGAGCCTCTGCGGGCATGATTTTCTTGCCAGGAAGCCAGCCAATTTAAAACCCGGCTGGCTAGCCAAAAAGGCTATCACGCCCGCCTCTCCAAGTAAAGTGGACGCATTGGTGTTAGATAGCAGTCTGTTCTAACGGATGCTGTAGCTTGTACTCTCTTGGCGTTAAATAGTCTAGTGACTCGTGCATGCGAATGTTATTAAACCAATTGACGTAATCAAACAATTCAAGATCTAACTCTTCTTGACTTGAGAAAACCGCTCCATTGACGAACTCTGTTTTAATAGATTTAAAGGTTGCCTCTGCTACTGCGTTGTCATATGGTGTACCTTTACTGCTTAATGATCTGTCGATATTAAATGTAGCTAATGCCTCATCAATTAATTGATTCTTAAACTCACTGCCTCGATCCGTATGAAACAGTTCAAGGTTGGTTAAGTTGTAAGGCACTGTCGAAAAAGCACGTTGAACTAACCTTGCATCTTTATTTGGACCAGCACTGTGACCAATGATTTCACGGTTATGTAAATCAACGAGTACACAAATATAATGCCATTTTTGTTGCACGCGAACGTATGTCAAATCACTTACAACTACTTTCAGAGCTTGCTTTTGATCAAACTCACGGTTTAATACATTTCCCACGTCAGATTCATTTACGGTTGATTTTTGGGGCTTGAATTGGGCAACTGTATACTTAGAAACAAGTCCTTTAGCTTTCATAATTCTGCCGATCCGACGGCGAGAGACTTGCCAGCCTTTCTTTTGTAGTTTCTCTTTGATTTTCCGTTGGCCATAGACTCGTCTGTTTTTATGGAAGATTTCTACAATTAATTTTGTTAGTTCTTCTTCTTCTTTTGTGTCACGTTCTTTCGCTTCATAATAGTACGTGCTTCTAGGAATTTGCAGGACTTCGCACATTGCTGATACCGAGTATTTGTGTCGATTATTACGAATCACATCTACTTTCGTCCCATGATCAGCGCGGCTTGCTTTAAAATATCATTTTCCATGGCAAGCCTTTGGTTCTCTTTACGTAACTTGATTAATTCTTCTTGTTCAGGAGTACGATTGTCTTTTTCTTCAAAAGATCCAGTTGTGTTATGTTGGAGAACCCATTTATCAAAGGCAGATGGCGTCAGCTCGTATTCTCTGATAATCTCGGCTCTTGGTTTACCTGAAGCATGTAACTGAACGATTTGTTCTTTAAACTCCTTTGAAAATGTCCTTCTTGGTCTTTTGGTCATAAACTGATTCTCCTCCGACTAATTATTGAATTCAGTTTATATGACCTTAAAGTTTTTGTCTAACTAAGTGTAACCGATTCACACCCTACACGTTCCGGTGGAAGGACAGTCGCACTCCTTGTGAGTGCGTGGATTGAAATAGAAAACCCATGGAGTTATTTGAACACTGGAGTGGTCGCACTCCTTGTGAGTGCGTGGATTGAAATGCTAAAAATTGGTAGGGCTTCTGTATATTCTTCAAGTCGCACTCCTTGTGAGTGCGTGGATTGAAATAGGGATACGAACAAAAAACTAATTAAACTAGCACCCGTCGCACTCCTTGTGAGTGCGTGGATTGAAATTCCAGACAAGTTTTTGACAGAAAGCACCTCATCACGTCGCACTCCTTGTGAGTGCGTGGATTGAAATCCTAACATCCCAAAAATCCCGAGCCTTGACGTTGGTCGCACTCCTTGTGAGTGCGTGGATTGAAATCCACGTATAATGTTAGTCATACCCGTTGTGTCCAGTCGCACTCCTTGTGAGTGCGTGGATTGAAATTCTTGTCATAACTACTTTTGAAATGTTACTCATGTCGCACTCCTTGTGAGTGCGTGGATTGAAATACAAGAAACTGGTTTACCGAATGGAGAACCTGGGTCGCACTCCTTGTGAGTGCGTGGATTGAAATTGAAAAAGCATATGGAGATGTAATTGATGCTGCTAAAGTCGCACTCCTTGTGAGTGCGTGGATTGAAATGCGCCAAAATAGCCGAAGCATATGCAAAATATGAGTCGCACTCCTTGTGAGTGCGTGGATTGAAATTCCACTTGCAGATATACCGGGCATTGGAAAGAGGGAGTCGCACTCCTTGTGAGTGCGTGGATTGAAATACAGAAAATCAAATGAAATATGTTATGGGGAAGAAGTCGCACTCCTTGTGAGTGCGTGGATTGAAATCTAGAATAACCAATCAAATACAATAAAGGAAAAAAGTCGCACTCCTTGTGAGTGCGTGGATTGAAATAATAAAGTGGACAAAACATGTTCGCACTGGAAAGGTCGCACTCCTTGTGAGTGCGTGGATTGAAATAAACAAGGAAAGGAGGCTAAATAATGGTTACAATGTCGCACTCCTTGTGAGTGCGTGGATTGAAATATTTGCGAAAAATGTACGTAACACGATACAGGAGAGTCGCACTCCTTGTGAGTGCGTGGATTGAAATATAGCGATTCAGGGCATCTTTAAAAAGCGTTAGTGTCGCACTCCTTGTGAGTGCGTGGATTGAAATACGGATTAGGTTAGCATCTCGCCAGTCCTCGCCTCGTCGCACTCCTTGTGAGTGCGTGGATTGAAATCTATAGGACATAATGCAAAAAGTGTCGCCGGTTCATCGTCGCACTCCTTGTGAGTGCGTGGATTGAAATCTGCCAAAATTCCAGTACCATAGAAAGGTTTTCCTGGTCGCACTCCTTGTGAGTGCGTGGATTGAAATAACAAGTGCGCTAAGGTTATTACCGACAAATGACGGTCGCACTCCTTGTGAGTGCGTGGATTGAAATATCCATTGGGTTTTCTTGTCGTACCACCCCGTACGTCGCACTCCTTGTGAGTGCGTGGATTGAAATTCATGGTATCGCTCCTTTGGACAACTCAGAATAAGTCGCACTCCTTGTGAGTGCGTGGATTGAAATATTCGCGACGTGCCTTTATACAGCGTTTTTTGCTGTCGCACTCCTTGTGAGTGCGTGGATTGAAATATAATTACCTAGATTTTTCTTTGTCTGTACTCCGGGTCGCACTCCTTGTGAGTGCGTGGATTGAAATCTGCTGTGCCTGGTATTTCGTTTTCATAATTTAGCGTCGCACTCCTTGTGAGTGCGTGGATTGAAATTAAATCTAACTCTGTATTTAAACAGCATCCATATCGTCGCACTCCTTGTGAGTGCGTGGATTGAAATCGGTAATTCCATCTCTATTGCAATTTGGAATAACGGTCGCACTCCTTGTGAGTGCGTGGATTGAAATAAAGATGGCATAACAGGTAAATCACCTGCACCGAGGTCGCACTCCTTGTGAGTGCGTGGATTGAAATCGGCCATACAGGACTTGGCCGAAAATGTAAAAGGGTCGCACTCCTTGTGAGTGCGTGGATTGAAATAAGATCCCGCCTAAACCTGTCATCATGGAGCCTAGCGTCGCACTCCTTGTGAGTGCGTGGATTGAAATGTAGTAATGTACGATAATGAAACGGTAAAATGTCATGTCGCACTCCTTGTGAGTGCGTGGATTGAAATAATCTGCCTGTTTAAATTACTCAGCGAATCGGCAACGTCGCACTCCTTGTGAGTGCGTGGATTGAAATAAGAGCAAACGCGGGCAGTTTTTACCGCTCCAGGTCGCACTCCTTGTGAGTGCGTGGATTGAAATATCAGCATAATCCCAGTGCAGTTGTATTGTCTCAAGTCGCACTCCTTGTGAGTGCGTGGATTGAAATATCAGCATAATCCCAGTGCAGTTGTATTGTCTCAAGTCGCACTCCTTGTGAGTGCGTGGATTGAAATCATCCATTTCCACTAGCTCCCAAGTTATAATTATAGTCGCACTCCTTGTGAGTGCGTGGATTGAAATTTGGCAGATGTGGGCGAGGTGGAAGTAAAGGAACTGGTCGCACTCCTTGTGAGTGCGTGGATTGAAATCCGCCACTATCGACACAAGGTATATGCGAAGCACCGTCGCACTCCTTGTGAGTGCGTGGATTGAAATTCTGGCGGTTTGTGACGCGACTGCCAGAGGGGCTAGTCGCACTCCTTGTGAGTGCGTGGATTGAAATAAAATTGATAAGCTCATCAAAAAAGTGGACATCCAGTCGCACTCCTTGTGAGTGCGTGGATTGAAATGGCCAAGCGTTGACCGCTCAAGGATTGAACGCTGAGTCGCACTCCTTGTGAGTGCGTGGATTGAAATTGATAAATTTCATTTTTATTATCTCCCTTCCCTGTCGCACTCCTTGTGAGTGCGTGGATTGAAATTCTCGTGTAACCAACCACATTTATTTCATCTACGGTCGCACTCCTTGTGAGTGCGTGGATTGAAATTATACGTGGAGTTAACGGAATTACTCATGCTTCATTGTCGCACTCCTTGTGAGTGCGTGGATTGAAATCGCTTTGTCCAAGACTAAGTCGGACGGATCAAATGTGTCGCACTCCTTGTGAGTGCGTGGATTGAAATCCTGTACAACTTCATGATCTCTGGATGACGCTCCTGTCGCACTCCTTGTGAGTGCGTGGATTGAAATAAGCATGTTTATATCTATCAAACTACTGTTATATCGTCGCACTCCTTGTGAGTGCGTGGATTGAAATTGCTAAAGGTAGCGGATATGGAACAATGGAGATAGTCGCACTCTACATGAGTGCGTGGATTGAAATGCGGATGAATTGCTGGACTTGTCTGCTATTACCGGTCGCACTCTACATGATGGTTGTTATATCAATCAGGGAATGCCAATCATACCACATCAAGGTTTACAGGGGAATTATGGCACTGGATAAACACACCATAAAATGTTATATTATTTATAGAAAACCATATAATAATTACACAAGAATTTGGAGGATGGAACAGGCAGCCATCGCCCTTTGTTTGGAGATGTAGGGTTGTCACCCTACCCAATTCTTGTGTGTGATAAAGCCATAGTTAAGATAGCTATGGCTTTTATCTGTTGCGCGTGCCCAGCAAGCCGTTAATTGCTAGTTGGTGAAAGTCCAACTCAAGTAAGTGTCAAGACGCTTGGCAGCTACAGGCAACTGATGGAGAAATCCTAAGGTTGAAGCCCTGTGACAAAGTAACTCTCTAATAGAGTGCAGCGAAGCAACAGATCGTAACATCAAGTGAATCTTGCCGCCTTGTCAAAAGAGACCACAAAGGGAAGTCGACCCTGGGTAATATGGGGGAAGACCACGGAAGGTGTGAAGAACTTGAAAGACAGCACCAAGGAATCCCTCGGGGTAAGGGGATCGGTATGTTAGGGGAAAGTAATTAATGGAACTGGGGATACCCTCCTCGGTAACTCTACACGCGGAGTAAAACCGATTCAACCTATAAGCCACAAGGTGAAATGGTTGATGGACTGAAAGGGAGTCGAGGGGATCATAGTACCAATGATGGCAACGACAACATGAAGCTGCCGAAGATGCGATAAATGACATTCGGCTGCTGGTAAACCGGCTGGTAGTGGACACGAGTGCTTCCAACATTTTAATTACAGCGGATCATGGATTTTTATATCAGAGAAAGCCGTTGGCAGAGAGCCAAAAACTGCCGGATAAAGAAGAAGATGCGATCGTTACGAAGCGGAGATTTTCCGTATCGGAAAAGTCCAGAGAAATAGAAGGAACCCTGGACTATTCCATGGATTATATTTTAGAACAGGAGAAGGACTTGTACGTTACTGTACCAAAAGGGATTAATCGGTTTGCCATCCAAGGTGCAGGTGCGAATTTTGTTCATGGTGGTGCGATGTTACAGGAAATTGTTGTCCCTGTTATTACATTTAAAAATGACCGAAGTAAATCATTGGTTAATGCTGCGGTAAAAGTGGATGTGAAGTTAACAACGCCAACAAGAAAAATAACAAATACGATTACTTATTTGGAGTTTTCCAGACAGCCCGCGTGGAAGACAAAAAACGGCCAAGAAATTTAACTGTTTATTTTGTGGATGAAGATGGAGAACGTGTTTCCAATGAAGTTAGAATGATTGCGGAAAGTGTCTCTTCCCAGGCAACAGAAAGAACCATGCGTGAAAAATTCGTGTTTAAATCGATTGCATATGATAAGCGTAAAGATTACTATCTTATATTGGAAGATGAAGAAGAAAAAATGGAGTCCATTTATGAGAAATATGCTTTTACAATAGATATTGTTTAACTTTTGAGTAATGGAAAGAACTATGAAAGAAACACATTGTGAAGGCAGGTTCTAGGTCTATATTTCACGTGCAATAGTAGTTTGAGCCTGCCTATATGATGTTTTGCTTATAAGAGAGTTTATCTTAACACAGCGGGATAAAAACTGATTAACAAAGCGTGTATCATTCACCCACACACCCAAATATACATAAACTACACAAAAAGAAAAAAGGATGTGTCCGCAATTAAAAAGTATTATGTTTCTGCAAACACAGCGGAAGGTTTTATTAACTTGCTGCCTTCCAATGTAAAAGACTTTAAATATGTCATTATCCTGAAGCATCCATCGCATACGTTAAAAACTGCTGTTATCAATAAAGTCATGGAAAGATACAAAGACAATGAGCTGGAGATACTATTAAGCCCAAAACAAAAAGAATACCTTGACGGTGTTATCATCCGCGACAAAAAGACGGCCATGATCATTGATGACATTGCAACACCGAATCTACCGGGGGCAATTGAAATTGACCTTAATTTATTCATATCCGAACAACTCCCCAACGATCTTGATGAACAAAAAGAAAAAATTCAGGAATACACAAACTTAGCCTACGACGATTTCCAAACCGGCTTAAAAATACACGATGACCTGGAAGCAATCTATATCAATGAAATGGATTTTCAAAAAGCGGATGAGCTGGCTGATAACTTCATTGAAAAACTGCTGGAAAACGTACCGAAAACAACTAATAAAGGAAATGCTTTTTATCGCTTATTTGGTACGAACACGGCTGATGGCGTAGTGAACGAGGTTCCCCATATAATTAATCAGGTGTCAAAGGCTTACTATATTAAGGGCCGGGCAGGTACAGGTAAATCCACGTTCATGAAAAAAATTGCGGAAGCATGCATGCAGCATGGGTATGACATAGAGCAGTATCATTGCAGCTTTGATCCTGGAAGTATAGATATGATTCTGGTAAGAGAATTGGATTTCTGTATATTTGACAGTACCGATCCGCATGAATTTTCCCCTGAACGTGATCAGGATGAGATAATTGATTTATATGAAATAGCTGTAACCCCGGGCACCGATGAAAAGTATGAGAAAGAAATTGAAGAGGTCACAGCAAGGTATAAATCCTATATGAAAAACGGAATTAAAAACATCAAAAAAGCAGGAGAATATCTAGAAGCGATGGAACAGCAATTTCATATTAAAGACGAAGACATAAAAAATGTTACAGAATTTATAACAAAAAAAGCAATGGTACACTAGAATTCACTTGATTGTATGACTATTTTCCAAAAATTGATCTGCATCACATCTAATCCCTTATTTTTATGTTATGATTAAAGTAGGAAAAGGAATTAAGGTGGGGATTGAATGCGAACATCACCAGCAGTGAATTTAGCCAACTTTGAATTTTTATCTCATTTTAGTGAGGAAGAAATTGCCGAATTAAAAACATCGCTGTTTGAACGAACTTACAAGAAGAATCAGCTGCTTTTTACAGAAGGAGATCCACGGGAAAGAATCTTTCTCCTCGCAGACGGTTATGTGAAATTGGAAAAAACAAATCGGGATGCTAACATGCTGTATATTAATTATATTAATCCGAATGATTTTTTTCCGTATGTAGGATTATTTAATGAGGATTTTTATCGATATTCAGCTTACGCAGTTACTGACATCCATGTATACTACGTCCCTACGAAAAAGTTTGAATCGATCATTCCGCAAAAAAATGAAATGTTACTGCATATCATTAAGCGGCTGGATCTTTTAACGAAAAGACATCAGGACCGCCTTCAGACTGTATCCACACCGCTTGCAACAGATCGGGTGGAACAATCCATCAGCTATTTGTTTCAGAATTTCTCCACCAAAATTGAGAAAGATTATCATATTGACATTCCAGTAACCATGGTGGAAATGGCTCAAATTGCAGGCACCTCCCGGGAAACCGTATCACACGTATATAAGACGTTAAAAGAAGATCAAGTTATATCATTGAACGGAAAGAAAATCATAGTGCATGACGCAGACTACTTCATCGGAAAATGCGTATAAAAGAAGCAACTGCATGTTTCATCAGCATAATGCTGATCCTTCTCCTTTGTTATCGCAATAATACCGAATTACAATGTTAATTCGGTTATTTACCACCCTATCATGTGAAAACATTCACATTAAAACTTATTATGCCAAATCCTCCACATTATGAATGCCAAAATCTATACAACTGCCTTGTCTGATTTACTGCAAATAAAAGGTGAATTTGCATACATTATTTATGTGAAAACATTAACAAAGTTATTGTATAAACCCCCACATCAAAAGTTTCTTTTCCAAAGTAGAATAGAAGATAGAGAGATAAGGTTATTTTCTCTAAACATTTTATAAGAAAGTTTGTTTTTAATAAAAAAACAGGAGGTCTTTACGATGAAATATCCATTTCGTGTCAATTCGGAGATTGGTAAATTAAAGTCGGTATTACTACACAGGCCTGGAAAAGAATTGGAAAACCTTACCCCGGAATATTTACCGAGGCTATTATTTGATGATATCCCGGACTTGAAGGTGATTCAGCAAGAGCATGATTATTTTGCAAATGCGTTAAGAAACCGGGGCATTGAAGTTTTATATTTAACTACGTTGCTTTCTGAAGCGCTTCACACAGAAGATATTAAGGAGCAATTTGTGGCAGATATTTTATTTGAATCAAAAGTGATGGTGAATGGCTCATACGATACGGTGTCTGAATTTCTGTTATCCCACAGTACGAAGGATATGATTGATAAGATCATTGCCGGCGTGCGAAAATCTGAGATTCAGAAGGAGAAAAAGACCCATCTTTATGAACTGCTGGATGATCATTATCCATTTTATCTGGATCCGCTGCCAAACCTCTATTTTACAAGGGACCCAGCGGCAGTAATCGGGGAAGGCCTGACCATTAATACGATGCGTGAAGAAGTGAGAAAACGAGAGTCTCTGTTCATCAGCTATATTTTAAAATATCACCCACGTTTTGCCGGACATGATATACCTGTTTGGCTGGACCGTTACTTTGAGTATCCAGTCGAAGGCGGAGATGAACTTATGCTTTCAGAGGATACGGTTGCGATTGGCATCAGTTCCAGAACAGCTGCCAAGGCAATTGAACGTTTAGCGTTAAATATATTCAACCGTCAGGACAAGATCAAAAAAGTCGTTGCGGTGGAAATTCCAAAAACAAGAGCATTCATGCATTTGGATACTGTCTTTACGATGGTCGACTATGATAAATTTACGATCCATCCTGCTATTCAGGGGCCTACTGGGGACATGAATATTTATATTTTGGAAAAAGGTGAAACAGAAAACACGGTAAAAATTACCCCAAGGAAAAATTTAATAGAAACATTAAAAGCTGTGCTTCATTTGGATGACGTGACATTGATCCCGTGTGGAGGAGGAGACCCGATTGCAGCAGCCAGGGAACAATGGAATGACGGTTCTAATACACTGGCCATTGCTCCAGGTGTCGTAGTCACCTACGCAAGAAACTATGTAACCAATCAATTATTAAGGGAGCATGGAATTGAAGTTATTGAAATCCGGGGTTCGGAACTCGTCCGGGGAAGAGGCGGACCGCGCTGCATGAGTATGCCACTATATCGGGAAGATCTGTAAGGGGAAACAGGAACCACTGTTTCTCCCACCAATTAAAGGGGGGATGCGAATGAACAGGATTCATGATGGACTGGTTTCATGCTCGCAGTCCAACCCTGTGTTACACGCTATCTAAGATTCCTTATACAGAAAAAACAGGGTGATGCATCAAGGACGAGCTTTAATTTCCGGAAAACGAAATAGTAGATGTAGTCATGTTTGAAAGATGGTAACTCAGGAAGGAAATTATTTGATGAGGAGGGAGAGACATGGAAAAGAAAAAAAGTAAATTTAAAATGCCCTCTGCGTACACCCTGTTATTTCTCATTATTATAGTGATTGCTATACTAACCTGGATCGTGCCTGCCGGTCAATACGAGATCCTGGGAGATGATTTGCAGCCGGTACCTGGCACTTATACTGAAATGGAACAAAATCCCCAAGGTATATGGGAAGTACTGTACGCACCTATTCGCGGTTTCTTTGATGCGCAGGATATTGCCTTTTTCGTCCTGGTTATTGGCGGATTTCTTGGCGTTGTAATGAAAACCGGGGCAATTGATGCAGGAATCGGCCGTATTGTAAAAGGAATGGAAGGCAGGGAGCATCTGCTTATTCCGGTACTGATGGTTTTATTCGCCCTTGGTGGAACCACTTACGGAATGGCGGAAGAAACCATTGCCTTTTATCCATTGCTCATTCCGATTTTAATAGCAGCAGGGTATGACTCTCTGACTGCAGTATCAATTATCGCGCTAGGATCAGGTGTTGGTGTGCTTGGCTCCACGATGAACCCGTTTTCAACAGGGATTGCATCAGGCTTTGCAGGAATCTCCATCGGTGAAGGGATTATACTTCGGGTAATTATCCTTATTCTCACACTCGCTGTAACTATTTTCTTTGTTATGAGATATGCCAAACGGGTGAAAGAAGATCCTTCCAAATCCCTGGTGTACGATATGAAAAAGGATAATGAAGCGTACTTTCTAAGCGGACAATCCGAAAAGTTATTGGATTTAACCGGAAAGCGAAAAGCAGTATTGTGGGTGTTTGGTATCACTTTTTTATTTATGGTTCTTGGTGTCATACCATGGGCAGATAAATTTAACATCCACATTTTTGATAACATAAACAACTTTTTCTTAAACATCCCGGTCATCGGTCCGTTTCTTGGAAATGTCATGCCGCTGGGTGACTGGTGGTTCGGTGAATTAACCTTGCTCTTTCTGTTTGCTTCCATTGTTATCGCCTTTATTTACAGAATGGGAGAGGAAAACTTCACCAGCACTTTTGTTGATGGGGCGAGAGATTTACTTGGTGTAGCTTTAATTATTGGCATATCAAGAGGTATTTCTGTTGTCATGGCAGATGGTGGAATGACAGCAACCGTGCTGCATTGGGGAGAGCAGTTGTTGGACGGGGTAGGGCCGGTATTATTCTCCAACCTGGCTTACTTGTTCTATCTGCCATTATCATTCCTGGTGCCGTCCACATCCGGATTGGCGACGATGTCCATGCCAATCATGGCACCTTTGGCCGACTTTGCCGGCGTAGGAAGGGAAATGGCAGTGACCGCTTTTCAAAGTGCTGCCGGAGTAGTAAATTTAATTACACCGACCAGCGCCGTTATTATGGGAGCATTGGCGATAGCCCGTGTCCCGTATAACGTATATTTCAAGCACGTCTGGAAGCTTTTGATTGTTTTATCTATTATTGTCATGGCTTCTATGAGCATAACAGTTTTGCTCTAGCTATGAATTTTTGCAGGGAGTGATGGGCAGGGGAGAGCATTTGTTGTTTGAACCTGCCCATGCAGCCGGTTTCAATTTTAGTAAAAAACCAAGGAGGTTTTTCAAATGGAAACGACCACGATAGATCTGCGGGGAAGAAATTTTTTGACACTTACAGATTTTTCGGAAGAGGAAATTAACTATTTAATTGACTTTGCTAAGGAACTGAAGGAAATGAAGAAAGACGGTGAAGCTCACCGTTTTCTGGAAGGACAAAATATTGCCCTGTTATTTGAAAAGCCGTCCACAAGAACGCGCTGTGCGTTCACGGTAGCATGTGTGGACTTAGGCGCACACCCTGAGTATTTGGGGAAAGCGGATGTGCAATTCGGGAAGAAGGAGTCCGTCCGTGATACTGCGATTGTGCTTGGCAGAATGTTTGATGGCATCCAATACCGCGGGTTTAAACACGAAACCGTGGAAGAACTGGGGCAGAATGCAGGAGTTCCAGTATGGAATGGGTTGACAGATGACTACCATCCAACCCAAATATTGGCGGATTTTCTTACTATAAAAGAAAATGTGGGACACCTGAAAGGGGTGCGGCTCGTTTATGTCGGCGACGGCAGAAATAATGTAGCCACCAGTTTATTAATTGGCGGTGCAAAAGTTGGGATGGATATCCGCATTTGCGCTCCCGAGACACTTCTGCCGGATCAAGAACTCATCACCTATGCGGAAGAGTTGGCGGAAGAATCAAAGGCGAAAGTGATGGTCACTTCGGATGTAGCAAAAGCTGTGGATGGTGCAGATGCGATATATACAGATGTGTGGGTATCCATGGGTGAAGAGGAGCAATTCGGAGAGCGAATCAACTTGCTGAAACCTTATCAGGTTAACAAAGAGATGCTGGAGTTAACCGGCAACAAAAATGTGCTGTTTTTACACTGTCTTCCGGCTTTTCATGATTTGAACACCGAGGTGGGAAAGCAGGTTTATGAAGAATACGGTCTGAACGAGATGGAAGTAACAGATGAAGTGTTTCAAAGTGAAAATTCCGTCGTCTTTGATCAGGCGGAGAATCGAATGCACACGATTAAAGCGATTATGGCTGCAACAAACAGGAAAGAAAATAATTGATGCAGGGGCCATCTTTTACCCTGCATCATACAAAGAGGTGAGCAACATGGAAAGGAAGAGAATTGTCGTGGCGCTTGGTGGTAATGCGATCCAAGCAGGAAATGGGACTGCCCAGTCACAATTAAAAGGATTGGAAAAAACCGCGATACAACTAGCCAAACTGATTAAAGACGGGCATGAGCTTGTGATTACCCATGGCAACGGTCCGCAGGTAGGCAATATTTATTTGCAGCAAATGCAAGCAGAAAGTGCGGATTTGCCGGCCATGCCGTTGGATACTTGCGGGGCGATGAGCCAGGGGATGATCGGGTACTGGCTGCAGAATGCCATTGACTTACGGTTAAAGGAGCTTGGTGTATCCAAACCGGTTGTTTCTTTGGTAACCAGGGTAGAGGTAGACGCAGCAGATCCAGCATTTTGGAACCCGGTCAAACCAATCGGTCCGTTCTATACGGAAAAAGAAGCAGAACAGTTGATGGAGGAAACAGGGGAAACATATGTAGAAGATGCGAATAGAGGGTGGAGAAAAGTCGTTCCATCTCCATTACCGATAAATATTCTGGAAGATAAATCAATCCGGACTTTAATCGAAAGTGATCACATCGTTATTTGTGCCGGTGGAGGCGGTGTGCCGGTGATTCATCGTAGAGGAAGGTATATCGGGGTCGAGGGTGTCATCGATAAGGATTTTGCATCCCGGAAGCTGGCAGAGGAAATTAACGCCGATGTACTGTTAATGCTGACGGAAGTAGATCATGCTTATATTCATTTCAACACACCGGATGAACAGGCACTTCACGTGGTAGGAACGGAAGAAGTGGAAGAGCTGCTGAAAGAAGGCCATTTCGCACCTGGCAGCATGCTGCCGAAAGTAAGAGCGGGCATTGATTTTGCTGCATCCGGTAACGGCAGGAGCTGTATTATTACTTCCTTGAATAAAGCAGCGGAAGCACTGCAGGGAAAAACCGGCACAAAAATTGTAAAACAGGCAGTGAAACAAGGAGATGCTTCTCTTGTTTCCGTTTGAAAGGGTCATCGCATTTTATGTATAGTGAATATAGGTGGTTAAGATTGGCAACTTTATTATATGAATGGACGGTTCTCTCACCTTATTAGTAAAGTGGAATAAGGCTTATACAACAGGAGAACCGTCCCGGTGTTGTTAAAGAAAGGGTGAGGAAATGAGTAGGGAATATGATCGCTGGTATGAGTTAAATGCTGATGATGTATTAAAGGACTTGGATGTCAATGAGGATAGCGGGCTTACTGCGGAAGAAGTAGTGAAGCGGCAGGAGCAATATGGAAAGAATAAATTGACAGGTGCCAAAAAAGAATCGAAATTCAAGAAATTTATGAAGCAATTTAACGATATGCTGATCTATGTATTGCTGGTGGCGGCAATTATTACGACACTGCTTGGCCATATGATAGACACTGTCGTTATTCTTGCAGTAGTGGTGATCAATGCCCTCATCGGATATCTTCAGGAAAATAAAGCGGAAAAAGCCCTCGATGCCATTAAAGGTATGCTCTCTTTGCATGCCAATGTAATACGGAATGGAAAGCGAGTGGAAATTGAAGCAGAAGATGTAGTAAAAGGGGATATTGTACTTTTGCAATCAGGAGATAAAATCCCGGCTGACATACGTCTATTGCAAACAAATAACTTGAAAGTTGAGGAATCTCCACTTACCGGTGAATCTTTATCTGTGGAGAAAAACACCCAACCACTAAAGGAAGATACCGTACTCGGGGACAGAATAAACATGGCTTTTTCAGGAACGACGGTTACGAATGGCACAGCCACTGGGGTTGTAGTGGAAACCGGTAATGATACAGAAATCGGGAAAATTAACCGCTCCATTGCAGAAGTGGAAGAAATTAAAACACCGCTGATCGAACAGACAACCAAGTTTGGAAAGCAAATTTCCGTTGCGATTGTGGTGTTCGGTATCGCACTGTTTTTCTTTGCTTTATTTTTGCGTGATTATCCTATTGGAGAATTGGCGCTTTCTATTATTGCCCTCATCGTAGCGGCCATACCGGAAGGACTGCCCGCTATTATGTCCATTCTTCTTGCTATTGGTGTACAAAACATGGCAAAAAGGAATGCTATTGTCCGAAACCTCCCTTCTGTTGAAACCCTCGGATCCGTCTCTGTCATCAATTCGGACAAGACAGGGACACTGACGAAAAATGAAATGACGGTACGTTCCATTTTCACTCGGGAAAAAAATTATGAAGTAACCGGTTTGGGTTATTCTCCGGAAGGACAGATTCTTCACCATGGAGAAGAAGTCAATATATCTGCGGATGATTATGTAAAAAATGTACTTTTAACGATGAAAACTGCAAACGATGCAGCGTTGACAAAGGATGAAGATGGACATTGGGCGATCAACGGGGAACCAACGGACGGTTCACTCGTAACACTCGCCGAAAAGGCAAATGAAGAACTGCCGAATGTGACAAAAATAGATAAAATACCATTTGACTCCGAGTATAAATATATGGCAGTACTCGGCGAATATAACAATGAAAAATATGTTTTCATTAAAGGTGCACCGGACAGACTTTTTGAAATGGCGCAGTACGAGGAAACAACAGACCATCCTTTTAAGCGGGATCATTGGGAAGAAAAAATGGTGCAGCTGGCCAAAAAAGGAGAGCGGGTACTTGGGGCAGCCTATAAAAAGGTGCCTGATGACACGGAATCCATTGATCATGACGATTTGTTCAGAGAAGTCGTCTTTCTCGGTTTAACCGGTATTATTGACCCGCCGAGAGAGGAAGCCATCGATGCCATTAAAGCATGCAAGCAGGCGGGCATCGCGGTTAAGATGATCACGGGAGACCATCCGGAAACAGCGCATGCGATCGGGAAACAGCTCGGAATCGGCAATGGCCATGGTGCCCTGGAAGGCAGAGAGTTAGATAAAATGTCGGAGGAAGAGCTGCAGGAAGCAGTGAAAAAATATGATATTTTTGCAAGGACAAGTCCACAAAATAAATTGCAGCTGATTGATGCATTGCAAAAAAATGGCGAAATTGTTTCCATGACCGGTGATGGTGTAAATGATGCGCCTTCCCTGAAAAAAGCGGATATTGGCGTGGCGATGGGGATCAAGGGAACGGAAGTGTCCAAGGATGCTTCCAAAATGGTACTGGCTGATGATAACTTTAAAACGATTTATGATGCGGTGGAAGAAGGCAGAAGGGTATATGATAATCTGCGGAAAACAATCCTATTTATGCTTCCTACCAACGGAGCGGAAGCCCTGCTTGTCGCAGGCAGTGTGATGCTTGGAATTGCGGTTGTATTAACTCCCGTACAGATTTTATGGGTGAATTTAATTACAGCGGTCACGATAGCTTTCGCGCTTGTTTTTGAAAATCTGGAAAAAGGGGCGATGAGCCGCCCGCCCAGACCAAGAAAAGCTGCTTTACTGAATGGCTACTATATATTCCGGATCGTGTATGTTTCGCTGATTGTAGGTTTATCTTCCATATATATAACAGTAAACTTAACAAATCAGGGATATGACCATGCATTAATTCAGACGATTGTACTGAACACAATTGTTTTTGCGGAAATGTTTTATTTGTATAATTGCCGGAGTGAAAGGGATGCAGCACTGACAAAAGGTTTCTTTTCCAATAAAGTAGCTTTTATTGTAACAGGTGCGCTTATTTTATTCCAGCTCGGCCTTACGTATGTACCGGTATTGCAAGCTGCCTTCGGTACGGCATCCATGGATATTGAATATTGGATCATACCGATTATGGTAGGCTTGGCCGTATTTATTATCGTGGAAATCGAAAAGTATATTACCCGTAACAGCCGTTTAGGCAATTTGTTTGAAAAACGGCAGAATAAAAGGGAGCAGGAAAGTAATTAGTGGGAAAAGGACAAATGAAACAGGAAGAAAAAGGCCAAATCATTCACCGGTTTGGTCTTTTTCATGTCAGAAACACACAGAATTCCTATTTTCAACATGAATCCTCTCGTCATAGGGAATAGTAAAACAACAGGAGAACATAATGTATGTTAATCTAAAGGAAATATATTATTGCAAGGGTGGATCATATATATGGGTACGCAAACGATTAATCAGATAGCGTGGGGTTTGGATAGCAGTTATGCTGCATTACCGGATTTATTTTATACAAAGCAGCAGCCGGCCAAAGCCGAGGAACCTGCGTTGGTCATTTTCAATCACCCGCTCGCAAAATCCCTTGGACTGGAAACAGATAAGCTGAACGAAGATGCATTGGCAAATGTATTTTCTGGCAATCAGCTGCCGGAAGAAGCAGACCCGCTTGCTCAGGCTTATGCAGGCCATCAGTTTGGCCACTTTACAATGCTCGGGGATGGTCGTGCGGTATTAATGGGGGAGAAATTATCCCCGTCCGGGGAGCGGTTTGATATCCAGCTGAAGGGTGCAGGAAAAACACCATATTCCCGCGGGGGAGACGGCAGGGCAGCACTTGGTCCGATGCTTCGGGAGCATATTATCAGTGAAGCGATGCATGGACTGGGAATCCCGACCTCCCGCAGCCTGGCAGTAACGACTACCGGGGAAAAAGTAAGGAGGGAAACTTTTTTGACGGGTGCCATTGTCACGCGTGTTGCCTCCAGCCATATACGGGTGGGTACGTTTGAATTTGCAGCACGCTGGGGATCAATTAATGACTTGAAAGCCTTGGCCGACTATACGATAAATCGTCATTTTCCGGAAATGAAAGAGGCAGAGAATCCCTATGTATCATTTTATCGAAAAGTATTGGAGCGTCAGGCCCGGCTCATCGCGAAATGGCAGCTGACTGGTTTTATTCATGGTGTGATGAATACGGACAATATGACGATCAGCGGGGAAACGATTGATTATGGACCTTGTGCGTTCATGAATGATTATGATCCAAAAACCGTTTTTAGCTCCATTGATGTAAACGGCCGATATGCCTATGGGAATCAGCCCGGGATAGGGGAATGGAATCTGGCCCGCTTTGCGGAAGCGTTGCTGCCATTATTTCATGAGAATAGGGACCAAGCGGTGGAAACAGCGCAGCAGGAATTGGCCAACTATGCAAAGTATTACCGGCATTATTGGTTATCCGGCATGAGAAAGAAGCTGGGACTAATGGATGAAGAAGATGGGGATGAAACACTCGTCAAAACCCTGTTACAGTTAATGGAGGAACACAAGGCTGATTTTACGAATACTTTCCGTGCGCTTACGTTAAATGAAGAACTGAATGACAGCGACATGTTTCACAGTAAGGGTTTCCAGGAATGGAAAACCAAATGGAAAAAAAGAAAGGAAAGTGAAGGTGCGTCAAATGAAGACATTCAAGCATGGATGAAGGCCAATAATCCGTCCATCATCCCTAGAAATCACAAAGTAGAAGAAGCACTGGAAGCTGCTGTTGAACATCAGGATTACTCTGTCATGCACCGACTGATGGAAGTTCTGTCCAATCCTTACGCCTATACTAAAGAACAGGAAGCATACAGCCAGCCGCCTGAACCAACCAGTACCCCATATCAAACCTTTTGCGGTACGTAACCGGGGACGGGCTTCAGTTGCAGAAATAACTTAATAAAATAGACGACGCGCTGTCTCGGGAAATTTTTATAATTAAAATAAGCTGTAGTCATCCAATCTGAACGTCGTTTCTTTTACCGAACACCTCGCCAATAAAAAAGCATGCTGCACCGGATTTACTCGCAGCATGCTTTTATTATTTCGTTAAGAACTTCTCGGTATAAAAAGGTTGGGCGTCTTCATTAAAGGCGACACCGACTCCCATTTCCCGGTAGCCGGGTTTTAATATATTTTCTCTGTGACCGGAGGAATTCATTAACCCTTCATGAGCAAAAATACTGCTCGTTTGTCCAGCTGCAAGGTTCTCTCCGGCCATTTGAAAGGAAATGGCATCTGCTTCCATCCGATCGAAAGGGGACTCACCGTTAAGGTTGGTATGACCGAAATAATTATTTTCCGCCATATCCACGCTATGCTTCCGGGCTGTCTCTCTTACAGGTTCATGCCAATCCAAAGGAGCCAGGTCCCGGGCAACCCTTGCTGCGTTGGTAATATCAAATAATTGATATTCAAGACCCTCTTTGAGATCTTCGCCCGGTTCCCCAAAGAACCCTTCTTTTTCCTGTTCCAAATCTTTGCTTATAATTTGAATGGCGGTCACGGTATGATTCTCATGTAAATCGAAAAAAATGGTAACATAATTATTATCCATGTCAAACATATTATATTCGCCGTTTCCATCAATTTCATAGTTTGTAAACCCTTTGCGGATCGCCGTAATCGGTGCATCCAATGCATCAAAAACAGTTTCACTGGAACTGCCATAGCTAATGCCTTGATTGGAAGCCAGAAGATCCTGGTTCGTGTATAACCCAACTACCTTATTATTTTCATCATAGGCAGCCATGAAAAAGTTTTGGTAATTCTCATGATATGCAGCCCACGTTGTTCCGTATTCATTCAAAGTTTCTCTTTCTGCACTGCCGGCTTCCTGCTCCACATCGGAGCGATCATCGCCAATTTCTACGTTATGGATGGAAAATGACTGTGCATTCGGTTCTTCCAGGTCTGGACGTTCCACCTGAGCCACTTCCGGTTGCACTTCCTGCGGTTCATTTCCCGTTAATCTGCTGTAAATCTGTTCAATTTCATTATTCAAGTATTGGATTGTATCATTTACTTCAGGGTTTTCAAGCACGTTGACAATATCGGATTGAATAGAAGAAATGACTCCTTCAACCCCGTCCTGCTGAAAGGATTCACCGTAAAAATGCCATAAGACTCCAGCAAACAGCAATAATAGTATAAGATGACGTAATTTAGGCATCGGCTCACTCCTTTCAAATATAAATGAAAAGCTTCTGACTATCAGTATACACGGATATAAAGCTAACGAACCACTTTGGTGAAGAAAATTAAAAACAAACAGTTTGCGGAAACTTAAAAAATAATAAAATATTTTTATTATTCACTTTACCTTGTAGGTATTTTATACTATACTAAACCAAGGGCTTAGTTCTTATTAAAGAACGATTTGGAAAAAACTGAAAAAACAAGTTTCATTTGTGTAAACGAAGGGAAGAGGTAAGTTGATAAAAAATTATTTTGATGGAGGTGAAAGTAAATTATGCTGGCATTTAAAACGATCAAACCGTATCACTTGGAAACTGATAGTGACTATGTGTATCTTGTTTTAGCCAAAAGTGATTTTACGATACTGATCAATTATAAAGAATATAATTTTATCCCGATGAAAGCAAGGAAAATTAAAGTAAACCGTGTAACGGGGCAGATTGTTAACCCTCATGATATTTATGCTTTCCAACGGGGCCAGAACATTATTTACATAACCCTTACCCGTTTTATACAAATGACCGATTTTCTTGTTGAACTGCATCGGTTTGTAAAACCTTATTGTTATCCGCAGGACAAGTTTGACATGATTTACGATAATGATATGGTAATCGATGAACTGGAACGATTAAATGTTAAGCGTCTCATTGACCGTGCACTTGATCAGGGAGACCGGGACAGTTTTTATAAGTTATTGAAAAAGCTGTAGGTCCTCCCCTGAACACACATGTGCCACCACAGGGAAAATGGCAGCTGTGAAAAAAGCCGACCTGATAGAAAGTCAATCTATCAGGTCATTAAATAAGTTTCCCATTTTTTCCATGATTGAAACCTTATGCAAAGAATTAGTGAATATCAATAAGCAGATCAGTTACTTTTTCAGCAGTATATCCGCTGCCGCCCCTGTCTTGTGTATTTTCAATCATCATGGCAATTAATACCTCCGGATCATCCGTTGGATAGCCGACAAACCAGCCGTTTTCCTGGGCGGAGTCATCTTCTCCGGTCAGTTTTAATTCGGCTGTTCCTGTCTTGCCGGATATCGGAAAATCCGCCTCGTCGGCAACAGTGGCAGTACCGTCTGTAACTACCGCTCTTAAAGAATCAGCAATTAAACTTGCCTGGTCGGCAGATATGAAGCTTTCCTGCCAAACCTGGTTTGTTTCTTCACTGGTTAAGAATGTTGGTCTCAACATGTTCCCTTCATTGATAAACATCGTATAGCCGACAGCGAGATGCAATGCGCTCATCTCCAATTGTCCCTGGCCGTAACTGGCATTGGCAAGCATCACCTCGTCATCCATTTCTCCGCTGTTTGAAACGGCAGAAGGGCTGATCGGATATTCAAATGGAAGCTCCTCACCAAATCCGATATTTTCCATACCGCTCACAAATGCTTCACCACCCATTTCCACTCCCTGCATGGCAAAGTAAATGTTATCCGAGCGCACCATGGCATCCATTAAATCCACCGGGCTGCCCGATTCGGAAACACGGCGCACCTCATATTCACCCCACTCCTCACCATTGCTCCAAGTCAACCCTTCTATTTCAATACCTTCATCCGGATCGATCGTGCCATTCTCCAGACCAATGGCTGCTGTTAGTGGTTTTATGACAGATCCGGGAGCAAACGTGGCGGAAAAACGATTGACCAGTGGATTTTGTTCATTATTTTGCAATGTATCCCATAGGTTGGGAGTTGTTCCATATAATATATCATTTGGATCAAAAGCGGGGCTGCTTACAAGCGCAAGCGTTTCTCCTGTTACCGGATCAATAGCTGCAGCAGTACCGCTGTCTTCTTCTTCCTGATATGCATCATATATCTTTTCCTGTAGATTGATGTCGATTGTAAGTGTAATATTTTCTCCGTCCTGAACCGGTGTTTCCGCTAAAACAACATCCTCTTCATCTTCTTTTGAAATAACAATGGTAACACCGTTTTCTCCTCTTAATTTATCCTCGTACCATTGTTCCAAGCCGCGTTTTCCAATGACGTCGGTTGCACTGTACACCCCTGGTTCTGCTTCTTCCAATTCTTCTGCGGTAATATCCCCGATATAGCCTGTAAGGTGGGCGGCTGCTTCCCCGGCTGGATACACACGACCACTCACTTCCCGATTGGTAATTCCCGGAACGTCCCAAAGCTGATGGAGTGTTTCTTCATCCGTCAATGCTACTTGTTTCAGTGGGACAAATAAATTCGGTTCCACCCAATCGGCATTCAGCGCTGTTTCAATATTTTCTTCAGCCATACCTAATAGATCGGCTGCCCGGCTAATGCTGTCTTCGGGATTATCCCCCATGCTTTCAGGTACAAATCCAATTTCATAAACGATATCATTCATAGCCAAAGGCATCTGATTCCTATCCAAAATTTCTCCTCGTTTTGGCTGAACTGTTTGTATACTGATTTCCCCGCCATCTTTCAATTCAGGGAAAATAAAACCGGGATCCCATTCCACAAACCAATTTACTTCCTCTTCCTCATCCCCCTCCTGAAGTTCATGCAGGGTGGCTTCATAGGAGAAGTTAATTTCGCCTCCGATGGTATCCATATCAACTGTAAAGGGAAGCGTTGCAGTTCCTTCTTCCATTGCCTGTTCAAGCATTTCCTCTTCAATAGGGTCAAAGGCAATCTGTAAATCGGAAACTGCCAAATCTTCGTAAATTTTATTGTAACGATCAGCAAATTGATCTATTGGGTATGATTCTCTGGATTCCGGCGTAAGCATGCTGTACATTTTGTCAAACTCCAAATTGTTCCATTGGTCTACGTAAATGTCAAACCTTTCATTTGGTGTTGTTTGTTCTTCTGAACATGCAGCTAACATTGTAATGAAAATAATAATAGAAAACATGAATATCTTTCTCATTTTGATCCCCCGCAATATTGTACATAATATTATTATAGCATTTTATTTATACGAAAAAATGAACAAATCGTTAAATCCGCTTACCCAATCTTTCCTTTTTGTCTTTCAATTGGTAAATTGGCGGATAAATGGAAAAGTCACACTGGTGTAACTCCAGGTGACTTTTTTGTCTGCATTCAACGTGTTGGCTAGCTTGCTTCCATATGATTTTTAACTTCATTGCTGATCCGATTGAATTCTTCGTCCGAAACGACATAGTACCATATGCCGTTAATCATCTCTCCGGTACCTTCAATTTCCAGAGTGGTGGTATTTCGTTGGGTTCCACGGTAGCTGCTGAATAAGGACTGCATATTACCCATATTCAGATCGGTTTTCACATTGCCGCCCAATATATCCAGGATTTCACCGACTTTGGTAATGCTGGAAAAACTTGCACCTTCATTTAACGCAGCCTGAATTACTTCACGCTGCCTTTCGTTACGGCCCAAATCGCCGCGTGGATCATTTTTACGCATACGGATATAATCCAGCGCCTCTGCACCGTTTAAGCGAATTTCCCCCTCTGCAAAATCAGAACCGCCCTGGGAGAATGCCTGGGTATTTCTGACCGTAACGCCGCCAATGGCATCCACACCCTGCTGGAAGCCTTCCATGTTTACCCGCGCATAGTAGTGAATAGGCAGATCAAATGCATCTTCCACGGTCTGTACGGATAAATCCACATTACCGAATGCATAGGCATGGTTGATCTTATCCATACCGCGCCCCGGGATATTAACATATGTGTCACGCGGTATACTGAACATAAGCATGGAATCCGTTTGCGGATTCAGCGACAATAGAATCATGGTATCGGAACGACCTGCATCGCCCTCACGTGAATCCACACCAAGCAAGAGGATATTAAGGGATTTGCTTTCCTGAAAAATTTCTTCCAGTTCCTTCTGTCTTTCGGGGTCACTGTCTCTTTCCAACGGATCATGCATCGTTTCAACTGTATCCCCCAGTTTGTCATACATATAAAAGCCAAATCCGCCTATTAATAGTAGAAAAACGAGAAAAATGCCACCAACCCAGTAAAGCCATTTACGTTTTTTTCTGTGTTTATTCATTCTTGAACTCACTCGTATTCTCCTCTGTAGCAGAACTTTTGCTTATAAAAGTGCAGTTTTCTGTGAAACCTGTTTTACGGATGTATTTCAGTGAAAGTGCAGTATCTGACGGCACATGAGCAACTGCAGATAAATCAACATTACACTTTTCAGCAAAGTTTGCTAAAAATTATCATATCTGGATAGATTATATCGAAAATAGTCCATTTAGTCTATATGGTTTTTGGACAAATGTGAAAATATATAGAGAAAGAAAAATTACGCAGATAGTTATGCATTCAACTTCTGCGTAATTTTCCACCCCGTTCGGTATACGAACCAGTTTCTTCTATAGGAAGTGCAGTGAAAATATAGCGGTCGGGCTCGCTACCTACGAAGTTAAATGGGTAACAGGTGGAGAGCGTCAATACTTCATCAGGGGCGGTAGGCACGAACATGGTCCGGCCATCTGCATCCACAATTTTCTTTTCTGTAATTTTATAGGAATAAATCCTCGCGGTCTAGTTACTCATAAGTATTTGGCTGGTAATGCAAAGTGTTTCTTGATAACCGAGTCGGGGGTGATTTGATCATCATGGTGCAGATATTTGTATCGGCTCTTTATAGTACAAGGACGTTCCAAATGGTTATGTTTCTTCGTAGTTCGTTTATCGTCCTGATAAGTGATAAATGGAAACGTGTTTTCATTGTGCAAATCATGGATAGGTCAAACTACCCCGTCCCGTAGATTTGAGGAATTACAAGTCAAGTTGCTGTATTAATTGAACTGTCGTTCTTAATAAGGCACAAATAAATTTAAAAAAAATGAAAAACTAAGTAAATCAGAGCAAAATAAAGAAAAATACAGAAAATTGTTCTTAATATAGCATAAATCGTTCTTTTTAACGTTTTTCTTTCTGGGAAAAATGCCCTATACTGCAATTAGGTTGTTCGTTATAACTTACAAAAATAACCGCAAAAACGAACGGTTGTGGTGCAGCAGGAAGATTCAGCAAGTATTAGTATAACGAACGGATACATACGGAAGGGGGAGATTCTCTGGAGGTGTAACAGTTTTAGAAACTATCATGTCAAATCTGTACCACTCATCAGGAATTCAGCGGGAAATAGTTAATTTTATTACACATTATTAGGAGGAATGAACAAATGAGTTTAAAGAAAAAGTTAGGTATGGGAATCGCAACTGCAGTAATGGGTGTTGGACTAATCGGCGGAGGAACGTTTGCTTATTTTAGTGATACGGCAGAGCAGACGAATACATTTGCTTCCGGGACAATTAATTTAGATGTTGATCCTGAAATCCAAGTTCCAATGGAGAATATTAAGCCGGGTGACTGGATGCCTAGAGATTTTGAACTTGAAAATAACGGTAGCCTGGATATTGCTTATGTAGAACTTAATACGGATTATAACGTCACTAGAGATGGAGAAAATGTTGGCTCTACCTTAGCTGACAAGTATGCAGAGCAGCTTTATGTTCAATTTCTAAAAAATACAACTGGTGATGAAGATTACGAAGTATTATTTGAAGTTAGTTTAAAAGATTTACGTGATCTTACACCGGAAGATTTAGCAACAAAAGTAGATATTGAAGAAATTATGACAGAAGAAGGGTATGAATATTGGCAGTGGATTATCTGGCCTATCTTTGGTAAGTGGATAACTGTAGACCCGGTGTTTGAAGATGTCCCAGAAGAAGTGACTGGAATCATGGCTGGTGATACGGCAGAATTCGACGTACAATTCCGCTTTAATGATACAGGAGAAGCGCAAAATGATCTACAAAACCTTGACTTAGAGCTTAACTGGACATTTGAAGGCTTCCAGGGTGAAGGCCAAGAAAAATAAGTAAATGATTAAATAAGAAAGTGAGGCTGGGTCATACCTATTTTATTGTAGAAATTGCCAAACAAACCACTTACCCAGCTCCGGGAATATACGGAGACTCCAGCAGGATAAAAGGCATCGATGAGACCCCGCAGGGCGCCGTGCGCCCGAGGAGGCTCATTAGCCGCCTGCGGAAAGCGAAGTATATTCCCGGGGCGGTCGGTGACACTCTATTAACACTATTTGTTCGGATTTTCTTCAGTGTTTAAAGTTAAGTCCAGACTCATTTCATAAAAGCACAGATTCAAACAGGAGGGAGAAAACATGGCCATTAAGGAAAAACTTGTGATGAGCATGCTGATTGGCGTCTTGGGAATTGTGCTCGTCAGCGGTGGCACATTTGCCTATTTCAGTGACTCGGTTCAGACAAACAACAATATAACTGCCGGGACATTGGATCTTGGTGTTACAAATATTGATGACGAAGGGGTATTGTTTGAGTTTGAAAACAAAAAGCCCGGGGATACGTTTGATTATACATTCAATTTGAGAAATGAAGGCTCATTGGATATCAGGGATGTCACGCTTTATTCCGAGCATGCCATCCGGGATAAAAACGGGGAAATAACTGAAAATGATTTCGATAAACAAATACTGCTTACTTCAGTCAAAGTGGACGATGAGGAATTAATAGAAGAAGAAATGACGCTTGCTGATCTTAAGGATGAAGATGTAATTCTAATTGAAGACTTTGGCTCCGGGGATGAAGATGCAGCAGTATATGCAGCATTTGAATTTATACAAACGGACAGCAGCCAGAATAAATACCAGGGTAACTCCATGGAGCTGGAATGGACGTTTGAAGCAATGCAGACAGAAGATTAATCCTATCTAAATACGGCCGGTGATCTCCTTCCTTGCTAAATGTGACCTGAAAAGATATGAAGTTTTTCAGGTCACATATGTATCATTTGGCATTTATGTGCATTCATAAATATATGACAAGTTGTGTATTTATGAGTACACAGAAATGCATTTGATTAAGGTAGGTAGCGCCGGAAAGATTTACATAATTGTCACTCACATATTACCGGATAGCCTTCCCGCCCGGTGATATATTGGCCCCAGTTTGAAAGGAGAATGAGGATGCGAAGTAAACGGTTAAGAAAATTTAGAAGGCAATTTCCTGTAGCTTTTTTTCTTGTAAAACTTGTACTGATCTGGTATTTGGTTGTTTTTTCCATTAGCTATTTAACATCAGGAACTGCTGCCCACTTTTATGATGCGGAGGAGGCTGATGCGAAGGTCCATGCCGGATTTTGGGCCGATGGCTGGGATGGAAGTTCATTATCATTTATGGAAAACGGCAACACAAACATAAAATCATGTGATCCTGTTGAAATCAGTACCGAAATAAAAAATACCGGTGATGGAGATATGGTGGATGGCAGTGTGTATGATATCTATTATATCGAAAATGGCAACCCGGAAAAACATGGGGTGAAACTTGATTTACCGGAAGACGAAGGGAGTATACCTGCGTTGGAGCCTGGTCAATCAACAGAATTGACCCATATTGCACAACAACCAGGGGTGTATGCCTTTTTAGCAGAGCAGCCAGAGGGTCATCCAGAGGGAGACACCGTATGGAGTAAGTGGGTCATTGTTAACTGTCCGTCAGGGAAGGCGGAAGTAGATGCAGAGACAGAAACGGAGGAAGAGGCTGAACCTGAAAATGAAGCAGATCCTGAAACGGAGAAAGAGGAAAGACCGGAACAGGATGCAGATGAAAGTGTAAATGAAGAAAGTGAAGCGAAAGAATCTGAAGAGAAAAATGAAAACAGCAAAGAACATGAAGAGGAAATAATTGAAGAAGAAATAGAAGACGAAGAAACAGAGGAAGCAGAGGAAGAGGGTGAGGAGTCATGAAAAAAAGAAAGTTTTTAAAATGGATGAACAGTTTTGTCAGTGCGGTGCTTATGGTTTTGTTAATCGGCGTGGCCACCTTATTTGTCTATACCAAAGTTTCCGGCGGGGAACCGGAAGTTTTCGGCTATCAGTTGAAAACGGTTCTGTCCGGATCGATGGAACCGGAATTTCAAACAGGTTCGATTATTGCAGTACAAACGGTAGAAGATGGCTCCGGCTTTGTGGAGGGGGACATCATTACCTTTATGGAATCTCAGGATAAATTGGTTACCCACCGGATTGTGGAAGTAAATGAGACAAACGACGGGGTGATATATACAACAAAAGGGGATAACAATAACGCACCGGACTCCAGCCCGGTACTGGCTGAAAATGTGGTTGCGGGTTATTCCGGGTTTACCGTTCCGTATGCCGGCTACATCATTAATTTTGCCCAGACACCAAATGGCGCTTTAGTATTCCTCGTGCTTCCGGGCGTGTTGATGGTCGGGTATTCCGCCATTTCCATCTGGAGAGCGCTGGGAGAATTGGAAAATGAAAAAAAAGCCGCCAGTACAGATTCATAAAATACCAGCTTCCCGTTAAGCTTTCGTTTACAGTACTACGGATCAGGCAGGAAGGACGATGTTTTCCTGCCTGCAATAATAAAAGTCTTATGTGAGGAAGATGCTTATGAAACTTAAAAAATTATTGCTTTCTATAATAGTTGCTCTGCTCATTGGTCTTTCACCATCTCTAAATAAGCCGGTTGCAGCAGATGAAGAAATTTCCATTGGTGTATCACCGGAAGATACATTATTTCAAGTGGAAAATATGAAGCCGGGAGATTGGGCTCCAAGAACGGTTACCGTAGAAAACAGGGGCGCGCAGGATTTTTCCTACATCATGCATATGGAGAATGAAGAATCGGATAAGCTATTCCGGGAGCTGCTGTTGGAAATAACGGCGTCCGGTACAGCATTATATGATGGAAAACTCGCAGACTTTGAGAACCTCGAGGAAAGATTCCTGGAACAGGGAGAACAGGAGGAACTGGAACTCACAATTCGGTTTCCGGAAGAATTGGGCAATGAGTATCAGGGATTAAATACAGCGTTTACCATCATCTTTACGGCAAATAGTACACAGGAGGAAGCAGCTGTTGAATTGCCAGGGTTTATTGGAAGTGATGCTACTCCATCTTCTGACAGTGAAGCCTCTTCTGCAGGAGGGAGCAGTGGATCTTCATCTGGAATCGGAGGGACCCTTCCTCAAACTGCGACCAATATTTTTCTGTTTCTAATATTAGGGGGCGTTCTATTGGTCAACGGCTTATTGCTATATAAATATAACCAATACAGAAAAAGAGCATAAAATGAGTCTAAAGCACTGTTTTTATGCTCTTGCCAAGCTAAAGCCTTTTCGACAAGAAAATAAAGAATAACCTACAAAACTAGTTGCATTTTGACAAAACAACCTACCCAAAAGGCGTGGGTTATATAGTATAATAGTCATAGCGGTTATTATATTTATACATATTTAAAAACGTGCATCATGTCATTTTAAAAGGTTGGAGTGGAATAAGAAACAGGGGGTTAAATGATGCAGAGTACGGTAAAAAAAATAGCGTTGGATGATGAGTGGGTCAGGCTGATCAAAAGTGCGAAGACATTGGGCATTACTACGGAGGAGATACGTGAGTTTTTGGAGGAAGCAGAAAAAAATGGAGGTGGATAAGTTTTAAATATAAAAATAGAACTCTTTACCTTCTTTATGGTATAATTTCCGTTGAAAGAAGGTGAGAACTTGATCGGTGAAAAGATAAAGCAGTTGAGGAAAGAAAATAAAATGTCTATTTCCGAGCTGGCTGAAAAAGCCGGTGTAGCAAAATCATATCTTAGCTCTATCGAACGAAATCTTCAAACAAATCCATCGATCCAGTTTATTGAAAAGGTAAGTGCAGTATTGAACGTTTCCGTAAATGAACTGATTAAAGACGACAGGGAGAAGGTTAACGAAGATGAGCTGGATGAGGAATGGCTGGAAATAGTTCAGGAAGCAATGGAATCAGGTGTTTCCAAAGAACAGTTCAAGGAATATCTCGAATTTAATAAATGGCGAAGTAAGCAAGGAAATTAAATTTAAGCAGAGAAAGATAAGCTGCCGTCACACATATGGACTTTCAGGAATTGAATCTTTCCGGAAAGATAAACGGGAGATTACACAAAATGAAAAAATATATATATTGGCTCCTGCCTCTTTTGTGGATGGGAGTTATTTTTTATTCTTCAAGCCAGCCATACGAAAATCAGGATATGCGGCCGTTGCTTGCAGACGGGATGAATCTGTCGTCTATTGAGCCGCTGGTGAACTGGATATCTTTTACGTATAATGGGTCCGCAGTAAGTGTGGAGACACATGGAGTTGCCGGATTTATTGAGTTTTTTATCCGCAAAGGAGCACATGTTGCGGTGTTTTTTCTGTTGGCCTGCTTCTTTTTTATCGCCTTAAGAAAATCGACGGAACTGCAATTTAAATATGCTGTAGCCATTTCGTTTTTTGCAACAGTTGCATATGCTATTGCAGATGAAGTTCATCAAGGATTTACGCCAAACCGAACGCCTTATGTTGGCGATGTTGTGCTGGATGCATTAGGTGCGTTTGCTGCTGTGATTATGCTAACGTCCATCTATTATTGGAAAAAAAGGTCATCCTGAAGTATGTTCCATGACCGTTTGGTTTTTCCAATGAGGCATATACCAGGTTTGTTTCTACAATTTTTTATAAAAAAAGCGAGGAAACGACAATATTCGACAGCAATTGGCGAAGAATTATGGTATGGTATGGTAATGACATGATGAGAAAAAGGCGGGAAGAATTATGAAGGAGCAGGAATGGTATAAGGATTTGCTTACCAAAGTAATTACAGAAACAGAAAATCAAAAAATTAACACTGCAGAAGAATTGATAAAAACTTTGAAGGACGAAATCAGTCTATCGCAAATGAATCAAAATACAACAGTACCAGCAAAAATTATGTCAAAATAAACAAAATTCAGAATTGGGGGGGTCAGACCCCATAAGGATGGTTTGTATGGAATCAGTGGGTTCAGTGTATATCAAACATGCGACTGTTTATTTGGAGGAGGAGATTATTCAGAATGGCTCTGTGCTGATGAAGGATGGGCAGATTACAATTATTCAATCGGGTGAAATGAAGACTGTTCCCGACAATGTACAAGTGGTCGATGGTACAGGCCTGTTTCTGATTCCCGGGTTTATTGACGGGCATATACACGGTGCAAACGGCGCTGATGTCATGGATGCAACGGAAGAAGCACTGGACACCATAGCCGAGGTGCTGCCTGAGGAAGGAACGACCGCATTTCTGGCTACGACGATTACTCAGTCTCCGGAAAATATGGAAGCTGCTTTGAAAAATGCATCGGCATATCATTCTAAAACAGGGCAGGCGGAAATGCTTGGTGTTCATTTGGAAGGTCCTTTTATTGAAAAAAATAAGGCCGGAGCCCAACCTGTGAAATACATAAGGAATCCTGATTTGGAGCAATTTAAAAGATGGCAGCAACTGGCAGGGGACCGGGTCACATCCATTACGATGGCGCCGGAACTCGACCAGGATGGAAGTTTTATCGAGTACTTATATCAAAGCGGGATCAATGTTTCAGCAGGCCATACAGGGGCAGGATTTTCCGATATGAAAAAGGCGGTGGATCATGGAGTGCGCCAGGTTACGCATTTATGCAACGCCATGACCGGTATTCACCATCGGGATATAGGGGTGGTGGGTGCAGCCTTTTTTCTGGAAGAGCTGCGGGCAGAGCTGATTGCTGATGGAGTTCATGTCTCGCCTGAAATGCTGTCCTTAATTTTTGCCAATATGGGAAGTGAAAGATTGCTGTTAATTACTGATGCCATGCGGGCAAAATGTTTGAAAAAAGGAAATTATGAGCTGGGCGGCCAACAGGTAACTGTTTCCGAAGACAGGGCAGTTTTGTCAGATGGCACATTGGCAGGCAGTATACTAAAAATGAATGCAGGTGCAAAGCAAATGCTTGATCTCCCTGATGTAACTATGCGCGATATTGTGCGTATGACTGCAGAAAACCCGGCAAAACAACTGCGTGTTTGGAACCGAAAAGGCAGTATTGCAGTGGGGAAGGATGCAGATGTGCTTTTAGTGGATGAAGCACTGAATGTTCAATATTCAATTTGCCGCGGAGTAATCAGTTTTAAGAGTGAGGAGGCGCAAAAGTAATGAACATCATCAAAGTAAAGGACTATCAGGAAATGAGTGAGCGTGCCGGAGAGACATTGGTTCGTACGTTGAATGCTAAGGATAACCCGGTACTGGGGCTGGCAACCGGCTCTACCCCGGAAGGAATGTATGCATACCTGGTGGAAAAGTATAAAACAGGAAAAATTTCTTTTGCGGATGCACAAACATTTAATCTGGATGAATATGTCGGATTGGATGCAGAAGATCCAAACAGTTATACATTTTACATGCATAAACATTTATTTAGCCAAGTTGACCTGCCCGACCAAAATGCACACTTGCCGAATGGTACAGCGGAGAATTTAGAAGAAGAATGCAAAGCATACGAAAGGAAAATAGAGCGTGCGGGCAAGATTGATCTGCAAGTCCTGGGAATCGGGCTCAATGGGCACATCGGCTTTAATGAACCCGGCACTCCTTTTAAAAGCAGAACGCATATTGTGGAATTGGATGAATCAACCCGGCAGGCCAACGCCCGTTTTTTTAACTCTATGGAAGAGGTGCCGACGCAGGCACTTACCATGGGAATAGAATCGATTATGGAAAGCAGGGAAATTCTTATGCTCATTTCCGGAGAGAAAAAATCGGAAACCCTGACTCAACTTTTAAACGGAAAAGTTACCGAAAGTTTTCCGGCATCCATATTGCATGAACACCCTAATGTCACTATCATCACAGATGAAGCAGCGTATAAATAATACGTCTTGGCCGTACTTCTGTTGCAAAGAATTTATGCTGTATTTGATAAAAGGCTTCATGCCGAACAAAAAATACTTTATAGCTTTGCTGAAAGTGCATTAAAAATCCATCTATTAAGAAGGTGGGTTTTTTATTATTATAAAGTTGACTGGCTAAACTCTATAGCCGGATGCTATAGTAAACCCCCTGGGAATGTCAACCTGCTTCCTGCGAACCAGGACTATAAAATGCCTCGCTGCCCACATTGTGAAGAGATCACATAAAACACAGTTCGTTAAAATCTATACACGATAGAATTAAGTTTACACTATATTCACCGTGTCAAACTTTGTTCATTTTTGCACATATATTTGTGATTTAAATCACAGGTGAGAAGGGTGAAAAAAACTATACTAGAGTCAGAGATAAGAAAGAGCCATTCAGTCAAGCAGATAACACAGCAGATCCAGGACCAATTTGATTGAGTGGATAAAATAAAAAATCCTTATCTTTAAACAAAAAATAATCTTATGAGGTGATTATTATGTTGAAGAAGAAATTGGGTTATGTTGTTACCGGTCTGAGTGCTGCTGCGTTGTTGTTATCTGCCTGCGGAACATCCGTGGATGAAGCATCCCCGGAATTGGATGATTCCATGGAGGAAGTAAATGCGGCTGAAGAGGTGGAGGTTATTAAACCGCACCAGGATCTGAATCAGGAGCCGGTGCCGGTTGAAATGGAACGTGACGGTTCGGATGTATATATTAAGATGACTTCCCAGATTACGGATATTGAAATCGCACCAGGCGAATTTTATAAAGCATGGACGTTTAACGGCGAAGCGCCAGGCCCGCTCGTGGAAGTAATGGAAGGGGACACCATCCATTTCACCATGGAAAACCTGGACCCGGCCATTCCGCACAGCATGGACTTCCACGCTGTTCATACGGCACCGGATAAAGGTTTTGCCGATGTGGAGCCGATGGAAGAAGAGACTTTCGTCTATGACGCTTCAAAACCGGGCGTATTCATGTACCACTGTGGAACGGACCCGATCCTTTCCCACATTGCCAATGGCATGCACGGCGTGATCATTGTCCATCCGGAAGATGGCTTCCCGACAGATGATGAGGTGGATCGTGAGTATGCGATTATTCAAAACGAATGGTATCAATATAATGATTTGGATGATATGACTAACGGCGTACCGTCCCAGGTTGTATTCTCTTCCAAAACACTGGAAGGCGGAGACCAGCCTAATACAGACGGAACGACCACTTCACTGAAGGATGAACCATTACACGCTGAAGTAGGCGACAAAGTTCGTTTCTATATCAACAATGTAGGTCCGAACGAAATTAGCTCTTTCCACGTCGTAGGCACCATGTTTGATGATGTCTATATCGACGGAAACCCTGCCAACCATATGGAAGGACTGCAAACAGTCATACTTCCGGCAAGTGGTGGAGCAGTGGTGGAGTTCACGGTAACTGAAGCGGGCGAATACCCATTTGTTACCCACCAGTTCAACCATGCCACTAAAGGCGGCGTTGGCATCCTTAAAGTAACCGAATAAGAAAATAAAGGGACGGCTCTCCTGCAATAATGCAATTGGAGAGCCGTCCCGCTGTTTTACACGTCAATTTCTATATATTTCTGTTCAGTTTGCTGCACTTCAGCCTGGTCACTTGTTAAATTGGTAATCCACTCCTGAAAGCCTTCTTCTTTGCCACTTTCTGCATAGACGATAAACTCCACTTTATCCAGGTAATTAATCTTCTCCAAAATATATTCAGAGTTTCTGAGCTCATTTTCCAATTTCCCGAGCAGCGTATAATCTATGGTAACAGAGAACCCTTGCATGAGCTGTCTTTTAACGACACCGGTTGTTTTGATTGCCTGGGAAGTGGTGTTACCGTAAGCACGAATGAGTCCGCCCGCCCCAAGTTTAATGCCCCCAAAATACCTTGTCACTACAACAGCAGTATCCTTGAGTTTTTGCTTTTTCAGCACTTCCAGCATTGGCACACCGGCAGTCCCGCTCGGCTCACCGTCGTCATTTGCTTTTTGGATCTGATCATGTTCCCCGACCATATATGCGGAACAATTATGTGTGGCATCCGAATGTTTTTTCTTTATTTCCTGAATAAATTTTTGTGCTGCCTCTTCGCTTTCCACACGTCTGACATATCCAATAAATCTGGACTTCTGGATAATGATCTCGTCCATTCCCTCTTTTTTTACTGTATAATAAGACTGCAGCATTAATATTACCTCCAATTCATTGCATTATAGTATAATAACAGGTACAAAGTAATAGAAGAAAAATTCATATAATATGCAGAAAGACCCTATAAAAAAATGGTAAATGCCCGTATAATTATATCATAGGTTGGTGGAGAAGCTATGGTGAAAAAAATCAGCGAGTCGGCACTGGATTTTATTATCAACGACATGATAGAAGTAGTAGAAAACAGCAAAGATGAAATATTTAATATCAGTGAAGAAGCGCGCAAAGAACATGAGCACCTTGTTCGCGAATTAAAAATCACCAAAGTAAAGGTTGCAAAACATATTGAGGATGGTGATCAGCTCGAGCAAAAAGTAAGGTACTCCAGGCAACGTTTAGCTGAAGTAAGTAGACACTTCGATCGTTATTCGGAAACGGATGTCAGGTCGGTTTATGAACGAACACATGCCATGCAGACACAGCTTGCAGTCATGCGGCAGGAAGAAAATGCATTGCGCGAAAAGCGCGATGATCTGGAAAGAAGGCTGATTTCCTTAAGCCAGACAATTGAACGGGCAGAAGGACTGGCAGGGAAAATTTCCGTCATCCTGAATTATTTGCACGATGACTTTAGACAGGTAAATGAAATGATAGAGGATGCCAAGGAAAAACAGGAATTCGGTCTGAAAATAATTGAAGCGCAAGAGGAAGAACGCAGCCGGATTTCAAGGGAGATTCATGACGGGCCTGCCCAAATGCTTGCCAATATTCTGCTACGCTCAGAACTGGTGGAAATGTCTTTCCGGAAGAATGATGTAGATCAGGCGCTTACCGAAATGAAAAGCGTACGAAAAATGATTCGTTCCTCGTTGTACGAAGTTCGTCGGATTATTTACGACCTGAGACCGATGGCTCTGGATGATCTCGGTTTAATACCAACCATCAGAAAATATGTCACAACGATTGCAGACTATAATGACACAGAGATTAATTTTACACCAATAGGGGAAGGAAAACGTTTAAACCAAAAATATGAAGTTGCATTTTTCCGTCTGATTCAGGAAGCAGTGCAAAATGCTGTGAAACATGCGGAATCAACATTAATAGACGTAAAGCTGGAGATCGGCAAGGAAAATTTATCCATGCTCATCAAGGATAACGGAAAAGGATTTGATCCTACGATAAAAAGGGACAAGTCATTTGGATTAATTGGAATGCGTGAGCGGGTGGAGATGCTGGAAGGCAAATTCAGCATCGATTCCAAACCGGGTAAAGGTACGATGATTTTTATTCAGGTTCCATACCAGCATACATAATCCGGAACTGCATTTGTGCCGCATATCTACGGATTCAGCCAATCTATAAATATAAAACAGAAAATAAACAGATAAAGAGAAAAGCAGGAAATATGATATCTATCATCTTAGGTTAATAGGAAATAGAATCAAAATTTGGAGGAAGTACAAATGGCAGACAAACGAGTAGGAATTGTTTTAATTGATGACCATAAATTATTTCGTGAAGGGGTAAAACGAATTCTTGATTTGGAAGAAGGCTTTGAAGTGCTGGCTGAAGGAGACGATGGTTCCGTTGCTGCAAAACTGGTAAAGGAACATAAGCCGGATGTAGTCCTGATGGATATAAATATGCCCAATATTAACGGGGTGCAGGCAACTGCGGATTTAGTCAGGTACTTCCCTGATACGAAAGTGATTATTTTGTCCATTCATGACGATGAAAGCTATGTCACCCATGCACTGAAAACCGGGGCCCAGGGCTATTTACTGAAGGAAATGGATTCAGAGGCACTTATTGATGCCATTAAAGTTGTGAGTGAAGGCGGTTCTTACCTGCATCCGAAAGTAACCCATAATCTTGTACTGGAATACCGCCGTCTTGCAAAGGAGAACTTTGTTGTTTACGGGGAAAATGGAATGGAGGTTCAAAAGCCGCTCCATCTCCTCACAAAAAGAGAATGCCAGATTTTACAGCTGCTGGCAGACGGAAAGAGCAACCGCGCAGTGGCAGAAACATTATATATCAGTGAAAAAACAGTGAAAAACCATGTCAGTAACATTCTGCAAAAAATGAATGTTAACGACAGAACACAAGCTGTAGTATCCGCCATACGAAAAGGCTGGGTGGAAGTAGGCTAGGTGAATATGGAGGATGGTTCTTCTGTTGTATGTAGGTGTACAGAAGAATCATTTAGATGATAACAAAGGAACATAACAATGCGTCCCTTGATTCAATGGCATTTGTATGTTCCTTTGTTTTGTGTAAAAATCAGGGATATTTAGGATACAGCGGCAGGAGTAAAATTGCATGTAACATGGAGGTGAGTACTTGCGGTAATGAGGCTGTTGCTATAAAATAGAGACTTGGCTTTGCGCTGGATTTGGAAACCTCGCTTTTTTCCGGGGAATCGCTCATATCCTTGGGAGAGCGCCCATAACGTCGGGGATTCGCTCATATTTCCGTAGGATCGCCCATAACGTCGGGGAATCGCTCATATCCTTGGGAGAGCGCCCATAAACTCATAAATTCGCCCATATTTCCGTAGCATCGCTCATAACGTCGGGGAATCGCTCATATCCTTGGAAAAGCGCTCATATTTTCATAAATTCGCTCATATTTCCGTAGGATCGCCCATAACGTCGGGGAATCGCTCATATCCTTGGGAGAGCGCCCATAAACTCATAAATTCGCCCATACCCCCGGAAAAGCGCTCATACCTAAGGATAACCGCCCATAACCCAAAAAATCCGCTCATATCCCCTGAAAACGCTCATATCCCCGAGAAAACGTCCATACCCACGAAGGATGGCCCATATTCCTTGGAAATTCCCTCCCCCTAAAAAGATTTCTGCTGTCTAGCCTCCTTTCCCTTCCGCTGACGTCAGGGAAGACGAAGCGTGCATGCTTTTTTCTTATTTCTTTATCAGTAGTGCATTTTTTCATCGTTTCATGTAAAATAATAGCTGACTGGTTTGCTATACGAAATCATATAAATAATGACAATTTTTTTATAGAGAGGTGAAGAAGCGATGAAAGTAGCTGTAATGACGGACAGTACAGCATACATTCCCGAAGAAGTCAGGAAAGCGCATGGTATTCATATGGTTCCGCTCAGCGTAGTATTTGAAGACGAATCATTCAGAGAAGAGATGGACATTACTACCGAAGAATTCTATCAAAAGATGAAGGAATCCAGCCAACTACCTAAAACCTCCCAGCCGTCTGTAGGATATGTGACGAAAAAGTTTGAGGAACTTGCCAAAGAATACGATGCGGTTGTTTCTATCCATTTGTCAAGTGGGATCAGTGGTACATATCAGGCAGTAGTCAGTGCCGGGGAAATGGTGGAGGACATTGAGGTTTATCCTTACGATTCTGAAATCAGCTGTATGGCTCAGGGCTTTTACGTGCTGGAAACTGCCAAGCTGGCGGAACAAGGTCATAAACCGGAGGAAATCATCAAACGGCTGGAGGAAATGAAAAAGAGCTTACGGGCTTATTTTATGGTGGACGATCTAACCAACCTGCAACGTGGAGGCAGGCTCAGCAGTGCCCAGGCTATGGTAGGTGGTCTGCTTCAAATAAAACCGGTGCTGCATTTTGTTGATAAAGTAATTGTTCCTTTTGAAAAGATACGCACCCGCAAAAAGGCAATCAACCGGATTATGGGATTACTGGAAGAGGATGCAGCAAAGGGACAGGCGCTGAACGTCGTGTTTATACACGGAAATGACAGGGATGCAGCGGTGGAACTGGAAAAGGAATTCTTAGAGAAATATCCTGATATGGACACGTCCATCAGCTATTTCGGACCGGTGATCGGCACACATGTCGGTCAGGGGGCACTTGGTGTCAGCTGGTATGTAAAATAAAACCGCATCGTAATCGCAGTGGAGAATTCTCGATTAATATACCTCACACGAATAAATGCCCAGGAGGTTTGGAAGTTCCGGACCTCCCATTTCCGATCGAAAAGGAGGAAATGGTTTGGACAAAGACGTTGAAATACAAAGGAACGAGCCATCACGGCAATTTTCAGGCAAGCTACTCCTCAGAAATGAAATCCCCCTAGATGAAAATACCTTTCAACAAATGCTGTCTGCAAATCACTTTATCCCAATCCAATCAATCATCAGAAAAAACTTCATGCCTCAATGCCAGCGCTGCGGAAACCAAGAGCGCAGGTTTTTTGCCGATATCCCTTGTCAGTTATGTCAAAAAACACATCTGTATTGCCGCAAATGCATTCAAATGGGGCGGGTTATGACATGTGAGCCCCTTTATGCCTGGTCCGGAGAGCAAGCGTTATGGCCTATGCATGAAAGCCCCTGTACATGGAAAGGAGATTTGACCAACGTGCAGCAACGGGCGGCAGAGCGAATTGTTACAGCCTTGAAACATCACGAAAAAGAATTGCTTATATGGGCTGTTTGCGGGGCAGGGAAGACAGAAATGCTTTTTCCTGGTATTACTGAAGCATTAAAACTGGGGATGCGGATTTGCATTGCTTCCCCGAGGGCCGATGTGGTGAGGGAACTGAAACCGCGTATAGAGCAAGCCTTCCAATCAGTTGATGTCCAGGCTTTATACGGTGGAAGTAAAGAGAAGATCGGCAGTGCGCAACTCCTTATTGCAACGACACATCAATTACTGCGCTATCGGGATGCATTCGACCTAATGATTATCGATGAAATTGATGCCTTTCCCTTTCATGCAGACCGTTCCTTGCCCTTTGCCGCCAAACGAGCAAAAAAACCCAAAAGTACAACCATTTATTTAACCGCCACCCCACGAAAACAGCAAAAGTCACTCATCCGTCGAAAAAAGCTCCCTCATATCTTTGTTCCTGTCCGCTATCATGGCCATCCCTTACCTGTACCGCAAATGAAAGTGAGCTTTTCATTGAAAAAGAACTTACAAAAAAGCACAACACCTGCCGTATTTACTTCCTGGCTGCAGCAACGGAAGAATCCGGGAAGGCAGCTGCTCATTTTTGTTCCTACCATTTCTTTAGCAGAAAACCTGCTGGGGAATATCTCCAAATCTCTTTTGCAGGCGAAATTCATCAAAAATAGAAATCAAGTGGATGCAGTCCATGCGGACGATCCGTACAGAACGGAAAAAGTAATTAAATTCAGGGAAAAAGAGCTGTTGGTGATTATTACAACTACCATCCTGGAACGGGGAGTAACTTTTCCCTCGGTGGATGTAGCCATATTAGATGCAGGACATGAAGTGTTTGATGAAGCAGCACTTGTACAAATTGCCGGCCGCGCAGGAAGGAGTGCAGATGATCCGACTGGGGAAGTTGTATTTTTTCATGAAGGGAAAACAGAAGCGATGGTACAGGCGATTGATGCGATTAAGCAAATGAATAAGCGGGGAGGAGGACGTTAACATGCATTGCCTATGGTGTTTTGAGGAAATTATTCCGAACATGAACTGGGAAAACATCATCCTCCACCTTAAACCTAAGCCGCTTTGTGAGCAGTGTGCAGGAATGCTGGAAAAATTGCATGGGAGGCGTTGCCGGCGGTGCAGCCGAATGTCAGTGGATAAGGTTTGCAGGGATTGTGCTTGGTGGCAGCAGCATTTGAAAAAGGATGTATTGGCATATAATCATTCCATCTATGACTATAATGGTTTGATGCAGGAAATGGTTGCCAAATGGAAATACCGGGGAGATTATCAGCTTGGGGAGGCTTTTAAACAGCCATTGTTCGATGCATTTTCACGGCATTTTAAAAAAAGGAACCCTGTCATTGTGCCAATTCCGCTGAGTAAGGAAAGGCTTTTGGAACGCGGGTTTAATCAGGCGGAAATGCTGGCGGCATTTTTACCGGGTCGGACAGTTGTAGCATTGGAAAGAGTCCATGGGGAAAAGCAGTCAAAAAAGACGCGGAATGAACGAATCTTTGCCGATAATCCATTTACCCTCGTCAAAACCATTAAAAAAACGGTCATTCTTGTCGATGATATATATACGACAGGTACTACCATCCGGCATGCAGCGGCTTTACTAAAGGAACATGGCACACCTGAAGTTTTTAGTCTTACATTGATTCGGGGTTAGCCGCTGTTGTGTTATAATTAAAAGATGAAAAGAGGGATCATCATGGCGGAACTGGCCAATTGCGCTCGATGTGATGCTGTTTTTGTAAAAGGAATTCGGGATATTTGCCCTAGCTGCTATCAAGAAGAAGAAAATGCGTTTAACATAGTTTACCAATACATGCGCCAACAGAAAAACCGGGAAGCAACGATGGCGGAAATTGTGGAAGCCACTGGTGTGGAAGAAGCATGGATCATCAAATTCATCAAAGAAAAACGATTGCTCACCTCCCGGTTTCCAAGGTTGCGTTATCCTTGCGAGAAATGCGGGAAACCAATTGACCAGGGCCGGTTATGCAGCAGCTGTTCCAAAGAATTAAAGGCAGATCTTGAGCTTCATGAAAATCAGCAAAAGCGGGAAAAAGAAGCGAAGAAAAAAACTTATTATATGTTTGATTAATGACTTTACAAGAAGAGGAAGTATGCCGATATAAAGTATACATACAGTCGGCGGAAAGAAATTGAGGTGAAATAATGAAAATTAATGGTCCGAATCAAACAAATTTCAATCCTTATAAACACCAGATTCAACAACAAAAGGACCTGAAGAAAGGCATGAAACAGGATCAAATTGAAATATCCAATGAGGCCAAAAAGCTGTTGGAAAATGACAAAGCTGACCCGAAAAGGGAAGCGTACATTCAGGAGATTAAGGATAAGGTAGATTCAGGTGAATATGAAATCAACTATGAAAAAACTGCAGAGAAGATGATTGATTTCTGGTCCAGGCAGTAAAAGGGGGACACAACTATGTCCATAGAAGAAATTATCGGGTCAGTGGATGAATTGATACAATACCATGAACGTCTGCTGGCTATTTCGGAACAAAAGACAGCTGTTATTATAGACGGAAATATCGAAGAGTTGCAGAAGTTGTTGGTGAAAGAAAGAAAAGAAGCCCGGCTGTTGGAACAGGCGGAAGAGAAGCGTCAGGCCGGAGTGCAGGAATGGTTTCTGCGCAGGCGGGACAGCCGTGAGGCAACATTGACCAACATGCTGGAAGTGATCAAGAATCCTATGGAAAGGGATCAATTAGGACGGACTACGATCCAATTAACCGAGCTCATTACGAAGCTGAAACAGCAGGAAGAGCTGAATCAGGCCCTGTTAAACCAGTCCATGAAATTTGTCCAGCTGACAATGGGAATGGTGAACCCGGATTTAAAAGAAATGAACTACGGAAAACAAAAACAAACGGGCCCCACCGTCCAACACTCCGTTTTTGATTCCCAGGCATGAAATAACGGGACGGTCTGCATTTCAGTGTATTTGAAGAGATACAAAGACAGCAGGTTATTTCCTGAAAAACTTTTCACGGATGTCCGGGAGAGGTATCAATTTCTTTTCCGTAAATAAATTATTCCAGAGCTTAATACAGTACAGTTGCAGCCGGGACGGTCTATATCTAAAAAGATTCGGCAACTGGTGAATCGTTCCGGTGTTTATAACGCATAAAGGGGTTTACATATGAGTACATTTCACGGTTTGGAGATGGCGAAGCAGGCTTTGTTTGCACAGCGCTCGGCTTTACATACAACAGGTCATAATATTTCCAATGCAAATACGGAAGGTTATACGAGGCAGCGAGTGAACTTTGAGACAACGAGCCCGTATCCTGCCGGTGCGAGAAACCGTCCGGAGATGCCGGGTCAAATGGGGACGGGCGTACAAGCCGGATCCATTGAGCGCTTCCGCGATCAATTTCTCGACAATCAGTTTCGTGCAGAGAACGGCAAGTCAGGATATTGGGAAGCAATGTCTGATGCACTGGGACGTATGGAAAATATAATGAACGAGCCATCGGAAAGTGGGTTGTCGCATACGATGGATCAATTTTGGCAATCACTTCAGGATCTTGCGGTTAGTCCGGATCATTCTGGTGCCAGGTCAGTTGTTGCCCAGCGTGGACTTGCGGTTGGTGAGACATTTAATTATTTGGGGGATTCCTTATCAAGCATTCGCACAGATTTGCAGAACCAAATTAATACAACGGTGTCTGATGCGAACTCGACTATGCGCCAGATCCACAATATCAATGAGCAAATAAAGCAACTGGAGCCGCACGGTTATTTGCCGAATGATTTATACGATGAACGCGACCGGTTAATTGATGATTTATCGAACATGATGAACATAAAGGTGACTTATGAAAAAAGCGGGGATGGTTCCCCGGACATTGCAAAGGGTCTCGCAACCATTGAAGTGGTTAATAATCAGGGAAGGGAATTTGAACCCCCTGTCATGTTAGTGAATGGAAACCCTGGAGAGGGAACAGTGTATGAACTTGAAGCAGCATACGGTAACGGACCTTACAATGAAGTGACAAGTGTAACTGCAGATGGAGAAGCATTTGACATACTCGCCTCCAACGGTTCCCTTGGAGGGCTGATTGAGGCTTACGGACATAATATGGAAGAAAATGAGGAGGGAACAGGCGTTTACACGTCTATGCTTGCCAATTTGGATGAGATGGCCAATGCATTTGCCTCTGCTTTTAATGAAGTGCATCAAAACGGTTATAACCTGGATGGAGATCAGGGAGCATCTTTCTTTACATATAAAGACGGATTAACAGGAGCCCGCGGACTTACCGTTGAACAGGATATTCTGGATCAACCTGAAAGGATAGCAGCCAGCGCTGATGGCGCTGCAGGAAATGGTGCCAATGCTTCCGAATTGGCCGCTGTGTTTAACAATAAAAATTTAGATGGCAATCCGCTGGGTGAAAACACGTCGGTAAACAGCTTTTACCAATCTATGATCGGTGAGCTTGGTGTCGCTGCGCAGGAAGCAAATCGAATGACAAACAACACGGAGATACTCCGTTCCCAGGTGGAAAATCAGCGTATGTCCGTCAGTTCGGTTTCTCTGGATGAAGAGATGTCCAATATGATCAAATTTCAGCATGCCTATAATGCATCAGCAAGAAGCATGACGGCAATGGATGAACTGTTGGACCGGATCATCAACAATATGGGATTGGTAGGGAGGTAATTAAGATATGCGGATAACTCAAAGCATGCTTTCCAATAATATGTTAAGAAATTTGTCAAACAGCAATGCCAATATGAATACATATATGGATCAATTGACGACAGGCAAAAAAATAAACCGCCCATCCGATGACCCGGTTGTTGCCATGAAAGGGATCAATTACCGAAGCCAAGTGTCGGAAATTCAGCAATTCCAGCGCAATACGAGTGAAGTCCATAATTGGATGGATAATACCGATGCGGCATTAAATACAGCAACCCAGGCATTGCAAAGGCTTCGTGAATTGGCAGTACAGGCAAGCAATGATACTTATGATGACCAGGAAAGGGAAAACATAAAGGAAGAGGCCGAACAGTTAAAAGACCATTTAATTGACATTGCAAATACGAATGTAAATGGGAAGTATATTTTTAATGGTGCAGATACGAATGCTTCTCCTTTTCAAGGTGATAATTTTCAACCGGATGATGGTGAAGTTATCATTGAAGTAGCGGGGGGAATGAAATTGCAGGCAAATGTAAATCCGGAGGACGTATTCGGAGATGATTTATTCGGCAAGCTCGATCAATTTATTCATGCATTGGGAGAGAATGATCAACCGGGTATAGAAAATAGCATGGAAGAGCTTGACCAGGGCATTAATCAAATAATTAATGTGAGAGCAGATCTCGGTGCACGGATGAATCGCCTGGAGTTGGTGGAAAACAGACTGGCTGACCAGGAAATTGTAGCTACAAAGACAATGTCTGATAATGAGGATATTGATTATGCAGAGGCAATCACGAAGCTTATTACCCAGGAGAGTCTCCACCGTGCTGCATTGTCTGCCGGTTCCCGGATTATTCAGCCATCCCTGGTTGACTTTTTACGTTAATTGCTTCCCCACCACCCTTTGCCCTTTGTTCCGGGGTGAAGGGTTTTTTTACACGGTATAAAATGTTAGCAAATGTTTATGGTTGGGCGGGGAACTGCTTTAACCCTCGTCCAAGAGAAGTGATCAGGGAAGTTAAATTTTTAAGTCTTAAATATAAGAGAAACTGACACATTCACTTAAAGACGAGCAATTATGAGTTTTTCAAAAATAAATGCGCAGAAGGAAGGTCTGTACATGAAAATTCCACAAATACGGCTGGAATCCCAAATGGCGCAGATCGAGATTCAGCAGACAGCTGCAAAACAGTACATAAAACAGCCAAAAGCGGAAATGACCATTCAACAGCCCGCAGCTTCAGTATCTTTGAAAACCACTCCTGCCAAATTGCAGATAGATCAAACACAAGCCTGGGAAGACATGAATCTGATGCATATTACAAGGCGAAATGAAAAATTTGCCGAGGAAGGTTTACAGGCGGTGCAGGATGGGGTTGCAAGAAGAGCAGCACAGGGAAGGGAATTAATGATGATTGAAAGGGAAGGAGACCCAATCGTTGCACAGGCAGCTGCCAATAGCCGGAAATCGGGAAAACCATTGGGGATTACATTTATTCCTTCTCCTTTTTCGGTAAAAATAGATTACCAGCCATCAGAGGTTAACATAGATGTGCAACTAAATAAGCCGGTGATAGAAGTAAACACGAATAACCCGCAAATGGATTATGAAACCGGTTCTGTGGATATCCGTATGAAACAGCATCAGTCCTTGAACATTGATTTCATCTATCCTGATGATTAAGACAGTATGAAGCGTATTTTAGCCTGGACGAGGAAAGAAGAATATAGCACGAATGTTTTGATGGCTGTATTTAAAATAAACAAAAACTATAGATGAAGGAGGGAAGGTCGCTTTCCTTCCCGTGCTTGAATGCAGGGGTTTCCAGCGGCCGCTATGATGAAGATACAAACAAAATATTTAGGTGAAGCAGAAATAGAACAATCGAATATTATCCAGTTTGCTGAAGGGATCCCCGGATTTAATGAGGAAACAGCGTTTATTCTCATGGACATCCCCGGGAATGCCGGTTTTCATATTTTGCAATCTGTCACATCGCCGGGCACGGCTTTTATTGTCACTAACCCGCATCAGATTTATCCGAATTTCACATTTACCTTGGACGATCATTTGCTGGATAAGCTTCAAATACATAATGAAAATGAAGTGGTTGTGCTAACGATTGTCACGATCAAAGAACCTTTTCAGGAAAGCACACTAAATTTAAAAGCACCAATTATTATCAATCCTGTAAGCAAACGGGGGAAACAATATATCATCAATAATGATGACTATCCGACAAGGGCGGCAATTGCACCACAGCATTCCCGCAGAGCGGAGGGAGAATAACAATGCTTGTTTTAACGCGAAAAAAGAATGAGTCCATCCAAATTGGTGAAGACATTGAAATTAAAGTGCTTGGAATAGAAGGAGATCAAATCAAACTGGGCATTCACGCACCAAAATCATTTGATATTCATCGAAAAGAAATATATGAAGCCATTCAGAAAGAAAACAATGAAGCGGCAAATATTTCCTTGGATATGCTTGAGGTCCTGCCGAAAAACAAAAATGAGGATTAGAAAGTATCCACTTTGTCTCTTGTGACATAGTGGTTTTTTGTTTCTATGCAAAAATAAATGTTACTGTATCATAACCTTTTACATTAACCCCATTTATATTTCCCGGACTTATGCCGATATAAAGAATAAATCGGATGGTGAGGGGTGCAAGCGATGCGATTGGAAAATGAAATGCAGGGAGTCGTTGGAGCAGGGCGAACTTCGGAAATGTTTGAAAACAAAACGCCGATAAAAGAACGGATAAAAGAAGATATCGATTTACATAAAGATTTGGAAATCAGTAGGGAGAAAGTAGAAACAGTAGTAACAAAGATAAATGACCTGATGGAACCATTGCGGACGAATTTGAAATTTGAGTTACATGAAAAATTGGATGAATATTACGTTACTGTCGTCAATTCGATGACAGAAGAAACGATTAGAGAGATCCCACCTAAGCAATTCTTGGATATGTATGCAGGTATGCTGGAATTCATGGGAATTTTAATCGACGAAAAAATATAGAGGAGTGAGATCCAATGATGCGGGTTGGCGGTTTGGCAACAGGAATGGATGTAGATCAAATAGTGAACCAGTTGATGGATGCTGAAAGAATTCCGCTGAATAAAATGCAGCAGGATCGGACAATGCTGGAATGGCAGCGGGACGGCTTCCGGGAAATTAACAAGAAACTGTCGGAGTTGGATAATATGATGCTCGATATGAAGATGAGTCATACATATCATTCCAAAAATGCCACATCCTCACAGGAAGGGGCTGTGACAGCAACAGCTACCACGAGTGCATCCGATGGTGCATATGATTTAAAAGTTACACAGCTGGCAAGTTCTGCGATTAACGTGAGCCAGGGGAATATTGGGATTGACCCTGATAAAACGTTGGGATCACAGGCAGACAAGTTAGGTGACGGGTTTGAATTTAAGACATATCATTTTTACACATTTGATGAAAATGGTGAAAAACAGACACATGAAGTATCGGTAAATGAGAACGACACACTGAATGATGTACTGCGAAGAATTAATACAGACGATAATCATGTACGGGCTTTTTATGATGGAGGAACCGATAAAATTATAATGGAAACTACAAGAACCGGAAATTATAACACAACCGACGAATTCGGTGGTAATGAAATCGGTTTTAATGAGGATAATGCATTTTTTACTGAAGTATTAAAGCTTACCGGTGAAGAAAAGGGCGGAGAAAACGCTCAATTCGAATACAATAACAGTGGTCTGACAATGGAGTCCAGGACAAATTCCTATCAGCTGAACGGAATCAACTTCCAATTTAATAATGTTACGGAAGGGAATGCCAAAATAACCGTCTCCAATGATACGGAATCATCCTTTGAGAAAATTATGGCCTTTGTTGATAAATATAATGAAGTCGTCGAAACGTTGAATGAATCACAGCGCGAGGAACGTCATCGGGACTATCCTCCTTTGACAGATGAACAAAAAGAGGAAATGAGCGAAAGTGAGATTGAGTTGTGGGAAGAACGGGCGAAAAGCGGAATTTTAAAAGGAGAATCCGTCATTACAAATGGTTTATTCAATATGCGGCAAAGCTGGTACTCCTCCGTGGATACCGATGGAGAATTTACTTCTTTAACACAAATAGGGATCACCACGTCATCCAATTATATGGACGGCGGAAAGCTGACGGTGGATGAGGGAGAACTGCGGGAAGCACTGCAGCAAAATCCGGATGATGTGCAAAAGCTTTTTTTCAATAGTGATGATGGTGCAAGCCGAGGGATTGTGAACCGGCTGGAAGATGCGCTCGATTCCACAATGTCGCAAATCGGAAACCGTGCAGGCAATAGCAATTCACCTTCATTGGAGAATTATACATTAGGAAAACGAATGAGCGAAATAAACGATCGTATCTCTGCATTTGAACAGCGACTGGTGCAAGTGGAAACGAGATACTGGAACCAATTTACAGAAATGGAGAAGGCAATATCCCGAATGAATCAGCAGTCGGCCCAGTTAATGTCCCAGTTTGGCGGAGGTATGTAACCAGGTTAAAGTAAAAGGGTAGAGATAAGCAAATATTGTTAAGGGAGTGGAATTAGTATCATGGCGGTAAATAACCCATATCAAACCTATCAGAATAACGCGGTGAACACGGCTTCCGGCGGCGAACTAACACTTATGTTATATAATGGCTGTATTAAATTTATAAAACAAGCAAAAAAAGAGATGGACGCCAATCATTATGAAGCGAAAAACACGAATATCCAAAAAGCACAAAATATTATTAGCGAATTGATGCTTACGCTGGATCAAAAAGTGGAAATATCCAAACAAATCCTCCCACTGTATGAATACATGCAATATCAGCTGAAGGAAGCAAATATAAAAAATGACCCTGCTTTATTGGAGGAAGTATTGGGCTTTGCAGTGGAATTCAGAGATACGTGGAAGCAGGTTATTATAAAATCGAGGCAACAGCAAACTTTCCAAGGGGCACAGGTTTGATGAACCGCGTCAAAACGGTGTATGAGCTGACAGTGGAACTCCAACATGTGCTTAACCAGGAGATAACGGATAAAAACAGAGCAGAAATTATTGAAAAGACAAATGTACTTGTGGAAAAGCGAGCGGCGTATATCAATCAACTCCATCCACCGTATACCATGGAGGAAAAAGAGTTGGGAAAAAAATTGATCTCATTAAATACAGAGGTCCAGACTAAAATGCAATGGCTGCACGACACACTGAAATCGGAATTAAAAAACGTGAAGAAGCAAAAAAGATCAAATCGAACTTATATTAATCCGTATTCCAGTATGCAGAATACAGATGGAATGTTCATGGACAGTAAAAAGTAATAAGATATTCATTCCGTTAAATATAAAAAAAGTGTAAAAATAATTAACGTACTGTAAAGGTGCTATATACACGTTTATCCCCCTTTTAGCGGGAAATGACATAGGAAAATCGTAGTTATGGGAGGAAATATAGGCGGAAACGTAGTATAATATAAGTATAAGATGAAAGGAGGACACTTTAATGAAATTTAACATTCGTGGTGAAAATCTTGAGGTGACTGGGTCATTACGGGATTACGTAGAAAAAAAGATAAGCAAATTGGAAAGGTACTTTGACACACCACCAGCTTCAGATGTTCACGTTAATTTAAGTGTCTACAATGATGAGCAGAGAATAGAGGTCACTATTCCGATGACAAATCTGTTGTTGCGGGGTGAAGAACAGCATACTGATCTTTACGCTGCCATTGACTTAGTAGTTGACAAATTGGAAAGACAAATCCGTAAATACAAAACAAAAGTAAATCGCAAATTCAGGCAGCAAGGCGCGCCTAAACATATATTTGCCGAATTGGAAAAGGAAGCTGTAGCGGTACAGGAAGAATCCGAGGAAGATGAAATCGAGATCGTCCGCACAAAGAGGTTTAATTTAAAACCAATGGATTCTGAAGAGGCAATTTTACAAATGGACATGTTGGGTCATGCTTTTTATGTCTTTACAAACGCTACCAGCGGGGACACTAACGTTGTCTATCGCCGGAAAGATGGTAAATACGGCTTGATAGAGCCGAATGCCTAAATTAAAGTGAAATAAGGAAATATAACATATATAGAAACAGCATGTGAAGGTTTTTTAACCATTGCATGCTGTTTTGGTTTGTTATTTGAATATTTATCATGGGAGGAAGAACTTTAGAATATAGACTTTAACAGGCTGTGAAAAATACTTGGCAACCGTCGGACTTTGAATTTTGTCGAACGAAGAGCCGAAATTGAATTTTGCGGTTATTACCTCCTTGAGATTATCCATTTTCTTTCATATAATACGCTTCAACTTTTAAATTCACCTCTATTTCCAATTATATAATGTTGGAAAATAAAAAATCAGTGATTCGACCGATATGCAGACGTGTGCTATAACTATGATAAAAGTCCTGGGAGGGATTATTATGTTGCCGGAAGATCGACGGACAATAAATAATCTGGTAAGAAAAGTGAAACAGCAGGAGGATACAATCACACAACTTGTGAACATCATTGCAGCTACAAATAGGAGAATTACCGATGTTCTCCATAGAATGGAGAAGGAAAAGCTGCCGAAAGCTTCTGGAAAAATTCAAATGAAGAAGACGATAAAGTAGCAAAATTCAACATTTTGCAAAGAAAGAACCGTTCCTCTGCTTCAAAGAAGTTGTCAAGTTTCCTGATGTAATGTTATGATTAAACTTGGACTGAAGTCTTTTTTTGGCAGATAATAAGGGTAAAATTTTTACCAGGATTATTACATGGGACTTTAGATTATACCCTTGTGAAGTTATGGCTTGTACTTTACAGCATAAGGACAGCCAGAAAAGCAAATGACACTTTTTAGGCATTCTTTAAACGGCAAGCGAACTTTTACAAAGGGGAAATGGTTAAAGTTTTTATCAAATATAATATCAGTCAGTGTATAATTTGAGGAGCGTATTATAACATGGCAACTTTATTAAAAAAAATTTTTGGGGACGGGAATCAAAAACAAATAAAAAAAATACAGAAAACAGTGGATCAGATTGAAGCAATGGAACCGGAGGTGGAGAAACTTTCCGACCGGAAGCTGCAGCAGAAAACGGAAGAATTTAAAAGCAGGCTGGAAAATGGAGAAACCCTGGATGACATACTTGTCGATGCATATGCGGTAGTGCGTGAAGCTTCGAAGCGAGTGCTTGGTATGCGCCCGTTCACGACACAGCTGATTGGAGCTGTTGCATTGCACAATGGGAATATTGCCGAAATGAAAACAGGGGAAGGGAAAACCCTTGCCTCCACAATGCCTGCTTATTTAAATGCCTTGGAAGGAAAAGGCGTTCACATTATTACTGTCAACGATTACCTTGCCGATCGTGATGCAAGGGAAATGGGCGAACTGTATACATTTCTCGGCTTAACTGTTGGACTGAACGGAAACGGACTGTCAAAGGAGGAAAAAAGAGAAGCTTACAACAGTGATATTACCTATGGAACAAATAATGAATATGGTTTTGACTACTTGAGGGACAATATGGTGCTGTATAAAGAACAAATGGTACAGCGTCCACTTAATTATGCCATCATTGATGAAGTGGATTCCATTTTAATTGATGAAGCAAGAACCCCGTTAATTATTTCCGGATCAGCAAAAAAATCCGCTTCCCAATATCAGCAGGCAAACAGTTTTGTTGCCACGCTGCAGGAAGGGGATTATACGTATGATGAAAAAACAAAAGGTGTACAACTCACGGAGGAAGGATTTAACAAAGCAGAGCGATATTTTAACATTGAAAACCTGTTTGACTTAAACCATGTTTCTTTAACCCATCATATTAATCAGGCGTTGAAAGCCCATATTTCGATGCATCGTGATACGGACTATGTGGTGGAAGAAGGAGAAGTGGTTATTGTCGACCAGTTTACCGGCCGTTTGATGAAAGGTCGCCGGTACAGTGATGGACTTCACCAGGCCATTGAAGCAAAAGAAGGGCTGCAGATTCAAAATGAGAGCATGACCCTTGCTTCGATTACTTTCCAGAACTTCTTCCGTATGTATAACAAGCTGGCCGGAATGACCGGTACGGCCAAAACAGAGGAAGAAGAGTTCCGCAATATCTATAATATGGATGTTATCGCCATCCCGACCAATAAACCGATTATTCGTGAAGACCGTGCAGACTTGATTTATAAAACGATGGAAGGTAAATTCAAGGCGGTTGTTGCAGAGATTAAAGAAAGGAATAAAGCCGGCCAGCCTGTACTCGTCGGGACCGTTGCTGTGGAAACATCCGAGCTGATTTCCCAGCTGTTGAAAAAATCCGGCGTCAGACATGAGGTACTGAACGCCAAAAACCATTTTAGAGAAGCGGAAATTATAGAAAATGCCGGACAAAAGGGTTCCGTGACCATTGCGACAAATATGGCGGGGCGCGGTACAGATATTAAATTGGGTGACGGTGTAAAGGAACTTGGCGGTTTGGCTGTAATTGGTACAGAGCGTCATGAATCACGCCGCATTGACAATCAGTTGCGGGGACGTTCCGGACGTCAGGGTGACCCGGGTGTTACCCAGTTTTATTTGTCCATGGAAGATGAACTGATGCGCAGGTTTGGTTCGGATAATATGAAAAATATGATGGAACGACTCGGTATGGATGATGACCAGCCGATAGAAAGCAAGATGGTTTCCCGGGCAGTGGAATCTGCGCAAAAACGGGTGGAAGGGAATAACTTCGACGCCCGTAAAACGGTACTTTCCTATGATGACGTACTAAGGGAACAGCGTGAAATTATTTATAAACAGCGTTTTGATGTCATCGACGCGGATACGAATTTAAGAGAGATCATTGAAAATATGATTATCTCCACGCTTGAACGTGTTGTGGCTACCCATACACAGGATGATGATGAAGATGAATGGGATTTAAATGCTATTATTGAATACGTTCATGGGAACCTGTTAAATCAGGATGATATTGCGCTGGAAGATATTAAAGGAAAAGAACCGGAAGAAATAAACGAATATGTCATGACGAAAGTGCGTAAACGCCTGGATGAAAGGGAAGAAGAGTTGTCCGAAGAACAAATGCGCGAGTTTGGAAAAGTTATTTTACTGCGTACTGTTGACACGAAATGGATGGACCACATTGATCAAATGGACCAGCTCCGTCAAGGCATTCATTTACGTGCCTACGGACAAAATGACCCGCTGCGCGAATACCAAATGGAAGGTTTCTCCATGTTTGAAGTCATGATTGAAAACATTGAAGAAGAAGTGGCTAAATATATTATGAAAGCAGAAATTCGTGATAACCTGCAGCGTCAGGAAGTGGTGAAAAATACCCAGGCAGTATCCGGTGGCCAGGATCAGGGAGAAAAGAAGAAAACGCGCAAGCCATATGTGAAAACACAAACCGTCGGACGAAACGATCCATGTCCATGCGGCAGTGGGAAGAAATATAAAAATTGTCATGGGAGATAAGTATGGAATATAAGCGGGGGTATTTGATCGGATCCGCACTTGTTCCCGGGGTGAAAGTAATATTGACGGATCAGGCAGCTGAGGAAAAATTGGCTTTACCTGTTGAGTTTTAAGCTTTTTCCCCAACCTCACACCCAAATAAATAATAGAGGTGATAGATAATGGAAATGCAGGAAATTAAAAGCGAACTTGAAAAAATGAGCAACAGAATCAATGAATTCAGGGGGTCTCTTTGACCTGGATAAAAAGAAAGACAGGATTAGGGAGCTTGACCTGGAAATGACCGAACCGACGTTTTGGGATGACCAGGACGTCGCTCAAAAAGTAATAAACGAAGTAAATGGTTTGAAAAGCTATGTAAATGATTTTCAGGATCTCGAAGAAAAATTGGATAATGCCAAGGTGTCTTATGAGCTTGTAAAAGAAGAAAACGACAAAGAACTATTCGAAGATTTACAAGCAGAAATGACAGCATTAAAGCAAGATATTAATGACTTTGAGCTGCAAATGCTGTTAAGTGAACCATATGACGCCAATAATGCCATTCTTGAACTGCATCCTGGAGCAGGCGGGACCGAATCACAGGATTGGGCAAGTATGCTGCTCCGTATGTATCAGCGCTGGGCGGAAAATAAAAATTTCAAAGTGGAAACCCTGGATTATCTTCCAGGTGATGAAGCAGGAGTTAAAAGTGTTACGCTATTGATTAAAGGTCATAATGCATACGGGAATTTAAAGGCGGAAAAAGGGGTCCACCGACTAGTGAGAATTTCCCCTTTCGATTCTTCCGGGCGCCGCCACACTTCATTTGTATCTTGTGAAGTAACTCCGGAAATGACGGATGACGTGGACATTGATATTAAATCAGAGGACATTAAAGTGGACACGTACCGTGCAAGTGGAGCAGGCGGGCAGCATGTGAACACGACGGATTCAGCTGTAAGAATTACACATTTGCCGACCAATGTGATTGTTACCTGCCAAAATGAACGCTCCCAGATCAAAAATCGGGAAGCTGCCATGAAAATGCTTAAATCCAAATTATATCAGCTGGAGATTGAGAAACAGCAGGAAGAGTTGGCGGAAATACGCGGAGAGCAAAAAGAGATAGGCTGGGGAAGCCAAATTCGTTCCTATGTTTTCCATCCTTATTCCATGGTAAAAGACCATCGCACGAATAAGGAAATCGGGAATACTCAAGCGGTTATGGACGGGGAAATTGACCCGTTTATTGACGCTTATTTGCGTTCTCAAATGAACTAAAAAGAGAATTTGGATATATTTATGAACAACCAAATGAATGTATTTACCAAGTAGATGACGGAAGAATTTACATGATATTTATCACAAAACCCTTATATGACAAGGTTTAAAACAAATTTCATTAATTTGACACAAATTGCGGTACGTGTTGATGCGCCAGCATTATTTTCCAAATCTTCCATGTCTATGTTAAATATGCGGGTTTTAAAATACATTAAATTGGTTATAATAGATATGACGATATTTAATACTTGGTTAGGGGGATTTTTACATGAAAAAATGGTTGTTAACCATCGTTTTCGGTTCCGTGCTCGTCCTTGGCGCTTGTGGCGGAGCTGATGATGATACTGATGAGCCGGCTGATGACGGCGCAGATACGGATACTGAAGAATCCGCAGACGATAACGGTGAAGGCGGTACAGTTGATGTAGCGGCTGCCGAGGAAGCATATCAGCAAAGCTGTGCTTCATGCCACGGTCAAGATTTATCCGGTGGAGCCGGTCCTGATCTGACAGATGTTGGCTCTCGCTATTCTGCTGATGAGATTGCCAATATCATTGAAGAAGGTATTGGATCCATGCCGGCAGGGACTGCAACAGGTGATGATGTAGATCTGCTTGCCAACTGGTTAGCGGACATGGATTAAGAAAGTGAAACATTAAAATGTAAAAACCTGATCTCTTATGTTACATAAAAGATCAGGTTTTTTTATGTTCTGCTATATTTTTATATTGGACATTCCTCTTTTCCTCCAAGTACTTTCCAGATATCCAAACATTCCATCGGTTACAAACTGAATGATGTAGAAAGATGTTGTCCATTCAGCTTCACCATATAACATATTCTTCAATAACACCCGTAGACATGACATTAGATTACAAAAGCCGTTTTGTTGAAACACAAATGTAATATAAATTTAGCCAAAATACGACGAAAAAGATGTTATAATGAATAAGAATTATTTAGAGAGCTTATTCGAATAGCCTTGCTATGGATTTACATCAGTCAGGTTTTCCGGATGAATACATAGGAAGGGATCAGACATCTTAGATTTACTACATTAACTTTAAAGGTGATAACAATATGATTTTAATGAAAGATATATATAAAACCTATGCCAATGGCGTTACTGCTTTAAACGGCATAAATATTAATATAGACCAAGGAGAATTTGTCTATATTGTAGGCCCCAGCGGTGCGGGAAAGTCAACGTTTATAAAATTGATCTACAGAGAGGTAAAACCCTCTTCAGGCACGATTTATGTCAATGAAATTGATTTAAAAGATTTAAAGGAAAAAAAGGTTCCTTTTTTACGAAGGGATATAGGGGTGATATATCAGGATTTCAAGCTGCTTCCCAAACTGACAGTCTATGAAAATATTGCATTTGCACTGGAGGTTATTGAAGAGTCCTCCCGTAATATCCGCAAACGTGTAATGGAAGTGCTGGATCTTGTGGGGTTAAAGAATAAAGCAAGGTTCATGCCGGATGAACTGTCCGGAGGGGAACAGCAGCGGGTGACGATAGCCAGGGCCATTGTGAATAATCCAAAGATCGTTATTGCGGATGAACCGACCGGTAATCTTGATCCCGATACGTCCTGGGGAATTATGGAGGTATTCGAGGAGATTAACACAAGAGGAACCACGGTAATTATGGCTACGCATAGCAAGGAAATTGTGAACACAATAAAAAGAAGAGTTATTGCAATCGAGGATGGCCTGGTTGTAAGGGACGAGCACCGGGGTGATTACGGATATGAAGTTTAGAACATTTACAAGGCATTTACGGTCAGGTTTTAAAAACATCTCCAGGAATGGCTGGATGACTGTAGCCTCAATTGGTGCAGTAACAACCACGCTCATTTTAGTAGCTGTTTTTCTTGCGGTTATGCTGAACCTTAACCAGATGGCAGCCAACATTGAAGATGATGTGGAAGTAAACGCACTAATTGACCCAACATTTAATGATGAGGACGATATAGTCCAATTGGGAGAAGAAATAGCTGAAATCAATAGCATCGAAAGTGTTACCTTCTCATCCAGGGATGATGAACTGGAAAAACTGGTCCTCAGCATGGGCGAAGAAGGGGAAGCCTGGCAGTTATATGAGCAGGATAACCCACTGAATCATGTGTATATCATCAGAACGTTCGAACCGGAGGATACCATTACGGTAGCTGCTGAAGTGGAAGCATTGGAAGGGATCGAAGAAGTCAATTATGGCCAGGGTGTCGTAGAAAGGCTGTTCCAATTTAACACGTATGCAAGAAATATCGGCTTGGTTTTAATATTGGGCTTGGTTTTCACAGCCATATTCCTGATCTCCAATACGATAAAAATTACTATTATGGCACGAAGCAAGGAAATTGGCATTATGAAACTGGTAGGTGCGACAAACAGTTTTATCAGATGGCCGTTCTTCATTGAAGGACTGTTGCTTGGCGTGCTTGGTTCTATCATACCCATTTCGCTTGTATTGGGCGGTTACTATTATATAGACACCAACATCAGTGAAAGGATCAATTACAGTTTTGTTGAGCTGTTGCCATTTAATCCATTTGCCTGGCAACTATCACTTATCATATTGATCATCGGCGCTTTTATAGGAATTTGGGGAAGCGTGATGAGCGTCCGGAAATTCTTGAAAGTATAAGTACCAGCAATATTACAGTCCGGGTTTCCCGTCAAACTATTGCTTGACGAAACCTCAATCGGCAAACCTTCTGCAATTAAGGACGGAGTCTGAACCCGATTCTCCGTCCTTAACAAAGCAGAGACATAACTCGAACCAAAAACATCAGAGAAAAAACAAGTTATTCAGGGGAAAGGGGAACACGAGTTGATGAAAAAAATGATATCGGTCAGCCTTGCATTAATCTTTGCAATTGCATTTGGTGCATTTCAAGCAGATACGCTCAAAGCAGATTCGATTGATGATTTAAAAGAAAAGATCAATGAGCTGGAACAAGAGAGAGATGAACTGGAGAATCAAAGAGGAAACTTAAGCAGTGACAAAAATAGTACGGAAGAGCAAATGGACGAAAACCTAAGTGAACAAAGTGATGTGGAAAAAGACATTAACGCCATTGATGAAGATCTTCGGAAAACAACAAGTGACATAGAAGAAAAAGAAACGGAGATTATCGAAACAAATAACAGATTGGAAGAATTGGCGGATAGAATAGAAGAACTGGCAGATAGAATAGAAGAATTAAACCATCAAATCACTGTGCTTGAAGAAAGAATTGAAAAACGTGATGAATTGCTGAAAGAACGGCTTCGATCCATACAAAAAAGCGGCGGAAACATGAACTACATAGAAGTAATTCTCGGTGCGCAAAGCTTTGGGGATTTTATTAGCAGGGCGGCAACAGTAAACACGATTATGGATCAGGACAAAACGATCATGGAAGCGCAGGCCAGGGATAAAAAAGAGTTGGAAGAAAACAAACAGGAAGTGGAAGCCAGTAAAGCAGAAGTAGAAGCGAGCAAAGAAGAAGTAGAAGAGAAAAAGCTGGTATTGGAAGAGCAAAAAGAGGAACTTGTCTCACTGGTTGCCCAGCTGGATGAGCAAATGGAGGAAAAAGAATCATTAATGGCCCAGCTTCAGGATGAATATGAAGGTCTGGAAGAAGATTTGCTCACACTTGAGGAAGAGCAGGAACTTATAGCCGCACAAGCTGCAGCAGTCGAAGAATCAAAACGACTTGCCGAATCGGAAAAAAGCAACTTGGAGCAGAAAGCAAAAGAAGAAGCTGAAAGAAAAGAGCGTGAAAGAAGAGAACGGGAAAGAAAAGCAGCTGAAGAACAGGAAGAGTCAAATTCTAATTCCGGAGGCTCCGGAAACAGCGGCGGTGGATCTGAGGAAACAGTAAATTCAGGAGGCGGCAATAGTACTTTCATTTGGCCGGCATCCGGACGCTTAAGTTCACATTACGGATATCGTGTCCATCCGGAACATGGTACAAAAAGACTGCATGCCGGACTTGACTTGGCGACACCGGTAGGGACGCCTTTAAAAGCTGCAGCTTCCGGTGTAGTAAGTTTCGCCGGTACAATGGGTGGTTACGGTAAAACCATTATGATTACACATACAATCAACGGGAAAACCTATTCCACTTTATATGCACATTTAAACAGTATTTCCGTGTCTGCCGGTCAAAGCGTAAGTCAGGGACAGAACATTGGAGCAACAGGGAATACGGGAACATCCACAGGACCGCACTTACACTTTGAAATACATCCCGGAGGATACAGAAACCCGGTGGATCCTATTCAGTATTTACCATAGTAAAAGAATAAAGATAGTATAAATAGAGGCATTGCCCATTCTTCGGGTTAATGCCTTCTTTGTTATAAATTCATAAATATTGAGCCGAAACCATAGTCATAAGAAGAAGATCATGGTATGCTTTTTATAATTGTTAAAGTTTTATTTGGGGTGAAAAAATGAAGTTAACGAAATTGCATATAGCCTTCATCATGGTCGCTGCCCTGATATTGGGAGCTATCGGAGCATTTGCCGGTGTGCAAATGGCACAGCCTGGAGAAGACAGCGAACAGCAGGAAGAACAATTGGAACTTCCTGTGGATACGGAATGTGCAGCTAATAGAGATGATCTCCCGGAGGACGTAGAAAAGGTTTCCCAGGCATTTCAGTTAATTAAGGAACATTATCTGGAGGATGTGGATGATCAGGAATTAATTGAAGGTGCGATCCAAGGGATGCTATCCACCCTGGAAGACCCGTACAGCTCTTATATGGACGTGGAAATGATGGGTGAATTCAATGAGCAGATTGAATCCTCATTTGAAGGCATCGGTGCTGAGGTCAGCATGGTCAATGGTACGGTAACCATTGTATCACCGATCAAGGATTCACCTGCAGAAAGAGCAGGACTCCGGCCGAACGATCAAGTATTGACCGTTGACGGTGAAAGTGTGGAAGGACTGGATTTAAACGAAGCCGTGGCTAAAATACGCGGTGAAAAAGGCTCTGAAGTCATTCTGGGAATACTTCGGCCGGGAAGTTCGGAACCCTTTGACATTACAATTGTACGGGATACCATTCCAGTGGAAACAGTGTACAGCGAAACAGAAACGATTGACGGAAAACTGACGGGCATTTTGCAGGTCACTAACTTTTCCGAGAAAACAGCGGAAGAATTCACGGAACAGCTGGAACAATTAGAGAATGAAGGGATAGAGGGATTGGTTATTGATGTCCGTGGAAATCCCGGTGGACTTCTGAATGTTGTTGAAGATATTTTAATGCTATTTATCCCGGAAGACATTCCATATCTGCAAATAGAAGACCAGAATGGGGAAACAGTTCCATACTATTCTCAACTGGAAGAGGAAAAGGATTACCCGATCAGTGTGTTGATCGATGAAGGCAGTGCTTCCGCTTCGGAAATTCTGGCAGTAGCCTTAAGGGAAATGGGGAATGATGTCGTCGGACAACCCAGCTTTGGAAAAGGGACGGTACAGCAGGCCGTGCCGATGGGAGATGGCAGCTCCATTAAATTAACCTTTTATAAATGGCTCTCACCAAACGGGGAGTGGATTCACGAGACGGGAGTAGAGCCTACTATTGAAGTGGAACAGCCTGAATATTACTATACTACTCCTGTACAGATTGAAGAATCCTTAACTTACGACCAGGCCGATGACCGCATAGCAACGGTGCAATTAATGCTGGATGGTCTTGGTTATGAACCGGGACGGACGGATGGTTATTTTGATAATGCAACAATGGATGCAGTTACAGCATTCCAGGAAGAACATGACTTGGAGACCACTGGTGAACTTGATCAGGAAACCGCCGGTCTGATAGAAGCAGAGTTGGTTGATCATATTCGAAATGGGGAAGATGATCAGCAAATGGAAAGAGCTTTACAGGAAATATATGAGTAAGGTGAATCCGCATGGCAGCCCCATGCGGATTTTCTTTTTTTTATACATAAAATGTTCTATCATCCTGCTTCAAAAATGATATGATAAAGAAGGAAGTGTGTCGGCACCTGTAGAATGTTAGATACAGAAACATTCATGGAGGGAGATGGTGCCCACCCATGGTGGTAATAATATGTTATGGTATGATCTGAATTTTTTCTAATTTAAGTGAAGTTACAGAAGCGGGGGGATCGTATGTTGGAAGCATGGTTATGGGAAGTGGGGAAAGGAATCGGCAAGGTTTTCCTGAACCCCTTACTGTACTGGGCTGTTCTACTGGTAATGTGGACAGGCTGGCAGCGAATCAAAAAAGAGCGTTATGACTTTGGGATAAAAATATTTGATGTGTTTTCGGAATGGCGCTATACGTGGAAGGCTTCCGTATTATTCGGGCTTGGTATGAGTCTGGTAACGATTCGTTCGGGGATGGTGTTTTCCTACGAAACTTTATTACTGTTAAGTGCAGTGCTGATCCTATTTAGTATTACCGGTAAACTAACCTTTCTCTCTGCAAGCTACACAATTGGTATTACCTATTTCCTTTTACTTGTACTGCCGGTTTTTGTAGGTGAGCAAACAACGTGGAATATGGTATTGAATGCCAATATTCATTTAACATCTCTTGTCATTCTTCTGGGGATCTTTATCATTATTGAAGGTATCATGTTAACGAGAACGAGGCGTAAAGATACTTACCCCGGGTTGACAAAAGGAAACAGGGGTGGATGGGTTGGATACCATCATGTGAAGAAACTGACCGTCATACCATTCTTTGTATTGGTTCCGGCTGGATTAATCGAGCCGGCGGCATCTTTCTGGCCATACTTTTCTATTGGCGGTGATTCATATGGACTGCTGCTTTTTCCTTTTTTAATCGGGTATGATATTAAGGTGAAAAGCACGTTGCCTTATCTGGCTGCAAAAAAGCTGGCCAAGCCGATGATTTATTTGGGCATATTAGTATTGGCCGTTGCAATTGGAAGTATTTATGTACCGGTATTGACACTTGCTGCAGTAATTATAGCTGTTTTGGGAAGAGAATTTTTCCATTACCGCAACCGGGTGAAAGAAAATGAAATGCTGCCATTCTTCCGTCAAGTTAAAGAGGGATGCAGGGTACTGGCTGTCATTCCGGGAACGCCTGCGGATCATATTGATATCCTTCCCGGTGAAACGATTGTCAAAGTAAATGGGGCAAAAATAACCGGTGTGGGTGATTTTTATCAGGCGCTGCAAAAAGGCGGTGCTTTCTTTAAACTGGAGGTTCTTGATGACGCGGCTGAAAAAAAATTTGTACAGGGTGCACTGTATGAAGGTGAGCATCATGAATTAGGTCTCATTTTCACGGAGGAACCTCATCAGATAAATAAAAAGAAGAATAGCAGGGAGGTTGAACAAGAAAATCAGGGAATGTAAAGCTCTATTTGATGGCGTATATTATTCATTCCAAGTTAGGGAGATGCAAAACGCTTACTCTCCGCTCTACCTTTCATCCTCTGCTGCCAAAATAAAAAACAGGCTTTTTATCCTTTCAAGGGATCAGGCCTGTTTTTTTATATTTTAATATACTATTATGCAATTCCCTTCTGCACCTCATTAACCAGCTGAGTTATTACCGGCATAAATGTGAACATTTTATGTCATTTTTTATTGTGTGTCAGGGATGAACCCAAGATTGCAAGGTAATTTTCTGTGACATTTTCCATCATAGACAAGCTAAACACTACTATTAAGGGGGGAACAGTTAAAAGGAAAACCTCGATGCCTCAACCTTTTATGTAGTTTTCACTATTCTAAGCTTATAAAGCATGGAAATAAAAATAAGCAAAAAGTGAACTTTTTGTGACTCAGCTCACTTTTCCTCCCTATGTAATTACGTATCATAAAGTAGAACAATAATTACTGGGAGGGGTTTTTTTGATACAGACAGTTGCTTGGATTACCAGTCTAATATTTATGTCATTCATAGTAATTATATTCGGTTGGGTAGCACTGAAATCAAAAGAAAAAAGAGATTATGAGCCAATTAAAAAGAAATGGTACAAAGCACGGACGTTTTATGGCAGTGTGCTCGTCATATTTATGCTTGCCATCACTGTCTATACGTTGCGTGATCTGCCATACAATCAGCCTGTATACGGAGAGGGAAATGAACCGACTGTGGTGGATGTGGAAGCATTCCAGTTTGGCTGGAATATAAGCCAGACAGAGTTTTCAGTGGGGGAGCCGATAGAATTTGAAGTTACGGCTGCAGATGTAACCCATGGTTTTGGAATCTATGATGAAGAAATGAATTTGATTGCTCAAACGCAGGCGATGCCGGATTACATAAATACGGTTTACATTACATTTGATGAACCGGGTACGTACGAAATTCTTTGTATGGAATATTGCGGACTGGCTCATCACCTTATGATTGAAGAAATAGTAGTTAAATAAACCAAAAAGGGGAGGGATAATCATGGAATTAACAGCAAAATCGAGAAATGGTTTAGTTGCGATGTACTTGTCTGTCGGCGGAATAATTATTTTGGTCATGATGTTATTTGGTATTTTGATGCTTATGGCTCAAGGCGGGACAATCGATCTCAGTCCCGCGACATTCTATCAATTTTTAACGATTCACGGTACCGGAATGATTGGTGCATCTGCCTTTGCAGCAGCAGGAGTGATGTGGTATTTCCTGAGTAAAGAAGTAAAATTATCAACAAAAATTTTCAAACTTAATGCGGTATTGTTTCTTGTTGCTGTAGTAATGATCATCGTTGGTGTGTTTTCTTTTGAATATGCAAGCGGGTGGACGTTCTTATATCCGTTGCCGGCTATATCGGCGAACGCCTGGGGAGTGACCGGTGCTTTACTGTATCTGTTTGGGATGCTTATATTGGGAGTCGGCTTTCTATTAATGTACATTGATACCGGAAGAGCTATTATTAAGAAGCATGGAAGTCTGGCAAAAGGACTTGGCTGGGACGTCATATCAGGGAAAAAAGCAGAAAAAGATGCTCCTTCCCCGACAATTGTAGCCAGTACGATGGTGACCATCGTCAATGTGACAGCAATTACTGCAGGTGCCATCGTGATCTTTATGAATGTGATTAATGTAATCAATCCTGCATTTACATTTGATCCTTTATTGGCAAAAAATCTGACATTCGCATTCGGGCATATTTTTGCCAACTCAATTATTTATATGGCAGTGATCGCGGTTTATGAAATCTTGTCCAAAAAAACGAACAGACCTTGGAAGGCAAATAAGCCATTCTTAATTGCCTGGACGATGTCCACTGTATTTACGATGGTGATCTATACCCACCACATGCTGATGGACCCTGTAATGCCTACATGGATGTTAATCATGGGTCAGGTTCTTTCCTATGCAAACGGCTTGCCTGTCCTTGTAATTACCGCATACGGGGCATTGATGATAGTATATAAATCTGGAATCAAGTGGGATATGGGGTCAGGATTGATGTATACCGCCATGTTTGGCTGGGTAATCGGTGTTGTGCCGGCAATTATTGATGCAACCATTGTTGTAAACCATGTGATGCATAATACGAAATGGGTGCCGGGCCACTTCCATCTGTATATGGGACTGGGAGCCTGTGCGATGCTGTTTGGATTTATGTATTACCTGGCTAAAGAAGACAGTGCCATACGGACAAACGGTCTTGATAAGTTTGGTCTGATCGGCTATATAGTAGCCATTCTCGGGCTTGGAGGTTCATTCCTTGTATCCGGTGCGATCAGTACACCGAGAAGATGGGCTACACATTTTCCTGATTGGATGGCACCGGCTAATTTTGGGGCAGTAGCAGGCGTGCTTGCAGCAGTCGGATTAACGATTTTTATTATCCATTTTGTCCGCTATATGATAATGCGTAATAAACACAACAAAGACTATGAAAAAATTTCCGCGTGAATTTTGGGTTGAAAAGTAAGTGATCGATCTAATTAACGGTTTTTTAAAAATAAAACGGGAGGAATAATGCGATGAGACAATTTATTGCAGGGGTCATTTTATATACGGTATTGCTTATTCCTCCTGTCCTTCATTTTCTGGAATCCATGATGTATACGCATATGCTTGTTCAAATACCGCTGCTCATTGTTGCCGGCTGGATGATGGGAAAGGTGGTTATGGAGAAGGGCAAACCTTTCTTTGATAAATGGAATGCAAATGGTGTTCCGGGAATAACTCTTACGATTGTTGTTACTATGTACTGGATGCTGCCCCGTGCCATGGATGAAGCATTAATGTATTGGCCGGTTGAAGTTTTTAAGCTTGTTGGGCTTCCCCTATTGGCAGGTATTCCACTAAGGGACAGCTGGAAAAAACTGCGTGCGGTGGGGCAAAGCTTTGTCTACTTAAACTATCTTCCTATGTTTGGTCTGATGGCCTGGCTATATATTGATACACCCATTCAAGTTTGCAACAGTTACCTGGAATCGGAACAGCGGGTTCTCGGTTGGGGCTTTTTTATCATTACCGCTGCCATGGTTCTATTTATTATCCAGTATGTCTTTACGGATCATTCAGAAAAAGAGGTTTGACAGCAGTTCTGTAATTAGAGTGTAATTGATAGTAAAATACTTCATCTTAATCCTGTTCAAAAAGAAATAATAAGCTTTCAGATGAGCAAATTAATAAAATTTTATTTTCTTTCCCCCTACGCACTTAAAATTCTCCTATATTGTGAAAAGATCACATATATATAAGCCGCTTAACTAATAGTTTTACCCTATTATCATAGTATTAACTGTATTTACGTCAGACATACATTGTTCAAAAATGCACATGTTTGTTGTGATTTGAATCACAGGTAATGAGGCCAGGAAAACATATAATTAAATCAAAGAAAAGATCACATCCAGTCAGGCATCAGGCAGGATAATCAAGTTGATTGGGTGTTGAATTTTTCATTATAGTAATAAAACCAATTAGGAGGGGTTATTAATGAAAAAGGTAGTTGGTTTAAGTGTAAGTGCACTCATAGCTTTAGGGTTGTTTGCCGGATGTGGAACTGATGGTGCAGAAGGGGAAAGTGCAGACCAGAATGAAGCTGATCAAGTGGCGGCTTCGGAAGCAGGAGAGGAAAATCGGAGTTATAGTTACGATGTGGATCCTGTAGACTATGAACCAATTGAGCCTCATAAAGATTTAGACCAGGAACCAATTCCGGTTAAACAAGAGCGCATTGGCGAAAATGAAGTGAACATCGAGATGACAGCACAAATAACAGATATTGAGATTGCACCAGGTATTGACTATAAAACATGGAACTTTAATGGGGAAGTACCAGGTCCGGTGTTGGTTGTACAAGAAGGTGACTGGATAAACTTCACGCTGCATAACATGGATCCGGCGATTCCACACAGCATGGACTTCCACGCTGTTCATACCGATCCAATGACTGGATTTGCTGATGTGGAGCCTAATGAGTCAGGTACATTCCGATTCCAGGCAAGTTCTCCGGGCGTATTCATGTACCACTGTGCAACAGATCCCGTGTTGTCCCATATTGCTAACGGAATGCACGGTGTTATCATCGTAATGCCTGAAGACGGCTTCCCAACAGATGATGAAGTAGATCGCGAGTTTGTGATTGTGCAAAACGAATGGTACAAGTACAATGACTTGGAAAATATGATGAACATGCCACCACGTCAAGTAGTATTCTCTGCTAAAACACTTGAATATATGGATGATAATGAAGTAGACGGATATACGTTTGATGGCAGGAATTCAAACGGCACAGTGATGGCCATATCAGAGGATGATCCTGAAACTGTTCTCTATGCAAAACCGGGTGAGAAAATCCGCATGTATATTAATAATGTCGGACCGAATGAAATCAGTTCTTTCCACGTGATAGGTTCCATTATGGAAGATGTGTATCTGGACGGAAATCCTGAAAACCATCTGCAAGGAATGCAAACAGTTGGTTTACCTGCATCGGGTGGCGCAGTAGTTGAATTCACACTGAAAGAAGAAGGGTCATACTCCTTTGTAACACACCAATTTGATCATGTATCCAAAGGTGCAGTTGGTACCATTATTGTAAACGAATCAGGCGAACCTGATGGCGGGTCAATGATGAGCCACTAATAACAAAATGACTCAACTAATCCCTTCTTTTTCAGAAAAAGAAGGGATTATCTATGAGGTGATAAAATGTGGGGGAAAATAGGATTCTTGTTAACCGTTACCTTTTTCATTATGCTGAATCCTGGTTTTGTACACGCTGAGGAAATGCATGTTAACGATGAGGAAACATTGAATACGGCGTTGGAAGAAGCAAGTGATGGAGATATTATCATCCTTGAAGAAGGAGAATATCACGGTAATTTTGTAATTGAAGATTCTATTGAATTTAAAGGGAAGGACGGCGCTCGGATTATAGGTCCTGATACAGGTTATCCCCTGATCATCGAGGCAGATGATGTCGTTGTCGAAAATCTTCATGTTGAAGGTGGAGCGTCAGATGCAGCCGGTATTTTTTCACGCGGAGATAGAAATAAGATAACAAACAATACGATTAACAATGTTTTTCATGGCATCCTCGTGAGAGATGGTCATAGTAATACCCTTACAGAAAATAAGATTTCAAGCTGGGATGATTCAAGCAGATCATATGGATATGCGATGTATGTGATCAATGGGGACGGTGCTATGATCAGTCATAATGAAACATACGATACCCAGGACGGGGTGTGGGTATCTCATTCCACTTCTGCAATCATCCATTATAATCGGTTTATTAATGCGAGGTACGGAATTCATACCATGTATGCGGATAATATTGCTATTGCGCATAATGAAGTAAGAGGAAGTCATAACGGCGGCATGATTATGGAAAGTAATAATATAACGATTAAAAATAACTACTTCCACTTAAATACAACGTCAGATGGTGCCGGGATTTTTGGATACGATTTATTTGATTCTGTGATTGCAGATAATATCATTCTGGGAAATGCCCGAGGTATTTTTCTAAGCTATGCGCAAAGGAATGAGATATATAGAAATGATATAACGGAAAATGTCAGGGGCATGGAATTTGGTGATGGCGGAACGAATAACACGGTTTATTATAATAACTTTACAAAAAACACCCAACAGGTTGTAACAAATCCGGAAAATGAAAATGAATTTAACTATGGTGAATTAGGAAATTTTTGGGATGATCAAAACATCCTGGATTTAAATGAGGATGGAATAAATGATTTTGCCTATAAAAGCGGGGACGTTTTTTATCAAATGATTGAAAGAGATCCTTTTTTACAAATCTTCTTTGATAGTCCTACTGTTCGTCTGTGGAACACAATTGAACAATATACGCATATCCCATCGGAGACACATGTCATTGATGAATATTCACTGGCAGAGCCTATAGATATTGTACCTCAAGTAGAAGTATATGTACCGGAAGACAATCAAATGGAATTTTCAAATCCGGCAATATTAACTGGTTTATTTGTTACTACTATTGCTGTTAGTGGGTTTACGATATTTATTACCAGGAGGAGAAAAATATGAAAAAGATGTTTAGTGCCATTATTATTTTGTCCATAGCCGGTTTATTAGCTGCATGTGGGGATGCTGCTTATGACCCTGTAGATTTATCGGAAACAGATCAATGTTACACATGCCATATGGGGATTGAAGATGAACAAGCAGCTACGCAATCCATTTTAACAGACGGGACACCACGCTTTTTTGACGATATTGGATGCATGCTGATGTACTTGCAGGACACAGATGACGAAGTGGAAGTTTCCTATGTAATGGATCATAATGCCGGTGAATGGCTCGATTTGTCTGATGCTTACTTTGTTCATGATCAGAACATTCAAACACCAATGAGTTATGGTTTTATTGCTTTCGGTTCAGATCAGGAAGCTGAAGAGTTTATATCGGAAAATGGCGAAGGTGAACTTTTAAGCGGTGAAGAAATCACTGCGATTGATACTGCTTCACTGGAAGAATGGTACAGTGGACATTCGGAAGAACATCACGATCATGGTGACCATGGAGAAGATGATGGCGACGAAGAACATGACGGATAAAACGATACGAAGCTATGAATAAAGAAGGTTTCCGTTGTTAAGTGGTTGCATGACTGAGGAGGGCGAATATGAAACGATCAATGTTCCATTCCATGCTAAAATTGGAAATACGGGTTTTGCTGCGGAGTAAGTGGCTGGTAAGTTTACTCATACTTTTTATCGGACTTGCCTTTCTTCTTTACTTTTATGGTATTGAATCAGCAAAAAGTACGGCTGTTCCGGTGGTGAATGATGCAGGAGAAGCAGCAGGGGTGGAATTTTCTGTAGGTGATGTGGATCCGGCTTATTTTGGTCTCGATGCAGTGGAAGATACATCCGCTGTGTATGACGAACATGGTAACCTGTCCCAGGAGACATTAAGCAATGCATATAGTCGTTCTATTGCTATGCTGATAAATCTTTCTCTCTGGATCGTTCCTATCATTTGTTTAATTCTTGGTACAAATTCTCTTGTTGCAGATAAGGAAGAAGGTCGGTTTTCCTTATACCGAACGTATGAAATGTCAAATGCGCATTATTTGATTAGTAAATATGTGTCCCTTTGTGTGACTTTAATAATTTCATTAGGTGCTTCTTATGGTATATTCGGTCTGGTTCTTTATTTTGCAGGTGCGATGCAGGACGCGGTGATGTTTGGTGTATTTCTTGCGCTTAATATGTTAATTATCTTCGTATTCTCGGGGCTGGCGATTCTTATCGGATCCTACGCTGTAACAAGAATGCAAGGATTAACACTGGCATTATTTGCCTGGAGTTTTCTCGTATTCATATATGAATTTATCATATTTTCCATCATCGATTTTGTTCCTTACGCACAAAAATTAAACACATTATTTTTGCTTATTCTTGCTAATCCGGTTGAATCCATCCGAGTATGGGCGATTAATCAACTAGGTGCCGATTATATCTTTGGTTCCCAGTATTTAATTTTAAATGAATGGGGAGCTGATGGCACATTAAATCTGTATTTCTTCATCTCGATTATACTGATCATTCTCGTTTCCTTAATACTATCGATATTTGTTATAAGAAGGAGAGTGGCATAAATGGATGCTGAAAACATTCAATTGGAAATCAAGGATGTGTCAAAAAAATATGGAAAAAAAACGGTACTGCAGCCGACCAATTTAAATATTACGCGCGGAAAATGTGTCGCAGTTTGCGGTGGAAACGGAGCCGGAAAGAGTACGCTGATAAAAATAATTACCGGAATTGAGAAAGCATCCAGCGGTTCTATTCAATTTAATACGAAATCCAAAAAGAATTTCTCCTACATGCCGGACCATATGAACTTTCATTCTGAATTAACACCTGTGGAGGTGCTGGATTACTATGCCTCCTTTATTGGGGCAAAGAAGGAAAAGATTCAGGAAGTCCTGGAAAAGGTCGGATTATGGGACAAAAGAAATAATAAAGTTGGTTCTTTTTCCAAGGGAATGACCCAGCGGGTAAACCTGGCACAGGCGTTACTGGCTGATGTCGATTTATATATTCTTGATGAACCAACGAATGGACTTGATCCTTTCTGGGTCATCCAGTTTAAGCAGATTCTGCAGGAACTAATCGATAATGGAAAAACCGTTGTATTATCCAGTCACATCATGCGGGACGTTGTGGAAATCTGTGATGAGATTGTTATATTATTTGAAGGGAACGTAAAAACATCCGGCACGCTCGAAGATATTTATTCGGAAACAGGCTGCAGTTCATTGGAAGAAGTGTTTCTCTCAATGGTTGAGAGAGAAGCGAGTTAATGGCTGGTTGGATATATGTGCGGCGCTCTCTGGTATGCAGGGTGCAAGGTTGTGTACCATAGGGAGCGTCTCAGGTATGTCATCGAGTGGAAAATGCAAAATGGGCTACCATAGGAGTGTCTTTGGTACCTCATCGATAGAAAAGATTAAATGAGTTACCTTATGGAGCCTTTTGGAAGTACTTTGAGAAATTCTGTTTGATATCGACGATACTTTAAATGATTCTCAGCAAACCGACTATTGCTTACGTATTTCAACATTAGAATGGAGTCATCAGCCAATTGGAAAATCGTATCTGAGCGATTTTCGTCTGCTGTTACTCTGAAAGTTGCTTGGCAGCAATTTCTCGATTTTGGGAATGTTTTTCAGTCCGAAATATTCGTGCGTAACATCTTCATAAAGTTCACCAAAAAATTTCAATAAAATATCTTTATTTTGATAAGCGATCCCCTCTGACATTTGCATGTCCCCTTTTACATTAAATATATCATATCTTAAGTTTCTGATAAATTTCTATCATGATAATCAAATAACTCCTAATTTACATCATTCTGGATAACAGCATTCGGAATTTCCCAGCATCACAATCCTGTTTCTAATCCAAAAAATACCTTCAATATTTTTTCGGTTTTCACAAAAAATAAAGATACCATAAAAAGTTAAAGGAATTTGCATAATGCAGTAAGGATTTTCTTTTAGTCCTATGCATGTTCAGAGTTAATATTGGGGAAAGGAAATCGTCATGAAAAATTATCTATTGGGTGTGTGGAACTTTATTGATCCAATATACTACAACTGCAGCCGGCTGCACTATATTCCGGATACCGGGCAGGAAAATACGCTGCTGCGCGTACGGCTTACAAGGTACAAAGGAACTGCAGTTACCCTTAGTGACGGCACAGTCATTCATAAAAATGATCTCCTGCTGAAGATCCATTTGCACAATGTAAAAATGATCAAGGAGTTAAATAATATCAACAGTGATTTGAAACGGGCTGTGTATATCTATCACACCATTAAAAAAGCGTTGCCTAAACTGGTTGCCTATCTTAAAGCACATCCGCGATACAAAGATATAAAAGCCATTATCGGGATTACAAGTCTGTATAAAGGATCGGAAAGGCTGGGTTTTGAGGTTGTAGCCATCCGGAACAAATACTATCAAATATTTAAAAAAATAACGTTTTTGCCAATCAATCTGATAGCTGGCAATAAACGTTACGTGGATCCAGTATATTTATTTATGTCTACAAGTAAATTGAATGCAAAATATGATTCCGCTCTTCATATTTAAGCATGTTTGGAAAGGGTAACATCGTTATCTTTGCTGTTCACTGTTACATCATGCAAAGTGATCTCCGGACGGCTGCCAACCCGAATGTTAAACCCGGTTTGCCCCAATCCTTCACTAATATAAAATGGAGAACTGTTATGCGTATGAAGTCCTTTGATAATATTCTTTCTTGCAAGCTCTCCCATCTTCACCAGATGATACGCCTTTGGATAACAAATTTGTCCACCGTGAAAATGTCCGGCCAGTAAATAATCAAATCTGTAGTCCTTCATTTTCAGCACCACAGTTGGGTCATGGGTTAACACGATATTCATTCCCGGCACCGTCTGCCTGTAAGATGAAGCAAGATCACTCCTGTTTGTGCTATGGTCGTCAACGCCAATAATGTTAATCACCTGATGGTTGACCTTAATGGTTCTGCTCGAATTTTGCATTACATGAATATCGTAATCAAGCAGCAGGTTTTTCAGTTTCAGAAAGTTATCTCCTTTCAGCACATAGTCATGATTGCCGAATACTGCGTAAATGCCATGCGCAGGCTGCATGTTTTTCAGCACCTGCAAATAAGGTATTAATTTGGGTATCGACCTTACCCTGTCAAGAAAGTCTCCTGTTAAAGCAATAATATCCGGTTTCTCATGTTTTAACTTTTCGGCTAGTTCGTCCGGTGAAACCGATATATTTTCCAGATGAAGGTCTGATAAGTGAAGAATGGATAACGATGGGCTCTCTGAATTACTATCATTTATATGAACCTTGTTGATTTGTATATCTTTTGTATTTTTATAGGCACGGTAAATAAGAAAAGCCAGAATGCTAATAATACCAATGATGATATAAATCATTATTTCGCCTCCCGATTACATTATAACACCTGTGTTGAAGCTGTTTCACTGGTAATTGAAGGCAGACGCGGAGATGAAAAAGATGGAAATAGGCAAAAGAAATGAAGCACTTTTTATGCCGTTTATGCAAATTCCAACCGGTCACCACCATGTATCGGATGCATTAATGGAAGATCTGAAACAGGTAAATGACAGAGTAGGAAGTACAAAAGTTGATATTTTGTCGTACAGTTACGGGAAAATAGAACAGATGATATCTTCCGTGTATCTAAACAGCATAAAGTATATTCCGGATTTTTATGATAAATTGTACCGGGGACTTGCCGCCGGAAAGCGAAAAAGGCAAATACGGCATTACCATTATGAATGGCTTTTTATGCCTTTCTTTAAAAAGATAATAAACCAGCACGATCCTGATGTTCTTTTTTTTACACATTGTTTGCCTTCCAATATGGCGGACGTATTAAAAAGCAAAGATTTGCTGGATGCTGTCACGGTTAATGTATACACCGATTATTTTGTCAATAATGTATGGGGCCTGGAGTCGGTGGATTACCATTTTGCACCCTCTATTCCGGTAAAGCGGTACTTAATGAAAGCAGGGGTGGAAGAGGAAAGGATTCTTATTACCGGAATTCCAGTACATAGAGCTTTTCGGAATAGTGAAGAAATCATCGGAAGAAATGATAAAAAGACGATCCTTGTGACCGGAGGCAGTTTAGGAACCGGGCAGCTGGAAAAAATTCTGCCGGAAAACCCGGGAGATTTGGATTTCATTGTTCTATGCGGTACAAACCAGACTTTATATGAACGGCTGAGGAAAAGGCAGCATCAGCAAATCAAACCAATTCCATATATCCGGTCTAAATATGAAATGAATCGATTATATGATGTTTCGGATGCAGTGATTGCAAAAGCGGGCGGGGTAACAATCAGCGAAAGCCTGATGAAACGAAAGCCATTATTTATCAGCAGTGCACTTCCCGGACCTGAAAAAGTCAATGTACAGCAATTACAGGAAATGGGGCTTCTGCTTGAAGCAGACGAAACAGATATAACCGGACAGCTAAGTGCCTTTTTGTCCGGTTCAAACGAGAAAAAGAGATATGAAGAAAAGCTGGAGGCATATCATGAATATCTGGAAACAAAGCCAATGCATGTACTGCTGAAGGAATTATTATAATGGGAGAAATCCCTTGGATACAGTTAAAATCTAGATGATAAGAGTTCATTTAAGAATATTTAAAAAGTAATACTTAATCAACTAGACAGATAACTTGTAACGAGTGATTAAAAAAACGGGAGGGTTACCCGGTTTTTCTAAAAAAGTTAAACACTAGCCATACGGATATCTTCTAAATCTTTTTTAGCTTTAGTCAAATATTCTTCTTTTTCCTTGATAAAAAAAATAGATATAGCAATTTTCATGTTTTCCTCTGCTAACTTATATTCGCCTGTTCTTTGAAATGATTTAGCAAGCATGTGATAGGTTCTCCCTTTCAGGTAAAATAAAGAATTGTTTTTTAAATAAGCGAGCAGCTCTTTACTTAGCTGAATGACTTGAGAGTAGTTTTCTTTGTAATAATAACGGGAGGCCAGATTATAGCAAATACGAACATACAGTGTTTCGTCTTCGAGGTGTAGAATGTTTTTGACTGCTTGAAATGCTTGTTGAAAGTACGTGAGTGCTTCTTTATCTTCATTCAATGAAGCACAAATAAGACCTAGTACATTCATCGTTGAGATGGCCGTTTCGGATTCGAGATGTTCTGGAAGTTCATTCAATAGTAATTCTTTCGCTAGCAAAGGTTTGTTATCTTTCTTATGTAAGAGTATTGCTTTGTGCCAGTTAATGAATAACAGATGATCATTATCCTCATCGACTTTTTCTACTAGGTTCGACAGGTTTTCAATTTCCATCTCCAAATTAATATAGTCTTTATGGTAAACATGTTTTCGGCAATTTTGTTTTATACGAGTAATGGATTGTTTCTGCTTTATGGTTTCATTATCAAATAATGCAGAAAGCGGAATTTTTAGTTTTTTACATAGTTCATTAAGAATAAAAATATTTGGCGATGTTTCACCTTTTTCTATCCGAAATAATGTAGATTCATCACAGATACCGTCTACCATTTTTCTTCGAGAGACCCCCTTCTTTTCACGAAACTGCTGTAGCTTTTGTCCAATAAATTCCATAATAACATCCCCCTTTAATATCTATGCATAATTGCATATTTAAAAAGTTTAACAAGGTTGCTATAATTTATATCAATAAGACTATTTTATCAAATTAATACAAAAAATGGGGATTAAAAATTAAAAAATATTACAGATTTTTTTAATTGTAGTGATTTCTTCAAATTTATCTTTTTTCAATAATGTTGATGGAGAGGAGGAATTTGGTGCAATGGCTATAATAAAATCCCAGGGGGATGATCTAATAGAAGGGGAGTATTAGTAAATCCATGAAAACGAATCGAAAAAATGTCATTGTCTATTTTCTTATTACTTAATCATTGCTTTTTGTTCTTCTTCAGAATCGACAATCAGAGAGTACAGAAGGATAATAATTCTTGTTAACCATTATGATAAAATACAAAAATCAAATAAGATGTATTCATTAAAAATATTCATTTTTCATAGGAAAGTGGTTCCGTCAAGAAGTATGTGTAAATTTTAATAGGGTATTCCACAGAATTGGTGGGGGAGCAGACATCATCCCCCGGGTACCCGGGGGATGATGTCTGAAAATTCTCCCGGTTACACTTTGCTTGTTTTTCCATATCTTGCTTCAAACATGTCTTGAAGCGGTTGATAAGCACTCGCAAAGCCTCGCAGTTTCCGTTCTGCCCATTTTTGATTGTAGTCAATGGATTGGAGATAAACCACTTTCTCTGCCGCCTTTTCGCTGGGCAGGCTGTTCATCGTCTTGGTACGTTTTTTGATTTCCTTCATCGTTCGCTCAATGATGTTTGTCGTGTAGATCATGCGCTGGATGGATGACGGGTAATTTAAAAACGTCAGAAGCACATCTAAGTCTTTCTCCCACGATTTGACGATTTTAGGATGCTTAGCCTCCCAAGCATGTTTAAAAGTCTGGAATTGCTTTTTGGCTTCTTCTCTTGTACTTGCCTCGTAAATGGGCTTTAGATCCTCGGCAACGGCCGTTTGGTCTTTTTTGCGCACGGCATTTATGGCATTTCGGATTTTGTGAACGACACAGCGCTGCACATCAGCCTTTGGATAAACTTCTTTCATTGCGTCTTCTAAACCAGGCAGGCCGTCAAATACACCAAGCAGCACTTCCTCGGCACCACGCTTGTAAAGGTCAAGAAGGATTTCTTTCCAACCGAGTGAACTTTCTTGGCCGCCGACATAGAAACCGAGAATCTCGCGATAACCATCTTCGGTGATGCCAATGACCAGGTAGACGACTTCGTTATCAACGTCATCGCGACGCAGCTTGAGATAGGTTCCATCAAGATAAAGAACCGAATAGCGTTTCTGCAGCTTGCGCTCTTGCCATGATTCGATATTTTCCAGTGTGACATCCGTTATATTGCTTACCGTTGTTGCCGAATAAGCAGAACCCAACATGTGCTCGATCATTTGACCGATTTCACGGGTGCTGATGCCTTTCTGGTACATTCTCGTGACCGTTTCTCCAACCCATTGGTCACGGCGCTGGTAAGGATCAAACAACTCCGTCTTAAATTCACCGTTGCGATCACGCGGAACAGCAAGGTCATCGATATGACCGTGCTTGGTGTCGAGAGTGCGTGTGTAGTACCCGTTTTTCACCTGTTTCAGTTCAGGGTGCTCCACCTTAAAAAACTGTTCCATTTCTTCTTTCATAATGGTTTCCAGGTGCTCTTTGACAAAGTCACGAACAAGTGTGTCAAGTTGATTCATAAAGTCATTATTGGTTATACTATGAGACATGGTAGGGTTTCTCCTCTCTTAGAATTTTAGCCAATTCCGAGGGTACCCTACCTCGTTTTTTGTCTCAAATAATTTACACAAACTATTTTACGTCATCAGGAAAGTTGCTTTTAAACTGCTAAATGATGAATAATACCCATCAATTAGTTAAGCATCTAAGGATAAGGTTATTTACTCAGATTTCAAAAAGTTGGATTTGAATCATTCGAATTTAGTATCATTTTTAAATTCAGTAATAAGACTAATTCCAACTAAGAATATCAACTATTAATAAGAAAAGGAGGGCAGCTAATACTTGGAGTTAATTATTCCTAACATATAACTCCTTAATAAATTTTCTAAAGTTAATATACGAGGGAGGGACAAAATGAGTAACACAAAGAATGTAGATGTTTATGTTACTTCAAGTACTACAGAAACAGAATTTGGTATGGGAATACTTACCGGAAATCAAGAAATTAACTATGGTGATGAACCAGTGGTACGTAAGCGTCAAATAAAACACACATAGAATCAGAAAGTCATCCATGCGATAATCTTCTTAGAAATGAATTCAGGAGGTTATGCGATGACTCTAAAAGACAAGAGAATAGAATGGGAAGCGCGGTATGATGCTTGGAAAGATAGCGGGCAAAGTGTAGCCGAATGGTGTCGGGATCATGAAATCAAAGCCCACCAGATGTATTATTGGATCCAGCGATTCGAGAACCAGGAAAATCTTTCTGAACAGGAACCAACACAATGGCTCGCCGTCCAGGTGGAAGAGGAAAATATTTCTTCCAAAGGAGAAGGACCTATCTTTATCCACTTTGATGCTCTTTCTGTCGAAGTGCGACCAGGAGCCAATGTTGGATTACTATCCGATATCATCCATGTCCTGCGAAATCAATGTTGACAAACTTACAATTTGAGCGTGTCTACCTGGCCCGCGGAAGCACAGACCTTCGTAAGTCTATTGACGGTCTGGCGGTGATTGTTCAAGAATGCTTTGACCTCGATCCCTTTTCTCCTTGTTTGTTCGTGTTCTGTAATCGGAAACGTGACAAGTTAAAAATCCTGCAGTGGGAGCACAATGGGTTTTGGCTGCATTATCGCAGGTTGGAAAAGGGAACATTCCATTGGCCATCAGAAAAGGACACAGCACCTATGAATATCAGTCCTCGTCAGCTTCGCTGGCTGCTGGATGGTTTGCCAATTGAACAAAGGCAGGCACACCGTGAGGTGAAAGCGCGTACCATTATTTAAAAGATTGAAATATAGGAATACGGGAATTCGACTAGGCAAGTCGAATTCTTTATCGTATACTTATTTTATGGAAAAAACAGCGCATACATCAACCCAGTCAATTGAATATTATAAAGCGCAAAATGAAAAGCTTGAGATGGAAAAAGAAGCGTTGGAGGCAAAATTAAAATGGTACGAAGAACAATTTCGTTTGAGCCAACAACGCAGATTTGGATCTTCCAGTGAGAAGACCGATTCAGGTCAGCTCTCTCTTTTCAATGAGGCCGAAGATACTACTGACACGACGGTGGAAGAACCAACTGTCGAAACGATTACATATAAACGCAAGAAACAGCGTGGTCAGCGTGAACAAAAGCTGGAAAACCTGCCTACGGAAACGATCGAATATCGTTTATCCGATGAGGAACAGGTCTGTTCGTGCTGTGGAGGAAATCTTCACGATATGAGCACGGAAGTGCGTAAAGAATTAAAAATCATTCCTGCGCAAGTAAAAGTCGTTGAACACGTGCGCCACGTATATAGCTGCCGGCATTGCGAACGCCATGAAATTGAAACACCTATTGTGACAGCGAAGATGCCGGAGCCAGTATTTCCTGGGAGCCTCGCCTCTCCATCCGCCATGGCTTACACCATGACACAAAAATATGTAGAGGGCATGCCACTTTACCGGCAAGAGAAACACCTGGAACGCTTCGGTGTATCCATTCCACGGCAGACACTGGCCAATTGGATGGTATACGGTGCCATCACATGGCTGGAGCTCATTTATAACAAAATGCACGCCCAACTATTGGAATTGGATACGATGCACGCGGATGAGACGACACTGCAAGTTTTATCCGAGCCGGAACGGCCGGCAACATCCACCTCCTACATGTGGCTATATCGCTCAGGGCATACTGATGTACCCATCGTTCTTTACGATTATCAGCAAACACGGGCGGCCAAACATCCACGCCGATTTCTGAAAGGCTTCCAGGGCTACCTGCATGTAGACGGTTATCCCGGCTACAATGGGCTTCCTGACGTTGTCCTTGTTGGGTGTTGGGCGCACGCACGGCGCAAATTCACAGAAGCACTCAAGGCTCTTCCTGAATCCGCAGCCACTACGGCTGTGAAGGCAAACGAAGGCTTGGACTTCTGTAATAAGCTTTTTGATATTGAACGAGATTTAAAGGACAAAAGTCCGCAAGAACGCTATGAAAAGCGTTTGGAACGCAGCCAGCCAGTGCTGGAGGCTTTTTTGGCATGGTTGAAAGAGCAAACACCACGCGTACTGCCAAAAAGTGCGCTTGGTCAAGCCATCAAATATTGTCGTAACCAATGGGAACGTTTAGAGGCATTTTTGGAGGATGGCCGATTGGAGATTGATAACAATCGAGCTGAACGGTCCATCAAGCCTTTTGTGATCGGAAGGAAAAATTGGCTTTTTAGCAATACCGCAAAAGGAGCAAAATCCAGTGCGATCATTTATAGTGTTGTGGAGACGGCCAAGGAAAATGGACTGAATCCATTTAACTACCTCAGCTACCTGTTTGAGGAACTTCCCAATATAGATACGACTGATGAAGTGCAGTTGACTCGACTTCTGCCGTGGTCCGCTTCACTCCCTGATGAATGCCGCGTTCCTAATAAATCTAAATAAATTATAACAGTAGTCCACATCTGAAAAATAGGTGTGGACTATTTTACGCTTACGCATTGGTTTTTTGAATTTTTCCATCAGTTAGGTTGAATGATAAGAGTTTTTCATCTTCCGTATATCTATTATTCAATAAAGTATATCTCTCAGACCACTCACCTATAGCGGCTTTTAGGACATTATCTACATTAAAATTATAGGCATGTCCATTTATCCTAGATTCAAATTTTGATGCAACAAATGATTGCAGTCCCTGCTCTACAAAAATATCTCTGTTTAAAAAATAGACAATATCTATAAATGGGACTGCCTGACTTTTTTTACTTAAAAACATAGTATCCCCCATATCTTTTATTTATTACCAATTTTTAAATGATTATACAATCGGGTATCTTCTTCAAATCTTCTTGAGTTAAATTTATAGTGTTAATATTTATAGGTTGCCTTAAGTTTAGTCTTGATTTTAATGGAATATGATTATTCAAATACGTAGAAAATACTTTTAAAGTTTTATATTGAGTGAAAATTGATTTATTCAATAAAATAACATATAAATCTTCTACCCAATGTGGGATAGATTTTAAGATAAGTTTTCTTTCATTTGTCTCTCCATAACCTTTTATAAATTTATAACTTCCCTCTATAAAATTATTAAGATAATTTATACATTCCATATGATAGCTTGAATTAAATGATTGTATGTTACCTACCGTTATATTCTGCCAAGTTAATAAATAAGCTTCGGATAGCGATTTGTCAATTGCTTCTTCAATATTAAATCCTGTACCTGCTCCCGAAGCATATATTAAATTACCTTTTTTAATAATTGAAAATACAGATATAAGAGGAGCAAAATAATAATTTGTATAGACCTCAACACAGAACTCATTTAAACGTAATCTTTTATAGTAAGTATTTTTATCAAAGTAATTAGTCTTTAACTTATATCCCTCTTTTCCATACCAGAATAAAAAAAGAGCATTCTTTTCTAAAATTTCCCTTATTGCATTATTAACTGCTTGCTCACTTTTAAAATGAGATGCTGTACCAGTTGTATCAATAACATAAGGTGGTGTAACACTATATCTTGTATAGTGATACGGAAGTAACTTTTCCTCATTGTTAAGGATATTCCACGCCTTAATATAATTTTCTTCAGTCTGTTCGTTTCTATAACCCCCGAACATTAATGATCTTCTCTCTAAGGATTCTGACATGCTTTTTATAAACGATTCTTTCTTATTACTTGCAATTGCATTACAACCGCTGGGACTAACATTACCATTATTATCAACAACTTTACCAAAATAGGAATATGACAAATAATATTTTTCTTGTAAAAAAATATTACTAGGAATATTAAACAAGTAATCATACTCGTAAAAATGAAGCATAGCCATCCTCCAATTTAACTATTCATTTACCTTGCCAAACCATTGAACTAATGCTACTGGACAAAGTTGTACATTGAGACCCAAATTGTATGTTAGGGCATTGTCATCAAATCCTGACCAACAAAAATCACCATAGTCTCCTTCATCATTTAAACTTTCTCTTAATGATTGCGCCATTAATCCTACCTCAATTAAAGCGTGTCTATAGCCTCTTTTTCTGTATTTTGTTATTGCTCTTTTTAAATCTATTGCATAAGTAATGACAATATCTGAATATATCGTACCATCATAGCTGTTTAATAAATTCGGAATATTACGTAAATCAATTTCATCCCACTCTCTGATGCATTTTAATTTTATTTCGGTCGAATCAAATAAATAACATCCTGGCTTTATGGTTATATCTTGTAATACATTCTCCTTAAGAAAGCAAACAAGAGGTAGTACCGGATAAAGACCCCCGGCAGATGGATGTCTCTTTGATGTTGAACCTTCACTTCTTCCAAAGGAATTATATAATATGGAACCTAAAGTTTCTTTTCTAAATACCTCTTTAGATTTTAAATTTCTAATACTACCCTTAAAATTATGTTTAGTTACATTGTTAGAGAAGTCTATTTCTTCTGAGTAATAATTTGGTACAATATCAGTATTCTCTACATCTTCCAACCAACTAAATACTTCATATGGGTAATATGGAATAAAATTATTATTCTTAATTAATGTACTTGATTGATGAAATTTAGAAACTTCATTAAATGTACTTTGGGGTAAAATCCGATCCACTTTATAATTCCAATATACATTTTGTTTAGTACGATTTAACATCTTATTCATAACAATTACACATCTCCCAATGAATACTAATATCAGATGAAATTTGTTTCGTTTTTAAATTAATAGCGTAGGAGTAATTTAAGTCTTCCAAAGATTCATGGTTATATAAAGGCTGATCTTTATCTCTTAATATAAATGAACTTACTACACGATCAATTACAATTCCTAGTAGGTATAGATCACTAACTATTAATGGTGATTCCACTCTAAAACTTGAGTCTTCGTGATATAAAGAATCTATCATTTGTTGATATGTCATAGAATTATTATGATTAATTCGTAGTTGTGTTTCAATATGACCCATATGACAAAAATGACAAGGTTTATACCAAGATTTGCTGTATAAACAATCAACATAAATTGTATTATTATAAACATAACTAAGTAATAATACAGCGTCTTCAGCTTTGTTAACACTGTCGATTATTTTCTTTGCTTCTTTTCTACTATAAGGATTCAGAAATACGATTAATAAATCATTATCATTGACATCTATATTTTCAGCAAAACTACTACTTGTTATTTCAGCCTTACTGCTATAGTCATTTTTAAATAGAGCATAAACCTGTCTTTCAAATTGCTTATTATTAGTGTATAAATTAATTTTTTTTATGTCAAAATTCGGTAAAGATTTTTCAGTTATTATTTTATAATTAAGCAAGAAATTTAAGGCTTTTGCAGCAATTTCCTCAGATTGAAATAAATGATTAATTTCTTCAGTGGTAATTATTGAGTTATTTCTCTCATCCCAATCTTTAATAATATCCTTAAGCGTTGGTTCTTGTATTTGTATAATACCTTCTTTACTTTGTACCACTAAATCGTTATTAGGTAATTCATGGTATATATAGTTTGATACTTGGTATAATTTACTATCTTTTTTACTTGTAATCATTTTTTACCTCCAAATATATTTTTAAGTAAAAAGGTAACGTCAAGAATTAATTTAATCGAATATCTCCCAAAATGAAATATGGGGTTCAGGCACCCCCGGGAGATGCCTGAAATTTCCCATTAAACTTCAATAGGCTTGTCATCTCTCACTTCAAACATAACTTTATACGGATGATTATCGTTTGTAAATACACTCTGTTTCCTATCTATCCCCATGTAAGGTTGTACTAGGTAGACTGGAGGTATACTCTACCTCTTCCAATGCCTCTTGATTTAGAAATTTAATTTATTGTCTTTATGTGCTTCTTGATTCTCTATCAGATGTTTGCAGAATAGACAATTCGTTTAATTGAAAAGATTTTTTTCAGAAACTTCCAGAAAAGGTAAGTCCAATTTTCCTTTCAGTGAACACCCTCTAATAGGACAACCCAAAGATGCTCATAAATTTACTAGCTTACACTTTTCTTCATTTGTGAGGCACCACCACCTCCACTAGAACTGCAGCAAGTGCAACAGCAACATAGAGTGAGATCTGAAGGTACCACTGGTTCATCACCATAGTTAATTTCTTGATTTCCGGTAAGTATTCCCATACCAAATTCTGTTTCTGTAGTATTTGTAGTAACATAAACGTCTACATTCTTTGTGTTACTCATTTTTTCTTCCTCCCTCGTGTATTAACTTTAGAAAGCTAATATTCTCTACTAAGTCAACCCATGGTTGCTTATAAATCGTATAACTAGCTGGCATTTTTCTTCATTTGCGAGGCACCACCGCCTCCACTAGAACTGCAGCAACTGCAACAGCAACATAGAGTAAGATCTGAAGGTACCACTGGTTCATCACCATAGTTAATTTCTTGATTTCCGGTAAGTATTCGTAAGCGTAAAATAGTCCACACCTATTTTTCAGATGTGGACTACTGTTATAATTTATTTAGATTTATTAGGAACGCGGCATTCATCAGGGAGTGAAGCGGACCACGGCAGAAGTCGAGTCAACTGCACTTCATCAGTCGTATCTATATTGGGAAGTTCCTCAAACAGGTAGCTGAGGTAGTTAAATGGATTCAGTCCATTTTCCTTGGCCGTCTCCACAACACTATAAATGATCGCACTGGATTTTGCTCCTTTTGCGGTATTGCTAAAAAGCCAATTTTTCCTTCCGATCACAAAAGGCTTGATGGACCGTTCAGCTCGATTGTTATCAATCTCCAATCGGCCATCCTCCAAAAATGCCTCTAAACGTTCCCATTGGTTACGACAATATTTGATGGCTTGACCAAGCGCACTTTTTGGCAGTACGCGTGGTGTTTGCTCTTTCAACCATGCCAAAAAAGCCTCCAGCACTGGCTGGCTGCGTTCCAAACGCTTTTCATAGCGTTCTTGCGGACTTTTGTCCTTTAAATCTCGTTCAATATCAAAAAGCTTATTACAGAAGTCCAAGCCTTCGTTTGCCTTCACAGCCGTAGTGGCTGCGGATTCAGGAAGAGCCTTGAGTGCTTCTGTGAATTTGCGCCGTGCGTGCGCCCAACACCCAACAAGGACAACGTCAGGAAGCCCATTGTAGCCGGGATAACCGTCTACATGCAGGTAGCCCTGGAAGCCTTTCAGAAATCGGCGTGGATGTTTGGCCGCCCGTGTTTGCTGATAATCGTAAAGAACGATGGGTACATCAGTATGCCCTGAGCGATATAGCCACATGTAGGAGGTGGATGTTGCCGGCCGTTCCGGCTCGGATAAAACTTGCAGTGTCGTCTCATCCGCGTGCATCGTATCCAATTCCAATAGTTGGGCGTGCATTTTGTTATAAATGAGCTCCAGCCATGTGATGGCACCGTATACCATCCAATTGGCCAGTGTCTGCCGTGGAATGGATACACCGAAGCGTTCCAGGTGTTTCTCTTGCCGGTAAAGTGGCATGCCCTCTACATATTTTTGTGTCATGGTGTAAGCCATGGCGGATGGAGAGGCGAGGCTCCCAGGAAATACTGGCTCCGGCATCTTCGCTGTCACAATAGGTGTTTCAATTTCATGGCGTTCGCAATGCCGGCAGCTATATACGTGGCGCACGTGTTCAACGACTTTTACTTGCGCAGGAATGATTTTTAATTCTTTACGCACTTCCGTGCTCATATCGTGAAGATTTCCTCCACAGCACGAACAGACCTGTTCCTCATCGGATAAACGATATTCGATCGTTTCCGTAGGCAGGTTTTCCAGCTTTTGTTCACGCTGACCACGCTGTTTCTTGCGTTTATATGTAATCGTTTCGACAGTTGGTTCTTCCACCGTCGTGTCAGTAGTATCTTCGGCCTCATTGAAAAGAGAGAGCTGACCTGAATCGGTCTTCTCACTGGAAGATCCAAATCTGCGTTGTTGGCTCAAACGAAATTGTTCTTCGTACCATTTTAATTTTGCCTCCAACGCTTCTTTTTCCATCTCAAGCTTTTCATTTTGCGCTTTATAATATTCAATTGACTGGGTTGATGTATGCGCTGTTTTTTCCATAAAATAAGTATACGATAAAGAATTCGACTTGCCTAGTCGAATTCCCGTATTCCTATATTTCAATCTTTTAAATAATGGTACGCGCTTTCACCTCACGGTGTGCCTGCCTTTGTTCAATTGGCAAACCATCCAGCAGCCAGCGAAGCTGACGAGGACTGATATTCATAGGTGCTGTGTCCTTTTCTGATGGCCAATGGAATGTTCCCTTTTCCAACCTGCGATAATGCAGCCAAAACCCATTGTGCTCCCACTGCAGGATTTTTAACTTGTCACGTTTCCGATTACAGAACACGAACAAACAAGGAGAAAAGGGATCGAGGTCAAAGCATTCTTGAACAATCACCGCCAGACCGTCAATAGACTTACGAAGGTCTGTGCTTCCGCGGGCCAGGTAGACACGCTCAAATTGTAAGTTTGTCAACATTGATTTCGCAGGACATGGATGATATCGGATAGTAATCCAACATTGGCTCCTGGTCGCACTTCGACAGAAAGAGCATCAAAGTGGATAAAGATAGGTCCTTCTCCTTTGGAAGAAATATTTTCCTCTTCCACCTGGACGGCGAGCCATTGTGTTGGTTCCTGTTCAGAAAGATTTTCCTGGTTCTCGAATCGCTGGATCCAATAATACATCTGGTGGGCTTTGATTTCATGATCCCGACACCATTCGGCTACACTTTGCCCGCTATCTTTCCAAGCATCATACCGCGCTTCCCATTCTATTCTCTTGTCTTTTAGAGTCATCGCATAACCTCCTGAATTCATTTCTAAGAAGATTATCGCATGGATGACTTTCTGATTCTATGTGTGTTTTATTTGACGCTTACAGATATACGGAAGATGAAAAACTCTTATCATTCAACCTAACTGATGGAAAAATTCAAAAAACCAATGCCGATAGGATATTCCTTTTAGATGGTGCTATCTTTAATGATACTTGTGGTGTAGCTTCCCATTTATCATCAGAAAAAGTAATCGAATCAGCCTTCTATGAATTTTTTGAACGACAATGTCTTGTTTACCGCTGGTTAACAAAAACACCTGGAAAAAAAGTCGATATCTATTTAATTAACAATAAACAAATAGATCATTTATATAATAAAGCCTTTAACTTTGTAGACGATTTGTACATCATAGATATCTCTTTACATCATTCTGTAAAAGTAATACTAACTATAGGTATTGGGGAATATGTAACCGTCAAGTGAAAATGGACACTTTTTGCTAATTAATTCTGGACACTTTTTTCCATAAAAATGGAAGAACGATGTTTCATCCGATAACTGTCATCATTTTGAAAATGAAGTACTTCTGCACGGTGTAAAAGTCTGTCCAGGATGGCTGTTGTTAGTCCGGGATCTCCTAATAATTCTCCCCATTCATTCGGCCCTTTATTTGATGTTAATATCACGGAAGCCTTGTCATAAAGGTCGTTGATCAGGTGAAAAAATAGATTTGCTTCCCGTGTATCCATGGCCATGAACATTAAGTCATCAATGATGACGAGATTGGCGCCCCGGATGCGTTTCATCCTTGTCTGGGACTTTCTTGTAACTTCCTCCGTCTTTAACGTATGAATAAGTTGACCCATGGATATGAAGGCAACCTTATAACCCTGATGGATTGCTTCTATTCCCAATCCCGTTGCCAAGTGAGTTTTCCCCACGCCCGGAGGGCCCAAAATAATTAAATTGTACAGCTGGTCCAGCCATGTAAACTCGGTTAGTTGCTGGAGCTGTTTCTTGCTTAAGGATTGTTGTTCATCCAACTCAAACGCCTCTATCGTTTTGTAAGTAGGGAATGCTGCCCATTTCAAACGTTTTTCAATTTGTTTCTCTTCGCGGCGTTTCTGTTCATATGCAGTTAGATGATGTAAGAAAGTCCGGTATGTCCAATCTTCTGATTCAGCTTGCTGAATCAGAGAAGGCAAATGTGCTGCCGTCTCTGATAGCCTTAAAGAACGAAGTTGTTGTTGTAACTGTTCAAGAGAATATTTCATACCGTTACACCTTCTTTTAACACATTTAGATAACGATCCAATTCCCTTGTCTCTGCCTTTGTGTTTAATAATGCCGGATCAACGTAATGCAGTGTTTTGATTTCCTCACTTGCAGCTGTTTGGTCGGAATCGGATGGATGCTGCCGCTGAACGAATGCCACCACATCACGAAACTCTGTTGCGCTGTACAATCCGCGCTTTACACATTCTGATAACGCTTCGTTTCGGATGGCTTGATCCACCGACTGAGAAGCTTTTAATACCATCTTTAACTGATCTCTCACATAACGCGGATATCTTTGATGAATCTCCTCCAGGAAAGCCGTGGCTGTTTCCTTATCCTCAAACCCTTCGGAAACAGTGGCAATATAAGCTGGAATGCCTTTGGAACGATCCCGCATATGTTGGGTAGCCTGTATAAGTTTCCCTTTTTCAGTAGAAATGAGATGATCTGCAATAATCGGCCCATCCGATTGCTCTCGTATAACTAAACGGTTTCCATCTGTTACCTCGATAATGACCTCTTTATTTATTTCATAGGTACCAAGAGGAACCGAGTAGCGATTGGATTCATACATAATCGTATTGTCCTTTCGCACCGTTCTTGTTATACTTGAGGCAATACTTGTTATAGAAATTTTTTTGGTGATCGGTCTGAGGTGTTGCTTCTCTAATTTGAACACTTCAGCCGGTCTCTTTTTTGTTGTATTATGCACGTTCCCATTTCCTGTTCTCTCCAGCCATGCTAAACAATCATCATTCCATTTGTCTATGTGTTGAAATACTCGGTTTCTAGCGAAATTTTTCTTTACAAAGCCAACCACATTTTCAATTCTCCCTTTGCTCTCCGGATCGGCTTTCCTACAGATAAAAAATTTAAGTTTACGCTCATCGCGATAAGCCTGAAACTCACTTGTCAGTATTAAATCACCTGCATTCTCACTCACCACGAGCAGGGAATCCTGGTCATAGACAAGTTCATAGGGGATGCCGCCATAATATTGAAATACATGTTCATGCGCTTGAATCACATCTTTTGTGGTAAATGGCCTGTCCAACCACTCTACATATTTATATCTGGAGTGCGAAAGCACGAAACTGATAAAGTATAGCTTGATTACCTTTCCTTGAGACGTTTTCTGTTTTGTTTCCCCAAAATCAACTTGCGCCTGTTCGCCCATTGGCGGATCAGGAATAGCCTGATAGACACGTTTAGGCTCTGTTTTAGGAATACCATATTTATCTCTAAGGTCTTTGACATAACTTCTCACTGTGCTGTCTCCAACAACTAACTTGGGAAATCTCTCCTTCAGCCAGTCATGGATCTGTGATGCCGATAGGTCAGGATGTTCACTAAGCCACGTGTGAATGAGCATTTCATATGGATCCAATTTCCTGGCTCGCGTTTTGGTGGATGCCATCCACTCCGTAATTTCCTCCGGTGACTTCTCCAAATATTTATACACTGTTGTCCTTGATACCCCCAGCTTTCTGGCAATTCGTCGTATCTTAAATCCCTGTTCTTTTAATTGCTTGATCTTCATGTACATTTCTAGAATTTCCACCTTTTCTCTTTCCCCCATTACATATAATCAACATAAATGATTATATCCTAATGAAGCGAATTTTTATTGGGCAACGGCCGCCGCGATGCATTTGAGAGATGCTGCCCCTCCCCGGGGCAGCATCTCTCAAATGCAAATACTCCCCCAAAAAAGTGTCCATTCTTATCTAGCAGAAATGGTCTATTATAGTTTAGCAGTTACAGAATACTATAAAGCGATTGGATTAAGTGCTAATAAATGTATTGTTAATGCAACAATTGGTTCTTTAGAAGAATTATTTCAAAGTTTTTCGGATGATTGGACTAAACAACATTTTGAAAGTAAAGATCATTTTGATAAATTTTCCAAAAATATATTTGATGACGGTCTTGATATTTATAAAGATTACTATTTTAAAATCTCTCCTGATGATTTTTATAAGGAATATGAATTTCTTATTAAAAATAGTCCAAAACAAAATATTAATAATTCTAGATCTTATGATACAGCTTTTAAAAACATAGTTAAAGTTATTTCTGAAGAGTTAAGTTTAGAAGTATTTTGTTGCTTTATACCATGCACACTAAATCATTTAAAGACTAAAATTGTAAAAGTATACTCACCTGATGGATATCCTCATATGTTACCTAAATATTTTACAGAAGAAGAAACTAAAATAAAGTTTAATCACGATACAGTATTATTTCCTAATCAATATAGACAAATTCCTTTTCCATAAATTATAATTTTAATAGATTAAAAATATAAAGATAGAAATAAATAGTGTTAAGTGAGGGGAGGAGAATATGGAAATTATTACGCTAGATAATGGAATAAGAGTTGTTGTTGACCCAGTTAGCCATTTTAAAACTTTTTCAGTGGGCTTTTTTATAAAAATTGGTTCAAAATATGAGAATAAAGATGAGCATGGGATTACACATTTAATTGAACATATGTTATTAAAAAGTAATTTGTACCAAAGCAAAAGTAGTATTCAAAGCTATTTTGACAGCATTGGTGCAGAACTAAATGCCTTTACAACTAAGGAATATGTTTGTATATTTGCTAGATCGTTAAAACAGTTTTCCGAAGAAATTATACAACAACTTTATAATATGGTGATGTTTCCATTATTTGATAATGATGAAATTGAAAATGAAAAAAAGGTTATTTATAAGGAAATAAGTCAGCATAATAATAACTATTCAAATCTGGCAACGAATAACATAGTAAAGTGTTCTTTTAATAAGCATCCTTTATCACAGAATATTATAGGAACTAAATATTCTGTATCCAGTTTAAATAGGCAGGATCTTATGAATTATTATAAAAAAAGGCTTAACCATGAAAACCTCGTTATTTCAATGTCAGGTAATATAAATACTGATATCATAGAGGGTTTACAAAAATTGGATTTTATAAATAATAGTTGTTTTACAGAAAGACAGCTGGAGGATGTAACTTTTCATTCAGGTAAACAAATTGAGAAAAAAGAAGGATTATCTCATGCTTACATAAATATCGCATATCCTGGTGTACCTTTAAACAGTGATAAATTAACTAGTTTAAATTTAGTTAGTAGTGTCATTGGCCATGGATATAGTTCATTATTATATAATAAGTTTAGAGATGAAAAAAACCTTGTTTATTCAATATATTCTAGACCATTAATTTATAAAGAAGGTGGACTTTTAATTATTCATACATCCACTGTAAATTCTTTTTCTAATGATTTACCTAGAATGATAAATCAGGAAATTAAGAAGAAGGTCTGGGAGGGGATAAGCAGTGATGAACTAAATAAAAGTATAGCTATTTTAAAGACCAAAATATCTATAGGCTTAGAGGATTCTAAAATGCGGATGCTTGAATTAGGAAAGAAGGTTATTTTGGATATTAATAATAGTTTAAGTATTAATGATTATGAAAAACTATTAAATCAGATCAGTATTGATGATTTAAACAAATTCTTAACAGTGTTTTTATTAGAGGAACCATCCGTATCAATTGTAAAAGGGATAACTTGAAGAAAATAAAAGTTAAAATTTTCGAATGTTGTTTAAATGGGTTTTTAAGTTAATGCAACACTAGTAAAGCTAAAAAGGAATGACCATAAAAATGAAGCCGACTATTGGAATGTTTTTACTAAATATAAAGATCCTTTCATCAGAAAAGATTGTTTTCATTTGGAGCATTGTTTTGCCAACATTTATCTTTATTATGTTCGCTTTTCGATATTCTTTATCTAGCTTAAACACCGTAGAAACAATTGAATTCTTAAGTTATTTTTGGGCATTTATTATCATTAGTTCGACAAGTAATGGTATAGGAATTCATCTTTCTAAGTTGAGGAATTATGGGTTATTAAAGACATATACGTTAATTGCTGGTGGAAAACGACCTATAGTTTATGGAGTTATAATTACACAATTAGTATTTTCAGCAATTAGTTTAGGAACATTTACCGTGTTTGTCAGCATTTTATATCAATTAAACGCTCTAGTGTTAACATCAGCGGGTATATTACTATTACTGATTACTTTTATCCCATTAACGCTATTTTCTTTTATTTTAACTTATCCTCCGATGAAAGACACATCATTATCAACTATTTTTAATTTTTTACTTTACATCTTATTCTTTTTATCATTTTCAAATGGTAACATAATTATTGATATTATAAATTATATTAATCCTTTTGTGTTTGTAATGAGTATAGGCGAAATCATGTTATCTGCTAATCAATTTTCAGTTACTATAGGGTCGTTTAATTATACTAACCTAATTTTTATTTTATTATTAAGCCTGATAGGAGTTTATTGTTATAAAAAGCTTAACTTGGTATCAGAGGAATATCGTTCTTAAAAGTGTATATTAGTATGTTTAGAGATCTTTTTAAATTACTCAACCGAGGTGTAATTTTTATGTATAGTGTGGAGAACTTAAGCTTTTCTTATAAAAAGGCGAATTATGATGTCTTAAAGGATATCTCTTTTGATCTTAAAAAGGATAAAGTAAACGCAATTGTAGGAGTAAATGGTGCTGGAAAAACTACTCTGTTTGACTGTATAACAGGTATCCTACCCGCTAAAAAAGGGATCATAAATATACCACCTACCAAAGAAGTTCTGTATCAAACTCAGTCCCTTTTCTTTTCACCAGCAATAAAAACAAAGGATTTTGTAAATTTTCTCCGTCGTTTGGACAGTAAACCAGGAATCAAAAACAGTGATGAATTTGGTGAGATTTATACTGGGAAGGATTTTATACGGATCCAAGATTTGTGGAATGTCAAATTAGGTACTATGTCCGTTGGGGAGAGAAAATGGGTGTTTATGGTTATGCTTAGTGGATTAGAACGATCACTCTATCTTTTTGATGAACCGATGAGTGGTGTAGATCCATCATCTAGATTAAGGATGACAAAAAGGATAAAGGAATTAATATATGAAAGAGGAAAAATCTGTGTTATTTCAACGCATCAACTGCATGATTTGTCTTCAATGGATTGCCATATTATTATTTTACATAATGGTATGATTAAATATGAAGGGGATTTCAAAGATTGGTTAAAGGAAAGTGGTACTGATAATCCTGATCAAGCATTTGATCTTATTTGTGGTAGTGGATAGTCTATTAGAATTAAGAAAAATACAGTGGTATAAATCATTACATTATTCAAGACACGTACTTCCAATTAATAAACCAAAATCTGTTATAATAAATCTAATCAACTCTACTGCCCTTATTACCAGAATGAAAATATAAATGGAAGCAGAAAGCTAATACTACCTAAAGACTGTTGAATTAGCTAATTTAAGAATTCATACATCCTCTTATTCATCCGTTTTACAATCAACACATGTAAATATATAATAAACTGGAAAGCATTAGCCTGGGGGACGCTAATGTTTTTTCGTGCGTAATCAATGATTCCATCATCAGAAATAAGGGTAAAATAATACCAAGCGAAATCAATAGAATATTTGTTCGTTTTTTGTTAAAATAGATGTGTTGTTATGTTATAATCATAGCAGGAAAAAGAACGGAGGCATAAGCAGTGGAGAAATTTGAACTTATATCACCTTATAAGCCCGCAGGTGATCAGCCTCATGCGATAAAGGAAATTACGAAAAAAATTCTTGACGGTCAGCGTCACCAGACATTGCTTGGTGCGACAGGGACCGGGAAGACATTTACGATGTCCAACGTCGTGAAGGAAATTAACCGGCCCACCCTTGTCATGGCCCATAATAAAACACTGGCAGGACAGCTGTACAGTGAATTTAAAGAGTTTTTTCCCAATAATGCTGTTGAATATTTTGTCAGCTATTATGATTATTATCAGCCGGAAGCCTATGTGCCTTCCACGGATACGTTTATTGAAAAAGACGCAAGCATCAATGATGAGATTGATAAACTGCGCCACTCGGCAACCTCTGCCCTCTTTGAGCGGAACGATGTCCTTATTGTTGCCAGTGTATCCTGTATTTATGGGTTGGGTTCACCGGAAGAATATAAGAGTCAGGTTTTATCACTGAGAATGGGTATGGAAAAAGACCGGGATCAGCTGTTAAGGGATCTCGTTGATATACAATATGCAAGAAATGATCTCAACTTCGTTCGCGGTACCTTTCGTGTCCGCGGGGATTCGGTTGAAGTCATCCCTGCCTCCCGGGAGGAACATTGTATCCGTATTGAGTTTTTCGGAGATGAAATTGACCGGATTCGTGAAGTCGATGCATTAACAGGAGAAATCATCGGAGACAGAGAACATGTGGCTATTTTCCCTGCCTCCCACTTCGTTACCCGTGAGGAAAAAATGAAAAAAGCCATTAAAAATATTAAAAATGAGCTGGATGAAAGGCTGGAGGAGCTGCGGGGCCAGAATAAACTGCTGGAAGCCCAGCGTTTGGAGCAACGGACGAATTATGACCTGGAAATGATGGAGGAAATGGGCTTTTGTTCGGGGATCGAAAACTATTCCCGGCATTTAACTTTCCGAAATGAAGGAGATACACCGTACACACTCCTCGATTTCTTTCCGGAAGATTACCTCGTTATTGTGGATGAGTCCCACGTCACCCTGCCACAGGTAAGAGGAATGTATAATGGGGACAGGGCTCGCAAGCAAGTGTTGGTGGACCACGGATTCCGTTTGCCGTCCGCCCTGGATAACCGTCCTTTAAAATTTGAGGAATTTGAGAAGAAAACGAACCAGCTGGTTTATATATCCGCTACACCGGGACCGTACGAACTGGAACATTCCCCAAGAATGACCGAACAGATTATCCGGCCAACCGGGCTGCTTGATCCAAAAGTGGATGTCCGTCCGATTGAAGGCCAGATTGATGACTTGATCGGGGAAATTAATACACGGACGGAGCGAAATGAACGGGTGCTGGTAACCACGTTGACGAAGAAAATGTCGGAGGATTTAACCGACTATTTAAAGGAATTGGGAATCAAGGTTGCTTATTTGCATTCGGAAATAAAAACACTGGAGCGAATAGAAATTATTCGTGACTTGCGTGTAGGTAAATATGATGTGCTTATCGGGATTAACCTGCTCAGGGAGGGGCTGGATATTCCTGAAGTGTCACTTGTTGCTATATTGGATGCGGATAAAGAAGGCTTTCTCCGCTCCGAGCGTTCGCTTATTCAGACGATGGGAAGGGCAGCGAGGAACGAAAACGGGGAAGTCGTCATGTATGCCGACAATATCACCGGGTCGATGCGGGTGGCGATTGATGAAACGAACCGGCGCCGGCAAATCCAAATGGAATTTAATAAGAAACATAATATTACACCAACGACGATTAAGAAAGATGTCCGGGATGTTATCCGCGCAACAGTAGCCGCAGAGGAACAGGAAGAATATAAGGAAACAACAAAGAGTCTGACAGAGCTGTCGAAAAAGGAAAAGACAAAGGTGATCGAAAAAATGGAAAAAGAAATGAAGGAAGCGGCCAAAGCACTGGATTTCGAGAAGGCTGCCGAGCTTCGTGATATTATACTTGAACTCAAAGCTGAAGGATGATGAAGCATGCCTGCTAAAAATATACAAATACAAGGTGCACGCGCACACAATTTAAAAGACGTGAATGTGACCATTCCGAAAAATAATCTTGTTGTTGTGACGGGGTTGTCAGGATCAGGGAAATCCTCCCTGGCATTTGATACGATTTATGCAGAGGGACAGCGTCGTTATGTTGAATCTCTGTCCGCCTATGCAAGACAATTTCTCGGACAGATGGACAAGCCGGATGTGGATGCGATTGACGGTCTTTCCCCAGCCATAGCCATTGATCAGAAAACAACTAGTAAAAATCCCCGTTCCACTGTTGGGACGGTTACGGAAATTTACGATTATCTGCGCCTTTTATATGCGCGGGTCGGCCGCCCAACCTGTCCGAAGCACGACATAGAAATCAGCTCTCAGACGGTTCAGCAAATGGTGGACCGCATCATGGAATACCCGGAACGAACCAAGATGCAGATTCTTGCGCCTGTCGTATCAGGGAGAAAAGGAGAGCATGTCAAAGTATTCGAGAAGCTGAAACAGGAAGGCTATGTCCGTATTCGTGTTGATAAAGAAATGCGGGAAGTATCCGAAGAGATTAAACTGGAGAAGAACAAAAAACATTCCATTGAAGTGGTGGTTGACAGAATTGTTGTCAAGGGTGGAATTGCCGGCCGTTTGAGTGATTCAATCGAAACAGCGCTGGAGCTGGGCGGGGGAAATATTATTGTGGACGTGATTGGGGAAGAAGAATTGACTTTCAGCGAAAACCACGCCTGTCCGATTTGCGGTTTTTCCATCAGTGATCTGGAACCGCGTCTCTTTTCCTTTAACAGCCCGTTTGGTGCTTGTTCGACGTGTGATGGACTTGGTTCCAATCTGGAAGTGGATCTCGATCTTGTTATTCCTGATTGGGACCTGACCCTGAATGAACATGCCATCGATGCCTGGAAGCCGATCAGCTCCCAATATTACCCCCAGCTGCTCAAAAGTGTCTGCAGCCACTATGGCATTGATATGGATATCCCGGTTAAGGATATTCCGAAAGAGCAAATGGATGTCATTTTATACGGAAGCGGCAAGGAGAAAATACATTTCTATTATAAGAACGACTTCGGGAAAATCCGTGATACCGATATTCTTTTTGAAGGGGTAATGAACAATATTTCAAGACGATATCATGAGACAAGCTCTGACTTTATCCGCGAAACTCTGGGGAAATTTATGGCACAGAAAGCATGCCCTTCATGTTCCGGGTACAGGCTGAAAGAGGAAGCATTGGCTGTATTGATAAAAGGTCTTCATATCAGCAAAGTAACCGATTTTTCCATTGTGGAAGCAAAGGAATTCTTTGCTGATCTTCCTTTGACGGAAAAAGAAAGACAGATTGCCAAAATGATATTAAAGGAAATCGATAATCGGCTTGAATTTTTGAATAATGTCGGTTTGGATTACCTCACTTTATCAAGGGCAGCAGGGACTCTTTCCGGAGGGGAAGCCCAGCGGATCCGGCTGGCAACACAGATTGGTTCCGCATTAACCGGTGTTTTGTACGTACTGGATGAACCATCCATAGGCCTGCACCAACGGGATAACGACCGTCTGCTCAATACACTGAAGAAAATGCGCGATCTCGATAATACGCTTATTGTTGTGGAACATGATGAAGATACGATGATGGCCGCTGACTGGCTGATAGATATCGGGCCGGGCGCCGGGGAACACGGGGGCGAAATTGTTGCAAGCGGCCCGCCGGAAGAAGTGATGAAAAACAAGCAGTCATTGACTGGAAAATACCTGGCAGGCGATAAATTCATTCCGGTGCCAACCAAACGAAGAAAGAAAGGGAAAAAGAATATTGAAGTGCTCGGTGCTGCAGAAAACAATCTGAAGAATGTCCGGACCAAATTTCCGATTGGTTTATTAACTGTAGTAACCGGGGTTTCCGGTTCAGGAAAGAGTACACTTGTCAATGACATATTGTATAAATCATTATCCAAAGAGCTGTACAAGAGCAAGCTGAAACCCGGGAAGCATAAAAAAATTAAAGGGATGGAGCACATTGATAAGGTGATTGATATTGATCAGTCCCCGATAGGAAGAACACCGCGATCAAACCCGGCAACATATACGGGAGTATTTGATAATATCAGAGACGTGTTTGCCCAGACAAATGAAGCAAAAGTCCGGGGTTATAAAAAAGGGCGTTTCAGTTTTAATGTGAAAGGCGGTCGCTGTGAAGCATGCCGTGGCGATGGGATCATTAAAATAGAAATGCATTTTCTTCCGGATGTGTATGTGCCATGTGAAGTTTGCCAGGGTAAACGCTATAACAGAGAGACATTGGAAGTTAAATATAAAGGTAAGAACATTGCTGATGTGCTTGATTTAACAATAGAAGAAGCATTGGACTTTTTCGAGAACATTCCTAAAATAAAGCGTAAAATGCAGACCATTTATGATGTAGGGCTTGGTTATGTTAGACTTGGACAATCAGCAACAACTCTTTCCGGCGGAGAGGCACAGCGGGTAAAACTGGCAAGTGAACTGCACCGCCGTTCCAATGGCAAATCCTTCTATATATTGGATGAACCGACGACAGGGCTGCATGCTGATGATATCGGGCGTCTCCTTCAAGTATTACAGCGACTGGTGGATAATGGAGACAGTGTTTTGATCATTGAGCATAACCTGGATGTAATTAAAACGGCGGATCATATTATTGACCTCGGCCCGGAAGGCGGAGAACGGGGCGGCGAAATAATTGCCAGCGGGACGCCCGAACAGATTGCTGAAACGGCAAACTCTTACACCGGTCATTATTTGAAAAAAGTGTTGGAGCGTGATAAAAAGCGTATGGAAAACACACTGGAGAAGAAGGAGCGAGCTTTAACAAACTAAAGGTAAAAAGGAAAGGGATAAAGGCGGGTAAAACTTCCGTTTACATGTTTTTCACACATTGGACAGGGGAGTCCGCAGTCATTTTGCACGTTTATAACAAGGTGTATTCACAAGAGTTGATATTACTTTTGAAATGATTTAAGATTGTAATGAGAATAGATTGAGAATGAAAGGCTTCATTCATAAATCAAATATATAAATAAGTATTTGGAGGTATCGACATGGCAGGATCAACACTGGAAATCAAGAATCTTCATGTTACGATTGAAGACAAAGAGATATTAAAGGGAGTAGACCTTACAATAAAGGGTGGAGAATTCCACGCAGTAATGGGACCAAACGGTACAGGGAAGTCCACTTTGGCTTCCGCGGTAATGGGACATCCGAAATATGAAATTACAGAAGGAAGCATCCACTTGGATGGGAAAGATGTGCTCGAAATGGAAGTGGATGAACGTGCACGTGCTGGACTTTTCCTGGCAATGCAATATCCAAGTGAAATCAGCGGTGTAACTACTTCGGATTTTCTGCGTTCTTCCATTAATGCAAAGCGTGAAGAAGGCGATGAGATTCCACTTATGCAGTTCATTAAAGAAATGGATAAAACTTTGGACTCCCTGGAAATCGATAAAAATATGGCACAGCGTTACTTAAATGAAGGGTTCTCAGGCGGGGAGAAGAAGCGTAATGAAATTCTTCAATTAATGCTGTTAAAACCTGAAATTGCCATCCTGGATGAAATTGACTCCGGATTGGATATTGATGCTTTGAAAGTTGTTTCCAAAGGAATTAACCAAATGCGCAGCGAAAACTTTGGCTGCTTGATCATTACTCACTATCAGCGTTTGCTGAACTATATCGAACCGGATTTTGTTCATGTTATGATGCAGGGACGTGTTGTGAAATCAGGCGGACCTGAGTTGGCACAGCGTCTGGAATCGGAAGGCTATGAATGGATCAAGGAAGAATTGGGTATCGAAGACGAAACAGTAGGGCAAAACGCGTAAAGCAAGGAGGGATATAATGACTGTAGTAACAAAGCTGCCATACGACAAAGATTATATCGACCAGTTTTCTAAAGATAAAAATGAACCGGAATGGATGCGTGAATTCCGCCTGGAAGCTTTGGAGCAGGCTGAATCACTGAATATGCCTGAGCCGGATAAAACCAAAATTGGGAGATGGAATTTCAGCAAATTTAAACATACAGCAACAGGAGAGGCAGTAAATGCTTTAGAGGATCTGCCAAATGAACTTCAGGAGTTTTTTGATGCTGAAAAGAAGCCGGAAAACCTGCTTGTTCAGCGCAACCACTCTGTAGCCTATGCATCTCTCAGTGATGATCTAAAAGAAAAAGGTGTTATTTTTACGGATATCTTTACAGCACTCCGCGAACATGGAGACTTAGTAAAGAAATATTATATGACCGATGCTGTTTCCGTGGATGAACACCGTCTGACTGCACTTCATGCAGCATTGATGAATGGCGGAGCATTTGTGTATGTTCCGAAAAATGTCCAGGTGGATGTGCCGCTTCAGGCTATTTACTGGCAGGAAGACCCGGAAGTATCCATGTTTAATCATGTGCTTGTTGTAGCAGAAGAAAACAGTTCATTAACGTATGTGGAAAACTATCTTTCACATAATGAAAATGAAGAAACTGTAGCTAATGTTGTAGCAGAAGTGATTGCAAAAGAAAATGCAAATATTGACTTTGGTGCAGTGGATAACTTTGCGGCAGGTACAACGGCTTACAACAACCGCCGTGGTGTTGCTTACCGTAATGGTGTTGTTGACTGGGCACTCGGTGCCATGAATGACGGGAATACTGTTAATGAGAATATCACTCATTTAATCGGTGACAATTCTGTTTCCAATGCAAAAACAGTAAGTGTTGGACGTGGAAAGCAAACACAGAATTTCACATCAAAAATTGTAAACCATGGCTTGGATTCTGATGGGTATATTCTTCAGCACGGTGTTATGAAGGAAGCAGCTTCAGCTATATTCAATGGTATCGGAAAAATTGAACATGGAGCTACAAGAGCAAATGCCGAGCAGGAATCACGTGTATTGATGCTCAGTGAAAAAGCACGTGGAGACGCAAACCCAATTCTTTTAATTGATGAAGATGATGTAACTGCAGGCCACGCTGCATCTGTTGGACGTGTGGATCCTATGCAGCTTTACTATTTGATGAGCCGCGGTATTACCGAGGAGGAAGCGGAACGTCTTATTATTCATGGGTTCCTGGCACCTGTTGTTAATCAGCTGCCGATTGAATCCGTCAAGCAGCAACTGACAGAAGTAATTGAAAGGAAGGTATACTAATGGATGTGCAAGCCATACGGCAGCAATTTCCGATCTTACATCAGGAAGTAAACGGACATCCTTTAGTTTATCTTGATTCTTCTGCGACATCGCAAAAGCCACAGGCTGTAATTGATGCAGTGGAAAACTATTACCGACATGATAATTCGAACGTTCACCGTGGTGTGCATACACTCGGAACCCGGGCCACCGAAAATTATGAGGGGGCAAGGGAAAAGGTTCGACGCTTCATCAATGCAGCCAGTACGCAGGAGGTTATTTTTACAAGAGGTACGACAACAGCAATTAATACGGTTGCATACAGTTACGGAAGAGAGAAATTAACTGCGGGGGATGAGATTGTCATTACCCCGATGGAACATCACAGTAATATTATTCCCTGGCAGCAGGTTGCAAAAGTAACTGGTGCAACATTGAAATATTTGCCATTACAGCCGGATGGCACGATAAAGCTTGAAGATGTGGAAAAAACGATTACCGGCAATACAAAAATCGTAGCCATCACCCATGTTTCCAATGTACTGGGTACGATCAACCCTGTGAAGGAAATCGCAGCCATCGCCCATAAAAATGGTGCAGTGATTATGGTCGATGGCGCACAGGGGGCACCCCATTTAACACTTGATGTGGCAGAATTGGATTGTGATTTCTACGCCTTTTCCGGCCATAAAATGGGGGCGCCTACCGGGATTGGTGTGCTGTATGGAAAAAAACAGCTTTTGGAAAACATGGAGCCATTTGAGTTTGGCGGAGAAATGATTGACTTTGTAAACCTTTATGATTCCACCTGGAAAGAACTTCCGTGGAAATTTGAAGGTGGTACTCCGATTATAGCCGGTGCCATTGGCTTAGGTGCTGCGATTGATTTTCTGAACGAAGTCGGCATGGATGCCATTACTGCACATGAGGAAAAATTAGCCGATTATGCCATGCAGCAGCTGCGAAGTATTGATGGAATAACAATCTACGGACCTGAGAAACGTGCAGCGCTTGTTACATTCAATCTGGATGATGTCCACCCGCATGACACTGCCACTGCTTTGGATGCAGAAGGGATTGCAGTCCGCGCAGGTCATCATTGTGCACAGCCATTAATGAGATGGCTGGATGTCACAGCGACAGCACGAGCCAGTTTTTATCTATACAACACAAAAGAAGATGTGGATCGTCTGGTTGAAGGACTTATAAAGACGAAGGAGTATTTTGGTGATGTCTTTTAATAATTTGGATACACTATATAGACAAGTAATCATGGATCATTATAAAAATCCGCGCAACAAAGGTAAAATTGATGGTGATGTTTTAACCGTAGATATGAATAATCCGACATGTGGGGATCGTATCAAGCTGCAAATGCAAGTGGAAGAAGGTACGGTAAAGGATGCCAAATTTGAAGGGGAAGGCTGCTCTATCAGCATGTCTTCCGCTTCGATGATGACCCAGGCTATAAAAGGGAAACGCATAGAGGATGCGTTGAAGATGTCCGATATTTTTTCTCAAATGATAATGGGAGAGGACATTGATTCAGAAGGATTGGATTTAGGTGACATTGAAGCTTTGCAAGGAGTATCCAAATTTCCTGCACGTATTAAATGTGCTACACTTGCATGGAAGGCAATGGAAAAAGGTGTGAAGGAATCGTAGTTGAAACTGTCATTGGCAAACACCTAAAGGAGGTTTTATCATGGCAAAAAATTTGCCTGAAATAGAAGATTATAAGTATGGGTTTCAAGATAAGGACGTATCTGTTTTCCGCTCCGGTAAAGGATTAACCCGTGAAATAGTTGAAGAAATTTCCAGAATGAAGAACGAGCCGCAATGGATGCTGGATTACCGCCTGAAAGCGCTGGAGCATTTTTATGAGCGTCCAATGCCGCAATGGGGTGGAGATCTTTCCGAGTTGGATTTTGACGAAATTGTTTACTATGTTAAACCATCGGAAAGGCAAGAAAGATCATGGGATGAAGTGCCTGAAGAGATTAAACAGACTTTTGATAGACTTGGTATCCCTGAAGCAGAGCAAAAATATCTGGCAGGGGTTTCTGCACAATATGAATCCGAGGTTGTTTATCAGAGTCTGGAAGAAGATCTGGAAAAAATGGGTATTATTTTCAAAGATACCGATACAGCACTGCAAGAGCATGAAGAACTATTTAAGGAATACTTCGGAAAAGTTGTACCGGCAACTGATAACAAATTCTCGGCCTTAAACTCTGCGGTATGGTCAGGTGGTTCGTTTATCTATGTACCAAAAGGAGTTCAAACCACCGCCCCATTACAAGCTTATTTCCGTATTAACTCGGAAAATATGGGGCAGTTTGAGAGAACGCTGATCATCGTTGACGAAGGTGCATCTGTTCATTATGTGGAAGGCTGTACTGCACCGATCTATACGACAAACTCCCTGCATAGTGCAGTAGTTGAGATTTTCGTTAAAAAAGATGCGTATTGCCGTTACACAACAATCCAGAACTGGGCAAATAATGTGTATAACCTGGTTACAAAACGTGCAACAGTGGATGCGAACGGTACGATGGAATGGATCGACGGTAACCTTGGTTCCAAATTAACGATGAAATATCCATCAATCCTGCTGCGTGGAGAAGGTGCACGCGGAAACACACTTTCCATTGCGTTGGCAGGTAAAGGCCAGCTGCAGCACGCTGGGGCTAAAATGCATCACTTGGCACCAAACACCTCTTCATCTATTGTATCCAAGTCCATTTCCAGAGGTGGCGGAAAAGTATCCTACCTGGGACTGGTACACTTCGGAAGAAAAGCAGACGGAGCCCGTTCCAACATCGAGTGCGATACGTTAATTATGGATAATCAATCCACATCGGATACAATTCCGTATAATGAAATTTACAATGACAATATTTCTCTGGAACATGAAGCAAAAGTTTCCAAAGTTTCCGAAGAGCAGCTATTCTATCTGATGAGCAGAGGTCTGGATGAACAGGAAGCAACTGAAATGATTGTTATGGGCTTCATCGAGCCGTTTACAAAAGAACTGCCAATGGAGTATGCAGTAGAAATGAACCGTCTAATCAGCTTTGAAATGGAAGGCTCTATTGGTTAATAAGTTAAAAACCCTGTCACTACTTAGTGGCAGGGTTTTTACTTCCTCAAATAATTTAATTTCCGGAGCAGGCTTACTTAACATATTTATAGGAATAGGAGGGGAGTACCTCCCCTGTTTCAATGTTTATTTTCCTTTTTTTGCACCTTTAGCCAGCATTTTTCGGTCGATCGCTTGCGGTTGTTCTTCCAGCCAATGATTTTTAACCAAAATATTGTAAGAAAGTGCGCCGGCTTCCATGGCATGGACAAATACCTTGGAATAGTTTAGGGTGATATCTGATCTAAAGCTGGATCCAATGGAGGCACCATAATAACTCAGTGCGGCATTTACTAAAAAACCTGCATGAAACATCATTAATTTATCGGAAAAAGGACTTATGGTAGAGTCAGTAATCTCTATATCCCATTTTTCAGGGATTGTTAAATTATCGTCTTGTAATATAACATCAAAACTCTCCGCATCTTTCCTCGCCAGCTTCACATTCTTTACCATGAAATTACGCACCTCTTCTTTTTCTGCCACCTGACTGAACGCTATACTTAAACTGCTGATAAATCCGGTTTTCATGGAATTAAAAAAAAGTGTACTTATTTCTGAGCTGTATAATGGTCTCTTGTCGCCAATTAAATTGGAAACAAACCCTGGTGATTCTACGAAATTTGCCGTCCTGGGTGAAGGTATGGAGGGTACATTTTTAAATTTAGGATGTTTTTTTCCTGCTTGTCTTATTGATTGAAATAATGTTTTGGATGTTTTTGTACATTCAAAAAAATAATCTTGAATATCCTGTCTCTCGGTGTTTGTAATAGCAAGGCTATAAGCGGTTAACCCATGTATAGTCATAATATAGGCATAAAATAGTATAAATTGATCGGAAAAAAGACGGGGAGCATGCACATTTACATCCTTTTCTGTAAACCCGATTGGAATCTGGAAATTTGCTTGTCTTAAAAAACCGGTAATTTCTTTTACATGCTGTTCGGATAATTGAATGGAGCGTTCCAAAATGGATTGGATCTCTTTATCTTTTACGGTTGCAAGAAAATATCTGTATATACAAATAGCCATCGTATCACCCATATATTGGAGCCAAAGACTGGATACTTCAGCAGATGTTAACGTGTTATCTTTTGCTTTATCAAAAATTCCCAATGAAATACCTCCATTTTTCATTTGCCACTTTAGGAATTATTTTACGGTTTTTCATTAAAAACTATACAGCCTCTCGAAAAAAATAAATACCTTATGGTAAAACTGATACGTGAGTGCTATGCTTTTACAATACGCTTACTTCATATTTAATGGATGATTATAAGAGGGAAACAAGTATAAGTCACCGGAAAAGAGTATAGTATGAAGAAGCAGGCCGGAAATTGGATCAGAGATTAGTTGGACAACTACAGGAAAAACAAAAAAAGCACCTTATGAATCAAGCGGTGAAACCATTCCTGTTATTCCTGAACATCGGTGTTAACCCCTAAGAGCAGGCAATATTGCACTTATGCTGGGAGCCAATCCATTCTTAAGTCCCAATGATGTGAAAAGCATTCTGTAAACAGATGCGCCACCAAAGCCAGATGATCCTTGGGGTTATTTTGATGCAAATAAAGCTCTCACAATGACAAGAGATTATTTAAATCATAGGCAACCCAATCAATAGAGACCAGTTTATTATTGCTGTGATACAAAAATTTTTGTGTATAAAAAGAAAAGAGACTGTCTTGAAGCTCCATATAAAAATGGGACAGGTGACGGCCTGTCCCACCGTTCTTACAGATCTCTATCACGTTCTCTTTCCACGTCTGTTTCTTCACCCATCTCGGTACCGTAATTCAGCCTGCCTGTGTGACCCTGGCGTTCTGTGTTCCTTTCATCCATTGGTTCAAATAAGATGGTTAGACAATATAAACCGCTTAAACCGACAAGGGCATAAACAAGCCTGGATAGAGCAGCTTCTTGGCCACCAAAAATGGATGCGACTAAATCAAATTGAAAAAAACCAATCAGGCCCCAGTTTATGGCTCCTATAATAACCAGTGCAAGTGCTATACGTCTTAACGTTTCCATTTCTTCACCTCCTGATAAAATAGCAATGACGATAACTATTCATTTTACATTCAGCTCTATCCCATTCGCAGGAATTACTTTGAGCTGTGGAGTTCAATCCCTTTTATAAAGTTCTATAAGTCTCCGGATGAATGGAACCCAAGCTTATCTTTTGTAATGGGAGAAATATTTATCCGTATTTGACAAAAAAATTCATAACAAATGGCAACTACGTATAAAAAAATGATATAAAAGTCTTAATTAGGATTTTCCATCCAATAATGATAATATAGAAAAAGAATACATTATGTTGGAAGGCGAAATAATTGGTATTGTTCATATGTTTAGTGATTGGGATAGTTACTGCTTTTATGGGCAGTTTAATGGGATTGGGCGGAGGCGTTATTCTTGTGCCCACCCTTTTGCTTCTGCATGAGTTTTTTGATGCTTTTGCATGGGCAACCCCTCAAACAATAGTAGGGATATCCTTGATTGTCATGATTTTTACAGCTTTATCCTCTACCATCTCTTATTCAAAAGCGGGACGAGTGGATTATAAAACAGGAGCGCTTTTTTTGGTTGGGAGCATTCCAGGCAGTATGTTTGGATCGTGGCTTAACCAGTTTTTTAATACAGACGCATTTTTATTGTATTTTGGGTTTGTTATTATTTTAATATCCATGCTGTTTTTCATTAAACCGGACAGGAAGAAGGTTACCCCTCACGAAAAAGGTGTTCGTTCGTTTGACATAAATGGGGAAATATATTATTACCGGATCTCCATTCCTGCTGTAGTGGTTGTTTCTCTTATGGTAGGTATGTTTTCGGGTTTGTTTGGTATTGGCGGCGGTTCAATCATGGTGCCTGCCATGATTCTGTTATTTGGTTTTCCAATCCATATTGCAACAGCTACGTCCATGTTTATGATTTTCTTTGTCAGTATCATAGGGGCTTCCACACATATTGCGTTGGGGCATATTGCATGGGAATATGTTTTCTCTTTCATACCCGGAGCATGGATAGGCGGTAAGCTTGGAGCTATGGTTAATCAGCGTTTAACAGGCAATATATTGGAATGGGTGCTGCGAATATTACTGGTTATTATTGGTGTTCGAATGATTTTCCAGGGCTTGGCGTAAGGAGTATCAGATATGCAGGAAAAACTTTACTTATATTATACAAATGATTTACACAGCAACTTTGAACAATGGCCTCGGGTTGCTTCATTTTTAAAACGGGAGAAAGCAATGAAGGATGCTGCCAAAGATTCTTATTGGCTGATAGATATTGGAGATCATGTAGATCGTGTGAATCCTATTGCGGAAGCTTTTATGGGTAAAGCCAATGTTGCACTGTTGAATGATCTTGATTATGACATAGTGACGATGGGGAATAATGAAGGGATTACACTTCCTCATGAGGATTTGTTTCATTTATATGATGAAGCCGGTTTTCATGTTGTTTGTGCCAATTTGGAGAGCCTGGATAAAAAAGAGCCGCACTGGCTGCAGCATACGGTTCATTTAAAATCCATTCAAGGGGTAAGGGTAGGGTTTATTGGATTGACTGCGCCTTTTAATGCTTTTTATGAACTGCTGGGCTGGCATGTCTCGTCTCCGTATCGCGTGCTGGATTCTTATATTCAAGGGTTAAAGGATAAAACAGACGTCATTGTTTTATTATCTCATTTAGGGATTAGCGAAGATCAGGAAATAGCCAGAAGATTTCCGGAAATCGATGTTATTATTGGTGGACATACACATCACTTGCTGCGTACAGGCGAGTATGTGAATAATACCATGATCACCGCAGCGGGTAAGCATTGTTTCCATGTTGGGGAAGTGGTTTTAACATGGGATCATGAGGATAAAAGATTAGTCCATAAAGAAGCATACGCAACGGATATTTCACATTTGGCAAAGGATTTGCGCACGGAGCAGAGTCTGAAACAGCTGAATGACAAAGCTGCAGAAATTTTGGGAGAAGTGGTCGTTCATACGGAATCAACCGTTGAGGTTGGCTGGTTTAAGGAAACCAAAATCATGCGGGAGTTGACACGCACACTAAAAGATTGGACGGAAACGGATGTGGCCATGCTTAATGCAGGACTTCTGCTTGATGAATTTCCTGCAGGTGATATAACGTATTCAGACATTCACCGGGTATGTCCTCATCAAATCAACCCTTGTGTCGTACAATTAAATGGAGATGAATTGCTGGAAGTAGTTCGGGGTTCCCTTGCTAAATCCTTTACGGAATTAAAGTTAAAGGGGTTCGGCTTTCGAGGAGAAGTGCTCGGGAGAATGGTGTTTTCCGGTTTGACGGTGGAAACCACAATACGTGAAGATGGAGAAGAACATGTGGAAAACGTATTACTTCATAATGAACCATTGGATCCGGAGGCAATTTACTCGGTAGCAACTGCAGATACATTTACCTTTGGTCGTCTGCTGCCTGAAATAGCAAAGTCCGAATCGAAGCAATATTTTTTACCGGAGTTTTTGCGTGACCTTTTGGCTGATACTTTGCGCAGCCGTTTTTCGGCCTGATTTATCCCGGTGTGACATTGTCTTTTTTAACTGCATACATTATTACTGTACAGTTGAAGGAGGCATTGTATTCATGTTAACCGTAAATCCCCTGGAAGTGGAAGGAATGCATTTTACAGCGATTCGCGTGGAATTGCCTAAAACTAATTTACTGATGATCAGCAATGAAAAAGGCTACATTATGTGTGCAGCATTGGACGTGGATGTATTAAACGAAAAGTTGAAAGACCGGAACGTGATTGCCGGAAGAGCTTCCGGAGTAAGGACAATTGATGAATTATTATATGCTCCGTTGGAGAAGGTTACGGAAGCCTCGAGGACCTATGGATGGAGAGAAGGAATGTCCGGAAAAGAAGCACTTTTGAAAATATCCTAATGGAAAAACCTCCTTTCATAACCAGTTTTAGTTGAGGGCTTGCGATATATTGGATGCGTAACGGATAAATGTATCACAAGGATGAGAAACCAATATATTACATGAATTGCAACAGGAATCTTTGCGCTTTCTTTTTGGTAAAACAAACTTAATAAAATAATGAAGTGTATAATTTTCCCTTCTACCCCCCTTGGAACAAGCATATTCTTGATGTAAGGGGGGTTTAAGATTGATAAAAAAGAAACGCTACCGCAAGAAATTTGCATCACCTCCGGGCAAAAATATTTTCCTGATAACCATGATTGTATTTGCCTTATTTTGCGGGTTAAGTATTTGGATCGTCGACCATGGCATTAAACCGGTTCTAATGGATATTGCCGAAAGAAAAATTGATGAAATTGCTACAAGAGCCATTAATTCAGCTGTGCGATTTGCAGAAGGCTATGATTTCTCTGAAGTGTTAAATATTACGTATAATGCAGATGGAAATGTAGCTACGTATAATCATAATCCTGCAGTTGTCAGTGAAATAAATAGAGTAGCAACAGACCGGGTGGAGGAGTTTCTCCTGAACGTCAATCGTGGTGATCCGATTACATATGATTATTCCCTGCATGAACCGTATGATTATCAGGAAGGGGCAGAGGACAGGGCGATGCAGGATCCGACCCTTGTGGAAATACCGTTGGGGCAAGTAACCGGAAATACAGTCCTGGCAAATTTAGGCCCTCGTGTTCCTGTAAACCTCGAATTAATTGGGAACGTACGAACAAACATTACTCGTGAGACAGAACCTCTGGGAATTAATGGTTCCTGGGTGTCATTGTATGTGAATGTGGAAGCTGATGTTCAAATTATCATTCCTTTCTCGTCTGAAGTAACAACAGTTCAAACGGAAATTTATATTGATGGGGGAGCAATAATGGGTGATGTGCCGGACTTTTACAGTGGAGATGGTGAAGACCCGTCCATCGCGATACCAAGGGAGAATTTTGAGGATGAAAATGAACAGAATGAATAGATGATGCTCCCTGGCGAATAGAGTTGTAAAGACAATGATGGGTTATATTCCATCATTGTCTTTCTTTATTTTTACAGTAGTCTGAATAGATGGGTTGTCTTAAAGTTGAATATTCTTTGACAACGACAGAAACTCCCTTTATAATACAAGCATAAATATCTGAAAAAAATAAATTTTGTAATCCATCTTTGTAACCGGACATACATATAGGTTATGAGGAGACTTGGGGGGTGCTTGAAAGAATAAATATTAACTTCAGTGTGTTAGCCAGTTACGTTAATTTCTCAGCATTGTAGCAGGATGGTGTAAATTGTATTTACGAAATTCTCAAATAGAAAGAAAAAAGAGAAAGCCAGTGCTATTCCGGTTTTGTTTCTTTTTCCAGGTAAAAACCGGAAAAAGAGAACTGAACTTTTGGAAAGGTAATTTATTCTTTAATACTGGTATTTTTCGGAATATTATTGACGTTCCAACAAATCTTGCTTACAATTACAATGGTATTAAAAATTTTATAAATTAGGGGGTTTATGGAATGAATGGAAGAGAGCAATGGGCCACACGGACCGGTTTCATATTGGCTGCTGTCGGCTCTGCGGTTGGTTTAGGTAATATTTGGCGCTTTCCTTATATTACCGGGGAATATGGAGGCGCATCTTTTTTACTCGTCTATGTGATATGTATTTTCATTATCGGCTTGCCAACGATGATTGCGGAGTTTTCAATCGGGAAACGGGGACAGCTGGATGCAGTTGGATCTTTTGCGAAAACAGCACCTGCAAAACCATGGGTGATAGGTGGCTGGCTGGGTGTTATTACATCTTTCCTCATCGTATCATTTTATGCAGTTATTTGCGGTTGGGTCCTGTATTACATGTTCAGTTATATGATCGGAAGCATTCAGCAGGTGGAAGCTGGAGGCGTTGAAGAATATTTCGGCGGCTTCATTGGTGATGCATTCCTGCCGGTACTGTGGCAGATTATTGTTATGGCTATTATTGTTGGTATTTTATATTTCGGTGTTAAAAAAGGGATCGAGCTCAGCAGTAAAATTTTTATGCCGTTACTTGCTGTTATTCTAGTGGTGCTTGCCGTATACGGATTAACATTGGATGGAGCCGCTGAAGGGCTTGCATTTTTATTTGTTCCTGACTGGAGCGCTCTGGGTGATCCTTCTCTGTACTTAGCCGCCATCGGGCAGGCGTTCTTTACATTATCCCTTGGGATGGGGATTATGGTAACATACGGCGGTTATCTCTCAAAACAAGTTGGGAGCCGTTTACCCGGTACTGCAACAAGAATTGTACTGTTGGATACTTTATTCGCCATTGTAGTTGGAATAGTCATTTTCACTGCGGTATTCAGCATAGGGATGGATGCTGCGCAAGGACCGGGATTAGTGTTTGTCGTATTACCTGAAGTCATTAGCATTGCATTAATTTATCAACCATTTTGTCAAGCATTACATCTAGTAAAAAATATTCCCAATATAGGTAATAATACTTACAATTGCATAAAAAAAGCCTTATAATTAGGGTAGTAGTTCTTGTCCAAATCCCTAATTATAAGGAGCATCACATGGACAAGGATAACACAAAAACAACAATAAATGAATTATTAAAGATAATAAACGAACAAACTTTTACGAAATTAATCAATGTGATCGATCTTGATAAGTACGTTAAAAAACTGACAGCTCATAAATTTTTACAGTTGCTTATCATAGCCCACATAAATGAGGTTGATAGTTTAGCGCACCTTACCCAAAAGGTGAAAGATGATGACAAATTAAACCGCCATATGGGATTTGATATTAGCACCTCTCAACTTTCAAGGAAGCTGGGAGCTTTATCACCAAAAGTTTTTGAGAAGGTCTTTCACCATCTTGTTTTTAACATCCATGCTCGGCAGAAAGGGCAGCCTATTTCTCAACAAATCTCAAGACTTCATGTCATTGATTCGACAACGATGAGTATGTCCCTGACGCAATATCCATGGGCAACATTCCGTAAAACAAAAGCCGGCGTTCGGCTTCATCTTCAGGTAGTTGTTACAAAAGACATGGTATTGCCTGATAGTGGTGTACTTACACCAGCCAAGCATGCAGATCGAACACAGATGAATGAACTTATTGAAATCGTACCTGATGCTGTCTATCTATTTGATCGGGGTTACAACGATTACAAACAATTTGATAAGCTTTGCATGGAAAAAGTTCGTTTTATTACACGGTTGAAAAAGAACGCTGAAGTAAAAGTACTTCAAGAATATGAGGCAAATCCAGACTCTCTCATATTTAAGGACCAGAAAGTTATCTTAGGAAAAGGAAAAAACCAAATGACTAGATCATTAAGGTTAATTGAAACAGAAGATAGTGAAGGTAATACGGTTATCATTATCACAAACTGCTTCCATCTTTCCGCTAATGAGATTGGTGACTTGTATCGCTACCGATGGAAAATAGAGACCTTTTTCAAATGGATGAAACAGCATTTACACCTGAAAACATTCTACGGAAAAAGCGAGAATGCCGTTTACAATCAAATCTGGATTGCGCTCATTACATACTGTTTAGAACTTTTAATGCAGCGAAACTTACATCATAAAGGATCATTATTAGACGTACACCGAAAGTTGCAAACCAACTTATTTGAAGGACTGGATAAATTCATTCGTTCCCTCTTTAGAAAGCCTGAACGCACGTCAAAAGGACGGCGAGCAAATCGTTGGGAGAGAGAATTTAAGTTCATAGAGCGTCAATTTGCACTTGAGGAGGTGAGTCATTTAAACGATTTAACGTTTGATCCTTTATTTTAATTACTTTTTAATATAATTCAAATTATCTGACAAGGACTACACTTATTCCTGTATTAACTTTTTTTCACTGTTCGGAATGAGGTGCAGTCAGAATATTGCATCATATTAATGTTACTTATGAAATCTTTGCTTGACTTTAATTTTTAGGTTTTATGCAATGCTAATGACCTGAAGTATTTAATCAGATGGCCGGAGCAGGAACATTCTTTGCGATCTTTTTCTTCTTTCTTGTGTTTATCGCAGGTCTATCATCGGCTATTTCACTGTCGGAAGTCAGTGTATCTTTTGCGATGCGCCAAGTGAATTTGACCAGAAGAAAAGCGGTACTTATTGTAGGTGGACTGATCACCCTATTTGGTATTCCGTCTGCCTTAAGCCAAGGCGGACCGCTCGGTGATTTTCTCATCTTCGGTTATCCGTTCCTGGATTTCGTTGACGTTTTGACGGATAGCTATTTCCTTCCTATTGGCGGGTTAATTGTTGTTCTGTTTGTCGGCTGGGGATGGGGAAGCAAAGTTGCCCTGGAAGAAGCTGATTTCAAAAATCCGGGGCTTGCCAAAGCCTGGCTGTTTATGATTCGCTTTATTGCACCAATCATGATTATCATTATTTTACTCGCTAATCTGTTTGGCATTGAAGCATAAATATTTGGCGATGTATTTCAAAAAGTAAAGGAAGAAACCTTCACACATTGTTGTGCGGGTCTCTTCCTTTTTTAATTTTCCATCCGCTCCCATTTTCTTAAATATGGGTAAGGGTCAAAGGACCAGTCAGTATGTCCGTTATCCTTATACATGCCATAATGGAGATGCGGCGGAAATTTGCCCGAAGTTCCGGGCGGACCATAGCCGGTCGAGCCGACACTTCCGAGTACATCACCGGGTTTTACTACCTGTCCGATCTCTATATCATCTTCATATCCGCTCATATGCGCATAATAATGATAAATATTAAATATATCACGGATGCCAATTCGCCAACCGCCATATAAATTCCAGCCCATCATTTCAATGACACCGTATGTTGTTGACTTAACCGGGGTTCCATAATCGGCAAAAATATCCGTTCCTTCATGAATACGTAAGCCGCCAAAGCCACGACGGTCTCCCCAGGTATTATGAAAAGTGTAATTGTATTCTGTTGCCAACGGAAACGAACGGTCTGTCAGATGGATGTCTTGAAATTTATCAAATACCTTTGCTGTATTCATGATGGTTTGTACCGTTAAATCCCGCTTATAATAATTCCATAAAGCAATTTTTATTTCATCCCTTGTATTGCCGTACTCCAATAGAATTTGAGCCATTGTGTACAAAACATCTTCCGGATCCTCGGGGTCAGCATGTCCATTGCCGTTTCCATCTTTTCCGATACCATTATGGACCGAGATGACATGTTCATCTGTCAATTTGGAGATATTTCCTGCGCCAAACCAGACCGACGGCTCAAACTCTATGTTTATCACTTGTTCTTCATCTTCTTCTTTATTTATATTGCGCTCATAATTTTCAATAGCAGCAAAATAATACCACGGAATTTGTGTCAGTGCCTCCGTTTTTTTAAATAAAGCCATTCGTTCCTTATGCACCAATGTTTCATCTTCTTCGGCAATCACTTTGTCGGAAATACCGGCCAATGAAATAAATAATACTGGCAACAAGGCAAAAATGAAAATGTATTTGTTAGGATTCAATTTATTTCACCCTTTAATTGTTGTAACGATACGTAGTTTTTGTAAAAAATAATGCTTTATAAATAACATTTTATTCCATATAGAAAAGTGTAGGACCAGGAATATAGCAACCAGGGAAAGGGAAATCGAATTACAGGACAGCACCGCTTAAAGTTTTGCACCAGTTTACATCGTAATAAAGCTGATAAAGTGGGGTGTTTGTCTTCTATAAAATTCAGCTTCCCGGTCCTAAACGCTTACTTGAAATAGCAGCTGCTGGTCTGTCTAAATAAAATTCATTAATTATCACCCTGTGGCGAATTCTCCATTTCCTCAATGATTTTATCAATTGTGTTTTGATAGTTCGGATGAGTGGTTTCGGAGATGTGCAGACTTTGTATATCGGGAATAAGAGATGGGTTGTCTGATACAACGATATCAAAGTATCTTGGCATCACCGATTCCGCCGTTTTTCTGGCAATTTCAGCTGCATTATCTTCATCCATGCTACCCTCTATTTCATAGGCAATTAAAACTTCATCATCGGAGACGAGTGTCGCTACTTGTTCAAACTCCTCGTTATTCAGAATAATACCCGTGATCATACTGGCCATTTCGTTTCTGTCCATTGTTACAACCTTGTCTTCATCCTGGTTCCTTTCAAATTGTTCCTGTGTATAATGGACATAACCAAGTTGATCGTTTATTTCCTGATTCCCGGGTGTCTGCAGCTCTTCTCTGTTTGGGTTCAGTTCATTCACACGCTGTTCTCTTTCATCCAATGTATTATTGGCTCTATCACAACCGGCAACGAACAACAGCAAAATACATATAGTTAACATTATTTTCTTCATATGTTTCATCCTTTTTGCAGTATTTTCTCTGTTAGCTTATGTTTTTCGGTAAAATTCATACGCGAATTAATTTGTATTGCTGTCATTTTTTCCCGATAATTCGTTCATTATATCCATCAATGGGGGAAGAGCTGAAAAATATTTTCTGGTTTTCACTGCCCGGTGTATGGTAAACTGGATGCAGCAAAAGCGGAGGGATAAGCATGATTGAACTACAGGGTAAACAATATGATCTCATCGAAAATAAAAAAGATGGATTTCAAAAAGAAGCAATTGAGGAACGGTATTCCGAAGTGCTCGCAAAATATGATTACATTGTTGGAGATTGGGGTTATGACCAATTAAGGCTTAAAGGCTTTTACCGGGATGATCATAAAAAGGCTCCGATTGATTCCAGAATCGGCACACTGGATGATTATTTATACGAATACTGTAACTTCGGCTGTGCTTACTTTGTAATTAAGAAAAAAGTGTAAACATCACCTGGTTGCCTGATAAATTAAATAAGGGCAGCAGATTGACTGCTACCCTTCAAATTCTTCGTGCTGCGGATGGACATCCCCGGATTCATCATGGATTACATGCGCACCGGGAGTCTGACGCGGCAGATCCTCATGCATTTCTTTATATGGGTACACAAATGCACTTTCGCGGCGCTGTCCTTTTTCCCATGGCGTGGACTTGCCGTAAACAGCTTCCTCCTGATCGATTGGAGAACCAAATGAGCCTTCCGGAAATTCTTCCGGGATAATGCTGTTTTTTATATCATGCACATTGGAAAAGTCAGAGAACTTTTTAACATTTCTGCGCGACATAATCCCATCCCCCTTTCTCTCTATAGTCTATCCAGAAGAGAAAGGAATATCCTCACCATTCACTGGTGTTCATTTTCAATAATCGCCCGTTCATAACCGCTGAATTTTCGTTCGAGCATTTTCCCCAGGCGAAATAGGGCGTCCTCACTTCCAATATTTCCTATCACCTGAATAGCAATAGGCATATTGTTTTCGTCTCGACCTACAGGAATGGTCAGGGAAGGTAATCCCCATACATTTGCATAGGCCGCATAAGGCATATACTTCAAAAAAGTTTTGCGGATGGAGAATATTTCTTGAAATACCTTACCGTGTTCCAATGCTCCTGTATGATAGACAGGGAAAATAAGTATACGTTGGTCTAAAAAGTCCTTTAATACCTGGTCACCTTCTGCGAGAATACGATGTATTTCCCGCACCCTGCTTTTGGACGGTTTAAACAGTTTCGCACCAATGATTGCCCAGGATAAATAGGGATGGATGGCCGTTTTTTGTGTCAGCCTTTCTTTCGTGTATGCTTTCCACACATGGGATCGGTCATGATTAAAAGCTTCCTTTTCAATTAGTTTGCTGCCATCACTGGACATGATTTCCTGCCATAATAACGCACTGTCTTCAAAAAAAGGAGGCATACGCCGATTTGTCAAAAAGGAATCCATTAAAAAATTGTCGATCTTATCCAGTATTTCCTTCGTTTTTTCTGATAAAGGATAATTCAGATTGCCCGGCAAAATATCGATTTTGAACCCCTGTAATGTACTGACCCGGTTTTTTTCAGCCGAGAGGAGATGATATATAAGCTCGATATCCCGCACGGATTTTCCCATCGGTCCTGCAGTTAGCATTCTTTTCTGCAGCTCTGTGCCTGCTTTCGGAAAATGTCCTTCCATGGAAACGCGGTTCATTCCCGGTTTGAAACCGACAATACCATTAAAATGACTCGGAAAACGGATGGATCCGCCAATATCAGATCCAATACCGGCTGCAGCTCCTCCTGCAGCGAGAAGTGCTCCTTCACCGCCGGTGGACCCGCCGGCAGTCCGGTAAATGTCCCACGGGTTATTTGTTCTCCCGTATAATTTATTGTCTGTCTCCTGACAGAAACTTAAGGCAGGTGTATTTGTTTTTCCGAGTATAATCGCACCGGCCTCTTTTAAACGGGCAACCACTGCGGCATCTGTCCGGGATACCAGGTCATGCCGGTGTACAAGGCCTCCGGTTGTTCTCATGGAAGAGACATGAAAAGATTCTTTAATGCTGATGGGTACGCCAAATAAAGGTCCATCCGGCTGACGATGCTTCAGTGTTTCATCCTTTTCCCTGGCTTCCTTCAACGCTTCGGTAAATCGGGTTTCCACCATGGCATTGAGGGATGGGTTTATTCGTTTAATATGATCAATGTAAATAGAAACTGCTTCATATACCGATATTTTTCCTTTTTTAATAAAGGATGCAATATCGGTTGCATCCATCGCGAGAACATCATTTTTATGAATGGATTTTATACTCATTTTTCGCGCTCCCCTTGGAATTATTCCTTTTTCCCAACTATACCATGTTTATATGAAATACACATGCCAAATGTGGTATAATAGCATTGTAGCAAGTTATTGGGGGTAACATAATGTATTTTGTTGACCGAAGTAAAATAGAAGAGATACTGTTGTATATGGAGGAAATATTAGAGGAAGTAAAGGGAAAAAACTTTAGTTCCTCTTTGGATCAATTAGCCTTGGAGCGAGCGGTGCATGTATTAATTGAAAGCATACTTGACGTCGGCAACATGATGATTGATGGATTTATCATGCGTGACCCGGGAAGCTATGAGGATATTATAGATATTTTAATGGATGAAAAGGTATTGCCTTCCGGGGAAGAAAAGGCTTACAAACATTTTATTCAATTGAGGAAAAAGCTTGTAAATGAATATACTGCTGTGGATCATGCGTTTCTGGGAAATGCAATGTCCGAGCATCAGATGGTACTGGAAGCATTCAGTACGCATATCCGCAACTATTTAAATAATGAACTGGGAGTAGCGAATGCATTTTCAAAAGAGATATGAAGGTGAGAGGAAATGAAAAAAATTACTTCCACGAAGCAAAAACTGTTAAATATACTGAAAAAGAGCGGAGTTTGTACGATAGGCGAAATCATGGATAGTTTCACCATATCGGAAATTGCGGTCAGAAAACATATCCATGAGCTGGAACAACAAGGTTTTATTCAAAAAAACTCGGTGAAACAGCGTTTGGGCCGGCCATACCATACCTATGAACTGACCGGAAAAGGTCATGACACCTTTCCGAACCAGTATGAACAATTGCCTCTGGAGCTCCTGCAGGATCTGGAAGAACTGCAGGGAAAAGAAGCGGTGGATGCCCTTTTGGCCAAACGGATGGAAAGAGAAAAGAATGAAATGGAAAAAGAAGTTGGGAAATCCATTTTTGATGAGAAAGTAAGCAAGGTAGCAGATATACAAAACGAAAAAGGATATATGGTTGAACTTGACCAATCCGAAGATGGCAGTTATATTATCACCAATTATCATTGCCCGATCGTAAATCTTGCAACGGCCTACAATCAGGTTTGCAGAAATGAAAAAAAAGTGTTTGAAAAAGTTTTTAACACAAAGGATGTTGTTTCCGAAACATGTATTACTAAGGGGGATAATTTCTGCAAATGGTTGATTAAAAAGCCAAAGGGAACAGTCTAATGTTCCTTTTGGTTTTTTTAGCTGGGATAGAGCAGCATGTTAAATAGAAATAGATCATGGCAGAAAAAGAGGGATAAGCATGAAAAAGTATAAGGGATATTTAATTGATCTGGATGGTACGATGTATCGGGGCACTGAGCCGATTGAATCAGCGGTTGAGTTTGTAAATGAATTACATAATAGAGAAATTCCATATATGTTTATTACGAATAATTCTTCAAAGACCCGGGAAGCGATATCGCAAAAACTGAATGATATGGGAGTGCCTTCCACTGCGGAACAGGTGGTCACGTCAAGCGTTGCAGCAGCAATGTATTTAAAAGGATTAAATCAGGGAGCCAGCTGTTATTTAATTGGGGAAGAGGGGCTGCATGAGTCATTGAAGGAGGAAGGGTTTGTTATTACAGAAGACGACAATTGTGATTTTGTTGTCGTTGGGATCGACAGAAATATTACATATGAGAAATATGCCAAAGCCTGCCTGGCAATCCGAAAAGGTGCTGCTTTTCTTATTACAAACAGTGATAAAGCAATACCAACGGAAAGAGGACTATTGCCCGGAAATGGAGCTTTGTCTTCTGTGATTACCGTGAGTACAGGTGTGAAGCCGATGGCTGTCGGAAAGCCGGAATCAGTAATTATGGAAGCGGCGATAAGTAAGCTTGGTATGAATAAAGAAAATATCGCCATGATCGGGGATAATTATGATACGGATATCCAAGCTGGAATCAGGGCTGGCATTGATACGATTATGGTATTTACCGGGGTGACACAGGAGGAGGAACTTCCCGGACTGGTGGAGATGCCGACATATCATGTGGAGGACTTACGGGAGTGGGTTCATTTTATTTAGCTTGTATTACTGAAACAGCAGGAAAACTGCGTGTATTCGCCGGATAAACCATCACAACCGCATAACAATCAGTAGCCATTGCTCCCATAAAAAGACATGCTCCCAAAGCCAATGGAAGGCATGTCTTTCTTATTTCCTGTTTCTGCCGCTACAGCGGTTTAATCATCAAGCATCGCATCATCTGCGGTAGCATGGGCTAGTCTGCTTGAAGCCGCTGCTGCAATGGCACCGACAATATCATCAAGGAATGTATGACATTCGCCGGTTGACTTATCATTTAATCGCTTCAGAATGCCGGGCTTTTGTTTGTCAATGTAGCCATAATTGGTCAACCCTATGGAACCGTATACGTTTACAATGGACAATGCAATAACTTCATCAATACCGTAGAGACTTTCATCGGTATCAATTGTTTTTTGCAAAGGCTGCTTCAATTTTTTCTGTTCTGCCAGTTCGTCCAGTTGAATTCCCGTCAGGATCGCATTTTGCACCTCGCGTTTGGTAAGCACGCGTTCCACATTATATTTACAGTCTTCCATTTTTAAGTGGTCATGATATTTGGATTGCAGGTAAAAAACGAGTTCTGCAATATCATCCAACTCCACGCCGCGGTCTTTCAGCCATTTTCTTGCTGTTTGCTCCAGTTCACTTTGTTTTGTATTTTCTTCCATATAATCACCTCTATTTAAAATTTCAGTTAAAAATACTATCCATCCCTCATATACATTAATAGTAATGCAAACAAAAAGGGGGAATCCAATTGCCTTTTCGAAATATGCTTCTTGCACATTATGAAATTCAGACAGAGGATAAACGGCAGATAAACGGGAAAGAGGGATACAAACAGTCGGAATATATTTATTTTATCATTCCGGCAGACGATAGGGAAATTTTATACATGGAACAGGCCGCCTTAGCCTATTATTTGACGGAAAACGAGTATGATCAAACGGCAGTTCCGGTTCAAAATATTCATGGGGAATGGTTCACGAGCTACCAGGATAGAACGTACATGGTGATTAGGGCAAATCAGTACTCGCGGGTAGCAGAAGGATCCCCTGGTGAAACACTTGCGCATTTTCATCAGATTGGGTCCAAATATCAATTTGAACCACAGCATGTTTCCAGTTACGGACAGTGGAAACAATTGTGGATTCACAAATTAACGCAATTCGAACACAGCGCGGAGGAAAATGCCGCAAAAAACCCTACTCCATTCAATATACTTGTTATCGACAGTTTACCCTATATCATCGGTATAAGTGAAAATGCTATTCAATTTCTCCAGGAAAGCGAAAAAGATTATCGTTTTCATGAATCTGACGAAGGAACCATTGCCTTCAGCAGATACATCAATCAATTGCACCAGTCATTTATTTGGCCGCATGACCTTGTATATGATCATCCGGTAAGGGATTTGGCTGAAACTATACGTTACAGCATAACACATCGTGAACAGAAAGGAAATATTTATCAGTTTTTGCAGGACTATCAAACCGTTCGGCCGCTGTCCGTATTCAGCTGGCGGCTATTATACGCCAGACTGCTGTTCCCCGCTCATTTTTTCGATGCGGTTTACACACCTCCCGCCAATGACCCGGAAGAGAAATATTTGCATTTTAAACATCTCATCGAACAGCAGGGGACGTATGAAAAAACACTCCGAAACTTTTTTGCGGATGCCGGGATGGAAAGAGAACCATTGGGCATCCCTACCTTGCATTGGCTGTGATTTTGCACGGGTATAACATGAGAATACTGTCGGCACTGTGTTACACTGTGTGTAACAGAAGAAGTTGAATGGAGGAGGAAATATGGCAAAACCGCGTATTTATATTACAAGAAAAATTCCGGATACTCTTTTGGAACCGTATGAAGCAGCGTTCGACTTTCGTCTTTGGGAAAAAGAAGATGAGGCGGTGCCCAGGGAAATACTAAAAAAAGAAGCCGACGAGGCGGATGGTTTACTATGTGTCCTTACAGATCAAATTGATGAGGATTTCCTGAAGGAGGCACCTCATTTGAAAATCGTTGCCAATATGGCAGTTGGCTATGATAATATTGATGTTTCTGCAGCCAGGGAATATGGTGTCACCATTACAAACACGCCTGATGTATTAACAGAAACTACGGCCGACCTGGGTTTTGCGCTATTGATGGCTACAGCGAGAAGAATGATAGAAGCAAATCAGTATATTAAAAATGACCAATGGAAAAATTGGTCTCCTTATTTACTTGCAGGAGCGGATGTTCATCACAAAACAATAGGCATTGCAGGCATGGGAAGGATTGGAAGAGCCATCGCGAGACGTGCTAAAGGCTTTGGCATGAATGTGCTGTATTATAACCGGTCACGCAAGCCCCGGGCAGAAGAAGAGCTGGGAGCCTTGTATACTGATCTCGCTACACTTCTGAAGGAATCTGATTTTGTTGTCTCCGTACTTCCGCTTACAACGGAGACGAAACATATGTTTAATGCAGCCGCATTTCAGAAAATGAAAGAATCCGCCATCTTTATTAATATTTCCCGTGGCGGGGTAGTAAATGAAGCAGACTTGGCAGCGGCGATCAAGAAAAAGCAAATAAAAGGAGCGGGATTGGACGTGTTTGAAAATGAGCCGATTGCAGCGGACCATCCTTTTATGCAGCTGGAGGAAATCGTCTGTATGCCGCATATCGGGTCTGCCAGTGAAGAAACAAGGTCAGCCATGCTGAACCTATGCCTGGAAAATATTCATGGTTTATTCAGAGGAGACGGGCCAAAAACCCCGGTGGAGGAATAATGAAGACAACTGATTTTAATAAAAAAATATATTTTACAATTTGCTGAATCAGGGAACTATCTCGAAGCCCACCTGTCTAGGTTAAAAGCAGAAAATGTCTTTGACAGGGGTTCTCGAGGCCCCTCATGACAGGTAAAAAGCAGAAGATGTCCTTGAGAGTGTTTCTCACCGCCCCTCAGGCCAGGTAGAAAGCAGAAAATGTCTTCGAGCGGTATTCTCGAGGCCCCTCAGGCCAGGTAAAAAGCAGAAGATGTCTTTGAGAGTGTTTCTCACCGCCCCTCATGACAGGTTAAAAGCAGAAAATGTCTTCGAGAGTGTTTCTCGCCGCCCCTCCAGGATAGGTAAAAAGCAGAAAATGTCCTCAACAGGGATTCTCGACACCCAAACGCAATGATACTCACCAGTAAAACTCCTGGAGGAGAGTTCCAGGAGTCCAAAAGAACCGTTTATTCCTTTATAATAAACACGAGAAGTTACAGTACCCAAAATGCCCGGAAAGTTTACCGAGTAAAAAGCTGTGTACTATATTCAGTACACAGCCTTCTGTATATGTTATGTTTTTTAAAATACCTGTTCGATTTCTGTTACTCCCGGAACTTCTGTCATTAAGGCACGCTCAATGCCGGCCTTTAATGTAATGGTTGAACTTGGACAGTTGCCGCAAGCTCCCATCAAGCGAAGAAGCACAATGCCGTCTTCATCAACATCTACCAGTTCCACATCTCCACCATCACGAAGTAAGAATGGGCGCAGCTTGTTTAATACTTCCTGTACTTGCTCTTGCATCATCCATCTTCTCCTTTCTTATTTCTTATTATAAAACGAATGCTGGTAAAAATCTATCCATATACAAACATTTTCTATTTGGTTACATACATTTTATCTTTTACCAAAGATTTTGTAAAATAAAAGAGACCAGCCTTTTGAGAAAGCAAAATTAGTGTGGGCGATAAAAAGGAAAGATTATGATGACAGAATAGGCCAATTTGTGCAAGCTTTGTCGGGTACCGGATCACAAGCATCCGTAACAATGGGTGCAGGCTGTAAGGCCAAATGGTTGAATGATTGATGTCACATTAGTATACTATATATACTATAGAGAGAAATGTACTTATTCTGAAAAATGATGAATACATTTTTAGATTAGGAGGGTCCGATCATGACCATTACCATTACGGATAATGCAAGCAGACAAATTCAGGAAATGATGAAAGACGAATCAGAAGGTGTCCGCCTGCGCTTTGGAATTGAGGGTGGCGGCTGCAGCGGATTATCCTATAAATTAGGATTTGAATATGATTTTAACGATGAGCTGGAGACATTGGATGAGATAAATGACATACCGGTTGTATTGAGTAACCAGGATATTCCGATAATTGAAGGCACAACGATAGACTTTAAGCAAAACATGATGGGCGGGGGTTTTAGTATAGATAACCCGAACGCCATTGTATCATGCGGGTGTGGGTCTTCATTCCGTACGAAAGATAAGGTTGGTTCACCCGGGGACTGTTAAAGCAATACAAAGGTAAATGAAATAGAGTACCTGCGGGTGCTCTATTTTGTTTTTATCAAAAACAAATATATTCCCCTGAGCGCTTACAAATTGTCCCTGAACCCTGATAAACTTCTAAAAGTAACCCCGGATAACTATTTCAATCCAAAAAAGAGTTTCCAATCGAAAGTTTAGCATGAATCAAGTATCATGATAAGTTAATCCCAGTATTTTATAATTGTTAACCATCGAGCTGGTACTGAGCAGAGAATGTTATTGTAACTCCCCGAGATAAACATGTTAAAATGGATATGGAGAACTGAGAAAGGATTAACAATGTTACGATTTATATATAGTGCTTTAATATATAAACAGAAATAACGGGAGGGATTTACATGAGTGAAATATCTGATCGGCATAAAGAACTTATCGACAGTAAGGAATTATGTGTAGCGAAAGTGCCTTTCTTTAATCATCTGAATACAGAGGAAATGCTGGAAATTGTCATGGTGAGCAGACATTTGAACTTTAAAAAAGGGGAAGTCATTTTCGGTGATGGAGACCCTTTGGAGTATTTATATATTGTTCATTTGGGGAGAGTTAAAAATTACCAGTTATTTGAATCGGGAAAAGAACAGCTTTTACGAATATTGGAGCCGGGTGAATTTATGGGCGAACTTGCCTTATTTACGGAAAAGACGCTTGACAGCTATGCAGAAGCGATGGAAAAAACACAAATCTGTGCCATCCACCGGGATGATATGCAGGAATTGATGCGGACACATCCGTCCATTGCCGTGAAAATATTAGAGCAGTTCAGCAACCGGCTGGATGAGACGGAGCGTTTGGTAGGACAGCTCAGTTCAAAAGATGTGGAAATGAGAACAGCCGGCTATTTATTAAGACTTGCTGATGAAAAAGAATCTGCAGAAATTGTGCTTCCCATGAGTAAAAAGGATCTGGCATCCTACCTAGGTACAACTCAGGAGACGATCAGCAGAAGATTATCCAGTTTTCAGACAAACGGCTGGATTGAGCAAAAGGGCCACAGGAATATAAAAATACTGGATAGGGAGTCGCTTTCCGAATTGGCTGCGGGATAATGCAATAGCATTATTTGGAGACAAATAGCCAGATAAGGTTTTGCAGTCTGTAAACGGATTTGCCAATAATAAGGATAAATTTCCTTTACTCTGGCAAATCCTTTTTTTGATATCGGGTTTTCCAGTTAAAATAAAAATGCTTCAAATCAGGGTATGAATTAAATCCACATTGAAAACCTATCCACTTCTACCTGCATTAATACTCCTTTTTCTTTCACTGATTCAAATAATCTTCATAGGATATGATGATGTCTCATACTGGGCGTCTTCCTTGATACGACAAAATCAATATACAAAATAATGGGTGAAAAACGGGTTAAGGGAATAAAAAAGGAATGTTTAAATGCCGACGAATCGTTACATTCATTGGTGCAGACCCGGAATCTACAGGTGACATTATTTTGAGTTTCTTAAAATTGCAAAGCTTGTAAGGTGGTTCAGAAGTTTTCCGAAAAAGATCGTGAGATAGGCAATTTTATCATGTGTTTTTGTAAAGAATCGAAAAACGTTATGTTTTTTGACTAAAAAGGGAAATCTTTTCTATTCATGAAAGATGACCCTTGACTTATCTTGTAGGAAATGGATTCGGGAGAGGTACCTTCTCCAATGAAAGTAAAATTAAATACAGCTTCTATAACCCCATCTTCATTGGATATTTCAGAATAGGTGATTTTCCAGCTATCACTTGTAACCTCGATGGTATCCATTTCCCGAGCTTCACATGTAAACAGGAGTACTACCAAAAATAATAAAGTTACTTTGAGAATTTCCCAACCTCCTAACATTTTGATGACTCCATTTATTGTTTATTATAGGTAATTATAACACATTTTGTATTTACATAAATTGAATTATTTAAATATAGTGAAGATAGAATGGGGATGAATACAAAAAAACGGGGCAATTCGTGATGTGTTCTGCCCCGCTAAACATGGGGAGGTGGCTGCAACGAATGCTCGTCCTACCGTAAAGGTTGGGCTGCAATACGTACAGTGATTCCCCCATCTCTTAATAAAAAGTTGATTCATGTTATTAAAACATTGCTGTCGAATGCTTTGGCTGAATACGTGCTTTCGGATCGATATACTGTTTGGCGTTATTAATGGCTGTCGGCCCTTCGCCAAAGCCGGTGGCAATCAGCTTCACTTTGCCTTCATAAGTAGTGATATCTCCAGCTGCATAAATTCCCGGAATGTTTGTTTCCATCTTCGTATTGACTACAATACTGTTTTTTTCGATCTCCAGTCCCCAATCCTTGATTGGTCCCAGTGTAGAGACAAATCCGTAGTTACATAATACGGAGTCCACATCCAGTTCTAATTTTTTATCACCTTTTACTTCTTCCAGAATGATTTGGTTGATCTTATCGCTCGCAACGATATCTGTGGGAACATACGGCGTGAGCACATCAACTGAAGAATTCATCAGTTTTTCCACACTGTGCTCATGTGCCCGAAACTTATCTCTGCGATGGACAAGGGTTACTTTTTTGGCGATGGGCTCAAGCATCAGCGCCCAATCTACTGCAGAGTCACCTCCGCCAAGCAGCACAATATTTTGATCCTTATATTGATTCATATCATTGACATGGTAATGAAGGTTGATACCCTCAAATTGGTCACAGCCTTCAATGCCGAGTCGTCGCGGCTGAAATGCTCCGTTCCCTGCTGTAATAATAATTGTCCTGGTGAAATGGGTTTCGTTTGTATTCGACGTCAGTTTAAAAGTATCATCTTCCAGGCGTTCCAACTTTTCAATGGCCTGTCCGAGTACAATAGTCGAATCAAAAATATTTAACTGCTCTTCCAGATTATCCACTAAATCCTGTGCTCGCACCTTCGGAAATCCTGCAACATCATATATATATTTCTCCGGATAAAGGGCCGTTAATTGCCCTCCGGTATGTGGTAAGCTTTCAATAATCTTTACACTTGCCTGGCGCATGCCACCGTAAAAGGCTGTGAACAAGCCTGCAGGCCCGGCGCCAATAATAGTGACGTCATATATTTTTTCGTCCATGGAAATACCTCCGAAAATCTATTGTTAAAAAATTCACCTCTTACATCGTATCACATCAAGCTGATATTTGAATAATAATGCACTTTACGAGTAATATACAAGTTTTAAAATCCGGGGTTGAAAAATAAACTTAAAAAAGCTATGATGATGGGTGGGTATATTACAATCAGATAACAAAACTGTAATTATTTTATTACAGTTTTTGGGAGGCGAACTGTTACGCCTGTCGAAAGTTGACAACCGGATAATAGGATATTCGGTTAATATTGGAATTTTAAATGAAAGTGGTGGCACCATGAACAGGCCAAACATTGTCATTTTGGGAGCCGGATATGGCGGCATTATGACAACGCTAAAGCTGCAAAAAATGTTGAAAATAAGCGAGGCTAATATAACGCTTGTAAATATAAATGATTATCACTATCAAACAACGTGGCTGCATGAAAGTGCAGCGGGAACATTACACCATGATCAGATAAGGATCCCAATACGGAATATTATCGATTTAAATAAAGTTAACTTTGCACTGGATAAAGTTATATCCATTAAACCGGAGGAAAAAAAAGTCAAGCTTGAATCTAGTGAACTGGCATATGATATTTTGGTGGTCAGTTTGGGATTTGAAGCAGCTACTTTTGGCATAACAGGCTTGAAAGAGCATGCATTAACCATTGACAATATAAATAATGCAAGATTGATCAGGGATCATCTGAATTATAACTTTGCCATGTACCGCAAGGAAAACAAAGAAAATCAGGCCAGACTGAATATTGTAGTAGGCGGCGGTGGTTTCACAGGGGTGGAATTTCTCGGTGAATTGGCTAATCGTATTCCGGAAATGTGTGAGGAGTATGATATTGATAAGAATTTAGTGAGGATTATTAATATTGAAGCTGCGCCTGGCATTCTTCCAGGGCTTGACCCATCCCTCGTTGAATATGCGATGAATTCATTGGAAGCAAGAGGAGTGGAATTCATTACCGGGGCTAAATTGATGGCATGTCATCCGGAAAGTGTTGAATATGAAAGAAATGGGGAACATTTTGAAATCCCAACGATGAATACGATATGGACTGCCGGGGTACGTGCCAATTCGATTGTGGAAAAATCAGGGTTTGAAACGTGCAGCGGCAAGGTAGAAGTACGTGATGATTTACGGACACAGGAATTTGATGATGTGTTTGTTATCGGGGATTGTGCTTTAGTGAAAAATGCCAAAAGTGAAAAGCCGTATCCTCCAACCGCCCAAATAGCGATTCAACAGGCCGCAACAACAGCTAATAACGTTAAGGCGCTGGTGCATGATAGGGAACTGGAAGCTTTTGTGCCAAAAATGGCCGGAACAGTTGCATCCCTTGGAAGTAATGATGCTATTGGTGTTTTAATGAATGATCAAAAGCTGCTCGGCTGGAAGGCAACTTTCCTGAAAAAAATGATAGACAATCGGTATTTATTCAAGCTTGGTGGTATTAACCTCGTAATGAAAAACGGGAAATTCAATTTCTTTTATTAGTGATTTGTCAATATCGTGAAAAAAATGCAAAGGTGTTTATTTGCCTTTGCATTTTTCTGTTTTTCATTTAAAATCTCATCTTTGACACTAAAAACCGCCATAAACATTGTGATTTCAACGTTTATGGCGGTTTTAAAACACCCAAAAACTGCGTACTATTTTCCTTTTTTGGTTTGCTTTAAAATTTTTTTCATGTTTTTTTGAGTAACAATTTCAAAGTCGGTTCTGAAGCCAAATGCATCATGTAACGCATCCGTGATTTCTGTTCGGGTATATACAGGTATGTATCCTTCTCCATCCAATTCCCACATATTCATATTCCTCAATGTATTGATTATTTCCGGGCATGTAAAGCGTTCATCTAATTTTTTCTCTAAAATGCGATAAATTAATAGGGATAGGAAACATGTTAAAAAATGTGCTTTTATCCGTGAATCTCTCCGTAAATAAACAGGCCGGGCCTGAAATTCACTCTTTAATATTCGAAACGTCTCCTCGATCTCCCATCTCCTTCGATTAATCTTGATAATCTCCTCGATAGTGGATTCCAGATTGGTACATACCGCATAAAATCCGTCATACATGGATTCATTATCGATCTGCTTTTGATTCAGGGTTGCCTGGGTTTTGTCTGCAATTTCACCATCATCTGTCACATGTGTTGCTTTGATGAATCGCTTTGGGTCATTCTGATTATGCTTATTCAACGAGCTTGGATTTTCCACTTTCTTCTTCGCGCGTTCTACTTGTTTTTCCCGAATAGATGCTTGATATCGCTGGTAAACGGGGGAGTACGTGACAATTAACTTTTGTTCCAATCCATTTTCTTTTATCCAACGCTCCTTGTAATACGTTCTCTGGTCATTTTTGAGCTTGCGGACATCTTCTAAATTTACTTTTTTATTGCTTCCCGGTATTCGCCACCCCTTAGAATCCAGCGCCCACTCCTTCAAAAACTTCTTCAGTTTTTTGATTGACTGTGTGGTGACAAATGCGCGTTGTCCTTTCGTGTTATATATCCGATTCTTATTCGAAGATAGTCCGGCATCTGTACATACCACAAATTTCGAAAGGTTAAAGTCTTTTAGAATACGGCGTTCCAACGGTTTCAAGGTGGTTTGTTCATTTCTGTTTCCAGGTGTCATACTAAAGGCAAGTGGCAGTCCTGATCCATCCATGAATAGTCCCATTTGAACAATTGGGCTGGGCCGATTTTCTTTAGAAACCCCATATTGTTTCATACCGTCTTCTTCCTCGATTTCAAAGAAAAAATTGGTGCAGTCATAATATAAAACCTGCGTGTTTCGATCAACCACCTGGAGGCTGTTTTTATAGACCATTTCTTCAATGAAATCAGATTGTTCCGCAAGTACTTCAAGTGCCCGGTACATTTGATGCTCCTTAAAATGTGGGGGCTCAAGTAAGTCCTTCGAATGTTCAAACGTCCCCTTTTTAGAAGTGGGATGTAGAATGCGCAAATACAGAAGACGTGAAAGAATTTCATTAAGATCATATTCAAATTCATATTTCTGAGAGATTTTCTGACAGATTTGATCTAATTTTAGTTTATGATAAAGGGATTGTAAAAAAAGATAACCGGAATTAAACAACGTTTGTTTATTCAATTCTATCTGCTTGGCTGGACTGTATCTGGCAATGATTTTATAGTTACTCTCTTTTTCTTCCTGTGTTAATTTTTTGGCATATTCTTTTGCCCAGGTATAGGGATCTACACCGGGATGCTTTTCTAAAATTTCCTCATCGTTTCCTAAAGCCTCAACGACTTTTGAGGTTTTCTTTCCGTTCCGATAAACATCTTTAATAACAGAATAGGACGTTGACCCTTTGGAAACACTTTTTTTAATGCGCACACACATCTCCTCCGTACTGTGTTTATACTTTATATTATACAATAGTACGAAATAGTACGCAATTATTTAAAGCGGAATTTGACAAAAAAATATAAGCCTGCACTGGCTTATGATCACTTTTTATTTAATTTAGGTGTCAAACTCCCGTAATGATGCTATTGGTGTTTTAATGAATGATCAAAAGCTGCTCGGCTGGAAGGCAACTTTCCTGAAAAAAATGATAGACAATCGGTATTTATTCAAGCTTGGTGGTATTAACCTCGTAATGAAAAACGGGAAATTCAATTTCTTTTATTAGTGATTTGTCAATATCGTGAAAAAAATGCAAAGGTGTTTATTTGCCTTTGCATTTTTCTGTTTTTCATTTAAAATGAAAGCTGTATGTAATGGAGAGGAGTTTCATCATTGATCCAATTATTTGTTTCTGTATTACTTTATTTTGTTATTTTCTTTGGCATCGCCTTTATATTAAATATGCTTCTTAGAACCACCTGGCTCATGGCATTTATATATCCCGTTGTTGTACTTTTGATCGTGGATAACTTGCCTGTTACGGCATATTTTACAAGCCCGTTATCCTCTTTTTCGGAGGCGTTTTCGAGAATCATCGAGATTACTCTTGTGGATTGGGTCATTTTGTCGTCCGGTTTAGCCGGTGCGATTGTGTCCGGAATTGTTATTAAACTACTACGGAAAAGCGGTTATCAAATGTTTTAGCTAGTTTTATGAATAAAATTCTCTTAAACAGGGTATCATGACATCCAGTGAGGTGTTTAGATGAATTTAAGGAATTTTATTCAAAGAACGACAATGTTCATGTGCATTACAGCTGCTCTTTTTGTAACGTTATCATCCATTTCCAATGTTTCGTTTACACATATCGAGGCATGGGCACAGGAAACTTCATTTGGAGGGTTTTCTCCATCTGATGGTGAGGAAGCACATAGACAGATAGCATTAAATGAAAAAAGGCTTAATCATATGAAAGAAGATAAAAAGCTCATTTCCAGTGAAGATATTGAAGGTCCGCAGACACTGGAGGAAGCAGTGGCGATGGAGGATTATCCAAGTGATACTGTTGTTGCCACCGGTTATACTGCAGGAGTGGAATCCACCGGAAAGTCACCGGATCATCCACAATATGGAATAACCTATTCCGGTGTGGAAGTTACCAGAGACTTGTATTCTACTATAGCAGCTGACCTGGATGTGTATCCTCTTGGGACAGTACTCTATATCCCCGGATATGGATATGGCGTAGTTGCTGATATAGGCAGTGCCATTACAGGGAATAAAATTGATTTATATTACGAAACGGTGGAAGATGTATTTTCCCAGTGGGGGAAAAGGGAAGTTGACGTATATATAGTGGAAATGGGTGATGGAAGTATAACTGAAGAGGATTTACTTGCATTAAACGAGGATGAATCCATGCAGGTATTCCGACAGCAGGTTATTGAAGAATATTAAAGAGCTGATGTAAAAAATCCCGGGGCACAAAATGAATTGTGTCACCGGGATTTTTCATCAAAGAAATAGAAGTAAGGTAAAGCATTTTCCAAGCCTGGGTTTAACCGGAACGTTAATATAACGGATACAGTAAAAAGGCGATGGCTATACCGGTTAAACCGCCAAAGAACACTTCAATCGGCTGATGGCCAAGCAGTTCTTTTAAGTCCTGTCTGATTTCTTCTTCCTCTTTTTTATTCCAATCTTTTGATGTTTCCACCAAAAGCTGAAAATCCTTTCTCAGCTGGTTCAGTACTACTGCCTGTTCTCCGGCCTGTCTTCTCACACCAGAGGCATCAAACATGATAATGACTGCAAATACGACAGATATTCCAAACATTGTGGAGGTAACACCTTCCACGATACCGACCGCGGTAGAAAGCGCAGCAACAGCTGCTGAGTGGCTGCTTGGCATACCGCCGGTACTGAAGGCAAGCCCCGGTTTAAATTCTTTGGTAACGATTAAACGGAGCGGTACTTTGATTGCCTGGGCAAAAACAATAGCTGACAGAGCAGCCCAAAGTGGAAAATTGAGGAAAATTTCCATGGCTTGCGACATCCTTCCTGCTGAGCAACATTGATGTCATTTTATCATATTTGAGATGGAAAAGCATGCTGTTATCAAGAATCACAGCATGTTTTCAGTGGGGATAAAAAATAGGACTCATCTTTGAAAAGGTGCTCCTATTTTTTAATCCCTGCAGGCTATGCCCTGGACAGACTCGCTGAAATCCGCTTTGCCGCACCCGTCATAAACATGGCAGCTAATCCGGCCATAGCAGCATCTTTTACAAGAAATGGGACCATACTTCCCCATGCCAATCCATAGCTAATCGGGAGTTCAAGCCACATATTCATGGCCATATACATATAGCTTACACCAATACCGTAGTTGAGAATAAGACCAATTGCTGAAGCTCCAAGATAATGGGAAAAAGAGCCGTTTTTCACTTTGTCTGCAATGAACCCGGTGAAAAAAGCAATAAAAACAAAGGATATGATAAAACCACCAGTTGGGCTGACAAATGCCATAGGTCCGCCCGTGAGTCCGGCAAAAACCGGTACGCCTGCAAATCCTACAAAGATATATGTAATAATTGAAATAGTCCCCAACTTTCTTCCCAGCATAAGACCTGCTAAAATGGAAAAAAAGGTTTGCAGGGAAAGCGGCACACTTGCCCCGCCAATAGGCACAGCCAAAAATGGAAACCAAACGGTAATGTTTGCGCCGATGGCCATCAGACAGACAAATACTGCCCCATAAGTCAGATCAATTGCACGTAATTTATTCATGTTTTATTTTCTCCTCCTTGACATGATAATAAAGGGTAGCCTCTTTATTGTCAACCTATTTTATTTTTGGTTGACAATAGGGGTGAGAAGCAACTTATATGCCGCAGGCTGGAACTAAGATTATTCGAAAGTCGGGGGATGTGAAGGGGAAACAGATATTGTGCTGTCATCCTTATTTTGCGTAGTGTTTCATAAACGTAGAGAAAATCCGATGTAAATAATTTACTTTAAGAATGAAGGGGAAAGTAAGAGAAGATTGCATAAAAAGGCCATTACCCATTGTTGCAGGAGCTTCATGAAGTTAATGGACAAAAGCTGCGGAAGGGTAATTGAAGTATTTTTCGGAGACAGATTTATTCTTTAATAACATTTCCGGATAGAATAATTAAGAGGCTGAGATCAGCCTCTCCGCGATTTATTTAATAGCTGTTTCCAAAGCAATCTCCATCATTTCGTTAAAGGTTGTCTGTCTTTCTTCTGCTGTCGTCTCTTCTCCGGTTAGAATATGGTCGGAAACCGTCAGAACGGACAAGGCCTGCCGATCAAATTTCTGTGCCAGTGTGTAAAGTGCTGTTGTTTCCATTTCTACAGCCAGTACATTATATTTAGCCAGTAATTCATTTACCTCTTTGGCATCATCACGATAAAATGTATCGCTTGTGAAGACATTTCCAACACGGAGGTTTAACCCTTTATCCGTACCAGCATCGTAGGCCGCCTTCAGTAAATCAAAATCCGCTAATGGAGCATAATCAATTCCTCCAAAAATTAATCGATTCATCTGAGAATCCGTGGTGGACCCCTGAGCCAAAATGACGTCCCTCACACGGACATCTTTCTGTATCGCACCGCAAGTGCCTACACGGATCATTTTTTTGACATCATAGCTTTGGATTAACTCATTTACATAAATGGAGATGGATGGCACTCCCATTCCCGTTCCTTGAACTGAGATACGTTCTCCCTTGTATGTCCCGGTAAACCCAAGCATGCCGCGAACGTTATTGTATTGGGATACATCTTCCAAAAAGGTTTCTGCAATAAATTTTGCCCTTAAAGGATCACCGGGCAGTAATATCTTATCTGCAATTTCTCCTTCTTTTGCACCGATATGAACACTCATGATTTTAGCCTCCTTTTTAAAATTAAGTTATCATACGACATAGCTAAAAACAAATGATTGCTTTATTCTGTCTCTGGTTGTCAAAGAATGACCCTTTTTATTTCAAAAAAGATATTTTATTGTATATAATAGGTGTGATTCAGTGATAAACTACTATATAGAAGTTGTAGGATCAAATAAATTTTTTAAAAAAGGATGAGATTTTAATGAAGGAACAAACGTATAAAATCACTGCTGATACAGGGGTTCACGCCCGTCCGGCAACATTGCTCGTTAATAAAGCAGGTCAGTATGAAGCCGAACTGGAACTAACATATAAAGAAAAGACGGTAAATCTTAAATCAATTATGGGTGTTATGTCCCTGGGCATTCCAAAAGATGCGGAAGTGAAAATTACAGCAACCGGTGGCGATGAGGAAGAAGCTTTAGCCGGAGTAGATGCAGTTATTAAAGAACATCTTGGAGAATAAACGTTTGTCAAAAGAAGGCTGGGAAATAGTGTATATTTCTTATCCTTCTTTTTTAGAACGGTTTTTCAGTGAAGGAGCATAACTTATGAATAAAGAAATAGAGCAGTATTTCCATGATTTGGAGTCTGAGAAAAAAGACGTCCAATACGAGGCTTACCGAAGCATTATTGCCGAAATGGAGGATGAAGTTGATTGGGCTTACGAGGTGTGGGATCAACTGCTGGAAGATGTGAATGATACGGATAACCATAAGCGTTCCAGAGCAGCACAGTTCCTTGCACATTTGGCCATCAGTGATCCGGAAAAAAGAATCATACATGACTTTCCTGAAATATGGAAAGTAACCTATGATGAGAAGTTTGTTACTGCAAGACACACGCTTCAGGCGATTTGGAGAGTTGGTCTAGCCGGAGAAGAGCAAATGGATATGGTACTGAAGCATCTCAAAGACCGATTTAAAAACTGCGAAGACGAAAAAAATTACACACTTATCCGATTCGATATTCTTCAGGGGCTTAGGTATTTATATGATAGAGAGGAAAAGCCAATAATTAAATCTCTGGCACTGGAATTAATTGATGTGGAGGAAAATCAAAAATATAGAAAAAAGTATGCTGGATTGTGGAGGAATACATGACTTTTGGAGAGGGAGCAGGACGATTACTTTGAATCCACATATAGCGATAGATCAAGTTTCTATTAACAGCAATAGACCTAAAAACCTAAGGGTAAGTTAGGTTTTCCATAGAGGATAAGCTTTGAAATAGTGATTGGGTTATGTAATAGTAAAAGCCCATGAGTTAAAATATCATGGGCTGTTGTCTAAAAGAATGGATTAACAGTATTTAACTGCAATCTCGTCAACTAAACTTGATTTAGTAATACTTTTTTCTATATATTTTTTCTTCCAGTCCTTCGAGCCTTTGCAGTGCTGCTCTATTGAATTCGTTGTCCTTTTCCTGAAGCTTTTCTCTATATGTTTCGACAGCCTGCTTTAACGATGGACCGTATTCCGGGATGTCTTCATCATATGGGTGCACTGCAGGTTTTTTGACATTCATTTTTTCGTGGTGGGCAAGTGCTTTTCGTTCGTGAAAGAAAACACCATCGACTTGACCCGGGTTATGGATGTCACCTTGCATCGGGTGTTTATGCACAGCAAGAACCTCTATTAAGTAGCGTTCTCCTCTGTCCTCTTTTACTTCTCCTATGTACGTTCCGGATTTATAATGCGCACGAACGATATCACCAATATTCACCTCTGCCATAAAAACAACCTCCTTAGAATCATTGTGCCAAAAATGGCCAATATATGCGAATAATACACACCAATACTTTAACGCTTTAAAGGGGTGGGGGTCAGACCCCAAGATTCGTTTCTTTATAAGTTATGGTTATTTTGATATAATCTCATCTTTGACACTAAAAACCGCCATAAACATTGTGATTTCAACGTTTATGGCGGTTTTAAAACACCCAAAAACTGCGTACTATTTTCCTTTTTTGGTTTGCTTTAAAATTTTTTTCATGTTTTTTTGAGTAACAATTTCAAAGTCGGTTCTGAAGCCAAATGCATCATGTAACGCATCCGTGATTTCTGTTCGGGTATATACAGGTATGTATCCTTCTCCATCCAATTCCCACATATTCATATTCCTCAATGTATTGATTATTTCCGGGCATGTAAAGCGTTCATCTAATTTTTTCTCTAAAATGCGATAAATTAATAGGGATAGGAAACATGTTAAAAAATGTGCTTTTATCCGTGAATCTCTCCGTAAATAAACAGGCCGGGCCTGAAATTCACTCTTTAATATTCGAAACGTCTCCTCGATCTCCCATCTCCTTCGATTAATCTTGATAATCTCCTCGATAGTGGATTCCAGATTGGTACATACCGCATAAAATCCGTCATACATGGATTCATTATCGATCTGCTTTTGATTCAGGGTTGCCTGGGTTTTGTCTGCAATTTCACCATCATCTGTCACATGTGTTGCTTTGATGAATCGCTTTGGGTCATTCTGATTATGCTTATTCAACGAGCTTGGATTTTCCACTTTCTTCTTCGCGCGTTCTACTTGTTTTTCCCGAATAGATGCTTGATATCGCTGGTAAACGGGGGAGTACGTGACAATTAACTTTTGTTCCAATCCATTTTCTTTTATCCAACGCTCCTTGTAATACGTTCTCTGGTCATTTTTGAGCTTGCGGACATCTTCTAAATTTACTTTTTTATTGCTTCCCGGTATTCGCCACCCCTTAGAATCCAGCGCCCACTCCTTCAAAAACTTCTTCAGTTTTTTGATTGACTGTGTGGTGACAAATGCGCGTTGTCCTTTCGTGTTATATATCCGATTCTTATTCGAAGATAGTCCGGCATCTGTACATACCACAAATTTCGAAAGGTTAAAGTCTTTTAGAATACGGCGTTCCAACGGTTTCAAGGTGGTTTGTTCATTTCTGTTTCCAGGTGTCATACTAAAGGCAAGTGGCAGTCCTGATCCATCCATGAATAGTCCCATTTGAACAATTGGGCTGGGCCGATTTTCTTTAGAAACCCCATATTGTTTCATACCGTCTTCTTCCTCGATTTCAAAGAAAAAATTGGTGCAGTCATAATATAAAACCTGCGTGTTTCGATCAACCACCTGGAGGCTGTTTTTATAGACCATTTCTTCAATGAAATCAGATTGTTCCGCAAGTACTTCAAGTGCCCGGTACATTTGATGCTCCTTAAAATGTGGGGGCTCAAGTAAGTCCTTCGAATGTTCAAACGTCCCCTTTTTAGAAGTGGGATGTAGAATGCGCAAATACAGAAGACGTGAAAGAATTTCATTAAGATCATATTCAAATTCATATTTCTGAGAGATTTTCTGACAGATTTGATCTAATTTTAGTTTATGATAAAGGGATTGTAAAAAAAGATAACCGGAATTAAACAACGTTTGTTTATTCAATTCTATCTGCTTGGCTGGACTGTATCTGGCAATGATTTTATAGTTACTCTCTTTTTCTTCCTGTGTTAATTTTTTGGCATATTCTTTTGCCCAGGTATAGGGATCTACACCGGGATGCTTTTCTAAAATTTCCTCATCGTTTCCTAAAGCCTCAACGACTTTTGAGGTTTTCTTTCCGTTCCGATAAACATCTTTAATAACAGAATAGGACGTTGACCCTTTGGAAACACTTTTTTTAATGCGCACACACATCTCCTCCGTACTGTGTTTATACTTTATATTATACAATAGTACGAAATAGTACGCAATTATTTAAAGCGGAATTTGACAAAAAAATATAAGCCTGCACTGGCTTATGATCACTTTTTATTTAATTTAGGTGTCAAACTCCCGCGCTTTAAAGGGGTGGGGGTCAGACCCCAAGATTCGTTTCTTTATAAGTTATGGTTATTTTGATATAATGTTCGGTGAAGGATGTGAGTGAATATGATGCCGTTTCTCTATTTTCCGGAAGATAAATCGGAGTACTTGCCGGCAATTATTGTATTAATCATCTTTACCATATTGGCAGGGGTAGCAATGTACCTGGTTATAAAGAAGTCCAAAAAGGATGAACAAAAATTTAAAGAGCAATTTGATCAGCGCATTAAAGAAGCGGAAGATCAAAATTAAGAAAAAAACCTCCTCTATTTGAGAGGTTTTTTTGATTAGCAAGACTTTATTTGTAAATACTAACAGGAAAAGTACTGTAAAGGAGAAAGTGTTATGCGTCTTATTTTTTTCCTTAGTGTTCTTTTCCTGGCTTCCTGTCAGATGGACGACCAGACGGCAAGAACAGTGGAAATGTATAATACCTCTGGAGATATGGTTGGAACGGCCAATTTATCAGAGCAGCCTGATGGTGTACAGGTTGAACTTGAACTAGAAGGTCTGGAGCCCGGATTTCACGGAATACATGTGCATGAAAACCCAGTATGCGAACCACCGGATTTTACAAGTGCAGGTAATCATTTGAACCCGGAAGGCAATGAACATGGGTTGATGCATCCGGAAGGGAATCACCTTGGTGATTTGCCGAATATTGAAGCGGACGATGGAGGGCTTGTGGAAGCGGAGTTAATGCTGGCCGAAGCTACGATGCTGGATGGTTCCAATTCCATTTTGGAAGGGGAAGGGAGTTCTTTGGTTATTCATGCTGGGCAGGATGATGGTGTCAGCCAGCCTGGCGGAGATGCTGGCGAGCGGATTATTTGCGGTGAAATCCTGGCTGATCCGGACGCAGAAGAAGAAGCAGATGATGAACCGACAGACCCGACACAGTTTAATGAGGATCAGGGCGAGTAAAGGATATTGCAGGACTTTTGAGAAGCTCGGGTTTATCTGCAAAACTTAATGATAAATTGCCCCATATTGTAAGCTTAATACGGCATACGATAAATTCTGAATAGGGAGTTGTATGTATTTCAACAAGACGATTATTAAAGTAATCGTCTTTTTTAAAAAGTTCAATACATTTTCGGAATATTATGTTAGTATGGAGTGTAATGATATTGAACTATAGTTTAGTGGACTTCAACTTATGCAATAATGAACCGGGCGGTGATAAGTTGAAAATGGTAAGCAAGACCCAAGAAAAATATAGGAAAAGTAATAAGTTAATTTTAGGTTTGAAAGCACTTTTTAGTGTTTTAACCATTTATTTTGCGGGTCGAGTTATTTTTATTACTATTTCCGGATTAATGGGTTCTGGTCCTGCGCCTGCAGTTTCGGGTAATTTATTTTTTGGTATGATGTTTTTTCTGGGGTTATCCAATGTTGTTTACCTTGTCGAAATGTACGTTAACGGGAAAAAGAAACATTTCAGGTTATTACTTATAACGACCAGCTTTCTTCTGATAGGCTCCGCATATATGTTGCTGGCGTGAGCTCTATCTTAAATAATCGATTCAATACATCCGAAGAAATGACGCACTTGGGGGAGGCTTTTTGAATGACTTCCTGGGTTTCCTGGGTTTCCGTAGGACTTATCATTGCTGTATTTCTTTATGCCATATTTAGTGTATTTTTAAGGAAACCGACAGGCTTGTATATTGCTGCAGCTTTCCATATTGTTTTGGGGGTTTTGTCACTGCCCTCCATTGGATTATATGTATTAGGATTAGCCATTCTTGAGGTGATCGTTGGGATAAAAATGACGGTAAAATATCGCACTTCAAGGCGCTATTAATGGAGTAAAAGCCGAGCTTATTATGTTAATGGCTGCTTTAACTGGATTAATTGTTGGGCAGTTTTCGCGGAGGTATACAAAATGGTACTGGATATTTTATATATAATACTTTTAGTCGCTATTTTCATTGCGATACCAATTGCCATCAGGAGAAGAAAAAAGGCAGGTGTTACCGGAATAAAAAGTGCGCTAACTCCTATTTGTTTCTTTCTTTTAGCTATAACCAACCTGTTGGCTTATTGGCTTGATTTAATGGGATTGATAAGTTGGGCAATTAGTGTTGCACTGTTAATTGCTGCCGGTTATTTCACAAAATATATGCCAGTACTACAAAGCAGGGGTTAACCGGAGCAAAAATAAAAACGAGGAGTGATTTAAATGCCGATCTGTCAGAACTGTCATCATAAGTGGACCTGGAAACAAACTTTTAAAAAATCTTTTACTTTAGATACTGGTATGAAATGTCCGAATTGTGATATAAAACAATATATGACTTCGCGTGCGAGAAAAAGAAGCACATCAATTCCTTTTATCGTTCCCTTAATCATGCTTGGTAATCTTATCTTCGGTACTACCTACTTTGCCTTAATCGCTCTTATAATCTTAATCCCAGTCATTTTCGGAATTTATCCCTTCATTATAGAACTATCTAACAAAGAAGAAGCCCTTTGGTGATTTTTTTCAATCAGACAAAAATCTGTAGAAAGCCCAGATTGAAAGCTGAGCTTTCTACAGTTCGTTAAACACATGAGGATATTTAATTAATTTAGTTTCCTCGACGTACAGCTACAGCATCAACTATTCTCCTTACCCCTTCTTCCACCGTAGCTTTCGGACAGCCTAAATTCATGCGCATGAACTGTCCGCCTTCATCGCCGTATTCAGCACCGGCGTTCAGCCCGACTTTTGCTTCTTCAATCATAAACTTTTTCAATTCCTTGTTATCCATGTTTAAACCGCTGCAGTCAATCCAAAGCAGGTAAGTGCCTTCCGCGTTGATTACTTTTAATTCCGGCGTATTTTTTGCAAACATATCCATGACGTATTTTTTATTTTCATCAATGACAGTGAGCAACTCATCCAGCCATGCTTCTCCATGGTTATAGGCCGCTTCAATTGCCGCATTTCCCATGGTGTTAAGGAAGTGGAATCCCTGCTTGCCTAAGAAATCTTTTAATTTTAATCGCATATCCTTGTTTTTTGTAACGATAAATGAAGCCTGCAATCCGGCCAAATTAAATGTTTTGGAAGGCGCCATCGTTGTAATGGTGTTTTCCGCAATTTCCTCGGATAAAGTTGCGATCGGAATATGCTTATTCCCTGGTAAAACAAGGTCAGCATGAATTTCATCTGATATAATGAGCACATCGTATTTTAAACAGAGTCGGGCCATTTCCTCCAATTCCTCTTGTTTCCAGACACGTCCGACCGGATTATGCGGGGAACAGAGTATAAATGCTTTTACGCCTGTTTTTAATTTTTCTTCAAAATCCTGAAAATCAATCGTGTAGTACGCGTCTTTATATACAAGTTCGTTTTTTACCAGCTCACGTTCATGACTCTCGATCACTGAATAAAAAGGACCATAGACCGGTGTTTGCACAAGGACTTTATCCTGCGGTTCTGTAAATGCCTGTATCGCCATGTGCAGGCTGGTTACCACACCTGGAGAAAACGTCAGCCAATTTTGGTCAATTTTCCAGTTATGGCGCCGGTTCAGCCAGTTTACGATGGCATTTTTCACATCATCGTCAATGATGGTGTATCCGTAAATACCGTGCTCAGCTCGTTGAATGAGGGCATTATTTACCGCTTCCGGTGCCTTGAAGTCCATATCGGCGACCCACATCGGTAGTACATCGGAGGTCTGGAAAACCGGTTCCAGCATGTCCCATTTGACGGAGCGTGTATTTTTTCTATCATGTAATTCTGAAAATATACTCATTTTTATCACCCTGCCTTTCTCTACTTCAGCTATTATATCAAATTATCGGAAAGGCATGCAGAATAAGGCACGGGAAAAATGGCAAAAAAAAAGCAAAGCGTTATACGCCTTGCTTACAGGGGGAATACGAGAAAGTCTTACAGTTATAGTTATACCCCGGTAAACAAAATATAAACATGTTTTTATAATTTTTTTTATAAAACTTGAAACAAATTGATCAACAGGTGGCGTTTTATATATGAAAGGCGGTTTGGAAGGGGGGTTCCATGTGGAAAAAGAAGTAATTCTGCGTGCCAAAGAAAAAGATGAAGCTGCTTTTGAACAAATTATTAATACATACCAACCGACGGTAGAACGGTTTGCTTTTCAGTTTGGAATAGATCAGAGCAATCTTGGAGATATCGTGCAGGAAACCTTTATTAAAATTTACCGGAAACTGCATCAGTATCAACGAGGAAAATTTTCTACATGGATCTATCAGATTACCTTAAATACGACAAGAGATTTTTACCGAAAGCAGAAGAGGGAACAAGCACTGGTTCAAAAATCCATGGAACGGGAAAAAGAAAATCTTCCTGAAGGATATTTTTTTGAGAGAGAAGAGCATTTACTTTTGCATGAATGCATGCAAAAGCTGGAAATGAAATATAGAGAACCTTTAATCCTATTTTATTTTCACGATAGATCCTATGAGGAAATAGGAGTGATTTTACAGATTAAACTGGCATCCGTTAAAACACGAATACACCGGGCGAAACAAAAATTAAAAGAGCTGTATGAAAATGAAAATGGAAAGGAGGAAATAGGCAATGAGCGACAAAAATATGGATGAATTGCTCACCGGATTAAAGAAGGAGTACGAAAGAATGCCTGAACAGGTGGATAAGCGAACAGTCATGCAGCGTATATTCCGCAAAGAAAAGAAACCGCATTTTGGAAAAGCAATGCCGCTTGTTGCAATTGCCGCCGGGTTATTCTTTTTTATGCTTGTAATTCTTCCTTATGTTGGTGACTATGATCAGGCAGACAATAATCCAAACTATTTGGAAATGTATTACTCGAATGCGTTGGAAGACTTTAAGGAATCGCTTGGAATGGAAGATGTAGAGGATTTTAACGAGGTGATACAGGCGGAGTCGGTTGTAGAGAACTACAGTTCATCATCTGGTTCAGCGGACTATGAGGCTGCCAAAGAGCAAATCGATCATTATTTAACGACGCCTAAAGAAATGGTCGAGGAAGCGAAAAGTGAGGGTGAATTTTTCGCTGATGATGAGCAATTTAACAGGAAAATGACACAAATGCTTTATTCATTTCAGTCTTATTTTTCTGATTTGCTGGTGGAATATGGCATACAACGAAAAGATCAAGATGCGCTTTTAGACGCACGGGAACATCCAGAGACATATCAGGGGCCGCAGGAAATAAAGGATTTTCTTATCGTACTGGGTGAGCAGGGCTATACGGTGGTGAGACAAGAAGGTGTTGATCGATTAAGTGTAGGATTGGATTTTTCCTGGCAGCTTGAGCAGAGTGAGGGATTAGCCGGAAGAGAAGGATATATGCATTATCTGAAGCTGATGGATGATATGTCAGAAAACTATTATGATATAGAATGGCATGAATTAGATGCCATACTTTTGGAAGTGGAGGAAATATATGATGCGTATCCGGACGAACGGGAAGCTATTTTTGAAAATACATCTCTTCTTACACATGTAAACAATTTTTTAAGAGAATATTTAGCTTTATCTTTAGTTGACGGTGAAATTGATCAGGAAGTGATGCTAGCAGAATACTACAGCTTTTTGGAAGCGCATGAGAATTCCCGTTTCTGGGAAATTGTAAAAGCCAGAGCCGATTCGCTGGAAGGGAGCTCAACGATCTATACGAATCTTCATCTGGACAGAGAAATACATCTACTGTTTAAAGAAGAATTTGAGGGCATTTCGTTTAATGATATTGTGAATTTAAACTATGATGAACGCTACCCGGCTCGGGGGATACAGGAAAACTATGTGGAGTACAGTGAAAAGGAAGGCGAAAAGGTGCTGGGAGATCTGGATCCTGCTGAAATGGTGCTGTTATACAAATATGCATTTGAAAGAAGTAATGGAGAGCTTTATTCCAGACTTTATGCAGCTGAAAGCCAATGGATGGAACATAACCCAGAAGAATTACATCAAATGTTACTGGAAGAACACTGGATGGATATTTTTGATCATTCCGGACACATGGTAATACAGGAAGAAAGAGGCAGGTTTACTGTTACTTTCATCGCTCACAATGAAGCAAGTGCAAAAATGGAATGGCAGAAGGAAGAAGGTACCTGGAAATTGCTGGATCAGTCGGTGGAAGATATCCCGCATATGGAAATGAGTTTTTAAAAAATTATCATGATCATTAACGGACTATCCTTATCCTTGAAGTCTTGCTGGGAGGCTAAGGTGTTTCCATGATTAAGCGAGCCGGCTGAAAAAATAAGCATGTGAAATCCATCGTTTCACATGCTTATCATTGTCAATTCAGTCCTAAACAGACCACCAGGTCATTTATTCAAGCCGCTTCTTTAAAGATTCCTGCTCTGCTTCAAACCCGGGTTTCCCCAGCAAAGCAAACATATTCTTCTTATACGCCTCGACTCCCGGCTGGTCAAAAGGATTCACGCCGAGTAAATAGCCGCTCATGGCACATGCTTTTTCAAAAAAGTAGACAAGGTAGCCGAATGTATAGGTGTCCAGTTTTGGGATTTCAATAATCAGGTTCGGCACGTCTCCATCTGTATGTGCCAGCAGCGTACCCTGATAGGCCATATCGTTAATTTCATGCATTGTCTTCCCTGATAAGTAGTTTAATCCATCAGCATCCTCAGCTGTTTCTTCCATGACTACATCTCTATTCGCTTCACCCACATGCAGCACCGTCTCAAACAGGTTGCGGCGGCCGTCCTGAATATACTGACCGAGGGAATGCAAATCAGTCGTAAAGTTGGCCGAAGCGGGAAAGATACCTTTTCCGTCTTTGCCATCACTTTCTCCAAATAATTGCTTCCACCACTCGGAAAAATAATGGAATTTTGGATCATAATTTACAAGCAGCTCCGTTGTTTTCCCTTTTTCGTATAAAATATTCCGAACAGCGGCATATTGATAAGCCGGGTTATCAGTAAGCGAAGGAGCAGCCAGTTCTTTTTTTGCCCGTTGTGCACCTTCCATCATTTCCTCAATCGAAATACCGCTGACAGCGATTGGAAGCAAACCGACTGCTGTAAGAACGGAATAACGCCCGCCGACATTGTCCGGAATCACGAAGGTTTCGTATCCAGCCTGGTCACTGGCAGTTCTCAATGCACCTTTTTCCTTATCCGTTGTGGCGTAGATTCGTTTTGCCGCTTCTTTTTCTCCGTATTTCTCCTCAAGCCATTTCTTAAAAATACGAAAAGCAATCGCCGGTTCCGTCGTAGTACCACTTTTGGAGATGACATTGATGGAAACATCTTTATCTTCCAACACATCAAGCAGGTCCCGGATATAGTCGGAGCTTAAATGATGCCCGGCAAAAATAACGTGTGGTGAATTTCTCTCATTTTTGGAAAGCATGTCCGAAAATGAATGGGTAAGCATCTCTATCGCGGCTCTTGCACCAAGATATGATCCTCCGATTCCGATTACCAGCAGTACATCCGAATCCTTTCTGATCTTTTCCGCGGCTTTTTTAATTCTGGAAAACTCTTCTTTGTCATACGTTTCAGGCAAATCCAGCCAGCCAAGAAAATCGTTTCCTGGTCCACTTTGTTCGTGCAGTTCTGCCTGTGCAGTGCGCACGTAGGGGGCTATATGTTCCAGCTCATGTTTCTGAATAAAAGATAACGCTTTGCTATAGGAAAAATCAATATATGTCATTGGGATCCTCCTTTATATCACTCTTTTCATTATTATATTATCCCTTTCAAATTATACTGGCAAAAGAAAAGGGGTGATTTTAAATAAAAATAAAGAAACAGCAAACCCAAATCGTTTACTGTTTCTTTATGACAACCTATTTTTTTGATTGTTCAATCCATTCTTCCAGCTTGTCTTTCAGTGTGTTAAAGCCTGTGGACTGATTATCCTGCTGTTGTTTGGCAGCCGGCTTTCTTTGCGGCTGGGCGGTTTTTTTAGGGGCTTCTTCTGTTGCGCGGATGGATAAAGACACCTTATTTTGCTCCGCATCCACATTGAGTACTTTTACCTTTACATCATCTCCGACAGCTAAATGCTCATTAATATCTTTAACATAGCCGTGTGTAACTTCTGAGATATGAACTAATCCTTGCGTGTCTTCATCTAAAGCGACAAATGCGCCGTATGGCTGAATTCCGGTTACTTTTCCTTCCAATATCTGACCAGCCTCGTAATTGCTTGTCATGGTGACCAACTCCTATTAACATATATTCGATTCTTTTTACACAATTAACTATTTTAGCATATAAGATATGATGAAGCAAAAGATATATTTGCTTTTTATATTGTACATACCCTGTAATGGAATCAAATATTTATAAATGAGAGTAATATATCACCTTTTTTTACCCGGAAACTGGACGGTGGATTTATATGATATTGTTCATTTCTAATGACACCGATCAAAATCTGGTCCTTTTCCGCATGAAGCCGGGATAGATCGTGAAAAGGGGTATGATCCATTTCGTCCGGCAGCTTTGTATGATAAAATTGCTGCGTTTTGAGCAACTGATAAATATCTTCAAATGGTGTGGCATTTTTTAAATGGGAAAGTTCGTGAAACAGTAATTCACTCATAAAATCATTCGGGCGGACAATCGTGGTTGCTCCCGCCCGCAGTGCATTGTCGATTTGTATCTTGGAAAAAATTTCAGCAATAATTGGTATTTTTTTATTGTTGCCCCGAATGGCCACCGTCGTAAGAATAGTCATATTATCTGCCTGACGTTCGCTTTCCGAAACATCAGCTGTGATCAGCACCCGGTCTGCCAATTTTATATTTGCCTTTTCCAGTGTTTGGTCCTCTGTCGGGTTTCCTTGGATAAAATGAACCGGAAAGTCCCGAAAGGAAATATGCCGGAGAGACTGGTCAATTAAAACAATTCGATATGAGGGCTTGTTTTCCAGCATAATTTCAATGAGCTGTCTTGTTCTCTCATTCCACCCAATCATAATAATATGGCTGTTTCCTTTAAAAGCCAGCTTCCCTTTCTCCAGATCGTGTTCATGCTGTACGGCAGCGGATGATAAAGAAGAAATATAAAATGCAATAAATGCACCGCCGGTCAAGATGAGTAAAATGGCAACAATTTTTCCAGTCATGCTTAAAGGAACATAGTCACCATAGCCTACGGTTGCCCCGGTAACAAATGCCCACCAAATACCATCAAATATAGTGGGAAATTGTGCAGGTTCAACTAAATGAATAATTACGCCAAACAAGAGCATCAGGAGGCTGATCGTAAAAAGCAGACGAATAATAATCGGGAGACGGTAGTAAATTTGTTTCGCATATCTTATGTTCATACGTTCACCTTGAATGTTTTTTACCTAGTATGGACATAGAATTAAGAAAACTATACAAAAAAGCTCTTACTCTTATAAGATGCTATCTGTCATGTTAAACAAATTAGTATTAGACTCTGCTTTCCCGTGTATCCTATTTACTTTAGCATTTTTACGGTACCTCATTTTGCTTAAAGTCTCGGATGAGCTACCATTGATTTCTTCTATGGTACTTCATTTTGCTTAAAGTCTCGGATGAGCTACCATTGATTTCTTCTATGGTACTTCATTTTGCTTAAAGTCTCGGATGAGCTACCATTGACGTATTCTATAGTACTTCATTTTGCTTAAAGCCCCGGATGAGCTACCATTGATTTCTTCTATGGTACTTCATTTTGCTTAAAGCCTCGGATGAGCTACCATTGATGCTTTTCATTATAAGATAGGAACGTTTATCGTTTCGAGGGGATTTCAGCTGTTAAAAAGTTTTGCCAATCTGATTCCTTTGTGCCTGAATGCAAGAGGTCATCCTATTTGGGAATCAACGCAAAAAAAGACCGGAACTGCTCAGTGCCGGCCGTTATTTATTAATTAAATCACTGTTTACTCCCAATCTGGCTTCCTGCTTCTGACTTCTAAAAGTCGTGGTCTCAGCCAAGTTTTTTATATATTCTGCAATGTCTGTTTCAGGCTTTGATACACATCATTCCAGAAGTCTGTGTTATCTCTGAATGATTTCGTTATAAAGAAAAGCATTTCCTTGAATTTTTCATCGTAGTCATCCGCATCTTTATCCGGCAGCTTTGCTTTGGCATCTTCAAAAAATTTCTGGAGTTCTTCTGCACGCGGACCCCATTTTGCTGCTTCATTTCCATCCTGATCTATAAATATAAAAATAGGGATGGACCGGGATTTTCCGTTTGTTAAGTACTGATCCATTAATTCGAGATTATCATCCCTGAGCAGCATGCGTACATCCATATTGCCGGCCTCTGCCAATCTCAGCAGGATGGGAATGTTGAGCATCGCGTCTCCGCACCAATCTTCAGTAAGGACAATTACTCTTAAGTTATCCTCCTGCAGTTTTTGAAAAAAAGCGTCGTCTGAAGGAAGTTTAAATTCGTCATAAATATGAAGCAGATTTTCTTTATGTTTTTCCATGGATTCAATATAAACATCCGGGGACATCGCTTTTTCAAACCATTGATTTAATTCCATTGATCACTGGCTCCTTTTATACTTACTTTAATCAGATTTTACCAACTAACCTTTTATCCGTAAACAAAAGTGTATTACACTATGGTAAGATAGGAAAGGATATTCATGCATGAGGAGGAGTGTATATGGCTGATATAAACAGAGATTTTTTAACGGAGCTTTTGAAAACCCCATCTCCATCGAGTGATGAAGTTTTAATTCAGAAAAAATGGATTAATTATGTGAAGGATTTTGCTGATGAGATCCGAACGGATAATGCAGGAAATGCCATTGGTGTTCTCAACCCTGAAGCACCATTTAAAGTATTGCTGGCAGGACATTGTGATGAGATAGCTCTTGTTATAAATCGCATTGATGAGGAAGGATTTTTGCATTTTGATAAAATGGGCGGCATTAATCCGAAAGCGGCTGTTGGCATGAAAGTGACAGTGTTGGGACATAACGGAAGTGTTACTGGTGTAATTGGTGTGAATGCCCAGCATCACGGTGGGCTGAAAGGTGATTTTGGCCTGGAGGATTTATTTATTGATTGTGGATATAAAACAAAAGGAGAAGCGGAAGAGTACGTGCAGATTGGTGATCTGGCTGTTTATAAAACAGACCCGGAGATTCTATCTGACCGCTATATTGCCGGAAGAGGGCTGGACAATCGAACAGGTGCCTTTATTGTGGCTGAAGTGTTGAAGCGGCTTAGTGAGCAAGGGACTGCCGTAGGTGTGTATGCGGCAAGTACAGTAAATGAAGAAACAAATATGGGAGGCGCCTATTTTGCTGCGGCGGGGATTGAACCGACGATGGCTATCGCATGCGATGTTACCTTTGCTACGGATTATCCGGGTGTAAATAAAAACAAACACGGAGATGTCCGATTGGAAGGTGGACCAGTTTTGGCAAAAGGAGCACCAATCAATAGTAAGATGAATAAACTGCTGGAAAATACGGCCAAAAAATTAAAAATGGACGTGCAGTACGAATTAACACCAAGAATGACAGGGACAGACGCAGATAAAATGCGCCTCACCGGCCGCGGTGTTCCCATTTCCCTCGTATCCCTGCCATTACGCTACATGCACTCGCCGGTAGAAACAGCAAGCTTTAAAGACATAGAAGAGGAAATAGAACTCCTTACCACCATGATCAGTGAATTAACAGGAAAAGAAAGTTTGAACCCGCTCGAGTAAAACAGTGAGCGGTTCCCCTGCTGCAAGAAGTTTATATATGAAATTAGGATACAGAGGCTACCCCAGATGTCTCTGTATCTTTTTTTAGCTGGTATGAAAGAACAGCTTTTTAACTTGCATAAAGCTTGAACTTCATATAATGAGACTTTTGGAAATACAACAATACACCCTATGGCAAGCCGGGTTTTTTAGTAAGCCAAAAGGAGTGTTCTTCTTCGTTGAGAGTGTGAAAAAGTGATTAAATAGCTTGCTTTTCGTGAGGAATTTTGTTTATTTTTTGTCCTGTGGAACTGAAATTTGTGGATTATTTGCCGTGATTGTAAAAAAACTTTCTGTTATCGGTCTTATTAATCATTTTCATGATCGGGGTTATAAAAATGAATATATAGTACTTTTTTAGCTGCCGGGATGTCAGCTTTTTTTATTTCCGCTCCTTATCTACAGCGTTTCTGTTCAAAATGCTTGAGTAAGATAAAAGAAGCTGAGGGAATCAATTAAAAAAATGGTAAATCAGTCTAATAATAGTATGGCATATTTCCGCGACCTTTGTAACTGATATAAAAATTTTGTTGGGGAAAAAGAATTACTAGTTATCTTTTAATTTATAATATTTTAATGTTTGTAAGATTTCACTGTTTTACTAATACTTAATCAACGTTTATAATCTGAAATAAACCATTGATGTATCTATTAGGTCAGGGCAACGTCTCTCCAATTTCTATTGCACTATGGAAATGTTCCATTCTATTTCATTTGTTTTATAGATTCACAGCGTGATGGAGAAATAAGAGATTTTAATAATATATCGGGATGGGGGTGACAAAAATTTAAATAGAAAGGGAACTAGTGGATAATTTTTAACAAATTATAAAATTGAGGAGGTATAAAATGAAGGGAAAAGTGAAGCTGTTATCCGTCTTGTTTTCTATTATGCTTTTATTCCAGATAACTGTGCCGGCTGCATTAGCTGATAATACTGGCAGTGAACCGGATAACCCGGGGATCAAGGATGAACAAACGGATGAAGGAGATCTTGGCATGGTAGTAAGTGCACATCCAGCTGCCTCCGAAGTCGGTGCGGAAGTATTGGAGAATGGAGGAAACGCTGTGGATGCTGCTGTAGCAATGCAGCTTGCCTTAAATGTGGTCGAACCACAGATGTCAGGTATTGGCGGTGGAGGTTTCATGATGTATTATGATGCCGAAACACAGGATGTTTCAGTAATTAACAGCAGGGAACGTGCTCCTGCTGGTGCTGAGCCTGACATGTTCATTGATAAGAGTAATACTGTTACCGGGGAAGGAACTTTTCTGCTCGGTGCAAATGAACTGAATAATGATGGGGGCGGCGAATTCCATATTGATGAAGTAAGTGTTTTTCATGTGGATGCAAGCGATGAGGAGCCTGCTTTTCATTATGATTTTACCGGGGAGGAAGGCGCAAGCTGGGATGCTGAAAAATTCGCCCTGGATGAGCGTGGAACAACCTTTACTATTGCTGAAGAAGGGGGGAAAGTTACATTTGGTCCGCCAGTCGGAAATAATAGTACATCATTTGGAAGGACAACTTCCACAATGGAAGAAATGGAAAATGGTGAATTGCACATGCGTTTTCGTACAGATGATCCGGGCGATGATCGGCGCTTGCGTATATGGCTGCGGGCAGATGATTTCAGGCCGGGAAGTACTTTTGCCCAAAATGGGTATGGTGTGGAAATAGAAACAAGATCTAATACGGTGAAGCTGATCCAATCAAAGGATTCCAGTACTTCCACTCTGTCTACATTTAATTATGATAGTACGACAGATTGGCAGTCATTGCGTTTTCAAGTAAACGGAGACGAACTAAAAGTTAAATTATGGGAAGATGCAATCGACGAACCTGATCAATGGAATATCGATACTATAGCCGGAAGTGTGATGCCATTTCAAGAACGGGTGCGCAGCGGTTTATCCGTTGGAATCCCCGGTACATTAAAAGGACTGGAAACAGCCTTGGATGAATGGGGTACGCTACCATTGGAAGAATTAATAGAACCTTCCATTATATTGGCGGAAGATGGAGTAGAAGTAAACTGGGCAGTAGCCAACTCGATTGCCAGTAATGCTGATAAATTATCCCAAACAGCTGCAGCAGATGTGTTTCTTCCTGAGGGAGAACCTTTGGAAGAAGGGGATCTGCTCGTTCAGGAGGATTTTGCCAATACGCTTCGATTAATCGCTGAACAAGGTACATCAGCTTTTTATGAAGGTGAAATTGGTGAAGCACTCGCTGAAGTAGTACAGGAAAATGACGGCAGTATGATACTTGATGACCTCGCAGGTTATGATATAACACATGATGAGCCGGTCTGGGGAGATTATCTCGGTTATGACATTGCTTCCATGCCGCCCCCAAGTTCAGGTGGGTTAACAATGCTGCAAATGCTTAAAATGTTTGAAGAGCTCGATCTAACCCAGTATGACATCAAGTCTGCTGAAAAATATCATTACATGGCTGAAGCAATGCACCTTGCTTATGCAGACAGAGGAGAGTACATGGGTGATCCGGAACATGTGGAGGTTCCCGGGGAAGGACTGCTTCATCCGGATTATATCAGCGAGCGGGTAGATCTTATCGATCCTGAACAGGCCAATCCAAATGTACAGCCCGGTAACCCATGGGATTACCAGGATGGCGAACCTTTCCAAGGTGTGGAACAAATGGATGATAAAGTGGATGGGGAAACTACACACTTTACGGTAGCAGATCAATGGGGGAATCTTGTATCCTATACAACAACGATTGAACAGGTGTTTGGTTCCGGTATCATGGTCCCGGAATATGGCATTATGCTGAATAATGAACTGACGGATTTTGATGCGATACCAGGCGGGGCCAATGAAGTGCAGCCGAATAAGCGCCCATTAAGCAGTATGACACCAACCATTGTACTGAAAGATAATCAGCCATTCCTGACAGTCGGGTCTCCTGGCGGCACAACAATTATTACTTCCGTCCTGCAGACCATTGTCAATGTAATTGGTTATGAAATGGGCTTAAAAGATGCTATAGAGGAGCCGCGCATTTTCAGCAGTGCTTATCCATCGATCCGGTGGGAGTATGGCATTCCCGGTGATGTAAGATCACAGCTTGAAGAGATGGGGCATGTCTGGGAGTCCAGTTCACGAGAAATAGGAAATGTAAACAGTATTTTGCTGGATGAGGAATCAGGTATATATTATGGTGCTGCAGATTCAACAAGGGAAGGGTCCGCCATAGGAATATCTACATTGGAAGAAACCCTGGATCAAATGCTCATACTCGTTGAGGAGTATCGGGAAGATGGAAATATCACAGATGAAAATGTTGCTCGCCATTTCCAAACGCACCTGATGGCAGTAGACATCTATGAAAATGCAGGTCAGCTGGATAAAGCGACCCGCCATATGGAAAGCTTCCAATTGCTGCTCCAGTTTCAATTGGACAATGAAGCCATATCTGAACAGGCTTTTAACACATTGGATTCTATTGCTGAGGCGCTAATTAAGGAATGGAGTAATAACTAATTGATTTTCTCTGACAAGAGCGATCTTGTCAGAGGTTAAAAAATATTAAAATGGGAGGAATAAACGTGAATATTAAAAAACAATTAAGTATGGGAATTATGTCAGCGGCTTTGGGGATTTCACTCATCGGCGGAGGAACTTTTGCCTATTTCAGTGACACGGTAACAACGGAAAATACGTTTGCTGCGGGTACATTGGATCTTTCAGCAGAGCCGACGACCATTATTGATGTAGAAAATATGAAACCGGGTGATTCCATGACACGCACGTTTGAACTGCAAAATAACGGATCACTCGATATTGATCGGGTTTATCTCGATACCGAATATACCGTGGATGACGCGGAAGGAAATAATACCGAAGACTTTGGCGAGCACATCGAAGTGGAGTTTTTATACAACGTGGACAAGCTTGATGAAGTGGTTTTCAGCACGACGCTTGCTGAATTACGGGATATGACACCGGAAGCAGTTGGAGAACACGCATTGGATCCAATTCTTGGTGAAGGTTTGCCGGTTGATGACTATGACGATCTGGTAGTGAAATTTAACTTTGTGGACAATGGCGAAGATCAAAACCAGTTCCAGGGAGATGCACTGAATCTCGAATGGACATTTACTGCAACACAAACAGATGGTGAAGATTTGTAAAAAGTAAATAATGCGTTCTCCCATAACACCTCAGTGGCACAGACATTGTTTTTACCACTGGGGTGTTTTTATCTACCAAATAAAAATACTGAAAAGAGGTTTTTCATATGACTTACAAGCCTTTAAAAAATAAATTATTGCTTGTATTTTCAGCAGTCTTGTTTAGTTTAATTTTAGGATTGTCAATAAATTCCTTTGCAGACGGAGAAGGTAACAGCTTCTCATCCCTGGAAGAAGAAATTAAAACAATTGTAGATGAAGACGAAAACATCTCAGTGTATGTCAGCACCATTGATGGTGATATAGGTATTGGGGAAGAAGAAGTTTATTCTTCTGCAAGCACTATTAAGGTACCGATTTTAATAGAAGCTTTGCGCCAGGGAGAGCAAGGAATTCTAAATTTGGATGAAAAAGTTACAGTGACCGATTCCGATATTACTTCCGGCGGAGGGATCATTCGTCATATGTCTGATCATCAGTTGTTGTCGATAAGAGATTTACTTTTTTTAATGATCACCTTATCAGATAATACAACAACAAATATGGCTATTGAACGAGTTGGAATGGGTTCTGTAAATAATGCCATGGAAGAAATGGGAGCAGAAAATTCAATACTTCAAAGATATATGCTTGAATCCGTTACACAGGGAGATAATCTAACTACAGCTAAAGATATGGTTCAGATGATGAAAGAAGCGTATGAAGGAGATATTTTAAGTGCTGAAAGCAAAGAGGAATTTATTAGAATCATGGGAGAGCAAAAACTTACCGGAAATTTACCGTCCTATCTTGACACCACACTTCATAGTGGTGTGAGTACACACACGAAAGGAGGAAGCTTAGGGAGTACGGGAGTGAGACATGATGTCGGTTTTTTCACTCATAATGATGAAGTGGCATTTGTATCTGTCATGACACAGGACGTAACGAAGAAAACATCTCAAACGACCATGGCTGAAATCGGCGAACATATTGCTGAATATTTAATTGATTAAAGAATAAGTTTTGCGTGTTATTGACAAGAGGGACGGGTTCAGCAACGCCCTTGAAAGATTGTCCCAAACTAAAATGGGAGAAGCTAGCTGTTCCTCTGTATCATAAAAGGAGGGTTAAAAATGGTTAAAAAGACAAAAAGATATTTGCATATGTTTGTTATTTTCACTTTGCTGATAAGTTTTGGGATTATTGATCTTCATCCAGTCAATGCGCTTACAAGTGATAGCTTTGACACTATTATACGAAATGGAACAGTAATAGATGGTTCAGGATTGGAAAAGTATGAAGCCGATGTAGCAATTAAAGATGGGTATATAGCAGAAATTGGTGATTTATCAAATACTAGCGCAGATCAAGAAATCAATGCAGAGGGAAATTACGTAGCGCCTGGATTTATCGATGTACACAGTCACGCTAACCTGTCTGCATTAAGGCAAGCCGAAAGCTCATTGTCACAAGGTGTTACGATGGAAGTATTAAGTCCTGATGGTGGTGGGCCAGTTGATCTCCAGTCTCGTATTGACCTGGAAGACGGAGGTTTAGGAATAAATATTGGGTCCTATATTGGATTTAATTCTGTTTGGAGCAATGTAGTTGGCAATGAAGACAGAAGAGCAACGGATGCTGAAATTGAGGAAATGAAACATCTAATTACAGAAGCGATGGAATTGGGAGCTGCAGGTGTTTCCGCAGGTTTGTTCTATAGACCGGCTTACTTTGCGGACACAGATGAAGTGATTGATGTGGTCAGTGCAGCCCGGGAATGGAGAACGAATTTCCCCAACCACCAAAGAAATGAAAACAATGAAGTAATTGAAGCTACAGAAGAAACAATTGAAATTGGTGAAGAATCAGGATTAGCCCCGGTGATTACCCACATTAAAACGATGGGACCAAATAACTGGGGGAAATCGGAAGAAATGATGCAGCTAATCAATGAAGCAAATGACAGAGGTGTTTATACAGCTGCGGATATTTATCCGTATCTCAGAAGCCAGACCGGACTGACAGCTATTGTTCCGCCATGGGCGGAAGAAGGCGGAAGAGAGGCTATGCTTGATAGGTTCGCAGATCCTGAACTCCGGGATATTATTGAACAAGAAATTGAGGATATCATGTACAGCCGGGTCCAAGGGCCTGAAGGCGTTTACTTCCCAACAAAAAGGATGACACTTGCTGATTATATGGAAACGGGAGTTGGTAATCCCCGAAGCAGATCTTTACTATCTTTTTTAAACTTGAACTATGAACAGGAATTTGATGTTGACATCGAGGAGATCACCGTTAAAAACGCAAGTGAAGATGTAGTTTGGAATTATGAATTTCAAGGGGAGGATGGAGAAGAATGGGACAGATCCATTTTTGATGAATTGCATTCTTATCCATCAGACGCAGTAAGCCATACAATCAATAACAACACAGGACATATAAATATTGAACCAAGAATAAGTGGAAACTCAAGTGCTTACAGCAGGGTTACTCCCTCTATGCCTGATGTGGGAGATGAAAGTGAAACCTTTATGCGTTTTAAAGTAGGAGATACGATGGGGGCCAATCAAATTATACGTGTATGGATTAATTCCGATAATTTTGGCTCAGGCAGCTCCTTCGCAATGAATGGTTACGGTGTAGCGGTACGCCTTGATCAGGATCGGATTCAAGTATATGAAAGGGAAAATAGTTCATCCACCATTCATGAAACCGTTTCCAATGCCGGGCTTGAACCGGATACATGGCAAGATTTAAAAGTAAAATTGGAAAACGATACGTTATTAGTAAAAATGTGGCCATCCGATGAAGAGGAACCGGAGGAATGGGATTCCAGTATAGACGTCTCCAAAGAAGAAGTGGTGGAAGATCAAAAAGCAATGGTAAGTGTTACAAATCTTGATTCTGCCGGTAACACCTTCTACTTCGATGATTTCAAGGTGGAATCGGCATCCGGAGAGGAAGTTTATTATGAATATAACTTTGAAGGGAGTGACGGCGATAACTGGGATGAAGAGAAGTTTACCGAAATCCATCCCTTTCCGGAAGGCAGTGTCGAATTTACCATTCAGGATAATACGGGAAGATTAGGTCTTGATGGATATAATCCCGATTTATGCTGCAGTACGTATGGCAAATTTACTCCTGACATGGAAGATGTGAAAAACAGTGATGTTTTATTACGCTTTAAAGCTGATGAAATTGGTGGAGATCAGCAACTGAGAATTTTTACTAAAGCGGATGAAATCAAATCCGGTATGGCTTTGCCTGCAAATGGATTTGGAATTGAAATAGACATGAAAGACAATGAAATGTCATTCATTAATAGAAATGACAGTACTACACAGGTGCTTGACACAGCTGAAGCTAATTTGGATACGGGGTGGCATACGATAAGAATTCATGCTGAAGACGAGGAAGTCAGCACCCGTATCTGGAAAGATACTGAGGAAGAGCCCGAAGAATGGGATTTCACTTATGTGGAGGAAGAAAGAGAATTAACGATTGGGGAAACAACAATGCAAATTCTGGAAACGGAAGGAAGCTTGCGAACCATTTATGACTTTGGGCACGAAGATGACTTTAGGAGATTTATTGAATCTCCGGTAGTTGCGATAGCTTCTGATGGTGGAGCAAGTACATCCAATGAAGTTCATCCGAGACGTTATGGCACACAACCAAGGGTTTTAGGCCATTATGTAAGGGAAGAAGGACTCCTTGACTGGGAAGAAGCAGTACAAAAAATGACTTCATTACCTGCTGCATTGATTGGTCTGTCTGACAGGGGATATGTTGCAAAGGGAATGAAAGCCGATATTACTATTTTTGACCCTGAAACGGTAATAGATAATGCAACATTCGAGGAACCGAGACAACTTGCTGACGGTATTGAACAAGTTCTGGTGAACGGTGAATTAGCCTGGAACAATGGGGAACTGCCTGGAATTCAACCTGGAGAGTTTGTAAAAGTGGAAGCAAATATGCCAACTCGTCCTGTGACCCAGGGTGTAAACGTGGAAGTAAGTGAAAACCGTGAAATACTGGCATTGGATGGCTCAGAGACGGGGTCTGCCATTTTCTTCGATTTGGAGCAAGGAGAAAGCGATTATGATGCTTTGGGGAGTATGACCTTTACCAGTGATGGAATAGAGTTAATGGCCGATGAGTTTGGCAGAATCCAGACTTTCGATGGTTGGATAAGCTTTACCGGAACTGGAATATTAAATGGCAAATTTACAAGTTTCCGAGTAACCGTGGATGAAAACGATCCAACTATAGATGATGATAGACCGGTCTTAACGATGGATATTCCTGGAGAGGACCAAATACAGGGGTTATTGGGTGAAGAAGCTTCTGAACCTCCTTCAGAGCCAATAAGTATTGAAGAAATCAAGCTTCTCATTGAAGAATTCAAAGAGACGGAAGACATAGCCGATGATGAAACGGTAAGAGTGTTACAAACTCACCTGACTGCTGTTCATCAATATGAAGAAAATGATGAATTGGACAAAGCTATTAGTCATATGAACAGCTTTAAAGATGAATTGCTTGTTCATTATAAGGGAGATGGATTGATCTCTGATGAAGCAGCTGCCACATTAACTTCCCATGCAGAAAATCTGATTGAGTTTTGGGAATGATTTGAGCTTGGATGAAGACTAGTTTAACAGAAGCCTGACACTCCCTGTGACACAATAGTCGGTCACAGGGAGTGTATAAAAGTGAGAGGGGAACTATCATGCAACGAAAACGAATGAGACAATTATCTTCAGTATTTTTCATCATCCTTTTAACTATGACCATGCCAATGACTGGGTTTGCAGGAGATTCAGGAGATCCAAGACAAACGCCTACAGCTGTTGGTGATGGTGGAGCTGTGTCTACAGAGCATCCGGAAGCCTCGAATGCAGCCATTGAGATACTTAAAGCAGGCGGTAATGCAGTGGATGCAGCAGTTGCAGCAGCAGCGGCACAGGGTGTTACCCGCCCGTTTTCCGGAGGAGTTGGCGGTGGCGGCTTTATGAATATTTACCTTGCTGATGAAGCCAGATCTGTGATTTTGGATCATGTTACTGAGACAAGTGAAAACTTTGGGCCGGATTCCTATATTGATCCGGAGACAGGAGAACTGTATCCTGCAAATGTCCGGAGTGCAAGTGGAATGGCCACAGGTAAACCCGGCATGGTGAAAGCCTGGGAGGAAGCATTGGAAGAACACGGAACAATGAGCCTGGATGAAGTACTGCAGCCGGCAATTAAAGTTGCGGAAGAAGGATTTCCGGCCGATTCTAATTTCATTCGAGAGTTAGAAGAACACAGAGATAAATTTCGCCTCTTTGATAGCTCAACAGAACTTTATCTTGACGAAAATGGAGAGGTGCCGGAACCGGGGACAGTTATGAAAAACCCTGATCTTGCTGAAACATATCGTCTAATTGGGGAACATGGCAGTGCAATTTTCTACGAAGGGGAGATTGCTGAGGCAATTATTGACACCATTCATAACCCGCCAGTTGTGGATAATCCAGAAAGGGAAGTTTTGCCGGGAAATATGTCCATGGATGATCTGAAAAATTATGAAGTAATCCATAAAGAACCGACTCATACGGCATACCGTGATTTTGACATTTATAGTGTGCCTCCTACATCAAGTGGTGTAACGATCAGTGAGATATTAAATATATTGGAGGCTTATGACCTGGGTGATATGTCTAAAGCTGAAGCCTATCATTACTTTTTGGAAGCTTCCCGATATGCATTTGCCGATCGCAGTATGTACATGGGGGACCCTGCACATACCCTAATTCCGGTAGATGGCTTAATGTCAAAAGGTTATGCTGCTGAGCGAAGATACAACATATCTGATGATCATGCAACGATAGGCCAAGTTGCACCAGGAAACCCATGGCCATATGATGAAGATCCGGAGAAGCAGCCGGAGCCGCCGGAAGAAGGCATTGCTTTCCATCATGATTTTGAAGGAAATAATGGAGAAGGATGGGACTCGACTGCTTTTGCAAATCTCCATTCATGGCCGGGAACACCTCCTGGAGCAACATTTAGCATCCAGGGTAACACTGGGCAGGTAGTAATGGATGAGCGGCTTCAGGGCAATGGCAGTGCTTACGGGTTGATTACGCCGGATATGGGGGCTGTGAATGAGAGTGAGCTATTGGTAAAGTTCCGGTTTAATGAACTTGGTAACGATCAGCGTTTACGTCTTTGGATTCAGGCGGATCGGTTCAGTTCCGGAAGTTCCATGGCGGAAAATGGGTATGGAATTGAATTGAGAGCTAATAATCAAAATTTGATTTTACGGGGAAGAGAGGATGGCAGCTCTACCACATTTGGTAGTGTGAATACGGATTTATCCACTGACTGGCATTGGTTAAGACTCAGAGCGGAAGGTGATCACCTTGGCGTTCGCCTTTGGAATGATGATATGGAGGAGCCGGATGACTGGGATGTTGCGCATGAATTTTCTGAAGATGAGAAAGAAAATAATGCTCTAGGGAGAGCACTATTGAGTATTATTAATTTTGATCACGATAGTGGCAACACAGTTCAATTTGATCAGATTACTGTCAATGATTTGGCTGATGATACACAATTGATGACCTTGCAACAAAATGCTGCAGCACCGTTGACACTACTGGAGCAGGATGCAGCTGATTCCCAGGAAGCGGAAGAAGAAATACCAACAGAAACCATCCATTTATCTGTTGCTGATGGTGATGGTAATGTTGTGAGCTATACGAAAACAATTAACAGTATTGCAGGAAATGGTATGGTTGTTCCAGGTTATGGGTTTATTTTAAACAACGGTTTTTCCGGAAGAACACCAATGCAGGATCCGGATCATCCAAATGCACCTAGACCGAATCTTCGCATGTTGAGTGCCATGACTCCTACAATTGTGGCAAAAGATGGAGACCCGGTAATGACGATTGGTTCACCTGGCAGCAACCGAATTATTACAACAAATTTACAGATTATTATCAGTCTGCTTGATTTTAATATGACATTGCCTGAAGCAATTGACGAGCCCCGTTTGTCCCAGCGTAATTTAAGTCATGCCAGTACGCAATATGAAGGGGTTTATCTGGATAAGTATGGAATGCTCCTCGACGAGTTGGAAAATATGGGACATACTTTTATTGCAGATAATGCTGTACAGGGAATTAGTGCAGCAAATGGTCTTGAATTCTTGGAGGATGGAAATATCCGGGCAGCTTCAGAGCCGGAAAGAAGAGGTGGAGGGAGCGCCATGGCAATAGATAAGGATGACATAGAAGATCCAAGTCCTCCAGAAGAATCCAGTGTTGCTTTGATGAAGGAACTGGTTGAAGCGTATGAAACGAATGGGGAAATTACTGATGAGGAAACAGCCCGATTGCTTAGTACACATTTGACTGCGATAGAGCAATATGAACATGCTGGAACAATAGATAAAGCTATTAAGCATATGAAAAGCTTTATACTACTGGTGGACCATCAGCAAGAGAAAGGTTTAATTGCTGGAGGTGCTGCCGAGGAGTTGAAGATGCATGCGGATCATTTGCTTGATGTGTGGGAGTAGATTAATAGATTAATTTATCCTTATACCTTGGCGGCAGGTATAAGGAGAATCGATTGTAGGAAGAATTGTTTTCAGAAAAGGCTTATAACGCTATAGAGACTGAAGCAGATATGTTACTAAAAATAAAGTATGCTTACTATCATAATTTTAAAGGAGGAGCATCATGGTGCTCCTCCTTTTTTTCCAATCTTCATACATGGCCAAGCAATCCGGCTGGAGCAATCTACAGCATAGAAGACAATATTGGTAAAGTCATGATCGCCGAACGAATGCAGGGTAATGGAAGTGCATTTGGCCGTGCTACACCGGTTATGAGGGATTGGATCAATAAGAAGTTTGCTCCCTGTGACAGTTTTTGCATCACAGGGAGTATCTCTTTAATAACAATATGGACATTCTTCAAAACAGTTCTCGTCCTGTGTGTCAAAAAATCCAAACCCCTCCAAAGCACTGTTATCTTTTTTAATATTCATGGTTAGAAGATGTCGGATGGGTAAATATTCGTTTATCTATTAATCGAATGGTGCTAAATGGGTTGAAAGTTGAATTGCATGACTAAATTGCTTTTGTTGCACTAGAAGAACCGTTCCGGTGTTAAATTTGTGATTCGTGATTCTTTCATCCTGTTTTCTTTTATTACTGATAGAAAAGTATTATTGAATCTAGCCGGTTTGGTGGTAATTAACGTGTAAATTAACCCAGTTTAAACTTCCATTAGTAATTCTTTGTAAATATTTAGTCATTTACTCTCATTTTAAACTTTCTTATATATTCTCATATAATTTTCATATTCTGACTTCCAGTGAAAAAACCAGTAATGACGCTTTCTAACTAAAATGGTCTTCCTGCTTCCTTCCTATTTTTCAGTAATTTAAAACTAGTACTTACTTATCAATTTGGAATCATTAGAAAATTATAGGCATATTTCGACACATCCTTACTGCTTTTTTTATTATATTGAAACTAGCATCAGGACAACCTGGCAGATTGCCAGAGTTGAAATAAATTGGAAAAGGAGGGCAGGTCAGTTTCAAGGGGTTCATAATCGAAGGGAGGATAAAGTTTGAGAAAAAAACAAAGACAGGTTCGGGCATTTAGTATTTTTGCATCGCTCATCATGATTTTTTCATTAATAACACCAGGTTTAGGCTTTGCGGAATCAAATGGAAAAGTGAGTCAGTCACTGAATGATTCAAAAGTAAATGTTCAAAATAAAATGTCTGGCAGCCTGCAAAATCAATTTGAAAATGAAGACAAAGTAACATTTCTAATTAAGTTTGCGGAAACAGCAGATGTTATGGAAGCAGCTCAAGAAGCGAGAGAGCGTGCCCAAAATGCAAATCTTTCCGCGCTGAGCCAGGAACATGTACAGCGTTCTGCGGTGATTTCCGAATTAAAATCTACTGCAATGGAATCACAGCAAAAGGTAAAGCAGTTCCTGGAAGATCAAGAGAAAATAGGTAATGCAGCGGACATTCGTTCCTACCATATTGTGAACGGTATGGCCGTTACTGCGACGAAAGAAGTTGCTGATAAATTGGCTTCTTTCTCCGATGTAGAAAAGCTTTTGCCTAATGAGAAGCGGGAATTGATCGAAGTGGCTGATGCCGATGCGGATGTACCGCAAAATGACCCAGCGGAAATTGAATGGAACATTGACCGCGTTGGTGCACCGGCTGTATGGGATATGGGCGTAGATGGTCAGGGAACGGTAGTAGCGAGCATTGATACCGGCGCTGACTGGGAACATCCTGCACTGCAGGACAAATACCGCGGCTATGACCCTGCAACCGGAGAAGTAGATCATACGTACAGCTTCTATGATCCAGTTAATGGAGAAGAGGAGCCGTATGATGATCAGGATCATGGTACGCACGTGACCGGTATAATGGTCGGAAGTGAAGCGGATGGTTCGAATCAGGTAGGTGTAGCACCTGGTGCTCAGTGGATTTCTGTCCAGGCATTTACCCCTTCTGGAGCCTATGATGCGGATTTGCTCGATGCAGCGCAGTGGATACTGGCACCTGGTGATGATGTAACAAAAGCACCGGATGTTGTCAATAATTCCTGGGGCGGCGGACCGGGACTGGATGAATGGTACCGTGATGCGGTTACTGCATGGAGAGCAGCGGAAATTTTCCCTGCATTTGCAGCCGGGAATACAACGCTGACCAATCCGGGAGGACCTGGGTCCGTTGCAGTTCCTGCAAATTATCCGGAATCATTTGCAACTGGTTCCACCAACTCAAGTGATGCACTTTCCAGTTTTTCATTAGAGGGGCCATCTCCTTATGATGAAATTAAGCCGGATATCTCGGCTCCTGGTGAAGGTATACGTTCTACATTGCCGGGTGGCGGATATGGTGGCATGAGTGGTACTTCCATGGCCTCACCAGCGGTTGCCGGCGTAGTAGCACTCTTGAGGTCAGCTAACGCAGGTCTTGATGTGGACACAATGGAAGAAATTTTAATGGAAATGGCAGATTCTGAAACAGGAACAGATGATTCATTCCCTGAGTCTCCGAATAACGGGTATGGATACGGGCTGGTTGATGCGTATGCAGCTGTGTCATCTGTAATTTCCGGATTGGGTACGATTGAAGGTCAGGTGACGATGGACGGGGAGGACACTGAACCTCCGACCTATAACCATGATGCGCCCGCCGAAACCTATGAAGGCATGGACTTGGATCTAGTCATCGAAGCAAGTGATAATATAAGTGTTACTTCTGTTGAACTGCATTATGATGACGAAGTGGTTGACATGCCGAGAATTTCCGGGGATTTCCGATCCGGTGAATATGCTGTGACGGTACCTGGAGAGGATATTGCTGGCGATGAATTCACGTATCATTTTGTCATAAATGATTTTGGAGACAATGAAGTTACGACAGAAGAATATGTCGTAAATGTAGAGCCGGGGATTACGGTTGGCTACTTTGAAGACTTTGAAGGAAGCAGTCCACCAACTGGATGGACGTCCTATGGAGATATTAACACTTGGGAATGGGGCATACCGACTTCGACTTATGGACCGGATTCAGCTTACTCAGGTGAAAATGTGTATGCCACTATTCTGGACGGAGATCATGGTCCGAATAGCGATGCGATGTTAGAAATGCCTCCGATTGATTTGCCTGAGGGTGATTCGTATCTGCAGTTTATGCATTGGCATAATACGCATGCAAGTTGGGATTATGGACAGGTGATGATCTCCACTGATCAGGAGAATTGGGAAGAGCTTGCGCTTGTTGAAGGAGAAAGTGATGGTTGGGAAGCTTTTGAATTAGATTTAGGCGATTATGCTGAACAACGTGTATATATTGCTTTTTATTTCTACAGCACTGCAGTTGTTCATTATGATGGATGGTATATAGACGATGTAGCTCTATCCGATGAATCATTGGACCAGGACGCCGCAAATATCGGATTATTCAATGCTACCGGTGAAATGACGGATGAAAGAAGCAAGGCAAAAAGTGAATCTGAAAGTACTTCTGCTGTAGAGACTGCAGTTACAACAGAATTATCTAATCAGAGCGGACTTCCATTGGAGGCACAGGTAAGTGTACTTGAAACTGGTCGCTCCACCAACACGGATCCACAGGATGGTTCCTATTCATTAATGAATGCTGCAGGTGAGTTTACTGTAGTAGCTGAAGCATACGGATTCTATTCTGAAGAGCAAACAGTAACAGTGGAAGAAGATCGTACGACCGAAGCAAACTTTACATTAGAAGAGCTTCCGGAAGGTACTGTAAGCGGAACTGTTACAAGTGAAAATTCTGGTAATCCGATTGAAGGAGCCACACTGCTTCTTGTAGAAGATGCCAATGTGGAGCCTGTAGAAACGGATGCTGATGGAAATTATGACATTACCGGATATGAAGGCGACTACACATTGAGAGTGATTGCTCAGGACTTCTACTCTAAAGATGTAGAAGTAACAATTGACGGGGATGTATCCCTTGATATTGAGCTGGAGCCATTCTTTACTGTACCGGGCGGGGAAATCTATTATGATGATGGTACAGCGGAAAACGCACGTGCATTCTTTGACGCAGGCAACAAATGGGCAGTAAAAATGAGCTTGCCTGAAGACAGGGATTCTGCACTTGTAACAGATGGCGTTTTCCAATTCCATGATACAGACTTCCCTTCACCGGGCGGTACACCATTCGCGGTTGAGGTTTGGTCAGCCGGCGATGACGGTATGCCAGATGAAATACTGGCAGGACCGGTCGAAGCAGAGGCAATCCGTGATCTGGATGAATGGACTGTTGTTGATCTGCGTGAAGAAAGTATTCAAGTCGACGGTGACTTCTTCATGGTCTATCATCAATTACAGGACAACACGGGCTCACCTGGACTGGCGACAGATGAAGATGGACCGAATGCCGAAAGAAGCTATCAGGAAGTCGGCGGCGTATGGTCACAATCTCCGCTTGATGAAGGTAACTATATGATCCGTGCCCGGGTAGCTTATGAAGTGGAAACGCCTGAAATCACTTCTCCGGAAGATGGATTGGTTACCAATGAAGCAGAGGTCACTGTAGAAGGTGATGCAACTCCGGAAACAACGGTAGAAGTACTGCATGATGGAGAAGAAGCCGGTACTGTGGAAATCGGTGAAGATGGAACATTTGCTGTAGATGCGGAATTGACAGAAGGTGAAAATGAATTCACCGCTGTAACGTATGTTAACGGAGAACAGGCTGATGAATCCGATCCGGTAACAGTAACGCTGGATACCGAAGCACCGGATCTGACAGTTACCAGTCCGGAAGACGGTGAAAATACGAACCGTGAAACCGCAACAGTGGAAGGAATGGTAAGTGATGACCACCTTGACACCGTTACGGTGAATGGCCAGGAAACAGCTGTTTCCAACGGTGAGTTCTCACAACGTATCCTGCTTGATGAAGGGGAAAATGTGATTGAAGTTGAAGCTACTGACCTGGCTGGAAATACAACAACCGAAACAATGACGGTGTACGCAGACTACACAGCACCGGAAATTTTCAACTTAACACCGAATGAAGACAAAGATCTTGAAACCGGTCAAACTGTGACGGTGGAATTTGAAAGTGAGCCTGGCCTTACTGCAAGCTTTGTCGTTCACATGCCATTAACAAACTTTGGTATACAAGCAGACAATGCTACCGAATTACCGATGATGGAAACAACAGAAGGAAAATATGAAGGTTACTGGACCATTCCACGCAATGCTTATGCTGACGGAGCAGTAATCGAAGTGATAGCAAAAGACAGTTTTGGCAACGAAACCCGTGAAAAGGCAGATGGCAAATTGTTTATAAACCTTGAAGATTAACCTGAAAGAGGTTTTTGTGTTGGGGCATGGTTACAGGAAGAATGCAGGGACATTGCTTTATGTCTCTGCATTCTTTTTTGCGTCTTAGCAGGAAACTATTCCGCCTTTCCAACTGGGCCTTATCTAATGATGATTCTTTTATCCCGGTTTCTTTGTTATATGATAAAAAAGTATGAATTAATTCAGAGGGTTCTATACTGTTTTATCATAATCACTAAATTATTTGTAATTAATTGTATATGTTTAGTAATTTATAATCATTTTTTTATCCCAAATACCTACGTAAAAATAATTTTAATTTTAAAAAAATCTGCCAAAACCTTTGTTGCCGGAATTCTACAATACTTCAAAACTAAAATGTGGTTATTCTTTCCTATTATAAGATTAGTACTAATTATTCAATTTTGAATTATTGAATTTTTATCGACATAATTCGACATCATTCTACTAGCATCTCTACTATAGTGAAACTAGCAACGCAGACCAACCTGATAGATTAAAGGATTGGTAAATGAGGTTGGGAAAGGAGGATCAAATCTTTTAAAGGGTTTAAAATCGAAGGGAGGAAAAAGTTTGAGAAAAAAACAAAGACAGGTTCGGGCATTTAGTATTCTTGCCACGATCATCATGATATTTTCATTAATTACACCAGGATTGACTTTTGCAGAAACAAATGGGAAGGTGAGTCAATCTCTTAACGATTCAAAAGTGAAAGTGCAGAATAAAGTCACGAGTAGCTTACAAGATCAACTGGAGAACGAAGAGAAGGTAACGTTCTTAATCAAGTTTACGGAAAAAGCAGATGTAATGGGGGTTGCCCAGGAAGCGAAAGAAAGTGCACAAAAAGCAAATCTTTCTGCCATGGGCCAGGAACATGCTCAGCGTTCTGCCGTGGTTTCCGAGTTGAAATCAACAGCGATGGAATCACAAAAGAAAGTAAAGCAGTTCCTTGAAGAACAGAAAGAAATAGGGAATGCTGAAGATATTCGTTCCTATCATATTGTTAACGGAATGGCAGTTACCGCCACAAAAGAAGTAGCTGAAAAATTAGTATCCTTCTCTGACGTGGAAAAGCTATTGCCGAATGAACAGCGTGAATTAATTAAAGCGGTAGATACAAATGTGGAGGTTCCACAAAACGATACAGATGAAATTGAGTGGAATGTGGACCGTGTAAGTGCACCGGATGTCTGGGACATGGGTATTGACGGTCAGGGAACGGTAGTAGCGAGCATCGATACCGGTGCTGATTGGGAGCATCCTGCACTGCAGGACAAATACCGTGGTTATGACCCTGCAACCGGAGAGGTTGACCATACGTACAGCTTCTTCGATCCGGTAAATGAAGAAGAAGTACCATATGATAACCAGGGACATGGTACACACGTAACCGGAACCATGGTTGGAAGCGAAGCGGACGGATCTAACCAGGTAGGTGTGGCTCCGGGTGCACAGTGGATTTCCGTACAGGCGTTTACTGATTCAGGTGCTTATGATACAGACCTGCTGGCTGCAGCCCAGTGGATTTTGGCACCGGGTGACGACGTAACAAAGGCGCCTGACGTAGTAAATAACTCCTGGGGCGGCGGACCGGGACTGGATGAATGGTACCGTGATGCGGTTACTGCATGGAGAGCAGCAGATATTTTCCCTGCCTTTGCAGCTGGAAATACAACGCTGACCAATCCGGGTGGCCCGGGATCTGTAGCCGTACCTGCAAACTATCCGGAATCATTTGCTGCAGGTTCCACCAACAACAGTGACAATAAATCAAGCTTTTCATTGGAAGGACCTTCTCCTTATGATGAGATCAAGCCGGATATAGCAGCACCGGGTGAAGGAATTCGATCTACCGTGCCCGGCGGTGGATATGATGGTATGAGTGGTACTTCCATGGCATCTCCGGCAGTTGCTGGGGTAGTAGCATTATTAAGGTCTGCAAATGCAAGCCTGGATGTTGATACGATGGAAGATATTTTAATGGAAATGGCTGATTCGGAAGCCGGGACAGATGATTCTTTTCCTGAGTCTCCAAATAACGGTTATGGACATGGAATTGTTGACGCATATGCAGCAGTTTCCACTGTTATCTCAGGGCTTGGTACGATTGAAGGTCAGGTGACCATGGATGGGGAAGATAATGAAGCTCCGACCTATGAACATGAAGCACCTGCAGAAACATACGAAGGTATGGATCTGGATCTGACTATTCATGCAAGTGATAACGTAAGTGTAACTTCCGTGGAACTACATTATGGCGACGAAGTAGTGGAAGCCAATCGTATTTCCGGCGATTTCCGTTCCGGTGAATATGCTGTAACTGTTCCTGGAGAGGATATTGATGGTGACGAATTCACTTATCACTTTGTAATTAATGACTTCGGAGGGCATGAAGTTACAACCGAAGAATATACAGTAGACGTACACCAAGGTATTACAGTTGGGTATGAAGAGGATTTTGAATCCTATCCTGCAGGCTGGACTTCATTTGGTGAAAATGACAGCTGGGAATGGGGCGAACCTACTTCCGGTCCTGGTGAAGCAGCTTCAGGAGATAACGTGTATGCCACGAATCTGGATGGCGAATATCCGAACGACTCTGATGCGATATTAATGATGCCACCAGTGGACTTGCCTGAAGGAGAGGCATATTTACAGTTCAATAATTGGCATGACATCGAGAACAGCTGGGATAATGGATATGTCGTAATTTCCACAGACCAGGAAGATTGGGTGGATTTAATGACATTTACTGGTGCAACGAATGGTTGGGAAACAGCCGAAGTGGATCTATCTGATTATAGCGATCAGCGCGTATATATCGGTTTCCACTTTGATTCCGATTTTTCCGTCACCTACCCAGGTTGGTATATTGACGATGTGGCACTGTCTGATGAGTCTTTAAATCTTGATTCACAGAAAGTGGATCTTACTAAACAGCCAGCACCAAAAGAAAAAGAGAATTTAAATAGCGAATCTGCAAATGCGGAAACTGCTGAAAAAGCAGAGGCTGCTGATGAAGTGGCTGATGGTATACAGGATGCCGGAGGACTTCCGTTGGCTGCACAGGTTAGTGTGCTGGAAAGCGGTCGTTCTACGAATACAAATCCACAGGATGGTTCCTATTCATTAATGAATGCTGCAGGTGAGTTTACTGTAGTAGCTGAAGCATACGGATTCTATTCTGAAGAGCAAACAGTAACAGTGGAAGAAGATCGTACGACCGAAGCAAACTTTACATTAGAAGAGCTTCCGGAAGGTACTGTAAGCGGAACTGTTACAAGTGAAAATTCCGGTAATCCGATTGAAGGAGCAACGATTCTGCTGGTGGAAGATGCAAACGTTGATCCAGTAGAAACGGATGCTGATGGAAATTATGACATTACCGGATATGAAGGCGACTACACATTGAGAGTGATTGCTCAGGACTTCTACTCTAAAGATGTAGAAGTAACAATTGACGGGGATGTATCCCTTGATATTGAGCTGGAGCCATTCTTTACTGTACCGGGCGGGGAAATCTATTATGATGATGGTACAGCGGAAAACGCACGTGCATTCTTTGACGCAGGCAACAAATGGGCAGTAAAAATGAGCTTGCCTGAAGACAGGGATTCTGCACTTGTAACAGATGGCGTTTTCCAATTCCATGATACAGACTTCCCTTCACCGGGCGGTACACCATTCGCGGTTGAGGTTTGGTCAGCCGGCGATGACGGTATGCCAGATGAAATACTGGCAGGACCGGTCGAAGCAGAGGCAATCCGTGATCTGGATGAATGGACTGTTGTTGATCTGCGTGAAGAAAGTATTCAAGTCGACGGTGACTTCTTCATGGTCTATCATCAATTACAGGACAACACGGGCTCACCTGGACTGGCGACAGATGAAGATGGACCGAATGCCGAAAGAAGCTATCAGGAAGTCGGCGGCGTATGGTCACAATCTCCGCTTGATGAAGGTAACTACATGATCCGTGCCCGGGTAGCTTATGAAGTGGAAACGCCTGAAATCACTTCTCCGGAAGATGGATTGGTTACCAATGAAGCAGAGGTCACTGTAGAAGGTGATGCAACTCCGGAAACAACGGTAGAAGTACTGCATGATGGAGAAGAAGCCGGTACTGTGGAAATCGGTGAAGAAGGCACATTTTCCGTGGATGCTACGTTAACTGAAGGTGAAAATGAATTCACTGCTGTAACGTATGTAAATGGAGAACAGGCTGATGAATCCGACCCGGTAACAGTAACGCTGGATACCGAAGCACCGGATCTGACAGTTACCAGTCCGGAAGACGGTGAAAATACGAACCGTGAAACCGCAACAGTGGAAGGAACGGTAAGTGATGACCATCTTGATACAGTTACTGTAAACGGTCAGGAAACAGCTGTTTCCAACGGCGAGTTCTCACAACGTATCCTGCTTGATGAAGGGGAAAATGTGATTGAAGTTGAAGCTACTGACCTGGCTGGAAATACAACAACCGAAACGGTTACTGTATATGCTGATTATACTGCACCGGAAATTTTCAACTTAACACCGGATGAACATGTAGAGCTTGAAACAGGTCAATCCGTGATGATAGAGTTTGAAAGTGATCCGGGACTGCGTACCAGCTTTGTGGTGCATATGCCATTAACGGACTTTGGTATGGGTATCATGAATGCCACAGAATTACCAATGATGGAAACCACACCTGGTAATTATGTAGGCTACTGGACGGTACCACGCAATGCTTATGCTGACGGAGCAGTAATCGAAGTAATCGCCAAAGACAGCTTTGGCAATGAAAGCCGAAAACAGGCAGAAGGTAAACTATTTATTAATCTTGAAGATTAATTCAAACATGGAACGGTTTACCTTTTACTAAAAGAATAAATAAACAAAAGTTGCAGAGACACTGATTAGTCTCTGCAACTTTTTTGATTCGTGAAATACTAAATGAGTGGCAGTTGATCAGTTAGTTGTGTTTTGCAAATTATAGCTGGTACAAATGTATCATTTTTTATTTTATCTTTATTATATTATTCAAAGTCATATGGATAAACTCCTGTTTTTTGCATTTTATCAGATGATCAGTGGTTCCGGGGAACTATTTTTCTGACCGGCGCTAATTGGAAAAGCGATACTTCCTGCTCAATTTTTAATTGCAGGTTTAATTGTGACAATATTCGCCATTATTTTCACTCTCTATCTAATATAGTTATATATAGCAGCCAAGATTTTCCTGGTAGATTTTTAGAAAAATAGCAGGAAAGGAGGCCGGGAGCTTTAGTTTAAAGGTGTCATATCGAAGGGAGGATAAATGTTGAGAAAAAAGCAAAGGCAGGTCCGTATGTTTAGTATTTTGGCAACGATTGTTATGATATTCTCATTGATTGCACCGGGAATTACTATCGCCGAAACGAATAATGGGAAAGTAAGTCATTCTCTCCGTGATTCAAAGACGAATGTACAAGCAAAAGTAAATAGCAGTTTGCAGGATCAATTGGAGAAGGAAGACAAGGTTACGTTTTTAATCAAGTTCAAAGAAAAAACAGATACGATGGAGGTCGCCCGGGAAGCAAGAGAGACTGCGCAAAAAGCAAATCTTTCTTCTATGGCTCAGGAGCATGCACAGCGATCGGCTGTTATTTCAGCATTGAAGCAGACGGCAATGGAATCTCAGCAACCTGTGCTGGAGTTTCTTGAAGAAGCTGAACGGGAAGGGAAGGCAGAGGATATTCAAGCTTATCACATCGTAAATGGGGTAGCTGTAACTGCTACAAAAGAAGTGGCTGAAAAGCTGATTTCATTTCCTGAAGTGGAAAAGCTGCTACCAAATGAACAGCGTGAATTGATTAGAGCGGTGGATACGGATGTGGAAGTTCCGCAAAATGAAACAATGGATATTGAATGGAACGTAGACCGTGTTGGAGCCCCGGCTGTGTGGGATATGGGTATTGACGGTCAGGGAGCGGTCGTAGCAAGTATCGATACAGGAGCAGAATGGGAGCATCCTGCGTTAAAAGATAAATATCGTGGGTACGATCCGGCAACCGGGGAAGTTGATCACACGTATAGTTTTTTTGATCCGGTAAACGGGGAAGAAGAGCCGTATGATGATGATAGCCACGGCACACATGTAACCGGAACCATGGTAGGAAGTGAACCGGATGGATCCAACCAGGTAGGTGTTGCTCCGGGTGCACAGTGGATTTCTGTGCAGGCCTTTACAGCAGCAGGGGCATATGATACAGACCTGCTGGCTGCAGCCCAGTGGATTTTGGCACCGGGTGATGACGTAACAAAAGCACCGGATGTGGTGAATAACTCCTGGGGCGGCGGACCGGGACTGGATGAATGGTATCGTGATGCGGTTACTGCATGGAGAGCAGCAGATATTTTCCCTGCTTTTGCAGCTGGAAATACAACGCTGACCAATCCGGGTGGCCCGGGATCTGTAGCCGTACCGGCAAACTATCCGGAATCGTTTGCAGCAGGATCCACGAACAGCAGTGATAATAAATCATCCTTCTCATTAGAAGGGCCTTCACCATATGATGAGATTAAGCCGGATATTGCAGCTCCGGGTGAAGGAGTCCGCTCTGCCATTCCTGGAGGCGGATATGGCGGGAAAAGCGGTACTTCCATGGCTTCTCCGGCAATCGCGGGGGTTGTGGCGTTATTGAAATCTGCGAATGCCGGGTTGGATGTGGATACTGCTGAAGAAATTATTATGGAAATGGCAGATTCGGAAGCCGGAACAGACAGTTCTTTTCCTGAATCACCAAACAATGGATATGGATATGGTATTGTCGATGCCTATGCTGCGGTGTCCTCTGTTGTTTCCGGTCTTGGTACAATTGAAGGACAGGTAACGATGGACGGAGAAGATACGGAGCCTCCAACGTATGAACATACAGCACCTGCGGAAACTTATTCTAATATGGATCTGGATTTAACGATTCATGCAGCAGATAATGTAAGTGTGACTTCTGTAGAGCTGCATTATGGGGATGAAGTGGTGGAAGCCAACCGCACTTCTGGAGATTTCCGGTCCGGCGAGTACACCGCTACTGTACCTGGTGATGCTGTAGAGGAAGGAACATTCACGTATCATTGGGTTGTTAATGATTTTGGTAATAATGAGGTTACAACGGAAGAATATCATGTTGAAGTAATGTCCGGCATTTCAATTGGTTACTTTGAAGATTTTGAAGGAGATCAAGAACCGGCCGGTTGGGATCAAACCGGAACGAATAATGTATGGGAATGGGGAGAACCAACCTCGGGTCCAAATGCAGCATTTTCCGGTGAGAATGTGTATGCTACTAATCTGGCTGGGGATTATGTGAACAATATGGATGCAGAGTTAGTGATGCCACCTATCGACATGCCGGAAGAAGGAGAAGCTTATTTGCAATTTAAGAGCTGGCATAACTTTGAACAAGGCTCATCAACCGGAACCAATTTTGATTATGGACACTTAGTAATATCCACGGACTTGGAAGAATGGACTATTGTCCGTGATTTCTATGGGGAAGAGGAATACTGGTCCAGCGAGGAAGTGGACTTAAGTGACTACCTTGGTGAACGAATCTATGTCGGATATTACACGTATTCCGATGGCAGTGTTACAAGACCAGGCTGGTATATCGACGATGTGGCATTAACGGATGAATCCCAGTATGCCGATGATGATGTACCTCCTACGTATGAACATGAGTCACCGCTGGAAACGTATGCGGGAATGCCATTATTTTTGAGCATTGACGTCTATGATGACTTACTGATAGGTGATGCTGTCTTGCATTATTTGGATGAAAATGATGACTGGCAGGATCTTGAAACAGAATTGGCAGAGGATAATGCTACACATGGTCTATTTACAGTAACCGTACCGAGTGACGTAATTACCGGCGATACCTTTACGTATAAATGGACGGTTAGTGACTATGCCGGCAATGAAGTGGAAACAGCTGAATATGCAGTTGAAGTAAGCGAGCCAATTACAGTCGGCTATTTTGAGGATTTTGAAGACACACCTGCAGGTTGGACAACCTTTGGTGATAATGACGTCTGGGAAAGAGGTGTGCCGACTTCCGGTCCGGATGAAGCTGTATCTGGGGAAAATGTATATGCAACCAATCTTTCCGGCGATTATCCTAATAATATGGATGCGACGCTTCTTATGCCGGCAATCTCGCTGCCTGAAGGGGAGTCCTATTTACAATTTAAAAGCTGGCATAACTTTGAACAGTCTTCTTTGGGTACGGCCTGGGATTATGGGCATGTAGTTATTTCCACCGATATGGAGGAATGGACTGAACTGCAGGCATTTGAGGGAGAAGAAGAATACTGGCAGGATGTTGAAATTGACTTGTCAGCATATGCAGGTCAGCAAGTTTATGTCGGATTTTATGCTTATTCAGACGGAAGCATTACAAGGCCGGGGTGGTATATTGATGCTGTTGCACTTTCCGATACAATGCTTGGTGATGAACCAACAAATATGAAACCGGAAGAAATTCAGCAGAATATCCCGGATCAAACGAAGGATGAACTGGAAAAGAAAGTGGCGGAGAAAGCTATGGTAACGCAAGCATCTGCTGCAGCCGATCAAGCCGGCAGCAAATCAGATGAAGCAGAAGGAAATGCGGAAGTCCAGTCAAGCGGAATTCCACTGGACGCACAGGTCAGTGTACTGGAAACCGGCCGTTCCACGAGCACTAATCCGCAGGACGGGTCGTACACGCTGATGCATGCAGCTGGAACATACACTGTGTTAGCAGAAGCATATGGCTTTTCTTCCGGAGAACAGACTGTGGAAGTAGAGGCTGATGAAAGTGTTACAGCTAATTTTGTACTTGATGAGCTGCCACAGGGAACGATCAGCGGAACAGTAACAAATGAGCGCACGGGAGAACCGGTTGAAGGGGCTACTTTACTGCTGGCAGAGGATGCAAATGTAAGCCCGGTGGAAACGGATGAAAATGGGAGTTATGAGCTGACCGGTTATGAAGGAACGTATACCTTGAAAATCGTTGCAACAGACTATCATTCCAAAGATATTGAACTTGAACTGGATGGAGATATGACACTGGACATTGATCTGGAACCATTCTTTACGGTACCCGGGGATGAAATTTACTATGATGACGGTACAGCGGAAAATGCCCGGGCTTACTATGATGCGGGGAACAAATGGGCAGTCAAAATGTCTCTGCCTGAAGACAGGGAGACGGCTCTGGTCACAGATGGGGTCTTCCAGTTTCATGGAACAGATTGGCCTGTGCCTGGTGATACACCATTTGCTGTAGAAGTATGGTCCGCAGGTGATGATGGCATGCCTGATGAAAAACTGGCAGGTCCAATCGAATCAGAGGCAATCAGGGACCTGAATGAATGGACTGTGGTAGACCTGCGCGGAGAAAGCATCCAGGTGAATGGAGACTTTTTCATGGTGTATGTGCAGACCCAGGACAACCCGAATGTTCCTGGTCTGGCTACAGATGAGAGCAGCCCAAATGCCGGCAGAAGCTATCAGGAAGTCGGCGGAGTTTGGTCATCATCCCCTGCTGACGAAGGTAACTATATGATCCGTGCCCGGGTGGCTTATGCGGTAGATGCACCTGTTATCACCACACCGGATAGCGGGTTAATTACCAATGAAAGCGAAATTATTGTAGAGGGAACTGCGACACCTGAGACGAGTGTGGAATTGCAGCAAAATGGAGAAACCATTGGTACCGAGGAAATTGACGGAGATGGAAGCTTTGCCATAGAAGCAGAACTGGAAGAAGGAGAGAATGAGTTTCTTGCAGTAACGTATGTAGATGGGCAAGACGCTGCAGACTCCGAACCTGTTACCGTCACGCTCGATACCGAAGCACCGGAACTGACGATTGCCAGTCCTGAAGATGGCGAAATGACCAATCGTGAAACAGCGACGGTGGAAGGAACGGTATGGGATGCCAACCTTGATTCAGTTACTGTCAACGGGCAGGAAACAGCTGTCACGGATGGAGCGTTTTCACAACGTATACTGCTGGATGAAGGCGAAAATGTAATAAACGTTGTGGCTACCGATTTGGCAGGCAATATAACGGAGGAAACAATTACCATTTATGCCAAATATACTGCACCGGAAATAATGAATTTGACGCCGGCAGAAGATCAGCACCTGGAGACAGGTCAATCGGTAAAAATTGAATTTGAAAGTGAGCCTGGATTGCGTACCAGCTTTATGATCCATATGCCGCTGACCGACTTCGGCATGCAGATGGCCAATGCTACCGAATTGCCGATGATGGAAACAACGCCAGGAAACTATGTGGGATACTATACAGTCCCGCGCAACACTTATGCAGACGGAGCGGTAATTGAAGTCAAAGCTATAGATGAATTCAGAAACGAAACAAGACAGCAGGCAGAAGGAAGATTGTTTATAAACCTGGAATAAACAGAGGGGGGTTTCTTCTGTTGCAGATTGGTTAAACGTGAAAGAGTGCAGAGATTTTACAGTCTCTGCACTCTTTTTATGATCTTTGAAAACCCCCGGCTATGCCGGGGGTTCCAGAGAGCTTCTAGCGTGGGGTCAAAAAAAGCCTCGCTTCATGGTAAGATTAGGTAGGTTTCCCGACCACCAAAATCTCACCATAGAAGGAGGCACGTCCAATGAAGGACAAGAATAGTTTAGCACACACGCAGTGGAGATGTAAGTACCATATAGTTTTTGCACCAAAATATAGAAGACAAATCATATATGGAAAATATAAAAGAAGTATAGGAGAAATAATCAGAGAACTCTGCGAAAGAAAAGGCGTTGAAATACACGAAGCAAATGCATGCAAAGACCACATTCATATGTTAGTTAGTATACCACCAAAATTGAGTGTGTCTCAATTCATGGGATACTTAAAAGGTAAAAGTAGTTTAATGATCTTTGACCGTCATGCGAATTTAAAGTATAGATATGGTAATCGAAAATTCTGGTGTCGAGGATTCTTTGTGGATACGGTGGGAAGAAATAAAAATCAAATTCAAGAGTATATACGAAATCAGCTTAGGGAGGATTACATGAGCGATCAATTAACATTATTTGAAGAATTTGATCCGTTCACCGGTAAGAAAAATAAAAAGAAATAAGAGATTCTTTAAGAATCAGTGAGTAAGTGTGGTGCAAAAGGGAAACCCATTCAGTGGGCCTTTTAGGCCGAGGCCGGTAACATAGGCTTTCAGCCGCAGAGCAAACCACCAGTTCACACTGGTGGTTTTGATTAATAATGATAGAAAACTGTTCTGAAATGATTTCATAAAAACGAAAAACTGCAACTTTTCACCCATTAATTTTTCTTGCTGATAGGAAAGTAATGTCTAAGAGAGAATTACATCAGAATGATCTGAGGAATTTCTATCAAAATTAATTGCAGGCTTCCATACATTGTAAATGTATGAATACTATTTCCTGTTTTTATTTTTATTTAAAACAAACATATATTTTAAGTGCGGTTAAATGCTGAATGTTTATCTATCAATCTCACTTTATACCTAACTTTTACATAGTACTAATTTATCATTTTGTTATTAATGGATTTTTGTCGACGTAAATCGACACTACTGCAATGACCTATCTACTATAGTAGTGATAGGTAAGTCAAGGGGCGTCTATGCTTTTTCACCATTTGAACAGTCCCTGGATTTCAAAAAGGAGGAGATTATTTGGGAACGAAGGGGTTATATCGTATAAAGTTTTTAAGTTTTTTGATGATCGCACTAATGATTTTTTCAGTTATTACACCAGGCTTTGCAGAGGAAGTGCAAGAGAAACGGAATGTGTTGCATGAGTCGAATAAAACTCCGGCAGCAAAAATGGATGAACGCTTATTGACTCAATGGAATGACCAGGAAGAAGTGACTTTTCTTGTTAAGTTTCAAGAAAAAGCAGATACAAATAAAGCAGTAAAAGATGCAAGAAATCATGCTCAAGTAAATCAGCTGTCGGCTCATGAAGCAGAATTTCAGCAACGCTCCTCTGTTGTTAATGCGTTAAAAGAAACTGCATTAAAAGAACAGAAAAATGTACGTAGCTTTTTGGAGGAAGAGGGCTCAAGCGGAAATGCTGAACACATCCGCTCTTATTTTATTGTAAATGCAATGGCTGTAACGGCAACGAAAGAAGTTGCAGAAAAAATTGCCGGCTTTTCAGAAGTAGAGAAGCTGGTGCCGAATGAAACAAGGTATTTGACTGTACCGGTGACCGATCCAGAACTCCTCTCGCTGTCTGAAGGTGAACCACAAGCGATACTGGAGGATGTGGAATGGAATATTGAAAGAGTGAACGCCCCATATGTATGGGAAATGGGCTATGATGGTTCAGGAACCGTGGTAGCAAGTATTGATACCGGTGTTCAATGGAATCACCCTGCATTAAAAGATAAGTATCGTGGGTATGACGAAGAAACAGGAGAAGCGGATCACGATTATAACTGGTTTGATGCCACTGAAGCAGTACCGGAACCCTATGATGATCAAGGACATGGTACCCATGTAACAGGAACAATGGTTGGCAGTGAAAAAGATGGCAGCAATCAAATTGGGGTATCTCCCGGAGCAAAGTGGATTGGTGTTAAAGCATTCGCGTCAGATGGCACAGCTACTGATGCTGACCTACTCGCTGCGGCGGAATGGATTTTAGCACCAACAGATGGAGATGGAAATACCCGGGTGGATCTTGCGCCGGATATTGTTAATAACTCTTGGGGCGGAGGACCTGGACTGGATGAATGGTATCGTGATGTTGTAACTGAATGGCGAAATGCAAATATTTTCCCTGTATTTGCTGCTGGAAATGTAGACAATAATAACAGCGGGGGACCTGGTTCCATCGCAACGCCGGCTAATTATCCGGAGTCTTTTGCTGTTGGTGCACTGGATGTCGGTGATGACGTGGCGAGCTTCTCACTTCGGGGACCGTCTCCATATGAGGAAATCAAACCGGACGTAACGGCACCCGGACAGGGAATCAGATCCTCCATTCCCGGCGGGGAATATACGGATAACAGCGGTACCTCCATGGCAGCACCTGCCGTATCCGGTGCAGCTGCATTATTGCTGCAGGCAAATAGCAATCTTAGTGTTGATGACATAGAGGAAATTTTATTGGATACTGCATTGCCTTTGACAGATGAAGAATATCCTGATACTCCAAATGATGGGTATGGTTATGGAATGATAGATGCAGAAAATGCAGTACTGGCTGTAGATGCAGGTGTATCAACGGTAGAAGGCAATGTTACTGATCAAGGCTCGGAGCTTCCGCTTCAAGCTGAGGTGAGTGTTATGGGAAAGAACCGTTCGGTGAAAACAGATCCGGATGATGGCTCCTATTTGATCAGATATGCAGCAGGTGAACATGTTCTGCAGGTAGGATCATATGGTTATTACACGGTGGAGCAGGAGATAAACCTTATTGAGGATGAAAGTTTGGAATTAGATTTTTCATTGGAAGAAATCCCAGAGGAAACAGTTACTGGAACAGTGACAGACGCCAGGAATGATGAAGCTGTTGATGGAGCTTATGTACTATTGGTCGAGGATGCCAATATTGAGCCTGTTCAAACAAATGAAGATGGAGAATATGAATTTACAGCTTACGAAGGTGACTATACACTGCGGGTTTCTGCTGGAGGATATGTCACGAAAGAAATAGAAGTGACAGTTTCAGGCGATAGCAATATATTTAATGTGCAGCTTGATCCATTTTTCAGTTATCCCGGCAGTGAACTTGCTTATGACGATGGTACTGGCGAGGGGGGGAGCTGGTTTTTGGAAGCAGGCAACGCCTGGGGGGTAAGAATGTCACTGGATGATGGACAGGAAAGGGCATTGGTATCGGAAGGTAAATTCCTCTTTTCTGCAGGTGGCGGTGATCAATTTCAAGTTGCAGTATTCGATGCGAACGGTCCAAACGGAGAACCGGGAGAAATGATTGCCGGACCATTTGATGCAACTGCAGTAAAAAATGGGGAATGGACTACTGTGGATTTGAGAGATTATGGGATTATGGTAGATGAAGAGTTCTACATGGTCTATATTCAATCTGAAGACCGGGAGACAGCGCCAAGACTGCAAAATGACAAGGATGAGTTTACGTATCGAAGCTGGGAAATGTACAAAGGATTTTGGTATCAATTGGAACCGGATTTTCTGACAGGTAATAAGATGATACGTTCTGTTGTCGAATATGAGGTGGATGATCCGGTTATTACCTCTCCGAAAGACGGATTGATTACGAATGAAACGGAAACAGCTGTCGAAGGCACCGCTACTCCGGAAATGAGTGTAAGTGTATTGAATAATGGAGAGGAAGTTGGAACTGCTGAGATTGGTGAAGATGCTGCTTTTTCCATAAACACCGGACTGACGGAAGGTGACAATGAAATTACTGCCATTACGTTGGTAGATGGTGAAGAAGCTAAACAATCCGAACCTGTTACCGTCACGCTCGATACCGAAGCACCGGAACTGACGATTGCCAGTCCTGAAGATGGCGAAATGACCAATCGTGAAACAGCGACGGTGGAAGGAACGGTATGGGATGCCAACCTTGATACAGTTACTGTCAACGGACAGGAGACAGCAGTGACGGATGGAGCGTTTTCGCATCGCATACTGCTGGATGAGGGCGAAAATGTCATTGAGGTTGTGGCGACGGATTTGGCAGGCAATATAATGGAGGAAACAATTACCATCTATGCCAAATATACTGCACCGGAAATAATGAATTTGACGCCGGCAGAAGACCAGCACCTGGAGACAGGTCAATCGGTAAAAATTGAATTTGAAAGTGAGCCGGGATTACGTACCAGCTTTATGATCCACATGCCGCTGACCGACTTCGGCATGCAGATGGCCAATGCTACCGAATTGCCGATGAAGGAAACAACGCCAGGAAATTATGTGGGATACTATACAGTCCCGCGCAGCACTTATGCAGACGGAGCGGTAATTGAAGTTAAAGCTATAGATGAATTCAGAAACGAAACAAGACAGCAGGCAGAAGGAAGATTGTTTATAAACCTGGAATAAACAGAGGGGTGTTTCTTCTGTTGCAGATTGGTTAAATGTGAAAGAGTGCAGAGATTTTACAGTCTCTGCACTCTTTTTAATATTTAGCGATCCAACACCGAACAGCTCCACTAGGGTTAAAGCATACTTGGTGATTGATGAAATCAGAGCCTTAGTGGCACTTATACCATATAAGTGAACATCAACATCGGCTGAGTAGTTGAAGAAAGGGCGGTTATAACATCCTCAATGTTCGACAACTTCGTTCCATCTGTCATGACACAGTTTGTGAGTTGCTAAGTTGGAACTTACACCTTTTTTATTGATATAGAAATGAGAATATTCTTTCCGTATTATTTCAAGACCAAAGCGCTAATACCAATAGATTCAGATTGGTTGTAATGAAATCTGGAACTTTTACCAAATTGTATTCTTCTAAATTCTTAAATCTAACGACCTTCCGATAACCGAAATTACTTCGAGACTGACTGCAAAAATGATTCCATTGACCTGGTGCAAAAATTTTCTAATAGGAAAGTTCCAAGGGCCCAAAGATTTTTCATAGGAATATTATCCCCATATTTATTCTTCATTCTATTTGTTGTAAAAAAATAGTAGTAAATAATCATTTTATTTTTTTGATAGTCTGATTAAGTTTTATAGTGTATAACACTTAACTTGTTGGTAATGCATTTAGTAAATTTTCTACATACTTTTTACCTATTAAACTCTACTAAAAAAAGTAGTACTTATTAATTATTTTGAATTATTAAGTATTTATTGATATATTTCGACACAACCTGATTTGGTTTTCTACTATAGTTAAACTAGTAAACTGGAAGATTGCCAGTGTGAAAAAGTAAAAAAAGGGGGAGTTTTTCGATTGTAGTGTTTCAAAATCGAAGGGAGGATAAAGTTTTGAGAAAGAAACAAAGACAGGTTCGTGTTCTTAGTATTTTGGCAGCCTTCGTCATGATTTTCTCGTTGATTGCACCGGGGATATCTTTTGCGGAACCTAATTGGAAAATAAGTCAATCTCAAAATGCAAAGAAAGACCTTCAGCATAAAGTGAGCAATGGTTTACAGGATCAATTAGAAAATGAAGAGAAGGTAACATTTTTAATCAAGTTTAAGGCAACAGCAGACATAAGGGAGACAGCACGGGAAGCGAGAGATCGTGCAGAAAAAGCAAATTTATCAGTGATGGAGCAGGAGCATATCCAGCGATCTGCAGTTATATCGGAATTAAAATCTACAGCGATGGAATCCCAGCAAAATGTGCTTGAATTTCTTGAAGAAGCGGAGCAGGATGGCATTGCTGAGGATGTCAATGCTTATCATATCGTAAACGGTGTAGCTGTGACAGCTACGAAAGAGGTTGCAGAAAAACTGGCTTCATTTCCAGAAGTTGAGAAGCTATTGCCGAATGAACAGCGGGAACTAATCAGAACGGTGGACACGGATGCGGAATTACCTGAAAATAAAACGGCTGACATCGAGTGGAATGTAGACCGTGTGGGCGCACCGGCAGTCTGGGATATGGGAATCAATGGGCAAGGAACAGTTGTCGCAAGTATTGATACAGGTGCTGATTGGGAGCATCCCGCATTAAAAGAAAAATATCGCGGTTACGACCCATCAACCGGTGAAGTGGATCATACGTACAGCTTTTTTGATCCGGTAAATGATGAAGAAGTGCCATATGATGATAACAGTCATGGTACACATGTCACCGGCACCATGGTTGGCAGTGAGGAAGATGGATCGAATCAGATAGGTATGGCACCAGGTGCTCAGTGGATTTCTGTGCAGGCATTTACGGATGCCGGCGCCTATGATACAGATCTGCTTGATGCAGCACAATGGATTTTAGCACCGGGTGATGACGTAACGAAAGCACCGGATGTTGTCAACAATTCCTGGGGCGGTGGCCCGGGCCTGGATGAATGGTACCGGGATGCGGTTACGGCATGGAGAGCCTCTGGAATTTTCCCTGTATTTGCGGCTGGAAATACAACGCTGACCAATCCTGGCGGGCCCGGATCAGTTGCTGTTCCTGCCAATTATCCGGAGTCTTTTGCAGTCGGTGCTACAGATGCCAATGATTATTTGGCAAATTTCTCATTGCGTGGACCTTCTCCGTATGATGAAATTAAACCGGATATTTCTGCACCTGGCGTAAATATTCGTTCAGCCATGCCAGGCGGCGGTTATGATTATAAAAATGGCACATCGATGGCAGCACCGGCTGTAGCGGGTGTCGTAGCCTTATTAAGGCAATTGGATGCAAACTTATCCGTGCAGGAAATTGAGCAGGTACTGATGGACACTGCTGTGGAAAGGACTGATAATGAATATCCTGATGCGCCTAATAATGGCTATGGTCATGGCCTTGTAAATGTATTTGATGCTGTTTCTGCCATGGTTGATGGCCTTGGCTCTATAAGCGGTAATGTGTTGAAAGAAGGGGAGGATAATGAAGCTCCGACCTATGATCATCAAATGCCGCTGGAAGTTTATGAAGATATGAATACGACATTATATGTACAGGTTCAGGATAATGTCAGCGTCCTTTCGGTAGAGCTTGAGTACCAAATAAATGACGGTGATTGGCAAACGATCGACGCCTCTCTTTTATCCGGCGACTTTTTGGATGGTGAGTATTTTGCCGAAATAGCCGGTGAAGCGTTGGAGGAAGGGACACTTACTTATAAGTGGATCATCAACGATTTTGGGAATAATGAAATCGTTAGCGAAACATACGAAGTTCCTATTGGCACAGGCGTAACAATTGGGTATTTTGAAGACTTTGAAGAAGAACCGGTTGGATGGACCTCATTTGGCGAAGAAAATGAATGGGAATGGGGTGTGCCGACATCCGGCCCGGAAAGTGCCGCATCCGGTGAAAAAGTGTACGCTACCAACCTGCATGGCAGTTATACAAAAGGTGCAAATGCTACGTTGGTCATGCCGCCTGTTGAATTGCCGGAAGGGGAAGAAGCTTATTTAAATTTCGATGTATGGTATGATTTCGAGGCGATACACGATGTCGGATATGTTTACGTTTCTACAGACCAGGAAGAATGGAGATCGGTACGGCTCTTGTTTAACGATTCAGGTGGATGGGAAAACAGGGAAGCCGATTTATCGGACTACAGTGGTGAACGTATATTTATTGGCTTTAACATTACCTCGAATACGCCAAATGAAGTAACAAAACCGGGAATGTATTTAGATAATGTCAGCATATTGGAGGCAAATGAATCGAGTTCAAATCTCTATCATGAAGACATCCCTGCAGATATGAATATGGAAAAAATAAGTGATAATCAACCTGAAACGAACAACGCGATAGAAGATTTGCAGGTACATCAGATTGGATTACCACTGGATGCCCAAGTAAGTGTTCTGGAAACAACACGTTCAACGAGGACGCATCCTGCTGATGGGTCCTATTCATTAACTTCCCTTGCACCAGGGGAATATACGGTAGAAGCAGAGGCGTATGGTTTTTACCCGGCCCAGAAAACAATAGATATCGAGGGTCATGAAACGGATGAAATACATTTTCTGCTTGAAGAAATTCCTGAAAGAAGCATTTCAGGTACGGTAAGTAATGCTGCTAGAGGTGAAGGGGTTGAAGGCGCAAGATTACTTTTAATGGAAGACGCCAACATTACCCCTGTAGAGACAGATGAGGATGGAGAATACAACCTGACAGCCTATGAAGGTACGTATACGATGAAAGTGATAGCCAGAGGGTATCATTACGGGGAAAAAGAAATTACGATTGATGAGGAAACAACAGAAATAAATATAGCGTTGGATCCATTTTACAGTTATGAATATGAGGAAATCGGATATGATGACGGTTCCGGGGAGATCGGGCGGACATTTTATGATATCGGGAACCGGGCAGCCGTAAAAATATCTTTGCCCGAGGACAGAGATCAAGCGCTCATTACGGATGGTGTTTTCCAATTTGAAAATGAACACCTTCCAAGGCCCGGTCCAGGCAGTACTGAATTTGCTGTAGAAATATGGGATGCAACCGGTGAGGATGGATTGCCGGGAGAAAAACTTGCCGGACCCTTTGAGGCAGAAGCAATAAGGGATATTACAGAATGGACAGTCATTGATTTGCGGGATGAAAACATTATTGTCGATGATGATTTTTATATCGTTTATGTACAAACAAGAGCAGATCAATATTCGCCTGCGCTGGCTAGTGATGTGGATGGTGATTATGCAGGAAGAAGTTATGAAAATATAACCGGGCTTTGGAGACAGGCTAATGAGATAGAAGGGAACTATATGATTCGTGCCCGGGTAGCATATGAGGTGGAAGATCCTGTTATAACTTCTCCGTCAGCGGACTTTATAACGACGGAAACGGATATTAGCATTGAGGGAACTGCTTCTCCTGAAACGACGATCCAGTTATTGAATAACGAAGAAGAAGTGGATAGCGCTGTTGTTGATGAGGATGGAACATTTGAATTCCAGACAGCATTATCTGAAGGGGAAAATGACTATCGAGTTGTTTCTATAGTTGAAGGTGAATCCACCAAACAATCCGAACCTGTTACCGTCACGCTCGATACCGAAGCACCGGAACTGACGATTGCCAGTCCGGAAGATGGTGAAATGACCAATCGTGAAACAGCGACGGTGGAAGGAACGGTATGGGATGCCAACCTTGATACAGTTACTGTCAACGGACAGGAGACAGCAGTGACGGATGGAGCGTTTTCGCATCGCATACTGCTGGATGAGGGCGAAAATGTCATTGAGGTTGTGGCGACGGATTTGGCAGGCAATATAATGGAGGAAACAATTACCATCTATGCCAAATATACTGCACCGGAAATAATGAATTTGACGCCGACAGAAGACCAGCACCTGGAGACAGGTCAATCGGTAAAAATTGAATTTGAAAGTGAGCCGGGATTACGTACCAGCTTTATGATCCACATGCCGCTGACCGACTTCGGCATGCAGATGGCCAATGCTACCGAATTGCCGATGATGGAAACAACGCCAGGAAATTATGTGGGATACTATACAGTCCCGCGCAGCACTTATGCAGACGGAGCGGTAATTGAAGTTAAAGCTATAGATGAATTCAGAAACGAAACAAGACAGCAGGCAGAAGGAAGATTGTTTATAAACCTGGAATAATAGAGGGATGTGTTGAAAAACTTTTCCCTTGAAATCAGAATAATATTATGTATAATGAAGATAAGTAAATTAAATATTCGATTCCAATCTTCGGGGCAGGGTGAAATTCCCGACCGACGGTAAGGAGCTGCATGGCTCTAAGTCCGTGACCCGTGAAAGCTTGCATGCTTGAACGGTGGATCCGGTGTAAGTCCGGAACCGACAGTTATAGTCTGGATGGGAGAAGATGTTGAGCCAATCGGTGCATTTTTGTGTACCCGGTTTTCCATTGACGTATTATTCCCTAAAGCCCCCTATGGCTTTAGGGTTTTTATGTTTTAATGGAGTGAAAGGCTTTTCCTTCATCACGAGATCGGAATCGAAAAAGATGGAGGAGAAAGATTATGAAAAACAGAAATCTATTAAAACTTATTATTCTGGCATTACTGGGAACAATATCTCTCGTACTATTTTTCTTTAATTTTCCGCTGCCGTTTTTGCCGCCGTATTTGAAAATTGACTTTAGCGATATACCTGCACTGATGGCATCCCTTATATTCTCGCCGATGGCCGGTGTAATCGTAGTTGGAATCAAAAATCTGCTTTATATGGCAATTGGCGGTGGCGAACCGGTTGGCGTCATATCCAACTTCCTGGCGGGAGTTATGTTTGTCGTACCTGTAGCACTTCTTTACCATAAATTCAGAAAAGGCGTAAAGAGCGTCGTTTCAGGTCTGATTGTTGGTACGATCGTGATGGCGATAGGGATGAGTATACTAAACTATCTTATTATTTTACCAGTCTATGCATGGTTTATGGGAATGGAAGAAATGCATATTACGAGTGTGAAATTTTATGCTGTACTGTACGGTATCCTTCCATTTAATATTATAAAAGGTATTATCGTCGGGTTAATGTTCATTCCATTGTTTATAAGAATGCGGCGTTGGATTGAGCAAAAGAGCGTTGAAATTGCTTAACAAAATCATAAAATAGCAGAAGCCGGTCTCAGAAGAGGCTGGCTTTTTTGTCATATTATGTTGTATTTTATTTTGCTATTTTAGAGCGGTGGTGTATACTTTAATTAGCGTAAAAATTAAATAATGACTAAGAATAAGGTGTCTTTTAAAAACAAGACTTAAAAGGGAAGTTTGGTGAAAATCCAACATGGTCCCGCCACTGTAATTGGTAAAAAGATTGTAAAAATCCACTGTACCTCGTGTACGGGAAGGAACAATCCATATAGCCATAAGTCAGGAGACCTGCCTTGTTCCAGCGCCATTTAGACCTACGCGGATAGGGAGGTGTGTGAAAAGATAAACGAGGAGTCTTTGTGGATTCCTATTATACTTATTCAGCATCTCTGTTTTAAGAGATGTTTTTTTAATGGGCAAAAACCCATGAGCGAATCAGGAAAAGAACTCAAAAATAGGGGGATTAAAAATTGAGAAAATTGCATGTGTTATTATTCACCACCCTGCTTCTGGCTGGGGTTCTGGCCGGATGTGGCGAAGATACAGAGAATGAAGAAACAGAAAATAATGAAGCAGAATCAGAACAGACCGAACAGCCGGAAAGTGAGGCAGAGGAATTTCCTGTAACGATAGAAGGAAGTGATGGAGAGCAAGTCACCATTGAAGAAGCACCGGAAGCTATCGTTTCACTGATCCCAAGCAACACGGAAATCGCATTTGCACTTGGACTTGGTGACAGAATAGTTGGTGTCTCCGACTATGATAATTATCCGGAAGAAACATTGGAAATAGATAAAATTGGCGGTTTGGAATTGAATTTAGAATTGATACTTTCGCTGGAACCGGACTTAATATTAGCTCATCCCGGAAATACACCGGAGGGTATTGATCAGTTAAGGGAATCCGGTTTGAATGTATTAATGGTCAATGACGCAGCTGATTTTGACGGTGTCTATGAATCAATTGAAATGATAGCTGAAGCTACAGGAACAAGAGAAGAGGCTGAGGAAATAATTGCTGCCATGCAGGATACATTTTCGAAACTGGAAGAAAAAGCAGCGGAAATTGCTGAAGAAGAAGTAAAAAGTATATACATTGAAATTTCTCCGGAGCCGGAAATATATAGCCCGGGAAATCATACCTTTGAGAATCAAATTTTAACGATGATCAATGCGGAGAACATTGCAGCCGACCAGGACGGCTGGGTGGAGTTAAGTGAGGAAACAATTGTAGATCAAAACCCTGATGTCATCATATTGACCTATGATTATATAGAAGATCCGGTGGGGCAACTGATGGACCGGGATGCATGGCAGGAGATCGCAGCAGTTCAACATGAGCAGGTAATTCAAGTGGATACTGATCTGATCAGCCGTCCGGGACCTCGTCTGGCAGAAGGAGCGGATACGCTTGCAAAATTCATCTATCCGGAAGTTTTCGAAGACTAGTAAATTATTTCCATATGTTTTTCTCGCTGTTTTGGCAATCTTGACGATTTTATTGGGAACATCAATGGGAACAGTTTCTGTCCCCTTCTCCACGATTATCCATATTGCAGCAGCAAACATCCTTCCTGGGGTATCGGGAGAATCTATAGATGCTACACATGCCAATATTGTATGGAATATCCGTCTGCCAAGAGTAATGCTTTCCGGACTGGTCGGCGCCTCCCTTGCCATTGCAGGGGCGGCCTTCCAGGGGCTGCTGCGCAACCCGCTTGCAGATCCCTACACACTGGGTGTATCCTCCGGGGCTTCCCTTGGGGCCGTCGTAACCATCTTTTTCGGCCTGTCATTGCCGCTCCTTGGAGCATTTACATTGCCAGTACTCAGTATCCTTGCATCATTTATGACCGTATTTTTTGTGCTGTTTTTTGCGCAACGTATTGATCGGACGTTGAGGGTAGAGACGATTATATTGACAGGAGTTATTTTCAGTTCATTTTTAGGTGCCCTGATTTCGTTAATGATCGCATTAACAGGAGACGAACTAAGGCAAATTATCGGCTGGTTGTTGGGCAGTGTTTCTATGCGGGGCTGGGACCACATCCAGATTATTTTGCCGTTTTTCCTGCTAGGTTCCGTATTATTAACCTTTCATGCAAGAGAGCTGAACGCCATGTCATTTGGAGAGGAACAGGCACAGCACCTGGGAGTCAATGTGGAACGGAAGAAAATAAGTATTTTGATTGCCGGCTCCATACTTACAGGTGCAGCAGTAGCAGTATCCGGGACGATTGGCTTTGTCGGCCTGGTGATCCCGCATTTCGTTCGTATTCTTTGGGGCCCTGACCATGTGCATTTATTGCCTTTATCCGCCATTGCGGGCGGAAGTTTTCTTATTCTCGCAGACCTGGTCTCCAGAATGATTATCGCGCCTTCGGAATTGCCGATTGGTGTCATTACTGCGCTCATTGGTGCCCCTGTATTTGCAATTATATTAATGCAAAGACGCAGGAGGCTTCTCACTGGAGGAAGGTGAAGCAGACAGGGTTTAAAGAAACGGAAATAACAGTGAAAATCGGAGGAAAGAAGAGGATAGTATATGATCGAAGTGAATAATATCTCCGGCGGCTATCAACAGGCAGAAGTGTTAAAAAATATTACCTTTACAGTGAAGAAAGGCGAGCTGTTTGGCGTGATCGGACCAAATGGGAGCGGAAAAACTACGCTGTTAAAAACAATCAGCCGTATTCTTGATGTCAAGGAAGGAGAAATCAGGATAAAAGGAAAATCGGTGTCGGGCTACAGTGCAAAATCCTTTGCACAGCTGGTCGCTGTCCTGCCGCAAAATAGTGTTCAAACATTCAGTTACACAGTGAAAGAAACAGTATCCCTGGGAAGATATGCACATCAGCGCGGCTTATTCCAATCCATGACCAGGAAAGATGAGGAAATGATAGAGGAAGTCATGAAACAGACGGGAGTGGCAGCTTACCGGGATATGCCGATTGATGCATTGTCCGGAGGAGAACGGCAGCGGGTATTTCTTGCCCAGGCACTGGCACAGGACCCGGAAATACTTTTACTGGATGAACCGACAAACCATCTGGATATTGCCTACCAGAAAGAACTGTTGGATGTACTGAAAACATGGACAAAAGAGAAAAGCTTAACGGTGATTTCCATCTTCCATGATTTAAATTTAGCCGGGTTATACTGTGACAGAATTCTCCTGTTGCAGAACGGGAAAAAAGTAATTTGTGACAAGTCCAGGGAAGTGTTAAAGAAAGAAGGGATTCAGGAAGCCTATGGTGCTGCCATTGAAGCACACCCTCACCCAACGGTGGCAAAAACGCAAATGGTACTTGTCCCCACTGTTATGGAAAAACGCCGGGACGTACTTATTACGCCGGAACTTCTGCATATCACTGAAGATAGAATCACGGTGAAAACGGAACAGCCATTGCGGACCATGTCATCAGGCGTAACCGGATCCGGCGTGGGTTGGCACAGCGCTCTTGTCAATCGGCATGTCGAACAGAATTACGATTGCGCAGACCATAAGCAGGAGATGAGAGATTATTTGGCGGATAATGGTTTTGATCCAAATGATACGGTCGGGATGATGACTGCCGTTCGGCTGGCTGACGTGGAATACCGATTTTTGGAGAGGGGCGAATGCTCTGCTCTGATAGTTGTTACGGCAGCACCCGGACATGCCATAGATGCTGCTTCCGGGGTGGGCCGAGACCTGGCATATAAGCCGGGAACCATTAACATTTGGGTGCTGGTAAACGGGACCTTGGGAGAAGAAGCCTTTATCCAGTCCATCATGACAGCAACAGAAGCGAAAGCCAAGGCTCTGATGGACATGGGGATTAAAGATATGGAAACAAATACAACTGCAACCGGGACATCCACAGACAGTATACTAATTGGCTCCACTCAGCAGGGAAGGTTCCAGCCTTACGCCGGAACTATTACTCCGCTGGGCCAGCTGATCGGGCGAGGTGTGTTTGAATGTACAAAAACAGCGTTGGAAAAGTACCTCCAAAGGTGAAATGCTGAATGATATACCATTATATCAATAATTTTGGCACATATCATTGATCGTCTGACCGGCGACCCACCACGCATTTCCCAGCCGGTTAGAGATTTGGGTATAAAAGTATAATCACTTATCTCCTAACAAACTAAAAAGCATGTGTCTTTCATGTGGCTACAAATGTATTCTTCCCACAACAGCAGCATAAGTGTGCGGGAATCCAAGCCTTAGAAAGACGACATGCTTTTATGGTTATTCTTCTTCTACTAAATATTTAGCTGTGGGTTGTGCTTCCAATCGTTCAAAGGGAATCGGCTTGCCCGATTTTTGACTGTAACCGTATGACCCATCCTCAATTCGTTTAAGCGCATCCTCAATTTCCTGGAGCTGTTCCTGACGCATCATTTCCAGTCCGGCATCCCGTTGCTGCTCAAATTGCTCTGTTCCAATATCGCCGGGGTGGTTATCATAATTGGCGAGCTCTCCCAGTGAATCATTCGGCCCTTCATTTTCATCTATTTGTTCCTGGTTTCGTTCTCTCATCATTTGCAGCCGCTGCTTAAAATACTCTAGGTCTTCTTTACTAAGATGTTCACTCATCAAGATCTCCTTTCCGTTCTGATGCTTTGGAATGGGTCCTATGGGTTCCTTCGATTAAACAGTCGCCTGTGGTTACAATATGATTGTTAGAAAAACGCGCTGATTAAAAGAGACAGTCCCAGCAGCAACCCGTAAATGGAATTTGTTTTTCCGGTTCCGGCCATGGCGGGCATCATTTCAATCGGTTCTGTTTTTCCTCTGAATTTCTTAATGACATCCACAGCCTTAATTATCGCTATAAACGTAATCATTGACCATATCGGCAAAATTCCGGCAAGAATGTAGAGGAGCGTCAGCAAAAATGCTGCGCTGAACATTCCGGCAAGGAGAACAATGGCTTTTTTTCTGCCAAGTAAGATTGCGATTGTTTTACGTCCGCTTTCCTTATCCCCGTCCAAATCACGGATGTTATTCGATAACATAATGGTACCGATAAAGATGGCAATCGGTATGGAGACGAGTATCACTTCCCGGGTAACGGTTGATGTTTGAATAAAATAGCTGATACCTACGATTACCGGTCCCATAAAAAAACCCGAGAACAGTTCGCCGAATGGTGTGTAAGCAATGGGTATTGGCCCGCCAGTATACAAATAACCGAATAACATACAAATTAAACCAATGGCCGCAATCCACCAGCTGGACTCCATGGAAATATAGATACCAAGCAAGATGGATATACCGAAAAATGCAAGAGCCAGATTCAATACTGTTTTAGGCCTGATCCCATCTCGTACAATTGTACCGCCGATGCCGACTGAGTCTTCCGTATCCAGTCCAAGGACATAATCATAATATTCATTGAACATATTTGTCGCTGACTGAATCAAAATAGAAGCGAGCATCATGGCGAGAAAAAGCATGATATGAATGGAGCCTTCAATAAACGCTAACATTGTACCTGCAAAAACAGGTACAAATGAGGCGGTTAAGGTATGAGGGCGCAGCAGACGCCACCAAACCTGAAACCCTCCTCTTTCATTCAAGGCTTGTTTTATATTCACTTTATTGGATGATTGCATGACAGTTCCCCCTAATTTCACTGCATCATACTTATTTTAGGCAAATCAGCATAACGTGTCAATTTTTCGGGAAATGTGGCAGTGATGTCGGGAAATATAGATTCCACCGGCAAAGTTAAAAAATATATGAAGGTGCGTGACTCCCTGTGGGGTCTCATCAATACCTTTCTCCTGCTGGTTAGTTATTTCCAATTATTATGAACAAATAGGATTTCCTTGAGAATCGGGCAAAAAGAGAATAGAATAAGAAATGGGAGTTTGCCATTTTGGAGGTATACACATGATTGAATTGAATGAAAGAGAGTTGGAGGCATTGCTGGATCAGGCAATAAAGCGTGTTGCCTCCGGTGAAAATTTTCAGCTCGTAAGTATAACTAAAAAAGTAAAACATACAGATCCGCTTCATTTTTTTGAAGCTGCCAAATATATGAATAAAGACCGTGTATACTGGACAAGCACGGTGGATGAATTCACGATTGCCGGTGTGGGAAATGTCCACGAAATAACGGCAAACCATGACCGCTTTCGGATGACAGAGGAAGCGTGGGAAAAAATCCGTAATGAAGCAATGATTCTTCAGGAGGAAAAAGTGCCCGGCACTGGTGTCGTAACACTTGGCGGGATGTCCTTTGATCCCCGTAAAGAACAGACGGAATTATGGAGACATTACCAGTCAAGCCAATTTGCCATTCCAGCCTACATGCTTACCGTTTATGAGGGAAAACATTATTTTACAATGAATATCCTTGTAAATAAAGACGATCATTCCATTCAGCTTGCCAATGAACTGAGAAATGCAGAAGAGATGTTATTTACAAACAGATCCATCCCGGAAGGCCCCTTATTCATTTTGGATAAAACAGAAATAGAACCCGAAACCTGGAAAAAATCCGTTATGAAAGCTACCGAGGAAATTGAATCCAATCAGGCGCAAAAAATTGTCCTTGCCAGGGAGCTTCGCCTAAAGCTGAATAAAGAAGCCAATATCAGCAGGGTGTTGCAAAAGCTGCTTTCCAAGCAGCCGAACAGCTATGTCTTTGCGTTTGAAAAAGAATCCGATTGCTTTGTAGGTGCTACACCGGAGCGTCTCGTCAAAGTGGAACAGGATCATCTTCTGTCCACTTGTCTTGCCGGTACGGCTCCAAGAGGTAAAACGAAAGAGGAAGATAAGCAAATTGGCCATTCCTTGCTGCATGACTCGAAAAATCGGGAGGAGCATGACTTTGTTGTCCGGATGATTAAAGAAGGGATGAAAAAGTATTGTACCAATGTTGATATTCCGGGCGAACCTGTCTTATATCCGTTAAAGAATCTGCAGCATTTATATACACCGGTTACGGCTACTTTAAAAGATGGCTACAGTATTTTTGATATTATCGGGGAGCTGCATCCTACGCCGGCTTTAGGTGGAACACCGACGGAAGCATCATTGCAGTTTATCAGGGATAATGAGCTGTTGGACCGGGGCTGGTATGGTGCACCTGTCGGCTGGCTGGACAGCAACCGGAACGGGGAGTTTGCTGTCGCCATTCGTTCCGGGTTGATTCAGGGAGATGAAGCATCCCTGTTTGCCGGTTGTGGGATTGTAAAGGATTCGGATGCTGAAAAAGAATATGAAGAAACAAATATTAAATTTTTGCCGATGCTGACAGTATTTGGAGGATAATATGGATCATACAGAGGTTTTAACACGCTACACAGCAAATTTTATAGATGAATTAACGAAAAATGGGCTGACCGACGTAGTTATTTCACCGGGTTCCCGGTCGACCCCGCTGGCACTTCCTGTTGCAGAGAATGAAAACCTCAGGGAATGGGTAATTATTGATGAACGTTCGGCGGCGTTTTTTGCGCTGGGTATGGCCAAGAAAACGAATCGGCCTGTTGCGCTCATATGTTCATCCGGGACAGCAGCAGCCAATTATTTTCCGGCAATTGTCGAAGCGAAATACAGCCGGGTGCCGTTGGTCATTCTTACTGCCGACCGGCCGCATGACCTGAGGGATGTCGGCGCACCACAGGCAATCGAGCAAATAAAGCTGTACGGGGAATATGTCAAATGGTTCCATGAAATGGCCCTGCCGGAAGCAACTCCCGAGATGTTAAATTATGTGAGAAGCAAAGCAGCAAGGGCTGTTTTCAATGCTAGTGAAGGGAACCCCGGACCGGTTCATTTAAATTTTCCTTTTCGCGAACCACTATCCCCGGATTTTTCATTGGATAACATTTGGGGAGGTCCCGATGCAGGAAAATCATTCAGTCCGGCGATGGACGGGGAAAAACGTTTATCACCGGATCAGCTTGAAGGTCTGATGGACCGGTTAAAGGATAAAGAAAAAGGAATTTTTGTATGCGGTCCGCAGGTGAACGAGACATTTACCCGTCATCTTACAAAACTTGCCGCTAAATGGGGCTGGCCGATACTTGCAGACCCTTTGTCACAGCTGCGGAGTGGAGACCATGCTAAAGCGGAAATAATTGAATCATACGATGCACTGCTTCGCCATGAAGAAATCCGTGAAACGCTGAAACCGGATGTTATCATCAGATTTGGAGCGATGCCTGTTTCAAAAGCCTATTTGTTCTATGTAAAGCAGCATAAGGATGTACAGCAATTCATTGTAGAAAATTACAGCGGGTACAGGGAGCCAGCCGGAAACCGGACGGAATTTATTTTTGCTGATGCTTCTCTATTATGTGAGGATCTTGAAGCAGCGCAGCAGACCGTACATAAGCAGGAAGAATGGCTGGCAAAATGGCAGCATATGAATCAGGTTGCAAAAAAACATCTGCTCAAAAAAGATCAACAGGATATCACCGAGGGGGAAGCAGTTAGAGGTTTGATGGAAGTAATTCCCGACAACAGTTCCATTTATGTTGGCAACAGTATGGCTGTAAGGGATCTGGACACATTTTTTCTCTCTACCGAAAAAAAGCTTTCCGTATTAGCCAATCGGGGAGCGAACGGCATTGACGGCATGGTTTCCAGCGGGTTGGGAGCAGCAGCGGCAGGTCATCCTGTTACACTCGTCCTTGGGGATTTATCATTTTTCCATGATATGAATGGACTTTTAGCGGCAAAACATTATAAGCTGAACATAACAATTGTAGTCATCAACAATAATGGGGGAGGAATTTTTTCCTTTTTGCCGCAAGCAAAAGAGCCGAAACATTTTGAGGCGTTGTTCGGCACTCCGCTCGATATTGATTTCAGGGATGCAGTTTCCATGTACGGAGGAGAATATGCGGAAGCCAAAACAGAAGAGGAATTAAAAGAAGCATTGAAGACAAGCTATCAACATAAAGGTCTGTCTGTAGTGGAAGTGAAAACAGATCGGACGGAAAACCTCCATTGGCACCGGGAGAAATGGCAGGCCATTGAAGAGGAAATTCTGTCGGAATGGAGGTGAGGGGATGTATCAATCCATCGGGAGCAATACGTATTGGTATGAAATTCATGGGACCGGAGAACCTCTTGTTATGTTGCATGGCTTTACGGGCAGCGGTGAGACATGGGCCGACTTCATTACTGAGGAAAAAAAAGATTTTCAGATCATTACAGTGGATCTTCCCGGACATGGAAAAACCGATGCTCCCCATATTACTTCCATGGAGGAAGCGTGCCGGGATTTGGATCAATTATTTTCCCGCCTTAAGCTGGGAAGTTTTCATCTGCTTGGTTATTCGATGGGAGGAAGAACAGCTTTATCCTATGTGATGCTATATCAGGATAGAGTAAAATCTCTGATTTTGGAAAGTGCTTCACCTGGTCTCGCTTCTGAAAAGGAGCGAATAGATCGGCAGGCAAGGGATGAAAAGCTTGCAGTGCGTATCGAGAGTGAAGGAATAGATCAGTTTGTTGATTTTTGGGAGAATATCCCGTTATTTCATTCACAGAAAAGACTGCCTGCAAATAAAAAAGGCGCCATCCGAAAAGAGCGGCTTGCCCAAAGTAAAACTGGACTTGCCGCTTCACTGCGCTCGATGGGGACGGGAAGCCAGCCATCCTGGTGGGATCAGCTGACTGAATTTAAAATACCCGTCTTTTTACTAGCGGGGGCGTTGGATGAGAAATTTACGAGTATAAATAAACGGATGCATAAACGTATGCCACACAGCAGGTTGAACATTATTGAAGATGCCGGGCATGCAATTCACGTGGAACAACCCGAGGTTTTTGGTAAAATAATAAAAGAATTTATTTTTCAAAATGACGAATACATATGAGGAGGAACAGTATGACAGTGCAATGGGAAAAAGTAAGAGATTATGAGGAAATTATTTATGAGAAATATAATGGAATTGCAAAGGTAACGATGAACCGTCCGGAGAAGCGAAACGCGTTTACTCCTTTAACAGTGAATGAGATGATTGATGCATTTGCGGATGCCAGAGACGATTCTTCCATTGGAGTCATTATTTTGACAGGTGCCGGCGATCAGGCATTTTGTTCCGGTGGAGACCAATCAGTACGCGGGCATGGCGGTTACGTCGGGGATGATCAGGTGCCACGTTTAAATGTATTGGACCTGCAGCGGTTAATCCGTACAATTCCTAAGCCTGTTGTTGCTATGGTTTCAGGCTATGCGATCGGTGGTGGCCATGTATTACATGTGGTTTGCGATTTGACCATTGCGGCGGATAATGCCATTTTTGGTCAGACAGGTCCGAAAGTGGGAAGCTTTGATGCCGGTTATGGAGCCGGGCTGCTTGCGCGGATGGTTGGCCATAAGCGTGCCCGGGAAATCTGGTACCTGTGCCGTCAGTATAATGCAGAGGAAGCTTACGAAATGGGCTTGGTGAACACGGTTGTACCGTTGGAAAAGCTGGAAGAAGAAACATTGCAATGGTGTGAGGAAATGCTGGAAAAATCTCCAACAGCACTACGTTTCCTGAAAGCATCCTTTAATGCAGATACTGATGGACTAGCAGGGCTGCAGCAAATGGGTGGGGACGCAACCCTTCTCTATTACACCACGGAGGAAGCAAAAGAAGGAAGAGATGCATTTAAAGAAAAGAGAAAGCCGGACTTTAAAAAGTTCCCGCGCTTCCCTTAAGAAGAAAAACCTTTGTTTGTGTGCAGATTCGTCTCATCACCATGAAATTAGGCGATGAGGCCGATCACAGGCAAAGGTTTTTTCTATACCGACACGTAGAAGGAGATTGGGAAAATGCAAGATGTAATTCCACATTGGTTAACGAAACAGGCAGACACTTCACCGGATCAAACAGCGGTGGAAGTTCCGGATGGTAATATAATCACATTTAAGCAGTTAAAGGAGGAAAGTCAGCAATTTGCGAAAAAACTTGCATCACTGGGTGTGGGTAAAAACAGTCATGTCGGTATTTTGTCTTCCAACGAATTATCGATGGTAATTGCCATCCACGCTCTCAGTTATCTTGGCGCTGTTGTCGTATTGCTGAATACGAGATTAACGAAGCACGAGCTGAATTTCCAAGTGAAAGATGCCGATGTGTCTGTTTTATTGACAAATGGTGATATGAAAGAAAAAGGAAAGGCCTTGAACGTACAGACGGTGAATACTTTTACAGAAATAGATCGGCTGCAAGAAAAAAAACAGGTGCGGCTTAAAACTGAAATCACATTAAACGAGCCTTTTACCATCATGTACACATCAGGTACGACCGGGTTCCCCAAAGGCGTTATTCATACATATGGCAACCATTGGTGGAGTGCTATAGGCTCCCTTCTGAATCTTGGGCTTTCTGAAAAGGATAAATGGCTTGCTGCATTGCCTATTTTTCACGTGAGCGGCTTATCAATTTTGATTCGCAGTGTTGTGTACGGCATGCCGGTTTATCTTTTGAAAAAATTCGAGGAGCAGGTGGTACAGGAAGCGATCATGAGGCGGAACGTCACCATTGTTTCCGTCGTCACAGTCATGCTTGAGAAGCTGATGAGGCAGTTGGAAGAACAACGGTATCCAGCTTCCTTTCGTTGTATGCTGCTCGGAGGAGGACCAGCACCAAAAACGCTGCTGGATCAAGCGAAGGAGAAAAATGTACCTGTTTTTCAGTCATTCGGCATGACAGAAACTGCTTCACAAATCATTACATTAAGCGCTGCAGATGCACTTAATAAACTCGGGTCAGCAGGAAAACCCCTCTTTCCGGCACAGCTGAAAATTAAAAATCCCGGAGAGGATGGCGTAGGAGAAATTCTGGTCAAAGGCCCCATGGTCACAACCGGGTATTATAAAAAAGAAGATGCCAATTCCAAGGCATTTCAGGATGGCTGGCTGGCAACAGGTGACTTGGGGTATACAGACGAAGATGGTTTCTTATATGTTGTAGACCGACGGAAAGATTTAATCATCTCCGGGGGAGAAAATGTGTATCCATCGGAGATTGAAAGTGTACTGGCAGGCATGGAGGGTATAAAAGAGGCTGGCGTAACAGGGAAAGAGAATGCCACATGGGGGAAGGTTCCGGCGGCGTTTATTGTAAAAGACGATAAACTATTGACTGAAGCGGATGTACTTCATTACGCTAAAACCAAACTTGCCGATTACAAAGTTCCTGTTATCGTTTATTTTGTGGATGAGCTGCCAAGGAATGCTGCAAATAAGCTTGTGCGGAATCAATTATGGCAATTAGTACAGTGAACATGAAAAGAGCTGTTACCCTGTATTTGGGTTTCAGCTCCTGCTGCTGCACAGTAATTATTTTTTCTTGATAAGTGCATCACGGTCATCCGCCTGCGGAGCCTCTTCCAGCCAGCCGTGTTTAATCATGATATTTGCTCCATCTTCGGCATAGAAGGCAACTTCCGGTATCAAAGAAGCATAACGCAGCCCTATATCCCTTCTCTGACTTGCGGCCAAACCCATGCCAAAATTTCCGATCCCGGCAGCAGTCATCGAGGAGACGTTATACATCATAAGTTTGTCTGAAAAGACCTTATCAGTGGAATCCAGAATTTCTCCGTCCCAACTCATCGGAGCAGGTAGATCTTCCTTTCTTAAAAAATCACTGAAAATATCTATATACTTCTGTGATAGCTTTTTCCCTCTTAAAAAATAATTCTTTACATCTTCATTTTCAGCAGTTTGTGCAAAGCCAGTGATCAAAGCTTTTCCAACCGAATTTACATTTGTATTTACAAATAAATGGGTAATCTCTACACCTGTAACAGCTCTTTTATCTCCAAAAAAGCCATTTAAAAATTGTTGCTTCTTAACAAAATCTGTTTTGTCAGGTACAGATATAAAAGGAGGTCTTACATAAGTTCCCTGTCGTAACATCAATTCCAAGGTAATGCGCTTCAATTCAATGCCCTTTTCTATAACGCGTTTCTGGAAGCGAAAAATGTCCGGTCTTGTAGCTGTACCGGCTGAAAAGCTGCCGGCTGTCATGGCAAGTTGTGCCATTTGGTTAAGGTAAACCAAAAAAAAGGTATCTGTAAAAAGCTTCGGGGCTTTGGGATTTACATCCTCTTCTGTAAACCCTGTTGGTATTGGGAAATCTTCTTTTTTAAATAAGTCTTCCAGAATGAGAATGTTTTCTTCGGAGGACTTGAGTACCTGTGCGATTACGGCTCTAACAGCTTCATCTTCTGCTTTTTCATAGAAATAACTATTGACACAAACAGCTAATGAATCACTTAAATACTGGGACCATAACCCGGACATTTCTGCTGACGTAAGATGAATATTCGTTTTATCTTCCATTACATTCCCTCCCGTTTAAAACATATTGCTTATTTATGCCCGGCGGTAGATATATTATTCAGTGATTTTTAACAGAAGCGTTGATCTCCCTAAGAGTATTTATATCCCCCAGTCTTCTTTTAATATATTTTTCAGTAACTGCAACTGCTCATTACCTATACGCCCGGCGATTTCTTCCTCCAAACCGGCTTTCAGCATCTTATTTTTTTCGTAACAAGCTTCTCCAAGTGTTGTTAACTGAATGCATTTAGCTTTTTTATTATGTTTGGCATCACTGGTTTCCACCAGTCCTTTTGCTTCAAGATTCTTAATAAATTTATGTGTAGCCTGCCTTGTAATATCAACGTTTTTTGAAACATAAGCGATGCTAGCCTTCTTTTTATATATTCTGGCCATTATGTACCACTCTGAATTGGAAAGTTGAATATCACTATTATCATTCCACAGCTGTTCTGTTATCTTTCTAAGTTGCATATGACGCTCACTTAGAACATCAAATAGATCCAGATCTTTTATATCAAAACTCATCCGTTTCCCCCCTGTAACCTAATTACGGAATATACTATATATAACCGCTTCCTGTTTGTCAACCAAGTTGACAAAATTCTTGAAAACGGTTATACTGGTGTTGTAAACCAAGTTGACAATACAATAGTAGAAGGAGCCAGGCAAATGTTTAAAGTTGGAGATTTGATTATATATTCGACGCATGGCTTATGTGAGATTGAAGATATCTCTGAAAAAAAGGTTGGTGGTGTGACTAGAACTTACTATGTGATGCACCCGGTTGAAGACACCAATCTGACAATCAGCATTCCTAAAAAACTTGGGGAGAAAAATATGCAGCCGCTTATGGGAAAAGAGGAAGCGCAAAAGATATTGCAATCTTTCCAAATGGATGGTATAGCCTGGGTCGAGGATGCAAGAGACCGGTACAAGAAGTACAGCAGTATTGTCAAAACAGGGGAGCGCACAGATATTTCAAAAGTGGCCAATACGTTAATGAGAAAAGTAAATGAGGCCAGTAAAGATAAAAAAAGACTTTCCGAACAGGATCGAAAGCTGTTGGAATCGATTCAGACTATTTTATTTCAGGAACTGGCTGTTACATTGAATAAACCGCGGGAAGAAATAGCTGAACAAGTGTACAGTATGATTAAGAAAAAAGCAGTATAACTTATTTTAACCCATTTTCATCTGAGATTTTTATTTATTAACAAGATAATAGGTTAGTGAAAAATGGCTGGATCATTATCCGGCTATTTTTATTTTTAATAGTATACAACATTTTTTTATCAATAAATGAATAATAAGACAATATTTTTATAAATACTCCTTTCCCTGCATGATTTTTGCTATTATATATAGTATAGTGAGAAAATAATAGTAGTTAACTGCAACAATGTTCTATTTTCTACATAAAAGAGAAACAGAACTGCTGCGGAAATTTTAAGTAATTAAGGGAGGAATAATAATGGCAACAACGAAGGAAATCATTGAACAAACAGAGCAATACGGTGCACACAACTATCATCCCCTGCCAATTGTAGTGGAGGAAGCTGAAGGAGTGTGGGTAAAGGACCCTGAAGGAAATAAATACATGGATATGCTCAGTGCCTACTCTGCAGTAAACCAGGGGCACCGCCATCCGAAAATAATTGCAGCGCTGGAGGACCAGGCTGGTAAGGTAACGCTTACTTCCCGTGCGTTCCACAATAAAGTGCTTGGACCATGGACAAAAAGAGTTGCAGAACTTACAGGCAAAGACAAAGTATTGCCGATGAACACAGGTGTCGAGGCTGTGGAAACTGCGATTAAAGCTGCCCGCCGCTGGGCATATCAGGTGAAAGGTGTGGAGGATAATAAAGCTGAAGTCATTGCGGCTAAAGGAAACTTTCACGGCAGAACGTTAAATGCAATATCCTTATCCAATGATCCAGATGCAACAACGGACTACGGCCCATTTGTACCAAATATAAATAAAGTGGAATATGGCAATATTGAAGCCATTAGAGAAGCTATTACACCCAACACAGCAGCTGTCATCGTGGAACCGATCCAGGGTGAAGCCGGCATTATCATACCACCGGAAGGGTATTTAAAAGAAATCCGTCAAATTTGTGATGAAAACAATGTATTATTCATTGCGGATGAAGTGCAAACAGGTTTAGCACGTACAGGTAAAATGTTTGCGTGCGAATGGGAAGATGTGGTCCCTGATATTTATGTGATGGGCAAAGCGCTGGGCGGCGGTGTATTCCCGGTATCTGCCATAGCAGCGAATAAAAATATTATGGACGTTTTCACACCTGGTTCCCACGGATCTACTTTTGGGGGAAACCCATTGGCATGCGCCGTCTCATTAGCTGCGCTTGATGTGATTGAAGAGGAAAATCTGGTGGAAAAATCGCTGGAGATGGGGGAGTATTTCGTAAATGAGCTCCAGAAAATCGATAACCCTGAATTAAAGGAAATTCGAGCACGTGGTATGTTCATCGGTGTAGAGTTCAATCATCCTGTCCGCAAGTATTGTGAAGAACTAAAAGAAGAAGGCGTGTTATGTAAAGAGACACATGAGAATACCATCCGTTTTGCTCCGCCACTGGTGATTTCCAAAGAAGAAATTGATTGGGCAATGGAAAAGGTGAGAAAAGTATTGTCGAAATAAAATCATATTGAAATGGAAAGAGGATGGACTAGTGAAGCAGTTCCATCCTCTTTTAAATTTGTTTTGAAGAGGTGATGCGAAGGGAGTACTTCTTCGATATAAGTGAATGAGTCATTAAAAAGATCTTCAAGAAGTCGCTGAAGTTCAAAAAAAGCAGGGACGAGCGTAAAAATGATCTTCAAGAAGTCGCTGAAGTTCAAAAAGAGTTAGGTCGAGCGTAAAAATGATCTTCAAGAAGTCGCTGAAGTTCAAAAAAAGCAGGGCCGAGCGTAAAAATGATCTTCAAGAAGTTGCTGAAGTTCAAAAAGAGTTAGGTCGAGCGTAAAAATGATCTTCATGAAGTTGCTGAAGTTCAGAAAAGCAGGGCCGAGCGAAAAAGTGATCTTCATGAAGTTGCTGAAGTTCAGAAAAGCAGAGCAGAGCGAAAAAATGATCTTCAAGAAGTCGCTGAAGTTCAGAAAAGCAAGGCAGAGCGTAAAAATGATCTTCAAGAAGTCGCTGAAGTTCAGAAAAGCAGGGCAGAGCGAAAAAATGATCTTCATGCAGTTGCTGAAGTTCAGAAAAGCAGGGAAGAACGTAAGAATGATCTTCAAGAAGTCGCTGAAGATCAAAAAAAGTTAGGCAGAGCGAAAAAGTGATCTTCATGAAGTTGCTGAAGTTCAGAAAAGCAGGGCCGAGCGAAAAAATGACCTTCAAGAAGTTGCTGAAGTTCAGAAAAGCAGGGCCGAGCGAAAAAATGACCTTCAAGAAGTTGCTGAAGTTCAGAAAAGCTGGAGTAAGCATAAAAATGATGCTCATCTAGGTAATAAAGATCAAATAAGCCGGAATAGCAAAATAACAGCCTTATTTTAAAATTTCCTGGAAGTTAAAGACAAAGTTAAACATAATAAGCCCACTGATGAACGCCTACAATTTTGTAATTATTACTTAGTATTCTTCTTATCCTCTGTTTTGACTTGACTACCGTGCACCAATCATGAATTATATTTGTCGTAAGCCTCTTATTCGGGAATAGAATCTGAAATTCCTTTATACTTCTTAATACAGCGTTTGTTACTAACTCTTCAAAGCCGCATTTACAACAAATACATTTGCTTTTCACCACTGTAACAGATAATGACTGACACCTTGCACATGCAATGCCCTTTCGCAATTGATTAAAATCGTAGTACGGCAATTTGCTATATTGTGATTCGGTTTTATGCAAAGCCAACAATCGTTCTGCAAGTTTCTTATGATTTCCTGTTAATTTTGATGGAATTGTATTTAAGCTTTCCATATAACTGTGGATCTGGGTTGGAAGAATAAATGGCTTGTCCATAGGTGCTTGGTATAAGGTGAATTTGGGATTGATGAAAAGAACAGAAGCATCTATTTGAGGATTGGAGCCAAGGCTTAGGAGTAACTGTCGCAGCAAAGAATCTGCTCTGCTCAATTGGTGCAGCGGGTTGATCACTTCTTTTCTCGGTTTTTTATACAATTTGTCTTTTTCATAGTAGTAATCACCCTCATGATATTTAACTTCATAAAAGTAAATCTTTTCCTGCATAATGATTAGTGTATCAATTTGGAAGGTAGTGTTACTCACTTCGAGTAAGAGATCATTTAATATTAAGCAGTCGCATTGAAGTTTTTCCGTAAATGTATCAAATAGCATCTCTCCCTCATAACCTTTTTTCAGGCTAAAATAATACTGCTTGTCCTTGCTGCTTAGATCCATTCTCTGGTTTAGTAACTCGAGGATTATTAATTTTTTGGGTTTAGTTCGAGGTTTGTAAATCATCAACTACATCCTTTCTATGTTTATATAAGCTTAATATATTTTAATAATTAAATAAAGAGAATTAACTAATAATTTTTCGGCTCACAATAAAATTAATGCCAATTACGCTGAAAAAGACAAATGGTAACACCAATTCTTTTTGCCAGATAGTAAATTGACGCCGTGTAAAAGAAGTGCTATTACAGGTTGAATTTAAGGTTAAAGACGAGTATTGTTCAAGTGATGGAATTGCAAAGGACCTTGCAGTTTTATAAACATGTATTAAAACTTAAGCAAATCCTTTAACGATAAGCGTATGGCTTTTTTCTCAGTTGGAGAGGGGACTACAAATCTGCTCCATACGGCTGATGAGCCAGACCCACCAAAGAAAGAAATGGATAAGTTGGAGGCTGCTGTATTATTCATGAAATCTGACAACGGAGAAATCGTAACAGTATCCCGTTAATAAGATTGGGGCGTAAGAGATGCTGTCCGGACGGGTATAAAGTTTTGGCTGGGACAGTGGAAGGTATAAAAAGGGGTGAGAAAATTGGATATATCAATAGTGAAACCGGACATAAAACATACAGAGGGCATTGCCGGCGTCTGTGCAGCCGGCTGGAAGCAGACGGTGGAAGGAAAACTGAGTAAGGAATATCAGAAGAAGAATATAGATTTTTGGTACAACCATGGCAGGGTATATAATGATATTCTTGAGGACATATACTCGTATGTCGCACTTGATGATAAAAAAGTTGTAGGGGTTATTGGGGGAAGTATCACAGAAAAATACACAGGAGAAATATTTGTTCTTTATGTGGATGAAACATATCGCTATAAAGGCATTGGCAGGCTGCTTCTTGAAAAAATTACGAAAGAACAACAGATCCAAGGTGCAAAAATGCAATGGGTGTCGGTGCAGGAGGACAACCAGCGGGGCATTCCTTTCTATGAAGCAAGAGGTTTTGTGTATCAGCATCAACAGGTTACATATACGGATACGAATGAGAAGCAGGTATCTCTGCGGTATTTGAGAAACATATAGGTTGAATGAATTTACACGGCTTATGCATATAATGAATGCGAATCAACCGATTGTCAATATGGATCCACTTTAGTGCAGGTTCCCTTTCTGTACATTATGAGCATCTTTATTTCCATTTACATTAATTATAGGCAGTACCAAATTTTCAACTAGCTTAAATTCATACATGCTTTTAGGTATATTGAGCCAAATTATTACCAGGAGGTGTTGGATTTGAAAAGAAAGAAGTATTATGTCAATCTTGGTTCCGGAGAAATTTCCCAAATTAGATTTGGAAATAATGATGAGTTTACCATTCATGCAACAAATGACGAAATCTTATTATTACGCTCCAAAATGGAGAATATGCATGGAGCGGGATGGTATTCATTTTGGCGAGCTCATGTACCGATCATGCCATACCATAATGACAAATCAAATGACCGTTATGACAGTGAACTGACAGAGGCATATCAGATGCTGTACGATTTAGGCGACGAAAATGTGAAAAGGCATATTGAAGAAATAGGTGTATTGGGTACCGACCCTTTGTAAAATGAAATGATTACGGCTATAGGTATAAAAAGAGTGTGGTGACTTGGTTGATTTAAGCACCACACTTCTTAAGTTTCGTTTATCGGGTGGGCTGCTGGGCGCAACACCTGTGATCATGAGAGCTGTATATTAGTAGACGGAAAGATGTGGTATAAATTTTCTACTGAGACAACATTAAAACAGGTCATCCCTGAGCCCCCGCCGGAAAAAACAGAGAGGCGGGAGCAGCCACAGTGCAGCAACTGTTTCAAGCTTTGCTCAGGACATCAATGATATGGATTCACATGGACGTACACATCCTGTGTTTCTTCATGACCGCTTATTAATGCTTCTTTTACATTTTTTGCAATATCATGCCCTTCATCTACCGTTATTTGCGAATCGACACTGATTTTCGTATCAATGATGACGTAGGACCCGTGAGAGCGTGCATGGAGGGAATCAATTCTTTTTACACCTTCAATGCTATTCACTGTATCAATGAATTTCTTTGTTTCTTCCTCATCCAGCACTATTTCCAGAGAGATTTTCACAGCCTCCTTACCAAGGCTGAAGCCCATCCATATAATAATGACTGCAATAATGGCACCTGCCAGGGGGTCCAAATATTGCAAGTATGGAATGTTATAATTGGCTCCCCAGATGGAAAGCCCAATCCCGGCAAGTGCAATCACAGAAGAAATGGCATCTGTACGGTGATGCCAGGCATCTGCAATGATGGCCGGGCTATTGATTTTTTTTCCTAAACGTTTTTTATATTGAAAAAGTGCTTCTTTCACGAAAATGGAAAAAAGAACGATATATAAAGCGACTATGCTTGTATAGCTCTGTGTATTTGACCAAATGGCGGAGACGGCATCCATCAAAATTTCAAAACCAATCACAACGAGCAAAAAGGATACAATGAGAGTAGCAATATTTTCTGCTTTGCCGTGACCATATGGATGCTCGGAATCGGGTGGTTTTTGCGCTGCCCTGATCCCAACCAAAACGGCAATGGAGCTGATTACATCTGATGCAGAGTGAAATGCATCCGCTATTAAAGCTCGACTATTCCCCATCACACCTCCAATGCCTTTGATTACTGCCAATACCAAATTCGCCACAATACCCAGGATGGAAGCGAACTGGGCTTTTTGAAATCGATCATTCATGAAAATACCTCATTTGCAATTTGCCTTCTTTCCATTCTATCAGTATTTTAACAAAAACGTCCATGGGGAATTGGTGCATATTTGGTTTACAGTGTAATAATCATCACCTGCCCATCATATTTTTCTCCAGGCAATGTTTATCTATCCGGGTAAAAAGGAATAGGCATAAAGACAAGTCATCAAAGACCCACAGGAGGAGTCATCAAATGAAAAAAATACATTATAAGAAACAGCATGCTATGTATTTTCTGGTTCCTGCAATGATTATCATATTATTTATATCGTATACATACGACAATGAATTAAGACAAGTCGTTGCCGAAAATTCCATCAACCAGGATGAACAGGAAACTGAAATAAAACCATTGGAACATGAGCAGATAGTACGGATGACAGATCGGTTTATGGATTTAATTTTACAGGATATTGATGAAAAGCACATGGTGCTGAATTACGAGTCAAAAGAGGAGCTATTGGAGGCATTTGAAGAGATTGCAGTAAAAGAAGTTGCCAAGCCGTACGTGGAATATTATTTCCATGAAAAGCAGGATGGCATGTATATTCTGCCGACGGAAGCACCTTCCTGGTTTATGGAAGAGAATGAGTATGATATGATTCAATTAGAGGAAAATAAAGTGAAGCTTGTACAGGACAATTTTTTGGAAATGTATGGAGCGTACAGCATAGAAATAGAATTTACTTATGAGAACGAATGGAAAATTACTGAAATCAAACATTTGTATTGATGCAAAAGGCAGTTGACACGATGTTCACGTTTACAGACTATTATAATAACCAGGTAAAACTATCGTTTGAGGATCATCCATTTTCAAAAGAGCCTAAACACGTATGGGTGATTTGCAGATATAAAAACAAGTGGCTTTTAACCAATCATAAAGAAAGAGGATTGGAATTCCCCGGCGGTAAAGTGGAAGAAGGCGAAACTGCAGAGCAGGCTGCCATCCGTGAGGTGGAAGAGGAAACCGGTGGACTGGTCAATCATATTCGCTACATTGGCCAGTATTTTGTTGACGGAAAGAGACAGGCAGTTGTGAAGAATGTGTACTATGCGATTGTTGATACGCTTGAGGTGAAAGACACCTACCATGAAACAAATGGACCTCACCTTTTAAAAAAAATTCCCAAAAATGTTAAAAACCTGGGAGTGTATAGTTTTCTAATGAAAGATAATGTGTTGAAATACAGTTTGCGTTTTATTGATGAAAATGATCTGTAAAACTCGCCTGCTCATTTTTAGCAGGCGAGTTTTTTAAGTGGAATGCTTCATAAGCCAGCCTTCTAATCTTTCCACCATTTTATACATGATGGCAGCAAAGATGGCGATCAGCACAAGGCTGGACAGAACGAGAGAAAAATCAAACACCTGGAATCCATAGATAATTAAATAACCGAGTCCGTTTTTTGCTACGAGAAATTCGCCAACTATGACGCCTACCCAGGAAAGGCCAACATTTACTTTTAACGTCGAAATCATGGCAGGAAGTGTAGCCGGGAATATAGCTTCTTTAAAGGATTGCCACCTTGTTGCTCCAAAACTGATAAGTACTTTCTCATAATTGGGATCCACTTCATTAAAGGCAGAGTAAACGACCAATGTTGTAATGATGATACATATAATTGCTCCCATCGTAATAATGGATATATAGCCGGTTCCGAGTGCAACAATCAGGATCGGACCAAGGGCTACTTTCGGCATGGCATTGAGAATGACCAGGTAGGGGTCCATAATTTTGGCAAACCGCTTTGATGACCAGAGCGAAATCGCAATGATAATTCCGCCGATTGTTCCAATGAAAAAGCCTGCAATAGTCTCAAACAGTGTTATTTGCACATGGGTCAGCATGGATCCTTCGCTGAGGCTTGAAATAATGACGTTAAAAACCTGCGTGGGAGAACTGAATATAAGCGGGTCAATCCAATACAGCCTGCTGGCGCTCTCCCATAAGACAATAAAGCCGATGAGAATCGCAATTTGCCAGCTGATGACAATCCTTTTCTCTTTTTTTAACGAGTTTTTATATTCCTGAAAAAGCTGCTGATCATTTTTGGATGTCATTATTTGTGTTCACCACCTTTTCAGTTACCGGGTCATTTTCTTCGTTCTCCAGTTCTTTCCAAATCTTATCAAACAAAATTTGAAATTTAGGATGACGCCTGACATAAAAAGGTGTCTCGTTTCGCAATTCGATGGGCACATTAAACGTTTTCGAGATTGTGCCCGGGTTGGCATCCATGACAAAAATTTTATCACTCATGGCGATTGCCTCTCCGATATCATGAGTTACCAGAATAGTTGTTTTGTTGTATGTTTTTAATAGCTGGGAAACGAGTTCTTCCAGTTTCAGTTTTGTTTGGTAATCCAGGGCGGAAAATGGTTCATCCAGAAGTAATATTTTCGGGTCATTGATTAAAGTGCGGACTAAGGCAACCCGCTGGCGCATCCCTCCGGAAAGCGAGCCTGGATAGTTATTCGCGACATCGGGGAGACCAACTTCTTCCAGCAGTTTATTGGCCATTTCCTGGGAATCATCTCCAAGTGTTTTGGAAATTTTAGGTCCGAGCAGTACATTGTCAATAATTGTTTTCCAAGGAAATAAATAATCCTGCTGCAGCATATATCCAATCACCGTGTCCGAATCTTGGATGGGCTGATTTTGGAGAAGCACTTTGCCTGAAGTTTGTTTCATAATACCAGCAATAATGGATAGTATCGTTGATTTCCCGCAGCCGCTTGGACCCAACAGGGAGATGAATTCCCCTTCCCGGATGGATAGTGATACATCATCCAACGCCTTTGTAAATCCTTTTTTGGAAAAATAATGATGGGATACATGTGCTAATTGTAAAAATGACACGAAATCCCCTCCTTAGTTGTTGATAACATCCTCGGCTATTTCTTTATTAACGAGCTCTTCATACGGCACATCTTCCGGCAGTTCCCCAGCTTCATCCATAATATCTTTTAAGTTTTCCCATGCCTCTTCTTCCATTAATGGGGTTGGGGAAAAAGAGTCCTGTTCTTTGTACCTGTCAATGGATGCAGCAAGCATTTCCACTTCCGTATCTTCAAAGTAGGGGTGGATGGATTCGGCAATGGTTTCTGCACTGTTTTCCTGTACCCATTGTTGTGCTTTAAAAATAGCGCGAGTAAATTTTTCAATCGTTTCCTGATCTTCATCTATCATGCTCTGTTTTGCCATAAAGACGGTATAAGGGACTTTCCCTGACTCCTCACCGAAGGAAGCGATTATATGGCCATCTCCATCTTTTTCAAAGGTGCTGGCAGTTGGCTCAAAGAGCTGTACGTATTCTGCATCCCCGGTTTGAAAAGCGCCCGGGATATTGGCAAAATCAATGTTCTGCTGCAGATCCAAATCCTGATGTGGATCAATGTCATGATTTTTCAGCACATATTCACCAACCATCTGCGGCATGCCGCCTACCCGCTGGCCAAGGAATTTACTGTCTTTAAGATCATCCCATGTGAAGTCCGGCTTAGGTTCCTTGGCAACAAGGAATGTGCCATCCGTTTGGGTGAGCTGGGCAAAATTAATGGCGTAGTCTCTGGAGTCCTGCGCATACACATAGATCGACGTTTCCGAGCCGACCAGGGCAATATCCACGCCATCGGATAACAGCGTTGTCATGGTGGTGTCACCGCCCCAAGTTGTCTGCAATTCCACATCCAACCCTTCCTCTTCAAAGAAACCTTCTTCCAAGGCGACATATTGCGGTGCATAAAATACAGATCGCGTTACTTCCGCCAGATCAATCGATGTTGTTTCACTCCCGGACTGACAAGCAGAAAGAAATAGGACAATACCGAGAAAGAAGATAACAATATAGTTTCTCATACTTTCGTTCCTTTCTGTATTAGGTGTTATTGATTACATCCCAGTTTATGCACGTGATATAAATGTGTGAATGCCTAGGGACAGGGGGAGGGTTTGAACGAATGTGCTGGAAATCCGGCGTGATTTTTGGGTGCTGTTCATTACTTTGAAAGGTGAAATATAAGGGGTGGCTTGATGTTGGCAAATCATGAAGAACGTTGATGAAGGACCAAATAGTTTCATTACCTTAATGGGGTTTCAGAGTGTGGTGTGGCTAAATAAGTCCATCATCGTTTGGGTGAAGAACAAAACTGATCCGAATGAACGCGGCTAGTCCTTCATCGTGTGTATGAAGGACAAAATCCAGTTGAATGAGCCTTGAAAAGATCTTCATCGTGTGAATGAAGGACAAAATGCAGTTGGATGAGCCCAGAAAAGATCTTCATCGTGTGAATGAAGGACAAAATGCAGTTGGATGAGCCCAGAAAAGATCTTCATCGTGAGCATGAAGAACAAATTCCAGTTGGATGAGTCCTGAAAAGATCTTCATCGTGTGTATGAAGGACAAAACCGAGTTGGATGAGCCTTGAAAAGATCTTCATCGTGAGCATGAAGGACAAAATGCAGTTGGATGAGCCCAGAAAAGATCTTCATCGTGTGTATGAAGGACAAAATGCAGTTGGATGAGCCCAGAAAAGATCTTCATCGTGTGTATGAAGGACAAAATCCAGTTGAATGAGCCTTGAAAAGATCTTCATCCCGTGAATGAAGGACAAAATGCAGTTGAATAGTCACACAAAAAGTCCATCATCCATGGCATCTGGGGCATGCCGCCTACCCCATGAAGGACAATACGCAAGAATATAGTTGAAGTAAGAATCTCCTCTCTCATGAAGAACTTTACTCTATGAAAAATTTATAAAAATCTCCGCTGGAGTAAATAATTTAACAAGCTTGTGTGTGTACAAAAGTTAAAATCACACTGAATCCCTGTTTCAATAGAATTTATAAATTAAAACATACTAAGATTAGTGGGTAAGATCATCGACGGGTGACTTTACCCACTATTTTCTTTTTTAAGATATAGTGAGAAGTGAAAGAAAGCCCGGATGAAGCCTCGAGGATCATGAATCCGAATATAAAACCGGGCTTCTTCACTTTCATTTTTGAATCAGGTTTAAGTATGTTGGGGCCGATGAGCTCGTGTAAAGGAAATTGGAATCGAAATGAATAGGTGAAGAACTTTCATACAAACAGAAGAAAGAGGTAGTAAAATGGGAACAGTAATGGCTTTAGATGTTTCGATGGGGAAAAGCTATAAAGTTGTTTACAACGATCAAAATTGTCTTTCTGAAGGAGAAATAATACATAATCAAGCTGGTTTTGAGGAGCTAATAAACGAGATCCGTAATCTGCCTGAAGATTTAATACTTGTTTTTAAATCTGCTGGCATTTACTCCAAGCCTGTAGAAACATTTTGCCAAAAAAATCAGTTGCGTTATTGCTTATTAAACCCACTTGCGGCAAAAAAACAATTAGAACAAGGTACGTTACGAAGTTGGAAGACAGACAAGAATGATGCCCATAAATTGGCACAAGTTCATCAACAGAATGATCGACCAGTAAAAATACACCAACCGGATATCTATCATGAAATACGTGATTTATCTCGCTTTTACCAAGAAATAGAAGAGAATATAAAGCGCACACGGATGTACCTGCATAATGCATTACAATTAAGCTTCCCAGAGCTTGAGCGATTCTTTTCAAGGAGAGTTACACCATACGCCTTGACGCTCATTGCTTTATTTCCGCATCCCGAATTCGTGTTAGAAACGAGTAAAACGAAAACCTTTTGATAAAAAGTACCACCAAAAAGATATCCGAGAATCGCGCAAAACAAAAAGCAGTTGAAATTATAGAATACGCAAAAGAGTCTTATCCAGCTGTATCTTCAAACAGCATACAAACCCAAAAAGTTCAATATTACGCAAGTCAACTTCTTCAACTATTGGAGGAAAAAGAGAATATCTCAAAACAAATGATGGAGAAAGCCAAACAACTTCCAGAGTTTGAACTACTCATAAGTTTTCCAGGTATAGGTGAAATTAGTGCAGCACTTTTCATTGGCGAAGTTGGAGACATTTCAAGATTCTTAAATCATAAGAAAGTCAACGCCTTTATCGGGATTGATATTCGAAGATATCAATCAGGAAAGTATGCGGGCCAAGATCATATTAACAAGCGTGGGAATCCGAAAGGAAGGAAAGTCTTATATTTCATTGTTCGAAACATGATTCGCCAACAAAAAGCTGCACCAAATTACATTGTTGATTACTATTATAAATTTAAAAAACAACCTCATCCTAAAAAGGACAAGGTTGCAGTAATAGCTTGCATGAACAAACTACTAAAGTGTATTTATTCCATGGTCAGGAACAATACAAAGTACGATTACTTGCACACGGTCTCTAAGGACCAATAATTCACTTAGATTATAACATATATATTCCCTCAAAAAAGTTGAATGCTTGAGGTTTATTTACTATGTTTAAATATTTCGTATCAAACAGCATTTAAATATATGATAAAAAGACTTGACTAATCGTAGGAATGAGGCTGGGACATAACTATAACGTCTAGAAGAAATTCCGAACAAATCATGGTGATAGAGTATCACCGGCCGCTCCGGGAATACACTTCGCTTTCACCACGGGCACAAGTGCGACATCTAATCAAACTCCCGTTGGTCGTTTTCTTAGTGTCTTCTTTGCCGCAGGCGGCTGATGAGCCTCCTTGCCCCGACAAGGGGTATGCCGACGTTGCCCGCAAAGGGTGTTTTTAGTCGGCCTTCATTAATGTTGCCCTGCGGGGTCTCATCGATGCCTTTTATCCTGCTGGACAAGTAAAGCTTCGGCAGCATTACATCTTCGTGAGAAAATGCATAGCATTTTCAAGGAGTCTCCGTATATTCCCGGAGCTGGGCAAGTCGTTTGTTTGGTTTTTTCCAATAAAATTAGTTATGTCCCAGCCTCTGGTTCCGTAAGTTAAAAGGGGTGTGTAAAATATCTCTTTCCCTTTATCCTTTATAGATAGGTCCAGCTTCTCTGATTTCCTGGCTAGCCTGGTCAAACTTTTTAAAGTTCTCATGGAATTTCATGGCTAGGGAAGTGGCTGCTTCATAGTATGCTTCTTCATCATCCCATGCATTTCTTGGTACGAGTACTTCATCCGGAACGCCGGGGACATGTATTGGAATTTCCAGGCCAAATACATCATCTGTTGTTGTTTCGGCCGTATTCAGTTCACCCTCAAGTGCTGAATGTACCATGGCACGGGTATAGGACAATTTCATTCTGCGGCCAATCCCATAAGAGCCTCCAGTCCAGCCAGTGTTAACTAAAAACACGTTAGAGTTGTAGGAATCAATTTTTTCCCCAAGCATCTTCGCATAAGTGGAAGGAGCAAGCGGCAGGAACGGTGCCCCAAAACAAGCTGAAAACGTTGCTTCCGGTTCTGTTACTCCACGTTCTGTTCCAGCGAGCTTACTTGTATATCCGCTGAGGAAATGATACATTGCCTGTTCTTTCGTCAACTTACTGATCGGCGGCAATGTGCCTGAAGCATCCGCTGTTAAAAAGATAATTGTATTTGGGTGCCCAGCAATACTTGGACTGACAATGTTATCCATGTTTTCCAATGGATATGCAGCCCTGGTATTTTCCGTTAAGGATGTATCGTCATAATCCGGCAGTCTGCTGTCATCATCCAGGACGACATTCTCGAGCACAGACCCAAAACGGATTGCATCGAAAATCTGTGGTTCCTTTTCCTGAGACAGGTTAATACATTTTGCATAACATCCGCCTTCAATGTTGAAGACGCCGTTCGGACTCCATCCATGTTCGTCATCTCCGATAAGCCGGCGGTATGGATCAGCGGACAGGGTAGTTTTTCCTGTGCCGGATAAGCCGAAGAATAAGGCAACATCTCCTTCATGCCCCACATTGGCAGAGCAGTGCATGGACATAACGTCGTTCTGTGGCAGGAGGTAGTTCATGACGGAGAAGATGGATTTTTTAATCTCCCCGGCGTATTCTGTCCCGCCGATTAGTACGACACGTTTTTTAAAGGAAATAATAATAAATGTCTCCGAGTTGGTTCCATCCACTTCCGGGTCTGCCTGGAAATCCGGTGCAGAAATAACCGTAAATTCAGATTGATGGTTTTTCAGTTCTTCTTCTGTAGGTACAATAAACAGCTGGCGGGCAAATAAATTATGCCAGGCAAATTCATTAATTACCTGGATCGGGAGCCGGTATTTCGCATCCGCACCTGCAAAGCCATTGAACTCGTAAAGGGTGTCTTTTTCGCTCAAGTAGTCGATTACTTTATGATACAGCTTATCAAAAGAAGCCTCATCGATAGGTTGGTTGACAGGTCCCCAATCGATCTTTTTATCCGTTTCGTTATCCCGTACAATAAATTTATCCTTGGGGGAACGGCCGGTATATTTTCCGGTTGTTGAACGAACCGCTCCGGTTGCTGTCAGTAACCCTTCATCCCGTTCTAAGATTTCTTCTACTAAACCAGGGACAGACAAATTACGTTTTAAATTTTTATGAGCATGTAAATTTTCTATCATCGTTTTCATTTGAGATACCTGCCTTCTTGATAAAATATGTAAATACCAATGCTGGTTTTCATGAATCTGTTTATTAGTATAACACATTTAAATAAATAATCCATACTAATTATCATATTAATTTATAAAAAATAAGTGTCAAATTTGTTGCAGGAATTAATTTGTGAAAAACGATCCCTTTCCTATATAACAGTATAACATTATTCGCCGTCATATAGCATTAATTTTTAAGATTGAACGATTAATCAAGTTTCCATAAATACAGTTCCATTGGTGTTTTTATTGACAATCCCCCGTGTTTTCGTTAATCTGTCTTTGAGCGGATACTCTCTTATTCAGAGTTGGTGGAGGGACAGCCCCGATGAAGCCCAGCAACCGTCACATTTGTGAAATGGTGCTAACCTGGTGCAAGGAATTTTCCTTGAACAATAAGAGCGAAAGGCCACACCCTTTCCTCATACATGCAGGAAAGGCTTTTTTGTTTAGGGTAAAACCTTGATTTGGGCAGTTGACTGGTGGTATGGAATAAATAGTGGATCCGGATTATTGAATAGTGTAATTTCCTACCTCTGACTTACTTCTACATATGCACCCCAAATCAACTTAAGCATATAGTAATGGAGTTCCGTAACAAATGATAAGGGAGAGAGCCTTATGGCTGCTAATCGTCGTTTATTCACATCAGAATCAGTAACAGAAGGCCATCCGGATAAAATTGCCGATCAGATCTCGGATGCTATTCTGGATGAAATTTTAAAAAAGGATCCGTACGCACGGGTAGCTTGTGAAACAACTGTAACAACTGGTCTTGTATTGGTGTCCGGTGAAATATCAACGAGTACTTACGTAGATATTCCTGCAATCGTACGCCAGACCATTAAGGATATAGGATATACACGGGCGAAATTCGGGTTTGATGCGGAAACCTGTGCTGTTTTAACCGCAATTGATGAACAATCCGTGGATATTGCCGGTGGGGTGGATACAGCCCTGGAGGCCCGGAAAGGAAAAATGAGCGAAGAGGACATTGATTCCATTGGAGCCGGGGATCAGGGGATGATGTTTGGCTTTGCATGTGATGAGACAGAAGAATTGATGCCACTTCCGATTTCCCTGGCACACAAAATGTCCAAACGACTTTCCGATGTACGTAAAGATAAGACGCTTGGCTATTTACGTCCGGACGGGAAGACCCAGGTAACTGTGGAGTATGATGAACATGACCAGCCTGCACGTGTGGATACTATCGTCATTTCTACTCAGCATCATCAGGATATAACGACGGAACAAATAGAAAAAGATATTAAAGAACACGTCATTCGTCCAGTGGTGCCGGAACAATTGCTCGATGAATCCACCAAATATTTTATTAATCCAACAGGGCGATTTGTGATTGGTGGACCACAGGGAGACGCGGGGCTGACAGGCCGAAAAATAATTGTGGATACTTATGGTGGCTATGCAAGGCATGGCGGTGGGGCATTCAGTGGAAAGGATTCCACCAAAGTGGACCGATCTGCAGCATATGCTGCCCGCTATGTAGCTAAAAATATTGTTGCTGCAGGTCTTGCAAAAACTTGTGAAGTGCAGCTTGCATATGCGATTGGAGTAGCGGAGCCGGTATCAATTGCAATCAACACTTTCGGCACCGGTTTGGTGAGTGAAGAAGAATTGGTGCGGGCAGTCAGAAAACTGTTTGACCTGCGCCCGGCCGGAATTATCCGCATGCTGGATCTGCAGAAGCCGATCTTCAGAAACACGTCTGCATACGGACACTTTGGCAGAACGGATTTGAGTTTTCCATGGGAGAAAACAGATAAAGTGGAAGAATTAAAAGCACTAACCGAGAAGTAAAAAAACTGCCTGGAACCGGAGTTTCCGGAACCAGGCATTATTTTATCCGTTATGCTTGTTAAGCATTTCCTGTGAATATTCCTCCGACTTTCCAACAGGTATACTGAGACTTGTCCAGTTTTCATTTTTAATCTCTTTACCAATATAAACAATCTGGCCGACATGATACGAATAATGGGAGAGCTGTCTTTCTATTGCTTCAATGACAGCGTGCTTTTCCCCGCGGATTGTAACGGTTTCCAAAAGGTTTTCTTCCTTTAACGAATCAATGGCATCAAACAGAACGTTCCAGCCTTTATTCCAAGCGTCCATAATATCTGTCTTTGATAAAAATGTATCGATAAATTCCTCATCTCGCAGGCGATTATGTTTTTCACCGTCACTCTTTAAAAAGTCCGTCCACCTGGAAATCATATTCCCGCTCATATGCTTTACAATAATTGCTATATTGTTCGAAGTATCATTGGCAGACCAGTGCAATTCTTCATTTGTTAATTGCTCCATAGTTTTATCTCCCAGTTGTTTTACACTGGCAAACCTGCTATGAATGGCATTTATATATACTTTACCTATCGTCATAAAAAAATCCTTTCTTGCTCAAACTACAAATCGGTATGATCACGGTAATAATTACATTTTTCCACATAGGATTTAATGACGCGGTCCATCTCCGCATAATCCTTTTCCGTCAGTTCACGGACCACTTTAGCCGGTCTTCCCATGGCCATCGTATGGGGAGGGATCTTTTTTCCGGGTGGTACGAGACTTCCTGCACCTACAAAGGCACTTTCACCAACTTCTGCACCATCCAATATAATTGATCCCATCCCAATAAGAGAATTTTTCCGTATGATGGACGAATGCAGAGTAACCTGGTGGCCAATTGCCACATCATCTTCCAAAATCAGTGGATTATCCGGACTCTGATGGAGCATGGAAAGGTCCTGTACACTAACCCTTTTTCCAATGATGGTAGGAGCAATGTCCCCGCGAATAACTGTGTTGAACCAGATGTTGGATAATTCGTCAATTTTTACGTCTCCTATAATAGTTGCGTTATGTGCTACAAAAACGGACTCATGAATTTCCGGCTCGTAGCCTTTGTATGAATGAATCATTTGCATCCCCCTGTGACATGATGGTATATAGAATATAGTATAGCAAAAAATAGAAAAGAACGGTTGCAGAACGGAGGAAATAAATTGACTGCCCCTGTCCCAGGAAATGCAGCCACACTCATGGCTGCTGTTTATCGAAAAATTTTACCAGCAGTAAGGAAAGAGCTCGCCTACTGGAAAACTCGCGCTGAAGCTATTCCAAATGAAGAGCTGCGAACACAGGCGCTTGCCAGTATGGCTTCCAAACGGTTTCACTGCCAGGGGGGTTCCGTCTATGCACTTCTTGCCGGGCAACAGTGGAGGGAAGCCATCCGTTTCATTGTTGCTTATCAGACAATCAGTGATTACCTGGATAATCTATGTGACCGCAGCACCTCTTTGGACCCGGATGATTTCAGGTTGCTGCACCACTCCATGCGAAATGCACTAACACCGGGAAGTGACCAGGAAAATTATTATGCATTGCGGGAAGACCAGGATGATGGTAACTATTTAAGTGAATTGGCTGCAACCTGTCAGGAAATGTTGCGCAATGTAAAAAACTATAGTCATATTCAGGAGCATGTCTGGAGACTTGAAGGGCTATATGAAGACTTACAAGTACATAAGCATGTCAGGCAGGATGAGCGCATTCCGCGTTTAAGGTATTGGTTTGATAAAGAGAATGATCCGGAGTTGGATTTAACCTGGTATGAATTCTCTGCAGCAGCTGGATCTACGCTGGGAATTTTTTGCCTGGTTAGTTACGCGATGGGCGGGAAAATGACTGAGAAGCGAGCTGAAGCTATTTATAAAGCCTATTTTCCTTATATACAGGGATTGCATATTTTACTGGATTATTATATCGATCAGGAAGAGGATAAAACAGAAGGGGATTTGAATTTTTGTAATTACTACCCGAATCAGGACAGGTTGAAAGCGAGGTTTCTCCATTTTATAGAACAGGCGAATAAACAAGTGCAGACCTTGCCTGACCGTCATTTTCATGAAATGGTTCACCAGGGGCTGGTTGGGCTGTATTTGGGAGATCGAAAGCTAAAAAGAGTGGATGCTTCCCGTGATATGAAAAAAGTGTTATTGCAGCGAAGTGGATTTAAATCGAAATTTTTTCATTGGAATACAAGGGCGTATTATCGATTGGGGAAATGATTTAAAAGTTATATCAGGCCAGGGATTGGAGAAATATGAGCGTTTTATTTGAGGTTTTGAATGAATTTCCCTGGCTATGAGCGCTTCTCCCGAGTTATGAGCGGTTTCCTGGTTTTATGAGCGATTTCCTGGAATTATGAGCGAATCCCTCTAGTTTATGGGCGGTTTCCTGGAATTATGAGCGGATCCCACTAGTTTATGGGCGGTTTCCTGGAATTATGAGCGATTTCCTGGAGTTATGAGCGGAATCCAGAATTTATGAGCGCTTCCCGGTACTTATGAGCGAATCCCTAAGTTAATGGGCGAATCCCCAGTGGAAGAGCTTCAAACCAAAAAAATAACCCGGAAGGCATATTCCTCTGCCTTTCCGGGCTTTATTTCTTCTGCACGGCCAAGATAAATGGTGGATCATTTTTCTGATTAATAAACCCGTACTTCAGCACAGCGAATTTTTTTTGATCCAGTGTAGTCACGTATTTTAAAAGGGCTTTCTTCTCTGCCTCACCGCCTTCATGTCCGTGATATACAACTATAACTACGAGCCTGTTCTGTTTCAGATGATACAAAATGGAACTGACAGCGGTAATGGTTGAGTCACTTTCCGTAATAACCTTTTTATCACTGCGGGGCAAATATCCAAGGTTGAAAATCGCTCCCCCCAGTTTTGCTTCATCCTCCAGTTGCAAATAGTCTCCAATATAGGCATGGCTGTCATGGATGAGGGAAACATTTTTCAGCCGATTTTCGACAAGCCTATCCTTCGTGGACTGAATGGCCTGTTCCTGAATATCAATCGCCAGCACATGACCTTCCTCGCCAACCAGTCTGCTTAAAAAAACAGTGTCATGTCCATTGCCGCATGTGGCATCGATGACCGTATCGCCTTTTTCTACGGTTTCTTCCAGTAAATAGTGTGCGTATTTCAAAATTCCCTTCAACGTCATAATCCCCTTCGTGTTGATATATGTCTATTTTAGCAGAATACAAAGCAAATTGCCTTGACAAAACGGTGGCACTTCAATAAAATTCAATATACATAATAAAACGACGCCGGGAAGGATTAGTAGTAATTATTTTCAGGTAAAGAGAGGCAGTGGCCGGTGAAAACTGTCCCTGAAAAATTATGAACTCGCCTTCCATGTTGCAGGGGTGAAGCCAAGTAGCTTCTGCCGTATGATTCGCGTTAAGAATTCAAGTGAACGCCGGTAAATTGCGAAACAATGCGCTGCTGCGTTAATTTGGGTGGTACCGCGGGAATAACAAGCCTCTCGTCCCTTTCCAGGGGGATGAGTGGCTTTTTTTCATCGGAATGTACAACACAATGGCGATAATAGTTGTTTGATCAAAGGAGGAAGCAGAATGAGTTTTCATCATCAGAAAATCGAAAAGAAATGGCAAAATTATTGGGAAGAAAAGAAAACATTTAAAACGGATACGTATTCGGAAAAGGAGAAGTTCTACGCCTTGGATATGTTTCCGTATCCCTCGGGAGCAGGACTGCATGTCGGGCATCCGCTGAGCTATACGGCTACGGATATTTTGTCACGTATGAAACGGATGCAGGGGTATGAAGTGCTGCACCCGATGGGCTGGGATTCATTCGGTCTGCCGGCAGAGCAGTATGCAATTGATACTGGGAACAGCCCGAAAGATTTTACGCTGAGTAATATTGCTACATTTAAAAGACAAATGAAGGAAATCGGATTTTCTTATGACTGGGACAGGGAAATAAGCACGATGGATCCAAGCTACTATAAATGGACCCAGTGGATTTTCAAAAAGCTGTATGAACAAGGACTTGCCTATGTGGATGAGGTCGCAGTTAACTGGTGCCCGGCACTAAATACCGTACTGGCAAACGAAGAAGTCATTGACGGAAAAAGTGAACGCGGCGGACATCCTGTTTACCGAAAACCAATGAGACAGTGGGTTTTAAAAATTACTGCTTATGCAGACCGTCTGCTTGAAGATTTGGAAGAACTGGACTGGCCGGAAAACCTAAAAGATATGCAGCGCAATTGGATTGGAAGGTCGGAAGGGGCAGAAGTCAGATTTTCCATTGATGGTCATGATAAGCATTTTGATGTTTTCACCACACGTCCCGATACATTGTTTGGGGCAACCTATGCCGTATTTGCACCGGAACATCCATACGTAAAAGAAATTGTTACGGAAGCACAAAAATCAGCAGTGGAAGATTATTTGCATAAAGTAGAAACAAAATCCGATCTGGAACGTACGGATCTGGCAAAAGATAAGACAGGGGTTTTCACGGGGGCTTATGCCATCAACCCGGTAAACAATGAAAAAATGCCGATCTGGATTGCGGATTATGTCCTCATGTCTTATGGAACAGGAGCGATTATGGCAGTTCCCGGACATGATGAGCGAGACTATGAATTTGCAACGAAGTTTGAACTGCCGATTGTGGAAGTTGTTTCCGGTGGAGACCTTTCCAAGGAAGCTTACACGGGAGACGGTGAACATATTAATTCCGAATTCCTGAATGGCTTGCATAATGAAGAAGCAATTTCCAAAATGATTGACTGGCTGGAGGAAAACAAAATAGGGAAAAAGGAGATCACCTATCGTCTGCGTGATTGGCTATTTTCCAGACAACGCTATTGGGGAGAGCCAATTCCAATTATTCATTGGGAAGACGGCACCATGACAACTGTTCCCGATGAGGAACTGCCTTTGGAATTGCCGGAGATGGATGAAATTAAGCCGTCAGGTACAGGAGAATCCCCGCTTGCCAATAGTGATTGGGTAAATGTGACTGATCCGGAAACTGGAATGAAAGGCCGTAGAGAAACCAATACGATGCCCCAATGGGCGGGAAGCTGCTGGTATTTCCTGCGGTATATTGACCCGGAGAATCCGGATCAGCTTGCAGACCCGGATGCATTGAAAAAATGGCTGCCCGTTGATATTTACATCGGCGGTGCGGAGCATGCGGTGCTTCATCTGCTGTATGCCCGTTTCTGGCATAAATTTTTGTATGATATTGGTGTGGTTCCAACTAAAGAACCGTTCATGAAGCTCTTTAACCAAGGAATGATTCTTGGGGAAGGCAATGAAAAAATGAGTAAGTCAAAAGGGAATGTAGTTAACCCGGATGATATTATTTCATCTCACGGAGCGGACACCCTGCGCCTGTATGAAATGTTCATGGGACCGCTGGAAGCGTCAGTAGCATGGTCGACAAATGGTCTGGACGGAGCAAGAAGGTTCCTTGATCGGGTATGGCGCTTGTTTGCCTCTGAGGACGGATCACTGTCCGATAAAATTACTGAAGAAGAAAACAAAGCAATGGATAAAGTGTACAATGAAACGGTGAAAAAAGTAACGGAGGACTTTTCCACGCTGCAGTTTAATACCGGCATTTCACAAATGATGGTATTTGTAAATGAAGGAAACAAGCAGGAGAAGCTGCCGAAGGAATATATGGAAGGCTTCGTAAAACTTTTATCCCCTGTTGCACCGCATCTTGCAGAAGAGCTTTGGGAGAAGCTGGGTCATAAAGATACAATTACGTACGAACCTTGGCCAGCTTATGATGAAACAAAACTGGTCGAGGACGAAGTGGAAATAGCTGTACAAATCATGGGCAAAGTCCGTGCGAAAATTCACGTGGCAAAGGATGCAACAAAAGAAGAAATGGAAGCACAGGCGCTGGCCAATGAAAAAATCAAAGAACAGGTCGAAGGAAAGACTGTTCGAAAAGTAATTGTTGTTCCTGGAAAACTAGTAAATATAGTGGCAAATTAATGAAACACCGGGACGGTTCTCTTGTTACATTTACAACAGGAAAACCGTCCTGGTGTTTACTTAAATTGTCGTAAAACAGATGAATTTGCAAGCATTAATGTGTGGTATAATATAAGTAGGGAGAAGGGTACCTTCCTTAATCCATAAATAAAGGTGTGATAGCATATGAAACGTCGAATTCTTGTAGCCTATGATGGATCGGAACTAAGCAGAGAAGCGCTTGAGGAAGCCAAATTACAGGCTGGCGGTGTGCCGGAGACGGAGGTTCATATTTTAGCTGTAGTTACGAAGGCAGGTCCCAGTACGAATCATGGTGTAGCACTGAGTATTCAGAAAGATATTGCCGAGGGTATGGAAAAGGAAATTGAAGACATCAAGCGGGAGTTTCAAAAAGATAATATAACCGTTGAAACCCGTGTATATATTGAGGAAAAGCAGCGTAACGCCGGAAAAACGATATGTGATTACGCCAAAGTAAATGATATAGATCTCATTATCGCGGGAAGCCGTGGACTCGGAAGCATGAGACAAATCCTTTTGGGAAGCGTGAGTAATCACATTGTGCAGTATTCCCATTGTCCGATTTTAATTATTAAATAGCATCACTTTAAAGATTCCTATATACAGATATAATAAATAATATTTTCACACTTGTGATTGTATAAATCCAAGTGTTTTTTTATTGGCCTATTTATTAAAAAATTAAGATTAATTATTGGATTTGTTATGTTATGATAGATGACGTAAAATAGTTTGTGTAAATTATTTGAGACAAAAAACGAGGTAGGGTACCCTCGGAATTGGCTAAAATTCTAAGAGAGGAGAAACCCTACCATGTCTCATAGTATAACCAATAATGACTTTATGAATCAACTTGACACACTTGTTCGTGACTTTGTCAAAGAGCACCTGGAAACCATTATGAAAGAAGAAATGGAACAGTTTTTTAAGGTGGAGCACCCTGAACTGAAACAGGTGAAAAACGGGTACTACACACGCACTCTCGACACCAAGCACGGTCATATCGATGACCTTGCTGTTCCGCGTGATCGCAACGGTGAATTTAAGACGGAGTTGTTTGATCCTTACCAGCGCCGTGACCAATGGGTTGGAGAAACGGTCACGAGAATGTACCAGAAAGGCATCAGCACCCGTGAAATCGGTCAAATGATCGAGCACATGTTGGGTTCTGCTTATTCGGCAACAACGGTAAGCAATATAACGGATGTCACACTGGAAAATATCGAATCATGGCAAGAGCGCAAGCTGCAGAAACGCTATTCGGTTCTTTATCTTGATGGAACCTATCTCAAGCTGCGTCGCGATGACGTTGATAACGAAGTCGTCTACCTGGTCATTGGCATCACCGAAGATGGTTATCGCGAGATTCTCGGTTTCTATGTCGGCGGCCAAGAAAGTTCACTCGGTTGGAAAGAAATCCTTCTTGACCTTTACAAGCGCGGTGCCGAGGAAGTGCTGCTTGGTGTATTTGACGGCCTGCCTGGTTTAGAAGACGCAATGAAAGAAGTTTATCCAAAGGCTGATGTGCAGCGCTGTGTCGTTCACAAAATCCGAAATGCCATAAATGCCGTACGTAAAAAAGACCAAACGGCCATTGCCGAGGATCTAAAGCCCATTTACGAGGCAAGTACAAGAGAAGAAGCCAAAAAGCAATTCCAGGCTTTTAAACATGCTTGGGAGGCTAAGCATCCTAAAATCGTCAAATCGTGGGAGAAAGACTTAGATGTGCTTCTGACGTTTTTAAATTACCCGTCATCCATCCAGCGCATGATCTACACGACAAACATCATTGAGCGAACGATGAAGGAAATCAAAAAACGTACCAAGACGATGAACAGCCTGCCCAGCGAAAAGGCGGCAGAGAAAGTGGTTTATCTCCAATCCATTGACTACAATCAAAAATGGGCAGAACGGAAACTGCGAGGCTTTGCGAGTGCTTATCAGCCGCTTCAAGACATGTTTGAAGCAAGATATGGAAAAACAAGCAAAGTATAACCGGGAGAATTTTCAGTCATCATCCCCCGGGTACCCGGGGGATGATGACTGCTCCCCCACCAATTCTGTGGAATACCCTATTAAAATTTACACATACTTCTTGACGGAACCTTATGATAAAAAAAGAAACTTTAAAGTTGGAGAAGATTTAGATGAGACATATATTAATTAATGCGTTGGATTTACGGAAAAGTGAGAAATACGATGAATCAAATGAATTACTTATGAAGTTAACAGGCGATTTTCCTAATGATGCAAAAATCAATTATCAATGTGCCGTGAGTTTTGATTTGATTGGTGAAGAAATGAAAGCAATACCTTTTTATAAAAAGGCGATTAAATTAGGACTGCCCCCAAAAGAGCTGGAAGAAGCCTATTTAGGATTGGGAAGCAGTCTTAGGGCATTGGGAAGATACGAGCAATCAAAAAGGATATTGCAAGAAGCAATGGTATTATTCCCTGAAAGCCATGCTATCCAGGTTTTTTATGCAATGACCCTGTATAACTTAAAAGAACATGAAAAATCAATAGAATTATTGTTGGGATGCATAGCAGAGACATCTGAAGATACAAAAATTAACCAATATAAGAAAGCAATCCGTTTTTATGCTGATAAATTGGATGAAATTTGGGCGTGAATGAAACTCAATATTGCAGTTGGTTTTACGGATCTATTCCCTAAAAATACATAATAAAAGCAGGTGGGAAAATGTTGGTGGAATCTTTTGAGAAGCCGTTGAAATACGCTGGAGAAGAAAACCTGACAGGTTCTATGGTGAAAAAATACATAAATATAAATGGAGCAAGACAAGGATTGATTATCGAAACGCTCAACCAACAAAAGCCATTATTGCTGTTTCTGCATGGCGGCCCCGGATTTCCGGCCTACCCTCTGATCAAAGCGCATGGTCTGAAGCTTGAGAAGTATTTCGATGTCTGTTACTGGGACCAAAGAGGTACAGGGATGTCCTATGATGGGAAGGCAGCCAAAACGCCTTTGACAGTGGAACAGTTACTGGATGATACATTTCAGGTGGTAAATTACTTAAAAAAAGTATATGCCCGGGATAAAGTATATCTGCTTGGCCATTCCTGGGGTACTTTTTTAGGAAGCCTTGCAGCTTGTAAACGTCCGGAGCTTTTTTATGCTTATATCGGGATAGGCCAAATTGGTTCAGCGCTGGAATCGGAAAAAGAGACCTATGATTTTATGCTGGCCACTGCAAAAAAGAAACGGGACCACCGTGCCCAAAAACAACTTGAAAAAATTCACATTGATACTTTTTATTATATAAATCGTTCCTATGGCGCTATTAAATCAAAATATGTAAACGCATATGGCGGGGGCTTTAAACGTGAGGGTTACGCTAATCTTGAGACTCTTAAACACATTTTTGGTAGTCCAAACTATTCACTCAGAGAAAAAATAAACATACTTATCGGGAGTAACTACGCTTGGCAGTCGCTTGGCGGGAATCTTGCAGCTGCTGATCTGGTAAAGCTTGTCCCGTCACTCGATCTTCCGGTTTTCCTTCTACATGGCAGGCATGATTATATAACAACATGGACACAGGCCAATCGTTTTTATGAAGCGGTTCAGACTCCGTATAAAAAAATGTATACCTTCAACCATTCAGCACATAGTCCGTTTATTGAGGAACCGGAATATTTTTATGAAATTATCGAAAATGAAATATTGGGGCGTCCGGGAAGTTAACTTAACTTTGTAAATGAAAGCAAAAAAATACATGAATGACCTATGTTCTTCATCCCAGGGTATACAATATTTCTATCTATAAACTTGAGTAAAAGGAGTGCGGGAAGACCATCTAATTATAATATTGAAAGGAGCAGCTTTGTGGATCCAAACCGCCTATCCAAACATTTTAAAGTATTCGCTGAAAATGAATGCAAAGGTTCAAGTAAGTTATATGAATTTCTTTCTTTAAGAATTGCGGAAGATAAAGCCATATTGGAATTAGCATCATACGCAAGAGAAGGTCAGCCCATCCCAAACATGTTGTTTGGGGCTGTGCATTATCTGTTACTGAAAGGAAAGGTACATAGCTTAAAAGAATTTTATCCTAGTATCATCAGGAAACCGGGAAATGCATTAGATTCATATAAGTATTTCCGAGACTTTTGTAAGCAATACACAGATGAAATAATTCCGATTCTGGAAAGTAAATTGGTACAGACGAATGAAGTTAGGAGATGTGCCTATCTTTTTCCGGTTTTTCATTATATTTATAACATTGCAAGGAAGCCCCTGGCTTTAATCGCACTCGGAACAAGTGCTGGATTACAACTTTTATGGGATAAGTACAGCTACTCATATGGTACAAACAAAACATACGGGAATCAGGATTCAAAGGTACATTTAACTTCTGAAATCAGAAGCGATAAACTACCAAACCTATATGGGGATATGCCGCTGTTTATTTCCCGCATTGGCATAGATCTCCATACAATTGATTTAACGAAAGAGGAGGAGCGCCTTTGGTTGAATGCCCTGATTTGGCCGGAACACGCTGAAAGAAGAGAATTATTTAACAAGGCGGCAGAATGCTTGAAGGAAAATCCTGTAACACTGGTTGAAGGAGACGGGGTGGAATTACTATCGGAACTGACAAATGCTATACCAAAGGACCGTGCCATTTGTGTCTTCCACACCCACGTTGCCAATCAAATGTCGACTCATGTAAAAGAGAATTTACTTGAACAAGTTGAATCTATAGGATCTACCAGAGATATTTTTCATATTTATAACAATGTTTTCGATAAAAATCTGCGTCTGGATTATTATATTGATGGAAATGCGTTCGCGAAGATAGTTGGTGAGACGGACGGGCATGGTAGATGGTTTACGTGGGCGCTTTAGTTCAGACTGTTTACAAATAGGAAGGAGCAATTTGCTTGTTGTAATAGGAGTCATTGCACTTATAACACTTTTTTCAATTGAGAGTAAGCTCAGGCAGGGAAATAAACAAGATGAGAAATGTTTTGGTTTGCTAAATGAAATTAAAGAACAGAAATGAATATGATAAGTTTTATAAATTGGAGGAAAAACAAATGAAAGAAGCTGAAAGTATTGCAGTGTGCCCAAAATGTGGTGGTAAAGAATTGGGAAAAGGAAAACACAGTGGTTATTCAGCCATGCATCCAGTAAACAAGATGAGTATGGGTTCGACAGTAGAATACATAATTTGCACGGAATGCGGATATATTATAGAAGGCTACGTAAAAAAACCGGAAAAGTTCAAAGGGACACTATTTTAAATTCGCTTCAAAAAAGTTGCTCAGATAGAGAAATTCTGAGCAATCCGTGTGTTTTTATGCAAATGCCCTCCAAATTACCAACTTATCCCATATTCACAAACGGCCTGTGATAATCCAGCTCTCCTTTAATCCTGGTAATATGAATATTATCTCCCTGAAGCCACTTTCTAAAATCAAAAATTACCGGTTTCCTGTCCGGTCCGATCACAAACCATGCCTTCAATTCTTTCGGGAAATATGCCGATGTATGAAGCGTACCGGCGGAGGCATCGTACTTGCTTGAAAAAATTCCATGATCAGGACTGTTCATTACTTTATAAGCCCCATAAGGATTCATTGCATGCTGCTGCTCATCCAATATCGTTTTTTCTCTTTGACGGGTCTCTTCCTGCCTATATCTGTTTTCTTCATCCAATAAGTGAAAATGATTTGTGCATACATTGGACTTCCGGGCAACCACATGTCTCGGGGAAGCTTCGACTATATAGGATGCTCCTGAAGGATCCAGCAGTACATAACTGAACGAATGGCGGTGGGGGAGTTCTTTCAGCAGAGAGATGGCTTCATCAACGTTTGCACAGGATTCTAGAATGAGGCGGCCAATCATGTTACATATAAAACCGTCACCTGATTTTTTACTGTGCGTGAAATTATAGCCCATCACCAGTCCTTTTTCATTCATGCCATCAATCCGTCCCGTAATTTGCATGGACGGACCAATCACAGCGTATCCCTCATCTGTAGGCTGATATAGCATATAACGCCCTTCGTAGCCCCTTGGGTGACTGTCATAATTACGAACCATAAAATTGGGATCAGTAAAAATGGAACAACCACTTCTGGTAAATTCCAAGTAATAACCGCCAAATAATCGAAATGCTTTTTCGGTATTCAAATTCAACGCATCACGCAGACCATAGATTTCTTCCAATATAGCGGGTGACAACTTGGCCATCATTTCTTTATAAGCCCCCGTATCAACGAGGAAATGCCTGTCTTTCTTTGGTCCCCATTGTTTTTCACGGTTCGGCAATATAGGGGAATTCCTTAGCAGTTCCCCTTGATAATAACCGAAATCGTAGTGATTTCCTCTATATTGAATAACGTCACTGAAATACTGTTGCATTTTATCCATTCCTCTTTTGGTTCTTTCTATTCCCAGTGTACGGTATGTAATATGTAATGTATAATTTGATGCCTGGTTTATATAAAAGCCCGTAATCAATTGTCTGCCTGAACAATTTCAGTGGAAGCTGAATGGAAAAAGTGAATTTGGCATGGTTACAATGAGGGTAGAAAGTGGCGTGCTGGATTGTATGGTACCCTTTTGATATAGCAATATACCCCGTTAAAAAAAGCTGCAGCGGAAATATAAAATACGTTTATATAGAGAAACATATTATACAACACAGGAAATCCCGCTTGCTAGAGGGGATTTTCTGTTGATATTCCTTAATTAGTTACAGGGTAACCAAGTTTTTCAATCGTTTCTCTGATTTCATCCTTGCTCACTTGTGCCTCATTGAAAGTTGTTTTTACTTTACTGGAGTTAAACATTACTTTAGCTTCTTCTACTCCGGGTATTCTACCAACTTTACTTTCAATTTTTTTAATGCATGATGGACAAGTCAGTGGTTCTAATTGAAACTTAGTTGTTGTCATAACAAATCTCTCCTTCGTTTTCTTATACATTTATTATAGATGAGGTTATTATATAAAACCTTGATATAAGTCAATTTTTGTATACTTTTCCCCTGTAGATGTTGTTTCAATAAATGTTGTTGGGTTATTGTCGGGGGTAGAGCCGTTAAATCTACAGGAAGTTAATACATTTTTATGGTTAATATTGGTTTAGTTAGTGAGTGGGTAATGAAGTAAAAGGCGGCTCTTGTAGAAAGAAAAAACCCTATTATAAAAAATAAGGCTAGATGCATAACAAATTTGGCTGTTTATTTGTAAACATTATTTGATTAAGCAGGAATCCATTCCGTCTGTAAAATAATCCACTCCCCATTCTCGTAATACCAAAGTGTTTCCACCGTCCCAAGTTGATCAGCATGGTAAGCACCGCTGATCTGCTGGTAGCTTTTCAAACCATGTCCTTTACTTTTACTGATAAGGGTGGGCTCATAAAAAGAAATCGGATTTATCATGACCGAAGTCTGTTCCAACAGTTTTCCTTCTTCATTATATAAGCCAAGTCGGATATATTCGGAAGCCCGATCGGAAACATCAATTTCACTCGGTTTATGGGTTGGGGACAATTGGAAAGTGACAGTGAAATTTTCCTCAAAAGCCCCTTCAAGATATTGCTGTTGAGGCAACGCAATCTCATTTAATTCATTATTTCTTAACGTAGACAATTGGTAATGATGCAGACCTCCGCTTCCGCCGGTAGCGCTTTGGTAAAAAATATCCTTGATCCCGTCTCCGTTAAAATCCATTAATTGGATAGTTGGTTCATACCCGCCTTCATAGGAAATCGTCCATTCATCATCCATTTCATTTGTGATTTCCACCCATACGTCACGTAGGTAGCTGCTTTCTGAGGAAAAGGGGATCCCCATTAATATAATAGTTTCATTCTGACCGTCCCCTGTAACGTCTGCTTCAAAAGATTCCAACTCAACAGTATCCGGTATTTCCTGCGCTATTACAGGTTGAACATAAAGCATGATAAAGAAAAATAATAGGATGGTAAAAAAGAATCGCATGGATGTTTTCCCCCGAATTTTATAGTAGTTTTATTCTGTGTCAGATAGTTGCATGTTATGCAGTGAGAAAGTATGATGAACATAAAAAAAGAAGGATGAGTGACATGAACCAAGTGAATGAGATAACACCCAAAGAAGTGGAAGAACAAATGGAATCAGATGATAATATGGTTATTATAGATGTCCGGGAAGATGATGAAGTGGCACAGGGAATAATTGAAGACGCCAAACATATCCCTCTGCAGCATATTCCGTATTCTATTCATGAATTGGACAAAAATAAGCATTATGTGCTGGTTTGCCGTTCCGGTGGAAGAAGTAATACAGCAGCTGAATATATGAGTGAGCACGGCTACCAAGTATCTAATATGGTAGGCGGGATGCTGAAGTGGGAAGGGGAAGTCATTTTATAATAAAAGTCTTTTTCGTAGCAGGTAAATAAATTGAAAGTTTACCTGCTCCTTACAGCGATTGAAGTGATTTAAAAAGCAACTGAACATAAAGATGATAAATGGAAAATATTTGCATTGGATTAATGAGAAAATTGTATTGACATTTTCTCCAAACGGTTGTATTATAATTCTTGCTGTCCGGCAGCTTTAGTAAAAGTGGATCGGCAGTTTCTCACCATTTTTCGAAAAGACATCTTTTATTATTGACTTTTTTGTTGAAAAATGGTATATTATTTGTCCACAACAAAAAACAGGTTAAAATTTAAGTTGTGGATTCCCATTGCCCAGCAAATTTCCGAAAAAAAGTATTGACTGGAAATTGTGGCTGTGGTAACATGTAAAAGTTGTCGCTTTTAAGCAAGGTGATTTCTTGCCGGAAAAGTATATTTACTTTAATTGCTTAAGGTGATATAATTAAATCTTGTCACGAAATAAGTGACATCCGAAAATTTGCTCTTTGAAAACTGAACAAAACAACCAGTATGTAAACAGATGTCAGGAAAGCAGTTGGAGGTCGGACGAAAGTCCGGCTGAGGAAGACTAGTTAACCCTGTATCAATTTTTGAAGCTAAGAGAAGGTAGTGGATTGGTGTCCATTACACTCAAACTTTTATGGAGAGTTTGATCTTGGCTCAGGACGAACGCTGGCGGCGTGCCTAATACATGCAAGTCGAGCGCGTGAAGCAGGCAGATCCCCTTCGGGGGTGATGCTTGTGGATCGAGCGGCGGACGGGTGAGTAACACGTGGGCAACCTGCCTGAGAGACTGGGATAACCCCGGGAAACCGGGGCTAATACCGGATAATACTTTTCTTTGCATGAAGGGAAGTTGAAAGGCGGCCTTTGGCTGCCGCTCACAGATGGGCCCGCGGCGCATTAGCTAGTTGGTGAGGTAAAAGCTTACCAAGGCGACGATGCGTAGCCGACCTGAGAGGGTGATCGGCCACACTGGGACTGAGACACGGCCCAGACTCCTACGGGAGGCAGCAGTAGGGAATCATCCGCAATGGACGAAAGTCTGACGGTGCAACGCCGCGTGAGTGATGAAGGTTTTCGGATCGTAAAGCTCTGTTGTGAGGGAAGAACAAGTGCCGTTTGAATAAGGCGGCACCTTGACGGTACCTCACCAGAAAGCCCCGGCTAACTACGTGCCAGCAGCCGCGGTAATACGTAGGGGGCAAGCGTTGTCCGGAATTATTGGGCGTAAAGCGCGCGCAGGCGGTCTTTTAAGTCTGATGTGAAAGCCCACGGCTTAACCGTGGAGGGTCATTGGAAACTGGAGGACTTGAGTGCAGAAGAGGAGAGTGGAATTCCACGTGTAGCGGTGAAATGCGTAGAGATGTGGAGGAACACCAGTGGCGAAGGCGACTCTCTGGTCTGTAACTGACGCTGAGGTGCGAAAGCGTGGGGAGCGAACAGGATTAGATACCCTGGTAGTCCACGCCGTAAACGATGAGTGCTAGGTGTTAGGGGGTTTCCGCCCCTTAGTGCTGAAGTTAACGCAATAAGCACTCCGCCTGGGGAGTACGGCCGCAAGGCTGAAACTCAAAAGAATTGACGGGGGCCCGCACAAGCGGTGGAGCATGTGGTTTAATTCGAAGCAACGCGAAGAACCTTACCAGGTCTTGACATCCTCTGACCACTCTGGAGACAGAGTTTTCCCTTCGGGGACAGAGTGACAGGTGGTGCATGGTTGTCGTCAGCTCGTGTCGTGAGATGTTGGGTTAAGTCCCGTAACGAGCGCAACCCTTGATCTTAGTTGCCAGCATTAGGTTGGGCACTCTAAGGTGACTGCCGGTGACAAACCGGGGGAAGGTGGGGATGACGTCAAATCATCATGCCCCTTATGACCTGGGCTACACACGTGCTACAATGGATGGAACAAAGGGCAGCGAAGCCGCGAGGCCAAGCAAATCCCACAAAACCATTCTCAGTTCGGATTGCAGGCTGCAACTCGCCTGCATGAAGCCGGAATCGCTAGTAATCGCGGATCAGCATGCCGCGGTGAATACGTTCCCGGGCCTTGTACACACCGCCCGTCACACCACGAGAGTTGGTAACACCCGAAGTCGGTGAGGTAACCATTTGGAGCCAGCCGCCGAAGGTGGGACCAATGATTGGGGTGAAGTCGTAACAAGGTAGCCGTATCGGAAGGTGCGGCTGGATCACCTCCTTTCTAAGGATATATAACGGAACATCTGACTTTGTCAGATGAAAAACATACTGTGTTGTTTGGTTCAGTTTTGAGAGAGCAAAAGCCTCTCAAAGGATATTCTGTTAAAACCCGCCACGTCCTGGGACTGCGCATGAATGCTCGTCCCACCGGAAACATTTGTGGCGAACACAGAAGTCACCACATCCTGTGGAAGCTTGTACCTTGAAAACTAAATAAGAGTAACAACGACATCAATAACATTTGATTGTAAGCGAAGGCTAATAAAATTAGTGACGCTTATTCATTGTAAAGCTTAGTTAAGTGAATAAGGGCGCACGGTGAATGCCTTGGCACTGGGAGCCGATGAAGGACGGGACTAACACCGATATGCCTCGGGGAGTTGTAAGTAAACTTCGATCCGGGGATTTCCGAATGGGGGAACCCACTGTTCGTAATGGAGCAGTACATCTATCTGAATACATAGGGTAGATGAGGCAGACCCGGGGAACTGAAACATCTCAGTACCCGGAGGAAGAGAAAGCAAAAGCGATTTCCCAAGTAGCGGCGAGCGAAACGGAACGAGCCCAAACCGGAAAGTTTACTTTCCAGGGTTGTAGGACACTCCATTGGAGTTACCAAGAAATTCTTTAAACGAATCGGTCTGGAAAGGCCAGCCACAGAAGGTAACAGCCCTGTAATTGAAAAAGAGTTTCCTCCGGAGTGGATCCTGAGTACGGCGGAACACGAGGAATTCCGTCGGAATCCGGGAGGACCATCTCCCAAGGCTAAATACTCCCCAGTGACCGATAGTGAACCAGTACCGTGAGGGAAAGGTGAAAAGCACCCCGGAAGGGGAGTGAAACAGAACCTGAAACCGTGTGCCTACAAGTAGTCGAAGCGCGTTAATGCGTAACGGCGTACCTTTTGTAGAATGGACCGGCGAGTTACGATCGTATGCAAGGTTAAGTGGAAGACACGGAGCCGCAGCGAAAGCGAGTCTGAACAGGGCGAAGTAAGTATGCGGTCGTAGACCCGAAACCGTGTGATCTACCCATGTCCAGGGTGAAGGTCAGGTAACACTGACAGGAGGCCCGAACCCACGTATGTTGAAAAATGCGGGGATGAGGTGTGGGTAGGGGTGAAATGCCAATCGAACACGGAGATAGCTGGTTCTCTCCGAAATAGCTTTAGGGCTAGCCTCAAGTGTGAAGTACCGGAGGTAGAGCACTGATTGGACTAGGGGCCCTCACCGGGTTACCGAATTCAGTCAAACTCCGAATGCCGGATACTTTTGCTTGGGAGTCAGACTATGGGTGATAAGGTTCATAGTCGAGAGGGAAACAGCCCAGACCGCCAGCTAAGGTCCCAAAGTATACGTTAAGTGGAAAAGGATGTGGAGTTGCCCGGACAACCAGGATGTTGGCTTAGAAGCAGCCACCATTTAAAGAGTGCGTAATAGCTCACTGGTCGAGTGACTCTGCGCCGAAAATGTACCGGGGCTAAACGTATCACCGAAGCTGCGGATTGTTCTTACGAACAATGGTAGGAGAGCGTTCCAATGGCAGAGAAGTCAGACCGTGAGGACTGGTGGAGCGATTGGAAGTGAGAATGCCGGTATGAGTAGCGAGAAAAGAGTGAGAATCTCTTTCACCGAAAGCCTAAGGTTTCCTGAGGAAGGCTCGTCCTCTCAGGGTTAGTCGGGACCTAAGCCGAGGCCTAAGGGCGTAGGCGATGGACAACAGGTTGATATTCCTGTACCACCTCATGAGCGTTTGAACGACGGGGTGACGCAGAAGGATAGGGAAAGCGCACGGATGGAAGCGTGCGCCCAAGCAGCAAGAGAGTCAGGCAGGCAAATCCGTCTGGCAATCTCAAGCTGTGATGGGGAGTGAAATATAGTAGCGAAGTTCCCGATTTCACACTGCCAAGAAAAACCTCTAGTGAGTTCATAGGTGCCCGTACCGCAAACCGACACAGGTAGGCGAGGAGAGAATCCTAAGGTGAGCGGGAGAACTCTCGTTAAGGAACTCGGCAAAATGACCCCGTAACTTAGGGAGAAGGGGTGCTTCTTGCATGAGAAGCCGCAGTGAATAGGCCCAAGCGACTGTTTAGCAAAAACACAGGTCTCTGCGAAGCCGCAAGGCGAAGTATAGGGGCTGACACCTGCCCGGTGCTGGAAGGTTAAGGGGAAGTGTTAGGGTTTTACCCGAAGCACAGAACTGAAGCCCCAGTAAACGGCGGCCGTAACTATAACGGTCCTAAGGTAGCGAAATTCCTTGTCGGGTAAGTTCCGACCCGCACGAAAGGTGCAACGACTTGGGCACTGTCTCAACGAGAGACCCGGTGAAATTATACTATGCGTGAAGATGCGCATTACCCGCGACAGGACGGAAAGACCCCGTGGAGCTTTACTGTAGCCTGATATTGAATGTCTGTACAGCTTGTACAGGATAGGTGGGAGCCTTGGAAGCGTGAGCGCCAGCTTACGTGGAGGCACCCGTGGGATACCACCCTGGCTGTATGGACCTTCTAACCCAGGGCCGTGATCCGGTCCGGAGACAGTGTCAGGCAGGCAGTTTGACTGGGGCGGTCGCCTCCCAAAAGGTAACGGAGGCGCCCAAAGGTTCCCTCAGAATGGTTGGAAATCATTCGCAGAGTGTAAAGGCAGAAGGGAGCTTGACTGCGAGACCTACAAGTCGAGCAGGGACGAAAGTCGGGCTTAGTGATCCGGTGGTTCCGCATGGAAGGGCCATCGCTCAACGGATAAAAGCTACCCCGGGGATAACAGGCTTATCTCCCCCAAGAGTTCACATCGACGGGGAGGTTTGGCACCTCGATGTCGGCTCATCGCATCCTGGGGCTGTAGTCGGTCCCAAGGGTTGGGCTGTTCGCCCATTAAAGCGGTACGCGAGCTGGGTTCAGAACGTCGTGAGACAGTTCGGTCCCTATCCGTCGTGGGCGTTGGAAGTTTGAGAGGAGCTGTCCTTAGTACGAGAGGACCGGGATGGACACACCGCTGGTGTACCAGTTGTTCCGCCAGGAGCATAGCTGGGTAGCTACGTGTGGAAAGGATAAGTGCTGAAAGCATCTAAGCATGAAGCCACCCTCAAGATGATACTTCCCATCATTTAAAATGAGTAAGATCCCTCAGAGACGATGAGGTTGATAGGTCCGAGGTGGAAGCGTGGTGACACGTGGAGCTGACGGATACTAATAGATCGAGGACTTAACTAAACTAAAATATGTCGTTGGCTTCTCTTATTTAGTTTTTAGGGTATAAAGTTAAAAAAACCCTTGCATTTTTTGTGGAAAATGCATATAATATGTCTTGTCTCCCATTTAGGGACAACATAAAGGAAGTTCGGTTAAAACCGTTCACGTCCTGTGAACAACACCGAACGACCTACATCCTGTAGGCCTGGTAGCAATAGCGGAGAGGTCACACCTGTTCCCATGCCGAACACAGAAGTTAAGCTCTCCAGCGCCGATGGTAGTTGGGGCTTTGCCCCTGCAAGAGTAGGACGCCGCCAGGCAAACCAAAAACCAGGGTACGGATTAATCCGTACCCTGGTTTTTTAATGGAAATAATACCTGTTCAAATAGCATATCGGTTGAAACAGTGAATCTGCTTCTGCCGCAAACAGCATTATTACTTTGTTATTCTTGATTGATATAATAATTTTTTAACGATTAAAAAATACCCCCTAATATTTAGGCATCATAGCATAATAAATGATCAGAAACACAACCTGCCTCGTGTATCAAAGTAATAAGGGGAAAGTGTTAAGAAATCATTCCCCAAATTTATCTTTTACGCATATAATTTATCAGATGATGCTATTTAGGGAGGAAAGCTTATGTATTTCTATTATCATTACTTTTATCCATGGTATGACAGTATGCATTATTTTCCTGTCAGACAATACCCTCCCGTCGATCCGGACATGTTTTTTGATTCAGCAAATGCCATGACAAGTCTCATGAATGATGCGGCGCGGGTCCTGGATAAAATAGCAGGTTCAAAACCATTTGCTGAGCAGATCATGACAGCAGCGCAGGCTTCCGATAAGGAGGAAGTGGAACGCCTTATTGGGACGGTTGGTGTGGATTCAGAATTAGACATAAATTTTAATCCGAACAGTTTACGGCTTGAATTTAAAGAGGAGACTAAAGAAAGTGAAATGGCATGTTGCCGGCTTCTGCTGACGTTGAGGTGGCAGTAAGTTATATATTTAACCAGTACTTTCTGATTTTCCTCATTTTTGAACAAGTATCTCCTTTATATGAAACAATTTAAAGCTCAGAAAGAATCACATAAGCAAACAACAGCTTCCAATTATTATGCTTATAGAAATCTTTATTGTTAATAATCGTACGCCATTTGCTTGTGTAAGGTCTCCGTTGTGCTTTTAATTTTAACTAATTCTATTGCACAATAATGGGTTAGTTAATCTGAATTGGATATATTTTGTTTCTTAATCCTGTTTCCTTTATTAATGTATATAAGTGTAAATATAACTATGCCGATAAATAAAACAAGCCCGATGACAAATAGCGAATTATTTTCAAACAAAACACTAAGTATCCAAAACAACATACTAAATGATAGAGCAAACATCATTTTCCCCATCGCTTTGGAGAGAGCAATTTGGTCATATTTTTTCTTTTCTTTTGGTGGCATTGTGTTATAACCTGCGATTAGGGAAGAACCTTTTCCATTGATAAAAACGAGCCCCAAAATAACAAACAGCATGATACCAAAGGCTATTATGATCATTAAAACAATCTTTTTTTCCATCTTTATCCCTCCCCTCATAAATTCAATAGTAACTAAGTTATGTGTTTCATGAGTTGTAAATAAGCAATATATAAAGTTCCTTTAGATAATCTAATTGTATTGTATTATAACTTTTCTTCCTTTGCATTGGATTTTCCTTTTTTGCACCATTAAATATACATTCTTGTTTATTAGCTGTATTCCTTTTTAAATACATACGCATTTTATTTGTCGTTTCTTTCTCTCTCTTCTTATTATATGACAAACCCCTTGTGTACAACTGTTCCAACATAAAGGTAAGTTTAATTTTATTTCATAGTGGGAAGGACCTAATTGGCTGACATTTTACTAATAAACTAGGTATAAAACATCAAGGAGGGTACTTCATTGTCACAGAGAACGGGAGGAAACCATCAATTTTTGGAGACAGGGAGACCGGCAGTAGAAGGAAGAAATGGTGCGGTAACATCACCACATTATTTAGCTTCACTGGCAGGCAAGTCTATTTTGGAAAAAGGTGGACATGCTGTTGAAGCAGCAATCACAATTAACTCTGTATTATGTGTTGTTTATCCGCATATGGCTGGGTTAGGTGGTGACTTATTCGCACTCGTATGGGATAAATCTGAAAAAGAAGTACGCGCTTTGAACGGAAGCGGTAAATCCGGAAGAAATGTAACGAGGGAGAAGTTTTTTGAAAATGATCTGGATGAAATCCCCGATAGAGGTCCTTTAGCTGCAAACACAGTACCCGGAACAGTAGACGCTTGGTGGGAATTGCATCAGCAATATGGAAAGCTGCAGTGGGAAGAATTGTTCGAATCCGCGATCCATTATGCAGAAAAAGGGTTTCCGTTGACGGACAAGGTTAGTGACTTTATTCGTGAAGAGAAGGAATTGCTGCAAATGTATCCCGAGACGGAGAAAATGTTTCTCACAAACAACCAAGCACCGGAGTCAGGGGAAGTATTTATACAGCCAGAACTCGCCTGGTCTCTCAAACAAATTGCAAGTGAAGGACGTGATGTTTTTTATAAAGGAGAAATTGCGGATAAAATAGTTGCTGCTTTTGAAAAACATGGCGGACTTTTAACAAAAGAAGATTTTGAAACACATAAATCCATTTGGGATAAACCTATTTCTAACAATTATAAAGGATTTGATGTGTACCAGGTAAGGCCAAACACACAAGGAATTGCAATGTTAATGATGTTAAATCTATTGGAAAAACATGACCTTACCAGGATTGCCGATGGTACACCGGATTATTATCATCTGATGGCAGAAGCCGCAAAAATCAATTTCTCCTACCGAGACGAATGGGTAACAGATCCCGACCACATCAAAGTACCGTATGATGAACTACTTTCCGAAACGTTGTCAGAGGAAATAAATAAACATTTTTCCTTGGATAAAGTCTTTCATGCGGACCATTTCAATGATCTTCCTGAAGTGAAAAAGAACCGGGATACAGTATATATGAGCACGGTGGATGAAGAAGGAAACAGTGTATCCCTTATTCAGAGTATATTCCATGAATTTGGCTCGGGTTTTGTTCCGGAAGGCTGTGGTTTTCTATTTCAAAATCGGGGTTCCTACTTTAGCTTGGAAGAAAACCATCCAAACCGGCTGGAACCGAATAAACGGACTTTCCATACCATTATGCCGGCAATGGTGATGAAAGATGATAAGCCATTTATGCTGTTTGGATCCATGGGGGGAGAAGGGCAGCCGCAAACACAGTGTGCGTTATTAACGAGAGTGGTGGATTTTGGCTACAATATACAGCAGGCAATCGAAGCACCCCGCTGGTTATATGGAAAAACATGGGGTGAGGATAGTTCTACATTAAAATTAGAAGGCAGAATTCCGGACTCTATTTTGCATGAGCTTGAAAAACGGGGCCATATGATCGAAAGAACGGAAAATTTTTCACAAACAATGGGACATGCCCAGGGAATTATACTGGACCATGAAAAAGGCATTTACAGTGCCGGAGCTGATCCTCGAGGAGATGGAATAGCAGTAAGCTGGTAGTTTCATAGCAATAGAGGTAGAAGATATCAACAAGGAAATGGAGGATACAATATGGATAGCAATTTACCAGTAGATATACTTCATTGGTCACTGGCAATCCTGCCGCTTGTCCTTTTGCTTATTATGCTTGTTGGCCTTAAGTGGTCCGGCGGGGTATCCGGTTGGATTGCCATGGCCGTAGCTACAATTGTCGGGTTTTTTATGTTTCAGGCACCATTGGACAATCTGGCTGTTGGCTTTGGTAAAGGATTATGGGAAGCCTTTTTTATCTTGCTAGTTGTTTGGCCCGCGCTATTGCTTTACCAGGCAACAAATGATGCAGGTGCTTTTAAAGTAATCAGGGAAGATATTCAAAAACACAGTCAAAATTATTTATTTCTCATTCTCGGCTTTGGTTGGGTATTTGCATCTTTCCTGCAGGGTGTAGCTGGATTTGGTGTTCCAATAGCGGTAGTTGCGCCTCTATTAATCGGAATTGGCGTAAAACCTGTGATGGCAGTCGTCATTCCATTAATCGGTCATGCATGGGCCAATATGTTTGGAACGCTTGCAGTTGGCTGGATAGCCACTGTCAATACCGTCCAGATTGAAGAGCAGACGCTTACGCTTTTTTATACAGCACTGCTTCTCTGGATTCCAAACTTACTGGCCGGACTAATGATCAGCTGGTTACATGGCAGGTGGAAAGGGGTAAAAGAAGGGTTTCTCGCTGTCATTATTATTTCTGTCATTCATGGTGGAGGACAGCTGGGTATGGTTTTTGCAGATCCGATTTTAAGTACTTTCGTTCCAACTATCCTGGCGTTTGGTGCTCTATTTGGTCTCTCAAAAATGAAGCGTTACAGCGAAAGGTCCAAATTGGATGAAGAAACAGATGTCATGGAAGAAAAGAGTAATGACGATGAGGAAAAACCGAATATTTCACTCCATCAGGCTTTTATGCCTTACTATGTTCTCACTGTCCTGACAATCATTATGCTGGGCATCCCATTTATAAAAGATTTCCTTGAATTATTTGAAGTGGGACCGCCATTTCCGGCAGCGGAAACAGGATATGGATTTGAAATGGAGTCAGTCGAGTCTTATTCTCCAATCGCACCATTTACCCATCCAGGTTTCTATTTGCTGATTGCATTTATATTCGGCTATTTCTGGTATAAGAGATTTAACTTATACGGGGAAAAGCCAATAAAGAATATATTCTCAGGTTCCAAGGACAATGCATTGGGTGCTTCCATTGCCATTGCCGGATTTTTAACGATGACGATGATTATGGAAAATTCCGGGCAGACCAATGTGCTGGCCTTAGGCATTGCAGAAGTATCACCACCTGCTGTATACGTTGCACTTGCCAATGTATTGGGGATTATTGGCTCTTTTATGACCTCTTCCAATACGTCATCCAACGTATTATTTGCACCACTTCATGGCTCGGTTGCAAATTCAATGGATAATTTGACATTGCCGATTGTCATTGCAGCACAGTCTGCAGGTGGAGCCATTGGTAATGTTATATCACCTGCAAACATTGTACTCGGTACAAGTACGGCAGGAATACAAGGAAAAGAATCGGAAGTGTATAAACGAACCCTGATTTATGTCGTTATTTCCGGACTTCTTGTTTCTGCTGGGGCAATACTCATTTTCTTCTTGGCAGGCTAATAAGTTACTCTGGGAAATGTCAATCCCGTAACACGTTGAAGTGTTACGGGATTGTTTATGATGTAAGCTTTTTAAGTCCTCATTGACTGAATGCAGACTTGTGGAAAAGCAGACTTCTATAGATCGTAACCAAAGGGATGCTGATTTTTTTGTCACGTTATCAGCTATGTATTTTTCCGTGATTCTCGGATTTATGTGCGGCAATTTTATTACTTTGTTTTTGAGGTTTTAAAAGAAAATAATTACTCCAATCTCAGCCTATACATATTTTTGTGTAGGCTGTTTGTTATGGTAGAAGTAAGGAACAAATATTTCATAAAGGAGAATGTCATGATGTCCGAGAATATAAAAAAGCCATTTTATAAAAAGTGGTGGGTGTGGGGAATTGCTGTAATCATTATCGCTGTTGCTGCTACAGGCGGAGATGACGAAGATAGTCTTACTGATTCCAAAGTGGAAGCTGTAAGTGAAGGTGAGGAAAAGGAGAAGCAGGAAGCAAAAGAAGAAGATACAGTGGAAGATGAAGCGGGATCGGATGAAGTGGAAAATCAGGCTGAAGAGAGTACTGAAGAAATGAACGACGACACATTGATCGCTGCAGGAACATATAAAGTCGGTGAGGATATTCCGAGTGGAGAGTATCTCGTCTTTGGGAATGGAATGGGGTATATCGAAAGTGCTTCAGACAGTACTGGAGAATTGGACAGTATTATTTTTAACGACAATTTGATGAATGATGCACATGCCTATGTTACTTTAGAGGATGGCGAATACTTTAAGCTGCAAAGTGCAGAGATGTATCCGGTGGAAGATGCACCATCCGTGGAGCCGGATGATGGCGTCTATCAAGACGGTATGTATAAAGTAGGGGAGGACATCCCGGCTGGTGAATATCAAATCATACTCGATAGCTCGATTGACATGGGCTACTATGAAGTTGCTACAGACAGCAGCCATCAGTTGGGCAGTATCGTAACCAATGAAAATGTGCAGGCAGACACTTATCTTACTGTTAGCGAAGGGCAATATTTAAAACTGCAGGATGTGAAAATAGAAAAGTGAAAAAGGGGAGCAGTTCTGCCATTGCAGGAAAATAACAGCAGAACTGTTTTTAATTGTCGAAATTCAGGACCGGTCTGTTCAAGTATCCTTCAATAATTCTATGAGTATATTTCCGAGTATCTTCCCGGCGGATTTGGGAGCAGTCTTACCAGGAAGACCCAGGGCATGCAGCGCGTTTATGCCATGTGCTTCTGCAGCCTGAAAGTCGGTTCCTCCCTCTCCTGATGCCAGATCGATAATAAGAGAGGATGGATTCATGGCAGCTATCATTTCTTTATTTACAATAGGATGTGGAACGGTATTTATACATAGTCGGGTTCCAGCAATGGACTCCTTCACATTGTGTAAATAGATACCATTCATTCCCATTTGCCTGGTACGGGCAAGATCTTCGGCCTTTCTTGCAGCAACAGTAACATTCGCGCCTACAGAACTAAACAGGTGAGCCACCGTCATCCCAACACGGCCAAACCCAAGCACCGTGACTTTGGAGCCGTGAACCGTTATGTCCATTTCCTGTATCGCAAGCATGAGTGTTCCTTCAGCAGTTGGAATAGCATTCATGATGGCGGTTTCATCCCTGTCAAAAATCCGAATCAATTGTCTGTCTGCTGAATGAGTCACGTCCGTTAAATACTGATTGGCTGTACCTGAATAAATAATACAATTACTTTTCGTATTTTTAAGGAATGAATCTGTTAAAACAAGTGATTCATCGGAATAATCGGCTTCCACATTACCATGATCATCGGTTCCGCGAACAGGCAGCAGAATGGCGTCAAATTCATCAGCTTTTAAGTTCTTCATAGTTGTATGCTGAATATCGGGTAAATCAAAACGGACCTTTTCAAAACCAGCTGCGGAGACAGTAAATTCTTGTTCTGCTAATTTTGTTATTACCTCCAATGTTCTGGCATCTCCGCCAAGAACAAGTATGTTTTTTCCTCTGGACAAGCATCCCCTCTCCCTTCCATATTACAAGATATTAAATGTGGGTTTTTATTATTATACCATGTAATTGGTTCGGGTTTGTATGTATAATATGTATCCTGACTGAAAGTGATCGGTAACTATAGCAACTAAAAAGCCTCCCAGCATCAAGTGGGAGACTTATCTCATTTCTTGAAATCGCGGAAATTCTCTTCATCGGAAAACTCCGTTTGAATCTTATTTTCGGTAAAATTATATGGCTCGTGTTTTGGATCAAGAATGTAGGCATTCATGTAAATATGGAACATGGACTCTGTAACAGCAATGAATACAGCCGCAAGTATAGCTATGGTTAATGCCGGAAATCCGGGACCGACAAGGAAATAGCTGAGCAGCCAGATGGTGATGGCAGCCAGTCCAAAATCAGCGAAAAAAGCAATCCCGTTTCCAAACTTGCGGAGGACATACAAATCTCCAATAAGATATCCAATACCTGTAACGCCGATGCTGATCAGCAAAATGTCTCCATAGCTGGGAAGACTAAAAAGAATAAACAGCAGAGAAAGTACGATTAATGTACTAAAAAATTTAATGAGTATTGCTTCGATATGTTTCATTGTAAGAATCCTTTCATTGTGAGGTAAATCGGGTATGTAACCTATTATTTAGTATGCAGATAAACAGGAAGATTATACGCAGAAGAAAAGAGGGATTTTCCGTATGACTATATGGCTTTGAATATAATAAAAACCGTTCCGGTGCTCCGAAACGGTTTTTATTTTTTAGAACCATGCTGCACCTACGATGATAAGCAGGATAAATAACACAACAATGAGGGCAAAACCTCCACCATAACCCCCACCGTAACCTGCAGGTGCTCCATAGCCATATCCATATCCGGCATAATGCATATTATTACCTCCCGTTATTAATTTGGTTTTTTTTTAATAATATCCATACCCACCGTAAGCTGAACCTACGATGATTAACAATATAAACAACACTACAACGAATGCGAAACCTCCACCATAGCCAGCAGTGCCACTCATTAAGTTAACACCTCCATCTCCTTTTGTTATTACTATATGTAGTAAAAATGTGTATTGATATGGGTACTTCCCCATATGAGAAAAAATGGGCGGTAAAATTTTGCATATGATCGTATAATGAAGAATTATTTTATGAAGGGAACATATTTTTAAAAGCATTATACCCACCCCTTACAAATTGGGATAATAAACATAACCTATTTAAGGAACCTGTAATGGGGGTGAAATTATGTCAGCAGGCTATTATCACGGCTTATGTCAACGGTACAAAGGAAAAGCAGTGGAAATAAAAACACACAATGGCAGAAGTCACAGAGGGATTATCCATCATGTTGATCATCATAAAGTATATTTGCAGCCATTGGGTCACCCAAGACATTTGGGAGGATTCGGCTATGGTTTTGGAGGAGCCGGATTCGGTGGCTTTGGCGGAGCTGGATTGGGTTTTGGTTCAATTGCCGCTTTAACCTTGCTTCCTTTTTTGTTCATTTAAAAAGAAAACATTTCTTCCTGCGAAGAAAAAAACAGTTGGTAAGGGCGGATACCTTTTCGAAATTTGTGTGGGTGAATAAGATGTAATAAGTATAACTAAAGGAGGTGATCGGATGTTCCCGGTAAGACAAAGGCCACCCATGCCGCCTCGTTCACCTTTTGGACCACCTGGACCGCCACCGAGAATGCCGCAGCCACCGAGAGCCCAACAGCCAAATCAGACAAGACAGAATTTAATGGCTATGCTTCAAGATGAAAATGGCCAATGGGATTTTGATAAGATATCAAACGCCGCAGGACATGTCAGTAAAATTTACGGGCAGGTAAGTCCGCTGATTACAAGGTTTTTCCGTTAGAATATGAAACTATTGCAAGATAAGTGTATATTTGCTTGTCCGGTAACAGTGATATCATTCATTAGTAAAGTTATTTATTTGAAGGGTCAGATCTGATGATTTGATCCTTTTTATTGCATTATAAAAATTACAAGTATTGACAATAGTATTGATTTATTATGTTAAAATGGAAGTAACATACATATGAGTTCTTGCATGTTTTTTCGATTTATTTATACGTATGGAGGGAGGTATTGGTTGCAGGCTTTAAAGTTTTTGTTGAGTTGGATAGCAGGTGTAATAATAGCTGTATTGGCTTTGAATTTGTTCAGCAATGAGGGGATAGATTGGGCGCAAATGTTTGGTCTTATTCTGGGAGGAATAATTGGGGTTGCTATTGTAACTGGGATGATAAAAGTCTTGAAAAAGTAAGATGAGAGGTGCTGTTTTGAGAAAGGTAGAAGTATGTCCGTATAATAAAAAATGGTCTTTACAATTTACGGAAGAAGCGGTAAAGATCCTGAATATCTTTCAAGAAGAAATTACAGCAATACATCACATAGGCAGTACTGCTGTACCGGGTTTAAAAGCAAAGCCGGTTATTGACACCATGCCTGTTGTGAAAGATATCGGCATGGTGGAACAATATTACACGGAAATGGAGGGACTCGGATATGAACCAAAGGGAGAACATGGAATTTTGGGGAGGAGATTTTTTATGAAAGGTGGAACTCAGCGAACCCATCATGTTCATTTTTTCGAAGAGGGAAGCGATCATATAGAACGGCATGTGGCTTTTCGGGATTACCTGAGAGAACATCCCGATGCAAAACAAAAGTATGGTGATTTGAAAGAAAGTTTGGCAAAACAGTTTCCTTATGATATGGAGGCCTACATAAACGGGAAGGCATCATTGGTAAAAGAAATAGAGGCTAAAGCGTTGAAATGGCAAGCCAAACAGGGCAGTGCTTTATGAAATTTTACAAATTCAGTAAAGCGTATGGTAAGCGTGTAACTGCATTTAATTCAGATTTTATCATGTCCCGCATTGTTCAAACAACAGAAGTTTCCAACATCAGTGGCATGCACCTGGAAAAAAACGGTATGATCGGCTATCATCAGGCAGCCGTTCCTCAACTTTTATTGGTGGTTTAAGGCGAAGGGTTCGTGCGGGACGAAAAAGATGAACATGTCAAGGTTCTGCCGGGAGATGCTGTTTTCTGGGAGAAAGATGAATGGCATGAAACCAAAACAGATACGGGGTTAACCGCTATCGTTATTGAAAGTGAAGTGCTGGAACCCAGCTCATTTATGGGATAGTGAATTAAGATTTAAACAAGAAAGGCCATGGATGAAAATAGGGTAATTATTTATGAAAAGAAATAAACAGATATTCTTGGAAGCAGGAGGTGTCTTTCATGATGGCAAATATTGGGGGAATACTGGGAATACTGTTTTCTATTGCTATTTTCATCTTATTATTCGTTGGACTGTGGATTAGCAGGAAAAAGTCATTTAAAGCAGGCGTTTATTTTTTTGTTTTACTAATCATTCATAAACTCTATTCCTATGCAGCGCCGCGTTTCATAGAAAGTTATGTAGAAAGGGTGGTGTCCGAAAATATAGAATTATGGTTTGATATGACTGTTGCACAATTGATTGCCTGGTTTTCATTGATCCCGACAACGATTGAACTGGCTGCATTTATCTTTTTAATTGTTGGTTTATATCAGTTGAAATTTTATCGTGAATCTTCAAAGTAAAATAAAAGGGTTAATTTTCTAATGAGAAGTCTAATTAGGATATGCTGTAAAGGTAAAAAGGGGAGTAGCTGTTCATGCAACAATGGTCTGGTTCTGCAGGTGTATGTGTGAATGAAAATGCTGAATTACTAATGATTCTACAGGGGAAACCCAAAGAGAAGAAAAAATGGTCTATTCCGTCTGGTGGAAGAGAGAATGGAGAAACGTTTGAGGAATGCTGTATTAGAGAGGTCGAGGAAGAAACCGGATACATAGTTGAAGTTGTTGAAAAGATCAAAGTGAAAAGAACGCGTTATGAAACTTGGAATACAGGTGTTGAAGTGCATTATTTCCTTGTGCAAATCGTTGGGGGGAGCAGAAACTTTCAAGACCCGGATCAACTTATATATGATATTGCCTGGAAAGCCATAAACGAAATAAAAACTATAAATTTATCTTTTCCGGAAGATAGGGAATTTCTTATTGATTACATAACGAAAAACTTTGCAAAAACGTAGATGGAGAGAGTTATATGGTAAAAGTGAATTTTAAAGACACCAGCTTATTCAAAGCCGATGCGGAGAAAGCTTTTTTATCCCAAATGGAACTAATTAAGGAATACATTCCGGAAGCTGATATTCAACACGTCGGCAGTACCGCCATTCCAAACAGCCTAACAAAAGGCGATTTGGATATACAGGTACGGGTAAATGCAGAACAATTTCCGGAAGCGGTTAAAGCACTTGCTTCATTATATGAAATCAACGAAGGCAGTATCAAAACCGATGCGTTCCGGGCTTTTAAAAATGATGCCATGATTCCACCTTTGGGAGTGCAATTAACTGTTATTGGTTCAGAATTTGATTTCTTTTGGAAGTTTCGTGAGGTTTTACTGCAAAATGATACATACAGACTGGAATATGACGAATTAAAAAGGACGTGTGAAGGTAAAGACATAGACGAATACAGGGAAGCCAAAGATGCGTTTTTCACTAGAATAATGAAAAGTCCTGAATTCCGAAAACTTGATGATACAACAACAGGGTAAACTGACATAGGTATTTGATAAGAGGTGTGCGATTTTGAAGTGTAAAAAGTGGTGATGTGTTAACATGAAGATGTTTTATAGGGGGATTAAATATGGGTTACGTCAAAGGTCTAAGAGAATTAGTCGGTCATCGGCCATTGATTTTACCAGGGTCTGTAGTGATGATATTAAATGAAAAAGATGAATTATTATTGCAGCACAGAACGGATGGGGATTGGGGGCTGCCCGGCGGAATTATGGAAATGGGAGAAAGCCTTGAGGATACCGCGAGAAGAGAGGTTAAAGAAGAAACGGGTCTAACTGTGGGCGAGCTTAAATTGCTGGATGTTTTTTCAGGCCCAGAGTATTACTTGAAAGTAGATAACGGGGATGAATTATATTCCGTGACTGCTGTGTATGTGACAAGGGATGTGAAAGGAAAGATCGAAATTGATAAAAGAGAATCTGTTTCGCTTCAGTATTTTAAACTTGATGAATTGCCGGAGGGGTTGACAGAGTCATATCGAAACTATATTGCTCCATACATAACTCAAATAACTAAATAGATAAACTTCTATGAAAAATCATAATAAGGGTACATTTGTTCTTTTTGTGTGCTATGATAAATATACCCCCAACCTAACTTTCCATCAGGAAGGGGGGATAGAAATGGAGATTATTGCACTCTTAACGGGCTATTGTTTCACTGGTAACAGCCGTGGTGAATTTAACCATCTCATTCTTGCACATCAAGAAGAAAGACCATCGCCGTCCTGCCAGAAAGCGATAGTCATAGGGTCAATCGCAAGGGAATTCAGCTTTAGGTGATTTTCCTTGCACTCCATATTTTATGTTATTATAACCGAATTATCCCAATTATACAAGAAGGAAGTAAAAATGATGGAATGGGCATTAATTATCTCTCTTGTTGCTTTGACTATTTCTTTTTTTGCACTGTATTTATCCAAAAAGAACACTTCTAAGTGATTAGGGTATGATGCCTTTGGTGCAAAGGCTGAATTAGTATCAAATTGGCGGTATCCTTCATTACAGACAAATGATCATGGGAAAAAATTATCGTATTGAGGTGAAAAGATGAGCATAAAAGGATTGAATCATTTTTTATTTTCTGTTTCTGATCTGGAAACTGCAATAGCATTCTATCAAAACGTATTTGAAGCAAAATTGCTCGTAAAAGGAAGAAGCACTGCATATTTTGATTTACATGGAATGTGGCTTGCCCTTAATGAGGAAAAAGATGTTCCGCGAAATGAAATAGAACATTCATATACACATATCGCTTTCTCCATAGACGATGCGGATTTTGACAACATGTATGAAAAGCTGAAGGCATTAAATGTACATATACTGTCCGGCCGGCCAAGAGATGAAAGGGATAAGAAATCCATTTATTTCACAGATCCGGACGGTCACAAGTTCGAATTTCATACAGGGACGTTGCAGGATCGGCTTCACTATTATAAACAGGAAAAAACACATATGGAATTTTTTGATTAAAGTATGCACTTGTTAAGCCCTGTCACCAAAGAGCACTTAAGAACAGGAATGCCCACGACTGTGCTGCTAAACTGAATGCAGAAGGGAGAGAGACATATGGACGGCTTTCAGAGAATGCTGGAAAACATTGAAAAACTACCGCAAGATTGGGAAGAACATCAAATCCCTGCAGCAGCCTGGGCAGTTTTCCCGGTACATGGCGCCATGCCTGATGCGATGCCAAAAGTGTGGAAGCGCATATTTTCTGAGTGGTTTCCTGCCACAGGCTATGAACACGCCGGCGGGCCGGAAATGGAGATTTATCCGACGGATGCCGATCCTTCAACTGAGGATTATTACAGTGAGATATGGATTCCAATAAAAAATATGAAAGCAAACACATGGACATTTTGTTCCTGTGCTTACTTTTTGTGAAGGGTGATGAAAAATGGAAATTCGCAAATTGAAGAAACACGAACAGGCGCCAATGGATTTGTTAATATTGGCTGATCCTTCGATAGAAATAATAGAGGCATATTTGACGAGGGGAGACTGCTATATTGCTGAAATGCAAGGAGAAACAGTAGGTGTTTATGTGCTGCTTCCCACCAGACCTGAGACAGTAGAATTAATAAATGTGGCAGTTGTCGAGGAACAACATGGCAGGGGAATAGGAAAACGATTAGTGATGGATGCCGTACAAAAGGCAAAAGATAAAGACTATAAAACAATGGAAGTCGGTACTGGCAATTCCAGCATTGGACAGCTTGCCTTATACCAAAAATGCGGGTTTAGCATCAGCGGCATAGATAAAGACTTCTTTGTCAGAAACTATGCAAAAGTAATAGTTGAAAATGACATTCAGTGTAAAGATATGGTTCGGTTGTCGCAGGATTTATAGTATAATGCAGAAAAGGATTGAACCGACCTGGTTCGGAGCCAATCAAATCTTTACCTGAAAAGATTCAATGAAAGGAATGAGTAAGATTGGCAAAAGTGAAGATTCATCCGTTTATACTGCTTGCTTTAACTTTTAGTTCCATTTCCATGGCCATGTATGCCTATAGAAATTTTGCAAACCAGGAAATAGGAAATGGTGTTATCTTTTCCATTTTGTTTCTTTTCCTGGTTGGGCTGGTAATATCAGGCTTTATTCGAAACAGAAAGATCAGAAGGGAGGGCGCGAATGAACAAGAGTGAGAACATGATCAGTGTAAGAAATGTACAACCTGACGATGTAGAACAAATAGTGCAAATAGAAAAAGAAAGTTTTATAGAAGCTGAAGCTGCGACCAAAGATGTATTTATTGAAAGAATAACCAAGATACCGGACACCTTCCTGGTGGCAGAAAGAGGTGGAGAGATCCTGGGGTTTATCAATGGTCCTGTCATTCAGCAGCCATATATCACCGATGATCTATTTAAGCAAATAACCAAAAATCACGATAAAGGCGGAGTGCAAAGCATACTGGGAGTAGTGACCTCAAAGGAGGCCAGAAATCAGGGGGTTGCACAAATGCTGATAAATAAACTGACAAAACGCGCAAAAGAAAACGAAAGAGCAGCTGTCACTTTAACCTGCAGGGGAGAATTGGTTTCCTTCTATGAAAAACAGGGATTTGAAAACCACGGCAGATCAAACTCTAAACATGCTGGAGCAGAATGGTTTAATATGGTTAAAGATATCGAATAGAACTGCAGGATTCACAAAGACTGTAAAATCAAGGGTGAGTAGAGGAGAGGAAGTGCATCATGTATATACCAGTACAGTACAGAGAAACAGATATGGAGAAAATTAAAGCATTCATTCGGCAAAATGGGTTTGGCACGATTGTAACAACGAGTGATGGTAAGCCGATTGCGACGCATACTCCCCTTATGATGCGTAAAATAGATGGGGAAGATTATATTACCGGACATGTGGCGAAAGCAAATCCCCAATGGAAAACACTTGAGGGCGGGAATAACAATGTACTTGTTATGTTTCAGGGACCGCATAGTTATGTGTCCTCTTCCTGGTACAAAGAAGAAGATGTACCGACATGGAACTATCAAGCCGTACATGTCTACGGTACCTCAGAGCTGCTGAGTGAAGAAGCGTTAAAGGAAGACTTAGCCTTGTTATTGGCCAAGTATGAAAAACACCGGGAGAACCCATCTTTATGGAACAATTTATCTCCAGGGACATTAAAACAAATAAGAGGAGTTGTCGGTTTTAAAATTAACATCGAGGAAGTGCAAGCTGCCTATAAACTGAGCCAAAACCGGACAGAAGAGGATTATTTACATATTATAAATAAATTATATGGAGAAGATGATTTGAATGCAACGCAGCTGGCTGATGTGATGAAAAAGAATAAATAGCTTTTTCCTTGTAAATGTACCGTGTATTTTGCAAATGGCAAGAAGGCGGAGCTTCTTGCCCTTTCTATATAGATTTAATTTAGTTGTGGAGGACTACAGTAAAAACTCCACAAAACGCGTGAACCAGGAAAGTAAATCAATTATTATTTTTTTAATAGTTGATACATCTTCTTCGGCAACTTTATTGGAATCCTTGTATTCCCCCTCTATGCCGACTTGTAAACTATTGCTCTCCATAAAGTTAAAAAACTTGGTTCGAAGGTGGGAGGAAAAGTCTTCACTATCGATGACAACCATTACTTCTGTATTTAAAAAAGCACTTCGGGGATCAAAGTTAAAAGATCCGATTGCACTAATGCGCTGATCAACAATCATTGTCTTTCCATGCAGTGACTCACTTGCAGATTGAAATTCATACAGCTCGATGTCAGAAGCCGCCAATTTATCCCGATAATTGCTATAGCCGGAAAAAGCTAATAAATTCGGGGTGGATGCTAAAGAGTTTGTATGAAATGAAATGTTTAATTCATCTATATTGTCAACTTCAGCATATTCCATCATACGATCAGTTGGAATAATGTACGGGCTTTCCACGTAAATAGAATCCTGTGCGTTTTCCATAAGTAAAAGCAAATCTTTCCATATTAAAGGATCGGCATTCCAACGCTCAATTGGATTGTGAATAAAAGTAACCTGGTTAGTTTCAAAGGAATATTCCAGCCAATTTATATCAATTTGAAAAAAATCGGGGTATATACTTTTATTTTCTTCCAGTTGCATACGAAGCTGAGTTTCTTTTTCAGAAGCTGTATTTTCCTGACGCGCTGATAATTCAGATGCAGGTTTTTCCGTAAATTCATGTTCCCACACATAATTATAATAATCCTTTATGTCATAAATAACGCTGTTTTCTTGGTTTGTGTCATCTGTATTAATGATTAAAACATCACGGTCATTGGAAGCACCATCAAATCCGGAAGGGCCAAAATACTTATCACCAATATTTCTGCCACCCACCATGGCCAGATCATTATCCACGATCATTAACTTGTCATGAAATCGATTGTTCCAGGTCCACGGTCGAAGTGGATCAAAAGGTTCATAATATTTTAATTCAATATTTGGGTGCGCTGTAACTACATATATTGTCTCTTTTAGATTTTTCCTGTGTAAATTAACCATTCCATCCAGAATAATCCGTATATGTACCCCGCGATCAGCCGCTTCAATAAGGGTACCAAAAAAGATATCGCTGGATATTCCATCATGAATAGAGTAGTAGGATATGTCTAACGTGTCTGTAGCGTTCTCTATTAAATTAATGCGGGCAAGCCCTGATTCTAATCGGTCTTGTACAATAGCAACACGATCTGATGAAACTTCCTCTTTATAAAAGCGGGATGATGTTCTTTCATCTGTGGTTGTAGGAGGTTGTTGGAAATTGAATATTACCACACCCGTAACTACAATATAAATCAGATAAATACCGAAAATTATGCCTGTAAAAGTTAATAGTTTGCGGTACATACATAGCCACGCCAATACATATTATTTATTTTTAGTATACCTTCCTTATTTACATGAATCCATTGAGACATCGTTACGTCACAGATATGTAAGATTCTTCAGCCGGAAATAGAAAAATGGGCAGTTAATGCTATGGCTTTGTAATTTGTGACCGGAATATCCTAACTTTCATAAACTACTATAGTTTAAAATGAAAGGGGGATGCCGATGGATTATTCTTATCTTGATTGCCTGGCAGTACTTGGAGTTGGTGGAGCCCACCCAGGTGGCTTGAAATTGACAAAAGATCTGCTGGCTGATGAAATACTGGATGAATCAACTAAAATTCTTGATGCAGGCTGCGGTACCGGGCAAACTTCCGCATATATTGCTAAAGCGTATGGCTGCCATATAACAGCTTTGGATAATAATGAGGTGATGGTGGAAAAAGCAAATGAGAGGTTTTTAGCTGAAAATGTACCGGTCAAGGCTGTTGAAGGAACAGTGGAAGATTTGTCATTTTCCGATCATTCCTTTGACATTGTTTTGTCGGAATCAGTCTTGCTGTTTACTGATATAGCCAGTTCGTTACCTGAATTCAATCGGGTGTTAAGACCGGGCGGAAAACTGCTGGCTATTGAAATGGCTGCAGAAAATAAGTTGGTTAAAGAGGAACTGAAGCCATTAAAAGAATTATATGAAGCCGCACATTTTCGTATAGAAACAGAGTGGATGCGGGCATTCGATCATGCAGGTTTTCAGCGTATACAGGTGAAAAAACCCGATGTTCAATTTGACCCGGAAAATATAGACACGGTTCCTGACTTTGCAATTTCCGAGCCAATGGATCCAGCTTATTTTAATATTATGAAGGAGCATGAGGAAATGATGAAATACTATGAGGATAAATTGGGATTTCGCGTTTTTAATTGTATAAAGTAATAAATAGAATGCCGGAAATCCCGTTTAAAATGGATTCCGGCTTATTTTTTCATGCATCAATATCAATAAACTTTCTGCCCGAATTTCTTTTTGGAATGGTAATTTTCAACGTATCTTTATGAAAGGATGCTTTCGTATCTTTTTCGGATACATGGAATGGCAGGGTAATCAACCGTTCCGTTTTTTGAAAGGACTGTCTCCTGTCGTTATATTTGGTCTTATCATTCTTTTCTTCCAATATAGTCATATCCTCTGCCGCAATCCGAAGCCGATTCCCGATTATTTCCAGTTCAATCTGATCTTTTTTTATTCCCGGCAAATATGCTTCAACAATAATGTCCATATCTGTTTCATACATATTTACATCAAATGACTTTAAATTGAAGAAGGAATCGAAATTGCGGATGGATTCATTCAAGAACGAATCCATGTGATTAAAAATATCCTGAAATCCTGATTTGTTGGACCAAGGGAGATTATCTTTATTCGATGACATAAGCTTCACCTCTTATTTTTTGTTTTACTTTAGAATATGCGAATAGACCAATTGTGTAGTGGGCAAATGATTTAGAAAAAATAAGTGCTAATTCAGTGTAATGCTCTCTTTGCTCCATCCATACAATTTTCAAGATTTATACATTGACTTAAGTAAGTAAGCGGTATAATATTGATTATAGGTGAAAATCATTCTCATTTGACTAATTGATAACCTGTGAATAGCAACGGAACCTTTGGGGGTCGAGAATATGAGTTTTATTCAACTGAAAAATATAACGAAAAACTTTCATCGCAAAGGTCAGCCGGCTGTCAATAACCTTAATTTAAACATCGAGCAGGGTGAGATCGTTACATTGCTTGGACCAAGCGGTTGTGGAAAAACGACAACCTTACGAATGGTTGCAGGGTTTGAACAGCCTGATTCTGGAAAAATTAAAATAGATGATTTAACTGTATTCGATAATTATAAATCCGTTCCTCCTGAAAAACGTGGAATTGGGATGGTTTTTCAGGATTATACATTATTTCCACATATGACCATTGAGAAAAATGTGTCTTTTGGCCTGTCAAAATGGAGACGAAAAGACAGAAAACAAAGGACTGAAGAAGTTTTGGAACTTGTGGGGCTTGCCGATTACGCCCATAGATTTCCAAGTGAATTATCCGGCGGTCAGCAGCAGCGTGTGGCGCTGGCACGAGCAATGGCACCAAAACCGCATGTTATTTTAATGGATGAGCCATTCAGTAATCTGGATGCAGGATTGCGGGAGAAAATGCGTTTTGATGTGTCAAATATATTAAAACAGGCAAATACAACAGCTATCATTGTTACTCATGATCAAAAAGATGCTTTTTCTATCTCAGACCGTGTTGTAGTGATGAGTAATGGTATTGTTCAGCAGGTTGATGAACCCCGCAGGATGTACCGTTGTCCAAGGAACTGTTTTGTGGCGCAGTTTGTAGGTAAAACAAACCTGTTGCCGGGTAAGCTTTGTCCGGATATGATGCATGTGGATACCCATATTGGCCGGGTTTCTCTGCCTGAAAGGACGGAGCAGCTATTGGAAGAGGTTCACGTATCCATCCGCCCTGAGGGTTGCCGGTTAACAGAACAAGGGCAGTACAGCGGTAAAGTGGAAAGGGTAACTTATGGTGGAGATTATCAGGAGCTGGAAATCAGTCTGCCTGCCAATCCGCTTGTCAATGAACCGATGATTATTTATGCCCCGGTGGAAAAAGAAGTGGAGATCGGCTCCATTGTATCTTTTGAAATAACCCCCGAATTGGTAGCACTTGTTGAAAATTAATTAGACCCGATATATGTCATAAGGAAAACTGTGATAACTCAGTTGTCTCTGTTTTCCTTTTTAGTTTGATTTGATTTTGAACAACTAATAAAACCGAACTTGTGTTTAAAAAAAGTGATTGTTGACTTTAAAATGGATTTTCAATAGAATAAAGAAGCAAGTCTATAATTGATAATTGTTCTCAATTATGTCGGTTACATAAAGCGATTTCCAAGGAGGAGAATGAAGTGAAAACACAGGTTAAAATATTAATATTTATGATCTCCATCGCCGCTGCAGTGCTTGTTTTGGCTGCCTGCGGTTCTAATAATGAAGAAGAAACCATGGATAGCACACAAGAAGATGCTGCACTGGAAGAAACAGACGAATTGGTTGTTTATTCTGCCAGAAATGAACGGTTTGTGCAGGATTTACTTGATAAATTCAGTGAGGATACAGGCATTGAGGTAGCGGCTTTACATGGTGCTGACCCACTGCAAATTGAGGCAGAAGCAAATAATGTACAAGCAGATATATTTATATCCAATGACCTTGGAGCGCTCGGTTATTTACACAGCCAGGGTTACTTGGCAGGCACTGACCCCGAAGACATCGACACAATTCCAGAACAGTTCCGCTCGGAAGATAATGCATATTTTGCTATTTCAGCAAGGACACGCGGATTTATTTATAATAAAGAATTAGTGTCCGAAGATGATTTGCCTAAGAGTATGGAAGATCTGTTTGAAGAAGAATGGGCTGATGTGCCAAATGGCTATGCCATTACAAGAGGTGGGAATGGTGGTATGATTGGCAATGTATCTGCTCTCCGTCATGAATGGGGAGATGAAAGAACTGCTGATTGGATCAGTGCCATTCAGGAGCATGCAGCCGGAATTTATGAAGGTCACGGTGATATTAGGAGAGCAGTTGGTGCTGGTGAACATGCATTTGGGCTGGTGAATAATTATTATTATCATCAGCAATTGCTTGAGCCTGCGGATAATAATGTTGGTTTTATTTATCCGGATCAGGGAGAAGATGAAATGGGGGCCATTGCCAACGCTGCAGGTATCGGGAATGTAAATGGCGGTCCAAATGAACAAAATGCGATGATTTTTATTGAGTGGCTGCTGGAACCGGAAAACCAGAAGCAATTTGTAGGTGAATCATTGGAGCTGTTAATTAATTCCGATATCGAGGTGGACTACCCGGAAGAAGTCCAGGAACAGGTTGTCAACTTTGAAGATTTGAAAATACAGGATATGACCATCACGGACCTTGGAGAGCATTTTGAGGGTACGAAAGATTTAATTGAACAATCAGGCCTGGATCTGGAGTTAAGATAGTGTAAATCATCGCTATAGGAGCATTTTTATGAAGGGGAAAAAACATGAGAAACAAATAAAAAGAGACCAAAACAAGGCTGGCGGCATTATGCCTCAGCCTGTTTTAAGTTTCTTTAGAAAAAACTGGCGTTTAACCTGGGGTGGAAATCCGCCTGGGCCAATTCTTCTGATTATGGGTTTATTCGTGGCAATAGTTATGGCGATACCCATTATCTATGTCGTTTTTCAATCGCTGTTTGCAGGCGCTGATCGCTGGCTTCGCTTATTGGATGACCGAATCCCGGAACTTTTGTGGAACACACTGTCCCTTACATTGGTTGTAACTTTTTCAGCTGTTGTCATTGGAGTATCTCTGGCTTGGTTTGTAGTGCGGACAGATTTACCGGGAGGAAAAGTATGGCGGTGGTTGCTTGCGCTGCCACTGGTGATCCCTCCGTATGTAGGTGCGGTTACCTATATTATCGTGCTTGGACCGAGTGGTTGGGTTAGGGATCTATGGGAGGGAGCTGGCTTCCTGGGAGAATACAATCTTGACATTTACTCCTTTGGGGGTGTGGCATTTGTTTTAGTTATGTTCACTTATCCTTATGTCTATTTAATCGCAAGTGCTTCACTAAGAAGGATGAACAGAAACTATGAAGAAGTTGCCCGCTCGCAAAATATGTCGACAGGTCGTATTTTCTGGAAAATTAACCTGCCCTTTTTACGTCCGGCAATCGGTGCAGGTGCCATCTTAATTGCACTGTATGTATTGTCCGATTTTGGTGCGATTGCGATGATGCGGTATGTTACGTTCACGGCGGCCATCTATTTTCAGACGGCGAGTTTTGACACGGAGTCTGCAGCCGTATTGAGCCTGGTGCTGATTGTAATAACTGTCATTATTTTATGGATCGAAGGGTTTACAAAAAGGAAAAGTAATTACCATCAGACCTCCAATACATTTAAAGCACCGGTTCAGCTTTCCCTCGGGAAATGGAAACCGTTTGTACTTTCATTTGTCATTATTGTTTTTTTACTTTCGGTGTTGATTCCGATTGCAGTACTTATATACTGGTCATTCATTGGAGTGCAAATGGGTGCACTTGATTCCAGATTCTTTGGATTTGTGTGGAACAGCTTTCGCTTGTCAGGAGCCGCTGCCATATTATGTATGGTGTTGGCTATCCCAATTGTTTACTTAAAACTGCGTTACCCTTCTTTTATTTCCAACGGGATCGATAGGCTGAGCTATGCCGGTTATGCGCTTCCAGGTGTCATTGTGGCTCTTGGTTTTGTATTTATTTTCAATAATCATTTACCGGTATTGTATAATACATTTTATGTGGTTGCCATTGCATTTATTGTCCGTTTTCTGCCACAAGCGATGCAATCCACCACAGCTTCATTAAGTCTCGTATCTCCACGTGTGGATGAAGCCGCAAGAAGTCTTGGCTATCCACCATGGAAGGTATTAACAAAAGTTATTATTCCAACAATCTTACCTGGTGTCCTTGCAGGTGGGGCTTTAGTATTCGTCAGTTCAATAAAGGAGCTGCCTGCTACGTTAATGTTAAGGCCTCCCGGATTCGATACACTCGCCGTCAGGGTGTATTTCGAAGCAACGGAGGGAATCTATCATTTGGCGGCACCTGCAGCATTGCTGATCATTATTGTATCCATTCTGCCATTGCAGATTTTGTTAAGAAAGTATTAATGAAGACAGAAAAAGAATTTTGATATTTGTAAAGCAGCAGAAATAAGCTTAGTTTTCTCTTATACAGGAAAAACCGGGTACACACATGCGTGTATCCGGTTTTTCGTACTGATACTCAATAAATCGCAAGTTTAGACTACTGGGGCACAGAATGCCTCTTTGCATCGATTATTTCAATTACACGAAACAAACATAAAATTTATTTACCCGGTAGAAACACCGTCAAGAATCAATTTATTTTAACTGGAAATTGGTATGCTAAAGTCAAAGTTTTTATCTGAAATTTAGTAATAAGCGTAAAATCCGGTTTATTCATTAATAATTGACAGGTATTAATAGACAACGGCAATCATTTGTAGCTCATTATATCTCATCGGGAATAATCACGTTATTCACCGGTTTATGCTTTTTGACGTTAATTTTGCTTATGTTAATCTTATATAGTAACTAAAATAAAATAATTTCATTTCCAGGAGGTGAGAGCATCAATACAAGCGGAATTGGTGAAATGACATTAACAACTGATATAGAGACTGATTTTCATTTTCGTAAGCCGACCAAAGAAGATGGAGCAGCTGTATGGGAGCTGATTAAAGATACAAAGGTACTTGACCTCAATTCTTCCTACAGTTACATCATGTGGTGTGAAATCTTTGCTGAAACATCCATCGTGGCGGAACGGGAAGGGAAGACGGTTGGCTTCATTTCCGGGTTTATCAATCCGAATAATCCGGGTTCATTGTTCATCTGGCAAGTAGCTGTCAATGCTTCCGAACGCGGCAGAGGATTGGCAACCAAGATGCTTCGTCAATTGCTGCATCGTACAGCAGAAGATGTTCAATATGTAGAAGCAACGGTTTCTCCATCAAATAAACCGTCCCAGTCATTATTTAAAGGTCTTGCAGAGAAGCTTGACACCAATTGTGAGATCAGTGATTACTTTACATCAAACGACTTCCCGGATGAAGGGGAAGAGCATGAAGACGAATTACTGTATACAATTGGACCGATTTCAAAAGAAAATAAATAATTAAAGGATGATTTAGTTGACAACGGCAGTATTAAACGATACGAAAATGAAAACTTTTGAAGAACTGGAATCAGAAGTAAGAAGTTACAGCAGAGGCTGGCCGACGGTTTTTGACAAATCGAAGGGCTACAAGCTGTGGGATACAGATGGCAAAGAATACATCGATTTCTTTGCCGGTGCAGGTACATTGAATTATGGTCACAATGATGATGCCATGCAGCAAAAACTAATTGAATACATTCAGAATGATGGCATTATCCATAGCCTCGATATGGGTACAACCCCGAGAAAAGAGTTTCTCGAACGCTTCAAAGAAGTAATACTTACACCACGAAACCTTGATTATAAAATTATGTTTCCTGGGCCGACGGGTACAAACACGGTAGAAAGTGCATTGAAAATTGCCAGGAAAGTAACCGGGCGTGAAACAGTAATCAGCTTTACAAATGCGTTTCACGGAATGACGATTGGTTCTCTTTCCGTGACAGGGAACTCCTTTAAACGCCATGGCGCAGGTGTCCCGCTGCATCACTCGGTTTCCATGCCGTTTGATAACTATGTGGAAGGTTCCGATTCCATTGCATATCTGGAACGGTTTTTGGAAGATAGCGGAAGTGGTGTTGCACTGCCGGCTGCAATTATACTGGAAACTGTTCAGGGTGAAGGCGGCATTAATGCAGCGCGCATGGAATGGCTGAAAAAAGTGGAGGAACTGTGCAAACGCTGGGATATTCTGCTGATTATCGATGATGTCCAGGCTGGGAATGGCCGGACCGGTACTTTCTTCAGTTTTGAACCAGCAGGTATTGATCCGGATATTGTGTGCCTCTCCAAGTCGATTGGAGGAATTGGATTACCAATGGCGATCACGTTAATCAAGCCGGAGCATGACCAATGGGGACCTGGTGAGCATAATGGAACCTTCCGCGGTAATAATATGGCATTCATTGCGGCGACAGAAGCACTGAAAAAATGGGAGAATGATGATTTTTCCAATGAAATAAAAGCCAAAGGCGAATACTTGAGAAAAGCAGTGGATATGCTGATTGAGAAATATCCGGAATTAAACGGAGAAGCCAGAGGAAGAGGTTTAATGCAAGGCATTGCCGTAGAAAAAGCAGAATTAGCAGGTGAAATTTGTGCCGAAGCATTTAACCGCGGGCTGATTGTGGAAACTTCCGGACCGGATGATGAAGTTGTAAAATTCCTTCCGCCACTGATCATTGATCAGGAAGGCTTGGAAAAAGGGCTACAACTGCTGGAAGACAGCATAAAACACGTCCTTGCAAAATAAAATAACCAACAGCAATAAGCTATAGAAGATCAGACAGAGAGGGGAAAATAATAGATGATCGTAAAATCACTGGAAGACTTAATTGGAACGGAAGATCATACAAAATCCGAAAACTGGGAGAGCCGCCGTTTTATCTTGAAAAAAGACGGGGTAGGCTTCAGTATGAATGATACAATAATCAAAGCAGGGACAGATAATTTCTTCTGGTATAAAAACCATATTGAAGCGGTATACTGCATTGAAGGCGAAGGGGAAATTGAAAAGGTGTCCACTGGTGACGTCTATCAGATTAAGCCAGGAACCATGTATCTATTAGATGAACACGACAAACATCGTCTTCGTGCACGCACACAAATGCGTATGGTATGTGTGTTCAACCCGCCGTTGGTTGGAACGGAAACACATAATGAAGAAGGGTATTACCCGCTTCTTACTGAATAATGGTTTGAAAAATCACCTGGAATGGGAGTGATCCCATACCGGGTGATTTTTTTATTGGAAATGACTGGTGAAGTAGTTAGTATATTTGTAAATTAATCAATGTCGAACAAAACAAAAAAATACAGTAGTATGAAATTAAAAATCTGGTACAAAATACGATGGAAACTAAAAAACGAGGAGAGATTCGAATGTCACAACAGCAAGCACAGCAAACACTTCAGCAGATTCAGCAAATTGCTCAGCAATTGGAGCAGCAGGAACAGCAAAATGCCCAGCAGCTGCAGCAGCAGACCCAGCAGCCGGGAGCACAGCAGCAAGCAGGAAGCATGGGCGCCCAGCAAATGGCGCAAATGGAACAAAATGCGGCACAGCAATTACAGCAAATTCAACAGCTTTGCAATCAGTGTGAACAGGAAATGATGAATCCGTAACTGAACCATGACTGTGAGAATAGGCTGTTTAAGGCGAGACCATATTCACTCACGCAGGGTAGCGCCTTTATTCAGCCTCTTTTTGTTGTTGCTAAAATTCTTTAAGCAATAGGCAGGCATTTTTGGTTTGGTGAAATACCTTCACGTATTTGTTAAGTAATTCACATATACCAGACTTTGTTATCTGTGGAAGAAATCGCAACTGCTCCGGCCTGCAGTGCAGTCAGAACTATTTCTTTTTCACAAACCAATCCGCTTGCAATTATTGGTGTATTAATTTTCTCTTTTACCCATTTGATGGACTGTGGCATACCACCGGGGAGGATTTCAATGAAAGTTGGTTGTGATTGAGCTATTTGTTTGTCTATACTGTGGAAGGAAAATGAATCAACCAAGAAGAATCGATGGACTGTATAAAAATGATATCTATGTGCTGCATGAACCATATGAGCTTTAGTGCTAATAATGCCATCTGCATTAGTATGGTCATTTAGAAATTGAAGCGCTACTTCGTCATTTGAAACTCCTTCGAGCAGGTCCACATGTACAAATGCAAGTTTTCCATGATCTTTGATTTTATTTACGATTTGCCCAATGTTGATTATAGTACCGTAAAGGACAAAGACTGTATTACAATCAGTCCGAATTGCTTCTTCCAAGCCTTTTTCATCTTTTACAGATGCAATTACCGGATTTTCTTCCAAGTTTTTAATTACTTTATTATTACTCATCATATAACTCCTTATATAATAAAATACTCTAATAAAGTATTATACAACAACTAGATAAGTAGTAAAGGAAAAGTGCTTCAATTTGTCGATTCATGGTGAAATTTTCCCAAGGGAAGTTGACATAATGAAAATAAAAACATATACTATAAAACAGTTCCATAAGTTATAAACGAAGTTACTAGAGCCGAGAGAAAAGTAACTTCCCTTGGGGGAAGTGTGCTTTTCTCTCTTTTTATTCCTATATAAATCTGAGGAAATCTAAGGTGAAAAGGTGAAAAAATGGAAATAACACAATTCTCAATGGACTATTTTTCTTTGAAAGGAAAAACAGCTATCGTTACAGGAGGAAATACAGGGTTGGGACAAGCATTTTCCTTAGCATTGGCAAAAGCAGGGGCAAACCTGTTCATTCCAAGTTTTGTGGAAGATGATGGAACTACAAAGCATCTAATCGAAAATGAAGGCAGCCGAGTCGAATTTTTGCAAATGGACATTACAAAAGATGGAGCACCGAAGAAATTGATAGAAAAATGTCTGGAAGTTTATGGTTCACTTGATATTGTTATCAATAGTGCAGGTCTAAATAAAATTGCGAGATTCAAGGACTTTGACAGAACAAAATGGGACCCCATGTTGCAAGTGAATTTGACTGCTGCATTTGAAGTTAGTCACGAGGCTGGTAAATGGATGATGGAACAGCAACAGGGAAAGATAATAAATATATGTTCATTATTTTCCTTTCTTGGAGGCCAAGGTTCACCTGCCTATGCTGCCAGCAAGCATGGACTGGCAGGTTTAACTAAGGCAATGGCGGATGAACTGGGAGCCTATAATATTCAAGTAAACGGGATTGCCCCCGGTTATTTTGCAACAGACCTGACTAAAAAGACAAGGAATGATCCGGAGGCCAACCAAGGAATACTAAATCATACCCCCGCAAATCGCTGGGGAGAACCAGCCGACCTGATGGGAGCTGTTGTATTTCTTTCCAGTCAGGCAGCAAACTATGTAAATGGACATATTTTAACAGTCGACGGAGGCTACTTGGTTCGTTAGTGATGGAGAGGGATGATGAGGTTATGAAACATAACAAATATATCATCGGTGTCGATGGAGGTTCTCAAAGTACGAAGGTAGTAATTTATGATTTATATGGAAATAAGATAAGTGAAGGAAAGCAACCCCTCAAGCCAATGCATACTCCCGGAGATGGAATAGTTGAACATCCGGATGATGACTTATGGAATTCATTAATACATGCCAGTCAAAAAGCTTTAGAGCGTTTCCCCGGTAATAAAGAAGAAATAATCGGCGTTGGACTTTGTACGATTCGTTTTTGTCGCTGCCTTTTAAAGAAGAATGGGGAACTTGCAGCACCTGCGATGAGCTGGATGGATGATCGTGTATCCAAACCCTATGAACACACAAATAAGGAGACAGCATATGTGACGACATCCTCTGGTTATATTACACACCGACTGACAGGGGAGTTCAAGGATACTTCAGCTAACTATCAGGGGATGTGGCCAATCGATACTGATAATTGGGAGTGGAGTAAAGACCAAACTGTACTCAATTATTTTAATATCCCAAGAGAAATGTTGTTTGACCTTCAGCCGCCCGGGAGCATCTTAGGTCATTTAACAAAAGAAGCATCGGAAGCTACAGGTATACCGAAAAATATTCCTGTTATTGCTACTGCAAATGACAAAGCAGTTGAAGCACTGGGAGCTGGCCTTTTGAATGAGAACACAGCCTTGATTTCTTTAGGCACTTATATCGCAGGAATGGTACCTAGTGAGAAAAATATAAAAAAAACAACTGATTATTGGACGAACTTTGCATCTGTGCCAGGCAAGTATCTGCTGGAAAGTAATGGAATCCGTCGCGGTATGTGGACGATCAGCTGGTTTATGAGCCTTTTTGGGGAAGATTTAATCAAGCGGGCTGAAGCAGAGCAGTTAACGCCTGAAGCGCTTTTAAACAGGGAAGCTGAACTAAATGTTCCTGCTGGAAGTGATGGGCTTATTACTATTCTGGATTGGCTTGCTCCTTCTGACAAAACATTCCGGAAAGGTATGATGATTGGTTTTGATGAACGTCATACTGCTGCGCATATGTATCATTCCATTTTAGAAGGAATCTCCATGACAATGAAAAATAATTTAGAGGCGTTATTTGCAGAAAGAAAAATGAATATGAAAGAAGTATTTGTTTCAGGTGGCGGTGCCAAAGGGGACGTGCTCATGCAAATGATGGCAAACGTATTTGGGGTTCCTGCTAAACGGAATAAAATTATTGATTCTGCGAGTCTGGGAGCTGCGATTAATGCAGCTGTTGCCTTAAATGAATATTCAACCTATTCCAAGGCTGTTGAACAAATGGTTAGCACCAAAGATATATTTTCACCTGATCTGGAGAAGCATGACTTTTATAAAAAATTAAATACTGAAGTCTACCGGCATGTAACAGATTATACGGATGAGCTGCTAATGAAATTGTATTCCTTGAAAAATGACTAATAGAATATTTGACCACATCCAGGCGCTAACGGCATTTTTAAAGGAATGGCAAATGCCTTAGTATTTATGAGTTGTTGCATTACAGAGATTTATTTGTAAAAATATGTTTAAGGGAGCATAGATGAATGAGACTATCGAGAGAACAAATTATTAAAGATTTAAGAACTATCTTGTCGGAGGAACAAATTATTACAGACGAAAAGGTGCTCAAGGATAATAGTGTTGATCGATTTCGTAAATACGAGACCATTCACGGAGTTTACACACAGCCTATTCCTGCTGCAGTGGTAAAGGTGAAAAGTGCACAGGAAATTTCCAATCTTATTACTTACATGGATGAAAACAGAATAAATGCCGTACCAAAGACTGGCGGATCAGCAACTGAAGGGGGACTGGAGACTGCAGTTGAAAATTCTGTTGTCATTGATGGTTCGGAGATGAATGAAATTATAAATATTGATCCGTATAATATGCTTGCTACGGTTCAATGTGGAGTACCTTTAGAAGAATTGGAAAATAGTCTTCGCGAACAAGGGCTTACTACTGGTCATTCACCACAGTCTAAGCCACTGGCACAAATGGGAGGACTCGTGGCAACTCGAAGTATTGGCCAGTTATCTACATTGTATGGCGGCATAGAGGATATGGTGGTTGGGTTGGAAGCTGTATTTCCAAATGGCGAAATTACCAGGATAAAAAATGTTCCAAGACGGGCAGCGGGACCGGATATTCGACATGTTATTATAGGGAATGAAGGTGCTCTCTGTTACATCACGGAAGTAACTGTCAAAGTTTTTAAATACCAACCGGAAAATAATCAATTCTATGGTTATTTACTGGATGACATGAAAACTGGTTTCGAAATACTCCGGGAGGTAATGGTGCGAGGGTATAAGCCATCAGTTGCCAGACTTTATGACATAGAAGATGCAGCCGATCATTTCGATTTCTCCAAAGGTAAATGTGTATTGATCTTTATGGCAGAAGGACCTGAGGCAATTGTTCAGGCTACAGGTGAAGCGATAGAGGAGATCGTGGCTCAATATAACCACTGGGAAAAGGTGGACAGCAATAAGATACAACACTGGTTTGAAAACCTGAATTGGGATCCTGCTAAAGTAGAGGAGGAACGTAAAGAAATAAAGGAAACAAATAACATTGGTTTTACTACTGAGGTATCCGGCACATGGAGCAACATTTATGAAATATATGAAAACTGTATTCAGCGTATCAGGAAGGAAATCCCTGATATAACCATGCTGGGCGGACACTCTTCTCACAGTTACATGAATGGGACAAACATGTACTTCGTTTACTATTACGACGTAGTGAATATAAAGCCGGATGAGGAGATAACCAAGTATCATTATCCTATAAATAAGATCATCGTAGAGGAAACTTTAAAAGCAGGGGGCTCTATGGTACACCATCATGGGGTTGGTAAACACCGGACTCCATGGATTAAGGATGAATATGGCTCTTCCTATTATATTTTGGAAACCCTGAAAAAGGCATTTGATCCAAATGGAATTATGAACAAGGGAACGATTTATCCGGGCGATGAAAGCTGAATAATGATATAGTGTTATTCCCATGCTCTTTAGTTCGCGGAGGAGGTGACTAAATGATTGATTTTTTTAATTATGTTCAGAATGACTGGGACAGTATTTATGCATATACGATAGAACATCTGGAGCTGGTTAGCTTAGCAATTGTCATTGCCATATTCATCGGTGTTCCGCTGGGTATTTATTTGACTACAAATAAATACCTGGCGGAAACAGTATTACAGGTGGCTTCCATTATTTTAACCATACCCAGTATTGCCTTATTTGGGATCATGATTCCTATTCTTTCCATCATTAATCAGGGTATTGGCTTTCTGCCGGCATTAATTGCGCTCGTTCTGTATTCTCAATTGCCGATTATCAGAAATACGTATACAGCCATTCAGAATGTGGATCCCAATATAAGAGATGCTGCAAAAGGGATTGGCATGACCACTTTTCAACGCCTGGTCAGGGTAGAGATACCTAACGGGATGCCTTTGATCATGGCCGGCATTCGTACGGCTACCGTATTAAATATTGGAATTGGAGCGATTGCTGCATTTATTGGTTCCGGTGGACTCGGTGTTCTGATTAACTCGGGGATAAGCCGTGGAAACAGTAATATGGTGCTTGCCGGTGCTGTATTCGTATCACTTTTAGCTTTAATTGCAGATTTTATTTTAAAATTCATTCAAAAAAAGGTCACTTCTCCGGGAGTTAAATAGAGAATGAAAGCAGGTGATAAGTTGTGATCGACTTTAAAAATGTAACAAAGGTTTATGGAGGAGATGTCAAAGCGGTTGATGACATCACTCTGTCAGTGAATGAAGGGGATTTTGTTATCCTTCTCGGTCCCTCCGGCTGTGGTAAAACAACATTGCTTCGCATGGTTAACCAGCTTGAATCAATTACGAGCGGTGAAATCTATGTTAACGGTAAAAATGTAACGGAGATGGATAAAATTAAAATGCGACGGAATATTGGTTATGTCATACAAAGTAATGGCCTATTTCCCAATATGACCATTGAAAAAAACACGATGATTGTGCCTGATCTGCTCGGGTGGGACCGAAAGAAAAAACGGGATCGATTTAACTATTTGATGGATTTAATTGGGTTAAATCCAGATGAGTATCGGAAAAGGTATCCCCATGAACTATCGGGGGGCCAACAGCAGCGTGTTGGTGTGGCGCGAGCCATGGCTTCTGACCCGCCGGTTATGCTGATGGACGAGCCATTCGGTGCGCTGGACCCTATAATTAGAGAAAAAGTGCAGGATGAATTTTTGGCAATTCAAAAAGAAGTAAGGAAAACAATCCTTTTTGTTAGTCATGATATTGATGAGGCAGTCAAAATGGGCGATAAAATTGCTCTGCTTAGAAACGGAGAGATTATGCAATTTGATTCTCCGACAGAAATGCTGCACCGGCCTAAAAATGATTTTGTTTCGGAGTTCATCGGAAAAGACCGAGTACTTAGAAGCATGTCATTGTATACGGTAAATGATCTTGTGAAAAGCTTGGGACTCAAAAGCAAAGAAGTTGATGTAAAGGATACGAAGAAAATTACGATTGATACATCCCTGCGCATTGCACTTTCCATGCTTCTAAACAAGGAAGCTGACCAATTGCTGATAACAGATGATCAGGGTGAAGCCCACGGCAGTCTGACATTTGAACTGATTGAGTCATTTATTAATCAGGAAGTAAAGGGGCTTAGCCTGTAGATATGAATTCAAAGAAGATTATTGCGTATATTGTACGGATTACTCTGTGGGCACTGGTTATTGTTTTTTTCTGGTGGGCAATCAGCGAGAATATGTTTGATAAAATATTAAATGAACCGGATACATTTAGAGGACTGCTGATGGCACATATTCAACTCACTGCCATTTCAGCAGGATTGGCGATATTGACTTCTGTTCCTCTAGGTATTTTTATAACGAGGCCGCGTTTTCGTAAATCAGAATGGCTGATTGTCAATATTGCAAATCTGGGACAAACCATTCCAAGCTTAGCTATATTGGCGCTTGCAATGAGTTTCTTGGGAATAGGAATGCCGACTGCAATTGTAGCGCTATATGTATACTCTTTGCTGCCGGTTTTACAAAACACTATTGCAGGATTGGATTCAGTTCAGCCTGAAATGAAGGATGCTGCCAAGGGAATGGGTATGACGCCATTGCAAATATTGTTTCGAATTGAATTGCCCAACGCATCATCATCCATTCTTGCTGGCATAAGAACTGCAGTTGTACTAAATATTGGAACTGCTGCACTTGCCTATTTAATTGGAGGCGGCGGTTTGGGTGTCTGGATTTTCACGGGTATTCAGTTATATGACAACCAGACATTAATTTCTGGTGCTATACCGGTAACGTTGCTTGCTGTGTTAGTAGACTTTATCTTCCGGGGGCTTCAGTATGTGTTGGTGCCAAAGGGAAACAGGCTGGCAACAAAAGCAGTTACGGATTAAAAAAATTTAAGGAGAGAATTACTGGGATGAAGAAAAGAATTCAAGTTTTATTGACATTACTATTGATGGCTGCATTTTTAGCAGCATGTGGAGATTCTGATGGAGATGGGGAAAATAAAGAAATTACTTTTGGTGCAAAAAACTTTACAGAGCAATTTTTACTGGCTCAAATGGGAACCATTATTCTTGAGGAAAATGGGTATGATGTGGAGGAACGCAGTAACCTTGGAAGTACTGCTTTGAGACAGGCGCTTGAAAATGAGCAGGTGGATATTACATTTGATTATTCAGGAACAGGACTTGTTACGTATATGGGGGAAGATCCAATTGCAGACAAAGAGGAAGCCTTTGAAACGGTAAACGAATTGGATCAGGAAAGAAATGGAATTTATTGGACGAACCTTATGGAGGTAAATAACACATATACGATTGCAATGAAACAGGAAGTGGCAGATGAACTCGGGATTGTAAGCATTGCTGACTTGGCAGATTACGTAAACGAGAACCCGGGAGAATTACGCTTTGGTACAGATGCTGAATTTGGTAACCGTGCTGATGGGCTTCCGGGGCTGGAAGAAACATATGACTTTGCATTTGGCAGTGATAATATATCTGAAATGAGTTATGGTTTACAGTATGACGCTTTGGAGAATGATGAAGTAGACGTCGCTATGGGGTTTGAAACAGATAGTCGTATCAGGGAATTAAACCTTGTTAACCTTGAAGACTCGGAAGAATTTTTCCCTTCTTATAATGCGGCACTTGCCATGACGGAAGACACATATGAAAACCACCCGGAAATCCAGGAACTTCTACAACCTCTGACAGAGGAATTGGATAGTGAGATTATGCGTGAATTGAATTATCAGGTAGACATAGAAGAGAGATCTGTAAATGATGTAGCGAGAGAATACTTGGAAGAGAATGGATTATTGGAGTAAGGCTTATTTAATAAAAGATAGAGCAAACAGAATTTGTTTGCTCTATCTTTTATTTTCTTTTGGTCAGAATATTGTAATTTATGATACACTTGATGGGAGTTTGAGTTAGTTATTTCTGTTAAAGGAATTTATTGTTTGAATTCAATAAGTTTACACATGATTATTTGTTGTTCATTAGCAATAGCCATCTTGATGGTGGAAATGTTTGGATAGCAACCTTTTTCAAACAAAGGGGGATAATAAAGTCTTGGGAAATCGAAAAATAGCAGTTAATCTGGATCTGAAAGAAAGCTACCTGAAAACAATTAAAGAAGCAGCACCGGGATTTGATGTAGTTTCAGGTAATGACCTGGATGAATTACAGCCACACCTGGAAGAAGCAGAAATTATTGTTCGCTGGAGAAAGCCGATGGAGAAAATGGTAATAAAGCATAATAAAAATCTCCGGTGGATACAGAATTGGAGCGCCGGCGTAAATAATCTGCCATTGGAAGAGTTTGAGAGAAAAGGTGTGATCATTACAAGTGCCAATGGCGTTCATGCCTACCCGATTTCCGAAACTATTTTCAGTCACATCCTTGGTTTGACCAGAAAGCTGAATACATATATTCGTCAACAACAGGAAAAGAAATGGGACAGTGCTGGGCTTAAACTGGAAATTCATGAAAAAACAATCGGCATTATTGGAGTGGGGGCCATTGGCCGTGAAACTGCAAAAATTGCAAAGGCATTTAACATGAAAGTGCTTGGCATGAGGTATTCTGGAGAAATGACGGACAATGTGGACAGGATGTATACGCCGAATCAGCTTGATCAATTCTTGCCACAATGCGATTATGTCGTGATTACGCTGCCGCTTACGAAGGAGACATCCGGCATGTTTTCCAAAGATCAGTTTCGGAAAATGAAGGATACTGCATTTATGATCAATATTGGCCGCGGTCCCATTATAAAGGAAGATGATTTGATCCGGGCACTGCAAAATAACGAGATTGCCGGCGCGGGACTGGATGTTTTTGCAACAGAGCCGTTGCCGGAAGAAAGCCCGCTTTGGGAGATGGAAAATGTCATTGTGACTCCCCATACGGCAGGGGCAACAGAGCATTATACGAAAAGGGTGGTAGAGGATATTTTCCTTCCGAATTTAAAGAAATACGTACAGGGTGATGCGCCTGATATGAATGTGGTGAACTATTCCCGGGGGTACTGACATTTTTGCATATCAAAGAAGTTGACATAATGAATTTGCAGGTTATGGAAGTTGTCGAATGGGTGAATTATTATTTGAATCTGACAGAGATGTGTAGCGTCAACCTTGGGGAGTATCTTAGCATAATTGCTAACAGGGGATGAATCCATGTTTAGTTACTATAGCAGTCTTTCTTCAGAAGTATACGATATTGATAAATATATTGGCCGTTCATTTGGAGAGGTCGAGTTTTACAGCGAAAGATTGAACTCCTGCACGGGACCTATTCTGGAACCGGGAGTTGGAACAGGAAGAATTCTTATTCCACTTCTCGAAAAAGGATTAAAAGTCGATGGATTCGATGTATCTGATGAAATGCTAAAAATATGCCATAGAAATTGTAAAAAAAGAGGGTTGAATCCAAGGTTATTTAAAGGTCAAATGGAGTTGTTTTCCTCCGATGTAAATTATGAATCTATCATCGTACCAACGGGAACATTCCTGCTTTTGCATAGGAGAGAGGATTCCATCAAGGCATTAAAAAACTTCCATCATCATCTTTCGGATAGCGGGAGATTAATTTTGGATATCTATTTACCGACCGATTTATCAATGGACAAAATATCAACCAGAGCATGGGAACCGAGAAGAGGGGAAATGATTACCTTGGAAAGTAAAATAGTGGAAGTAGACTATATCAACCAGTACACCATATCCCATCATCGCTATGAGAGATGGGAAAATGGCAACCTGGTGCAGACGGAATTGGAACATTTTCCACTGCGCTGGTATGGAGTGGAGGAGTTTAAGCTAATACTGGAACAGTTGGGGTTTCAGGATATTGTCAATTCCGCGGATTATAAGTATGGGGAATATCCGACAGAAGGCAGTCAGATGATTACATTTGAGGCTGTTGTTCATAAGGGATAAGGTTTTATTGTATGCAGAAATAAATCAAAGCTATTAAAAGAATTTCGGTGGGGTTCTTTTTTTAAATCAGGATTAGTTGTCCATCTATGCTGTGTAACAAAAATTGTATAATGATTTATTTTTTCTAACCGGTATGTGTTGGTCGGCTCCCTGCATGTGAATTACCGATTCTGTCCGTTAAGGGTGTAAGAAAAGACAGCTTCTTCCTGTGTTATAATGGGATAATAAGTATTTAGATGGAGGAGATTTTACATGAGTCTTCCCGAGGAAAAGAAAGTAAGTGTCGATACTTTTTATCAAATGAGAGAAGAGACAGAACAATTATTGGAATATGTGGATGGCCTTGTTTTCATGTCCCCCTCACCTTCTACAATACAACAACAGGTCTCTGCCAGGCTTCAGGCAAAGTTGTTTAACTTTCTGGATGGAAGAAATTGTGAAGTCTTCAGTGCGCCTTACTATATTCATTTGCATAGAGATGATCTGGAAGATACGAATATATTTATTCCGGATTTATCTGTTATTTGTGACCTGGAAGGCCTGGAGGAAAATAAGTTTGTCGGTGTACCCGAAATAATTATTGAAATCCTTAGCCCATCTAACCAAAGTCATGATCTGATTACAAAGATGGAAGCGTATATGAAATACGGTGTAAAAGAATATTGGGTGGTCAACCCAATGCTTCGCGCGATTCAGCTTTATGTTTTAACAGGTGAGCAAGTTTACGAGCAAGCAGCTGTATTAAAGGATGAAGGAGTTATTACATCTTCCGTGTTGAAAGACTTTCAAGTGGGTTTAGGAGAGATTTTTCCATGATCACTGTTCACAGTTTGGGTGATATTTTTGTCACATAAATTTAATGCACACCAAGGCTATTCATACATGTTCAAAGAGAATCAACTCTCATTGGGGTTGTTTTTTCCTATGGAATCCTATGAGGGAAGTATTCCGGAAATGAATGTAAAGGAGCAGGTGAAACTTGCAAAGCAGGCGGAGAAAGCGGGTTTTGCTTCTTTATTTGTCAGGGATGTGCCGCTCCTTGACACGGAATTTGGCGATGCAGGTCAGATTCATGATCCGTGGGTGTTTCTTGGTTATATAGCCGCTCATACAGAAAGAATTGGTTTAGGAACGGGGAGTATTGTTACACCGCTGCGACATCCATTGCATGTGGCCAAAGCGGCAGCTTCTCTGGATCGGATTTCCGGCAATAGGCTGATACTCGGTCTTGCTGTAGGTGACCGTCCGATTGAGTTTTCCGCTTTTTCCGCAGATAGAGCAAAGCGTTCGCAGTTATTTCAGGAGTCATTGCATGTGATAAGACGAACGTGGAAGGAGTCGTTTCCGGAAATCAGCTCCACAACCACGAATTTGAAAGGTGCTGATTTACTTCCCAAGCCTGAAATGAGAGACATCCCGGTGCTTGTTACAGGAAATGCATCCCAGACACCTGCCTGGATTGCGCAATATGGGGATGGCTGGTTCTTTTATCAGAGAAATATGGACCTGCAGGAACTTCGGATAAAAGAGTGGCGTTCATTCACAAAGGAATTTAAACCGTTTGCCCAGTCCCTGTCTCTGGATCTGTCAGAAAATCCAAATGAAGAGCCAACATTTATACAGCTGGGATTCCGGAGCGGTCGTAATTATTTGATTTCCTACTTAGAAAACTTAAAGGAAATAGGTGTAAACCATGTGGCATTCAATTTTAAAGCAGCAAAACGCCCGGTGGATGAGATGATTCAGGAGCTGGGGGAGGAAGTAGTCCCGCATCATCCTCCATTATCAAGCGTATAATATTCTGGGGGAAAGAAGGTGAGCAGTTATGCCAACTTGTCAAAATTGTCATGAAAAGTGGAGCTGGAAGCAAACGTTTAAAAAGTCCTTTACCTTGGACACGGCAATACCATGTCCTTTTTGTGGGGAAAAACAATACCTGACTTCGAGAGCGAGAAAGCGGAGTGCTTTGCCGGCGGTTATCATTCCATTTATCATTTTTATCCCGTCTTTTTTCGGTGTATCATTTGCTGCCATGATAAGTATTTTCGTAAGTGTGGTGATAGGATTTACTATTTTTTATCCACTTGTCATCGAATTATCCAATGAGGAAGAGGCTTTGTGGTAAGCTGCTATATAGACCAGAGTTTGCATAGAAATATAGTATTATTGATCTAATGGGTGGAATACATTTACCAAATGTATTCCAAATTATACTGAAAGCAATAAAATTATGTACAAGTTGGAGTTGGTATTAATAGCAATAGGATTATTTCTGTTGGGTTATGGGTTGCAGAAAAAATCCCAATTATTAATTCTTTTGTGTGGGATGGTTTTCTTGGCTCCAACATTTTACTTCATTGGCTGGATTCTGATTTTACCTTTGGTGCCACCAATTGCGCTGGCTATTTCATACATCGGAAAGAGAAAGGTGACCCCAGCTTAAACATGATGGTGAAGAAAGAAATAATCTATAAGAAAACAGCTTGATGAAAAACCCGCTATTCATTAATTCGCTTAATGAATAGCGGGTTTTTGTTTGATCTTCCTTTTTTAATCCACTTTTTCAGGCTCCGGATACTCATATCCCTTTGTATCCACGGTTACTTCCTGCATCCGCTGATCTTCGAGCGGCTTGTCCATGTCGTCCCGCTCTGCCGACACAATTTCATCCGCCACTTCCATGCCGTCAGTCACTTCCCCAAATGCGGCGTAATCGCCATCAAGATGCGGAGATAGTTCCGTCATAATGAAAAATTGGGAGCCGGCGGAGTCAGGGTCCTGCGATCTCGCCATCGAAAGAATACCCCGGTCATGCTCTAAATTATTTTCAAAGCCATTGGAACTGAATTCGCCCGGAATGCCGTAGCCTGGATTACCGGTGCCATCACCCTCCGGATCTCCACCTTGGATCATGAAACCGGGAATGACCCGGTGAAAAATCAATCCGTCATAAAACCCGTCTTCCACAAGGGATACAAAATTGGCTACCGTATTCGGTGCAATTTCCGGATAAAGCTCCGCTGTGATTTCCTCACCATTTTCCATCGTGATGGTCACCACCGGGTTTTCCTCCACATCTTCCGGGTAATCGGATGATTCGTTTGTTTCTTCCGGCTGTTCTGCCGTTTCATCTGTCTGCTCCTCATCCTGTCCGCAGGCAGCCAACAGGATTAAAAGGGTCACTGAAATAAATAATATGACTTTATATCTTGTTCGCACGTTTTCTCTCTCCTTACTTTTCTAAAAAATAGAACCGCATCCAGTATAGCATGTTCCATTATTGAGGAAAACGGGAAAAAGGTCTCTTTCTTTACGCAAAATGTCCGCCAATCTTCTTACTTCGTTCAAGGGTAATTCCGGCATTGGTATAGCTCGTTGCCCGTAAAATAGCTGTGGAGCCATGCTTGGCACGGATAGCATCCATGACATAGCCGATATCCGTTTTTTTGGAGCGGTCTTCAAACAGACTCAGCTGGGTTTCCCCTTTTTCAAACAGATTGTCCAGAGTGACATAGACGCGGCGAATATTGCTTGTTCCATCATAAAATTTATGAAATAGCTGCATGCACACTTCATACATATCCATCGTGACATTTGTTGGGATGGAAATGGAACGGGAACGGGAAAAGCCGCCGCCGGTTTCTTTACCGTAGCCGATGCCGAGATGAACGGTTTTACCGACCTGGTTGGCAGTTCTGGCTCTGCGGCACACTTCCTCACAAAGATCGAGAATACAAACGGACACCTCTTCTTTTGTATAGTCGCGGAGCAATGATATGCCGTGACCAAAGCCTTTTTGTTCCGTTTTGGTAAAGTCGCCGTAGACAGGGCTTAAGTCAATGCCCCATGCGTGCCAATACAGCTGCTCTCCCATCACACCAAAGCGTTTTTTCAGTTGCTTCAGGCTGAATCCTGCCAGCTGTCCGAGTGTAACAATCCCCATCCGGTTCAGATTTCTTTTCATTCTGCCGCCGATTCCCCAAATATCTTCCACGGGAAAAGGCCAGAGCTTTTCTTTCACGTCTTCATATTTGCATTCGGCAATCCCTTCTTTTTTTGCGTGCAGATCCATGACGACCTTCGCCAGAAATTTATTATCCCCGATCCCAATCGATGACGTGATCCCAAAGCTGTCAAGAATATCGTTTTTTATTTTTCGGGCAACTTCCCGGCGGTTCCCGAATAATTTTTCCAGTCCGTTAACCGTGACCCACACTTCATCCACGGAATACTGATGGATGGCTTCTTTCGGCACATATTGATTAATCAGTCTGGTTATTTCCACAGACACCTTTAAATAGTCGGCCATATGTGCCGGGACAATGTGAATGTCTGGATCATCCGGCAACTCAAAAAAACGGCTTACATTGCTGATGCCATGTTTTCTTTTTAATTCCGGGGAGGCAGCCAGCACAATACTGCCTGACCTGTTCGGGTCCCCCACTACCGCCAGCATGATTTTCATCGGATCCAGCCCTAATTTGACCGCTTCCACACTTGCATAAAAAGATCGCATATCAATACAAAGTACATCATTTCGCGGATAAGCGGAATAATCCATGAATGTCACCACCTTAAAAGAACGTGTGTTCTTATTATATACAGGAAAATAACATTTTAGCAATGGAAATAAATACAACTTTTGAATAATGGAATTTTCGGAAATAAATTATTTGCTTGTAAGTTAAAAATAAGTATATTATCATTTATTGTAATTGTTATACAACTTAATGAAGGAAGGGAAAAGATGTACATCTTTTCCTATAACACCATTGGAGAGAAAGCGAAGGGATGTGAAGATCGGAAATACAGAAGAGTCGGGTCGACTGATCTTCATAAAGTCGATGAAGATCAGAAATGCATAATAGTCGGGGCCGACTGATCTTCATAAAGTCGATGAGGATCAAAATCACATAATAGTCGGGGCCGCCTGATCTTCATAAAGTCGATGAGGATCAAAATTACATAATAGTCGAGGCCGACTGATCTTCATAAAGTCGATGAAGATCAGAAATGCATAATAGTCGGGGCCGACTGATCTTCATAAGCGCGATGAAGATCAAAAATGCATAATAGTCGGGGCCGCCTGATCTTCATAAAGTCGATGAAGGTCAAAAATGCACAAAAGTCGCTAAAACCGATTTTCATAAAATAGTGGAGCCCCAATACGGAGCACGGACAGCAATGAAACTTACCAAATTTAAAGGGGGAGTGGGGAAATGTTACAACATATAAAAGTGCTTGATTTTTCCAAGCTGCTTCCCGGTCCATATGCCACGATGATGCTGGCGGATCTCGGAGCGGAAGTTTTACGGGTGGAATCCCCGAGTCTTCCCGATTTGATCAGGGAGATGGAGCCGATGGACGGGGAATCATCCGCGGCCCATCAGCATTTAAACCGTTCGAAAAAATCAATTACCCTGGATTTAAAAAAGAAAGAAGCAACAGATATAGTAAAAGAACTTATTCAGGAATATGATGTGGTGCTGGAACAGTTCCGGCCCGGGGTGATGGAGCGGCTCGGTTTGGATTATGAAACACTAAAGCAGGTGAATCCGAACCTCATTTATTGTTCTCTTTCCGGCTATGGGCAAACCGGGCCATACCGGGAGCGCCCCGGCCACGATAATAATTATCTCTCCATTGCCGGGATTAACGGCTATTCCGGGCGAAAAAAGGAAAGGCCAGTTCCCATGGGCATTCAGATCGCTGATTTGGCAGGTGGTTCTTTGCATAGTGTAATTGCAATTCTGACAGCAGTGACCCACCGGCAGCAGACAGGAGAAGGCCAATACATTGACCTGAGCATGACGGATGCAGCTTTTGCGCTCAATGCCATGTTTGGTCCCGGCTACATAACAAAAGGCGTCCAGCCGAAAGCGGAGGAGACCATGTTAAACGGTGAAACCCACTACGATTACTATGAAACAAAGGATGGGCGGTATTTTTCCGTAGGCAGTCTGGAACCCCGTTTTCGTCTCAACTTATGTGAAGCAATGGATTTGGAACATATGAAAGATGTAGCTTTAACCGAGAGACAAGAGGATATTGTACAATTTAAAGCGGCCATCAAAGAAGCCTTCCTCACAAAAAACTATGACACATGGACGGAAATTTTTCAGGAAATAGATGCCTGTGTGGAACCGGTGCTCAGCTTTTCAGAGGCGGTGAATCATCCGCAGATTCAGGCCCGGAATATGATCACAGAGGTTCCAAAACCGGACGGAAGCATGCAGCGTCAAATCAGCTCTCCATTAAAGTTTTCGAACTATGAGCAGGAATATAAGCATGTTGGGGCAAAACGCGGGGAGCACACTATGGAAGTGTTGCAAGACCTTGGTTTGAAAGAGGACAAAATAAATGAATTAGTTAATCGGGATGTTTTTGGACAAATAGAAAGGAAGTGAATACAGCTTGCTGGAGAAATACGGGCTGAAACAAATTAGACTAAATCTTCCATTTCGTTTAAACCATGTTAATTGCTTTATGGCTGAAGGTGAAAATGGCTGGAAGATCATTGATACCGGTCTGCATAATCAGGAAACGATGGACCGGTGGGAGGAAGAATTAGAGGGGAAAAAGGTAACAGATATTATTCTGACTCATTATCATCCTGACCATTACGGATATGCAGGTGCATTGCAGCAAAAGACCGGCGCTGATGTATGGATGTCGGAAATAGACGAAAAGAATGGAAAGCGATCCTGGGAACCAGAATCAATAGAAGGGTTGGAGCAAAACTACCGGCAGGCAGGCATTCCGGAGGGTATTGCCAGCGATATGAAAAATAATACAAAGGAGTTTGTTCCCCGGGTCACACCATACCCGACGGTGAACCATCATCTCCGTGAAAAAGAGACCATAATACTCGGAGACAATGTGTACGAAATTATTTCTGCACCAGGTCATTCGGACGGAATGGTCGTTTTTTACAATAAAGATAATAACCTGCTGCTCTCGGCAGATCAGATTTTACCTAAAATAACTCCGAATATTTCCTATTGGTTTCACGGTGATCCAAACCCGCTTCAATCCTATCTGGAATCGCTGGACAGGTTGAGTGAACTTGATGCCGAGGTTGTCGTGCCTTCACACGGCAAGCCCTTTTACGGTGCGAATGACCGGATCAGGGAAATACAGGCGCATCATGATGACAGGTTGAATGTAACGCTGGAATCTGTAAGTGAAGGGGGAACTGTTTACGATGTTTGTCAAAAACTGTTTCCCAAAACATTGACCGTACATGAGACACGCTTTGCCATCGGGGAAACACTGGCCCATTTGGAGTATTTACGCTACAAAGGGGAATGTGAGCGGAGGAAGAGTGAAAAGGGCTACTTATATTACAGATAATGGGTAAAAACTGGATGGACATTCAGGATCCTTATGGGAATGAGAAAGTGGTTTGTGGATATACTGAAAAAGGTCTGATGCAAGGAGGTATGTCCTATTTCTCAACAAATCCATCCTCCCCTTTTTCTGCTCCTTTTCAGCGTTATCCTGCTCATTGCATTTCCACCGCAGCTTACTGAAGCAAACAAAACAGGGGAGAGAGACTTAATGAAAAATCAATTGGATAAGTTTATTCATAACGAGTCTTTATTACTGGGAGCGTTAATTGGTGTAAGTGTTAAAGATGCAGAAACAAACGAGCAACTGTATGACCATTTTGGGGATACCCGGTTGCACCCCGCTTCAAATATGAAGCTTTTAACAGCTGCGGCGGCCCTGGATGTATTAGGAGAAGGACATTCCTTTCAAACAGAGGTTCATACTGACGGTAAAAGAGAGGGGAATACCCTGCAAGGAAATCTTTATCTTGTTGGAAAAGGGGATCCTACTCTATTGCCGGAGGATTTTGACACTTTTGCTGAAAAGTTGAAAATCCAGGGAATATCTGAAATTGAAGGAACCCTTATTGGGGATGACACCTGGTATGATAAAGTTCGACTGTCGACAGACATGATTTGGACGGATGAGCAGTATCATTACGGCTCCCAGATATCCGCATTGACGGCTTCAGCAGATCATGACTATGATGCGGGATCAGTCATCATAAAAATAGAACCGACTGCAGAAGGAGAATCCCCCAACCTAAAAGTTTTACCTGAAACAACATATGTAAATGTGGAAAATAAGGCATTGACGAGTGCAGCTGCCGGTGATGAGGACTATACTGTTTCACGAACGCATGGCGGCAATACCATAACAGTGGAAGGAACGGTTCCACTCGAACCTGATGAGGATATAGAGGAACGTATGAGTGTATGGGAACCGAGCGGCCTTGCCATGGACCTTTTTCAGCAGGCATTAAAAAAGCAGGGAATAGACGTTCATGGAGAGATAGGGCTATCTAAAGCACCAGAACAAACTGAAGTGCTTTTGAGTCACTCCTCCGAATCACTGGAAAAAATGCTCATACCCTTTATGAAACTAAGCAATAATAGCATTGGCGAAGTACTGGTGAAAGAAATGGGCAAGCAGGTATATGATGAAGGAAGCTGGGAAAAAGGTCTGGAAGTATTGGAAGAGGTACTCCCTAAATTTGGAATAAATATGGATACCATCTCACTGAAAGATGGTTCAGGTATTTCACATAATAATCTTATCCCGGCCAATGAAATCTCCAACCTTTTGCATGCTGCTCAACATGAAAATTGGTTCAGTGTGTTTCTCAATACGCTTCCACACGCCGGAAAGAGTGAACGCATGATTGGTGGTACACTGCGTGAGCGGATGCATGGTTTAAACGTGCAGGCCAAAACAGGGACAATAAACGGGGTGACCACCTTATCCGGTTACATGCAAGCAAACAGCGGCCGGAAATTAATTTTTTCCGTTATGATTAATAATATGCTGGATGATTTGGAGGATGAAGGAAAGGAACTGGAAGACAGGATAATAGAGATTATAACAAATCATGGGTAATTAAAATAGGGGCTTTTTTGGTCGTTTGTCGGCTGGAAAAGTCTTTTTTGTTGTAGTAAAATTTTAATATTTTTTAAAGGATCTTCAGGGTAATGGGGAAGATCGTTTCGATAAGTATATAAAATATACCAAGCAAATATTCCTGGATTTTCAGGATTAGCTATTGACATGTTCTTTATAAAGAACTAAACTATGAAGTAAGATACTCTTATAAAGGTTACCTTTCCAAAGTGTTGTTCTTGATATAGAATGAACTGGGCTTAACCACGAAGTTGAGGAGGACCACCAGATTACATACGTTAGTATAGCCGGCGGTCTGATTTCAGTTACAGATTAATGATAAACCGATTGATGCTTTTAACAGGAATGTAACCATTTAAAAGAGGTGCAAAAGGCAAAAGTTCTATTTGTGAAACAGTAAACAAAAAGGAAATCTAAGATTAGGAAAACAAGAGGTATAAATAATGATAGGAAAAAATATTAAAAAGTTGCGGGAGGAAAAGGGACTTTCCCTGTCGGAATGTGCACAACGGGCAAACATTTCCAAATCTTATTTTAGCAATATCGAAAGAAATTTAAACCAGAATCCATCTATCCATGTTCTGGAAAAAATTGCTGCTGTCCTGGAAGTTGATATTAACATGTTGGTTGGAACGGAATCCGACAATCAAAAACATTCCGATCAGGAGTGGATTGATTTTATCAATGAATTAAAAAAGTCGGGAGTAGAAAAAGATCAGCTGCAGGAGTTAAAAAAGGTTATCGAATTTGCAAAGTGGCAAAACGAACAAAAACAGAAAAATTCACGGTAATGCTTTTTGTATGAAAGCCATAAAGTAGGCATCCGCTCCAGAAAGAAGCGAATGCCTGACCACAGTTTCAATTAGCTCATGCCAAATGGTCCAAGCTGTTGGGATTGCTGTTGTTGCCCTCCGGCATTATTGTTGTTGTTCATCTGGGATTGCTGCTGGCCCCCGCCATTATTTCCATTCATCTGGGAGACCAGTGGGATCATTTGTTGCATGGTTTGTCCTAAGTTTTGGTTGTTACTCGTCATTGAATAAAACGTAGCTGCTCCAACACCTACTGATGCAATCAGCGGTATCCATACACCATTTTTTTGCATACAAAGCCATCCTTTCATGATCCAAATTATTTAGCTCGGACAGTAATAGCTTGCTGCAAAAACAGTGAATCATGTCAGGTATCATCTGCCAGTGAAAAGGCCCGAACAGCAGGAGACTAGACCAGCGTATTGTATGGAGGAAACGACAGTCCATTAGGAGAACGTCCCGGTGTTTCATTTCTCTGCTGCATTCATGCCTGCAAGTCTTCCGGTTACGAGTGCGGAGGTGATGTTGTATCCGCCGGTATAGCCGTGTATGTCAATGATTTCTCCGCAAAAAAACAGACCGTGCATAATTTTGGATTGCATGGTATTCGGTACAATCTCTTTAATGGAAATACCACCGCCGGTAACAAAAGCCTTTTCCAAGGGTTGGGAACCGTGGACATGGAATTCGAAATTCTTTACGTTATGTGCAATTGAACGGATTGTTTCTTTGGATATAGTGCCTGCCTTTTGTTCTTCACCTACTTTATTCATCCGAAGAAGAAATAAAAGCATTCTTTCAGGCACAAGTCCTTTAAGCAAGTTTTTCAGCGTCTTTTTTGGCTGTTTGGAAATGCTGTCCTGCATCCGGTTGATCAGTGTATGTTCCTTCTCATCAGGCAATAAATCCAGGGCCATTTTTACCTTCTCCCGCCCTTTCAAGAACTCTTTTACAGCAAATTGGGAACACCTTAAAACAGCCGGGCCGGAGATGCCAAAATGGGTGAAAATCATATCCATGCGGTGTGTAATGACCGGTTTGTTTTTTTGATTTAATACAGAAAGTGACACATCACGCAAAGAAAGTCCCTGTAAGTCTTTTCTCCGGATAAAATCCTCTCTTGAAATAAGCGGTACTTCAGTCGGGTATAATTCAGTAATGGTATGTCCGGCTTTTTTTGCCCATGCGTAACCGTCTCCGGTAGATCCTGTATGGGGAACCGCTTTACCTCCGGCAGCGATGACAATTGCATTGGTCTTTATTTTTTCACCTTCGGACAGAATGACGGTATGAAAGTCCTCATCATAGTGAACAGCATCGACCTTTGTATTTAATTGTGTTGTTACGTGAAGCTCATCCAACTTATGGATTAATGCATCTACAACAGACTTCGCCGAATTAGAAACAGGAAACATGCGTCCGTGGTCTTCTTCTTTCAATCCGACACCCAAATTTTCAAAAAAAGCAATGATATCCTCGTTGTTGAATACGGAAAAAGCACTGTATAAAAATCGGCCGTTGCCGGGTATGTGTCTAATTATTTCCTCTTCCGGGAGCCGGTTTGTCACATTGCATCTGCCGCCTCCGGAAATGGCGAGCTTCTTTCCCAATTTTTTACCTTTTTCCAATAGCAATGTCTTTGCACCGTGTTCTGCTGCGGCAATAGCTGCCATCAAGCCGGATGGTCCACCACCGATCACAATAACATCATATTTCATGCATCTTTCCTCCTGTTGGAAAAACTCCTCATGTTTTATATACTGCCTTTGTATCTTATCATTTACCTGCAGGAAAATACTATCATGATGCGGTAAAAAATTGACGTTATAGGATTGTCGGATTTAACAGGCAGTGGATTCACGTCATTTAGCATTCTTCGTGTCATCTTCTTGCTGGTCCATCCGTGAAGAATACTTCCTGCATTGCTTAAATAGAAATTCAGATAAACATTTACATTAATCACCAGCATTCAACAGCGCCGAATCAGGCACTGCACAGGAGAACCTTCCCAGTATTTCACGTGTTGTAATTAAATAAAGTGTGCTAAAATAGGATGAGGTGTTTGTTTTTTACTGCTATGGTTTTACATAAATGAAACAAACTCGTGTTGGAAATTTATTAATTGCGGGTGAAATGATGTCGAATATTATGAGAGGCACCATGCTTTTGACAGGTGCGTCATTTTTATCAAAATTTCTCGGAATGATTTATGTCATTCCTTTTCATCATCTTGTTGGTCCGGTCGGAGGTGCGTTATTCCAATTAGGCTATACGCCATACAGCATATTTATCAGTTTATCGACTATTGGTGTTCCGATGGCTGTATCGAAATTTGTTTCCAAATATAATTCCCTTGGCGATTATGAAACCGGCATGCGAATGTTTAAAGCCGGGATGGTATTGATGAGCATTACTGGTGTGCTGGCATTTTTGGCTCTTTTTTTTAGTGCTGAATTCCTAGCCGGTCAAATGATTACGAGTGACGATCCTGAAGACATTACGGTGGCGGATGTTACGTTTGTTATTCGCACGGTCAGTGTGGCGTTGCTTGTCATTCCTGCCATGAGTATTGCCCGGGGTTTTTTCCAGGGGCATCAGTCATTTGGCCCCACATCGGTATCCCAGGTTGTTGAGCAGATTGTGCGGATTGCCTTCGTCTTAGGCGGATCGTTTGTAATCATTCGTCTATTAAGCGGCACAGTAACTGCAGCGGTTGGTTTTTCCACCTTTGCAGCTTTTCTTGGGGCACTGGCTTCCTGTGCGGTTTTATATATTTACTGGAGAAAGCGCAAAGCACATATCAACAGGCAGAGACAGCAGCAAGTGCAAACCCATGATATACCAACAAGGGATTTATTTAAAGAACTGTTCCGTTATGCAGGCCCGTTTGTGTTGGTAGGTCTGGCCATCCCTTTATATCAATTAACGGATCAGTTCACATTTGAAAGAGCCATGGTCGCTATTGGGCAGGAGGAAATTTGGGCAGAAGCTTTTGCAACCATAAATTTCTACGGTCATAAGCTGGTCATCATTCCTATTACACTTGCTACAGGTTTATCTATTGCAGCTATGCCAGCCTTAACGAAATCATTTTTTGAAAATGATAAAGAACTTGTGACAAAACAAATTAATCAGGCGTTTCAAGTGATTTTAGTGTTAATTATTCCGGCAGTTGTCGGCTTGTCTCTTTTGTCTCACGAAGCGTACGGGGCATTGTACGGTATGCAAAATATAGAAATAACCGGGAACCTGCTTGCCTGGTATGCACCGGTTGCTTTGTTTTTCGCTCTATTTACAGTTTCTTCGGCAGTATTGCAGGGGATTAATGAGCAGCGGTATGCCGTCTACAGTTTGGCAGCCGGGCTACTGTTAAAAGTATTGCTGAATATTCAGCTGATCCATATGTTCGGGGCGAAAGGCGCTATTTTTGGTACTGCACTTGCTGCAGTAACTTCCGTTTCTCTAAATTTATGGCGGATTAAAGTCGCAATTAACTTTTCTTATAGACAGATCGTTAAGCGTACCATGCTGATCGGAATATTTGTTGTGATCATGGCTGCTACCGTCTTATTGCTGAAACTTGTTTTCGGGCTGTTTATTCCGTATGAAGAAACACAATGGGGAGCGACTGTCATGCTTGCCATTGGTGTAATTGGCGGTGCGTTCATTTATTTATGGTTTGCTTATCATTCCACATTGCTGGAGCGAGTACTGGGGAGCAAAATCAGATTTTTGGATCGAATTTTTGGGAGATAGCAGGAGGTTGTTAGCATGCGCTTGGATAAACTCGTATCCAATGCCGGTTATGGCAGCAGAAAAGATGTCAAAACTATGCTGAAGAAAAAAAGAATTACTGTTAATGACAAAGTCATCAAAGATGGCGGTTTTCAGGTGGACCCTAAAGCAGATATTGTCAAACTGGATGCGGAAACGGTTCATTATGAAAAACATATTTATCTTATGCTGCATAAGCCTCCCGGTGTCGTTTCCGCTACGACGGATGCAAAGGATAAAACTGTAATCGACCTACTGGACAGAGCGGAGAGGAAATTTAATCCATTTTGTGTCGGCAGGCTGGATAAAGATACGGAAGGCCTGCTTTTGATCACCAATGATGGAGCAGTAGCTCATGAGCTTACTTCACCGAGAAAAGAAATCGAAAAAACATATTTTGCTAAAATTGAAGGAACCGTGACAGAAGAAGATGTGGATCAGTTTAAAAAGGGAGTCGTGCTTAATGATGGGTATCAGGCGAAACCGGCCGGATTAAGCATTGTGAAAAGCGGTGACTTTTCCGAAGTGGAAATAACAATTACCGAGGGGAAATATCATCAGGTAAAGCGGATGTTTGAGGCTGTCGGGAAAAAAGTAATCTACCTGAAACGCTTATCCATGGGCCGAATTAAACTGGATAAGCACCTTCCGATTGGTGCTTACCGCAGACTGACAGAGGAAGAACAAAGCTGGCTGCAGACATTAACGAGCAGGAAGGACTGATATTTATGACCTCTCATTACTTTATTGCCATTCATTTGCCTGAGACGATACAGGACTATTTCTCCGAGTGGCAGCGGGAGCTGAAGCAGGAACTGCCCTATAAACAATGGCCGCATAAAAAGGACCTTCATATTACGCTGAAATTTTTAGGGCCGGTTGCCGATGACCAGTTAACCAATTTGGAAGAACAGTTACAGGACCTACAGCAATGTGCAGCCTTTTCCTTAGCAACAGGTCAGCTTGGAACATTTGGAAACCCCGTGAAACCGAGGGTGCTTTGGGCAGGAGTGGAGAAGACAGAACCACTTATACAATTGCAGAAAACGGTGGAGGATCAATGTGCCGCCGCAGGGTGGAAAAGGGAAAAGCGGAATTACCGTCCGCATGTTACATTAGCAAAAAAATGGAATGGTACTGAAATAAATGGCCTGGAACAAAAAATAAATAATAAGTCTCTGGAAAAGCAAGTATGGCACGTGAAAAATATTTTTTTGTTCCGTATACATCCGCAACAGACGCCGAAATATGAAGTTGTTTCCAATTATCCATTGCAGGGAGGTGGAGGTACTGGCTCAACTCATTAAATTACAGGATTATATATCCCGATATGAATGGGATGCCTATCGTTATCCAAGCCAATATATAAGACTGAAAAATGAGCAGTGGAAAAAGCTTTATGACGTTTGGGGAAATCCGGACCAGGAAGAAGCACATCCAGACCTGGAACCCGAACAAAAGCCAGCCTTTTCCCGCATTAAATCCTTATTTATAAAGAAGCGGGATGATCCCATTACTCAGAAGGAAGCAGAAGAGAAACAGGAAACACTGCCTGAAACTGAACAGGAGTTAAAACAGTATTTTCTTGATAAGCTGTTTGGCTTTCAGCTAAAATGGGCCACTTCGACGGTAACGGACAGTTCTTTCATGGATGAATCCTATTATACTGACCCTGTTTTGAAGTATTTCCTGCAGAGGTTTCCGGACACGTATCTTATTATGTATTATCCGATCTTTTCGATTAAAAATGCCCCTGTTGATGGAGAGATTATTATGGTCAGCCCCATCGGTGTGGAAATTGTTTACCTGGTGGAAGCAGAAGAAGGTGCCACCATCATGGCGGGGGATGAACGAACCTGGTTGATTGAAACAGCGCAGGAACAACGAAAAATATTAAACCCAGGCATTTCTCTGAAACGGACGGAAAGGATCATACAGAGTATATTTCAGGCCAAACAGCATCATTTCCCCATTAAGAAAACTATTTTATCCAGGGTTAATCCAATCGTTTTTGCCAGGGAACCATATCAGACACAGGTGATTGGCGCACAGCAATATGAGAGATGGTTTCAGGAAATGCGGCAATTGGATTCCCCGTTAAAGAGTTATCAATTAAAAGCAGCTGAAATTTTGCTGAAGTTTTGTCAGACTACAGCTGTAAAGCGTCCTGAATGGGAAGAGGATTCGGACGAGTTTGACAGCTGAAAACGGACAGTTTTTTTGGTGGAAGGAGGAGACAGCATTCCACTCAAATCACAAAAGGCAAAGTGTTTAGTCAGCTTTTTTGTTGATTTTCCCAGAGGGGATAGATGGTATGTATATTTTTATTGTAAATATAAAGGCTGGAAACGGCAGGGCAAAGCGGATTTTTTTAAAGCTGCAGAAAACGGAACTCTATAAAAGGCTGGAAAGCAAATATTATTATACTAAGTATGAAGGGCATGCGGAAGAGATTGCCCGCTCTTTGGTCCATTTGCAAGGCATTAAAGCGATGATCGTCGTCGGTGGAGATGGTACTTTACATGAAGTAATCAATGGCGTTGATCATTATGTCGTGCCAATTGCCTTTATACCCGGCGGCTCGGGAAATGACTTCGCCCGGGGAATTAAATTAAGGGATTCACCACTGGAAATATTGGAAAAAGTGGTGGGTGGAACCGCTGATGCTGTATATTATTTGGGGAATTACCACATGGATGGATCCGGCAAGCGTAATTTTGTCAATAGTATGGGCTTCGGTTTTGATGCATTGATTGCGGAAAAAGCAAACAATGCTTTTTATAAACGAATACTGAACTTCCTAAACATGGGTAAGCTTAGTTATGTTATAGCACTTCTTCAAATTATAATTACGTTTAAACCAATGGAATTAGAATTGAAAGATAATGGGAAAGTTACGAAGCTGAAGGATTGCTGGATGGTCTCCATTACAAATCACCCCTACTATGGTGGGGGAATGAAGATTAATCCGAGATCCAAAGTCCAGCCGCATAAGTTTTCTGTGCTTATTATTCATTCCATCTCAAAATGGAAAGTTTTGGCTTTATTTATAACTGTATTTACAGGAAAGCATATTCACTATCAGGAAGTGGAAGTTTTTGAAACAACATCTCTTGAAGTAACTACCAAGAAAAGTATTAATTACCAGGTGGATGGGCAGACAGACACATGTTATACGTGTAAGATCACAAAAGAAAGAGAAGGCATTCCCATACTGGGAACAGCCGAAAAAGATCAGCAGGGAAATTCCTGAAAATCCTGACTTATCCCTAAGATGCAATTTAAAATTAATTTGCTCTTTCACCTAAAAAAAAAACTATTTGTATTTTCCTCTCTATCATTATAGAATAAAATATTGAACCTTAAAATTGAAAGTTGTGAATGATCTATGGTGGACTGGTTGAAGCGAGTGCTAGGAAATGAATGGAATATTTCACCGGCAGGCGGCCTGACAGGTGATGCGTATTTGGCAACAAAAAATAATAAACGGCTTTTTCTGAAGCGGAATTCCTCTCCATTTCTCGCTGTTCTATCCGCGGAAGAAATTGTACCAAAGCTGATCTGGACAAAGCGAATGGAAAACGGGGACGTTATTACTGCTCAGGAGTGGGTGGAAGGAAGAGAGTTAAAACAAAGTGAAATGAAAGGGAAACAGGTAGCGGAACTAATCCGGAAGATCCATGATTCCCAGGAGCTGCTTTACATGCTGATGCGACTTGGCAAATCCCCATTAACCGCTGATGTCCAATTCAAAATGGTTAAAAAGCGGCTCGACACCTTGAAGCTGCTTCAGGCTTACCGGGAAGTCCGAACCGCTTTACATTATTTGGAGGAGCTATTACAGGTAACCGAGCAACAAAAGCCGGTAGTTTGCCATGGAGATTTAAACCATAATAATCTGCTGATGACAAAAGAAAATAATCTGTATCTGGTGGACTGGGATAATGCCCGAATTGCTGATCCCGTGATTGATTACGGTATGGTGTTAAAATGGTATATTCCAAAAGAAGAATGGAATGACTGGTTAAAGAATTATGGAGTAACAAATGATACGAACTTTTATGAACGAATGTACTGGTATTTAATATTGGATACTCTTCATTATATCAGCTGGCACAGTGAGCGCAATGAGCCGGACAAGGTAACGGAGCGGCTAAAGGATTTGGAGGAATTGAATGTTCTCATAAAAGATTTCATCTTAACTTAATAAAAAATCCATTTACTTTAACGTATGCTGGTCAATGGCATTGATCCAGCTATCAATATTTTGTTTGTTATTTGTAATGTGATTGGCAACATTTGCCGTACTTTCACCTTCTAAACCATATTGCTGTATTTGCGGCAGCAATTGCAGCAAATGATCATCGTGAATAGTCCCGTTGTCAATCATAGATTGAACCAGACGGGCAATTTGCTGATATTCACTGGGAGTGGCAGTGCTTTCACCGGCATGTTCATCCAATAGATCGACCAGAAGGGTTAATTGATCGTTTACAGTTAAACCCATAAAAAAATCACCTCACTAATAGTTTTGTTATTTTTACTTATTGTATACAGTTAAAATTCGAGCAAGGAGCGTTATAAAGATGCGTCAACGGAATAAGCCGTGGGCTGATGAATTTATAGAGAGTCACACTGATATTATTATACCTGCGCCAATGGAAAAGAAAGGAAGCTGGAAAGAAGTCTTTGGAAATGAGAATCCGGTTCATCTGGAGATTGGTACAGGAAAGGGTCAGTTTATTGTTGGGATGGCAAGGAAATACCCACATATTAATTTCATTGGCATCGAAGTGGCCAAAACAATTATTGTCCGTGCTGCACAAAAGGCAATGGATGCAGATTTGCCGAATGTAAAACTTCTGCACGTAAATGCCGCTAATCTTTTGGAGATTTTTGCGGAGGATGAAATATCGCAGCTGTATTTGAACTTTTCCGATCCATGGCCGAAAAATCGTCATGAAAAAAGAAGGCTGACCTACTATCCTTTTTTAAAGCAATATAAGCAGGTGCTTGATTCAGAAGGAAAAATTATATTAAAAACCGATAATCAGGGCTTCTTTGAATATTCGTTGGTCAGTTTTTCCCAGTTTGGCATAAAGCTGCAGGAAGTGAATCTCGATTTACATGAGGTGGATGACCCGGATAATGTCATGACCGAATATGAAAAGCGGTTTTCTGCAAAAGGGCAGCCGATTTATCGGTGCATCGCAGGTTTTAAGCAATAGTTGGAAATTGTATTGGACTGTATTCTTGATTTTCCTTCAATATAAATAATTTCTATAGCAAACGCTCAGATTTTAAATCTGAGCGTTTTAAAGTTATTGACGTTATATTATTACTTCTCCTGATAAGCAAAATACGCCTGAATTAAAGCTTTTGCAGCGATGGGCAGCGCCCGCTCATCAATGTCAAATTTCGGATGATGATGCGGATAATCACTGCCTTCTTTATGGGCGCCGGTAAAGAAATATGTGCCAGGTTTCTCCATCATATAATAGGCGAAATCCTCGCCGCCCATGACCGGCTTGACTTCTTTTGTTTCCTTCACTTCTTTAATATTACTGCTTGCTTCAAGCACCAATTCCGCTTCTTCTTTATGGTTAACAAGCGGCGGGTATCCCTTAAAATAGTCAAATGTATAAGTTGCATCGTTCGCAGCGGTTACCCCTTGCAGGATGTTTTCCATTTCCTGAATAATCATATCCTGCACCTCTGCATTGAAATAACGGACCGTTCCTACAATTTTGGCCGAATCAGCAACGATATTAAAGGCCTGGCCTGCTTCAAATTGGCCTACGGTGATAACGGCTGTTTCCAATGGATCCAACCGTCTGCTGACGATTTGCTGCAGCTGTGTTACAAGTTGCGAGCCGATGACTATCGCATCCTTTGTTTGATGCGGGAGTGCCCCATGGCCGCCCTGGCCCTGGATTTTTATTTCAAATCGATCTGCCCCCGCCATGAATTCAGCTTTGGAAGTTTCAATGGTACCAAGCGGTGTTGTTGCCCATAAATGGGTGCCGAATACTGCGTCTACCCCTTCCAGTGCACCAGCTTCTATCATTGGCATTGCCCCGCCGGGAGCCAATTCTTCTGCATGCTGATGCAGAAAAACAATGGTGCCGGACAGTTCTTTTTGATATTCTTTCATTACTTTGGCCAGTGTCAGTAGTGTTGCTGTATGGCCATCATGTCCACATGCATGCATAACCCCGTCTATTTTGGATTTGTAAGGGACATCTTTTTCATCCTGGATTGGCAGTCCGTCAAAATCAGCGCGTAAAGCAATGGTTTTTCCGGGCTTTTCCCCTTTTAAAGTGGCAACTACACCGTTTCCGCCAACCTTGGTTTTGTACGGAATACCCAGCTCTTTATAAAAATCTGCGATATAGGCAGCGGTTTTCGTCTCATGGAAGGAAATCTCCGGGTATTGGTGCAGGTACCTGCGTATTTCCACCGTGTCATCAAAATGGTTATCAATATCCTGAAATATCTTTTCAAGCAAAATAACTCCCCCTATGTACTTTTCCAACTATTATAACATTGGAACGCAGCTCACAGTAAATAAAGTTTCAGGTTATTAAATTGCCACAAGATGTCCAAATAAAGAGATCAGGACGACACTGACTATTCCCACGGAGACTGCAGCTGTAAAGCCGATATAAAACGGTTTTATACCAATACCCTTAAAGGCGGAAAAATTGGTTGATAAGCCGACTCCGGCCATGGCCATACCAAGCAGGTAGGTAGTACCAAAAGAACTGGCATTCGTATAAAAGTTTTCCCAGGCAGTTACACTGAGGAAACCAAATGCTGCATTCATATTTTCCAATGTCATATCCCCTATGGTGCGTAAAAGGGAGAGCAGCAAAAAGCCAACGACAAATCCCGGAATAAATGTGTACCATTTTGGCAATTGTTGTTCTTCACCTGTTTTATCTGTCTTTTTGCTGTTTGTATTTTTGAAAAATAAATATGATATAAATGGAATGATAGCAATGATAAACAAGTTTCTTGTCAATTTTGTAACGGTAGCCACATCAACAGCCGTTTGAGTTTGATAGAGCTGGTCATAAATTAATGCAGCACCTGTCACCTGTGCCGTGTCATGTATGGCAGTTCCCAGAAACATTCCTGCTTTAATTGGATCACCTGCAAATACAAAGTTGGCCAAAAACGGATACAGCAGCATGCCGGTTAACCCGAATATAGTGATATTAGCTACGGCGTAGGAGATCTCATCTTCCTTTGCTTTGATGACAGGTGATGTTGCCATAATGGCAGTTACACCACAGATTCCTGTTCCACTGGCTATTAAGGTGCCCAATCGGTAGGACTGCTTCATTTTATTTGTTAAATACAAGGTAACGAATAATCCTGCGGCAATACATGCGACAATCAGCGGTATTCCAAAAGCACCGAGCTTCAACGCTTCCATTAAACTTAAACGAAGTCCCAGCAGGATGATTCCTGCACGCAATACATATTTTACGGAAAAGGAAATTCCTTTAGTAAAAGCATCTGAAAGGCGAACGGTATTACGAATTATAATTCCTATTATAATAGCAACGAAAATACCGGATACTGGTGTGTCACTTTCCGGTGATAAAAGACCGGCCTGGATCAAGATGTATCCTATGAATTCCGCTCCATAGATGCCGAGGAACATAACGGCGAGACAAAGGAGGAGGCCAGGGAGTAACCTGACTATGGAATTCCATTTTTCACTGATTAACAAAGACTTCATCCTCTCTTAAATAATTTAGAAATAAATTTCCAGTACATAATCTTTATGTTAACAATTTAATTACTGTATATAGACTACCAAAAAAGGTATTTTTACGCATAAATAAAAGTTTAGCTTTTAAATTATATAATCATAATGAGCCTGATGAAGTTCAAATAAACAGGAATAGAAGGCTAATGACTTGATTTTACTTACCAACTATATGGCTTTAATTGAAGAAATGGAAAGAGGCTGGGACATAACTTTAAAGTCTTGAACAAAAACCGAACAAATCATGGTGATAGCGTATCACAGGACGCCTCGTATATTCCCGGAGCTGGGTAAGTGGTTTGTTTGGGTTTTTCTCCAATAAAATTAGTTATGTCCCAGCCTCTCTTTTGGATGGTATGTTGTTATAACACAATAATCAGGCTTCACCATATATTATTGGTTTATAATTTGATCGTTGTTTCGACCATCTTGCTCATGTTCCATCTTATTTTCCTCTTTAAGTGCTTTTCTTCTCCAATAGGTAGCGAGTATCGGTCCGGAAATATTATGCCATACACTGAAAATAGCGCTGGGAACAGCAGCAATTGGAGCAAAGTGAGCTGTTGCCAGAGTAGCTCCCAGTCCTGAATTTTGCAGTCCAACTTCCATGGACAATGCTTTTTGTTTCTTGAAATCCAACCCAAAAATTTTAGCCATTAAATAGCCCAAGCCCAGACCGAGTAAATTGTGTAAAATGACAACGGCAAATATTAATAGACCGGTTGTGGCTATGTTTTCCTGATTTCCTCCGACTACTGTGGCAACGATGGCTACGATAGCGATAACAGAGACTAAGGGCAAAGCCTGGACACTTTTTTTCTACCTGCTTGCTGAAAAATGCTCTTAATGTGATACCTAAAACAACCGGGATAATGACGACTTGTACGATGTCCCAAAAAAGAGCTCCGGCAGAAACCGGAAGCCATTGGCTCGCTAAAATCCACACTAACAAAGGTGTCATGATCGGTGCTAAGATTGTAGACGATGCGGTAATACTAACTGATAAAGGAGTATCTCCCCTGGAAAGAAAAGTCATGACATTTGACGCTGTACCACCTGGACAGCAACCGACAAGAATCACTCCCACAGCTACTTCCGGGGGCAACTGTAAACCTACGGCCAATGCGAAAGCGATGAGCGGCATGATGACAAATTGTGCCCCGACCCCGATGGCCACATCTTTCGGTCTTTTAAATACTTCTTTAAAGTCCTGCGTGGTCAGTGTTAACCCCATTCCAAACATGACCACCCCAAGCAGTATGGATATGTATGGGGCTATCCAAATAAAAGTATCCGGTGAAAAGAATGCAATAATGGCAAATGCTAAAACCCAAATGGCAAACGTATTACCAACAAATTGACTGAAGTTTGCTAACTTCTGCATTAATATCCCCTCTTTCTTATATGTTAAAATAAATTATATTATATTATATCTGATTATAAAGAATATTATTGATTAAACAAGTGCATTTGCTCAAAAAATAATTAAATTACTAAGAATATGGCCTGAGTTTGGAATTGTTAATAAGAAAGATGAAAGGTTTTATAATTAATAATGGCAAGTCTTTTATAAGTAACTGATTCTTGTGATCTGTTATGATAAAGTTAATGCGATATTTTATATAGAATTCAAATTTTTTACAAGGAGGAGAAACAGAATGGAAACATTACAGGTTGGTAGAGCAAAATTAACCTGGCTGAACGGGGGAGTAAATTTCCTGGATGGTGGTGCTATGTTTGGGGTGGTTCCGAAGCCTTTATGGAGTAGAAAGTATCCGTATAATGATAAAAACCAAATTGAACTGAGAACAGATCCGATATTACTGCAGCTGAACGGGAAGAATTATCTTATTGATACCGGCATGGGGAATGGAAAATTAACGGACAAGCAACTACGAAATTTCGGGGTGAAGGAAGAATCTTCCGTAGATTTATCTCTGAAAGAACTTGGGCTGACTCCTCAGGATATCGATGTGGTGCTTATGACTCACTTACATTTTGACCATGCGTGCGGCTTGACAAAACCGGATGGACAGGGCGGGTTTGTGTCAGTTTTTGAAAATGCAAAAATTTATACTTCTGCAGTCGAATGGCATGAAATGAGAAATCCGAATATACGGTCAAAAAATACATATTGGAAAATGAACTGGGAGCCAATCGTTAATCAAGTGGAAACATTTAAGCAAGAGAGAAAAGTGACTGATGGTTTAAAGATGGTTCATACGAGCGGGCATAGTGATGGGCATTGCATCCTTGTCTTTGAAGATGGGGAGGAATGCTTCATTCATATGGCGGATATCATGCCAACCCATGCCCACCAGAATAAATTATGGGCACTGGCCTATGATGATTATCCGGTCACTTCTGTCCATGAAAAAGAGAAATGGATGGATTTCGGATATAACAAGCAGGCATGGTATACGTTTTATCATGATGCCTATTACCGTGCGATGAAATTTAATGAAAAAGGGGAGAAGATTGATGAGATAGTGCGGGAACGGTATGCGTATGGAGGAAATTAGTACAAGAACGGTTCATTGATTTTGAAGTACCCGGATTCTTTTCGGGTACCATTTTTTTATAAATGATATTTGCGATTAAATCATTGTTTTTCCGATCGCAATATATTATTATTTACGTATTAATAAAAAAATGCAGTGACTTGTTCATTGTTTCACTAGTATGACTATCTTATACAGTGGATGTGTGGAAGGAGAATCAGCTTGAAAATAGGAATAGATAAAATAGGATTTTACGCACCGCATTTATATCTGGATATGGAAAATTTAGCGAAAGCAAGAGGTATTGATCCGGATAAATTTACGATTGGAATCGGTCAGGAAAAAATGGCACTTACACCAATCACACAGGACCCGGTAACGCTTGCTGCGAATGCCGCGTCGGAAATGCTGACCGAAGAAGATAAACAGGCGATAGATTTTGTTATTTTTGGTACAGAAACCGGGGTGGATCACTCGAAATCAGCTGGAGTGTATGTGCACCATCTGCTTGGAATAAATCCTGCAGCAAGAACAATTGAAGTGAAACAGGCATGCTACGGTGCAACGGCAGGAGTTCAAATGGCAAAGGGACATATTGCGTTAAATCCCGAAAGTAAAGTATTGGTACTTGCTTCGGATATTGCCAGATACGGGCTGAATACCGGTGGAGAATCCACACAGGGAGCAGGTGCAGTAGCGCTGCTGATCAGCAGGGAACCAAAAATTTTGGCTTTTGAAGACACGAGTACGTATTTGACAAATGATATTATGGATTTCTGGCGTCCGATTTATTCCGATAAAGCATTTGTGGACGGGAAATTTTCCAATGAACAGTATATTGCATTCTTCTCCAAAGTATGGGGGAGCTATAAAGATAAAACGGGGCATAGCATCAAAGACTTTGAAGCTTTGTGTTTTCATCTGCCATATACAAAAATGGGTCTGAAAGCATTAAGGACTATTTTTGATGAAGGCAGTGAGGAAGATAAAGATCGATTAGTGGAAAATTATCAGCAAAGTACTCTCTATAACCGAATTGTCGGAAACATTTATACCGGTTCTTTATATTTAAGCTTATTATCTTTACTGGAAAATAAAGAGAATCTAAACCCGGGCGTGAGAATTGGTTTATTCAGTTATGGGTCGGGAGCCGTTGGTGAATTTTTTACAGGAATTATCCAGCCGGGCTATGAGAAACATTTAAGGGTGGAACAGCATACTAAATTGTTTGCGTCACGGAAAGAAGTTTCTGTAGAGGAATATGAACAAATCTTTGAAGAAACGTTACCCGTGGATGGGTCCACTGTTGAGCTTGAGATTGACAACGACCCTGCAGCAATCTGTCTGGCAGGGATAGAAGATAATAAACGTCAATATATTAATAAAAATAATTAAATGAAAAAAGCTCGGGAATATTCCCCGGGCTTTTTTTAGATAATCCACCGGTAACCGGTCGGCATGCAAATATTCTTATGTTAAAAATACAATCATTACATTATTATGTCGTTTCAATGGAATCAATGACAGTGCCTGTTTCTACATCCACATAAAACTCATACTGTTTATTTTCCCCATCAATATTGCGGGTGACGCCGCCTTTATACGCATCATACAACAAGCCGTTCATTTCCACTTCCTCCGGTTTCATATAAATCCAGGACCCGCTGATTGGACCGCTTTTCTTAAATGTTTCTTTCGCACGTTTTAAAGCTCTTTCCGGTGTTATCTTTTGCATGTTTTCCATCTGTTGTCTAGCTAAATAACCTACTGCTACCCCCATTCCCGCAGCAAGTGCAACTCTTTTTACACCCATTTTACGTTCACCTCTATCAGTGTTTTGTTTTTTCTGTATTTACCCCATAGTATACAGCAAACGGGAAAAAATAGAAATCAATAAAACAATCAATGGGAAAGTGGAAATAATTTGTCTTCTTCCGTTATACTGAAGATATTGCATAGAAAATTTATGGAGGGATTGCATGAACCAGGAAACGAAGGATTTATTTAGAAATTTAACCGAACTGCAGGGTGCACCTGGGAATGAAAAGCTTGTACGCACATTTATGAAAAAAGAATTGGGAAAATACGCGGATAAAGTGATTCAGGATAATCTCGGCGGCGTTTTCGGCGTTAAAAATGGAGAAGGACCGAAAGTGATGGTTGCGGGTCATATGGATGAAGTTGGTTTTATGGTCACGCAAATTACGAAAAATGGCATGATTCGCTTTCAGACACTTGGCGGCTGGTGGAATCAGGTGCTGCTTGCCCAGCGTGTACAGGTGATGACGGATAACGGACCTGTAGTGGGGGTGATTGGATCCATCCCACCACATAATCTAACGCCGGAACAGCGGAAAAAGCCGATGGAAATAAAGAATATGCTGATTGATGTCGGTGCAGATGATAAAGAAGATGCAGAGAAAATTGGTGTAAAGCCAGGACAGCAAATCGTTCCTTTAACACCATTCACGCCAATGGCCAACGAGAAAAAGATTTTGGCAAAAGCTTGGGATAACCGTTATGGCTGCGGCTTATCCATTGAATTGTTAAAAGAATTACAGAATGAAACAGTTCCCAACCAGCTTTATTCCGGTGCTACCGTACAGGAGGAAGTAGGTCTGCGCGGTGCTCAGGTTGCGGCAAATATGATAAAACCGGATATTTTTTACGCGCTTGATGCTTCTCCGGCTAACGATGCCAAGGGTGATGAAAAGGAATTTGGCCATATTGGAAAAGGGGCGCTGCTCAGGATTTTTGACCGGACGATGATCACGCATCGTGGTATGAGAGAATTCATTCTGGATACGGCGGAATCCAATAACATTCCATATCAATTCTTTGTTTCCCAGGGAGGAACAGACGCAGGACGTGTGCACATTTCCAATGACGGAGTTCCTTCTGCAGTCGTTGGTATTTGTTCCCGGTACATTCATACTTCCGCATCGATTATTCATGTGGATGATTATGCAGCTGCAAGAGAATTGCTTGTTAAGCTGGTAAAACAGACAGACCAGAATACAGTGGATCAAATCAGGCAGGCATAACAGCAGAAATGGATGGTTCATGATGATTGTAACGATCGGTTCCTTAAACCCGGCGAAAATGAATGCGGTACGAACTGTCTTTCCGGACAAAGAAGTCAAGGGGATAAAAGTTTCCTCCGGCGTTGCTGCACAGCCTTTTTCTGATGAAGAAACGAAACAGGGGGCAATAAACCGCGCGAGGAAATGTTTGGAAAAATTCCCTTCCTCCATGGGCATTGGTCTGGAAGGCGGTGTCATGTTTGTGGGTGATCAGCTGTTTCTTTGTAATTGGGGAGCATTGGCAACGCCTGAAGACAATCTATTTACAGCAAGCGGTGCAAGAATATTACTGCCCGGGGAAGTTGCTGTCCGCTTACGGCAGGGTACCGAACTCGGAGATGTGATGGACAGTTATGCAGAAAAGAAAGCGGTCCGCAATAATGAAGGCGCTGTTGGTATTTTTACTAATGATCTTGTTTCAAGGCAGGCTATGTTTGAACATGTCGTTCGGCTACTGAAAGGACAGATGGAATATTGGACAGGAAAAAAGCAGCGGTAGTTACCGCTGCTTTCATGTATTATTCATAGATATATGCGATAACATCCAGCGCCTGCTCGACCGTTTCCACCGTAACATTTGCTTTATTGGACAGCTCTTTCAACGGATGAACCAAAGATGGGTCACGTACAATAATTGTAGGTTTGCCCATTGTAATGGCGGCACTTGCATCCATAGCCGTATTCCACTGTTTGTATTTTTCCCCGAATAAAGCAATAACCACATCGGCTTTTTGCATTAATACCTGCGTGCGGAAATTATTCACACTGGATGCTGCGTCATCACGATATACATTATCCGGCTGTTTTCCGAGAATGTCCTCCCCAACATCGTCGGAACGATCATGATTCGTCTGCGGTGCAACAAAAGTTAAAGGCAGATCCTTCTCCTTGGCAATTTTTTTAACATCTTCACGCCAATCATCGTGAATTTGTCCTGCTAAATAAACCGTTAGTTCCATCATATCCCTCCATTGTTTTTCTTCCATCTATCTATTATAGTAAACAATATCTGTGTTAATTTAAAGCAATTGCTATGACATAGACTGCTGTTATGAGATAATATACGAAAATAGGGGGGGACATGTAAATATTCTCCCTGCCATTAATAAGAACATCTAAACAACGATGCGTGTATATAAACCCTAAAGGGAGGAAAGGCAATGGAAAATTTACGGACAATGGAACAATTTGAGGAGAAAACAAAGGAAAATAAAGTTGTTATGTATTTCACTGCGGACTGGTGCCCGGATTGCACATTTATCGAGCCTGTTTTGCCGGAAATCGAGGCGGAGTTTTCCGATTTTACGTTTGTACAGGTGGATCGTGATAAATTTATCGATATTTGCCGGGAATATGACGTGTTTGGCATACCAAGCTTTCTTGTTTTTCACCAGGAAAAGGAAGTGGGAAGATTTGTAAGCAAAGACAGAAAGACAAAGGAAGAAATTACGCAGTTTCTACGTGAGCTTCCCGTATAACAGGATTCGGATGCCAGCTCTTGATGTAAAATGAGGAGGCAAAAATATGAAAATGACAACAGTCAAACTGAAAAATATACTCAAAGAACGATTTAACACTGAAAAATACCGAACATCCTATAACAGAGATAAAGACACTTTCCGTGTGGAATGGAAAGATTCGAAGCAGGGAATCACCATAACCCTGCCAAATGTGGTTTCCAAGTATGATGAGCGGGGAGAGGCGGCCATTGATGAGTTAACAGAGCATGTGGAGGAAGCACTTCGCATTATGAATGAAGATCACCACCTCTCCGGCAAGGAAAAAAATATCTTTCCTGTCATTCGTGCCACTTCCTTTCCGACTGAAACAAAATCAAAGCAAAAAATGGTATATAAAGACCATACAGCAGAAACAAGGATATATTATGCCCTTGATCTTGGGAAGTCCTATCGGCTGATTGATGAAAGCCTGCTAGAAAAGGAAGGGTGGACGAAAGAAAGAATCGATGAGGTTGCAACATTCAACCTGCGCTCACTGAAGATTGATTATAAAAAGGATACCGTTGCTGATAATAATTTTTATTTTGTTGCTAAACAGGACGGTTATGATGCAAGCCATATTATAAATGAAGCATTTCTGGAGGAAATGAAACTTAATGCCAAAGGAGAAATGGCTGTTGCCGTTCCACATCAGGATGTACTCATTATTGCAGATATCCAGAATAAAACCGGTTATGATATTCTGGCGCAGATGACGATGAAATTTTTCGCAGAAGGCCGGATTCCGATTACATCACTGCCGTTTATTTATGAGGATAAACACTTGGAGCCTATTTTTATTCTTGCAAAAAACAGGCCGGAAAAGAATTAGAAAGGATGATTGCAATGGACGTTTATTATAATCAGCAAGGGATTGGCGATGTACTTATTTTTCCGTTGGGGGAAGCAGGTCGCGACCAAATAAGAAGTGAAAAACATGGGGATGTTGTAAAAATAACAAATGAAGCCGGAAATATTATTGGTTATAACATTTTCAATGCTTCCCGCTATTTTTCTTTGGATTCTGCCGGAAGAATTCCATTGAGTGAAGCTTTGGCAGGTGAAGTACAGGAAGTTTTGAAAAAAAATGGGCTGGACGATGAGTTGAATCTGGATCTCAGTCCCAAATTTGTAGTTGGCTATGTTAAAGAAAAGAGCAGCCATGAAAATGCCGATAAGTTAAGTGTATGTCAGGTGGATGTTGGCGACTCCACGCTGCAGATTGTCTGCGGGGCACCGAATGTGGAACGGGGACAAAAAGTTGTTGTTGCCAGGGTTGGTGCGGTTATGCCAAGCGGATTGAAAATTAAACCGACAGAATTGCGGGGAGTCCCATCGAATGGTATGATATGTTCGCAAAAAGAACTGGGTTTGCCGGATGCACCAAAGGAAAAAGGTATTTATGTGCTTGATGAGACGTATAAAACGGGAACTCCTTTTGAATTTTAATATAAAGGTCAGAATGAAATGACGAATGGCAATCTTTAGGGAGGCGGGTTGTCATTCTTTTTGGCTGCAGTCTGAATGAAGGCCTATCTTACTCGGCAAGCAGCCGCATTTTCCGGATGATTTTATCGGCAAACAGGTGTAATAATGCTAGAATAGAAGTATTGCAAGAAAAAGAAATGAGTGAGTAATAATGTGGGGTAAATGGAAAAAGAAATTAGGGAAGCTTTTTTTTGAAGATGAGTCGGATGAACAGCAGGAAATAAGACAGGAAAACAGAAATCCGAATATAGAGGCAAAGATAACCTATCAATATCCAAAAGAAAAACCCTTTCGTTTTCCTGTCATCCCAGATCAACAAGCACAGCAGCCGAAACACAAATCAAATGCAGATAACCCGGCCTATAAGCGGAGAAATACTGAACCAAGCCGGGGACATCCGAAGACCACAAGAAAAACAGAGCATAAACCTTCAAGAAAAATATATAAAAAAGATTCGGATGAGCCATTTAAACTGACAGAAGTTCCATCACCTATTTACGGTTACCAGCCCCGTGTCAAAAATAAAGAGATAGAGAATGTTCCGGCCTATAAACGTAAAAAAGAAAAGGTGAGTGAACTTGAAACAGCAGAAAATATTTTTTCATCAGAAGAAACAGAAGGGATTAACCAAACAGCGGCGGGGATGATTACAGGTGAAAATGATAGAAATCAGGAAAAGGAAAGTTCGCAACAGAAACAGGAGATATTTGTAAACAAATCGGAGGTACAACCTGTTTTAGCCGAAGATCCGGGAATTGAGAAAAGAACAGGTGACGATGGGCAACATCCCAAAGAAGCACTTGCAGCAAAGCCGGATACAACAAATGAAGAACAAAGAAGTGAAGCGACTGTTCAGGAAAATGAGAAATTTCACCAAAAGAATATACAAACAGACAGACAAACACGTTCCCGGGAGAAATCAGGCAACCGGGATTCCAAAGAAAGCAATGATACATACCGGAAATACAGCCGGAAGAAACTTAGAAATCAGCAGCAGGCGGGCAATGTTCCTTTCAATGTTATGATGACCCCGGCGGATAAAAAGAGACAACTGGAGCGGGAAAAACAGCATAAAAGCACTGTTACTGAAAACAAAGTAACGGATCGTATTCCGTTCCACTTGCTTGATGATAAGGAGGAATCCTCCAATGGGGATCATCGGTGGATTCGCCAGCAGAGGGAATTGTTGGAGCAGACGTTAAAGCATTTTAATGTAAAAGCCCGTGTCGTAAATGCCGTCCAGGGTCCAACAGTAACCCGCTTTGAAGTACAGCCTGAACTGGGCGTGAAAGTCAGTAAGGTAAAAAATTTAAGCGATGATTTAAAATTGAATATGGCAGCAAAAGATATACGAATTGAAGCCCCTATTCCCGGAAAGCGGACCATTGGCATTGAAATCCCGAATAAAAAGTCACAGAAGGTCGGACTGCAGGGGTTATTTGAAACGGATGCCTTTAAAAACAGCGACTCTCCGTTAACCATTGCATTAGGTTTGAACATTGAAGGAACACCGCTTATCACTAATATACAAAAGATGCCGCACGGTCTGATTGCAGGTGCTACCGGTTCCGGGAAGAGTGTTTGTATTAATACCATTCTGGTTAGTCTTTTGTATAAGGCAAATTATGAAGATGTGAAGTTTCTTTTGATTGACCCAAAAATGGTGGAGCTTGCTCCTTACAATGGTGTTCCGCATCTTGTATCCCCGGTAATAACTGATGTAAAAGCTGCGACCCAGGCGTTGAAGTGGGCAGTCCGGGAAATGGAGGAGCGCTATGAAAAGTTTGTGGAAGAAGGAGTACGTGACATTGAAAGGTTTAATCAAAAGGTAACCGGACAGGGACGCAATCATGAGAAAATGCCATTTATCGTCATTGTGATTGATGAGCTGGCGGACCTAATGATGGTCGCTCCACAGGATGTGGAAGAAGCGATCAGCCGAATTGCTCAAAAAGCAAGAGCATGCGGGATCCATTTGCTTCTGGCTACACAGAGACCGTCTGTGGATGTAATCACCGGTCTGATAAAAGCCAATATACCAACCAGAATTGCCTTTAGCGTATCTTCCCAGGTGGATTCACGCACGATCCTGGATACATCGGGCGCGGAGAAACTGCTTGGCAAAGGGGATATGCTATTTATTGAAAATGGTACAGGAAAAAGCATCAGATTGCAGGGACCATTTGTTTCCGACGATGAAATAGAACGTGTGACCGGATACGCCAGAACGCTGGCAGAACCTGAATACTTATTTGAACAGGAAACACTTCTGAAGGAGGTTTCCACGGAAGAAACGGAAGATGAACTTTTGCAGGATGCGATCGAATTTGTCTTAAACCAACAAGGTGCAAGTACGTCATTATTGCAGCGCCATTACAAGATCGGCTATAATCGTGCAGCAAGACTGATTGATACTTTGGAAAACAAAGGGATTATTTCCGGTCAAAATGGCAGTAAGCCAAGGGAGGTACTTGTTACAAAAGCGCAATTGGAAGAAGAATACTAAGAACAGCCTACTCTGACCTTTCATTTATCAGCACCTATATAATAAATGGAAATGTAGTAAAGATGCAGGCTTTTATTGGGATGAACATCTAAAACATTAAATGTATACAATGGGGTAAAAGCATAGTGAACCCCGATAGGTAAAAATGCTCGTCTTATAATGTTTATGCCCAGGTCACCATTTTTACACAACGGAAGAGGAATCATGCAAATTTCTGCGCATTTCCAGAAAGAGGAGAGAATGCAGGATTGCCTGTATTATCATCAATTCCTCCATTCCTTATATACGTAGAAAAATGGCCGCAATAGGCCTGCTGGTAAATGTTATTATGCAAAAGGAAAATAGGTGTCTGTCTTTATACAGTTAAGTGGGTACCTTAAAAACGAAAATTAGTCATTTATGGAAAAGAGAAATTTTATTTTCATACCGTGTATATTTTGATATAATGTGAAAATAGGTGCGAGTGCCCTTGTGACAGACAGGAATAGAGGTTAAACGTTCAAGTAAGATTAAATGCAGTATTTAGACATAAACGTAAATGAAATTTGAATAATTGGAAGACCGAACCCGCTGAAAATGTGGATCAGGTTACCATACAGCATAATTTGGAGGTTCTTTTTTATGACAACTTACCATTTTATTGGTATAAAAGGGACAGGAATGGCTTCATTGGCTCAGATCCTTCATGACTCAGGAGAAAAAGTCCAGGGATCTGATGTGGAAAAACGTTTTTTTACTCAGAAGTCATTGGAAGAAAAGGGTATTCCGATTCTCCCTTTCTCAGAATCAAATATACAAGAGGGGCATACTGTCATCGCTGGAAATGCGTTTGCAGATGATCATCTGGAAATACAAAAAGCAATGGAACTGGGTTTGACTTTTTACCGTTACCATGAGTTTTTAGGTGAATGGCTAAAACAGTACACAAGTATTGCAGTTACCGGGGCCCATGGTAAAACTTCCACAACAGGTCTTTTATCCCACGTATTGAACGAAGCTTTTCCGGTTTCCTATTTAATAGGAGACGGGACAGGGAAGGGGCATGTGGATAGTCAGTACTTTGTTTTTGAAGCTTGTGAATACCGAAGGCACTTTTTGCAATATGAGCCGGATTATGCGATTATGACGAATATAGATTTTGACCATCCGGATTATTTTACAAGTATTGATGATGTGTTTGATGCCTTTCAATCCATGGCGGACAGGGTGAAAAAGGGGATCATTGCCTGCGGAGATGATGAAGAACTGCAGCACATTCAGACAAAAGTTCCTATTGTGTATTATGGGTTTAATGCGTCCAATGATTTTCAGGCACAAAATGTGCAGGAGACAAAGGAAGGCACGGAATTCGATGTGTTTGTACGCAATACGTATTATGACACGTTCACGATTCCCATGTATGGGGACCACAACATTTTAAATGCATTGGCAGTGATCGCTATATGCCATTATGAAGATATGAAAGTGGAGGAGATTAAGAAATTAAGTACCTTCCAAGGTGTAAAACGGCGTTTTACCGAAAAAGAAGTCAATAATCAGATTGTCATTGATGATTATGCCCACCATCCGAAAGAAATCACAGCTACCATTGAATCAGCCCGGAAAAAATATCCGGATAAACCGGTAGTGGCTATTTTTCAGCCTCATACATTTACAAGAACCAAAACATTCCTGCAGGAGTTTGCCGACAGTTTAAATGAAGCGGATCATGTATATTTATGTGATATTTTCGGTTCTGCCAGGGAGGAGACAGGTGTACTTACCATAAATGATTTACAAAAATTGATTGATGGTTGCAAAATTCTGGAACTGTCGGATACTCGGGTTTTGGGATCTCACGAAGACAGTGTACTCATATTTATGGGGGCAGGAGATATTCAAAAGTTTCAGGAAGCGTATGAAAATGCAGTTACAGCATGAACGATAGTATAGTGAATCTTATCTAAGATTTGCTATACTTTTTTTGATATATTTTTCCTTATGCTGACACGTTTTCATACAAATTTGTCAAATGGTTAATATAATAAAGATAAGTATGCTTGCTTTTTTACCATTAAATTTGTTTCAATAGAGTAGAGAAAGGGTAACATTTATGTAAGGTTTAGTCACATATCCAAGGCTTCCATGAGATAGTACGATCGGCAGCAGGAATCATACTCTCGTTTATAGCATTCATATGACAGGTTATGAAGAGACTTGTCTTTCTATCTCATCAGCTTTGTTTTTAAAGACCCTGGTCACGACAACACCGTACATGCTCATTCAGGTACAGTAAAGGGAGTGATAATCAAAATGGAAATTATGTTGTATATTGCAGCATTCATCGCAGTAGTTGCTTTTGTGGTATTGGTCGTGTATGCGGTCACTACGTTTAAACAAGTACAAAAGACGATGAGCAATGTAACAGAAACGCTGGACGGGCTTGAAAAGCAAATGGAGGGTGTCACTACCGAGGCAACACAGCTGCTTAACAAAACAAACCGATTGGCAGAAGATCTGAATCAAAAGTCCGAGAAAGTGGACGGGTTGTTTGATGGTGCAAAGAGTATTGGAAACTCCGTGAAAGGTTTTAATCAATCGCTGCAACAACTCTCAAACAGCATCTCCAAAACAGCATCTGAAGACCCAGAAAAAGTTTCACAAGCTGTTAAATGGGGATCTGCTATTATTGATTTATGGAAAAAAAAGAAAAATTAAACAAGAGGAGGAATTCGGAATGGCGGACAATAACATAAACACGAAGGATTTTATTATTGGTACATTAATTGGTGGAATGGTAGGTGCAGCAGCCGCGTTATTATTTGCTCCAAAAACCGGAAAAGAATTACGCGGTGACATTAACCAAGGTGCAAGCCAAGTGAAGGACCGTGCGATTGAACTGGGAGGCCAGGCACAGGAAAAAGGTGCAGTATGGAAAGATAAAGCATATACAACCGGAGCAGAACTAAAGAGAAAAGCCATGGATACCAGCTCCGAGCTTACGAAGAATGCTACAGATAAAACAAAAGAATTAACAGGGTCTGTAAAGGAAAAGATTGAAGAGAAGCGCCGACAAGGAGAAAGTGCCGTTGACAAAGCTGCAAATGAAGCACAGGAAGCAGTGGAGGAAGCTGAAAATACAGCAGAAGACATGAAAAAAACACAATAGGGTGAAAATGTAAACTCATGCACTTGAACGGAACGTTCAAGTGCATATTTTATGGTACGGTCATCAATTAACTATGAAAAAATTTTGCAGGCGCCTGAACATGTTTATTTGAAAATTGAGCTCTAAATACGAGCAATAAAAGGCATAACCCTCATTTACGATAAATTGATCAAATGTATAACTAAAAAATGCAGAACTTGCCATAGTGTTTGCAAATAAGACGGCTTTTCTTATATTAATTTTCAAATGTTATCGACAAAGAAATAATAATTAGCTATAATGGTGACTAATTATAAATTTTTAACTGAGATGAGGGAGAGATGAGCTATGGAAAATATTGAACAATTACGCGAGCAGCTGGATGAAGTTAATGCGGATATGTTATCACTTATTAATAAACGTGCTACACTCGTTCAGCAAATAGGAGAAATAAAATCAAAACAGGGTACGAAACGGTTTGATCCAGTTCGTGAAAGAGATATGCTGGATAAAATAACGGATAAAAATGATGGACCGTTTGAAGATGCCACAATTCAACATATATTTAAGGAAATTTTTAAAGCAGGCCTTGAGTTGCAGGAGGATGACCATCGGAAGGCACTGCTTGTTTCCAGAAAGAAAAAGCCTGAGAATACAATTATTGATATAAAAGGCGCAAAAGTGGGAAATGGAAATACGCAATATGTGATGGGCCCTTGTGCTGTTGAAAGTTATGAGCAAGTGGAACAGGTGGCAGAAGCCGTGAAAAATAAAGGGTTAAAGTTGTTGCGCGGTGGTGCATTTAAGCCGAGAACTTCTCCCTATGACTTCCAGGGGCTGGGTGTGGAAGGACTGCAAATATTAAGAAAAGCAGCAGATAAGCACGGCTTGGCGGTAGTCAGCGAAATCATAAATCCTGCCCATATTGAAGAAGCATTGGACTATGTCGACGTGATTCAAATTGGTGCGAGAAACATGCAAAACTTTGAATTACTGAAAGCGGCGGGAGACGTCGATAAGCCAGTATTGTTAAAACGCGGACTATCAGCAACAATTTCCGAATTTATCAATGCAGCAGAATATATCATATCCCGCGGGAATGGAAATATTATACTTTGTGAAAGAGGTATCAGAACGTACGAGAAAGCGACAAGAAATACGCTGGATATTTCCGCCGTACCTGTATTGAAAAAGGAAACACACTTGCCGGTCATGGTGGATGTGACACATTCAACCGGAAGAAGAGACTTATTATTGCCAACAGCGAAAGCAGCTATTGCCATTGGTGCGGATGGTGTCATGGCAGAAGTGCATCCGGATCCGGCTGTTGCTCTCTCCGATTCGGCACAGCAAATGGATATTCCAACATTTAATACATTCATGGATGAGATTCTTTCTATGGATGAGCGGATGAAAGCAGCAGAAACCCGTTAATTATTATAGTGGAAATGTGATTTCCTATCGGATGAAAAAAAGGCTGGCCATCATAAAAATGGCAGCCTTTATTTTTTGCAGGGATTTTAGTAGGATAGCTCAAATACAGTGTTTCTTTTTGTAATTTTTTTCATTGTGGAGTATGATAAAGAAAATAGAGGACGATAAGAGATATATTGCAGGAGGTTATAACGGTGAACATAACAATCTATGATGTAGCAAGAGAAGCGAACGTTTCCATGGCAACTGTATCAAGAGTGGTAAATGGAAACCCAAATGTAAAACCGACAACAAGAAAGAAAGTATTAGGCGTCATTGAGCAGCTGGGCTATCGTCCAAACGCAGTGGCAAGAGGGTTGGCAAGCAAAAAGACAACAACTGTCGGTGCAATAATTCCTGATATTTCCAGTATATTCTATGCTGAGTTGGCAAGGGGAATTGAAGATATTGCTACTATGTATAAATACAATATTATATTGAGCAATTCGGACCAGAATAAAGATAAAGAACTGCAACTGATAGATACCATGCTGGAAAAACAGGTGGACGGCCTCATTTTTATGGGAGGACATATTTCTGAAGAGCATGTACAACAATTTCAAACGGCTCCGGTTCCGGTTGTTTTAGCAGCAACGTATGACGACCAGGCCGTTGTTCCATCAGTAAATATTGATTATGAACAAGCTGCATATGAAGCCACCAAATCTCTAATTGATGGCGGGAATAAACAGCCGGCATTTATATGCGGTCAGGATGACGGGCATATAAATGAGCTTAAATATAAAGGGTATACCCGGGCATTACAGGAGCTGGCAGGTGCTGTTAATGAAGATTATATCATCCGCGGAGATTATTCCTATGATTCCGGTGCAGAAGCAGTACAGCAGCTGCTGGAATTGAATGAGAGTCCGACAGCCGTTTTCGTTGCTTCGGATGAAATGGCGCTTGGTGTTATTCATGGGGCCCAGGATAAAGGGTATCGTGTACCGGAAGATCTCGAAGTGGTCGGTTTTGACAATACGAGGCTTGCCACCATGGTTCGACCGACATTATCCACGGTTGTCCAGCCTATGTACGATATTGGTGCGGTAGCAATGAGACTTCTGACCAAATTTATGAACAAAGAAGAAGTAGATGAGCAAAAAGTAATCCTTCCTCATCGAATTGAAAAAAGGCGTTCAACTAATTAAATAATTTGCCGATATAAGGAGTAGAAATAAATTTTAATGCCTTGTGCAGTTCCAAGTTCGTTCTGCATAAGTGTAATTGGCTTTTTCCGCAAGGCTTTGCGATAAGCCAAGTGTTTAAGGGGCGGGATTATGAGAAAACGGGATATATTAACTCCTATCGGCATTACATTTGGTTTTATAATGATTATGCTTGCAGTGGCATCCAGAGGCGGAACAGAAGGTGCCGTAAACTTTTTGGATATTACATCTATTTTTATCGTTATCGGCGGGTTGATTGCCTCCATGTTGATTAATTTCAAGATGGAACAGATTAAATTGACAAGAAAGGTGATGAATGAAGCCTTTCATAAAAATGAACAGCGGCTACCTGAATTAATTGCTTTATTTATACGTTTATCAGAACGGGCGCGAAGAGAAGGCCTCCTTGCATTGGAAAGTGATATAGAGGAAGTGGATGACCCATTTATTCGTAAGGGCATCCATCTTGCTGTTGATGGAATTGAACCGGAAGTTATTAATGATATTATGAATGCAGAAATAACAGCGATGGAAGACCGCCATTACAGAGGCAGGGCCCTGATTGAAAAAGCTGCTGAATATGCCCCGGCCTGGGGAATGATTGGAACACTTGTCGGGCTCGTTATGATGCTGAATAGCCTGGAGGATCCGGCCACTCTTGGTCCGAGCATGGCTGTGGCATTATTGACCACATTATACGGAACGATTCTGGCTAATTTGTTTTTCTCCCCGATGGCAAGCAAGCTGGAGAGTAAAACAGAAGAAGAAGTATTTATGAAACAGGTAATTATTGAAGGGATTATTGGTGTCCAGTCTGGACAGAATCCAAGAATTCTGGAAGAAAAATTAAGTGCTTTTCTTTCCGACGAAGCGAAGGAACAACAGGAAGATTCCGAAGAAGCCGGTTTCGTGGAGGAGAGAATAAATGAAGCGTAGGGAAATTAAAAAAAGAAAAAAGAGCGGTGCACCTAAATGGATGGTTACGTATTCAGACATGGTGACTCTTATTTTGGTTTTCTTCATTCTTTTATTTTCCATGTCACAAATTGATTTGGTGAAATTTGAAGCTATTTCCGAATCATTTCAAAATAGGATGATACTTGATTTCTATCCTTCTGCTGTGCCTGCAGAATATCCGACAGAACATACAAGTATTGAAGAGCGCGGAAGGGATACTAATGAATTTGAAACACCGACACAATTAAGGGATAATACAGACCGTGATGAAAGAGAAGAAATTGATTCATTGACCTCTTTAATGGAAGAAGTGGAAAGTTACCTGGAGAAAAATGAGCTGCATCAGGTTATTTCCGCTAATCGTACGGAGCGGGGTGTCGTACTTGTATTACAGGAAAGCATCCTTTTTGAGTCGGCTGAAGCGGAAATATTGGATACGGGAAAACCTTTCTTAAGTAAAATCGGTTCACTTTTGCATGATTTACCAAATAGTGTGAAAGTCGAGGGTCATACGGACAGCAGACCGATTTCCAATTACAGGTATCCATCCAACTGGGAATTATCCGGGGCACGGGCAAGCAGTGTCATCCGCTATCTTATTGAGGAAAACGAATTTGATGAATCACGGTTCAGCGCAGCTGGTTATGCTGACACAAGACCGGCCGTACCAAACGATTCACCACAAAATTGGAGCCAAAATAGACGAGTGGAAATAGTAATTATGGAATGAAACAGGGAACGGTTGTCCTGTTTCTTTTTTTATGTGGACGAAAAACGAGAAACTTAATGCAGAGGCTTTAGAATGTTAAATGATGAATAATGCATCTCCATCTGAAATGATTGTTTGTTAAAAAAACAGGATGAGAAAAGTTCTCATCCTGTTATTTCACCGGTTTTGTATATTGTAACAGATTTTTAAGCAGCTTTTCGTTCTTTTCCGTTATTTCTACTTTTCTTGGTATACTTGGTCTGATTTCTTCCGGATCATGCCAGAACTTTGGAAGTTCAACAGGAGAATTGGGCTGCCATTTTTCAAGCCAACTGGAAGGAATCGAACCGGCTGCCACTTCCCCATGGGCCATGACATTCCAGATTTGCGACCAGGCTCTTGGAACCACCCGCCAAATATCATAACCGCCACCGCCAAGCGCTATCCATTTGCCGTCACAATATTGATGTGCCAATTCATGGGATAGGACTGGAATTCGTTCATAAATTTTCATGGATGCAGATAAATGGGTTAAAGGATCATAGAAATGAGAATCTGCACCATTTTGTGTGACAATCACATCAGGTTGAAAAAAATCCGTAATCTCTCTGAAAGCGGATTCATATACTTGAAGAAAAGATTCATCCTCGGTAAATGCATCAATTGGCAGATTAAAGGAAAAACCGTGACCTTCCTTTATTCCACGTTCATTCACATTGCCTGTACCCGGAAAAAGGTACCTTCCTGTTTCATGAATGGAAAATGTGCATACATTTGGATCATCGTAAAATGCCCATTGCACACCGTCTCCGTGATGCGCATCTGTATCTACATACAGGACACGCAAATTGTATTTTTCCCGAATATATTTAATTGCAACGGCACCATCATTGTATATGCAAAACCCTGCAGCTTTTCGTTTAAAGCCATGATGAAGTCCGCCGCCCAGGTTCAAGGCATGATCACTTGCGCCTTTTAAGACAGCATCAACTGCAGTTAAAGTGCCGCCTACCAGGTAACTTGATGCTTCATGCATATTTTCAAAAATAGGGGTGTCCTCTGTGCCAAGACCAAATTCATACCCATCTGCTTCTGTTAGTCTTCCATTGCTGGCTTTTTTGACTGCCTCAATATAGGAACGATCATGAAATAGAGCAAGTTCCTCTTCCGTTGCCATGCGGGGTGCTATTATTTGCTCTTTTGTAAGCCGATTCGTCTCCTCCAATAGCTCTTTTGAAAGAATCACCCGTTTCTGGTTAAAGGGATGTTCTTCATGAAAATGATACTTCAGGAATGCATCGGAGAACACAAAGGAAGCATTACACTTCATAGTTTTGGCTCCGGTATATTATTCGGCCACATTAATTCATATCCCGCATCTCTTAAGTCCTGAATAATTGGCAACGGATTCATCGTTTGGACGCGAAATACAAGTATCTTATAATCGGGGTCCGCTTTGTAAGGGTATACTAACACAGATACAATATTTGTCTTACGTTTACCGAAAATAGATGTGACTTCAGGCAAAATACCAGGCCGGTGGGGTACTTTTATCTCAATATGGGAACTTTGGACATGGGTGCCTGTCAGTTGAATAAGTGTATACAGCATATCTTTTTCAGTCACGATGCCGATCAATTTATTGTCTCTCACCACAGGCAATGCAGCAAATTCTTCATCATAAAAAATCCGGGCAATCTCTTCCACAAAATCGAGCGGATGAATCGTAACTACCGGTGAACTCATGATAGAGCGCAGTTCATAATCCATTTCATGGGAATTATCTTCTTCATCCTCAAAAATAGACGGACTCGCATCACGGACATCACGGTCTGAAACAATGCCGACTACGAAAAAGTCTTCATTCACAATAGGTATATGCCTGATTCGGTGCTTTTGCAGCAACAATAATGCTTCTTTTATCGTTGCATTGGGCGGCAAAGTCACTACGTCCGTTTTCATAATTTCTTCAACAAGCATGTTACAACCCCTCCCGCATACTTTTATACCTATGTCTCTGTAAAAATCGTAATTTATCAAACTCTTTGATCGAAGACTCCGGTACATTTTCTCCAATACGTACCATCAGACAGTTGGCCGGGTGGGAAATGATCTCCGGGTCATCAGTTGGGGCAGGTAGCAGTCCACCGGCTGCCATCATTTTTTCCATCATTTTACGGTAATCCCAAATACTCAATGATGTTCTGTCCAGATCCCAATGCCAGTAATATTCCGTCGAAATCACAATATAATTCTCCATAAAATCATCCATCATGGAAACTTTCAATAAACCGGAAGCCACCCCTGCACCGCGATAATCCGGGATCACCTCGATGGCTCCCAGCATGATTAAGTCTTCCATGTTGAATTCCGACCATCGTTCCATCGGATCGGGATACAAATAGGTCACATAACCAACAATGGTATCCTCCGTTCTTGCAATGATAATTCTGCCTTCAGGAAAATCGGCAATGTTTAAAAGTGCCTCAAATTGTTTTTCAGCAGGGCGAAAGGCTGTTAACAATTCATGAAAATGATATTTTTTTAATTCCTCGGAAGGAAGGGGGCCTTCAATGGTAATTGTTTCACCGGAAGCATCACGTGTTTGCACATGATAGCTTTTCTTATGCTCCATCCATTTCACCGCCTACATAATTTTAAAATCGCTTACATTGTATTATACAGGATATTGCTGTGTAATTTTAGTCATAAATCAAAAAAAGTGTAAATCGATGTCATGATGCATTCATTTAAAGCCATAGAAGCGGGAGTTATTCTCTTGAACGTATTAAGAATTAAAATGAAAGCAGGACCAATGAGTTTTATTAATGGAAGGATTTTACTGCCAATAAAAAAGGGAAGCAAAACGCTTCCCTTTTAAACTATTAATCTACTTCCTCATCTTCGTCTTCTTCATCCTCGTTCTCGTCTTCCTCGTCCTCATCCGCATCATCCTCATCATCTTCCTCCTCATCGTCGGTGCCATTGCTGCCATTTCCGTTTCCACTATTGCCGTTTCCGTTCCCATTTTCCCCGTTGTTACTTTCCTCATCATTTCTGTTTTCGTCATCATTGTTATTGCCATTGTTGTTATTATCGTTATTTTCATCGCCATTATCATTTCCGTTGCTGTCATCGGCACTATCGTTTCCGTTTCCGTCTCCAATAGAGACTTCATTGGATGCAGATGATTCACGGCCAAAATAGTCAACAGCTTTCACATGATAGACGCCATCTGATGAATCGATGGAATAGTCGGTATCAGTGGTGCTGCCCACTCGGGAAAAGCTTCCGCCGGATTCACTTGCTCGGTACACCCGGTATCCCACAATATTTTGCCCTGTCGTTCTATCCCAGGATAGATTTGAGCCCGATGATGAAACGGACGGTGCAGATGGAGCACTGCCGGTATCTTCAATGGAGCTGCTTGCCCCTGTATTGGAAGGAGAAACACTTATTTTCTCCCATTTTTCTGTTTCGGTACGTGGATAAAGCTGTGTCAAATCGCTCAATTCATCCCAGCCCATCCGTTCCAGAAAATCAGGGTTAAAGGCAAGGCCATCTCCTTCCACAAATTCACTTGGTGTATCCGGTCCGGCAACAACGGCATTTCCGTCCACCATTACAGTATTACCGGAAATCAAACTGTCATCTTCCTCTGTAGGTACGTATTTCTCATTAAAAATATCGGTTTTAACAAGACCGGCTTCTTCACACAAATCAGATGGAAGCATACCGGAGATGGCACAATAGCTTCTTTCGACAATGCCGTCCGGGCGTGTGAACCTGTCAGACGGTGCCAGCAAATCCGGGTTATTATCTGTCGCAGCGTTGATCAAATCTGCCCAAAGCTGCATGTTCATTCGGCTGTAGCTTAAGTGTGAACCTGTTTCGTAAATGGAATGAGGCGTATCATAACCCATCCAAGTCCCAAATGTCACATTGGGGTTAGTCGCAACAAACCAGGCATCATGATAATCATTGGATGTTCCTGTTTTTCCTGCCCAGTCCACACTTCCGTAACGCAATTGTGAGTTCAGGTATTGCCCCGTACCTTCGCTGATTACACTTCGCATCATATCAATCATTAAATAGTTTGTTTGTGGGCTGAATACTTCAACTTCTTCTGTTTCATGTTCATAAACAATATCTCCGTCTTCCGTAGTAATTTTTTCTATCATAAATCCATCGGCAAATTGTCCGTTGTTCCCAAAGGTGGAGAAGGCATTAATATTTTCTTCGATGTATACTCCCCTGTCCATAGCACCGATGGATAAAGAACGGATCTCATGGTCCGATTCAGACAGAGTGGAAATACCCATCTTTTCCAAATACTCTTCTGAAGGTCTTTCATCCATAATATCCAGATATACCTCTGCTGCCGGTATGTTATAGGAATTAGCATGCGCGGTTCTGGCGGAAACAATTCCATAATGGCCCCCGCCATAATTGCCTAAATTCCAATTCGGATAATTTCTGTCATAATCAGCTATCGGCGTACCCGGCTGTACTCTCCCTTTTTCCATTGCCGGAGCGTAGTCGAGCAGGGGTTTTATTGTACTTCCTGGTGATCTGGTTGCCTGTGTGGCATAATTTAATTCCTGCTCTTGACTGTGCTCACGACCACCGACGAAACTGATGATTCTACCTGTATTATTTTCAATCAGCATAGCAGCGGTCTGAAGAGGATTGGTTTTTTCCACCATTTCGCCTGTATCGGGGTCTTCCTCTGTAAAGGTCCTGGTAGGTCCATAATATTGATATTCTTTCGCCACTCTCTGCATTAAGTCATAAATCTCTTTATCAATGGTGGAGTGGATGTCATAACCGCCAACGCGCAAGTCTCTTCTGGCCATTTCATCATATTCCTGATTCAAATCTGCATCTTCTTCCAGATCCTCTTCTGTATATCCATCCTGTTCAGCCAGATGCGTCTTTAAAATGTCTTTTGCCCTGTTCTGCAGCTCATAAGTCAAATACGGATAGGAGTCAAGGGGTGATTCTGCTCCTTCTGTAAAGTCAGCTGTTATATCATATTCCATCGCTTCGTCATACTCATCCTCGGTAATATAGCCGGAATCGAGCATTCGGCTTAACACCGATTTCATCCGGTTAATTCCGGGCTGCATCCCGTTTTCGTCCTTTAATTCCCCTTGGTTGGTAAAGGGGGTATAAGCAGAAGGGCTTTGGGGAAGGCCCGCAAGAAAAGCAGCCTGTGGAAGATTAATTTCTTCTGCGTCTATGCCAAATATACCCTGTGCAGCTGTTTGAATTCCTGCTATATTGTCTCCGGATGCATTTCTGCCAAATGGTACAATATTTAAGTATGCTTCCAGAATTTCCTCCTTTTCAAAAAAACGTTCCAACCTCATAGCAAGAAGAATCTCCTGCGCTTTCCGTTCAAAGGAAACTTCATCTGTAAGTATCTGATTTTTAATTAATTGTTGTGTCAACGTACTTCCGCCCGTTCTTGTATCGGCGTTTGTTGCTTCCTGGACAATCGCACGCAAAATGGCACTTGGCACGATACCGTCATGTTCATTGAAATTATCATCCTCAGTTGCGATGACCGCATTAATTAAAACAGGCGACACATCTTCCAGGGATGTATCTTCCCTGAACAAGTCTGCCTGGACATTGCCGATATAAATGTCATCCGCAAAGTACAGTTTCGATGTTTCCTCGTAATTGTAAATATCATCTGCCATCACTTCATACGGGCGAACAGGCTCATCTTTAACAAGAGAGGCAAAGTAGCCCGCACCAAGACCTCCGGCAAAAAACATGCCAATAAAGCCAACGATAAGGAAAAACAGAATTACATTCCAGAAAACATCGTACGTAATTCTGGATGAACGCTGAATTTTTCCTGTCCTCCATAACTCCTTCACTTTTTGGCCGGATTTATGGTAAAATTGCTTTAAATCCATGTCAAAACCTCCTATAATTGCTTTTCTATTATAGCATAGATAGGTTTATCTTGTATAAAAATTTTGGTTGATTCTTGCTTTATTTGTACAACTGTGTTATGAATAGATAATAATTTATTTGCTGATAAAAATGAAGCTATGTGCCGGGAAGGATACGAGTAGTTATGCAAATCCCTGTTTCAGAGAGCTGGCGGCAGGTGAAAGCCAGACATATTTGCAGGCGAATTACATATCCGGAGCATTCTCATTGATGAAGTATATCATCATTGGAGACGGTGGAAACATCGTTAACAATCCGAAGTGGCAATCTAAGTTGCAACAAGGGTGGTACCGCGTCTAACTCGTCCCTTTCTTTAGGGAGGAGTTTTTTATTTTCAATATAAAATATGATGGAGTGTGAAGAGTTTGGATATTTTAGAGGATTTGGAAACACGGGGATTGGTACATCAAATAACAGACAGAGAAGGGCTGAAAAAGCATCTGGATGAGAATCAGGTCACATTATACTGCGGGTTTGATCCAACGGCTGACAGTCTGCATATTGGTCATTTACTGCCAATTACGATGCTGAAACGGTTTCAGAAAGCAGGGCATAAGCCCATTGCACTGGTTGGCGGGGGAACCGGAATGATTGGAGACCCGAGTGGTCGTACGACAGAACGTACTCTGAATGAAAGTGAAGTCGTACTTGGATACACAGAAAAAATCCGGGAGCAAATTTCCAGGCTGGTGGAATCGGACGAAGACGAAATCCCGGTAGTATCCAGAAACAACCATGACTGGCTTTCCAAAATGACGGTCATTGATTTTCTGCGCGATGCAGGGAAGCATTTCGGCATTAATTACATGCTCGCTAAAGAATCTGTGTCAGCCAGAATAGAGCAGGGGATCACCTACACTGAGTTCAGTTACATGATTTTACAATCGATAGACTTTCTGAAGTTGTATGAACAGGAAGACTGCACACTGCAAATCGGAGGAAGCGACCAGTGGGGCAACATTACTGCGGGAATGGAATATATCCGGCGGTCCAGAGAAAATCTGGAGGAAGAAACAAATGTATTTGGTCTTACCGTACCACTGATCACAAAAGCAGATGGCACGAAGTTCGGTAAAACGGCCGGTGGTGCAGTATGGCTTGATCCGGAAAAGACCAGCCCGTATGAATTTTATCAGTTCTGGCTGAATACCGATGATCGTGATGTTATTAAGTTTTTACGCTATTTTACCTTTATTTCCGAAGAAGAGATTCAGGAACTGGAGACGGAAGTGAAGACCCGTCCGGAAAAACGTGCTGCACAGAAACGTCTGGCAGAAGAAATGACAAGAGAAGTCCATAGTGAAGAAGCCCTTAAGCAGGCACAGAATATTTCTTCATCCTTATTCAGTGGAGATGTGAAAGCATTGTCTGTAAGTGAAATTGAACAAGGATTCAAGGATGTACCATCTTATGAAACAGGGAAAGAGGATATCGGGTTAATTGATCTATTGGTGAATGCTTCCATTTCTTCTTCAAAAAGACAGGCGAGGGAGGATATCTCCAACGGGGCCATTTATATTAATGGGGAACGCGTGCAGGATTTAAAATATACCGTGGATGAAAAAGACCGCCTTGAAGATAAGTTTACCCTTATCCGGCGGGGAAAGAAGAAATATACTTTGATTCGGTATGAATAAGATGGGAATTTAAGGAAAGAGGCTGGGTCAAAATGTGTTAAATTGGCGTACAACCCGTCTTGTCAGCTCCGGAAATATACGTAAACTCCTTGAACATGCATGCATGTTTTCTGTGTGCGATGACATAATGGAGATGTATTTAGTCATTCCGGGGAATAGGATCCGGCACATCCCCCGGGGATATGTCAGCACGGGGAGACCGCGGAATATGTCGGCACAAGGAGGCCGGCGGCAAAGAAGACACTGTGAAAGCGACCAAAGGGATTTTGAATAATGCTCTTCGGTGGGAAAAGCATTTACACGCAGTCCCAGATGCTTTTCGGTGGGACGAGCATTTACGCGCAGTCCCAGATGCTCTTCGGTGGGACGAGCATTTACGCGCAGTCCCAGATCTCGTATTTGTGCCCGTGTTGAAAGCTGAGAATATTTTCCGGATCTGGCCTATAAGCGCAAGTTGTGTGAAGTGCGGATCTTTTAATCTTTGTCCCAGCCTCTTTCTTCTGTTTGTATGAAAGTTCTTCACCTATTCATTTCGATTCCAATTTCCTTTACACGAGCTCATCGGCCCCAACATACTTAAACCTGATTCAAAAATGAAAGTGAAGAAGCCCGGTTTTATATTCGGATTCATGATCCTCGAGGCTTCGTCCGGGCTTTCTTTCACTTCTCACTATATCTTAAAAAAGAAAATAGTGGGTAAGGTCACCCGTCGATGATCTTACCCATTAATCTTAGTATGTTTTGTACTTTTTATATTTTGGCAGTTATTTACTTAGCTTCCTATAAAAGCAATAACTGCTTGATCCATGTACTTATTCTAGTGAAAAATTGAAAAAATAGTTTCCAATTATAGATTGCTTGACGTATAATTATTCTAACTAATGGCCGATTTCTTGATATTAGTAAGGTAATTAATTTATGAAGAAGAATCCGGCCAAATCAAAAAGAAAGGAAAATGTCGATGCTTTACAAACAACATAAAAAACCTTATGAATTGGAAGCTTTCGAGTATTTGGATGTTCGAATGCATTTATCCGGCAGGGACAAGCAGTATTACTATTCCCTCAAAAAAGGCTATGAAGGAGAGAGAGTATTTGATTCATTAACGGAGAAGCTCCAATGCGAATGTTTTATATTAAATGACCTGCTGCTGAACTCCAATAACACTACCTTCCAAATTGATACACTTATTATTACCTCGGAAACCATCTACCTGTATGAAGTTAAAAATCTTGATGGGGACTATTATTACGATGACGAATCAGGTAAATTTTATAAGATATCCAATAAATCCCAATTGGAAATTACTAACCCTTTACACCAGTTAGATAGAAAGGAATCTCTCCTTCGAAAGCTGCTCTTCAAACAAGGATACAATCTCCCAATTAGTCCTTCGGTAGTTTTTATTCATTCTGAGTTTACTTTATATCAAGCGCCACTTAACAAACCTATTATTTACCCAAATCAAATCAAACGTTATTTAAACAAGCTAAGTAACATACCTTTAAAATTAAATAATAGACACAAGATGCTTGCTGAGAAGTTAAAATCACTTCATATTTCCAAAAAGGATCATGGAAATTTGCCCCCTTACCAATATGATCAACTTCAAAAAGGTATTATCTGTCTGGAATGTAATTCTTTTTCCGTTATCGTGGAAGGGGCCAAATGTGTTTGCCATAAATGCGGTTACGCAGAAAAAGTTACAGAAGCAGTCATACGCAGTGTGCAGGAATACAAGCTTCTTTTTCCGGATCAAATAATTACAACGAATGTTATCCATGATTGGTGCCAAGTAATACATTCTAAAAAGAGAATAAAAAGAATACTGGACAAAAATTATAAAAAGTTAGGAGAAAATCGATGGGTATACTACGAGTAAATAGAAGTAAAAATCGGAGGCAGGCTCCGTTTCATAATGTTTACCGAAGCCACATGTGCTTGCTGCAGAACTGTCCTCGAGCCATGTTATCAAGGCCAAAATTGCCATTGTTTGTTGCAGAACTGTCCTCGAGCGACGCTATCAAGGCCAAAATCGCCTGTGTTTGCTATAGAATTGTCCTCGAGCCGCGCTATCAAGGACAAAATCACATGTGTTTGCTATAGAACTGTCCCCGAGCCACGCTATGAAGGAAAAAATCTCATGTTTTTCCAATGAAATTTCTACCATAGGGAATATAGAAGAGATTTTTCCTGGATTGGCGAAAATGTCCCTTTATCAGACACGCATCCAATTTATGTATAGAAAAGCAAAAGCCCCTCCACAAATCGGAGGGGCTTTTTAGTCCTATTAACGAGAGTAGAACTCAACAATAAGCGCTTCATTAATTTCTGCCGGTAACTCAGCGCGCTCAGGATAACGATTGTACGTCCCTGTTTTCTTGTCTGCATCAAACGTGATGTATTCAGGAACGAAGTTGTTTACTTCAATTGCTTCCTCAATAATATCAAGTTTTTCGGATTTTTCACGCAGTCCGATTTCCTGACCTGGTTGAACACGGTAGGATGGAATATCAACGCGATGTCCGTCTACAGTAATATGACCATGGTTCACAAGCTGACGGGCCTGGCGGCGTGTACGAGCCAATCCCATACGGTAAACAAGGTTATCCAGGCGTGATTCGAGCAGAATCATGAAGTTTTCACCGTGGATCCCTTTCATTTTACCTGCTGCGTCAAACAGTGTACGGAATTGACGTTCATTCAATCCATACATGAAACGGAGCTTTTGCTTTTCCTGCATCTGCAGTCCGTATTCTGTCATTTTCTTTCGTTGTGTTGGTCCGTGCTGACCAGGAGCGTAAGGGCGTTTATCCAGTTCCTTACCAGTTCCGGTTAATGAAATGCCAAGACGACGTGATTTTTTCCATACTGGTCCAGTATATCGTGCCATAAGACATTTCCTCCTTTTTATTTTATTTGCATAAAATAAAAGAGCGTGACATTCCTACCTGTCCATTATGTTTTCATGTACCATCGCTCCAGCAGCTAAGAGTTACGCGATACACCTCGGGAAATAATTTTCCGCAACGAGGAACAAAATGGGTGCAAATAGAAAAACACATAGGCTACTTTAATATTTTACACAACGAATAGTATATAACGTTTAGGGCCGGAAGTCAATAAAGAATTCAAAAACCAGTATGCATATTTGTGTATAGGAAAATATAATGAAAATAATAGCTTGTTTCCGCGTTTTATTGAGTGACTGTAAAGCTCGGATGGTATAAATATATCAAAGATTAGGATGAGGCTTATGACATTCCCTTCTCAATTGCGGAAAGAATTAAAAACCAGTTACTTTGATTTGATCTCGGAATGTAACCTGGATCATCTTGACCAGTTATGGACCGGGATGATGAAAAAATTAACAAAAATCGTACATGCCAGCTGTGCAGCAATCTATTTGTATGATCCCTGTTTACAGTTTATCAATTGCAATCCCCGTTTCAGAATGAAACAGCAGATTTAAAAGAAAACGTTAAAACAACAGATCCCCAACATGTATCACCTTTCAACGATGTGCGGGGGGCAGATTATTCAACTCGTAAATGGATCTGAGGAGAAAGCATTCATCTATATTGCCTTTGAAAAGTATTTTGATAAACAAATATTACATATCATTAAAACAGAGACGGAAAAGTTTATGCGCGGTATTTCCGGGGTTTCAGCAAAGCTCATGAAGAAAAAACTTCAGACAGTTCTATCTGATTTAGCAGCACATTTATTTTCATTTTCACGTAAAGAGGATATTCTAAAGGAAGTAACGAAACTTCTCAAGGATCTATACCCCGAAATCACGCTTTATTTATTGCTTGCCCAGGATATGGAACCTGTACTGGACTTGCCTGTTAAAAAATGGAATACAGTAGGGGTAACACGATAAAGTGCGGTTTGCAAGCGTTTATGTCTGGTGAATTAAGGACGGAGAGCTGCACGGGATGATTGTCGTTATGCATGAAGATAAGGACTATTTTACCTTTGATGTTTTTAAGCTTCTATAGGCTTTAATCTGGCATTCCACTCTTGCACTGGCAAATGCATTATTAATGGAGAAACTTGAGAAAGCTGTTATTACGGATTATTTAACAAACCTGTACTCACGTAATTACCTGGAGGAACAGATTGCAAAACACAAAACCGGGACATTAATATTGTTTGATATTGATGATTTTAAAATCGTAAACGATAACTACGGACACCATATTGGTGATGAAGTGTAAAAAAAGTAGCAGAAATTATCTTTACCTATACAGAAACAATGGATGTGGCAGCAAGGTGGGGAGGAGAGGAATTGGCGCTTTATTCCCCGAACATCACGGTTAACCAGGGGGTGCAAGTTGCAGGGTTGATTTTAAGGAATGTGATAGAAAACACAAACCCGTCCATTACCCTGTCTTCCGGAGTATCTTCCTGGGACCACAGCAGGGATGAATCTGTAGGTGACTTGTTTATTAGAGCGGATAAGGCACTGCATGAAGCCAAAAAAAGCGGTAAACACAGTGTAGTGAAGAAAAGAAAGTGTAGAAATCTTGATTGGAACAGGAACCCCGTTTTCACTTCGGATATGAATACGGGGACTTCCGTTTTTTAAAATTATATTGCAGCTCAATTATTGCAAGTGTTTTTCCAGTTCAATAACAAATTTTTCAAGATAAGTTTCATCCTCCGCGTCAAAGCGGTCTTTGATCGGACTGTCAATATCAAGCACACCGTAAATATTGCCATCGTTTATGATGGGAATAACGATTTCGGATTGGCTTTTTGCATCGCATGCGATATGGCCGGGGAAAGCGTGGACATCGGCAATGCGCTGGGTTTTCCTTTCCTTTACTGCTGTACCGCATACCCCTTTGCCATATGCGATCCGAATACATGCAGGCAGCCCCTGGAAAGGGCCGAGTACTAACTCATTCTCTTTCCAGATATAAAAGCCGACCCAATTAATATTGGTTAAAAATTGATTCAGCAAAGCGGATGCGTTGGCTAGGATGGCGGTTGTGTCCGATTCATCTTCGCTTAATGCTTTTAATTGATTAATGACAAGTGCATAATCTTTTTCTTTTGAGCCTGAGTAAACAGCGGTTTCAAACATATTTATTTCTCTCCTTCATAAATTTCTCATGATATTCGACAAAGCTGATTATTTTGTCGAGGAAAAAATGCAGGAATATTTGCTTGTTTGTCGTAATCTTGAAGTAAGGAGTTGAAAAAGGTGAAAACAAATCCGTCTAAACAAAAAGTAGTTGAAGCAGCATCCTCATTATTTTTCCAAAAAGGTTTTCATGGTACAAGTGTCCGTGATATTGCAGAGAAAGCTTCTGTCAATGTGTCCTTAATCAGTTATTATTTTAAAGGAAAACAAGGATTGTTGGAATACGCAGTTACCCATTACTATGAAGAATACTTGAATGTAATGGAAGCAGAACTGGAGAAAACAGAAAAATTAACAGCACTGGACAGGCTGAAAACCCTAATTTTTACTATTATACAGTATAAACAGAGCAATCATCAATTCTCTTGTTTTGTCCATCGGGAACTGTCTTTGGATTCTGTTTTCGTCAGAGAAATGGCAGTTACGTATTTGGCAAAGGAAAATCATTATTTACAGCATGCATTTCAACGTACAATGGAGAACCGGAAAATGAATTCCGATGAGAAACATTATTTATTCATGCAGCTGAAAGGCATGCTGATTACGCCTTACATAATGCATAACGAATGGAAGAATGACCGGGCAGCAGATTTTACCGGTGAAATATTTGTAAATAAATATGTGAAGACCATCCATCAATGGCTCGATTTTATTACTGATCAGCAAAATATCCATGTTAAAAAATAAAAGATGTCGTTTTCTTAATTTATTTGTATATTTTTAGCCAAAAATGTGTGTAACATGGTATTATTATAATTATACATATGAGAGTGGGAAGCCCAGTCTATAAGAGAAATTTTATTTTTGTGGAAAATAATTAAATTACCCTCTGTTGGGAAGGTGTGGGGGAGCAGTATATGGCGTATATTATTGGAGTTATTTTAATTGTTATTACATTGATTATTATTGGATTAATTTTGAGAAAACGCGTGTATGATATGGTAGACCGGTGTGAAGCCTGGAAAATGGATATTATGGGAAGAAATATTGCAGGAGAACTTTCCCGTATAAAACAATTGAATTTGACCGGGGAAACCCAGGCCAAATTTGAGACCTGGAAAGAGCGGTGGGATCAGATTGTAACAAAAGAACTTCCTGATATTGAAGAGCATTTATTCGATGCAGAGGAAGCAGCTGACCGTTATAGATTCTCCAAAGCGAAGAAGACGTTAAATGAGACGGAAAAAGTATTGGTAAACATTGAAGAGGATATTGAAAAAATGCTGAACGAAGTGGATGACCTGATGGAATCAGAGGAATCAGGCAGAAAAGAAGCAGAGCAAATTGAGCCTGCGATCAAATCATTGCGAAAAAATCTTTCTCAGCAGCGTTACCAATACGGAAAGGCAGAAAGTTATTTTGATGGTGAAATTGATCAGTTGGGCGAGAAGCTTGCTGATTATAATGATGAAATCAAGTCTGGAAATTACTACCGGGCAAAACAGCTGATTGATGAGCTGAGGGTGGATTTAATCGAATTGGAAGAAGAAATGGAAGCATTTCCGGATATATATAAGAAATGTAAGCAGGAATTGCCATCCCAGCTTCAGGAATTGCATGCCGGTGTAAAAGAGATGAAGGAGGATGGGTATCGGGTAGACCACCTGGCCTTTGAAAAAGAAATACGTACTTATCAGGAAAGCCTCTCAGACAGTCTTGAAAAATTGGATAAAGGTGATGCCTCTTCAGCAAAGGAAATCATGCCCGAGATAGATGAGAGAATCCAGGAAATGTACCGGTTGCTCGAAAAAGAAGCAATTGCCAAAAATTATTTGGAGAATCAAATTCCCGGCTATAAAAAATCCGTTCATAAAATAGATCATATTTTTGAAGACACAAGGGCGGAAGTCGAGGAACTCCAAAAATTCTACTATATAGAAGACAGTGATATGGAACGGTTTCTATCTCTTGAAAAGGCGATCACAAGACTTAAGGCTGAGTTGACCGAGCTTGAAGATGATATGGAGAACGAGGATTCCTCTCATTCGGAACTGAGGGAAAAAATAGAGCAGGGTTTTCTTCATGTGGAGGAATTGGAACGTGCCCATGAAGCATTTACATCCAGAATTCAAAATCTCAGAAAAGACGAAATGGAAGCAAAAGCCAAATTATCAGAGATCAGGAATGAGTTATATCATACGCAGCGAAAACTGAAGAAAAGTAATGTGCCGGGTGTCCCTCATTTTATTTGGGATTCGATGGAGAATGCTTCCAATAAAAACAAGCAGGTTCTGGCAGCTCTGGAAAATCAGCCATTGGATATGAATGATGTACAGCAGGTTCTGGCAGAAGCGGAAAATGCAGTGAATCATATGGCTGAACAGACAGAAATAATGCTGGATCAGGCCTATTTGACCGAACAGGTAATCCAGTATGCAAACAGGTACCGCAGTCAATATCCGCTGCTGGCTGCCAAATTAACCGAAGCTGAGCGATTGTTCCGATCATATGAGTATGAATTATCACTGGAGCATGCAGCAAAAGCGGTGGAAGAAATAGAACCAGGTGCTTTAAAGCGGATTGAAGAGCATCAAAAAACAGCAATAAATTAATTTAATGAAATGTCATTTCACGAGGCTGTCTTTTATGAATCGTTTTCTGCAACAGGGGATTCGGTTCTTTGAGGCAGTCTCTTTTCGTGCTATAATGTGTGGATGCAAGAAAAAACGTTTTTTTACAATGATAATGAAGTATTGATTTTAAGGAGCATGAATATGATTTATTTAGATAATAGCGCCACGACCAAACCGGACCCGGATGTGTTGGCAAGTTTTCAACAAGTGTCCACTTCTTTTTTTGCAAATCCATCATCGATACATTCCCTGGGCGGACAAGTTGAAAAGTTGTATGTAAAGGCAAGGCAGCAAGCCGCAGCACTGCTGGGAGTAAATCAAAATGAAATTATTTTCACTTCCGGCGGGACAGAAGGAAATAATATGGCAATTAAAGGGGTTGCGCTTGAGCATCAGAATAGAGGGAAGCATATTATTACGACCGAAATCGAACACCCTTCCGTCTATGAGACCTGTAAGGGCCTGGAGAGGCTTGGCTTTGATGTTACTTATTTACCCGTGAACAATGAGGGTGAAATTTCCTTGACCGAGTTGGAAAATGCGATCAGGAATGACACGATCCTCATTTCTGTAATGCATATTAATAATGAAATGGGCACGATCCAGCCAATTAAAGAGATTGGTGATATAGCTGCAAAACACCCGAAACTGCTTTTTCATGTTGATGATGTACAAGGGCTCGGAAAGGTCCCGCTTGACCTTCACCGTAGCGGAATTGATATATGTACGTATTCCGGACATAAAATACATGGACTGAAAGGTACAGGGATCTTGTATATTAATAACAGGACAAAGTTGTTTCCATTGTTGCATGGAGGAGATCAGGAACGTGGACTTCGTTCGGGCACGGAAAATGTAGCTGGGATGGTCTCGATGGTGAAAGCACTCCGGCTGATTAAAGAAAAAGAGAAGTTGGAGGTAAACAGGCTATCCGGCTTACAGAATCATCTGCGAACAGAGCTGCAAAAAATAGACGGTGTCATAGTAAATACACCTGAGAAAGCAGCACCACACATTATCAATTTTTCTGTTCCCGGGACAAAGCCGGAGGTCATGATTCACATGCTTGCCGAAAAAGATATTTTCATATCCACAAAATCCGCCTGCTCTTCAAAAGAGAAAGATGAGAGTAAAGTGCTTGTGGCCTGCGGGTTTAACAGAGAGCTGGCGGTGTCAGCATTGAGGGTCAGTTTGTCGTATGAAAACACGATGGAAGAAATAGATGAATTTTTACAGGCGTTGCAAGAAGCAATAACTCAATTTAAACAGGTAATGGGGTAGATGTATTATGCAATATGATCATATTTTAATCAGATACGGTGAAATGGCGTTAAAAGGGAAAAATATTAAGACGTTTATTTTACAGTTGCAGCAAAATATACAACAAAAATTAAAGGAATTTTCGAATGTGAAGGTGAAAAGAACCCAGGGGAGGATGTTTGTCTTATTAAATGGACATGAGCCTGATCCGATCATAGAAAAATGCAGGCATATTTTTGGCATTCAAAGCTTAAGTCTGGCGATCAAAGTAGAGAATGATCCGGAGAAAATTAAAGAAGCAGCATTGTTCGCATTAAAAGAGAGCAGTAATGTCCAAAAATTTAAAGTGACAGTGAAGCGGATCAATAAGGATTTTCCCATTCGTTCTCAGGAGATGAATCAGGTGCTGGGCCGGCACTTGCTGATTAATACAGATGATTTTTCGGTAGATGTTCACCACCCTGATATGGAGATCAAAGTGGAAATCAGACAGGAAGCAACATATATTACTTCTGGTGTTATTCAGGGGTTTGGCGGATTGCCTGTAGGTACTTCCGGAAAATCTTTATTACTGCTCTCGGGTGGCATTGACAGTCCTGTTGCAGGATTTCTGGCCATGAAGCGAGGAGTGCAGCTGGAAGCGATCCATTTTCATTCCCCGCCTTTTACAAGCGAGCGGGCGAAGCAAAAGGTGCTTGATTTGTCAAAACAACTGACAGCATTCGGTGGCTCAATTAATGTGCATATCGTTCCTTTTACAAAACTGCAGCAGGAAATATATCGGGAAATGCCGGATGGGTATGCGATGACAGTCATGCGCCGGATGATGCTGAGAATCAGTGAAAAGGTATGCGAGGAGAAAGGGATTTTGTCACTGACTACCGGGGAGAATCTAGGCCAGGTTGCCAGTCAGACAATGGAGAGCATGAATGTAATTAATGCGGTAACAAATTATCCGATTCTCCGGCCGCTTATTGCAATGGATAAGTCTGAAATCATCGACGTTTCCAGAGAAATTGGTACCTATGAAACCTCCATATTGCCTTATGAGGATTGTTGTACGATCTTTGTTCCGAAATCCCCAAAGACGAAACCAAGAAGGGATAAAACCGAATATCTGGAGTCAACTAAAGATTTCAGCGAATTGATTGATGAAGCAGTTAACGGAATCGAGACTGTGAAGATAACCCCTGTTAATAAAAAAGAAGATACAGATTTTGAAGATCTGTTGTAGAAGTTCTGTAGATTTTAAGCTGAATAGTAATTGGAAAAGCTTGTATTAACAACAACTTCCAATCCATTTTGGTGCATGTTTTTCTCTCCGATTACACAATCTATGTGTACCAAGGAGGTGAACTAACATGGCAAATAATAATAATTCAAACCAATTAGTAGTCCCTGGTGTTCAACAGGCTCTTGACCAAATGAAAACTGAAATCGCTCAGGAATTTGGTGTTCAATTAGGAGCTGAAACAACTTCCCGTGCTAACGGTTCCGTCGGCGGTGAAATTACGAAGCGTCTTGTTCAAACGGCTGAACAGCAGTTCGGCGGACCACAACAGTAAAATTAAATAAATTTGGCTAACCGTAAAAGGTGGGGCAGTTCCTTGTTCATAGCTATGAAACAGGGAACTGCCCCTTTTCGTATATTGAGTTGTCCCATTAAACTGGTGATGGTGATATGGAAGTTGGCAGGACTTAAATATATCAGTTCCGGTTTACGGATTTGCTAACGAATCATTAATCCTTTGTCTACAAAAATGTTCGTTTTACACGGTGCCAGAAGGAGTTGTTTTTAAGTTTGACTGTTTTAATGACATCGTCGCTCAGTGTAACGGTAACATCTTTAATATTACGGACAGAATAGGCTTCATTATCCATCCCGATGATTGGATAATCATTCCCGTCTTGTACAATGGAAAGTCTTAGTTTTCGGTTTTTATTTAATACAAAAGATGAACCAAGGGTCCGGTACCGGTTATTGTTGATGGAGGCAAGCTCGGAAACCTGAAAACAAGGGATTTTGGGGTCGATTACCGCTCCTTCAACAGATTTGTTGTAACCTGTACTCCCGGTTGGGGTCGCAACAATCAGTCCGTCTCCTCTAAAGGTTTCAAAGTGTTCGTCGTCAATGTATACATCCATTACAATTGATTTGATAATGGAGGAACGGACACTGACCTCATTGAGCACTTTAAATTCAGAACCGTTATTCACACGTACATTTATAATCGGAAAACGGCGAACTTCCATTTCTTCGTTTTGCATTGTGTTTAGCATTTCATTAAAGTTATCCATATTAAAATCACAATAAAGACCGGATTCATTAGCACGGGTTATTCCCGTATAGAGTACATCGTTTCGGAATCCCGTTTTTCGAACAGCCTGCAGGAATGCACCATCCCCGCCAACGCTGACAATAATATTGGCATCCGTGGAATCCTCCACAATATGAAATTGATTTTCTTCAGCCAATTTATATAACATTTCCATTTTATTTTCAAGTTCTTCATCATGTCTTGGATAATAAAAATACAAGTTTCTCCGGTTTGACATAATTATTCCCTCCAATTAAGTTTCGATTACTATATATTTTACCACTTTCCCCTTTTAACACCTAATAAATGCATAAAATCGACTAAAATTGAGAAATCAGCACAAAGTAAAGGTATGGGGTCTGACCCCGCAATTCTGAACATTTACGGTTTTAGGGAGGCTGAGGTTCATGTTTTGGTTTATTGTCGGGGTGTTTGCGGTAACCTTACTCATTGTCATTCTTTTGGCTCGCATCTATGTTTCTGTTAGTTTACTGTATACTGACGAGGCAAAGCACATTTCTTTATCCGTATCTTTATTTCGAATTCGTGTATTTAACAAGACATACCCGCTCATGCCGGAAAAATTGAATTTCCCCGCATCTGCAGCGGAATATGAAAACTTTTCATTGAAATTACGTCATCTCTTTAATACTGCGAGAGTTAGCCGGCAGGTGGTATCACTTATTCTGCAGAAATTGATGCTCCATAAGTTGGTCTGGAAAACCGAGGGAGGAACAGGGGATGCTGCATCGACGGGCAGAGCAGCAGGGGGAATTTGGTCCTTAAAAGGGTTGATAACAGGGTTAATTGGAAATGTTGCCAATCTGGAAAGTAAGCCAGTTATTCAGGTAATCCCGCACTATCAGAAAATGTTTCTTCAAACCCATTTAGATTGTATGGTATCGATTCAAATAGCACAAGCTATACATATCATGTTTAAAATAATTCGTTTGCTTTTTACCATGAAGCCAGAAAAAGCAGTATCTGCATAATGAAGTTTTAAATATTAATTTCTTTTGGGAGGTAGCATCCATGCAAGAACATCCTATACAAGGACTAATGACAACAACGATGGAAAATCTGAAAGATATTGTAGAAGTAAACACAATTATAGGTGACCCGGTGGAATCCCCGGACGGTAGCGTAATCATTCCTGTCAGTAAATTGGGATTTGGATTTGCAGCGGGTGGAAGTGAATTCAAATCCGGCAGCCAGGGAAGTACAGATGAGGAGGAGCTGCCGTTTGGGGGTGGGAGTGGGGGCGGTGTCTCCATCACACCAATTGCTTTTTTAATTGTAAGTGAAAAAGGAATTAAAATGGTACATTTGGATCAGCAAACACATATCTACGAAAAAATGCTCGACTATGCACCGCAGGTTGTAGAAAAAATTCAGCAAATGCTAAAAGAAAATGCATCAAATAAAGCAGTAAAAAAGAAAGGAGAAGAAAAAGATACTCCTACACAATATGATATTTAAAACTGAAAACTGATTTTTTCCTGTATTAACAGGGTATACTTTAAAGTATACCCATTTGGTTGGACAAGTGTGAGAAATAAATTCATAATGTAAATAAGAAATAATCTTGGGAGGGATCATTTGTGGCAAACGTAACATTTCAGGAAAATCCTGTCACATTGCTCGGTACAGAAGTAAACGTTGGGGATAAGGCGCCGGATTTTTCAGCGCTGTCAACTGACCTTAAAGAAGTATCGTTGAGCGATTACAAGGGGAAGGTAAAATTGATCAGTGTAGTTCCTTCGGTAGATACGGGAGTTTGTTCCCTGCAAACCCAGCGGTTTAATAATGAAGCAGAGAAAATCGATAACGTACAAGTTATCACAGTGAGCATGGATTTGCCATTTGCTCAAAAACGCTGGGTCGAAGAAAACCAGGTGGATAAACTGGATATACTATCTGATCACAAAAAAGCTGATTTTGGAGAAAAATACGGTGTGCTGATAGAAGATTTGCGCTTATTGGCAAGATCGATTTTTGTTGTGGATTCAAATGACAAAGTGACGTATAAAGAAATTGTCAGTGAGGTAAGCAATCATCCTGATTATGATAAAGCATTGGAAGCAGCAGGACAGGCAGAATAACATAACTCTATTGATGGTAACTCTCTCCCATTTCTTATGGGGGAGAGTTTTTTTGACATTTTAAATAATAAAAGAAGATCTTACCACCTTTCACAAGATACGGGATATTTACATCACCTGTACACTGGATCTCCTCTACTAAATGTCAACAGAATAATAACGAAAGATTTTTATTCACCAAGTGTTTACAATTTTAAAGATATCTCTTTTATCTTTCCCTTTATTTTGGAAGTAAACATAGGCTTTTGGTACAATATATATGCTGATGGATCGGAGGAAATACAATGGAAAAATCAAATGTGGAAACATTATATGAGTGGCTGGACAGGACAACAGTGACCATTGAAAACTATGTAAAAGCACCGTATTTGGATTGCTTGACATATACATTGGAAATATTATTTTATAGGGAAGTACCCGAAGAATGGGATGAAAAGATCTCGCATAAGCTAAGCACAGCTCTGCAGGAAATTGAAAAGGAAACCTTGGATAAACCGGATGTCAGAAAGGCAGTTCAGCTTGCTATTCTGAAAGGAATGAAGGGATCTACCCAGCAGCAGCATTTAATGACTCCTGATACGGTCGCATTAATCGTTGGTTATCTTGCAGAAAAACTGACAGCAGAAAAGAAGGAATTACGTATCTTTGACCCTGCAGGGGGTACCGGGAACTTGATTACAACAGTGCTTGATCAATTACAGCAACCGGTGGATGCTTTTGCGAGTGAAGTAGATCCCACGCTGATTCAATTGGCTGTCTTAAATGCAAATCTGCAAGAAAGACAAATTGAATTTTTCCATCAGGATAGCCTGCAGCCATTTTTAATGGATCCGGTTGACCTGGTAATTGCAGACCTGCCCGTAGGCTATTATCCTGATGATATACGGGCCAGTAATTATGAGTTAAAAGCGGATCAGGGGCACTCCTATGCCCACCATCTGTTTATTGAACAGGCGTTGAATTATACCAAAGAATCGGGGTACTTAATTTTTGTTATTCCGGAATTTTTGTTTGATAGTGACCAATCAGACAAATTACATCGTTTTCTTCGCGAATATGCACATATCGTAGGTGTACTGAGACTGCCTGAAACAGCTTTTGCTTCCAAACAAAACATAAAAAGTATTTTAATCCTGCAGAAAAAAGGGAATAATACACAAGCACCAAAACAGCCTTTACTTGCACAAGTGCCCTCATTTAAAAACACGAACGCCTTGAGCAGGAGTTTAGGTCAAATGAACGAATGGTTTCAGAGTTATAAGGAGGAGAAGACAAATTGAATAAAATTTTGGCAATTAATGCAGGCAGTTCCTCATTGAAGTTTCAATTGATTCATATGCCCGAAGAAAAAGTTCTGGCAAAAGGACTGGTTGAAAGAATAGGCTTGAGTGAGTCCGTTTTTACATTGGAAGTAAATGATTATAAAGATAAACAAGTGGATGATATTGCAAATCATGAAATAGCGGTAAAAAAACTGTTGGAAGGTTTAAAAAGCTCCGGTGTCATTGCAAACCTGGAGGAAATTGATGCAGTTGGCCATCGTGTGGTTCACGGTGGAGAAAAATTCAGTGACTCAGTAAAAATAACAGACGAAGTAATTGAAACAATTGAAGAGGTTTCGGAGCTTGCTCCATTGCATAATCCTGCCAACCTGACAGGCATCCGTGCTTTTCGGGAGATGTTGCCTGATGTTCCAATGGCAGCAGTATTTGATACGGCATTTCATCAATCCATGCCCGAATCTTCTTATCTTTACAGCCTGCCGTATTCCTATTATAAAGATTACGGTATCCGGAAATATGGTTTCCACGGTACAAGTCATAAGTATGTATCCCAGCGCGCCAGTGAACTAATGGGCCTGCCATATGATAAGCTGAGGCTCATTACCTGTCATCTTGGTAATGGCGCCAGTATTGCCGCGGTTCAAGGCGGGAAGTCCATTGATACGTCCATGGGATTCACACCACTGGCCGGAGTGACAATGGGAACCAGGTCGGGGAATATTGACCCTGCACTTATACCGTATATTATGGATAAAACAGGTAAAACAGCGGAAGAAGTGATGAATGTATTAAATAAGGAAAGTGGAATGCTGGCTTTATCGGGGTATTCGAGTGACTTGCGTGATATTGAGCAGCAGGCGGATACAAATGAAAGAGCAGAGCTTGCGCTGGAAGTATTTGCAGGTAGGATTCATAAATATATAGGTTCCTATGCTGCAAAAATGTCCGGTGTGGACGCCATTATTTTCACTGCCGGGGTCGGCGAAAATAGTGACGTCATTAGAGCAAAAGTTTTGAATGGCCTTGAGTTCATGGGAGTTTACTGGGACCCGGAATTAAACAAGGTAAGAGGAAAAGAAAGATTTATCAATTATCCGCACTCACCGGTAAAAGTAATTGTGATTCCAACGAACGAGGAAGTCATGATTGCCAGGGATACGGTGAGGCTGGCAGAAAGCCAATAAGTATAACCGGTCATTAGCAGCTTGCCAATTTTATTTTCCGGGAGGGCGAGAAAGATGTCGTTGAAAGAGCATAAAAGAAATACTGCACCAGTTCAATGTATGATTATAACCGTCAGTGATACGAGGACAAAAGATAATGATAAAAGCGGCGCGCTGATGGAAAAGCTGTTAATTGAAGCCGGACATAGAGTTTTACAACGGGAGATTGTCAGAGATGAGGTACAGGATATTCAGCAGCTGATAAAGGAAGCTAGTGAAAATCAGGATTTAGATGCTATTTTAACAAATGGCGGAACAGGTATTGCCGCCCGTGATGTTACTATTGAAGCAGTAAAAGGGGTGCTTGATAAGGAAATACCTGGGTTTGGTGAGTTGTTCAGGATGTTGAGCTACACAGAGGACATCGGCTCGGCGGCCATTATGTCCAGGGCGATCGCCGGTGTCAGCAATCATACAGCCGTTTTTTCCACTCCCGGCTCGTCTGGTGCGGTAAAGCTGGCCATGAATAAATTAATTATACCGGAACTCAGCCACGTTGTTCATGAATTAAAAAAATAGGGATTATTACCAGAACTGATCATCAGGTTTGAAAAAACATTATAATAATAAAGGGGGGTAAGTGTAACCAGCCCCCCTGACTATTATCTCACAATGAGTACGTCACAGGTTGCATATCTGGCGATGCTTTCCGATACACTTCCAATTAAAAATCTTTCTACGGCATTCATTCCTGTGGCTCCACAAATAATTAAGTCTGCTTTAAAGTCCCCTGCAATGTCTTTAGCAATTTTTACCTTTGGAGAACCGTATTCAACTACGCGAACTAAATCAGTTACTCCTGCTTCCTTCGCATTATCCACGTAGCTGTCCAACAGCTCCTTTGCATACTCTTCTGCACGTTCTGCCAATGTTCGATCATAGGCTTCTGCTGTGGCAAAAGTGCGGGAATCCACCACATGTGTAAGTATTAATCTTGCGTTGTTTTGCTTAGCGATGTCCAATGATTGTTTAAACGCTTTCTCGGATGCTTCTGAACCATCAACAGCAACTATAATTTGATTGTATTTCATCATGCATCTCTCCCTTCATCTCCATTATATACCCTAATACAATGTGAAACAATCACAATTTGCTGACATTGGTAAAATAAATCATGGAATTGTTACAGCGATATGGACAAACTAAAAATGGAGGTGATTTGAATGGCAAAAAAGAAAAATAACCATCGTCCACAACAGGTCTATGAAGATAACGAAGGCGTAGCTGCTGTACAAAACCAATTAAATGAAAGCTTTCAAAGCGGCGTTATTGAGCAAATGCATAACAATAAAAATGTGCAAACCTTCAATAACCAGAAAAATTAACCTGATAGTTCAGATGAAGGAATTCGTTTTAGTACAAGTATGTGCAGTATAGGTATATGATAAAAAAAGCTTTCATCTGCGAGCTATCTGCAGATGAAAGCTGAATAAAAAAGCTAAATAAAGTCTGAAAGCAAAATTACCCCTCTATAATCTGTAGTTCTTTCGGATATTTTGTTAGCTGTTCAGGACCTTTTTCCGTCATAAACACCATGTCTTCAATACGTACACCGCCTTTGCCAGGGACATAAATTCCCGGCTCAATTGTAAAGGACATGCCTGCTTCAAGTGCCAGTGTATTATTCCCGTGCATGGATGGATATTCATGTGTTTCTATGCCGAGCCCGTGTCCAATACGATGAGTAAAATACTCGCCGTAGCCGGCACTTTCAATATGATCTCTTGCTGTTTGATCTAATTTACCGACAGCCGTGCCGATTTGTGCAGCTTCTATGGCTTTCTTTTCTGCTGCCAGCACGGTTTCATAAATATTTCTTTGATCCTCCGTAATGGATTTGTATGCTACAGTCCGGGTAATATCTGAGCAGTATCCTTCAAAAACAACCCCAAGATCGAATAGCACCATGTCACCTGTTTCTATCTTTTTCATTGTCGGTGTTCCATGGGGCGAGGCCGTTTTTGCACCGGACAGAGTCATCGTTTGAAAGGACATTTGCTGGATTCCCTGCTTTTTCAATTCATATTCAATGTTAGCAATTATTTCCAGTTCACTGACACCTTCCTCTATGCTTTTAATACCGGTTTCAATGCCAAAGTCAGCCAGTTCGGCAGCTTGTTTCAAGCGAGCGTATTCATCTGGCGATTTTATGACACGGACGGAGGCAAGGATTTCCTGGATATCTGTGACAGCTGATTCTGGAAGCATCTCTTTTACTTTATGATAACGTTCCAAATTGAGGTGATCAAACTCAAGCCCGATCACTTTAGGTTTTTCATTATCTTTTCGTAATTGATTGGATAATAATTTCCACGGGTCTTCATGATCCAAGTAACTGATGACCTCATGTTTCCAACCGGCACTTTTGGCATCTTCTCTTTCCAAAGCAGGAACTATCAGCAATGGATCACGTGATTGGCTTATATAAATACCGATTAGTCGTTCATGCGGATCCGTAAGATGATTGCTTACATAATAAAAATTGGCAGGTGATGTAATAAATATGCTGTCCACATTGTCATCCTTCATTTTTTTAAGTAATTGATCGATGCGATTTGTCATGAAAATTCCCCCTGATTATGTATTAACGCTATTATAGCAAACATAAATAAAATTGTATTTTTGCGAAACTTATTTTGGGGAATAATCGTACTAAAGGATTAAAGAACATAATAATGAGGAGGTTTTATAGATGTTTAAATTTTTTAACCGGATTAAAACGGTCGTCAGTTCAGAGTGGAATGCCATGTTGGACAAAGCAGAAGATCCTGTAAAGATGCTGGAGCAGTTTATGCGGGATATGGAAAATGATATTCATGAAGCCGAACAGGCTGTTGCAAAACAAATTGCCAGTGAGAAAATGCTGAAGCGAAAAGCAAATGATGCAGAAGCTATGGTGGAAAAAAGACAAAATCAGGCGGAAGAGGCAATGGAAGCAAATAAGGAAGACCTGGCAAGAAAAGCACTGGAAAGCAAGCAGGAAAACCAAAAACAGGCAGATCTTTTGATGGGATCCTGGGAAAAAGCAAAGCAGGATACTGACAATATGAAGGATAAGCTCAATGAAATGAAAAGAGAATATGCCCAAATGAAAGCAAAAAAGGATTCATTAAAAGCGCGTGCTGAAAATGCCAAAACACGAACAAAAATGAATCGTACGCTATCCAATATCGGCAGTGATCGTTCCAGACAAGGTTTTGAACGGATGGAAGAAAAAGTGTTACAATATGAAGCGGAAGCAGAAACATCAGAAGATTTCTCCCACGCTGCACGTTCACTGGATCAGGAAATGGAAAATTTAAACGGAAGTGCTGTTGAACAGGAATTGGAAGCGCTAAAGGAAAAAATGAATAAAAAAGCATAAAAAATGATAGGCTTAGAAAGGATTTTACATGGGTATTAGAGAATATATACAGTAACACGTATGTAAGGAGAGGATTTTGAATGAAAGTATCCTATCATGGACATTCCGTAGTAAAAGTAGTAACAGATTCCCATACCATTTTAATCGACCCATTCATCACGGGCAATGAAGCTTGTGATTTGGATGCAGATACGGTTGATGCAGACGTTATATTATTAACTCATGCCCATAATGATCATGTCGGTGATACGATACCAATTGCCAAACGGACAAATGCGCTTGTAGTGGCTCCAAATGAACTTGCTGAGTTTTTAGCCTCAAAGGATTTAAATACACATCCTATGCATATTGGCGGAAAGCGTAAATTTGATTTTGGTACAGTTAAATTCACCCAGGCTTTCCATGGATCTGCTTTTACCGATGAAGATGGTACTGTAGTGTATGGGGGGATGCCAGGCGGTATCCTGCTTACAATTGATGGAAAAACCATCTACCATGTTGGGGACACCGCTTTGTTCTCTGACCTGAAATTGATTGGTGACATGAATGATATTGACTTAGCCTTTGTGCCAATTGGTGATAACTTTACGATGGGACCGGAGGATGCATTGGTTGCAGCTGATTGGATTCAGGCAAAAACAGTAGTTCCAATACATTATAATACGTTCCCGGTTATTGAGCAGGACCCGGAAGTTTTTGCAAGCAAGGTGAAGACCGGGGAAGGGAAAGTAATGAAAATCGGCGATGTATTGGAACTTTAAATTAAGAAACTCGTGGGCGGCGGCTCACGAGTTTTTATTGCATGGAATATATTCCGGGTTGTTTTCTTTTGTATTTCCCTCCGGTTGATGAAAATTAGCGTCCACACCATTATTCCACCGTATTCTCCACTGTTGCTTCCATTTATTAATCCTGTATCACATAATGTTTTCTTCCATAACTAACAGTATCGAAGGAGGTACCTGATGACCAGTTTGTTGATCGTGTTGTTTTTTATATTCGGTCTTTTGTTCGGCTCTTTTTTTAATGTGGTTGGATGGCGGCTGCCACAGCATGTACCTTTTGCCAATGATCGTTCCAGGTGCCCGCATTGCGCCCATACATTGTCCTGGTATGAAAATATCCCCGTAGTATCTTTTTTGGTGCAAAGCGGAAGATGCAGGCACTGCCATGGCCGCATTTCTTTTCTTTATCCTTCAGTAGAGTTGCTGACAGGAATATTATTTGCGCTAAGCTTTTATTTGATTGGTTGGCAAATGGAACTCGTTACTTCTCTTCTTCTCGTTTCCATGCTGATGATCATTCTTGTCTCCGATCTGAAATACATGGTCATACCAAACAAAGTGCTGCTTTTTTTCCTGCCTTTATTAATCATAATGCGGATCATTGTACCGCTTGAAACGTGGTATTCATCTATAGCAGGCGCATTGACAGGCTTCTTTTTGCTTACGCTTATAATCCTGGTCAGTCGTGGTGGTATGGGAGCAGGTGATATGAAGCTTTTCGTATTACTTGGACTTTTATTGGGGATGGACAAGCTTCTTCTCGCTTTTTTCCTATCATGTTTACTCGGTGCCGTAATTGGAGTGCTCCTAATTATTGTAAAAAGGGTGCAAAGAAAACAACCGGTACCATTTGGTCCTTTTATCGCTATCGCATCACTTATATCTTATTTCTATGGAGATAGTCTTTTAAACTGGTATTTTTATTTAATTTAGTACCTTTTGAATGGAAAAAGGTAAATAAATTGGAATAGTCAGAGATACATACCTGCTATACCGCATGATGCCCCGATACCCAGTAACATTAGTAAATAGTATGCTCATTAAAGATATGCATGTACAGCGTAGAAATAAATTTAATAACTTAACATATACTTTTCATTGGATGAATAATAGCCGTCATGAAAACACCTCCTTTCTCATATCCTATAAAAAGAAAGATTGTTTTCACATAGATTGCTGCTGGTATATTTAGTGACTCCAATTACAACAAATGTTTGCCGGCGGGACAAGCGTGCTTATGCTGTCCCAATCTGTTGGAAACAGTGATAAATACGCTTATAGGAGGAAATACTGATGCGCCACTATGCCATATTAAGAATTATGCTTGCTTTGTTTTTTCTGTATTTTGCCTGGCCTGCAATACCTTACGCCACTACCATAATGGAACATATTTTTTGGGCCGGCTGGCTTTTGTTCTTTCTGCTTGTCATCGGTGCGAATTTTGCAACACTTTTACAAATGACGAAACCACCAATAATGGAACAGGAAGAGTTGAGAGAACGCCAGACAGCTGAGAATTGAGTTTCTGCTGATTCAACTGTATAATAAAAATAAAGTCTTGTATTAGTACAGTTGAAGGTTGGTGTCGCACTATGGCAACAAAGCATGAACAGATTATCCGTCATATTACATCTTTGCCTATCGGCCATAAAATCTCCGTTAGGCAAATTGCCAAACAACTCCATGTTAGTGATGGTACAGCTTACCGGGCAATTAAAGAAGCTGAGAATCAGGGGCTCGTCAGTACCATTGAACGGGTGGGTACCATTCGAATTGAAAGGAAGAAAAAAGAAAACTTTGAAAGGCTGACATTTGCAGAAGTTATTAATATTGTTGATGGACAAGTGCTTGGCGGCCGGGAAGGTCTGCATAAAACGCTGAATAAATTTGTTATCGGTGCCATGCAGCTGGAAGACATGATGCGTTATACAGAAGCGGATTCTCTGTTAATCGTGGGAAACCGTGTGAAAGCACATGAACTGGCATTACATGCAGGGGCATCCGTATTAATCACGGGTGGTTTTGATACCGAGGACCATATTAAAGCTATTGCTGATGAAAAAAAGCTGCCGATCATTTCCACCAGTTACGATACATTTACGGTGGCAGCCATGATCAATAGAGCCATTTATGACCAGCTTATTAAAAAAGAGATCATATTTGTCGATGATATTTATACACCGTATGAGGATGCTTATTATTTGCATATGAAAGATACGATTGAGCAGTTTTACGAGCTGAATGAAAGGTCTACACACACCAGGTTTCCCGTCGTTGATGATAATAACCGCGTCGTCGGAATGGTTACATCGAAGGATATCATCAGCAAACCGAGCAATGTTTTCATTGATAAAGTAATGAGTAAGAATCCGGAAACGGTGCAACCAAAAACTTCATTGGCTTCTGTAGCCAGAATGATGGTTTGGGAAGGTATTGAAGTAGTTCCTGTTGTGGACCAGTCTTCCTACCTGAAGGGTATCATTTCCCGGCAGGATGTGTTGAAGGCACTGCAGCAGCTGCAACGGCAGCCGCAAATGGGTGAAACAATTGAAGATATTGTTGCACAAAATCTGAATGAGACTGAGGAAGATGAAACGGTATTTGAAACAAAGGTTACACCGCAAATGACCAATCATCTTGGTACATTGTCAAATGGGGTTTTTACTGCTCTTATTACAGAGGCGAGCAGCCGGCTGTTGAGATATTATAAAAAAGGCGATCTCGTTGCAGAAAATTTAACGGTTTATTTTATTAAACCGGTGCAAATTGACAGTGAAATAATGATAAAGCCAACACTGCTGGAAGCCGGTCGACTATATGTAAAACTGGATGTAGAAGTATATCTGGAAGATGAAACGGTAGGAAAAGCATTATTGATGGCTCAACTGATTGACCGTTGAAGTCAGCCGGTAAAGGCAGTTTTCCAATTACCGGATTAAAGACATGTCTCCTGTGTTACCGAAGTTAATAAAAGGCAGCGTCGTTTGGGGGATCATTCAGGATTGATTTTTTATAAACGAAGACTCTTTGGATATGCTTTTCATCCATCACGAAGATGTAATGCACTTTCAAGGAGTCTTCGTATATTGATAGTGTCTGAATAATAAAGTTTGATATATAAGCTATTGAACAGCTTCCGGAAAGTTATGCGTTTATTCTTTTCCATTCACTTCGATAATGCTTTACCTGTTTAATACTGTCATAGATCATATAACCTCCGAGTAAAACGAGGATGATTCCAACAAATAAAGAAAACTGTGTCAGATAAAATAAGTATTGATTTATACCGAAAAAGAATACCAGACTGCCGAGACAAAGGCGGGATTTTGCGTTGAAATAAGATTGGCTCAGTCCGTCATTGCTTTTTAAAATGGCTACTTTATAATAAATATATAATACAATACTTATGACAATGATAATCGGGAAAATAACCATACAATCTATCTCTCCTTGGTTGTGATTAAAATACCATTTATATTGTATCATTTATGAGTTAGAATGCCAGAGAGAAATGAAGTTAGGGGTAAAAAATATGAAAATGAAACAAATAATAGACACAATTAAAGCCTATGATACGATTATTATTCACCGCCATGTCCGACCCGACCCGGATGCACTCGGCTCCCAGGCCGGTCTGAAGGAGATTATTAAAGAAACATATCCTGATAAAAAAGTATACGCCGTTGGGGAAGATGATCCATCCTTTACCTTCTTGACAAGGATGGATGAGGTTGCTGATGAGATATATGAAAATGCACTTGTTATTGTCTGTGACACCGCAAACACGGAACGGATCAGTGATGATCGATACCATCTTGGAGATAGACTGATTAAAATTGATCATCATCCGAATGTCGATGTTTACGGGGATATTTTTATTGTGGACACAGAAGCAAGCTCTACGAGTGAAATAATCTATGAACTATATAAATCTTCGGAACTGCGTATGAATGGTGCAGCGGCAAGACTCCTTTATGCTGGGATTGTAGGGGATACCGGCAGGTTTTTATTTCCCAGCACGACAAATAAAACTTTTTTATACGCATCAGAACTCGTAACCTATTCCTTTGATCGTACGGCTCTGTATAATGGCCTTTATCGCATCGAGGAAAAGGTTGCCAGGCTTAAGGGATATATTTTACAAACATACAAATTGAATCCGCATGGTTCCTGTTCGGTAAAACTGACAAGGGATATACTGGATGAGTATCGGGTTTCTTCACTGGAAACTGGTCAATTGGTAAGTGTTTTGGGGGATATTGAAGAAATCCTTGCTCCCGTATTTTTCATTGAAGAGGAAGATGCGATCCGTGTCCGGTTACGCTCCAAAGGACCGGTCATTAACGGTATTGCGGAGAAATACAACGGGGGAGGTCATCCGCTTGCATCGGGAGCGACCGTATATTCCTGGGAAGAGGCAGAGTTGCTCGTGAAGGATATTGAAGAAGCCTGCCGTCTGTACAAGCAATGAAAATAATTCATTTTTTCCATGTAAAAAAACGTGCTGAATTCCTGATGGGGGTTCAGCACGAAGTACATCATTAGCTGCTCTTTTTATCCTCTTCGTTTTTTAGGGGGATAAACCAGCAGCCGGTTCTTGACATATCATAATGTACATGCAAATGTTCTCTTTCTATATCCCGTTTAATTAAACGGATAAGTTCTGCTGATTCGGCGTAGGCTGTGCGTCCCGCCTTTAGTTGCCGGATCTTTTCGTCTCGGATTCTTCTTTTATTTAACATGCGAGCCACTCCTTTCATTTTTATACCGCAGGCAATTATTTTTGAAAAATTAACTCTTTCCCTACTTCTATCTTATAAAATATCAAGACGTTTGGCTATACATCTTGAGTAAGTTTCATTTAATGTTCACATTGATGTGACAAGGTTTGACGCTAATTTGTAAGGGATGCCTCCACAGTGATCCGGGTCGTTTCCCAAATAGTCAGCAGCTTTACCTCCAGTTCATAGCGGAAATCATCGATTGTATATTCTTTATTTTCAATCGTGGAAACAAGAAGCATGTCACTTTGCCCGATAATCGAAAGATCCTGCCCGATAATATGATTTATTTCCCATTTCACCATTTCTTCCAAATCATGAATAAGCAAACGGTCCAGCCGCAATTCTTCACTGTTTGCTATAGACACTTCAATGGTTTCTATTTTTAACACTTTATCTGCGTCCTCATGAAGTTCTTCCTTATCCTGGATCAGTGCTTCATTTTGATTTTCCAAATCGGTTATTTCTGATTGAAACGCCCGGTTCTGAGCCAGCATTTCTTCAAACATGGATCCGTACATATAAAGGAAGATGGCGTAGGACAAAATACCACCGATAAGGGCACCTGCAAAAAACCGCTGCCACGTTGCTTTTTTATAAAATGGCGGAATATGCATCAGGACAGATCCTCCTGTATCAACCATTCAATGCAGATAATAGCTGTTTTGACCCCACCCATGGCAGATATGATAAGTAAAACCTGTTTAAAAATATCCATAGTAGAGCCTTCGAAAATGCCTTTTTCAAAATTGGTGAACGCGTCAAACGTTCCTCCGATAGCAGCTGCAATTGCCCATATTCTTAGCCTCTTGGCGATACGGCCGATCGATGATAAGGTACCATCTCCTGTGGCAAAATCGCCAATACTGCCGATAATCGCCCCACCGATGACCACCCCGAATGCAATAAAATAACAATGGATGAAAGCAGCGAAAAACCGTTCCTCGATCATAAAGCACGCACTCCCCCTGAAGGCTATTCCATTCATTTTATGTTTCATTTAGACAAGTTATGATTGGGGTTTTAGCAAATCCGTATGCACGTTCCTATTCGGTTGTTATAATGGAGTAAGAATTTATTTCTTTTAAAAGGCGGGACAGTCATGTCTTTTACACATCTGCAGATCCGAAGTGCTTACAGTATCATGAAAAGTACGATTAAAATCGATAATCTGATTGAAAAAGCAAAGGAATTGAACCTTGACGCGCTTGCACTCACTGATGAGCACGTTCTTTACGGTGTAATTCCTTTTTATAAAGCATGCATTAAAAATAATATGAAGCCCATCATCGGTATGACTGTACTTCTTACAGAAGACCAGACATGCATATTGCTGGCAAAAAATAATACTGGTTATAAAGAGCTGGTTAAAATCAGTACATATATTAATCGAAACGAAAAAAAAGAACTGGACATGGAAGAGATAAAAATAAATACAGAACATCTGATTGCAATTTTTCCGCTTCAGCATACTTTACTAACCGAATTGGGAAACGTGGATAAAACTTCCGTTATTTCCTTTCTGGAAAAGCAGCATCAGTTATTTGCCGATTCGTATATAGGTGTAACTGCCGAGGAGATGAAACAGGGAAAGGACATGCTGGAAAAGCTCCAATCACATACTGAAAAGTTGAACATCGGATTAACTGCACTCCACGATGTCCGTTATTTAAATGAAAATGATTACACGGCCTATGATTGTTTGCAGGCAATGAAACAGGGAGTAACATGGGAACCGGAAAGAAAGCCGGCAAATAGTCCTGATCGCCATTTAGCTTCAAGTGAAGAAATGATGGAGATTTTTTCCGACTGGCCGGAATTATTGGAAGAAACAGAGCGGATCAAAGACCGCTGCCATGTATCCTTTGATTTCAATCAAAGGAGGCTGCCTTCTTTCCCTGTGCCTGATGGCTTGGATGCCTATGACTATTTGCAGGACATATGCAGGAAAAACCTCAAGAAGCGTTATGAAAATATAACACCGGAAATTAGCGGAAGATTGGAATACGAGCTCGGAGTCATCCGGTCCATGCAGTTCAGCGATTATTTTCTTATTGTGGCTGACTTTATCAATTATGCCAAAGAACAATCCATTGTTGTAGGTCCCGGTAGAGGATCTGCTGCTGGATCTTTAACGGCGTATGTCCTGGGGATTACGGATGTGGACCCAATCAAATATGATCTATTATTTGAACGATTTCTGAACCCGGAGCGTTTGACTATGCCGGATATTGATGTCGATTTTTCCGATATCCGCCGTGATGAAGTAATAGATTATGTACGGAAAAAATATGGGGAGGAACATGTAGCCCAAATTATAACTTTTGGTACTTTCGCAGCCAGATCTATCATACGTGAACTGATAAAAACACTCGCCATCGACCCGGACGATGCCAATTTCATATTAAAACAGACGGCTTCCTTCCCAAATAAACAAATTGCGGAAATGGTCACAGCATTTGATGAGGATGTAAAAGCGTATATTAAACAATCCCGTAAGTTAAAAATGCTGATTGCCATAGCCATAAAGCTCGAAGGCATACCAAGGAATATATCCACCCATGCGGCAGGTATTGTTGTTACGGAAGACCCGCTTGTGGAACTGGTGCCTTTAACGATGGGAGCGAATGAGAGCAATTTAACCCAATTTTCCATGAATGATCTGGAAGCCTTGGGTTTATTGAAAATAGATTTATTGGGACTCCGTAACTTAACATTTTTGGAAAAAACCGTCCAATCGATTTATTTTTCCACAAAGAAAAAGCTTTTATTACATGAAATACCCGTGTCTGATGATAAAACATACCAATTACTGCGCTCCGGGAAAACGAATGGGATATTTCAGCTCGAATCACAAGGGATGCAAAATGTACTCAAACAGTTAAAACCGACGGAATTTGAAGATGTGGTAGCAGTAAATGCGTTGTACCGACCTGGCCCGATGGAAAATATTCCGATTTATATTAAACGCAAACATCAAGAGGAACAGGTGAATTACCCTCATCCGGATCTTGCTGAAGTACTGGAGAAAACCTATGGTGTTTTGGTTTACCAGGAACAGATAATGCAGATTGCATATCGGATGGCAGGTTTCAGTCTGGCAGAAGCAGACTTATTACGTCGCGCAGTAAGCAAAAAGCAACAGGCGGTAATGGACGATCAAAGAGAGAAATTTATAGACGGTTGTATGCGTAATGGCTATGAAAAAAGTGTGGGAGAGCAAATATTTGCCTGGATTGTAAAATTTTCGAATTATGGTTTCAACCGAAGTCATGCAGTCGCCTATAGTATCATCTCCTATCAGCTGGCCTATTTAAAAGCCCATTATCCTGCTCATTTCTTTGCGGAATTATTCAGTTCCGTGGCAAATCAGCATGATAAAGTTCAACAGTACAGGCGGGAAGTGAAAGAGCTGGGCATACCTTTTAAACCGCCTTCGATCAATAGAAGCTTTGGTAAATATGCAGTGGAGAAAGATGGAATCCGAATGGGATTATTATCCATCAAAGGCGTTGGCAATAAAGCCATACAGGAAATACTCCGGGTACGAAAAAATGGCCGGTTTAAAAATTTGTCCGATTTCTGTCTTCGTGTTTCCCTCGGTGTTGTAAACAGACAGACGATTGAGCTGTTAATTATGGCCGGGGCGTTTGATGAACTGCAACCAAACCGGGCAAGCCTGCTTGCCTCGATAGATCCTGCCCTTGAACAGGGGGAGTTATTCAGGGAATTTCAGGATCAGCCCAATCTGTTCGGGGATCAGCTGGAATTGGAAACAAGCTATGTTGAAATGGAGGACTTCACTGATGTTAAAAAGCTTGCTGATGAAAAAGAGCTTCTCGGAATCTATATTTCAAGTCACCCTTTGGAGAGTTACCGACTCAGATTAAGAGAGAACGGTTATATTACATTGGGACATGCCAAACAGCATCAGAGAGGAAAAGAACAGAAAAGCACGGCCTTTATCGATAAAGTAAAAACGATACGGACGAAACGTGGTGATCCAATGGCATTTCTTACGCTGAGTGATGAAACGGATGAAATGGAAGCAGTGGTTTTCCCTGACCTTTACCGTGCGGGCAAACAACTGTTTCAGGAAGAGAATCTTATTATGTTTAAAGGAAAGCCTGAAAGCAGAAACAATCAAATGCAGCTGCTGTTATCTGATGTTCAACTGTTTGATTCAGCAAAGCTTGTAAAAACCGTAAGTCAAAGATTATTTATCAAACTGCCGAATAATAAACAGGCTGATAGCATCCGTATTATAAAAAAAGTGGCGTATCAATACCCGGGACAAACGCCTATTATTCTTTTTGATGAAAAAAGCCGAAAAACCTATCGGTTAAAGGAAGACTATTTTATTGATCCTGCATTTGATTGCCTGCAAGCATTGCGTAAACAGTTCGGAAAAGACGCCGTTGTATTGCAGAAAGCAAAGATTGAATAAAGTTGAAACAAACCTTGGATCCATTCTTTACACAAAGGATGGATCTGTTATAATGGAGAAGTTAAGGGTGGTCTGACCACCGGGGAAATAAAAAATTTCTTATATGAGTGCTTTAGACTTGCAATTCAAATGCGATTGACTGAGAATGTTTAAAAGGTTAAAAAAACTATTATTAATGAAAAAATGAGCCGATATTTTACTTTTTCATGGCAAAGGAGCGAGGTAAGAAATGGCAAATTTAAGAGACGAAGCATTGCATCTTCATAAAGTAAATAAAGGGAAATTAACAACGAATTCAAAAATTCCGGTTCGCAATGCTAAAGATTTAAGTCTGGCTTATTCACCCGGTGTGGCAGAGCCGTGCAAAGTAATTCATGACCGCAAATCCACAGTGTATGACTACACGATGAAAGGAAATATGGTGGCAGTAGTGAGTGATGGATCTGCTGTGCTGGGGCTTGGAAATATTGGGCCGGAAGCAGCCTTGCCGGTCATGGAAGGAAAATCCGTATTGTTCAAAAGTTTTGCCGGAGTAGATTCTTTTCCGATTTGTTTGGATACCCATGATATTGATGAAATTGTAAATACGGTAAAATTAATGGAACCAACCTTTGGCGGTGTCAATCTGGAGGACATTGCCGCACCAAACTGCTTTATCATTGAAGACCGTCTGAAAAAAGAAACGAACATCCCTATTTTTCATGATGACCAGCATGGAACCGCGATTGTCACACTTGCTGGATTAATCAATGCCTTGAAACTTACAGGAAAAGAGTTTTCCGATATAAAAGTAGTGATGAGTGGAGCTGGGGCTGCGGGGATAGCTATTATCAGGCTTTTATATCATTTTGGAGTCCGCGATATGATTATGTGTGATTCAAGAGGTGCCATTTACAAAGGGCGTCCCGAGGGCATGAATGATGTAAAAGAAAAAGTGGCAGATTATACGAATGTTCATAATCAAAAAGGAAGCTTGAACGAAGTACTTGAGGGTGCAGATGTTTTTATTGGCGTATCCGTTGCGGGAGCTTTAACAAAGGAAATGGTAGCAAAAATGAATGAGAATCCGATTATTTTTGCAATGGCAAACCCGGAACCGGAAATTATGCCGGAAGATGCGAAAGAAGTAGGTGCGAAAGTAATTGGAACAGGGAGATCCGACTTCCCCAACCAGGTAAATAACGTACTGGCATTTCCGGGTATTTTCCGTGGAGCGTTGGATGTACGGGCCACCAGGATTAACGAACAGATGAAAGTTGCTGCCGCCCATGCGATTGCTTCGCTCATTTCCAATGAAGAGCTGAACGCAGATTATGTAATTCCGGCTCCATTTGATCCGAGGGTAGCCCCGATTGTTGCCAAAAGTGTTGCAAAAGCGGCAATGGAATCAGGGGTTGCCAGAATAGAAGTGGACCCGGAAGAGGTTGCAGAAAAAACAAGGCAATTAACACAAATTGAAAATGACTAGTTTGACTTAAAGGAGTGAACCATGGCTGTGTCCATGTCGCCTAAACAAAAAGTATACCAGGGTGTTCTTCTGGAAATCCGCAAATTTATTGAAAACAATCAACTGGAACCGGGAGATAAGCTCCCTTCGGAAAGGGAACTGGCCGAAAAACTGAAACGTGGCAGGTCATCCGTAAGAGAAGCTTTAAGAGCGATGGAATTATTGGGTTTGATTGAAACGAAGCATGGAGAAGGAACTTTTTTACGGACATACCGACCCTATAAAACAGTAGAGCTTCTTGCTTCGTTTGTATTGCAGGACCATAATACCAGAAATGATTTAATATTAGTGAAGCAGCTTCTGGAAAAAGAAGCTGCTAAGCTTGCTTATCCCAAATTGGTGGAGAAGAATATAAAAGAATTGGAAAAGATCAGCAATTTTACGATGATGGAGCCGAAGGACAAACAAAGGGAGTTTTTCTATTATCTTGTCAATCTGACAGATAACAAATTGCTCGCAAAGATATGGCAGCTCATTGATGAGTTTTCCGGCACGGTGGATTCACAGTTTTATACGACGGATTTTTTCAAGGATTTAATGAATATATACAGCAGCAGGGACTATGGAAAGATTGAACCTTTATTTGAAAAAACATTCAGATGATCCATGAAGGGGACAATATTTTTTTCATCGACTTGTTTTGACACCATTTTCAAAAGGCATTCGGTAAAGTATAACTAGCTGATATTGCCAGATTCCGCTGACTTGATATGCCTTGGTGGTGCTGGAAAAGACCTGCGGTAGTATGTCAAGAGAAAAATGTTAAATTATTTAATTGTCAAGGTTCAATTTGCTTAAAAAAGGCATCAAGAAACTAGACCAGTAAAATAATGTAAATTACTGGAAATAACACAAAGGATATTAGAAGCAATTTAGCTTCATATATTCACGCTCCTTTTCGGCGTGTAGATTTGGTGATTACGTAGTAGCGCATCCACCAAACGCACTAATTTTCTTGCGGTTAGAACGAGGGCTCTTTTGTGTTGATGTTTCGGTACTTCTCGATACTTCTTTTCATAATACACTTGGTATTCAGGAATCTCTCTTCTTACCCGGTTGGCGGCTTCAACTAAGTAATATCGGAGATACTGATTACCATTACGTGATAGCGAAGTATCATCAGCCGTAAAGCGCCCTGATTGGTGTTTACGCCAATAAAGGCCCGCATACTTTGCGATTTTTGTTTCACCTTCAAAACGGTCTATCTGCCCAATCTCAGCGATAATGCCTGCTGTAAATACTGGACCTATACCAGGTACCGTTTGAAGTGTTTGAGGTAATCCAGCCATAATTCGCTTGATCGCTTTATCAATCTCTTTTACTTGCTTTTGAAGAGTCCTTATGACCTCAATAGTAGTGCCAAGAATGATGTCTATAGAGTCCTCTACAACCTTATCTAGGCGATAGGAAGAACGAACAGCTTTATGGATTGATTTAGCTACACACTCTGGATCATCAAAGCGGTTCCTGCCTTTCTCTTGAAGAAATGCTGCTAAATCTTCTATTGGCATTTGCGCCAGTTCATCAAGGCTGTATTTCTCATAAAACAGCTCCATCATGGCATTGCCGAAGACAGAAGACTCCACTTCCTCTGTGAAGGTGTTGCATTTAAAACTTAAGTGCTGAAGAAAGTGTTGTTTTTCTTTAGTTACTTGACGGATGAGTTGGTAACGAGAGCGAGTAAGTTGTTGAAGCGCAACATACTGCTGCTCTTTAACAACAGACATTGGCAAACGCCCAAAGCGTAAATAATCGGCAATGACAAACGCATCAATTTCATCCGTTTTGTCCATATCACTGTAACTCTTTTTAAAGTTCGCAATCTGTTTGGGATTCATAACGAATACTTCTGTACCAAGTGCCTTAAGCGTTTCATCATTATGTAAAAACATGGATGGATGAAAGCTATAAACTGAAGTAGATTCAAGACCAATTTTAATCAAATGGCTTTTTTGGCTTTGTATATACTCTAAAATAGAATCACGTAAAACAGTGGCACCAGGCAAATCATTGGATACTGTGAAGGAACGAAGTTTCTCTCCTTCACCATTTAGAAAACAAACCTTAATATCAAAAGAACTAACATCTAGACCAACAAATAATTTCATGGGGGGAATTCCTCCTTTCGATTTAGAATCATTGGTACTTATTTCTTGGACGCCCTGAGATATCCCTAGTGTGAACGTCGATCAACAACCTCGTGTATAAGTACTATCCCTGATTCGAAAGCCGCCCTAGAGCTACTACCATCCAGGTTCGATAATCAGGGTGCACAGCCTGCGAGTAGGAAGGTCCGCACGTACACTGGGAAACAGTCTTTCTAATGTGGTCGAGCCACAAGGGGGAAAAGAATTGTCCCAAATGATCCTAAGACCATTATCTAGAAATATCTCAGGACATCCAAGAGATTTGACTATATTTTTATAAAAGTAAGAATCTTATAGGCTCAAAATTATGGGCCTAAATATACTATACGAGGGGGAGTTATCTTGCTTAAGGATTTTTTTGGCAAACGAAGAAAATATGCATCTATTCCTGGTGAACAGGCAAAAACAGAAGTTCCGGAAGGGCTAATGCAAAAATGCAATTCCTGCCATAAGATTTATTACCGGAAAGAAATGAACAAAAATTTGCAGGTTTGCCCAAACTGTAATTATCACCATCCTTTACTTGCGTGGAACAGGATTGAAAGTTTATTTAATGAAAATACCTTTGAAGAATGGGATAAGAATTTGGTTACGGGAAACCCTCTTAATTTCCCTGAATATGAGGAAAAGATGGCAAAGGACCGTAAAAAGACAGGGCTGAATGAAGGTGTTGTCACAGGTAAGGGCATCATGAATGGACAAGCCTCAGCCGTTGCTGTGATGGATTCCAGCTTTCGCATGGGGAGCATGGGATCGGTTGTTGGTGAGAAAATCGCCCGGGCAATTGAAAAAGCAAAAGAGGAGAAATTGCCATTTATTATATTTACAGCTTCCGGCGGTGCAAGAATGCAGGAGGGTGTATTAAGTCTGATGCAAATGACAAAAACATCAATGGCGATAAAGAGATTCAGTGAATCAGGCGGCCTGTTGATCACGGTGATGACACACCCGACTACGGGTGGTGTTTCTGCGAGCTTTGCTTCACTGGGTGATTATAACTTTGCTGAACCAGGTGCATTAATTGGGTTTGCAGGCCGACGTATTATTGAACAAACAATCCGTGAAAAATTGCCGGATGATTTTCAGACTGCTGAATTTCAATTAAAGCACGGTCAATTGGATAAAGTTATTCACAGGCATGAACTAAAGGGAACGCTGACAACCCTGCTCCATATGCACAGGAAGGGTGGGTATCAGGAATGAAGCATGTGCTTGAATTCGAAAAACCGATTGTGAATTTAAAAAAGAAAATTGAAGAATTAAAACGATATACAAAAGATAGTGATATTGATTTAACCGAGGAGATTCAAACCCTGGAAGAAAGACTGGCTGTTCTTGAAGATGATATATATGGGAATCTTAAGCCATGGAATCGGGTGCAGATGGCCAGGCATCCGGAGAGGCCGACTACATTGGACTATATTGGGGAATTATTTACCGACTTTATTGAATTCCATGGGGACCGATCATATGCAGATGATGAAGCTATTGTATCCGGTATCGCTTATTACAAAGGAAATCCAATTACTGTCATCGGCCATCAGCGAGGAAAGGATACGAAAGAAAATATCCGGCGGAACTTCGGCATGCCTCATCCGGAAGGCTACCGAAAAGCACTCCGCCATATGAAACAGGCTGATAAATTCAAACGCCCGATTGTATGTTTTATTGACACAAAAGGTGCTTATCCCGGAAGAGCAGCAGAGGAAAGAGGGCAAAGCGAGGCCATAGCGCGTAATCTCATGGAAATGGCAGGACTTACGGTACCGGTGGTTTGTATCGTAATCGGAGAAGGAGGCAGCGGCGGGGCGCTTGCGCTTGGTGTAGGAGATCATATTCATATGCTGGAGAACTCTACATATTCCGTTATTTCACCCGAGGGAGCAGCTGCATTATTATGGAAGGATGCATCACTTGCGCAGCAGGCAGCTGAGACGATGAAGATTACTGCCTACGACTTAAAAGAGCTGCAGGTGATTGATCAGATTATACCTGAGCCAAAGGGTGGTGCACATCAGGATGTGGAAGAACAGGCAGCACATATAGATCACGTGCTGAATCAGTCGCTGACGGAATTAACCGGATTATCGGCGGATGAGCTACTGGAAAAACGGTGGCAAAAGTATAAGAAAATTGGTGATTATAAAAGTCTGTAAAGATGACTTAAAATAAAATATAAACTTCAGCTCAGTTCTTATGTAACTGAGTTATTTTTTTAAAAAACAAGAAATCCGACGGTGCTGTAATGTTATTGATTGCTATTTTTTCCTGTTAGATTTATCTTTGGTATATAAGTTATTTAAACGGAAAAACTGAACAACCAGAGGTGAAAAAAATGAAAAAAATTGGAATATTAACGAGTGGCGGTGACGCACCTGGTATGAATGCAGCCATACGCGCAGTCGTCAGAAAAGCTATTTACCATGGGGTGGAAGTATACGGCGTCCGCTCTGGTTTTCAAGGGCTCATGGATGGTGCCATAGAAAAAATGGAGCTCGGATCTGTAGGGGATATTATCCACAGAGGTGGTACGATTTTGCAGTCTGCCCGAAGTGAAGAATTTAAGACAGAAGAAGGTCAGCAAAAAGGGATCGAACAAATGAAAAGGTATGGCATTGAAGGCCTGATAATTATTGGCGGTGACGGTAGTTTTCGTGCTGCTCAGAAACTGACGGAAAAAGGCCTTCCCTGCATTGGGGTCCCCGGGACGATCGATAATGACATTTACGGAACTGATTTTACGATAGGGTTTGATACAGCCTTGAACACAATCATTGAGGCAATTGATAAAATCAGGGATACAGCGACATCCCATGAAAGAACCTATATTATTGAAGTAATGGGAAGAGATGCAGGTGATTTGGCTTTGTGGGCTGGATTGGCCGATGGAGCAGAAAGTATTATTATACCGGAGAAACCTGATGAATTTCATGAAGTAATTGAGAGAATTCTCAGGGGGCATGAACGCGGCAAGAAGCACAGTATTATCGTAGTTGCTGAAGGGGTTGGCAGCGGATTTGAATATGGCAAAAAAATTGAAAAAGAAACAAAGCTGGAAACAAGGGTTTCAGTTTTGGGCTATATACAACGTGGTGGTTCCCCGACAGCATCAGATCGGGTGTTGGCAAGCAGACTCGGAGCTTACGCCGTTGACTTGATGCTGCAAGGAACATTGGGAAAAATGGTGGGAATACATCAAAACAGACTGGTCCACTTTGACTTAGAAACAATTCTAAACAAGAAGCATCATATTGATGAGGATATGTATCAGTTATCCAAAGAACTTTCTATCTAAACCAACACGTACTTCGAGGAGAGATAAGTATGAGGAATACCAAAATTGTTTGCACGATAGGGCCTGCTTCAGAATCCGTGGATAAGCTACAACAGCTCATTGAAGCGGGAATGAATGTTGCCCGCCTGAACTTCTCTCATGGAGATTTTAAAGAGCATGGGGAACGGATAAAAAACATTAGGATGGCAGAGGAAAAGACTGGGAAAACTGTTGCCATCCTATTGGATACAAAAGGGCCTGAAATCCGTACGGGTAATTTTAAAGGCGGAGAGGCTGTATTGGAGGAGAATCGTACCGTCACGATTACGGTTGACGAAGCAGAAGGAACTGCTGAACGTTTTTCGGTAACCTATGAAGGGATCATACAGGATGTGCAGGAAGGCTCCAGAATTCTGCTGGATGATGGATTAATTGAACTGGAAGTAACGGAAATTGATAAAGTAAGAAGAGAATTAAAAGCAACAGTGATCAATGGTGGCTTTATTTCCAATAAAAAAGGTGTCAATATTCCTAATGTATCCGTGAATTTACCCGGTATTACAGAAAAGGATGCCCGCGATATATTGTTTGGTATTGAGCAGGATGTTGATTTCATTGCTGCTTCCTTTGTACGCAGGCCATCTGATGTATTTGATATACAGGAATTGCTTGAAAAACATAATGCCACCCATATAAAAATTATACCCAAAATAGAAAACAGGGAAGGTGTGGAAAACATCGATAAAATCCTGGAAGTAAGTGATGGGATTATGGTGGCGCGTGGAGATCTTGGTGTTGAAATACCTGCAGAAGATGTCCCTCTTGTACAAAAAGAGCTGATAAAAAAATGTAACCTGGCTGGAAAACCGGTCATCACTGCGACACAGATGCTGGATTCGATGCAACGAAATCCAAGGCCTACAAGGGCAGAATCTTCGGATGTGGCCAATGCCATTTTTGACGGAACAGACGCAATTATGCTTTCCGGTGAAACTGCAGCAGGTGATTATCCGGTTGAATCTGTTCAAACCATGAGCAATATAGCTTTAAAAACCGAAACGGCTCTGGATCATAATGCAATTTTAAAATTCCGGACCAAAGATACGGACATGACCATTACTGATGCCATCAGTCAGTCGGTGACACACACAGCAATGAACCTTGGTGTAAGTGCAGTTATTGCTCCTACCGAGAGCGGGCATACCGCCAGAATGATTTCCAAGTACAGACCGGCCGCACCTATTATTGCGGTTACATTCCATGATAGAATAAACCGCCAGCTATCTCTCGTTTTTGGTGTACATCCCATACGGGGCAAAAAAGCAGATTCCACGGATGAAATGCTTGATATTGCTATAGAAAGTGGGTTAAAAACAGGGTTGGTCAAGCACGGGAACAGGGTGATTATTACTGCTGGTGTTCCTGTTGGCGAAAGCGGGACAACCAACTTGTTGAAGGTCCATGTGATCGGGGATGTATTAGCCAAAGGACAGGGTATTGGTAAACGCACTGCTTACGGTAGAGCGGCTGTCGTAAAAGATGCAGAACAGGCTTTGAACTCCGTTGAAGAAGGGGATATCCTTGTCACTTATGGAACAGAACGTGATATGATGCCTGCCATTGAAAAAGCAGGTGGCATAATTACAGAGGAAGGCGGGTTAACATCCCATGCTGCTGTAGTGGGTGTCAGCCTTGGCATTCCGGTAATTGTAGGGGTAGAGAATGTCTTTGAGTCCATTTCAGATGGGGACGATATTACGATAGATGGAGCTAAAGGAGACATTTATAAAGGACACATGAAGGTGTTATAAGCAAGGAATATATTCAATATCTGCAAAGAAAGCTACGAAGCATCCAAAATTGCTCCGAGACTTTCTTTGCCTGCATGTACATCGGGGAAAGGGGGAAATATATGCGGTGGGTATTGTTGACACTCATGGTCTTATCGGCGTTTGAAATAGGAGTGTTCATATGGATTGGCGGTATGATTGGTCCGTGGTGGGTTGTTTTTCTTATAATTATGACCGGTGTTATCGGTGTTTACCTGTCAAAACAGCAGGGGATAGATACCTGGAAGAAGGCGCAGCTTTCCATGCAACAGGGAGAAGCACCCACAAGCTATATCATTGACGGTATTTGTATATTAATTGGAGCAGCATTATTATTTACACCTGGATTTATTTCGGATATTACGGGTCTTTTGCTGGTAATTCCAGGGACAAGAAACATGTTTAAACATAGCTTGGAAAAGTTTATCAGACGGATGATGGACAAACATACGATTATATATCGCAAATGGTAGTCACCCTTTAATAAACCCCCAAACTTTGTTGAAAATTCCGGTTTGATAGAGCGCATTACCGGTGACAACCAAAATCGGCGCAATAATAACACCGGCAACCCCCCATAACTGGATACTGATGTACAACGCGATGACTACAGCCAGGGGGTTGAGGCCAATACTGGATGAAAGTATTTTTGGTTCGAGAAACTGTCTTAGGATGACGATGAACATATATAAAAGAGTTAGAGAGATCGTCAACGAATAATTTCCTGTAATAAATAAATAGAGTGACCAGGGAATGAATATGATGCCTGTCCCTATATATGGAAGCAGGTCAATAAGGGCTGCCAGCAGCGCTATCGTTAATGCATGTTCAACCTTTAAGATTGACAAACCTGCAAAAATGATAACCATGGTGATGAAAATCATGATAAATTGTGCTCTCATAAAACCTGATAGTGCTTTTTTTAGATGATGGATTAAATCCATCACGGATGATTGAATCGAAGGAGAAATCATCTTATCTGCTCCTGCTTTCAGCTTATACCAGTCGTTGGTTATTAGGATAGTAGCTATCACAATGAAAACAACAACAGTGGCAGAGCCCGGCACCCATGTCAAAAGCTCAGGGATCATAAGGAAGAGACTTTGCAAAAACTGGGATCCCAAACCAGCAACCTGACTTAATATGTACTGTATGCTGTCGTTTATGGCTTCCTGTTGTGGTGCGTCCAACGTATGCAGGAAGGATAGGATTGTCTCATATAAGGGAATTATCCTTGTTCGAATCACTTCTTCCACTATGTCAATAAATTGGTGAAAATGATCGGGAAGATGGTCTGCCAGGAAAATCGTGCCTTGGATAATTTCAGTTACCATTAAGATAAGAATACCGATAAACAAAATAAAGACAAATCCGCTCACCGTCAATGTTGCCAATAAACGGGGGAATCTCAATCTGTTTTCCATAAAAGTCACGTAAGGGTGAAGGAACATGGAAAAAATAATTGCCAGTCCTATGGGAAAAAAGAAATACCATGTATGTTTCAAGAGGAAATAACTGCCGGCAACTACCGCAATAACAATAAAGAAACGCAATGATTGATAGAATAAATGCTTGTACATACAATCCCCCGCAGAAGACGCTTTTCACAGATTTATGCTGATGGATGGTAAAATACAAATATATCCAGGCAATAAAAAATAAATCTATGTTACTATGTACTTATGCGGCTTGGCTGGAAAATAGAAGTCCGGTATACAATAAGCGGTTGATACAGGAGATATTGCGGTATGAAATTTAATGACATAATTTGCTGGATATTGCCGTATTTTATTAGAAAACTTCTTAAAAATAATCGCTTTCAATTCACATTACATTCATAATACTTTATAATTGCATTGGGGATGACTATGCTATTTTGTAACACTATTGTCGTAAATGGCTCACATCCATAAACCAATTCAGAGAAAAGGAGAGGGTTTGTTATGACAGCAGCAAAAGGGCTTGAGGGAGTTGTTGCAACTCAGTCGTCAATTAGTTCAATTATTGATGATCAGCTTACATACGTAGGCTATAAGATTGATGATCTAGCTGAAAATTCCAGTTTTGAGGAAGTAGTCTATTTATTATGGAATCTTAAACTTCCAACGCAATCAGAACTTGAAGCGTTTAAAACTGAACTGGCAGAAAACATGAGAATTCCCGAGGGAATTATTGAACACTTGCGCTCTTATGATTTATCAAAGGTTCATCCAATGGCTGCATTGCGTACGGCGGTTTCACTGCTCGGTCTGTATGATGACGAAGCGGATGAAATGACAGAAGAAGCAAACAAGCGAAAAGCTATTCGTATTCAGGCGAAAATCGCCACAATTGTAACCGCATTTTCGAGAATCAGACAAGGGAAGGATCCGGTGGAGCCGAAGAAAGATTACAGCTACGCCGAGAACTTTCTTTACATGCTGAACGGGAAAGATCCTGAGTCTATTGAAGTAGAGGCGATTAACAAGGCACTGGTGCTTCATGCCGATCATGAGTTAAACGCATCCACCTTTACTGCAAGAGTTTGTGTGGCAACCTTATCGGACGTTTATTCCGGTCTGACTGCTGCAATTGGTGCATTAAAAGGGCCATTGCATGGCGGTGCAAATGAACAGGTAATGGCTATGCTCTCTGAAATCGGTGAGGAAGAAAATGCGATACCATACATTGAGAAGAAACTGGAAAATAAAGAAAAGATTATGGGGATGGGACACCGGGTATACCAGTATGGAGATCCGCGCGCTAAATTCCTGAAAGAGATGTCAAGACAGCTTACAGAGCTGACCGGCAATTCCAAATGGTATAATATGTCTGTAAAAATTGAAGACTACATTAAAGAAAATAAAGGACTGCCTGCAAACGTTGATTTTTATTCTGCTTCCGTTTATCATAGTCTTGGAATCGATCATGATTTGTTTACACCTATTTTTGCTGTTAGCCGTACTTCCGGCTGGTTGGCTCACATTCTGGAGCAATATTCAAATAACCGCTTGATCCGTCCGCGTGCAGAATATGTCGGACCGGAATCTCCGGAGTATGTGGCAATAGAAAATCGCTAAACATATCATCGCTCGATATATCAGCTATTCTCATTTAAAAGAAAGAGAATTATAGAAATTTGGAGGTTATAATAATGGCACAAGGAGAAAAAATTGTTGTACAGAATGGAAAGATGAATGTACCGGACAATCCGATCATTCCATTTATCGAAGGCGATGGAACAGGTCCTGATATTTGGGCATCTGCCAAAAGAGTTATTGAAGCAGCTGTCGAAAAGGCATATGACGGCAAGAAAAAAATAGAGTGGAAAGAAGTGCTTGCCGGGCAAAAAGCATTTGATCAAACAGGCGAATGGCTGCCGCAGGAAACACTGGATCAAATCGATGAATACAAAATTGCTATAAAAGGTCCTTTGACGACACCTATCGGCGGAGGTTTCCGTTCATTAAACGTGGCATTACGCCAGGAACTTGATCTTTTTGCCTGTCTTCGTCCTGTACGTCACTACAGTGGTGTGCCTTCCCCGGTTAAACGTCCGGAAGACGTGGACATGGCAATCTTCCGCGAAAACACAGAGGATATATATGCGGGAATTGAATGGCAAAAGGGAACAGATGAAGTAAAGAAAGTAGTTGACTTTCTGCATAATGAAATGAATGTGAAAAATATCCGTTTTCCTGAAACATCAGGCATTGGCATTAAGCCGGTATCTGAAGAAGGGACGAAGCGTTTGGTCCGTTCCGCGATTGATTTTGCATTAAATGAAGGACGGAAAAATGTTACTTTAGTACATAAAGGTAACATCATGAAATTTACAGAAGGTGCATTTAAGGCATGGGGCTATGAAGTAGCTGAAGAAGAATATGGTGATAAAGTCTTCACATGGGCTGAATATGACCGCATTGTAGAAAAAGAAGGAAAAGATGCTGCGAATAAAGCACAGGACGAAGCGGAAAAAGCGGGTAAAATTATTGTAAAGGACGCCATTGCTGATATTTTCCTGCAACAGATCCTAACTCGTCCAAAAGAGTTTGATGTGGTAGCAACAATGAACCTGAATGGAGATTATATTTCGGATGCACTTGCAGCGCAGGTTGGCGGAATCGGAATAGCTCCTGGAGCCAACATCAACTATGACACGGGACATGCCATTTTTGAAGCAACCCACGGTACTGCACCGAAATACGCGGGTATGGACAAAGTGAATCCATCCTCTGTTATCCTTTCCGGTGTACTGATGCTTGAGCACCTTGGCTGGAGAGAAGCAGCAGATTTAATTACTAATTCCATGGACACAACCATTGCTTCTAAAGTGGTTACTTACGATTTTGCCCGTCTTATGGATGGTGCAAAAGAAGTAAAATGTTCTGAGTTTGGCTCGGAATTAATTAAGAACATGGGTTAATACGGAGGAGGAGGGATCCCAAATGGCGATAAAGCGAAACAAAATCTCGGTAATCGGTTCAGGTTTTACAGGAGCTTCAACAGCATTAATGCTTGCTCAAAAAGAGCTCGGTGATGTTGTGCTTGTAGATATTCCGGATATGGAAGACCCGACAAAAGGGAAAGCACTGGACATGATGCAAGCAAGCCCTGTTCAGGGATTCGATGCCAATATCAACGGTACGTCCAATTATGAGGACACCAAGGGATCCGACCTCGTTATTATAACAGCAGGCATTGCGAGAAAACCTGGAATGAGCCGTGATGATCTCGTTAATACCAATGCCAATATCATGAAATCGGTGACGAGGGAAATTGTAACGTATTCTCCTGAAACGTATATTATTGTACTGACAAACCCGGTTGATGCCATGACCTATTCCGTCTTTAAGGAATCAGGACTTCCAAAAGAACGCGTCATCGGACAATCAGGAGTATTGGATACGGCCCGTTTTCGTACTTTTGTTGCACAGGAGCTCAATTTATCCGTTAAAGATATTACCGGTTTTGTTCTCGGCGGGCATGGTGATGATATGGTTCCGCTTATTCGCTATTCGTACGCTGGCGGGATTCCCCTTGAAAAATTAATCGATAAAGACCGGCTGGATGCGATTGTAGAACGCACCCGAAAAGGCGGCGGGGAAATTGTCGGACTTTTGGGCAGTGGAAGTGCGTATTATGCACCGGCTGCGTCTCTTACAGTCATGGCTGAATCGGTTTTAAAGGATCAGCGTCGTGTAATTCCTTCCATCGCTTATCTGGAAGGTGAATATGGTTATTCAGATATATATCTGGGCGTACCAACCATTCTGGGCGGCGGAGGAATTGAAGAAATTATTGAACTGGATTTAACCGAACAAGAAAAAGCCGAATTGGATAAATCTGCTCAATCCGTAAAAAAAGTGTTAAACATACTAAAAAATTAAAGAGCACGGAACAGGGCCTCCTGTTCCGTGCTCTTATAAATTAGGCTGAGACATGACTAATTTTATTGGAGAAAAAACGAAACAAACGCTTACCCGGCTTCGGGAATATACGGAGACTCCTTGAAAATGCTATGCATTCTCTTACGAAGATGCCATACCGCTGAAGCGTTACTAAAGCATGGATGAGAATCTGCAGGGTATCATCGGCATACCCCTTGTCGGGGCAAGGAAGCTCATCAGTTGGCCAGTGACAAAAAAGACACTAAAAAAATGACCAACGGGAGTTTGATTAGATGTCGCACTTGTGCCCCAGGTGTAAGCGAAGAATATTCAAGGAGCGGCGGTGATATCCTCTATCACCAGGATTTCTTCGGATTTTCTTCGAGAGTCTAATGTTATGTCCCAGCCTTTTTTTGGCATAAGTTCTAAACATAGCCGCTAGTTCAATTATTTGTTATAATAGTAAACGCTTACATAATTGGAGGTGTGTTTAATGATTGGGAAAAAGAGAAAGCTTGGAAAGGAAATTGATGAATTACAGGTGGGCGATAGATATACTTCAGCAAAAATAATTGAAGACAGGGATTTGCTTTTGTATCTGGGTTTGACGAACGATGCAAACCCTTTATATATTCAGCACGACTATGCATCTCAAACCCCCTATGAGCGACCGATTGTGCCATCTGTGATGCTTTTTGGTGTTTTATCATCTATGATTTCGATGTATTTGCCCGGACCGGGAAGCCACATCACCCGACACGAATTAATATTTCCTAAGCCAGTATATCATCAGTCAGAAGTAAAATTTAGTATTGAAATTATCCATATTGATAAAAAGAATCATCAAGTTGCTGTTTCGGTAGACGGATTTGATACCGAAGGGGATGAGGTTGTGAACGGAAAAATGTATGTGTGTCCACCCTATAGACCAAATTCATTAACAGCGACCTCGCTGGAAAACTTTTTTTGATCCTTTAGTGCTTATGTTTTCCCCTAAAAAAATATACAAGGGTTATGCTTTGGCAGCAGGGCAGTAAAGGCTGCTTTTGGCGTTTTCCTATGAATGTAAATTTTTATTTACAATGAATGATGTTCACAGAATCAATCATTCATTGTAAAATAGAGATGATAATATTTGTTTTTCACAAATGGGGAAACGGGGTAAACATATGTCCAATCATATATTAATAGTCGATGACGAAAAGTCTATTGTAACTTTATTAAAGTATAATCTGGAAAAAGCTAATTACTCAACAGATATAGCATATGACGGCATGGAAGCAGTGGAAAAAGCAAAGACACAAAGCTATGATTTAATTATCCTTGATTTAATGCTGCCAAAATTGGATGGTCTTGAAGTCTGCAAGGAACTGAGGAATAATAAAATTGATATCCCCATCCTAATGTTAACTGCCAAGGGAGATGAGTTTGATAAAGTACTTGGGCTTGAGCTTGGCGCAGATGATTATTTGACGAAACCTTTCAGTCCCAAGGAAGTTATTGCAAGAGTTAAGGCTATTCTCAGAAGAACGAACAACCAGGCGACTGGAAACTTCACTTCTATCAGAGTAGGGGATTTAATTATTTTTCCTGAACGTTATGAAGCGGAAATGAATGATGAAGTTATTACCTTTACACGAAAGGAATTTGAGCTTTTGTATTATCTTGCAAAACATATAGGGAAGGTAATTTCAAGAGATCAATTGCTTAGCAGTGTTTGGGACTATGACTTTGTGGGAGATACCCGGATTGTTGATGTACACGTGTCCCATGTGCGAGAAAAAATTGAACCGAATACGAAAAAGCCGGTTTACATTAAGACAGTACGCGGGTTAGGTTATAAGCTGGAGGAACCAACATGATGAAGACATTATTTAAAAAGCCTGTATTTTCATATGTCATACTTATTTTTTTAATATTTTCTGCTGCCGGACTGGTTTTGAGCCGGTCAGTGGATAATTATTTTGTTCTTATTGCCGTTCTGTTAACGGTTTTTATTATATTTCTGATCCTTTTGATTCATTTTTATGATACATATATTAAACCGGTTCAAAAGGCAACGAAAACAGTGGATGAAATTGTTAAGGGGAATTACCGTGCCAGATTTCACCACCCGCGAGATGACAGTGTGGGAAATTTAAGCAATAAAATTAACGCACTGGGAAGAAACCTCAGGGAATTATCAAGGCAGGAGAAGATGTATTCGGAACAGTTATCCACCATCATTGATAACCTGGAGAGTGGCCTGGTCTTAGTGGATGCGAAAGGATATATTCACTTTGTAAACAGGAAATTTATTGAGATGTTTGGGAACACGCCGAAAGCCTATAAAGGCTATTTATATTATGATGTTTTTGATAGTGAAGCCATTCATGAAACAGTACAAAATACGTTTCTTTATGAAAAAAATGTAAAGGATTCTTTTTCTCTCTATCGTGGTCTTGATCATGTTTATATTGAAGTAGTGGGAGCACCTATATTTAATGAACGCAACATGTTAAAAGGTGCTGTTATTATGCTTTATGATATTACAGAAATGAAAAAGCTGGAATTAATGAGGAAAGATTTTGTAGCGAACGTTTCCCATGAATTGAAAACACCTATCACTTCAATTAAAGGCTTTGCTGAAACAATGCTTGATGATCCTGCCAATCAAAGCAAACCGAATCGTGAATTCCTGGAGATTATTTACAATGAAAGTGATCGTATTCAGGTATTGATTGAAGACTTGTTAATTCTATCCCGGTTGGAAAGGGAAGATTTCCGACTGGAAAAAACAGAAACTGATCTGAAAAAAATTGCGGAGGAAGTGAAACCAATCATCCAGCATAAAGCAGATGAAAAAGGTATCAGCTTCCATGCGGACGTCCCGGATACAATTCGACTGTTTGCAGATAGAGATAAGGTAAAACAGGTCATGATTAATTTGTTGGATAATGCTATCAATTATACGGCTGAAAAAGGAAAAATTGATTTGACAGTAGATGAAACTGAGGAACATGTTGCGATTGAAGTGGAAGACACCGGCATTGGTATTGAACGAGAAGCAATTCCACGGATATTCGAACGGTTTTACCGTGTGGATAAAGCCCGAAGCAGAAACACCGGCGGCACAGGACTCGGGCTTGCTATAGTAAAGCATGTCGTTGAGCTGCATGAAGGAAAAATTGATATTATTAGTGAACCGAATAAAGGAACAACTATGAAAGTGCTGCTGCCAAAGGAATAAATGATCAAAAAGACTGACTATAAGGGACTGAATTTGAAAATCCGGTGGAGATGTTAGCTTTCTTCCATCGGTTTTTCTATTCAGTTGATTATAGAAGATTACTCGCTATATGGAGCAGGCACTATCATGCATCACTGGATCCTGGGATGGGTACAGGCATTTCCTTATTCACCATTCAACAGAAAAGCATCCACCACTATGTAATGAAAAAACTTATCTATACTGATTAAGAGCTCCCCATTTTCCATTCTAACAGTGATAAAAAAATACAAAATGAACAGAATTCCATGCTCCGATGTAAAGAAGTTTCACTTTAAACATCTGTAATGCTAAAATAAATACAAATGTCATTTTAACGGAGGGAAATACATATGACGAATAAGTTAGTCCTCATTGATGGAAACAGTATTATTTACCGGGCTTTTTTCGCTTTGCCGCTTTTAAATAATGATAAAGGCGTTTATACAAATGCTGTCTATGGTTTTACAACCATGCTCCTCAGAATTCTGGAAGAGGAAAAGCCAACGCATATAATGGTAGCATTTGATGCTGGTAAAACAACATTCCGTCATGAAACATATAAAGAATATAAAGGTGGAAGACAAAAAACCCCTCCTGAGCTATCTGAACAATTTCCTTTATTAAAAGAAGTCCTTGATGCGTTTGATATAAAACATTATGACCTGGAAAATTATGAAGCGGATGACATTATCGGTACGCTTTCCAAAAATGCAGAAGAAGATGGTTGGGATGTCACTGTCATATCCGGGGATAAGGATTTGTTACAGCTTGTTTCCGATACGGTTACAGTTCATGTAACTAAAAAAGGGATCAGTGAGGTGGACCGGTATACACCTGACTTTTTAAAGGGAAAAATGGAGGTTGGCCAGGATCAGATTATCGATTTAAAGGCACTGATGGGAGATGCTTCCGATAATATTCCCGGTGTACCCGGAGTAGGGCAGAAAACAGCAGTAAAGCTCTTAAAACAATTTGAAACACTGGAAGGATTGTACAACCGACTGGATGAAGTCAGCGGCAAAAAATTAAAGGAAAAACTTGCTGACCATCAAGATGAGGCATTTATGAGCAAGGAATTAGTAACCATTAATAGGAATTCTCCTGTTACTGTTACCATTAAGGACGCTGTTTTTAACGGATACGAACAAAATAAAGTGAGTGAGATATTTAAGGATCTTGGATTCCAGTCATTGATCAGCCGGATCGGAGGTGACTCTTCAGAGGAGACAACAGAAGAGGCTGTTCTCGAAGAAATTGAATTTAAGCTGGTTGATAAAGTCAACAGTGATATGTTCACCGAACAATCCGCCTTAGTTGTTGAAATGCTGAATGAAAACTATCACCAGGCTGACATAGATGGAATTGGCGTGGTAAATGAAAAAAATGCTTTATTTATCCCGACCGAGATCGCATTGGATTCAGCGTCATTTCGGGCCTGGCTGGAAGACGATGCAAAAAAGAAGTATGTATTTGATGCGAAGCGAACGGTTGTTGCTTTAAAAAGAAATGGCATCGATGTAAATGGGATTGCGTTTGATATGCTGTTAAGCTCCTATTTGCTTAACCCTGCCGAGAATAACCACGACATTCCAGCAATTGGTCACAGATTGGGAAAAACAGATGTCAGGTATGATGAGGAAGTTTATGGCCGTGGGGCAAAAATGAATCTGCCGGAAGAAAATGTGCTGGCAGAACATGTCGTGCGTAAAGCGAATGCACTGTATGAACTTAAGGACAAAATGGAAACACAGTTAAAGGAAAATGAGCAATACGAATTATTGAAGGAGCTGGAAATGCCGCTTGCTTTAATATTAGGGGATATGGAGCATACAGGTGTACTGGTGGATAAAGAGAAATTGGAAGAAATGGGTCTGGATTTGAAGCAGCGTCTGAGTGACCTGGAGAAAGAAGTCCATGAATTGGCAGGTGAGACATTTAATTTAAATTCACCGAAACAGTTAGGACCTATTTTATTTGAAAAGCTGGAACTGCCGGTGATCAAGAAAACGAAAACAGGTTATTCCACAGCAGCAGATGTATTGGAACAATTGAAACAAGAACATGAAATTATTCCTAAGCTACTTCTGTATCGCCAGCTCGGGAAGCTGCAATCAACTTATATTGAAGGATTGTTGAAAGTTGTCCATAAGGATACAAATAAAATCCACACCCGATTTAACCAGGCGTTGACGCAAACAGGAAGACTAAGCTCAATTGAACCCAATCTGCAAAACATTCCAATAAGACTGGAAGAAGGCCGGAAAATCAGACAGGCATTTATTCCATCTGAAAAGGATTGGATGATCTTTGCTGCGGATTACTCACAAATTGAATTGCGTGTACTTGCACATATAGCTAATGACGAAAAGCTAATCCAGGCCTTTAAAGAGGATATGGATATTCATACTCAGACAGCCATGGATGTTTTTCATGTAAAAAAAGAAGAAGTGACCGGGAATATGCGCAGACAGGCCAAGGCTGTTAACTTTGGCATTGTATACGGAATAAGTGATTATGGTCTGTCCCAAAGTCTGGGTATTACACGCAAAGAAGCCAAACAGTTTATTGAACGTTATTTTGAGAGCTATCCCGGTGTGAAAGCATATATGGATGATATAGTACAGGAGGCAAAACTAAACGGTTATGTGAGCACATTGATGAAAAGAAGAAGGTATCTTCCTGAAATTACAAGCCGCAACTTTAACGTGAGAAGTTTTGGTGAAAGAACCGCGATGAATACACCAATTCAGGGAAGTGCCGCCGATATCATTAAAAAGGCAATGATCGATCTATACGAAAAATTAAAAGATGATAAGCTTCAAGCCCGGCTTTTATTGCAGGTTCATGATGAACTGATCATTGAGGCGCCAAAGCAGGAATTGGATAATCTGATTAAAATAGTGCCGGAAATGATGGAGCAGACTGTTCAGCTGAATGTCCCTTTAAAGGTGGACTATGCTTACGGGGAAAGCTGGTTTGACGCTAAGTAAGGAGTTTGAGGGGAATGCCGGAATTACCGGAAGTAGAGACGATTAAAGAAACATTAAAGCAATTAACTTTAAATAAAACAATGAAAGAAGTCATCGTACATTGGCCAAAAATAATAAAACAGCCGGATGATATAGAACAATTTAAACTTTTGTTAACGAATCAGACAATACAGGATATCACCAGGAAAGGGAAATTTCTATTGTTCCAGCTTGATGATTATGTACTCATTTCCCATTTGCGGATGGAAGGAAAGTATAGTGTACATGACTCAAATGAACCGGTGAAAAAGCATACCCATGTTATTTTCAAATATACGGATGGAGAAGAACTCCGCTATAATGATGTCCGCAAATTTGGCACGATGCATGTTTATCCAAAAGGACAGGAGCTTTTAAATAAGCCGTTAAATACGCTCGGTCCGGATCCATTTGATGAAGCCTTTACACTTACCTACTTTACAAATAAATTCACTAGCGTTGCAGGAAAATAATATTAAAAAATCAAGTAAAATATTTTATTTGAAAGTTGGTAATATTAGATCTTTTCACTTTAAAATCCATTAAAAAAACCTTATAATTAGGGTATGGTAGTCCTGTCCAAATCCCTAACTATAAGGAGAAACCATGGACAATAATACCATAAAAACTGTATTCAAGGAATACATTCATCCATTAGATTCAAAGGTAATACAAAAAATGATTGATCATGCCGAAGTTGACAAATACGTCAAAAAGCTTGATGTACTTACGTTTACGAATGCTTTTATCTATGCCCAGTTAAAAAACTTAGATAGTCTGAAGCGGATAAGTGATACGATTAAACGAAAGAAAACGGTGCAAAGACTTGTTGGTATAGAGAGCATTAGTAAATCACAACTCTCTCGAAAAAATGGAGATATTCCACCCGAGATTTTTCAGGCGATCCTGCATCATTTAATTCAAAAGCTGCACCAAATACTTGGCCCAACAATGACAGACAAATCACTTGGAAAGCTTCATCTGATTGATTCATCGACCATTTCCATGTGTCTCAGCCAATATGAATGGGCAGATTTTCGGGAGACAAAAGCGGGAGTGAAGATGCATACTTCCATCGTCTTTTGTGATGATATCTCTTATCCAAATGATATGATACTTACCCCTGCAAGACCTGCTGATGAAACTCAGTTGGATTCATTAATTGTGCCGGATAAAGGGGTCCTTCATGTCTTCGATCGAGGTTATTTCAACTTTGCTAAGTTTGATTATTATTGTGAAAAAGGTATCCGGTTTGCCACAAGAATTAAATCGAATACTGTTGTAAATGTCATCGAGGAATTGCCGGTAGATGAGGATTCTTCAATCTCCAGGCATGCGATCGTGAAGATTGGAAACATGAAGAATCCGCTGCAGTTAATAGAAACTGTAGACAGCGAAGGGAACCAGATCCGAATTGTGTGTAACGATGCAACCGTCGGTGCACAGGAAATCAGTGATATTTACCGGCATCGCTGGCAAATTGAATTGTTTTTCAAATGGATAAAGCAACATCTGGTTATCAAAAAACTGTATGGAAAGAGTGAAAACGCTGTATACAATCAAATACTAATAGCTATGATTACTTTCTGCCTAACCCTGTTAATGAAAAACAAGTTGGGCTATGAAGGAACTTTAGTCGAAATGTTGCGTTGGACCCGTGATTTCTGGTCACAATCCATGACATTTTTTATTTCCGAATTATTCAGGAAACCAGAACGATCATCCAATGGACGACGAAGGCTGGACCACGAAAAGGTTTTTAATGAAACCTTGGCACAATACGAATCAGAGGAGGTTTTGCACTTAGATGATCTAAGCTACGATCCAGTTAACTAATAAATATATAAAATTCTAAAAATGGATGAAGGGCTACCTTTAAAGCCTATTAACTTTTTTTCTCGAATAAAACTAGGTATTTATCAGAAAATTGAACTAAATAACTGAAGCTACCAAATTTATTGATTGACATTGTTTTTACTTTTTAATGCAACGCTAGTGAAATAAATTAAAGAAAACGGATCGGGTTATAAAGTCAGTATTACTGGACCAGACAGTTGTTGCCGGACTTGGAAATATCTATGTAGATGAAACATTATTTAAAGCAGGTGTTCATCCATTAAAACAAGCAAAAAAACTGACACAAAAAGAAATTAAGAAAATCAGAAAGCATGCCATTGAGACTTTGGACGGTGCAGTAAAGCAAGGCGGAACGACAATACGCTCCTATGTTAACTCACAAGGAGATATGGGGATGTTCCAGCAGGAGCTTTTTGTCTATGGTCAGGAAAATAAAGGGTGTAAAGTCTGCGGCCAACATATCGTCAAAATGAAAGTGGGCGGAAGGGGCACCCATGTTTGCAATAAATGCCAGAAGCTGAAAGAGGTGAGAAAATGACCCTTGTAATTGGTTTAACCGGCAGTATAGCTACTGGAAAAAGCACTGTTTCCCTCATGTTTGATGATTTTAACATACCAGTTATTGATGCGGATAAACTTTCCAGAGAGGTAGTAAAACCCGGTGAAAAAGCGTATAAAGAAATTATTGATGCGTTCGGAGAAGAAATTTTGAGAGAAGATAAGACGTTGGACAGGGAAACGTTGGGGCAAATCGTGTTCGCGGATGAGTCAAAGCGAAATATATTAAATCAGATTGTACATCCGGCAGTCAGAGAAAGAATGCTGGAAAAACGGGATGATTATATTAAAAATGAAGAAAAGTGCATTGTTCTTGATATACCTCTGTTATTTGAAAGTAAATTGACCCAGTTTGTCGATAAAACGCTTGTTGTCTATGCAGATGAATCAGTCCAGCTGCAACGGCTGATGGAGAGGAATGGCTATTCGGAAGATGAAGCCATGCAACGGATCAAGACCCAGATTCCTGCGAAGGAGAAAGCGGAACTGGCGGATAAAGTAATTAATAATAATGGAAGCAAGTTTGATTCCTTCCGGCAGCTGGAGTCGATTTTAAAAGACTGGGAGATTATATAAAAAAGGAAATCCGTCTGTACAGGCGGATTTTTAATACCATCTTATGTCTTTTTATTCAAAAAATATAAACATATATAAACCTGGCAATAAAACGTACATTTTCCGCTAAATATGTTATACTAATTACAGGAAAAACAGAAAATGAGTGTAACATATATGGGAGGATTTGCGATGAATAAGACCCGGATTGCTATTAATGGATTTGGCCGCATCGGACGAATGGTGTTTCGCCAGGCTGTAGTGGATGAAAAATTTGAAGTGGTAGCGATAAATGCAAGTTATCCTGCAGAAACGCTGGCCCATTTAATCAAATATGACAGTGTCCATGGCCGCTTTCAGGGGGAAGTGAAAGCGCTTGAGGACGGACTGGAAATTAATCATAAAAAGATATCGATTGTAAATTCCAGACAACCGGAAAAACTGCCCTGGAAAGAACTTGATATCGATGTTGTTATTGAAGCGACCGGCAAGTTTAAGACGAAGGAAAGTGCCGGACTCCATATGGAAGCCGGGGCGAAAAAAGTTGTTATTACCGCACCTGGAAAACAGGTGGATAAAACCATCGTAATGGGAGTAAATGAGGAGACTTTCGACCCCGCTCAGGATGATGTTATTTCCAATGCATCCTGTACAACCAACTGTCTGGCACCAGTTGTAAAAGTACTGGATGACAATTTTTCTATTGAAAACGGTTTGATGACCACCGTCCATTCATTTACCAATGACCAGAAGAACTTGGATAATCCCCATAAGGATTTGCGCAGAGGAAGAGGGATGACGCAATCAATCATCCCTACATCGACCGGTGCAGCAAAGGCGCTTGGGGAGGTGCTGCCGCATTTAAACGGCAAACTTCATGGAATGGCGCTGCGTGTCCCGACACCTAATGTGTCATTGGTTGATCTGGTTGTTGATGTAAAAGAAACAGTAACACCTGAAAAAATTAACGAAGTCTTTAAGCAGGTATCCAAAAATGAATTAAATGGTATCATTGATTACAGTGATGAGCCACTCGTTTCTGTTGATTACACGACCAGCGAATACTCAGCTGTCATCGATGGATTGTCAACGATGGTAATGGAAGGTACGAAAGTAAAAGTATTGGCATGGTATGATAATGAGTGGGGATACTCCAGACGTGTACTGGATTTAACCAGGTATGTCGGCAGTTATATGCATCAGAAACACGCAAAAATTTCATAACTCTTTATCGTTTAAAAGATGAGGTACATCAATTACTGGTGTACCTTTTTTATACGTTAAAAATACAAAATCCCGGTAAGTGTTTATGGTGGGACGAGGAACTGTTGAACCGTAGCACTTAAAAGCTTTACAAGTGCGAGATTTTCCAAAGCATTAGAGAATAGAATGTAATGCTGTGTAACCAAGGTTTCAGCCAATAAATAATATAGTGGGTTATATGATGATAAAACAGACTTTATATTTTACGGATAGAGGATTCATTGGAATCGTGGTAAAATAGATAAAAGAGAATGGAAATAGGGTGCTGAAAATATGTCTTTTCGTCATTTTTTGCTTAAGTATCTCAGCAATAACCATGAAACCAAGGATCGACATTGGGATCCTATGCTGAGAACAAGGTATTATAAAATAACAAAGGAACAAGGTTTTGATCTCCTGGAAGATATGGTGGAGAATAGTACGGAATATAAATTAAATGCCATTTCAAAAGAACATGGAGAAATGAGTTTTTATATTACAGGAGGAAAAAAAACTTTTATTGTAGCTACCGTCATTATGGTACGGCCTTTCCGGACAGCCATTGATTTTTCAGCAACTGCCGAGGGTGTGATGCCTTTTGATTTCGGGCACAATAGAAGGGTGATCAGCCATTTATACGAACGATTGGACAAAGAATTACCCCCGGCTGATTAAAGGGGTAGAAAATAATAGGGGTGGAACAAGTGAGATGTTCAAATTGCCATAATAAAAGTACAAAAGTTCTCGATTCCCGGCCAATTGAAGAAGGACAGGCTATCCGCAGAAGGCGGGAATGCGAAGAGTGCGGGTTTCGTTTTACTACTTTTGAACGAGTGGAAGAAGTACCTTTAATTGTTGTAAAAAAAGACGGGGCGAGACAGGAGTTCAGCAGGGAAAAACTGGTCAGGGGCTTGATCAGAGCCTGTGAAAAAAGACCGGTTCCTTTGGATAAAATTGAAGAAATCGCGCTGGACACGGAAAAGGAATTGCGGAATAGAGGAAATGCGGAAGTGGACAGCAAAGAAGTGGGAGAAATTGTCATGGACCGTCTTTCGTCAGTAGATGAAGTGGCCTATGTCAGATTTGCTTCCGTTTATCGTCAGTTTAAGGATATCAGTGTCTTTCTTGATGAACTGAAGGATCTGATCAAAACCGATTCAAAAAATGATTCTTAAATCGCGACTAAAAGGGGTTAGAGAAAAATGAAAAGTATTGGAAAAATATTACCGGTTGATGGATATTACGCATCCATATATGCGGATTTACCTTTGGATTATACCCAGTCTTTAACCCATTTATATCAGCCGCTTATCGGAAGCAGAGCTGTTACATTATATCAGACACTGCTTCATGAAATAGATTTGCAAGTGGAACAACAGGCACAGACTCACCATACATTAATGAATTACTTAAACCTCCCCCTGGATGAAATATACCGCACCAGGGTAACCCTTGAGGGGATCGGTTTATTAAGAGTATTTGAGAAACAGACAGAAGGCAAACGTATATTTATATATGAATTACAACCGCCATTTGGAACAAAGGCCTTCTTCACGGATGCCATGCTGACACAGTTGTTGTATCATCATATCGGAGAGGCGAAATTCTCCAGATTAAAGAACTATTTCTCACCCGCGCCACTTCATAATCGCGGAAAAGAAATTACCGCCGGTTTTCATGAAATATTTGAAACGATTCAGCCAATGGTGCCGCCTGAAGTGATCACAGAAAACAATGTGCAGGGTATGGGAGATGAAACCGAGGTTGATTTTTCCTGGCTTGAGCAAATGTTAAAACAGCGGATGATTCCTGCCCATCGGGTACTTTCCAAAGATAACCGGAAAATAATTGCACAAATGATGCAACTGTATGAACTGGAAATGTTTGAAATTGAAAAATCGTTGCAATGGGCATTAACTGAAGAAAATGAGTTACATATAGAAGAGTTTAAAACTGCCTGCCATGATTTATTTAAAACAAAAAATAATGGAAAAACCATTAAATTAACTGAGAAGGAAACAACTGGCGATCAACAAATGTTGGAAAAGCCTGTTTCCAAGGAAGAGCAGCTGATTCATGAACTGGAAACCATTTCACCAAAGCAGCTGCTTGAGGACTTATCAAAAGGGAAACAGGCATCTGAACAGGATATGAAAGTCATTCGGGAGGTAATGGTTTCACAGGGGTTGCCTTCTCCGGTAATGAATGTGCTTATCCATTATGTGTTGCTGCAATCCAATATGCGGTTATCCAAGGGATATATGGAAAAGATAGCCAGTCATTGGTCAAGGGCTAACTTATCGACAGCCAAAGAAGCGATGCGCTTTGCCAAAAAGGAAAAAGAAAGATACCGGAACAAACAGAAGACAAGGACGAACAACTATTATAAAAAGCCGGTATCAACCGAAGTTGTCCCGGATTGGTTTAAGGAACGGAAACAAAAGCAGAAAGCACCGGAAATCAAGCGGGAGACAGCCGATGTGAAACAGGAACAAAAAGAGATTGAAGCGTTGCTGCGTCAGTATTCAAGCGGCAGCAAAAACTAATCGTTTTTAAGGATGGTTTTGATGAAGCCGGTACAATCAACGTTAAGAAAATGGATGGAAAAAAACGTGAACTTCCAGGAGAACTATACGAAGGTCAAGCAGGAAATTCTGCAGGACCCTGATATCAAAGAATTTTTATCTTTTCACCCTGAGTTAACGGATAGTGAAATTGAAAAAAACCTGATTAAGTTACATGAATTCAAAACGCAGTCCAAACAGTGCAGTGACTGTGCGTCTTATGGTTCCTGCATAAATATGATCCAGGGGTATTCTCCTATTCTTGAAGTAAATAACGGAGAAATACATTTATCCTATGAAAAGTGCCATAACAGGGTGGATGAAGAGAATAAACGAAAGCAACAAAAACTCGTCCAGAGCTTATATATGCCAAAGGAAATACTAAAAGCAAACCTTGCTGATATTGATAGTGGGGATCCGCAAAGGAATGAAGCGATAAAGCAATTAATTTATTTTGTGGAGCAGAGTAAGTCCGGCCTCCCGGAAAAGGGGATATATTTCTATGGCCCATTTGGTGTGGGGAAAACATATTTTCTCGGTGCATTGGCAAATAAATTAAAAGAATTAAATATTTCTTCGTCCCTCATATACATGCCGGAATTTGTTCGGGAAATGAAATCGTCATTAAAAGATGATTCCATCAATGAAAAAATAGACTTTTTTAAACGGGCGGATGTGCTGATGCTGGATGATATCGGAGCAGAAATGCAATCATCCTGGTTCCGGGATGAAATCCTCGGATCTATTTTACAATATCGAATGATGGAAGGCCTGCCGGTTTTCTTTACTTCCAATTATAGTCTGGCACAGTTGGAGGATCATCTTGCTTCCACTAGAAGCGGAATTGAAACAGTAAAGGCCGGACGTATAATAGAGCGGATCAGGCAGGTGAGCAGAGAAGTTAAACTGTTTGGGAGTAATAGGAGAGAATAATAAATATCTGCTGCACACATAAGCATATATCTGGAACAATATTTTAAGAGGCTGTGAATAATATTTAATTAACAAGAAGCAGAAATTTAGTATACTTATTTGTTCCGACAACCAACTTCGCTTTCCAGTACGAGAGGCTGGGACTTGGAAAGCGAAGTATATTCCCGGAGCGGCCGGTGATACTCTATCACCATGATTTGTTTGGATTTTCTGCTGGACGTTAAAGTTATGTCCCAGCCTCTGTGCTAAAATGTAACTCCCATTGGCGGTTTTCTCTGTTTCTCTTTGCCTTGAGAAAAAACTGTTCTCACCCTGAGGACCCGCAATAATTCTCGTCAGCATTTCATTTTCAAAGAGTCGCCGAGTATGTTCGGAACTCATGTGTAAATCATCGCTACGTGAGTAATTAAAACCACGTCAAACCCGCCTCCTTCTTTTGCCTATGATTTAGAAGAATCCTCTTTCCGACTCTAGCTGTAAAAGTTTTTACTAGTTTTTCGGTTTATTCATTTTTAGCCACTTTTGTCCATATAATGTAACAGTTTGGTGTTGGGCGAGGGTGATGATTTTTGCTGAAATTTTTTTTTGAATCAAACAAAGAAGTCATTCGTTTTTGCGAGGAGATTTTCCATTACCATAAAGAATTTGAATTAACCTGGAAAACGGATGACACATGGGGGAATCAAATACAGTTGGAGGAGAGGATGCCGAAAAAGGAATTTCTTAATGTGGTTACCCAGGCGATGGTAGATGTATTTCTGACATTCCGTTTAGGGAAAATGATCGATGGTATTATTGGAGACTATTATTATTATACAAATCCTATCGAGAGGGAGCGAATACAGGACCTTACCCGGTGGATTATTTCCGGAGAAGATAAAGACAGCCTGAAAATACGTAAAAACAAAGATCCAAGTGAATTAATACACTCTTTATTTATATCAAATATAAAACATACTGCGGTTGTACATTTTGATTCACTTGTAAAATTTTGCCTCAATCCTTTTAAAGATCAACTCATACATTATGTAGGACTGGCAATTGATGAGTATAAACGGGAAGAGGAACATCAGGAATTTGTTAATGTACTTCGGAATTATATCACCAAAAAACAGTCATCTGTCCCGCTCATATATATGCTCCAGGGTGATCCTTTTATATTCTTTAATGAACATGGGAAACCTTTTTCTAATAAGGAATTAAGGGAACGGATGCAAAACGAGGCATTGTATATATTTGGATTGGATGAAAATGAAATGAATCTGGCACCGCTCATTGCCATGGCGCCGGAAAAGATAAAAATTTATGGAAATGACCCTGCTGAACCGAAGACATTGACGATCATCAATATCTTCCAGGAAAAAGCAGCCTTTAAGGATATTCGTTATTTCCCTTTTCCATATAAAAAAATGAATGATCAGAAATAACACTTGATTTTCATTAAATGTAAAGCTATAATACGAATTATATTATATTGCTTGGCAAATTGGATAAAAGAAAAGTGATGACAAGGACAAAATTTTTTGGTAAATATACAGTCCAGAGAAGGAGGCCAAGGCTGGAAGCTTCCCTGTATAACCAATCAATTACCACCTTGGAACTCTGCTGGGGATTGTATTGAAACAGCAGCGTCTTATCTTGCGTTAAAGATCATGAAGCCGCAAATTTTGCGGGAAATTGGGTGGAACCACGACGTCTCAAGCGCTCGTCCCTTTGCAATGAAGCAAGGGGGTGGGCGTTTTTATTTTAGTCTATTTTCCAAGACTTTTGTTTCGATGCGGACATTTCTGCAGAACCACATATGTAGCATTTAAGGAAAATGTGACAAAAAGGCTGTCAGGGTTCCTGATTATTAAATAGCTTTTTTAGGACAGATCACTTTTTCAAACAGTATTATAAGAATGAGGAGTGAAGATGATGGCAGAAGAAATTAAAATTATTTTTCCTGATGGGGCGGAAAAGGACTTTCCCGCAGGAACGACTGGAGAAGAAATTGCGGCAAGCATTTCACCCGGACTGAAAAAGCAGGCACTTGCCATTAAGCTGGACGGGGAGGAAATTGATTTAAAACGAGGTCTGAATTATGGCGGTAAGCTTGAAATCATTACTTACAAAAATGAAGAAGGTATTGATATCATGCGGCACTCCACCGCACACCTGATGGCTCAGGCAATTAAGCGACTGTATAAAGATGTGCGGTTTGGCGTAGGTCCGGTAATTGAAGAAGGCTTCTATTATGATATGGATATGGATCATAAAATAACACCTGACGATCTGCCGGAAATTGAAAAGGAAATGAAAAAAATTGTAGATGAAGCACTGGAAATAAAACGCCTGGAAGTGAGCAGGGATAAAGCTAAAGAAATGTTTAAGGATGACCATTTAAAACAGGAATTGATTGACGCCATCCCCGAGGATGAACAGGTTACCTTGTATGAACAAGGAGAGTTCTATGACCTTTGCCGGGGGATTCACGTACCCTCAACCAATAAGATAAAAGCTTTCAAACTGTTAAGCATTTCCGGCGCTTATTGGAGAGGGGACAGTGATAACCAGCAGCTCCAGCGGATATATGGTACAGCCTTTGAAAAACAGGGGCAGCTCGAGGAGTATTTGCGTATTCTCGAGGAAAGAAAGGAACGAGATCACAGGAAGCTTGGAAAAGAGCTTGGTATTTTTACCGTTTCTCAGGATGTTGGACAAGGATTGCCGATGTGGCTGCCAAAAGGGGCAACGATTCGCCGTGAGATCGAACGATATATTGTCGATGTTGAAGAGCGCCTGGGCTACGATCATGTCTATACACCGGTACTTGCAAATGTGGATCTTTACAAAACAAGCGGTCATTGGGATCATTACCAGGATGATATGTTCCCTACGATGGAAATGGATAATGAAGAACTTGTGCTTCGTCCAATGAATTGTCCCCATCACATGATGGTTTTTAAAAACCAGTTGTGGAGCTATCGTAATCTGCCGGTCCGGATTGCCGAACTGGGAACCATGCACCGCTATGAAATGTCCGGTGCTCTGGCAGGACTGCAGCGTGTACGTGCCATGACATTGAATGATGCGCATATTTTTGCCCGTCCTGATCAGTTAAAAGAGGAATTTATCCGGGTAGTGGAGCTTGTTCAACGGGTTTACAAAGATTTTGGTATAGATGATTACTATTTCCGCTTGTCCTACCGGGATCCGGAAGATAAAGAAAAATATATTGACAACGATGAGATGTGGGAAAAAGCGGAAGGTATGTTGAAGGAAACGATGGAAGAAATGGATCTGGAATATGTGGAAGCATTAGGTGAGGCTGCTTTTTATGGACCTAAATTAGATGTCCAGGTTAAAACGGCCTTAGGCAAAGATGAGACTCTTTCAACGGTGCAGCTTGATTACCAGCTGCCTGAACGTTTTGATTTAACTTATATCGGGGAAGATGGAAAAGAACACCGTCCGGTTGTCATTCACCGTGGAGTAGTATCAACTATGGAACGTTTTGTCGCATTTTTGATTGAAGAATATAAAGGGGCTTTCCCGACATGGCTCGCACCGGTACAAGTAAAAGTCATTCCTGTTTCACCGAAAGCACATTTGGATTATGCGAAAAAAGTGGAAGAGCAGCTTCGCTTTGCTGGTGTAAGGGTGTCAGTGGATGAACGGGATGAAAAAATTGGTTATAAAATCCGCGAGGCACAAACGCAGAAGATACCTTATGCTCTCGTTCTTGGAGATAAAGAAATGGAAGAAGAAGCCGTCAATGTTCGCCGTTATGGAAAGAAAGAAACGGAGACTTTGGGATATAATGACTTTGAAGCAATGATTAAAAAGGAAATTACAGAAAAGGCACTGTTAAAATCATAGACGTTTGGTCAGTAAGTGGTGCTGTTAAAAGTTGTTTGACACAAGTTGGAATCCATGATAAGCTATATTAGTTAATAAAACTGAATGATCTTACGACAAGTAGAAGCACCCGCTTCTCACCTGATCAACGCTAAAGAAGCAGTTGGCTGGTCAAAACATCTTTTGATTTTTAACTATGGAGATAGGTGGGTGCATTCGTGTGCCCGCTTTTTTAATGGATAACTTTCACTTGTCAGGATCAGATTCAACAATATTTGGAGGTGGCTTGGCTATTAGCAAAGATATGAATGTTAACGAAAAGATTCGTGCGAGAGAGGTACGTCTCATTGACTCTACAGGGGATCAACTCGGGGTGAAATCAAAACAGGAAGCCCTGGAAATTGCCCGGAAGCGTGATTTGGATTTGGTGCTCGTGGCACCCAATGCAAAACCGCCGGTATGCCGGATTATGGACTACGGGAAGTATCGTTTTGAACAGCAGAAAAAAGAAAAAGAAGCCCGTAAAAAGCAAAAAGTAATTAACGTTAAAGAAGTTCGTTTTACGCCCGGTATCGGAGATCATGACTTCGAAACAAAGCTGAAAAATGCAAGGAAATTCCTTTCCAAAGGGGATAAAGTAAAAGCAGCAGTAAGATTCCGTGGCCGTGCAATTACCCACAAGGATCTCGGCAGAGAAGTGCTGGATCGATTTGCTGAGGAAGTAAAAGATATTGCAACAGTGGAATCCAAGCCGAAAATGGAAGGCCGCAATATGTTTATGATGATTGCACCTGTCAAAGATAAAGACAAGTAATCTACCGGCAAATATAAAGGTTTATTCTATTATCTGTATAATTGCAGCCAGGGCTTTCGCCGCTTATGAGTGGTAAGCTTGGTATTTGAGGAAACAATTTAAGTTAACAAGGAGGAAATCAATATGCCTAAAATGAAGACCCACAAAGGTTCTCAAAAACGCTTTAAAAAAACAGGAACCGGAAAACTGAAACGTTCACATGCGTACACAAGCCACATGTTTGCAAATAAATCACAAAAACAAAAACGCAAACTGCGCAAAAGTGCAATTGTGTCTTCCGGAGACTTCAAACGTATTAAAACAATGATGCCTTATAAATAAAATAAAACGAATGAAATAGATTTTGATTTGTATTAGGAGGGAATTATTATGGCACGTGTAAAAGGTGGAACAGTAACGCGCAAACGTCGTAAACGCGTCCTTAAACTGGCAAAAGGTTATTATGGTTCGAAGAGAGCGCTGTTTAAAACAGCGAAACAGCAAGTAATGAAATCAGGTCAATATGCATACCGTGACCGCAGACAGAAAAAACGTGATTTCCGTAAATTATGGATTACACGTATTAATGCTGCAGCACGTATGAATGATCTTTCATACAGCCGTTTAATGCATGGATTGAAAGTGGCGGGCATCGAAGTAAACCGCAAAATGCTTTCTGACCTTGCAATTAATGACGAAAAAGCCTTTGCTCAGCTGGCAGATAAAGCAAAAGAAGCTTTAAAATAAGATATAGTGTATTAATTAGGCCAAATCCTGTATAGTGCTTGGAAGGATTTGGCCTTTTTATTAGGTAGAGGGTTGGAAAAAATGTGTGAATTGGAGCAATTTACGCCAGCAAGCAATAAAACAGTTATAAATTCCGGTAAATATTCACCGGCAGGAGTTTAATCCAGATCTCTAACTTAAGAATGCACATGGAAATATTCTCAAGGACAAAATTGTCAGAAGCAGTGCTTCAAATGTCCACGAGAAGTGTTCTCAAGGACAGAAATGTCAGAAGCAGTGCTTCAAATGTCCGTGAGAAGTGTTCTCAAGGACAGAAATGTCAGAAACAGTGCTTCAAATGTCCGCGAGAAGTGTTCTCAAGGCTAGAAACGGGAGAAGAAGAGGTTCAAATGTCCGCGAGAAATATTCTCAAGGACAAAATTGTCAGAAGCAGTGCTTCAAATGTCCGTGAGAAGTGTTCTCAAGGCCAGAAACGGGAGAAGAAGAGGTTCAAATGTCCACGAGAAGTGTTCTCAAGGCCAGAAACGGGAGAAGAAGAGGTTCAAATGTCCACGAGAAGTGTTCTCAAGGACAGTGTTGTCAGAAGCAGTGCTTCAAATGTCCGTGAGAAGTGTTCTCAAGGACAGAAATGTCAGAAACAGTGCTTCAAATGTCCGCGAGAAGTGTTCTCAAGGCTAGAAACGGGAGAAGAAGAGGTTCAAATGTCCGCGAGAAATATTCTCAAGGACAAAATTGTCAGAAGCAGTGCTTCAAATGTCCGTGAGAAGTGTTCTCAAGGCCAGAAATGGCAAAAGCAGTGGTTCAAATGTCCGCGAGAAGCATTCTCAAGGACAGAAACGAGAGCTGGAAAATAGGCTTTCCAATATAAATGTGATACGGAGGGATTAAGTAATGAATAATCTATCCATGCTTCTTTTCTACATAATTGCAGTTAACGTATTGGTCTTTATTATCATGGGTGTCGACAAGAGAAAAGCAGTAAAAAGAAAATACCGTGTCCCTGAACGTACTTTTTGGATGCTTGCGGCATTAGGAGGTTCACTCGGTGTGATGTTCGGTATGAATTTTCATCGTCACAAAACACGACATACTTCATTTAAGATTGGCATGCCGATCATGCTCGTGCTAAATATCGTACTTGCAGGTTACTTGTTTAATTCCATGTCATAATAGCTCGTCTATTGTCATATACATGTACTGCAGTGCAAAATGAATGGTGTAAAGGAGGCAGGAAATGGAGTATGTAGGGGATTACCTGGTTGCGGTAATTGGTACAGGCGGTTTGTTGGCGCCCTTATTGTTTATTATTTTTCACTTGGTAAGACCGTTGGTGTTTGTTCCAGTTGTGTTTATCTGCATATCCGGGGGTATCTTGTTTGGACCTGTAGCCGGAACATTTTATTCGTTGATCGGCATCACGTTATCAAGCATTATTTTCTATTTTATAATCAGGTGGATGCCAAAGTCATATGAAAAGTTCATGTATCTGAAGCAGAAAATTATCGGTAAAAATACAGCCTTCACAACTTCGCAAATCGCTGTTCTCCGGCTTATTCCATTTATCCACTTTCATCTTCTGTCCATATGTCTGATAGAAGTCACTTCAGGATTCAAAGATTATACGAGAATGTCATTGTTATCCAATGCTCCACTGGCATTTGTTTATACGTCTGTAGGGGGATGGATATCCAACCTCACACCATTTTATATCTTTTTATTTCTGCTTATCCTGCTGCCGATTATTTTTATGCTAAGAAGAAAAGAAATGTATATTAAATGGAATGACTTTTTCCAGCTGAGTACGTAGTAGTCCTGCTCACCTGTGCATTAGCAGGTGAGCGTTTCACTCTATACTTGTAATCAGAAGTTGATTAATTGGATGTTTCCATTCAATTTTTGCATGTGGGTAGCGTTTTAGAATTTCGCTTTCCATGAAGTATAAATCATCCCGAGTAAACCCCTTTAATTCAAGGTGATCCCTTACTGTGACATGTATATCCACCACTTCAAAGGCGTTTTCCGTCGTCCCGAGATATTTCTCCCCGTCAAATAGACAACCTTTATAGACAAATTGCACATTTTTCTTGCTGTTTCCCGGCTCATCCAAAAAGAAAAATTCATTTGTTTCCTTGGCCAGTTTCAGCCGTCTTTCCGGATTGCGCAAATATTGTATCCACGTATAGATCAGGAATATGATAGCAATAAGTATAAGTAGCCGAAATAATATAACAATCATAGCAAACATGTCTCCCTTATACGCTTAAAATGAACAGCATTTTACTTGCATATGCGTATATTAACAAAAAGTAAAAAAGAACTCTGTATTTTAATTCCCCAATTCAGACTCTTTAACAACATAAATTTGTTATCTCTTACATACGTAGACATGGAGATAAAGGTTTCACAAAAAAATTGCAGTTTGTGTTACAATCGTTTAAAAGAAAAAGGGGGGAAGATGTCTTGGACTGGTCAGCATTATATAATATGCAGCGGGAATTGGACAACTTTATCGAATCCAATAATGATTTACATAATAAAGACGTATTTCAGGAAAAGTATTTGGCATTACTTGTGGAGCTGGGAGAACTGGCAAATGAAACAAGGTGTTTTAAATTCTGGAGCTCGAAACCGCCAAGTGAAAGAAATATTATTTTGGAGGAATATGTGGACGGGATTCATTTTCTTCTGTCCCTGGGAAATGAGATCGGCCATCAATATAAAAGCAAGCCGCATCCGGCAGGTGAAATTACTGTAACAAAACAGTTTAATCATGTGTTTGAAAGATGTGTCCAATTTTACAAACAACCCGGTGAAACAGCCTATGAAGATTTGATGGAGAGCTATTTGCAGCTGGGTGAATTATTGGGATTTTCTGCAACAGATATAAAAAAAGCATATCATGAAAAGAATGAAGTGAACTATAACCGGCAAAACGAAGGATATTAAGAAAGAAATATTTTGTAGTCCTGTAAAAATTCGTTATACTAAGAGGGGATAAAATAGAGGAGGGTTTTCGTAAATGGCAAAAACGGACGAAACATTGACGATGCTGAAAGATTTAACAGATGCAAAAGGAATTTCAGGACATGAAAAGGAAGCAAGAGATGTGATGGAAAAATACCTTGCCCCCTATGCAGATGAGGTATATACAGATAATCTCGGCAGCTTAATCGGAAAAAAAGCAGGTAATCCTGACGGCCCGAAAATTATGGTGGCAGGACACTTGGATGAAATCGGCTTTATGGTTACAAGAATTGATGACAAAGGGTTTGTTTATTTTCAGACAATCGGCGGATGGTGGTCTCAGGTCATGCTTGCCCAGCGTGTTACCATTATGGGAAGCAATGGGGATGTCACTGGCGTGATCGGTTCCAAACCACCACATATTTTAACAGCGGAAGCTCGCAAAAAGCCGGTGGAAATCAAGGATATGTTTATTGATATTGGTGCTTCGAGCAAAGAAGAAGCACTTGATTTTGGTGTGAAACCGGGAGATTCCATTGTGCCATACTTTGAGTTTACCAAACTGAAAAATGAAAAGATGCTGCTTGCGAAAGCATGGGATAATCGGATTGGCTGCGCCATTGCTATAGAAGTTTTAAAACAGCTGAAAGATGAAGACCATCCAAATGTGGTCTACGGAGTCGGTACCATTCAGGAGGAAGTCGGCCTCCGCGGTGCCCGTACTTCGGCAAATAAAATCCAGCCGGACATCGGTTTTGGCGTGGACGTGGGCATTGCCGGAGACACACCTGGTATTTCCGACAGTGATGCAGACAGTAAACTTGGAAAGGGTCCACAGCTTGTGTTGTATGATGCATCCATGATCTCGCATAAAGGAGTACGTGACTTTATTGTCAAAACGGCGGATGAACATGACATCCCTTACCAGTATACATCCATGGCCGGGGGCGGCACCGATTCAGGAGCAATTCACTTGACTGCCAACGGTGTTCCTTCTCTATCTATTACCATTGCAACAAGATATATCCATTCTCATGCAGCGATTTTGCATCGTGATGATTTTGAAAATGCCGTTAAACTAATCGTAGAGGCAATTAAAAAGATGGATAACGAGACAGTGAAAGAAATTAAATTGGCTTAATGCTGAAATAATAATAGCATAATATGAAAAAATACTTGGTAATTACCAGGTATTTTTTTATGGAAAGAATAATTATTAGTAAACTTGACATTTTATATAATTAGTTTAAAATGTATTATATAAATTAAATTAACTGAACGGAAAGGGGGCGAAATATTGGCCGGAGAGCTGGATAAATTAGAAGAAACGCAGGATATTCTTATTTCTGCGATTGCTCAATCAATGGTTGCATACGGTGTCTCTCCTTCTGTAGGAAGAATTTACGGTGTTCTTTATTTTTCGGATGAACCATTAACGTTGGATGAGATAAAGGAACAGGTTTCCATGAGTAAAGCAAGTGTAAGTAATGGCGTCCGGGAGTTAATGGATACCGAAATGGTTACGAAGGTATGGAAGAAAGGCCAAAGGAAAGACCACTTCATAGCTGAAAAAGATTTCCTTAACAATTTTCTTAACTATTTTGTTAAGCAGATCCGTTTGGAACGAAGTTTAATTGCTAAAGCAATAGAACAGACAGAGGACTCCATTAAGGAAATTGCTGTCAATGCCAAAGATGCTGAAGCCGGAGAGCTTGCCAAAAGGGATCTTGAATTAATTTCAAATACGAAAAGTTATTTGGATTGGTTAATGCGGCTGGCAAATTATTTCGAATCCAAAGAAGTGTTGGAACAAATCCCTAAAAAGAATAATGATTAATGCAGAGAAGGAGAATTCACCATGAATAACAGCAACACGGCACTGCTGCTCATCGATTTGCAAAAAGAGTCCAACTTTGGATTGAAAAACATGGATCAGGTTATTGCGAATACAAAAGAAATCCTCCAAACAGTCAGGGAAGCAGCCTTGCCGATTATATATACAAGACAGGTTAACCGTGAAGATGGAATGGGTCTGTCTTTAGGAGAACCGTTAAATGCAGACGGCACACCTTTTTTCTATAATACCGGGAGTGAACAATTTGACATTCTCGATGAAATAACACCAAACGAAAAAGATATAATTATTGATAAGTACAGGTGGAGCGCTTTCCATGAAACTAATTTGGATCTTTTATTAAGAAATATGGGGATCCGTCACCTTATCGTAGGTGGAGTGGTTACAGATGGGTGTGTATTAACAACAGTGTATGATGCTTATTTCAGGGATTATCATGTTCATCTGGTAGAGGATATGATAACTGCCACAAATGAAGGGGCGCATATGTCTGCTATTCTTACGATGGTTAACTGGATCTATAATTTAAAGGTCTATAATACACCAAATATGATAAATAAATTAAAAGGAGAAAAGTATAGCTGCTGGCAGACAGATGCAGCGGATACTATGCAATTCACTCCGGAAACAATGAGAGAACAAATGAAAAAAATTTACGAAGATATAAAGGGAGAGTCAAAATAAATGAGAAAACTACTCATCATGATGTTAACAGCATTGTTTGTTTTAGGAGCCTGCGGAACAGATACTGACGAAACAGAAGAATCTTCAAATGGAGCGGAAAATGAAGAGGATAGAGGAGAAATCGTATTTGGGCAAACATCCTGGACAAGTACGGAAGCACCAACGGAAATCGCAAAGCAAATCCTTGAAGAAGCAGGATACGAGGTAGAAGTTGTTCTATTGGACCAGCCGGTAATCTGGGAAGGACTTGCCACTGAGGAAATCGACTTCTTCATGGACGCATGGCTGCCATATACGGAAGAAGCTTTGTGGGAAGAGTATCAGGATGTCCTGCAGCAAGTAGCTGTTTCCTATGAAGATGTTCCACTCGGGTTTGTAGTCCCGGAATATGTGGAAGAGGAAACAATTGATGATTTGGCCGGTAAGGCTGAAAAATTTGACGGTGAAGTAGTGACTATTGATGATGGGGCAGGCATTGTAGAAATAGCCAAGCAAGTATTTGCGGATGAATATTATGATCTGGAGGAGTATGAACTAGTCCCGACCAGTGAAGCAGCTATGCTGGCAGTAATGGAGGATAAAATATCTTCAGAAGAACCGTTTATTATTACCGGATGGCGTCCGCATTCCATGTTTTCCCGTCATGACTTGAAATTCCTTGAGGATACACAGGAGCACTACCAATATGATAATGTTTATGTGCTTTCCTATAATGGAATAGAAGAGAAATATCCTGAAGCATATGAAATTCTTTCTCAATGGAGTATAGAAGTGGATGAACTGGAAGATATGATGTTCGAATATGAAAATAATGGCGTGGCATTTGAAGAAAGTGCTGAAGTGTGGATCGAAGAAAACAGGGAAATCGTTGATGAATGGTTAAATAATTAATAATAAGCCTCATTCCTGATCATTGGAATGAGGCTGTTTTTATGCCGAATAAGAATCCATTACTTTTTTTACGTAATTTTGTGTTTCTGAGAATGGAGGGATGCCCTGATATTTATCAACATTTCCGGGACCTGCATTATAGGCAGCAAGGGCCAGTTCCAGGTTTCCGTTATATCGATGAAGCATCGTTTTTAAATACTTTGTCCCGCCATGTATGTTCTGCTGGGGATCAAAGGAGTTGGTAACCCCTAATCCCCGGGCAGTGGCGGGCATTAATTGCATCAGTCCTTCAGCACCGGCATGGCTTCTGGCCTGTACATTATAATTGGATTCCGTTTCAATGACAGCATGAATCAGCTTTTCATCAATGCCAAATTGATTGGCTGCCTCATGAATATATGTATTAAAAGCCCCGGGTACGGCAGATGTATTGTTCTTTGTTTGATTTATAGGATTGTAGCCTGCATTTGTAATCTCAGACGTGGGCAATGGTGATCCTTGAGCGAATGGTGATTGTAATGTTTTCGCCTGATTTATTTTTTCCTGTAATAGCTGCTGGAAAGTGAAATCACCCATCGATGATTGCCCGGTGTTCAGGTTATTGCCTTTCCCTGAAAGTACAGACATCGCCTGATACTGAATGAATTGCTGTAAGTCTCTTATGTCCATATCGTCCTCTCCTCTATAATTCTATTTTACAATAGAATCTGATGGAAGCAATAGTATTCTTTAGAATATTTAGTTGTCACCACGTCTTTAGGTAACAATCTTAGCACCGCAAGGGTATGACCTAAAGGCCTTTGCAATTATGCAGTAAGAAGGTTTTTATACTTTATTAAGGAAATTGCATAATTAATTATTTTTACTAAGTATCCGAACGTTAATTAATAAAAAAATGTTATCATTTGTTAATACAGCATGTTAGCCTGTTGATTGGAGCGGAAGACGGCGACTCCAGCGGGAACAGCGATAGCCGAAGACCCCGCAGCGTAGCGAGGAGGCTGAGGCAGAGCCGGCGGCAAAGAAAACACGACGCAAACGAGTTTGAGTCGATGTTGCACTTGTGCCAGTGGTGAAAGCGTCCGTCTGGAGCGGAAATCAACTTTGTTCGGATTTCTATACTAACTTCTCTATTATGAAATTGATTCAGCTAAAAAGAAATAACATTTTTCCCGGCCTGTTTCAGGATTTCTTCATAAAAAGGATCTCCCCCAATACAAAGGACACGATCACAAAGTGTAATGATTTCATCCATATCATGGGAGGTGTAAACAATGATTTTATCATGTTCTACAGCCTGATTTTTTAAATAGTTCCCTATTTCCTTTCGTGACTTCAGGTCGATTCCGACAGTTGGCTCATCAAGCAATAAAACTTCAGGATCATGAATGAGGCTGATGGCGAGATTCAATTTTCGTTTCATTCCACCCGATAACGTTTTTACCTGTTCGTTCCATTTATCCAACTTCATCTCTGTACAAAGCTGTCTTAGCTCTCCGTTGGTTTTTCTTTTCCACGATAAGCTTTCGAAAAAAAGCATATTTTCTTCTACCGTAAATTCTTCCCAGACTGCAATATCCTGCGGGACGTAGCCGATTTTCTTCCGTAATAATTTATAATGGCTTTTATAACCCAAATCATGTAATGAGAGGTTTCCTTCCGTTGGCTGTTGTAATGTTGCCAGTATATTTAAAAGTGTTGACTTCCCTGCGCCATTTTCGCCTACCAGCCCAACAATTTCACCTTGTTCAGCTCGAAAATTAATCGTGTTTAGAATGGTTTTCCTGCCGTATTTTTTTGTTAGTTCATTTACTTTAAGCATATTGTTTCTCCTTTCTAAAAAACCAAATCCCAATAGGAACAAGGAAGATGACAAACCATCCAAAGCTCATTTCTCCATTTAGGAAGGGGTTGAATGGATTAAGAACTTCCAGCCAGGGTAATCCAATCGTTAATCCTTCCGTGGGTAATACAGATCCGCTAATAATGGCGATCAGTAATGTCATGGCAAAAGCAACCGTATAAAACAGGGATATATATTTAAACAGCAGTGTGAATGCAAATACCCCCGTATTCAGCATAAATCGATAGGTAATTAATATAAAAAGAAAATGCCAACTGAAATCTACTCCTAAGTACATATGAAATATAAAAAGTGTAATGAAATCAAATAAGAGAAATAATAAAGTATAAATGAGACCATTGAGAATTAAATAGAGCTTAAAAGACATACGAAAGAAAACAAATCTTGGATACAGGTTGTTATTGCGTTCTTTTATCAACCAGTCAAACAGGAGTAATGCTGTGAGTAGACTGAATACACTCCATAAGCCCCATGTATCCAAAAGGCTGATATTGTCTTCAGTGGAGGCCGGAACATGGCCCTGAAAGGAAAATGCCGTTTGCAGCAGATCCTCTTCTGCTTCGACTTGTTTGCTTCTGTCTACTACTTCCTCCCATGTCCATCGGGTTCCCTGCTGATGTGCCTCACTTAATTCCATTACAGTATAGGCTGCTTTAGATCTTCCGGTATCCTGCTGGACGTGGGAAATAACCATTTCCGACACAGGGGTATAGGCAAAGGACAAGTCAGAACGGTAGCTCATTAATAAACGATTTCTGCTCCCGTTTTCAATTTGTTCTTCATACCCTTCCCTGATGATAAATACACTGTCCAATTCATGGGCTTCCAGGGCAAGCAGTGCTTCATTCTCCGACATAACCTCTGTTCGTATAAAAGGAGTCTGATCAATTGCCACCAGTAATTCATTGGCCAGGGGGGTATCCTCCTCCATTACAATCCCTACCGGTATTTCACTGTCTTCCTGAACTATGCTTGTGATGTAGACGAGGCTGATGGTAGCAATTATTGGAAACAAGAGCCAAAATAATAAAGTGAATACTTGTTTTTTCCAATGCAGAAGCCGCATTTTTAGTATAGAGATCATTTCTGCATTCGCTCCTTTCCGATGGACAGTCCGAGTAAAAGGAACAAGCCGATTCCACTCATCATCAGGAGAGGAATATAATCGGCATAAAAACGCTGATGAATAATAATTTCTGCGAGCCAGTTAAATGCTTCCGCAGAAAAAATGTAATCAAGCAAATGTTGAATTGCAGGCGGAAAATAAATAACCGGCAATACAGCTCCGCTAAACAACAGCACGCCAAAAGTAAATATAGCCTGAAAGAGCAATTGCAGTTTTGGAGAAGCAACGAGCACCTCAATTACAGATATACATATAAGAAATAATAGGCTGTACAGGATGGAAATGAGCGCGATTCTGCCGTAATTGGCTGCTGTTAAATCCCAGTCCAATAGAGTTTGCAGCAATAAAAGCAAGCCAACTGCAAAAAGAAACGTCACCGTCAGTGTGACAATAATCTTTGCAAAAATTTGATGTATTTCCATCACGCCATAAAGCTTCATCCGTTTTTTCATTTTCGTTGGGTCTTCACTGCTTAAAAAGCTGTATATAGCGATGAGCCAAATTGTTAAAATAATGAACCAGCTTGACATGCTGAAGTAATGCACTGGGTTGGAAGTAGCCACGTTTATAATTTCCCTCTCTGTAAGAATTCTATCTTTTCCAATTGTATAAAAGACAAACTCCTGGAACTGTTCAAATAAAAGCTCACTTCTCGCATCACTGTCCATCCCCATTTCTCCCGCATAGTGGTGGATGGTTAGGATATTTGCCTGAGAGGCGCGAATATGCCTTGCCACACTCTCAATTAACTCATTTAGAATATAACTTTGGATCGGCTGATTGGGATTTCCAATAATCGGCATTTCCACCGAATTTCCCTGATATAAATTATTCGTAAATTGTTCAGGCAGCAAAATATAGGAGCTGATTATATCATCTGTAATGGCTGATTCTGCAGTTTGTTCTGACATACTATGTATTTGCATATATTCTCCGAGCTGGGACGCTTCCTCTAATAACTGTACAACCAATTGTGTTTCGGTCGTATTGTCAAGATCAACAAGTCCGACATGCAAAGTCTCCTGTTCCTCCTGTATAAAGAAAGTCAGAATTATGACAACGACCAAGCCGATAATAACGATGGGAAAAAGCAAAAGAAGAGGAAGTGATAGCCACTTCCTCTGGAGCTGCTTAATATTATTTGTAATAAATAATCGGAGTTTCCGGACGAAATGCATTCGACCACTTCCTATCTATCTACTATCTATCTAATTTAAAAACCGAAGTCTCCGCCTCCTGCCATGATTCCGAAAAACCATTGCTGAAATTGTGGTGTTACTTCCATTTCAAGGTAGTTCATCAGTTCAACTGTATCCATGCTTCCTAAATCTCTTACATTATCAGTTTCAGGGATTTCAACACTATCAATGGTTTGCGCTTCTACGGTTAGAAACAGGGCAAACATATCCTGATCGATGCCGGAACCTTCAAGGGACATACTGTGTTCGGAATTCATACGGTCATTATCATAGGTTGCGGAACCACTCCAGATAATGCTGCCGCCATTAAATTCATCATCCATGGAAAAAATTCGTTCAAATTGACGGGTCCCATCTTCCAGTGTTTCTGATCCATCATAGCTTAATTGAACGTCATCAGCTATATTAATTTGGATGGCATCTTCAATTTGGTCATCTTCAGAGGATAGATCTCCTGAAACATTTATACTGCCCTCATCCATTGGATCAGAAAAACTTAGCTCGTAATCAAATGATTGACCGGAATCCGCCAACAACTGCTCCCCATCCACATGGAAGCCAACGAGGTCATCCTCGGAAGTACCTATGGAGAAATCGAAATCACGTTTTGCAACCATATCATCATAAACCCACAACGTAGAAGTTAGACCGTCCGGGAAATATAATGTTTCAATACCTTCTTGTGCTTCTTCCATTCCTGACTCAAACTCTTCAATCATCATATCCAGCTGCTGCTCCATCATTGGATCAGTGGCAAACAATTGAGAATTAAACTGGTCACGTAATATTTCTTTTAATCTCTCATCATCCTGCATTTTCTCTACAACTTGGTGAAGCAGGTTTTTAATTTCTTCCTCTGTAAGATGTAAAGAAATTTTCTCCGTATCCAAAGATTCTCCCATGATTTGTGCCGTTTCATCTTCGCTTGTAAAAGCACTATCAGGAATTTCTTCATAAATCATTTCCAGGTATTCTTCCTGGAAATGCTCCAGATCCTCTTCGGAAAGGAATCCGCCGGTACCATCAAAAATAGTGTCAAGACCCAATGTTTCTTCCCCTGTAAAGGTAACTGGGTCCATTTCATGCATTAAAGGGCCAAAATCTTCATCCATCAATTGTATTACTTCATCAAGAAAAGGCAGGCCAAATAAAATGCGTTCGGATGTTAAATAAAATTCAATGCCGTCAATATCCATACCGCCAATGTTGGCTAGAATCTCAGCAGATACTTCCTCATTTTCCATATCCGCTGCCCCTGTTATCGTAAGGCTGGAATTGTTAATAAGCTGTGATGGATCCATCCCCATTGTCCCCGGCTGGCTATATGGGTCGTTGTATTCTGCAGCTATCTCAATCGCTGATTCTGTAACATTCTCTTCTGTGTGCTCTCTCCAATTCATTTCCGGTTCATATCGTTCTTCCAATGTATCCACAAAGAAATCAATGGTGTTTTTTTCAGCCAGAAAGTATCTTTCCTTGTCTCCGATATTTACCATCATTAGCACTGCTGCAACACCTACAATGACTACTGCTGCTGCCACAATAATGGCAATTAGTCCTTTAGGTGCACTTTTTTTTGATTCTTCCATAGTACTTTCCCCTCTCTTTGTATTCCCCACTTTACAATTATATGTATTTGCCAAGCAAAATTCCATAACAATAAAGTATCTTCATATTTTATATCACTTTATAAAAATGTAGTCAAATTGAGTTTTGCCTGCTTGTCAATTCAGTTAATAAGCAGTTAAAGAAAATAGATAAAAACCACATCTTTTGACCTGTATTAGTAGTTTATAATAATTGCTATTTACATATTTCGCAATTTAGCAGGCCATAAGTACTATTTTGTTTCAGTAAAGGGTATTATGATATTTATCTGTATCTTGGGAGAATAATATAAAGAAAGGAATAGTGAAGAAAAGACAATTCAAACAAATTTTGAACAGTCTTCTCTTCATACGATGGATGAACTATGGTTTATTACTCACTTGTTGCCTGATTAACACCCTGTTCCAACGCCTGAATCATTTCCTGCTTATCCTGCTCACTCGACTGATTCCATATTAATTCAAAAAGAACTCCAAGTCCGGGAAGCATTTTTTCTTCCCCTGATTGTACTGCATCCACAATTGTTGCTTCCAATTGATCCTGGTCATTGGCAGCAATGTTGGATAAAATAGCTTTTCGTAAATTTAAATCCATCCTTTTCACTCCTTTATTTCTTTTGCAGAAATGGTGAACCCCGGGAGGAAAGGAGGTTTTCCGATTAAAAGACGTAGTGCAACACCACTATAGACGAACCGGGCAGCCATAACCATTTCTGACAAGTTACCAATAGTTTGACCTGCATAGCTGGAAATATGTATGATAATATAACAATCGTAATGAAGGATGAAGAAAATGATTACTTCGGTAAAAAATGACAAAGTAAAAAACTGGAAGAAACTACACAAGCGCAAGGTGCGCAAAGAAACGGAAAGCTTTCTCATTGAAGGTTTTCACTTACTGGAGGAAGCCAGGAACAGCCACTGGGTCATAAAGGAAGTAATTGTTCAACAAAAAGTAATCGTTCCTGACTGGTGTCATTCTTTACCGATCTTGGAAGTGAGTGAACAGGTTTTCCGCCAAATATCCCGAACAGAATCACCACAGGGGATAGCTGCTGTAGTGGAAATGAAAGAAGCACAAATAATAGATGGAGATCATATTTTAATCATTGATGCGGTACAGGATCCCGGCAATTTGGGCACCATGATTCGCACAGCGGATGCCTGTGGATTTTCCGGTATTGTTGTTAGCTTGGATACGGTTGATATTTATAACGAAAAAGTTATTCGTGCTACACAGGGATCTCTTTTTCACATACCTGTTCAACAACGTGAACTTAAAACTGAAATAAGCAGCCTGAAGGACAACGGATATCAAATCTGGGCAACTGCATTACAAGGAGCAGTACCATTCAATAATCTTGACGTTCCGGAAAAGACAGCCCTGATTGTAGGAAATGAAGGGGCAGGAGTGAAGGAAACGTTGCTTGCAGCTGCTGATAAGACGGTGAAAATTCCGATTTACGGAAAAGCGGAATCCCTTAACGTCAGTGTGGCAGCAGGGATTCTTATGTACTATATTAAGGGATAAACGGTTGCAAGCTGAATTGAAATTATCTATAATATATGTCATATATCGATCGCTATGAAAGAGCGGATAATGTTTATATAAACGGAAAAAGGGAGGAGATGCCCCGGACTGCAAGCATTTCTTTCCGTTGAAGCGTTGTCCTTTCACTCTGGAGCTGGCACTTGGACCTTGTTTCAACAAGTAAAGGTGACCCGGAATAATGTTTCCGTTATCGAAAAGAAAGCAGGGCACAGGATACGTATGTCTGTGTCAATTAGGGTGGTACCGCGAAATAAAGCCTCGTCCCTTATTTTGGGATTGGGGCTTTTTTATATTTGTGGAGACCATATCAGCGAAAAAAATCAAGGAGGTATGAAAGCATGAAGGAACAGCTGCAAACGATACAAGAAGATGCATTGGAAGAAATAAATCATGCACAGGATATGAAAGAACTGCAAGCCATTAAAGTCGCTTTTCTCGGCAAGAAAGGTTCTCTTACCCAGGTGTTGCGGGGAATGGGGAAACTTTCCAAGGAAGAGAGACCGGTTATAGGCGAACTGGCAAACCAGGTTAGAGGCATAATAACAGAATCACTGGAGAAAAAAACAGCCAGCCTGGAAAGAAAGGAAATGGAAAAACAGCTTGAAAATGAAGCGGTCGATATTACACTCCCGGGAAGACCAATTAAGATGGGTGGACCTCATTTACTTACCCAAATTATAGAAGAGATAGAGGATCTTTTTATCGGGATGGGCTATGAAGTTAGAGAAGGTCCCGAGGTGGAAACGGACTACTATAATTTCGAAGCGTTAAACCTGCCGAAAGACCACCCTGCCCGGGATATGCAGGACACCTTTTATATAACGGAAGAACTGCTGCTGCGAACACACACATCTCCTGTTCAGGCAAGGACCATGCAGGAATATAAAGGAAATAAACCGGTAAGAATGATTTGTCCCGGAAAAGTTTACAGAAGGGATACGGATGATGCAACACATTCCCATCAATTCACCCAAATTGAAGGGTTATACGTCGATAAAAATGTACGTATGAGTGATCTGAAAGGAACACTGAATACATTCGCCAAAAAAATGTTTGGTGAGGACCGCGAAATTCGTTTGCGCCCCAGTTATTTTCCGTTTACGGAGCCATCTGTGGAAATGGATATTTCATGCAAGGTCTGTCAGGGAGAAGGGTGCTCTGTCTGTAAAAACACCGGTTGGATTGAAATTTTAGGCGGTGGTATGGTTCATCCGAACGTATTGTCCATGGCAGGGTACGACCCTGATGTTTATACCGGTTTTGCTTTTGGAATGGGGCCGGATCGGATCGCTATGCTGAAGTACGGTGTGGATGATATTCGCCATTTCTATACAAATGACATACGGTTTTTAAAACAGTTTCATCAAGCATAAAAGCGTAAGGAGGTAAAAAGAGCATGTTAGTATCACTGAACTGGTTAAAAAATTATGTGGATATCAGCGATGTTAGCCCGCAAGAGCTGGCTGAGAAAATTACAAAATCCGGAATTGAAGTGGACGGCATTGAATATATTGCCGAGGAAAGCAGGGGTGTGGTGACAGGCTATGTGGAATCCTGTGAAAAACATCCAAATGCAGATAAATTAAGCCTTTGCCAGGTAGATACTGGAGAGGAGAAGCTGCAGATTATTTGTGGAGCTCCGAATATAGCCCAAGGGCAAAAAGTTGCGGTGGCGAAGCCTGGTGCGGTGCTGCCCGGTAATTTTAAAATCAAAAAAGTAAAACTGCGTGGAGTGGAGTCCAATGGAATGATTTGTTCCATGCAGGAGCTGGGAATAGACGAAAAATACGTACCCAAGGAACTGGAAGAAGGGATTTATGTGTTTCCCGATGATGTGAAAATCGGGGAAAGTGTAGAGCCGCTCTTAAATTTAAATGATGCCGTATTGGAATTTGACTTAACGCCGAATCGTGCGGATGCTTTGTCGATGATTGGTGTTGCCTATGAAGTAGCGGCCATCCTTGACAAGTCAATTCAACTGCCTGATGAAGAAGTGGAGACACTGGAAGAGGACGCAAATGACCATGTAACCGTGGAGGTGGAAGCACCGGATTTAAACCCATATTATGCTGCATTTCTCATTAAAGATCTGGAAATAAAGCCATCTCCCCTCTGGATGAGCAATTATTTAATGGCTGCAGGCATTCGTCCGATCAATAATGTTGTGGATATTACCAACTATGTACTTCTTGAATATGGCCAGCCGCTTCATGCATTTGATTATGACCGGCTGGATTCTGACAAAATTGTGGTACGCCGTGCGCATGATGGTGAAAAAATTGTTACATTGGATGAGCAGGAAAGAGTGCTGTCGAATGAGAACCTCGTCATTACAAATGGCAAAAAGCCTGTCGCTTTAGCCGGAGTTATGGGCGGTTTTGATACAGAGGTACATGAAGAAACAACTGCTGTACTCCTGGAAGCCGCAGCTTTCTCTCCTGTTGCAGTGAGAAAAGCGGTAAAGCAAACAGGGCTTAGAAGTGAGTCCAGTACAAGGTTTGAAAAAGGAATTGATCCGGACCGTGTCAGAAAAGCAGGACTCCGAGCCTGCCAACTTCTGCAAAAATATGCAAGCGGCAAAGTGTATGCCGGCGCAGCGGAATTTGATGAACTGGATCGGTCCGAAAAAGTAGTGAAAATGAATACGGAAGAAGTTAACAGGCGTCTCGGCACTGAAATTGACGCAGAGGATATTGTTCGTATCCTGAATAAGCTGCGATTCCGTTTTGAACAAAAAGAAAACCATTTTACTGTTTTCGTGCCTACAAGGAGACAGGACATTTCCATTTTTGAGGATATGCTTGAAGAAGTGGCACGTATATACGGTTATGACCAATTACCATTTACATTGCCGGCAGAATCTTCCCAGGCAGGTGGTTTAACCGGAGCACAATTACTGAAGCGGAAAGTGAAAAATTATCTGCAGGGCGCAGGGCTGATGGAAACGATCACGTATGCACTGACAGATGGGGAAAAAATAAACCGTTTAATCAGTCCGGAAGTAAATGAGGAAAATGTTACTCCCGTGCAGCTCGCCAAGCCAATGAGTGAGGATCATAGATATTTACGGCTTAGTCTTTTGCCGGAGCTTTTAACAGCTGTTTCCCATAATCAGGCAAGAAATCAAAATGATGCAGCATTTTTTGAGCTTGGCAGTATTTTTGTTTCTGATGAAGAGACATTAACAAAACAACCGGAAGAGCGGTTGCGGCTTTCAGGCGCACTAAGCGGACAGTGGCTGGAACATCCTTGGCAGCAGGAGAAGAAAGAAGTTGATTTTTATGTTGTAAAAGGGTTGATGGAAGGTTTATTCAATTACCTGGGCATCCAGGTTGATTTCAAACAGGTGAAGCTGAATGATATGCATCCCGGTAGATGTGCTGCACTGGAAGTCAATAGTCGTACAGTAGGTTTTATCGGACAGCTGCACCCATTGTTACAAAGAGAGATGGATTTGCAGGCAACTTATGTTTTTGACGTGAATGCAGAGGAAGTCATAAAGGTATTTGACCATATTCCGGGCTATACACAAATACCTAAATATCCATCGATCAGAAGAGATGTTGCCTTTATTTTAAATCAGGATGTGCTAGCGGGTGATGTAAAATCAACTATTGAAGAGATAGGGGCTCCCCTTGTAAAGGAAGTTCAGATTTTTGATGTTTACGAAGGAGATCATATTGCGGACGGTAAAAAATCTATTGCCTACAGTCTGCTGTATCAACATTCCGAAAAAACATTAAAAGATGAAGAGGTAGAAGCATCATTCAATAAAATCATCGATACGGTGAATGAAAAGTATCAGGCTCAAGTACGGTCATCATAGGTTAATTTCCAAACAAATCCCGCATCCAGATTAAACTGATGCGGGATTTTTTATCTGGAAACCCGGCAAAAAGAGAAACAAATTACAGCAACAAAAAATACCCTTCAAATGAAAATGATGTATAAATGGCATTAACACCGAATAAAACCAGTTCTCCACAGTTTCCCAAACCGTTCACTTCGTGTTAATATAAGATGAACCATTTTCTCGCATGGGGAGGACAAGTTCGTGGCCAATGAAGAGAAATCACGCATAACGGTGGAAATTCATAATAAATTATATACCATTGTCGGAGATGAGTCTGAGGAACATGTTCGCCTGGTAGCAGACCTGGTTGACCAGAAAATGAATGAAATACGCCAATCAAACAGACATCTCGATACTACCAGATTGGCAGTGCTGACTGCTGTAAATACGATGAATGATTATTTAAAATTAAAAAAGGACTATGCAACATTGCTCGGTTCGGTAAAAAAGAAAGAGGAATAGTAGCAGATGTTTAACTTTATATTAATTATATTATTATTATTTGGGTTTTTAATGGGATTGAAAAGAGGTTTTATTCTACAACTGTTTCATTTAATAGGTTTTATTGCAGCTTTTATTGTTGCGGTAATGTATTATGAGGACCTGGGCGAAAGAATATCTATATGGATTCCATATACCAATTTGCCGGATGACAGTGCATGGGCAGAATTCCTGCAGGCACTGCCGTTGGAAGCTGCTTTTTATAATGCGATTGCTTTTGCAATTATATTTTTTGCGGTGAAAATTATTTTACAGATCATTGCTTCCATGCTGGATTTTGTGGCCTCCCTGCCATTGATTAACTCGGTGAATAAAATTCTTGGTTCAGTCCTCGGATTTATAGAGGTCTATTTAATTTTGTTCATTATATTATACATCATGGCGTTAACGCCTATCGGAATGATTCAAATGTGGATTAATGATTCGGGTGTGGCGCTTTTCATGCTGGAAAACACACCGTATTTTTCAGAAAAAATACAGGAATTATGGTTTACGCATATTGCGGAAATGATGAAAGGCTAATTTTTTTTTCGTCGCCGGTGGCATATATAAAAAGAGTATATGTTATTTTTTGAAATAGAGAGCACATAGAAGAAGGTGATATGGATGGCGGTCAACAAAAAAGACGTGATAAAACTGCTGGAGGAAATTGCAGTATACTTGGAAATTAAAGGAGAAAATCCGTTTAAAATATCGGCATACAGAAAGGCTGCTCAGGCACTGGAGCAGGATGACCGGTCTTTATCCGATATGGAGGATTTTACAAAAATAAAAGGAATCGGCAAGGGAACGGGTACCGTCATCAGGGAATATGTGGAAAACGGTACATCTGAAACATTAAAAGAATTACAGGAAGAAGTTCCGCCGGGGTTAATTCCCCTGCTGGAACTGCCGGGGTTGGGCGGAAAAAAGATAGCCAAGCTGTATCGTGAACTCGGAGTTACAGATCAGGCAACCTTAAAAGCAGCCTGTGAAAATGGACAAGTGGAAAAATTGGATGGATTTGGAGTGAAAACAGCCAAAAATATTATTAAGGCGATTGAATCAGCCGGTCAACGCCCGGAACGACTTCCAATTGCCATCATGCTTCCTATTGCAGAGAAGATCGAAAACTATATAAAAGAAATACCTGAAGTAAATAAATTTTCCCTGGCCGGAAGCTTAAGAAGAATGCGGGAGACGATCAGGGATATTGATTTTATCCTTGCAACAAACCAACCGGGAGCGGTAAGGGATGCCTTGCTGGAAATGACAAATATTAAAGAAGTGATAGCGAGCGGAGAAACAAAGGTTTCTGTAACATTGGAGGAAATATATGATATTAATGTAGATTTCCGGCTTGTGAATCAGGAGGAATTTGCGACCACGCTCCACCATTTTACCGGATCTAAGGAGCATAATGTTGCATTAAGAGAGTTGGCCAAGTCCCGCGGTGAAAAAATAAATGAATATGGTGTTGAAAAAGAAGAAACTGGAGAATTGATTACTTTCCCTGATGAGGCAGCATTTTTTAATCATTTCAATTTGGATTATATTCCTCCTGAAGTGAGGGAAGATACTGGTGAGCTGGATGCCTTTAAGGATCGGGTACCTCTTATCGAGCTATCGGATCTGAAAGGCGACCTGCATATGCATACCACTTGGAGTGACGGCGCACAGTCGTTAAAGGAAATGGTAAGTGCAGCCCGGGAAAAAGGGTATGAATATATAGCCATTACGGATCATTCAAAATTTTTGCGTGTAGCCCACGGGCTGAATGAAGATCGGCTGAGAAAACAGCGGGAAGAGATTGCAAAGTTAAATGATATGTATGATGATATACATATTTTTGCCGGCGTTGAAATGGATATTTTACCTGATGGAAGTCTTGATTTTTCTGATGATTTCTTGAAGGAAATGGACTTTGTCATTGGAGCAATTCATTCAAGCTTCAGTCAGCCGCAATACAAAATTATGGACAGGTTGAACCGGGCACTGGAAAATCCTTACGTTTCCCTAATTGCCCACCCGACAGGAAGGTTAATTGGCAAAAGGGACGGTTATAACGTGGATGTGGAAGTACTCCTTGAGAAGGCAAAGGAAACTAACACAGCACTGGAAATCAATGCAAACCCAAACAGGCTGGACTTAGCTGCGGATTGGGCGCGAAAGGCACAGAAAAAAGGTATTACACTGGCGATTAATACCGATGCACATAATTATCAAATGCTGGATCACATGAAATATGGTGTCGGCTCTGCCAGAAAAGGCTGGGTTGAAAAAGATACCGTAATGAATACCTGGTCAAAAGAAAGACTGATAAATTATTTTCAGCGTAATAAATAATTATTGATCCGTAATCAAAAGGAGTTATATATCTATGAATGATCGGATCCTGACTACACTCGAATTTCATAAAATTGTAGAACAACTGAATAACCACGCAGAAACTTCCCTCGGCAAGGATTTAGTCAGACAGATAAGACCATCCGCATCTTTGGAGATGGTTAATCACCTGCAAAAAGAAACTGATGAAGCGGTTCAACTTATTCGGCTGAACCAGGTTGCTCCCCTCGGGGGAATTAGTGATATCCGGGCAAGTTTGAAGCGAAGTTTGATTGGCGGCGTACTGACAACGAAAGAATGTCTGGACGTGGCAAACACGATTTATGGCGGACGCCAGGTTAAAAATTTTATTGAAAAACTTGAGGAGTCTTTCCCTATTTTGGAAGAACTTGTTGAACGTATTACACCATTACGTGATTTGGAGAGGCATATTAAAAGTTGTATCGATGATCATGGACAAGTGATGGATAGTGCTTCGGGAAAACTGAGGGGAATCCGTTCTTCTATCCGAACGTTTGAAAGCCGGGTAAGAGAGAAGCTGGATCATGTAACCAAATCAAAGAGCAATATGCTTTCCGATGCAATTATAACGATACGAAATGATCGGTACGTGCTTCCCGTGAAGCAGGAATATAGAGGCTCCATTGGCGGGATTGTCCATGACCAGTCTGCTTCCGGGCAAACATTATTTATGGAACCGAGAGCAGTGGTTGATATAAACAATCAGCTGCAGGAAGCGATGTTGAAAGAAAAACAGGAAATTGAACGCATCCTCCGGGAGTTGAGTGAACTTATTGCCGGTGAGGAAGCTTTTTTGATGGAGAATATAGTGGCACTTGCACAAATTGATTTTATTTTTGCCAGGGCGAAACTTGCCAGAGAAATGAAAGCAGCTATGCCGAAAATGAATGATAAAGGGTTTATTTTGATGAAACAGGCCAGACACCCTTTAATCCCGGAAGATGAAGTTGTACCCAATGATATTGAAATAGGGAAGGATTTCACTTCCATTGTTATTACCGGGCCGAACACAGGCGGAAAGACAGTTACTCTGAAAATGGTGGGGTTGTGTACACTTATGGCGCAATCCGGATTACAAATTCCAGCCCAGGATGGATGTGAACTTGCTGTATTTGATCATGTTTTTGCTGATATTGGAGATGAACAGTCGATTGAACAAAACTTAAGTACTTTTTCTTCCCATATGACAAACATTGTCTCTATACTTAAGGAAGTGGATCATCGTACACTTGTATTATTTGATGAGCTCGGCGCCGGAACTGATCCACAGGAAGGTGCAGCGCTCGCCATGTCCATTTTGGATGAAGTCATGGAAAGAGATGCCCGTGTAATTGCAACGACCCATTATCCGGAACTGAAGGCTTACGGCTATAATCGGGACAAAGTGGTAAATGCCTCGGTGGAATTTAATGTGGAAACTTTACAACCTACTTATCGTTTATTAATTGGAGTTCCAGGACGAAGTAATGCCTTTGAGATCTCAAAGCGGTTGGGTCTTGAAGAAACAGTGATCAACAGGGCAAAAAGCCATATAGGCGTGGATTCAACAAGCGTGGAAAATATGATATCCGCCCTGGAAAAAGCACAAATCGATGCAGAAAAAGACTACGAAGAAGCACACCGGACATTGGAAGAAAGTGAAAAACTCCATAATGAGATAGATAAGGCATGGAAGGACCTGCAATCCAGAAAAGAAGCTATCTATAAAAAAACAGAAGAAAAAGCGGAGAAAGCGTTAAGGAAAGCAAGGGAAGAAGCGGAAGAGATTGTAGCTGAAATCCGCCAAATGAAGTCAGATTCAGCATTAAAAGAGCATGAATGGATTGAAGCGAAAAAAATGCTGGAGGAAGCACAGCCTAATCTGACGAAGAAGCAAAAAGATACAGAAGACAGGAGTTCCTCGGAAAAGAAAGATCTTCATCCAGGTGATGATATTAAATTGTTAACGATCAATCAAAAAGGAACAGTGCTCGAAAAAGTTTCCGAAGAAGAATATTTAATACAGGTAGGTATCATGAAAGTTAAAGTGAAACGAAATGAACTTCAATTACTTGGAAGACAAAAACAAGTGAAGGAAAAACCGCTTGCTACGGTGAAAGGATCAAATTATCATGTTCGACCGGAATTGGATTTACGCGGGGAAAGATATGAGGATGCATTAATCAGGCTGGAAAAGTATTTGGACGATGCCTTATTGGCTGGTTATGCAAAAGTTTCCATTATACACGGAAAAGGTACCGGAGCTTTGAAAAAAGGGGTTCAGCAATTTGTTAAAAATAATCCCCGTATAGCCTCAAGCAGGGCAGGCTCCGTGGGAGAAGGCGGAAGCGGAGTAACCATACTGGAGCTCCGTTAATATAGGGGGTCAGACCCCCGCTGCAATAAAGCATTAACGCGTTAACGCTTTAACGTAATGGGGGTCTGACCCCTTTAAGAAAGGAATTTTAGGATGGATGGTTTTTGGGAGAATGTTTTGGTGAAAACTGCAGCAGGTTATAGTGTGGTTGTTTTGTGTACACTTGTTTTTCTTGCTGTTTTTGAGCTTGTGACATCCTATAAAAATTGGGAAGAAATAAAAAAAGGGAATTTTGCGGTAGCTATGGCGACGGGAGGTAAGATCTTTGGAATAGCAAATATATTCCGTTTTTCCATCGAACAAAACGATACACTTATCCAGAATATCGGATGGGGGGCCTACGGATTCCTGCTATTGTTGATCGGTTACTTTATCTTTGAATTTTTAACTCCCAAGCTAAATGTGGATAAAGAGATCGGTAAAGGAAATAACGCTGTAGGGTTTATGTCCATGATCATATCAATCGGACTGTCGTTTGTCATAGGGGCAAATATATAAGAAAATTGCTGGCCCGTCTTCTTTTCCCAGCGTTTGAATAGGGGAAGGAAATTTTAGCTTTTGATCTTAAAAAGGAGAATCTTATATGGTACTGGAACGTCTCGCAAAAATTTTGTTCGCAGTTGCGGCTGTTTTTCTAGTTGTAGGGATTATTTATTTCCTGTAAGCATAATTTTAGTGGTAAACGATAAACAAATATCAGGAAATAGAAACTTAAAATTTCAAAAAATAGCAATTAATCGTTATAATGGGTATAACCTACTATTAAGGAGGAGAAATTATGGGAGAAGAAAAGGTATGGCTAAAGCATTATCCGGAAGAAATTCCGAAAAGTATAACTTATGATGAAAAACCATTGGATGCTTTCTTGAAGCAGAGTGCAGAATTGTACAAAGAAAAGAAAGCGCTTCACTTTATGGGGAAGGATATGACTTTTGCGGAACTGTATGCCCAGGCTAAAAAGGCGGCAAATTTTATGCAGGCACACGGTTTGAAAAAGGGAGACAGAGTGGCAATCATGCTGCCAAATTGTCCGCAGGCTGTCATCAGCTACTATGGAACTTTAATGGCAGGTGGAATCGTTGTCCAGACAAATCCATTATACACTGAACGTGAACTGGAATATCAGCTGAAAGATTCAGGAGCTTCATTTATTGTTTGTCTTGATATTTTATTGCCTCGTGTGTCCAAGGTAAGAGATCAAACGGATATTGAGCATACAATTGTAACCGGTATCAAAGATTATTTACCTTTCCCGAAAAACCTGATCTACCCATTTATACAAAAAAAGCAGTATAATATGGTTGTTAAGGTTGAACAATCGGAGGATACCCACGTTTGGCAAAAAATGATCGAGAATACACCTGAAGATTATACACCTGTAGATGTGGATCCGCAGGAAGATCTAGCGTTGCTTCAGTATACAGGCGGAACGACAGGTAATCCTAAAGGGGTTATGCTTACTCATTACAATCTGGTAGCAAATGTTCAGATGGCTGATGCCTGGTTATTTGAGAAAAGTGACACTCAGGATGTAGTTTTGGGTGTACTGCCGTTTTTCCATGTATATGGTATGACGACGGTAATGAACTTATCGATTATGAATGGGGCAAAGATGGTGCTTGTGCCTAAATTTGATGTACAGGAAGTGCTGAAAACGATTCATAAACAAAAACCAACCCTGTTTCCTGGGGCACCGACCATTTATATTGGCATTATTAATCACCCGGATGTGGAAAAGTTTGATTTATCTTCCATTAGAGCGTGCATAAGTGGCTCTGCCCCATTACCTATAGAGGTGCAGCAGCAGTTTGAAAGCATGACAGGCGGAAAGCTTGTGGAAGGGTATGGTTTAACGGAAACATCTCCCGTCACTCATGCCAATTTTGTATGGGGCGGGGAAAAGGTAAATGGAAGTATCGGCGTACCGTGGCCTGATACAGAAGCAAAAATTTACAACATGGAGAATGATGAAGAAGCCGCTGTTGGGGAAGTTGGCGAAATTGTTGTTAAAGGTCCACAGATTATGAAAGGGTATTGGAATAATGAAGAGGAAACTGTTAATGTATTAAAGGACGGCTGGTTCTTCACCGGAGATATCGGATATATGGATGAAGAAGGTTATTTCTACGTTGTTGACCGGAAAAAAGATATGATTATTGCCGGCGGATATAATATTTATCCTAGAGAAGTGGAAGAAGTGCTATATGAACATGAAGGCATTGCGGAAGCTGTTGTGGCAGGGATACCTGATCCATACCGCGGCGAAACTGTGAAGGCCTATGTTGTAGTGAAAGAAGGGTACCAATTAACGGAAGATGAATTAAATGAATACTGCAGAAAAAACCTGGCAGCATTTAAAGTCCCTCGATTGTATGATTTCCGCGATGAATTGCCTAAAACGGCAGTCGGGAAAATTTTAAGAAGACAACTGGTTGATGAAGAAAAAGAGAAAGAAAAAGAAGTAACGGAACCGGTATAAAAGTGTCCCTTTTCTTTTTTGCAAAAAATGGTACAGGCTTTTCATTGACAGGAGCAGCAAGGCAAAGTAGAATGAATAATGAATGACGCTTCATTCAGTTTGTGGATAATGTAAGGAGATATTAGGAAGTATGAAGAAGTACAAACCGAAGTATAAGCAAATTATTGATGCAGCAGTTGTGGTAATCGCCCAAAACGGTTACCACAACTCGCAAATATCCAAAATAGCAAAGCAGGCGGGCGTTGCTGATGGCACGATCTATCTTTATTTTAAAAATAAAGAAGATATTCTCGTGTCCGTTTTTGAAGAAAAGATGGGCCAATTCGTCCAGGAAATTTCCCAAAGCATTAAAGAGAAAAAAGATGCAAATGAAAAACTGCTTACATTAATCCATATGCATTTTAAGCAGCTGACCGATGATCATAATTTGGCAATTTTGACCCAACTGGAACTCAGGCAGTCAAATCCGGAATTGAGGACAAAAATAAATGCTGTCCTGAAACCGTATCTAACCGTCATCGATTCTATTATTGAGGAAGGAATTGAGCAAAAGTTATATCAGAAAGATATTAAAATGCCACTTGTCAGGCAAATGATATTCGGTACATTGGATGAGATTGTAACAAACTGGGTAATGCAGGGGCACAAATATGATATTGTCAAACAAACATCAGAGGTTCACGCTTTATTAACAAAAGGATTTTCTGTATGATAGAAATTGTATGTAAGTGTTTTCTACAATTTTTGCGAGGGGGAAGGAAATTTGGGTGCAATAGCGTACGATACGGATAAGAACGTTGCCTATTTAACGATAACAAGCCCGCCTGCCAACGCACTCTCTACCACGTTGCTAAATGACCTGGCAGAACAGTTGGACAAAATAGAGCAGGATAGCCAAATAAAAGCAGTCGTTATAAAAGGTAATGGGAATTTTTTCTCTGCAGGAGCGGATATTAAAGAATTTACCTCACTAAAAAACGCTTCTGACTACCAGGCTTTGGCAGAAAAGGGTCAGCAGTTATTTGATCGTATGGAACATTTTCCGATTCCAATTATAGCGGCAATTCACGGTGCTGCTTTAGGTGGAGGCCTGGAGCTTGCAATGTCCTGCCATATTCGGGTTGTAACTGAAAATGCAAAACTTGGCCTGCCGGAATTAAACCTGGGAATTATTCCTGGGTTTGCAGGAACACAAAGACTGCCAAACTATGTTGGCAGACAAAAAGCGTATGAAATGATACTTACCGGTGAACCAATCAGTGGCAGGGAAGCCTATGATATTGGTCTTGCAAATCATGTTACTTCAGAAAATGATGTTTTTGAGAAAGCTATGAAACTGGCAGAAAAAATTGCAGAAAAAAGCAAGCTTACGATTAACAGTGTTATGCGCTTAATTCCGTATGCAAAAACAGAACAGTTTTCCAAAGGTGTACAGACGGAAGCACAGGAATTTGCAGAAATCTTTGGTTCCTCAGATGCGAAAGAAGGCGTACAGGCTTTTATCGAAAAACGTAAACCCAACTTCAGAGATCAGTAGTTTAAAGGAGGATATGTCATGAATATTTATGTATTATTGAAAAAAACCTTCGATACGGAGGAGAAAATTAATGTTTCAGGTGGCGAAATAGAAGATGATGGTGCGGAGTTCATCATTAATCCTTATGACGAATACGCCGTGGAAGAAGCGATCAACCAGCGTGACGCCCATGGTGGCGAAGTAACAGTCGTAACCGTCGGAGATGAGGATTCCGAAAAACAACTGCGTACGGCACTTGCCATGGGAGCGGATAAAGCGGTGCTCATCAATACCGAAGATGATCTGGAAGAGGGAGATGCTTTTACAACGGCAAAAATTCTTGAAACTTATTTTGAGGATAAAGAGGCGGACCTCATTCTGGGCGGAAACGTGGCCATTGACGAAGCAAGCGGGCAGGTTGGCCCAAGACTTGCAGAGTACCTCGGCATCCCGTATGTGACGACGATTACGGACTTGAAAATTGAAGGGAAAAACGTAACGATTGAAAAAGACGTGGAAGGCGATGTCGAAATCGTCGAGACAAGCCTGCCGGTACTCGTTACTTGTCAGCAGGGCTTAAATGAGCCTCGTTATCCATCCCTGCCGGGCATTATGAAAGCGAAGAAGAAGCCGCTGGAAGAGCTGGAAATTGATGACCTGGATCTGGAAGAAGACGATGTGGAAGCAAAAACAAAAACGATCGATATTTTCCTGCCGCCTGAAAAAGAAGCGGGCAGAGTGCTTGAAGGCGAAGCCGCTGAGCAGGTACAGGAACTTATCTCCATACTTAAAAACGACGAAAAAGTACTTTAAAGAACAGCCGTTCAGCGACATGCAGGCTGCTTAAAGCACCCGCCATTGCAGGGAAGCATGACGTATAAAAACTATCAAACTATGAGATAAATCTATTCGTTTTAGCTGAATCGACAAATAATTTGGATTCATTTTGCTGACAGAAAGGAGCAAGAGACGTGAGTAATAAAGTATTGGTTATAGGCGAATCAAGAGATGGCGAATTACGGAATGTATCATTTGAAGCCATCGCAGCAGCAAAAAAGATAAATGCAGATGAAATTGTAGGTGTCGTACTGGGTGCAGGCGACCTGGGCGCACAGGGCGAGGAAATGATTAAATATGGTGCCGACAGGGTAGTTACCGTTGCCCATGATAACTTGAAAACGTATACTTCCGAAGGGTACGGCCAGGCGGCACTCGCTGTCATTAACGAGGAATCTCCGGACGGCATTGTAATGGGACATACTTCCATCGGAAAAGATCTGACTCCGAAACTGGCAAGCAAACTGGGAAGCGGACTTATTTCCGATGCGGTTGCGATTGAGGTGGATGATGATAAGGCAGTTTTCACGAGACCAATATACTCCGGGAAAGCATTTGAGAAGAAAATTGTAACAGACGGCATCGCGTTTTTCACGATTCGTCCGAATAACATCGCTGCACTGGAAAAAGATGACTCCCGTTCCGGAGAGGTCACTTCCAAGGATGTGGATGTAACAGACATTCGCACTGTCATTAAAGATGTGATCCGCAAAGCATCAGAAGGCGTGGATTTGTCCGAGGCCAATATCATTGTTGCAGGCGGCCGCGGCGTGAAAAGCAAGGAAGGCTTTGACTCGCTGTACGAACTGGCCGATGTATTGGGCGCTGCAGTAGGTGCATCACGTGGAGCGTGTGACGCTGAATACTGCGATTACTCCCTGCAGATCGGGCAGACAGGGAAGGTAGTTACCCCTGATCTGTATATTGCAGTCGGTATTTCCGGTGCGATCCAGCATCTGGCCGGGATGTCCAACTCAAAAGTAATTGTGGCGATCAACAAAGATGCGGAGTCCAACATCTTTAATGTAGCGGATTATGGCCTTGTCGGCGATCTGTTTGAGATTGTGCCAATGCTGACGGAAGAGATTAAGAAATTGAAGGCATAAATAAATGGAAAAAGCTGTCTGATTTACTTGATGCCGAAGACGTTTGATTGTAATGGCTGAAAGTGTAACAGACAGCTTTAACGTTTTGGAGTATAAACGGGAGCATTTGAAATTAAGCTGGATTTGCTCATTCAAGTTTCCTGCAAGTTTATTAACCATATTTACGCATAAGCAGATTATTAGTAAGGGAAAATAATCAATGTTATACTTCTTTTAAGTTTTGCAAGATCAAGGAGGAAAAATAAATGGCTATAGTTAATGTTACTGATCAGAATTTCTCAAAAGAAACTTCCGAAGGCCTCGTTTTGGCTGACTTTTGGGCACCGTGGTGCGGCCCCTGCAAAATGATCGCGCCGGTACTGGAAGAAATCGATGGAGAAATGGAAGATAAAGTACAAATTGTAAAATTGGATGTCGATGAAAACCAGGAAACAGCAGGTAAGTATGGTGTTATGAGCATTCCTACACTTCTTCTGTTTAAAGATGGGGAAGTTGTGGATCAGGTCATCGGGTTTCAGCCAAAAGAAGCGCTTGTTGATCTCATTAACAAACACGCCTAAAACATGGTATAATAGAATATGAAAAAATCGAAATCCCTTGTTGCGAGATGTGACAGGGGATTTCTAAATGTATGAAGGATTGAAAAAAATGAACCCGACAATTAAAGAGAAGTTAGCAGTGCTTCCTGCTCAGCCGGGCTGCTATTTGATGAAGGATAAGCATAATACAGTCATCTACGCAGGAAAATCCAAACTGCTGAGAAATCGTGTGCGTTCTTACTTCACCGGCGCTCATGACAAAAAAACACAGCGGCTCGTTCAGGAAATAGAAGACTTTGAATATATTGTTACTACATCCGAAATGGAAGCCCTGATTCTTGAAATGAATTTAATTAAAAAGTATGATCCGAAATATAACGTCATGTTAAAGGATGACAAATCCTACCCATATTTGAAAATTACATCAGAAAGACACCCTCGTTTATTAATAACAAGACAGGTGAAAAAAGACAAGGGGAAGTACTTTGGTCCTTATCCGAATGTCATAGCAGCCAGGGAAACGAAAAAGCTCCTGGATCGGCTTTTTCCGCTAAGAAAGTGCAATAATCCTCCGGGAAGGGTCTGTTTGTATTATCATATGGGACAATGCCGGGCATGCAGTGAACATCCCCCTTCAACTAAAGAGTATGCTCAAATAGTACAAAACATCAGTTCTTTTTTACATGGTGGTTTTAAAGAAATAAAACAGGATTTAAAAAAGAAAATGTATGAAGCAAGTGAACTGCTCAATTTTGAAAGGGCACAGGAACTCCGTGATCAGATTCAGCATATTGAAGTGGTGATGGAACAGCAAAAGATGACGCTGAATGATCAAAAAGACAGGGATATTTTCGGTTACAGCTATGATAAAGGCTGGATGTGCATTCAAGTATTTTTTATTAGACAAGGGAAATTGATTGAAAGGGATGTGGCAGTTTTTCCTTTCTTTGACTCGCCGGAAGAAACCTTTTTGAGTTTTATAGGGCGGTTTTACCTCCACCAGCACCACTTAAAGCCGAAAGAAATCCTGCTTCCCATCGGTACGGATAAAGAGTTAGTGAAAAATCTGCTTGAAGTGGATGTTCATGTACCATTAAGAGGCAGGAAGAAAGAACTTGTGGAGCTTGCAGCAAAAAATGCGGAAATTGCACTTAATGAGAAGTTTACGTTAATTGAGCGAGATGAAGAAAGAACGATTGTAGCTGTGGAAAAACTTGGCAAAGCATTGAATATAGAAGTGCCTCATCGTATTGAAGCATTTGATAATTCAAATATTCAAGGGACAGATCCCGTTTCTGCCATGGTCGTGTTTATCGACGGCAAACCGAATAAGAAAGAGTATCGAAAATATAAAATACGGGATGTGGAAGGGCCGGATGATTATGAAACGATGCGTGAGGTCGTACGGCGCAGATATAAGAGGGTGGTTAAAGAAGGGCTTCCATTACCCGATTTAATCATTGTTGATGGTGGAAAAGGACAGATGAGTGCTGCCGTTGATGTTTTGGAAAATGAGCTCGGGCTGGATATACCGTTATGTGGCTTGGCCAAGGACGACCAGCATAAAACCAGTGAGCTTCTATACGGGAGCCCACCAGCAGTTATACCGTTATCCAGACAGTCACAGGAATTTTATCTTGTACAGCGGATACAGGATGAGGTTCACCGGTTTGCCATTACATTTCACAGGCAATTGCGCGGCAAAAGTTTATTTCACTCAGAACTGGATAAAATTCCGGGTATCGGGGAAAAAAGAAGGAAGTTGCTGCTTTCACATTTTAAATCGGTTGGAGAAATCAAAAAGGCCTCTGTTTCAGAAATTACGAGACTTGGCATCCCGTCAAATACTGCCAGGGATATAGTCAATCATTTAAATTCGGAGGAATCAAAAAAGCTGTAGAACAATTGATACTGCAGCTTTTTTATTCATACATTTTATTTTGAATATATTACACTGAATTGAACCTGATAGATACGAGTATTTATTTCTTCCACGCACTCACATTCGATATCGTGTATACTTTGGATGGCCTCAGCTAAAAAACCTGCTTCCAGACGGAAGTCGGTTTCCAATGCAGATTTAAGACGGTAAGCGACTGCATCGGACATCATGTGAAAGATCATTCGATTCTTCTTTTGTTTTACTAATTCAAGTGTACCCCAGCCAAGCTTGTCGAAGCAGTAGGGTATATCGTCCACTCTTTGAATATCCAGGTTTCTTGCTATATTGCGTCCCATAAAGTAAAGAAGTGTATCCGCTTCATTGCCCAGCAGTTCTGGTAAACCTACATACCGGAGGATGTCGTATCCGGCACCGTCCGTGTGCAGTTCATCCAGTTGGGAAATGGAGATTTTTCCTTTTTCTTTCGACATGCGTATCATCCTTTCTTAATGCAGACCGGAAAGATCTTCGGTATACGGTGTATCTTTATACTATTGAAGCAAATACTTATGGCTTTCCAAGCCGGAGGAATTTGTAATAACTCCGATTATATTATCATTATAATTCGTGAATTCTGCAAGCATTAGTTAATTTTTTAATCTTTCTGCAGGAAATTAATAAAGTTCGACAAATTATGAGTGGTGTTAAATCTTTTTGATGGGACGAGGATTAAGCGCAGTCCCGGGTACTTTCGCCCCCAAAAATAATAAAGGGTTTTCTTGACGCTTTTCGTAGTTAGAAGTACAATTGAAATGTCATAAATTTGTACAAGATTGCAAGTAACGTGATATGAATTCAATAAGTGAAGCTTAACACAGATTTGTGTACAGGCAAATTATTTCATTACATACCATAATGGTACGGGGCGAACCATTCGCTCCTTTCCTAAACTTAGATGAATTGATATTTCCATTGCTTCATTCTTGTGCAAAAATTCAGACACAATTTGTGGATTAAAGGGGGGTAACAGATGGCGGAGCATCGTGAATTTTTCAGCAGAAGATTACACTCGCTTCTGGGGGTTGTACCGATTGGGTTATTTCTGACCCAGCATTTGCTGGTGAATCATTTTGCTGTATACGGAGAAGAAAGCTTTAATCAGGCAGCAGGATTTATGGCGGGTCTTCCTTTTGTTCTGTTATTGGAGATTTTTGTAATTTATCTGCCGATTTTGTTTCATGCAATCTTAGGGGTGTATATAGTTTTTGTAGCACGCAACAACACCAGAAGGTACGGTTATTTCAGAAATTGGATGTTTTATCTACAACGTATAACCGGACTGATTACACTGGTCTTTATCGCATGGCATGTGTTTGAGACACGTGTACAGATTGCACTTGGCAATGCAGACTTAAATTATAGTCTTATGGAAGGGATTTTATCAAATCCAATTATGTTCTGGTTTTATGTGATTGGTGTATTGTCAGCTGTATTTCATTTTGCAAACGGTCTATGGAGCTTTTTTGTCACTTGGGGCATTACGCAGACACCAAAATCACAAAAAATCGTTACGTATGCTACAATATTGGTGTTCTTGGGATTAAGTTTCATTGGAATCAGAACACTGATTACATTTGCTTTTGGAGCTTAACATAAAGAAAAAAGGAGTGAGCAATAATCATGAGTAATCGTAAAATTGCTGTGGTAGGCGGTGGGCTTGCCGGATTAATGGCAACCATTAAAGCAGCTGAAGCAGGAGTGAACGTGGATTTATTTTCCATTGTTCCCGTAAAGCGATCTCACTCTGTATGTGCCCAGGGCGGTATTAACGGTGCCGTGAATACAAAAGGGGAAGGCGATTCTCCAGCTATTCACTTTGATGATACAGTGTACGGCGGTGACTTTTTAGCAAATCAGCCGCCGGTAAAAGCAATGTGTGAAGCAGCACCTAGTATTATACATATGCTGGACAGAATGGGGGTTATGTTTAACCGTACACCGGAAGGGTTGCTTGATTTCCGCCGATTTGGGGGAACACAGCACCACCGTACAGCATATGCAGGGGCAACTACAGGTCAGCAGTTATTATATGCACTTGACGAACAGGTTCGTCGCTATGAAGTACAAGGTCTGGTAACAAAATATGAAAGCTGGGAGTTTCTCGGTGCTACACTTGATGAAGAAGGCGTCAGCAGGGGCATCGTTGCCCAGAGCATTACAGACCATGAAATAAAAGCATTTCCATCCGATGCAGTCATTATGGCTACAGGCGGACCCGGAATTATTTTTGGAAAATCAACTAATTCCATGATTAACACAGGTTCTGCTGCAAGCGCGCTGTATCAGCAGGGAGCAAAATATGCAAATGGTGAATTTATTCAAATTCACCCTACTGCCATACCAGGCGATGATAAATTGCGCCTGATGAGTGAATCGGCCCGCGGTGAAGGTGGCAGGGTCTGGACTTATAAAGACGGGGAACCGTGGTATTTCCTGGAGGAGAAATATCCCGCATACGGTAATCTCGTTCCGCGTGATATTGCAACAAGGGAAATCTTTGATGTCTGTGTGAACCAGAAGCTTGGCATCAATGGGGAGAACATGGTATACCTTGATCTTTCCCATAAAGATCCAAAAGAACTGGATGTTAAACTCGGTGGTATTATAGAAATTTATGAGAAATTCGTTGGAGAAGATCCACGGAAAGTACCAATGAAGATATTCCCTGCCGTTCACTATTCCATGGGCGGACTTTGGGTTGATTATGATCAAATGACCAGCATCCCGGGTGTATTTGCAGCTGGTGAATGTGATTACTCCCAGCATGGTGGGAACCGCCTTGGAGCAAATTCCCTGCTGTCTGCCATTTATGGTGGAATGGTGGCAGGTCCAAGCGCCATTAAATACACGGATGGCCTGGATAAACATGCAGAGGATTTGCCTGCTGAGTTCTTCGAAGAGAAAGAGAAGGAAGAACAGGAGAAATTCGAAAAAATGATGAACATGGAAGGCACCGAAAATGCATATGCCATCCATAAAGAGCTCGGTGAATGGATGACGGACAATGTAACGGTGGTTCGTGATAATGAAAAACTCCTGAAGACAGATGAAAAAATCAAAGAGCTGATGGAGCGCTGGGAAAATATTAATATTAATGATACATCACGCTGGAGTAACCAGGGCGTCATGTTTACACGGCAGTTACAAAATATGCTCCATCTTGCACGAGTTATTACCATTGGCGCATATAACAGAAATGAAAGCCGTGGTGCACACTATAAGCCTGAGTTTCCGGAGCGTAATGACGAGGAATGGCTGAAAACAACCATTGCCAGTTACAATCCTGAGACAAATTCACCAGAGTTTACGTACGAGGATGTTGATACGTCTCTAATCAAACCACGTAAACGGGATTATACCAAAAAAAGTGAAGGGAGTAAGTAATAATGGCTGAAGAACAAAAAACGGTTACTTTTATTATAACCAGACAGGACAGCCCCGATTCTGCTCCTTATGAGGAAACTTTTAACGTTCCTTATCGTAAAAATATGAACGTTATTTCCGGGTTAATGGAGATTAGACAAAACCCGGTAAACGCAAATGGGGAGAAAACAACACCGGTATACTGGGATATGAGTTGTTTGGAGGAAGTCTGCGGAGCCTGTTCCATGGTCATTAACGGAACTGCAAGACAATCCTGCGCAGCTCTTGTTGATAAACTCGAACAGCCTATCCGGCTGGAACCAATGTCCACTTTTCCGGTCGTCCGGGATTTAATAGTGGATCGTGAACGTATGTTTGACGCATTGAAACAGGTGAAAGCATGGATTCCGATCGATGGTACACATGATTTGGGACCTGGTCCGCGTATGCCCGAGAAAAAACGTCAATGGGCATATGAACTTTCTAAATGTATGACCTGTGGTGTTTGTCTGGAAGCTTGTCCAAACGTGAATGATAAATCCAATTTCATAGGACCTGCTGCATTATCCCAGGCCCGGTTGTTTAATGCACATCCTACAGGAGAAATGAATGCAAGTGAAAGATTAAACGGTTTAATGGAAGATGGCGGTATTGATGGATGCGGAAACGCACAAAACTGTGTTCAGGTTTGTCCAAAAGGCATCCCGTTAACTACATCCATTGCTGCCATGAACCGTGCTACAAATATACAGGCGTTTAAAAACTTCTTTGGCAGTGATAACGCACATTAATGTACAGAATTTATACATGTTAATAACCCGGGCCAATGGTCCGGGTTTTTTCATAGAATAGCAGAAAGAATATTCCAACAGAGTAAAAGATACGGGTGCTTTTTCATGGGAGTTTTCAGAGAAGCGCCCGTTCAATAAATTTTATACACTTTCTAAGGAGAAAAACTATGGCAAAAATTGATTACATCGAGGATTTTGACCAATGGAGGTCGGAATTTCAATTTTCCATTCCGGTATATATTCGTTTTTCGGAAACGGATATGATTGGACATATGAATAATGTATCTCCGTTTATTTACTTTGAAGAGGCCAGAATTAAATATCTGCAGTCACTGGGCGTGTTCACCGGGAATGTATATGAAGAGGGAGTGCCTGTGGTAGCAGATTTACAGTGCAATTATTTAAAGCAGATGTATTTTAATGAATCCTTTAATATGTATGTAAAAGCGAATTATGTGGGCACAACTTCCATTGATTTTCATTACATGGCAGTTAATGAGCAGGAGGAAATTACATTAACCGGAAGAGGAAGGTTGGTGTTTGTTGATCAGGAGACAGGCAAACCTCTCCCATTAAATGAGGAAATGAAACGTAAAATGAAAACCGGTCAGCCGATCAAGTGAAGCAGAGGAGCCCTGTATGATGAGCAGGGTTCTTCTCATGAAAGAGTGCAAACCGACTTTCCAAAAATAGAAAGTCGGTTTTTTCTAGAGCTTTAATTCCCCCATGCGAAGGAGCTCCACTACTGCTTGAGAACGCCCCTTAACGCCTAACTTTTGCATAGCATTAGAAATATGGTTTCGGACAGTTTTTTCTGATATAAATAATTCTTGGGCAATTTCTTTTGTTGTTTTATCCTGTACTAGCAATTCGAATACTTCTTTTTCCCGTTTAGTTAGTAGCTGCTTCGGTTTATAGTCGTTGTCCTTCAAATTTCAACCCCTCCTTGCTGTCATAGAGCTTGCAGTCTGAAGGGATATTATTTAGTCAATATAGCTTATGAATGATTTAAAAAAAGGGTTCGCCTATAATCCTGATTGAGGTGCTTTCTATGCAACAATCAGAGCGAAAATAGTCGAAGTTTGTTATAATTAGCTTAAATTTTATAATAATGGCTGAGTTGAACAGATAGCTTCATTTTTACATATATTACTTTAATAATGAATGTTACTGCAATTTCAGAACCCATTTTGGGAATAAATATATTAACAAAAATCATCGCAGGGGGTCTTTGAGTGGATACAGATACTAGGATAACGATTAATAAAATTGAGAAGAGCATTCGCTACATATCCGGTATAGTTAAGCAAAAGGGAAGGAAAATCCTGACGAACTACCCAATTACCTCTCCTCAATTTGTGGCACTTCAATGGCTGCTGGAAGAAGGAGATCTGACAATTGGAGAGTTGTCAAATAAAATAAGTCTGGCATTCAGCACTACAACGGATCTTGTGGACCGGATGGAAAAGAACGAGTTGGTGGAAAGGGTACGTGATACCAAAGACCGGCGTGTGGTGCGCATTCATGTTCTGGATAAGGGTAAGGATATTATACGTGAAGTGATCGATAAACGACAAAAGTATTTAGGTGAAGTATTGGAAAATTTTACAGAAGAACAAACAGATGATTTACATGAATTGCTTGAGCTTTTACATCATGAAATGAAGAAATTCGATGATAAATAACAAACACAGATGGGGAGATGAAATTGGAGAGAGCTATTGGAGTTATCGACTCCGGTGTAGGAGGCTTAACTGTTACCAGCGAATTAATGAGACAGCTGCCAAATGAATCACTAATCTATGTTGGTGACACAGCAAGATGCCCATATGGTCCAAGATCAAAAGAAGAAGTGTTGCAGTTTACTTGTGAATTAGTGGGGTTATTATTGAAACACCATATAAAAATGTTGGTAGTTGCCTGCAATACGGCTACCGCTTTCACTTTACAGTTTTTGCAGGAAAAATTGCCGATACCTGTAGTTGGGGTAATACATCCTGGTGCACGGGCAGCCATTAAGTACACGGACAACAATTATATTAGTGTAATAGCAACAGAGGGCACGGTAAAGAGTGGAGCTTATGTAAAGGCGATAAAAAGCATTAATCCCGATACCCATGTAACAACATTAGCCTGCCCGTTATTTGTTGATGTAATTGAGCAAGGTTTCTTAACAGGCAGTAAAGTAAAAAAAATGGTGGAAAACACATTAACACCAATAATACAGCATGATAGGATGGATACCTTAATTCTTGGATGTACACATTATCCCTTAATTAAAGAGGTCATTCAATCTGTGGTGGGGGACGATGTTAAAGTAATCTCCTCCAGTGAAGAGACAGCCCGGGAAACAAGTACTGTCCTGGATGTTCATCAGTTACTGAATAGCAATAGTACATTGCCGGTACACCAGTTTTATACAACCGGAGAGCTGGGCATGTTTAAAGAGTTGTCCTATCGTATTTTCCAAGAGAATATTTTAAAATCAGTCCGTATGGATACAATCACCCTTGGTGATAGTTCAGGAAAAACCGGACTGGCATTGTAATTATTAAATAAATGGAAACTGCTAAATTCCGCTGCTTTCATCGGGAGAGTCACTTTTGCAGTAATGCATATGATTTCCTTCTTAAATGTGATAAATAATTCTTCCTGATTGGTCTATTTTTATGAAGTGCTCGTATATATAATAGTACAAACCATCATAGGAGGGAATCACATGCTTAAGCGCGGAATATGGATAACGGGATTCATAATCTTGACAATTACCTTGGCAGGCTGCTTTCAGGGGGAACAATCAATGGAGGAAATGGACCCGCCCCAGGATGCAGAAGCCGTAGATCATTTAGACGGTGTTGTAACAGAAGAAAATGAAGAAACAGATGATAATATGACAGAAAACGGTGTGGACGCAGAAAAGACACCAAGAGAGCTTTATTTAATTGATGCAAATGGACTGGTTGCTGCTCAAACAGTGGAATTACCAACACCGGAATCAAATGAAGTTGCTTCACAGGTTTTGGAACATCTCGTCAAAGGTGGCCCCATTACACCTATGCTGCCAAATGGATTTCAGGCAGTATTGCCGGAGGGAACAGAGGTACTTGGTGTGAACCTGCAGGAGGACGGGACCATGGTCGTTGATCTTTCTGATGAATTTGCAGGGTATGAAGCAGAAGATGAAGTAAAGATTTTGGAATCCGTAACCCATACATTAACGCAGTTCGAAAATGTTCATCAGGTTCAATTGCGGATGAATGGTCATCCTTTACGGGAAATGCCTGTTAACGGAACTCCGATAGGCCAAGGCTATTCAAGGGGGAAAGGTATTAATGTCATGGATACTGATTTAAACATCATGAACAGCCAGGCTGTAACGATGTATTATCCTGCAGAGCATAATGAAAATAGATATTATGTCCCCGTAACACAATATGTAAAAGATGAATATGAAAATAAATATTCTTCTATTGTACAGGGGCTATTGAAAGGACCTGGCCTGCAATCAAATGTTATTCATGTTTTTAATGCGGAAACTACGTTGACCAGTGAACCTGTATTGGAGGATGGAGTGCTGGAATTAACTTTCAGTGAGGAAATTTTGCAGGACCAGGAACAATCCATCATATCTGATGAAGTAGTGGAAACCATTGTTCGCACGCTGACTGAGCATCAGGAAATCGAAGCAATTAATGTGAACGTAGAAAATGTGGAACAATTGGTCAATGAAAATGGCGAAGTTTATAATGAACCGGTAACGAATCAAAATTTCATGCCTGCAGAGAAATTGTAAAGGAAAAGAGGCTGTAACGAAAAGCCTCTTTTCTTGCTTTACCTGACCACCAAAAAAGCTTTTAGTGAAAGGTTATCAGGCAAGTTCTTAAGTTTGAGCAAGCAAGCTAATGAAAAAAGCGGAGTAATATAAAAGTTTTGCAGATATATGTGTTGAACAAGATAAAATGTGTTAAGCTAATGGTGGAAAATGAGGAGGCGCAGAATATGAGAAATGATCAGAGAAGTACAGACAATTTACGACCAATCACTATAACAACAAATTATATTAGTCATCCGGAAGGCTCTGTTTTAATAGAGGTAGGGAATACGAAAGTTATTTGCAATGCCAGTATTGAAGACAGGGTTCCTCCGTTCCTGCGCGGCCAGGGAAAAGGCTGGATTACAGCGGAATATGCCATGCTTCCGCGCGCCACCGAACAAAGAAACATACGGGAGTCATCCAAAGGCAAAATCTCAGGAAGAACAATGGAAATACAGCGTTTGATAGGCAGAGCACTTAGATCTGTCGTCGATCTGGATAAAATCGGTGAGAAGACGGTTTGGGTTGATTGCGATGTTATTCAGGCTGATGGCGGAACAAGAACAGCTTCGATTACAGGTGCATTTGTTGCTGTAGTATTGGCTTTTGGTAAACTAATTGATGCCAAGACATTGAATAAAATGCCGGTAACTGATTTTTTAGCTGCCACTTCTGTAGGCGTATTACCGGACGGGTTGGAAATTTTGGATTTAAATTATGAAGAGGATGCAAAAGCACTGGTGGATATGAATGTGGTGATGACAGGTGCCGGAGAATTTGTGGAATTACAGGGTACGGGAGAAGAAGCTACATTTACGGTCGATCAGCTGAAAATGATGCTTAAACTTGCCAGTGATGGGCTGGAGGAAATATTTACTATCCAGAAAGATACATTGGGAGAACTGGCAGGGCGCATTGGAGAAACAAAGGAATAGGTGAACCGATGAAACAAATACTTATTGCCACAAAAAATACTGGAAAAGCAAAAGAATTTAAAGCATTCTTTTCCGGGTACGCTATAAAAGCACATTCTTTGCTTGATTTGGAAAAACAACTTCCAGACATAAAGGAAACCGGAAATACGTTTAAAGAAAATGCAAAGTTAAAAGCCGAGCAAATAGCTGATGTTTTGTCCATTCCGGTATTGGCGGATGATTCCGGCCTTATGATAGACCATCTGGACGGAAGACCGGGTATATATTCAGCGAGATATGCAGGAGAGAATAAAGATGATGAAGCGAATATGGATAAAGTATTGGATGAACTGAGAAGTGTATCGGAAAAGAATAGAACTGCCAAGTTTATTTGTGTGCTGGCAGTTGCTATTCCAGGAGGGAAAACCATTTTCAGAACAGGCTATTGTGAGGGAAACATTGCATTATCCAAAAAAGGTACCAATGGATTTGGCTATGATCCAATCTTTATTCCTGAAGGTTACCATGTAACCATGGCTGAGCTTTCTTCAGAAGAGAAAAATCAAATAAGTCACAGAAAAGATGCTATCAGGCAATTAGAAGATTGGATTCAAAATGAAATCATCAAAGAAAAAGGATAGGTTGTTTTATGCCAAAAGTTTTAATTTTGAGTGACAGTCATGGATTAACGGAGGAAATAACCAGAATAAAGGAGCGGCACCAGTTAAAACATATGATCCATTGCGGTGACTCGGAATTGGATATGGATGCAGAAGTATTAGATCACTTTCAAATAGTAGGCGGGAACTGCGATATGGATCCGGAATACCCGGATGAACAGGTGATTGTTATTGAGGGGATTCGTTTTTTGATCGTACACGGACATCTGCACCATGTCAAATCGGGTCTGCTGCCGCTTTCCTACCGGGCAAAAGAAGTTAATGCAGAAGTAGTGTGCTTCGGTCATACTCATATAGCGGGTGCAGAAATGATGGATGACCTATTGTTTATCAACCCGGGGAGTATTCGCATGCCAAGAAGAATAAGAGAAAAGACATATGCAGTGCTGGAATGGGACGTAACGAAGAAAATTTCTGTGACATTTTATACGCCGGATGGGGAGCAGGTCAGGGAGCTTTCCTATCATGCGCAATTATCATAGTCGTCTCTTTAAATGGTTAATATAAAAAATCAGTAAAAAAATCACAAACAAAATGTTTGTGATTTTTTTATGAGCGTCCCGAGCAGGATTCGAACCTGCGACCTACAGATTAGAAGTCTGTTGCTCTATCCAGCTGAGCTACCGGGACATATGATATGGAGCGGGTGAAGGGAATCGAACCCTCGTCATCAGCTTGGAAGGCTGAGGTTTTACCACTAAACTACACCCGCATGGTATATGATATATTCAATTATATTTACTGCCGCCCGTCATGCCCCTGTATCTTCTAGCATATTCAAGGATGTATCGTGCTTCGGGGCAACTTGCAGCTTATTCGGTGGGTGCATTGCTCGTGGCTGAGGTTTTACCACTAAACTACACCCGCATGGTGTAAGGATATATTCAATTAGATTTACTGCCGCCCGTCATGCCCCTGCATCTTCTAGCATATTCAAGGATGTATCGTGCTTCGGGGCAACTCGAAGCTTACTCGGTGGGTGCGTTGCTCGTGGCTGAGGTTTTACCACTAAACTACACCCGCATTGAACAAATGATTAAGTATGTAATTTTTACCGACAAAATTTATTATATGCATTACTAACTTATTTGTCAACATTAAATGTTAAATTTAACTTCAAACATCCTATGAAGTCGTACGGAAATTCCGCAATTACGGTATCGATTATACCATACGGTAAGGTGAAAAGCCCGGTACTATAAACCCCGGGCTTTAAGCACAGAGAATTTTTAATGAAGTACTCTTCTAATTGCCTCTTCATGTGCCTTTATCGTAAAATCAATGTCTATCCCACGATGAACAGTCGACATGGAATACCGGTTACCTGGTTTACAATAGATGCCGAGGTCGAGCAGTTCCAGATCAATCGCTTTTCGTAGTGGCGCATCTGCAAGTAACATATCCCGGTAATTCCGTATTGGTTGATCGGTCAACACGATATTAAATATGCTTCCCATCCCTATCGTTTGCATGGGGATTTGATAGGAGGCATATAGTTTTTCAAGCCTGGTCCGTAAAAGGTTTGTATGATTAATTAGGCTTTCCATTACTCCTTTTCCTTCAAGCAGTTCAATGGTTGCAAGCCCGGCAGCCAGCACGACTGGATGTCCATTATATGTGCCACTGTGGAACAGTACATCTGTCCTATCGCCCTGTTCACCTGCGGAAAAAATGTCACTCGACCCATTGGGTGCACTTGTCATCATTATTTCTTTCCTGCCGCCAACTGCGCCCACAGGATATCCGCCACCAAGCACTTTTCCAAGCGCCGTTAAATCGGGACACACATGATAAATCTGTTGAGCACCGCCAAGACTCGTTCTGAACCCTGTCTTCACTTCATCAAAAATTAATAATATACCAAGCTCCTTCGTTATTTCCCGCAGTCCTTTAATAAACTCGAACTCTGCCGGGATAAATCCGCTTTGCACCGGTTCAATAATAATGGCAGCAAGTTCATGGGCATGCTTCCGTAAAAGTGCCTTGCTTCCTTCTAAGTCGTTAAAAGGTAAAACCACAGTTTGCTCCAGCTCTTTTTTCATAATTCCTTTTGATTCCGGGACTGTATTTGGCGCCTGTTCCTCCCCGGCTTCTTCCAGATCCGGATTAATACTGACAAGTACTTGGTTATAACCACCGTGGTAATGGCCTTCAAACTTACCTATCTTTTCTTTGCCTGTGTAGGCGGATGCCATGCGAATAGCCAATAATGTTGCTTCCAATCCGGAATTGGTATAGCGGATCATGTCGATACCGGAATATAAGTTAACCAACTTTTCGGCGAGCGTAATTTCCAATTCATGTGGTGCTCCAAACACAGCTGTTCCTATCTGCTGTAAATGTTTATTTGCCGCTTGCATTACACTTTCATGGCCGTGACCGGTAATCAGGGCTCCGTAGCATAGTAAATAATCAATATAGTCATTTCCGTCCACATCAGTAATCTTACTGCCATTTGCATGTTTCATTACGATCGGATAAGGCTCATAATATTTGATGTTGGCAGAAACACCACCGGGAATTACATCAGATGCTCGTTTGAACATAGCAGCAGATTTGGACTTAGGACCATTTACCATCGATACTTCTGCGTTCATATTTATTGGCTCCTTACATATGATTTGGTATTAGTATATGCAAGAAATCAAATAAATGCAATATATATTTCATTATTTAACATAAATGAAATTTTTGTTTCTTTTTATTGTTCCTTCTTGTGTATAAAAACATCGTATCGATCCCAGATTTGCTCCAGTTTTTCCAGTCTTTCGTCTATTTCATCAACCATTTGTTTTCCAATATAGTTGATCAGTGTATTAATGAGACTTAACGGTGCTACAAATGAGTCGAGAATGGATGGAACTTTACTTTGGGTGAAGAGGGAAATAGTTGCAGTTCTGGTGACCGGAGATAAAAGCCCATCCGTAATCGCAATCACATTTGCTCCTTTTTCCTTTGCATGAGTAACAATTTCCACCGTGCTTTTTGTATAACGGGCGAAACTGATGCCGATAACGACATCCTTTTCGTTCAGGTTATACATTCGTTCAAAGGCCGATTCACTGGATTGCACCAGTTCGGCATTTCCAAAAATAATTTCCAAATAATAATGAAGAAAAACACCAAGGGAAACAGCACTGCGATTGGCTACGATGTAAATAGTTTCGGCATCCATCAAGTAATTGGCAGCCTTCTTAAAGTCTTCCGTATTCAAGTTTTCCATGGTGGACCGGATATTGGCTATATCGTTCTCGAATATTTCATCAATTCCGGATGATGTATCATGTACCGAGCGGGCCATTTTAAGGCGCTCCACCGTATTTAGCTGCTTTTCAATAGAGTCATACATAAATTGCTGAAGTTCATTGTATCCTGTGTATCCTAAAAATGTGGCAAATCGAACAACGGTGGCCTGGCTGACCTGGGTGAGCTTCGCCAGTTTTCCCACTGTAAGAAATGGCACTGAATGCTGATTTTCCAATATATATTCAGCTATTTTTTTTTGGGATTTACTCATTTCAGGAAGTTTTTCGGCAATTAAGGCATAAACGTTTTGCTTACTCATCATTCATTCCCCCAAGTTCGTCTTTTGTTTCATATAAGATGAAAATAAGTCATTTGTCAAATTGTATTGCATCCCTGCAAACATTATGGCAAATATAAAAGTAAGCAGTACTATTGATCCGATGGAATAACATGCTGAAAGTTAAAATTGAATGCTGACATTGTCCCGGTTTTTACAATAATAAGTTACAAAGGAATAAATATTGGTTAAAAACACTGGATGACTTATGGTATAATCAACAAAATATACATGAGAAACATTTATGTTTACTACCTCCGGAAAGGGGGAAAGTATATTTAACGTCTGTCTGAATTTATATCGGAAAGGAGGAATCAGATGGGAAAGAAAGCCGGCAATGTGGTTCTTTTTCCAAAATGGAAGACATCCCTGGAGGAAAGCAGCCTGCGGGCAATGAAGGAAAAGAGATATGAAGATGCATTGGGGAAGCTGGAAGAATTAATAAGTTATAAAGTAAACCATTATGAAATAATTGTAGGAAAGATTATTTGTTTGATGGAATTAAAAAGGTTTCATGAGGCCCAGGATATATGCGAAGAGATGATGCAGCAGGGAAATGACGATTATTATCATTACTTACATATCTACCTGACTTTGCTTTTTCAAACCAACCAATATGATCTGTTAATAGAACAGGTGGAAGAGGAGCATATAAAAGGATCATTGCCGCCATTGCTTGAAAAACAAAGCAAAGAACTTTACGAGTTAAGTAAGAAAATGAAAGCAGATGTACTTATTGGCGAGCAGTCTGGTTTTATGGAAAACTTCAGACAAGCCATACATAATGATAATCATCTCGAACAATGGAGTTTAGTGGAAAGGATGCGTAAATCTAAAGCGCAGCCTGATAAACATACACTATCCACTTTGAAAGACGAACATATACATCCTGTTGTAAAAACTGCTATTTTTCAATGGCTGCAGGAAACATTAATAAAAGAAAAAGTACATATTCGTAAACTCGGTCTTCAATTAAAGGTAAAGCCTGCAGAAGTAACGGAGCTGAAAGACCAAAAAATCCTGAAAGAAACAGTATATTATCTTGATGGGATAGAACAGCAAAATCCATCCCTGATGAAGCTCTTAAATAAAATTTTATACCGTTATATATATGTAAGGTATCCAATAATGCCGCCTACAGAAGATGCCCAAATTATAGCTCAGGCATTAATACATATTGGTAAAGAGTATGTAAGTGAAGGAGATCATTCCATATCGGAACCGGATGAATTGATCGCTTCCTATCTGAAGGAAATAAATTTGTGTGAATCATTATTCCTGAGTATCATAGATGAGTAGATGGTGGAGTAAACACTTGAAAGGCGTATGAATTATGTTATAATGAGATGGTTGTAAATTTGAAATGGATAGTTAATCAATAAAAATTGCAAAAAAATGTATGGAATCTATAGATTTTGGAGGGAAATAGCATGACAGCAAATTGGGAAAAGAAAGAAGGAAATGAAGGGGTTTTAACGTTTGAAGTTTCAGTGGAAGATTTTGATCAGGCGTTGGACCAGGCGTTCAAGAAAGTATCCAAGGATGTGGAAATACCGGGTTTTCGAAAAGGGAAAATTCCGCGTAAGCTATTTGAAAGCCGCTTCGGTGTAGAAGCACTGTATCAGGATGCTGTGGATATCGTACTGCCTGATGCTTATGTGAAGGCGATTGATGAGACCGGCATTGAACCAGTTGCACAGCCGGATGTGGATATAGAAACGATTGAAAAAGGCCAGCCTCTCGTTTTTACTGCAAACGTAACAGTGAAGCCGGAAGTAACACTTGGTGAGTATAAAGGTCTGGAAGTGGAAGAGCAGTCTGTGGAAGTTACAGATGAGGATGTAGATCATGAATTGGAACATCAGCGTGAACACCATGCCGAATTAGTGGTTAAAGAAGATGGCAAGGTGGAAGAAGGCGATACCGTTGTAATGGACTTTGAAGGATTCTTGGATGGAGAAGCATTTGATGGCGGGAAAGGTGAAAATCATTCCCTTGAAATTGGCTCCGGCCAGTTCATCCCGGGATTTGAAGAAAAATTAATCGGAAAAGAATCGGGAGAAGATACTGAGATTGAAGTAACATTCCCTGAGGATTACCATGCAGAAGAATTAGCAGGTAAAGAAGCAATATTCAAGGTGAAAATCCACGAAGTAAAATATAAGGAATTACCGGAACTTGATGATGAGTTTGCAAAAGATGTGGACGACGAAGTAGAAACACTGGATGAACTGAAAAAGAAGAAAAAAGAAGAACTTGAAAAGCAAAGGAAACAGGATGCGGAAAACCAGAAAAAAGAAACCCTTGTTCAAAAAGCATCCGATAATGCCGAGGTTGATATTCCTTCTGCGATGATTGATACCGAGCTGGATCAGATGGTAAGAGAGTTTGAACAACAGCTGCAAATGCAGGGAATGACTATGGAGATGTACAGTCAATTCTCCGGGCAGGATGAAAGTGAATTAAAAGAGCAAATGAGAGAAGACGCTGAAAAACGCGTGAAAACAAACCTTACGCTTGAGGCGATTGCAAACAAAGAAGAAATTGAAGTTACCGATGAAGATATTGACGCGGAAATGGAAAACATGGCTTCTATGTACGGCACGGATGTAGAACAAATAAAACAAATACTGGGAGCAAATGCAGACGCACTAAAAGGAGACCTGAAAGCACGGAAATCAATTGATCTTCTTTTGGAGGAAAGCAAACCAGTCAGTGCCGCTGATGAAGAATAATTGAGTATAGGAAACTCATTTGAAAATCAGTAAGTTCAAAAAGGGACGGTTAAACTGCCCATGCAAACCCTAAAACAAGGTGCGAGGAATCGTACCTTGTTTTACATTTATTATGCAGGTGATATACTATTTTTTATATGAGCTAATTATTTTTTAAATGTAACATATAGATAAATAGTACGGGCCTAAAAAGTATATTGTTTTGTTTTTTGAATTCCATCTGATATGATGACTATAATGTTGAAACAGGAATGCATGACTAGGGAAAGATACAGATCTTTTAGGGGTGAAATGAAATGTTTAAATTTAACGAAGAAAAAGGACAGTTAAAATGTTCGTTTTGTGGAAAAAGTCAGGAACAAGTCCGTAAACTTGTAGCTGGACCTGGTGTATATATATGTGATGAATGTATTGAGCTTTGCACTGAAATTGTTGAAGAGGAATTAGGTACGGAGGAAGAAACTGAGTTAAAAGAGATTCCAAAGCCAATGGAGATCTGCGAGACATTGGATGATTATGTTATTGGCCAGGAAAAAGCGAAAAAGAATTTATCCGTTGCTGTTTACAACCACTATAAGCGTATTAATTCAACAAAGGGAACTGACGATGTGGAACTGGCAAAAAGTAATATTGCCATGATCGGTCCGACAGGAAGCGGGAAAACATTGCTTGCACAAACAATGGCAAGAATTCTGAATGTGCCGTTTGCCATGGCTGATGCAACATCACTTACAGAAGCCGGCTATGTTGGTGAAGACGTGGAAAATATTCTGTTAAAGCTGATACAGGCTGCAGACTATGACGTGGAAAAAGCAGAAAAAGGCATTATCTATATTGATGAAATTGATAAAGTTGCCCGTAAGTCGGAAAACCCTTCCATTACCCGTGATGTTTCCGGAGAAGGTGTACAGCAGGCATTGCTGAAGATTCTGGAAGGAACGGTTGCCAGCGTGCCTCCACAAGGCGGGAGAAAGCATCCGCACCAGGAATTTATTCAAATTGATACGACAAACATCCTGTTCATTGTCGGCGGAGCTTTTGATGGCATCGACCAGGTTGTTAAGCGCCGTTTGGGCAAAAAAGTAATTGGCTTTGGCGCCAATGAACAACAGCAGGATTTGGATATGTCCGAACTGCTGGAAAAGGTATTGCCGGAAGATTTATTGCGCTACGGACTCATTCCGGAATTCATTGGAAGAATCCCTGTAATCGGCAGTCTGACTCCTTTGGATGAAGAAGCACTCGTGGATATTCTGACAAAACCAAAAAATGCCCTGGTCAAACAATATGTTAAGTTGTTCCAGATGGATGATGTGGAGCTTGAAATGGAAGAAGATGCATTAAGAGAAATAGCGCGTAAAGCGATTGAAAGAAAGACTGGTGCACGTGGACTACGTTCCATTATTGAAGGCATTATGGTTGATGTAATGTTTGAATTGCCATCAAGGGACGATATCGAAAAATGTATCATTACCAAGGATACCGTTATTGAAGAAGATGGCAGTCCCAAATTGATCTTTAAAGACGGGACGATCAAAGAAGGCAATAAAAAGCATCCGAGAGAAAGTGCATAATTAATAAAAAAGACGAATGGAAGAGACTGACGTGGCATTACCAGGCGTAGTGCACCCGTTAGTCTTTTTTTGCCGGAAGAGGCAGGAATAAAAGTACACAATTCCAAAGGAAAGTCGGCTTCTCGAAATTTTTATTTGCTCCGGCAACCAATATTGCTTAACATGGTCAACCGGTAAGCGGATAAGCATCTTTGGTGCTTGGAGACACGGGTTCTCATTAACGGATCTTCTTCTTTGGACAAGTGGTACTTAGGAAATGTACCAACTTCCGAAATAATGTTTAAGGAGTCTGTTTTTGATTGTCAGAGATTCTCTTCCTGCGTAACTAAACCCAATGATATTGATCTCTTCTCCAATAAGTAACAAAAGATTAGATCCGGTTTTGAGCTTTTGAAGAAGTTGAAAGCTGCTATTTTGAATCAGCATTATTTATTCAAAAGTTTAGTATAGCTTGTAAAGGAAATACTAACGATAAGTAAGGTATTTTTTCTCATTATAAAACAATGATATAATTTTACAATTAACATGGTTTTCTATAGACTTTATGAATATATATTTTAATTTACATAATGATAGGGAGGTACCCACAATGAAAAAACAACATATTCAAGTTCCCCTCCTTCCTTTACGTGGGCTGCTCATCTTTCCATCAATGGTGCTTCACCTTGATGTGGGAAGGGATAAATCAATTGCAGCACTGGAAAAGGCAATGATGGGTGATCAATCCATATTTCTTGCAGCCCAGAAGAAAGTAAGTATGGAAGATCCCAAGCCAAAAGACATATATAAAATAGGAACCCTTGCAACTGTAAAACAAATGCTTAAACTTCCGAATGGAACGATACGTGTTCTGGTGGAAGGGTTGCATAGAGGGGAAATTGCTGCTTTTACGGAAGAAGATGATGAATTTATAGTGGATATCGAAAAGCTGGAGGATGTCCATGGGGATGAAAATGAAGAGGAAGCGTTAATGCGCTCCTTATTAAAACAGTTTGAACAGTATGTAAAGATTTCCCGAAAAATTACCAATGAAACATTTTCCACTGTCTCGGATATTGATGAGCCTGGCAGACTTGCAGACATCATTACTTCACACCTCTCATTAAAAGTGAAGGATAAGCAGGAATTACTGGAAATTGTTAATGTGCAATCCCGACTGCAGAAATTGATTGAAATTATAACAAATGAGAAGAAAGTACTGGACCTGGAGAAGAAAATTGGCCAGCGGGTTAAAAGTTCCATGGAAAAAACGCAGAAGGAATATTATTTGCGTGAACAATTAAAGGCAATTCAGCGGGAATTGGGGGAAAATGACGGTAAAACCGGTGAAGTGGGCGAATTACAGGAGAAAATCGATCAATCGGATATGCCGGAAAACATCCGGGAAGTTGCGTTAAAGGAATTAGGAAGGTTTGAAAAAGTACCTCAAAGCTCCGCAGAAAGCTCAGTCATCAGAAATTATTTGGAATGGCTGCTTGCCTTGCCATGGACAAAAAAATCCGAGGACAATATTGAAATTGATTATGCCGAGGAAATCCTGGATGCGGATCATTACGGATTGGAAAAAGTGAAGGAACGGATTTTGGAATATTTGGCTGTACAAAAATTAACCCAGTCGATCAAAGGCCCGATATTATGCCTTGTCGGTCCTCCAGGCGTCGGGAAAACTTCCCTGGCAAAATCCATTGCCCGTTCAATTAACCGTAATTTTGTCAGAATCTCCCTTGGCGGTGTCCGTGATGAAGCGGAAATCCGTGGACACCGAAGAACTTATATTGGTGCAATGCCAGGAAGGATTATCCAGGGAATGAAAAAGGCGGAAACGGTCAACCCGGTATTTCTGCTTGACGAAATAGATAAAATGTCCAATGATTTCAGAGGAGACCCATCATCCGCAATGCTGGAAGTATTGGATCCGGAACAAAACAGTGCATTCAGTGATCATTTTATAGAGGAAACCTATGATTTATCGAATGTACTATTTGTTGCAACGGCAAATTATGTGAACAATATTCCTTCGCCACTTCTGGATCGCATGGAATTAATCTCTATAGCTGGATATACTGAAGTGGAGAAAATGCATATTGCAAGGGATCATCTCCTGCCAAAACAATTAAAAGAAAACGGATTGCAAAAAGGAAATTTGCAGATACGTGATGATGCTTTATTAAAACTGATCCGGCGTTATACGAGGGAAGCTGGAGTTAGAGGGCTGGAACGCCAGCTGGCCACTATTTGCCGGAAAGCGGCTAAAATTGTTATTTCCAAAGAGAAAAAACGGGTCATTGTTACGGAGAACAGCATGGAAGATCTACTTGGTAAGCCCATGTACCGTTACGGAATGATGGAAAAAGAAGACCAGGTTGGTGCCGCCACCGGACTCGCTTACACTACGGCAGGCGGTGACACTTTATCCATTGAAGTAACCTATTATCCGGGCAAAGGGAAATTAACACTTACAGGAAAATTGGGAGAAGTGATGCGTGAATCGGCCCAGGCGGCGTTCAGTTATATCCGTTCACGGGCACATGAATTAAATATTGATCCTGATTTCCATGAAGAAAATGATATTCATATCCACGTTCCTGAAGGAGCAACACCGAAGGACGGACCTTCAGCAGGTATTACAATGGCAACTGCACTTGTTTCCGCCTTAACCGGAAGGGCAGTCAGGAAAGAAGTGGGGATGACAGGGGAAATTACATTGCGAGGGCGTGTTCTGCCCATTGGCGGGCTGAAGGAAAAGTCGCTAAGTGCCCATCGTGCTGGTATTACTACTATTATTATACCGGAAGAAAATGAAAAGGATATAGAAGATATTCCCGAAAGTGTACGCAGCGATTTAACATTTATAAAAGTAAACCACTTGGACCAAGTACTGGAATACGCATTGAAGGGGAAGCAGCATGAAGGTAACTAATGCGGAGATTGTCATCAGTGCAGTAAGTAAAAAACAGTACCCTAATGATGGCTTGCCGGAATTTGCATTAGCCGGCAGGTCGAATGTGGGAAAGTCTTCTTTTATCAACAGACTGATCCATCGGAAGAATCTTGCCCGCACGTCGTCCAAACCGGGAAAAACACAAACGTTGAACTTTTATAAAATTAATCAGGCATTTTATTTTGTTGATGTTCCCGGCTATGGCTATGCAAAAGTTTCCAAAAAGGAAAGAGAAAAATGGGGAGTGATGATGGAGGAGTATTTCCAAACAAGAGATACGCTTCAGGCTGTATTACTGATTACGGACCTACGTCATGAACCAAGCGGTGATGATTTGCAGATGTATGATTTTTTAAAGTATTACGATCTTCCGGTTATTATTGTAGCTACAAAACTTGATAAAGTATCAAAAAGCAAAAGGGCAGCTCATATGAAGCGCGCGAGCAGCGCATTTCAGATAGAACAGGGCGATGTGCTCTTACCGTTCTCAGCGGAAACAGGAGAAGGAAAAGAGGAAGCTTGGCGGCTTTTACGGGCTTTTTTGTAGAAAGTGAAGGATAGGGGGGGAGGAACCTGGGAATGCACTAAATGTTCATTCCACTGAAAAGATTCGTCCCTCCTGCCCAGCCTTCTATTTCCCTCTTCTAAGCAAATAAATACCTATAATAATTAATATGATTGCCCAATACCTTTCCACTAATTCAAAAACAATATAAATCCAGCTTAACCAATCAGGCAAGTTGAAAGGGAAAAGCAGGAGAACAGCTAACCCTGAAAGCAATATTCCGATTAAAAAGCTATCCTTTGTTTTTGTAGATCGGATCAGAAATGCCATACCAATAATCAAAATATATACTGCCCAATGATCAATCCAGAATGTATAATGTTCCAAGCCGTGAAAATGAATGCCAATCCCCAATAGGACAATACCACTGAAAATATTCTGATAGCTCTTTGTTTTATAGCTATGTATTAAAAAGGCCAATCCAATAATAATAACAATCGTTTGCCACGAATAAAAATTTGTAAGAATAGGTACCTTTAATTGTCTGAGCAGAAAGAAAACACCTATTCCGATTAATATATAAGCTCCAATGGATTGCTGTTTTTTCAACGAACCCCGCCTTTCGCTTCAATTGCTTGCTTCTCACATTTTCTTATGATAGAGTACAACCGTATACAACTCCTATACGATTGTATGTAAGTAAAGTTTCAGATTCTGTTCACATTTTACCAGAAAACTGCTTTTTCGGCATGTTATAATAATGAATAAAGTGTATAAAATAATAACTTATATAATCATGGAGAATTGTCTTAAACATAAAGTTGTCATTTTAAAGTATTCATGTGGGGGTAGATCAAGTGCATATATTGAAAGTCGGCTTTAATTATAAAACAGCCCCTGTTGAAATTAGGGAAAAGCTTACATTTACAGAGGATTCATTGCATAAAGCAATGATTGAGTTAAAGGAACGGAAGAGCATTCTAGAAAATGTAATTATATCCACATGCAACAGGACTGAAATTTATGCTGTTGTAGATCAGCTTCATACTGGACGTTACTATATTAAGCAATTTCTATCCGATTGGTTCCAAATAGATAAATCTGATTTTTCGACTTATCTTCATATTACGGAGGATGACGGTGCGATGGAGCATTTATTCCGTGTATCCACCGGGCTTGATTCCATGGTTCTTGGTGAAACGCAAATTCTGGGGCAGGTAAAGGAATCCTTTCTCACTTCCCAGCAACTGAAAACAACCGGAACAATTTTTAATGAGCTGTTTAAACAGGCAATTACCTTTGGGAAACGAATGCATAAAGAAACGGCTATTGGCGAACAGGCAGTTTCCATCAGTTATGCTGCCGTAGAACTTGCAACAAAGATCTTTGGTGATTTGAAAAACAAACAGGTTGCAGTACTCGGAGCAGGGGAAATGGGAGAACTTGCACTTAAGAATATTCATGGTGCCGGGGCAACGAATATTACCGTCGTAAACCGGACATTGGAAAAAGCGGAAAAAGCCGCAGCACCATATAATGCAAAAGCGGAAACCCTGGATCAACTTGATAACCTCTTGGAAGAAGCAGATATTTTAATTAGTTCTACCGCTGCAAGAGACATTGTTTTGACAAGAGAAACTGTGGCTGACATTCAGAAGAAAAGGAAAGGCCGCCCTCTGTTTTTAGTCGATATCGCCGTTCCAAGGGATATTGATCCTGAAATAAGTAAATTGGATAATGTTTTTCTATATGATATTGATGACTTGCAGCATGTGGTGGATAAAAACCTTGAAGCTCGCAAGGCCGCAGCTGAAAAAATTGAGTTACTGCTGGAAGAAGAGATCGTGAATTTTAAAGAATGGGTAAAAACGTTGGGAGTAGTTCCGGTAATCTCGGCTTTAAGACATAAAGCCCTATCCATCCAGGCGGAGACCATGAAAAGCATTGAGCGGAAAATTCCCGACCTGACTGAACGGGAAAAGAAAGTTTTGAGAAAGCATACGAAAAGCATTATTAATCAGCTTTTAAAAGAACCGGTAACTCAGGCGAAAGAACTGGCGGCAAGTGACCAGGCAGAGGAATCCCTGGATTTGTTTATCGATATTTTCGGTATTGAAGCAGAAGTAAAAGAAGAATTTGAAAAACAGGCAAAAAAAAATGAAACGATGATAAAGTTAAAAGCGAATGAACGTGCATTTGCCCTGCGAAAAAAAATACAGACCATTTAAGAGGAAGGACACCCTATATGGCTGAATGGAAATGGGTATATGAAATCATTCTTATTTTGTATGTTTTAAGTCTCATCAGCTACTTTTATGACTTTATCTGGCATAATCGGAAGGTGAAGCAAATAGCCTTCCGGTTACTTACTATGGTTTGGCTTTTTCAAACCGTTTTTTTATTGTACCAGGTGCTTATAAAAAATAATATTCCGTTATTGACATTGAATGCCAGTTTGTTTTTTTATGCTTGGGTACTGCTAACGTTGGCAATTGTTTTTAATCGGTTATTATCCATTCATTTCATTGTGTTTTTTACGAATGTTTTCAGCTTTTTTGTTTTTCTTTTATATACATCCACTATAGCCAGGGAAATGCGGCAGCCGGAAGGGGCACAGTTTGCACATGAGATTTTAATCTCCCATATTACTTTGTCCATCCTTTCCTATGGGTTCTTTACAATATCATTTTTGTTTTCCCTTATGTATCTGATACAATATCGGTTGTTAAAAGAAAAAAGAGCCATAAAGTGGATTTGGCGCTTTGGGGATTTGCAGGCACTGGATATCCATGCGTTCCGTGCCATTTCCATCGGTGTTCCAATATTATTGATAGGAATCATTTTGGGGATAGTGTGGGCTTATGTTTCCCAGTCGGAATTTTACTGGGTGGATATAAAAACTATTGGATCAATACTTTTATTGGCAGTGTACAGCCTGTTCTTAATTCTGAGACTTGGAACAGGCTATAGAGGGAAGTCCATAGCAGTTTATAATGCAGCAGCCTTTTTATTTATGCTGATTAATTTCTTTTTATTCAGCCTGCTGTCCGGATTTCATATTTAAGCGGAAGCTTGGAGACCATGTTAAGGAGGAAAAAAGATGCGTAAAATTATTGTAGGTTCAAGAAAGAGTAATCTTGCCCTGACACAAACAAACTGGGTCATTGAGCAATTGAAAAAAGCAGGTGTAAAAAACGATTTTGAAGTGAAAAAAATCGTAACTAAAGGAGACCAGATTCTCGATGTTACCTTATCAAAGGTAGGCGGGAAAGGTCTTTTTGTGAAGGAAATTGAACAGGCGATGTATAATAAGGAAATTGATTTGGCCGTACATAGTATGAAGGATATGCCTTCAGAAATGCCGCCGGGACTTATGATAACGTCAATTCCGGTAAGAGAGGACCACAGGGATGCCTTTATTTCAAAAAATAATATAGCTTTACAGGACTTGCCTGAGGGTGCGATTATTGGTACCAGCAGTCTGCGGCGGTCCGCACAGATGCTTGCAGAAAGACCGGATGTACAAATTAAATGGATTCGCGGAAATATAGAAACCCGGCTTAAAAAACTGAATGAAGAGGATTTTGATGCAATTATTTTAGCGGTCTCCGGATTGAAACGGGTGGGATTAAGTGAAGATCTGATCACGGAATACCTGGAGCCGGATGTATGTGTGCCTGCTGTCGGCCAGGGAGCACTGGCCATAGAATGCCGTGAGGAAGATGATGAGTTAAGGGAAATTCTATCATCTATTCATGATGAATATACAGCCAGAACGATTGGAGCTGAAAGAACTTTCCTTCATTTACTGGAGGGTGGATGTCAGGTGCCAATCGGAGGTTATGCCTATTTGGAAAATGAGGATGTAGTCCTGACAGCATTGGTTGGCACGCCGGACGGCAAAACGATTCTTAAGGAAGAAGTACGCGGAGAAGATCCTGAAGCTGTCGGAAAAGAAGCTGCCGACCGTCTGATCAAACAGGGAGCAAAAGAAATTGTGGAAAGCGTAAAAGAGGAGCTTGACAACTGATGGTGTCATTACATGGAAAAAGGATTCTTGTAACGAGAGAGGAAAAGCAGGGGAGGCAATTCGCTGCGAAAATCCGTCAATATGGAGGGGTTCCGATTGAAGTACCTCTTTTACAAATTTCATGTAAAGATCATCAGGAGAATATTACTTTCTTTAAACAGTTGGCAAACTATAAATGGATATTTTTCACAAGTTCGAATGGAGTACATTGTTTTTTCAAATTAGCTGATTCATATCAAATCGATACACAGTTTTTAAAAACGGTAACCCTTGCTGCAGTGGGCCATAAAACAGGAGATGCACTAAAAAATCATGGGTTTAATGCTGCTTTTATTCCATCTGTTTATAATGCGGAAGTGATGGCAAAGGAATTTTTTCAGGTTTATAATGATGTGTCTCCTGTACTCATTGTCAGAGGCAGCAAATCCCTCGATATTCTTCCGGCTGCATTTGAAAGCCGATCGATAAAATATGATGCCATGGAAGTGTATGAAACAGGCTCCCGAATGGATATGAAATCACGTTTAAATGATACGTTGAATACAGGTGAAATTGATTTTATTACATTTACGAGCCCTTCTTCCGTTGAAGCATATCGTGCAATGGCCCAGGTGAATTTGGAAGTGCCGGTCGTATGTATTGGAACTACGACAGAAAAAAGAGCAAAACAATTAGATTTTCAATCCATATTAGTGCCTGAGGAGTTTACTATAGACGGAATGATTCACAGATTGGGAAAGTATCTTTCGAAAAAGGAGCTTGATGAGTAATGACCAATAGTTTTGACCGTCACCGAAAATTACGCACTTCAAGTGCAATGCGTTCTTTGGTACGGGAAACCCATCTTCACGTTGATGACCTGATCTATCCATTATTCGTTGTGGAAGGGGAAAATGTAAAAAACGAAGTACCTTCCATGCCGGGAATTTTTCAAGTATCCCTTGATCACCTGCAGGAAGAAGTGGCGGAAGTTCAGCGTTTGGGGATTAAAGCAGTGCTATTGTTCGGAGTGCCGAAAGAGAAGGATGAAAAAGGAACCGGAGCGTTTATTTCCAGCGGTATTGTTCAGGAAGCTACTCGTTTTCTGAAAAAGGAATTCCCCGAAATACTTATTATTGCCGATACCTGCTTATGTGAGTATACTTCGCATGGTCATTGCGGCGTCATTCATGAAGGGGACGTGGATAATGATGAATCGTTAAAGCTGCATGCGAAAACAGCTGTGTCCCAGGCGGAAGCGGGAGCGGATATTATTGCTCCATCCAATATGATGGACGGGTTTGTTACCGTAATTCGTGAGGCGCTCGATGAAGCAGGTTATCAAAATATCCCAATCATGTCCTATGCCATCAAGTACGCCTCTGCTTTTTATGGTCCGTTCCGTGATGCAGCAGACAGCACACCGCAATTTGGTGACCGCAAAACATATCAAATGGATCATGCCAACCGTCGGGAGGCATTGCGTGAAGCAGAATCGGATATGTTGGAAGGTGCAGACTTCCTTATTGTTAAGCCAGCCTTTTCATATTTGGATATTATTCGTGACGTGAGGAATAATTTTGAAGCACCTGTAGTTGCTTATAACGTAAGTGGTGAATATTCCATGGTAAAAGCTGCAGCGCTAAACGGCTGGATCGATGAAAGGGAAATTGTACTGGAAAAGTTGACATCCATGAAGCGGGCAGGAGCCGATTTAATTATCACATACTTTGCAAAAGATGCAGCAAAATGGTTGAATGAATAATATAAGCTGAACCATTAAAATCAGAGATGGATTTTGACCCCCTGATCGCTGGTTGAACAATTCTGGTTCTTTTACTGGCTGATGATTCTTATAAAACTACTCAATGGCCATTCATGGAATGCGATCCAGGGACGTTACAATATTATTGGCCGGCCAATATAACCTGCAATAAACTAATGAGGTAAGGGTGATGATGAATGAAATTCGATAATTCTGTTGATGCGTACAAAGAAGCTGTTGAGTTAATGCCGGGGGGAGTAAATTCACCGGTCCGTGCCTTTAAATCTGTTGGCATGTCACCGATTTTCATGGAATCGGGCAAAGGATCCAAAATCAGGGATATTGACGGAAATGAGTATATTGATTATGTATTAAGTTGGGGACCTCTTATTTTAGGACATGCTGATGACCGTGTTGTGGGCAAGCTGCAAGAAACAGCTGCAAAAGGAACAAGCTTTGGTGCCCCATCTATTTTGGAAAATAAATTAGCTAATCTTGTTATTGAACGTGTACCTTCCGTAGAAATGGTTCGCATGGTAAATTCAGGGACGGAAGCGACGATGAGTGCGTTGCCTTTAGCAAGGGGTTATACCGGAAGAGACAAGATCCTTAAGTTTGAAGGCAATTATCATGGGCATGGGGATTCTCTGCTTATTAAAGCAGGATCCGGAGTGGCTACTTTAGGTTTGCCGGACAGTCCAGGTGTACCTGAATCCATTGCGCAAAATACGATTACTGTTCCATATAATGATATGGAAAGTGTAGATTACGCATTTAAAGAGTTCGGAGAAGATATAGCCGCTGTTATCGTGGAACCTGTTTCCGGAAATATGGGTGTGGTTCCTCCGGTTGATCAATTCCTGGAAAAGTTAAGAAAAGTCACGGAAGATAATGGCTCCCTGCTTATATTTGATGAAGTAATGACAGGTTTCCGGGTAGGATATAAATGTGCGCAGGGGCATTTTGGCGTTACCCCTGATTTAACCTGTTTAGGAAAGGTGATTGGCGGAGGTCTGCCAGTAGGTGCATACGGTGGTAAAAAGGAAATAATGGAAAAAGTAGCACCGACCGGTAACATTTATCAGGCAGGAACACTTTCCGGTAATCCGCTTGCTATGACTGCTGGCTATGAAACATTAAGCGCATTGGATGAAGAAGCCTATACGGAGATTAATAAAAAAGCAGACCGATTAGTGGAAGGATTCGAAAAAGCAGCAGCAGCATATAATATTCCAATTCATATAAACCGAGCAGGTTCCATGGTTGGCGTTTTCTTTACAGACGAGAAAGTGATCAATTATGAGACCGCACAATCATCCAATTTGGATCATTTCGCTAAATATTACCGGGCAATGATCGAAAAGGGCGTATTTTTGCCACCTTCGCAATTTGAAGGATTATTTTTGTCGACTGCTCATACAGATGATGATATTGAAAAAACAATCGAGGCTGTTGACTATGCATTCTCTAAGTTAAATTGAATATATTGTAGTAAGAGTACAAAGCTATTCCTTCGACGGGGAATAGCTTTTTTTAATTGCAGCAGCAGTGCAGTCGGCCTTTCGTCCACAAGTATTGCACTTATCAACCTGCCCCAGCAGCACTTAAATTAGCATATTCTTGCATGCAGGTTCATATAGTTAATTTAGACAGGAATATATGGAGTATATTAGGAAGGGAGGAAATCCGTTGTCACAAGGAAATCAGACATTCCGTTTTGAATTGAATGAATCCATTTATTTTGAAAAAGGACAGGAAGTAGATGAAATGAAAGGAATTTCACTTGATCCGGATATAACCATAGAACCATATAAGGACTATATTTCAATTAGAGGGGTCATTGAACTTAAGGGGGAGTACCAAAAGAAGACTTATGAAACAGAGCAGGAAGAAGAAGTAATTAATCCGGATCAATTTGAGTCCAAACATTATGTAGAGCGGGTCGTTGATTCAGACGATGGAGATACGACGTTCATCCATCGTTTTCCTGTGGAAATTTCTGTGCCAACTTATAGAATCACAGATTTAAATGATGTGACCGTCTATATTGAATCCTTTGATTATGAATTGCCGAAAGAAGATTTACTGAGGCTGTATTCCACCATTGAGATTCATGGCATTCATGAAACGATGAAAGATCAGGAAAACGAAAGTATGGAGGGTTCACGGAAAGAAGAGGAAACGGAAGACATAAGGGAAAATGAAAGTTTTCAATTCGAAGTGAAGGATCAGGCTGAAACTTCTTCTGAGTCATTTGAGTCTCTTCATACAGATCATTTACCGGTTTTGGAAGAACAAAAAGAAATACCGGAAGAAGAAAATGCTAAAGAGGAATCCGGAGAAAAAGACAGGTGGAAGTATAAGGAAACAAAAACATTAAAAGAGTTTTTTGCTCAAATGCCTTCCAGTGAGTCGGAAAGCAGTTCTGCCTCCAGCTCAGAATCAGATATTTCTTCAGAGGGATGGTTGGAAACATCGGAAAATGAATCTTCGTCGATGACTTACGAAATCAGCAGTGATGACAGAGAAGAAAAGTTGGAAGAAGATGTGGATTATTTATCCGCGATGTTCCGCGCAGAAGAGGAAGAAGAATTTGCAAAGGTCAGGTTATGCATTGTGCAGGAAAAAGATACGATTGAAACAATTGCAGAGCGGTATCAGGTAACTGCATTGCAATTAATTAAGCAAAACGGGCTGGACAATGATTTTGAAATCAGAACAGGACAATTATTATATATACCATACTAGATAAAGTACTTCAGTTTCATTTGAAGAAAGTGAAAAACACAGACATGGGCAGTGCGGATTATCTTATCAGGAAACCGCTGCCCTGCTTGTGTGAAGCTTACTTAGTTATACCATTTTGCTACTGTGATGTTAAAGTAGCTGGGGGGAGCAAAATTTTTACAGAAGTAATAGATGTCTTATATCTTAGCTGGAGCAACATACGGAGCTTTACTCACTTTCGGCTCCATTACTTGCCCTTTGGAATATGAGGTTTGCATCGTCGTGCAAACCAGCTTTCTGTTTTTTTAAAGGCCAAAATAGTTTTATAGGGGCTGAATAAACATGGAAATTGTTCAAAAAGTGCTTGCTGCCTATAATATATACCCACTGCATATCGAACAAATCACTGAAAATGTGTATAAAGTTAGTGATGGGAACAGGGACTATGCCTTAAAAAGAAGCATCCTGAATAATGAGCACGAAGCCCGGATATGGAAGCACGTATATGAACAGGCATACCACCAGAATCTTAATTCTGTGTTACCGGTATATCTGACAGCAAAAGGGGAACTGTATGCAATTCAAAATCAACATATTTATTACTTGAGTCCTTGGCTGGAAGAAGCAGTGGTACAAAAGGATAAAAAAACGATTGAGCAATTTTATCGCACAATCGCATATATTCATGCCAGAACAAGGCAAGTACAAACTGCTGAGACATCGGAATTTCTCCCTGGTTTCCGGGAATACAGATCATATTGTGATCATGTACAGCAATCACTTCTCGGATTTGTGGAACAATTTGAGAAGAACCGATTTATGTCCCCATTCGAATTGTCCGTCTGCACCCATTTTCGAGACGTCGAGTACTCTCTCATGGAAATGAAGAGACGCATTGAGCAATTAATGGAAATAGAGGAGGATACGATTCCATGGAGTATAAGCTTATGTCATTGCAATTTGGAATTCAGTCATATGTTAAAAACCCGACAGTTGCATTTGATTAATTGGGAAAATGTACGATATGACAATCCAACAAGGGACTTGGTCTCCTTTTATAAGAATGAAATGAAAAACTATTATGCTCCAACAGATGAAGCCATTGATTTATTCAAAAATTATATGAATGAAAATGAATTAACCAAAATAGAGCTTTACATACTTACCATCCACCTTTTAGATCCGACCCCCTATTTAACTATCGTGCAAAACTACACTGAGCGCAAGTCCGGTGAATCAATGATGCATCAAACGAAAATACTTCAGCAAACCTATCGGCAAATACTTTTCGGGTTAAAGTGGTCCCGGTATGTGGAAAACGAATATGATACATTGGATTTAGATGAACTGGATAGTTAAATCCAGCCAAGAGAAAAACAAATATAAATAAACACGATGATACCGAGCAGAAAGACATCCAAAGTTGTCGGGAAAAATAATGTGCGAACCAGCTGGAATATAAGAATCGGCAGCGTAACTTTTTCTGCTATCAGAATGCATTTTAACGCCCACGGCGGCAGGCGGTAACGATAATATCGAGCCATGTCCTCACCTCTTTTCGGAAGGTTTCATTTTCAAGGAACTTTATAATATACTATGTATAGGAAGAGGTACTTTGTGCAACAACTTTAATAAAGGCTTGACGCGTCACAAACTTATCGATAAAATATGTTGTAACAGTCAATAATTTAAATGTTATGATAGGGAAGAGTACAGGAAAAACACCAACAGAGAGGGAATGATTGCTGAGAATTTCCCGGAATGTTTTTGCTGGAAGGTCGCCCTGGATACAGCTTCTTTGAACTTGCAGTAGATGATACTGTAACAGTAGAAGAGTGCCGGTAAATGTACCGTTAAAACAATGAAGTGTACAGAGGTGTATTTACTGATCTGTAAACAAAGGTGGTACCACGGAAATCATGCCCTTTTCGTCCTTTATTAAGGATGCAAAGGGTTTTTTTGGGTTAAAAAAAGTACCATATATATTACTTTAAAAGGAGGCAATTTTTGTGGAAAATAAAGAAAAAGCATCACTTTCACCGAAGTACCATCCCGCGGAAGTGGAAAAAGGACGTTATTCATTTTGGCTTAAGGGAAAATATTTTGAAGCAACCGGAGATAAGGATAAGGAACCATTTACGATTGTCATTCCGCCGCCGAATGTAACCGGGAGACTTCATTTGGGTCATGCCTGGGATACCACGATGCAGGATACGATTGCCCGAATGAAACGGATGCAAGGGTACGATGTATTGTGGCTGCCGGGTATGGACCATGCTGGTATTGCCACTCAGGCCAAGGTAGAGGGAAAGCTGAAGGAACAGGGCACAAACAGATATGAGCTTGGCAGGGAGAAATTTTTGGAAACTGCCTGGGAATGGAAAGAAGAATACGCAGACTTCATCCGGTCGCAATGGGAAAAGCTCGGTCTTGGCCTTGATTATTCACGGGAGCGTTTCACCCTGGATGAAGGTCTGTCCAATGCGGTTAGAGAGGTGTTCGTAAAACTGTATGAAGAAGGCCTGATTTACCGTGGAGAATATATTATCAACTGGGATCCGAAAACGAAGACAGCACTTTCGGATATAGAAGTAATTTATGAAGAAGTACAGGGTAAATTCTATCATATGCATTACCCGATCAAGGGCAGTGGTGAAACGATTGAAATAGCGACAACGAGACCGGAAACGATGCTTGGGGATACCGGAATCGCTGTTCATCCGGAAGATGACCGTTACAAGCATTTAATTGGTAAAAAAGTCATATTGCCAATAGTAGGTCGGGAAATTGAAATTGTTGCTGATGATTATGTTGACATGGAATTTGGTTCCGGCGCTGTCAAAGTGACGCCTGCACATGATCCAAATGACTTTGACATTGGAAACCGTCACCAGCTGGAGCGCGTATTGGTCATGCATGAGGATGGAACCATGAATGAAAATGCAGGCAAATATGAGGGGCTTGACCGATTTGAATGCAGGAAGCGGATAGTAAGCGATCTTCAGGAACAGGGTGTATTGTTTAAAGTGGAAGATCATACACATCAGGTTGGCCATTCGGAAAGAAGTGGTGCAGTTGTGGAGCCATACCTATCAACGCAATGGTTTGTAAATATGCAGCCGCTTGCCGACGCTGCCATTGAGCTGCAAAAAGAAGAAGAAAAGGTAAACTTCGTGCCACCAAGGTTTGAACGGACCTATTTAAACTGGATGGAAAATATTCGTGACTGGTGCATATCCAGACAGCTTTGGTGGGGACACCGGATCCCTGCGTGGTATCATAAGGAAACAAATGAACTTTATGTTGGCAAAGAAGCACCTGAAGATATTGAAAACTGGGAACAGGATGAAGATGTCCTTGATACATGGTTTTCTTCTGCATTGTGGCCATTTTCCACGATGGGCTGGCCGGACGAAGAATCAGCGGATTTTAAGCGTTACTTCCCGACAGATGTGCTTGTTACCGGCTATGACATCATTTTCTTTTGGGTAGCCAGGATGATTTTTCAATCAAGGCAGTTTACCGATGAACGACCATTTAAAGATGTACTTATCCATGGACTCATCCGGGATGCGGAAGGCCGGAAGATGAGCAAATCACTCGGCAATGGGGTAGATCCGATGGATGTCATTGAAAAATATGGAGCTGATTCCTTACGTTATTTTCTGCTGACTGGTTCCACCCCGGGTCAGGATCTGCGTTTCCATTGGGAGAAAGTGGAGTCCACTTGGAATTTTGCCAATAAAGTCTGGAATGCAGCCCGTTTTTCATTGATGAATATGGAAAACTTTGCGTATGAGGATATTGATCTGTCAGGGGAGTTATCACTTGCTGATAAATGGATCCTGACCCGCTTAAACGAAACTATCGAGCACGTAACAAGAAATACGAATAAATATGAATTTGGAGAAGCCGGACGTCACTTGTATAATTTCATTTGGGATGAACTTTGTGATTGGTATATTGAAATGGCTAAGCTTCCGCTTTACGGAGAGGATGAAGAGAAAAAACAAACAACCCGTTCTGTACTGGCATATGTTTTTGATCAGACGATGCGTTTGCTTCACCCATTCATGCCATTTATTACAGAGGAAATCTGGCAGCAGCTTCCGCACAAAGGAGATTCCATTACTGTCAGTGATTGGCCTAAACCAAGACAGGAATTTCATGATGAACAAGCTTCCGAGGAAATGAAACGTCTTGTTTCCATTATTAAATCTGTGCGAAATATTCGGGCAGAAGTGGATACACCAATGTCCAAAGAAGTAACGCTGCTTATCCAGCCTGAAAATGATATGATTGTTTCGGAACTTGAAAGAAACCGTGAATATTTGGTCCGCTTCTGTAATCCGGGCGAATTGATGATTTCTGCAACTATTGATGTCCCGGAAAAATCCATGTCACAGGTGGTAACAGGCGCAGAATTGTTTCTGCCGCTGGAAGGGCTGATTGACATTGATCAGGAACTGAACCGGCTGGAAAAGGAACTGGACAAATGGACGAAAGAAGTACAACGTGTTCAGAAGAAGCTGGCAAATGAAGGGTTTGTCAATAAAGCACCTGAAAAAGTAGTGGAGGAAGAACGGAAAAAGGAAAAGGATTATTTGAATAAACAGGAAAAAGTAAAAGCTCGGATAGAGGAGCTAAAAAGATAGTAAAAAGCGGAATTTCAAAAGATTACTTGAAATTCCGCTTTTTCAATTGTCCTGTAATATGATGCGTGTATTTATGAAGTATATTGATGTCGCTGACGGCCGACAATGTTCTTGAACCAACTACATCTTCTATTTCATTAAAGATAAGTTCCCCGTCCTTACCGACTAAAAAATCTATCCCTGCCATCCCAAAATTAAAGGCATGCATGATTTTTTTCACCATGGCCCGCTCCCCATCTTTCAAATGGTAAAGGGAAGCACTGCCGCCGAGTTTAAAGTTTGCCCTGAAATCGTGTTTGTTTTCTCTAAGGACCGCACCGACAATTTCTTTCCCGACAATAAAAATGCGAATGTCTTTTCCAAGCTGCACATTACATCTTTGAACGATTAATTCCCGTTCAGACAAAACTTCCATGCAGGCCAACAGATCAATTCTATTCTCAATAAGAAACACCCCAGTACCGCCTTTTCCTGTATTTTTCTTTACAATAAATGGGTATTCAAACGGCTGTTCATTATATAATTGCTCCCTATTGGTAAATACAGTGTCCACCATGCGGATGTCGAGTTCAGATAAATACAGATGTGTAAGTGCTTTATTATTACTGATCCGGGAAATATGGGAAGAATTAAAAACAGATATCCCGCATGTTTCCAAATGACGGCTTAAAAAAGGATCCATTGTTCTGACAATGGCAGTATCGGGCATCGTTACTTTCTTATCCCCTATGCAGATGGTCGGTTTATTATCTTTCATCCCAAGTTTCAATTCTTCCCGGAAGACTAATCTAAGGGACATATTTTGTAAGCGTGCTTCTTCGATAAACCATTCAATAAACGATTGGTTCTCATTTGCATCTTCTTTTGCATATATGAGCCATCCTGAAAACATATGGGTTTCACCTCTTTATGAAACCGGAGTAACCGGCTATTCTATTTTCTGCAGAATATAATCCATTATATAATCTGCGACATTAATATTTGTACAGTCGTACATATTCCGAATATGGGCATTGGAATTCACTTCACAAATAAGAGGGGAGTCTTCCGGACCGAATAATAAATCCACTCCGGCAAAATCAGCACCGATGGCTTTCGTTGCTTGAATCGCCAATTCTTTTTCCTCTTTATTTGCTTCATAAGCTTCCATTTTGCCTCCCGCAGTAATATTTGCCCGAAAATCAGTGTAAGAGATCCTCTTCATCCCGGCTACTACTTTATCGCCAACAACATGGAGCCGGATGTCCCGGCCGGAGCTTGTGGAGATGAATTCCTGAAAGACAAATGCTCTCTCTTTTAAATCCTGCACCTTTCTAATAAGCTCTTCTTCGCTATGAATGAGATAAACCTGTTCACCAAATGATCCGTATGCTTCTTTGACCACCATCGGAAAGCCAAGCTTCTCCATGGCTCTTGAAATAATATGATGGTCAGTTACACCATTTCCAAATACTTTTGGATAAATAATGGTTTTCGGAATCGGAAGTTTATGTTTTATTAAAGCCAAATACGTAGCAATCTTATCGTCACTTATATCTATTGTACCGGCAGAATTAAAAACCGGTATTCCCATTAATTCAAGCTGCTTCGCCAAATAAATATCCTTGTCAGTAAACACAACGTAATCCGGAATATTCTGCTGTTCAATGAATTGCAGTTCTGTCTTCCCAATTATTACCGGAAGCTCATTGTTTTTATAAATGGCTGTCGAGGATTTTCTTTGTAACGCAGCTTCCTGTATCCATTCAGCAAAATCGAGAAATTTATTTCCCGGCAGACTGCCGTTATAAATAATCCATCCATGTGCATGCATTGCAAAAGTCCTTTCTGTTATACTGTAATAGTCATTATGTTGATCAGAGAGGGGCTGGTTACATGTTTCAAAACCTTCAGGAGGCTGAAGCATTTCTATCAACCAGAAAATCATTGGGTATTAAACCAGGCTTGGAAAGAATGCAAAAATTGCTTCAAAAGGCTGGTAATCCCGAGAAAAAAATCCGGGCTGTTCATATTGCGGGAACCAATGGAAAAGGCTCCACGGTTCAATTTATAAACTCTGCACTTCAGGCCAACGGCTATCAAACAGGAGTATTTACATCACCAAGCCTGCAAGGTTTACCTGGTTATATATATCATAATAATGTTCCGGTTGAGGAAGATATCCTGATTGAATTATGCAATCAGCTGTACCCCGGCATTAAACAAATGGACCGCGATGGTGCCGCTCCTACTGAATTTGAAATTATCACCGTACTTGCTTTGATGTATTTTGAAAAAAATGTTGATTTAGCATTGATTGAAACCGGAATGGGCGGGAGACTGGATACGACAAATTGCTTGGATCCCCTACTTTCCATCATAACAAATGTTTCTATTGATCATATGCAGTTTCTCGGTTCAACCATATCAGAAATAGCCTATCATAAAGCAGGAATTATCAAAAGAAATAGACCTGTTGTCATTGGCGAAATGTCGAAGGATGCATTCAGGGAGATAGAAAAAGAAGCAACTGATCTGAAAGCCCCCATATACAAATTGGTTCAGGATTTCACCTATATAAAAACAGGTGTTAGTAAAGGAGTGCAGCGGTTTATTTGGAATGAAGAACAGCCGATGGAAATATCCATGTTAGGGGAGCATCAGATTAAAAATGCTTCAGTTGCTTTTCAGGCAGTCATGCTTTTAAAAAAGCTGAAATATCAAATCAATATCGATAAAACAGTAAAGGCATTTTCACGTACACAACTGCCAGGCAGGTTTGAAATGATACAGGAAAAACCGGCGGTAATTTTGGATGGAGCGCATAATGCAAAAGGGATGGAAGCATTCATTGATACGATATTAACCCATTACAAGGACAGGCAAAGGCATTTGCTTTTTGCCGTATTTAAAGATAAAGAAATAACAGAGATGCTAAAGTTCGCAGTCCCGCATTTTTCTACTGTTACTTTAACTTCCTTTGATCACCCCAGGTCAGCATCACTTGAAGATTTAAAGTATTTTTCCAGGAAAGAAAATGTTTTTGTTGCGGAAAATTGGAAGGAAGCAACAAGAAGCATAAAAGATCATGCATCTGTTTATTTTGTAACGGGCTCCCTTGAATTTATATCAAGAGTTAGAAGATATTATGCCAATAAAAAATAAATCATTCCCATGTCAATTTGAGTTGAGTTTTAGAAGAATGCTTCGTAAATTGCAGAACGAATTTTTTTATTTGTGACACCAGTCGTCTTACTTTTTATATCACCTGTGCTAGAGTCGATATACAAACATGCAGGGGGATGTGAGAAAGTGGCCGGTAAAAAGAAAAATCATAGAGCAAAATTCCACATGAATAAGCTGAATTTACACAGAAAAAAAGACGAACAGGCAGCCACAGTGGAAAATACCAATAAATCATTCGGGACTTTCAGAGAAATATCCAACCATTCCGGTTTATGGAAAAAGAGGCAAAACGCAAATCTGGTAAAACCGGTCATGCTTGCTGTCATTTCCGCATTGGTGATCGGATCTATATTAGGGATTATCATGTTGCGTATGTTTGTTACAATGGACGGCTCACCTGGATTGAGCGGCAACAATAATCCTGCGGCAGTGAGCATGGATGATGCCGGGGAAGAAAATACAGAGCATACATTGGAAAATGAATTACAAACGAAAGAGTTGGATGCCATTGATGCTTATGTATTACAGGCAGGAGTTTTCTCGGAAAGGGAGAATGCTGAAAAATTGGCTGAAAGTTATGAAGCGGCAAACATTCCGGTGATGATTTGGAACAGGGATGATCTATACTATTTATTTGCGGGTGTCACTAGCACTGCTGAAGAAGCGGAAAAGGCTGCCGGCCAGCTGGAAGCAAAAGAACTTGAGCTATACAGTAAAGCATGGGATACAGATGCAGTTGAATTATTATTAACCGGAAATGAAGAAGAATGGCTGCATGCATATACCACATGGTGGCACCAGGCAATTGCAGCTGATGCAGGCGAAGAATCTGCCAGTGATCTGGAACAGTTAACAGAAACTTTTACGGATGAATCAAACGAGCTTACCGGTTTATATGAAAAACTGGAAGTTGTGCAAAGAGAAAATGAAATTACGGATAAAAACCTTTTGGAATTATGGCATATATATGAAACATTGGGTGAATGAAGCAGGTAGAGAAAAAACCTGCTTTTTTCAATTTTCATGCCTGTTCAGTGCTTAAATCTTCCATTTCCCCCTGGAGAAATTTTAAAAAACCGGACATTCCTTAAGTGAAGAAATCATTTTTTGCGCGTTTGTTAAAACAATGCTTTACCTCTAATATATGTGTAATGTAAGAGAGGAGGTGAAGTAAATGACTGTTCCAACCATTATGATTAAAGATGTACCGAAGGACGACCGGCCCAGGGAGCGAATGCTGAAAATGGGGGCAAGCCACTTGTCCAATCAGGAGCTCTTAGCCATCCTGCTTGGAAGCGGGACGAAAGATGAATCCGTTATGTCTTTGGCCAATCGTGTCCTTATGCATTTTGAGGGCTTGAGTCTCATGCAGGATGCAGCTATTGAAGAATTAACAGCCATCAAAGGGATAGGTACGGCAAAAGGTGTATTGCTTCTATCCGCGATAGAGCTTGGAAAAAGGATGAGTCAGTATAAGCCGAATGAAAAATACGTCATTCGTTCGCCAAAAGATGGAGCGGATTATGTTATGGAAGAAATGCGAAATTTAAACCAGGAACATTTTGTAGTTCTATTTCTCAATACGAAAAACCAGGTCATCCAAAGGCAGACCATTTTCATCGGAAGCCTTAATGCATCCATTGTGCACCTTTACTGTATAGGGGTTGATATGACAAGGTTTGTGAGAGCAGTAAATCAAAAAGTGACGAGAAAGTGACCAACACTATAAAATATTATCGAATACGCTGGCACTTTCTTTATGTTGATCTTCTTCCAGGTGCGAATACAAATCCAGTGTAATGCCTATATTAGCATGTCCTAGCCGTTCTTGTATGATTTTAAAGTTAACACCCTTCTTAACCATTAAAGACGCACAGGAGTGTCTTAATTGATGAAATGAGATGTTTTTTAACCCATGTCTTTTTTTGATTTTATCCCATTCATTCCTTAAGGTATTTAGATGGGTAGGATAACCATCTTCTTTCACAAATAAAAGATTGATCATTTTTCCTTTGTCATCATAAATACCTTTCCATGCATCTCCCATTTGCATTCTAACAGCTTTAAAATCAGTGTGGTAAGTTTTTAACTCTTTCATAAACTCTTTTGGAAAATAGACGGTACGTGGTTTTTTATTTTTAACTGGTGCAAGATAAAACTGTTTTTTATTTTTATCGTATCGCAATTGTTTATCAATATAAATTGCACTGTTTTCATAGTCAATTGATTCTTCTCTAACGCCTAATATTTCACCACGTCTTAATCCGCCAATCGCAGCTAATTTAATCATAATACGGTGTTTTGGATAACAATTTTCCAGCACCTTAAACAAATGATTCAATTCATCTTCATTGTAAAAATCAACTTTTCGTTTTTCCCTTTTCGGTTCTTTAATTCCGGTTGTAGGATTGTTATTTATTACGTCCCATTCAAAAGCTTTAGCGAAAATACTTTTAATCAATAAATATTTGTTGGGAATAAGCGGTTTATTAGAAGCTTGTTCCTCTGCCAAGTATTCCACAATATGATATTTTTTAATATCTTTCATTTTCATCTTTTTGAAATGATCAAGTACACCGCAATCATTTAACAGGTATTCATAGGATTCTTTACTGGTAAGAGTGAGATTAACATCAACATGATTTTTTAACCATCTTTTTACGAATCCCTCAAAAGTAATATTGTCGATAGGTTCATCTTTTTCATTAAAACATTTAATTTCAAAATCCCTTATCTGTTTATTGAGGTTTCTCTGACTGGTAGCAGTGATTGTTTTTGTTCTTCTTATCCTTTTTCCACGTTCATCATATCCAAGCTCTACATAGATTTTAAACTTTCCAAAACCTAAATCTTCATAACTTGCCATTGTTTTTTCCTCCCTCAATCTTCAAACCACTTAATAACTCCTAGTGGTTCAAAAGAAATAATATAATCATCAAAATTGACAGTAGCACCAAATTTTTCTTTATACCTTTCTAAAGCGGAATCCAAAAATGATTCAGTAATCCCTAAGTGATCAGCGAACTCATACTTACTTTCAATGTATAATTCATGCGCTTGTATGATTTTTTCAAGAGGAACTAATTTTTCATATGCCCATGATCGCGCCTTTTTTTCTTGTTTCCTGTTATTTAAATTAGTTTGATCAATGATATCTCCAGCAGAAGTATAATGGTGACCAAGTTCTTCAGCAAGAGTACTAGCTTTTTCTTTAGATGTTTCAATGTACTTATTAATCCAAATTACATTATCACTATATAAACCCTTATTTCTTGGCAACATTGGTATTTCATAGATGTCAATGCCCTGTTGTTGAGCCTCCTTCAAAAGATTTTCATATGGCATTTAATCACTCCTGTTGTTTTCTTTTCATTCTTACGAATTCTTTAAATCGCTCTATTTCTTCTAGTTCTTCCTCAGTCCAATCCTCGCCTTCATGGTGAGCTGCTATTGTATGTACATCATTGATATTATATTTTTCTTTGAGTTTTTCTAAAATCCTTTCACCATATTCCATGAAATAATAAAGATCAATTGATTCTACAGTACCATGATCAAAGTGATTAATTTGAACTGTCTCAACGCCGTCATTGTCTTTAATATCTATTTCGAAATCATTATCTGCAAATAGTGCAATGAGATCGTCTAGGGTCTCGGCTTTTTTAAATTCACCTAACTCTTCATCAAATCCAGTAAGGTAATCAAGAGACACCTTAAAATAATCTGCTACTTTTTTAACATTTTCTAATTTTGGGGATGAGTTATCCCAACGTCTAATTTGTCCATTTGATATTCCTATTTTTCGTTCTAGCTCAGCAAAAGTGATATTTTTCTCATCACAAAGCATTTTTATTTTCTTCACTAAACTCACTTCCATCAACCTTTCGTGAGCTTATGTCAAAATACGTATTAGCAAAAAAGCTAATTTATTGTTGACAAATAGCAAGTACGCTAATATACTATGATCATAAGCTATTTTAATAGCTAAAAAAGAGTATAAAAAATACGACCTAATTTAAAACATTTTAAACGCTGGGGAGCTGAAAAAATGTTGATGTTTAAGGCTTTTTAAAGTCTTATTTAGCTATGCTCTTATAATAGCATTTAAGCTAATAACGGTCAATATATATTTAATAAATTAGCTATTAAAATAGCTTAAATTAGAAAAGGGGGTGTCACTATGTCGCAAGAATTAGGAGCAAAAGTACGTTCAGAATTGTTTAAGAAAAATATGAAGCATGGTGAGCTTGCAGAAATGCTAGGAATATCCGGTGCTTATTTATCAGATATTTTAAATGGAAAAAGAACAGGTCCAAAAGCTCAAGAACATGTGCAGCATATCCGGAAGATTCTAGGTATTTGAAGGAGGGATCCAAATGAGAAACGTCAGAGGTGCAAAAGCCTTGTCTGAATATCTTGAATCCGTGGGAGCACCTATGAGCGAATCAACGATATTCAATTTACTAAGACAAGGCAAAATTCCTCATCAACGTCCATCTCCAAGGATATTGATTTTTAACTTAGATGCGATTGATGAATGGTTAGGGATAGGTGGTGAAACAGAATGACAAATGAAGAACTGCAAGCTTACCGTGATCGGTTTGCTGAAATCCTTAAATGTGAAGAACCGATCCGGACTAATCGGCTTACAAACTTAATGAACGATCTGGAGTGGACTTATCATATCCCGACATTAGGTAACCCGGATTATGAAAAGAGGCATCCGGAAGTGATGAAACTTTACCGGGCTGTTAGCGTGAAAAGAAAATTTTAAAATTTGTAAAGCATTCAGAGGATGAATTTGGACCACACACAATCGAATACGGAACTGTTAGTGAGAGTGCCTTGAATCGTATTTTGGATACTGCTGAAGAACATGAAAAAGTTGAATTTAAGGAGGTGAACTAGTTGCCACTTAAAGATCATTATCTTCCTGAGGATTACGAAATGCTCACAGATAACCTGGAGCGCTTGCACAAGACATTTACCAAAGCGCTGGTTTGCGCGACAAACGCAGAATTCAGCAGTAAAGACGACATCCTGCAATCAGTAAATGAATCGCTAACATTGCTCATGACTTTAAACGCGAAAAAGATGCAAAGGGATGAACTAGAAAAAGAAGGTTATCTGAGGAGGAATTACTTTTAATGTTTTATGTAGCTGTAATCGCATTAGCAATAATCGCGGTACTTTGGATGGAGTATGAATGGTAGGAGGTGAGTCAATTGAAACAAGAGAGTTTCTTAGGTGCTTTAATTATCTGTTCAGTTTTATTCATCATCACAATATAAAAAGGCAGCTATTGCAGTAGCCACCCAAAGAAAAACTTTTATCGGATTCATTATAACACAAGGCAGGTGAGTATTTAAGTGTCAGTTTGGACAATGCGGGATGGAACAAAAGTTGCCATTAAAGATATGTCAACAAGCCACATTGTAAACTCCATGAAAATGTTGGAAAGAAACGTTATGCATATAAAAATGCAATATGGAAGTAGAGCCTTGTCATTTGTAAATGGAGATATGGCAACTATGGCTGCTGAAGATTATGTTACTGAAATGTACGAGATGCCGGATATTGAATTTTTACGAGAGCACACGGATTATAAATCGCTTGAAATAGAGTTGGAGATGCGCAGTGAGTATTAAGTTATTTCCACACCAGGAACGAGTATTAAACGACACGTATCATCATGACAGAGTGGCTTACTATTTGGACATGGGTCTCGGAAAAACATTTGTTGGTTCAGAAAAAATGTGGGAACTGAATACGCCATTCAATCTATTAATCTGCCAAAAGTCAAAAATAGGTGATTGGTATAACCATTTTAAAGAACATTATGTAGAGTACGAAATAATTATTTTCGACAAGCAGTCATTCGATAAAGTTCCTGAAGACAGCATTTTAATTATTAATTATGAAAAAGCCTGGAGAAGGACGGAACTTAAAAAGTTAAATAATTTCACGCTTATGTTGGACGAGTCATCACAGATAAAAAATGAAAAGTCTAAGCAAAGTAAATTTATCCTTGGACTGGATCCTGAGCATGTCATTTTATTATCCGGTACTCCAACAGGTGGAAAGTATGAAGAATTGTGGTCACAGCTCCATTTACTCGGTTGGAAGATTGATAAGAAAACATTTTACAGGCATTATGTCGTTCGAGAATGGGATGATCTCAACCAGCAATATAAGATCGTCGGTTATAAAAATGTGGATAGGTTAAAGCGGAAGCTGCGAAAATATGGTGCGGTATTTATGAAAACAGATGAAGTATTTGATTTACCGGCAACCAATGATATACCAGTTAAAATCTCATCTACCAAAGAATACATGGAATTTGCCAAACACAGCATTGTTGAAATTGGTGATGAATTACTTGTGGGCGATACAGCACCAACTAAAAAATTGTATATGCGGCAGCTTGCTGGTGTCTATAATCAGCACAAATTAAATTACGTCAAGGATCTTATTGACAGTACCAATGACCGGATCATCATTTTTTATAACTACACCAAAGAGTATGAAACATTGAAAGGTTTAACGGATAAACCGGTTTCCACAGTCAATGGGGCGTTGAAAGATTTAACTGCATATGAAGAGCAGGAAAACAGTATAACGCTTATTCAGTACCAGGCAGGGGCTATGGGTCTTAATCTACAAAAAGCCAATAAGATAGTCTATTTTACGCTTTCTGACAGCAGTGAATTATTCGAGCAAAGTAAGAAGCGGATCCACCGGATAGGGCAAGAAAGACCAGTATTTTATTACTATCTATTAACTGCCGGTTCCATTGAATGGCGAATGAAAGAGGTTTTAGAGATGCGGAAAGATTACACGGATGAACTATTTGAAGAGGAGGAGATGTGATTGAACGTATGGATAGTGGTTGAGACAAAAACGTCTACTTCAATGAATGAATTGGAACATATGTCATATGAAAATAAGTCAGATGCACTAGCACAAGCAGTTGATGTTGCAAATGGTTCAAATGGATTTGGTGACGATGTCAAGTTGCAATCTGTCTATAAGATTGATTTGACTTTTAAAACGGTGGAAGAATTGCAGATTACAATTACTGATGGAAGATTCGACTTAACCAAGAAGGAGGACAAGTAAATGACTAACGAAATAACACCATTTGAAAATAAACATTTAGCGGTAATGGCAGAAATAGCTGCTATGGATAAACACCAAAAAGAACTTGCAACTAAAACCAAGGAACTTAAAGCAGAACTGGAAAAGGCAATGGATGAACACGACATTAAGTCTATTGACAATAAATTTTTAAAGATTACCAGGGTGGCTGCTAGTCAATCTAGGTCCATTGATCTTAAAAAGTTGAAAGAAAAAGAGCCTTCTTTACACGGCGAGCTATTGGAAGATTATCCAAAAGTCACGAATAGAAAAGCTCATGTGAAATTCACGGTGAAGTAAACGATTAAGATCATCGGGGAGAAGTCAGGAAAAGTTTATGCAATGGGTGAGACAAGAGCAGAATGTTTCCGTTATTTAAATAAGAAATATCCGTATAAAGATAGGAAAGTTTATCCTGAAAGGTTGTGGGTGGTGAGCGGATGAAAGAAGCAGCATTTCAAAAGAAAGTAATTGCTTTTCTTAAAGAAAAAGATGTTTGGCACTTAAAGTACTGGGCGGGCGCTCAATATACCAAACAAGGTGTTCCTGACATATTGGCTTGCATTGATGGCACCTTTCACGGCATTGAATTAAAAACGGATGTTGGTAAAGCTACTAAATTGCAAATCTATAACATTCGTAAAATAAAAGATTCCGGTGGTGAAGCGTATATTTTGAGACCGAAAGATTTTGACGATTGGAAAGAGAGGTGGTTCAGTGTCTGATAAAAAGAGAGTCATTATCACCGTTGGGAATGTCCGTATAAAGGAATACGATAGCATGAATGTCACGGTTGAAAGGTATGAAGATGTGTTTATACCTACTTTAAAACGAAAGGACAAGAGATGGGCATTTAAGGCTTATCAGAGCAACTTGTTATCAGCCATGTTGTACATCCATAGGAATGAATTGCTTATTGATAAGGATAAAATAACTGATTTAAATACTCATTTGGAGCAGGTTAAAAAATCTAATGCTGAATTGCTGGAAGCGGTGAGGGAATGACATGCAATTATTGTACGCCTGACAAACATGGGAAAAGAATGCCGCTAGATATATACACATTTCCATTAAAGAATCACAGTGTAAAAAAAGTAAAGAGAAACACTTTAAAAATATATCGAAAACGCAATAAAAAGAAGAATTATTTTATCGGGAGTTCTTCTTTTGACATGTCGGAAGATGGAAAAGCCATGTATAGAAACAATGGATTAACCTTTAAACGAGAAATTAATTATTGCCCAATGTGCGGCCGGAATTTAAGGCAGGTGATTAAATGACCCAATACTCTTATTCACGTGTTTCACTATTTGAAGATTGTCCATACCATTTTAAATTACGTTATATTGACAAACTGGCCGAAATACCAAAACTGGATGCAGATAATCCGTTAATCATTGGTAACGCGCTTCATAAAGGCATTGAAACAGATGTAGAAACAGCATTGGAAGAGTATTATAACTCGTTCCCGGTTCTCACAAATGCGATTATCCATGAAGCTATGAAACTGGAAATCTTAATACCTAAAGTGAAAGATTATCTGGCTGATAACTTTATCGGATTTGATTATATCCATGAGTATTACATTGATAAGAAAAAATACCGGGGATATGTTGACCTGATACTCAGTACTCCAAACGGTGAATGCATGGTAATTGATTTTAAATACAGCAACAACATTAAAAATTACCTTGAATCCGGACAGCTTCATATTTATAAGCATTACCTGGAGCAAGATGGATTTGATGTTAAACGAATGGGATTTCTGTTCGTTCCTAAAACAAATATTAAGCAGAAAGATACAGAGGATCTATTTCATTTCCGGAAACGGTTAGTTGATACCGTAGAGGAATCAGAAGTTAAATTGGTACCAATTGAATATGACGAAATGGAGGTTGTTTATTTTCATAACAGCATTAAGAAAATAGAGTCAGCAAAAGAGTATCCAAAAAACGTGAGCGGCAATTGCTTCAGCTGCAATCCACGGTTTGCACCAAATTACTTGGATGCAATACAAAATGAAAAAGGAGATGTTGAGATGGCACTACCGAAAAATGAACGCAGGGAAAGAAAGATTGATACACATCCGGATTTTTGGATTTATGGTGATAGTTATGTTGGAAAGAGTACTTTTGTTGACCAGCTTGAAAACGTCCTGTTTTTAAATACTGATGGAAACACGGATAACACCACTGCACCTGTTCAACCAATTAAAAATGAGGTTAAAAAAGAGGGACGTCGGACAAACGTAACATTGGCTTGGGAAGTATTCTTGGATACTATTAATGATTTAGAAACTGAAGAGAACGATTATGAAGCTGTAGCGATAGATTTGGTCGAAGATTTGTATGAGCATTGCAGAGTTTATGTCTTTGAAAAAAATAATTGGGAGCACGAAAGTGATGGCGGCTTCGGTAAGGGATGGTCAAAAGTTACCACTGAATGGCAAAGAGCTATTAAAAGATTGAAAGCACTTGGCTATCAGGTTGGTTATGTAAGTAAAGAAAAGGTTGAAGAAATTAGTTTAAAAGGTGGTTCCAAGCGTACAACTTTCAAGCCAAATATCAATGATAAAGTTGCCAACTTCTTAACCGGTACAGTGGATCTAACAATGAGAGCATTCACCAATTCAGATGATGAAAGGTTTCTGCAGCTGGCAAAGAAAAATAATGTATTTGGTGGAGGTAGATTCCAGTTTGAGGTTGAAACGATTCCCCTTGAAATGGAAGCATTCATTGAAGAATTGACAATTGCCCAAGAAGGTAAAGTCACAAAAAAGAAAGAAAAGCCGGCACCAGTTAAAGAGGACAAGCCAAAACGTGAACGTAAGAAGCGTGATCCGGAGCCGGAAGATACTGAACAGGAAGAGACACCGGAGGAAGATAAGGAAGAAAAGCCTAAAAAACGTACTCGTAAGTCAGCTGATAAATCAGAGGAAAAACCAAAAAAGCAGCGTAAAGAACGTAAGGCAGTAGATGATACTCCTCCAGGTGAAACTGATGATGAGGCTGATGATAAGGAAGAAGAGGAGAAGCCTAAGCGTACTCGCAGACGTAGAACTCGTGTTAAAAGCGGTGAGTAATTAAATTAAAAAAGGAGATTGATTAATTATGTCAAAACGTGAACTGAACACTAAGGAGCAGCACTATGCAGATACTCGGAAAGAAGCAGAAGATATTGTAGCTGAAGCAAAGGAGGACATGCACCTTACTTCTTGGAAAATTAGTGAAAAGCATAATAAATATGGTCAGTATTTCGTTATTGATTTGCAGTTCACCTTTAATACACCAAAAGAAATCATGGAGGTTGATGTATAAAATGGCAAAATTCGATTGGAGTAAGTTTGATAAAAACGTAGATGTTGAAGCACTTCAGGAAGATGTTCAAGAAGTAGAAGAAAACGGATTTGGGGACTTTAAAGAAGTCCCGGAAGGTCAATATGAAGTGTCCGTTGAAAAGATGGAAATGGTTGAATCCAAAAAAGGAGACCCAATGCTCTCAATTTGGTTCAAAATCCTTGAAGGCGATTATGAAGGACAGCTTATCTTTTATAACAAAGTAATGCAACCGCAAAATGATCGTGCCTTTGGTCTTCAGGTACACCAAAATAATGAAATGCTTAGATCACTTTGGGATTGTGAGAAGGATGACGTTAAGTTTACCGGTTTTGCAGATTATGCTGATTTGGTACTGGACATCCATGAGGACATAGACGGTGCATTTGAATATCTTCTTGAAAAAGGTACTAATAAAGATGGATATGATACGCATGAAATTTTAGAAATCTATGAAGTTGAATAATTGAATAAGGGGCGGTCGTACGGCTGCCCTTTAAATTTAAGAAGGTGTTCATATGTTGGATTTTGTTTACTATATAATTCGTGATTCAGAAGGTTTTCATTATGGTTGTGCATTTGACTTAAACACGGCTAATGATTATGCAGCATATTTGGATAAAAAATATAAATGGACTTCTTTCAATATTGAAAGAAATGAAGTTAGAAATGATCATATGCAATTAATGTTGTTCTAGGGGATAGGAGCATGAAAAAGATAAATGGAATTTTAATGAGTGAAGATGAATGTTACCAGGAACATTATAGATTAATTTACCATGCTTTAAGACCATTTTTATATGGTGATACAGGTGTAGATCCGGAGGACTTAATTTCTGAAGGAAAGATTGGTTTCATAAAAGCCTATAGAAATTTTGATGATTCTTTGGGATATAAATTTTCTTCCTATGCAATAAGGATCATTAAATTTGAGGCAATGCGATATATACGTGATAAAGGTAAATCAGTTAAGCATCCAAGGACGGCTATAGAGCTTGCTAATAGGATAAACGCTGCAGGTTTGGAAGAGTTTTCGTTAAAAGATATAGCAGTCAAATTCAATACATCGGAGAAAGATGTGGAAATAGCATTAGAAACTATGAAAGTGGTTGATTCTCTTAATGCTTCAGTTTTCCAAGACAGTGAAAAGGTAACTATGTTAGATCAGCTAGGCAATGAGGAAGATTTCACGGCGGTATATGTAAAAGATTTTTTGGAATCATTGAACGGTGATGAAAGACAGATTATAAATATGAGGCTGGAAGACCGTACACAACGTGAAATTGGAAATGCAGTCGGTGTCTCGCAAATACAAATAAGTAGGAAATTAAAGAGCATAGGAGAGAAGTATTTGGAATACGTGGTGTAGACGAAAAATTTGACATAAATAGGGAGGTTAAACAATGTCTTCTAAAGAAAAACCGTCAATGACCATTTTACCGGAACACATATCTAAATTAAACAGTCGCACCAAAATAATAAATGATATTAATGATGAACGTTCCCGGCAGAATTACAAATGGGGTGAACAGCATCATTCTTATGATACCTGGTACACCATTTTAGGTGAAGAGTTTGGGGAAGTTGCCCAAGCTATTCAAACAGACAAGCATTGGGGTAAGAATAGTGATAAATCAAATTTATATAAAGAATTAATACAGGTTGCGGCGGTGTCCGTTGCCATTGCCGAGCAGGTTTTGCAAGATGAGTAAACGTAAGCGTAAATGGTTCCTTCTTTATCGTGACCATGTTTGGTTATACGAACCGTTAAGGAAGTATGAATTAAATGCTAAAAAGCGCAGAGGGTGGAAGGTGATTAAGTGATGGGATGGGACGGTCTTTCTAATAATAAATTGGAATCAATAGCAAAAGCAGGTTTTGAGATTGCTAAAGCAATTAATAGATTAGCAGAAACTCAAGAAGAGGATAATGAAGAAACTGAATCCCAAAGAAAAATAGGATTCATTGATCGGGAGTGAATACAATGAAGCGTAAGCTGAAAGACGTTCGTAAAGGTGATTTCATAAATCTTTTTCAACACGGAGAACCGCCAAGGCATAAAAAGACTATTCCATTCAAAGTAATGCATATCGAATTTAGGGATAAACAAGTACTTGATTTAGTTATGATTAATTCGACAGGAAGAAAGAAGCATTTTGGTTTTTTGGATTGGGAAATGGAAGTGTCAATAGCTAATCAATTTGAATTCGGTTTTTGCCCTACTTGCGGACAAGAAATTAAGGAGTGATACCATTTGCTCTTTTATGAAGATTATAAAGTATATATGAATGGAGATTATCCTGCAGTATATAAAGATGGAGAGAATTGTCACATTCACCGACTTGAATGGGAAAAATTTAATGGTAAGATTCCAAACGGTTATGTCATTCATCATAAAGATGAGAACAAGCTTAATTGGTCGATAGATAACCTTGAACTATTAACACGTGGTGAACACGTTAAAAAACACAAGGATGTAGTGAAACGCCCTGGGGTTGAGGTTATAGCAAGAAAGTGTGGTCAAATAATAGTATTCAACAGTATTAAAGAGGCCGCTAGGTTTTGTGGAACATACACTTCTTGCATACAAAAGATTTTCAAAGGTAAGCAACATACAGCTAATGGATGGTCTTTTGAAAGAGGGTGTTCATAATTTTATTCTACGATTTTGAAGTATTCCATGATGACTGGCTTGTATTAATCATAGATGCGACTACTAAAAAAGAACACATTTTCCATAATGATGAACAGGGTTTAATAGATTTTTATAATCTCCATCGTAATGATATTTGGATAGGCTACAATTCCCGGCATTATGACCAGTATATTTTAAAAGCGATTATTTGCGGCTTTACTCCACAGGAAATTAACCATTGGATCATAGTTAAACGGAAACAAGGATGGAAATTTTATAAAGATTTTTGGAAAATACAGCTTTTCAACTTTGACATTATGACAAATAAATTCCGGTCATTAAAGCAGCTGGAAGGTTTTATGGGTCACGATATCAGAGAGACTTCAGTTTCTTTTGATACAATGCGGAAATTAACGGATGAAGAGATCCAGGAGGTAATTAAATATTGCCGACATGATGTGCAGGAAACTATGCATATTTTTGCTGAAAACGTTGACGAATTTACTTCACAGATGGAACTCTTGAAAATGTTTAAGCTGCCAAAAAGAAATATTTCTAAAACAAAAGCACAGCTGTCAGCTGTCATTTTGGAAGCAAGGCAGCCAAAGATACCACGGATGGATGAGTTTGATTACACTTTCCCAGATACATTACAGATTAATAAATACACTGATGTACTCGATTTCTATGAACATGCTAGATCAGTTCCGGAACCATATTCATTATTTCATGATACGGAAATAGCCGGGGTGCCGCACATTTTCGCATGGGGTGGGCTGCATGGTGCAAGAAATAATTATTTCGGTGAAGGTGATTATTTATTAATTGATGTGGCCAGTTATTACCCGGCCTTAATGATCGAATACGATTATTTAAGCCGCAATGTTAAAAACCCAGCAAAGTTTAAAGAAATTCGTGACACCAGGCTTAAATATAAAGCTGCCAAAGATAAACGCCAGGCACCTTTGAAAATAGTTATTAATGGTACATATGGAGCCATGAAAGATAAATACAATGGCCTGTATGATCCACTTCAAGCAAACAACGTATGCATAGGCGGCATGACTTTACTTCTTGATTTGATAGAAAAATTGGAGCCATATTGCACATTGATACAAAGTAATACTGATGGTGTCCTGGTCAAATTGCATCATCCGGATGACTATTATCTCATTGATGATATTTGTTACGAGTGGGAACAGCGAACAAGGATGGAATTAGAGTTTGAAGAATATACAAAAGTCATTCAGAAAGACGTTAACAATTATATATTGGTTGCAGCAGATGGCAGTTATGAGTCGAAAGGTGCTTATGTTAAAAAATTAAATCCATTAGATAATGATCTTCCAATAGTAAATGAAGCTGTAGTTAATTACTTCATTAAAGATATTGATCCAGCAGATACAATATTTAATTGCACTGAATTAGTAAAGTTTCAAAAGATAGTCAAAATATCCAATAAATATGAATATGCCAGGTATGGCAGGAAAAGAATGACTGAAAGTGTATTCCGGGTTTTTGCTTCAGTAGATGAGAATGATGGTGAATTACTAAAAGTCAGGGATGGATCTGCAAGCAAAATCGGATACACACCAGATAGATGTTTCATTGAAAATAATGATGTGAACGGAATGGAAGTACCGACTAAATTAGACTACTGGTGGTATCTTGATTTAGCGAATAAACGGATTAATGATTTTTTAGGGGAGGAAAATTAAAGATGAATGATACAAACGTGATGATTAAATTCATTGATAACGATATTCCATCTAGGTTCTACGAATCTAATATTAAGATTTTCAAAAGTAACTTGTTTCATGATAGACCGATAATCATTATTAGCGAAAATAAAACAATTTATATAAATAGAGATACAGTTGAATATATAGAGATTCTCGATAAAGAGGAGTGAATAAGCAATGAAAATAACTGTAAATGAACAGGTGCAGCGTTTTTATTTAGCATATGAAAAGAAGTGGAAACCTGTTGTTGGTCATGAAATCCAAGTGGGTAAATATCGGTTTTGTGTTATTCCAAAAGACGACATGATAAATGTTTCTGAGGTAACAAGCGGTACCAAAGTGTATGATTTTTATATTAATTTTAACATTTCAATGCAAACGGAAACCAAAGAAGATGCCATTAAATATTTTAATAAAATTGGTGAATCTCTTAAACGGCTTATTAATAAACAAAAAGATTTTGATAAGGTGCTGGAAGAATCAAAGAAAGTGGCTATTAAACGATTGGGGGAAATGCCGGAAATAGAGGATGTGAAGGTTTATGAATAATCACTGGAATGAAGTTATGGAGTTAGCAGAAAAACACGGGTTTATCGTACAGGCATACGGCGGTGTAGCTACTATTGCTACCCATGAAGTACAAAAAGAACATTATGGTGAAGAAAAATATAGAGAAATACAGGAAATGAATTCGAGGGGCGATTCCAAATGAACAAAAAAGATTTTGATGAAATATGGAAACCTGTTTCTAACGTAATTGCAAATACGCGTATGGATTATGCTGAAGCAGTAACAATTGGTGGTCAGTTTGGAGAGTTGATAAGTGAGATTAAGAGATTGCGAAAACGTGTGAAGGAATTGGAGTACGCTGCCAAGTACAACGGAGAACTGAATGAATTTCTACAAAAGAGAAAGTTACCACCAAATACGCTGGGCAGGCATGTTGTTGATGTCGTTATTGAATTCGTTGAGGAATTGGAAAGAGAAAACCGCAATTTAATCGAGGAAACCGGATATTTAGAGCAGCAAGTTGATGAACTGGCAGAAGGATTAAAGACATTGGAGGAATCGGAATGAGTAAATGGGATTGCCTAAAATGCAATTGGTCAGGAAACGAGCCAAAGACAGTGGATCCATTCAAAGACGGAGGCTGGAAAGAATGCCCTGAATGTCGAAATTACGCGACACTACGATTTAATCATCCTGAGAACCATTAAATTAACATTCCTCACCACACCAAAGAAAGTAGGTGATTAAAATATATAAAGGTTACCTAAAAGGATACGGAAAACATGCTGCTTCCAAATTTAAAGATGGTACAAAACTATTAGCCTATCATACGGCACGTAAGCATGATTCGTTTGTCGGTATTTTGGAAGATAACTATATCATGGTCGACATTGACGATATAGAAGAGGCAGAAATATTAATGGATATTGTAGAGGACAAGGACATTCAATGTTCTGTCCTCGAAACCACTAATGGCATGCATTTTTACTTTAAAGGTTACGATTTAACTGCTAATAAAATTAAATGGTACTCCAATATAGGATTGTACGCTGATTATAAGCTAGGCGTTAAGAATACGGCCGATCCACTAAAAATAGATGGCGTTACCCGTAAATGGATACGAAAAGCAAAAGAGCATGAGCCTTTACCCGTTTGGCTTTATCCATACAGTAAGAAAAATCCGTCACTCAATGATTTGGCCGAAGGTGACGGCCGGAACGATAAATTATTTACGTACATCTTAAAAATGCAATCGCAAGGAATGGCCAAAAACGATATTAAAGAGACCATTTCCATTATTAATAATTATGTTTTGGAGGAGCCGGTTTCCAATTCAGAGTTAAATGTCATTCTACGTGATGAAGCATTTATGAAGGAATCATTTTTTATCAAAGGAAACTTCCAGCATGAAAAATTCGGTGACTTTTTAATTAATGAGCATCATATTTGTAAAATCGCGAACGTGTTACATATATACCAGGACGGTGTATATTCGGACGATCAGGAAGATATTGAAGCAATGATGATTAGACATATTCCCAATTTAAAAAGAATGCAACGTCAAGAAGTACTCGCTTACCTACAGCTGAAAGCCCAAAATAAAAATTTCTCATCCGCCAAATATATCCCGGTGCAAAACGGAGTATTTAATTTAGAGACTTGGCAGCTGCAGGACTTCTCACCGGAAATCATAACAAGAAATAAAATACCTGTTGCTTATATACCCGATTCTTATTATGAAGTAACAGATAAAACATTAAATAAAATCGCTGTTCAGGATAAGAAAATACGGGCCATTTTGGAAGAAATATTGGGTTACATTTTATTTAGACGTAATGAATTTGCTGCAACATTTATATTGACCGGTGACGGTAGCAACGGAAAATCATCCTATTTAAAAATCATTAGGAAATTAGCCGGCAGGGATAATGTAGCTTCACTCGATTTAAAAGAACTGGACCAGCGTTTTAAAACAGCTGAATTGTTCGGGAAGCTGGTTAATATCGGAGACGATATTTCAAAAGGTTATATCAAAGAATCATCCGTATTTAAAAAGCTATCTACCGGTGAAGCGTTAAACGTAGAAAGAAAAGGTAAGGATCCATTTGATTTTACAAACTATGCAAAGTTGATTTTCAGTGCAAACGAAATGCCGCGCATTAATGATTTTAGTGATGGTTTAGGTAGACGACTTCAGATAGTACCTTTTAAAGCTAAGTTCAGCCCTGATGATAGCGATTATGACCCTTTTATTACTGATAAGCTATTAAGTGATGAGTCAATGCAATATGTCCTAAACTTGGCTTTAAAATCATTAAACAGGCTGCTTAAAAATAATAAATTTACACAATCAAGAGCGGTTCAGTCCGAAATGGAAAAATATCAAGAAGAAAATAATCCGATCATTAGTTTCATTAATAATGAGGATGTGGAGCTGGAAAGACAAGTAGTTAAAGACATTTATGATATGTACCGGCTTTATTGTTCAGATAATGGTTATCAAGCTGTAAGTAATGTTAGTTTTGGTAAACAGGTACGCAATCTTTACGGTTACATTTCAAAAGTGCAGCGAGTAGATGGTGAAAATAAACGAATTTTTATAAAAAAGGAAGCTGATTAAGAATGAGTAAATTTAAAAATCGCCTTCCCAAAAATGGTCATGAAAATAAAAGCTTGACCATTTTTGGTCAAAAAGAGGGGTATTTGACCAGTTTTTGGTCACGAAAAATCTTAAATTTCCCTAATAAATGGTAAAAAATCGCCCTTGTAACAGGTTTATCTGTTACACGTAACAGGTTTCTGTTACACCTTAAAGTCAGTAGTGACAAGGGATTAGAGGACGTGTAACAGATGTAACAGATAAAACTACTTTCTTTTAAAATATATAGTAAAAAAATTTTTTATATAGATATATATAAGAAAATAAGGGGGTTTATCTGTTACAAACACCTATAAAAAGCGACTCAAACCCTTGATATGACTGGCTGTAACAGGTGTAACAGATTGTAGCAGATTGTAACAGATTTTTCCCTAAAGGCAGGTGAAGCATGTTGTATGAATGGCTGCTAAATTATCAAAAGTTAGAACAAGAAATTGATTATATCGAATTTGAATTGAACCGTAATAAAAAAGAATTAAAAAGATGGACTTACGGAGATCTCCAGGACGTACGATTAAATGAAAAATCCATTGCTTCAGGATTAGAAGAAAAGATATTCGAAATTGAATATGAACTTGCACATAAGATGAATGATTTATATGATGCTAAAAAGTTAATTAGTACGTTCAAAGGATTAGAAAATAAAATTTTATATTATAAATATGTAGATGGATTGACGCTCTCTGAAGTAGCCGACACTTTAGGATATACCTCAGGACACATTTATAATAAACATGCTGAGATAATGAGAAAGATAGACTTCGCATATCAGATTAACTTAACTTAAAATGAACCGATAGAATCTATTGAAAATCTATTTTATAGTAGTAGCATAGAAAATTTCATATACGAATTGGTTAATCTTAGCCCTATAAAAGTCTAAATAATAGTAAAAATCGTAGGGTTAAAGAATGGATATATTATATAGGCACACCACCAACTTCGCTTCTGTTATAATGAAAAATTCACTATATTAAGGTTTAACTAATTCTAGGTTTGTGACGGCGGTGACCTCTGACCCATGTCCCATTTGACCTTGGATAAGGCTTAACGGGTACGGTCATTGGACCACGACGACGGGGAGAACAGGAGCACTTCCCAGGACGTCTTGCCATATTGACCACCTCCAATCTCAAAGAGATTAGAAGTGAGCGGTTGATGGGTGCCTATATTAATATATTCTACACATTTCTCCATTTTCCTTTTTGTGTTTTTTTCTTTTAATATTAGTGATTGCATAATCCTTCCAATTGCCTGATAATATAATCAAAAAGGGAGTTGGGGGATTATGTTACTTAACGAGTACAAAGATGTTTTTAAAGAAGTTGTTAGATTAGCTAAGAAGAGAAGACTTGATCACGTTCCGGTCTCAACATCATCTTTTGAAAAGAAGTCATTTGCATACTACTGGGTGAAGAAAGATGATGATGACAAAGAGAATTTAAAAAACTTCTTAAATGCTTTAGACTTTGAAACAATTAAAGTATTACAAACTCTTATGTACCTTGGCCGGGATAAAGATTTCCACGATAATTTAAGCAGAAGAGAAATTTACCGAAGAGAAAGAAATTATTTTGATAATGAGGTCGGATGGAAAACAAAAGAAATAGAAATCAATCAAATGGTTGAAAAGCTACCATTAGATGAATATTTAGAAGATGCATTCGAGGTTTTAAAGATTGAATTATAAACTCTATTGCTTAAACTTTCCAATTCCGTCATAATTGTACCAAAAAGGGGTTGGGAGATTATGCGGCAAGTAGTTTTTATATTGTTAGCAGCATTAATGTTAGTGTCATGCGGGAAAAACAGTGAAGAAGAATTAAATACTTTCGTAGAATCCTTTAACGAAATCGCTGTTTCTTCTGTTTCAGTAAAACAGATATTCGAAAATGAGATCAGTGAAATAGAAAACGGATCTCAAATGTTAGCCGATATGAATAACAGTCATACTATTTATGCTAAATACGATGATAATAATCTGACTGGGTACCGATTGAAAATACACGAGGAAAGAACATCAAGCTATGATGCTGCAGAAATAATTGCAGAAGCACTAGGATTAGACGAAGAAAATTTCAGTGCATCATTAGATACAGGTGATGCTACTTACTCGGATAACGGTTATGATATAACCATATACCATACAACAATAGATTTTGATAAGACATCTCAATGAGGTGTCTTTTTATATGGTGATGATAATGTACAAAACAAAAGAACAGAAACGTGAATTCTATAATAGCCGGCACTGGAAAGCAATGAGCTTAGCTGTAAAAAAACGTGACAATTATGAATGCCAGGAGTGTAAGCGGCAGGGATACGTTAAGATTGACACCTATGAAATAAAAGACAATGGACGCAAAAAGATTATATTGGTAGCGGATCACATTAAAGAACTGGAAGACTATCCAGAGCTTGCCTTGGATCCGGACAACCTTGAAACACTTTGCGTGAGTTGTCATAACAAAAAACACGGAAGATATTTTATATTTAATTTTAAAAAGAAGAAAACAAAATGGGATGATGAGAGGTGGTGACGTAATATGTCCAGGAAAGAAATCATAATTAATTATGAGTTAGGACATACTATTGAGTTTAGTTACACCAAGTCAAACATGTATTGTCCTTCATGTGGAAGGCAAAGTGTTTGGTCGGAAGAATCGGAAGGAGACTTTTATTGTGGACCCGATTATGCTTGCAGTCATTGTAAAGCATCTTTCTCCATTCAATTAGGAACCAATGAAAATAGTTTTGAAGGCGAACAGTTAATAAAACAAATAAGAGATATGCCCCCCGGCAAAAAGTTTTGAAGAAATATCGCGCCGGGGAACCGGTGCAGGGGGCTTTACTCTGCAGATGCGGCGAAAAAATTACACCCCTCCCTCCTGGTAGCCTGTAGAGAAAGAAGGTGATTAATTTGGATAAAGAAAAAGTAGGGTTTCGAATGCGAGAAATACGAAAAGAAAAAAAGCTGACGCAAGTTGATTTTGCTAAGAAAGCCGGCATTTCAACGAATTATTACGCAAGCATTGAACAAGGCAGAAATTCTCCCAGCGTTGAAGTCCTGGAAAGAATAGCAAAAGCATTAGATGTATCAGTGCTTTATTTATTAAACGACAGAATTGATGATACGGAAAACCGAGTTGCTGCAGAGGTAAAACGGTTAAAGAAACTTTTCAAAAACATTCCAAAAAATGAACTGGATGTTGCAGAAGGATTAATCACACAGGCTGCCAGATTAAGAGTTTTATTAGACGACAATTGGAAAGACATATTGGAGAATGGGGAGTATGAAAAATTCGCCCAAAGCGAAAATCAAGTTCCTTATGATCGCAAAAGACCGATCGTGGAAAATTACGATAACCGGGATAAAACTTATCAATCGATCATTAAGCAGTTAACTGATTTATTGCCGCAACCTAAGCAGGATCGAAAATCAAAGTTATTAGGCCGGTAGCTTATGCTGTATAACAAGTACGTTGACGAGTATATAAAAAAATGGAAAAGCGGCAAGATTTTATTAAATAAAAAGAGGATCCAGTTAATCCGGCTGATTGAAAAGGAAATATTACCACGATCTGATATTTATTATTTTGATGAAGAACAAATTGAAAACTATATAGATTTTAGTGAAACCTGGTACTTCAAATTAGATGAATGGGAAACTTTTATAGCCCCGTTCATTTTTTTATTCCATAAAGAAGATGATGAACCTGTTTTTGATGAATTCGTTATAAACATGGGAAGGGGTGGAGGGAAAAACGGATTCATTTCCACACTTGCAAATTATTTCATCAGCCCTTTGCACGGTATCGATTATTATGATGTGTCAATTGTTGCTAACTCTGAAAAGCAGGCAAAAAGAAGTTTTCTGGAATGTTTTCGTACCATTAATAAAAAAGGTAACGAGGATTTAGTTGATGAATTTGAAGCATATAAAAGCAGTATAACAGGATTAGCTACTCAATCAGTTTTTGAATATAAAACCAGTAATGCAAGTTCCCAGGACGGCGGCCGAGAGGGTGCCGTTATTTATGATGAATATCACGAAATGGAATCCGCGGAGATTGTGGATGTTTTTTCTGGCGGACTTGGGAAAGTAGACTGGGGGAGACAGTTCTTTATAGGCACAAAAGGTTTCGTGAGAGATGGATATTTTGATATAAAATATCGTGAATGTGAGGACGTGCTGAACGGTGCAATAGAGTTTGGTGGTGTTTTCCCGTATATTTGTGAACTGGATGAGTTAGAAGAGATGGACGATCCTTCCAAGTGGGCAAAAGCTAATCCTGCGCTGCAGGAACCTTTAAACAAACGTGGCAAGCGGCTGTTTAACACAGTTATGAAAGAATATAAAAAACTAGTGTACAATCCTTCTGGTTATTCAGCTTTTGTTACAAAACGAATGAACTTCCTGGAAGATGATATGGAACATTCAGTTGCTTCATGGGAAGAGATCAAAGCAACGAACCGGCCATTTTTTCAATTGAACTCCAAACCAATTGGATCATTTGATTTTGGCAGCGTGAGGGATTTTACTTCCTGCGGGTTGCTATTTAAACAGGGTGACGAATATGCATTTAAAACCTTTACTTTTGCTATTAAACACTTTTGCGATGTCCATTACGGATACTCAAATACCGCCAATGAATTTGGTGCCGAGAAAAAAGCACCGATCAAAAAATGGGAAAAAGAAGGACTAATGAAAGTGGTTGATGAACCATCATTAAATCCCATGCATGTTGTTAATTGGTTTGTTGATATGAGGGAGCAATACGGTGTCGAAAAAATAATTGCAGATAATTACAAACTGGATATACTAAGACCTTTGTTGGAAGAAGAAGGTTTTGAAGTGGAAGCAATCAGAAGACCTTCAAGTATTCATCCTTTGCTTGCTCCACGTATTGAAGATGGCTTTGCAAATCATAAATTTATTTTTGAAGATAATCCATTAATGAGGTGGGCAACCAATAATGTATATGTAAAAGAAACACAAGCGGGAAAAGTATTCGAGAAAAAAGAGGAAGTGAAGCGTAAAACGGACCCGTTCCAGGCATTTGTCCATGCTTTATATCGGGCTAACGAATTGGAAGAGGAACAGGAATTCTTCTTGGATGCAATTAATTTTTAGGAGTCGATAGTATGAGAGCTTATAAGCATCAATGCAAAGTTTGTGATACCAATTTTTATATAGAGGATCTTTTACTTGTGTCTATTGCTAAATGTCCTAAGTGCAAAAGTGAAAGTTTCTATGTTGGTGAATACAAAAATCAGGAGGTGCAATGATGGCACTTGGAAGCATTGAAATAAAAACGGCTGCATTGGAATCAAAGTTAAAAAAAGTCCATGAGCACTTAGGCAATTTAATTAAAGATTTAGAAGCCGTATGCTCTAATTGCGGGTCTAGTAATACCAAGGAAATTACCATTAATTCTAATGACTCGATCATTAACAAAACAAAAGAATGTGAAGATTGCGGAGCGGGAGAGATTATAGAATTTAGAAAGGGGTGATCCACATCTAATCTAAATGAAAGGCGGTGATGAACTATAGGACTTTTAGACGTATTTAAAAGAAATAAGGAAATTCTTATTTTGGATGACACTGATTTATATGATGCCGATTCAAAAAGCACTGCTTCAAAAAGGATGGCGATAGAATCTGTTATAGGGTTTATTGCACGCATTATTATCCAGTCTGAATTCCGGATAAGAAAAAATAAACAATATGTGAATAACAACATCACATATTACAAATTCAACGTTAAACCAAATAAAAATCAGACAGCAGCAAAGTTTTGGCATGATGTTGTATCTAAATTGGTCTATGACGGGGAATGTCTGGTTATCAAAAGTCGAACAGATGACTTACTTATTGCTGATGACTTTAACCGGAGAGAGTATGCAGTAAGGGAAGATGTTTTTTCCAATGTCTACGTAAAAGGTTTGGAAATGACAGGAACATTCACCAGAAGTGAAGTTTTGTATTTTGAATACGGAAACGAGGAGCTATCGAGATTAGTCGATAGTCTTTTTTATGATTACGGTGAATTAATTTCACGCATGTTTGAAACACACAAAACAAAAAATCAGATACGATCGACGGTAGATGTCCCTGCTCAAATGATGAAAACAAAAGAGGGGCAAGGTAAATTGCAAGCCTTCATCGATAGAGCATATAAGGCATTTAAAGAAAAGGCGATTGCTATTGTTCCGCAGCAGGATGGGATGCAATACCAGGAACATTCCAAGCCACAAGGCTCAGCAGGTCAAAGTGTGGATGAGATCAACAAAGTGACTAATGGTTTTTTAGATAAGATTTGCCATGCAGTTGGCTTGCCTCCCAGCTTATTAAAAGGTGATATGGCAGATGTGGAAAAGCTAACCAGGAATGGAATGAAGTTCTGTATAGACCCTATTTTAACAATCATCAAAGACGAGTTAAATATGCAGTTTGTTGATCGTTCTGATTATTTAAAAGGCGAACGCATTGAAGTTAAACGTATTTCTTACAGAGATATGTTTGATGTTGCAGCAGCTATTGATAAGCTACGCTCTTCAAGTGTGGCAAACGGCCATGAATTACGTGATGAAGTTGGTTTGGAGCATTCAGATAATCCGATTCATGATGAATTTTTAATGACCAAAAACTATGAGTCTGTTGAAGGAGGTGAGGATGAATGAAAAAAATAAACATTAAAGGTCCTATTGTTCCGAGTGATGAAAAATGGGTATACGATATTTTTGACATTGAAGCCACTACTCCCAAAGATGTCACTAAGGTGTTGGAAAACGCTAACGGAGAAGAAATTCAACTAAATATTAATTCACCGGGAGGAGACGTATTTTCTGCTTCTGAAATTTACACAGAATTAATGGATTATGATGGGGGGGTTGAATCTCGTATTGTGGGAGTAGCTGCAAGTGCAGCATCCGTTATAGCAATGGCAGGTAAAATTAAAATGAGTCCTACAGCACAAATGATGATTCACAATGCCTGGACTATAGCAATCGGTGATCGACATGACATGCAGGGTGTATCGGATTTTCTAAAAACAATTGATAAATCTATTGCAAATGCATATCAGAAAAAGACAGGAATGTCTGAACAAGATTTACTTTCTCTCATGGATAAAGAAACTTGGATGGATGCTGAAAGCGCAAAAGAAAAAGGTTTTGCGGATGAAATCATGTTTGAGGATGCACCTAAAGCTGTAGCAAGCTTACCAGGAGCTTTACCAAAACAGGTAATCGATAAGATGCGCACTGATGAACTGAAAAACTCTGATACTGTAACAATTGATGATATTAAGAATGTTGTTGCGGATATGAAACAAGAAATCATCAACGAATTAAAAAACGATAATGAACCAACAAATCCACCAGTTGGAAACAGCTGGTTATTTTAATTTAGGAGGAATGAATCAATGAAATTTACTGATATTCAAGAAGCTAAAAATAATTTTGCTGAGGTGTCTCAAAACCCAGACGCTACAGCAGAAGAAAAAACACAAGCACTCGCCGATTATATGGAGGCAGTGCAGAAAGATGCAGAAAATCGGATTTTAGAAGAGGCTCAGACATTTGCAAGTGACAACAATGTTCTTCAATCACGCGGTCAGAACGTCCTAACATCAGAAGAACGTAAATTCTTTAATCAAGTCATCGATGAAGGCGGCTTTACTGATAAAAGCATCCTACCAGAAACAACACAAGAACGAGTGTTTGAGGACGTCGTAAAAGACCATCCCCTTTTACAAGCTCTTGGAATCCAAAACTTAGGAGCAGCAACCGAATTTATTTTTAGCGATCCTGAATTGGCGTATGCGTGGGGACCACTTTTTGGTGAGATTGACGGAAAACTAAATGCTGCTTTTAGAAAAGAACGTATAGAGCAGTTGAAATTAACGGCGTTCATCCCTATCGCAAAAGATATGTTAAAGCTTGGTCCTGCTTGGGTAGAACGTTATGTTCGCACAATTCTCGTGGAAGCGATGAGGGCAGGCCTTGAATACGGATATGTTACTGGACGAGGAGTAGCTCAGAATGAACCAGTAGGTTTATTAAAAAATGTAGATAAAGAGACTGGTGCTGTATCTGATAAAGAAGCAGTAGATACACTAACATTTAAGCCAGGACGTACAACAATTAATGAATTAAAAGGCGTTGTTAAGAAGTTAGCTGAAAAACTCGATAAAGATGGTAATGTGTCTGAACACCCGCGAAAAGTAGAGGGAAGAATTGTAATGGTATCTAACCCTTTCGATTCGTTTGATATTCAAGCAAACGCTACTATCCAAAATGCGAACGGGGCTTATGTGACGAATCTTCCATTTAACCCTACTATGACAGAATCTGTGTTTGTACCAAAAAATAAAGTTCTTTTCTTTGTTCGCGGTGAATATTTGGCGGCGGTTGGCGGTGCAATGGACGTCCAACGCTATAAAGAAACGTTAGCAATGGACGATGCAGACTTATACATTGCTAAACAGTTTGCTACTGGTAAGCCAAAAGATAACAACGCTGCACAAGTGTATGACTTAGATTTAGCGATTGTAGAGGATGACGGAAGCGATCCAGAAGGCGCATAAAAAGGGGTGATCTAATTGGTCACTGATGAATTACTAGAAGAATTTAAGGGTAGGTTTAATTTCTCCCATAATAGCCAGGACGGTGACTTTAAAAAGTTACTGTCCTATTCTATTGATTATATACGGCATAAATGCGGTGAATTTAAAATAGATGGAGACAAGCATACAGATAAATTAGCGAGAGAATTAGTGTTCGAGCGAACACGTTACGCTTACAATGACGCTCTCGAATATTTCGAGGAAAATTTTAAAAGTGAGATATTTTCCTTAGGAATTGAAATGGCAGGTGATACCGATGAGGAAGTTTGAATACAAGCCGCCGCGCGTGCATTCCGGTGAATTACGCACTCCGGTTACGTTTTATAAGATGGTACCAAAGCCGGGGCCGTTACCTGATGAAACGGAAAAGGTCATCCTTTATGAATGCATGGCTAAGATTGACCAGGTGTGGTTGAGAGATGTTCAAACCGCAAAAGCAAATGGTACATTGTCGGATATAACAATTACCATACGGGATCCACAAGCTGAATTTATCCCGACGAACGAGCATTTCATTGAGATTGATGCGCCGGAATATCGCGGAAAACATTATAACGTTACAGACGCACAGCCCGATTTGCAGCATAAACAGTTTATTAACATCATTGCGGAGCTGCTGACATGAGCGTGGAAATAACCGGATTGCCGGAATTGCTTAATGAATTGGATAGACGCTTAGGGTCTGCAAGGATGCAGGAGATCATGGATATTGCCTTGAAAGCTGGTGCTGAAGTGTTTGTAAGAGAGCTTAAAAGCCAGTTTGAAAGGTTTGCAGATACTGGGGCTTCGCTATCTGAAATTACGGTATCAGAACCAATGACAGAAGCCGGCGTGCGTAAAATTAAGGTGCACTGGCGCGGACCCCGGGGAAGATATCGCATTATCCATTTGAATGAATTTGGGACTGTCAAAAACCCGAATCCGCGCGGTAAAGGTGCAATTGCTCGTGCCATGCGTGCTGCTGAAAGAGAATACCGGGATGCAGTCAGGCGTGAAATTGAAAGGGGGATGGGCGGATGAAGATTAAAATCCAAGCAGCTATATCCAATGATTCATTTATCAGGGATAAAGTTAAGGATAATCATATTAAACTATATGAATCTCCATCGACAGATTTAATGGAGCCGCATATTGTCATCGATCCCCTTGATGTGCCTTTGCCTGGTGATTACGGAGATAATCAATGGCTTACTGAGGACCATATGCTGCAGATTGAAGTTTGGTCGAAAAGTTATTATGATACTGAAGCTTTGTCAAAACGAATAAGGGATATAATGTGGGAACAGTTTGGTTTTCCCCAGGGCCCCGGGATGGATGAGTATGACAGTGATTATAAAATTTACCGCGATGCAAGAAGGTATCGCGGGAAGGCTTATGTAAATTAAAAGGAGGAATCATAATGCCAGAAGAAGAAGTTTACCGTTCGTCCACCGGAGTGGATGAATTTCATTATGGAGAAGTCGGTGAAGGAATAACTGCAGAAGAAATTTTCCGTGTTAAATTTTTACAGGATATCAACGTGGAAATGCCGCAGGAGATAGTAAGAGCTTATGGAGATAATACCACTGCTGAAATGGCTACTGCAGCCGGAGACATCAGTGTTACTTCTCAGTTTCATAAAATCCCTATCATGCACAAGAAAAACCTGCTGAATTGGGAAGAAAAAGATGGCTTGGTTGCGGCAGGAAGTAATGATAATCCGCCGTATGTTGGTGTGATTTTCGCCAAAACATATGAGGATGGATCCAAGGAATATGTAGGATTGCCACGCGGAATGTTCACACGTCCAAATATTCAAGGTGCAACAAAACAAGGGACTACTGAATTTACCAACGAATCAATTTCTGCTCAGTTTATGGACCGTAAAGTAGAAGGTTTCGACGAAGAAAAGTCGGTTATCTTTGCGTATGATAAACCGGGAGAAACTACCAACCGTGACGCTTTGTTCCAGCTGATTTTCGGAAAGCCGCATCCTAACGCTGAGCCGGAGGGAGCATAATGACCAAAGACGAAATTAAAAATGAACTTGAAGCTTTAGGCATTGAATTTGACGAAAAGATGAAAAAGGATGAACTGGCTGATTTACTTGAACAAGAAAAGCAGATGAAGAAAACATATGTGGTTATCCATGATTTTAAGGATTTAAAGGATAACGATAAGATATATGTAAAAGATGATGTTTATCCACATGAAAAAGTATCTGATGATCGTATTGAAGAACTAAAGTCATCTAACAATAAAATTGGAAAACCATTGATAAAAGAGCAGGAATAAAACCCCTGCTCTTTTTATTTTAGGAGGAAAATACAAATGGCTAATTTAAAAAGACATATGATCGAACTTGTGAAAGAAGTGAAAGAAGGCGAAATTGTAACTGAAAAATACATCACTCCTGTTTTTGTCCCCTTGAAAACTGTCTATGAAGCAATTGATTTAATGGGCGAACTAAATAATCAAAAGATGACTCCAGAACTGGAAAAAGGAATCATAGATGAGATGCTGGATTTTGTCGTGAAAGCATACGGTGATCAGTTTACTAAAGATGAGCTTTTCAATGGTCTACATGCACCTGATGCAATAAGTGTATTACAAGATCAAATTATGTTCATTGCAAGGGGGTACCAGAACAGTGATACAAAAAAGTACCTGGCGAACAAAAGTTAGTTGATGCAGATTTTACTCCTGAAAAACAGAAGGAGTACATGGATAAGATCGTCCTTGACATGATGAAAAACGGCAAGGATGTCAATGAAATTTTAAATATGCCTTTTAATTTTATGCTTGAAATATTAGCTGAAAAGAATAAACCGGAAAAGAAGAAATCATTAATTGCTGCATTTGGCGGTTAATTTTTTTATGCCTTGAAAGGCAGGTGAAAGTAATTTGGCACAGCGTATAGAAGGGCTCTCCATTGGGCTTGACTTGGATGCATTGGCTCTTGATCGGGGCCTTACAGGTGTAAAAGATAGGCTGCGTACTGTTAATTCTGAAATGAGACTTAACATGTCTGCTTTTGATCGCGGAGATCGATCTATTAGTAAGTATGAAACTAGACTTGACGGTCTTAATAAAAAGCTTGACGTTCAGAAAAAGGCAACAGAAGAAGCCTATAAAGAATACCAAAAGATGGTACAAGAGCATGGAGAAGGTTCGCGTGAAGCCGAAAAAGCAGAGCGTGCGTATAATAACCAAGCAGCTTCTTTGAATAACCTGGAGCGTTATGTTGAAAACGCAACAAAAGAACTAGAAGAAATGCGAAAAGAACAGGCCTTCCAGGAATCAGCATGGGGAAAAGCGACAACCAACCTAGAGAGTTTTTCTGATAAGGCCGGAAAAATCGGAGATTCCTTAACTGATTTTGGTAAAACGATGAGCACAAGAGTCACAGCCCCTCTTTTGGCTGCCGGCGGCGTCGCGTTTGCAGCAGCTGATCAAATAGACAAAGCATATCGTGAGCTAAGAGTAGGCACAGGCGCGACTGGTGAGGCGTTGGATGAATTGGAAGAGTCTTTTGACAAGGTGTTCAAAAGTGTACCGGATGGATCCGAACAAGTAGCCAGTTCTATGGCCACTTTAAATACATTCACCGGAGCCACTAACGAGACATTAGAGGGCTTAACTGTATCCCTTTTAGACGTATCTCGTTTGTTAGGGGAAGATGCGGCACAGAACTCTCAAACCTTTGGTGAAGCACTGCAACAGTGGCAACGTCCAGCTGAAGAAGGAACAGAAATATTAGATTATATGTTTACCCTTACTCAGGAATATGGAGTGGGCTTAGGTGAATTAAATGGACAGTTAACAAGGCATGGGTCCGTTTTAAATAATGCCGGCTTTGAAATGGAAGAAGCAGCGCACTTCATGGCAGGTTTAGAGAAAAACGGGATCCAGGTAAGCCGGGTTATGCCAGGTCTAAACCAAGCGTTTAGGAATTGGGCAGATGAAGGTAAAAACAGCCGAGAAGAATTAGAGCGTGTGGTTGAGACAATAGCAGAAACTGAAGATAAACAGGAAGCTTTATCACTTGCTACTGAAGTATTTGGTTCCCAGGGCGCACAAAGGCTAATGACAGCAATCAGGAACAGAGCTATCCCTGCTTTTGAAGATTTGGGATCCGGTGCCGACGATGCAAGTGGATCTATCCAAGAAACCGCAGAGGAAACTAGGACAATCGGTGAAGAATTTCAGATTTTGAAGAATAACACCATGCAGTCTTTGCAACCGGTTGGAGAAGTATTGCTTGATTTAGCAAGAAGGCATATCCCGCCTTTGGTAGACGGAGTGCAGGATTTAGCTGAGTGGTTTGATGATCTTGATGAATCCACACAAAGGAACATTATAGCTATTGCGGGAGTAACGGCAGCTACTGGACCTGCAAGTGTTGCTTTAGGGGGAATGTTTAATGTCGTATCGACTCTTTCGGGTGGATTGGCAAAAGTAACAGGCATCATCGGAAGAGCAGGCGGAGCAGGTGTGGCAGGTCGATTAGGTCTCTTGGGAGCTACAGGTGGAGCTCCAGTTGCGTTAGCGATTGCAGGGGTGGCGGCCTTAGCAGGAGGTATTTACTATTTAAGCAATAGGAAAGATGAATTGCATGACATATCACTCGATACTACAAACAGCTTGTGGGAACAGGCTGATTCTTTGGAAAACCTTGTTACTGAATATGAAGAGCTAGAGGCTAAAAGTAAGCTTACCAAGGAAGAATTTGGTCGGCTTTTAGATGTTCAAAAAGAATTAGAACAAACGCAGAATCCTGGGAAAATTGCGGAATTAAAAGATGAATATGAAGAGTTGGCTGATAAAAGCGGACTGAGCAAAGACGAAATAAACGAGCTGATTGAAGCTAATAACGGTATCATCGAGCAATCACCAGACGTTGAAAAGTCTTTTACCGATAAAGGTAATGCAATTGTCGAATCCACGGATGCAGTTAATGATTACATTCAATCTTTACGCGATATGGCTTGGGAAGAGCTTGAAATAGAAAGAGTAAAAGCCCTTGAAAACGAAGAGGAATTGAGACGCAGAAACAAAGAGTTGAATGAAGAAATTGCACAAACAGAGGAAGACATACAAGAACTAATGGCGTTAAGAGATGTTCCCATGTCCGATATTGAAGCAAGGTTAGAAGAAATTAATCGTAAAATGGATTCCGGTTTAGTCGGTGAAGAAGAGTATATTGAATTAGGTAAAGAAAGAGGGTTGCTTCAGAAGGTATACAACGGCGGATTAGTGGAAGGACTTGAAACGCTGCAGGATCAAAAATCCGAGTTACAAGACAAAGTCGACAAAAACGATGAAGAAATAGCAAAATTAGAAGAAATAAATATCCAAATGGCTGATATGCTACTGCAAGAAGTGGACATCAATTATGAAAAAGGCGAAGGTCTCACAAAATTAGACGAACAGATTGATAAGTTAAAAGATCAGCGCAGGGAAATGGTCGAAAACACTTCCGAAGAAATGAAGAAAAGCAGTGAATATGATGAACAATTAGGATTGCTCGATGAAGCTATCAATAAGCATGAAGGCATCAGGGATAGAATTTATGAAGAGACAGGATATCAGTCCGAGTCGAACGCAAGGAAAGAAAGAGCTATAGAACTACTGGACATACAGGAAGGCAATTTAAATCGTATTGGTCAATCAATACTTGATAACAATACCGGCATCGATGATGGTACTGGCAAAGCAGCAGATATGAATCGGGAATTAGGTAAAGATGTAAGTAAGACAATCGGCTTGGATGCGAGTCCTTCCATTGATGAATTCAACCGCAGCATAGGGTCATCTATCTTAAAAAGAGTTAACCTTACCGTTGCTGGTGGAGCAGGCGGCGCAATGTTAGGTGCTTACGCAACCGGAACAGACAATCATCCGGGAGGGCCTTTTATTGCTGGTGAAGCAGGTTGGGAACTTGGCCGGATGGGGAATAATTGGGAAGTCTTGAATGCCGGATTATACGATAGGCCAGCGGGATACCAAGTATTTACTCATAGTGAATCCAAGCGGATTATCAGTGCCTTGAACAGTTTACCTGCTTATGCAGATGGCATAAGTTATGAAAATGAACCTACTCAGACTATGCGGATGATAGCGGCTGCTGGTCGAAATATTATTAACAGGGAACAAACGGAGCCTCAAAGTGGCAATGTTTATTATCAACCCTCAAGCGATAACAGCGACATTATTGTGTTATTACAAGAATTAATTGTTGCTGTTCGAGAAGGAAAAAATATTGTTATGAATGATAGGGAAGTCGGTCGAATTATAGAGCCGCATATCACTGAAACACAAGATAGAAATAAGAGGGTGAGGGATAATTTTGCATAGATCATTAACCTTTAACGGAATTCGCAAAGAATGGTTGTACTTGTTAAGAGGTAGGCTAGAATCCCCTTACGCTCCAATCCGGCATGGTTTAATCAGAGTTCCGGGTATGTCCGGGGTACATGTATCATCAACTGACACGGATGAATTGTATGTGTACCAACCTGTTGGATTTAAAGTAGAGGATGAAAACCATGAACAGGAATTGCTAGATGAATTAAAAAACTGGCTCATAAAAAATGAGGACGCGGAAATTCAGTTCGATAACGTTCCGGGGAAAACCTATATCGGGAGAGTGACAGGTGAGATAACGGACTATTCTCGTCCTGCTCCCACGCTACGATCTGGAACGTTAGTGTTTTTGTGTAAACCATTCAAGTACGGTCCTGAACGCTCTCAATTACTCACAGCAGACACAGCCATAATCGAAAACCCCGGTACAACAGAAGCCGATCCCATTTTTGAAATGGAAGTGCTTGAACCTGTAACTTTTGCTATGGTGTCAAATGGTGAGGAATATAATTTAATTGGAAAACCGGTAGAGGAAGAGGGAAATGAAGAAATTGTTGACGAAAAAGTCAGTGTGCTTTACGAAAATGGCAGCACGGTTGATGAGTGGGAAATATCATCTCCCGATCATGTTGACGAGCATGCAAATGATATAGACGGAAGAATGGTCGGCGATCCAGGTGTAGGAATCCGAGCAGATAGCTATGGAACAGGAAACCGTATGCACGGACCAGCAATCACAAGAGAATTACCAGAGGCCATACAGGATTTCGAGATAAGTTCAGTATTTGACATTATTTCGAGACGGGAAATTGAAAATTTTAGAATGGAAATTTACTTTCATGATGAAAACATGAACAACCTCGGGAAATTAGGGATAAAAGACAACACGAGAAGTTTTTTACGTAGACGAGGATTAGGACGGGCTGGGCATTATCGAGGAGATGGTCCTAGCAATGGCTATGCAATAGGTCAGCATAATCACTCTTATGATAATGTGCCTGAGGCTACTATTATGCAATTAAGAGTTAAAAGAGAAGGAAATAAGTTTACTTTTTATATTGCAAGATGGTATACACAAAGACACGTTGATGTTGTCACTGAAAGTTTCAATGATGTCAACAACGAATTTTCCGGCAGATTAAAGTTTATAACTTTATTTATTGGTAGTTATCAAGATAGGGTGACTCCATGGCGATTGAGAATGAACAGTGTTGAAGTCTTTGAACTTAGAACAGTTACTGAAGATCAAACACCGTATATTGCTTATCCCGGAGATATAATCACGTTTGATCATATTACAGAGGAAATACTGTTAAATGGCGAAGACGCAACACCTCATAAAGATTTTGGTGGGGACTATTTTCAGTTACAAAAAGGAGAAAACCAAATAGCCGTGCTGCCAGATTTATCGTTTAATTCGGAATTGAAATACAGACCGCGCTATAGGTAGGAGGTGAGATAATATGAAAAAAGAAAAAAACACGAGCATTAAAAATGCCCGTGAAATAGATGCGTATAAAACACTTAATTTACCTTATAAGATTTGGTTTTCTAAGTATTAGAATCTTCATCGTCTACAAGTGTTCCAGTTTCAACCAAGGCATTAAGAGTTAGATTCACAGATTCCATCACAATCATTTGGGCATATAATTTTAGAAATGTGTCCAAACTCTTTTTCTTTGTTTCGGCGTCAACATCATCAGAAATTAAACTATCGATGTTCGACCAAATCACATCAAATACCTTTTGATAATTTGAATCATCAGCTTCAATACTTTCTATTGCTAAATGTTTTAGCCGTTCAGAATCAAAACCTTTTACCATACCATTCACCCCCCTCTCAATATTCAATATTCGACAGGGGGTTATATTTTTCCTGCAATTGGAGGTGAAGCCATGATACACATTACCGGCGCACAATCAGACAATATTTTAGATTTCATTACACATAAAAACACTATTGATAATGAACATCTAAAGTCTCTTGAAAGCACCATGGAAACATTTAACTTTACAACATTCGGTGACAAACGTTTCTCTGAACATTTATCAAAACGAAACAGGCTAATAATTCCTGGTGAAGATAGTGGCTATATAGAATTTATCATTCATGAAGCGGTTAAATATCGAGACTCTGAAGGCTTGAAAATGGATGTATTTTCATCTGCTAGTTATCTGGAAGACTTGAAAAAAGGTGCGGTTATTGAACCGCAAACATTAGAAAGTCAAACCGTATCAACAGCAGTAGCGCGTGCCTTGAATGGTACTAACCACAGAGCAGGAATTTTAGAAGGAACAGGCAGCCGTACTTTTGAAATTGAAAACAACACGAATCCATATGCTTTTTTAAAAAGGATTGCTAACGAATTTGACCTTGAATTAAATTTCCGTGTGGAGACGGATGGTAACCGTGTTACCGGTCGCTACGTTGATTTATTAGAACGAACTGGTGAATGGCGCGGCAGAGAAGTTACTTTTGGAAAAGATCTGCAAGGCATACGTCGAATTGAAAAAACAGACAATATTTATACGGCTCTGAAAGGCATCGGCCCAGAACAGGAAGACGGCACGCGGCTTGAAGTGTTTGTCGAAGATCAAGAAGCTTTACAACGATGGGGCAGACCTAATGAATTTGGTGAGCTGCAGCATCTTGTAGGTGTGTATGAACCACAATCATCACGATTGGAAATGACTTTATCAGAGTTGGAACAATACACCCGGACTGAATTAAATAAGCGCATTAATGAAGTTGTAGAATACGAAGGAGATATTGTTGATCTTGAACATGTACCCGGAATGGCAAATAAAAAAATACGTTTTGGCGATACAATACGGACAAAAGATACTGAGTTTAATCCGCCCTTATATTTGGAAGCACGCATTTTTGAACAGGCAAGAAATATATTTCTCAAGGGCAGAAAACGCGTAAAATTAGGAGATTACACAGAATACACCGAAGAAGAAGTACAGGCGATATGGCAGCAACTACGTGATGAGATTCGGGATAAAATCAGTAGTGCCGAACTAATAGAATACACCTACGATAAGATTACCATTGATGACAAGGACGAATATGTGTTTACTGAAGGACAGACTTTTGCGGAAGCAGTAGGTGAAGATGCAAAAGGTCATGCAGACATTGTAGCTGGAAATGCAGAATCAAACGCTAGGAATTATGCAGAACAGGTTGCAAGTGATGCAGAGGATAGCGCAAAAGATTTTGCAGAGGATAGAGCAGATCAAACGTTAATAGATGCACAAAGTTATGCCGTTGCTCAAACTGTATATGACACTAAAATGCAGGAAATTGCAGATGACCTTGCAGACAGGACGACAATTGAGTATGTGGACGGTCAACTGGTCGATAAGGCAAATGTTGATGATGTCTATACAATTGAAGATATTGATAATAGGCTATTAAATTATGTTGGTGTTACTGAATATGAAACAGACATTGATGGTATCGTACAGACCTTGGACGACCAAGGCACACAGATTGGTCAGAATGAAGAGGCCATTGGTTTAAAAGCTGATAGCAGCAGAGTTGATACTGTAGAAGGTATTGTGGATGACCATTCAGCAGAATTATTGGTCATGGCTGACGAGATAAGCAGTAAAGTTGATTCCACATATGTGGATGGTGTTGTTGGAGATTTGTCAGATGACATTAACAACATTATTGATGATATAGAAAATGGCATTGGTGATTTAGATAGTAACCTTTCTAATTTGGAAGGTATGCTGGATGGAATAGATGCTACTGTATCGCAGCACAGCACAGACATATCCCAAAATGCGACAGCAATTACGCAAAGAGCGTTACAAACTGACTTAGATACAGCCACAGGACGTATTACGGATGCAGAAGGTCAAATAAGCACCATTGCTGGAGAAGTAGCTTTAAAGGCAAGCCAGACTGACTTAAACACGCTTACTGGTGAAGTTGATACTCTCGAAGCTGAATTAGTGGTTATGTCCGATGAAATAGCCTCGAAGGTTGACGATGGGGAAGTACGTTCGATATTTACGCAGGAGGCAGGCTCATTTACGTTCGATGCTGATCAGATAAATTTTGATGGTCATGTGTTTGGGGAGGATGCTACTTTTTCAGGCAGAGTCGAAGGTGCTGTAATTGAGGGTAGTCGCTATGAATCTAGTTTTTATTCAACTAATCTTACTATTGATGCGGGCTGGCTCAGAATACAGACTACACACGGGGAGTTTGGTATTAGTGACGATGAAGGTTTTTATAGTGTAGAGGACGAGGTTAGTGCATTGCAGAGACGTATGTGGGCATCTTATGAAGGTTTGTTTTTAGATATGGGATCATCTAGTTTCCGTTTGTCAACAAGTGGTATCAATAGAAGGGTAAACTTCGATTCAGAAGCTATAGACGAGTATCGCTTTGACAATGATGTAGTGATTGATGGAGACATTATTTCCAATGGTGGAATTCGTTTATTGAATGCTGATGGGTTTGCAAATTGGCAAGGTGTAAGGTTTGGCGCAGACGACAGTGACTCTATAAGTTATGGAGATAGAATTCTTACCATATACGGAAATAGAGCCCTTGGCGGCGCTTCTTTTAGAGTGAGATCGCATGATAATCAAAGTAATTTTAGGGACGATCTATGGATTAGAGATGATGGAACGTTGTACAGCGACCCAACTTATGAAAATACATCTTCAAACTCATCAAATGTCCGTATTGGCTATAGTGCTAGTTTAGGGAGTAGATTTTTACGCACAACATCAGCCCGAAAATATAAAACGAACATTGAACCAGTAGACGTTGATCCTTACAGATTGTTAGACATGAACCTTAGCATGTGGAATGACTTGAAAGAGGTTAAGGAAAACGGTTGGACATCAGATGGTTTGAAAAAACATTATGGGATTATTGCCGATGAACTTGTGGATGTTGGACTAGGCCAATATGTTGATTATCATGACGGGGAAGTCGAACATTATGAAGAAAGAGTATGGACTCTTCTAATCCCAATTACAAGGGATTTGGTTGATGACGTTGACTGGCTAAAATATGAAAATGAACTACTGAAAAAGCGTGTTGAACAATTAGAAAAAGGAGTGGCATAATGAAGCTAACTGTTAGAAAGTTATACGATTTAAAAGCTGGATTAACTGATCTTTTGGATAAAGAGCTGCCGACTTCGGTAGCTTTTTCTATTCAGCAAAATTTTAAAAAGGTAGGTGATGAGTTAAAGCCTTCTGATGAAGTGAGAAGGAAGATAACAGAGAAATATAAAGATCATATCACAGAAGATGGGCGCATACCTGATGTCAAAAAACGAGAAGCCTTTAAGAAGGAAATTGATGAGTTAATGGAACAGGAAGTCAAAATTGATCTAAAGAAACTTAAGCTGTCAGATTTAGGGGAAGAGATCAAACCGCGTACATTAGGATTGTTAAATATTATTTTGAAGGAGGAGAAATAATGAACTTTGAAATTAGATCAGTGAATACTAGATATAAAGATGGTGATGTTTCCGGTGTGCAGGTGGTATATTCGGCGAAAACGGATAACCGTAGCATAAATGTGAATGGAAACTTTGAGTTATCAGCTGAAGAATATGAAAACAACGAGGCCATTGAGCAGTTAGAAATTATGGCTAAAGAGCATTTGTTGACTGAGATAAACGCTGAATAGGCGTTATTTTTTATGTGAAAAAGCAGGACTTTGTTTCCTTCTGTAGAATTATGTAGGCAGGAGGGGATGAGATTGTCAAAAAATAAAAACGTATTCTTTAATTTTTTTAGGAGCACAACATATAATAGTGTTCGCGGAAGAAACGAAAGGCTTGAAATTCATGAACTTCTTGAAAGCATTAGAAGTAGTTATGCAAAAGGTGAAAAAAAAGGCATACCTGATTACAAAATTGTATATACCTACAACGATGACATTGCAATGTTAACTGAGATTACCTTTGATACAGAACATCAAGTGTATCATTTAGTTTTTGAAAGGTTGGTCTATAATGTACCAAACAGAACTAGTATTGACGGAAGTTCAGAAGTAATTAGGTTAGAAGAAAACGAATATATTGGACACGAGGTAAGCCTTATTTATGATCCTGAAAATTGCGTGTTAATGGTTCAAAGAAATAGAGATTCATTAAGCCCTAAAGGGATAGAAAGTTGTTTAAATTCACAAGTGTTAAAGTATGAAATTGCAGATAACTTCGATATGGCTATAATTACAGATCCAGACGCTAAAAGAAAAGCCTTTAATCAAAGCTCATACAGGAAAATTCATGCTAAAATTGACGGAGCAAAAGCCGATGGGCTTGTTGAAAAATTAAGCGAAATGGTTGGGTTAAGTGAAAGAGATCATAATATAGATAACATAGAGGTTGTTTTAAGTTCAGGAATCAAAAAAGATGATGAAATAAATGATCAGTACGCTAAACAAATCCTAGAAGATTTTGATCCAGAAGACGATGACATAAAGACTTTAAGGATAAGAAGTAGGCCGGAAGATGGTGATAGAGTTCAAACAATCGATTTAATTGAACATAAAATTGAGGTTTTTGATACAGTGAAAATTGATGACAATAGGAAAATAAATGCGTATAGTATATTTGATAAAATGACTGTTCTATATTTTGGAAATGAAGAGTTCAGGGGAGTAAAATTCAATCTACCAACAAGATGAAGTGGTGAGGCATAATGTCTTTTGTTTATAAGAGTCTTATTGGGGTCGTCTCGCTGTGCATCATTATAAGTATTATCACATTTTTGTGGCTTCCGTTTTATTCTTTTAAAGGGTTTGAAAAAGCTTTAGATGGGGTTTTACTTCTATCCTCAATAGGATTAGGTTTTTATGGAGCTTGCCTAAGTGTTTTGGCATCGATTTTTAACACAAAGGCTGTTAAAGAAATTATGAATGATAATGAGTATAGGAAGGAGTTTATAGTCCTATCTTTATCTACTTTAATAATAAGTTTTTTTACAGTACTTACCACTATAGTATACCAAGTTTTATTGGAAAATGAAGGGTTCAGTAACTTTGGTATGGGTCTAATTAATGCATTTTGGGTAGGTGCTACTAGTGGGTTTATTATGTTGAATATTCTATTTATACTTGTATCTTTTATGATTTTCTTCGCTAATGAAAGTTAGTTCTTTAAACAGAAATTATTTTTAAGCACCCATAAAGGGTGCTTTTTTTCTATGTCTAAAAACAGGGGGTCGAGCATGCCACAAAATGAGGATGTGACCGAAGTGAAAGAGTTCATGAATGTGCTGACAGAGGTTAAAGTGTCGGTTGCCGAAATGAACGGAAAAATGGACCGCGTGATGGATTCAACTGACGATACGAAAAGAGTTGTAGAGGGTTTGCAGAAAGAGCATGCGGAAACAAAAGAAACCGCCAATGCTGCTTACAATAAAGCGGAAACAAATGAGAAAAGCATTGAGAGAATTGAATCAAACAATAAGAAGACAAATTTAGCACTCCTGTCCATAGTGGGTGCTTTTGTTTTGCAGCTTATCTATTTCATTTTGACCTTTAATTTTTAAGGGAGGTGATTTTATGCAAGAAATACTCATGATAGCAACCATCATTGCGCCAGTTACTTCCGGACTTATCCAGGCTATTAAAAAAGCCTCAAACATCAATAAACGTTACGTGCCCGTCATGGCGGTTGGAACTGGTGTAGTGCTGGGAGCAGCTGCTTTTTTTGTTGACGCAGAAATCGGTCAAAGATTGTGGGCAGGAGGTATTTCCGGTTTAGCGGCAACCGGCTTATTTGAGTTAGGGAAAAACACAAAAAAGGAGGATAAATAATGAAACTTTATTTAGATCCGGGGCATGGAGGAAACGACTCAGGAGCAACAGGAAATGGTTTAATGGAAAAGAACGTTGTTTTGGATATTTCTTTGAAAATCAGGAATCTGTTAAACGATTACGAAGGGATATCAGTAAAAATGAGCCGAACCAATGATAAATCTGTCAGTTTATTGGCACGAACCAATGAAGCTAATAACTGGGGTGCTGATTATTTTTTATCTGTACATGCCAATGCTTTTAACGGTTCTGCAAATGGATATGAGGACTTCATTCACAACAGTTTAGGAAGTAATAGCCAAACGGCAAAATTACGGGACACTATCCATGCTGAGATCATGAAGCAGGTTGATTTTAATAACCGTGGAAAGAAGTCAGCTAACTTTCATGTTTTACGTGAGACAAGCATGTCAGCCATCTTGACCGAAAACGGTTTTATTGATCATGCAGGTGATGCTGCAAAATTAAAAAGTGATGCATATCTCAACCGGATTGCACAAGGTCATGTAAATGGACTGGCAAAAGCATTTAATTTAAAGAAAAAGTCATCCGGCGGAGGTAACTTGCACTTGGTACAGATTGGAGCATTTAGTGATAAATCTAATGCCGACAGTTTAGTTAAACAAGCCCATTCTAAAGACTTTGATGCATATGTTAAACAGGAAGGGGGATTATTTAAAGTACAAATTGGTGCATTTGCTAACAGGAAAAACGCTGAAGATCATGCGACTGTAGCCAAAAGAGCAGGATTTGATGTTTATATAACCGAGTAATTAATTTAATAAGTTAGTGTTATTTGACCGTTTATGACCAGGGCGTGGAAAACCCTGGTCTATTCATCTTCTATTTCCTTCATTTCATCATTAATTCTGTCGAGCGTTCGTTTGATTGCTGTCGCAGATTCATAATCTTTGTCTTTTTCAGCCTCAACCAATTTTTTCAATAGTTTTTGCTCTTCATTATAGAGATTTTCCATTTAATCAGTCCTTTCTTTTTAATTACATAATTCTACATAAAAATAATAAATCCTTTAATTTAAGTGACCAAAAAAGTGACCAACAGGATAAATTATGGTCACTTTTAATGAATTAAGAAAAACCAAGATATAGTTTCAATTGCTGTAACCCTTGGTACATCAAGGTTTTCACATTAAGATAAACCAAACTAAAGTTCGGATAACGAAATGCATCCATTGTACATCCAAGGGAAATCTTCAGAGAAGCAGTAAAGCGATCTGCCGCCTCTATTATTGTAGTTCATAATCACCCATCCGGCGACCCCAGTCCATCCCAGGAAGATATTCATGTAACAAGGCGGCTTTTGGAGTCAGGGAAATTAATCGGCATCGACGTATTGGACCATCTTATTATCGGTGATAGGAAGTTTGTGTCCCTTAAAGAAAAAGGATACTTATAAATACTATCTATTTTACTGGTTTTTTCGTATAATTGAATAGAAGAATGATAGGATAGCGCCATTTTTCAATTTGTTGAAAGTGGCGCTTATTCAACTTTTATTGTAAAAAATACTTTTGATAAACAGCAATACATATTATAATGATGCTATTGCTACACATAAAATGAACAGATAAACTAAAGCTATAAACAGAAAATCGAACGCAGTATGGAAGGGAAGATTTTTTTTGGGAATATTTAACTTTTCACATGGTATAGGTATAGATTTGGGTACAGCAAATACGCTTGTGTTTTTAAAAGGTAAAGGGATCGTTTTAAGTGAGCCTTCTGTAGTGGCAAAAAATAAGGAAACCGGTGAAATAGAGGCAGTGGGCAGAGATGCTTATAATATGATAGGAAGGACTCCAGGAAATATTTCAGTCATACGTCCAATGAAAGATGGAGTCATAGCCGACTACGAAACAACTGCAGCCATGATGAAATATTATATAAAAAAAGCAATGCGAAAACGTTCGTTTTTAGCCAAAAAACCCAGTATTATGGTATGCGTACCATCAGGGATCACCATGGTGGAAGAAAGGGCGGTCATTGACGCGACAAAGCAGGCAGGAGCAAAAGAAGCCTTTCCAATAGCGGAACCATTTGCAGCAGCAATCGGTGCCGGTTTACCTGTATGGGAACCTACCGGCAGCATGATTGTGGATATTGGTGGTGGCACTACTGAAGTTGCGGTAATCTCTTTGGGCGGAATAGTTACGAGTGCATCCATCCGGACTGCCGGAGATAATCTGGATGAAGCGATAACAAATCACATTAGGAAAACGTATAGTTTAATGATTGGTGAAAGAACAGCTGAATCCATCAAATTTGAAATAGGGACAGCCGGTACAGTTACAAATAATGAAAAAATGGAAATCAGGGGACGGGATCTGTTAACCGGACTGCCGAAAACAATAACCATTACGGCAGAGGAAATTGCTGAATCGCTGGAGGATACAGTCCAATCCATCATTGACGCCGTAAAGGATACACTGGAAAAAACGCCTCCGGAGCTGGCGGCGGATATTATGGATCGGGGCATTGTTTTATCCGGTGGTGGTGCGCTGCTTAAGAACATTGATCAGGTTATTAGTGACGAAACGAAAATGCCTGTATTTGTTACGGAAGATCCATTGGAAAGTGTAGCAATCGGTACAGGGAAGTCATTGGAATACATCGAGCATTTCCGTTCCATCCCACATGTCTCCTCTCGTCCTACGGTTAAATAAGCAGGTGTTTATATGAAATTATTTCAAAAGAAACGACTTTTTATCTTTTTGATTGGCTTCATTATCCTCGTCGTATTAATTGGTTTTTCCATAAGCGGGAGAGATGGTTTAACTACAGCCGAACAATTTATCAATGATACAGTCGGCTGGGGGCAGCGAATTGTGCATGCACCGGTAAACTTTGCTGCGGATGTACTTACCAATATTGAGGATATCAGAAATACGTATAATGAGAACCAGCTGTTAAAAGAAAAACTGGCAGAATATACGGGACTGATTTATGAAAATCAAAAATTAAATGAAGAAAATGAAGACCTTAGAAATCTGATGGAATGGGGGGAGGATTCTATCAGGGATTTCAATCCGATTCAGGCGACAGTTATTTCCCGTTCACCGGAACGATGGGTGGAGCAGGTGACAATAAATAAAGGAATACAGGACGGCGTGGAGATAAACATGGCAGTCATTACTGCAGACGGAATGATCGGAAAGGTGCAAACCACTTCCCAATTTACCTCAACAGTCCAACTGCTTACCGGTTTTGATCAATTCAATCGAATTTCAGCTACCGTTTCCCGGGAGGACAGTGATGATATATTCGGAATGATTGAAGGCTATGATGAAGAAACTGAATCACTTATGTTTAGGATTATTGAAGAGTCAGATGAGGACCTGGAAGAGGGAGAGCTGGTGGTTTCTTCCGGAATGGGCGGTGTATTCCCAGCCGGATTGGTTATTGGCAATGTAATTGAAGTAGTTTCTGATCAATATGGCCTAACCAGAACTGCACTGGTTGAACCGGCAGCCGATATGTATGAAATTAATCATGTCGTAGTTGTAGATCGATCCTTACCTGAAGGGGAAGAAGATGAGGAGGAGAATGATTGATGCAGCACTTGTATATACCGCTTATCCTCTTTTTCTTCCTCATTCTTGAAGGGGTGGCCCTGGAGCTTTTGCCGACTGGTTTATTTACGGGTGAATTGCTGATCGTTCCTCATTGGATTTTATTATTCTTAGTGATGACAGCCATTTTTTACGAAAAGGACAAGACATATTTCTCAGTGATCTATGCCCTTGTGTTTGGCTTGTTAATTGACGTCGTTTACACGGGAATTCTTGGTGTGTATATGTTTTCCTACGCACTTGTCATCTACTTTATGCTGGGTTTTAGAAAAGTGTTGCACGGAAATATTCACGTAACTCTATTATTGGGTATAATAAGTGTAGTACTTGCTGATGCAGCAATTCATGTTATTTATTCAGCAGCCGGTGTGATTCAGATGGTATGGAGTGACTATGCCATTTATCGTTTGTTGCCGACTGTCCTAATGAATATTATATTTTTACTCATTCTCTATCCTTTTACTGCAAAAAAGCTCAGCAAATGGAGCAAAGGGCTTTTGTCAGGGAGTGATTCGTTATAATAATAAAGAGCAAGGTGATTTGGGGTGAGAAATAAGTGCTTGAAAATAAAAAACAGCTGGTTACAATAAAAGGTACCAGGGATGGACTTACATTCTTTATTGATGATACCTGCGCCTTTGATCAAGCTGTTCAGGAACTGCATGATAGAATTAAAAACAGCCGGCCGAAAGAAGACGAGCCGGTCATATCCGTGAAAGTAAAATTGGGTAACCGGTATTTAACAAAAGAATCGGAAAGCCGGTTAATGGAATTGTTTACCGAAGAAAACCGTTTTCAGGTCGACAGGATTGAAACAGATGTGATCCATAAAAAGGATGCAATGCAATGGAAGCAGGAAAGTGAAATAAAAGCCATAAACCAAATAGTTCGCTCCGGTCAGGTACTGGATATTACTGGAGACCTGTTATTAATTGGAGATGTAAATCCCGGCGGGAAAGTAGCAGCTACCGGGAATGTTTACATAATGGGAAGTTTATACGGTATCGCTCACGCAGGTTCGGACGGTGATCGAGAAGCATTTATAGCCGCATCGTACATGAAACCAAGCCAACTGAGGATTGCTGATTACATCAGTCGAGCTCCGGATTATGAATCTGATGGTGTGTATATGGAATGTGGTCTTATTGATGAAGAACAGGATAAAATTATTATTGATCGACTGCAGGTTCTGTCACATAGAAGAAAAGAAATCAGCGGATTCGAAAGGAGAATACAATATGGGTGAAGCAATCGTCATCACTTCCGGTAAAGGCGGAGTCGGAAAAACTACTACTTCTGCAAATATCGGGACTGCTTTGGCGCTGATGGATAAGAAGGTATGTTTAATAGATACGGATATTGGTCTGAGAAATCTTGATGTAATTATGGGATTGGAAAACCGGATTATTTTTGATATCGTTGATGTTATTCAGGAAAGATGCAGATTAAACCAGGCACTGATCAAAGATAAGCGGTTTGAATCCTTATCTCTGCTTCCTGCAGCGCAAACAAGTGATAAAACAGCGGTAACGGAAGAAGGCATGAGGAAAATTATCGATGCTTTAAAGCCGGAATATGATTATATAATTATAGACTGTCCTGCAGGTATTGAGCAGGGGTTTCAAAATGCTGTAGCCGGAGCTGATAAAGCAATTGTAGTAACCACCCCGGAAAAATCCAGTGTCCGAGATGCTGATAGAATCATAGGTTTACTGGAGAATAAAGAAATGGAATCCCCGAAGTTAATTATTAACAGAATTCGCAATCATATGATGAAAAGTGGGGAAATGATGGATATAGATGAAATTATCCAAATCCTTTCCATTGATTTAATTGGTGTTGTAGCTGATGATGAAGATGTCATCAAAGCTTCCAATAATGGTGAACCGGTGGCAATGCAGTCAAAATCAAAAGCGTCCATTGCTTACCGGAATATTGCCAGAAGAATACTTGGGGAAAGTGTCCCTTTACAGTCTCTTGAAGAGGATCAAGGTATGATGCACCGAGTAAAAAAGTTTTTTGGCATGCGTACTTAAATATAAGATTAATCCGCATTATAGAAAATAAAGTAAAACAGCAGAATGGTTCTTTGGAATCGGCATCTGCTGTTTTTCTTGCTTTTTACCATTCCCCGGGTTTTTCTTTCATCATAACTTGTACCACCTTTACATACAATGGAACAAAAGCATGTGAAGGAATGAAGGTTAAATGAAAAAAGGAGTAAAAAGAGTTCGCAAATCGATTGAACAACGAAAAAAGGCACGGGGCTATCCTTACAGAGAAGGAAATAATAAACAGATCATTTCCCATTTACCGCAGGAGGAAGAAAAGCATGGCTATCTTCCGGTTTTTACTGATGTGGCAGGCAATAGAAAGAAAGATAGGGCAATCGCCGGCTTTTTTATGAAAGGTACTTTATCTGTCATGCTTTTTTTTGGTACAGCGTTGTTGTGGCAGTCAGACGCTGCATTTTTGGAATCGCCAAAAAGGTGGTCAAGCATGGCTCTCACTCAGGAATTTCCGTTTGCCAAAGTCAATGTCTGGTATCAGGAAACGTTTGGAACTCCATTGGCATTTACTCCACCAAGCGGAGAAGCTGTGGAAGCTGATGGTTTACTGGCATTTCCGGTAAGCGGTAATGTAACAGAGACGTTTCAGGCAAATGGAAAGGGGATTATGATTGAACCTGGCGAAACAGCGGATGTGGCTGCATTACAGGAAGGGATTGTAATTTTTGCCGGAAATGACCGGGAAACGAATAAAACTATAGTTATACAGCATCCGGATGGCACTAATTCCACTTATGGATTTTTGAACTCCATCGATGTTCATTTATATCAGTATGTTGGCAATAATCAAAGGGTTGGCCAATTTTCTCCAACGGAAAACGAAACAATGTATTTTGCTATAAAAAAAGATAATGACTATATTGACCCGGTTCAGGTGATTCAAGTCGATGATCAAGAATAATTTAAAAAAAGTTCATATCCACCCCATCCTGATTGTATTTATACTTATATCCTTTCTTACAGGTACTTTTTTTGAATTAAGCATTATCCTTTCGATTGTATTGTTGCATGAAACCGGTCATTTCCTAATGGCTGTTTTTTTCAAATGGCGAATAAGAAGAATTATGCTTTGGGTGTTCGGCGGTGTTATGGAGACGGATGAACATGGAAATAAACCAATCCGGGAGGAAGCCCTTGTTATTCTTGCAGGCCCCTTTCAGCATGTTGTCATTTACTTTGTCATACTCCTGATGTCAAGCATGCAGTTGCTGCCGGCATCGGTGCTGGAACTCATTTTTTTCTATAATACGATTATTCTTATTTTTAATTTATTGCCTATTTGGCCGTTGGATGGAGGAAAGCTTTTATTCCTGCTTATTTCCAACTATTTCCCTTTTAAAACCGCGTATCATTTTATTATCTTTTTTTCCATGTGTATAAGTATTTTTCTTTTGTTATTACAATTATGGTTATTCCCCTTTACTTTAAGTGCATTGTTGATTATGCTGTTTTTGTTCATGGAAAACAGGACGGAATGGAAAAATCGTTATTATGTTTTTATGCGTTTTTTATTAAAACGCTATGATGGGGAAAGTACGGTCAGTGGTGTAAAATCCATTGTTTTGCCACATAGCAGTTCGCTGATGGATGCCTTTTCGCATTTTAACCGGCAGAAAAAACACGCTATTTATGTGACATTTCCTGATCAGAAAAGAAAACTACTGGATGAAAATGAATGTTTGCGTAACTTTTTCTATCATAAATACCATAATAAAACGATGGGAGAAATCACGGAAATTGTCAGCTGATTACCGATATACAATGCAAAGAAACGAACACACCTCGTTGACAAGTAGTGTTTAAATATGATAATATCAATACGTTATTCATCGTAGCACCATTGCTACAACCGCTCAGAACAGGTTTTAAACTCGAGGGTATGAGTGCCTGTATGGCGAGTCTTAGTTTATTAAGGAGGTGCAGAAATGTACGCAATTATTGAAACAGGCGGTAAACAGGTAAAAGTAGAAGAAGGTCAGGAGATTTTTGTGGAAAAAGTGAATGCAGATTCGGATGAAACGATTACTTTTGACAAAGTGCTTTTCGTTGGTGGAGATGACGTGAAAGTTGGTGCTCCATATGTGGAAGGAGCAACTGTGACTGCAAAAGTGGAAAAGCAGGGTCGTCAGAAAAAGATTACTGTATTCAAATACAAGCCTAAGAAAAACTACAAGCGTAAACAGGGTCACAGACAGCCTTTTACAAAACTTGTTATTGATAAAATCCAGGCATAAAGGATTTTACGATGATTAAAGTAACTGTAGCACGCTCAGATGGAAAAATTAATGCATTTGAATTGACCGGTCATGCCAAAAGCGGCCCCTACGGTTATGATTTGGTTTGTGCTGCTGTTTCAGCAGTATCGATCGGTACCGTAAATGCTGCTTCTGTTCTGACAGAGGCTGATCTTGACATAAAGCAAGGGGATGAAGGTGGTTACCTGAATGTAAGTATTCCGGAATCTCTTACAGGAGAGACTATGGAAAAACTGCAGCTCTTGTTTGAAGGCATGATCATATCATTAAAATCAATTGAAGCTGAATATGGCGAGTTTATAAACATACAGAGTGAATAAGGAGGTGCATCCAAATGCTTAAAATGGATTTGCAATTTTTTGCCCAGAAAAAAGGTGCTGGAAGTACAAAAAATGGTCGTGATTCCGAGTCCAAACGACTTGGAGCAAAACGCGCAGATGGCCAATTTGTAACTGGTGGATCCATCCTTTACCGTCAGCGTGGAACAAAAATTTATCCGGGTGAAAACGTGGGCCGAGGTGGAGATGATACCCTTTTTGCCAAAGCGGACGGCATTGTTAAATTCGAACGTTTTGGCCGAAACCGTAAAAAAGTAAGTGTTTATCCAGTTGCACAGGAAGCGTAAAATAATGAATTTGTATGAAAAGAGAGGCTGTAGGAATTTTACAGCTTCTCTTTTTTGTTTTTTTTCCAAGCATGTTGAGATTTGGACATGGAGGCCAAATATTTTATAGCATGACCTTTGACGGTTTTTCTGCTATACTTCTTGTTACATAAGGGGGGGCAGTATAATGGAAGATGCCGAAGTAGTAAAACTCCTGCAGCAGTACCGTCATGATTTAATGAATCATTTGCAGATTGTGCAGGGATACATAAGTATGAACAATAGAGAGAAAGCGGAGAAAAAATTAAAAGAAACGATAAGGCATTATGAAAATGAACGTAAATTAATGAATCTAAAGGTACCGGCATTCACACTTTGGCTTATGCAGGTAAATAACTTATTTAACCATATAAAATTGGAATACCATGTATTAACAGAAAAGAAATTGTATCATGTTGACCATGACCTGGTATCCAAAGGAAATAAAATTATATCTGCCATTAATAATACGTACAATAAGGAAGAACTGCTTGAAATAAGCATGGAAATCAAGGATGCAGAGGATTTAATATTTCCACAAGTAAATTATGTTATTCAAGGGCAAAATAGCCGGGAAATGGTGTTGAAAAGGAATTTAAATGATGATGAAGTTCAAGTTAAACAAACACCTGCCGGAATTATTTGCAGTTTTTTAATTCAGTAAAGTCAGTGAGGTGAAAACATTGTTTGTAGATCAGGTTAGTGTTTTTGTAAAAGCAGGAGATGGAGGAAACGGACTTGTTGCCTACCGCAGGGAAAAATACGTCCCCAAAGGCGGCCCTGCAGGCGGTGATGGGGGAAACGGTGCAGATATTGTTTTTAAAGTGGATGAAGGACTAAATACGTTAATGGATTTTCGTTACAACCGCCACTTCAAAGGAAAGCGCGGGGAAAATGGCATGAGTAAAAACAAGCATGGAAAAAATGCCGATCCTTATATCATTTCTGTCCCCCCCGGCACTACCGTTATCGATGAAGAGACAGACGAAACCATTGCTGACTTAACAGCGCATGGGCAGGAGGCCATTATTGCCAAAGGTGGAAGGGGAGGCAGAGGAAACAGCCGTTTTGCGACCCCGCGAAATCCCGCACCTGATATGGCGGAAAATGGGGAGCCCGGGATAGAAAGAAAGATAAGAGTGGAATTGAAATTGATTGCCGATGTAGGTCTGGTTGGTTTCCCAAGTGTGGGTAAATCTACATTCCTATCTGTTGTCAGTGCAGCAAAACCAAAGATTGCTGATTACCATTTTACTACATTGGCGCCTAATTTGGGTGTAGTGGAGACAAGTGATGGACGCAGCTTTGTAATGGCTGATCTGCCGGGGCTTATAGAAGGTGCACATGAAGGGGTCGGTCTGGGCCACCAGTTTCTTCGCCACGTGGAAAGAACCAGATTGCTTGTACATGTTATTGACATGGCTGGAACGGAAGGCCGGGACCCCTATGAAGATTATCAGAAAATTAATCAGGAATTGCAGGAATATGATGATAAAATGATGGATCGCCCACAGATCATTGCTGCAAATAAAATGGACATGCCCGGAGCCGAAGATAATTTAAGAGAATTTAAAGCCAAGATGCAGAAAGATGAACCTGTTTATCAAATATCAGCACTTACAAAAAATGGAGTAAGAGATATATTGTTTGCCATTGCTGATGTTCTGGATACGATTCCAAAGGCTGCACCGCTTACTGAAGAAGTTGAGGAGAAAGTAGTTTACCGTCATCAAAAACAGGAAGCTCCATTTCAGATTACCCGTGATGATGATGGTGCGTATGTTTTATCCGGTGACCGTATAGAGAAATTGTTTAGAATGACGGACTTTAACCACGATGAAGCAGTACAGCGATTTTCAAGGCAATTGCGGAAGATGGGCGTTGATGATGCGTTGAGGGAACGAGGCGCTGAAGATGGTGATACAATTCGTTTATTAAATTATGAATTCGAATTTATTGAATAATATTGCAAACGTGTATAGTAAACAAGGAGGGGAAATGTTGACAACGAAAATCGGTTATTTAGGACCAAAAGGAACATTTACGAAACTAGCGGTGGATACAGCATTTAACGGGGAAGCAAAAGAAAGCTTTGATACGATACCTGAGTGTATAGATGCAGTGGAGGAGAATCGGATTGACATTGGGGTTGTTCCTCTTGAAAATGCTATAGAAGGCACTGTTCAATTAACGGTTGATTATCTGGTTCATCAGGTGCGTCTGCCAATCATGGCAGAAATTGTTGTCCCTATTCAACAGCATTTACTGGTTCACGAGGGTTTTGACGGAAGTTTGGAAGAAATTACAGAGGTACATTCCCACAGTCATGCGATAGCCCAGTGCCATCAATTTTTACATAAAAACATGCCCAATGCAAAATTGGCATTTACTTCTTCAACCGGGAAGGCTGCTGAAATTGTAGGCCGGAGCAACAGTACTAATGCTGCCATTGGCAACTATTTGGCAGCAGAAGAGTATGGTTTGCGTCTGCTTGAGGAAAATATTCATGATTTTTCAAATAACCATACACGGTTTCTAGTGTTAAGCAAAAACAGCAGCCAACCGCTTCAGATTAAGCACGATGTTCAGATGGAGAAAACGAGTCTGCTCATTACACTGCCAAGCGATCAGCCGGGAGCTCTCCACCAGGTATTATCCGCTTTTGCCTGGAGGAAGATGAATTTGTCCAAAATAGAATCCCGTCCGATGAAAACGGGTTTGGGGAATTATTTTTTTATTATTGATGTGAACCAACCGTACGATGATGTTTTATTTCCCGGTGTAAAAGGTGAGCTGGAAGCATTGGGATGTAAGGTAACCTTTCTTGGCAGCTATCCAGTTTACGAGATGAAAATATAAGTATAAATCAGTTTAAAACCGCCAATCACCCTTTGGCGGTTTTTTTATGCAGTATGGATGGTGGAATGGTTATTATTTATCCGACGTTAATTATGCAAAAATATAAATTTGGTTCAACTTTTAACTGTTTTATGCATATGTTGATATAGAGTAATTAGCCCAGTGTTATAAGAAAGGAGATTAGATTGTTTTGAAAATACACGTCGTGCAAAAGGGAGATACATTGTGGGAGATTTCACAGAAATACGGGGTGGATTTTGAGGAATTAAAACAGTTAAACAGCCAGTTGTCCAGTCCGGATATGATTATGCCTGGCATGAAGATTAAAGTGCCTTCGTCTTCCAAAACAGTTAAACACGAAACGAAACCGATCAAGGAGACGAAGAAGGAACCGGTAAAAGAGCCATACAAAGATATTTCGCCAAAGCCGATGCCGGTAATTAAAGAGGATGATAAAAAACCGCCTAAAGAGATAAAGCCTGAAAAACCTAAAATGCCCAAAATGCCCGAAATGCCTGTTCAGCCAATTATTCAAATGCCCATATTGGAACAGGATTTTGATTACCATACTACAGTAAAATTTCCACAGATGCCAAAGCAGCCTGAAGAGAAAAAAGAAAAACCGAAACCACAGCCAAAACCAATGCCAAAACCACAGCCAATAAAAGAAGAGAAGAAAGCGGTAATGCCACCACAACCAATGCCAATACCTATGGCACCATGCTATATGGTTCATCCCTGCTTTGCACCAGCGCCATATCCGATGATGGCACCACCATTTGATTATCATGCTGGACCAATGCAGAAACATGGAAAAAAAGATTGTGGTTGTCAAGGTACAGGAATGCAGTATCCGCAAATGATGCCATATCAAATGTCTGAAGGCATTGGTAACCCGCCATCAAGTATGGCAGCGCCGCAGCAGCCGTTGCCGCAAACCGGTTTTACATCCCAGCAACAGCAGCAGCCAGATTTTATTCCGGCACAACCACAACAATCAACGATGTATCCGCCGCCATTATCTCCGGGTATGAATCCGTCTTACCCAAGTCCTCCGGAATATCCACAAAACTACCTTAGGAAAGATGAGGACGAAAAAGGTAATGAGGAATGAATTAATTCAAAGAGACGAAATAATTAATCGTCTCTCTTCTTTTTTGTTCAAAGAAGGAAAATTAAAAGTAAAGAAATTAGCTGCAATTAAGTCGCATGTTTTACTTATGGAGACACAAAATAACCGAAAATATATTTTAAAGAAACATATAAATAAAAAAATCCTGCTGCAACAATGGGGTTTTTTCAAGATGATCGGCAATGAGTATATCGTTCCGTTTCACCCTTTCCCAAATGGACGGGAATTTCTGACTTATAATAATCATTACTATACCATCGCACCATATATAGAAGGGAAAAAGTTAAATTATCAATCAGCCGGAGACAGAAGATCAGCAGTGGATACTTTAAAACAATTTCATGAAAATGCAAGTAATATTCATATGAAAAACCCTGTGGAAAGAAAACAATTTCTTATTAAATGGCATGAGCGGTTTCAGGCATTTAAGCAAACAGAATCTTTATTTTACAAATACGGATTTGGGCATTTATATGCGGACATAGTACAAACAACAACATTTTATTTTCAATTCCTTTCTCAATTTCCTTGGCAGCATCTTGAAAAAAATGCAAAAAGAAAAGGGACATGGATCCATGGAGATGTAGCCTCACACAACTTTATACGTACCCCACAACAAACCATCATGATTGACTTCGATTTATTGCATCGCACTCCCCAGCTGTATGATTTTATTCAATTGGGTCAAAGGTTTCTCCCGTACGAAAAATGGGAAATAGATGAATTAATCGGGTATAATATGGTGCCGGAAGAGCATTTAAAAATGTGGGCTTACGCCATGGCCCTGCCCAGTGATGTGTTCAGGGAGTGGTTGTATTTCCTGAGGAAAAAGCCGGCTTCTGTTTTTAATTATTTGAACCAACTTGATAATGAGTGGGTCCATCGACGATATTTCTTTAAAAGTATAAAAAATATGATAAACTAACATAAGACAGGTTTCAAAATAGGAGTGATAGCTATGAAAGAACATGTAGACGGAATTGTCAAATGGCTGCAGAACCAGGTTAACGAAACTGGGACAAAAGGATTGGTTGTGGGTGTAAGCGGTGGACTGGATTCTGCTGTTGTTGCTCATTTAATGAAACGAGCCATGCCGGATAACTCACTGGGTGTTTTACTGCCAATTTACACCTCCGAAGAAAATATGGGGCATGCGAATGAGGTTATAAAAAGCAGTGGGATAGATTCGGTAACAATTGATTTAACGGAAACGCATAAAACCATGTATTCAGAAATTAAAAACCAATTAAAGGAAAGCAATGCTTTTATTGATGCAAACGACCGATTATCCTCTGCCAATTTACGGGCCAGACTGCGAATGAGTGCGTTGTACGCATTGGCCACAAATTATAATTATTTGGTTGTTGGGACGGATAATGCTTCTGAATTTTATACCGGTTATTTCACGAAATACGGGGATGGCGGTGTCGATATTTTGCCGGTAGTGGAATTTACCAAGAAGGAAATCCGGGAAATGGCTGCTTACTTGGGCGTTCCGGATGATATCGTTCAGAAAAAGCCAAGCGCCGATTTGTGGGAAGGTCAAACAGATGAGGATGAGATGGGTACAACTTATGACATGATCGATGATTATTTGAAAGGGAAGGAAATTCCGTTAAAAGATAAAGAAATTATTGAAAGAATGCATGCCAAAAGTGCACATAAACGTGATCCCCTTCCACAGTATAAACGGCGTTAATTCCCTGTAATTAACAGTGTAAAAAAACCTCCTTTATACAAACTATTGTATAAGGGAGGTTTCATATGTATGGTTAAACGACTGATATTACCGTGTAGTTTATTGCTGTTTTTTATTGCCGCCTGTACAAATGCCGGTGAAGAGGAAACAAGTATGTATGCTGATGACAACGACGTTACCGAGCCTATTCACTATGAAACAGAGCAGGAACGAAAAGATCGTCTGAATGTGCGTGAACCTTCGATTGGAGAACGGGGAGGGTATCCTCAATCGAAACAGGAAAATGTCAGTGATGCAGATTTTGAAAGTGAATATACGGACTTGTATACAACTGACAGAACAGAGGAAATTGCTGATTATTTAAAAAGAAAACAGGAAATTGTTCAGGCACAGGTGGCGGAAACTGATGACCGGATAGTAATTGGTGTTTTGCTTCCGGAACATACAAACCGTGACGTTGAGGTAAGCGGATCAATTGAGGAAGAAGTCAGAGATATCCTCCCCGGAACAAATAAGCAGATTATAGTAATTACGGATGACGTATACTGGGATCGGATGAAGAACATTGATGCCAGATGGAAGGCAAGGGAAAGAGGCGAAGATCTTGGCGAAATGCTTGAAGATTATTTTAACACGGGGAACAACAATTAAAAGTCTTTGCTGATGCAAAGGCTTTTTTTACCTTGAATAAATACTTCTTTATGAACCATTCATATTTTGGTATAGTATAAATGGAATTTATCGTCATTTAAATTTGAAAGAAGAGAGAGGAGAATGTCCGATGGCAGGTCATTCTAAATGGAATAATATAAAAAGAAGAAAGAATGCCCAGGATGCAAAAAAAGGAAAAATCTTTATGCGCCATGCCAAAGAAATATATCAGGCTGCCAAGGAAGGTGGCGGTGACGTGTCAATGAATGCCTCTTTAAGAACTGCCGTAGAAAAGGCGAAAGCAGTTAATATGCCAAATGACAATATTGATCGTGCCATCAAAAAGGCAACCGGCACCCTGGACGGTGCCACCTTTGAAGAGATAACCTATGAAGGTTATGGACCTGGCGGCGTTGCAGTTATCGTTCATGCCTTAACGGATAATAAAAACAGAACCGCAGCAGAGGTCAGGCATGCATTCAAAAAGAATGAAGGTAACCTTGGCGAAAACGGAAGTGTTTCTTTCATGTTTGACCGGAAAGGCTATATAATCATTGCAAATGAAGATGGAACCGTTGACGAGGATACCATCACGATGGATGCTTTGGAAGCAGGGGCGGAAGACATTGTTGCACAGGAAGATGTATATGAAATAATTACTGCGCCGGAAGACTTTCGTGATGCAGTTGCATATTTAACAGAGCATGGTTACACGATTGCTGATGCAGAAGTAACATATCTCCCGCAGAATTACAATACAGTTTCAGAGGAAGATGAAAAAAAACTGGAAAGTATGATTGAAGCTCTGGAAGAAAATGAGGATGTCCAGGACATTCATCATAATCTGCAAATAACTCAATAATGTACTATGGTTGAGATTTAGACATGTATACCACCTTTACATTTTTAAGAATGCTTCCTTGCCGGATTTTACTTACTATTGGATGGCCTGAGAGAATGCGAGGGGTTAGCGTTTTTCCCCGCTTATGTTAAAATGGGATGAGGTAAAAAAGGAGAAGAAGAGATGATTGCATATATCAGAGGGAAACTTTCTACGATACAGGATGATGCTGTGATCGTGGATGTACATGGAATTGGGTATGAAATTATCTGTCCCAATCCTTTTGTTTTTCAATCCTATTTAAACGAGGATTTATTAATTCATACATACCATTATGTCCGGGAAGATCAGCAGCTGTTATACGGATTTAAAAACAATGATGAAAAATATTTATTTACCAAGCTTATTTCCGTGTCCGGTATCGGCCCAAAAGGGGCATTGGCTATATTAGGGTCTGTCCATATTGAGGATTTTGTTGCTGCCGTAGAACAGGAAGACGAAAAATACCTGACGGGTTTCCCTGGTGTGGGCAAAAAAACAGCCAGACAGATCATCCTGGATTTAAAAGGCAAGCTGACTTCGGAAATCTCCATAGCCACCAGGGAAGAAGATGGAGAAAAGAACAGCAGCCAAAAAGATGTTTCCGGTCTTCTGGAAGCACAGGAAGCACTCCTGTCACTGGGCTATACGGACAGAGAAATTAGAGGAGTCTTACCGGAACTGCGCAAAATGGAAAGTAAGCAAACGGATGAGATTATCCGCAGGGCATTGTCATTATTAATGAAAACTTAGGAAGGGGGGGTACGGATGGAAGAACGCATGATTACCGGCGAATTGCAAAAAGAGGATGAAACGGTGGAATTGAGCCTTCGCCCGGATACGCTGAAACAATATATTGGTCAGCAAAAGGCAAAGGAAAACCTGAGTATTTTTATCCAGGCAGCGAAAATGCGGGAGGAACCGCTTGATCATGTTCTGCTTTACGGACCACCTGGACTCGGGAAAACAACTTTGGCTTTAATTATAGCCAACGAAATGGGTGTACAGTTCCGCTCGACTTCTGGTCCTGCAATTGAACGGTCGGGGGACCTTGCAGCCATCCTTTCATCACTTGAACCTGGAGATGTCCTGTTTATAGATGAGATTCACCGCCTGCCAAGGTCGGTGGAAGAAGTATTGTATCCTGCAATGGAGGATTTCTTTTTGGATATTGTCATTGGAAGTGGTCCAAGTGCCAGGTCTGTCCGCATCGATCTGCCTCCTTTTACACTTGTAGGAGCAACGACCCGGGCAGGCCTCCTGTCTGCTCCGCTGCGAGATCGGTTTGGGGTGTTGAGCAGACTGGAATTCTATGAGACAGCGGATCTTTGTGCGATTATAGAACGTACAGCGGATATTTTTGAAACGGCGGTAACAAGGGAAGCTGCGGTGGAAATAGCCAAAAGGTCAAGAGGAACACCACGTATTGCAAACCGATTGTTAAAGCGGATCCGCGATATTTCCCAGGTGAAAGGAGAAAAGGAAATCAGCTTGGATACAACAGATGAAGCTTTAAAAATGCTCCAGGTGGACCAGGCGGGATTGGACCATGTTGACCATAAATTACTAAAAGGAATTATAGATCATTATCAGGGCGGGCCTGTCGGACTGGATTCCATTGCCGCTACTATTGGGGAGGAATCCCAGACGATTGAAGATGTATATGAACCATTTTTATTACAGCTTGGGTTTATACAGCGTACTCCAAGGGGAAGGATAGTAACAGAAAAAGCCTACCGCCATTTTGGGTTGAAAGTGAATGATGGAGAATGAATCCAGGTAAACTATTCATTATACTCGGTATTATATTTCTTGTGATTGGATTGCTGTGGACCTTTATAGGTCGCCTGCCGGGAGATATAAGTTTTAGAAGGGGCAATTTCTCCTTCCACTTTCCGATTATGACCTCCATCGTAGTAAGTATTATTTTAACCTTAATTTTTTACATCATAAGCAGGTTTCGTTAAAGGAGATACAGCATGCAAATTGAAGATTTTGATTTTGAATTACCGGAGGAATTAATTGCCCAGACCCCTTTAAAAGACAGGGCAGCTTCCCGTCTGCTTGTACTGAATAGAAAGACTGGGAAGGTGAATCATGCGCATTTTCCATCCATCAAAGATTATCTGTCTCCGGGTGATTGTCTGGTGCTCAATGATACCCGGGTGCTGCCGGCCCGTCTGTATGGAACGAAAAAGGATACCAATGCGAATGTGGAAACACTGCTGCTTCACCAACAGGAAAAAGATAGATGGGAAGTGCTGGTTAAACCCGCAAAAAAAGTGAAAGAAGGAACGGAAATATCTTTTGGCGATGGAAGGCTGCAGGCAGTATGTAAGTCGGTGAAGGAGCACGGCGGACGAATACTTGAATTTTCCTATAAAGGCATTTTTTACGAAGTCCTTGATGAACTGGGGGAAATGCCGCTTCCCCCATATATAAAAGAACAGCTTTCGGAAAAGGAAAGATACCAGACGGTATTTGCAAAGGAAGAAGGTTCTGCTGCTGCACCGACAGCCGGTTTGCATTTTACAAATGAATTGTTGGAAGAAATAAAAGAAATGGGTGTACAAATTGCATTTATCACCCTGCATGTCGGACTTGGCACGTTTCGCCCTGTTAGTGCGGAGACTATTGAAGAGCATAATATGCATGCTGAATTTTACCACATGTCAAAAGATACAGCCCGTGTATTAAATAATGTAAAAGAAAAAAACGGAAAAATTGTTTCTGTTGGGACCACTTCCACCAGAACACTGGAAACGATTATGCGGGACCATGATGGCATTTTCAGAGAAGCGTCCGGTTGGACGGATATATTTATTTATCCACCCTATAAATTTAAAGCAGTGGATGCCCTTGTTACAAATTTTCATTTGCCAAAATCCACTTTGATTATGCTTGTCAGTGCATTTGCCGACAGGGAAACGATACTTGAGGCGTATGAGGAAGCAGTCAGGGAGCGCTACCGTTTCTTTAGTTTCGGGGATGCAATGTTAATTTTATAAAAAGGAACGAATAAGCTATGACACCTATAACATATGAATACATTAAAACCTGCAAACAAACCGGTGCAAGACTTGGACGGGTGCATACACCTCACGGCTCTTTTGATACTCCAACATTTATGCCGGTCGGAACATTGGCAACGGTAAAAACAATGAGTCCGGAAGAGTTAAAGGAAATGGACGCAAGAATTATTTTGTCCAATACATATCATCTCTGGCTGCGCCCCGGAGAGGATATAATCCGGGAAGCGGGAGGACTTCATCAATTTATGAACTGGGATGGTGCGATATTAACGGATTCCGGCGGTTTCCAGGTATTTAGTTTAAGTGATATGCGGCAAATAGAAGAAGCAGGCGTTCACTTTAGAAATCATATCAGTGGAGAAAAGTTGTTTCTCTCACCGGAGAAAGCTATGGAAATCCAAAATGCGCTTGGTTCGGATATTATGATGGCTTTTGATGAGTGTCCGCCTTATCCGGCTTCCCATGAATATATGAAAAAATCGGTGGAACGAACATCCCGCTGGGCTGAAAGATGCTTAAAAGCTCACCAAAATGAAAATACACAGGGCTTATTTGGAATTATTCAAGGGGGAGAATATGAAGATTTAAGGAGACAAAGTGCTTCAGATCTGGTATCATTGGATTTTCCCGGGTATGCAGTCGGCGGCCTGTCAGTTGGTGAACCGAAAGACGTAATGAATCATGTACTGGAATTCACTACACCACTATTGCCGGAGAATAAACCACGTTATTTGATGGGAGTTGGGTCTCCTGATGCTTTAATTGATGGAGCGATCCGCGGCATTGATATGTTCGATTGTGTTCTTCCGACCCGAGTTGCCAGAAATGGAACATGCATGACTTCCAACGGGAGGCTTGTCGTTAGAAACGCAGCCTACAGCCGTGATTTTGGTCCGATTGATGAGGACTGCGATTGTCATGTATGTAAAAATTACAGTCGTGCTTATATCCGTCATTTAATAAAATGCAATGAAACATTCGGTTTCAGACTTACTACTTATCATAACCTGCATTTTCTGTTAAAATTAATGAAGCAAGTACGAGACGCGATAAGCGACGATCGGCTTGGTGACTTTAAACAAGCATTCTTTGAGCAATATGGTTTTAACAAACCAAATGCAAAGAATTTCTAGCTCGAATGTTGAAAGGAGGGAAATAGATGGAACTGTTAATTTCGTTATCACCGATTATTTTAATGTTTGTGATTTTTTACTTTCTGCTAATTCGTCCACAGCAAAAACGCCAAAAGCAAGTAAGACAAATGCAGGCGGACCTGCAAAAAGGTGATGCAGTTATTACCATCGGCGGTTTGCATGGATCCGTTCATGCTATTGATGAGGATACGATCGTCATTCAATCTAATGACGGTACAAAACTTACATATGACCGTTCTGCTGTGCGAGAAGTGAAACAGTAAAATACTGTATTTCTATCTTACAATCAAACAGGCTGTCCCTGAATAAAGCATTATGGGACAGCCTGTTTTTAGTTTTGGGAGTTTAATATATTGACACCGGCAACGCCGCCAAACAATGCAGCCACTATATATGCTGCGTGATGAATGGACTGTTCCAGAGAAAATCCCTGTTCGAATCCCAGGTATTGTACAAGAAATGTAAATAAAGTGAAGCCCAGCCCTGTAATTATGCCTGTAAACCAGCCTTTTTCTTTGCCTTTTATTCCGGCAACCAATCCCCCTATAAAAAGTGATATTAAACCTATTACCAGTGTCACCCACGTCAGTGCCGGTTCCTGGAAAGTTGTAAACCGGAGCAGGAAACCCAAAATAACACTTGCAAAAAGAATTAAGCCCAGTACGATAATCCATCCATATAGTAACCCAATGAATTGATGTTTCCGCACCAATATCCCCCCTATGATTGTCCATTTATATTAATCCTATTCACAACTGAAAAAAATAGAATAAATAATTTCACTTTTTGTTACATATAGTTTTATGAGGGTGGACAAGTACAGAATTATTCACTGTCTTTGTATGTTGCAACAAACCTGAAACAACCCGTTATATGTTTTTAAGCTCTTGATGAAGAAAGCAGGTGAAAGATGGATATAATTCTTGCGAGTATTATTTTTATTGTCAGTTATGTATTTATTATGACAGATCGGATCAATCGTGCTGTAGTTGCACTGGCAGGAAGCGTGTTATTGCTGCTAACCGGTATTTACACCCCGGACGATGCTTTTGTCAATTATATTGACTGGAACACCATTGCCCTACTGTTTTCCATGATGATTCTGATTGCCATCACGGAAAAAACAGGGTTATTTGCCTACATCGCCATCCGCTTTGCCCAGTTGGTACAAGGGAAACCGCTGCCGTTATTGATGGGGGCAGCATCTCTGACGGCATTTGGTTCCGCTCTGCTGGATAACGTAACGACCGTGCTCATATTTGTACCGATTTTGCTTAAAATAACAAAGCTGCTAAAACTGCCGGCATTCCCTTATCTGCTGGCAATTATATTCAGTTCAAACATTGGAGGAGCTGCAACATTAATTGGTGATCCGCCCAATATTATGATTGGTCAGTCGGTAGAACACCTTACTTTTTATTCGTTTATTATTCATATGGCCCCTGTAGCTATTATTTTGTTTCTATTTCTTTGTTTCGGATTATATGTCGTTTTTCGTAAATCACTGGAGAAAACAGAAACGGAAAAAGAAGAATTGATGAAGTTGGATGCAGATGCACATTTAAAGAGAACACCGATGCTTTATCAATCCGTCACTGTTTTAATTGTAACGATTACCGGTTTCTTAATGCATGCTTTTGTCCATGTGGATTTAACAATTATCGCGCTGTCGGGTGCTATTTTACTATTATTGCTGACAGAGAAAGAACTTGCGGCAGAACATATTTTTGAAAAAGTGGAATGGGTCACTCTGTTTTTCTTTATTGGGCTTTTTATGCTCGTAGGAGGTCTGCAGGAAACAGGTATCATTGATGAAATAACAAGAATGATTGTCATGTCCACTGACGGTGACTATACGAAAACAGCTTTGCTTATATTGTGGGTATCCGGTTTATTGTCCGGTTTGGTGGATAACATTCCATTTGTGGCTGCGATGATTCCGGTGGTGTATGAATTGGAAAGCTATGGAATGGTATATTTGGATCCAATCTGGTGGTCATTGGCTTTAGGGGCATGTCTGGGTGGAAATACGACCTTGATCGGCGCATCTGCTAACGTGGTTGTCGCAGGACTGGCGGAAGGTGCAAACGAAAGGATATCCTTTATCCGTTTTATGCTTTACGGCATCCCCATTGTACTACTTTCATTAATCGTAGCAAGTATATATGTTTATTTCCGATATTTACTGCCTTATATGGGACAATAAAAGAAATTCAGCATATGTTTGCTCTGTAAATAAAAAGAGTCTGGCACATGACAAAAAAATCTATTAAAAAGTCGAACGGTGTACCACATTATCTCCAGCAATATACGTAGACTCCTTGAAAATGCTATGCATTTTCTGCGTGCGATGTAATGCTGCCGAAGCTTTATTTGTCCTGCGGGTAAAAAGGCATCGGCGAGACCACACAGTGAAACATAAATGAAGGCCGACTAAAAACGCCCTTTGCGGGCAACGTCGGCATACCCCTTGTCGGGGCAAGGAGGTTCACCAGCCGCCCGCGGTGAAAGCGTAGTATATTGCCGGAGCGGGTTATGTGCGCTTACGTTCGGCTTTTATTTTAAATATTATGTGATTGTCCAGCCTCTTTTTATAATTCAAGAAAAGATAAAGTTATTATTCAGAGGCTAACTTTCATATCAGTTTAGCCTCGTTTCTTTTATTCCCAGGAGGATTAAGTTTAACGATATGATAGAAATCAAACCCATTTTTGTATGATAGGAATTTGTCTCAGTTCATCTTTTGTAATAAATCTTAACAGGAAGAGAAACACAACATATATCAGGGTGAGCATAACCAGAGAAAGCAGAAACAGGATTAGATTTGGCTCCTGCAAGTCATACACATATTTCACCAGGGAGCCTGCCTGCCAAGTCAATAATAATAACAGAATCATTTTACTGATATCCTTAATTGGAATCCGGAAATGAATCGCTTTATATAATGCAGCCAAATGCAATAATGTTACTAATACGACACCCGCCGACATAGCAATGGCAACACCCATTATTCCAAAATGGGGGCTTGAAGCAAGAAAAAATAAAACGACTAATTTACAACCGGCACCTATCAGGCTGTTCCACATGGCGGGTTTTGCAAGATCCAGTGATTGCAAGGCCGCTTGTAATGGTGCCTGAATATAAAGTAAAATGAAAAAAGGTGCCATTAAAACTAAAAAGTGACTGGCGTTTGCTGTACCGTACATATACGATAAAATGGGTACGGAAAAAAGGGACAGCACAATGGTTGCCAATGCCCCGGAAGCAAAAGAAATTCTGATTGATTGATGAATTCGGTAATGGACGAGCTGTTTATTCAAATTTGCTTCTGCTTCCGATATGGAAGGGACAAGTGCTACGGATAAAGAGTGTGTAATAAAGGTCGGCAGAAATAAGAGCGGCAAAATATATCCCGTCAGCTCTCCATACTGTTTTGTCGCTACCGTAGTGGATATACCTGCCAGCGCAAGGCTCTGAGCGACCAATATAGGTTCCAGAAAGTTTGATATGGAACTGATCACCCGACTGCCTGTGCTTGGCAGTGCTATGGAAAACAACTCTTTTAGCGTAGTTTTGCTGGTTTTTAAATATGAAAAAAATCGCTGGCGTACTTTGATGACTTTTCTCCTTTTAAACTGATGCACCATATAAATCAGCGAAACAAATTCACCTAGAATAATACTGATCATTGCGCCTGCTGCTGCAAATTCCACGCCATAAGGAAGCAATAGTTTAACAAACAAAGCAACAAAGGAAATGCGGACAATTTGCTCGATCACCTGAGAATAGCTTTGCGGCTTCATATTTTGTTTCCCTTGAAAATAGCCCCTGAGCACGGAAGTTATAGCAATAATCGGGACGATAGGGCTGATAGCAAGCAATGGGTATAAGGTCCGTTCGTCTGTTAACAGGTTGGAGGCGATGAATGGTGCCGTGACAATCATGCCAATAGTAAAAATTAAACTGGAAGTACCGGTAATGGCCAATGAAACAACGAGTATTTTTTTAATTTTTTGCTGGTCATTTAACGCTTCCGCTTCCGCCACTCTTTTAGAGATAGCTACAGGAAGCCCGAGTTGAGTTAAGGTCATGACGAGAAATAAGGTGGGCAGGGCCATCATATAAAGTCCAACGCCTTCTTCTCCCATGAGCCGGGCTACAACTATACGGTTAATAAAACCAAGAAAGCGTGTAATCATGCCGGCAGCTATAAGAATTAACGTACCTTTTAAAAAAGTTTGTTTGGTCATTATTGTCGACCTGCCTTCTCAAATTATAAAATTTCATATACAATGATATATATGCAAGAAGAGTGGCCAAGCATGACAAGTTGATGCATAATATATTCTCCTGACAGGTGGGATTACATAAATGGAAATAAAACAAAAGGTATCGGAATGGAAGGCAAGTGTTTATCCGGCATTGGAGTCCAAAGTAAGCGAATTTCATTTAATGGGGTATACCAAGGCAACAGAAGAGGAAATTTGGGAATGTTTAAAACAAAAAGTTTGGAAAGGGGAGCCTGAAAAAAGACTCCATGAAGTAATCCAGGATATTTTTCATTTGAATCCAACAGTTTACATGAATCATCTCACATTAAAAGTCTATCAGGATACCGACTTAATGGATTCCATCAGTGCGGTGATGGATGTTGAAAAGAAATAAATACATAAGCTTTTTTGGAGAAGTAAAGAGGGAGGAATTGTGTTAAATGAAAAAGAGAGGCAGAATTGTTGCCTTTTTTCTGATCGTTATTGCTCTATTTACAACGATTGGAACGACGGTTACAGGAATTGCAAAAGATATTAACTTAGGTTTGGATTTACAGGGCGGCTTTGAAGTGCTGTACGAAGTGGAACCGGTGGATGAAGAACAGGAAATTGATCGGACATTAATGGAATCCACAGTGCAGACTTTAAATGATCGTGTGAACCGCTTGGGGATTAGTGAAGCCAGTATAGATATAGAAGGACAAGATCGTATTCGGGTCCAGCTTGCGGGTGTGGAAGATCAGACAGAAGCCCGAGAATTGCTGTCCACCTCGGCCAGGCTTTCTTTCCGTGATGTGGATGATAACGAAATGCTTGACGGTTCCGATGTTCAGGAGGGAAGTGCAAGACAGGATTTTGATCCGAATACGAATGCACCGATTGTAACGTTACAATTACAGAATGCTTCTGATTTTGCTGAAGTAACTACGGAAATTAAGGAAAAAGGTGCTCCTGATAATTTATTGGTTATTTGGATGGATTATCAGGAAGGCGACTCTTTTCGTGAGGAAGTTACGAAAGAGGACCCAAAATATGTTTCTGCTCCAAGTGTAACGGAAACGCTTAATACAACAAATGTAATGATTAGCGGTAATTTTACCGTGGAATCGGCTCAGCAGTTAGCTAACATTATCAATTCCGGGTCACTGCCTGTACATATGAATGAAATTTTCTCCACTTCGGTTGGAGCCCAGTTCGGTGAACAGGCTTTAAATCAAACTGTCTTCAGTGCGTTCGTGGGTATAGGTTTAATTCTTTTATTTATTGCTTTTATCTATCGCTTCCCCGGTATTATTGCTGCGGTTAATTTAATTGTGTATATTTATATCGTTCTTTTGGTATTTGAATTAATGAATGGTGTCCTCACTCTACCTGGTCTTGCCGCGTTAATTCTCGGTGTCGGGATGGCAGTGGATGCCAATATTATCACGTTTGAACGAATTAAAGAAGAACTCAGGACCGGCAAGTCTGTAATGGCCTCCTTTAAAGCAGGGTTAAAGAATTCACTGTCTGCTATACTGGATGCGAATATTACAACCATGCTGGCCGCTGTCGTGCTTTTTATATTCGGGACAAGCTCTGTGCAAGGATTCGCCACTATGCTGATTGTAAGTATTTTAGTCAGCTTTCTGACAGCGGTATTTGGTACCAGACTATTTTTGGGATTATGGGTAAAAAGCCGTTTTCTGAATAAGCGGAAAACCTGGTTTGGCGTCAAGAAAGAAGCTATTCAGGATATAGCGGATAAAGAGGAACCTGAACCGGTTATATTCAACAGAACGCCAAATATAGTGCAGCACAGAAAAAAGTTTATTTTGGCTTCCGTGATCATGGTGTTACTGGGAACAGTATCCCTTTTACTATTTCAGCTGAACCCCGGCATAGATTTTACAAGCGGTTCCCGAATAGAAGTACTTGCTGAAGAAAGTCTGACCGCCGAGGAAGTGGATGGTGCTCTTGCCGATCTTAATTTGGAAGCTCAATCGATTGTTCTTTCCGGAGACAATAATGAAAGAGCAGCAGCAAGATTTGATACCGTTTTGGATGATGATAAAATAAGGGAAGTAAATGATTATTTTATAGCAGAGTACGGAAATGAACCGAGTGTTGGTGTCGTTTCTCCTATTGTCGGTGAGGAACTGGTGAAAAATGCTATATATGCTGTAGCAATTGCTTCGGTATTTATGATTATCTATGTTACCTTCCGATTTGAACTGTTTTTTGCAATAACAGCTATTATTACATTGATGCACGATGCTTTCTTCGTTTTATTAATATTTAGCATAACGAGGATTGAATTTGATGTAACGATTGTGGCGGCGATTTTGACAATTGTAGGTTACTCCATCAATGACACGATAGTAACCTTTGATCGGATGAGGGAGAATTTGCGTAAGCAGAAAAAGCAGATAAAATCCTTTAAGGAACTCGCATCCATTGTTAACAGAAGCATCATACAGACGATGACAAGAAGCATTAACACTTCTTTCAGTACTTTAATCGCTGTATTGGCCTTTTTAATCCTGGGAGCAGAGTCTATTTTCGGATTTGCCGTTGCGCTGGCAGTTGGTTTAATTGCCGGTACGTATTCTTCCCTATTCCTTGCTGCTCAGCTTTGGCTGATGTGGCGCGGGAAGTCCATTAAGAATAAGCCGGTTGATTTCCGAAAAAAGAAACGTGTGGAAGGCCCACAGGTATAAACAAGCAAGGAAAGGCTATTCCTATTTTAAAGTGGAAATGGGAATGGCCTTTTTGCTTAAATGGAATGGAAATGGGGTAAATATGTATGATAGAGCGAATGCATAAGGAGGTAAAAGAATGAAGGGACAAACTTATGTCATATTATCCATTATTTTAGTTATTATAGTAGCTGTATTTGCAATTGCAAATGTGGAAACGGTGGAGGTTAACTATCTGTTCTGGACCGGGGAATCCCCACTGATACTGATTATATTATTTTCAGTTTTAATGGGTGGAATTATTACAGGGACAGCAGGAGCAGTGAAAGTATTTCAACTCCAACGTGAAAACCGTCTCATGAAGGCGGAAAATGAAAACATGCGTAAAACTCTGAAAGACAGAGGAATATTGAATAAGAACAAACATGAAGTTTCCGGTGGTGATATTAAAGATAAAAATGAAAAAGATAAATAAAAGGAAAACTTTGTGTCTGTTTTGTTTTAAAAAAGACGAAGTCATTGCCCCCCTTGTTTCACTTTTGTATAATAAGTGAGTCAGGGGTGAATTTATGTTACAAAGTAAAGCGAATTGGAAACATGTGGATACCGGAGATTATGATCAATGGATGGACGACTCCATTGAATACTCCCCTGTAATTCGGGAACTGCTATTACAGCGGGGAATAACGACAAAGCAGGCAGCAGACAAATTTCTTTTCCCGGCTATTGAAGATTTATATCAGCCTGAGCAGATGCCCATGATGGAAAAAGCAGCAGCATGTGTTCATGCTGCAGTGGAAAAGCAGGAAAAAATACTCGTTTATGGAGATTATGATGCTGATGGCGTAAGTTCCACGACAGTTCTTCTAAAAACGTTAAAAGAGCTGGGGGCTATTTGTGATTTTTACATACCGAATCGATTTACAGAAGGCTATGGACCGAATGAAGATGCCTTCAGACGGGCTTATTATGATGGGTTTCAATTAATCATTACCGTGGATACAGGAATTGCTTCGATACATGAAGCAGAAATAGCTAAAGAATTGGGCATTGATCTAATCATTACTGATCATCATGAAATTCAGGAAAAAATACCTGATGCTTATGCAATCATTCATCCGAAACACGCTCCTGATTATCCGTTTCAGGAGTTGGCAGGAGTCGGTGTAGCATTTAAATTTGCCGAAAAACTTCTTGGTTATTTTCCAAAACATTTATTGGAGTTTGCGGCAATTGGCACTATTGCTGATTTAGTCCCGTTAATTAGTGAAAATCGGATATTAGCCTATTATGGGCTAAAAGCGATGACGCAAACATCAAACGAGGGCGTAAAGGCTTTAAAACAACTGTGTAATATAGAAGGGAATGTTACGGAGGAAGATATTGGCTTTTTGCTTGGACCAAGGATCAATGCAGTCGGCAGACTCCAGGACGCCGGTTTGGCAGTCCAACTTTTTATGACGGAAGATATGGAGGAAGCCAGGCAAATTGCCGAGGAGATTGCGGAACTTAATCTGGAAAGACAGAGAATAGTTGAAAAGATCGTACGTGAAGCAGAAAAAATGGTCATAGGAGATAAAAAAGAACAGCCGGTGATTATTGTATGTAAAGAAGGCTGGAATGAAGGCGTGCTTGGGATTGTTGCTTCAAGACTGGTACAGAAATATGACAGGCCCGCTATAGTTTTGGCATATAAACCGGATACGGGTGAAGTAAAGGGCTCTGCAAGAAGTATTCCTGCTTTCGATCTATTCACCAATTGTATGGAAGTAAGGAATTTATTCACACACTTTGGCGGACATGCCCAGGCAGCCGGAATGACCCTGCCGTATGAAAATGTGGATCAGCTCGACGTGGAATTGAAGAAGCGTATACTTTCCCGTTTATCCATGGAAGATTTTAAACAGCAGCTTGAAATCAGCAAGTCACTGGGGATTCGGGAAATTGATGAAAACCTCATACATGATATAAATAAGCTGGCTCCTTTTGGGATGAAAAACCCGAAGCCTTTAATTGAAATTAAATCGGTACCGTTTGAATCAAGACAAATTGGTGCCACTAAAAATCATCTAAAGATCCAGTTTAAAGAGGATCATGTTCAGTTAGATGCCATCGGTTTCGGAATGGGAAAACTTTATTCCAAACTCACACCCGACACACCGGTTTCCATTGCTGGTGAACTTGGAATCAACGAGTGGAATGGAAACAAAAAACTGCAAATACTATGTAAGGACATGAAAATTGAAGAATGGCAGTTATTTGATTATAGAGGTAAGAAAAACCTGGACGCAAAAGACGTAGTGAATGATACCGAAGCATCTTTAATAATAACAGATCAGCAAAAGAGTCAACTGCGTCATTCAAGGCAGGTTACATATCAGACTGATCCGGCAACCATAGGCAAAACACAGGATTTATATCTTTTCAGCTTGCCGGATGACCTGGGAAAATTAAAAACAATCATTGCATCCGCAACCCCAGACAATATTTTTGCCTGTTACTATATTGAAAAAAGCAGTTATTTTCAGGCACTGCCTTCACGTGAGGATTTCAAATGGCTCTACATCATATTAAGGAAACAAAAACAACTGGACATTAAAAATGCAATTGGAACAATTATGAAGGCGCGAAACTGGAATAAAGAACAGGTGATTTTTATGTTTCAAGTTTTTCATGAATTAGGTTTTGTTCATATAGATCATGGGGTCGTAAATATAAATAAACAACCGGCCAAAAAAGATCTGAATAAATCACAATCCTATAAAAATAGATTACATGCTATGGAAATAGAAAAAACATTATATTATTCAAGTTATACCGAATTAAAAAAATGGTTCTCAAACTATATGGAACATGCAGAAAATCCCAAGGAGGGAGTATTAAATGGATTATAAGCAATATATTAAAATTGTGGAAGACTGGCCGAAAGAAGGAATTAAATTCAAGGATATCACACCATTGATGGAAAATGGGGAGGCATTTAAATCTGCGGTAAATGAAATTGTGGACTACGCCCGGGAAAAACAGATTGATGTAGTTGTAGGTCCGGAAGCACGCGGATTTATTATTGGCTGTCCTGTATCCTATGCACTGGAAGTAGGTTTTGCCCCGGTAAGAAAAGAAGGAAAGCTGCCGAGGGAAGTTATTAAAGTGGATTATGGACTAGAATATGGAGATAATGTACTGACGATCCATAAAGATGCCATTAAACCAGGACAGCGAGTATTGATTACAGATGATCTGCTGGCGACAGGAGGAACTATTGAAGCGACTATTAACCTGGTGGAACAACTGGGCGGGGAAGTTGTGGGATGTGCCTTCTTTATAGAATTGGGCTATCTTCAAGGCATGGAAAAGTTAAAAGGATACGACGTTTTAACATTAATGCGATTTGAATAAATAAAGATTATTCATCAGGTCTGACGCAGATGAAATGTACTGACGTCAGACTATTCTTTTATAATAAAATGTTTGATTGTACATAACAGCGAGAAAAGCATATAATCAGTAATATATTCATTTTACGCGAAAAAACAGGATTTTTGACTTTTTATAATGATTGTAAGCATAATTATCTAAAAGATGAAAGTATTTATATAAGGGAGTGATATGTCCTCCCTTTTTACGATGCAGACAGCAAATTGGAATACAGACAAGGTGATTGTATGGCAAAAGGTGACATTCTAACAATTGAAGAAATCATAAATAAAGCGGAAAAATATTTATCTGAAGATGATATTTCGTTTCTTTGGAAAGCCTACGAATTTGCAAAAGAAGCCCATAAAGACCAATTTCGAAAATCAGGAGAACCCTATATTATTCATCCGGTCCAGGTAGCGGGTATTCTTGTAGACCTGGAAATGGATGCCGAAACAATTGCGGGTGGATTTCTGCATGATGTCGTAGAGGATACAGAGATAACATTTGAGGAAATTGAGCATGCTTTTAACCATGAAATTGCCTTGCTGGTGGATGGTGTAACTAAACTTGGAAAGATAAAATATAAATCCCAGGAAGCAATTCAGGCAGAAAACCATCGAAAAATGTTTGTTGCAATGGCTAAGGATATTAGGGTGATCCTGATTAAACTGGCAGACCGTTTGCATAATATGCGCACACTTAAACATCTGCCTCCAAAGAAACAGTTTCGCATTTCCAATGAAACGCTGGAGATCTTTGCTCCCATTGCGCATCGTTTGGGGATTTCTACCATAAAGTGGGAGTTGGAGGATACTGCATTACGTTACTTAAACCCTCAGCAGTATTACCGGATTGTTCAGTTAATGAAACAAAAAAGGGAAGAACGGGAAACCTACATTGAAGATGTTATGGACGAAGTTACCAGACAGCTGGATGAAGTGAATATAGAGGCGGAATTGTCAGGCCGGCCAAAGCATTTATATAGCATTTATCGCAAAATGGCCAAACAGAATAAGCAGTTTAATGAAATATATGACCTTCTTGCCGTGCGGATTTTGGTTAATAGTATCAAGGATTGCTATGCTGTCCTGGGAATAATTCATACGTGCTGGAAACCGATGCCAGGCCGGTTTAAGGATTATATAGCAATGCCCAAACCCAACCTTTATCAATCGCTGCATACAACGGTTATTGGACCAAAAGGCGATCCACTGGAGGTTCAAATTCGCACCAAGGAAATGCATCAGATTGCCGAGTACGGGATAGCGGCACATTGGGCATATAAGGAAGGCAAGTCAGTCAATAGTAGAGAAACATATGAAAAGAAGTTAAGCTGGTTCAGAGAAATACTCGAGTGGCAAAATGAAACACATGATGCCGAAGAATTTATGGAAACATTGAAAATTGATTTATTTTCCGACATGGTATATGTTTTTACCCCAAAGGGAGATGTGATTGAACTCCCAAAAGGGTCTGTCCCTCTTGATTTTGCTTATAAAATCCATACGGAAATTGGAAATAAAACAGTTGGGGCTAAAGTGAACGGAAAAATGGAGCCGTTGGACTATCATTTACAAAACGGGGATATCGTGGAAGTTATGACCTCAAAGCATTCCTATGGCCCATCAACAGATTGGTTAAAGTTTACACAGACTTCACAGGCCAAAAATAAGATCAAACAGTTCTTTAAGAAGCAAAAACGTGATGAAAATATTGCTAAAGGAAAGGAAGCAGTAGATAAAGAAATCCGTGCATTTTCCATCGATCCCAAGGTGGCTTTAACTCAGGAAAACCTGCAGCGTGTTTTTGAAAAATTTAACTTCAGCAATGAAGAAGACATGTATGCAGCAGTTGGTTATCAAGGGATCACCGCAGCGCAAGTGGCAACCCGCCTAACGGATAAAATACGCAGCGAAAGGCAGCAGGAACAGGATCTTGCCAAGGCAATTGAAGATGTAAAAACCGCGGATGTAAATGAAAAACAATTACAGAAAAAAGATTCCGGTGTAAAGGTGGCTGGGGTGGACAACCTGCTGGTACGCCTGTCCAAATGCTGCAATCCGGTTCCCGGTGATAAAATTACAGGTTATATAACCAAGGGAAGAGGAGTTTCCGTTCACCGCTCAGATTGCCCTAATGTACAAACGGAAGAAGCTAAACAGCGATACATTCATGTGGAATGGGAAAGGAGCAGCACACACAAAAAGCAGTATCATGTTGACTTGGAAATTTCCGGGTATGACCGGCGCGGCCTGGTCAATGAAGTGTTGCAGGCAGTGAATGAAACCAAAACAAATATTACGTTTGTAAACGGCCGTTCCGACAGAAACAGAATGGCTGTAATCCAGCTGACGATTCTAATACAAAATACTAACCATCTACAGAGAATAGTAGACAGAATCAAACAAATAAAAGACGTATATACAGTAACACGCACACTGCATTAGTCAAAACATATGCCAGGTAGTGCAGAACATATGAATGACATAGTTGCTTGGCCGGAAATAAAGTATTAAAAATCAGCAAACAAACTACTGTAACAAAACCTTGGTAAATTAAGTTTTTTTCAATATGAATTAAAGGAGTAAAATGAATGAAGGCGGTAATTCAACGAGCGAAAAACGCCAGTGTTTCCGTTCATGGTGAGAAGGTTGGAGAAATTGATTACGGTTTGGTTGTACTTCTCGGTGTTACCCATGAAGATACACTGGAAGATGCAAAATATCTTGTGAATAAAATTATTCATTTACGCATCTTTGAGGATGAAGATCATAAGATGAATCGATCACTATTGGATGTTGGCGGCAGTATATTATCCATTTCCCAATTTACACTGTATGGAGACACGAGAAAGGGAAGACGACCCAGTTTTACCCGTGCGTCCAAACCTGATGAGGCCCTCAACCACTATAAACAATTTAATCAGCTTATTAAAGACGAGGGAATACCTGTGGAGACAGGAAAGTTTGGAGAAATGATGGATGTACAGCTTACAAACGATGGTCCGGTAACATTAATTATTGACAGTAAAGACAAATAGTGTATTTTCCGGTTTATATTCAGTTCGTATTCGTATCCGGCAACAGTAGTAATTGCAGACAATACCATCGAAATAAGACTGCCCACCATCAGCCTGTTAGGAGGCTGATGGTGGGCAGTCTTCACATTTCACTCATAAGCAAAATATTTTCCTAATCCATTAATGATACCACTCACGATTTTTCTTTGGTATCCAATCGTTCCAAGAAGCTCTTCTTTCTCTTCATTGGATATGAAACCCAACTCAAGCAGGACTGCCGGTTTTACATTTTGCATAATTACAAGGTAATTCCCATTGGTGGTTCCGCGATCATTCGCATCTGTCGCTTTAATCAGCTCGGTTTGAATATAGGATGCAAGTTTTTCATTTTGCTCTTGAAAATAATAGGTTTCAATTCCTGTTACGTCAGGTAATTCCGGGACGCTATTATAATGAATGCTGATAAATACATCTGTATTCATCGTGTTGGAAAAGCTGATTCTGCTTCCTAATGAAATAAATTCATCATCCGGTCTGGCCAACAGCACATTCGCACCAAGCATCTTCAATTCCTGTTTTAGTTCAGTTGCTGTTAAGAAAGCAAAATCTTTTTCATACGAGCCGGATGCTCCAATCGCTCCAACATCTCTGCCCCCATGGCCGGGATCAATGACAATGGTTTTATCCTTGAACCCTGCCGAGGCGGCTGTCGATTTTTCCAACAGATCTTTATTAATATAGCCGTGCAGATCCTCATCGGTTAGTTCAAACCAGCCTTCTGTTTCTCCGGTAACTTGATATTCACTTCCTTCTTCGGCAAAATGAATAATTTCACTTTCCGTGGAAGGGGCTTGACGAATTTGTGTGTTGTCACGGGGAATAGTAACCGAGGATTGATTGGACTCCTCTATACTATTATCATTTCCTGGTTCGATTGTAATATATTCAATGGCTACCCAGCCAGTATCATTTTCCAATTGGATTTCAGCCCAATCTCCTTCCTGCGAAAGAACTGGATACGTCTCCCCGGTGTTTGTTTGTCCAATTGAATCATACTCCGTTCCCGGACCGCTGCGGATATTTAAATCATTCGCATTAATTACAGCATCGTCTGCTTTCACAGTCTGCATTCCCAGCTGTACAACTAATATGAAAAGCGCTGACATAGTTACCAATATGAATTTATGTAAGTTAAACATGGTTCCCCCCAAAAAAATCAAAAGAATAATTAATGTATCATTCATTATAATAAAAATGAGGTCTATAGGCAAAACTATCTCCTGTAAAGTAATGAAAGGGGAGAAGTGCTTATGCGCAGCCAGGAAAAACAATGGTCGTCCATAAATAATAAAGAGGTGTTTGGCGTTAATTTACATAAATTTATGGAAATGGAGGAGTATGCAAACCACCTGGAGATGGCTCAGGAATTTGGGTTATCCATTGGGGAAGTAAATAAGTTGAAAAAAAAGATAAACCGAACTTGACATTCCCCTCACTATTGCTTAATATAATAGACATTCAAGGATTACAATTCACTACATAATAGCAAACCGATGACGGAATAAGTAGTTAAACCCCACATGCACAGAGAGAAAATATCACCGGCTGAAAATATTTTCACATGATGGCTTAACGAAAGACACTCCTAAGGGTTAATATCGAACTTGAAGTAGGTATAAACGTAATACAGGCGTTAACTGTTTAAGCGGGTGCTGGATCAGCACCAATCAGGGTGGCAACGCGGGAAAACTCTCGTCCCTTTTCACAGGGGATTGAGGGTTTTTTTATATTTTACAGGTAAGAAAGCGTAGAAATTTTTTATTTGCATAATTGCAAGGAAGACTTGAAAATTGCAGTATAAGGGCTTCTGTGAAAGGAAGTTACGCTTTCCAGAACCGCTTTAGCGATCAGCAAGGTTTACTAATAAGGGGGTTATCGATCATGAGTTTTAAAGCTCCACGCGGTACGGTGGATGTTTTGCCTGATGAAGCAGCAAAATGGCAATATGTCGAGTCAAAAATTAAAAATGTATGTGAAAGATTTCATTATAAGGAAATCAGGACACCGCTTTTTGAACATACGGAAGTTTTCCAACGGGGAGTTGGAGATTCAACAGACATTGTGCAAAAAGAAATGTACACCTTTGAGGATAGGGGAGGAAGAAGTCTTACATTAAGACCCGAAGGAACAGCCCCTGTTGTCCGTGCTTTCGTCGAAAATAAAATGTATGGTGAGCCAATTCAGCCGGTGAAACTGTTTTATTTTGCTCAGATGTTCCGTTATGAGCGGCCACAAAAAGGGAGGATGCGCCAATTAAATCAGTTTGGCGTAGAAGCTCTCGGTAGTGCAGACCCGGCTATAGATGCTGAAGTAATTGATTTGGCAATGACCTGTTATCAGGAGCTTGGGCTAAAATCATTAAAATTGGTCATTAATTCGCTTGGTGATCTGGAAAGCAGAACGAATCACCGGCAGGCGTTGGTCGATCACTTCACACCTCATCAGGATGAACTTTGTGAAGATTGTCAGGTAAGGCTCACACAAAATCCATTGCGGGTACTTGACTGTAAAAAAGATAGAGATCACCCGGCCATGAAAACAGCACCTTCCATTTTGGATTATTTAAATGAGGAATCAAATGCCTACTTTGATCAGGTGAAGACATATCTAGACCAAATGGGAATTGAATATGTTGTGGATAAAAATCTGGTCAGAGGACTTGATTATTATAATCATACTGCCTTTGAAATCATGAGTGAGGCAGAAGGCTTTGGCGCAATTACAACATTGGCCGGCGGAGGCAGATACAATGGTCTCACGGAAGAGCTTGGCGGACCGGATGTTCCGGGAATTGGTTTTGGAATGGGACTGGAAAGGCTTTTGATGGCCCTTGAAGCTGAAAACATCCGTACACCGATTTCAAACAATTTGGATTGCTATATGATTGCTCTTGGCGAAGATGTAAATAGAGAAGCGGTACGTCTTGTTCACGAATTGCGAAAGCATGGCATACGAATTGATAAGGATTACCAGGGACGAAAAACGAAAGCCCAATTCAAAGCTGCAGACCGGATTGGGGCGAAGTATGCTCTGGTGCTTGGCGGAGATGAGTTGGAGAAAAAAGTAATCCAGCTGAAAGATTTGAAGACGGGCAATGAAGAGGAAGTGCCGCTGTCGCAATTGACAGATAGATTGAAGGAGTCCATAGGAGGAAAGTGACATGAGTAAAAGAATTTATGCAGGGACACTGAAAGCGTCCGATGTAGAAAAGCATGTATTGTTAAAAGGGTGGGTGCAGAAACGGCGTGACCTCGGCGGCTTGATTTTCATTGATCTTCGTGATAAATCAGGACTGGTTCAAGTTGTTTTTAACCCTGATCACTCTAAGGAAGCCCTGGAAACAGCTGAAACGATCCGAAGTGAATATGTGGTTGAAATCGAAGGCACCGTTGTTAAGCGGGATGAGGGAACCATAAACCCAAACATGGAAACAGGAGAAATTGAAGTTATTGCTTTATCCATACATGTCTTAAATAAATCAAAAACTCCTCCTTTTGCTATAAAGGAGGAACCAGCTGCTGCCGAAGACTTGAGGCTTAAATACCGCTATATTGATTTGCGGAGAAATTCATTGCAGGAGACATTTAAGTTAAGACATCAGACAACACAAACCGTTAGAAATTTTTTAAATGAACAAGGATTTTTGGAGATGGAAACACCAATCTTAACGAAAAGCACTCCAGAGGGGGCACGTGACTATTTAGTGCCGAGCAGGGTGCATGGAGGCGAGTTTTATGCGCTCCCGCAGTCACCTCAATTGTTCAAGCAATTAATTATGATGGGTGGTTTTGAAAAGTATTATCAGATTGCCCGATGTTTTCGGGATGAAGACCTGAGGGCGGACAGACAGCCGGAATTCACACAAATTGATATTGAAACCTCTTTTATGACCAGTGATGAAATTATGGAAATGACAGAGGAAATGATGCAAAAAATAATGAAAAAAGTGAAAGGGAAAGAAATTGCGAGGCCATTTCCGAGACTGTCCTATGAAGAGGCGATGGGACGTTTTGGTTCAGATAAGCCGGATACAAGATTTGAAATGGAACTTATCCATGTTTCTGATCTTCTTAAAAATTCTTCTTTTAAAGTATTTCAATCGGCTATCGAATCCGGAGGGATTGTTAGTCTATTAAATGTAAAAGGACAGGCAGCAAATTACTCCAGAAAAGATATTGATAATTTGACGGATTACGTGAAAGTGTATGGAGCAAAAGGGCTTGCATGGCTAAAAACAGAAGGAAAAGAATTGAAAGGACCTATTGCTAAATTCCTGTCCGATGAGGAAAAGGCTTCCTTAAAGGCCAAAGCCGGTGCAGAAGATGGAGACTTGCTTTTATTCGGCGCTGACAAAAAATCTGTTGTCTATGACAGCCTGGGTCAGCTTCGGCTTAAACTTGGCAAGGATCTGGAATTAATTGATGAGTCAAAATATAATTACCTGTGGGTTACGGACTGGCCATTGCTTGAATATGATGAGGAAGAAGGCAGATACTTTGCAGCCCATCACCCCTTTACCGCACCGTTGGAGAAAGATGAAGGGGAATTACTGACAGATCCGCAAAATGTAAAAGCAAATGCCTATGACCTGGTTTTGAATGGGTATGAATTGGGCGGAGGTTCGATTCGTATCCATAAAAGGGAAAAGCAGGAAGAGATGTTTGAAGTGCTTGGTTTTACCAAAGAACAAAGCGAAGAGCAATTCGGGTTCTTGCTGGAAGCCCTTGAATATGGAGCCCCTCCCCATGGTGGAGTAGCTTTGGGTCTTGATCGGATTGTTATGCTGCTTGCCGGAAGAAGTAATTTACGCGACACTATTCTATTTCCAAAAACAGCCTCGGCATCAGATTTATTAACAGATGCCCCTAGCAGTGTGAGTAAGGAACAGTTGAAAGAACTTGCTATACAGTTAACTGAAAAAAATGACTGACTCCATCCATTTGTTATAAACTTGTAAAAAATGTAACCTACTCTTCACGACTGTGAATATTGAAAAACAGTAAACCTTATGCTAAAATAAGGTTACAGAATTTGAAGATCAAATCCTGATGTGTACGTCTAATAAAAGTGTTTTGACCGAACACCTTTATCATTGGGAGCTTGAATTGTTTCTATGTTGCGTGCATGCCCCGACAATTACATTTGGGGAAGCACAATAAATATAGAACAAAGCACCCACCTGCCAAGAGCGGGATCAAAGCTTGAATTTAGACGGCACAATTGGGATTTGATATCTTACATAATATTAAAACACGACCACATTATGATTCCGTGGTCGTGTTTTAATTTAATAACAAGTGATGTTATTTTAATAACGATTCAAAATTTCTGAATTACAATAATAAGAAGAAGGGAAGTTCCACAGTTTGTTATGTATCTTGGAAATTAGTACGAGCTATCTTTCTTTACCGAAACCCCTGCTATTCTCCTTATGTATACAATAAAGGCTTATTTTTGTAATTTCTTATACATAATATTTTATACATCAATACTCTTAAGATCTTTATCTATTAATGGAAATAATCCACATAAAAATATCCATATCCCAGCAAAAACATATAAAATACTAACATCATATAAGTCGGCAATCCACCCACCTATTAAGACTGTTGGCGCAATTACTACAGAAGAGAGTGCTCCAGTAATTGTATTTATTCTAGCACGAACTTGGTCTTTTACGAGTAAAATTAATATAGATCCGAACATCACGTTACCTAAAATACTTGTAAAAGTCATCATAAGATAAAATAATAAACCGATGTAATAATTTGTTGTAAGTGCCATTCCAAGAAACGCAATACCTGAAATTATATAATCAAAAGCTATAACCAAATAGGGTCTTACTAAACTTGTCAATTTCCCTGCAAAAATTCCAACTATTATTCCAACAAATGCAGCAGAAGCATTAAAGATTCCAAATTGAATTGCGCTTGCTTGGTAATGGTCTGAAACAAGTACAACTAAGAGTGAACCAGCTATAGTGGTTAAATTGACTGCCATTGCCAGCATAACTAATTTAAAAACCGGTGGATTATTTTTGAAGGAATTAATTCCAAAAATAAGATCACTTTTCATTGTACTCTTTTTTGAATTGGTGCTAACTTCATCTGACCTCTCAGTTGAGTCTTTGATAGCTTGTTTTTTTTGGATAACAATAAAAGTTAATAAAATGCTGGCAAAAAGATAAAATATTGAATGCGTAAGCATGACTCCTATGAACCCTATAAAGCTGATCAAAACACCACTTATCATTTGTCCTATCAACTCACTAGTTTCACTTGTTGAAGAAATATACCCATTCGTCTTTATAATTCGGTCTCTCTCAACTATTTGTGGAAGAAGTTTGTACTTAGCTGGTTCTACTAGTAACATGCTAATATGATGGATAATAACTGAAATATAGATAAATGCTATTAAAGCATTTATCCAAAATATAAACACTAAACTCAATAATACTCCTACAGAGATCATTAATCCATAACCTAATTGCATTGATTTTTTTGGCTTAGCTCTATCAATGAAAATACCCATTATTGGACCAATCAACACATTTATAAGTGATGTAACAGCAGTAATACCGGCTGCAAATAAAGCTGATTGGGAATATTCATATACATACCATAATATAGCAACGTTAAATACACTATCAGCTAATACTGTTAGAAATTGGTTACTAACAATTAGTGATATATTTATTTTCACAAAACCACCACCCTATTATAACTAAATTTAACCCCGTATTTTTATTATCTTAAAAATAATCCAATTACGATTAAATACTAACATCCGTATTAATAATCTCTTTTTAACTTTTCTAATTAAGCCACGTATATCAACTTGGAAATATCTATAATAATTTTTAAAGGATTCAATAAACAAATACTAGACAAAAATGTAATATAATTTATAAGACTACGTGCTAAAGCAGGTGGATTTGGACATGAAATGCCAGTGACTAAATTCGCTATACAGGGGCGAAGTCCTGCTCAAAGTCCATAAGCTGTAGCATACTCTAAATTAGGCTAAACTCATTTTACAATTATAAAGATCTCATCCTTGCCTCCATTGAATTGATTAGCAACGTAGTTCCGTATTATTTCTTCCGTAACAGTTCAGACAGTAGCACAAAAGTAAGCTCTAGTTCACAAATGCTGTGCCGAACACCTTTTCTTGAGTTCTGAGAATTCATCCTGTAGTAACTTTGATCTTGGCGCTATAATCGGTGAGCAAAATAGCAACAAATGAATATGTCCTTTGCCTACACTTCCCTGTAAGATTTGTTATATTTCTTGTTCGCACCCTTGCCAGATCAATTCCTTAGCTCTTCTTGCTATTTGAATGTATTACATCTCATTTGGTTACCCATACATGATACTTTATATCATAAACTATATGGGTTCCGTCAAGAAGTATGTGTAAATTTTAATAGGGTATTCCACAGAATTGGTGGGGGAGCAGACATCATCCCCCGGGTACCCGGGGGATGATGTCTGAAAATTCTCCCGGTTACACTTTGCTTGTTTTTCCATATCTTGCTTCAAACATGTCTTGAAGCGGTTGATAAGCACTCGCAAAGCCTCGCAGTTTCCGTTCTGCCCATTTTTGATTGTAGTCAATGGATTGGAGATAAACCACTTTCTCTGCCGCCTTTTCGCTGGGCAGGCTGTTCATCGTCTTGGTACGTTTTTTGATTTCCTTCATCGTTCGCTCAATGATGTTTGTCGTGTAGATCATGCGCTGGATGGATGACGGGTAATTTAAAAACGTCAGAAGCACATCTAAGTCTTTCTCCCACGATTTGACGATTTTAGGATGCTTAGCCTCCCAAGCATGTTTAAAAGTCTGGAATTGCTTTTTGGCTTCTTCTCTTGTACTTGCCTCGTAAATGGGCTTTAGATCCTCGGCAACGGCCGTTTGGTCTTTTTTGCGCACGGCATTTATGGCATTTCGGATTTTGTGAACGACACAGCGCTGCACATCAGCCTTTGGATAAACTTCTTTCATTGCGTCTTCTAAACCAGGCAGGCCGTCAAATACACCAAGCAGCACTTCCTCGGCACCACGCTTGTAAAGGTCAAGAAGGATTTCTTTCCAACCGAGTGAACTTTCTTGGCCGCCGACATAGAAACCGAGAATCTCGCGATAACCATCTTCGGTGATGCCAATGACCAGGTAGACGACTTCGTTATCAACGTCATCGCGACGCAGCTTGAGATAGGTTCCATCAAGATAAAGAACCGAATAGCGTTTCTGCAGCTTGCGCTCTTGCCATGATTCGATATTTTCCAGTGTGACATCCGTTATATTGCTTACCGTTGTTGCCGAATAAGCAGAACCCAACATGTGCTCGATCATTTGACCGATTTCACGGGTGCTGATGCCTTTCTGGTACATTCTCGTGACCGTTTCTCCAACCCATTGGTCACGGCGCTGGTAAGGATCAAACAACTCCGTCTTAAATTCACCGTTGCGATCACGCGGAACAGCAAGGTCATCGATATGACCGTGCTTGGTGTCGAGAGTGCGTGTGTAGTACCCGTTTTTCACCTGTTTCAGTTCAGGGTGCTCCACCTTAAAAAACTGTTCCATTTCTTCTTTCATAATGGTTTCCAGGTGCTCTTTGACAAAGTCACGAACAAGTGTGTCAAGTTGATTCATAAAGTCATTATTGGTTATACTATGAGACATGGTAGGGTTTCTCCTCTCTTAGAATTTTAGCCAATTCCGAGGGTACCCTACCTCGTTTTTTGTCTCAAATAATTTACACAAACTATTTTACGTCATCAACTATATGACCTGCTTTTCCTATATTTGGCCATATTTTCACCTCTACCTTAGTATGGATATTAAAAGTGTTAAGGCTAAAAGCGGATACGGCCTAAAGTTAATAGAGTTAGGCTCTGCATTTGTATGTTAAATAAGGATAATAAATAAAAAGTTTTTGACAAATAAATTATATCATAAAAGTCAAATTCTTTCGCTAATTAATAAACATTAACAACTAAACTAATAGTAGCATTTATAAGACTACATATAAAATATAGTATTATCTAAGTATTAAATATAAAAAAAAGGTTGTGTCACATCTGAATATATGATATTGTTCAGCATATAGGGGGAGGGAAAATTTAGGAGGAGTTAAGATGGAAAAAGTTCTTAGTTTACAAGTTATGGAAACACCAGTTAAAAGAGAAGCACAAGTTATGGCGAGTACTAGAAGTGTTTCGTGTGCTATTTGTACAGGTCGTCCGTAAGTTTTTTGATACTTCATTATAGTTAAAAATATAAACCTTCCCCTTTCTCTAGTAAATTATCAATATATAGAGAAATAACGGTGCAGTCAAAGGGACAGTTCAGCCTCAGAGGGATTTTCTGAAAGAAGAGATACCCTAGAAATTTATCATATTAATATTAAAAAATAGGATGAATTGTTGTGATAATACGAAATACGATTAAACGGCATTCGGATCACCTGTAACCGTCAAGTGAAAATGGACACTTTTTGCTAATTAATTCTGGACACTTTTTCCCATAAAAATGGAAGAACGATGTTTCATCCGATAACTGTCATCATTTTGAAAATGAAGTACTTCTGCACGGTGTAATAGTCTGTCCAGGATGGCTGCTGTTAGTCCGGGATCTCCTAATAATTCTCCCCATTCATTCGGCCCTTTATTTGATGTTAATATTACTGACGCCTTGTCATAAAGGTCGTTAATCAGATGAAAGAAGAGATTTGCTTCCCGTGTATCCATTGCCATAAACATTAAGTCATCAATGATGACGAGATTGGCGCCCCGGATGCGTTTCATCCTTGTCTGGGACTTTCTTGTAACTTCCTCCGTCTTTAACGTATGAATAAGTTCCCCCATGGATATAAAGGCAACCTTATAACCCTGGTGGATTGCTTCTATTCCTAATCCCGTTGCTAAGTGAGTTTTCCCCACGCCCGGAGGGCCCAAAATAATTAAATTGTACAGCTGGTCCAGCCATGTAAACTCGGTTAGTTGCTGGAGCTGTTTTTTGCTTAAGGATTGTTGTTCATCCAACTCAAACGCCTCTATCGTTTTGTAAGTAGGGAATGCTGCCCATTTCAAACGTTTTTCAATTTGTTTCTCTTCGCGGCGTTTCTGTTCATATGCAGTTAGATGATGTAAGAAAGTCCGGTATGTCCAATCTTCTGATTCAGCTTGCTGAATCAGAGAAGGCAAATGTGCTGCCGTCTCTGATAGCCTTAAAGAACGAAGTTGTTGTTGTAACTGTTCAAGAGAATATTTCATACCGTTACACCTTCTTTTAACACATTTAAATAGCGATCCAATTCCCTTGTCTCTGCCTTTGTGTTTAATAATGCCGGATCAACGTAATGCAGTGTTTTGATTTCCTCACTTGCAGCTGTTTGGTCGGAATCGGATGGATGCTGCCGCTGAACGAATGCCACCACATCACGAAACTCTGTTGCGCTGTATAATCCGCGCTTTACACATTCTGATAACGCTTCGTTTCGGATGGCTTGATCCACCGACTGAGAAGCTTTTAATACCATCTTTAACTGATCTCTCACATAACGCGGATATCTTTGTTGAATCTCCTCCAGGAAAGCCGTGGCTGTTTCCTTATCCTCAAACCCTTCGGAAACAGTGGCAATATAAGCTGGAATGCCTTTGGAACGATCCCGCATATGTTGGGTAGCCTGTATAAGTTTCCCTTTTTCAGTAGAAATGAGATGATCTGCAATAATCGGCCCGTCTGATTGCTCTCGTATAACTAAACGGTTTCTATCTGTTACCTCGATAGTGACCTCTTTATTTTTTTCATAGGTACCAAGAGGAACCGAGTAGCGGTTGGATTCATACATAATCGTATTGTCCTTTCGCACCGTTCTTGTTATACTTGAGGCAATACTTGTTATATGAATTTCTTTGGTGATCGGCCTGAGGTGTTGTTTCTCTAATTTGAACACTTCTGCCGGTCTCTTTTTTGTTGTATTATGCACGTTCCCATTTCCTGTTCTCTCCAGCCATGCTAAACAATCATCATTCCATGTGTCTATGTGTTGAAATACTCGGTTTCTGGCGAAGTTTTTCTTTACAAAGCCAACCACATTTTCAATTCTCCCTTTGCTCTCCGGATCGGCTTTCCTACAGATAAAAAATTTAAGTTTACGCTCATCGCGGTAAGCCTGGAACTCACTTGTCAGTATTAAATCACCTGCATTCTCACTCACCACGAGCAGGGAATCCTGGTCATAGACAAGTTCATAGGGGATGCCGCCATAATACTGAAATACATGTTCATGCGCTTGAATCACATCTTTTGTGGTAAATGGCCTGTCCAACCACTCTACATATTTATATCTGGAGTGCGAAAGCACGAAACTGATAAAGTATAGCTTGATTACCTTTCCTTGAGACGTTTTCTGTTTTGTTTCCCCAAAATCAACTTGCGCCTGTTCGCCCATTGGCGGATCAGGAATAGCTTGATAGACACGTTTAGGCTCTGTTTTAGGAATATCATACTTATTTCTAAGGTCTTTGACATAACTTCTCACTGTGCTGTCTCCAACGACTAACTTGGGAAATCTCTCCTTCAGCCAGTCATGGATCTGTGATGCCGAAAGGTCAGGATGTTCACTAAGCCACGTGTGAATAAGCATTTCATATGGATCCAATTTCCTGGCTCGCGTTTTGGTGGATGCCATCCACTCCGTAATTTCCTCCGGTGACTTCTCCAGGTATTTATACACTGTTGTCCTTGATACTCCAAGCTTTCTGGCAATTCGCCGTATCTTAAATCCCTGTTCTTTTAATTGCTTGATCTTCATGTACATTTCTAGAATTTCCACCTTTTCTCTTTCCCCCATTACATATAATCAACATAAATGATTATATCGTAATGAAGCGAATTTTTATTGGGCAACGGCCGCCGCGATGCATTTGAGAGATGCTGCCCCTCCCCGGGGCAGCATCTCTCAAATGCAAATACTCCCCCAAAAAAGTGTCCATTCTTATCTAGCAGAAATGGTCTATTATAGTTTAGCAGTTACAATCACCATTCTTTGGTGTTTAACCAAGGATACATGTACTTGCATATTATGATTAAGAAGACATAAATCCTCATGGATCACACATAACTAAAAATCATGGGATTCATGAATGGTCTTTTACTAAATTCTCTATTCAAAATCGCCAAATTTTTATAATAGAAGTGTTGTTAAATTTTTTCATAAGTAGAGTTATTTTTTTAGAAAAATGACAATATTAATGAGAGAAACACGAAACCCCCTTAAATTTTTAAAACTGACCGTTAAAGAGAATATAATGGATATCTATGCGAGGAGGAATTTTTAATGCAAGAAATTACTACATTAGATACTTTAGTAAGTAAAATATATTTTTTGCCGGTTGACCATTATAATAAGTCAGATTATTTTATAAAGTTAATAAATAAACGTCTTCCAAAGAATTGGGAAATTATTGATAGTAAGGTATTTACTAATTGCTCCCCTCCTAATTATAAATATTTAGAACATGGCTGGAAAATTCATATATCTGCGACAATATGGAATTCTTTCGAAATTTTGGATATTGTATCTAAGTATTGTATTACAAGGAGTATTTCTTTTAAGTTTATTAAAGATGATTTTCTCTATGCGCTAATGCAAGATAAAACTTCTGATAGGAGGTCATCAGGGAAATTTATAACAATTTATCCATCTTCGTATAAATTATTCAAAAACCATGTAGTTAACCTTACAAAATTATTAAAAGGATATAACGGTCCATATATACTAACTGATAAACGATACGGCAAAGAAGGAGTAGTGTATTATAGGTATGGTTATATGATCCAAGGAGAAAGTGATATTATACATGGTCCTAATGGAGAAGTTTTTTATGATGATAGATTTCCTATATACAAAGTGCCTAGTTGGGTTGAGGATCCTTTTGCAGAAAAGACACATAACTTAGAGAAAAATAGTACAATATTTTTAAATGACAGGTATGAAGTTATTTCTGCAAAAAGATTTACAAATGCAGGTGGAACCTATATTGGGAAAGATTCAATAACAGGAGAGTCTGTAATCATAAAAGAAGCTAGGCCTTACACTGTGCAGTATGGAGAAACCCCCACTCAAGGTAGTATAGAAATGAAAGAAAAAGAGTATGCGATTTTAAAGAAATTGAATAATTATAATATTAATTTCATACCTCAGCCAATTGATTATTTTAAACAATGGGAACATATCTTTCTTGTTGAAACATTAATCAAAGGTGAGACATTAAATAGATATGTTGCAAAGAATAACCCTTTTAGCTTGCCAAATACGACAGACAAGGAAATAATGGAGTATATGATTGATGTTATAAAAATTATTGACAGTGTTAAAAATAATATAAAAGAAATCCATAATAAAAACATTATCATAAATGATATAAGTCCTGAGAATATAATCCTCCATAATAAACAACCATTTTTTATTGATTTTGATTCTTCAACGAATTTAGATGAAAACAGTGATGAACCAATAATATTAGGAACAGCTGGTTTTTATAGCTCAAAGAATAATACTTCTTCTTTTAAAAGAGATTATATAGGTATCGGGTATTTGCTTTTCTATATGATTGCTCCAAATAACTACCTTATAGAAATAGATAATGAATATCCGGAAAGATTTATGAACTATTTAGTTACTTATTATGGTTTTCCTAAAGAAATAAAAAGTTTAGTTTTAGAACTGATGAAGGGGGAACACAACAATATTTCAGATTATTCACCTCAATATTTTATCGATATTTTATTAAAAAGTAATATTAGAAGGCCAAAAGGAAACGAATGTATTTTAAATTTTAGTGATATTTCTAATAAAATAATCAATTTTATTAATTATAGTAAATTAGATTTTAGTAATCAACTTTTTCCGGGAGACTATACTGCTAATAATTATTATTGCCTAAATACTGGAGCTGCAGGAGTATACAAAGCATTGAGTAATTTCAAAAGTACAGATTCTGATGAATTATTAAGTATAAAAGAATGGCTGAATGATTCGATTTTTAATCACAGGTCTAGGTTCTCGCTAGGATTTACAGATGGATTATGTGGAATATTATGGTGTCTTATTACAAATAAAAGTACTTCTGATGAATATGCAAGTATAATTACAAGTTTGAAGAAAAAGTTTCTAAATCTAAAAGATTTAAGTGTAGAGAGTGGGCTTTCTGGTTATGGATTATTACTTGTAAAACAATATATATTTTCTAAAGATAAAAATTACTTTAACGATATCATAAATATAGCAGATTTAATTTGCAAAGAGTTGAAAAATGACGATTATTATATAGAAAATCTTGGGCTAATGAAAGGGAAAAGTGGAATATCATTATTTTTATATTATACTTATAAATTAACGGGTCACAACCTGTATTATTTTACAGGGGAACAATTATTAGAAGAGGAATTGAAATTTGGAAAAGAAATTAATGGTGGGTACCTATTTCCGGAGACAAGAAGCGAGAATGAAAATATATTCTTCCCATACTTATTAACCGGAACTGCTGGAATAACATCGGTTGTGTTGAGATATTCAATAGAATCAAAAGATAACAAAATGCAACAATATTTACCAAAATTAATAGCGGGGCTAAATTCAGATTTCTCAGTTCAATTGAATCTTTTTAATGGTATTTCTGGATTAATTGCTACACTGCATGATGTATATATAGTAAAGAAGAATCCAGAGTATCGAGAATTAGTATACAAGTTGATTAATAATATAACTCCTTTTTTAGATCTTAATAATGAGAATATGATTTCAATACCAGGTTCTCTTATGTTTAGATATAGTTGCGATTATGGTCATGGAGCTTCAGGTGTATTAGAAATAATCAATAAGGTGCAAAATAATTCGTTAGATTATTTTATATTTATTGATGATTTGATAAATGGATTTAATGAGGTTACTACAATTGAAAGTGAGTATTTAGTGAAAAAGTAAATCTGCATTACATTAAAGGATTTTAGATAAAAACCTTGTTAAAAATAGAAAAAAGATGGTATCAAATGAATTTAAATTGGGCTAGCCAACTCCAAACCTATTTTCATTGATTTACCATCTTTCAAAATAACCTATTGTGACAGTGATCCAACATATTTTTAGACGTATATTGAAATTATGTTAGGTTATCTATTCAACATGTAGGCTCTTCGATTTCTTACAGTCTTTTAACTGTTGCCATGGGCTATTTGCTGCAGGTTGCCGTTTTTATCCATTCTAAAGGCTGGTGATGAGGCTGCTCCATTCTCTTCCAATACAGCCATTTTTCTTGCCCTGTCCATAATCTGAATAAAGGCCTGATAGTCTTCCTGCATAGTAGCCAATTGTTTTTCCGTTTCTTTCAGCTTTTTCTCCAGCATAGTTACCTGTTCTTCCAATTTTTCTTTCTCATTTTGTGCGTCTTCGAGGTCAGCTTTTGATTGATTTGAAGCATAGTAGTCTTTTTTCATTCCTTGGAGGAAATGAATAACACGATCAAGGTTAATATTATTATCAGCTTCTTGTCCCGTTAATACATGTTCATATGTATTCGGTTTATTTGTGGTATATTCCTGCTGAAGTGAAATAGTAGGTTTCCTTGTCTTTTTCATATTTTTTGCCATGGCCCGTTTCTTTTCTTTTCTCTGTCTTTTCGCAAGATCAATAGCACTATCATATTTATTTCTTACTTCTGCATTCCAGCGAAAACCACAGGCAGCTGAAGTCCGGTTGAGTTTATCACCGACTTCCTCAAACGCATTTAATTGAGTGCTGCCTTCGCGGATATGCCGCAATACGGTTTCCGCCAATAAAAGATCATCCTCATGTGACCAGGCATCTTGTCTTACTTTTACCATATCGTTCAACTCCTATTCCGATAAATTAACGATGAAAAATAGATTTCATATTTTTATAATCTATTGTTGCCTCAGGCTATCGGAATTATACGTTTCTCATAAAATCTTTTTTTATGATGGTCACATTTGGTAGTTATTTCGTATTTAATGTTTTTGAATTTTTTCATAGACCTGTTTTAGTGCCTGTTCAAATTTACCGGTTTCTTTTGGCTGGTAGTAGTATTTATTTTTGATAGAGTCAGGTAAATATTGTTGTTTTACCCAGCCATTTTTATGATGATGAGGATATTTATAGTTCTGTCCCCTGCCCAATGATTTTGCTCCCGCATAATGGGCATCTTTTATATGAGGAGGAATGTCGCCGGTTTTCCCTTTTCGAATATCAGAAAGCGCAGCATCCAATGCGGAATATGCCGTATTGGATTTAGGAGACAGGGCAAGTTCCACGATAGCTACAGACAGTGGGATCCTTGCTTCCGGAAAGCCCAGTCTTTCGGCGGCTTCCACCGCGGCAACTGCTCTGGGTCCTGCTTGCGGATTGGCAAGGCCGATATCTTCATAGGCCGTAACGATCATTCTTCTTGCGATACTGTCCAGGTCTCCAGCTTCAATTAATCTCCCCAAATAATGCAGTGCTGCATTGACATCACTACCCCTGATGGACTTTTGGAAAGCTGAGAGAACATCATAATGGGCATCCCCGTCTTTATCATGGGAAAAGCTTTTTTTCTGCATGCATTCTTCAGCTGTTTCACGTGCAATTTTGACTTGACCATTTTCATTTTCAGGGGTTGAAAATACGGCAAGTTCCAAACCGTTTAAAGCAGCACGCATATCCCCGTTGGCACTCCCTGCAAAATGATCCAGTGCCTCATCTGAAAGGTCTATGTCGAAATTTCCAAGCCCTTTGTCCTTATCTTCTATAGCTCGTTCTATCGCTGTTTTAACATCTTCCATTGTCAGAGGATAAAGCTCGAATAAATGGCATCTGCTTCTGATTGCCGGATTAATGGAATGATAAGGGTTGCTGGTTGTGCAGCCGATCAGCGTCAGCAGGTTACTTTCCAAATGCGGAAGCAGAAAATCCTGTTTTGCTTTGTCCAGACGGTGAACTTCATCAAGTATTAATACAGTTTGTCCGGTCATTTTCGCTTCGGCTACAACAATTTCCATGTCTTTCTTTTTATCCGTGACAGCATTTAATGTTTTAACAGGAAGCTGTAAACTCTTGGCAAGCGCAAAAGCCATAGATGTCTTCCCTGTACCGGGTGGGCCGAATAAAATCATGGAAGCCAATCTTTCCGCCTTCACCATTCGGTTAATGATTTTATCTGGAGCCACCAGGTGTTTTTGTCCAATAATCTCGTCTATATGTTCAGGCCTCATCCGAAAAGCAAGTGGCTGTTGTTTCATCGCAATCATCCTTTTATTTATCGGTTATTTACATTACTGGGTATTTTCGTTAGTATATATAAGGAATTTTATGTGCTTTTGTTATAGATGACACACACTTATTATCAAGCTTAATTCCGATTTCAATAAAATGCAAGATGAGAATCATTCGTGCTATAATGTCATGAGAGTATTGTCTGGAAAGCAAATTGAGGTGTAAAGTAGATGAAAATTTCAACCAAAGGAAGATATGGTTTAACGATTATGATTCATTTGGCCAAAAAATATGGAGATGGTCCTGTTTCTTTGAAGCTGATAGCCAAGGAAAATGATTTATCAGAGCATTATTTGGAACAGCTTGCAACGCCTTTAAGAAACGCTGGATTAATAAAGAGCACACGTGGTGCTTATGGCGGATATACGTTGTCAGGGGAGCCGAATAATATAACGGCCGGCGATGTGATCCGGGTGCTCGAGGGACCGATAACACCGGTGGAAGGCATAGAGGATGAGGAGCCTGCAAAACAGGCTTTATGGATGCGTGTCCGCGATGCGGTAAAAGATGTATTGGATACAACTACCCTGGAGGATTTGACTCATCATGATGATGAACCACGGGAAGCATATATGTTTTATATTTAACAACCGGAGAACTTGACACGATACCACTATCCAAATCAGGAAGGAAGATTGAAAAAAATGGATGGGATTTATTTGGATCATGCTGCGACTACCCCGATTCACAAAGATGTGATTGCCGCGATGCAGCCAGTATACAATGACGTGTTCGGCAATCCTTCGAGTGTGCATTCATTCGGCAGAAAGGCAAGAAAATTTTTGGATGAAGCCAGAAGGAGCATGGCGAAGAGTATCCATGCAGATGAAAAAGAGATTATCTTTACAAGCGGGGGAACGGAAGCTGATAATTTGGCATTAATAGGAGCAGCAATAAAAAACAGGAGAAAAGGAAATCATATTATTACTTCGGCCCAGGAGCATCATGCTACATTGCACACAATTCAAAGCCTGGGGAAACAGGGATTTGATGTCACCTACCTGCCGGTTTACAATGATGGGAAAATCTCGCTCAATGATTTGGCCAAGTCCATTACAGAAGACACCGTACTGGTTTCCGTTATGTATGTAAATAATGAAACTGGTGTCATACAACCGATACACGAAATAGCTGAAATGTTAAAGGAACATCAGGCTAACTTTCATACAGATGCTGTTCAGGCTTACGGTTTAATTGATATAAATGTTAAAGAAACGGGAATAGATATGATGAGCGTATCTTCCCATAAAATAAACGGACCAAAAGGAATTGGTTTTTTATATGCATCAGAGGAAGTAAAGTTGAATGCCATTCAGTTTGGTGGGGAACAGGAGAGAAAGCGGAGACCAGGTACGGAAAATGTCCCTGCTGCCATTGGATTTCAAAAGGCTGTCGAATTGGCAATCAACCATAAAGAGGAACGCAGAGAGCTTTACCAGTCCTACAAGGAGCTTTTTATAAAGGAACTAAAAGCGCATGATATTACATTTTTTATAAATGGAGATTATCATGCGACTATTCCCACTATAATAAATATCAGCTTCCCGGGTGCGAATGTTGAAGCATTACTGTCAAACTTTGACCTGGATGGAATCGCAGCATCCAGTGGAAGTGCCTGTACAGCGGGTTCGATTGAACCTTCCCATGTGCTTTCTGCCATGTTTGGGAAAAACCATGAATGTACCACAAATTCCATACGCTTTAGCTTTGGACTTGCAAACACAAGTGAAAATGTGAAGGAGGCGGCCACCAAAGTGGCCAAAGTCGTAAAACGTTTAACTGCTTAACATGCATAATTAAAAGGAATGATAAACGATGAAAAATAAAAAAGATACAAGGGTAGTTGTCGGGATGAGCGGAGGTGTGGACTCTTCCGTTGCTGCCCTTTTACTGAAGGAAGAAGGCTATGATGTAGTAGGCATTTTCATGAAAAACTGGGATGATACTGATGAATTCGGTGTATGCACTGCAACAGAAGATTATGAGGATGTAGTCCGTGTTTGTAATCAGCTGGACATACCGTACTATGCTGTCAATTTTGAAAAGCAATACTGGGATAAGGTATTCACCTACTTCCTTGATGAATATAAAGCAGGAAGAACACCGAATCCGGACGTGATGTGCAATAAAGAAATAAAGTTTAAAGCGTTCCTGGACCATGCAATGTCCCTCGGGGCAGACTATTTGGCGACCGGGCACTATGCACAGGTACGGGAAAATAAGGGAAGGTACGAAATGCTGCGTGGAGTGGACCACAATAAAGATCAAACTTATTTCCTGAATCAATTAACAGAAGATGTCCTTGAAAAAGTCATGTTTCCCCTCGGTCATATGCAAAAGCAGGAGGTACGTGAAATAGCAAGGAAACATGATTTATATACGGCCGATAAAAAAGACAGTACGGGTATTTGTTTTATCGGCGAGCGGAATTTCAAAGAATTCCTGAGTGAGTATTTGCCGGCTCAGCCTGGTGAAATGAGAACTTTGACCGGGGAAACAAAAGGACGGCATGACGGTTTAATGTATTACACAATCGGACAGCGTCAAGGGCTTGGAATAGGCGGTGCCGGTGATCCTTGGTTTGTCGTAGGGAAGGATTTACAGGAAAATGTTTTATATGTTGGGCAAAGCTATACAAATGATGCCCTTTATTCGGATGCGCTTATTGGTACGGATGTAAATTGGATTCACCCGGATAAAATTCCCGCGACTTTTACGTGCACGGCAAAATTCCGTTACCGTCAGGATGACAGTGAAGTAAGTGTCAAGAGAATGGATAACGGCAAAGTATACGTGACGTTTTCCAAGAAGGAGCGTGCCATTACACCCGGACAGGCGGTTGTATTTTATGATGGCGATGTTTGCTTAGGCGGAGCCACCATCGATGAAATTATCAAGGATGAACAAGTTCTTGATTATGTCGGTTAAATCCGTTCTTTTTTAGTCAGGCGCAAGTTTATCAAAGCCTTCCGCCTGACTAAAAAGATCAGGATAAAGATGGAGGTTTTTGGCAATTATTCCGTGTTATCGCGAAAGACAGTGCAATTAAATCATTTAACAAGGAGATTTTATGATGAATAAAAACAGACAAGCTATTGAACTGATGAAAGAAAATAAATTTGAAGAGGCAGCAGCGTTATTTAATGAACTGATTGAGGAATCACCGGAAGATCCCGTTGGATATGTTAATTTCGGAAATTTACTGCTTCATTTAAATGATTATACCCGTGCAGAACGCTTTTTCAAAAAAGCCCTTGAGTTGAATGAGTATGTAGGCACAGCCTATTACGGGCTCGGCAATTTATATTACGAGCAATCCGAATATAAAAAAGCACAGGAAAACTTTCAAAAAGCGATTGACTTAAAAATTAAAGACGCGGATGTGTATTATATGATGGGAATGACATATATTCATCAGGAAGAAATCAAATTATCCATTCCCTTTTTACAGCGCGCTACTGAACTGAACCCGAACGAAGCAGAATTTTTATTCCAGTATGGATTATCGCTCGCCAAAACAGAGCATATCGATGAAGCAGCATCCGCATTTTCCAAAGTACTGGAATTGGAATCGGAGCATAGTGATGCCCACTACAATCTTGGTGTGATAGATTTATATCATGATAAGGTGAAAGAAGCGTTAGACCACTTTGAAGAAGCACTCCGGATTCAGCCGGAGCATGTACTTGCAGCAAACGGGAAGAAAAATGCAGAATCTCTGCTGGAAGAATAGGAAAATTAATGGGGTTGTTTTAAATGGGAATGGACCGTCAATCGGCGGAGAACCGCAAATATATTAAAGGTGAGCTCTTATATACGATTTTTCACAATGAAAGTGAAAACTTTGTAATTGCAAAGGTAAAAGTGCTGGAGACCAATGAAGATTACAGAGAAAGGGATATCACATTAAAAGGATATTTTCCAGAGCTGCAGGAGCAAATAGCCTATTACTTTTATGGTGTGTTTGAAAAACACGCTAAATTTGGGCTGCAATATCGGGTGCATTCCTATGAAACATACATACCGGATTCGAAAACGGGTCTGATCAGCTATTTATCCAGTGATTTATTTTACGGTGTTGGTAAAAAGACGGCTGAAAGAATTGTTGAGTTTTTGGGAGAGGGAGCCATCAGCAGAATACTTAATGATCCTGAAGTATTAAATCAGGTAAAAGGATTGAAAAAGGAAACGAGGGATTCCCTTGTTAAAAGTCTCCAGGAAAACCAGGGATTTGAACATATTGCCCTATACCTGTCAAAGTATAATATAGGATTGAAAATGGCGCAGAAGATTTATAGAGAATATAAGGAAGAAGCAATCACCATTTTGGAAGAAGACCCGTATCAATATGTATTTGATATAGAAGGTTTCGGCTTTCAAACAGCAGATGAAATTGCCATGAAGAATGGATTATCAGCAACACACCCGAACAGAATTGGTGCCGGGTGTATTTATGTTTTACAAAAAAATATTCAGCATGGTCACGTCTTTCTCCCGATGGAAGAGTGTGCAGCAGAGGTTTTGCAATTACTGCCTGCCAGCGGGCTGACAAAAAAGGTTATCGAGGAAAGGTTAATTGAGCTGAATAAAAATAAATCAGTGATCATTTCCGGGGGAAATGTCTATTTGCCTTCATTGTATTATGCTGAAGATGGTTTTGCTTCCCATTTAAAACGGGTAATGGAAAAACCCTTAGAACATCAGACAACTGCTGCTGAGCTGATGAAAATTACAGGAGAAATCGAAGAAGCGGAGTCCATCAGCTACGGAAAAGATCAGTTTGAAGCCATTAACCAGGCCATACATTCCAAGGTCATGATCCTTACCGGGGGCCCCGGCACCGGGAAAACGACCGTGATTAAAGGGATATTACAAGCTTATGCGGATATTCATGATTTATCTCTGGATAAAGGTGAATACGAAGAAAATAAAGAGTATCCATTTATACTTACTGCTCCTACTGGGCGTGCCGCCAAGCGCCTGGCACAATCAACATCCCAGGAGGCTGTTACGATACATCGGCTACTGGGTTGGGATGGAAAAGAGGGCTTCAGTAAAGGAGAAGATGAACCATTAGCCGGTAAATTATTGATTGTCGATGAGTTTTCGATGGTGGATATATGGCTGGCTAATCATTTGTTTAAAGCTATACCAAGTGATATGCAGGTTTTGCTCGTCGGGGATGAAGATCAGCTTCCATCTGTCGGCCCCGGTCAAGTATTGACAGATTTGCTGGAAACAGAAGTAATTCCAGTAGTCCGGCTTACAGAAGTATATCGCCAGAAAGAGGGTTCGAAAATAATTTCTCTTGCTCATGAGATCAAGAATAATCGGCAAATTAATTTGCACAATGACAAGGATTTCAGTTTTTTTCCATGCAGGGAATCACAAGTTCTTGATGTGATTATTGGAATTTACAAAAAGGCTATGGAAAAAGGGGTGGATGTAAAGGATATTCAGGTGCTGGCTCCCATGTATCGCTCTCAGGCAGGCATTACAATGATAAATCAGGAACTGCAGCAATTAGTAAATCCTAAAACAACGACGAAGCGGGAAATCAATGCCCACGACCGGGTTTTCCGTGTAGGCGATAAAGTGCTGCAGCTCGTTAATCAGCCGGAAGACGGCGTTTATAACGGAGACATCGGAGAAGTAGCAGCGATCTTTGAAGAGGATGAAAACACAGATAACAAAGAACAGCTTGTCATTGAATTTGAGAATAGAGAAGTGGTATATGAAAGAAAGGATTTTGTGAATCTCATGCATGCCTACTGCATATCGATACATAAATCCCAGGGCAGCGAATTTCCGATTGTCATTCTTCCGGTTACACCAGTGTATCGAAGGATGTTGAGAAAAAACCTGCTTTATACTGCCATTACCAGGAGTCAGCAGTCATTGATTATTTGCGGGGATGCCCAATCACTCCTGAATGGTCTTAAAACAATAGATACAAACAGGCGTTTTACTACATTAAAGGAACAGATCAAGGAGAGGCTGGAGCATGTGCCTCCACCTACTGTGGAAGAGGACAATGAAATATCCCCATATGATTTCATGTGAAGAGGTATATTTTACTACCAATCGGGTTAGCATAACATAATAATCTTTTCAAAGGAGATTTGTAAGTTATGCGGTGCCCGAATTGTCAGGAGAAAAATATTGGTAAAATAGGTGCAGATCAATTTTATTGCTGGACATGTTTCATAGAAATGGCCATTGATGGCAATAAACTAACTATCCATCAGGTTGAAGCAGATGGTTCATTAAGTTCGTTAAATGATTTGTTTTCCGAGGAAGAAAGAAAAGTAAACGGGTAATCCCTTGGCTTCAAAAACATTCATCTTGTTAAGCCGGGGAGGAACTTTTATGTTCAAAGATAAGAAAAGAGCTTCAATACTTTACTGGTTGCTGCTCGCTATTCTATTATTCGTTTTCCTTTACCTGTTCGTCAGGTTATTTCCGTTATATGGGAGATTTTTTGCATTTATATGGCAGCTTTTCCTGCCTTTTTTAATTGCAGGTTTGATTGCCTATCTGCTTTATCCGATTATTGTAAAAATAGAAGACTGGAATATTCCACGCAGTATAGCGATACTCTCCATTTATCTGTTATTTTTTGGCGGAATCGGTTACCTTATTTATCGGGTTTACCCTGCAACGATCGTGCAATTGCGTGATTTGAGCGAGCAATTGCCCCAATTTATTTCTATGTATCAGACATTTATAAATCAAATGTATGAGTCTACCTCCTTTTTGCCGGAAACGGTTCATGATAAGATGGATGAACTGATTTTGCGTGTAGAATCTTCCATTGATCATCTGCTGTCAAGACTGGCAGCCGGGTTTACAAGAATTTTCGATATGATTATTATTATTACTGTTATCCCTGTACTCGTATTTTATTTTTTAAAGGATTACGGTAAATGGAAAAAACTATTTAAAAAGTATATTCCGGTAAAGCACCGAACCAATGTGAATAATATATTACATGGGATAGATAAAAGTCTCGGAGGCTATATTCGCGGACAATTGATTGTAAGTCTATTCGTTGCCGTAACCGCTTTTATTCTTTTTGAAATTCTTAGCTTGGAATATGCATTGCTATTGGCTATTATAATGGGAGTCACCAACCTCATTCCTTACTTTGGTCCAATTATCGGAGCTGTGCCGGCTGTGGCAATTGCTTTTACAGTTTCTTTAAATACCGTTATTTTTGTAATCATTGCCATCTTCGTGATCCAACTGCTGGAAAGCAATATGATTGCCCCTTACATTGTTGGCAGAAGTATTGCCATACACCCTGTGGCAATTATTTTTGCATTGCTGCTGGGAGGTAAAATTTCCGGTGTAATAGGAATGGTTCTGGCTGTTCCTCTTTTAACCGTTTTAAAAGTGATTGTTACTCACGCTTTTGCATTTCGTAATTATTATTGACAATCAAGGTAAAGTTTTCTATAATATCGCTAAACACATGATTCATAAAACATATATGAATACAAGGAAGGTTCTGAGTACATGATACCGGTTTAAAGAGAGGGATTTTCGACAGGCTGAGAGAAATCCCAAATGCAGATCATGGAAAGCTAAACCTGAGTGCGGCTAATCCCCGCCGGTTTCATACCGTTACCATGGGAAAGTGATGTCTGGTGGAAAACCGGATATAATTAGGGTGGTACCGCGATAATCTCGTCCCTGCATTGTGCAGAGAGGGGATTTTTTTATTTTCTAAAGTTTTTTTGCATAGTGGAAGGGATAACGAAAATGAAATAAAACAGTCATAATTAAAAATCAAATAACATGGGAGGTAATTACAATGAAACAATTAACATCATCAGAGGTAAGACAAATGTTTCTTGATTTTTTTGAGGAGAAGGGGCATCGGGTGGAGCCGAGTGCGTCTCTTGTGCCAAAAGATGATCCTTCCCTCTTATGGATTAACAGTGGCGTAGCAACATTAAAGAAATACTTTGACGGCAGGGTTGTGCCGGAAAACCCAAGAATCGTAAACGCCCAGAAATCAATAAGAACCAATGATATCGAAAATGTCGGCTATACAGCAAGGCACCATACTTTTTTTGAAATGCTCGGAAACTTTTCGATTGGCGATTACTTTAAAAAAGAAGCGATGGAGTGGGCATGGGAATTTTTAACGAGTGATAAATGGATCGGATTCGATGAGAACTTATTATCCGTTACTGTACATCCGGAAGATGATGAGGCTTATGATCTGTGGCTTAATCATATTAAAGTTCCACAGAAACGGATTATCCGCCTGGAGGAGAATTTTTGGGATATCGGGGAGGGTCCCAGCGGTCCCAATACCGAAATTTTTTTCGATCGCGGAGAAAAATATGGGAATGATCCAAATGACCCGGAGCTATACCCCGGTGGGGAGAATGAACGTTATTTGGAGATATGGAACTTAGTATTTTCTCAATTTAATCATAATTCGGATGACACCTACACACCTCTTCCTAAAAAGAATATTGATACAGGCATGGGTTTGGAGAGGATCGTTTCCGTTATTCAAGATGCACGGACGAACTTTGACACTGATTTATTTGTTCCGATTATTAAGGAAACAGAAAAGTTTGCGGATAAAGCATATGGAAAAGATAAAGAAGCGGATACGGCATATAAAGTTATTGCCGATCATATCCGCACTGTCAGTTTTTCCATAGGGGATGGAGCCGTACCATCCAATGAAGGCCGTGGATATGTATTGCGCAGGCTATTGAGAAGGGCTGTTCGTTTTGCAAAAGATATTGGTATTGAACAGCCTTTTATGTACGAACTGGTGGAAACAGTGGGAGAAATCATGAAGGATTTCTATCCGGAAGTGTTAAAGAAAAGTGACTTTATTAGAAATATGGTTAAGACAGAGGAAGAACGATTTCATGAAACATTGCAGGACGGTTTGGATATGCTGACGGAAATAATGAATAAAGAAAAAGAAAGTACCGTAATCCCCGGTGAAGAAGTTTTTCGTCTATATGACACGTATGGGTTTCCAAAAGAGTTAACTGTCGAATATGTGGAAGAAGCAGGTTTTACAATTGATGAAGCAGGCTTTGATAAAGAAATGGAAAAACAGCGTGAAAGAGCGAGAAACGCTCGTCAAAAAGTGGATTCCATGCAAGTACAGGACAGCATTCTTGCAGAAATTGAAGCAGATAGCGAATTTATCGGGTATGACCAGCTGGAGACTGAGACAGAGGTTACATTTATTATTCGGGACAATAAACAAGTACGTTCGGCTAATGCTGGGGAGGAAGTATTTATATTTCTTAAAGAGACACCATTTTATGCTGAGAGCGGTGGTCAAATAGCTGACCCGGGCTGGATTTATACTGATGGTATGTCCGCTTACATCAAAGATGTTCAGAAAGCACCAAATGGGCAGCACATCCATCAGGCGGAAATTAAAGAAGGCGTATTGACGCAAGGGGTTCAAGTGAAAGCAATCGTCGATTCGGCATATCGTAAAGGTATTATCAAAAACCATACAGCTACTCATTTATTGCATCAGGCGTTAAAAGAAGTTTTAGGCAGTCATGTCAATCAGGCTGGGTCTTTGGTGGCACCGGAAAGGCTTCGGTTTGACTTTTCTCATTACCAGGCAGTTTCACAGGATGAAATCGAGCAGATTGAACAAATGGTGAATGAAAAAATATGGGAATCTCTGCCGGTCATAATAGATCATAAAAAGCTTGAGGAAGCTAAAGAAGCGGGTGCGATGGCACTTTTCGGGGAAAAATACGGAGATATTGTCAGGGTAGTACAAATAGCTGACTTCAGCATTGAATTATGTGGTGGCTGCCACGTAAATAATACAGCGGAAATAGGTATGTTTAAAATCGTTTCAGAATCCGGTATCGGTGCCGGCACGAGAAGAATAGAGGCGGTAACAAGCAAGGAAGCTTATGGATTTTTGAATAAAAAGCTCACTATATTAAACAATGCAAGCGGGTTGGTAAAGGCGAATGAACCGGAAAAATTACCTGAGAAGATTGAAGGGCTATTTACAGATATGAAAGCTTTACAGAAGGAAAATGAATCACTGATCCACAAGTTATCAAACATAGAGGCAGATTCCATTATGGATCAAGCTGAAATGGCAGGCAATGTAACATTAATAGCAGAAGAAGTTGATGTAAAGGATATGAATCAGCTTAGAGCAATGGTGGATGATATAAAACAAAAACTTGAATCCGGCATTGTATTACTCGCAGCGGTAAATAATCAAAAGGTCCAGCTTGCAGCAGGAGTTTCCAAAGATCTTGTGGAAAAAGGTTATCATGCAGGACATTTAATTAAAGCTGCAGCAAAAGAGTGCGGCGGCGGAGGCGGCGGTCGCCCGGATATGGCCCAGGCCGGGGGTAAAAACCCTGAAAAAATAAAGGAAGCTTTAAAAGCAGCAAAAGTGTATACAGAGGCACAATCGCAACAATAATTTGAATAATAATCCATTAAAACGTTATAATGGATAAGGAATCATGTTAGAATAAACAAAACAGACATTTTATAATGTACAGTTATAATAAGGGCGAGGTGTCACGATGAGCAATATTGATAAAACAATGAAATTCAATTTTCCAGAAGAGCCGTTTGACGAGGATATAAAAGAAGTGCTTTATACGGTCCATGAAGCATTAAGAGAAAAAGGATACAATCCGATTAATCAAATAGTCGGATATCTCCTGTCCGGTGACCCCGCTTATATACCAAGGTATAAAGATGCACGGAATATAATCCGCAAAATGGAGCGGGATGAAGTAATCGAAGAACTGGTAAAATTTTATCTGGAAAATAATAAAAAGGAATTATGATGAAAATTATAGGTCTTGATGTTGGTTCAAAAACAATTGGTGTTGCTGTCAGCGATGCAATGGGCTGGACAGCACAAGGGTTAACGACAATCAAATGGGATGAAAATGATTTCTCATCCGCTGATTCCGAACTTGGAGAAATAATAAAGGAGCATGGAGTTGGAAAAGCTATTATTGGCTTGCCCAAAAACATGAATGGCACCATCGGGGAACGAGGAATCATTTCCCAAAACTATGCCAATTACATTGAAAAAGCATATGATATCCCTGTTGTTTTATGGGATGAGCGCCTGACTACAGTAGCAGCAGAAAGAGTATTGCTCGAAGCTGATTTAAGCAGGAGTAAAAGAAAGAAAGTTATAGATAAGATGGCAGCAGTTATGATATTGCAAGGCTATCTGGATCAAAAATAAAGGAGGGATATCATGGCATTGGAAGAAAAAGAACGTATTATCATACCGGATGAGAATGGGGAAGAACATTTATTTGAAGTATTGTTCACCTTTGATGTGGATGAAACAAAGCAGTCTTATATTGCGGTTGTGCCTGTTGAACAGTCAGAGGAAGAAGAAGTGGAAGTCTATGCGTTTCGCTATGAAGAAAAAGAGAATGAAGATAATGATTTATCTTTATTTCCAATTGAAAATGATGATGAATGGGAAATGGTGGAGGAAATGCTTCATACACTTGCAGATGAAGATAAAGATGTGTAGAATTTCTTATTATATTCCTAACTGTTAAGTTCGTCGTTACTCTTAGCTGAAAAAGGCTTTCATTTGTTAGTAAGGACTGCAACATAACTAATTTTATCGGAAAGAAACCAAACAGGCTGCGTATCCGTTTCGGGAATATATCAAGCTTGAAACACTATGTATTTGTTCACTAAAAAGTAATACTGCCGACCCTTTTATTATCCTGTGCAACAGGAGGGAAATTGCGCCGAACAGACCGCATCGGGTGCTATGCACCCCATGCGGTCTCATTTTCTTTTGGTGCAAGTAGGCAAAGGGAAGTGCGCACAACACTGTGATAACACCCTATCTACCATGTTTTATGTTCGATCTACTTCGACCCGAGTTCTACAGCCACTAGGTAAACATAAAGCCCTCAATCCCTTGACACCCAAAGGATTGAGGGCTTAAAAAGACATACTTATTGTGTTACTAGCTCTTAGGCTGAATATCCAAGATTTCTGGTGGCAAGTTCACCCCAACTTTTTGAAACACTTCCTTTTGCTTAGCTGTAGGGGTTGTTGTGCGGTAGAGATCTCCGTCGTCTGTAGTAAAATGCCCTACCTGCATCCGTTGCATCTCTCTACGTGTAGACTCCCAGCTTGCGTTCGTTTCCATTTCAATAAGCCTTACAAGTAACAGTGCCAACCAACTAATGATTACATGTGCTCGAATCCGGTCTTCCAAGCGATGATACATGGGGCGCAATTTCAGCGTGGACTTCAGTGTGCGAAAGGCATCTTCCACTTGAAGCAGCTGCTTATACCCCAAGGCAATATCTTCAATCGACAGCGTGTCATCTGATGTTCTGATTAAATATTTGCCGTCGTATTTGCTTGCATCGCGGATTGCCTGCTTATTCAATTTCAGCGTGCCGTCTTTCAATTGACGGATATATTTGCCATACACTTTATGTGCACGGAGTGCACACGCCTGTTTACGGTGGGCTTCATTGGGCAGCTGCTTTAAATTCTCCAGCTTCCGTTCAATCGTTTGGACAATCTGGTCTCTTTGATGTCTGTCACGTTCAGCTTCTTCAGGGTTAAAGGCAATCACATAACGTTTTCTGGCTTCGCCATCTCCCACAATGGATTCCTTTACCTGAAGGTTGTCACGAATCGTATGGAAACGACCACGTTTACTGAGGGCGGCTTCCACATCCTTTTTACCTGAACGCATACGTTCCCCAATAATGTAATGACCGGCACCCCGCTGAAGGATACGCAGGTTTTCTTCGGAGGAAAAACCACGATCCATCACTTGTACAATGCGTCCCAGTCTCCAGCCCATAAGATCTTTTTTCACTTCTTCGATGACATTCATATCCATCGTATTACCGGGCCAAGTCCACACTTTAATTGGAATACCTTCCCGTGTCACGGCAAGTCCAATCACCGTTTGTACAAGGTCAGATCGTTTATCCTTCGAATAGCCCTGAAGGCGGAACCGATCATCTTCAGCTGTTTCATCCGGATTGACTTCAAAGTAGCTTGATGTGGTATCAAAGTAAAGTAGATCCACTTCCAGGTTGAACAGATTGGAAACATTATCAAACACACGATCCTCAAGCTGGCTCTGTACAGCAAGAAGCTCGTCCATAGCACGGTATAGCTGATGGCTCTGAATCCGGGAAAGGCCAGGCATATAGACATCCTCTGAAATCCATTCTTCCATTCCCAATTTACTTGTAGGAGCGAGTCCGCGGTTTGCGACCATGGCGAAAATCGCACGTTCCAGATCCATCTCATGGTTGCGGTTGCGGAAAATATCTTTCAGGATCGTATCCATGCCGAGCTTTTTCCACAATTGGTCAAACAGCCAAACACCACCCAGCCGTTTGGCGGAATGAAATAAAAACTCCGCTGCATCGCTAATTTTTTGCTTCGACTTCAGCGCTTCCTCCGGAGTAAGGAATCGGCTAATACTTTGGGCCAGTCGTTCAAGTACGGCCATATCGACTTTATCTTCACGGCCGAAAGAGTATATCACCTTCGCTTTCGCATATTTGGCCTTCGAATCCCACTCATTATGAGCCAGCTGAATGTACGAAACCTTTGATCCATCTTTATTTTTACGGGTAACTCTTCTTATATACATGCCTATATTATACCAATTTAACATTGGTGTGTAAAGGTAAATATTGTAAATCGTGTGCCTATTAAAGTTTAAAAAATTAAGAGGCACTAATCCACAGAAAGACTGACCTCATCGAGAATCCAGTTTATCCACAAGTGAATTTGTGCCTATCTACTGTCGAACTCGGGTTCGAGACTTTAAGGTATATCCCAGCCCTCTTTTTATATGTTATTATTTGGCTCATTTCACATTTACCTGCTATTATTGATAAGGTAAAATGCAGTAGTTATGCAGTAACATGATTGAAGCAGAACAATCAGAAGAACATCTTTCATTTTATGATGGAATATACAGTCGAATTTTAGTATAATAACCGTGATGAAAGGGGGCTCCGGCATGTCCAAAAGAAAAAAGAGGGGAAGTTTCAGGGACAACCTAATTGCCAGAAGTGAGGAAGCAAAGACAGTACGGAAAATTGTTGCTATTATCATTATATCTTTATTGGCTATTTTGGTAATCGGTGTTCTTTCCGGTTATTTGTATATATCATCGGCACTTGAACCCGTGGATCCGGACAGTGATGAAGAAATTACGGTTGAAATACCAATTGGGTCATCTTCGTCTACTATAGGGGAAATTTTAGAGGAAAATGGACTTATTAAAGATAGTCGCATATTTCGGTTTTATGCCACATTTAATAATACTACAGACTTTCAGGCAGGAGAATATACCTTTACCCCTGCAATGACAATGGAAGAGCTTACGGCTTCTCTTCAGACTGGAAGAGTAATTGCTGATCCCGTTCATACGGTAACCATACCTGAAGGAACGACAGTAGATGACATTGCTGAGATATACTCGGAACACCTGCATTTTTCAAAGGATGAATTCCTGGAAATGGTGAATGATCCTGAATATATTGAACAATTAATCGAATCGTATCCAACATTACTTTCCGAAGATATTTTGTCTGAAGATATACGAACACCACTGGAAGGGTATTTATTTGCTTCCACTTACAGTTTTTATGAACAGGAACCAACTATAGCTTTGGTTGTGGAAGAAATGTTAAATAAAACGGTTTCTGTTGTGGAAGACTATGTGGAAGAACTGGAAGAGAGCGATTTATCGGTACATGAAATTCTCACCTTTGCTTCATTGGTGGAAAACGAAGCAAGAACTGAGGAGCAGCGCATGAATATTGCAGGTGTTTTTTACAACAGGCTGGATGAAGGGATGCAATTGCAGACAGACCCAACTGTTCTCTATGCTTTGGGTGAGCATAGGGATCGTGTATTGTTTGAAGATCTGGAAGTGGAGTCACCTTATAATACTTATTATATTGAGGCGCTTCCGGTAGGTCCCATAAGTAATTTTGCCGAGAATTCCCTTCAGGCCACATTGGATCCGGAAGAATCGGAATACCTTTATTTTCTTCATGATGAAGAAGGGGAGATTCATTACGCTGAAACATTTGAAGAACATGGTGAAAATAGAGAGCTGTATATAGATTAAGAAAAGCTAAAAACAGGGAGTGTGAAATTATTTCACATTTCCTTTTTTAGCACTTGAAAATATAGGTTGCTGATTATTTTTGGGTCAAATCACCGTTGAAAGAATGAGGTTATAAAATGAAACAAGGTTTAGATGGGTATTTACGTTCCCTATTACCTAATGCAAAAGAATGGATAACAGAAATGGAGCTTACAGCCCAAAAAAACCATATACCCATTATGGACCCTGTAAGCATGCAGTTTGTAACACAATTAATTCAGATGCAAAAGCCAAAAACCATATTGGAAATAGGGACAGCAATCGGTTATTCGGCACTGCGTATGGCCGAAGCTTTCCACCATGCGAAAGTGACGACTATTGAAAGGGATATAAATCGATACTACCAAGCAAAGGAAAATGTAAAGAGACTGAATAAGGAAAATCAGATTGAATTGATTTATGGGGATGCAATGGAGGTATTGCCTTCTTTGCCGCCTGAATCCTTCGAAATGATATTTATTGATGCAGCCAAAGGAAAATATAAACATTTTTTTGAGCTCTCCCACCCATTGCTGAAATATAATGGCATCATCTTGTCAGATAATGTATTATTTAGAGGGTATGTTACGGATCCTGAAAACATAAAGCAGCCAAGGCATAGGAAAATGGTGAATAAGCTGCAGGAGTATAATCGATTTATTTCCGGACATTCCGAGTACAGCACTTCAATTATACCGATTGGTGATGGAGTAGCCATTAGCATGAAGGTCGAAGGGAGAAGTTAATTTTATGAAAGACAAACCAGTAGTAATTGGTGTGGCAGGCGGCAGCGGAAGTGGTAAAACTTCAGTTACCCAGTCCATTTGCAAACGCTTTGCAGAAAAGACCATTCTGGTTATTGAACAGGACTATTATTATAAAGACCAAAGCCATTTGCCTTACGAAGAAAGACTAAATACAAATTATGACCATCCTTTGGCTTTTGATAATGATTTACTTATTGAACATGTAAATAAATTGCTGAATAACGAGCAAATTGAAAAGCCGGTATATGACTACAAGATGCATACCCGTTCTGACGAAGTCATCTTAGTGGAGCCTAAGGAAGTAATTATAATCGAAGGCATTCTTATTCTGGAAGATCCAAGGCTGGTTGACTTGATGGATATTAAAGTGTTTGTGGATACAGATGCTGATCTCCGTATCATCCGGCGCTTACTGCGGGATATTAAAGAACGGGGCAGAACCCTTGATTCCGTTATTGAACAGTATATAAATAATGTACGTCCCTCTCATTTGCAATTTATTGAACCAACCAAGCGTTATGCAGATATTATTATTCCGGAGGGCGGACAAAATCATGTAGCCATCGATATTATGGCAACAAAAATTGAAACGATCTTATCCAGAAACAAACAAATGGATGGAAATCAATAGGAAATACAATAATTAAAAGAAATGTATTGAAAAAATACATGATTTCTGCCATAGTATTGATTAGTATATTTTAACAGTACAATAATAAATGAAAATAATACTGATTCATAATACATGGAAAGAAAGAAAAAGGAGTGTGCTGAATGGCAATAGAGAAAGAATATTACATGACACAAGAGGGAAAAGAGAAGTTGGAGAAAGAATTGCATTACTTGAAAACAGACAGACGTCAGGAAGTTGTTGAAAGAATAAAAGTTGCAAGGGATTTCGGGGATCTATCGGAAAACTCGGAGTATGATGCAGCGAAAGATGAACAGGCGTTTGTTGAAACAAGGATTGCCCAAGTGGAAAAAATGATACGTAACGCAGTTATTATAGAAAATAATAATGATAATCCAAATGTGGTTGCATTGGGTAAAACGGTAACATTTCAGGAGCTTCCTGATGGGGAGGAAGAGACCTATACAATAGTCGGCAGTGCGGAAGCCGATCCTTTTGAAGGTAAAATATCAAATGATTCTCCGATGGCCAAGAGCCTTATTGGCCAGGAAGTTGGTACAGAGGTGGCAGTGGCAACGCCAGGCGGAGACATGCAAGTGAAAATAATAAAAGTGGATTAAAGTGAAAGGGTCTGTACCTGCAGAGAAGGGAGGACCCTTTTTCCACATTTTCTGTTTTACACTGCTCGGCAAAACGGGAGATAACTAAATATACAGAGAAACCAGAAGCAGGGCTACCTGCTTCTTTTATCTTACACTATGGAAATGGACGAATATGTTATCATCGGTTTAAAGTTCGGAAATTAGAATAGCATATTTAAGTTTATATCAAATATGCTATTATAGTAGAATAGTGATAGGAGGGGATGAAGGATGAGTGATTTTGACAAGCATTCAAGGTTGAATAAATTTGAAAAGCGCAGGAAAAACACAAAGAATATTTCTATTCTGCTTGTTATAGGCAGTGTATTTCTTGTTGCACTCATTGGAATATGGATTTTTGGCGGCGGAAGTGAAGATGAAATGGCAGACACTTCAAATCCTTCCTCTGATAACGAATCAAATGAAGATGACAGTTTTGTGGTCATAGAAGATGATGAAGAAAACGGAGAGGGAACAGAAAGCGCAGAAGAAAATGAATCTGAAGAAAATGAGGAAAGAGAAGATGAAGACGAAGAAAGCCCTCCCTTGCAAGAGGATGTTGAAACAGAAGAAGCGGAACCTTCAGACGATAATGTGATTGAAGCATATACCGGTAATTGGCAGCCTATTGGCACAGAACAGGAAGGTCCTCATACTACCGATTACAGTAAAGACTCACAGGACTGGATTGAAATTCATGAAGCAGTCTTTTATGCAACAGGTTTAAATGAAGATGATATTACTACACATTGGGTGGGAAATGATGGCGAGCAAAAGGTTGTGGCTACCGTTTCCACAAGTGATCATTCCGAAATTTACCGTGTATTTTTATCATTTATTGAAGGGGAAGGCTGGCAGCCAACGAAAGTAGAAGTATTGGAAGAAGTTGATGTATGATGAAGATAGATCAGGATTGGAGGCTTGTTAAGTGACAATAGGTATTATTGGAGCAATGGATGAGGAAGTTGCAATATTACTTGATAACATGACAGAAAGAGAAGAACATACAGTGGCTAATTGTCTTTTTGTGAAAGGACGCATTCACGGAAAAAAAGTGGTGTTATTAAAATCCGGAATTGGAAAGGTCAATGCAGCAATGGCCACAACGATCATGCATGAACGGTTTAAGCCCGCCCAAGTAATAAATACCGGTTCGGCAGGTGGGTTTCATGACGATTTGGAGATTGGGGATATTGTAATCTCCACAGATGTCGTTCATCATGATGTAGATGCTACAGCATTCGATTATGAATACGGCCAGGTACCGGGAATGCCTTTATCCTATCAAGCAGACAGTAAATTGGTGGACAAAGTAATGTACGCCCTGGACAAGCTGGAACTCCCATATAAAAAAGGGTTGATTGCAACCGGAGATTCTTTTATGGATGATGAGCACCGAGTGCGATTTGTAAAGGAAAAGTTCAACGGATTAATTGCAGCTGAAATGGAAGCAAGTGCCATTGCTCAGGTTTGTTATCAGTACGGTATTCCGTTTGTTATTATTCGTGCACTTTCCGATATTGCAGGAAAGCGTTCCTCCGTATCATTTGATGCTTTTTTGGAAAAAGCAGCGAAAAATGCTTCAGATTTAATTTTGTCCATGCTAAAGGAAATATAACAACACCATTAATTTCCACTCATTCCAAGGAAGATTATATGTTATTCTTTCCTAAAGAGGAGGGGGAGAAGATGGGTTCCAAAAGAAAGCAGTTAATCCTTAAACAACAAGATTTCAGGCGTTTTATGGCTGTGCTGCTGATTATCGGCACTTATTTATATTTAGGTGCCATAACAGTTACTTATATCCAGCCGGAAAATGGAGGAACACCTTTATTTGTTCTATCCCTGCTTATTATTCTATCGGGGTTAGGCTATGGCTGCGCGTCATTAAAGATAAAAATTCAATTGGAAAATGAGCACAACTGAATGTGCTCATTTTTTTTGAAGGATTAATGAGAAAAAGTATTCTTGCTCACTTTCTTTCTTTTCGGTAATATTCATGGAATACTTTCATTAAAGCTCTCTTTTCAATCCGGGAGACATAGCTTCTGGAGATGTTCAGCATTTTAGCAATTTCTCTCTGTGTCATTTCTTTGGAATCGTTTAAACCGTATCGATGCACGACAACTTCCCGTTCGCGCTTATCTAGAACTGTAAAGTAATCTTGCATCTTTTTTATTTCCATGTTCAATTGAATGTATTCAATAATATTTTCATTTTCAGCTTCCAATATATCAATCAAGCTAATTTCATTTCCCTCTTTATCCTGACCAATGGGATCATGAAGTGAAACATCTTTTTTCACTTTTTTTAATGCTCTCAGATGCATAAGAATCTCATTTTCAATACATCTGGCTGCATATGTTGCAAGCTTTGTTCCTTTGTCCAGGGAAAAGCTCTCAACCCCTTTGATCAGTCCGATTGTACCTATGGAAATTAAATCTTCCACGTCCTCGCCGGTATTCTCAAACTTTTTCACAATATGGGCCACAAGTCTTAAATTATGTTCTATCAGTTTGTTTCTGGCTGTCTCACTTCCATCCTGCATCTCTTTAATATACTTCATTTCTTCTTCGGGCGGAAGTGGTTGGGGAAATGCATGGTTTTTTACATAGGAAACAAAAAAGAGTGTTTCTTTGATCAGAAGAGCAAGAACACTTAAGATTCCGGACAAACAGTACACCTCCTAAATAGAGCTGGGCTTTAGCCTATACATAAATGTATGTGGGCTTTGGAGGTTTTGTGTCTGTCCGATTCTTCTTTATCAAAATTTAAAATTAAAAGCTTGGGGTACTATCCTGATACTTTTGCTGGCATTGCTCCATAGCAATGGCCAAATCGCTATGTGGCTGCTTTTTGTCTTGAATAATCTGATAATCTTCGCGTCCTTTTCCGGCAAACACAATAATATCACCGGGTTCACTTATTTCAATGGCATGGCTGATTGCTTCCTTCCTGTCCGGAATCAATGCATAGTTATGATGCAGCATGCCTTGTTCCATCTCTCTGAGAATTACTTCCGTATCTTCATTTCTTGGGTCATTAATCGTCAGAATAACGATATCAGCAGAAGAGGCCTTTTCGGCTATAAAGGGACGTTTATAGGCGTCCCTGTTTCCACCAGTACCGACCACATAAATAAGCCTGTTCTGTTTAAACGGCAGCACGGTGGATATGGATTTTTCAATGGCATCAGGTGTATGGGCATAATCCACATACATGGTTACTGGTGCTTGTATCGTTATTTTTTCCATCCGTCCCTGAATAGGACCAATTTCTTTAAGTATATTCACTAATTTTGATACTGAAACTCCCTTCGCGTATAATGAAGCGATGGTAGCAAGTGCATTATACACATTAAATTCACCGAGCAATCTCATTTCGGCTTGAAACACGCCTTCAGGAGAATGGAGTGAAAAATAAGTCCTGTCCTTATAATACCGTATATTGGATGCATGAAAGTTGGCTTCTGCATAGACAGCGTAAGTAATTACTTCGGCGGAAGTTACGTTCCGATAAAAATCTGACCAGGGATCGTCTTGGTTTAAAACAGCAAATTTAGGTTTTTTCATGGCATTCCCAAGCTGTGAAAATAAAAGGGATTTAACATAACCATATTGTTCCATCGTTTCATGGTAATCAAGATGATCATGTGTCAGATTGGTAAATGTAACAATATCAAAATCTATCCCCCATAGTCTGCCTTCTGATAAGCCCTGGGAGGACACTTCCATTACTACATCCTCTATATTACTTTTCACAACCTGATGGAGCAATTGCTGGTTTGTCAATGCATCGGAGGTTGTATTCTTGCTCGGAAAACATTCATTGCCGATCTCAAGTCCATTTGTGCCGGATAAAGCTGCGGGATTGCCCAATTTTTCAAGTGTAGCCTTGATTAAACTGGTTACTGTCGTTTTTCCGTTTGTACCAGTCACCCCAAAGATATTCATTTTTGTTGACGGGTATCTGTAAAATTTATTCGCGAGAATAGAGAGTGCTTTTTTGGAATCCGGGACAATGATAAGTGAAGCTTTTTTAAAATCTATGGGAATTTTTCTTTCAGCTATAATCACGGTTGCCCCTTTGCTGACAGCTTCACTGCAATAATTATGCCCATCCACCGTGTAGCCATGAATACAAACAAATAAGGTACCAAATCCGACTTTACGGGAATCTTGTTGAATATCGTTAATTTTTTCAGGCAGTTTACCGTAAGTTCTTCTAATTCTTAAGCTGGATAGTAGATCTTGAGTATTCATTGGTTGGGATCCCTCGTTTTGCTTATTGTTAATGTTAACTTGTCCAATAAATGACGAAATATAATCATATATAACCTGTTTTTGCTTTCTGTAAACCTAAAATTAATAAATAAAAAACAAAAAACGAATTTTAGAATAAAATTCGTTTTTAATGATTTGTTCCTTCACTTTTTGTTTCTATATATTTTTTTAAATCATCTTCCGTGCTTTTATTCCATAGCTTTATGCCGAAGCGATAAGCTGAACGACCAATCATAAGACTTGCTACCGGGGCAGTCAGGAAAACAAAAAAGATTGCCAGCAAAAGTTTTGGAACAAATATACCGTCAAAAAGGAAAAACAAAAAAGCTGCTGTCATGATGAAAATAACACCAAGAGTAGATATTTTGGCTGCCGAATGGATACGGCTGTAAACATCGGGCAGACGAAGAATACCTATGCCGCTAATGATGGATAAGATACCACCAAGAAGAAGGAATATACTTACTATCACCTCAATCAGGGTCAAAAATAACACCTCTTTCGATGAATTTGGATAATGCGATAGTTCCTATAAATGCAAGAATACTGATAATCAAAGCAACTTCAGAATAAGCAATAGTTTGCTGAGCAATCATAATTGTACCGATAATTCCAATGAGCTGCATCCCAATCGCATCCAACGCCAGGATGCGATCGGGAATGGAAGGACCAATAAGTGCCCGTATGGAACAAAGAATAATGTTAACGGCAAGCATGATAAGTACAATATTAAGGATGGTCTCAAACATTATTCGGTCACCTCCAAAATCGCATTTTCAAAGGATTCATGTATTCCCCGAATTGTTTCTTCTCTGGATTTAATATCTATGGCATGCACAAAAATGACTTTGCTGTCATCTGAAAAATCCATGGATAATGTACCGGGGGTCAAAGAAATAAGGGCAGCAAATAATGTGACTTCCATGTCTGTATCCAATTTTGTAGGAATAGCAATGATGCCGGGCTTAATGTCCATTTTTGGCTTCAGGATTATTTTTATCATATCAATATTGGCAAGTATAAGCTCCCGAAAGAAAATAAAAGTGAGTTTGAAGAAAGCCCATACTCTTTTGAAGTAGAAATCAAATACAAGAAACCGGCGCAGGGCAAATAGGACGACAATCCCAATAATATAGCCGATTAGAAAAGTAATAACACTATAATTGTTTTGTAAAAGCATCCATATAAAAGCCATTAAAATATTGATCAAAATTTGAAAAGCCATAGATAACTACTCCTTTAAAACAGAATCAATATAGTAGGATGGGTCCATTATTTGTTCTGCTGCCAGTAATGAATAAGAAAAAATGGGCTCTGCTGCCAAACCAAGTATGATCGTTAAAGCAACTAATGGTATGACAGGCAATAATAATTTCCCAATTGGATATTTTGCCTGTTCGTCTGTATGCTTTTGTTTTCCCCAAAAAGCATAGCTGAAAATTTTCATCATGGAAAACAGGGTTAATAGACCGACGAGCAGGGCAACTCCCCCAATCACGTATTGCTCTTCCTGAAAACTGGACAATATAATGGGGAATTTACTGAAAAATCCGCTTAACGGCGGGATGCCTGCCAGAGATAGTGCTGAAATAAAGAACATCCAGGCAAGCCATGGGTGAGTTTTCAGCAAACCTCCCATTTGCTTTAAGTCATTCGTTCCCGTTATTTTCTGTGTCGCACCGGCAAACAGGAACAATGCTGATTTTACAATTATATGATGGACGATATAATAAATAGCTCCTGCTACCGCCAGGGTAGTATACACACCCAGTCCCATCACCATATAACCGACCTGACTGATAATGTGGTAGGAAAGGATTCGTTTGAAATCAAACTGTGAAACGGCCCCAAGAACGCCCAACAGCATGGTGAACCCTGCAATGGCAGTGATAATACCTTTATGGGTAAAGCCGGAATCGTGATAAAAAATTAAGGTGAATGTACGGATAATCGCGTACACACCAACTTTTGTCAATAGCCCCCCAAACAATGCCGCAATCGCAGCCGGCGGGCCATAATAAGAACGCGGCAACCAGAAATACAACGGGAACAATGCTCCCTTAATTGCAAAGACGATAAAGAACAGTACAGCAATGACATTTAATGCGCCAGCCTGTTCCAATTCATCCACACGCTCCGAAAGGTGAGCCATATTGACAGTTCCCGTAATGGAATAAATATAGGCAATCGCCACCAAAAACAACATGGAGGAAAACACATTAATAATCACATATTTAAAAGATTCCCTGAGCTGGTACTTGGTACCGCCATGTACAATCAATACGTAGGAAGCAATAAGCATAACTTCAAAAAATACAAACAGGTTAAACAGGTCGCCTGTTAAAAACGCGCCATTTACCCCGGTCAATAGAAAGAAGTAGAAAGGGTAAAAATAAAACCTTTCCCTTTTAGGGTGAATGGTCTGAAAGGCGAAAAACAGACATACAACGCCTACAATGGCAGAGAGCATAAGCATGATGGTGGCAAAAACGTCTGCAACCAGAACAATTCCAAAGGGGGCCGGCCAATCCCCAAGTTCTATAACAGCTATTCCGTGTTGGTATACATAAATGGCCAGATATATGGCTGACCCCAGTATACTAAAGGCGGCAACACTACTTATTATACGCTGTGCTTTATGTTTTTTTGAGATTAAAATTAACAGTGCTCCAACAAAAAATGGTATTAATACCGGAAGCAAAATAATATTATTCATCTTTTGATCCCCTCAATTGGTCTAAATCGTCTGTCTTATGTACTTTAAACGTACGATAAGCTAATACAAGTAAAAATGAAGTCACTCCAAAACTGATTACGATCGCTGTCAGCACCAGCGCCTGGGGAAGCGGATCCGTATAGGCTTCCGCTTCCAGTCCCAATAATGGGGGCCCGCCTCTTTGCAGTCCCGCCATGGTGATAAGGAGCAGGTGGGCGCCGTGTGAAATCAGCATCGTACCGATAACAACACGCAGCAGGCTTTTCATTAATAGCATATACGTACCAACAGTAAAGAGGACACCGACGATGATGGATATCAGTATTTCCATTAATTATCATCCTCCGCAATTGTTAATATAATAGTCAGTGCCGCACCTACAACGGCCAGATAGACACCTAAATCAAACGGGAGGGCTGTTGTCAATTCCACCTCACCGAGCAAAGGTATCTGGAAGTAATCAAAAAATTGTGTCAGGAACGGAAAGCCTAATAACATGGAAACTATACCTGTTACGAGAGCTATAATCAGTCCCCAGGCAATCATATTTAAAAAGTTTATCGGTAAAGATTTTTTTAATGTTTTCATATCAAATGCGAGATACATTAACACAAAAGCGCTGGCAGTCATCAGTCCGCCAATGAATCCTCCGCCTGGATTGTTATGTCCTGCGAAAAACAAGTAAATGGAGAAGGCCAGGATAATAAAGGAGACGATGCGTACTAATGTATGCAGCATAACATTATTCGTTTTTATTTGTTTCACACGTCTTCCCTCCCGTTAAATCGAAGTTTAACTAAGGACACAACACCAAGTGCTGCCACACCTAGAACCACAACTTCCAAAATGGTATCAAGGCCACGGAAGTCAACAAGTATCACGTTAACCATGTTATATCCACCTGCCAAAGCAACCGAGTTTTCAATGAAATACTCTGAAATGGTATCAAATCCTGCTTCATGTCCCATAGCAAAAGAACTTAAAGCAATAACAGTTACAATCACACCAACACTAAGGGAAATGACAAGATTAACCAGGTTAAATCGCAGCTTAAATGGCTCTTTCTTGAGCTTAGGCATGTGAAAAAATACGAGCATGAATAATACTACTGTTACACTTTCAACCAGTAACTGTGTCAAAGCCAGATCAGGTGCACGGAACTGAACGAAAAAGAGTGACAATAGAAAGCCCAGTACCCCTACAACAATAATTGCCGTTAAACGATTGTTTATAAACGGGATGGCTAATGTAGACAATATAAACAAAATCGACAGCGCCCACATATACGGACTGATTTCCGATGCGTTTGCCGTATCTATGGCAAAAATATTATCCCGGAACATCGTATAGCCAACCAGTAAAATAATAAATACATACATGTAAACAAAATAATCTCTTAATAAACCAGTCATTTGTATCCTTGTAATGGCTTGTGACCCTTTGATGAGTCCATTGTTACCGTAATCGTATAAATTGTTAAAAGGGTCTCTTTCATTTAAGTAGAAAGCAGATTGCGACCACTTTTTCATAGACATGTAAAGCAGCGTTCCAATAGCCACCACAACCATAGTCATAAATAATTCAGTATTAAATCCATGCCAAAGTGTCAATTCAATATCAATAGGTTCTGTAATATTCGGCAATATAGAAGTAATTACCGGATGAATAATGTTATAGGACAGGATATTTGGAAACAGACCAAAAATGATAACCAAAGCCCCAAGTATAGCAGGACTGATCAGCATGCCCCATGGTGCTTCGTGCACATTCACATCATAATTTTCCGGTTTAAACTTTCCTGTAAAAGTTTTAAATAGAAAAATCGCACAATAAAGAAAGGTAAAGATACTTGCTATTACTGCCACCACAGGGAAGATGAATCCCCAAGTACTTAAATCAAGCATTTCATAGTCCATGACATTTAACGTACCTGTAAAGAATAACTCTTTACTGATAAATCCGTTAAAAGGCGGCAATCCTGCCATGGACAAGAGCCCGATCAGTGAAATTGTAAAAGTAATCGGCATTACAGTCATCAGACCGCCAAGCTTTCGAATATCCCTGGTTCCCGTCTCATGATCAACAATACCCGCTGTCATAAACAGGCTTCCTTTAAAGGTTGCATGGTTAATTAAATGAAATACTGCAGCAAGTATTGCTGTATAATAAATTGCGTCCGGTACCCCATCAAAGTAAACAGCAGCCGAACCTACTCCAAGCAGGGATATAATTAAGCCGAGCTGACTGATGGTAGAGAAGGCCAGTATTGCCTTTAAATCCTTTTGTCTGACGGCAGAAATCGATCCCCAAAGCAGGGTGAAAAGACCAGCTAGGGAAACAATCCAGAACCATTCCATGGATCCGCCAAACACAGGTGTTAAGCGAGCTATTAAGTAAATTCCTGCTTTAACCATCGTCGCCGAATGCAAATAAGCACTGACTGGAGTCGGAGCTTCCATGGCATCAGGCAGCCAGATGTGAAATGGGAACTGTGCAGACTTCGTAAATGCGCCAAGCAGGATTAAAATCATAGCAGGCAAAAACAAAGCACTTGTTGTTACAAGCTCGACATTTGCAATAATTTCACGGATGCTGAAGGAACCGGCCATCACGTAAATTAAGGAAAATCCCCCCAACATGGAGAGTCCCCCGAAAACCGTAATATACATGGATTTCAGTGCACCCAATATCGATTTCTCCCGCTGAAACCAATAGCTGATCAATAGGGAAGAAGAAACACTGGTAACTTCCCAGAATACATACAAAACAATTAGGTTATCTGTCATGACTACACCAAGCATGGCGCCCATGAACATTAACATATAAACGTAGAACTGATTTAACTTCTCACTCTTTTTGGATAAATAATAAATGGAATATAATACTACCAATGTCCCTATACCTGTGATCAAAAGAGCAAACAGCATACTCAATCCGTCCAAATAAACATCAAAATTGATGCCAAGCGAAGGTACCCATGGCATGGTATGAAGAAGCACATTACCATTTGATATCTCCGGTAAATGGGAGATGAGATAAATGAACAATACGAATGGAAGGGGTAAAACAAACCAACCAGTATGTATTCGTTTTGTATACGTATAAATAATCGGAATTAAGATTGCCAATATAAAGGGCGACAGGACTACCCAATGTAAAGCAGTCAAATAAACTACCTCCTTACTAAATGCGTCATTCATTGATATAACTTGTTTTAAGCAGAAACTTAGTGATTAGTATAACGTATTTTTATTCACCTTGCATGGATAAACGCCGGGGATTTTTTTTAAGTATATTGCCCTTTAAATAAGAAGAAACAAGGTAAAATCGATAAAAAATTTAATATTTATCGCTGATTTTATATTCCATATTTCCCTTATGTGAAGCAATACGTTAAAAGATATACTCCCCATACGGTCAAAAAAAATGTACCTTTACAAAATCAGGTATTTTGTAAAGGTACATTTATGAATATGATACTACGTTTTCGTTGATTCCTTTATTTTATGCGATAAACGTCTTCTATGAATTTCTTCTTCAATTAATAAAAGGAAGTCAGGGCTTAATTTTAATTCATTTGCAGTAAAATAAGATTCGAGAAGTAACTCATCCGACAAATGCTCCATCCTCCAGCCCTCCTGCGCAAAATAGATTAGTAATAATTTAACATGGAATCCCTCTCTGGACAAGGTTTGGGTTATCTACAACCATCTGTAGATAACTTGTGAGCAACCTGATTTACATTCAATTCTTGGCTGTTATAGCCTTGTTTTCGGTGTGAATAAAGTTATCCACAACGCGGAAAATGAAGGTATTTGTCGAACGATTATAGTGATTTTTGTGCTAATTTGCACCATTATTGATTATACTATTTATTTTCTGTCGAACAGGAAAGGTGATATTGAGAAAACTTCGATAGCCAACATAAGATTTAAGATACTGTTTTCTGATTAAACAACTTTAATAAAGAAAAATTGATTATAAGGACAGTCTGAAATTTATCTCTTTCACTTTATATTACTAGAAAGTTGGTATACGATAGGGTTATAATTAAAAATCGGTATTTGCTTTGCAGTCGAATTAATTGAAGTCTGAGGTGTCCAATTTGTTAAAATCTTTTTTGCCAAATGAACATGTGAAGAGTATTTTTGAAATTCAGCCAGAAGCATTAAAGAAAAAAGGGATAAAAGGAATTATCACTGATTTGGATAATACACTCGTTGCCTGGGATGTGAAGGATGCAACCCCGGAAGTGATAAAATGGTTTGAATTAATGAAGAATCATGATATAAAAATCACCATTATTTCAAACAATAAACAAGATCGTGTAAGGATCTTCTCTGAACCGCTTGCTACACCATTTGTCTACAGTGCCAGAAAACCATTGAGCCGGGCATTTAAAACGGCAGCAAAGGAAATGGAACTGAAAAAGGAAGAGGTTGTTGTCATCGGTGACCAAATCTTAACGGATGTGCTTGGGGGCAACTATGCAGGTTTTTATACTATACTTGTCGTGCCGATTGTAAAAACTGACGGTAAAATAACCCGAATTAATCGTCAAATAGAAAGAAGGATATTAAATTACATGCGACGTAAAGGTAAAATCAGCTGGGAGGAATAGGAATGGAAGAAACAGCATGTCAGGGGTGTGGAGCTTCTCTTCAATCTAACGATCCAAAAGGCCTTGGTTATATACCCGCCCCATCCCTTGAAAAGGACAACCCATTATGCAAGCGTTGTTTTCGTTTGAAACATTATAATGAAATACAGGATGTGGACATGAACGATCATGACTTTTTGCAAATGGTCAGTACCATCAGAAATACAAAAAGCCTGGTTGTACATTTGATTGATATATTTGATATTAACGGTACATTGCTTAAGAGCCTGCCGAGGATTGTCGGGGATAACCCAATTATTCTGGTTGGTAATAAAATGGATATATTGCCCAAGTCCACAAACGAAAGAAAACTTACTCAGTGGTTGAGAAGTTCTGCGAAAGACGCGGGGTTAAAAGTAGCAGATGTTCTCTTAATATCTTCCGAAAAAGGGCATGGTTTTGAGCAACTCGAAGAAACAATCGAGAAACTAAGAAGAAAGAGGGACGTATATATCGTAGGAGCAACAAACGTGGGGAAATCCACATTTATCAACCGGCTTATTAAACAGTCAACCGGCTACAGCGATGTCATTACCACTTCATATTTTCCCGGCACAACGCTCGGTTTCATAGAAATACCTTTAGATGATCATGCATCTTTAATTGATACACCAGGCATCATTAACAAAACGCAAATGGCACATTATGTGTCTGCAAGGGATTTAAAAGTGATTACGCCCAATAAAGAAATTAAACCGAGGACTTATCAATTAAATAGTGGACAAACTCTCTTCTTTGGAGGACTCGCCAGACTGGACTTCCTTAAAGGGGAAAAACAGTCGTGTGTTTGTTATTTTTCCAATGAACTGGAAATCCATCGGACGAAGCTGGAAAAAGCGGATGAGCTGTATAAGAATCACGCAGGAAAATTATTGAGCCCGCCTGATCAAGCATCTATGGAGCGATTGCCTCCTTTTCTGGAAAGCACGTTCCACATAAGAGAAGGGAAAACAGATATTGTATTTCCAGGACTGGGCTGGGTAAGTATTGAAGGATCAAATACAGCCGTTGCCGCCCATAGCCCAAAGGGAGTTACAGTTACAAAGAGAAAAGCTTTAATTTAAGGGGGAGAAGGATGTACTACCAATTTGCGTTAATTGGTTATCCAATTAAACATTCATTATCACCATGGATCCACAATAATTTTTTAAATAGAGCCGGACTTCGGGGAGAATATAAAATTCATGAAATTGAACCAGACACATCCTTCGAGGATGAAATAGAAAAATTGAAAACAAAGGAGCTGCACGGTTTTAATGTGACCGTGCCTTACAAGCAAAAAATTTTACCACTGCTTGATCACGTGGATTCACTCGCGCAAAACATGGGGGCTGTAAACACGGTAGTAAATGATAACGGAATCTGGACAGGCTACAATACGGATGGGGTAGGTTACGTGCGTTCCCTGGAAAGCAAATTTCCCGAATTGTTCAGTAAAAAAGCAGGAAGAATACTTATTATCGGCGGAGGGGGAGCGGCAAGGGGCATTTATGTATCCTTAAGCAAGGAAGGTTTTTGTCACATTGATATTGCTAACCGGACTGAAGAAAGTGCCCGGCTGATTTCGGAAAAAAGAAAGGAACAAACAGAAACAAATATCTTATCGCTTGCAGAAGCAGAACAGCTTGCAGGTGATTATGATCTTATTATACAAACAACATCAGTTGGTATGAAACCGGCCGAAAATACATCCATTATTTCCTTGCACCATGTAACAGAAACTGCCATTGCAAGTGACATTATTTACCAGCCGATAAACACACGGTTTCTGCAACAGGCAAAACAAGCGGGTGCTTCCGTACACTATGGGCATACAATGCTTTTATACCAGGCCCAGTATGCTTTTGAACTGTGGACCGGCGAGAAAGTACCGATGAATGGATTGGATAAGGAATTAATGGAAGAACTGAAAGGAAGATAATATGTTAACCGGTAAACAGAAAAGGTTTTTAAGAAAACAGGCCCATCAATTAAAACCGATCTTTCAGGTCGGTAAAGATGGGGTGAATGATCAAATGCTGAAACAAATCAATGAAGCACTGGAACGCAGGGAATTGATAAAAGTAAGCATACTACAAAACAATTTGGATGATAAAGATGAAGTTGCCAATGAAGTTGCAAATGGCACGGAGGCGGAATTGGTGCAGGTAATAGGCAATAATTTTGTCCTTTATAAAGAATCAGAAGAACATAAACAAATACAGTTACCATAAAAAGGGTGGGTGTTATGAAGCGTACTGGAATTCTAGGTGGTACTTTTGACCCGCCCCACCTCGGTCACTTAATTATAGCCGAGGAAGTCCGTCAGAAAATGGAGCTGGATGACGTGTGGTTTATGCCATCTTATACGCCTCCCCATAAAGACGGGGCAAAAGCCAGTCCGAAAGACCGGATAAAGATGGTGGAATTAGCCACTGACTCCAATCCATACTTTAAGGTGAATACCATTGAATTTGAACGGACGGGTCATTCCTATACCTATGATACGATGAAATTATTAAAAGAAAATTACCCGTCACAGGATTTTTACTTTATAATAGGAGCGGATATGGTGGAATATCTGCCAAAGTGGCATAAAATAGAAGCGCTCATCAAGCTGATTGATTTCGTCGGTGTTAAAAGGCCGGGATATAAGCTGGATTCTATTTATCCCATCATTGACATCGACATCCCCATGGTTGAAATATCTTCCACTTTATTGAGACAACGTTTGCAAAGAAGGGAATCCATAGCTTATCTAACACCTGATAAGGTTTACAGCTATATTGAGGAGAAGCGATTATATGCAAAAGGAAAAGGCCATTGAAAAAGTAAGGGAGCAATTGACAAAGGAACGGTTTGAACATACGTTAAGAGTTGCAGAAACAGGAGTCCATCTTGCGGAATTATATGGTGTTTCGACAAAAAAAACAGAACTTGCAGCTATTTTTCATGATTATGCAAAATACCGGCCGGCGGAAGAAATGGCAAGGTGGATTAAAACTACGAAGACATTGCCAAAGGATTTATTGAATTATCATCATGAACTCTGGCACGGACCGGTCGGTGCGGTTTTAGTCGAGCGGGAATGTGGAATAACAGATAAAGAAGTTCTGGCAGGCATCCATTATCACACAACTGGAAGAGCCGGGATGAGCAAACTAGAAATGATCATATTCTTAGCTGATTATATTGAGCCAAAAAGAAGTTTTCCGGGTGTAGAAGAAGTAAGGGAGCAGGCTCAGTCAGATTTGGTTCATGCCTGCTGGCTGGCACTTCGAAATACGTGCATGTTTCTGGTGAAGAAGAAAGCCACTGTTTATCCGGATACTTTTTATGCATATAATGACTTAACGAAAAGTGTATGGAGGTAATATATAGATGGAGAAAGAAAAAATATTACAGCTTGCCGCAGACGCTTGTGATGGAAAAAAAGCGGAAGACGTGATGGCATTAAATATGAATGAAGTGTCTCTTGTTGCGGATTATTTCCTGATTTGCCATGGAAATACCGAGCGCCAGGTACAGGCTATTGCGCGAGGTGTAAAAGAAACAATGGAAGAAAATGATATTCAAGTAAATCGGATGGAAGGCTTTGAACAGGCCAGATGGGTTCTTGTCGATATAGGTGACATTGTCTGTCATATTTTCCATAAAGATGAACGCCGTTATTATAATCTGGAACGTTTATGGGGAGATGCGGACCAGGTGGCTTTAACGCTGAGTGGGGAATAGGAATGGCATACAGGCAAATGGCTGGAGTGTATGATGCCTTGATGACAAATGCACCCTATAATAAATGGCTGGAGTTTACAAAGCAAATGATTCATAAAAACGGAAAGTCTGTTCACACGATTGTTGATCTGGGCTGCGGAACCGGGGAAATTGCGCTGCGGCTGGCGGAGGAAAACTACCGGGTTATTGGAGTGGATGTTTCTTCGGAAATGCTTACGCTGGCTGCACATAAGGCAAATGAGAAAAATCTCCCTGTACATTGGATTCATCAGGATATGCGTGAGCTCGACGGTTTCAGGGATATGGATCTGGTGATCAGTTATTGTGACTCAATGAACTATATGACAACGGTGGAAGATGTAAGATCCGTCTTTGAGCGGGTGGCTTCTTCCTTAAAACGGGACGGGCTGTTTATATTTGACGTGCATTCTCTGCATCATATGGAGTACCAGTTAAAAAACCGGACTTTTGCAGATGTAACAGAAGATGCGTCCTATATTTGGTTTTGCTCGGCAGGGGAACACCCTGGGGAAGCATATCATGAGCTGACATTTTTTTCTTTAGAAAATGATAAATATATACGGTTTGATGAACTGCATCATCAACGAACTTTTTCTGTGGATGTGTATAAAGATTTATTGGTTCATGCCGGCTTTAAGAATATAAAAGTATATGGTGATTTTTCCTTTCATGATGCAACGGTTAATGAAGATACGGAAAGACTCTTCTTTACAGCGGAAAAATAACTCCGGGGATAAATAATTCTTCCCGGGTTATTTTTTTGGAGGATTTTCAGGAACCATGTCGAATATATTATTACATAGCTATTTTTTTTATCTTTCTCTTCACCGCAATTAACTTCATTTTATGAACAACAATTCACCTCCAGGTTATTCCATTATTTCGGTTTTATAAAAGGGGCTGTCCAAATTGAATGAGTTGCTGAAGAAAAGCTTATTTGTTGTGGCTGCCATTATTGCCATAGGATTATTTTTATTATTTACAAGAGGTGATGATGGAGCAGAGCTTTATAAGGTCGAACATTTACAGAATGATGAGGTTTTATCTGAGGCAGACGCAGAAATGAAGGTAGATGATTCCTTATCGGAAATGCAAGTAATGGTGGACGTAAAGGGGCAGGTAAAAAATCCTGACGTATATGAGGTGCCTGCGGATTCAAGAGTAAACGATGTGATTTTAAAAGCAGGCGGATTTACGGAGGATGCTGATGAGACACAGGTGAATTTAGCTCAGAAGGTGCAGGATGAAATGATCATTATGATACCGAGCACAGGAGAAAATGAAGAAACAGCCAAAGTCTTAAATGGAGCGGTTCATAAAGGAAAGGTACGTATTAATTTCGCCGACCCGGCTGAAATTGAAACCCTCAGCGGAATAGGACCTGCCAAAGCTGAAGCGATCATCCAATACAGGGAAGATAATGGGCCGTTTCAAACAGCTGAGGATTTGCTGAACATATCAGGAATCGGGAAGAAAACACTTGAAAATATGATTGACAATATAATCATACCTTAGCAGTTTGACGTATAGTACCCGGAATCGTAAACTTAATGAATAGCTTGCTTTTGGAAATAATTGAGCTTAAAAAATACAAGGGGAGAATTAACAGATGGAAAGAATATCATGGGATCAATATTTTATGGCGCAAAGCCATTTACTGGCACTGCGCAGCACATGTACGAGATTAATGGTAGGAGCTACGATCGTCAGGGAAAAACGGATTATTGCTGGCGGATATAACGGAAGTGTATCAGGGAGTGTTCATTGTATTGATGAAGGCTGTTATGTTGTGGATGGTCACTGTGTGCGGACAGTTCATGCGGAAGCCAACGCGTTGTTGCAATGTGCGAAATTTGGTGTCCCTACAGAGAATGCAGATATTTATATCACTCATTTTCCCTGTCTGCAATGCAGCAAACAGCTGATTCAGGCAGGTATTAAGACTGTCTACTATCAGGAAGATTACCGGAACAATGAATTTGCTATACAGCTATTTAAAGAAGCCGGAGTGGAAACGAAAAAAGTAGAGCTGGATTATTTGGCAGTGGATACAAATTATCAGCAGAAAAAGAATTATGTAGATGAGCTGTTGCAAAAGCTTGAACCTGTGATTGATGATAAAGATGAAATTGAAAAATTAAAGCAGCAGGCGGAAAAACTGTTTCCTGCGGGCCAATAGGATATGTTTTGAAAAAATGAAGGGCTATTGGCATCTTCCCGCAGCAGCTGCCGTTGTTTGTATTCTTTCTGTTCACCTTGGTTATGGCATACTTTTTATCTGTTTTTTCATATGGCTGATCTGGTTACATGTTTCAAACAGGTTAGGAAAAATCCCCATTATTTTATCCCTGACCTGTTACATCTTCTTTTACATTCATATACCCTCCATTGACTTACATACTGCGGAAATGAATGAACCTGCGCAGGAAACCATAAACGGCATTATCAGTAGTGAGGCTGATATTACAAAAAAGAAAGTGGAATTCACCCTCCAAAAAGAAAACGGTTACAAAATTCTAATCTTATATTTTCCTCCTCAAAAAGATACACCGGATTTTTCTCATTATACCGAGCTGAAATATGGAGCTTCATGTATTGTTCATGGAAAGGAAGAGATACCGGATGAAAGCAGGAATCCGGGGGAATTCAACTACCGGGAATATTTATTGACCCGTGGTATTACAAAGCAGGTTATTATTTCTTCTTTGGATGACTTATCCTGTGAAGGCTCCGCTTTTTTACATCATTTTTACTCCCTTCGATTAACATTATATCAATATGTTGGAGAAAATGTGAGCGCTTTTACTGCTGCCTGGTTAAATGCACTCGTTCTCGGTAATGATACTGGAATTGGGGAGGAGACTATAGATTTGTTTCAGCGCTGGAGCTTATCCCATATTCTTGCTATTTCGGGATTGCATATTGGCATTATCGTATCCCTGGTTTACTTCTTGCTCATTAAATTAAACATAACAACGAAGGAGAAAGCCGCCTCGATTATGTTATTAATTCTTCCGGTTTATGCTCTTTTGGCAGGTGGAGCACCGTCGGTATGGCGGGCAAGTGGCATGGTCCTCCTTTTTATTATGTTAAATAAATTCAGGCTTCGCTTAAGTCTGACCGATGTACTGAGCATTGTATTTCTGTTGTTTATTGTATTTAATCCTTACATCATCTATCATGTCGGATTTCAATTATCCTTTGCGGTTACATTTGCTTTGCTCCTGTCAGGAAAATGGATTTCTTCCTCGAACTATATGCTGTTTAAGAGTATGCAGATAAGCTTTGTAGCACAAATGATGATTCTGCCGCTGCTTATTGCCTATTTTTCCTATTTTCAGCCACTGTCTATTCTCCTGAATGTTGTTGTAGTACCTTATTTTACTTTTTTTGTCATCCCTTTTATGTTTATTTTTTTACTCACCTCGCCTTTTTCCATACTGACCAATGTATTTGATCAATTTTTTATGTTTGTCCATCAGTATTTTCTTGACTTCATCGAATGGATTGATGCCTATTTGAATTTCCCCTGGATCACCGGCTCCATGCCATTTTATTTTATTGTTGCCTACTATGCTTTCTTTTTTCTTATGATGTTACATCTCGAGAGAAACAATCGCAAAAAAGCTTTTATGTTTGGGGTGTGTATTAGCCTGTTAATGTTATGCCTGCTGGTCCGTCCCTACCTATCCCCGGAAGGCAGAATTACGATGCTTGATATCGGGCAGGGGGATGCTATTGTTATCGAACTTCCTTATCGGCGTGGCGTCATCATGATCGATGCAGGGTCGCGATTTTCATTTGAGGATATGGAAGCGAGCAATACTGTATATAAACAGATCATAAAACCTTATTTGTACTCAAGGGGGATCAGAAAAATCGATGCTGTATTTTTAAGTCACGAGGATATCGATCACATGGGCAGTGTAACGTATATGGTGAAGGAATTGGAGATAGATCAAATTCTGATTAGTGATTACTATGAGCTCGATGACCAAACAGCTCGGCACTGGATGGAGAATAATGCGCAAATAGAAAGGGTCTCCCATAATGAAAAATGGAAAATTGCCGATCAGCTTTTCCTCGTACTTGCACCAAGTGGAGACCAGGGCGGGGCAAACGAAAATTCCCTCGTATTGTATACAGAAGTAGGCGGAAAAAGTTGGATTTTTACTGGTGATATTGGAAAAGAGGAAGAAAAAGAAATAGTGAAAAGCTATCCAAACTTACGTGCTGACGTTTTAAAAGTGGCGCATCATGGCAGTAATACTTCCTCGGATCCGGCATTCATTAAAGCATTAGACCCAAGTTATTCTTTAATCCCTGTTGGAGTGCATAATTCCTATGGACATCCTTCCGGGAAAGTAATTGACCGTTTACATGAAACAACAATATTAAGAACGGACCAACATGGGGCCATCCAGTTCCGTTATAAAGAAAAGGAAGGAACGTTTTATCAATTTCTCCCATAGAATATGATGTAACCTGGTACGACATGAAGTCCGCATAGTTATTCACTTTTCATTTTCCCTGCACAAATAAAAAAGAGACTGTCCAATTTCAGTCTCTTTATTGTATGTGCCGGTAAGTATAATTTTGCATTACATCATAACTACACTGATTACGACACCGATCGCAAATAGCACGATCCAGAAAAGGAATGAGAAACCAAAGCCTTTGATTGAATCGACGACATCGTTATTCTTTGATTGTGCATCTTTTTCAAACTCGTTCACACTAACCCCTCCTATGTCATCATTAGTATAAAATAAATTCATTAAAAAATCTACTTAAGCCTCTAAAATGTCATATAATTATTTCTTAACCATTTTTAGAAAGACTTTACATCTATAGTTTTGCTGAGGTGGGAAAATCTATAAGTAAGCAGCAAATATCGTTTAGCGTGCAGGTCCTAGGGCTGTATTCTAAACGTTGATATAGATTCCAGGGGAATTTACAGCTGCAATTCCCCTGATTTCCCTTGCTATTCGATAATGAACAATTTACCATAAAGATAAAAGAAATTGCTGGGGTGGACGAGTTGTCATATGAAACAGTGATAAAGCAATTAAAAAATAAACAAATTTCTCCGGTGTATTTAGTTTACGGGTCGGAAAGCTATTTTATACAGCAATTTAAAACAGTAATCACTGACACTGTTTTAGGAGAAAATAAAGATGAATTGGCGGTTTATGACCTGGAAGAAACACCTGTACAGGAAGTAATCAGAGATGCAGAAACCTTTCCATTTTTTGAAGAAAGAAAACTGATTATCGCCATGAACCCGACCTTTTTAAAAGCTAAGCCTGTCACTCTTGATTTTGAACATGATCTTGCCGTATTGGAAGCATATCTTGATCATCCTGCTGATTATTCAATTCTTGTTTTTATCGCATCATACGAGAAGATTGATGAACGAAAGAAAATAACTAAGCTGTTGAAAAAGACCAGCTCCGTCGTTCCATGTCATCCGATAAAAGAAAATGAAACAGGAAAGTGGCTGAATGAAATGGCTTCCCGTTATCAAGTACAAATGGATAGAGGAGCCCGGGACCTTTTGGATACAGAGTTTACAACAAACCTGCATTTATTGGAAAATGAAATGGAGAAGCTGGCTGCTTTTGCAGGTGAAGGTGGTACGATTACGAAAGAAGCTGCAGAAAGCCTCCTGTCACATACGCCGGAAAATTCTTCGCTAAAGCTGGTAGATGCAGTGATAGACAGGGATTTACATAAAGCCATAGCAATTTATAAAGATTTGGAAAAAATGAAAGAAGAACCAATAGCACTGATTGCATTGCTGGCTTTTCAATTTCGGATGATTTTTCAGGTGAAACTGTTAAAGCAAAAAGGAATTAGCCAATATGACATGCAAAGGAGGCTGCAGGCACACCCCTATGTCATTAAAATTGCATTAAGCAGGGAAAGGCAGTTTTCAGTGGAAAGCTTAAAGGAAATTATGGATAAATTGGCTGACACAGATGCTCAAATGAAACAGGGAACGATGGAGAAAGGACTCTCGTTTGAACTACTGCTCTATGACCTTATCCGGCCTAAGGTATATTAGAATAACTATACACCTTACCCGTAAAAAAAAAGATCCCATCCATGAAATGGGATCTTTTTTTTATGCGCCAAGATTGTTTACTTTTTGAGCAAGACGGGATTTCTGACGATTCCCGTTATTTCTGTGTATAAGTCCTTTTTGTACCGCTTTATCAATTTCTTTATTTGCAGTTTGTAGAGTAATTTTTGCGTTTTCTGCGTCATTTTCTTCCACAAGTTTTTCAACCCGTTTCATTACGGAACGCATGGCTGCCTTTTGTGCACCATTTTGTGAGCGCTTTTTATTGTTGACTTCAACACGTTTGATAGCAGATTTAATGTTAGCCATTGTTTCACCTCCCAATTGTAAGCATGTTAGATCATTAATTGCTAATGTAGCTTTACATAAAAGCAATGGCCGAATCTACATCCATCTATAAGTGGACAAGAGTCATTTTATCAAAGGTTCACCCTGTTTTCAAGAGCTTTCACAGCGATGTATGACTTTTGTTAATTTGTGAACGCTATTACTGAGGAAATGCGAAAGGATGAAAACGATGAAAGAAAAGCAACCAGATTTTCAGGTCAGAACAGACCTTGCAGTAGAAGCTAGAGATATGTTTGTGGAACAGGAAGAAAAGACGGAAAAGGAAAGTAAGTTGAAGGGAGTAACCATAAAGGAGAGGGAGCAGGATAATATAAAAATTTCCTATGTGGAGATTGATGAAACAGGGGAAAGGTTAATTGGGAAAAAACAGGGTTCCTATGTAACGATTTATGCAGATGGAGTAAAAAGGCAGGATACAACAAGACAGGAAAAAGCTGCGGAAATACTGGCAAAAGAACTGGAGCAATTAATTAAAAATAATAATATACCTCTGGGCAGTAAAGGTTTAATTGTAGGACTCGGCAACTGGAATGTTACACCCGATGCACTGGGGCCAATGACTGCAGAAAAGATTTTGGTGACCAGCCATTTATTTGAACTGGAACACGAATCCGTGTCTGAAGGATATCGTCCGGTCGCAGCTGTCACTCCCGGCGTGATGGGGGTAACAGGCATTGAAACAAGTGATATTATTTTTGGGATTGTAGAAAAGTTTAAGCCTGATTTTGTTATTGCTATTGATGCTCTAGCATCGAGATCGATAGAAAGAGTAAATGAGACAATACAGCTTTCGGATACAGGTATACATCCCGGCTCAGGAGTAGGAAATAAGCGGAAAGAGTTAAGCGAAGAAACGCTGGGGGTACCAGTGATTGCAATAGGTGTTCCCACCGTGGTAGACGCTGTAACCATTGCAAGTGATACCATTGATTTTCTGCTGAAGCATTTTGGAAGGGAATGGAATGAAAAAGATAAGCCATCCAGGTCGCTGGCTCCTGCAGGAATGACATTCGGCGGCAAGAAGTATACGGAGGAAGACTTGCCTGATGAAGAGAAGCGTGAGACATTTCTGGGAATAGTAGGAAACTTATCAGAAGAAGAAAAAAGAAAACTGATTAATGAAGTACTAACGCCGATTGGGCATAATTTAATGGTCACACCAAAAGAAGTGGATGGGTTTATGATAGATATGGCCAGCCTCATAGCAAATGGGGTCAATGCTGCCTTGCATGAACAGGTGGATATTGATAATTTCGCATCCTATTCGAGATAGGTTTTGCTCTATCTGAATGAAAGATGGTTCTACTTCCTGAAGTTACTTCATAGATTTTAACTATAAGGACTTCGGGAAAGGTGGAGCCATCATGTTAATCAACAAAAATACCAGGCAGGACCGTTTTAATCCCTTTTTTAAAAAAAGCGGTATTTATTTAATGAGTATCATCCTATTATTTGTCTCCATAGGATTTTTAACGACAGTTCAACCTGCTTACCGGTTGTCTATTCAAACAATTACCGAATGGACAAGCGATATAGACAGCTCTACTTTTTTGTACTTATTTGGTATAGAAAACCGTGCTTTTCAGCAGGCATACCCCAACAATCAGACCATGCCTAATTTGTCAACAGCACTTTTGCAGGTAGCTACAAGTATAAAGCCAAATGATCCAAGAAGTCTTTTGGGAAATGAAATACCCGGTTTTTCCGTATATGACCGTATTTTAATTGCCGGGGAAGGAACTAATTATGCAAATATGCCGGTAGAATCCTCCCCTCCGCTGGAAGAGGTTTTAAGAGAAAGAGAAGCGGTATTTGAAGACGGAGAAAAGGATGAAGAGGATAAAGAAAAGCCTCAGGAAAAAGAAGATGAAATAACACCCTCCACTGGTGACCGGAATGTTGTATTTCTTTATAACACCCATAATTACGAGTCTTTCCTTCCGCATTTGCCGGGTGTGACAAACCCTGATCATGCACATCATGATGAAGTAAATATTACAAAGGTAAGTGACCGGTTTGCCCAGGCTCTGGAAGAAAAAGGGATTGGTTCCAAGGTCGATGATCATGATTTCATGAATATATTAAATGAACGCGGATGGGGTTATGGGCAATCCTATGAGGCATCAAGAGAAATAGTAGAAGAGGCAATGGCTGGAAACAATGATTATAATTATGTTTTTGATATTCACCGGGACTCGATTTCCAGAGAGAAGACAACGGTAGACATAGATGGAGAGTCGTATGGCCGTATCTTGTTTGTTATCGGCGCGGAACATGATTCCTATGAAAAAAATCTTAACTTGGCAAAGGAACTGCATCATCTGCTGGAAGAAAACTATCCTGGTCTCAGCCGTGGATATTTACCGCTGGAAGGGGCAAGAACAAATGGAATATTTAATCAGGACTTAAATGAAAATGCCTTGTTATTTGAATTTGGCGGTGTGGAAAATACGCTGGATGAACTGTACCGCTCGGCGGATATTCTGGCAGAAGTATTCAGTGAATATTATTGGGATGCCGAAGCAGTTGATGCAGACGGCTAGGAGGGGAATGCTATGATACGCTCATTTATTGTTTTGTTATTGTTTGCTGTCTTTTTCCTATCAGGCATGCTGTATGGAGTGGAACGGGGAATTCAGGAGACCCCTCCGGCAGTTACGGAGGAAAGTTCATCGGAAAGCGTACAGGACAAAATTGCTTTTTATGAACAAAGAGATAGTAGTGTGGAAACGGAGGACATATTGGCTACAACAGAAGGAAAAAGCCTTACACAACAGACTGCTTCCTTTCTTGAAGCAGGTGTAAAAGGGGTATATGATGTGATTGTTCACTTACTCTATCAGTTTGCGCAATTATTTTTTTAGCAGTAAAATTTCACATGAATTAGTATGAGGTTGTTACTCTGACAAACGTCAGATTAGGATGTATTCGAATTGTTGATTTATTTTCTCGTCCATCCTGTGAACAGGCTTAAATCTCGTTTCTGATTTAAAAATCCTGGAACGATTAATAAGCTGATGGATCATATTCCGGTAAATATACTGGTAAGGTAACTGTTAAAAAAGGAAGTACTGTCTAACGTTATGATTGAACATAGCTTGTTCTACTGCTATAATCAACCTAGTAATTGCCGAACTGAAACTGAATTTTTATTTTCCGGTTTGGAAGATATTATTCAAATAGACTTGGCGGAATCGTTGCAAGAGAATTTTGAACTTCCCTTGCGACAACAAAGCTTAAGGAAAGCCAAGTCTTCCTAGAAGAAGACATGTAGGAGTGAACATCACTAATGACAAAGAAACAGCGGAACGTAAGGAATTTTTCCATTATCGCTCATATTGATCATGGGAAATCCACATTGGCTGATCGGATCCTTGAAAATACAAAAGCAATTGAAGAACGGGAAATGAAGGAGCAATTGCTGGATGCCATGGATTTGGAGCGGGAACGCGGTATCACCATAAAATTAAATGCGGTACAGCTGCAATACACGAATAAAAAAGGCGAAGATTTTATCTTTCATTTAATTGATACACCAGGTCATGTCGATTTTACATATGAAGTTTCAAGAAGCCTGGCTGCCTGTGAGGGAGCCATTCTTGTAGTGGATGCTGCCCAGGGTATTGAAGCCCAGACATTGGCCAACGTGTATCTTGCTATGGATAATGATCTTGAAATCATTCCGGTTATTAACAAAATTGATTTGCCGAGTGCAGACCCTGAACGCGTAACAAAAGAACTGGAAGATGTGATCGGTATTGATGGCGATGAAGTCATATTGGCATCAGCAAAGTCAAACATTGGCATTGAGGAGATTTTGGAGAGAATTACCGAAGTAGTTCCAGAACCTTCAGGCAATACTGACGACCCGTTAAAAGCACTTATTTTTGATTCATTATATGATTCTTACCGGGGTGTAATTGCCTATGTTTGTATAAAAGAGGGCAACCTTAAAGTCGGCGATAAAATTAAAATGATGGCTACGGGAAAAGAGTTTGAAGTAAATGAAATTGGTGTGTTCGGACCAAAGCCGATAAATAAAAAGGAATTGACAGTAGGGGATGTCGGGTATTTAACTGCTTCCATTAAAAATGTGGGAGATTCCCGGGTGGGCGATACCATTACTCATCCCGACCGGCCTGCAGCAGAACCGCTGCCCGGTTACAGAAAATTAAATCCGATGGTTTTTTGCGGATTATTCCCGGTTGATTCCAATAATTATAATGACTTGAGAGAAGCACTGGAGAGGCTGGAATTAAATGATTCCTCCCTGCAATATGAGCCGGAAACATCACAGGCGCTTGGTTTTGGGTTTCGCTGCGGTTTTCTGGGCTTATTGCATATGGAAATCATCCAGGAACGGATTGAGCGGGAGTTTAATATCGATTTAATTACTACTGCTCCAAGTGTAATTTACGAGGTAGAACAGACGAATGAAGAATTGCTTGAGATTGACAACCCATCCATGATGCCGGATGCGCAGCAAATCGAGGAAATCCGCGAGCCGTTTGTAGAGGCTACAATTATGGTTCCAAATGATTTTGTAGGTGCAGTCATGGAGATTGCACAAAAGAAACGTGGCCAATTTATGGATATGGAGTATCTTGATGAAATCCGTGTTAATATTGTTTATCATATTCCATTATCGGAGATTGTATATGACTTCTTTGATCAGTTGAAATCCCAAACGAAAGGCTATGCTTCCTTCGATTATGAATTGATTGGCTATCAGCCTTCGAAATTGGTAAAAATGGATATTCTGTTAAACGGGGAAACAATCGATGCCCTGTCATTTATCGTACACAGGGATTTTGCCTATGAGCGCGGAAAACAAATTGTGGATAAGCTGAAAGACCTTATACCAAGACAGCAATTTGAAGTTCCGGTACAGGCGGCAATTGGAAATAAAATAGTTGCCCGTTCCACGATTAAAGCGATGCGTAAGAATGTGCTGTCAAAATGCTACGGCGGCGACATATCCCGTAAACGAAAACTTTTGGAAAAACAAAAAGAAGGAAAAAAACGCATGAAAATGGTTGGTTCCGTAGAGGTGCCACAGGAAGCTTTCATGGCAGTCCTTGAAATGAATGATGATTAAGGCAAGGTGACAAAAGGGAGAACTTACAGCCTATCAGGGCTTATAAGTTTTCCCCTTTTTAAGTGTATTGCCGAATAACAGACAGACCTTTATATTAGCCATTATTATAGTAAGTAAAATACAGCTTTGTTAAAGTTGACTCTGATGAAGGAGAAGAGGAGAAATGAATACTATTCAATCTGTGTATATTCATATACCATTTTGTCAGCAAATTTGTCACTACTGTGATTTTACCAAGTTTTTTTACAATGAAAAATTGGCAGATGAATATATAGAAGCATTAAAAAATGAAATAAACACACATGTAGCCGGAACACAAAATAAAATAAGAACGATATTTATAGGAGGAGGCACACCTACCGCATTAAACGTAGAACAACTGAAAACGCTGCTTGCCTTCATAAGCCAAAAATTTGATGTATCGGGATGTGAAGAATATACCATCGAAGCCAACCCCGGTGACTTTGATGAGGATAAAGTAAAATTGCTTCAGGAGTATGGGGTAAACAGGGTGTCTCTTGGTGTACAGGTTTTCGATGATCATATGCTTGAGGAACTCGGGAGAATACACAAAGTAAGTGATGTGTATAAAACAGTGGATTTATTACAGCAATACAGCCTTACCAACATAAGCACGGATCTTATTTATTCCCTTCCGAAGCAGACAGTTAATCATTTTAGAAAATCCCTGGAAGATGCTTTATCATTAAACCTTCCGCATCTCTCCACTTATTCCTTACAAATTGAACCGAAAACGATATTCTATCAACGGCATAAGAAAGGAAAGCTGCATCGGCCCAAGCCGGAAGAAGAAGTGGAAATGTACTATATTTTACTGGAGGAAACAAAGCGTTACGGTCTCCAGCAGTATGAAATAAGCAATTTTGCAAAACCGGGATTCGAGAGCAAGCATAATTTAACCTATTGGAGCAATGAGCATTACTATGGATTCGGCGCAGGAGCCTATGGGTATCTCCCCGGTAAACGTATAGGAAATCTTCGACCCCTTCCGGCTTATACTAAACAGGCCATGAAGGATGGCAAACCCGTTTTGCATAAAGATGAGATCGGCCAAAAAGAAAAAATTGAAGAAGAATTATTTTTGGGTTTACGCAAAATGAGCGGAGTAAATAAGAACGAATTTCAGAATAAATTTGGATTCCCCTTGGATAAATATTACAGGGGGGCCATTGACGAATTAAAAGCGAGGAAATGGCTTCAAGAAAGCGAAACGGATATTTATCTGACGGATGAAGGGAAGCTTTTGGCAAATGAAGTATTTGAAAGATTTCTATTGGACGAGCTGCACGTTTAATATGTTTAAGAGATATTACCTTCTTGTATGAATTCAAGTTCATTGACAAAGAAATAATGATTTGATAATTTATTATTAGCATTAGCACTCGCACTATTAGAGTGCTAACAGAGGTGAACATCATGTTAACAGAAAGGCAGATGTTGATACTACAAGTCATTATTGACGAATTCATAGAGACAGCGCATCCGATCGGCTCAAGAGCAATTGCCAAAAAAGGAACCATTCCGTACAGCGCTGCTACCATACGTAATGATATGGCGGATTTGGAAGATCAGGGCTTTCTGGAAAAAACGCATTCATCCTCGGGTCGTGTCCCTTCGGAAAAAGGGTACCGGTATTATGTGGATCACATTATTGCATCCCTCTCTGGTCAAAGCGATAGAAATGTTATTAAAGATATCATCCAGGATGGCTTTTATGAATTTGAACAGATTGTCCAATTATCTGCCGAAGTGCTATCGGAATTAACCAATTACACTTCCATTATTTTAGGACCGGAACTTTTGGAAACAAAATTAAAACAAATACAAATGATCACCTTAACTCCACATACAGCTGTTGTCATCCTTGTAACCAATACCGGGCACGTGGAGCACCGTACTTTTACCATACCGGCGCAAATTAATTCGTCTGATTTGGAAAAAATGGTAAACATCATTAATCATCATCTCGCAGGCAGCCCGATTATCAGTTTGCCTGAACTCTTTAATTCGGAGATTATTTCAATGATGAAAAGGTATATGGATGATTTTGATCAGTCTTATCAGTATTTAAAAACAGCTATTTTGGCTGAGCAGCCCGTTAAATTATACATTGGTGGTGTATCCAATATCTTAATGCAGCCTGAATTTAACGATGTGGAGAAAATCCGTGCCTTCTTAAATATGATGGAAAACGAAGATGAAATAGCTTCTTTATTAAAGCAGACAGATAATGGGATTAATGTCACCATCGGCCAGGAAAATGAGGTGGATGCCATCAAGGATTTCAGTCTGATTACATCCACGTATCGACTGGATGAAGGCCAGCATGGGACGATTGCATTACTCGGTCCGACAAGAATGGAATATAAAAGAGTCATATCGCTCTTAAAGATTCTGTCAAATGAGATGACAGACGCGTTGTATATGTGGTATAAAAACAATGGTTAAAAAATCTCTGTTTACAGGTGGCAGGAGTAACGCCTGCCACTGCTTTGGCGAGTATGAAAAGGCGAAAAGCCCGATGAGAAGTGAAGGGTATTTGTTTTGAGAGTCGGTTTTTCAAGTAATGTTTTCTGTATTTATAGGAGGTGTACCAGCGATGGAAAAGGAAGAAAAAGTAACTGCTGAGGACGAACAGGACAAGGCAGAGCAGGAAGAAATTGAAGTTATTGACGAAGCAGAAAATGAAGATGACGGGAAAAATGAAAATAATCAGGATGAATCACAAACAAAGCTGGAAGATCTGGAAAAAGAAAAAGAAGAGGTCTATCAGCGATTGCTCCGGCTGCAGGCTGAATATGATAATTATAAAAAACGATCACAAAAAGAGAAGGAAGCAAGTCTCAAATATAAATCCGAGGACCTCGTAACCGAACTGCTGCCTGTAGTTGATAATTTTGAAAGAGCATTGCAGGTGGAAAAGAATGACCAGACCAAGGGGATTATTGATGGAATAACCATGGTCTATAATCAGTTTAAAACAGCACTTTCCACTGCAGGCGTGGAAGAAATTGAGACGGTTGATAAGGAATTTGACCCCAACCTGCACCATGCTGTAATGCAAACAGAAGATGAAGATAAGGGTTCCAATATTATTGTGGAGGAACTGCAAAAAGGATATATGCTTAAAGACCGGGTCATTCGTCCGGCAATGGTAAAAGTAAATAAATAATTGTCAGTCAGTTAAGGAGGAAATGGAAGATGAGCAAAATAATTGGAATTGATTTAGGTACAACAAACTCATGTGTATCAGTGATGGAAGGTGGAGAATCGGTTGTCATCCCAAACCCTGAAGGAAACCGTACAACCCCTTCTGTGGTAGCTTTTAAAAACGGTGAAAGACAAGTGGGAGAAGTGGCAAAACGTCAGGCAATTACAAACCCAAACACCATTCAATCCGTAAAACGTCACATGGGCACGGATTACAAAGTGGAAATCGAAGGAAAAGAGTATACACCGCAGGAAGTTTCAGCAATTATTCTGCAGCATATTAAATCCTATGCAGAAGACTATATAGGGGAATCAGTGGAAAAAGCAGTAATTACAGTACCTGCATATTTTAATGATGCAGAACGTCAGGCTACCAAAGATGCAGGGAAAATTGCCGGTCTGGAAGTAGAGCGGATTATCAATGAGCCGACTGCAGCAGCTTTGGCATACGGAATTGACAAAGAAGATCAGGATCAGACTATTTTGGTCTATGACCTTGGTGGCGGTACTTTTGATGTGTCCATTCTCGATATTGGAGACGGAACGTTTGAAGTTGTTGCTACAGCCGGAGACAATCGTCTTGGCGGAGATGACTTTGATGAGGTCGTCATTGACCATATGGTTGCAGAATTTAAAAAAGAAAATGGAATTGACTTATCCCAGGATAAAATGGCAACTCAGCGTTTGAAAGATGCTGCCGAGAAAGCGAAGAAAGATCTTTCCGGTGTTTCCCAGACCCAAATTTCCCTACCCTTTATTACAGCAGGAGACGCTGGGCCACTTCATTTGGAAATGAATTTAACACGGGCAAAATTTGAAGAGCTTTCTTCTGATTTAGTGGAGCGCACGATGGTACCTACCCGAAAAGCACTATCGGATGCCGGTTTGTCAGCAAATGAGATTGACAAAGTAATTCTGGTCGGTGGGTCAACCCGTATCCCTGCTGTGCAGGAAGCGATTAAACGTGAAACAGGTCAGGATCCTTCCAAAGGAGTAAATCCGGATGAAGTTGTTGCACTAGGTGCTGCCATTCAGGGTGGAGTGCTTCAGGGAGACGTAAAAGACGTTGTATTATTGGACGTTACGCCATTATCTTTGGGAATTGAAACGATGGGATCCGTATTCACAAAATTAATTGAGCGTAATACCACTATACCGACAAGTCATTCGCAAATATTCTCAACTGCTGCCGATAATCAGACTGCAGTGGATATTCATGTGCTACAAGGGGAGCGGGAAATGGCTGCTGATAACAAAACACTGGGCCGTTTCCAATTAACCGATATTCCACCGGCTCCAAGAGGCATGCCGCAAATTGAGGTTTCTTTTGATATTGATGCCAATGGTATTGTCAATGTACGTGCAAAGGATATGGGAACAAATAAAGAACAATCCATTACAATTAAATCCTCTTCAGGTCTTTCCGATGAAGAAGTGGATCGCATGGTAAAAGAAGCGGAAGAAAATGCGGAAGAAGATAAAAAGCGCCGGGAAGAAGTTGAATTGCGTAACGAAGCGGATCAGTTGATCTTTACTACAGATAAAACGATAAAAGATCTGGCTGATAAAGTAACAGAAGATGAAAAACAGAAAGCGGAAACTGCCAAAGACGAGTTAAAAACTGCGCTGGAATCTGATGACCTTGACGCAATAAAGGCCAAGAAAGAAGCACTTGAAGAGCAAGTACAGCAGCTATCCGTAAAAATGTATGAACAAATGCAACAGGAACAGCAGGCACAAGAGGGTGCAGAAGGAAATCAGGACAGTAGTGACGACGTAGTCGATGCAGATTATGAAGAGATGGATGACGAGCAGGATAAAAAATAAACAATTTATGTAAGCATTGCGTTCTTCAAAAGGAAGTCAAAGTCAGGAACCTCTTGACTTTGACTTTTTACTTTCAGGTTGGTTGTCACTGAACGGGAAGTAGTGGTAACATTAAAGTTATGCAATAGTGTCGGGAGTGTGAATAAACGGTGAGTAAGCGTGATTATTATGACGTACTTGGAGTAAGTAAAGATGCTTCAAAAGAAGAAATTAAAAAATCATATAGAAAATTAGCCAGAAAATATCATCCGGACGTAAATAAAGAACCAGATGCTGCAGATAAGTTTAAGGAAGCGAAAGAAGCCTATGAAGTGTTAAGTAATGAGCAGAAACGGGCACAATATGACCAGTTTGGCCATTCAGGACCGCAAAGCCAAGGCTTCGGAGGTTTTGGAGGCGGCGGCCAGGATTTTGGTGGTTTCGGAGATATTTTTGACATGTTCTTTGGCGGTGGTGCTAGACGTGATCCGAACGCTCCTCAACAGGGGGCAGACCTTCAATTTACCATTGTTTTGGATTTTGAAGAGGCTATTTTCGGAAAGGAAACAGACATCCGAATCCCCAAAGAAGAAAATTGTGAAACCTGTCATGGTTCAGGAGCCAAGCCGGGGACAAAGACAAATACCTGTAGTCATTGTAATGGATCAGGGCAATTAAATACAGAACAAAATACTCCATTTGGCCGTGTCGTAAACAAAAGAGTCTGCCACCATTGTCAAGGCTCAGGAAAAATAATCCCTGAAAAATGCGGTACATGCGGCGGTTCAGGAAGAGTGAAAAAACACCGTAAGATTAACATTAATATTCCTGCCGGTATTGATGAAGGTCAGCAGGTTCGCGTTGCAGGAAAAGGGGAAGCAGGCATCAATGGTGGTCCTCCAGGGGATCTGTATGTCGTCGTCCAAATCAGGTCACACGACTTTTTTACACGGGACGGAGATCATATATTTTGCGAACTTCCATTAACATTTGCACAAGCAGCGCTAGGGGATGAGATAGAAGTGCCGACTGTGCACGGGAAAGTAATGCTGAAAATTCCTGCAGGAACACAAACAGGAAAAACGTTTCGATTAAAAGGAAAAGGTGCACCAAACGTTCGAGGATACGGACATGGTGACCAGCATATTAAAGTGAAAGTCATGACACCGACAAATCTGACTGAGCGTCAAAAAGAGCTGATACGTGAGTTTAATAAGCTGGGTGGACATGATGCTACAGATGAACAGGATAATTCCTTGTTCAAACGATTTAAAAAAGCATTTAAAAACGAATAATTCATTATTAAGGAAAAGAGTGGATCCGAATATGCAATGGGCAGAAGTACGTATTCATACAACAAATGAAGCAATCGAACCAATATCAAATTTATTACACGAGGCAGGGGCAGGAGGTCTGGCGATTGAGGATCCACTCGACTTATCTCGTGAGCATCGTGATACATTCGGTGAAATGTATGATTTAAACCCGGATGATTACCCCCGGGAAGGTGTATACATCAAAGCATATATTCCAATTAACAGCTTCCTGAAAGAGACAGTTGAACAGATTGATGAAGAAATTAAAAATCTAACGCAATATGGAATTAATATCGGGAAGAATGATATTACGGTAAACAAACTTGATGAAGAAGACTGGGCAACGGCATGGAAAAAATACTATAAGCCAATTAAAGTATCTGACAAAATTGTTATTAAACCAACATGGGAAAAGTATCATCCTGTTTCCGATAATGAAATGATTATTGAGCTCGATCCCGGAATGGCCTTTGGGACCGGTACACATCCAACTACAATGTTAAGTATTCAGGCGCTGGAGAAATATATAAAGCAGGATGATTTTGTCATGGATGTAGGCTCAGGTTCCGGTGTATTAAGCATTGCTTCTCTTTTACTCGGGGCCAAAAAAGTACATGCATACGACCTTGACGATGTAGCTGTAAAAAGTACATTAATGAATGCCGGTCTTAACGGGCTGGAGAAGAGAATGACAGCAAGGCAAAATAATCTTCTGGAAGGTATAAATGAGCAGGCGGAAGTTATTGTTTCCAATATATTGGCGGAAATTATCGTTAAATTCACCCGCGATGCATGGAATAACTTAAGAGATGAAGGATTATTTATTACTTCAGGTGTTATTCAAAGCAAGAAGCAATTGGTAGTGGACAAGCTCAAACAAGATGGATTTCTTATCCTGGAAATAAACGAAAAGGATGACTGGCTATCGATTGTTGCCAAAAAGAAATCATCAAACGGAAAGTAAATCAAGTTGACAAGAGCATACCTTCTTAAAGTTGACATCTTAACAAGCAGGTGATCTAATTGCAGCGATATTTTGTTCAGGAATCAGGCTGGAAAGAAAATCAGGTTATTATAACAGGTCAGGATGTTCATCATATAAATAAAGTGATGCGTTTAAATGAAGGGGATCAGGTAATTTGCAATCATCCGGATGGCTATCAAGTAATTTGTGAGATCATCAGCAGCAGTCCCAATGAGGTACATACAGTAATACGCAAACAGCTTGAAAATATTACAGAGCTTCCTGTCAGTGTTACCATTGCTCAAGGCTTGCCAAAAGGGGATAAAATCGATTATATTGTACAAAAAGGAACAGAGCTTGGTGCTGCATCCTTTTTACCATTTGAAGCAGAAAGATCTATTGTCGTATGGGATGACAAAAAGAAAAGAAAAAAAATAAGCAGAATGAATAAAATTGCAAAAGAAGCAGGCGAACAAAGCCACCGAAATAAAATTCCTCACATCCATCCGGTTATGTCTTTTGCCGAAATGATAAATGAAACAAACAAGGGTGACCTCAAACTCTTTGCATATGAAGAAGAAGCCAAAACAGAGGATTACCAATCATTAAGCACCATACTAAGAGAAATGAAGAATAACCATTCACGGCGGATCACCATATGCATTGGTCCCGAGGGAGGCTTCTCCTTGAATGAAGCAAATATGCTGAGAGAGCATGATTTCCAGCCCGTTCGCCTTGGGCCGAGAATACTGCGGACGGAAACAGCATCTCTCTATGCACTTGCAAGTATTTCCTACCATTTTGAAGAATTGGGGTGTACATGATGCCAACAGTTGCATTTCATACATTAGGCTGTAAAGTGAATCATTACGAAACTGAAGGAATATGGAATATGTTTAAAAATAACGGGTACGACCGCGTGAATTTTGATCAAAATTCAGATGTATACGTTATTAATACATGTACGGTAACAAACACCGGAGATAAAAAAAGCAGACAGGTAATCCGCCGGGCGGTCAGAAAAAACCCCGAAGCGATTATTTGTGTGACAGGCTGCTATGCCCAGACATCTCCAGGGGAAATCATTGAAATTCCCGGTGTGGATGTGGTCGTTGGTACACAGGATCGGAAAAACATGCTGAAATATATAGATGAGCACCAGCAAACAAGAGAACCGGTTAATGGTGTGAAAAGCATTATGAAGAATCGCGTATTTGAAGAGATGGATGTTCCCGAATTTACAGATAGAACCCGGGCTTCCCTTAAAATCCAGGAAGGCTGCAACAATTTCTGTACATTCTGTATTATCCCGTGGTCCAGAGGGCTGTTACGTTCCAGAGACCCGGAAAATGTGCTGATACAAGCCCGCAAATTGGTTGAGGCAGGCTACAAGGAAATTGTCCTGACAGGGATTCATACAGCCGGCTACGGGGAAGATATGACAGATTATAATTTTGCAAACCTCCTTCATGATCTGGAAACAAAAGTGGAGGGATTAAAGCGAATACGCATATCTTCCATAGAAGCAAGCCAGATCACAGATGAGGTTATTGAAGTATTGGATAAATCGGAAAAAATAGTACGGCATCTGCATATTCCACTGCAGTCAGGATCCGATACCGTATTGGAGAGAATGAGAAGGAAATATTCCAGCGGTTATTATAAAGAAAAAGTGGAAAAAATTAAAAAAGCACTGCCCGGCCTCGCCATTACATCCGATGTAATTGTAGGATTTCCCGGTGAAACAGAAGAAGAATTTATGGAAACCTATCAATTTGTAAAAGAAATAGGATTTTCCGAGCTGCATGTATTCCCATTTTCCCGCCGCACCGGCACACCTGCAGCCCGTATGAAAGCACAGGTTGAGGATGATGTGAAAAATGACCGCGTGCATCGTCTAATAGCACTGTCGGATCAGCTGGCAAAAGAATATGCTTCCCGTTACGAGAATGAAGTACTGGAAGTAATCCCCGAGGAGCAAAGCCAGGACGGAGACCATCTGGTCGGCTACACGGATAATTATTTAAAAGTTCAATTTGAAGGAACACCGGACATGATCGGGGAAATTATCCGGGTGAAAATAAATAAAGCCGGCTATCCAATAAATGAAGGAACATTTGTTAGAATCATGGATAAAGCAGTAAACATTTAGGTACAGAGGGTCAGTTCCCTCTGTAACAAATTCCACGGAAAAGAGGTAAGGGTATGCTGAATACGAAACTGGCAAAATATATCGACCATACATTATTAAAACCGGATACAACAAAGGAACAAGTGGAGAAATTGGTATCGGAAGCAGAAGAATATAAATTTGCCTCCGTGTGCATCAACCCGTATTGGGTGCCGTTCTGCTACGAAAGATTAAAAAACACAGAAGTAAAAGTATGCACGGTAATCGGTTTCCCATTAGGAGCTACCTCTACGGAATCAAAGGCTTTTGAAACAAAACAAGCAGTGAATGACGGTGCAGCAGAAGTGGATATGGTAATAAATATTGGTTTATTAAAAAGCGGTGATCATGAACTGGTAAAAAACGATATTAAGGCAGTTGTACAGGCAGCCGGAGAAAAAACACTTACTAAAGTGATTATTGAGACAGCATTATTAACAGATGAGGAGAAGATAGCTGCCTGCCAATTGGCGAAAGAAGCCGGAGCAGACTATGTAAAAACTTCTACCGGATTTTCCGGCGGGGAGGCAACACGAACTGATATAGAACTGATGAGGGAAACTGTTGGTAATGATATGGGTGTAAAAGCATCAGGAGGGATCCGCGACGTAAATGCAGTCAACACGATGATTGATGCCGGGGCCACCCGTATCGGGGCCAGTGCAGGTGTGGATATTATAAATGACAGCACAGGTAATGATGATTATTAAAGGTTATTAATTAATTTGTTGACCAATAAGTAGTATTATATTATACTTTAAAAAGGCATATGATTATATAATACATATGCACCTTAACTTGTTTTGTGCTTCGGAGGGAGGGAAAATAGCATGTCAAATACAACTCGCGTTCGTAAAAACGAGTCTCTTGAAGATGCTCTTCGTCGCTTTAAGCGAAATGTGTCAAAAAGTGGTACACTTTCGGAATATCGTAAGCGTGAATATTATGAAAAACCAAGTGTTCGTCGTAAAAAGAAATCAGAAGCTGCCAGAAAACGTAAATAATAAAGAGGGTGCAATAAACAGTGACATTACTGGAAAGACTCAATCAGGATATGAAACAGGCGATGAAGAATAAAGATAAACAAACCCTTGGCGTTATTCGAATGGTAAAAGCTTCCATACAAAATGAAGCGATAAAACTTGGAAAAAATACACTTTCCGAAGATGAAGAACTGACTGTTTTGTCCAAAGAGGTAAAACAAAGAAAAGATTCCCTCCAAGAATTTAAGTCAGCTGAACGCGATGATCTTGTAGAAAAAACAGAATCCGAAATTAATATTTTACAGGAATATATGCCAAAGCAGCTTTCCAATGAGGAACTGGAAACAATCGTTCAATCAACAATCGAGGAAGTAAATGCGACCTCGAAAAAGGATATCGGAAAGGTAATGAGCGCAATCATGCCGAAAGTAAAAGGAAAGGCAGATGGCTCGCAAATCAATCAAATCGTACAAAAAAAGTTAAATTAATTTCAATGAAAGAACCTTGTCACTAACTATGGCAAGGCTCTTTTTATGCCCCAAAATTCAAGTTATAGGCAATACCTGTAACAGACTTGTTTTACTTTCTTCATTTTTCATGCAATTGATATACGAAGGTGAATAATTTATGATACTATAAACATAAGAATGGGAAAAAATGAAACTAAACCCATCGGTTATCCGTATGGAACAATACAGATTGTAAGGGGGTGATCCTTGTGCCGGGAAAAAAGAAATTCACATACATAGTATTGCTGTTTTTACTGGCTGCAGTTGCCGCAGCCAATGAAGTTGGCGTCATACATGCAGATGATGATCATGGCGGGGGCCAGTCGGTATACGTAATACCAATTGAAAAAGAAGTGGAACGCGGACTAGAGGCATTTTTATCCCGGACAACTGAAGAAGCGATTGAAGAAGGGGCAGACCATATTATCTTTGAAGTCAATACACCGGGAGGACGCGTGGATGCAGCGGGAAATATTGCGAGCAAGCTGCAATCCATTGATATACCAACAACTTCCTTTGTCATTAATCAGGCATTATCAGCAGGTTCCTATATTGCGTTGAATACAGACAATATTTATATGAGACCGCAGGCAACAATGGGCTCAAGCGGTGTCATTACCGGAGATGGTACAGCTGCTGATGACAAAGCCCAATCCGCCTGGCTTGCAGCAATGAGGAGTGCGGCCGAATCCAAAGGGCGTGATCCCTTATATGCTGAAGCGATGGCGGACCCTTCTGTGGACTTGCCTGAAGTGGGGGCTCCGGAAGGCGACTATCTGACTTTGGATCCATCGACAGCTTTGGAGGTCGGCTATTCGGAAGGAACGGTTGGAGATCGTGTGGAATTATTGTATGAGCTGGGCCTCTCTGATGCAACAATAATTGAGATGGAGACTTCATTTGCCGAAGAAATTGCACGGTTTTTAACGAATCCGGTTGTCATCCCTATTCTGTTATCCCTGGCAAGTCTGGGGTTGATCGTGGAATTGTATTCCCCCGGGTTTGGTGTAGCAGGAACAATTGGTATTGTTTCTTTGATTTTATTCTTTTATGGACATATTGTTGCTGGATTGGCTGGAGCCGAAGCTGTTATTTTGCTTGTTGCAGGTATTGGATTAATTGTAGCCGAAATTTTTGTGGCAGGCGGGATTTTGGGACTGTTGGGTGCTGCAGCAATCATTGGTTCATTGTTTATGTCCGGATATGATATGGGTCATATGTCAATCAGTATATCCATTGCTTTTTTAGTTGCTTTAGGAGCAGCAATTATTCTTTTTAGAAGGATTGGAATGGATAAAGGCATTTTCCGGCACATCGTACTCAGAGATGAAAATACGACAGAGCTTGGATATGTATCCACTGCAAACAGACTGGAGTTAATAGGTCTGGAAGGGGAAACCGCTACTCCATTACGACCTTCAGGTGCAGCCATATTTAATGATGAGCGGTTGGATGTCGTGTCCGAAGGCGCTTTTATTGATGCAAACGCAAAAGTTAAAATAGTAAGAGTTGAAGGAGCCCGTATTGTAGTTAGAGAAATATAAAAGAATGATAAGTAAAAAATAGGAGGAATTTTCATGGAATTAACGGAACTTATGCCGCTGATTATAATTGCGGTCATCATTATTGCACTGGCAATATTGTTTACATTTATCCCGGTAATGCTCTGGATCAGTGCACTTGCTGCCGGAGTAAAGGTGGGTATCTTTACTTTGGTTGGGATGAGATTACGCCGCGTCGTACCCAACAGAGTAATTAATCCATTGATTAAGGCACATAAAGCAGGACTTGGATTAAGAACAAATCAACTGGAGAGTCACTACCTTGCCGGAGGTAACGTTGACAGAGTGGTAAATGCTTTGATTGCTGCCCACCGGGCCAATATTGAGCTTCCGTTTGAACGCGGTGCTGCCATTGATTTGGCAGGACGGGATGTATTGGAAGCTGTTCAAATGAGTGTAAACCCGGAAGTAATTGAAACGCCGTTTATTGCAGGTATCGCTATTGACGGTATTGAAGTTAAAGCGAAAGCAAGAATTACCGTACGTGCCAATATTGACCGCCTCGTCGGGGGTGCAGGTGAAGAAACAATTATTGCCCGTGTCGGTGAAGGTGTTGTAAGTACGATTGGTAGCTCGGAAACGCATGCCCGTGTGCTGGAAAACCCGGATACCATATCGCAGACCGTACTAAGTAAAGGTCTTGATGCAGGTACTGCTTTTGAGATTCTTTCCATTGATATTGCAGATGTGGACATTGGCAAAAACATTGGTGCCATTCTGCAAACAGACCAGGCTGAAGCAGATAAGAATATTGCACAGGCTAAAGCGGAAGAACGCCGTGCCATGGCTGTTGCACAAGAACAGGAAATGGTTGCCCGTACGCAGGAAATGCGCGCTAAAGTGGTGGAAGCAGAGGCAGATGTACCACTTGCTCTGGCCGAAGCATTACGTTCCGGAAACCTGGGTGTTATGGATTATATGAACTATAAGAACATTGATGCCGATACAGATATGAGAGATACAATTGGTAAACTAACAGAAGATAATAATGATAATAATAACAATGACTCAAATAGCTAAGAAATCTGCTGTTAAAGGAGAATACCCATGGAAGCTCTCTTGGAATTAATATTTGGCAATTTCTTTATTGTTCTGCTGATCATTGTGGGGATTTTAAGTTTTTTGCGGGATAATGCTGCCAAGCAGAAGGAAGAAGAACAAAGAAGAAGGCGATCAAGACAGCATCCTGCACCTAAAACGTCACAGGCGCCACCATCTTCACGTGATGACATTCAAACGAGCAGCAGGAGTACATTGGAAAGAGCCAGGGAAACGATTTCCTCTTCAACGATAGAAGAGCAGCAAAAAGAACAGATGGAAAAACTGGCCAATCGTTTTAACACAAAGGCCAATGAAGCAATGGATGAGCTGCAGGAAGAGTTTTCTGATACTAAAAGTGTATTGAGGGAAAAGAGTAAGGACCTTTCCAAAGAACAGGAAGAAATAAAAACTGGTGTCTCTCAAAGTTTGAGAGGAAAAGGGTTAATAAACGGCATTATTATGTCGGAAGTTTTAGGCCCGCCCAGGGCAAGAAAGCCTTACCGAAGTGTTATTACAGAAAGAAGAAATGGATAAAATGGCAATATAAGCCTAAGTAGTCTAATAACGTCTTTTATATAAAAACCGATGAGAAAGCTTTTGTTTCTCATCGGTTTTTTATTTTTAATCATCTTCAACTATTCTTTTGTTTTCTCTAAAAAAATACCATACCGACCACCGACCGCGCACCGACATTTTCACCTCCAGAAAGAAGGGGAACACGATTGGCAACCTTATAATTCCCCTGGATATATTGAATACCTGCAATTTTTTCGATTCCTGTTTTTGCAACGATGTGCATTCTGGTAATTTCGATGACTTCGGTTACATGTTTGCCTATGGCTTTCTCTTTATTAATACCAAGAAATTCACAATAATTTTGGTTATAGGTTAAACACAATTTACATATTTCCAAGTTCTTATTACGTAACCTTTTTCATAAATATGATGAAGAGAGGGGGCTTCATGAATGAAAATCTGGCAACAGGGAATGAAACCATGGTTGATAAAATACCTGGCCCTTCCATCCGATGTTGTTCTTGAATTACCGAGAATAACAATCGTCGGAAATTTACATGTGTATGTTGAAAATCACCAGGGATTGATCACTTATTCGGAAACAGAGCTTAAATTGAAATCAAATAAGGGGTATATCCGGATTACGGGTACATCATTTGTTCTGAAAATGATGCTCCCGGAGGAAATATTATTAGAAGGGATGATCAAAGAGGTGGAATTTATCCCGGAATAAGGAGGGTGTCATGAAACAAATACAAGGGTCCTTTTTCACAGGATATGTAACCATTTCAGTGAGGGGAAATCAACCGGAGCTTTTCTTTCAATTATGTGCCCGAAATGGTGTCACCGTATGGAATATAAAAAAAACAGCTGCTGATCAATGTAAAGGGAATGTTAAACTCCAGGATGTAAAAACGCTGAAGCACTTGAGAAAGAATACTAATTATAAAATCCGATTTATACAAAAAAAAGGTGTTCCTATATACGCAAGCCGATTTTTAAAAAGAAAGGAATTGCTTACCGCCGGCGTACTGAGTATCCTGCTAATATTATTTTTATCGAATATTATCTGGGAAGTAAAGGTTACCGGTGTACCTAAGGATATTGAAGAAAAAATCACAAAACAGCTGGACAGCTATGGGGTACATTCGGGCGCATGGAAATTCTCCATTGATTCACCGAAAGCAATACAAAAAAAACTCGTGGAGGATGTGCCTGAATTACTTTGGGTTGGGGTGGATCAAAAAGGGACAACCTACAACTTGGAAGGTGTAGAAAAAGTAATTGTTGAAGAAGAAGAAGTGGACGGACCGCGACACCTGGTTGCCACGAAAAAAGGGGTAATAAAAAACTTGTATGTTACTGAGGGGATCCCTCAGGTAAGTGTGAATGATTACGTGGAGCCCGGAGATATACTGGTTTCCGGAATTATAAATGAAGAGAGGAAAGAAGATGAGGATGAAGAGAATGATGAAGAACCGGAATACGTTGCTGCAGATGGAGAGGTAACTGCTACCACTTGGTATGAAGCAGAGGTTACCATCCCCTTGCAGTCCAATCTTGAAGTCCTCACTGGAAATCAGGAAAAAAAATACTATCTCAGGTTGGGGAATAAACAGTTTCCTGTCTGGGGTTTTTCTGAGCCTGATTATCAGGCGATCCATAGGGAGGCAGACGAGAGACCCATCCATTTTATGAAATGGGAATTGCCAATTTCCTTTGTGGAGATGAGTCTGAATGAAATGCTGTATGAAGAGGAAGAGAGAACGGAGGAAGAAGCAGTTCGAATTGGCATTGAACAGGCGAAAAATGAATTGGCTTTACAACTCGGGCAAAAAGCTGAAATTATATCTGAAAAAGTTTTGCATGAAAGTACAGACAGTGGTAAAGTTAAAGTAAACTTATATATAAATGCAGAAGAAGATATTGCGAAAGTACAACCAATAGAACAAGGAGATTAAGTATGTCAGAGAACCTCACGGAAATCGATCTACAATTGACGGATCCAAATGAAGCAATGGCTTTATTTGGCATTAACGACAAATTTCTTTTACAACTTGAGGAATTATTGAATGTGTCTATTGTAACCCGCGGAGAACAAATCAGTGTTTCCGGGAAAAAAGAAAGTATTGTATTGCTTGAAGAAATATTGCCGGCTTTATTAACGGTAATCAGAAAAGGACTGACAATTTCTGAAAGGGACGTCGTATATGCTGTTGACCTTGCTAAAAAAGGGAAATTAAGCCAATTTGAAACTCTTTTTGAGGATGAAATAACGAAAAATGTACATGGTAAATCAATCCGGGTTAAAACACTAGGGCAAAAAAGATATATTGCATCCATCAGGGCAAATGACCTTGTATTCGGTATTGGGCCTGCAGGTACCGGGAAAACATACTTGGCAGTGGTCATGGCGGTTCATGCCCTGAAGAACGGCATGGTCAAAAGAATTATACTTACAAGGCCTGCAGTGGAAGCAGGGGAAAGCCTCGGTTTTTTACCAGGGGATTTAAAAGAAAAGGTAGATCCATATTTACGTCCCTTATATGATGCCCTGCATGATGTACTTGGTGCTGAACATACATTAAGGCTTATTGAAAGAGAAACGATAGAAATCGCCCCGCTTGCATATATGCGCGGAAGAACCCTTGATGATGCATTTGTAATTCTGGATGAAGCACAAAATACGACACCTGAACAAATGAAGATGTTTCTGACCCGTCTGGGATTTGGTTCAAAAATGGTCGTAACCGGAGATATTACTCAAATCGACCTCCCCAAGGGTGTTAAATCAGGCCTGCAAATTGCCGATCGGCTTTTGAGTAATGTAAAAGGGATTTCATTTGTACACCTTGATGCAACAGACGTGGTAAGACACCCATTAGTACAGCGGATTATTGAAGCATATGAAATAAATAATTAGATAACGGCAGTAAGACCCTGAGGAATGGGTCTTATTTCTCTATTTACCGGGGTGAATGAAATGAAGAATATAGTAAGAAAAGGAAAATCATTTTTTACCCATTTTAATAATAAGATATTAATCTTATTTGGCATATTCTTCTTAGCGGTTTTTTTCTTTTTTATAACGATATCGAACGTGTCCATGGAGACATATGATATTGAGAGGTTTACCAATGCCAGAGACACCATCCGTTCTCCAATTACAATAGAAAATGAGCAGGCTACACAGAGGCAAATCCGGGAAACAGTACAGGCTGTGGAAGACAGGTATAATATATCGGAGGAAGTCACGGAAGAACGAATGGAATATGTAATGGAGATTTTTGAAGCAATCTCCAAGCTTGATAATGAAAGTTTGAGGCCGGAGGAAGACGGTGATGAACAGTTGCCGGTTCCGGTTTCCAACAGGGAAAAAGTACAACAGCTGAAAGAAATCCTCTCAGCGGAAATTACAGAATCCGTCAATGACAGTGTGTTTATCAATCTGGTTGAAACTTCAGAAAGAGAAAGGGAAGATGCCCTGAACCTCTTTGTAAACGTCCTGGAAGAAACGATGCAGGACGGGGTACGAACAGAAAATATTCAGAGTGCCAAGTCCACGATGAAGCAAAGTATTAGTTATTCTGAACTGTCTCCGGAAATAAAAAATGAATTGAATAGGCTAACTGATTTTGCCGTAGTTGAAAACTCTTTTTTTGATATGGAAAAAACGATGGAAGCAAGAAGGGATGCTGCTTCCGGAGTTGATCCTGTTGTTATCAGGGCCGGAGAAGTAATAGTAAGAGAAGGTCAAACGATTACAAATGAAATTTATGAGGAACTGACTATGGTAGGAGCATTGGATAATGACCGGAACCTATATCCACTTATCGGTCTTGCTATATTGCTTATCATTATTTCCTTTATTGCTGCCCATGAATTGTTCTGGCTGGCCAGGAAGAAAAAACTTGATCGGCGAAAAATTATCGCTGTACTTATTATAAGTATTATGGTTGCTTCATTCATGAAAATTGTAAGTTTATATACAACTGAAGGTAATAATCTGTTCTTTGCTGTTCCTGTTGCGACCGGAGTTTTATTAATTAAACAATTGATTCATGAAAGGGCAGCCATTGTATTTAGCGTGCTTTATGCGATTTTGGGAAGCATAATTTTTAATGGCCAAATTCCCGGTTCATTAAATATTGAAGCAGGAATCTTCTTTCTCCTTGCTCAACTGGGAGGCATTATCTTTTTAATGAATGTTAAAGACCGCTTGTCCATCTTGAGGTCTGGTATCGGCATGACGATCATTAATGTATTGACTGTACTATTATTTTTATTTCTCTCTATTGAGAAATATTCCACCTTTGATATTTTAATTCAATCATCTTTCGGCTTGGTTTCGGCCTTTCTTTCAGCAGTACTAATGATAGGACTGCTTCCGTTTTTTGAAACAGGTCTTGGAATTTTATCCGATATTAAATTACTCCAGCTCTCCAGTCCGAATCAGCCTTTATTAAAAAAGTTGTTGACAGAAGCGCCGGGTACATATCATCACTCCGTTATGGTGGCAAATTTGAGTGAAACTGCATGTGAAGCCATTGGTGCAAATGGTTTGCTGGCAAGAGTGGGGGCATATTATCATGATATTGGGAAGACCGTTCGACCGCATTATTTTATAGAGAACCAATTGTCCATTAATAATCCGCATGATGTAATTACACCGAAGCAGAGTGCGGAAATTATCATCAGCCATCCATATGAAGGAGCGGAGATGCTGAGAGAACACCGCCTGCCCAAGGAGATAATTGATATTGCTAAACAACATCATGGCACTACACTTCTGAAATATTTTTATTATAAAGAGAAGGAAACAAATAAACACGTCAAAGAAGAAAACTACCGCTACCCCGGACCCAAACCACAAACAAAAGAGGCGGCAATCGTCTGCATCTGTGATTCTGTGGAAGCAGCTGTTCGCTCCTTAAAAGAGCCGACAGAGCAAAAAATAGAGGAGATTGTTTCTTCCATTGTGAATGACCGTATGACAGACGGACAGTTAAATGACACTCCTTTAACATTGCAGGAGTTGGATGTGGTTCATCGAACGGTTTGTGATGCGTTGAAGGGAATATTCCATTCGCGTATTCAATATCCCATGAAGGAGGCAAAATAATGCATATTGACTTTCTTGATCAGACAAGATCTGTGCAAAGCGATTATATCGATTTATTGCAGCAGCTAATTATTTTTACCGCAAAGCAGGAGGGTATTTCAAGCGAAGCCGAAATCTCCATAAATTTTGTGGATAATAATGAGATAAAGGAATTAAATCGCAATTACCGGCAGAAAGATGAACCAACAGATGTAATTTCATTTGCCATGCAGGAAATGGTGGAAGGTGAATTGGAAATCGTCGGGGAAGAGATTCCATTAACGCTTGGTGATATTGTCATTTCTGTTGATAAAGCGGTAGAACAGGCATCAGAGTACAATCATTCGCTGGAGAGAGAACTTTGCTTTTTGGCTGTTCACGGCTTTTTGCATTTATTGGGATATGACCATATTAATAAAAAAGATGAAGAAATTATGTTTAAACGGCAGGAAGAGATCTTAGGCGGGTTCGGCATTGAAAGATAAAAAAAGATCCATCGGTTTTTCTTTTGCATGGAATGGTTTGAAGCAGGTTACGAAACTGGAGAGGAACTTTCAAATCCACCTGGTATTCGCCGTTATTATTATTATATTTGGTTTTCTTTTTCAATTAACACGACTGGAATGGGCCATAATTATTTTCGCCATCGGGTTTGTTTTAGTGACGGAACTAATAAACACCGTAATTGAAAAAGTAATTGATTATATAAAGCCTGATATTCACCCTACGGCAAAATTGATCAAAGATTATGCTGCAGGAGCTGTTTTGGTAACGGCAATCACTGCTGTTCTAATCGGTATGATTATTTTTGTACCCAAGCTCTATATATTATTTTAACCAAAAAGCCCTGGGACTGCGCGTGAATGCTCGTCCCACCAAAAAGCCTTGCGATCAGCGTGAAGGCTTTTTTATATTGCTTTAATTTTCTCGGGGCGAATAAGAGAAAGTTTTTTCTTGTTTTGTCGAATACATGAAAGTGCTCTGTAATTATAGTATGATTATGATGAGAAAACGAGGCTGATCGAAAAGCCGCTTGTTTTTTGTGAACTTGTTTTAGTGAACAGAAGAATTCATATTTCCATCGGAAAATGGGTATAGAAAAGTAATAAACTTTGAAAGGCTGTCTTGGAGGAAATAGTATGCACACAACATTTAAATCAGGATTTATTGCGATTATCGGAAGACCAAACGTAGGAAAATCAACTTTCATGAATAAAGTCATCGGGCAAAAAATCGCTATTATGAGCGATAAGCCGCAAACAACACGGCATAAAATTCAAGGGGTATTAACAGAAGAAGATAACCAAATGGTTTTTATCGACACACCCGGTATTCACAAGCCAAAACATAAGCTTGGAGACTTTATGGTAAATTTGGCAGAGAATACGTTGAATGAGGTTGATGCCATCCTTTTTATGATTAACGCAGAGGAAGGCTATGGAAAGGGGGACCAATATATATTGGACAGACTGCAAAAGGTAAACAGCCCGGTTTACCTGCTTATTAATAAAATTGACTTGGTTCACCCGGATGATTTATTTCCATTAATCGATCAATATAAAGACAAATATGATTTTCAGGAAATTATTCCAATCTCGGCATTGCAAGGCAACAATATAAACAGGTTGCTGGAAATTTTAAAAAGGAACTTCCCGGAAGGTCCACAATATTACCCTAGTGACCAGGTAACGGATCACCCGGAAAGATTTTTAATGGGAGAACTGATAAGGGAAAAAGTATTGGAGTTAACACGTGAAGAGATTCCCCATTCCATTGCGGTTGTCATCGAGCATATTGAACAAAGGGATTCGGATACCCTGTTCATTCAAGCAACGATTATTACGGAAAGAAAGACACAAAAAGGCATCCTGATTGGAAAGCAAGGCAGCATGCTGAAAAGTATAGGAAAAAAAGCCCGTCAGGATATAGAAAACCTATTAGGCACAAAAGTATTTCTGGAACTGTGGGTGAAGGTAAAGAAAGATTGGCGAAACAGGCAGCAGCAGCTGCAGGAATACGGTTTTCGGGATGATGAATATTAAACATGGAAAATTTTAATACACATGGACTTTTCGCGGAGGGAAACGATAAGAAGGAAACACTTTAAAGAAGAAAGGTGTGGTTTCTTGTGATTGATCTTACCTGGAAAGTATTTAGTCAGACGGGAAACATTGAAACTTATTTACTCATGAAACAAATTGAAAATGAATCCGATTCATCATGGAGAGAAGCGGTAACCGAAACCGAAAATAAAGAGGTCCATTCTGTGGACAGCAAAATATAACGTACTTGGTCAGCTTTATATAAAATCGGCTCCTTTGTCAATCTGATTTGATATAATAGACAATACAATTGAAAAAGTGGCCTTTTCACAGGCTGCTATGGGGAAAGCTTTAGTTAAACATATGCAGGAAAGAAGGATTTATGCTTTCTTTTCTGCTGAGGAAATGGAAAGGGGAAGCTGAGTGCTGGAAAAAATTGAAGGGGTTATTATAAAATCCAATGATTACGGTGAATCACATAAAATAGTAACAGTTTTCAGCAAAAAACTTGGTAAAATCTCCGCCTTGGCAAGGGGAGCCAAAAAGCCTAAAAGCAGAATGGCAGCAGTCACACAGCCATTCATCGTGGGCCAATTTTACATGTATGTGAACAGCGGTTTAAGTACCATTCAACAAGGGGAAGTGGTCAATTCCTTTCGGGCGGTGCGTGAAGATATTGTCAAGACGGCATTTACTGCGTATATCGTTGAATTAACAGATAAACTGACTGATTCACAAAGTCCGGACGGTTTTCTGTATGAAGAACTTCTGGATACGATGAGATGGATAGAAACAAATGAAGATACTGCTGTTCCGATCATGATGTATGAATTAAAAATATTTAAAAGAGGCGGCTTTGCACCAACCGTTGACAGTTGCATTAATTGCGGCGGAATAAAAGGGCTTACTTCTTTTTCCGTGCGGGAAGCAGGATTACTGTGCAATGGGTGTGAGGGTTTAGATCCAAATGCGTTTTCAATATCCCCCGCTGTTGCAAAATTATTGTATACATTTAGTAAAGTGGAATTAAAGCGAGTAGGGACCATCTCAGTAAAACAGGAGAATGTCAACCTGCTTCGAAAAATTATCGATGCTCATTATGAACAATACGGTGGCTACTTTCTTAAATCCCGAAAGGTAATTAACCAGCTTCATTTATTAAAATAAATAGGTTTTGATTGACAGATCGTCTTTCATTGTCGTACCATTCTACATATGAATAATATAATGAATAGGCACTGATGGAGAAGAGTACTTTTTGTTCCCTGTATAAAGCGAGTTCAGGACAGTGAAAGCTGAACAATAAAGCAAAAAGGAAAGGCGCTCCGGAGCACTTGTGATAAAGTGGCTTCTTGGAAATGAAGCAATTAGGGTGGAACCGCGGGTCGATATCCCGTCCCTATGTCTTGTTAAGGCATAGGGACGGGATTTTTGAGTTTGGATGCTATTTTTAAAGCGGAGATGAAGGAAAATGTGACGTAACTTTAAATGTTGTTCGGGCATCGATTATCGCTCCGGAAATACACTACCTGTCCGCCCGAAGTGATTACAGACGGTAGGTGTTGCTGAGACTTAGTAAATAACGAGTAGTTACATCGCAGTTTTTGTAAAAAGAGCTTAGCAGGAAAAAATTTAGCAGTTGAAGGGAGATTTGATGATGAATATACAGGAAATGATCTTAAACCTGCAGAAATATTGGTCTGAAAAAAATTGTATTATCATGCAGGCTTATGATGTGGAAAAAGGAGCGGGCACCATGTCACCGATGACATTGCTGCGGAGCCTTGGACCCGAACCTTGGAATGTGGCGTATGTGGAACCATCAAGAAGACCTGCCGATGGAAGGTACGGAGATAACCCGAACCGTTTATATCAGCACCATCAATTTCAGGTTATTATGAAACCATCCCCGGATAATATCCAGGAATTATATTTGAATTCCCTCATACAGCTGGGGATTGATCCGAAAAAACACGATATTCGCTTTGTGGAGGATAATTGGGAAAACCCCACATTGGGGGCTTCCGGTTTGGGTTGGGAAGTATGGCTTGACGGCATGGAAATTACACAATTTACTTACTTTCAACAAATCGGGGGACTGGAGGCCGACCCTGTTTCCGTCGAATTGACATATGGAATTGAACGGCTTGCTTCCTATATTCAGGACAAAGAAAATGTTTTTGATTTGGAATGGACCGATGGTGTAACAGTTGGCGATATATTTTACCAGCCTGAATATGAACACTCCAAATATACTTTTGAGACTTCCAATACTGATATGCTGTTTAACCTGTTTTCCACTTATGAAAAGGAAGCAAAAGCTACGATGGAGAAGGGGCTTGTGTTCCCTTCCTATGATTACGTACTGAAATGTTCCCATGTTTTTAATTTGCTTGATGCCAAAGGAGTTATTTCCGTGACGGAAAGAACTGGTTACATTAAAAGAGTCAGAACACTTGCCAGAGAGATAGCCAAAGCATATGTAACAGAAAGGGAAAGGCTTGGATTTCCGATGTTAAAGCAAGAGGAGGGGAATGTTAGTGGCTAAGGATGTTTTATTTGAAATCGGACTAGAAGAATTGCCTGCAAGATTTATCGACCAGGCTGAGAAAGAACTGCGGGAAAAAACTGCAGACTGGCTGGATGAATTAAGAATTAAGTATGAATCGATTGATTCCTTTTCCACCCCGAGAAGACTGAGCGTAATTATTACCGGACTGAGTGATCAGCAGACCTCTCTGGAAGAAGAAGTTAAAGGTCCTGCGGAAAAAATAGCAAAAAATGCTGAAGGCAATTGGTCCAGAGCAGCAGAAGGCTTTACCCGGGGACAAGGAAAAACAGTTGAAGATATTTATATAAAAGAAGTAAAAGGAACACCGTATATTTTTGTAAAAAAATATGTTGAAGGTGAACAAACAGCGACTATTTTGCCCGAATTCAAACATATCATACTCTCCCTTACATTCGGCAAAAACATGCGTTGGGGTGCTGAATCCGTACGATATGCCCGTCCGATCCGATGGATTGCTGCTTTACACGGGGAAAAGATTATCCCTTTTGAAATTGCCGGAGTTCGTTCAGGAAACATTACCTACGGACACCGATTTTTAGGAGATAAAATCACCTTAACAAATCCAGAAGAATATGAAGCAGCTTTATTGGACAACTATGTTATTGGAAATGCAAAAAAACGGGAGCAGCGGATTGTAAAAGAAATAAAAGAATTGGAAGCTAAAGATAATATTCAGGTTCCAATCGAGGAAAGCTTATTGGTTGAAGTAAGAAATCTGGTTGAATATCCTACCGTCTTTACCGGCAAATATGATGAATCATTTTTGACATTGCCACCAGAAGTGTTAATTACTTCAATGAAGGAACATCAGCGTTATTTTCCTGTAAAATCAACATCAGGGGATTTGCTTCCTCGATTCGTTGGCGTTCGAAACGGAGATGATCATGAGCTTGAGACAGTGGTGAAAGGTAATGAAAAGGTACTTCGTGCCAGATTGCAGGATGCCAAGTTTTTCTATGAAGATGACAAAAGGAACTCGCTTGATTATTATTTAGCGAAATTAGAGCGTGTTGTATTCCAGGAAAAACTGGGGACCTACCATGATAAAGTACAAAGAGTAGTGCATATAACAGAAGAATTGACGAAATTGCTTCAGCTGGATTCATCTACTTCCCGCTCAGCAATCCGTGCTGCAGAAATCTGCAAATTTGACTTGATGACGAATATGGTCAATGAATTTACCGAACTCCAAGGAATAATAGGAGAAAAATACGCGCTGACTTTTGGTGAAAGCGAACAGACGGCAAAAGCGGTGGGTGAGCATTACATGCCAGTCCACGCAAATGCAAAGCTGCCGCAAACCATGGAAGGTTCCCTTGTCAGTATTGCTGATAAACTGGATACCGTCGTAGGCTGTATATCGGTTGGTCTGAAGCCGACCGGATCACAGGATCCTTATGCATTAAGGCGCCAGGCTGCCGGTATTTTAAAAATATTAAATGAGAATGAATGGAATATTTCACTCGAACATATATTGGTCGTTGCTGAAAAACTATTTGAAAAACAAGCACAGTCAGCAACGTGGAAAGAGGATGTCCGTTCCTTCTTTAATTATCGTACTCAGGTGATTTTGAAAGACAACGACTTGGAGCAGGATGTGATTCAGGCTGTACTTCATCAGGGTGTAGGTGTTATTCATTATACTGCCGAGAAAGCAAATGTCCTGTCCGAAAAACGTCATGAGGCAATATTCAAACCGGTACACGAAGCTCTTGTCCGTGTATTGAATATAGCGAACAAAACGGATCTTACGGAGGTTAATACAGCTTTATTAAAAACGGATTCCGAAAAAGTATTATATGAAAAGTTTCTGAGTTCGAGGGATCAGTTTATGGAACTGAATAATAAATTGGACGCACGTAAGACACTTGCTGTAATTGGGGAACTTACAGAGGAAATACATGACTTCTTTGAACATAATATGGTGATGGCAGATGAAGAAGAATTGAAAAACAATAGATTGGCTATGATGAACAACATCGCTGTTCTAATCAAAAACTACGCCGATCTGTCACAAATTGAATGGAAGCAAACCTTCTAAACATGTCACCCGTAATTTCCTTTTTCTTTAATTTAGGATATAATATTAATAAGTAGTATGTCACAATTGGTGGTGAAAAAATGGAACTAACTAACAGACAGGAATTGATTATAGAAATAGTAAAAGAAAATGGACCAATTACGGGTGAGAAGATAGCAGATCGTCTTAGTCTGACGAGAGCTACACTAAGGCCGGACTTAGCCATTTTAACGATGGCCGGATTTTTGGAGGCAAGGCCTCGCGTTGGATATTTTTATACCGGAAAAACCGGTACAGAACTACTAACCGAACAAATGAAGAAGTTCAAAGTTCATGAATATCAGCATGTACCTATTGTGGTGAAGGAAAATGTATCAGTTTATGATGCTATCTCCACCATGTTTTTAGAAGATGTAGGAACACTTTTTGTTGTTGATGACAATGCAGCTTTAACCGGTGTCCTCTCCCGAAAGGATTTACTCCGGGCTAGTATTGGCCAGCAGGACTTGAATGCTGTTCCCGTTCATATTATTATGACAAGAATGCCAAATATAACCGTATGCAGGAAAGATGATTTATTGTTGGAAGTAGCAAAACAGCTTATGCAAAAGCAGATTGACGGAGTACCGGTTGTAAAAGATACCGATCACGGACTGGAAGTGATAGGAAGAGTTACAAAAACAACTATTACAAAGGCCTTTGTCGAGCTGATTTCAGATGAACATTTATAAGTAAAAGAGGTGTATGCTTGTGGGCAAATTACCAAACGTGTATATATTGTCAGACTCTGTTGGGGAAACGGCTGAACTTGTAATTAAAGCGGGGTTGAGCCAATTTAACAGCGGCGATTATCAAATTCAGCGTGTCCCATATGTGGAAGATAAAGAAACCGTTGATGAAGCAATCCAACTGGCAAAAGAAAAAGAGGGATTAATCGGATTTACACTCGTTGATCCCGAGCTGAGAAATTATGTGAATACGCAGGCTGACAAATGGAATATAGAAGCGATTGATATTATGGGGCCGACACTTTCAGCAATGGAAAAAGTGTTTAAGATTCAGCCTAAGCTTGAAGCCGGTCTTGTACATAAACTGGATGAAGATTATTTCAAGCGGATTGAAGCCATTGAGTTTGCGGTTAAATACGATGATGGGCGGGACACAAGGGGCATTGCAAGAGCAGATATTATACTTATAGGCGTTTCACGGACTTCAAAAACACCATTATCCCAATTTTTGGCACACAAAAGATTAAAAGTAGCCAATGTACCTATTGTGCCGGAGGTAGATCCGCCGGAGGAGTTATTGGAAGTGGACCCGGCAAAATGTGTCGGCCTTCGCATCAGTCCGGAAAAACTGTATGAAATCAGAAGGGAACGACTGAAAGCATTGGGTTTGGGGGATCAGGCAACCTACGCCAACATGGAGAGGATTCATACTGAACTCTCCTACTTTGATAAAACCGTGGAAAGGATTGGCTGCAAAGTAATTGATGTCTCGAATAAGGCTGTTGAAGAAACAGCAAATAATATTTTGCAGGTTATCCGTGACAAAACATACGGTGAATGATCTTGAAGCTTTATGAACATACTGTGTAAGAGACTACCCTGTACAGGGTTAGTCTTTTTGCTTTATGGCTTAATCCATTGCCGGACTCAAACTTTTTAATAGCATTTTTAAGCATTATGTATTATAATTGATTTTTGTGTAAAGATTAGTAATTAGAAACAATCGTTCTATATCTACCCTGGAACATATTCTGAAAAATAAAACATTCATAAACATGAAGGATTATAAAAGGGTGATGTAGAATTAAGTACATGAAGTGAAGTGATATTAATTCGTATGCAGTGGTAAGCTTGAGTATTGATCCTTTAAAATACAGTTCGGTATTGGCCGAAAGTAGAAGTTGAAAAGGGGGTTTATCCTTTAACTCCCAAGGTAACATAGTAACAATAGCGGTTTATAGCGTTTAAACGCTGCAAAGCGAATGTTACTACGATTAATTTTAAACCCTTCTGGCATAAATAAAAGCATCCCTTGTTGGATGAAGGCTGTAAGAAGGTATTTTTTTCGCCCGAACAGAAAAAAATGTCGAATTATAAAGGATTTTTTTCATAAAACTTGAATATATATATAGTATGGTGATTTTAAAATGGCCAAACACACAATTCCCGAGGATGTAATTGAAGAAATCCGATCATCCAATGATATTGTGGATGTGATTGGAGAATACATCCAATTAAAAAAGCAGGGAAAGAATTTCTTTGGATTATGCCCTTTTCATGGAGAAAAAACGCCATCCTTTTCGGTTACACAGGAGAAACAAATTTTCCATTGTTTCGGTTGCGGAAAAGGGGGGAATGCCGTTACCTTTCTCATGGAAATGGAAAGCTATTCGTTTTATGAAGCTATAAAACATCTTGCAGACAGAGCTGGTAAAACCCTTCCTGAACCATCAGGGAAACAAGAAACTTCCAAACTTTCGGATGAAAATCAGCAAACCCTGGAAGCTTATGATTGGCTGACAAAATTGTACCATCACTTAATCCGTTATACAAAAGATGGCAAAGAAGGATACCGTTATTTTACTGATAGAGGAATTACCGATGAAGCCATCGATGTATTTCAACTGGGGTTTGCTCCTAATATAAAAGGTTTTACAGCTGAGTTTCTGGGAAAGAAAGGTTTTCATCAGCAGATGCTTGTGAAAAATGGCCTGGTAAGTATGCTTGACGACGGGTCAACCATGGACCGCTTTGGTGGACGTGTGATTTTTCCTATTAGAAATCATCTGGGAAAAACAGTGGCATTTGGCGGACGATCTCTTGGAGAGCAGGAACCAAAATATTTAAACAGTCCTGAAAGTGAACTGTTCCAAAAGGGTAAGCTGTTCTACAACTTTGACCTAGCAAAAAGATATATACGAAAAGAGAGCCAGGCTATTTTATTCGAAGGTTACTTGGATGTTATTACGGCGTATCAGGCGGGAATAAAAAATGTAATTGCCACCTTGGGAACTTCGCTTACAAACACCCAGGCAAAACTGTTAAATCGGTACGTGGATACAGTTATTCTTTGCTATGATGGGGATGAAGCAGGAATGGAAGCTGCTTACAAGGCTGCTGTTTCATTAAGACAGGCCGGCTGTGATGTGAGGATAGCCCAACTTCAGGATGGGATGGACCCTGATGACTTTATTAAGACCCATGGCAAGGATGTCTTTGAAAAAAAAGTAATAAAAGCCAGTGATACTTTTATGGCTTTTTATATGCGTTATATGAAAAAGGATTACAATTTAAGCCTGGAATCCGATCGCATCAACTATATAGAAAAAGTGCTCCAGCAGCTGGCTGCAATCAAAAGCTCTGTTGAAAGGGAATATTATTTAAAAGAACTCAGCAATGAATATGATATATCCATGGAAACATTAAAGGAAGAACTGCAGCTCTATCGCAATAAACCGGGATTTCAAAACGAAATTCGTAACGAAAAAGAATACAGCAAAAAGGCATTGAATTACTACAATAATAAAAGGTTGCTCCCGGCATTTCATAATGCAGAAAGAAAACTGCTGCAATATATGTTGCAGGATGCAATGATTGCGGAAAAAACACGCGAGGAAATTGGTGCAAATTTCACGATTGATGAACATAAAATAATAGCAACCCATTTATATGCTTTTTATGAAGAAGGCAATCCGGCTGATGTCAGCCTGTTTATAGATCATTTAAGCAATGAAAGTGTTAAACAGCTTGTCATAGAAATAGCCATGAATATGGAAGGGAAAGAAATCAGTGACAGGGAGATCAATGATTATATAAGGATCATACGCACTGAAAATAGTGAAAAGCCAAGTATTCAATCACTGAAGGAACAACAGCAGATGGCCGAAAAACGGAATGATCCGTTGAAAGCGGCGGAAATAGCTGTGCAAATTATGGAAATGGAAAAGGAATTAAAAAATACTTTTTGATGTAAAGCAGTCTGGAAGGAGGGGGACTCATGGCAGAAAATAAACCTTCACAAACAAAGGAAAATGAGCCGGAGCAATCACTGGATCAGGCAAAAGATCAATTGCTTGAAATAGGAAAAAAACGTGGTGTTCTGGCATATGAAGAGATAGCGGACCGGCTGTCCAGTTTTGTGATTGAATCCGATCAAATGGATGAATTTTATGAGTACCTGGGAGAACAAGGTGTTGAAGTAATAGGTGAATCTGAAGACGATCCAAGCATGCAGCAGATTGCCAAAGAAGAAGAATTTAACTTAAATGATTTGAGTGTCCCGCTGGGAATAAAAATCAATGATCCTGTTCGTATGTATCTGAAAGAAATCGGACGTGTTGATTTACTCTCAGCTGCAGAGGAGATCGATCTGGCCACTAAAATTGAAAATGGAGATGAAGAGGCAAAACGCAGGCTGGCTGAAGCAAATCTTCGGCTCGTAGTCAGTATTGCAAAAAGGTATGTAGGACGCGGAATGCTATTTCTTGATCTTATTCAGGAAGGAAATATGGGATTAATTAAAGCAGTGGAAAAGTTTGATTATCGAAAAGGTTTTAAATTCAGTACCTATGCGACATGGTGGATCCGCCAGGCGATAACAAGGGCGATTGCGGATCAGGCAAGAACTATTCGTATCCCTGTCCATATGGTGGAAACGATAAACAAGCTTATCCGTGTCCAGCGCCAACTGTTGCAGGATTTCGGCAGAGAACCTACCCCGGAGGAAATCGGCGAGGAAATGGAACTATCCCCGGATAAAGTACGGGACATTTTAAAAATTGCTCAGGAGCCTGTTTCCCTGGAAACACCAATCGGCGAAGAAGATGATTCTCATTTAGGTGACTTTATTGAAGACCAGGAAGCTGTTTCACCTTCCGATCATGCATCATATGAATTATTAAAAGAACAGCTGGAAGATGTATTGGACACGCTGACTGACAGAGAGGAAAATGTATTACGACTTCGTTTTGGACTGGATGATGGCCGTACCAGAACATTGGAAGAGGTCGGCAAAGTATTTGGAGTAACCCGTGAGAGAATTCGACAGATTGAAGCGAAGGCTCTCCGTAAACTTAGACACCCTAGCAGAAGCAAACGGTTAAAAGATTTTTTGGATTAATATGATGGTCATTGGTCACAATTAGGTGACTATGGCTGTCATATACATAATGCTGCAATCGTTGATACCTCATTTATTTTTACAGAGATGATCATTTTACAGCAATGTAAAAAAGTATTCACTTATAAATACTTTAAACTATCCACATTTTCAAGTAAAATATATATAGTCTTTTATCTATCTTAGAATAAGGGGATTACATAAGGAGGAAAAGTCATGAGAAGAAACCCGGTTATACCATTTGCAACTATAGCAAGCATCGGCATACTTCTGGTAATTATCATCTCTTTTGTAGGAGCAAATCAGCGTGAGGATATAGCAGAAGAAGATGGGGACGATGTACAGACGGAAGAAGCACAGGAAGAGGAAACACAAGAGGGGGAAACCGCCGGTGACCCTGAAGAAGTTTATCAAAATAGCTGTGCATCCTGCCATGGTGCTGATTTATCAGGAGGAGCCGGACCTGAACTTGTTGAAGTTGGAAACCGAATGAGTGAAGAAGAAATATTTGAAATTATTATGGAAGGCGAAGGCAGTATGCCGGGTGGCCTTGTAAGTGAAGAAGAAGCAGAAGCCATTACCACATGGCTTTCAGAAGATCAATAAACTATAAAATAAAAGCTTTCTGCGATAAACAGAAAGCTTTTATTTTCGTGCCGGAAAAGAGTGGAAGTTACATTGGAAAATAATATTCCTGTATATTTGCCATTTACTTAGTTATAGACAGAAAGAAAGTAGAGATGGTATGAAAAAGATGATAAATTTGTCAAAACGGCTGGAAAAGGCAGCGTCCTATTTACCTGAAGGAAGCTTATTTGCTGACATAGGCTCTGACCACGCTCATTTGCCCTGCTATATATGTTTGGCGGATCCGACTGCCAGAGCAATTGCCGGAGAAGTTAATGAAGGACCATACAGCAATGCAGCTAAGACGGTGAAAAATTATAATTTGGAAGACAGAATTGCTGTCCGACTGGGAAATGGACTGGAAGTTATTCAGCAGGGGGAAATAAACGAACTTGTCATTACAGGAATGGGCGGCACATTAATTCGTTCCATTCTGGAGTCAGGGAAGAATAAACTTGTTGGAGTTAACCGAATTATTGCACAACCGAACAATGAAGCCGCCACATTAAGAAAGTGGCTTGACTTGCACAGTTATACGATTATGGATGAGGATATTTTGGAAGAAAATGGTCATACTTACGAAATACTTATGGCAGAACACCAGAAAAAACATTATCCATTAACGGAAAAAGAAATATTGTTCGGGCCGGTTTTAATGAGAAGGCAATCAGCTGTATTTATCAGAAAGTGGGAACAGGAATTTCAAAAGTACAAGCGAGTAATAGAAAATATGAAAATGGCACAAGTACCAAATGAAGAAAAAATACAGCATTTTAATGAAAAAATGAATTTAATAAAGGAGGTCATCCGATTTGAGGAATAAGGATATTTTTAACGTAATGGAGAAATGGGCGCCTCGCAACTTTGCGTATGAATGGGATAACGTTGGTTTGCAGATCGGCTCTTCCCATAATGAAGTGAAGCGTGTAATGGTAACACTGGATGTTATGGAAAATGTCGTGGATGAAGCGATTGATCAGGACGTTGATTTAATTATTTCCCATCACCCCCTTCTTTTTCAGCCCATGAAACAAATAGATACGAATACACCGAAAGGCCGCATAGTGCAAAAATTAATTCAGCATAATATTTCTGTTTACTCCTCACATACTAATCTGGATATCGCGTCTGGCGGTGTAAATGATATATTGTGTGATGTAATAGGCATTAAAAACACAGTAAATTTAATACAAACTGAAAAACAACAACTTTTTAAAGTCGTTATTTTTGTTCCCGAATCCCATAAAACAAAGGTTATGGATGCGATGAGTGCGGCCGGTGCAGGACACATAGGCAATTACAGCCATTGTACCTTTCAGACGAAGGGCCAGGGAACGTTTAAACCATTGGAAGGCACTAATCCATATATCGGAAATCAGAACGAATTGGAATTTGTCGATGAAGTAAAAATTGAATCTATTATAGAAGAAGATAAATTAAATAAAGTTATTTCCAGCATGGTTCATGCCCATCCATACGAAGAAGCTGCCTACGATATTTATCCTTTGGCAAATGAAGGTATGACACATGGCCTTGGGAGGATTGGCGAACTTCAACAACCGAAGCATGTAGAAGATGTTTGCAATCATATTAAAAATGTGCTTGATCTTAAGGCGTTACGGGTGACCGGAGACCTTGATAAAGAAGTGAAAAAGGTTGCAGTGTTGGGAGGGAGTGGTGAAAAATATTGGTCTCATGCATTGCGGAAAGGAGCCGATGTTTATATAACCGGCGATATGACTTTTCATGCAGCACAGGAAGCATGGCAGTATGGGCTGGTAATTATAGACGTTGGTCATTATTCAGAGCATGTGATGAAATCTGCTGTAAAAAGATATTTGGACCAGGAATTGGAAAATGCTGACGTCGAAGTGATTGAATCCGTATTAAGTACGGATCCTTTTCAAACGTTTTAATCAGCTATTTCACTCCATAATGAAAAGGAGTTTACCATAATGACAAAGAAGACATTTGAGAATTTCTCTTTCAACCCTTCCTTATATGAAGCAATCAGGAAATTAAAATTTCAAAAACCGACTGAAATACAATCAAAGGTCATTCCAGCAGTGTTGAACGGTGAAAGTGTCATTGGAAAGTCAAGGACAGGTTCCGGAAAAACCCATGCATTTCTTCTGCCATTGGTAAATCAGCTTGACCCGGAAAAGAATCATGTTCAATTTGTAATAACAGCCCCAACTAGAGAGCTGGCTATGCAGCTTTATGACGAGCTAAAAAAAGTCATCCAATATGCTGACATGGAACATCAATGGAAAATGAAGCTATTAACAGGCGGGACCGATAAACAGAGAATGATGGAAAAACTAAAAGAGCCACCACATATTGTCGTGGGTACACCGGGAAGAATTCTTGACCTGGTAAAGGAAGAAGCATTATCCATTTTTAAAGCTTCGTCCTTTGTCATAGATGAAGCAGACTTAATGCTGGACCTGGGGTTTATTCAAGACGTAGACCAGCTGCTGGTACGAGCCAATCAGGATATTCAGTTACTCGTTTTTTCGGCTACAATACCTGAAAAGCTGGAACATTTTTTGAAAAAGTACCTTCAAAATCCGACTTATGTTAAAATGGATGAGCATTTTTCACCGGAAAAAATGGAGCATCGATTAATACCCCTAAAGCATCGGGATGAGGCGGAAGTTATTATGGAAATCTCGAAAGCCATCCAGCCTTATTTGGCCATCATTTTCACCAATGGCAAAAACCAGGCAAATGAGCTTGCGGCTGCTTTGCAGGAAAAGGGTCTGAATGCTGGTCTCATACATGGCGGACTTGCTCCCAGAGAACGGAAGCGGGTTTTAAAAGAGATTCAGAATTTGCGGTACCAGTATATTGTTGCTACAGATTTAGCATCAAGAGGTATTGATATAAAAGGAGTTAGCCATGTGATCAATGCCCAGCTTCCCAAAGAAGAACATTTTTATATTCATCGGGTAGGAAGAACTGCGCGTGCTGGTCATGAAGGAACTGCGATAAGCCTTTATCATGATGAAGACCTTAAATTGATCGAAAAATTGGAGTTAAAAGGGCTGACTTTTACGTATGTGAACGTAAGCAATGGGGAATGGCGGCAAACAAAATCATGGAATAAGCGGGCCCAAAGAACAAATGTAACAACAGACCTGGATAGAGAAGCATGGAAGCGTGTCAGAAAGCAAAAAAAAGTAAAACCGGGATATAAAAAGAAAATGAAACAGCAACAATTGAATATGAAAAAAAAATTAACGAAGAAAAGAACACACAGAAAATAGATAATAATAGGGAGAGGTGCAGGAATTGCTTAAACTTGGATCACATGTTTCAATGAGCGGAAAAAAAATGCTTTTGGCATCCAGTGAGGAGGCTGTTTCTTACGGTGCCAACACATTAATGATATATACAGGAGCACCCCAGAACACAAGAAGAAAACCAATAGAAGAGCTGAACATTGAAGCCGGCAAAGAACATATGGAGCGAAATGGCATAGAAGATATTGTTGTCCATGCCCCATATATTATTAATATTGGCAATGCCAAAAAACCGGAAACGTTTGAGTTGGGAGTCAATTTCCTCCGTAATGAAATGGATCGGACAGCAGCAATTGGTTCAGGACAAATTGTCCTCCATCCGGGTTCCCATGTTGGAGAAGGTGCAGAAACCGGCATTCGGAAAATTATCGAAGGCCTGAATGAAGTGCTTGAAAAAGATAAGAATGTGCAAATTGCACTTGAAACAATGGCAGGAAAGGGATCCGAAATTGGCAGGACATTTGATGAACTGGCTGCAATTATCGATGGGGTGACCCACAATGAAAACTTGTCCGTATGCTTGGATACATGCCATATTCACGATGCCGGGTACGATGTCGTAAATGATTTTGACGGGGTTTTAAATGAATTTGATAAGATCATTGGAATTGATCGGATTAAAGTGGTTCATGTCAATGACAGCAAAAATGAAAGAGGAGCCCATAAAGACCGCCACGAAAATATTGGATTCGGCCATATTGGGTTTAAAGCACTGCATCATGTCATTTTTCATCCACAACTGGAAAAACTGCCAAAGATCCTGGAAACACCTTATGTCGGAGAAGACAAAAAGAATAAGAAACCACCGTACAAATACGAGATAGAAATGATTAAAGCAGGAGAATTTGATGCAGAGCTAAAAGAAAAAATTATGAATTCCTAAATTTGGAAAGCTGCCCATAAGAACGGGCAGCTTTCTTCATTCAAGCAAATGTTCCAGGCCATACGATTTGATCAGCTCGTGAAATAATTCTTGTGCTTTCTTTGCAGTCTTTTTATCCGTAATACGAGCAAGCTCTTGAAGCATTTGTCGTCTTCCTTCCAAATGAAAAGGGTCAACAGAATTAGTTCTGAGGAATGCTGTAATTTCTTCCGCTTCCTGTCTGTTTAAGGCAAAACCGTATTCCTTTCCATAATAAAGAAGCTCCTCGACACTTACCTGCTTTAATTTTCTGGAAACAAATTCCTTTATAAAAATGGACATTAAACTACTCCTTTTCGATTGACATATTGCTGCTATACTATATGCAATCAAAGCGAAAAAATAAACTTGGCCAGAACGAGGTGGCAAAAAATAACATAATATAAATACAGCTTATCCATAAACTATAAATGCACCTCAACCTGAAGAAAAGGAGGTCTTTGCTATGCCTGAGTTTAACGATAACAATGGTAGGAACGTGCAACAGGCACCAAGACATGGACAAAACGCTGATCGAGATATAGAAAGCGCCAGAAACGAAGAATACGCTGCGGAAATCACTGCTGATGGTCACGATCGTGCGTTGGATAAAGATAATATAAGACACGACGAAGAAATAAATACAACGTATGGCTGGATTGGAATTGCTTTATCCATAATTGCATTCTTCATGTGGCCAATAATTATGGGTGGAGCAGGAATTATTCTCGGTTTTGTTTCCAGAAGCCGTGGTGCAGATACGTTAGGGAACATTGCCATTGCTGCAGGGGCGATCGCTATCGTTATTACCCTATTTATCCTGCCTTTCGTATAAATAAAAGGACTGTTTCCAGGATGGGGACAGTCCTTTTATATTTATGTAAAAAGGAGTTCGAAACAAAATTTAATATAATGGAAAGTAATAAAAATGTCCTGTTTTCAATTGATAGGGGTCAGCATTCGGATTCATTAACTTAAAATCCTCTATAATCCGGTCCATATCCAATACAGTCATTTCTGTTTCATTGATGTTTTCCATGATGGATAAAATAGTGTCTCCATGTTGTACTTTTATATAAACAGCATTATAATTTGTTATAGTGTCATCTTCTTTTCCAGGGTGGGTATTATTTTCTAATGAACCGACATGAAGATCTTTATAAACACTAAATAAAAATAAGAAAACGATGGAATAAATCAATATTTTTTTCATGCTGACACTCCTTTGATGAAACTAAATATAAAAGTATTTCGTATTTACAGGTAGAGGGAAAAGGGGGAATTTATATGGACATCTTTGACTTGCAGTGGATAGCTCTTGTTATCACCGGTTTGGGTACGCTGTTTTTGTTGGGGGAAGTGCTTGTAAATATGCGCGGTTTCTTTGCGTTAATGGGTATCGGTTTTATTACAGTATATTTTACCGCCTATGTTGAAACGAGCTCTTTTATTCTCATGCTTATTATTTACTTTACCGGATTATTACTCATTGTAATCGATGGAAAATTATTAAATGACGGTACACTGGCTACATTGGGGCTGGCCAGCATGCTTATATCAGTTGCTCTTGCAGCACCCGATTTGACAAGTGGTTTATATGCAGTACTGGGTGTTCTGCTTGGTGGTGGCGCTTCCTTTCTGTTTTTAAAAGTATTCAAACGCCGTCAGATGTGGGATAAAATCACGCTGAGAGATCAGCTGACAAAGGAAGCTGGCTATAACTCGATCAATGAATCCTACGAACAATTGGTCAGCCAGGAAGGTATTACTCTGAACGACCTTCGCCCCGTCGGTACAATCAGGATTAATAATAAAGACTATAGTGCCGTTTCCAATGGGCAATGGATTGAAAAGGGTTCCGAAATAAAAGTCGTACAGGTGGATGGCACAAAGATACTTGTAGAAAAAGTAAAGAAGTAACAAAAAAGAAGATAATTTTCCGGATAGGAATATTATCTTTTTTTGTATGATCCCACCCTACATGGATGAGAAAGGAATGGTGGTACATCATAAACATATGAGCCATTGTAAATTCTACGTAAATTTTTGCATAAAAGCTTTACAAATGGTTTATTTTCATTTAATAATTAGATGGTATGCGACAAAATTTCTACAGCGTGACGAAGGGTAGGGCTCGATTTTGGAAATCGATATTCAAACATTAATATTTGAATTTATTGGCGGCCTGGGTATATTTCTCTTGGGTATTAAATATATGGGAGATGGACTGCAAAAGTCAGCCGGAGACCGTTTAAGGGATATCCTTGACCGATTTACCAGCAATCCATTTATGGGTGTATTAGCAGGTATTATAGTCACTATTCTGATCCAAAGCAGTACCGGCACCACGGTATTAACCATTGGCCTGGTGAACGCCGGATTTATGAGTTTCAGACAAGCAATCGGGGTTATTATGGGTGCGAATATCGGAACGACAGTAACTGCATTTATTATTGGTTTTGATCTTGGTGCATACGCATTGCCAATTGTTGCTGCAGGGGCTTTCCTGATATTCTTTTTTAAGCATCAGAAAGTAACTGCTGTTGGACAGGCCGTGTTCGGTTTCGGTGCTCTTTTTTTAGGTCTGGAATTAATGAGCAGTGGAATGTCTCCTTTGCGTCACTTGGATGTTTTTAGGGAATTAACCGTAAGCATGAGTGATACACCTATTTTGGGAGTAGTGATTGGTACTGTATTCACTTTAATTGTGCAAAGTTCCACCGCGACCATAGGTGTGCTGCAGGGATTATATGGGCAGGATGCCATAAGTTTAAGTGCGGCACTTCCAGTGTTGTTTGGTGATAACCTGGGAACGACCATCACGGCGATTTTAGCTTCGATCGGTGCTTCTGTAGCTGCCAGAAGAGCTGCATTTACCCATGTAACCTTTAATTTAATCGGGGCAACCATAGGTGTTTTATTACTTGGATTGTTCACACAGTATGTATCATTTCTCCAGGCCCAATTTAGCTTAAATCCGGAAATGACCATTGCTTTCGCGCATGGAAGCTTTAATATTGTTAACACTATTATTCAGTTTCCATTTATCGGAGCATTAGCCTGGTTTATTACTAAGCTTGTACCAGGTAAAGATGTAATTGTTCAATATAAACCGGTACATCTTGATCCCATTTTTATACAGCAATCATCAACCCTTGCATTGGATCAATCAAAGGCCGAGATTATTCGCATGGGAGAATATGCTTCACAGGGATTGGAAGAAACTGCGAAATATTTAAATACAAACCAGCAGAAGCACGCAGAAATGGCGATGCAAATTGAGGGTGCTCTAAATAATCTGGATCGTAAAATTACTGATTATCTGATTGATATTTCCTCAGGTTCATTGTCAGAACTGGAGAGTGCCAAACATACTGCTTTAATGGACACTGTACGGGATATAGAAAGAATTGGCGATCATTTTGAAAACATCATTGAATTAATCGATTATAAAATATCCAATAAAGTTCAAATGACAAACCAAGCGAATGAAGATTTGAATGAAATGTTCGATTTGACCATTCTTACCGTTAAACAGGCAGTCGAAGCACTGCAGGGAACGGATAGGGAAAAAGCTTTGGCAGTCGTGCAAAAAGAAGACCAAATAGACAAGATGGAAAGAAATTTCCGGAAAAAACATATCATTCGTATGAATGAGGGATTATGCACGGGGTCGGCAGGAATCGTATTTGTCGACATTATCAGCAACCTGGAAAGAATCGGTGATCACGCGGTAAACATTGCTGAAGAGGTATTGGGTGATTAATCCTGATGTATTGAAAAAGAAGAAAAGCAGTCGAATGAATACTTCGTTTGTCTGCTTTTCTTCTAATTACATATATTTCAAAGGTAAACAGAAATCTGTATAAAAAGTGTTGACAGAACCTGTCGAACATGATAAATTATATCTTGTCGCTGTCATAGTGAACGATATTGAAAAAGTAATAATTACTTATTTTTTCCCAATTCAATCCACAGTAGCTCAGTGGTAGAGCAGACCGCTAACATCATCGAATTAACTTCTATGTGCAGGTCTGCGAGGAGTGCAGCTTCAAGAATCATCTTGCAACACGACGAGCAATTTATTGAACAACTTTGCCGAATTAACTGGCAGAAATGCATGTATATATTCCACAGTAGCTCAGTGGTAGAGCAATCGGCTGTTAACCGATCGGTCGTAGGTTCGAATCCTACCTGTGGAGCCATGTGGCGGTGTAGCTCAGCTGGCGAGAGCGTACGGTTCATACCCGTGAGGTCGGGGGTTCGATCCCCTCCGCCGCTACCATTTATAAAAACATACGGCGGTCGTGGCGAAGTGGTTAACGCACCGGATTGTGGCTCCGGCATACGTGGGTTCGATCCCCACCGGTCGCCCCATTTAATTAAAAAAATAAGGACCCTTAGCTCAGCTGGTTAGAGCTATCGGCTCATAACCGATCGGTCGCAGGTTCGAGTCCTGCAGGGTCCACCATAATTCCTTGGAGGTATACCCAAGTCTGGCTGAAGGGATCGGTCTTGAAAACCGACAGGCGGGTCAAACCGCGCGGGGGTTCGAATCCCTCTACCTCCTCCATACATAACAATTTCAGATGAAAATTCAGATCGAGTAAGGCTCGGTAGCTCAGTCGGTAGAGCAACGAGCAAAGCTTCTTCCGATTAAGCTTCGAGTAACTCCGAAGCACATAACATCCATGAATAAACTGGAAGATGCAGGAGTAACAGGCCGCCTGCTTCATCGATCAACTACCATGTGCAGGCCTGCGAGGACTGCCGCATCACCGAAAACGCATGCAAAACGACGGGCAACCTTTCGTGACTGCTATGCTCCATAGTAAATACTACTTTAAAATTGGCTCGGTAGCTCAGTCGGTAGAGCAAGGGACTGAAAATCCCTGTGTCGGCGGTTCGATTCCGTCCCGAGCCATCTTGCAAAACAAGCAACTTGCTTGTTTTTTTGTTTCCGCCATAAAAGTGGATGACATATTGGAATACAGTTTCATTCATGAAATAAAAAGGTATAGCTATGATAACCAGGTGTTAATCTTATGCATATAATTTGCAAGAAGTGATATGCTTTGATAATCTTGGATTAAAGGGTGAATTTTCATTCCTTTTAATAAAATCATTTATTAGAGGAGGAAGTAAATCATGGCAAAATTTGAATTACCGGAATTACCATACGCATACGATGCTTTAGAACCTACAATCGATAAAGAAACGATGAACATTCACCACACAAAGCATCACAACACTTATGTTACAAAGCTAAACGCTGCTTTGGAAGGGCATGCGGATCTTCAGGACAAATCCCTGGAGGAGCTTTTATCCAATCTTGATGCAGTACCTGAAAGTGCCCGCACAGCTGTTAGAAATAATGGTGGAGGACATGCAAACCATACATTATTCTGGAAAATTATGTCTCCTAACGGTGGCGGCGAACCATCTGGAGAGCTGGCAGATAAAATCAACAGTAAATTTGGCAGCTTTGAGAAGTTTAAGGAAGAGTTTGAAGCTGCTGCTGCAGGTCGTTTTGGATCCGGCTGGGCATGGTTGGTCCTTGACAACGGAGAAGTGGCTATTACAAGCACACCTAACCAGGATACACCTGTAATGGAAGGTAAAACACCATTATTGGGCCTTGATGTCTGGGAGCATGCCTATTATCTGAAATACCAAAACAAACGTCCTGAATATGCAAAAGCATTTTGGAATGTCGTGAACTGGGACGAAGTAGAAAAAAACTATAATGAAGCAAAATAATAATATGGTTAATTAATAAAGGGAGTATGTGGATTTTTTATTCACGTACTCCTTTTTGCGTGTATAGAAAGCTGTATGCTGGTGTATCATTAGCCGATTTCACATTACAAGTACCCATGCATCTTATTCGATCCGCCTGCTGCATATCTCACTCTTTATTGTTCAAACTAAAAGAAGAGAACAAAAAGGAGTATGGATATGCGAAAAAGTCTTTCATTTATGGATGATATAGATATAAATAAAGATCTGATCTTGCTGTTGGTTATTGGCGGCCTTTATTCATTGGGAATTTTTCTGTCCAATACATTTGTCAATATTTATTTATGGAGACAGTCGGGAGATTATATTACGATAGCTATGTATAATTTGGCTATATTTATATTCCAGCCAATTACATTTATTTTGGCAGGGAAGATTGCCAAAAAGATTGACAGGGTTATTGTACTGCGATTGGGTGTTATTTTCCTTTCTCTTTTTTTTCTGGCTGTTCTACTGATAGGAGACCAGGCAACCAAATATAACTTTATGTTGGGGAGTATCCTTGGGATTGGTTACGGGTTTTACTGGCTGGCCTTTAATGTGCTTACTTTTGAGATTACAGAACCGGAAACGCGGGATTTTTTTAATGGGTTCTTAGGTGTACTCCAGTCTTTCGGTGGTATGATCGGTCCGATATTGGCGGGGACCATTATTGCAAAAATGGAGGATACGATAGGTTATACAGTCATATTTACAATTTCCTTCATATTATTCATTTGTGCAGTTGCCGGCAGCTTCTTTTTGAACAGAAGGCAAGCTGAAGGAAGTTTTCATTTTAGAAGGATTTTGCAGGAAAGGCATAATAATAATAACTGGAAAAGAATTTTGTATGCAAACACCTTTCAAGGTTTGAGAGAAGGAATATTCGCTTTTATCATTGCCATATGGGTCTTCCTTATCACGCAGAGTGAATTTGCTCTGGGGACTTTCAATTTAGTCTTATCCGGTTTATCCCTTTTATTTTATTTTGCTGCAACTAAATTTATTAAGCCTGCTTTAAGGAAAAAAGCAATTCTGACCGGATCACTCATCCTTTATTTTTCCATTTTTATCATTTTATTTGATATCAATTATTTTCGGCTGATTATATATGCTATTTTAATCGGAGTTGCCTATCCGATTATTAATGTGCCTTATATATCATTAACCTATGATGTTATAGGTAAGGCCTGGAAAGCAAAGGATTTCAGGGTGGAATATATTGTTGTACGGGAATTGTTCATTAATATCGGCAGAGTAACTTCCATTTCTGTATTTCTTCTTGCTGTTTCTTTGTTCGATGCGGAGACGGTTATCCCATATTTACTGGCTGTTTTTGGCTTGGGGCCGATATTCATTTATTTATTTTCCAAAAATATTCATTTAGGCAGCAAGCAAAAGAAAGAGGTATTAATTAAAGAACAGATTACCGACGAAAAAAATAGATAAACAGGTTAGAATTTGGGAAATTACGTGCTATAATTATATTTATGATACTTGAAGCATTTGGGGGAGAAGAAAAGAATGGTTAAAAGAAAAAAGAAGAAAAAGGCACAACTTCCCTTTCGTATAAACATACTATTTTTTATCGTATTTTTATTATTCTCCGTGCTGATTATGCAGCTTGGGGTTGTTCAAATATTACAGGGACAGGATTTTCAGGATGAAATTGAACGTACGATTCAGGATACAACCAAGATTCCTGTCCCCCGGGGGAAAATTTATGACAGCAATCATAATGTCATTGTGGACAACAAGCCGTTATATTCCATTACTTATACGCCGGCAAAAGGAACACAGGCTGATGACCGGCTTGAAATTGCTGTGGAGCTGGCAGAGCTTATATCGATGGACAGTGAAGATGACCTGAAAGGGATTACCGAAAGGGATAAGCAGGAATATTGGTATTTAAACAACCAGGATGATGCTGAAGAAAGGCTTAGAGAGTCCGATATTGACACATCCGATTTGAGCAATGCAGAGGTATACAACGAAACACTGGAGTTAATTACGGAAGAGGAATATGAAGATGTTACTGAGAAGGATCTTGAAATTATTGCCATAAAAAAGGAACTTGATAAAGCTTATTCATTAACACCGCAAATCATTAAAAATGAAGATGTAACACCGGAAGAATATGCCCGGGTTGCCGAGAATCTGGACAGGCTCCCGGGAGTTAATGCAACAACAGACTGGGATCGCGATTATCCGTATGGAAATACATTAAGGAACATACTCGGATCGATTACAACCCAGGAGCAGGGGATCCCACGGGAGGAAGAAGACCAATATTTAACGAGAGGTTACTCTCGGAATGATCGTGTGGGCCGAAGCGGTCTGGAAACATATTATGAGGATTTGCTCCGTGGAAGGAAAGAACAAATTCAATATACAACAACAAGTGACGGCAGAGTGATTGAAACAGAAACTGTAGTGGAAGGGGAAAGAGGAAAGGATCTCGTATTGACCATTGATATGGAATTCCAGGAGGAAGTGGACAATATTGTCCAGGAGGAACTGGAAGCAGCCATTAATAAGCATCCATATCAAAATCAATATTTGCAGGATGCACTTGCCGTTGTAATTAATCCAAAAACCGGTGAGCTTCTTGCAGTGAGCGGTCAAACGTATGATCATGATGAAAGGGAAGTCAGTAATGCTGAACAAAAGATTTTATATGATGCGCATGCTCCTGGGTCTACTGTCAAAGGTGCAACTGTACTTGCGGGCTATGAGTCAGGAGTTATTTCACCGGGCCAAACATTTTATGACAGCCCGATCAATATTGCCGGCACACCAAGCAAAGGATCTTACAGTACACTAGGTCCGGTAAATGATTATTCTGCATTAAGCAGATCATCCAACGTTTATATGTTTTATATTGCTTTGAAAATGGGCGGGGAACATCGTTATCCTTTTCCGGAAAACAGTACGGCCAGTTTTAATACAAGTGCTTTTCAGGAAATGCGCAACTATTTCCGTCAGTTTGGCCTTGGCGCCAGGACAGGGATTGATTTTCCATTTGAAAGTACTGGTTACGAAGGACCGGTAAGAAATGATCCGGGACTTTTAATGGACACCGCAATAGGACAGTATGACACTTATACCGCCATGCAATTGGCTCAATATATTGCAACTATTGCCAATGACGGCTACCGTGTTCGTCCGCATTTTCTCAAGGAAGCCCGCAACCCGGTTTCCTCTGATGATGAATTGGGACCTGTTTATCGCAGTACAAATACAGAGGTAATGAACCGTATTCAGATGGATCAATCAGAAATTGAACGTGTGCAGGAAGGTTTTCGCCGGGCATTTCAATTTTCTGAAGGCACAGGGTACGAACATTGGCAGAACAAAGATTATAACCCTGCCGGAAAGACCGGAACTGCAGAGACTGAGTACTATCTTGATGGAAGAAAACTGGCTGATACGAACAACCTCTCATTGGTCGGTTATGCACCGTTTGAGGATCCGGAGGTGGCATTTGCCATCATTGCTCCGTATACAGGAAGAGTAAGTGAACAGCATCAAATTACTCATATGATTGGTACCAGGATTATGGATACGTATTTTGATCTGAAAGAAGAAAGAGATGAGGAAATAAAGGAAGAGAATGAGGGAGAATAATAAAATTGAGGTTGATTCTGACTAACTAAACGCCTATCAGCATAAAAAAACTTGCAGTAATATTTACTGCAAGTTTTTTTATCTCGTTATTTCTTCGGCTATTTCATACATGCTCATGTCACTCGTGAGTTCGAACTCACCAATCTGCACCCTTAAACTGTAATCCTCGTCTTCAATATACTGATTAAATTCTCCGGCATCTTCAATAATATCATTTTCTTCGAGAAGGGAACTGAACTCCGAAGTCGTCATACCTGATTCAATATTTAATGTGTATGTAGTAATCTCTTCTTCCTCTTCATTCTCTTCTTCGCCGGAATCCCCGTTCGAATTATTATCTTCTGTGTTTTCCTCTTCTTCAGCACTCTCGTCGGCTTCTTCAGCTTCATCATTGCTTTCTTCGTTTGCTTCTTCTCCTTCTTCTTCAGCCGGCTCGTTATTGCCTACGGACAAAGAAATATAATCCTGCTCTGAAATAATCCTGTATCCTTCCTCTTCTACAAGCGGCACCATTTCCTCCACTGTTAATTCTTTTGTTTGTCCGGTTCCACTGTCAAAAAAGTAAAAACCGACCAGCATAACAATACCTGCTGTAAGTAACCCGATGGAAAATGATCGTACGGTCTGTTTCATGATTTTCTCCCTCTTTAATATTCTTTTAAGTTAAGAATGGTTTCTTTTTTCAAGGATTTCTTCTGGAAGTTCCTCGGTCAGCAATTCTTCTTCAAGAATCTTGATTTTCTTTTTCATCTGATATGTATCCTGCATGGTCGTGATGGAGAACTGTTCGAGCTGGCTTTCCAGATCTTCTATTCTATCGTTCATAAAAAATGATAGAATAAATAATACGGCCCCAACAGCAATAAGGGCAATGATTCCGTATAACATGTTTATTCCTCCGTTTCTTTTCTACATATAGTTATAACATAGATTGCATAGAGAGAAAACCTTAATTTTTTTCCATTCAATTCTTGCCTATTGGAAGAACATCTGCTATTATAAATAAGTCGAAGAAGAATATTCGCTGCCTAAAAAGCAATTTTCTTATAGTTTGGAGGGAAAATTATGCGCGTAAACATTACTTTGGCTTGTACAGAAACAGGAGATCGTAATTATATATCAACAAAAAATAAACGTACAAATCCTGAACGTATCGAGCTCATGAAATATAGTCCAAGACTGAAAAAACACACTTTGCATCGTGAAACAAAATAAATATGTAACTGCAGAAGCCTTTATCGTTTATGAAGAACGATAGAGGTTTTATTTTTTCTTCCCGCTTATTTCCGTTATAATAAAATTAACATAATATTTTGGCATACAATTTGATGGTCAAGGCATTTTAAAATAAATAAACCGAATTGGGAAACAGATTAAATTAGTAAAAAAGGAGTGTGTTTTCCATAAATAAAAATGCATTAAGAGCAGATACCGTACAAAAACTAAAAAGTTTTCCCGAGAAGGAAAAAAAACAAGTGGAGGAAGCATTTTTAAAGCGATTAACAGATTCAAACATATGGAAAGAGGCAAAAACAATCGGCATTACTATTGCCCAAGGATTTGAATGGGATACCAAACCGTTGATTGAAGCCGGCTGGAAGGATCGTAAAACGGTAGCAGTGCCTAAATGTTCGCCAAAAGGAAAAAAGCTGACATTTTATCAATTGGAAGATTACAGCCAATTGGAAGTTGTCTATTATAATTTAATGGAACCAAAGCCTGAGGAAACAGTAAGAATTACTAAACAGGATATTGATGTTCTATTCGTTCCGGGTTTATTATTCGACAGACAGGGCTATCGGGTTGGGTTTGGCGGGGGTTTTTACGATCGCTTTTTAATTGACTTTCCAAATAAGACTGTATCCATGCTTCATTCAAGTCAGCTGATGGATAGCATACCGAAAGAATCGTTTGATATTCCGGTACAATATTTAATGACGGAAAACGGTTGGTTGGAGGACAGATATGAATAAGGAAAGGTATACAAGACAAATTCTGTTTCAGTCTATCGGAGAACCAGGACAAAAAAAGCTGGAAAACAGCACGGTACTTGTCGTAGGTGCAGGAGCATTGGGGACGGTAATATGTAATCACCTGGTGCGCGCAGGAATAGGGAAGATCCGGATTATCGACAGGGACTATGTGGAAATCAGCAATCTGCAGCGGCAAATGCTATTTGAGGAGGAGGATGTGGAAAAGGCTTTACCAAAAGCAGTTGCAATAAAAGAGAAGTTGCAAAAAATAAACAGCAATGTAATCATTGAAGCTATTACCGGCAATGCATCCACAGAGAATATTGCAGCATTGGCAGCGGGAGTAGATGTTGTTTTGGATGGTACAGATAACTTTGCGACAAGATATCTGCTCAATGATATTTGCTATAAAAAAAATATTCCTTATTCATATGGAGGGGTGGTAAGCTCCAGGGGAATGACAGCCTTTTTTATTCCAAACGAAACTCCTTGCATGCGCTGCGTTATTAAGGAAGGTGGCGATTCCGGCCAGACTTGTGATACGGTTGGTGTGATTTCCCCGGCTGTCGATATGGTTTCTTCTCTGCAGGTAACGGAAACATTGAAATATTTAACCGGGAATAAAGACAGACTGCGAAATACATTGTATACCTTTGATCATTGGCTTAATTACCAGTATGAAATAAAACTTGCCAATAATAATCCGGATTGCCCGACCTGCCAAAAGCAGGATTTTCCTTCCCTGAAACTGAAGGCGGAAACAAGAGAAACTGTTTTATGCGGAAGGGACACAGTGCAGATTCACGAGAAAAAGGAAATGGACCTTGCCGTTTGGGAGGACAGGTTGAAACGTATTGCCAGCACAAAACGGACCCCCTTTTTATTAAAGGCGGAAATTGATCATCAAACCTCATTCGTTCTTTTTCCGGATGGCCGGGTGCTTGTTCAGGGGACGGAGGATATCATTTCCGCAAGAACCTTGTATGACCGTTACATAGGTTCCTAATGTATAATTTTTAACGTAATAAGAATAATAATAACACCATCACTACACTTAGGAGAAGGTGTTAAAATGAGATTCCTTTTATTGTTTACTGTATTATTATCAGCCATCACTTTGCTGTATAAATGGAGATACCGGGTAGTCAATCTGTTATTGGCAATTAGTTTTTTAAGAAGAATGGCTATTTCCATATCCATGAAAATGCCGGGGTTAAGGGAAAAAGTATTGCCGGGTCTTTTCACAAGACGGTCTGCAGGGCCTCAAGAAAATCACTAAGCTTATCTGCAAAAGAAGCTGTTTAAAAAGCAGTTTCTTTTATTATTGTTTTATAAGCATGTAGCTAAGTACCTTTCAAAAGAAATATCTCCCTTAATTTGATATGATGGTTAGGTAAGGGGAGAAGAGGCCATGTATTTAAATGAACAGTACAGCATGTATAAATTAGCTTATCATTTAACAGCAAACCATCACTTTTATGTTTTACATATAAATGAAAAAGCTGAAGAAATATGGCTGGAAAAGTACGAAAATAAAAAGTCCATAGTCATCCGGCTTTTGCACCGCGGGTTTGATTGGAAGAATCATCTAAAAAAGGATATAGCTCAGGTTTTTCAGCGGACTAAGGCGATGAAGCGTGTATTGACCGCTAAACATATTGAAATACATAACGTTTATGTTTCGAATTATCCTCCTGTAGATGACTGGGAATCGCTGAAAAAGCCGATGCAATTAAAAGAAAAAAATCCCCTGAAAATGAAAGTGTATTATTTATCCTATAATGACAGAAGTGAGGAGACTGCAAGATTATTAAAAGAAGTGGATGCATCTGACCTGCCGCAGGAAAAAGAACAGGAAGATATGGTTGATAAAGAAAAAAAGGTGGATGAATATAAACATTACCTAAAATCAGAAGTGGACCGCAAACAAAGGGAAACCGAAGAAGTATTTTCCTATGGAAAGCCCTTTTACACTTATATACTGTTGATTACAAATATGATCATTTTCTTTATCATGGAAGCTGCCGGGAACAGTCAATCCGTGGAAACATTAATTGAGTTTGGAGCCAAATACAACCCTGCAATTATCGAGGGGGAGTGGTGGAGAATTATCAGCTCCATGTTTCTGCACATTGGATTTCTTCATTTATTTATGAATATGCTTGCCGTGTATTATCTTGGATCCATTGTCGAGCGGATATTTGGTTCCGGCCGTTTTATGTTTATATACTTTTTAGCCGGAATCGGGGGAGGGCTGGCTAGTTTTGCTTTTTCCATGAATGTTTCTGCCGGTGCTTCAGGAGCATTATTTGGACTTTTTGGTACCTTGTTGTATTTCGGCATTAATTATAAGCAAATATTTCTGCAAACAATGGGAAGAGGCGTACTGCTGGTAATTATAATTAATATTGTATTCGGATTTACCATTCCGCAAATTGATAATGCGGCCCATCTCGGGGGACTAGTCTTCGGATTCATCGCTTCAGCCATTGTTCATTTGCCAAAAAAACAGAAATGGAAGCAACAGGGGATCGCATTGGTGATATACATGGTAATGATAGCTTCTCTCATTGGCTATGGTATTCAAAATAATGTATCAAACCAAGGCTATTATTTAATGCTCATGGAAGAAACATTGTTGGAGAACGATTATGAGGAAGTTATTGAGTTGGGTACGAAAGCGTTGGAAATGAATGGTGATATGGAAGTAGCAATTCTTTTTCAACGAGCATATGCCTATATTGAATTGGGGGAATATGAGTTCGCTATAGAGGATCTCGAACAAAACGTAACATATCAGGAAGAAGAGTCGGGAGCACCTGAAATGCCAGAAGCTTATTACAATTTGGCTTTATTATATTATCAAATGGATCGGTTGGAAGAGGCCGGAGAAATAATTGAACAAGCCTACGTTTTAGACCCGGAAAATGAAGATTTTATTCAATTGTATGAACAAATTACCGGTGAGCCGCCGAAATGACCCTCAGACGGTCATCTAAAAACAAAGTGGATGCCGTCTGCTTTATTCCCTGCTAAATTTTTGCAGCAACTGTTGCTTTTCTCCATTTAATTCAAAGAGCACCTGCAGATGGTTCTTTTTTTTATCGAATAAAACAATGGGTATATAACTGTTTATACGATCAGTATCTTCGCTGACAATAGGAATAATATAATTTTTATACAGCCCTTCCCATAACTGCCCCATAATTTTATCCGTTTCGTCCTGTGTCATGGAGGGGAGCGGTTCCTTAACGTATTTATTCAGTTCGGTAAGAGGAACCGCCAAATAGTTCTCCTCGTCAACCCCAAAATAAGTAAATAACTGATGCCAGTGAAAAAGCAATTGCTGTTTCGATGCTTTATCCAACAGATTTTTCCACTCAGCTTCATAGCTGTTATTAGGCTCTTTAAAGGATTCCAGAGGTGTTGTCGGAGAATCAATAACATATAAGTAATCCCCGGAAAGGGTGTGAATACTGGTTATCTTGCTATCGTCATTATGAATTTCCCCATGATGGAAACTGATGACTTGAAAGAATCCGCTGTCTTCCTGAAGTATTTTTTCCTTTATTTGAATCACGTCAGTGTCTTCCACCCATTTACTGCGCACCCCCTTAAGCAGTCCATTTTCATATAAAAGGGATACATCCTGGCGCAGATAAAAAGGTTCATCACTTTGCGAACTGGAAGACCATTTTATTTCATACCGATCCTTCTCATTTTCTGCAATTAAAGACAAGGTTGAATCAGCTTCCACAAATGCCCTTTCTTTATTCAATGGAAAAAAGGTTATCGCCGGAGAAGAGATAAATTTAAAACTATATATAATGGTAAAAATTGACACAAGTAAAAATAAGAAAAAAAATAGTCTCCATTTGTTCATACCGCTGCCGCCCCCTAAAATAGCTAGTCCTTTAACATATATGTCTTTTAATACTTGTTTATGAGTGTGTGTTGGGAATAAAGTTGTTCTCTTAGGAGCAGCTGGCAGGACTGTTGAAGAAGAATTGCAACTTGATTATTTACTTCTTTCTATTTTCTTGTATAATTAATTAGGGACTTTTTACTATTACCCTCCACGATCGAATTTGATATAATGAATCTTGGTGACTTTTATATGAAAACCGTCTATGAAGTACAAAAGCTTTTAATAAAATTTGGAACTGTTATTTATACGGGAAACCGCATTGGTGATCTTCAATTGATGGATTCAGAGCTGGATGAATTATTCAACCATCATATGATAAATAAAAATGACTACACACATGCCAAATTGCTCCTGAGAAAAGAAATCACGAAATTAACCGAGAAAAAAGGTGAAGGATCATGCCGGAGAGAATAATTGGAGTGGATATTGGCGGGACAACAATAAAAATAGGATTGATTGACGATCGGGGAAACATAATTAAAAAGTGGGAAATCACAACGAATAAAACCAAAAACAGCACCCTTATTGTTCAGGAAATTTGGGAATCAATTTATCAGGAATTGAGAAGACAGCAAATAAAAGAGAATGAAATTACAGGAATTGGTGTTGGTTCCCCAGGGGTTATTGACGAAGCAAACGGAATAGTATACAACGCTTTTAATGTCGGTTGGCTAAAATATGATCTAGTTCATCAATTTAAAAAGCTCACAACCCTGCCGGTGTATCCGGCTAATGATGCTAACATTGCCTCTTTGGGGGAAAATTGGAAAGGTGCCGGTAAGCAGGTGGAAAATATGTTGATGATTACGCTTGGCACTGGTGTGGGCGGGGGTATCATTACAAATGGTCAACTGCTGACTGGGGAAGCAGGTATGGCAGGTGAAATTGGGCATATGACTGTGGATATTGATGGTTATCGTTGCAGCTGCGGCCGCATAGGATGTGTAGAAACGATTGCATCAGCACCCGGTATTGTCCGTCAGGCAAAGGAATGCATTAGTAAAGAGCCGAAAAGCAAACTGGCACAGATTGAAAAAGTAAGAGGCACAATCTCGGCAAGAGATGTTTTTAACCTTGCCCGCGCAGGGGACAGCAATGCTTTAACAATCAGGAGACATACTGCTGAAAGTCTGGGGTTGCTTATAGCCAATACCGCAGCTGTTTTGAACCCCGCAAAAGTCATCATCGGTGGGGGAATATCACACGCAGGAGCCGATTTTCTTGCTGAAATTCAAACAGCATTTAAACATTTCTCATTTCCCGGAAACTTTTCCTCTTGTGAATTAAAATTAGCACAATTGGGAAATGACGCCGGGATCATTGGAGCTGCATTTCTTGTTAAACAAAAGACACAAAACATGCTATTTTAGATTTGTTATCTATTAAAATAAATTTTTCAAGAAAAACTATGAAACTTTATAGGTAAAACAATCGTCATATATATTGAGATTAATTTGAGGATGAGTTTGTAACAGGCACAAATAGGGTATAAGAGCTATGATCATTACCGACGCAAAAGTTTGAAATTGAATCATTAAAACAATGAAAATATAAAAGAAGATATAAATACGGGGGTTTATGGAATAGTTTTTTCAGGAGGATCAGGTTATGAATTTTAAAAAAATAAATATACCACTATATATTATTGCAGCATTATTATTTGGTTTAAAAACATATATCGTTTATCGGTTTGTTTTTACCATTGATTTGGAAAACTCCATGCAGGAGTTAATCTTATTCGTTAATCCATTTGTTTCGGCATTTTTGATTCTTGCCATCAGTGTATGGTTTAAAAAGCATTCAAGGCAGATGAAATATATTCGTTATATGATGCTTATCGGTACACTGATTGTATTTGCCAATCTGGTTTTTTACCGTTCATTTACGGACTTTATTACGATCCCGCAGTTATTCCAGGGAAGTAATGCAGCCGATTTGGGTTCAAGTATTTTAACCTTAATAAAGCCCTATGATATTTTACTGTTTGCAGATGTAATTCTTGTATGGATTTTAAGCAGGAAAAAAGAAAATGTGATGGCAGTCAATTACCCAAAGAGCGGAAAGGTATTTGCTACCGCTTTGTCATTTGCGTTGCTGGCAGGAAACTTTTTTCTTGCCGAAATGGAAAGACCTCAGTTATTTACACGCGGTTTTGACAGGGAGTACCTTGTAAAAAATATCGGATTGTTTAATTATCACGTTTATGACATTGTCATTAATACAAAAACTCAGTCACAAAAGGTATTTGCGGATGGAAATGAACTACCGGAAATAGAAGATTATGTGGAAGAAAATATTAGAAGTGACCAAGAGTCCGAATTATACGGTATTGCCGAGGATAAAAATGTGATATTTATTTGGGCAGAATCCATTCAGAGCTTTGTCATTGATAACGATGTATACGGCCAGGAAATAACGCCATTTTTAAATAGTCTGGTAGAGGATGAGGATACGTACTACTTTGAAAACTTCTATCATCAGACAGAGCAGGGAAAAACTTCTGATTCTGAGTTTATTGTAGAAAATTCTCTTTATCCATTATCGCGGGGGGCCGCATTTTTTACCCATGCACAAAACGAATACCATGGTCTGACGGAAATGGTAAAAGAAAAAGATTATCATTCAGCTGTATTCCATGCAAATAATAAGAGTTTCTGGAACAGGGATCAAATGTACGACAGTATAGGCGTCGATCATTTTTATGGAGAGGAAGCGTATGAAATATCGGATGAAAATTCAGTTGGCTGGGGCTTAAAAGATAAACCATTCTTCGAACAGTCCATGAAATATTTACAGTCAATGGAAGAACCTTATTTCGCTAAATTTATTACGTTAACCAACCACTTTCCGTTTGAATTGGGTGAAGAGGACCGATCCATCGAACCTTATGATTCGAACTCAAATACACTGAATAACTTTTTCCCTACGGTCAGATATATGGATGAATCCATTGAATTATTCTTTGACCAGTTAAAAGATACAGGAATATATGATGACTCGATTATCATTATCATGGGAGACCATGATGGTATCAGTGCCAACCATAACCGTTCCATGGCCCAATACCTTGATAAAGAAGAAATAACGCCATATGATTATGTGCAGTTGCAACGCGTCCCATTTTTCATTCATATACCCGGACATGGAGAAGGGGAAATAAAATCTGAAATTGCTGGTCAAATTGACGTTAAACCGACCTTACTGCATATGCTTGGCATTGAAACGGCGCATGATTTTTACTTCGGGAATGACCTTTTCCATGACGACCGTAAGGAATTTATTGCCCTGAGAAATGGCGACTTTATAAGTGAAGACTTTGTTCAGGCCAGCGGTGCATGTTATGACAGGGAAACTGGAGAACCCCTGGATGAACAAGGTAATGGAGATAGTCAGGGAGATGAAGCGGAAAGCCCAAGTGCATGTGACCCTATCAGAGAGCAGGTTGAGCTGGAGCTAACGTATTCTGACGATATCGTATACGGAGATCTATTCCGCTTTATAGACATTGATCCAATAACTGATAAAAATTAAGCGTGATCCAAGATTCAATTTCCAATATAAAGAGCCAGCCGACTCCGGCTGGCTCTATTCATGTACAGATTATTTTAAAAACAAGCTTACAGCATTTTTGCTGTAAGCTTGTTTTTACCTCACTATCCGGCTATTTCAGTAATAATGGTGGCGATCGCAAAAAAGCCAAATGCCAATGCTGTTATTCCGGAAAAAACCAATGCGAACATATTTTTAATCTTCAATTGACGTATAACCGAAACAACCGCGAGTATTGCAACAAGTAAAAATATGATTCCCAAAATAATATGCATATTGCTGTTCCTCCTTGTTTGTTCCCCGATTACATTATTGGTACAGGAATGTTATTTATATTATTATGTAACTAAGCAGTTATAATACTTATTTTAAAGTATTCTGTTCTGTTTGTCGAGTTATTTCCTGTTTGGTTTTTCTTTTGACGAAAGATAGTCTAATAATAAGGGCAAGATTATTTTGCCGATTATCTTCGTCTTTTTCGAAACTCACATTAGAATGAATGGATAAGGAGCATTCCTGTAATGAAGAAATTTGAGGTTTGAACAAAAATGAGCCCTCTTGGTATAGTACAGGGTGTCAATGCATTGACCCCGAAATTAAATAAATACCAAGGAGGACTCGTAATGAATTATAATCAAAATCTTAAATTAGCGCAAATCACACCATCCACATTGATAGTAGGAATCGATATTGCCATGGATAAACATGTGGCACGTGCCCAGGATGATCGGGGCGTGGAATTGGGTAAGAAATTGGTCTTTGACAATCGCATACATGGCTTTCAACAGCTTTTAGACTGGATTTCCAGATTGCAGGAGAAAAACAACAAAAGCGAAGTGATTGTTGGTGCAGAACCAACCGGACACTTTTGGCTTGGTTTGGCTTACTATCTAAAAGCCAAAGACATTCGCTTTGTGGTTGTAAATCCAATGCACGTTAAGAAGTCCAAAGAACTTGATGATAACTCACCAACGAAAAATGACACCAAAGATGCGCGCGTTATTGCACAGCTTGTGAAAGATGGGAGATACTCCGTACCAAATCTTCTCGACGGCATTTATGCCGAATTACGGGAAGGGATCAAATTAAGAGATCAACTCATCAAGCAGCTGATGATCATCGAAGGTCGCGTTCAGAATCATATTCAGCGGTACTTTCCGGAATTTGATGACGTCTTTAAAGACTGGTCCGGTAAGACAGCGTTATTCACACTGCGCGAGTTCCCGTTCCCTTATGAGATCCGTCAAATGACTCCGGAAGAAGTGCTGGCAGCGTGGAAAACCGTTATCAAACGCGGCATGGGTATAGAACGGGCAAGGAAATTAGTCAAGAAAGCACAGAAGAGCATTGGCATTGAAATTGGGCTCAGGTTCGCAAGAAAAGAACTACACAGCCTTTTAGACCAGTATGAGCTGTATCAAAATCAGTTAACAGAGTTGGATGAGGAAATCACAGAGCTATTGAAAGATATACCGGGTGCTGAGGAATTGATAAATATTAAGGGGCTTGGTGCCATAACCGTTGCCACGTTCTTTTCTGAAGTAGGGGATCTCACCAAGTATGATCACTCACAACAATTGGTAAACATGGCGGGTTTAACGTTACGGGAACACAGCTCCGGGAGATTGAAAGGGCAAACGAAAATCACCAAACGTGGCAGAAAAAAATTGCGAAAAGCCCTATATCTGGCTGTACGCCCCCTAGTGGCGAGTAACCCGACGTTTAAGGCACTGCATAGGTATTACACTACCCGCCCCAACAATCCGTTAAAGAAACAGCAATCACTTATTGCGTTATGCGGGAAATTAATACGTGTTATGTTCACCATAGGCAAGAAACAATGTGAATTTGATGGAAGCAAGTTACTAAAAGGTTTACCTCAAATAGAATCATTACAGGCTGCTTAGGCTTTATGAACAAAATGGATGGATAAATGCACTTGGAATTCTGGAATTAAACAAACACCAACAATGCAGAGTCGGAGCTTATTTACACCATTCGGGCATATGACCCAGCTAAGGAGCATATCCGACCTCCACCTTGTGGATACGCAGGACGAGGGAATGTGTGGATAACATCCCGTGATACATGGGAGGGTAAGCGACCATAAGAAGCGTGGAGAATGAAGCATGGTCATACCATTTAAGCACCAAATGTTCACAATTTGGCTGATAGGATGGATATACCCCAGTAAGAATATTCTGTATTCCGGGTTGTAAAGGATTAGCTCCAACACATTCCAAAGTGGATGTTTATGAAATTCTAAGAAAACAAGAGCATTTTGAAGATATTTTAATTATATAGAGGGAGGATCTATATGAATATAAAAACAATGCCACTGGGGCCTTTGGGCACAAATTGCTACATTGTTTACGATGACACCACAGCAATCATCGTTGATCCAGGAGGCGATGCAGAAAAAGTAAAGCATTTTTTAGATAGTGAAAAGCTTACACCTGCAGCTATTTTGTTGACACATGCTCACTTCGACCACATAGGTGGAGTGGACGAGCTTAGAAATTATTTTGGAATAGACGTATATCTCCATGAAAAAGAAGCAGATTGGTTAACTGACGCAAAATTGAATGGTTCGTCCCGCTTCATGGGACAAGGAATTATGACAGAGAAGCCAGATCAACTGCTGGAACCCGGTAATAAAGAGATCGGTCCCTTTCGTTTTGAAACTGTTCACACCCCCGGCCACTCTCCCGGGAGTGTAAGTCTGATCTTTCATGATGAAGAGATGGTTTTAAGCGGAGATGTATTGTTCAACCGGGGGATTGGCCGTACTGATTTACCCGGCGGAGATATAAGGGAGTTGGAATGGAGTATTCGAAATGTGCTGTACAGGTTAAAAGACGATTTCGTTGTCTATCCCGGCCACGGCCCTGCAACTACGATAAAAGAGGAAAAAAAGAATAACCCGTTTTTTTCTGTTTGAAATGAAAGAATTTGGAGAGGGATTCATAAAACAAGAGGAATGATTAATTCAGGAAGGCAAAAACCCCTGTCGGAAATAGACAGGGGTTTTGCTGATTAATGTCCGAAACCAGGTACAAGTATAAATTCGGAATACCAGGTAAATCCAACCATAAATACAGTCAGATACGCCGCGAATAAATACATATACATGCGTTCAGATAATTTTAAATAACTTACTGTAAGGAAAAATGCCGTTTGAACAAGGAATAATAAAGATGTTGTATACATGTCACCTACAAAAAACATCACTGTAAATATACCCGTCCAAAAGGCAAGCACACGAAACATTCGCTCCATGCTATCCCCTCCTTCTGGTAACCTTCATTTGTTATTATAAACGAGGAACCTCATCTTGTAAACGAATCTTACTATGCTCTGGAAAGTTTTGCAACATATTTACAGCTTTGGCAGCCTTCAAACATATTCTCTTCCTCTTTCAAATCAATATCCGTAAACAATACTTCAAGCATTCCTTTAATAAATGAGTGGTGCATATTGCATATCATTGTATGGTTGTGTACTGCTACTTCTTTAAAAGGGCAATTGTTAATACTGAATCTGATGCTTTCCATTTCTTCATTGTATTCAAAATTTGGATACATACCAAGCATCGTACCCGCATCCTGCAAGATGGTTAATTTTTGCTTGACAGTTAATTCCTGATTTACCGGCATCTTTTGATAATGCTCCATCACTTTGGTACCATATTCTTTACCTGTCCTGTATAAGGCCTTTCTGCCGGGTTCACCCAAGTCCAGAAAAGATTCCAGTGCGATCGTTGCAAGCATTTTATAATCGCGGTGAGGAAAATTAAGCTCTATTACTTCATCAGAGAGCCGATACAGCCTGCTTGGTCTGCCTCCCTTTCCGCTTTTTTTCGAATAGGATTTAACCATGTTTATATCTTCCAGTTTTGATAAATGTAACCTGGCTACATTTGGGTGAATATCAAATTTTTCCGCTATGTCCACTACACTTACTTCTCTCTGATTTTGGATGATGTGCTGGTAAATATTATATCTTGTAGGATCGCTTAATACATTCGTCACCTTTAATGTTTGTTCCACCTCAATCACCTCTCCAATTGTAATTACTTATATTATAGTAAATATGTTGGGGATGATGGAGGAATTCCTTGAACTGTTGGAATTTGTACACATTTATTTGACAATTATATTAAGATGATTGTTCGGTTAGTAACATATAGGTGATAATGCTGAATTTCGTATGAGTATTTGTAGTGATGTAAAAAGTTAATTGATTATAACGTTCCCTTGGAATAATAGATATTTCTACTGTTCCCGCTGGGAATGTATAATGAACCCTGTCCGGGAGGTGGAGGGAAGGCATTTCCTCTTTCACCATTTCCCATCCCAATTGAAATAGTGATTCAATAATAACATGTTCCACTTGTCTGTCTGTTATGTATATTTCATTTTTATAACTTTGAATACTGGCAGTTACAATAATAATTACTATTGTGATGATCAACATAACATAGGGAAGGAAGAATCCACTGTCATTACTCATAAAAGACAATCGATTTTTCATGCATGTCACCTTCCAAAGTAGTAATATTTATTTGAAAACCATAATCGAGTTCTACTAACTGCATATGTGCCACATCCCGTAAGTATACTTCATGACCTGTACCGTTTAATTGCCTTCGAATGAGATCCTCATACTGTTCAATGGATGCTGTATCTCCATTTTTCAATTCCAAAACAAGTTCGGGGGGATGAGAACAAATTTGGTAGTCTACAGCCTGAATAACTTCATTACGCATATACTGAAAAAATTGCTGGACCGATATATCATTGTAATTATTCTGATCAGCAGCTGCCTGTAGTAAATAGCTCAAAAAAGGCAGGCTGATGGACAATATAGAAACCGCCAGAAGCAAATGAATGAAAGTAAATCCTCTTTCATTTTTTTGGGTAGCCGTAGAGACAAAAGGATTCATTTTCTTTTTTAGCATTTTGCCATTCTGCACATCCTTTCACAAAACCATTTTCACTTTTGAAGGAAAACTCTATTTCTTTCTGCTGAAGGGTTTCAGCAAAATTGGAAGGAAGAGCCGTATCGTCCATCCATAGAAATGATTGCAGTTCATCATGCAGCTTCAGGGTAAAGTTACGTCGTTCACTTAATACTTCCCGTTCAGTTTGTACAAGGGAAATAATCGGCACAATAATACTTACGAAAGTCATGAGAAGTGAAGCAGCAATAAGAATTTCTATAAATGAAAAACCATTACTCTTTTTCAATATAATACCTCCCTTTTCCAAAAGGGAAAACCATCAGGTATGTGTCGTGTCTTGTATGAATATAGATGGTTCTTGGATTTTTCACGGAGCCATAACGATTAAAAGTAATCGTATTATTTGAGTGTGTTTGCACTTCAAGCCCTGTTGGATAACTTCTTCTTATTATTCCACCCTGACTCCCTCTGACAATTTTATAATGATCATCAGCAAACCTGATTGAATACAAAATATCTTCATGTGCCATACTCTGTATAAATAAAACATCTGATTCAATGGTTCGGAAAAAAGCTTTCTCTTCTGCGTTTTGCAGGGCGGACAGGGAAAAGGGGACAACAAGCAGTAGTAGGATCGTTATGATACTTAGTGACAGCAACAGTTCAATCAGGGTGAAACCATTGTCTCTTTTCATTGCGGCGGTGAGACTTCTCCATTGCTATACTCCAAATCGTTTCCATCCGGACAGGTTTGTTGTTCTGTATTGATGTAATCCGCCTCCTCCAGTTTATCCAGGGAGGCTGGATAGTTGCCATTATCAATGTAATAGGCATCAACCTGAGCCTGTACAACTGCAGTCAAGGCATCACAGCCTTTTTCATTAATATTTTCACTGTTTGTATTTAAGTTCGGTACAATCAGAATTATCAATACGGAAATGACCATTAAAACGACAAGCATTTCAATTAATGTGAATCCTCTGTTATTTTTTAGCATTTTTCGCACTCCTTTTATATTGTTTGTATTAATTGAAACATAGGCCACATTAGCGTTATATAGATAAACATAATGAAACCCGCCAAAATGGCAAAAAACAGTGGCTGAATATACGTTATGGCTTTCATAGTTTTTCTTTCTATCTCCTCTGTTAATAATTCTGCGTAAATGCTCAGGTCTCTTTCCAGTGCATCACTGTTTTGCTGATGATGGAATATACCTGTCAACTGTTTTTCCAGCAGGCTGAATTGGGATAAAAGCGATACAATGGGAATTCCTTTGATCAATTCTTCTTTTATTAATAATGAATAATGGGATAGAATCGGGAGTTGTTTTTGATCAGCCATATGCTCGATTATATCCTTATATGGCATGCCCGTTTTCAGCAGTGTACTGAAGTGGGTTGCAAAGTGAAAGGAAGTTTGCAGTTTTACCATTTTCCGGTAAACAGGAATAGATTGTATAACTTTAATTTGTGTTTGTATCTCTAATTTGTCCTTGAAAATCCGCCATCCAAATAAGCTGATAAGCAACAGTATAATAATCAATAGGCCTGCATGAAACAGAAAGTCAATGATAAAAATGGAAAATAAAAGGGAAGACGATGCTTGTGAACTTGATTGGAAAAGGTCAAGGAAAGATGGCAGGACGAACAGTTGTATAACATAAAGCAGCATGAGAAAAATAAATAAAAGGATGAGTGGATATCTGGCTGTTTGCAAAAATTTATTTCTGTATTTGATCCGGCTTTCAAACATGGTTAAACATTTTTGAATACTCCCTTCCAGATCCCCATTGGATTTAACAAAAGATAAATACCCGACAATAGTGTGATGAAAGTTTGCCTGCAAAAACGATGTGTCAATCGATTGGCCATCTTTTAAAGCACGGGATATGATTTCTGCCGGTGTCACCAGCTGTTTATCCCATTTTAAAACCTGCAGTGCTTCCAATAGGGGATATCCAGAGGACAAAAGACGGTTCACCCTTCTTAAAAATATAATTTGGACATTTTCGGAAATGTTATTCTTTCTCCGTTTGATAAATCTCTTTAGAAATATACCCATAAGCAAAAGCCTTCTTTCTTAAATGTTCAAATGTGTGGTAGTTATGCTGTTTTAATGGTTCAGCTCCTTCTAATATATTGGCTAATGATCCGCCGTCCAACAGTTCTAAAATGGCACCTCGTCTACCGGCGTATTTCTGCAGGGAAAGGGGAAGCAGCTGCAAAGATGCAATCGCTATTAAAGACTGCTCCAAATCTGTCCGGCTTAGTCCCATTTCCAGTAAACGGTGAATGGTTCCTTTTGTGTTCCTGGCATGGAGTGTACTGAGTACAAGGTGACCGGTCAATGAGGCATCAAAAGCAAAATGCGCTGTATAGGCATCCCGGATTTCCCCCACCATAATAATATCTGGGTCATGTCTTAAAGCTGCCTTCAGTCCTGTCTGGTAAGTTATTCCCGCCTTCTCATTCACCTGAACCTGCAGGATGTGCTTCATTTGTTTTTCAATCGGGTCTTCCAGTGTGATCGCCTGATAGGATTTTTCTTTTAAAATGGTTTCCAATAAAGCATACAAGGTAGTTGTTTTTCCGCTCCCTGTCGGCCCTGTAAACAAAATAATGCCAGTACGGTGTGATATCCATTTTTTCAGTTTTTTCAACTGACTGGGAAATAGAAAGAGGTGGTCCAGACTGAGATCTTTTTCCTGTGGAAGAATGCGGATTGCCAGACTTTCCCGATCATTAACCGGAAGTGTGGATAATCGCAGGGAAAATAATTGTGTATTCAGCTGATGAGTAAGTACTCCGTTTTGCGGTTTTCGGCTTTCTCCTATATCCATTCCTGAAGTGAATTTATAATAAGTGATCAAATGCTGGTATTGTTCAATTCGCATCGATTGATAACGTGTTCTTTTTCCTTGTATCCGAAAATAAATCTCCGAGCGGTCTTTGAATGGATAAAAGTGGATATCCGAGGCTTGTGCTTGAATGGCTTCGCGGATTAATTTATTGGAAAGTTGAGCAGCATCGCTCATGCGGTTGCTCACCTCCTTATGCAATTTGGGCTGTCATAATACAATATTCGACATACATCCTTTAATCCCTTCTTTTTTTATATAAAAATAAAATAAATCGAATACCTGAACCCAGCGGAGGTTATCCTATACATAAGGAAATGGGGTGATATCTATTTCAGCAAACGATTATCTAAAATTCATGACAGAACAAGTTATAAGCTATATTGATTTACCGTCAGAAGAAAGAAAGAGAAGAAAAAAGGAACAAAAAAACAACCATCGATTGTATTCAAACCGATGGCTTGGAATCCTGCCATTTGCATTCCGCATATGGATCAGAAGAACGGATTAGCAGGTATCTCCCCGTGGAGTGCCTGCTTTCATTATTTATTTTATACTTTCTTCCGCCAAATAAAATAATCCACCGTTAATCACTTCATAAGACACCATGGGATGGTACCTGTCCAAAAGTTCTTTCTTTTCTTTTTCGATTTGTTGTTGTTCTTCCTCGTTTTTTGTGTCATAAAAATGTTCAAGCAAGGTGAGTTCTTCGTTAAGCAGATTAAATGATTCCTGTGCCCATTCGTGAGTTTGGTTTTCTATATAATGATCAATAACAGATTCAATTCTTTTAAATCCACTTTTTATTTTAATCAATGGGGAAATGGTATAACAATAATCCGATATGGTTGGCTTTAGTGTATAAGTATTTAAAATATCCATCATTTCCACTTTCATCATGCCGTTTACCAAATGAAGGCCGACGGAAAACAGTTCATCCCGTTTATGCTGTCCTTTATAGCTTACCTTTAAATTAATGACAAGCCATGGATATAGCGCCGTATTTGTAACGGTGTTTACGGATTGAAATAATTTTGTGTATTTTTCATTCATTCGCAAATGGTTGATGATTTGCTGTAACCTCGGGCTGCCGAAATGTATCCATTCGGCTTTTGGATCACTTTTTGAGGGATTGGTGTTTAAGCTTAATTGCATCGGTTCTCCGGGTTGTCCCATTTTTTTTATATAATGCCAATAGAAGGGGCGGTTCATTAAAGCTCTGTCCATGTCTTCTGTCAGCTTTATACGAAGTACGCCGTCATGATTGGATAAAATTTCACAATGATGAGCAGTAAAATAGTTAAATAAAAAGGCGTTTAAATCATTAATTGCCATATTGTTCATGCTCCTTTGCCTCTTCATAGTGATGTTGTATGATGGAAGAAAGGTTATCCAGTTTAATCCTCGCTTCTCCAACGGAAGCAGAATCATTAAAAATCGTTCTGACTTCCTTTTCCATATTCTCTATATCCAGTTCGGCCAATATATCATCCAGTTGTCCGATCACTTGTTCAAAAAGTTGGATCTTCTCATACAATAAAGACATAATGTGTTCTTCTACTGTATCTTTGATGGCGAAATTATAAATGTGCACATCATTTTTCTGACCGTATCTGTGAATACGTCCAATTCTTTGCTCCAGCCGCATCGGATTCCATGGCAAGTCATAGTTAATCATGTGGCTGCAAAACTGCAGGTTGATTCCTTCTCCTCCAGCTTCTGTTGCGATCAGCACCTGGGCATGATTTTGAAATAACTGACGCATCCAGTCTTTTTTGCCTTTTTTAAAACCGCCTCTAAACGGAACGGATGAAATACCATGCTGCTGAAGATACCATTGTAAATATAGTTGGGTAGCTCTGTACTCCGTAAATATTATTACTTTTTCGTCACCTGTTTCCTTGATTAATTCTACTGCTTTTTCAGCTTTTGTGTGGTGAGGAAGCTGTTCAATCCGGCTTATAATTTCATTGATATGATCATTTTCCTCTGTCTGTTCAGCAGATTTTTTCAACGATAAATAACAGGCTTCCCTGGATGAACATAATTCTCTTAAAAAGGTGATCTTTGAAAAAGATGAATACGACCGTATATTATTTTCCAACTGGGAATAGACCATTTTCTCTTCCTCGGAAAATTCTAACCAAACTGTATTAATATGACGTTTAGTATCACTGAAATGGGTATCTTTACGGGTGTTACGAACCATTACCTTTTGAACCAGCTGTTTTAAATAGGCATCTTCTTTTATCTTATTCCGGTGGTTTCCATATTTTTTGATAAAAGAATCGTAGTTTCCCAAATGTCCCGGCTTTAAAATTGAAACCAAATTAAATATTTCAATCAGCTTATTTTGAACAGGTGTAGCTGTAAGCAGCAGACAATACTTTTTTTTCAGGGAGCGGACAAACTGATAATTTTTCGTTTTATGGTTTTTCAATTTATGTGCTTCATCTATAATAATAAGATCGTAGTCTATATCCAGAATTTGTTCTCTGTGCGGAGAACGTTTTGCTGTATCAATGGAGGAAATCATAATGTCGACTTGTTCCCATGCATAATTTTTCCTGTGGCCAACAGCAGGAATGAAAAATTTTCCGTTCAATTCTTTTTCCCACTGATTCACAAGGGAAGCAGGAACTAGAATCAGTATTTTTTTAGCGAGGCCCCGCACCATATATTCCTTTAGTATAAGACCGGCCTCAATCGTCTTCCCGAGTCCAACCTCATCTGCGAGTATTGCTCTGCCGTTCATCTGGTCAATTACCTGGTTTGCACAGTTTATCTGATGTTCCATAATTTCCAGATGAGGCAGATAATCAAGTGATCGCAAGCCGTTAAAATTGCTGCTCATTGTGGTTAATTCAGCTTCATAAGTCATTTGAAACAGCTCCCAAGGAGAAAGCCTTTCTCCCTTATCCAAACGATGCTGAAGCTCGTCAATAAAATCTTTATCTTTATGAAGATGGATAGAATGCATAGCTATCTTCCTTTTTCAGATGATGGTAAACCTCTACTTAATGTTTCTTTTCTATGGTATAATAGGCCATAACAAAACAGATTTTTCACTTTAACGTTATGTTAGTATTGCCAAGGTGAGCATTTTTATTATTAATAATAGCGAATGATTGCAAGGGGAGAGATTACTGTTGAAGTTTAACAGTAACGCCGAAGGAGCAAGCAGAAATGTGAATCTCTCAGGCAAAAAGACTCTTGCGGGACGCGCCTCTGGAGAGTGTTTACATAGGTAAACCACCCACGAAGCAAATACCCGGAAGGAATATACATTTTGGGTATGCAACTTTCTGGTTTAAGGACAGAGATTTCATGAGTAAACTTAGTGAAATCTCTGTTTTTCTATGATTTTTATATTGAATTGGAAAGGAGCTAACAAATGACTAATTTAAAGCGAACACCCATTTTCCCGGAATATGAAAAACTAAACGCAAAAACCATTGATTTTGGTGGCTGGGAATTGCCCGTACAGTTTTCCGGCATTAAAGAAGAACATTATGCAACAAGAAATCATGCCGGTCTATTTGATGTTTCTCATATGGGGGAGATCACGGTGAAAGGGCCAAAGAGCCTGGAGTTCCTCCAGAAAATGGTAACCCAAGACGTCTCAAAGTCGACACCAAACCGTGCACAGTACACGTTTATGTGCAATGAAAACGGGGGAACTGTTGATGATTTTCTGATTTATATGATAGGGGAGGACGATTATTTACTAGTTGTAAATGCGGCAAACACAGAAAAAGATTATGAATGGCTTCTTAAGAATAATGATTACACAGAAGACGAGGTAGAAATAAAAAATGTTTCGGAAGACTATGCACAGCTTGCTCTGCAAGGACCAAAAGCAGAAGCTATTTTGCAATCGTTAACAGAAACGGATCTAAAGAGTATAAGGTTTTTCCGATTCAATCAGGAAGTTGTATTCGGTACACTGAATTCTCCTGCTTTAGTTTCCCGTACAGGCTATACCGGCGAAGATGGTTTTGAAATTTATATAGACAAAGACCTCGGCAGAGAGCTCTGGAAAATGATTCTTGAAGCAGGTGAGGGTAAGGGGTTGAAACCAGTAGGCTTAGGCGCCCGGGATACCCTGCGTTTTGAAGCAAACCTTCCATTATACGGCCAGGAGATTTCAGAAAGTATTTCACCTGTGGAAGCCGGCATGGCCTTTGCTGTAAAAGTGAATAAAGATGAAGATTTTATTGGAAAAGAAATCTTGAAAAAACAAATAAATAATGGCCCTGACAGGAAATTGGCAGGTATAGAGATGATTGATAAAGGAATTCCGAGAACCGGTTATGAAATATTGGATGGAGAAAAGGAAATAGGGTTCGTTACTTCCGGAACACAATCGCCGACACTGAAAAAAAACATCGGCCTTGTTCTCGTGGATTCATCTTATGCAGAACCAGGAACTGAATTTAGTGTAAAGGTTAGAAAAAGAAAATTAATGGCGAAAGTAATCGAAACACCATTCTTAAAAAAATAGATCGCTTAAATTAGGGAGGTAAAAAAATGGAATTTCGTTATTTGCCGATGACCGAAACCGATAAAAAGGAAATGCTGGAAAAGATCGGCGTATCATCTACAGACGAACTGTTTTCAGATATTCCAAAAGAAGTTAGGCTGGAGAGGGAATTAAACCTTCAAAAACCAGCCAGTGAATATGAGCTGAAAAAAGAACTGACAGAAATGGCAGGAAAAAATGCTAATTTAACAGAATATCGTTCTTTTTTAGGCGCTGGTGTTTATGATCATTATATTCCGTCCGTCGTTGACCATGTTATTTCCAGGCAGGAATTCTATACTGCTTACACACCTTACCAGCCGGAAATTACACAAGGTGAATTGCAGGCTATGTTCGAGTTCCAGACAATGATTTCTGAATTAACTGCCATGCCTATCGTCAACTCTTCTTTGTATGACGGGGGAACAGCTGTAGTTGAAGCTGTGCACTTGAGTACAGCCCAGACGAAACGCAAAAAAGTACTCGTTTCTGCTGCCTTACATCCTGAACACCGTCAACTTGTTAAAACAGCTGCAAACGGGAAGAAGCTTGAAATTGTAGAGATTGATTACAAGGACGGTGTTACTGACCTTGAACATCTGGAAAAGGAGCTTGATGAAGATACTGCTGCAGTATTAGTACAATATCCTAACTTCTTCGGTCAGATCGAGCCACTGGAAGAAATAAATAAACTTATAAAGGCGCAAAAGAAAACCATGTTTATTGCTTCCAGTAACCCTCTTTCTCTTGGGTATTTAACGCCTCCAGGAGAATTTGAAGCTGATATTGTCGTTGGGGATACACAAGTATTTGGTATTCCGGCGCAATTGGGCGGACCGCATTGCGGCTACTTTGCAACGACTAAAAAGCTAATGCGTAAAGTACCAGGACGTTTTGTTGGTCAAACAACTGATGAAGATGGCCAACGTGGGTTTGTTTTAGCATTACAGACAAGAGAACAGCATATCAGGCGCGAGAAAGCAACATCTAACATTACATCCAACCAGGCCTTAAATGCTGTGGCCAGTTCAGCTGCAATGAGTGCTCTTGGTAAGAACGGTGTGAAAGAAATGGCAAAGTTAAATATGCAAAAGGCAAGATATACCAAACAAAAGTTGGCAGCAGCTAACTTACCAGCTGTATTTAATGGTACATTTTTCAATGAATTTGTAATTAAACTGTCCAAGCCGGTTGATGTTGTAAACAAGGCGTTATTTGAGAAAGGGTTTATCGGCGGATTTGATCTTGGCAAAGTATATCCGGAATTAGAAAACCATATGCTGATCGCTACTACTGAAATCCGCTCCAAAGACGAAATCGATGCATTCGTAAAAGAAATGGGGGATATCAATGGCTAAAGAAAACTTTCCATTAATTTTTGAACGAAGCAAGGAAGGCAGATCGGGCTATAATCTGCCAGCACTTGATGTTCCTGAAGTCAACCTTGAAGAAGAAATTGAGGAAACATATATACGTCAAGTTGATGCGGCACTTCCTGAAGTTGATGAATTGGAATTAATGCGGCATTACACTGGGCTGTCCAATCGCAACTTCGGTATACTTTCCGGATTTTATCCGTTGGGGTCTTGTACAATGAAATACAATCCAGTGGTTAACGAAGATATCGCCCGACTTCCCGGATTTAGTCATATCCATCCATATCAGGATCCAAAAACAATTCAAGGTGCACTTGAATTGATGTATGACTTGCAAGTACATCTTGAAGAAATCACAGGAATGCATGAAATTACTTTACAGCCAGCTGCCGGTTCACAAGGTGAGTGGACATCACTCATGATGATTAAAGCATTTCACGAAGCGAATGGTGATCACCATCGGAATGAAGTTATTGTTCCTGATTCAGCACATGGTACAAACCCTGCTTCTGCAGCAGTTGCCGGATTTAAGGTTGTTGAAGTTAAGTCAAATGAAAATGGACTCGTTGACGTTGACGATCTAAAACGTGTAGTAAGTGAAAATACAGCAGCATTGATGTTAACAAATCCAAACACATTAGGTTTATTTGAAACAGAAATCGTTGAAATGGCAGAAATAGTTCATGGTGTGGGCGGTAAATTATTCTATGATGGCGCCAATCTAAACGCTATTATGGGCTATAGTCGACCTGGAGACATGGGATTTGACGCAGTACACCTGAACCTTCATAAAACATTTACCGGACCACATGGGGGCGGCGGACCTGGCTCCGGTCCAATCGGGGTTTCGGAAGAACTGGCACCGTTCCTGCCAAAACCGGTAATACGTAAAAATGATGGTATGTATGATTTTGACTACAACCTTCCACAATCCATCGGTATGGTGAAAGGTTACTACGGAAACTTTGGTATTAATGTTCGTGCTTATACGTATATCCGTACCATGGGGGCAGAAGGGTTAAAGAAAGCCAGTGAGTATGCTGTACTTAATGCAAACTACCTGATGCGCAGCCTTGAAAAAGAATATGAACTTCCATTTACACAACATTGTAAACACGAGTTTGTCCTGTCTGGTAATAAACAAAAGAAACTTGGCGTAAAGACATTAAATATCGCCAAACGTCTTTTGGATCTGGGAATACATCCGCCGACTGTTTACTTCCCGTTAATTGTAGAAGAAGCTATGATGGTCGAGCCTACGGAAACTGAATCGAAGGAAACATTGGATCATTTCATCGATGTCATGCTTCAAATTGCGGATGAAGCGAAGAACAATCCGGAAATTGTTCAAGAAGCTCCACATCACACAGCTGTTAAACGCCTGGACGAAGCAACTGCATCACGTAAACCGGTTTTACGCGCTCAATTAGAAGGCTAACTTTAGCGAATGGAAGAAAGAAAAACATGAAAAAGATTGAACTCATGTTGTCGTAATTTGGATGTTTATCTGCACATAACTGTTAAAAGTAAATCGAAGTACAGCTAACAAAATTTTTCCGGGTCAACCGGAAAAATTTAAACAAAAAACTCCTGAGCTAATGAACAGCTCAGGAGTTTTTGAATCTTTATTTTTTTACTTTTATTTTCCCTGTCCATTTTTTAAATCCGCCTTTGAGTGTATTTATATCCTCATAGCCTTTTTTTCGCAGCAGTTGTGCTGCTCTGGCGGACCTGGAACCTCTTTGGCAGTATAAATAGACCGGCTTGTCTTTTCTCAATTCCACCAAACGTTGTTTCATCTGGGTAACAGGAATATTCCTGGCTCCGAGAATATGCCCTCTCTCAAATTCCTGCGGTTCCCGCACATCAATTAATTGGGCTTTTCTATAGCCTTCCCGAAATTGATCCTCAGTTAAAACTTTTAAATAACTCTTTTGTCTATAATAGCGAAAAACCATTACTGCTATAAAAATTACAAGTGCCAAGATAAGAATTTCCATACATTTCCCCCATTTATTTAACTGCCTGTATTTCCATTATAGGATGAAGCCTATTATTTTTCAAAACTTTTATCTATGTGCTACAATTACTTTCTGTCTGCCTCGTTTTTTAGTGGATAAAAGTCAGATTTCATTGAGAGGCAATAATAGAATAACAAAATTTGTCCACCACCCAATCTTTGCAAAAAAATCTCTTTTATAATTAATTGAGACTTTAAGCTCACTTTATCATCGTTTTACATAGAATATCATGGAATTTCTTTTTTGACAGAACCATTGAAATTTGCTTTTAAACACAATATATAGTGTTCTTCATAAAAAATAATTCAATATATTGTTTTGGAATGATTAATTGTGGTAATGTATTACTAAACGGTTAAAAACACTAACTAGACAATGATAACCAATAAAGGAGTGTGCATATGTCGACAATTGTTGAAGCCAACAAGCGTATAAATGTACAAGCATTGAATCAGGATATTAAACTATTTCCGCAGGTACACCCTATTACCGAAGATATGAAATTAAGTCATAAAGGGGTATCCCGCCTTGTTATGCTCGATCGGTATGCCTTTAAGGACACGGAAAAGAAAACACTCAAAGAAGGGGATTTTGTTGTATTAACAGTAAAAGCTGACCCTAAATTCCCCGCCAGAGGGCTTGGATTCGTAAAATCGATTGACTGGTTTAATAAAGAGGCGGAAATACAAGTGGACAGTGAGTATGTATCCGTTCTGGACCAGGATGAGGAAGCCAAAACAGGGATTGTAAAACGCAAGCTCGATGTGATTGATAAACCACTTGAAATTTTTTATGAACAAATTGCAAAAAGAAATGCACAGGGACTCTCCGCTGTAGAAACTTCAGAAGTAAAGCAGCAGGAATGGTTCAGCAAATTCAATGATGAACTCAGCAATATGAACTTTATCCCGGCAGGAAGGGTCCTTTATGGTGCCGGCGCTGATACGGAAGTAACCTATTTCAATTGTTATGTCATGCCATATATTAAGGATTCCCGTGAAGGCATTTCCGACCACCGGAAAAAAGTAATGGAAATTATGTCTAGAGGCGGGGGAGTGGGAACAAACGGATCTACACTCCGTCCGCGGAATACACTGGCCAGAGGGGTAAACGGAAAATCTTCCGGATCTGTATCTTGGCTTGATGATATTGCAAAACTTACGCATTTGGTTGAACAGGGTGGTTCAAGACGTGGAGCTCAAATGATCATGCTCGTGGACTCTCATCCGGACATTATTGAATTCATTATTTCCAAAATGCAAAACCCAAGAATTTTACGCTTCCTGATCGAAAATACAGAGGATGAACAAATCAGACGAATGGCAAAAGAAAAACTGAAGTTTACACCATTAACGGATACGGAAGCGGACCTTTACCAGGGAGTCGTCAATTATAGAAATATGCCCGGATCCGGAGGTTTTACAAATGCTGCCATCGGGGAAGCAGAAGAAAAGTTGCGGACGGGCGGAACATACTCCGTGCACAATCCGGAGTTTTTGACCGGCGCAAATATTTCTGTGTGCCTAACCAATGAATTTATGGAAGCAGTGGAAAATGATGATTATTACGATCTTCGGTTCCCGGACGTGGAAAATTATACGAAGGAAGAAATGGAAGCATATAATGAAAAATGGCATGATGTTGGCGATGTAAGAAAATGGGAAGAAATGGGTTACGGTGTACGTGTATACCGACGTGTAAAAGCGAAAGAACTGTGGAATTTAATAAATATTTGTGCCACTTATTCTGCAGAACCCGGTATTTTCTTTATTGATAATGCCAACGACATGACAAATGCCAAAGCATATGGGGATCAGGTAGTAGCAACAAACCCATGTGGGGAACAACCGCTCGCCCCTTATTCTGTCTGTAATTTAGCTGCCGTTAACCTGGCCGAGATGGCAAATAAAGCAACAAAACAGGTTAATACAGAAAAGTTAAAGCAGACAGTGAGAACCGGGGTGCGCATGCAGGATAATGTGATTGATGCAACTCCGTATTTCCTGGAAGAAAATAAAAAGCAGGCACTTGGTGAAAGACGAATTGGCCTTGGTGTAATGGGGCTTCACGATTTATTAATATATTGCGAAACAGCGTATGGATCAAAAGAAGGTAATAAGCTCGTTGATGAAATATTTGAAACGATTGCAACTACTGCCTATAGAGAATCCATTGAACTGGCAAAAGAAAAAGGAAGTTTCCCATTCCTGGTTGGCGATACAGAAGAAGAAACAAAAGAATTGCGTGAAGCATTCATTAATACCGGTTATATGAAAAAAATGCCTGAGGATATAAGAGAGGGTGTAATTAAACATGGAATCCGAAATTCCCATCTGTTAACTGTTGCCCCTACGGGAAGCACCGGTACTATGGTAGGTGTCAGCACGGGGTTGGAACCATATTTTTCCTTTTCTTATTACAGAAGCGGCCGACTCGGCAAATTTATAGAAGTAAAAGCAGATATCGTTCAGGAATACTTGGACAATAATCCGGAGGCAGATCCGGATAATCTACCGGACTGGTTTATAACTGCCATGGATCTCGAGCCGGAAGCACATGCTGATACACAGTGTGTCATTCAGCGCTGGGTCGACAGTTCCATATCCAAAACAGTAAATGCACCAAAAGGCTATTCTGTGGAGCAGGTGGAAAATGTATACCAGCGTCTCTACAACGGTGGTGCAAAAGGCGGGACCGTTTATGTTGATGGAAGCCGTGATACGCAGGTCCTGACTTTAAAAGCGGAAGAAAACTCCTTTGGGGAGCAAACAGAGCTGTTTGAAAAGTCGGATTCTCCAAAGGTTGTATTGATGGATACAATACAGGAATTGGAAAAAACAGATGTTACCATCGGTTCTGAAATTGGTGACACCTGCCCTGTCTGCAGAGAAGGAAGCATAGAAGATATCGGCGGATGCAATACCTGTACAAACTGTAATGCCCAGCTGAAATGCGGGCTGTAATAAGCGTCTAAAAGAGGCAATGCCAATTGTGTCAAACCAAAAGCAAAGTGGGGGTTTGAAGCAAAGAGGTTGCCTCTTTTCTTTTTGGGCATTTAAGTATATCCCATTCATGCTGCCCATCTGAGCAATTGATGTATTTGTTGTAAAATCAGGGCCGTGTTCACAGCAAATACTTGTTTAAAGGAAGCTTTTACGTTATGCTCGAGACAGCAACAATGTTGCACTTGATAAAAATTATTGAAATGAGGAGATGCTATGCCTACACCAAGTATGGAAGATTACATAGAACAAATATACAATCTGATAGAATCCAAGGGATATGCCAGAGTATCCGATATCGCAGAAGCGCTGCAGGTGCACCCTTCATCTGTTACAAAAATGGTGCAAAAGCTGGACAAGGACGATTATTTAAATTATGAAAAGTACAGAGGGCTTATCCTGACACCTAAAGGAAATAAGATAGGAAAACGGCTTGTTTTCCGTCATGAGCTGCTAGAAGAATTTCTTGAAATCATTGGTGTAAATAAAGAAAATATATATGAAGACGTAGAGGGTATTGAACATCATTTAAGCTGGAACTCGATTGACCGGATTGGTGACCTTGTAAACTACTTTAAAGAAGATGAGACAAGAATAGATTACTTAAGAAAAATTCAGATGGAAAGCGAGAAATGATAAAAGGAAAATGGCAAAAACGGATTAACCTACATTTTTTATTGTTCTAAATCATTCTCCTTAAGCTTACAAATATAAAAAAGCCAACGAGGAGAATAACAGATGAAAATTGATGGGGTTTTTTCAGGTGGGGGAGTAAAGGCCTATGCATTTATAGGTGCACTGGAAAGTATTGAAAATAAAAAACTGCAGTTGGAACGTGTGGCCGGTACATCGGCAGGAGCTATTATAGCTGCTTTTATAGCAGCGGATTACCGAGGCAGAGAAATCAAAAACTTATTAGACGATGTAAATCTGCAGCAATTCGCCGACCCACCGAAAATTACAAAGCTGCTCCCTTTCAGTAAATGGTTCTTTTTATATTTTCAACTGGGTATCAATCGTGGAGACAAATTGGAATCATGGTTATACGAAAAAATGGCAAAAAAGAACATTTTTACATTTAATGACTTAAAGCCCGGCTATTTAAAAGTGGTGGTAAGCGATCTTTCCTTAGGCAAGCTAGTGGTTATTCCTGATGATCTGGACAGGATTTACGGTATTAACGGCAAGTATTTTCCTGTAGCTAAAGCAGTAAGAATGAGCGCCGGTTTTCCTTATTTTTTCATGCCAAAAAAGCTGCCGGGAATAAATACAAATAAAAAAAGCATCATAGTTGACGGAGGATTATTAAGCAACTTCCCGCTTTGGATATTTGATAAAGGTACATACAAACGCGACAGGCCCATTCTGGGAGTGAAATTAAGCACTTCCATGGACGAACATCATCAACCCCATAAAATAAAAAACGCCCTCCATATGTTCCAGGCATTGTTCTCAACGATGAAGAAAGCGCACGATACAAGGTATATATCCACTGCCGAAAAGCAAAATATTATTTTCATTCCTGTGGAAGATATCGGAACGACTGATTTCTCAATTAATAAAAATACAACTGATTGTTTAATTCAAACCGGTAGGGAATACACAGATACATTTTTAAAAAACTGGCCAAAATAAATACGGTTTACGATTATATTACTAAAAAAAACCGGGCTTACAAAGAAGCCCGGTTTTTTGGATTTGATTTATTTCCATCAATTACCCGCAGATGAGAAGCCCGTTTATGAAGCTTCTTTCGGGACTGCAACGATGTGTTTGCTTTTTTATTTTTAGCCATCATGGCACGACTCGGTTCTTGACTTTTATATTTTGCCTTTGATTGCTTAACCGCTTGTTTATACTTTTTTGCGTCATTGGAAGGAGATTTTTTTCTGAGAAACACGAAGTAAATGATCCCAAAAATGGCCAGACCGAAGGCAAGCATGACTAATATATTCGTCAGAAAGCCTACTGTATTCGTGAGTAGTTGGGAAACTAAACCAATAGCAGCTAAACCAATGATGATATATACCAATGTTGCTAATTTATTACTGGACATGAAAAAGCCCTCCTTTCTTTAATAAATCATTTCAACAGTATTTTCTTATAGTATAATTAAGATTAACAACAAGAGCATGAAGGTGAACAGGCTCTATGTTTTATATACCACTTTAACCTATTTTTACACCTTATTTTAATAAATTTAAATAACTCGTCTTCATATTTTAATGATACCCTTATATGCTTTTGTATATGCAGGAAATGTATTTTTATATATAATATCAGATAATAGTTATTTTAGAAAATTTTCAGCTCACGAATATAATAATATTATAGCATAATAATTCGTCCGGGAAACTCATTGTTTTAACAAATAATGGTCATACTATAAATTGGAGGTGACCATTATGAAGGAACAACAGAATCAAACGGAACAAAATAAGCGGGAGGAACCCCTGTCTTTGATAACAAGAGCAATGATTACCGGATTTACCGGAGGCATTACTGCGGGAATTGCCGGATTAATCATGTATTATTTTAATTTTACGGAGGTGTCTCCTAAATCCTTTGTTTTGCGGTCATGGATTCGGGCACCATGGGTTGAGGGATGGCTTGGCGATGCAATCACCATTATCATCATCGGATTATTATCCCTGTTGATTGCCTTTATTTTTTATATTACTCTCAGGAAAGTGTATACGATTTGGACGGGAGTTATTTTTGGCATTATTCTATGGGGGATAATTTTTTTCGTTTTACATCCGCTGTTTCCTAATATTCCCATCTTTACGGATCTGGAGATCAACACTTTGGTTTCCACTGCGTGTCTATTTATCTTATATGGTACTTTTATTGGTTATTCCATTGCTTATGATTATCATGATACAAAGGAAAAAGAAAATAAGGAGCAAGTGCAGGGATAAAAAAGTGAAACGATCTATACGGACAGCAGCACTTTATCGTTATCCAAATGAAATCGTTTATGATAAACTTAAATCGGCATGTAGATATTGGAAATGGGAAGGATGATTTCATGGCAATATTGGATAAAGTGAGAGAAGCGCTTGATCAGCACGGGGTGGATGGAATTTTAATTACGAGTTCCATCAATAGAAGGTATGTTACCGGGTTCAGCGGAACTGCCGGGGCCGCTTTAATAACAGAAGGAGACGCCCGTTTTATTACGGATTTTCGGTATACGGAGCAGGCGGCTGAACAAGTGAAGGATTTTCAAATTGTGGAACATAAACAATTGCTGGAACAGGAAATTAAAGATCAATTAAAAGAAATGAATGTGAAACGACTTGGATTTGAAAAGGACCATGTAAGCTACAGCAAGTATGAAAACTATTATAAAATGCTTGATGTGGATCTGGTTCCTATCAGTGGGGTAATAGAAACACTTCGCTTAATTAAAGATAAAGATGAAGTGGAAATAATGAAAAAAGCTGCCAAGATTGCAGATGATGCTTTTGAGCATATTCAATCATTCATTAAACCCGGAGTGAAAGAAATAGAAATATCAAATGAACTGGAATTCTTCATGAGAAAACTCGGAGCCGTTTCTTCCAGCTTTGATATTATTGTTGCTTCCGGCTATCGTTCAGCACTTCCCCATGGAGTCGCTTCGGAAAAAGAAATTCAATCCGGTGAGCTCGTTACCATGGATTTCGGTGCGCTGTACCAGGGGTACTGCTCTGATATAACACGAACTCTGGCAGTTGGGGAAATAAATGAAGAACTGAAAAAGATTTATGACACTGTATTGGAAGCACAAAGGCGTGGTGTGGACGGTCTTCGTCCTGGTATAACAGGAAAAGAAGCGGATGCCCTTACAAGAGATTACATCAAGGAGAAAGGATACGGGGACTATTTTGGCCATTCTACCGGTCATGGCCTGGGTATGGAGGTACATGAAGGTCCTTCGCTTTCCTTCCGGTCGGATCAAAAACTGCAGCCCGGCATGGTTGTAACTGTCGAACCAGGTATATATGTCCCTGAAGTGGGCGGATGCAGAATTGAAGATGATGTGGTGATTACGGAGACAGGTAATGAACGTCTGACATTTTCTTCTAAAGAATTAATATATGTTTAATGATCAATTAGGTAGAGAGGAGTATGTACATGATTTCAGTAAACGATTTTAAAACAGGTTTGACGATTGAAACAGATAATGATATTTGGCAGGTTATGGAGTTCCAGCATGTCAAGCCCGGTAAAGGAGCAGCATTTGTCCGTTCCAAGCTGCGCAATTTAAGAAATGGCAACATACAGGAAAAAACCTTTCGTGCCGGGGAAAAAGTAGGGAAGGCACATATCGAAAATAAAAAAATGCAATACCTGTACGCTTCCGGTGATTCACATGCATTTATGGACACGGAAACCTATGAACAAATTGAATTGACAACAGATCAAATGAAAGAGAACTTAAATTTTATGAAAGAAAACATGGAGGTTTCCGTTCTTGTTTATGAAGGGGAAGTATTGGGGGTCGAATTGCCCAAGAATGTGGAACTGGAGGTTATAGAGACAGAGCCTGGAATAAAAGGGGATACATCAAGCGGCGGCTCCAAACCCGCTACGCTGGAAACTGGATTGACAGTTCAAGTCCCATTTTTCATTAATAAAGGAGATATGCTCGTGATCAGTACTTCTGAAGGGAAATATGTATCCAGGGCATAATAGTTAAACAAGAAACAGTCCTCATTGAAGGACTGTTTTTTTTGTGATTGTTAGTTTCCAATATTTTCAAATTAAGCTTGTTTCATATATAGCTTTATTTCACTTGGTTTAATTGATTTATTACAAAATAATATCCGGACATAAATGCTTTGGCCAATCCTATTTTGCCTTTTATCCTTCTTGTTTAAAACGATGAGGTCATAATTTTTATTGGACAACATACATTTACTATTAAGTATCTATTAAAAGTGGGGACAGGTTATGGAAGCAATTTTATCGTTATTTCCCGATCCTTTCAAAAAGGTGATTCAGGAAGAAATCAAGACGCGCTGGGACGAACTGCAGGAAATTCGAATGCGCCTCGAACAGCCGATAGAACTTATCTTTAATGACAGAAGTGCATGGCTGTCTTCATGTAAACCGAATAAAAACGACTTTATTTTTATTATTAATCAATTAAGTGAACATTCCCTCTATCGGATGGAAAATGAACTCAGGGAAGGATACATGACAATCGAGGGAGGGCATCGGGTGGGATTAGCCGGAAAAGTCACAACAGAAAAAGGAAGAGTAAAGGCAATCCAGTATATTACATTTTTAAATATTCGGATCGCGAAAGAAAAAATTGGAGCAGCAGTACCGATTATACCCTATATATATCATCATGGGTATGTAAATACGCTAATCATCGGCCCACCGCAAACAGGGAAAACCACCCTGATAAGAGATATAGCGAGAATCGTCTCTTCAGGAAGAAAGGGAGTTCCTGGGAAAAAAGTGGGAATTATTGATGAACGCTCCGAGATAGCTGCCTCCATAAAAGGGGTTCCCCAGCATAATTTAGGACCAAGAACGGATGTAATGGACGCCTGCCCAAAAGCGGAAGGAATGATGATGATGATCCGTTCCATGTCGCCCGATATGCTTGTAGTGGATGAAATAGGCGGTAAAAAAGATGTGGAGGCACTGTTGGAAGCAATTAATGCAGGTGTTACCGTAATCTGTACCATACATGGAAAATCTGTGGACGAGTTGAAGAAGCGTCCGGTGTTACAGCATGTATTCGAACAGAAAATATTCCAAAGGTTTGTTTTGCTGAACAAAGCTCAAAAGCCGGGAAGTATTCAGCGGATTTATGATAAAGAAGAAAATTTATTGAGATCGGGGTGCCTGCCTGATGCAGTGGATTGGAGCACTTCTTTTCGTAGGGACAACCACCTGGGTAGGGTTTGAATGGAGTCATCGTCTGACGACCAGACCAAAGCATATTAGACAGTTAAAAAATGCACTGCAGATTTTGGAGGCTGAAATCGTTTATAGTCATTTGCCATTGCAGGATGCCTTTTACAATATCAGCAATCAAATACCGGAACCGGTACAGACTTTTTTCACATCGCTTCATACAACAATGAATACGGAGAAAAATAGCCTTTATGAAATCTGGGAAGCTCAGGTTCGACACTTAATGGTAATTTCCTCTTTAGGCAATAATGAAGCGGAAATTCTGCGTCAATTCGGACGGACACTGGGCCAGCATGATGTGGAGCAGCAACAAAAACATATTCAATTGGCCGTTCATCACCTTGACAGAGAACTGGAAAATGCAAGGGATAACCAATTTAAATACAGTAAAATGGCAAAAAGCTTAGGGATATTATGCGGATTATTTATTGTTCTATTGCTTATCTAGCAGGAAAGGAGCTTACCCTACATGTTTAATGATGCCTCTATTTTATTTCAAATTGCCGGGATCGGCATTATTGTGGCATTGATCCACACCATATTGAAACAAATGGGGAAGGAAGAAATAGCTCAGTTTGCAACATTAATTGGATTTATTATTGTACTAGTAGTCGTTGTAAATAGTTTGTCGGATCTATTTCAGCAAATTAGATCTGTTTTTCTATTCCAAGGGTAATGCACCATGGAAATTTTACAAATTGTTACATTGGGGATTATAGCCAGTATTCTTTATGTTGTTACGAAGGAATTAAATAGCTCTTTCGCGTTTTACATCATTATTATTATGGTAGTTATCATCTTTTTATCAATTATGCAGCAGATTGGAGCTATCTTTCATCTGATTGAAACCTTAGGGCAAAGGGCAAATGTGGAAGGCATGTATATGAAGACTATTTTACAAATCATCGGGATAGCTTATATTGCAGATCTTGGGTCAAGTATTGTAAAAGATGCCGGACTTTCTTCCGTAGCGGCAAAAATTGAGCTGGCAGGTAAGATATTTATTTTAATATTAGCCGTTCCAATTATAACTGCAGTGATAGAGGCAATACTCAGTTTCCTGCCTGGATAAACCTTTTGTGTTATAAACCAGGGATATGTGATAAAAACGGAAAGGGGAAATGACGGTGAATGATATGTAAAAGCATAAGGATTACTATTTTATTCATCTTGCTGATTACCTTTTTTGGACAAACACATATCTTTGCTGCAACGACTGATGATCGTTCTGAAGAGGAGCATAATTTGGAAGAAGAATTATTGGAGGAAATTCACCTGGATGATGTCCAGCATTATTGGCATGAACTTGTAAACGAATATGGCGGATACCTTCCTGAAATTGAAAGAAACAGTGTATATGATCTGATTAAATCGAATGGTGACTTTTCATTTTACAGTATGATGGTTGGATTATTGGAGTTTATCTTTCATGAATTAATTTTAAACGGAAAATTGCTTGGCACCTTATTAATGCTTACACTATTTTCCGTTGTCCTGCAAACGATGCATCATGCACTGGAACGGAGTGCAGTAAGCAGAATTGCTTATTTTGTAGTATATATTGTCCTCATTTTTATTGCTTTAAACAGTTTTTATTTGGCAGCAAGCTATGCCCAGGAAGCAATTAACACCATGAGCAGTTTTATGATTGCTCTTCTGCCTCTTATATTGGGCCTTATGGCATCTTTTGGAAATGTTGTTTCCGTATCTTTTTTTCACCCCATTATTATCTTTTTAGTAAATATAAGTGGGGTTTTGGTTTCAACCATCGTTTTGCCATTCCTGTTTATTTCAGCTTTAATGCTGATTGTCAGCAGTCTCAGTGAAAATTATAAAATCACACAGCTGGCCGGTTTGTTTAAGTCTGTAAGCCTGGCTGTGCTCGGCGTATTTCTGACTATTTTTCTCGGGGTGACTTCAGTCCAGGGTGCAGCAAGTGCGGTGCAGGATGGAATAGCAATGAAAACCGCCAAATTTATTACCGGCAACTTTATTCCTGTGATCGGCCGAACACTTACCGATGCTGCAGATACCATTCTAAGTGCCTCCTTACTGCTGAAAAACGCAGTCGGGATTGTCGGCTTAATTATTATTATTTTTTTTGCTATGTTTCCGGCAATTAAAATCTTTGCCATTGCGATTATTTACAAAATAGCTGCTGCTGTACTGCAGCCCATTGGAGGCGGCCCGGTGATAACTGTACTTAATACTATAAGTACCTATATTATATATATTCTGGCGTCTTTATTGGCGGTATCTTTTATGTTTTTCTTATCTATTGTCATTATAGTGGCAGCAAGCAATATAACCGTTCTCTTACGATAGGATGATCGATATGGAATTTATTATGGAATGGATTACCCAGATTATTATATTTGTATTATTGGCAACCATTATCGATTTAATAATCCCGACCAATGCGATGAAGAAATATATTAAATTGGTAGTCGGTCTGATCTTATTATTAATTTTATTAAAACCGGTTTTTTATATTTTTCAGATTGATATACAACATGAACTGGAAGGTGCATTCTCAACGATTGCATCCTCAACGGAAAATGAAAATTCCCTCGAAAATTTAGTTGATTTTCAAAAAACAGAAATAGAAACGAGACAAGATGCATATATTCTAGAACAAATGGCTGTCCAACTGATAGAAATTGCCAAGGATCCATTATACGAAGAATACAGGATGAAAATAAACAACATAGACTTTCAATTTTCAGAAGAAGCAGTTTCTCAGGAATTGAATTTTGAATCGCTGGATGGACTCATTGTATTTGTGGAACAAGCAAAAGACGGGGAGGGTGCTGTAAATGCAGTTGAGGATGTGGTAATAGACACGGAGGATCCTTTAGTAAAAGAAGAGTTGGAGGATTACGAAGGGGTAGAACAGCTGCTTAGGGACGTTTGGGAACTGGACAACAAAGAACTAATCATTGTTGAGGAGGGAGGGGCATCTTGAAGCATTTTTTTGAAAGGTTTTTCTCATCGGATAAATCAAAATCAGATCCGAAACAAAAAAATCCATCCAAAAAAGCTGGATATATACTTGTTCTTGCTTTAACAGGATTAATGCTGATCATCGTTGGTAATATATTTACTTCGTCTTCCTCGGATTCCAATTATGAAATGGAACTGCAGCAGCAAACGGAAAATACGGAGCAGCAAAGCACACATGCAAATTCAGAGGAAGCAAATGTAACGTCAGATATAGGGGAACTGGAGGCAATTTATAAAAAAGAGCTGGAAGAGATGCTTAATAAAGTACAAGGGGTATCAGAAGCAGAGGTGATGGTTAATCTTGATTCAACAAACGTGAAAGTATTTGAAAAGAATTTGATTAGAGGCCAGCAGACAACAGATGAATCAGATCGGAATGGGGGGACAAGAAAGGTAGAGGATCACACAGAGGAAGTGCAGACAGTCCTTGTCAGACAGGGGGACAGAGAAGTGCCATTATTGGTGGAAACAAAAAAACCAGATGTAAGAGGCGTGTTTATTGTAGCAAATGGAGCAGATCATGCATCTGTGAAGAGTTGGATTGTGGAGTCTGTATCACGAGTACTTGATGTCCCAACACACAGAGTGTCAGTAATGCCAAAGAATTAAGGGGGAAATGAAATGTTGAAAAAACAAACCATTTGGTTATTAACCATGCTAAGTTTAATGATTGTGTTGAGTGTTTATTATATGACATCACCGGAAAATGACGATCTGGCCTATATTAACAATGGACAGGAAGAGATGGATGACACTGTGAACACGGAGGAAGATATTCAGGCAGCAGATGGATCAGCCGAGGTGGAAGATATAACAAACCTTGGGCAGGATGAATTGTTTACAACGATAAGAATGGAACTGCAGGATGAAAGAAGTATGAAGAAAGACCGGTTAACGGACGTAGTTGCTTCAAGCAATGCCTCCTCGGAAGAAAAGGATGAGGCTTTAAGAGACATTGATAAGCTTGATAATTTGTCTGCCAAAGAAAGCATTTTGGAAGAAACAATTATTGCTTCCAATACTTACGATGATGTGTTGGTACGTACGGACGAAGATAAAGTGCATGTCCACGTGAAAGTAGATGAACTGTCAAATGCTGAAGTTGTTAATATCATGCAAATGGTCAGAGACGAGATGGGAGAAATGACGGTCGATGTTATCTTTCAGCCATCAGATGGGGGCCAGCCTGAAGAAGAGTCAACAGGTGAGGAAGACTAAAAAAGCAGGAGAATAAATACGTTTATTTGCAAATCAATATAATGATGTATGAGGTTGGGACATAATTAATTTTATTGGAGAAAAATCCAAACAAACCAGTTGCCCCAGCTCCGGGAATATACTCATCAGCCACCAGCGGCAAAGAAGACACAAAGAAACCGATCAACGGTAGTCTAATTAGATTTCACACTTATGCCCGTGGTGAAAGTGAAGTATATTCCCCGGAGCGGCCGGTAATAATCTATCACCACGATTTGTTCGGATTTTCTTCGAGGATTTATCGTTATGTCCCGGCCTCTTTCTTTTTTTGGCAATTCTTACATAGGAATGCCAAGCGGGTTGCCTTTTAACACTTTGGAAACATTCGCTTTACAGTAAATTAGTTGATATAATATACATTATTCCATGTAAGACTGTTTGGTTGAGAAAAAAGATACCATAAAACTTTCCATTATCAGAGTTGATTTTTTAATTCTTGAAGTTTTGTGGAAGGTTAGCGTAAAATGTTAAGGGAAGATTTAAATACATAATAAGTATAAACAAAGGGGTGCAGGTATGTTAAAAGTACAGGAAATACGGGAAATCATTAAGCTAATTGATCAATCATCCATCAGTGAATTTACTTATGAATCAGAAGGCGCTACAGTGTCCATGAAAAAGTCAGGTGCAACCCCATCTGTCAGCCGGGAGGAAGTGCCGGTTACAGCAAATGAACCGGAGCAGCCAAAACTTGAAAAAGAAGTGGCACCAGTAGTTGAAGAAAAGAAGAATGATCAGCCTAAAGAGATTCAGGAAGAAAATAAAAATAATGAAAAGAATGCCGATACCCATGAAATTGTCTCCCCGATGGTCGGGACTTTTTACGCTGCACCATCACCGGAAAGCGATCCATACGTGACAAAGGGAAGTAAAGTGGATCAATCTACCGTCGTATGCATTGTGGAAGCAATGAAATTATTTAATGAAATTGAAGCGGAGGTATCCGGTGAAATTGTGGAAGTGCTGGTGGAAGACGGTGAGCTGGTGGAATACGGACAGCCATTGTTCAGAGTCAGCAAAAACTAGGGGGGACGTTTGTTCATGATAAAAAGACTGTTAGTTGCCAACAGAGGAGAGATAGCAGTACGAATCATCCGTGCCTGTAAAGAAATGGGGATTGAAACAGTTGCCGTCTATTCCGAAGCAGACCGGGATGCATTACATGTGCAATTGGCGGATGAAGCATATTGTATTGGTCCTATTGCAAGTAAGGACAGCTATCTTAATTTCACAAATATAATGAGTGCAGCAACATTAACTGAAGTGGATGCCATCCATCCCGGCTACGGATTCTTGGCTGAAAATGCAGACTTTGCGGAAATTTGTAAAGCATGCAATGTTACCTTTGTAGGTCCAACGGCTGAGTCCATTCAGAAGATGGGTATAAAGGATGTCGCCAGGGAAACAATGAAAAAAGCAAACGTTCCTATTGTACCCGGCTCTGACGGCATCATTGAAAATGAAGAAGAAGCAAAGAAAGTGGCAGATAAAATTGGATATCCGGTGATTATTAAAGCTACAGCCGGCGGTGGCGGAAAAGGGATACGCGTTGCAAGAACGGAAGAAGAATTAATAAAGGGCATCCGGGTAACCCAAAAGGAAGCAGAAACAGCTTTTGGAAATCCTGGTGTTTATCTGGAGAAATTTATTGAAGACTTTCGCCATGTAGAGATACAGATTCTTGCCGATCAATATGGAAATGTTGTTCATTTGGGTGAGAGGGATTGTACCATTCAACGCCGCCTGCAAAAATTAGTAGAGGAAACACCTTCACCAGCGATCACCCCTGATATCAGAAAGAAAATGGGTGAAGCTTCGAAAAAGGCTGCAAAGGCAGTGGATTACCGTGGAGCAGGTACGATAGAGTATATTTTTGACAGAAAAACGAATGAGTTTTATTTTATGGAAATGAACACACGGATCCAGGTGGAACATCCGGTAACGGAAATGGTAACCGGGATAGACCTGATTAAAGAACAAATTAAAGTTGCTGCAGGAGAAGTGCTTTCTTTTACACAGGAGGAAGTGAAAATGGAGGGTGCGTCTATTGAATGCAGAATAAATGCAGAGAATCCGTTCAAGAACTTCATGCCTTCTGCAGGGGAAATTAATATGTATCTTCCACCGGGGGGCTTCGGTGTAAGAGTTGACTCACAAGCCTATACAGGATACCGTATCCCGCCTTATTATGATTCCATGATTGCCAAGTTAATCACTTATGGTGCAACCCGTGAAGAAGCAATCAGTAAGATGAAACGTGCATTGGATGAGTTTATAATTGAAGGTGTCCATACAACGATTCCATTTCATCGGTTAATAATGGAACATGATGTATTTGTGGAAGGGGATTTTAATACAAATTTCCTTGAAGATTACCCGATTAGCGAACAGTAGGCTTAACTGGCTTTAAACGATTAATAAAGGAGTGAAGATATGAATGAACAACCTTTGTTAAATGTAGATGGAGACACCAGTTTAGGAAAGGTGGAGATCGCACCGGAAGTCATTGAAGTTATCACAGGCATTGCAGCAGCTGAAGTGGATGGATTATTTGCCATGCGGGGAACTTTTGCCTCTGGTGTCGCGGAGCGATTTGGCAGAACCACACATAGTAAAGGGGTTAAAGTTGAACTGACGGAAAAAGGAATTTTAATCGATTTATTCGTTATTTTATATTATGGTGTTTCCATTCCAAAAATTGCCCAGGAGCTTCAATCAAGCATTAGACAAACAATTAAAAATATGACTGCATTGGAAATTGATGAAATTAACGTCCATGTTGTTGGAATACAAATGGACAATGCTGATGGTGAAAAGCAGGATTAAAGATCAATCCCTGCAGCAAATGCAGAAGGGGGCTGCCCCTTACCAGACAGGGTAAACATCAGGGGCAGTCTTTTGCATCAGTCTGTATGGCTGGATCATTTGCAGCTGAGGGCGCAAGTAAAGTAATCATGCTATCATCTGTGTAGACAAGTCATCTGCAATGGTTAAAGGAGATAGACCGATGAATAGACACACTGCAAGAAAAAATGCACTTCAGATACTATTTCAACTCGATATTAATGATAATAAACCGGATGAGGCGATACAACATTTTTTAGAGGAGGAAGCAGCGGATCCATTTTTAATCCGACTTGTTCATGGTGTGGTGGAAAATAAATCGAACTTGGACGGTTTAATAGCAGAGCATCTTGAAAATTGGTCGATTGACCGGATTGCATCTGTTGAAAAAACAATTTTGCGCATTGCCGTTTATGAAATTATTTATGCGGAGGATATTCCAAAAAACGTCTCTATTAACGAGGCTGTGGAGCTGGGTCATACGTTTGGTGATGAAAAATCAGGAAAATTTATTAATGGTGTTTTGTCAAAAATTGAGGCTGTGTCCTAAAAGATTGTTTTGTTTTTATAGCAATCTTGAAGATAATATAGGCTTGTGAAAAACCATAGTGCGATATATTTTACTGTTGCGGTTAAAGTGTTGGTAAACGGTACAATTCACCAAAATAAAAATACAAAGGAGACATTGTCTATGCCAGCTGAAATAATTAGCGGAAAAGATCTGGCTGCAGAATTGAGATTGGAAATGAAAACTGAAGTCAGCAAATTAAAAGAAGATGGGGTTATTCCTCAGCTGACCGTTATTCTCGTTGGAGATAATCCAGCTTCAAAATCCTATGTCAAAGGTAAAAAGAAAGCCTGCAATGAAACCGGTATTGATTCTGATGTCATTAAAATGCCGAGCACTGTTACAGAGAGTGAACTCCTTCAAAAGATTGAAGCATTAAACCAGAATGATACTGTCCACGGTATACTTGTACAATTGCCCCTTCCCGACCATATTCGCGAACAAAATGTAATTGATGCCATCAGCCCGAGAAAAGATGTGGACGGCTTCCACCCAATAAACATCGGCCGCATGATGACAGGGAATGATACATTTCTTCCATGCACACCATATGGTATTATGACGATGCTGAAATCAAAGAATATCCAGACGAAAGGAAAAAATGCAGTCATTATAGGCAGAAGCAATATAGTGGGAAAACCCGTAGGTCAGCTATTGCTTAATGAGGACGCAACTGTTACATACTGCCACTCAAAAACAGACGATATAAAGAAACATACACTGCATGCCGACATTCTGATCGCAGCAGCAGGGAAACCCCATTTTATAAAGGGGGAACACATCAAAGAAGGTGCAGCGGTTATTGACGTTGGGATTAACCGCATGGACAACGGTAAATTAACAGGTGATGTTGACTTTGAACAGGCCAAGGAAAAAGCTGCCTACATTACTCCGGTACCGGGGGGCGTAGGGCCAATGACCATCACTATGTTATTGAAAAACACCATTAAAGCAGCAAAGGGATTGGTTCTGCATTGAAAGATAAATACTTAACTGTCACTGCACTTACGAAATATATAAAAAGAAAAATGGATGGCGATCCCCATTTAAGAAATATTTGGTTAAGAGGAGAAATATCAAATTTTAAACACCATAGCAGAGGTCATATGTATCTAACCATTAAAGATGACCAATCACGTATACAGGCGGTTATGTTTGCAGGCAATAATCGCTCCTTAAAATTCAAACCGGAAAACGGTTTAAATGTACTGATCCGGGGAGAAATCAGTGTATTTGAGTCATTTGGCCAGTATCAGCTGTATATTGAGCAAATGGAGCCGGATGGTATAGGGGCTCTTTATCTGGCTTATGAACAGCTTAAAGAAAAATTACATAAAAAAGGATATTTTGATGCCTCCAATAAAAAGTCAATACCTGCCCATCCAAAAAACATTGCTATTATTACATCACCAACCGGAGCAGCAGTAAGGGATATTATTACAACAATTAAACGAAGATATCCGATTGTGCAAATGACTGTCATCCCTGTTTTGGTACAGGGACCCCATGCTGCTGACTCCATAAAACAGGGAATTGAAAAGGCAAATAATACAGGACAATTTGACTTGTTAATTGTCGGTCGGGGCGGTGGCTCTATTGAAGAACTTTGGGGGTTCAATGAAGAAGTAGTTGCAGAAGCTATATTTCATTCCTCTGTTCCCGTTATATCAGCGGTAGGGCATGAAACGGATATAACCATCAGTGATTATGTTGCAGATTTACGTGCTCCAACACCGACCGGAGCTGCAGAACTTGCTGTTCAGTCACAGGAGGAATTAAAAGAAAAACTGATAATATTGGAGAAATCGCTGCACAGGGAATTGGATAATAAAATGTCCTCCCTTGAACAGCATTTAAAAAGAATAAAACAATCCTACGCATTTCGTTATCCTGAACAACTGCTTAAACAGAAGGAACAGGAACTTGATAAGTTCGTGGAGGAAATGCAAAAGTCATTAAAAAATAATATCATGAATAAAAGAAAAGTATATGAGAGTCTCATGCCCCGTTTAATAAGGCAGCATCCGGAAAAACAGGTGGTTTTACTTAAAAAGCAATTGGATCAGTTGACGAAAAGACAAAATGCTTATATAACCCAGGCAATAGAAAGAAAAAAAAGATACTTGTTGAGCAATATGGATAAATTAACATTGCTTAATCCCCTGGAAGTAATGAAAAGGGGATTTGCCCTACCGTACTCCCTGAACGGAAAGATTATAAAATCAGCAGGGGAAGTAAAGGAACAGGATCCGATCACCATTCATTTATCCGATGGAAAATTGGATTGCCGGGTATTAGAGGTGGAGGAGAATGGATAATATGAAAACCGAAGATTTTTCATTTGAAGAAGCAATGGAAAAATTGGAAGAAATTGTATCAAAACTGGAAGAAGGGGAAGTACCGCTGGAAAAAGCAATTAATTATTACCAGGAGGGAATGAAGCTTTCCAAAATTTGCAGCGATAAACTGGAAAATGCCCAGGAGAAGATGACACAAATCATGAACGAAGAGGGTAAACTTGATGCTTTTCATGTACAGGAGGAAGAATAATTGCAAGTAAATCTGAATGAGTATATAAATCACTATAAAGTAAATATACACAAGGAGTTAATTCATCACCTGAAACGCCTGCATATTCCGGATGATTTAAAAGCTTCCATGTTATATTCCGTGGAAGCAGGCGGGAAAAGACTTCGTCCCATTCTTTTAATTGCAAGCTATGAAAATTATGGAAGTGATATAAAAAAAGCTATGGCACCAGCCATGGCACTGGAATTAATCCATACATATTCACTAATTCACGATGATTTACCAGCAATGGATAATGATGACATCCGAAGGGGAAAACCTACAAACCATAAAGTCTTTGACGAATCAACCGCTATTTTGGCCGGTGACGCTTTATTGACCTACAGCTTCGAAATTCTGTCTGACAGTCCTTACTTGGAGGATCAGGAAAAGGTTGAATTGATTAGAATGCTGTCAAAAGCAGCTGGACCACGGGGGATGGTTGCGGGTCAAATTATGGATATGGAGGCAGAAAATAAACAAATCAGCCTCAAACAGCTGGAAACCATTCATGAGCTTAAAACCGGGGAGCTTTTAACGTTTTCCGTATGTGCAGGTGCTTTTCTCGGACGTGCTTCCAAAGAGGAACTAAACCATTTAAAAGAATTCGCGTATTATTTAGGCCTTATATTCCAGGTGCAGGATGATATTTTGGATATATCAGGCGATCCGGAAAAGCTTGGAAAACCTACCGGCAGTGATGAGGATAATAAAAAAAGCACATATCCAAATTTATTGGGATTGGATGGAGCAATAAAACATAAAGAAGTTTATGTGCAAAAAGCAAAGGCAGCGTTGAAAGAAGCGAAAGCCGATAATTCCTATTTAATGGCTTTAACGGAGTATTTCAGCCATAGAGACCATTAATGCCAAATATGGAATTCCCACTGGAAATATGCTATAATTGATAAAAAGAGGGATGGTGCAGTATTCTAGTCAGTCTACCGTTTCTGAAGGCGGGCCTAAAAATCCGCCAAAGGGCACATCGATGAAGTTTCTTGTGTTGGCTTGAGGCGCCCAGCCTTGGGTTGATGCTGGAAGTTAAGGTTTTCGGGCGATCCGCAAAGGCATGTGGGCGTTGACCCGATTACCGTGGAGGCCCATCTCTGTAATGGCTGCTAAGCCTAGGAGCCGTTATGGAATGGGGTATGAACCTGCATGAAGTGTAAGGGACACATGGCGTGCAGCGTAGCCTGCCTTGAGTGGTGTACGAGGGGATTAGAGTTCCAAATAATAAACCGGGTGGCCACTGGTTATTATTTTTATCTCTATGAAATCGTCGCTGCAAAAGAGGCTAGGAATCGGTTAAAGGCTGTTGAGGAAATCTCCTAGACTGTTCATTGACATTTAAAAGGGATTATAGTGCGGACTAAGTGGTAATCCAGTCCGGCTCTTGGCAACAAAGCCGAGATGAATTTAAAGGGGAACCGCCTTGCATGGCAACATGGGGTATTCGTCTGGGAAAACCTACTGGACCTAAGCCGCAGTCTTAACCTTTTAAATGACCATTCCTCATACATAGTCTTTGTATTAAAGCATGAATTTATTAATGAAAATTGAGGTATAAAATGAAATCGCAAATAAGACGCTCTTTGAGATTCAGTATTGTAATTGCCGTTATCACTTTTGTGTTAGCGGCTATTTTTTCAGTTATTTCCTCTTCTATCTTAAGTGGGGTCGTATGGATCGCAGGTTTAGTTATTGTTTTCATCATTGTATTGATTGGCGTTGTATTTGATATGCTTGGCATTGCCTCTACAGCTGCACAGGAAGCACCTTTTCATGCCATGGCCGCAGAAAAGGTAACGGGAGCCAAAGAAGCGGTAAGCATTATTAGAAACGCAGATAAATTTGCAAGTTTCTGCAATGATGTAATAGGGGATATAACCGGCATAGTGAGCGGAACAGCCACTGCTATCGTAGTACTTCAAATAGTAACTATAACAGGCCACGGGGAAGGCTCCCCCTATCAGATTCTATTGTCTGTATTATTGACAAGCCTGGTTGCCGCAATTACAGTTGGCGGCAAAGCAATCGGCAAATTTTTGGCGATCAACGCTTCCACGAAAATTATCTTCTTTGCGGGAAAGATCATAGCCATTATTCAAAACAAGTTAAAAATAAAAGTATTACCGGCGAATAAAAAGCAGTAAAGGATATTTAATATGGGAAAAAAGCGTTTGGATGTTTTACTAGTGGAAAGGAACCTTATTGAAACAAGAGAAAAAGCAAAGCGTGTCATCATGGCAGGACTTGTTTTTTCCAATGAAACCAGACTGGATAAACCCGGCATGAAAGTAGATGAAGCGCTTCCGTTAAACATCAAAGAAAAATTACGCTACGTAGGACGCGGGGGTTTGAAATTAGAAAAAGCGATTAATCATTTTAACATTTCTTTACAGGATAAAATAATGGTTGACGTCGGTTCATCCACGGGAGGTTTTACCGATTGCGGCCTGCAAAATGGGGTCAAGCTCAGCTATTGTATTGATGTCGGCTATAATCAACTGGACTGGAAACTGAGAAATAACCCCAACGTAGTTACGATGGAACGAACCAATTTCAGGTATGTTACAGAAGAAAACTTTAAAAAAGGTACACCGGATTTTGCAGCCATTGACGTTTCGTTTATTTCATTAAAACTAATTTTACCTGTGTTAAAAAATATACTTGCCGAAAATAGTGATATTATTGCATTAGTAAAACCGCAATTTGAAGCCGGCAGGGAACAGGTCGGGAAAAAAGGAATTGTCCGGGATAAAAAAGTACATATCCAGGTAGTGAAGGACATTGTTCTTTTTGCGATGCAAGAACAGTATGACTTGTATGGCATCACATTCTCTCCGATAACAGGGGGAGATGGCAATATAGAGTTCCTGGTTTATTTAGGGTGGAGAAAAGAAAAAAATGGAATAACCCTGCCGGATGCAGAAATCGAGAAGCTGGTTAACCAAGCGCAGTCTGCATTCCAGCCAACCGGCAATAGTCGAACGGAGTGAGGTGCAAAATGAGTAAAGTACAACGTCATATTAAGATAAGAGAACTAATCACAGAGAACGAGATAGAAACACAGGATGATCTTGTCGACCGGTTAAAAAATCTGGGCTATAATGTCACACAGGCTACAGTTTCGCGTGATATTAAGGAACTGCGACTTGTAAAAGTACCGGCAACAAACGGAACATACAAGTACAGCCTCCCGGCCGACCAAAAATTTAATCCATTAAATAAGTTGAAGCGTTTGATTATGGATGCATTTGTCAAAATAGAGCATGCAAGTCATTTTATTGTGTTAAAAACATTACCCGGGAATGCGCATGCAATAGGGGTGCTGATTGATAACCTGGATTGGGATGAAATAATGGGAACGATTTGTGGAGACGATACATGCCTGATTATTTGCAGAACTGATACCGACGCAGGGGTAATTAAAGAACGCTTTATTGAAATGTTATAAATAGGGGTGGTTCCGGCTTGCTTACAGAATTGTCTATTAAAAACTTTGCAATTATTGATGAAATATCCATTACATTCCATGAGGGACTAACTGTGTTAAGCGGTGAAACCGGAGCAGGCAAGTCCATAATTATTGATGCTGTACAGTTATTGGCAGGAGGAAGAGGATCTGTTGATTTTGTAAGACATGGAAGCGATAAAGCTGAAATTCAAGGATTATTTACAATTGAAGAGAGTAACCATCCTGTATATGAGCTCGGTGAAAGTTATGGTTTAGAGATGACCGATCAGCAGATTATTCTGCATAGGGTAATTACAGCAGGCGGAAAAAGTATTTGCCGCGTTAATGGTAAGCTGGTAACTTTGGCGATTCTAAGAGAGTTCGGAAGGAAGCTTATCGATATCCATAGCCAGCATGAAACACAATCACTTATGAACCCCGAGAACCATATTGAATTACTGGATCTGTATGATTCGGGTACAATAAACAAAGAAAAAAAATCTTATCAACAAATATTTGATAAACTGCAATTACTAAAAAAAAGGTTTAAAAAACTAAATGAAAATGAACAGGAAAATGCGCACCGTCTTGATTTGCTGGAATTCCAGAAACGAGAATTGGAACAAGCCAACCTAACACCAAATGAAGATGAAGAATTGGAGCAGGAACGCAATAAACTGGCAAATTTTGAGAAAATATACAATGCAATACATGATGCATATTATGCGTTATATGGTGAGCAAAAAGGTTTGGAATGGGTCAGCAGAGCACAAACTGCATTACTGGACCACAGCAAATATGATACGTTTATTGCCGAAAAAGGAGAAGAGATTGCTGAACATTATTTTGCTCTGGAGGAACTATCCTATGAACTGAGTAGCTATATGGAAGGACAGCAATACGACCCGGATCAATTAAATGACATGGAAGCCAGGCTCGATGAATTAAACAGGTTAAAGAAAAAATATGGGTCATCGGTAAATGATATGATCAAATATGCAGCTGAAATCGATGAGGAAATTGACCAGCTGAAAAACAAGGACTCCCACCTTGCAAATTTACAGGAAGAAATAATGGGACAAGAAAAGGATGCATATCTGGAAGCGAAGCAATTACACGATAGCAGACAGAAGGCAGCAAAATTATTAACAGAAGAAATTTATGATGAATTTAAAGATTTATATTTGGAAAAAGCTTCATTTAAAATTCAATTTAACTCGGATATTGAGAGGGAAGGAACTCCAAAACTCCATAAGGATGGGTTCGATCAAATACGGTTTTTAATCTCCACAAACCCTGGTGAACCGCTAAAACCACTCCATAAAATTGCTTCCGGAGGGGAGCTTTCAAGAATAATGCTTGCATTAAAAAGAATTTTTGCAAGGCATCAGCGTGTTACCAGTGTCATTTTTGATGAAGTCGATACAGGAGTCAGCGGCAGAGTAGCTCAAGCTATTGCAGAAAAGATTTATCAAATCTCTGTCGGGTCTCAGGTATTATGTATTACTCATTTGCCTCAGGTAGCATCCATGGCAGACACGCACAAATTAATTGAGAAGAAAGTAAACAATAACAGAACTGCTACAGTTATTAACCAGTTAGACACTGCTGAGCAAACTGATGAGTTGAGTCGGATGATTACTGGAACCAAACTGACTGAAACAGCTAAACAGCATGCGGAAGAGATGCTTGACTTAGCTGAAAAATTTAAGAATAAGTATGCCAAAAAAGCCGGAAATTAAGACAACCGGCTTTTTTGTTACCCCGTTTTAAAAAAGTATTATCCTCTATTACAAATATATGGTTTGGAAAATAATCCAATAGTACATCATCATTGGATTATTCATCACATCTGTTATTTTCAAAAGGAAATTATACACAGCATTCTTATGTTTCACCAGTTTAAAACAGCAGAAGAAAGGTCAAATTAGAAATACAGATAAAAACAAGGTATGGGTTTGGAATAAGGAGAGTGAATTAGTTGAACTGGAAACACACGGATCATATAAGAAAAATAATTGGCGCGCTTCTCCTTATATTTGTATTGGCAATTCCTTTTTCCGCCCCAATTCAAGAATACCTTTCCATTCCAGATGAAATTGTTACTTTTAACGATCAATCCCCGGTAAAGCTTCCGGAGCTAGGGAAAAATGTATCGATGAAAGCTTCTGGTGAAAGTGTTAAAGCGATTGACTCCGACACATTCTTTGCCGAAGAACCCGGTAACAGTGAGTTAATATACGAAGTTGCAGGTTTTCCGATCAAAAGAGTCAATCTTTCTGTATTAGATGAAGTTAAGGTAATTCCGGGAGGCCAATCAATCGGAGTGCAGCTTCATACCCAGGGCGTACTCGTTGTTGGTCATCATCTCGTAAATGGTGAGGAAACAGCTTTATCACCGGGTGAGGAAGCAGATATTCAAGTAGGAGATATCATTTTGGATATCAATGGTGATCCCATAGAAGAAATGAAAGATGTAAAACCAATTGTTAAAAAAGCGGGCGAGGAAGGCAGTCCTCTCATTGTAAAAATAAAAAGAGGAAAGCAAACGATAGAAACAGAATTAACCCCACATTTAGACGAGAATGATCATGAATATAAAATCGGTTTATATATTCGTGATGCTGCAGCCGGGATAGGAACAATGACATTTCATGAACCTGATTCCCACAAATATGGTGCACTTGGACATGTTATATCGGATATGGATACGAAAAAACCAATTGAAATTCATAACGGAACGATTGTAAGATCATCCGTGAACTCCATTGAAAAAGGAAATAATGGAATTCCAGGTGAAAAGCAGGCGAGGTTTTCCAATGACAGTGATCAATTAGGTACTATCACTAAAAACAGTCCCTTTGGTATCTTTGGTAAGCTGGATGATGAAATAAAAAACGGTGAATTTGATGAACCAATGCCGGTAGCATTATCCCATGAAGTGGAAGAAGGTCCCGCGAAAATACTGACAGTAGTTGATGGGGAAAAAGTGGAAGCCTTTGATATTGAAATTGTAAGCTCAGTGCCACAAAAATTTCCGGCTACAAAAGGGATGGTGGTCCAAATTACCGACCCTGAATTATTAAAACATACCGGAGGGATTGTTCAGGGAATGAGCGGAAGTCCCATAATTCAAAACGAAAAAATAGTTGGTGCAGTTACACATGTATTTGTCAATGATCCAACTTCCGGGTATGGTGTCCATATAGAATGGATGCTGAACGATGCAGGTATTACAGTTAATAAAGAAACACAAGACGAAATAGCTGGTTAAAAAGACTTGTGGGTGTAATCATCCACAAGTCTTTTTTGCAATTCCATGCATAGTTGTTCAAAATTTTATGATATAATTTAATTAAATATTATTCGACAAATTTGTCGATTTAAATCAAATTATATCGTAAAAACGAGAAAATAAAAGTAAACTAAAGAAAATCTTAAAAAATCCAAAGTTTTTTTGAATTAAAAAAGGATATTAATTATTTATGTAGAATAAGTAAGTAAGAGAAGGCGAATGAATTACATAAAGGGAGGAAATTTGCAGTGAATAAAATATCAGTTGCTTTAGTGGATGACAACAAAGAGCTCGTACAATTGATGGAGGATTACTTTGAAGAACAGGAAGATATTGAAGTTATTGGTACAGCTTACAATGGGAAGGAATGTCTGAGCTTACTTCAGGAAACAAATCCGGACGTACTTCTTCTTGATATCATTATGCCGCATATAGATGGACTCAACGTACTGAATAAGATAAAAGATGATCCTGATAAACCACATGTTATCATGCTGACGGCGTTTGGACAGGAGGAAGTCATGAAAAAAGCAGTGGATTATGGTGCTTCCTATTTTATTTTAAAGCCATTTGACCTGGATAACCTTTCCGATCAAATCCGGCAGGTTCAAGGCAATAGTGCAGCACTTCCAACAAGCAGCAGAAAAGGAGTAAAAAGAGAGAAGAAAAAGCAGGATTTAGAAGCAAGCATAACCAATATCATTCATGAGATTGGTGTTCCGGCTCATATAAAGGGATACATGTATTTAAGGGAAGCAATCACCATGGTATATAATGATATTGAACTACTCGGTTCCATTACAAAGGTGCTTTATCCTGATATCGCTAAAAAATATAATACAACCTCTTCACGGGTTGAGCGCGCTATCCGCCATGCAATTGAAGTGGCTTGGAGCAGAGGTAATATAGACTCCATTTCAGCCTTGTTCGGCTATACGATCAGCATAACGAAAGCAAAGCCTACAAACAGTGAATTCATCGCCATGGTTGCAGATCGTCTTCGGCTGGAACACAGGGCAAGCTAGAGGAAACGTAAAAATCTTTCTTTCAGATAGCAATTGGCAGGAAATACCCTAAATTTTAAAAAAAACCGATGGGATAATAAATCGCACCCATCGGTTTTTTATTTTATTTCAAGCTGTTTTTGCAACAAACTGTAAGAACAGCGCCTTTTTACAAAACAGTTGCTGTTTCTTTCGTTTCCACTTCTTCAAAATAAGCTTTGTACAAGGAACTTACAGCTTTATCCAGGTTTTCTGATTTAATCCCAAACATCATGGATACTTCCGAGGATCCCTGATTGATCATTTCAATATTCACATTGGCATTGGAAATGGCTGCAGTTGCTTTACTGGCAATACCAATGGTACTAACCAATCCTTCTCCCACAACCATAACAATGGCGAGATCCCTTTCCATTTTTATGGTGTCAGGCTCCAGTTCATCCTCTATTCGTTTCAATATATAAGCTTCTTTTTCCTTTGATAATTTACTATCACGTATAATGATTGTCATGTCATCAATTCCGGAAGGTGCATGTTCAAAGGATACACCGGCATCTTCCAGAATGCTGAACAGCCTTCTGCCAAAACCTACTTCCTGGTTCATGAGGTACTTGCTTATATACAAGCTCGAAAATCCGGTATCACTGGCAATCCCTGCAACATATTTCTGATTTTGTTCTTTCTCTGCAATAATCATCGTTCCCGGCAAATCAGGGTTGTTTGTATTTTTTATACAAACAGGGATCTTTTTTTCGACTGCAGGTCTTAATGCTTCATCATGAAAAACAGAAAATCCGGCATAGGACAGTTCCCGCATCTCCTTATAGGATAACGTGTGGATTTTCTTTGGATTCTTCACAATCTTTGGATTAACTGCGTAGACGGAATCCACATCTGTAAAGTTTTCATACAGGCTTGCTTTTACACCTGCTGCTACAATAGAACCACTTATATCTGAACCACCTCTGGAAAAGGTGACTAGCTGACCGTCTTTTGTAAATCCGAAAAAACCGGGAATGACTAATATACCGTCACGCTCTCTTAATTTATATAATGTTTCATAGCTCTCCGGCAGAACTTTTGTATTGCCTTTATTATAGCTTAGAATGATTCCTGCCTCATTTGGGTTGACATACTCTGCTTTCACACCGGTTTTTTTCAAATACTCACTCAGTAATTTGGCTGAACTATCTTCTCCAATCGCTTTCAATGCATTTAATTTCATCGTATTGGAAGAAGACATTTCGAGTACTTGCCTGATTTTGGCATGTATCTCTTCCAACAGACGTTCAGGAAGATCCAGTTCCTTTACGATTTCCCTGAAACGTTCCATAACAATTTCTTCGCAATCTTCGTGTGGTTCATTGTTTATGTAACAATTCCCCAGTTGAATTAACATGTCCGTTACTTTAAAATCTTCTTCACATCTTTTTCCGGGTGCTGATACAACAACGAACTTTCTTTCGGGGTCACTTGTAATGATGTTTGCCACCTTTTTCATTTGTTCTGCATTTGCTACTGAAGTCCCCCCGAATTTTGAAACCTTCATGTTACTATCATACCTCCATGTATTTATTCTATTTTACATAATAACATAAATGAGCAGGAATGAAAGTGTTTGTGGAATGATGTTTCCAAGAATAATTGCTCCACATTGAGCAGCATCACTCCTCATAACAAAAAATTATTCTCCATTTTGGTTTTCCTGTTTCCTTGTTCTTTGCCGTTTCCGGTCCCGATGAACAATAAATCCGCCAATAAAAGCAACACCACCGATAAATAAAATGAAACCGGCAATAAATTGAATACTGATATGCAAAAATACTGGAATGAATTCATTAAACAAAGAATCTCTCATCAATTTAATTCCATATGCTGCAAGCACACCCGGAATTATCAACGTAAGCACTGCAATAAACCTGGCCATTCCACTTCCCCTAACTGAATAATTAATGAATACCATAAACAGTATAACAAATTATGGCCATAAATAGGAACGAAAGATATTTGATAAACATTGCACGTTATTGTATGCTAAAAACATGCAAAACAATGCAGGGCGGGATATTGATGAAGAATGTATTAATTGTCGGCGCCGGAAAAGGCGGATCTGCTTTACTGAATATATTACATGAGACTGAGAAGTTGAATATAGTGGGAGTAATTGATAAAAACCCCCATGCTCCAGGGATGAAGCTTGCAAAAAAGTATAATATACCTGCAGATTCAAAATGGAACAAATGGCTGGATAAAGAAATAGATATTATCGTGGAAGCAACCGGGGATGATCATGTACTTGAAGAATTGATCCGCCACAGGAAAGGACAGACTGTTGTTATTCCGGGTACAGTCGCATACATCATCTCCGAACTATTTAATGAGAAAGAAAATCTGCTGAACAGAATTAAATTACAAATGAATAATCAAAATTTAATCCTTGATAATATAAGGGACGGCATGATCGTTGTTGATCACAAGGGGATCGTGCAGTTTGTAAATCGCAGTGCAGAGCAAATAATCGGACTGGCAAAGGAAAATTTTGAAGGTAAATATATACGCCATGTCATTTCCAATTCAAGATTACCGGATGTGTTGCGGGAAAAGGGTAAAGAAGTAAACAGAAAGCTCATATTGAAAAACGGAAAGCAAATAATTACAACACGAATCCCCATTATTAATGATGAAGATTCCCTTGTTGGTGCTTTTGCTGTATTTAAGGATATAACCGAAGTAATGAATTTAGCGGAGGAAAATACAGATTTAAACGAAATAAAGACCATGCTGGAAGCAATAATCCAATCTTCGGATGAGGCCATTAGTGTGGTCGATGAAAAAGGTGTTGGCTTAATGATAAATCCTGCCTATTCACGTATAACAGGCCTGAAAGAATCCGATGTGATCGGAAAGCCGGCGACTGCCGATATATCCGAAGGGGAAAGCGTACATATGAAAGTCCTGCAAACCCGAAGGCCTGTTAGGGGGGCACGGATGAAAGTCGGGCCAAAAAAGAAAGATGTCTATGTTAATGTGGCTCCCATTATCGTGGATGGTGTTATTAAGGGAAGTGTTGGTGTTTTACATGATGTGACGGAAATACAGTCACTGACGAGTGAATTAAAGCGGGCGAGGCAAATCATACGAAATCTGGAAGCCAAATACACTTTTGATGATATAATCGGAAATTCGCCGGAAATGAAATTGGCTCTGGAACAGGCAAAAGTAGGTGCCAGAACTCCGGCAACTGTTTTATTGCGTGGTAATTCCGGTACCGGCAAGGAACTGTTTGCCCATGCGATACATAATGAGAGCGACAGAAAACACGGAAAGTTCATTCGGGTTAATTGTGCTGCTATTGCAGAGACTTTACTGGAAAGTGAGCTATTCGGATATGAAGGGGGAGCTTTTTCAGGAGCAAAGCATGGCGGGAAAAAGGGACTGTTTGAAGAAGCTAACCATGGAAGCATTTTTCTTGATGAGATAGGTGAGCTTTCATTAAATATGCAGGCGAAGCTATTACGGGTTTTACAGGAAAATGAAATTGTCCGTGTTGGTGGAACTGATCCTGTTTCCATCGATGTACGAGTAATAACAGCTACAAATGTGAATTTGGAAAAGGCTATTATGAATCAAACGTTTCGTGAGGATTTGTATTACAGATTAACCCGTCTGCCGATCTATATTCCAGCATTGGAAGAGAGGCTGGAGGATCTGCCTGAGCTGACAGCACATATTATTTTAAAATTGAATCAGGATTACGGCAGAAAAATACATGATATTTCAAAAGAAGCATTATTAAAATTATCCAGCTATCATTGGCCGGGAAACATTCGTGAGTTGGAGAATGTGATTGGCAGAGCAATGATCTATATGGATATAAACGAGGAAACAATAGAGAAACATCATTTACCGGAGCTTCGAAGTTCCGAAGAGTTGGAACACGAATATGGCAGTGGAGAAAATATATCATTAGAAAAGCCGTTGCAGCAAGCATTAGACCGGTTTGAAAAAAATTATATTTACGAAGCTTATAAACAAAATAACTTTAATAAAACAAAAACCGCCAAAATGTTAAATATTTCATTAAGAAGCTTATATTATAAAATGGACAAACACCAACTTGAAAGAAACAGCATGCAATAATTTGCGTTATTTGCAATTCTTTGCATGCATGGGCATCTGTAAATGAAGCGCTTACAGGGGGTGGGGAGTTGGCATGTTTCTTGCAATAAAAATAATTGGGACCTTTAGGAGGATAAAATGCATACATTAGCTGCTATCAAAGAAAGGGCAAAACAGGGAAAGAAAAGGGTTGCGGCAGTAGCAAATGCAACGGATGAACAATTGCTGCGAGCGGTTAAAACAGCATTAGATGAAAATCTATGCGGATTTTTATTGTTTGGTAATCTGGAGGAAATAACCAGTTTGGCAGCAAAAATTAACCTGGACCTGTCCGTTTCCGGGATTCATGTTGAACATACTGACACCAAGGAAGAAAGTGCGACAGCAGCAGTAAAAGCCGTACACAGCAATCAGGCACAAATTCTTATGAAAGGAAACCTGCCCACAAAAGAATTAATGAGACCTGTTTTAAATAAAGATTTCGGGTTACGGACAGGAAAAGCATTGTCTCATGTAGCCGTTTTCGAAGTACCAAATCAAAGCAGGCTTTACTTTCTCACTGATGCTGCAATGATGATCTCCCCAACAATAGAAGAAAAAGCAGAAATCATTAAAAATGCTGTTCAGGTGGCACAGGGTGTCGGGCTGGAAGTTCCAAAAGTGGCTGTGCTTGCCTCTGTGGAAACCGTTAATACTAAGATGGACTCTACTGTAGACGCAGCCGTTTTAACACAAATGCAAAAAAGAGGGCAAATAACCGGGTGTCTTGTTGATGGACCGCTTGCTTTTGATATTGCCGTTTCCAAACAAGCGGCAAGTTATAAAGGGATTCATTCCGATGTAGCCGGTGCCGCTGACATATTACTTGTTCCCACTATTGATATGGGAAATGCATTATATAAGTCTTTTGTATATTTTGCAGGTGCAAAAGTGGCAGGGGTAATCAGTGGAGCTAAAGCGCCTATTACTGTAACTTCAAGAGCAGACTCTGCTGAGGATAAATTATACTCACTCACGTTGGCGTTAGTTTCCGCTAAAAAATTTTAGGAGGATGGGAAATGGAAATATTTACTTATATGGAAAAATATGATTATGAACAGCTTGTCTTTTGTCAGGACGAAAATTCAGGTTTGAAAGCGATTATCGCCCTACATGATACGACTTTGGGACCTGCATTGGGTGGCACAAGAATGTGGACGTATGAGACAGAAGAAGCTGCGATAGAGGATGCTTTAAGATTGGCAAGAGGGATGACTTACAAAAATGCTGCCGCCGGTTTAAATTTAGGGGGAGGAAAAACAGTAATTATCGGCGATCCAAAAAAAGATAAAAACCCAGAAATGTTCAGGGCATTTGGTCGATATATACAAAGTTTAAACGGCCGTTATATTACTGCGGAGGATGTTGGTACAACAGAAGAAGATATGGACCTGATCCATATGGAAACGGATTTTGTCACCGGAATTTCAAAAGAATCACAAGGTTCTTCAGGAAATCCATCCCCTGTAACTGGTTATGGCATTTATATAGGAATGAAAGCTGCGGCGAAAGAAGTTTACGGGAATGATTCTCTGGAGGGTAAAACCGTTGCAGTGCAGGGTGTTGGGAATGTGGCTTATGCATTATGTGAACATTTGCATGAAGAAGGCGCTAAATTAATTGTGACAGATATTAATAAAGAAGCTGTAAATCGGGCTGTAGGTGCATTTCAGGCAGAAGCTGTTGACCCTGAGGATATTTATGGAGTGGAATGCGACATATACGCGCCATGTGCTCTTGGAGCCACCATCAATGACGAAACAATACCTCAAATAAAAGCTAAAATTATTGCTGGTTCAGCCAATAATCAATTAAAGGAGTCCAAACACGGGGACATTCTTCATGAAAAAGGAATTTTATATGCCCCTGATTACGTGATAAATGCCGGCGGAGTCATTAATGTTGCCGATGAACTAATCGGTTATAACCAGGCAAGAGCAATGAAAAAAGTGGAAACCATATATAACAGCCTGAGTAAAGTATTTGAAATCGCGAGAAGGGATCACATCCCTACCCATACGGCTGCTGACAGAATGGTGGAGGAAAGAATTGCTTCCCTGAAACGATCAAGAAACCAGTTTCTGTTGGACAATCATCATATTTTAAGCAGAAGATAATACCGGCTTAATACTACGGAGGTCTGCATTTTGCAATCACACTACCGAGTTCTTGTTATTAACCCTGGATCAACATCTACAAAAATAGGTGTTTTTGATAATGAAAGTTGTATTTTTGAGAAAACGATACGTCATAAACTGGAAGATATAAAAGAATTTATGCATATTATTGATCAATATGACTATCGAAAAAATATTATCCTTGAACAATTGGATTATGAAGGAATAAATATTTCCAAATTGGATGCCGTTTGTGGAAGAGGAGGTCTGCTTCAGCCCATCGAAGGGGGGACCTATACAGTCAATCAGGCGATGCTGCACGATCTGCAGAGTGGATATAACGGAGAACATGCATCCAATCTGGGTGGGATCATTGCCAATGAAATAGCAGCAGGTCTTAACATCCCGGCTTATATTGTAGATCCGGTTGTGGTGGATGAAATGAACGATATTGCCCGTTATTCCGGCGTTCCCGATATCCCGAGGAAAAGTATTTTCCATGCATTGAATCAAAAGGCAGTAGCCCGCAGAGCGGCGAATGATTTGCATGCAAGCTATAATGATATCAATTTAATTGTTACACATATGGGTGGGGGCATCACCATCGGCGGTCATAAGAATGGAAAAGTAATTGATGTGAACAATGGACTTCACGGGGATGGTCCATTTTCACCCGAGCGTGCAGGAACTGTTCCTGCCGGGGATTTGGTTTCATTATGTTTTTCCGGGCAATATTATCGTGATGAAATAATGAAAAAACTGGTAGGGCAAGGCGGTCTGATGGCATACCTGGAGACCAACGACGCCCTCGAAGTGGAAAGGCGCATAGAAACCGGTGATCAAAATGCCAAACATGCCTATGAAGCGATGGCTTATCAGGTTGCCAAGGACATTGGCTCCATGGGTGCCGTGCTCAAAGGGGATGTGGATGCTATTGTATTAACCGGCGGCCTTGCGTATGGAAAAAATTTTGTGGAAATGATCACAGAGCGAGTCAATTGGATTGCAGATACCCTCGTATATCCGGGGGAAAATGAATTGCAGGCTTTAAATGAAGGTGTGTTGCGCGTATTAAGGCAGCAGGAGGAAGCTAAAGTATACCCAAACAATCGTTAGGAGTGAACAGTATGGCAAAAGATTACGATCTCGTGATACTTGGAGGAGGTACCGGCGGCTATGTTGCTGCAATTCGGGCATCACAACTTGGCATGAAGGTCGCCATTGTGGAAAAGAACGAACTTGGAGGGACATGTTTGCACCGGGGGTGCATACCATCCAAAGCATTACTTCGCAGTGCTGAAATCTTCAGGCAGACAAAGGATGCGGAACGATTCGGTGTAATGACAGCATCCCCTTCGATTAATTTTACCAAGGTACAGGAAAGAAAAGAGAGCATTATTCACAAACTGCACCAGGGTGTTCAAGGGTTAATGAAAAAAGGGAAAATTGATGTTTATGAAGGCTTTGGCCGTATACTTGGCCCAAGTATTTTTTCTCCCATGCCGGGAACCATTTCCATAGAGTATGATAACGGTGAAGAAAACACAATGCTTGTTCCCAATAATGTGCTAATTGCTACCGGTTCCAAACCAAAGTCACTCCCCGGTTTAGAAATTGATGGAAGCATTGTAATGACTTCAGATGAAGCACTGCATATGGAATCGCTTCCTTCATCAATTATAATTATTGGTGGCGGTGTAATCGGAATAGAATGGGCTTCCATGCTGGCAGACTTTGGTGTCAAGGTAACTGTCATTGAATACACCAGTCAAATATTGCCTACTGAGGATGAGGCGATTGCAAAAGAAGTGGAAAAGCTTTTGAAGAAAAAGGGCATCAGCTTTGTGAAAAGTGCAAAAGCATTGCCTGAGTCACTATCGAGGGAGAATGGAGTTTCCATAGATGTTGAAATAAATGGAAAGCCGGAAAGTTATCAGGCTGAAAAACTGCTTGTTTCCGTTGGAAGAGAAGCAAATACAACGAATATTGGGCTGGAGAATACTGATATTGTAGTTGAGAATGACGTTATTCAAACAAATGAATTCTACCAGACAAAAGAATCACATATTTATGCCATTGGAGACGTTATAGGCGGGATGCAACTGGCCCACGCAGCCTCACATGAGGGTATTACTGCTGTAGAACATATGGCAAATGAAAATCCGTTTCCGATTGATTACAACAATGTTCCTTCTTGTATTTATTCCAGTCCGGAAGTTGCCAGTGTCGGAATGACAGAAATACAGGCTAAAGAAAGCGGGTTTGAGATTAAAACAGGCAAATTTCCTTTTCAGGCCATTGGAAAAGCACTCGTCCACGGTGAATCGGACGGGTTTGTAAAAATTATTGCAGATAAAAGTACAGAGGATATTCTTGGCGTTCATATGGTTGGTCCTCATGTGACAGACATGATTTCAGAAGCCGGGCTTGCCAAAGTACTGGATGCCACACCTTGGGAAGTAGGACAAGCGATCCATCCTCACCCTACCTTATCTGAAATCATGGGAGAGGCATCACTTGCAGTCGAAGGAAAGCAAATTCATGGATAAGAATGAAGGAGGGAATAATGATGTCAAAAAACAGACACAAGGAATTGGGACTGACGAATGAAGAAGTATTGGAAATGTATAAAACCATGCTATTAGCACGAAAGCTTGACGAAAGAATGTGGCTTCTAAACCGGGCGGGTAAAATCCCGTTCGTCATATCATGTCAGGGACAGGAAGCAGCACAGGTAGGTGCCGCCTTCGCCCTCGACAGACAAAAGGATTATGCAGCTCCTTATTATCGTGATTTGGGTGTTGTATTGGCATTTGGCATGACTGCCAAAGAAATAATGCTTTCCGGATTTGCCAAAAAAGAGGATCCGAACTCCGGAGGACGGCAGATGCCTGGTCACTTCGGACAGAAAAAGAACAGAATCTTAACCGGGTCTTCACCAGTGACTACACAGCTCCCTCATGCTGTTGGAGTAGCTCTTGCTGCCAAAATGGAGAAAAAAGACTTTGTTTCTATTGTGACATTGGGAGAAGGCTCATCCAACCAGGGAGACTTTCATGAAGGCTTAAACTTTGCCGGGGTACATAAATTACCGGTAATCACGATGGTGGAAAACAATAAATATGCGATATCCGTTCCGATTGAGAAACAACTTGCGAGCAAAACAGTCGCGGATCGCGGACAAAGCTATGGGATGCCGGGCTTTACTGTAGACGGAAATGATCCATTGGCTGTATATGAATCTGTAAAGAATGCCAGGGAACGTGCAGTAAATGGAGAAGGGCCTACATTAATAGAAGCAATAACGTATCGCTTAACTGCTCATTCAAGTGACGATGATGACCGTTTATATCGGGAAAGTGATGAAGTGGAAGAAGCAAGGAAAAACGACTCTATTATTACCTTTGCTGCCTATTTGAAAGATAATGAGATACTTACCGACGAATCAGAAAAAGAACTTAATGAGGAAATCAGTAATTTGGTCAATGAAGCTACCGATTATGCGGAAAATGCACCATATGCTGAACCTGAGGAAGCCTTAAAATTTGTTTATGAGGAGTAAGGAGGGAAATAAACTATGCCAGTAATGTCATATATACAAGCTATTACCACTGCATTAAAAGAAGAAATGGTGCGGGATGAGAAAGTCTTTATTTTAGGTGAAGACGTGGGGAAAAAAGGCGGTGTTTTTCGCGCAACCGATGGATTGTATGAGGAGTTCGGTGAATACCGGGTGCTGGATACACCCCTTGCGGAATCTGCCATTGCCGGGGTGGGTATAGGCGCTGCAATGTACGGCATGCGTCCGGTTGCTGAAATGCAATTTGCCGATTTTATCATGCCCGCAGTCAATCAAATCATATCCGAAGCTGCAAAAATCCGCTATCGTTCCAACAATGACTGGAATGCACCGATTACAATACGTGCTCCTTATGGAGGCGGCGTTCACGGGGCACTTTATCATTCCCAGTCCGTGGAAGCAGTTTTTGCCAATCAGCCGGGACTGAAAATCGTTATGCCGTCAACACCATATGATGCGAAAGGATTACTGAAAGCTTCCATTCGCGATAATGACCCGGTTCTTTTCTTTGAGCATAAACGTGCCTACCGTTTATTAAAAGGGGAAGTGCCTGAGGATGACTATGTACTTCTAATCGGTAAAGCGGACGTGAAGCGGGAAGGATCGGATGTAACCATCATTACTTACGGCTTATGTGTACATTTCGCATTGCAGGCTGCCGAAAAACTGGCTGAAGAAGGCATTGATTCTCATATATTGGATCTAAGAACGGTTTACCCGTTAGATCAGGAAGCCATCATTGAGGCTGCAAAGAAAACAGGCAAAGTGCTGTTAATAACCGAAGATAACAAAGAAGGAAGCATTATTGGTGAGGTTGCAGCGATTATCGCGGAAAACTGCCTCTTCGATTTGGATGCTCCTGTCCAGCGGCTCGCCGGCCCAGATGTACCTGCCATGCCATATGCACCAACAATGGAGAAGTACTTTATGGTAAACCCGGATAAAGTGGAAAAAGCAATTCGCGAACTAGCAGAATTTTAAATGAAGGAAGGTGTATAAAAGATGGCGAAAGAAAAAATAAACATGCCCCAATTAGGTGAAAGTGTAACAGAGGGAACGATCAGTTCGTGGCTAGTGAGTGTAGGTGACAAAGTAAATAAGTATGATCCTATAGCAGAAGTAATGACAGATAAAGTAAATGCCGAAGTTCCTTCTTCCTATACCGGTGTAATAAAAGAACTGGTAGCCCAGGAAGGGGATACAATTGCTGTAGGTGAATTAATGTGCTATATAGATACGGAAGGGGATTCAAGCGGCTCTGCATCTGTATCAGAAACAGATTCCAGGCAATCAGAAGAAAAGCAATCTGCAACAGATCAACAAAAATCAGGGCAGCCTGACAATGAAGACGTATCAATGAAAAAACGTTACTCTCCCGCCGTGTTAAAAATGGCTCAGGAAAATGATATTGACCTTGATCAGGTAAATGGTACCGGCAGAGGGGGAAGAATAACCAGGAAAGATGTGGAAAAAATAATTGAAAGCGGAGAAATTCCAAAATCAGAAGCAGCGGAAGCCAAAGCCGCAGCCGCACCGGAAACTCCAAGTTTGTCAACACACGCCGCCGCTACAGGAGCCCCGCAACAAAAGGCACAATCCGGCGATGTCGAGATCCCTGTAACCGGGGTCCGTAAAATGATTGCCCAGAATATGGTCCGTTCCAAGCAGGAAATACCACATGCCTGGATGACCGTTGAAGTGGATGTCACCGATCTGGTTTCTTACAGAAACGAAATAAAGAATGAATTTAAGCAAAAAGAGGGATATGGTTTAACTTTCTTCGCTTTCTTTGTAAAAGCAGTTTCCCAGGCTCTGAAAGAATATCCGGAGCTGAACAGCACATGGGCTGAAGATAAAATTATCCAAAGAAAAGATATTAACCTTTCCATCGCTGTGGCAAAGGATAATGAATTATTTGTTCCTGTCATCAAACATGCAGATGAAAAAAGCATTAAAGGAATTGCCCGAGATATTAATGACCTGGCCGCAAAAGCAAGGACAGGAAAGTTGACAGCTGATGATATGCAAGGCGGTACGTTTACCGTAAACAACACAGGTTCTTTCGGGTCTGTGCAATCCATGGGAGTGATTAACCATCCCCAGGCAGCAATTTTACAGGTGGAATCCATAGTGAAACGTCCTGTTATTTATAATGACATGTTTGCTGCAAGAGATATGGTGAACCTATGTTTATCACTTGATCACCGTATCCTGGACGGTCTAGTCTGCGGCAAATTTTTAAGCAGGGTGAAAGAGATCCTGGAAAACATGAATAAAGACACCACCAATATATATTAAATATCCTGCTGCCGAAAGTTAACAGTAGCGCCTGGAGTGAAGCTGCAATGCTTTCGGATACAGGCGGTTGTAAAGTTTTTGGATTGTTTTCCAACTAATAATGATAAAACAAATCCTGTAAAAAGAATCCAAAACTGTGAACCACTATTATTTAAAATGTAATACCATGTCAATAAATTGAAAAATGTAACAGGAATTGATATGCTGAAAAGGAGTTTTACTATACTTAGCCTATAAGGGGATGAAAGATATATGGATTTCAACTTATTCATGAATGATGTTGTTGATGCCGCTCGGAAGGATATAACCGAAGCTGGTTATAAAGAGCTATTAACACCGGATGAGGTGGATGAAGCATTAACGCAAAAGGGAACCACATTAGTGATGATCAATTCCACTTGCGGCTGTGCCGGAGGAATTGCCCGTCCTGCTGCTGCAAATGCGATCCATTATGATAAAAGGCCGGATCATTTGGTAACAGTATTTGCAGGACAGGATCCGGAAGCCACTGAAAAAGCAAGGGAATATTTTGAAGGATTTCCGCCTTCTTCACCATCATTTGCTTTTATGAAAGACGGAAAAATTGTAACTATGCTGGAACGCCATGATATTGAGGGATACAGTGCGATGGATGTCATGGGTAAGCTGCAGCAGGTTTTTGATGAACATTGTGAAGAAGTGTAACAAGCCTTGAGGCTGGCTCTATGCAAATAGGCCAGCCTCCTTTACATTAAGGTTTGCAATGCATTATGCACCAAATACATAGAAATAAACTAAACCTGTAAGTCGGGAACATTCAGGAATATCCCGGCAAATCAAAGTTCATTAATGAATTTTTTTAAAGACATAGAACAAAAAAGATATTATACTGTATTGAAGCAGGGTTAAAGTTCTACAATTTCTTTGCCCGCTCATACTTTTTTGAAAGCCATTTATAAAAGACTGGCAATTTCCCAGTCTATGTCTCTTTTTTTATATAAACATGGCTAAGCCGGCAGTCAAAGATGACAGTATCATTGCAATAATCATAATATAGATAATGATTCTCGTTCTTCGTTCACGTTTTGATTTTTTGCGTGTTGCCACAATTAGTCCTCCTTTAGTACAGCTTACTACTTGTATTTTAGCGTGAAAATGCTATATGAACAAGTGAAAATAGAAAAGAAATAGAGAAATAAGGGTAAATCTATGTCAATATATAACATACGGGGGTAGTAGAACAATGAGTGAGAACAAAAATAATAAGAGAAAAGAATGGGAGAATGCTGTCGATGCAGTAGTAAAACGCTTTCCCGAAAGAAAAGAATCGTTTACGACGTCTTCCAATATTGAAGTGGACCGGTTATATACCGGAGAGGAAGAAAAAGAGGACATTGGATACCCGGGAGTATATCCCTACACAAGAGGCATCCAGCCTACGATGTACCGCGGAAGATTCTGGACGATGCGGCAATATGCCGGCTTCGGCTCAGCTGTAGAAACGAATAAGAGATTTCGGTATCTGCTGGACCAGGGACAAACAGGGCTGTCCGTTGCCTTTGATTTGCCCACCCAAATCGGCTATGACTCCGATGACAGTATGGCAGAAGGTGAAGTAGGCAAGGTAGGTGTTGCCATTGATTCCCTTGAGGATATGGAAAAGCTTTTGGATCAGATACCACTTGATCAGGTAAGCACCTCCATGACTATAAATGCACCGGCTTCCGTCCTTTTGTGCATGTATATTGCTGTCGGTGAAAAGCAGGGTGTTCCACTGGAAAAGCTTACAGGTACGATACAAAACGATATACTAAAAGAATATATTGCACGTGGTACGTATATTTATCCGCCGAAACCGTCCATGAGACTGATCACCGATATTTTTGAATTCTGTCAAGAAAATGTGCCAAAGTTTAATACGATCAGCATATCCGGTTATCATATCCGCGAAGCCGGCTCCAATGCTGTCCAGGAAGCGGCATTTACAATTGCAAATGGCATGGCTTATGTCGATGCTGCATTGGATGCGGGACTTGATATAGATTCCTTTGCGCCCAGACTGGCCTTTTTCTTTAACGCTCATAACAACTTCTTTGAAGAAGTGGCAAAATTTCGTGCTGCAAGAAGAATTTGGGCCAAATTAATGAAAGAGCATTATAAAGCAAAAGATCCAAAAAGCTGGAAGATGCGTTTTCATACCCAAACCGGCGGCTCCACACTAACAGCCCAGCAGCCAGATAATAACATTGTACGGGTAACATTGCAGGCTTTGGCAGCGGTAATGGGTGGAACACAAAGTCTGCATACAAACTCAAGGGATGAAGCTTTATCCCTGCCGACGGAAGAGTCTGCCAGAATCGCACTCCGCACACAGCAGATTATTGCGCATGAAAGCGGTGCAGCGGATACGATCGATCCATTGGGCGGCTCCTACTATGTGGAGCAGTTAACAGATCAAATGGAAAAAGATATTAACGCTTATCTGGAGCAAATTAAGGAAATTGGCGGTGCGGTACAGGCAGTGGAAGAAGGCTATATGCAGCGGGAAATTCATCAAAATGCCTATGAAACGCAAAAAAATATTGAAAAAGAAGAAGAAATTATTGTCGGATTAAATAAATTTACTTTGGATGAAGAAGTGGATCCGGACCTATTAAAGGTAGACGAGTCATTGGAAAAAGCACAAAAAGATGCCATCAACAACATAAGGGAAGAAAGAAACCAGACCGAAGTGGACAGAAAACTGGATGCGCTCCGTAAACATGCAAAAAATGAGGACAGCAATCTGATTCCATATATTTTGGATGCAGTTAAGACATATGCTACCATCGGAGAAATTTGCAACGTACTGCGCGATGAATTCGGCGAGTACACAGGGATATAAGACGAGGGGGATAATGATGGGAAAGATTCGAGTATTAGTAGCCAAACCTGGTCTCGACGGGCATGACCGCGGGGCATTGGTTATTTCACAGGCATTAAGGGATCGCGGAATGGAAGTCATTTATACGGGACTGCGACAATCACCGGCACAAATTGCCCAGGCAGCAGTTCAGGAAGACGTGGATGTAATTGGTTTATCTTCTTTATCGGGAGCGCATAAGTCATTGTTCCCAAAAGTGATCGAGGAACTGGACAAGCGGAATGCAGCTGATATTCCGGTAATTGGTGGTGGAGTAATCCCGAGTGAGGATATATCATTTTTACTGGAAAGCGGGATTAAAAAGATTTTTACAAGTGGTGCTTCCACTGAAGCGCTGGCAAACTATATCGAGGAATTAATTGACCCGAAAAAGGAAACATTGCCGCCTCCGGAGAAGATTGCCCATATCGGAATCGCGGTCAAGCAAATTGATCACGTGCTCCCCTTTTATACCGATACATTGGGACTTACACTGGAAGGTGTGGAAGAGGTGGAATCGGAAGGAGTTAAAGTTGCCTTTTTAAAAATCGGGGAAACCAGGTTTGAATTATTGGAACCTGCCAATGATCAATCACCGATTCAGCAATTTCTCGATAAAAAAGGAGAAGGGATTCACCATATCGCCTTGGAAGTGGACCATATTCAGGCACGTTTGGAAAAACTGAAAACAGAAGGGATAGAAATGATCAACGAGGAACCGAAACTTGGGGCACACAACAGTCAAATTGCCTTCATTCACCCAAAAGCCGCAAATGGGGTGCTGTTTGAATTATGCGAGCATGACAGCGGAGGTGAGGCATAGTGGATATTTTTGATAAGATCAATGAACTGTATGACAAGCGAAGGGAAGTAGAGCTTGGCGGCGGGGATGAACGAATCGATAAGCAGCATGAAAAGGGTAAAATGACTGCAAGGGAACGGATTGAGTACTTATTGGATAAAGGTTCATTTGTTGAACTAAATCCATTTATTGAAACCCGTGCATCTGATTTCGGTATGAGCAATAATACGGCAAAAGGTGAAGGGGTCGTGACCGGGTATGGGAAAATCAATGGAAGACCAGTTTACTTATTTGCCCAGGACTTTACCGTTTACGGTGGAGCGCTCGGAGAAATGCACGGCAAAAAAATTGCCGCTGTCATGGATTTGGCAGCAAAAAACAAGGTGCCGTTCATCGGATTAAATGATTCTGGAGGGGCACGTATTCAGGAAGGCGTATCTTCCTTGGACGGATACGGCCATGTCTTTTACCGGAACTCGGTCTATTCGGGAGTAATCCCGCAAATTTCCGTCATCATGGGACCGAGTGCCGGTGGTGCCGTATACTCCCCGGCAATTACCGATTTTGTCATTATGGTGGAAAAAACGTCACAAATGTTTATTACCGGTCCAAAAGTGATTGAGACAGTGACCGGGGAAAAAATCTCATCTGAAGATCTTGGCGGAGCTGCCATTCACAATGCCAAAAGCGGAAACGCCCATATAAAAGCAGCCAATGAAGAAGAAGCACTGGATGCCGTACGCAACCTGTTGTCCTATTTACCGAATAATTTCAAGGAAAAGCCGGAAATACGGGAATGGCCATCCGAAAATGAGGGACGCCCTGCCTTAACGGATATTGTGCCATATAATGCAAGGAGTCCTTACGATGTTAAAAAAGTAATTGATGAGGTCGTTGATGAAGACAGTTTCTTTGAAATCCATGAAAACTTTGCGAAAAACATCGTTGTCGGCTTTGCCAGAATAAAGGGAAAGACAGTGGGACTCGTATGCAATCAGCCTAAATATCTTGCAGGCGGCCTTGATATTGATTCCAGTGATAAAGCGGCCAGATTCATTCGTTTCTGTGACTCTTTTAATATTCCGCTTATTACTTTTGAAGACGTCACAGGATTCTTCCCCGGAATTAAACAGGAACACGGCGGAATCATCAGACATGGCGCAAAGATCCTTTATGCCTATTCCGAGGCTACGGTACCAAAGATAACGGTAATAACGAGAAAGGCTTACGGTGGTGCCTATGTTGCCTTAAACAGTAAGTCCATCGGTGCTGACCTTGTCTATGCCTGGCCGAATGCGGAAATTGCCGTCATGGGACCGGACGGGGCAGCGAATATTATATTTGCCAAAGAAATTGCGGAAAGTGAAAATCCCGAAGCGACAAGGCAAGAAAAAATAGATACATACCGCGAAAAATTCGCCAACCCATACGTAGCAGCAGGTCTTGGCATGGTTGATGATGTGATTGATCCGAGGGAAACGCGGGTCAAGCTGATTCAGGCCTTGGAAATGCTGTATAATAAGCAGGAAGAAAGACCGGACAAGAAGCATGGAAATATTCCTTTGTAAAAAAAGATGCCTACGTTCATCGATGATAAAAAATGGAGGCTGTAAGTTATGACAGAAGTTAATAAAGAAAGATTAATTAACGAATTTATCGAGCTTGTGCAGGTAGATTCAGAAACAAAGCATGAAGCAGAAATTGCCCGTGTTTTAAAAGATAAATTTACACAGCTTGGCCTGGATGTAAAAGAAGATGCAAGCATGGAGGAGACCGGCCATGGTGCAGGGAATTTAATTTGTACGCTGAAAGGGGATAACCCGGATGCGGAACCCATTTATTTTACTTCCCACATGGATACCGTTGTTCCCGGCAAAGGGATTAAGCCAAGTATAAAGGATGGATATATTTCCTCTGATGGATCCACTATTCTAGGAGCGGATGATAAGGCTGGGATTGCAGCCATGCTGGAGGCAATCCGCACATTGAAAGAAAACAATATACATCACGGGGATATTCAATTTATTATAACAGTCGGAGAAGAATCCGGACTGGTGGGAGCCAAAGCACTGGATGTTTCCCTTATTAAAGCAAAATACGGTTATGCACTCGACAGTAACGGCAAAGTTGGTGAGATTGTAGTGGCAGCGCCAACCCAGGTGAAGCTGTGGACCATTATGAAAGGGAAAACAGCCCATGCCGGTCTGGCACCGGAAAAAGGAGTTTCTGCGATTACGCTTGCTGCAAAAGCAATTGCAAAAATGCCGCTTGGCAGAATTGATGAAGAAACGACTGCAAATATCGGCCGCTTTGAAGGCGGAAAACAAACTAATATCGTAGCAGACCATGTAGAAATACTGGCAGAGGCACGTTCATTGGATCCCGATAAAATGGACAGGCAGGTTCAAAAAATGAAAGAAGCCTTTGAACAAACCGCAGAAAGCTTTGGGGGATCTGCAGATGTCACGGTTAAACTCATGTACCCGGGGTTTAAACAGCAAGCAGGCGACCATCTCGTCAAAGTTGCACGCAAGGCAGTAAAATCGATAGGCCGTGAAAGCAAGCTTGTAAAAAGCGGTGGAGGAAGTGATGCCAACATTATTGCAGGCCATGGTATCCCTACGGTTAACCTGGCAGTTGGGTACGAAGAGATTCATACAACGAATGAAAAAATGCCGGTGGAAGAACTCGTAAAGATAACTGAATTGGTTACTGAAATTATAAAAGAGGTTAATGAAAATTAAATCCTCTTCATCCCTTTGTATAGACAATAATCTATAACAAAGGGATTTTCCTTATTATGATATAATAGAGCTATCAAAAAAATAAAAAAGGACGTCTTACCATTGATCCAGCTGAAAACCAAAGGACCCAGAGTAATTTTTCATGTTGATATGAATTCTTTTTATGCATCCGTGGAAATGGCCTATAATCCCGAGTTGAAGGGAAAACCGCTGGCAATCGCAGGAAACCCTGATGAAAGAAAGGGGATCATTGTAACAAGCAGCTATGAAGCAAGAGCCAAAGGGGTAAAAACAACGATGACTTTATGGGAAGCAAGAAAATTATGTCCTGAATTAATTGTCATGCGACCAAACTTTGATCGTTACCGCGCTGCATCCAGAGAAATATTTAAAATGCTAGCCGAAATTACACCTTTTGTACAACCCGTGTCCATTGATGAAGGGTACATGGATGTAACGGACAGCCTTTCACATGGAAACCCGGTGAATATTGCTCATGATCTGCAGCAAAGAATCTTCAAGGAATTGGATCTTCCCTGCAGTATTGGCATCGCTCCAAATAAATTTCTTGCCAAAATGGCCTCTGACATAAAAAAACCAATGGGAATTACAGTATTGCGAAAAAGGGAATTGCAAAAAATCCTCTGGCCGCTGCCTATCGAAGAAATGTATGGTGTCGGTGAAAAAACAGCAACGAAATTGAAAAAAGTAGGAGTAAATACAATTGGCGACCTGGCAAAAAAGAATGTTTATGACCTGAAGCAGATTCTTGGCATAAATGGAGAACGCCTTCAGAATAGAGCAAATGGCTTGGATCCACGGCCAGTTGATCCGGATGCCATCCATGAATTTAAAAGTATAGGTAGCTCGCAAACCCTTCCCCATGACACAACGGATGAAAGGGAGATTCAGCAATTATTGCAGTCGCTCAGTGATAATGTACAACGAAGACTGAACAGGAAACAGGCAGTGGGAAAGAGCGTGCAATTAATGATTCGTTTTCACGACAGGAAGACGATAACAAGAAGCAGGAAATTGTCCAATTATATAGAAACAAAGGAAGAAATTTTTGAAGTTGCCAATGACTTGCTGCAAAACCATTGGAATGGCGAACCCGTCAGGTTAATTGGTGTTACAGTTCAGGACATTAATGAAAAGCAGTATATTGGTAAGCAACTGAATTTATTTACGTATGAAAAAGAGAAAGATAAAGAAAAACTGTACAATGCCATTGAAGACCTGTCAAAAAAATACGGAAAGAATCCATTTAAACAATGGAAACAGGAAGATTTTAAGAAGGATCAGCCCAGAACAAGTTTTCAAAAAGACTTTCTGGATGATTATAAAAGGGAATAGAGTCACATGGTTGTCTTGCACAACTATAAAGTTTTGAAACAAGACCGGAGGGTGAAGCATCAACGGTCACGCCAGGAATATACTTTGCTTTTACTATGGACACATAAATTGCGACATCCGCATTAAACTTTGATCGGTCGTCTACACCATGACCCTCTTTGCCGCAGGCAGCTGATGAGCTGCTCGGGCACATCGTTTCCGAGAGAGCTCATCGATATCTTTTCTCCTGCTGAAAAAATAAAATTCTTACCAAGTATATCTTTGTGATTAAATCCATGGAAATTTCAAGGTGTTGCTTTTTTTGCCGAAGCTGGGTTATTAATTTGTTTGGATTTTTTCCGACAAATGATACAGGTCATATCGAAACATTGCTATTTCATGATTTTTTTAACCAAAGATTGAGATAGCTTTCCTCCGGGATAGCGAAATGGCAGGTCAAATTTTGTCGTCTGTTTTAAAATACTCTTACTATGGGAAAAAGTGTCAAAACTGTGTTTTCCGTGGTACGCTCCCATACCGCTGTTTCCTACCCCGCCAAATGGGAGGTGGGGGTTTGCCAAATGATAGAGTGTATCATTGATGCTTCCGCCGCCAAATGATAAATATTGTATAATCTGTTGCTGTGTCTTGCCATTTTCCCCAAAATAATAAAGTGCCAATGGCTTCTCTAGTGGCTTAAGTCTTTCTACAGCTTCTTCGATATCCTGAAAACTGAAAACAGGCAAAATCGGTCCGAAAATTTCCTCCTGCATGATTTCATCTTCCCAGGAGACTTGATCTATAATCGTTGGTTCAATCATCAGGTATTCCCTGTCCACATTGCCTCCGTGAAGAATAGTTCCTTTATTTAAATAGCTTTCCAGCCTATTGAAATGCTTTTCGTTAATGATTCGGATATAGTCCTTGTTTCTTAATGGTGATTTACCATAAAAAGACTTGATTTGCTTTTTCATTTCTTTCAGTAGTTTAAATTTTACTTTTTCATGCACATACAGAAAATCCGGTGCGACACAGGTTTGGCCGGCATTGGTAAATTTCCCCCAAACAATCCGCTTGGCCGCATGCTGGATGGAAGCATCCTTATCTACAATTACCGGACTTTTCCCTCCCAGTTCCAGGGTAACCGGTGTAAGGTGTCTGCTTGCTTCCTTCATAATTATTTTTCCAACAGGCGTACTGCCGGTAAAAAATATATAATCAAAGCGCTGTCTCAACAACTCCTGGCTGATCTCTTTGTCTCCCTGAACTACTGTAATATATGAAGGATCAAAAGTTTCCTTAATCATCTCTTCCAGAATAATGGAAGTTGCTTTTGCATACTCTGATGGTTTAATAATGGCACAGTTCCCGGCAGCAATGGCTCCGATTAGAGGAGCAAGCGCCAATTGCAGGGGATAATTCCAGGGCGAAATAATCAGGCAGACACCGTATGGCTCCTTAAAAATATAGTTTTTCGTCCCTTTATGTGTCAAAGGTGCATTTACCTTCTCTGGTGCCATCCATTCCTGCAGATGTTTCAAGGCAAAATCAATCTCTGTATAAAGGAGCCCCAGCTCAGTCGTTAATGTCTCATGTTCTGATTTATTCAAATCAATTTTCAAGGCATCATAAATGTCGGTTTCATAGCTTTTAAGCATTTTTTTCAGCAATTGCAATTTTTCTTTACGGATGGAATATTCAATAGTATTGCCATTCATAAAGAAAGACCTTTGGTTATTTACTAACTTCTCCATTTCCTCCATGTTTATCTCTCCTCTTGTCTGAGCTGTCTTTACCTTTTGCCGGTACCGTATAAAATCTTTGTAGGGATCTATACCATCAACCGATAAAAATCGGATGCAACCTCTGTTTCAGGGAAAATCTTTTTTGCTTCCTGCAATAGGGCTGCGCTTTCTTCTCTCTGATAGCGGGACGAAATGTGGGTCAGTACAAGACGACTGCAGTTATTCTTTTTTGCCAGGTTTGCTGCCTCTGTTGCCGTTGAATGAAAATATTTATGTGCCAAATCCCTGTTTTCATGACGAAAGGTGGATTCATGCACCAGTACATCGGAACCTTTAACAAAATCACCGAATGCTGATGGATAACGGGTGTCTCCTAAAATGGTAATAACCTTACCGGGTTTATCAGGACCCACCACGTCTTTCCGGAAAATAACCCTCCCGTCCTCCAGGGTGACTTGTTTTTTCTCTTTTATTTGCCGGTATACTGGTCCCGGCTCGATCCCGAGATTTTTAAGTTTTTCCACGAGCAATTCACCAGGTCTGTTTTTTTCAACAATACGAAACCCAAAGGTAGGTATTTTATGGTCCAGTTCTTTTGCATATACGGCAAATTTGTCATTTTCGAACAGGAATCCTTCAGAAATTTCTTCTATTTCCAATGGGTATGTTAAAGTGGTCTCACTTAAACGTAAAGTTTTTTCTGTATATTCCTTGATTCCCTTTGGACCGTAAACCGTTAATGCCTCTTTACCTCCTTGAAATGAACGGCTGCTTAATACACCGGGTAATCCAAAGATATGATCACCATGCATGTGGGTAATAAAAATTTTGTTTATTTTGCCCGGTTTTATGGAGGTGTGAAGCATTTGATGCTGTGTTGCTTCTCCACAGTCAAACAGCCAAATGCTGTTAAGTTCCTGTAATAGTTTCAGTGCGATGGATGATACATTTCTTTCCTTTGAAGGAATTCCTGCACCAGTACCAAGAAAAAAAAGTTCCATATGAAATCCTCCACCTTATTACTTCCAGCCTCGTTCATATTGCTTTGGCGCTTCCAATGCAAAATTTAATTCATCTGCAGCTGCTTTTGGCCAATACGGATTTTTTAAAAAAGCTCTCCCGATAAAGACGAGGTCAGCACGTTCGTTTTGTATAATTTCTTCTGCCTGAATGCCGGTTGTAATTAAACCGACGGCTCCTGTTGCCGTATGTGCAGCCTGTTTTATTTTTTCAGCCCGTTTCAGCTGGTAGCCGGGATAAGTTGTCATACCGGCCGGTACAACTCCGCCTGAGCTGCAGTCAATTAAGTCTATTCCCTGCTGTTTCATTTTAGATGCGAAATAAAGAATATCTTCAAAAGAATTTCCATTGTTATCGTATTCGTCTGTGGAGATCCGTATAAAAAGCGGACCTTCCCATTCCGTTTTTATTCCTTCAATAATTTCTTCTATTATCCTATATCTGTTCTCTTTTCCGCCTCCATATTCATCATTCCGTTTATTCGACAGAGGTGATAGAAACTGATTCAATAAATATCCATGTGCAGCGTGAATTTCAATAATATCAAAGCCTGCTTTTCTTGCTCTGCGTGCAGCAAGTACAAATGCTTCTATCGTTTCTTTTATATCATTCAATGACATCTCCGAAGGAACCCTGGAAGCTTCATTAAAAGCAATAGGGGAGGGGGCATGGATTTTCGATGGAATATTTGCTTTCCTTCCGGCATGGGCCAATTGAATAGCGGATTTTGCTCCGTATTGATGTATTTGGTCATTCAGTTTTTTAAATCCATTTATATGGGCATCATCCCATATCCCCAGATCCTGAGGAGAAATTCGTCCGATCTCTTTAACTGCAGTTGCTTCCACCATGATAAGTCCGGCACCGCCAACCGCCCTGGATACATAATGCGTCTGATGAAAATCCGTCAAATGCCCATCTTCTTTCATCGACGAATACATGCACATTGGCGACATGACAATTCTATTTTTTAATGTAGTTGATTGAAATGTAATTGGTGAAAATAATTTTGACATACAACTCCTCCTGTCCCATTTATCGAATAAAGTTTCGAATCGCCCGGGCATGATCCGGAACATCAGTAATTATACCGTCCACCTGGTATTTAATGCAGCGGATGATACGCATTTTTTTGTTTACTGTATATACTCGGAGGGGCATGTTTTTTTGCCTGCTTTCCTCCACCAACGCTTTATGTAATATGTTGTATTTTACATGAAGGGCATTACCGCCAATTTCCTTCACTGTACCAATAATATTTTTTAACCTTTTTGAAGTCAGAAAGGCAATTTCCACATGATCCCTATATTTTTTTAAACGTTTTATGCTGTTTGGATTAAATGTGGATAGTGTGGTACGATTTAGTAACCGATAGTGATTTACCCTTTCATAAACGAAGCTTTCCAAGTGTCTGTAATCTATTTTATTATTTTTAAGCTCTATATTTAAATATAATGACTTATTTGCAGCCCATTGGAGAAATTCATCCAAAGAGAGAATATGTGCTCCTTTATACTTATTGGAAAACCAGCCTCCTGCATCCAGGTTTTTCAGCTCGTGAAAGGTAAAATCCCTGACATACCCATAACCGTCTGTTGTTCTTTTAACATTTTCATCATGTATTAATACAGGTATATCGTCTTTTGTCAGCTGTACATCTGTCTCAATCCCGTCCGCTTCCATTCTATAAGCCAGATGAAAAGCGTGCATCGTGTTTTCAGGTGCGTATTTACTCGCTCCTCGATGAGCAATTATTTTTGTTTTCAATACTTTCACCTCTTTAATGATTGTGATTTACTTTAGGAAAAAAGTCAATTTATTTTAAACCCGGCATACACGCAAGGTTCACTGATGAATGTCCGCAAAATGTATGCAGGTAAAAATTATCGTCCCCTGAACTGTCAAGGAGGTAATAGAAAGATGGAATGGCAAACGAAAAAGGAACTTACTGACTTATTATGTTCGCTTGTGCAGTACCCGAGTATTACAGGCTCGGAAGCGGAGATTGCAATTGCAGAGTACGTACATACACTTTTAGAGCAAAAACCATATTTCAAATCAAATCCTGACCATTTGCAACTCCATCCGCTTGAAGACGGAAGAAGACTTGTGACAGCGCTGGTTAAATCCACTTCAGAAACAAAGGAAACAGTCATTCTATTAAGTCATTTTGACGTTGTAGGAGTAGATGATTATGGATCTTTAAAGAACCTTTCTTTCCAACCGAGAGAGCTGACGGAAGAATTGAAAAACAGGAAGAAACAACTGCCTCAATCAGTACAATACGATTTGGAGAATGGAGACTGGCTGTTTGGCAGAGGAACGATGGATATGAAAGCAGGTCTGGCGTTACAGCTATCGATGCTGGAAAAAGCGATGGATGGTCAATTTAACGGTAATGTTTTATTGCTAAGCGTGCCGGATGAAGAAGTAAATTCAAAAGGGATGCTGGAAGCTTTGCCGGCGATTGATCTCATAAAAAAGGAAGAGGGACTCACTTTTAAGGCTTGTTTAAACAGTGAACCTTCCTTCAGCAAATATCCAGGCGATCCCAATCATTACATTTATACAGGTTCTGTAGGAAAAATTCTCCCCGGGTTTTACTGTTACGGCAAGGAATCACACGTGGGAGAACCCTTTTCCGGAATAAACCCCAATCTGATGATTAGCTTTTTGTCCCAGGAAATCGAATTAAATGATTCATTTATTGAAAAAGCGGAGGAGGAAGTGACACCACCGCCGGTAAGTTTAATGCAGCGGGACTTAAAAGATGAATATTCAGTTCAGACTCCCCAGGCCGCAGTCGCTATGTTTAATGTATTGTATTTGAAACAGACTTTTGAAACATTGAATGCCAAACTGCTCCGCTGTGCTGAGGAAGCTGCGAAAAAGGTAGATGTGTATGTACAGAATAAAGCTGCAGGGTTCCGGAAAGCCGTGTCGGATTTTTCCATCCCGGTTTCCAATGTAAGCGTGATAATGTATGAGGATTTGTATGCCGAAGCAGTTAAGCAATATGGAGAAGCAGAAATAAAACGCAGGCAGAATCTCCTGGTAAGTCAGCGCAATAAAGGAGACCGTGATTTTTCCACTTTACTCGTACAGGACCTTGCCGCTTTATGCAAGGAAATGGCACCGATGATCGTCTTGTTTTACAGTCCGCCATTTTACCCAGCGGTGTCCTCCTTCCATGATCCTTATATAAGAAATATAATCGGTCATATTCAGCATTATGCCAAAACCAATTACGATATTTCTTTTACGGAAGCAGCTTTTTTTACCGGTTTGTCTGATTTAAGTTTTATAGGATCACCATCTTCTGAAAATAAACTTGGGAAGCTGACAGACAATCTTCCATTACAAAATAACGGTTTTGTCTTTCCAAGTGATGTAATGGAGCGGTTGACCATGCCGGTATTAAATATAGGCCCATTGGGCAAAGATCCCCATCAATGGACAGAACGGCTTGAAATCACATACAGCTTTGATTATCTGCCGCGTATTTTAACTGAAGCTATTCATCAATTATTGGATAATCAATACGCTGCTTAAACTGAAGAAAAAAACATGAATTTTTCATAGGCTTATCCCTGTTAAAGGACAGCGATAAGCCGATTTTTTTATAAATTAGCCAAGGAACAATCGTAAGTTCAGCTATGTGATGAATCAGCTTCGGGCAAGTTTATCTTTTAACTCATTTTCCGACATATGTGGTGAAATGACTAAGGAAAATGCTGAAATATACTGTAATTGAGAGGTGTTAAGGGACGAAATTGATATAAAATACTACATCGAATTACAGCTGAGAATGGAAATTGACTGTGATCTTCTCCTGTTAATTGCACACTACAGGATACAGATCCCCTACATGATTAGAGCATAGAAAGGTGTTTCCGCAAAACCGCTTTAAGAGCGCATCTCCAGTTAGTTCAAATGACAAATTTGTGAATAAGGTGTACAATAACAGATAAACTGAATGACAATTCATTTTGGGGGAGCTTACATGAGAGATACAATCAGCAGGATTACGATCCCGACACCGTTTGCAGTTGGGGATACACATATGTATTTATTAAAAGGGGACAGGCTGTCTCTGATTGATGCAGGGGTAAAAACGGAACAGGCATGGGAAGCCTGTAAACAGCAACTAAAAGAGCATGGTTACGGCCCCAATGATATTGAGCAAATTATATTAACACATCATCACCCGGATCATATTGGTTTGATAGAACAATTTCCGCGCGCAGAGAGCATGATTGCCCATAAAAATGTGGATTTATGGTTAACAAGGGATGAATCTTTTTTTCATAGGTATATACAGTTTTTTAAATATGTTTTTGTCGCGGGTGGAATTCCGGAATATTTGCATGGTTTCCTTGATCATATACGAAGTCCTTTGCAATTTTCCGGTAAAGGCAAGCTGACTTCTGTAATTGAGGAAGGCGACATTTTACCCGGACATGAAGAATGGCAGGTGATTGAAACAAAAGGACATGCTCAAAGCCACTTGTCTTTTTTCAGAGAAAGTGACGGTGCGTTCATTGCGGGTGATCATTTGCTGTATCATATATCACCGAACCCGCTGATGGAACCATCCATCGATCCAAAAGAGGAACGGCCCAAGCCGATGCTTGGTTACCGTAATAATTTGAAGAAATGTTTATCACTTGGAATAAATACTGTATTTCCCGGGCATGGAAAGACATTTAATAAAGTGGAAGAGATTATTACCAAACGTTTAAAGAGCCAGGAAAAACGCGCGGAACAAGTGTTTCTTATGCTGAAAGATAAACCACAGACACCATTTCAGTTATGCCGGCAGATCTTTCCTTCCCAATTTGAAAAACAAATTGACTTAACCATGTCGGAAACGATTGGTCAGCTGGACTATCTGGAAAATGAAGGCCGGGTTGGAAAAACCATGGAAGGAAATTTGGTATATTACTATATTAAATAAGAACGTGGAGGTTATTTACTGATAAATACTGGCTATTGAACAGGCTGGGACATAACTAATTTTATTCGAGAAAGACTTAATAACTATGATTTGTTCGGATATGCTTAGAGACTTTACCGTTATGTCCCAACCTTCACTCATTACAGCTGTAAAGTCAACGATGCTGTGTATATTTATTTAATTTGGTAATTTGCTGCAGTTGAAGGTATGTTTCATTATCCAATGGTTCTTCAAAGTTTCCAATTATATTTTCTTCTGCCTGTTCCTCAGAACTTGCTCCAAAAACAGCACTGGACAAAGCAGGATGCTTTAACACATATTTAAATGCAAGCTCATTGAAGGGTACTTCACTTATATTTTTGATTTTGTCGTATACTTCTTTTAATTCCTGATAGGAGTAGTCCAGATACCCATCTTTACCTTTCCTTTCCATTATTGACAATGCATCGCTGCTCAGTATCCCCTTTGCCAAAGGCCCGCGGGCAAGCACACTAATGCTGTTGGCGTGAAGCAGATCCAATATTTCCTCTTCCGGTCTTCTGTCAAGGAGACTGTATTGTACCATTACTGCGTCGATATTTGATTTTTTTACATATTCCCGAATAACGTTTGGCCGAATGGAGGAAATGCCATATGCGCGAATCAGACCTTCCCTTTTTAAATCTTCGAAAGCACCAATTGATTCATCTATATTATCCTCTATTGTTCCGCCATGCAACATGTATAAATCGATATAATCCGTCTGCAGCCTTCTCAGACTGGCCTTTATGCCATTTTTAATATGGTCCGCGGATGGATCCCAGTACCAATCTTTGTTCTCCTTATTAAAATGATTACCTACCTTGGTAGTTAAAATAATGTCATTTCGCTTCTCCTTAATCACACCACCAATAATTTCTTCATTCAAACCAAAATCGTATAAATCTGCTGTGTCAAGATGATTCACTTCCATATCCAGTGACTTATCAATAATTCGGGCAGCTTTTTTGCTGTCTGTTCCAAGAGACATACAGCCGAGCGTTAACGCACTCACTTTCATATCCGATTTCCCCAATTGATTTTTTATCAAATTTATCAGCCTCCATCCTATTTTCAGGTTGCTTATATTGTAAGAATACCCACTTCGTTTTACAACTATTTCACAATGGATGAACAAGTAGTGTAAAATAGAGTAAATATAAATTACATGGTTTTACATAAGGAGAAATTAGATGCGGAAATTTGAAGAAAAAACGATAAAAAGCGAAAAAATTTATGACGGAAAAATAATTGAGGTACAAGTGGATGAAGTGCAACTGCCCGACGGAAATACATCAACAAGGGAGCTGGTCAAACATCCGGGGGCAGTAGCAGTCATACCCATTACGGAAGAAAACAAAATAGTCTTAATAGAACAGTACCGTAAACCGCTGGAAAAATCGATAATAGAGATCCCGGCAGGCAAAGTGGAAAATTGGGAGAACCCGGAGCTGACTGCCATAAGGGAACTGGAAGAAGAAACGGGTTATACGACAAGTGAACTGTCTTTTGTAGCTTCATTTTATACGTCTCCCGGCTTTGCCGACGAGTTGATGCATATTTTCATTACAGATGATCTTATCCCCATGGAGAAGCCTGCAGAAAAAGATGACGATGAATTTATGGAAGTAATCGAAGTGACGCTGGATGAAGCAAAGCAATTAGTGGAAGAAGAAAGAATACATGATGCGAAAACAAATTATGCAATCCTGTATTTACACGCATTGGAGAGAAAATAAATGCTGGAGTCCTATTATGCCGACATGCATATTCATATTGGGAGGGATATGTATGGAAAACCGGTCAAAATAACAGGAGCGAAAAGCTTAACATTAACAAATATTTTAAAAGAAGCCGGCCGTAAGAAAGGTATTGATTTAATAGGGGTCATTGATTGCCATGCACCCAATATTCAACAGGAAATCATCAGGCTCATAAAGAACGGGGAAGCCTGTGAACTGGATGGCGGGGGCATTCGATTTGAAGATGTTACACTGATACCAGGTGCTGAAATCGAAATTTATGATGAGAACTGCCAAGGACCAATTCATGTGTTATGCTATTTTCCCACATTAACCAAAATCACCACTTTTTCCGAGTGGTTAACAACAAAGATGAAAAACCTTAATCTGAGCTCACAGCGTTATTATGGATCTGGAAAAGAACTGCAATATAAGGTGAAGGAGTTGGGAGGTATTTTTATCCCGGCGCATGTGTTCACCCCCTTTAAAAGCCTGTACGGAAAAGGTGTAAAAAAATCATTGCGGGAAGTGCTCCATCCCGATCTGATTGACGCCGTGGAACTTGGTTTAAGCTCGGATACTTTCATGGCTGACCAAATCAGTGAATTGCACGATTATACTTTCGTTACCAATTCTGATGCCCATTCCCTCGGCAAAATCGCAAGGGAATACCAGCAGATTGACATGAAAGAACCTTCATTTAAAGAGTTTGAGAAGGCATTGCATCAGTCCGGCGGCCGCAAAATTATTAAAAATTTCGGGATGAACCCAAAGCTCGGAAAGTATCATACAACTGTATGCAGCCAATGTTTTTTGCCGTTATCTCCAGATACGCAAGAATGCCCTGAATGCAGCTCCCGAAAAATAATTAAAGGCGTTACAGAGCGCATACAGCAATTAAAGGACAATGATCTCATGTTGGAAAATAGACCTCCCTATTTATATCAGGTACCATTGGAATATTTGCCTGCACTGGGCCCGAAAACATACCAAAAATTACTCGCCCATTTTGGAACGGAAATGAAGGTGCTGCATGAAGTACCTTTGGAAGATTTGCACGAAGCATTACCGGAGAAACTAGCAGCATCTATTATTCAAATGCGCGATGGCCTTCTCCCAATCAAATCAGGGGGCGGCGGCAAATACGGCAAAGTCCGGATCAAATAAAAAGTATAGTTATTTAGGCATGAATGCGTCTCTTATTTCATAGATTTTAATGATAGTACCATCTATGAAATGGAGGAAGCCGATGTATAATAATAGAGCACTGATCATGAACCATATGAAGAAGCACAGTACCATTTATTTATTTATGACTATCTTATTTTTAACAGGTATTATATTCGGGGCTATTCTTGTGAACAGCATGAATTTTGTACAGAAACAGGATCTGTTTTTTTATCTGGAACAATTTTTCGGACAAATTACCGAAAATGAAACCATTGAAAGTCATGCCATATTGAAGGAAAGCTTTTTGTTTCATATTAAATATTTAATATTAATCTTTATCCTGGGTATGTCCGTGATTGGCCTTCCATTTGTGTGGGTGCTCCTCTTCATTAAAGGCCTGGTAGTCGGATTCTCGGTTGGTTTTTTAGTAAACCAATTGGGACTGAATGGTCTTCTCATTGCGTCTGTTTCAATAGCACCGCAAAATTTATTAATTATACCAATTTATATTACAGCAGGGAGCCTGTCCATGATTTTTTCATTGAAGTTACTTCAAAAGTTATTCAGTCAAAAGGTTTCCCAACCTGTTTTTCAGCATTTCGGCAAATACATGGTTTTATTTTTATTTTTATTGGCTTTTTCCTTTGTCGCTGCACTGTTGGAGGCATATTTGGCTAATGAAGTAATGGAAATTATGATAAAATCATTTTACCAATAATGAAAATTACTTTATAATTATTATTAATACAAATTGATAATGATAATATACTTTGACACAAATTTCCCGGATGCATATAATAAAGATGGGATATGAGGGAGGGAGTCTGCCATGGAACATCGAATTGACCGGATAAAAAAGCAGCTTCATGCTCAAAGTTATAAGCTTACCCCTCAAAGGGAAGCAACAGTAAGGGTATTGCTGGAACGTGAAGAAGACCATTTAAGCGCCGAAGATATCTACCTGCTTGTAAAAGAAAAGGCACCGGAGATTGGTTTGGCTACCGTCTATCGGACCTTGGAATTACTTTCAGAATTAAAAATTGTGGATAAGATTAATTTTGGGGATGGTGTTTCCCGTTACGATCTGCGTAAAGAAGGGGCAGAACATTTTCACCATCATCTCGTATGCATTGAATGCGGGTCAGTGGAAGAAATCATTGAAGATCTGCTGCAGGAGGTCGAAAAAATAGTACAAAAAGATTGGGGTTTTCAGGTGAAAGATCACCGGTTGACATTCCATGGCATTTGTAAGCAATGTCAGGAAGTTACCGTAAAAGCTACTTAATAAAGAGCCTTTTTTCTCAGGAAGAAAGGTTTTTTTCTTTATTGAAAACATCAAAACTCTTTGCATTGCTGATCATCAGGATTATACTGAATGTGAAGCAGCCTTTTTACAGCAAGCTGTAATTATATAATTTTTGTTTCTATGGAAAGTTTGCCGGTTTCATGTATATTGTTATTATTTTATGGCATATCTTGTACTAAGACGCTATGGATATAAGAGGAGATATGTCTATGAAACGGATAGCATGGGATACATTAAAAGTATTTATTATATTTATTGCCTGTACTTTTTTGTTTTATTTTGGACTTCGTGCCATGCACGCCGAATATGAGAACTTTCACAGGTATGATCCCCCTGAAGGACCGGCTGTAAAAGTATTCCAGCAGGAACAAAGTTTTATCGATCGTTTAAATTTATTTTTTCGATTAGGGGAGTAAGCATGCTAAAAAATTCTATTGATGATTTCTTTCATTATTTACTGATAGAGAGAGGACTCTCCGAAAATACATTAACTTCCTATAAACGTGATCTGAATCTGTACACTGACTATATCGCCAAAACAGTGGAAAAGACAGATTGGAATCATGTAACCAGAAATGATATCATTCATTTTCTCCAAAATGTAAAAGACAGCGGTAAGTCTGCAGCAACCATTTCCCGCTATATTTCTTCCATTCGTGCTTTTCATCAATTTTTATTTCGGGAACAGCTCGTTTCCGGAGATGCAAGCATGCATTTGGAAATTCCAAAAAAAGAAAGAAAGCTGCCGGATGTATTATCTGTTAGTGATGTGGAAAAATTACTTTCGATAAAGGACAGTTCTGCACTTGCCGTAAGAAATGCGGCCATGCTTGAACTACTGTATGCAACAGGCCTGCGGGTCAGTGAACTTATTACGTTAAAGGTTAGTGACCTTCATTTAACGATGGGGTTTGTCCAATGTTTCGGAAAGGGATCAAAAGAAAGAATCGTGCCTTTGGGGGACGCAGCAAAAAATGCAGTGAAGAACTATTTGAATAATGCAAGAAACCATTTAATCAAAAAAAACAGGGATACCCGTATTCTGTTTGTAAATCATCATGGAAAACCATTAACAAGGCAAGGGTTTTGGAAGGTGCTAAAACAGGTTGCAAATCAGGCCGGAATTACTAAAACGATTACGCCGCATACGTTAAGACATTCCTTTGCAACACACCTGCTGGAAAATGGAGCAGATTTGCGGATCGTACAGGAGATGCTTGGCCATGAGGATATTGCGACAACACAAATATATACTCATGTGACAAAAGGCAGACTAAAAGATATATATAATACATATCATCCCCGTGCATAAGTGAGGTAACGAAAACGTTATTTTTTCACATAAAGCGGGATTTTTTGGATTGGAATATTTCCCTGGTTACGCGGAAGCTGACATACAAAACGTAAAATTTGGGAATATAAAAAAATGGAGGGATGAACATTGCGCTATAAATTTAAAAGAGTCTTCCTTATCGTTATGGATTCAGTAGGAATTGGTGAGGCACCTGATGCAGATAAGTTTAATGATAAAGGAGCTGATACATTAGGTCATATTGCCAAGCATATGAACGGTCTGCACATGCCAAACATCGGCGAACTCGGATTAAGTAATATAAGGGAAATACAGGGCATTCCCAAAGCAGAAAATCCAAAAGCACATTATACGAAAATGCAGGAAGCCTCCAACGGCAAAGATACGATGACCGGTCATTGGGAAATAATGGGATTGTTTATCGAACAGCCATTTCGTACATTTCCTGATGGATTTCCTGATGAATTAATTAAACAATTGGAAAATAGGACAGGCCGTAAAATTATCGGAAACAAGCCGGCTTCCGGAACCGCCATATTGGATGAATTAGGAAAGGAACATATGGAAACAGGAAATTTAATTGTTTATACTTCGGCTGATTCCGTGCTGCAGATTGCTGCCCATGAAGAAGTCATTCCTTTGGATGAACAATACAGAATTTGTGAAATCGCCAGGGAATTGACACGTGACAAAAAGTATATGGTGGGCAGAGTAATTGCCCGTCCATTTATCGGAGAGCCCGGGGCGTTTCAACGTACATCCAATAGACATGATTATGCACTGAAACCATTTGGACGTACAGTAATGAACGAACTGAAAGATGAAAATTATGATGTAATTGCCATTGGAAAAATATCCGATATTTATGATGGGGAAGGAATAACAGAAGCGCTGAGGACCATTGATAATGAAGATGGGATGACTAAAATGGCAGCATCAATGGACCAGGACTTTACCGGTATCAGCTTTTTAAATCTTGTTGATTTTGATGCCAAATTCGGTCATCGCAGAGATCCCAAAGGCTATGGAAAAGCGTTGGAAGCTTTTGATAAGAGGTTGCCTGAAGTAGTGAATAAGCTGGAGAAGGACGATTTATTAATAATTACCGCCGACCACGGCAATGACCCGACACACCACGGCACAGACCATACAAGGGAATACGTCCCGCTGCTTATTTTTCATACAGGAATAGAATCAGGAAAAGCATTACCTGTAAGAAAAACTTTTGCCGATATTGGAGAAACTATTGCAGAAAACTTTCACGTAAACAGCCCAAAGTTCGGGAGCAGCTTTTTAAATCAAATTAAATAGAATTGGAGCGGTATAAGATGAGAGAAAAAATCCTTGAGGCAACTGATTATATAAAACAACGAACCGATAAATTACCGGAGATAGGACTGATCCTTGGTTCCGGCCTTGGAGTCCTGGGAGATGAAATAGAAGAAGCGACACCGATTTCCTATAATGACATCCCCCATTTCCCTACTTCCACCGTCAGTGGACATAAAGGACAATTAATTATCGGTCAATTAGAGGGGAAAACAGTGATTGCCATGCAGGGACGTTTTCATTATTATGAGGGCTATTCGTTGCAGCAGGTTACTTTTCCGGTCAGAGTAATGGAACATCTCGGTATTGAATCCATGATTGTTACCAATGCAGCAGGCGGCATTAATGAAAGCTTCGAACCGGGCAATTTGATGATCATATCAGATCATATCAATAATATAGGGGACAACCCACTATTAGGAAAAAATGATGAAACACTTGGTGAACGCTTTCCGGATATGTCAAATGCATACGATCCCGGGTTGATTAAGCATGCAGAAAAATGTGCCGAAGAGCTCAACCTGATGGTGCAAAAAGGAGTATATGCAGCAAACAGCGGTCCGACATATGAAACACCGGCAGAAGTAAAAATGCTAAGAACATGGGGAGCAGACGCTGTCGGGATGTCTACCGTTCCGGAAGTCATTGTTGCCAGACATGCTGGACTGAGAGTACTGGGGATTTCCTGTATATCCAATATGGCAGCAGGCATATTGGATCAGCCGTTAACCCACACCGAAGTCATTGAAACGACAGAACGGGTGAAAGAAGACTTTTTAAAATACGTCAATAAAATCATTCGTACTATTCCAAAATAAAAGGTGATTATAAATGAGAATGTATGACATCATTGAAAAAAAAAGAGATGGATTTTCACTTTCTGAAGAAGAAATTAATTTCTTTATTAACGGATATACAAAAGGGGACATTCCGGACTATCAAATAAGTGCATTATTAATGGCAATTTACTTCCAGAACATGACCGCCGAAGAAAGTGCAAATCTTACTACGGCCATGGTGGAGTCGGGGGAGAAAATTGACCTTTCCGCTATTGAAGGAATAAAGGTGGATAAACATTCAACTGGTGGCGTTGGTGATACAACTACACTGATCCTCGCTCCATTAGTGGCCTCTGTAGGGGTGCCCGTTGCTAAAATGAGCGGGCGCGGATTGGGCCACACCGGTGGGACAATTGATAAACTTGAAGCTATTTCAGGTTTTCATACTGAAATATCAAACAGGGAATTCATCGATTTGGTTAATAAAAATAAAGTGGCAGTTGTTGGACAATCAGGCAACCTGACCCCAGCCGACAAGAAGCTTTACAGTTTAAGGGACGTTACTGCCACGGTAAATTCCATTCCCTTAATTGCCAGTTCCATTATGAGCAAGAAAATTGCTTCCGGCGCGGATGCCATCGTACTTGATGTAAAAAAAGGTGCAGGAGCATTTATGAAAGAAGAAGAAGAAGCAAGAAGGCTTGCTGAAACAATGGTCTCAATCGGCAATAAAGTAGGAAGAAAGACAATGGCAGTCATTTCCGATATGAGTCAGCCATTAGGTAATGCTGTTGGTAACGCGCTGGAAGTAAAGGAAGCTATTGACACATTAAGAGGCACCGGACCAAAAGATTTAACAGAACTTTGTCTGACTTTAGGCAGCCAAATGGTTGTATTGGCAGGCCAGGCAGAAAACATGGAAGAGGCTAAAGGTAGATTGCAAGAAAGCTTACAAAACGGAAATGCGATAAATAAATTTAAAGAATTCCTTGATTCACAGGGTGGAGACAGCACAGTGGCAGATCAACCTGATCTACTTCCGCAGTCAGCATATAAAATAGAGCTCCCCGCAAAAACGTCAGGGAAAGTTGCAGCCATGGAGGCAGATACTATTGGTTCTGCTGCTATGATGCTGGGAGCCGGCAGGGCAACAAAGGACACAAATATTGATTTATCCGTAGGTATTGTACTCCATAAGAAGATTGGTGATCATACAGAGGCAGGGGAACCGCTTTTAACTATTTACAGTAATGATGAATCGGTGGATGAGGTAAAGGAAAAATTATACAAAAGCATTTCCATTTCCGATCAACAGGTTAAAATACCCGAATTAGTTTACGACTCCATTACAGACTGATTATTTAAAATATAATGTTATCAAAATAGATACACGTTAGTGCTGCACCTCAAAAGTTAGAGTAAAAATCTAATTTTTGGGGTGTTTTTTTGTAATGGGTGAATTCTCCTCCTGTCCGAACTTCCGTAGTGAAAGCAAGCTAAATGTTTTTTCCTGTTCAAACATATTATGAGCCATAAAGTCCATAATAAATGACAGGAAAAATAATAACAGGAGGCTAAGATGTATGCAACAAGAGACGCTACACGAACTGTTACAACAGGCAAGCAATAGAATTCAGGAAGCACAGGAAGCATTCCGGGAAGCACAGGGGTCAAATGAACCCTTTTTTGAGCAGGCTGTACGATTATTAACGGAAGGGGAGCAGGTACTGAAAAACGCCCAGCAGCAGGCCGGCACAGAGGCAACGGAAAATCCGCAATTCCAGCAGGCCTATGAACAACTTCATGATACCAGGCAGCAACTACAGGATATAAAGCATAATAACCATGGAGTATAACAAATATATTAAAGACGTTTACAGAGCCATTAACACTTTGCAAAGCAAAGGTTAATGGTTTATTTACTTAAAGCAGCTTTAATAAAAAGTGGCGAGGCACTAATTTTACGCGTATAAAATTTACCTTTTCCGTCAACCCTAGAGTTATATTGATTGTTGGAGGTAAAGTCTATGAAAAAGAGCGCAGTAATTGTCAGCATTATATTTTCTTTTCTGCTCGTTATTAATAACCCTGTGACTGCAGAAGAAGAGAACAATAACGAACAGGAACAATTAAATCTGGCTCCTGACGCGGAATCTGCCATCTTAATGGAAAGAGATACAGGAGAGATACTGTTCGATAAAAATGCAGAGGAGAAACTGCCGCCCGCGAGTATGACAAAAGTGATGACACTGCTTCTCATTATGGAAGAGCTGGAAAAAGGCAACCTGACTTATGAGGAAACGATACGAGTGAGTGAAAGAGCGGCTTCCATGGGGGGGTCCCAAATCTTCCTGGAAGCAGGAGAAGAAATGACTGTGGAAGACCTGCTGAAGGGGGTCGCTATTGCATCAGGGAATGATGCCAGTGTGGCCTTGGCGGAGAGAATTTCAGGCAGCGAAGAAGCTTTTGTTGAAAGAATGAATGAAAAAGCTGCAGAACTTGGATTGGAAAATACAAATTTTCAAAATACTACCGGATTGCCGGCAGATGACCATTTTAGTACATCGCTTGATATGGCAATCATTGCCAGGGAACTACTGAAATACGAAAAAATAACGGAGTACACCTCCATTTATGAAGATTATTTACGGAAAGGAGAGGAGAATGAATTTTGGCTCGTAAACACAAATAAATTGGTGAAATTTTATCCCGGTGTAGACGGATTGAAAACAGGATTTACGAACGAAGCCAAGTATTGCTTGACTGCCACAGCAGAAAAAAATGATATGAGAGTTATTACCGTAGTAATGGGAGCGGAGAACACAAAAAAAAGAAATGCTGCCGTATCCCAAATGCTGGATTACGCATTTAATCATTTTGAAACAAAAAAGCTTTTTAACAAAGGGGAAAAGATAACTGATTTGCAATTGTTAAAAGCAGAAAATAAAAACATCGACATCGTAGCTTCCGAATCAATTAGTACTTTGCATGAAAAAGGAGAAACAACGGAGGACATTACGACAGAAGTCGAATTTTATTCTGACATTACCGTCCCGTTAAAAAAAGGGGATCAGGTGGGAACCCTGTATGTGAAAAACGGGGATGAAATTTTATCCGAAAGTAATTTAACCATTGACCAGGATATAGATAAAGCTTCGTATTATACCTTCTTTAAAAGGTCTTTGCAAAAATTGTTGAAAACTGATTGATATCTTCTAAATTCCTGGATTTTCTTCTTCTTTTGTCATGCAGCAGGAATTAAACAGATGAATATCGAAAAGGGAGTATGAAGTAATTATAAGGAGGAAAAGCAATGGGGCTTAATTCATCGTTTACAACGAAAGAAAATGTACTCGTTGTCAGATTGTCAGGGGAATTGGATCATCATGAGGCTGAGGGCTTAAGAAGTGAATGGAAAGAAAAGATGGAGACAAAAGAAGTAAAGCATGTTCTTTTAAACCTTGAAGCTGTTACTTTTATGGACAGCTCCGGGCTTGGCGTTATATTAGGCAGGTACAAAGAAGTTTTGCAACTTGGCGGTGAAATGGTAGTCTGCTCAATTTCACCGCCAATCAAGCGTTTGTTTGAAATGTCCGGCATGTTTAAGATTATTCGTCTTGAGGAAAATGAAGCATTTGCACTAGTATCACTGGGGGTGGCATCATGAAAAATGAAATGCATATAGAATTTTTAAGTGTAAGTGAAAACGAGGCTTTTGCAAGGGTTACAGTGGGAGCTTTTATTTCCCAGCTGGATCCTACGATGGAAGAATTGACAGAAATAAAAACAGTGGTTTCAGAGGCTGTTACGAATGCTATTATTCACGGTTATAATAATGAAAGACACCATAAAATCTCCATTACCTGCACACTCTATGAGGGAGAAATTGAACTGACTATTAAAGATAGTGGAATTGGCATCAAAAATATAGACGAGGCCCGCCAGCCCTTATATACATCCAAACCTGAACTGGAAAGGTCGGGCATGGGCTTTACGATCATTGAAAATTTTATGGATACAGTTGAGGTTATTTCCGATCCTGAAAGTGGAACAATCGTTCATATGACAAAGCAGCTAATAAACAGCAGGACTGTTTATAATTAGGGATGCCTATGAATGTAGATGTGAAAAATAACAATAAGCGGAAAGAGACCTTGACTGATGAACAAATAAAAGAATTGATCCATCAAAGTCAGAACGGGGACAAGCACGCAAGGGACACGCTGGTAGAAAGCAATGTGCGATTGGTGTGGTCTGTAGTGCAGCGATTTATAAACAGAGGTTATGACCCTGATGACTTATTTCAGATTGGAAGTATCGGCTTAATCAAATCCATAGATAAATTCGATCTTTCCTATGATGTCCGGTTTTCCACTTATGCCGTTCCCATGATCATAGGGGAAATCCAGCGTTTTATCAGAGACGATGGAAGTTTAAAAGTGAGCAGATCATTGAAAGAAATAGGAAATAAAATTCGAAGGAAAAAGGACGAATTAACAAAAGAAATGGGGAGATCCCCAACTGTTAATGAAATTGCAGATGCTATGGATATTACTCCTGAAGAAGTAGTACATGCACAGGAAGCAGCCAAATCACCTCACTCTATTCATGAGACGGTATTTGAAAATGATGGAGATCCCATTACACTATTGGATCAAATTGCCGACACGGATTCAAAGTGGTTTGATAGAATTTCCTTACAGGATGCCATTCGAAACCTGGATAAAAGAGAGAGGATAATCGTTTATTTAAGGTATTATAAGGACCAGACACAATCGGAAGTTGCTAAAAGATTGGGAATATCTCAGGTGCAGGTTTCGAGATTGGAAAAAAAGATTTTAAAAGAAATGAAAGTAAGTATGGAGTGAAAGCACAGTGATGGATATTTCGGTCACTGGTCTTGCAGAGGTGCCGGAAACTCCTGCAACAAAGCTGTTCCGATGCAGTTCTTTATTTTCTTATGATAAAGCCTGTGTCGTTGGGCAGCTTTTATTTTCTTCTAAATAATAAGTCCATGTATGTATTTTTACCTTCCTAATGATCAATTTTATGTCAGCGTAATAATTCATCCTCATTTGACAAATACTATTCTCAGACAACATCAATCATGCAAAGGATGTATTGCCATGCCCGAGATTGTATATCTGAGAATGAAAAAAAAGCTTGTCTTGTCTGAAAGAATCCACGTACATCTGAAGGATATCGCCTATATTTCAACCAATACAGGAAAACAAAAACAAAAACTTGAAAACACACCTATTTACCGTATTACAAAGAAAGATAAAAATACAGTCATTATCGACAGTTTTTTAATCATTGATTATTTAAATGAAACTTATGAAGATATGGAATTTCAGCTTATAGGACCCGAACAGACATTGATAAGCATACAAACAGAAGCAAAGTCTCCTTCTATATTGCTGACAGCCTGTGCATGGATCATTTTATTTATAGGTGCAGCAATGACCATTATGAATTTTCATTATGACGTCAGTATGCAGCAAGTACAGCAGCAACTCCACCTTATTCTGACAGGGGAAGAAAATGAATTTCCTCTATGGATTCAAATCCCGTACTCGTTCGGTTTGGGTTTGGGTATGATACTGTTTTTCAACCATTGGTTTAATAAACGCATTAACGAAGAACCGAGCCCCCTGGAAGTGGAAATTTTTAATTACCAGCAGAATCTTGATCAATATGTGAAGTATCATGAAAACAAAATAAAATGATACAAACGTTGATGAGTCAGTTTATCCAGCTGCTTATTGGTTTTAGCGGGGGGCTTGCTGTAGGTGCTGGCTTTGTTGCGTTTTTGACTGTTCTGGGTATAATTCCGAGGTTAATTCAGTTAACGAAATCGGAAAAATATATAAATGTCTATATTTCCGGCGTCATTGCCGGTTCATTAATGGGGACATTTCTTTCGTTTACATCTGTAACATGGAATCACCCCATTCTACTATTATTATTGTGGGGACTATTGCACGGTATTTTTAATGGTATGCTGGCAGCGGCACTGACTGAAGTTCTAAATGTATTTCCTATATTATATAAACGACTTGGAATAGACAGGCATTTGATGTGGCTATTTATGGCAGTTGCACTTGGGAAAATTACAGGTTCACTATTTCAATGGCTCTATTTCGTTACCTTTTAGGCAATTTTAATTTGGAGTGATTTTTTTGGAAAAGCAGGATAATAAAATACCGGTATCAAGTAAAATAGATAAGAATGAAGCATATATGAATGAAAAGTTGGGTCTTGGTGTTTCCTATGATCTTGGGTTTAGAGAGCTTATTATTTTGAAAAAGAAAGTGCATATTTACTATTTAAACGGACTATGCGATTCAGCAATTGTACAGGAAATTTTAAAAGTGCTGGTTGCCATTAATGATTTTGAAAGCAATCAAAAAAAACTGCCGGAAATTATAGAAAATCGTCTTGTACACCAGCAGCTGGAACCGACGGAAACAATGGATGAAGCTGTTGATCAATTACTTTCGGGATTAATTGTTGTATTTATAAACGGCTACAAATATGCATTTGTTGTAGATGTTCGAAGCTATCCGGGCAGAACGCCGGAAGAACCTGATACTGAACGTGTTGTAAGGGGTTCAAGGGATGGATATACAGAAAACATAGTTGAAAACACTGCCTTAAACAGAAGGAGAATCCGCGATGCCCGCCTTCGCCATGAGATGTTAAAGGTTGGCGAAAGATCCAAGACAGACGTTTGTTTAAGTTATATTGAAGATGTGGCAGATGAGGGGCTTATCCAATTAATTAAGGACCGGATCAATGAAATCGAAATCGACGGAATTTCCATGGCCGATAAAGCACTGGAGGAATTCGTCATTGACCGCAAATGGAATCCCTATCCGCTTGTCAGGTATACAGAAAGGCCTGATGTCGCAGCGAATCATTTATTGGAAGGACATGTTATTATTCATGTAGACACATCACCAAGTGCGATTATTTTACCAACAACTTATTTTCATCACCTTCAGCATGCGGAAGAGTACCGTCAGACGCCCGCTCTGGGCACATTTGTCCGATGGGTAAGGTTTTTTGCAGTACTTCTCTCCATTTATTTGCTGCCATTTTGGCTATTGCTCGTGGAAGAACCTGCACTTCTTCCTGCTGAATTATCCTATATAGGGCCCACCGAAACTGGAAATTTAACTGTAATGACGCAAATTCTGCTAGCAGTTATAGGTGTAGAATTTTTAAGAATGGCGGCAATCCATACACCTACCCCTTTATCCACTGCTCTCGGTTTGATTGCTGCTGTATTAATTGGACAAATTGCAATTGATGTCGGAATGTTTACACCTGAAGTCATTTTATATGTTGCCATTGCAGCTACCGGCGGTTATGTAACTCCAAGTCATGAATTGAGTGTTGCCAATAAAGTAATCAGTTTATTCCTGATTGTACTAACTGGATTTTTTGGCTTAATCGGATTTACAGTAAGCATTGTTTTGCATGTACTGTTCTTAACCCATATGAGGTCTTTAAGAACACCTTATCTATGGCCGCTTATCCCTTTCAACCCAAGAGCCATGCTGCATACAATAATTCGTATTCCTGCACCATTTACTAACAGCAGACCAAGTATTGTACACCCAAAAAACAATTACCGTCAGCCTGATAAAAGTGGCCGAAACAAAAGCAGATAACGCAAATAGAAATGCTGAAGACATACAAAACAAATTGCTCGTAAAAAAGATAGTATCATCATGGCTGCTTCATAACTCATGCGCTCTATAATTGCGTTTAAAATGAGATAGGTGGTACAATATAGTAGTCTTTTATATATAGCAGGGAGATGATAAAATGGCAAAAAAAGGATACTTTTTATTGGATAACGGAAATAAAATTGAATTTGACCTGTATCCAGAGGAAGCTCCAAATACAGTAGCAAATTTTGAAAAACTTGCTAATGATAAGTTTTATGATGGACTGACATTCCACCGGGTTATCCAGGGATTTGTCAGCCAGGGCGGTTGTCCAAGAGGAGATGGCACCGGCAATGCAGGTTACACAATTAATTGTGAAACAGAGGGAAATCCTCATAAGCATGTGGAAGGATCTTTATCCATGGCCCACGCGGGAAAAGATACGGGGAGCTGTCAATTTTTTATTGTTCATGAGCCACAGCCCCATCTGGATGGAGTGCATACTGTATTTGGACAGGTAACTTCCGGTGTCGAGTATGCCAAAGCGATGAATAACGGGGATATCATGAGTGAAGTTCGTGTATATTCCGAATAACAGCAGGATTGTAAAGTCCCCAGCTGAAACAGGATTTTAAAATGGATATTTTTTTAATAATATACCTTTTATTTGTTGTCGGCCCATTAAGTACTATCTTACATGAGGCCGGCCATGCTTTTGCAGCCCATATGGTTAATGCTGACCGCATCCGGTTATCTATCGGAATGGGGAAAAAAATTTACGGGATATCTTTTGAAAAATTCCGGCTGTCCATCCACCAGTTTTTTTTTATGGGAGGCTATTCTTCCAGTTCCAGATGTAAGCAGTTTAAGTCATTGGAAATGATATGGATCACTTTGCTGGGACCATTAACCAACGCACTGTTCACGGTTATATTTTATTTTGTCCATTTTGTTTTTCCTAATAATTATGTGCTGTTGTTTTTTCTGTTTAATGCGTGGTTAACCATTGTTAATTTGCTTCCTCTGAAAATAGGGGGGAAGAAATCTGATGGATATAAAATAGTTCAATTAATAAGAAACAGGAAGTAGCATGGAATACATATATTTCTGTAAATGGCTGATTAAAAAAAGGAATGCACCTTACTGTATTGCACTTTCGATAATTTAAATTTGACAAAATGCATGAATAATGCATAAATATATATACCAACTGAAAATTTTTTGCCGCCATAATATAGCTGATGCAAGATATTACACGTTATGATGTTAAGAGGGGTATTTATGTTAACTCGTTATAAAAAGAACATGGAAAAGATTGCCATGGGATTGTTATCCTTTATGCCTGAAGGAAAAGATGTAAAAAAACTTCAGCAAACAATTAAAGAGTACGAAACCAATCCGGATTGGCATCTCTATTTCTGGAAGGAAGAATCTGTTTTGGGAGCAATCGGGGTGAGAATCGAAAATGAGTTCAATGCTGTTATTCAGCACGTTTCGGTGAATCCTTCCCATCGTAATCATGGAATCGGAAAAAAAATGGTGAATGAAATTAAAAAAATGTATGATGATAAATACGCCGTTTGTGCAACAGATGAAGTTCAACAGTTCTATATTAAATGTATGGAAAATGATGATGAAAGTGACACATAATAAAAAGGCTGTCCCTTTTAACCTGATTGTTTTGCTGCCAAACAAATCAGAAGTCCAGCGGAACAGCCTATTTTTTACGTTCTTGTTCATTTATTTTTTATGCGTTTTACAGATTAGAACCAGGATGCACCTACAATAATCAATAGAATGAACAATACAACAATTAATGCAAATCCTCCACCGTAGTGACCACTCATGTTTATTCCTCCTTAAAAAAATGTTTCATGCTTTACAATACCTACTATATGCATGACATCAAGTAAGTGTTTAGGCGCTTATTGTAATTTTCATATACTGAAAGGACGGTAAATCAAGATGAACCAGTCATACGAAGTAAAATTGGACGCCTTTGAAGGGCCGCTTGATTTATTACTATACTTAATAAATAAATATGAAATAGATATTTACGATATACCTGTAGCTCAAATAACTGAACAGTATATGGAGTATATAAATACAATGCAAACATTGGAACTAAACATAGCAAGTGAGTACCTCGTAATGGCCGCAACGTTAATTTCCATTAAAAGCAAAATGCTTGTGCCGAATCAGCAGACCGTTGAAGAAGATGAGGAATATATGGAGGATCCCAGAGAGGAACTCATGGAACGTCTATTAGAATATAAAAAATATAAACAAGCTGCTCTATCATTACAGGAAAGGGAGCGGTTAGACCATCAGCTGTTCACCAGAAATCCGGCAGCTTTTGAAAGTCTGGATCATCAAGCAACACAACCTCGCATTTCGGAAGATATATCCATTTATGATATGCTTCAGGCGCTTGGTGCACTTTTTGAAAGAAAAAAATGGAACGAACCGCTGGATACAAAGGTTCAGAAGGCTGAAATTCCAATTGGGCAAAGAATGGAGGAAATTTTAACCAGGATTAAAACTGCAGAGGAGGGTCTACTGTTTGATCAACTATTTGCTTATCCTTCTCGTTCGCATATTGTAGTTACATTCGTTGCTTTACTGGAATTAATGAAGAAGAATGAAGTTTATTGTAAACAAAAAAAGCAATTTGATGAAATTCGTATCTATCCTCTGGAGGGATGAGAGTGGAGTTTTCTAATTTAAAGGCAGTAACGGAAGGTTTGCTTTTTGCAAGCGGAGATGAAGGAATTACCGTTAAGCAGCTGTCCAACATACTGGAAATAACAGAAACAACCGTAGAACATGTGTTGGAAGAATTACAATTTGATTATGAAAGCACAGAGCGGGGAATGATGATCATCCAATCGAAACAAATATTCCAGTTAACGACAAAACCGGAACACACCCCCTATTATAAAAAATTACTGGAAACTCCGCAGACAACCAGGTTGTCCCAAGCCGCACTCGAAACCTTGGCCATTATCGCTTACCGTCAGCCGATTACCCGAACGGAAATCGAGGAAATAAGAGGGGTGAAAAGTGACAGGCCTGTTCAAACGCTTCTTACGAGATTGTTAATAGAAGAAGCAGGAAGGAAGGATGGACCCGGGAGACCGGTTTTATTTGTTACAAGCAAAGAATTCTTAACCTATTTCGGATTAACTTCACTCGATGAACTGCCTCCGTTACCCGAAGATATAGATGATGAAGATCTGCAGAAAGAGGCTGAGCTTTTTTTTCTTGACAAAGAGATATAACCTTGGCGGCTAAATTGACATAATAATTAATCAAGGTAAAAGGGAGGTTTTAAAACCTCCCTTTTTGTATGGAATAAATTCCTGAATGTGCCATTACTATTCACTTTACACATATTCAAATCTATAGGCATATGCTACACCGGGGTGATGAAATGGATAACAACAAAGAAACTTATCTTCAAAATCTTTTAAATTGGGGCGATGAAGTAAAAGAATCATTGAAAAACACAGGACTTCCCGAGAAGGAAATAAACACCTGGCTTGCGCAAATTGAAGACTGGCAGAAGAAAATCCATCGTTATCTAAATAAAAACATATCATTGAACAGAGAGCATTTGGAAGAGATTCAAATAGATGGCGAAAGATTATTGTCTGATATAACGAAAAATAAAAAGGAAGATCAACAGCATATTGGCTATGGTAAACATAAGTTACCAGCATTGCCGTATGCGTATGATGCATTGGAGCCGCATATCAGTGGGGAAATTATGAGGTTGCATCACCAGGAGCACCACCAATCCTATGTAGATGGATTAAATGAGGCGGAAACAGCTCTTTATATAAAAAAAACAGACGATAAATTAAAATATTGGCTGCGGAACCAGGCCTTTCATGGTTCAGGCCATTATTTACATTCTATTTTTTGGGAAAATATGACTCCGCATTCCAAAAAGCAACCTCCCGCTGAACTATTAAAACGGATTAAAAAAGATTTTGGCTCATGGAGTAAATTTAAGGAACTATTTTCAAATACAGCTGCTTCCGTAGAAGGAGATGGGTGGGCAGTGTTACTTTGGAGCCCAATGGCCAGAAGACTTGCCGTACAATCCTTTGAAAAGCATCAATTGTTTCATCTTGCAAATACCATTCCTTTACTCGTATTGGATGTTTGGGAACATGCCTATTACCTTCAATATCAAACAGATAAAGAAGCCTATATCAATAATTGGTGGAATGTCGTAAATTGGGACAATGTCAATGAAAGATATTTGAATGCACGTAAATTAAACTAAAAAGAGATAACACTTTAACTTCGAATAATTCACTGATTCAAGGAGGTTTGAAATCCTCCTTTATTTATTTTATGACGTTTAGCTTATTATCATTGCAGTTATTTTTATCACCCTGTTATCTATTTTACATTCCTGTTTACTGGGATTGGAAGATGTTTTAATCATATAAGTGCATTTGCTGCATAAAATGTACAGACTCATTATCTGGCAGGAGGATATCCAAAATGCGAGTTTTTATATGTATAATATCTATTTTATCCATCGGGTTAATTTTTCCGGTTTCCGGACATGCATCGATCCATGTATCAGGCAATAACGCCATATTACTTGAACAGTCGACCGGAAGGGTACTGTTTGAAAAAAATGCCCATGAAAAAGCATCCATTGCTAGTATAACAAAAATAATGACGGCCATTATTGCCATTGAATCGGGAAAAATGGATGAAAAGGCGATTGCCTCGAGAAAAGCTATATATACTGAAGGATCTTCCATTTATCTGGAGCAGGGGGAAAAAATGAAGATTGAAGATCTCGTTTATGGGCTAATGCTCAGATCCGGCAACGATGCAGCTGTAGTGATTGCTGAACATATTGGAGGCAGTGAAGAGGGCTTTGTCCACTTGATGAATGAAAAGGCAAAATGGCTGGGCATGACGAATACGAATTTCGATAACCCACATGGCCTGGATGCTGAAAACCACTATTCCACTGCATACGACATGGCTATACTAATGCAATATGCTATGCAAAATGAAATCTTTGCGGAGATCTCAGGAACGACGAATTACTTATCCGAAAGCAGAACTTACAGCTGGCAAAATAAAAATAAATTATTAACCCAATTTTATGAGTACTGTACCGGTGGAAAAACAGGATATACGAGAAGCACAGGCAGAACCTTGGTTACTTCTGCCGAAAAAGAGGACATGCAGTTAATTGCAGTAACTTTAAATGCTCCGGATGATTGGCAGGATCATATCAGCATGTTTGAATGGGGTTTTGACGAGTTTGATATGCATCCGCTTATCAAAAAAGGGGAATTTCTATATCAATTCAGTGGGCTGGAAGACGCTGCCACCGGCTACCTGGATAAAGATGTAATCTACCCATTGACAGAAAATGAGAGGGGCAATATCAGGAACAGAAATTTTATATTGAAGGAGGGTTCCTTGGAGAAAGGTAAGATAATTGGAAGATCAGTATTTTACCTGGAAGATCAGTGGATAGCCGACACGCCTATTTTTTCTCCAACAACCGATACAGATGGTATTCTCACCGGCATTTATACTATGTACAAAAAGTTGACCGGAGTTTATGAGCATGGTTAATATTATTTGGGCATCCATGGCAATTATAGGCATCCTGTACGCTATGATCAATGGAACGATGGATCAGGTAAACGAAGCAGTATTTGAAAGTGCAAATGAAGCTGTCACCTTATCCATAGGGTTAATCAGTGTTCTCGTATTCTGGCTCGGAATTATGAGAGTTGCTGAAAAAGCAGGAATTTTAAAGATGCTGTCCAAATTGTTCCGCCCCATTGTCACCCGTTTATTTCCGGAAATTCCTAAAGATCATCCGGCCATGGGATATATTTTATCCAACATAACTGCCAATTTATTCGGTTTGGGCAATGCAGCTACGCCGATGGGCATTAAAGCGATGGAACAAATGAAAGCAATAAGCGGAACAGATTCTGCTTCAAGGTCAATGATCACATTTCTGGCTTTAAACACCTCCAGCTTGACGATTGTACCAACAACCGTCATAGCCATTCGAATGCAATATAATTCGGTTTCACCTACAGAAATAGTCGGTACTACCATTATTGCTACTGCCATTTCAACCGTATCAGCTATATTAATTGATCGCTTCTTTTATTATCAACGGACCCGGAGGAGCTAAATATGGGACTAGTTACTACATTGAGTATATGGTTAATACCATGCTTCCTGTTAATTGTACTCCTTACAGCAACATGGAAAAAGGTGCCTGCTTATGAAACATTTGTAGAGGGCGGGAAGGAAGGAATTAAAATGGCCTTTAATTTACTTCCGTTTCTCGTCGGAATGATTGTTTCCATTTCCATCCTTCGCAGCTCAGGAGCACTGGAAGCTTTCATCGGCCTTATTTCGCCCCTGCTGACCTATGTCGGTATTCCAGCTGACATTGTACCGCTCGCACTAATCAGGCCAATTTCAGGAACAGCCGCTTTGGGTATGACCACAGAACTGATTGATACACATGGGCCGGATTCATTCATCGGCAGACTGGCTTCTACGATGCAGGGAAGTACAGATACGACATTGTATATTCTAACTGTCTATTTCGGAGCAGTAGGCATCAGAAAAATGGGAGATGCCCTTAAAGTTGGACTATTAGCTGATATCACTGGTATAATTGCATCAATTATTATAGTTTCCATCTTATTTGGATAAGACTTTAAATTAGCGTTAACGATAAGTTAACGCTATTATTGTGTATGAAAACAATAGTAAAGGTGATTAATATGACCAATCGGCAGGAAAGACTGCAAAAAGTAATAGCACAAAGCGGAGTTACCTCAAGAAGAAAAGCTGAAAAGTTAATTACCGATGGACTGGTAACAGTTAATGGTAAATTGATAACAGAGCTTGGTACAAAGGTGTCACCGGCCGATAAAGTGGAAGTGAACGGCGTTCCTATTGAGAAAGAAGAGCCTGTGTATTATTTGCTTTATAAACCGCGTGGTGTCATCTCCAGTCTGAAGGATGATAAACAAAGAAAAGTGGTCACTGATTTTTTTACGGAAATTCCGGAAAGGGTTTTTCCAATAGGGAGGCTGGATTACGATTCCTCGGGGATTATTTTGTTGACGAATGACGGGGAATTTGCCAACCTTCTAATGCACCCGAAATATGAAGTGGATAAAGTCTATGTTGCGAAGATTGAAGGGATGCCAAGCCCGCAGGAGCTGAAACAGTTAAAGAAAGGTGTTCTTTCAGAAAATGAGTGGCTGAGAGCAGTACATTACAAGGTACTATCCACAGACCGCAAAAATAAATCCATGATTATCGAATTAACGTTAAGAGAAGGGAAAAACCGTCATATCAGAAGAATGATGAAGGAACTGGGTTACCCTGTTCAAAAATTGAAAAGAGAAAAGTATGGCATGCTTACTTTAACAGGCTTACAGCCCGGAGAATACCGGAGCTTAACACCAAAAGAGGTAAAGCAAATGAGGAATATGGCACGTAAAATTGTTAAAGAATAGACATATTTTGTCGACTTATATGATGGTATAATGTTATTTGGGAGAGTGAGGCCGATGAGTTTAGAAGAAAGAAAGAGAAAAAAGAAAAACAAAAAAAGAAACCGATTAATCTTTAGATCAGCGGTTCTTGCCGTCTTATTAGGTGCAATTATATTTGCATTGGTGAATAACCTGCAACAGGACCATAACATTTATCGTGTAGGTGATCAGGCACCGGATTTCAAGTTGCAGCAAATTAGTGAAAATAATGATTTGGAATACATTCAGCTGAGTGATTTGCAGGGAAAAGGAGTCATGCTTAACTTTTGGGGAACCTGGTGTGAACCATGCAAGGATGAAATGCCATACATGGAAGAATTATACCCTAAATACCAGGATGAAATAGAGATTGTTGCCGTAAGTCTTGATGCTACGGAACTGGTCATTCATCGGTTTATTGACAGCTTTGACTTATCCTTTCCTATTCCGCATGACACTACAGGAGAAGTAAAGGATCTGTATAAAATTGGCCCCATTCCCAGTACCTTTTTTATAAATCCGGAAGGAGAAATAGTAGAAGTGGTGGAAGGGGCATTAACCTTGGAAAGCCTTGAGGCACACTTACAGGAAATCCGTCCGGTATCATAGTGGAATCCTGTTTGTTTGCGTTTCATGCCTGGTTCAGGTATAACTTTTCTTAAATATATATAATCCACAGACAGAAAAGTAAAATCTTTTCTGTCTCTATTGTTGTACATGACGTATTTTATTGGCACGGAATATCCAAAGAATAAGAGGAGTGGCTATTCCTTTTTTATGTAAGCAGCTTATTTGATGAGGGGTTTTATCATGAATAAAATAAAATGTGAGTGTGGGCACGTAAATCCTGAAGGAACGGTGCTTTGTGAAGCATGCGGAAAGCCAGTGGAAGGCAACCAGCATATTGACGGCAATGATACAAAAAAACTTTTAAACATGCGATATGAGGGAAGTGCCAGGAGGTCACAGACATATAACAAGTCTATAATCGATAAAACCTGGGGTTTCTTTTCTTCCGTAAAAGTTGGCGTATGGTTGATTGTGCTGGCTTTGATTGCTTCAGCACTCGGATCGCTACTTCCGCAGGAAATGTACATACCGCCTGATGCACCATCAAGAGATCCATCTATTTTTTATGAAGAAGCTTATGGACTTCCCGGTCTGATTTTTTATCAGCTGGGGTTTCATAATCTATACAGTTCCTGGTGGTATATGCTTTTAATCGCCCTGATAGGAGTTTCGCTTGTCATCTGCAGTATTGACCGATTTGTACCGTTATACAAGGCATTAAAAAAACAAAAAGCAAAACGCCATTCCACCTTTTTACAAAGACAAAGGTTGTTCAGCGAAACAAAAAACATTCATGAAAATGATATGGAAACCGTAAAGGAAAGGCTTAAAAAACAGCGTTATAAAATAAAAGATGAGAATGGTCATATATTAGCTGAAAAAGGTCGTTTTTCCAGGTGGGGTCCATATGTTAACCATATTGGGTTGATTATCATTCTGCTGGCTGCCATTCTTCGGATGACGCCATTGATGTACCTTGACGAATATGTCTGGGTCAGGGAAGGTGAACAGTTGGTTATCCCAGGGACAGATAGTGAATATTATATTGAAAACGAGGAATTTATTCTGGATGTACATAACCCGGATGATGAAGTTTTCGGTCCCGCTATAGAAATGGAAGGCGGTATGGTCCCAAGCAACTATCAGACTAATCTCAGAATATATCAAGCCAAAACAGAGGTTGCCGGTGCTGACGCTGAACTGGAAATGATTCTGGAGGACGAGCTGAGAATGAACCATCCGGTTAAATTTGACCGATATACTTTGTACCAGGCCGGCTATCAAATGAATGAATTCTCCACCATGTCATTTGATATTGTTGAAGAGGATGGTGACGGGGAATCATTGGGTGCCTTTACAGTAGATCTTGCTTCACCGGAAACAACTTATGAACTTGATAATGGATTTCAAGTGGAAGTCAGTCAGTATTTTCCTGATTTTTATATGGATGAAGACGGAAACCCTGCGTCTGAAACCAATTTCCCTAGAAATCCGGCATTTGTGTTTTTGATATATCCTCCTGAAAGTGAGACTGCTGAACTAAGTTTCATTGGTATCGGAAGAAATGTGGATGCGACTGGAGATAATGATTATAGTTTATCCATTAATGATTTTGATATGCGTGCAGCCAGTGGTATCACCGTACGAGTGGACTATACGCTGCCATTCTTCGGTCTTGGGGCGGCAATTTTTATGATAGGTGTGATCCAGGGCATGTATTGGCAGCACCGCAGAATCTGGCTTCGCCCAACATCCGATGGGGTAATGCTGGCAGCTCATACAAATAAGAACTGGTTTAGTTTACAAAAGGATATCGAGAAAGCCATTGATGGGACAGAAATAAACATGGTGGAAGATCAGCAGGAACTGGATGAAGACTAAGCTTTTAATTTACAAGGAGGAGCTTTATGAGTACGTCGATGTTACTTGATATTAGTAATACAATGCTTTTTACGGCATTTATTCTTTACCTGGTAGCCACTTTTTTCTTTGGGGCTACCATCAGAGATAAGCGATCCAAACATAAAAAGGGATTGGCGGGTAAAATTGGAATTACCATTACAATTTTAGGCTTCATTGCTCAGTTAATCTATTTTGTCACCAGATGGATGGCAAGCGGACATGCTCCTGTCAGTAATTTATTTGAATTTACAACCTTCCTGGGTATGAGCATCGTACTTGCCTTTATCGTCATTTACTTTATTTATAAAATCGGAGTGCTCGGACTATTCGCACTCCCGATTACAATGATTATTATTGCATATGCAAGTATGTTCCCGACAGAGGTTTCCCCATTAGTTCCGTCCTTGCAGAGTTATTGGTTGCAAATTCACGTCACTACGGTTTCCTTGGGACAGGGAGTACTTGCCATCAGTTTCGTTGCCGGGCTGATTTATTTAATCAGACAAATTGATCAGACGAAGGCAAGCAAGCGGACAACCTGGCTGGAACTTGTACTATATACGCTATTTTTATTTGTCGGCTTTATCGTTTCTACTTCCATATTTAATTTTATGGATTATGAAGCAACCTTTGAATATACGGAACAGAATGCTGTGACTACAACTGAATATCATTTGCCGGCAATTGTTGCTCCAGTGGACGGAGAGCTGTTAACTGAAGAAGTTATGCAGCCATGGTTTGAAGCACCCGGGTTTATGCAGGGGGCAGATGCCGGAAGGAAATTTAACACGGTAATATGGTCGTTTTTCACCGGTTCCATTATTTACTTGCTAACCAGGCTAATATTGAGAAAACGTGTTGGCAAGGCAATCCAGCCGGTATTAAAAGGTGTAAAACCCGATTTGCTTGATGAAATTAATTATCGTGCAGTTACCATTGGTTTCCCTATCTTTACACTTGGCGGACTCATATTTGCTTCCATCTGGGCACAGATAGCATGGGATCGCTTTTGGGGTTGGGATCCAAAAGAAGTTTGGGCTTTAATTACATGGTTTTTCTATGCAGCCTATTTACATCTGAGACTTTCCCGCGGATGGCATGGGGAAAAATCCGCATGGCTCGCAGTTGCAGGTTTTGCAATAATTATGTTTAATCTTATTGTTGTGAACCTCGTGTTTGCCGGCTTACATTCATACGCGTAATTTATTAAATGGGGGGTTATTCAGTTAAAGTGAATAATCTCCCGTTTTTTCTTATACTTTTTTTAAATATTGGTTTATACTCGTATATAGATTGATTTATTGAAAGTGATCGAAGGGGGAACATGTTAATGGAATCAACGGTAAATGTTCTGGTTGTGGATGATGAGGAAAGAATTCGCCGATTGCTCCGTATGTATCTGGAAAGAGAGGAATTTGAAATAGAAGAGGCTGAAAATGGAACAGAAGCCCTTGATTTAGCCTTAAAAAATGATTATGATGTTATTTTACTTGATATAATGATGCCGGAAATGGACGGAATTGAAGTGTGTAAGGAACTAAGAAAGGAAAAGAATACACCGGTTATTATGCTTACTGCCAAGGGAGAAGAGGCAAATCGGGTTCAAGGGCTGGAGACGGGTGCAGACGATTATATTGTGAAACCATTCAGTCCCCGGGAAGTTGTATTGCGTGTGAAAGCAATATTAAGGCGATCTGCGAATACAGGACTGCAAAACGATAGCGCCAGTGCCAAAAATGTGATGGTATTTCCACACTTAACCATTGATCATGATGCGCATCGGGTAACTGCTGATGGGGAGGAAGTAAGCCTTACCCCGAAAGAGTATGAACTGCTGTGCTTTTTGGCAAAGGCACCTGATAAAGTTTACAGCCGTGAACAGTTATTAAAAGAAGTTTGGCAATATGAATTTTTTGGTGATTTAAGAACCGTGGACACGCATGTAAAACGGTTAAGAGAGAAGTTAAATAACGTGTCCAAGCAAGCTGCAAAAATGATTGTAACGGTGTGGGGCGTAGGGTATAAATTCGAGGTTGATCCCAGGTGAAATTTTGGCGAAGCGTTGTAGTAAAACTTGCATTAACCATCATGCTTCTGGTGGCATTTGTACTGTTTATTCTTACCATACTGCTGCTTGAGTTTTTTGAAAACTTTCACCTGCAGGAAGCTGAAAGTGATATGCTGCTGACAGCGAGTAAAATTTCCACATTATTATCGCAGCAGGAATCCCAACCATTAATTACTGAAACGGCTGAAAGGGTAAAATCTCCTGAAAGCCGTGTTGCTATTATCTTTGAAGATGAATGGCTTTGGGTTTCCGGCAGTACGAATTCCAATTTATTGGAGTTGAACGAATCCTGGCTGGAACAGGATCCCGATATGGCTGCAGTGATCAATGAAAACAGTAACGTAAGAAAACAAATGGACTTGCCCAACAGCGAAATTGAGGTCATGCTTGTCGGTATCCCTTTTGATGAGAATGGGGCCATATTCGTTTATCAATCACTGGATGTTATTGAGCAGACAAAGGCAGAAACAACAAGAATTATATTATTGGCAGCAGGGATTGCGATTATTTTAACAACGTTTTTTGCTTTTTTCCTTTCAACCCGAATTACTTCCCCACTGATCAAAATGCGTGAAGCCGCCTTTGACCTGACCAGGGGGGAATTTAACACAAAGGTTCCGATTTTAACCCATGATGAAATAGGCGAATTGGCTCTGGCCTTTAACCGTATGGGAAGACAGCTGAAGTTTCATATAAACGCTTTGAGACAGGAAAAAGAACAACTGTCCAGCATTGTTAACTCCATGGCTGATGGAGTAATCACCATGAATCGGAACGGAGACATGATTGTTACCAATGGGCCAGCCGATAAATTTATTGATGAATGGAATTTTGAGCATAACGTGGAGCACGGTGAATCTAACCGAAAGCTGCCAAGTGATCTGAATAATATTCTCCAGGAAGTTATTACAAGTGAGAAAGAAGTATTGCACGAAATGAATATCCAGGGGAAAGATCTCGTCATGCTGATGACCCCATTATATGATCAGTCCTTTGTACGTGGCGCTGTGGCCGTCATCCGGGATATGACCGAAGAAAGACGTCTGGATAAATTCCGAAAAGATTTTATTGCCAACGTCTCCCATGAATTGCGCACACCAATTTCCATGCTGCAGGGATACAGTGAGGCGATTGTAGATGATATTGCCGAAAGCAAAGAAGAAAAGAATGAACTTGCGGGTATCATTTACGAGGAGTCGTTAAGAATGAACCGTCTGGTAAATGAATTACTGGAAATTGCCAGAATGGAAGCAGGACATTTTGAACTGAATATAGATACGGTGGATGTAGAACCTTATATTGAAAGAATTCGTAAAAAGTTCACCGGACCCGCTGACGATAATAATATTATCCTGTCGCTTACAAATGAGTTGGAAGTGACGGATGCATTATTTGATCCGGATCGGATTGAACAGGTGTTTACCAACTTAATTGATAACGCAATCCGTCATACCGATGAAAACGGAAGTGTAAACATAACCGTTATAAATAATACGCATGAATTTCATGTGCATATTACAGATAGCGGCAGCGGTATTCCCGAAGAAGACCTTCCATTTGTTTTTGAAAGGTTTTATAAGGCGGATAAGTCAAGAACAAGAAATAAAGAGAAGAAAGGTACAGGCCTTGGTTTGGCAATTGCCAAGAATATAATGGAAGCGCATGGCGGTACCATAACCGTTAAAAGTAAATTGAATGAGGGTACAACTTTTAGTTTTCGCATCCCTAAAAAAAATGAGAATAATTAAAAGTTGTTTTCGTTTAATAAATGTAAAAAGGATTAAATGGTAAATCAACAGAATATGGAAAAATTGGTGTTTACGCTTAAAAGGGAATTCGGTGAAAGTCCGAAACTGTCCTCGCAACTGTAAATGATGACGAAATAAGCATATCCACTGTATGAATAATCTACATACGGGAAGGGACTTAGAGTAGATGAAATCATAAGTCAGTAGACCTGCCAATTTTTACAGTTTCCAGACTTCGGGGAGATAAGTTATTGGACAACCAGAACGCTCTATTTTTTAATATTGCTGTTTTATTGTCTATTAAAGCTGACTCTGCCAAAGAGTCAGCTTCTTTTTACGGTTGGATCCGCCTTTTCTTATTGTACTATGAAAAGGTATCCCGTTTAATCCGGAAAAAGATAAACAAAATGAAAGGAAGTATTTCTTATGAATAAATGGTTGTTTAAGATAGGAATTTTTTTTGCAGTAGTTTCTTTATTAGCAGGATGTGGAGCAGATGATAATAATCAGGAAGATGCTTCTGTCACAGACCCTGACGGTGAGCAGACCGAAAATAATGATGTTGCAGAAAACGAAGACACCGTATTAATCACGATATCGATTGGGGAAGGAAGCGAGTATTTAGATGAAAAAGAGATTCCGATAGAAGAAGGCGATATTCTGATGGATGTCATGAAACAGAATTTCTATGTGGAAGAAGAGGGCGGATTTATCACTTCTATTGAAAGGGTATCTGCCGAAGAAGGCGAAGAAAAAGGATGGATATTTTTTGTTGAGGGAGAAATGTCCATGGTGGGTGCTGAAGATTACGAATTAAGTCCGGGTGAGGAAATAACATTCGATTTTCAGCCTTGGGAATGATATAGGTGAATACGTATAAACTGACTCTGCTGGCTCTTATGGCCTCTTTAGCTGTTGTTGGAAGATTTGCTTTCTCCTTTATGCCGAGCATACAGCCCGTTACAGCGATCATCATCATATGCGGTCTGATTCTCGGTCCGGTTGCAGCCGTATTTCTTACTCTGCTGACTACGTTCCTTTCAAATATACTGCTTGGTATGGGAATCTGGACTATTTGGCAGGTTGTATCCTGGACGTTAATCGGGCTGATAAGCGGCCTGATGGGCAGAGCCGGTTTTACTGTTACGATGCCGATTATGTTGGTTTACGCCATATTTTGCGGATACTTCTATGGATTTATTATTTCTTTAACAACCTATCAAATCACTGGTAAATTTCTTCCATACTATTTGATGGGGTTGCCATTCGATACACACCATGCCATCGGGAATGCTGTTTTTATTTTATTACTTTACCCGGTAATAAAATATTTCCTTAAAAACTATTCAAACGGCAGGTTTACGATCCAAAATACCAACTGACAGGTTGGTATTTTTTCTTTTTTGCTTTATATTATTATTATGCTGGTATGTAACATTTATAGTCCAATTAACGTCTGTATGAGTGGAGGATCTTTATGAAATCCATTTTTAACAAGATTTATGATGAATTTCACCAGGATTTATTTCAATTTATATTCTATATGGTGAAAGACAAGCATTTGACAGAAGATCTTCTTCAGGAGGTATATATAAAAGTATTAAAATCATACAAAAATTTTAAAGGAGACAGCAGTCTAAAAACATGGCTGTTTTCCATTGCACGCCATGTAACGATTGACCATTTTCGTGCGCAGGAAAGAAAAAGAAAGCGGATCCTGGAGTTTTTTGATTGGAATGAGAAGGGACAGCATATTGAGGATGATAAACCGCTTCCCGATGAGATTACTGTTCAAAGTGATGAAATGAAACAAATATATAAGCATTTGGATAAGTGCACACCTGATCAGAAGAGCGTATTGATATTACGTTACATGCAGTCTTTTTCCATCAAGGAAACTGCGGAAGTTTTAAACTTTAGCACAAGCAAAGTAAAAACAACACAGCATAGGGGATTAAAAACGCTGAAAAAACATATGGAGGATTATAAAAGGAAAGGAGGAGATTCCGATGAATGATAAAGAACAGGAACAACAACGGAAGTTAACGGATAAACTTAAAGAACTTCCTGAAATATATGATAAAAGAAGTAAAGAAGAAATTTACAGTCAAATCTCCTCCCGGGTTAAATATGATAAAAACAGTCCCCGCAGAAAGAACTGGCTACCGATGATCTCTGCATCAGCAGCCGCTTTACTCATCTTTATTTTAATTCCCGCTGTTCTTAATATGGATATGCAGCAAACAAGTGAAGACGATGCCGTGCACCAGACAAGTGATATACAAATGGAAGAAGCAAATGAAAGTCAGGCTTACCAATATACCGAAGAGAGCAGCAGACAGAACACAAATGATGAAGATGTTCCGGCTGAACAGGAAAATACACTAGCAAAAGATGAAAAGGAAAGCCTGATTGTCCAGGATATCAATCAGGATGAAAATATTTATTTTGCAGGTTTATCAGATATTCAGGAACAGTATGTAATTCCCATTTCTTTTATTAACTCGGGAGAAAGAGATCTCCAAAGCTTTTATAACGAGTTGGGTAAATACATCCGTGAATTGAATATCCATTCAGGAGAATATTTATTTGAAAATGTGGAGTTTAACATTAATGAGCCGAAAGATGAAGTGTCTCTGGTATTGCCAAATAACTATTCATTTGAGGGCAGTACTGCAAGGGCAAATATGTTTGAGTACATCCTGTCTATCATGTTTCGCCCATACGGAACCGAAAAAGTCACTATTCATTCTGATGAAGGAGAACCGGCAGAACTTGAACCATTCGGTATTATTGACGAAATGCCGATTCGGGAAATGACTCCCTCAAGCTATAAATTATATGAACTGGGGAATACCAGAAAACTGATACAAATCCCTCATGATCAACAAACCAGCATTGAAGAAGCTATTCAGGAAATGAAAAAGGATGAGACGGAATATCACGTATATAGATCAATACCAGATGATATCGATTTTTCGATAAATCAGGAAGATAACCAATTAAGTATAAGATTAGCTGAAAACGCTAATCTGGCAGAAGATGAGCGGTCACTGGAAATGGTTGAGGCTGTTTTAATGACTGCAAAGAGCTACGGATTTGAAAAGGTGAAGTTTGATAATACAAATCAAGAACAGCTTGGACCATATAATTTAACAGCGCCGGTATCCGTACCAGAAGCTGTTAATCCCATTTATTTGGATAATTAGATACGAAAAACGAAAGGAACAGTTCTCTTTGGCGAATGGCCTGCCCGGCGCAGCATAGCATGCTTTTCATTTTTTTAGATATAGGAAAAAGCAGAAGAATACCTTAAGGTTCTTTCTGCTTTTTATACATATTGGCTATTCACCAAATTTCAATGGGTCTCCGTTAAACGGTTCGCTTGCGATTTTTATGGAATTAGTGGGACAGCCTTGATGGGCGTCATACAGGTCTTCCTTTAATTTACGGGGGACGCTTGCCTTTCCTTTATTATCATCCAAGAGGATGTAGGCAATCCCCTCATCATCATAGTCAAATATTTTTGGTGCAGCAGCTCCGCATGCACCACAAGCAATACATGTGTCCGGATCAACAATTGTATATTGGGCCACGCTTTATCCTCCAATCATAAATACTAATTATAAATAAGGCGAGGGATAATTAACCTGGATCAGATCAATGAAATGATTAAATGACTGGATTTATGAAGTCAATTACATGATAATATTATACAATATATCCTATTTTCCGTATATCACATGTACTTTTAAAAAAGGTGGCAGACACTGTTGATACATAAAGCTAAAAAGAGGGAGGCGGATTCTTGCTATTTGATTATTTACTATTGATGCATTTTAAAAATATACAGGGAGAACGTTCAGATGCTGCTATTTTTCATATTTTAAAAGGAAAACAATCCATTCAGACAATACAGGACATACATATTTTTAATTTGGATAAATTCTACGGTGCCGCCCGGTTTCTAAAAAAGGAGCAGTTTGATAGAAGAATAGAGGAATTGAGCGTAAGTGGAAAGTTAAAGATGCAAAAAGAAAACAACCAGCACTTTTTGACTCAAAAAGGGGATAATTGGATGGAAGAAAATAAATCCAAGCTTCCGATCAACTATTTTAACGGATACAGATATAATCGTATGACAGCAGCGTTCTATGATCGATTGCTTTTGCTTATTCAAACGCTGACAAACAGCAAGATGGGGAATTACTCATTTATCCCTGTGATCAACAATCGTTCAGCAGAATATTGGGTGAAAAATTTTTACATAAAAACAAAAGACAGCAGGCAGGAAATGTTAAATGTATTATACAAAGAACTTTTACAACTGCTCTCTTACTTTTCTCAGCGCGAAGCAGAAGTTTTTGTCGACCGTTTAAGCGGCTTTCATATATACGGCCTCAGTATAAATCAGCTTGCAACGGCATACGGCCTTACAAATGAAGACATATATATCACGCTGACAGGAATGATTCACCGAATTCTTTCCCTCGTGGAAAAGCATACAGATAAATATCCCTTTATGGCTCACATGCTGGAGGGTTTAGTAAATCATCATTCAAAAATCAGCAATTCTGCAAAGGTTACCCGTGATTTACTGAATAAAAACCACTCCCTTTCATTCATAGCAAAAAAAAGACAGCTTAAGGAAAACACGATTTACGACCATATTGTAGAAATTGCTTATAATGAAGATCAATTCCCTGTCACAGACTATGTTTCAAAAAACAGGCAGGACACTATTATTGAGACAGTAAGACATGCTGAAACCTTAAGACTGAAAGAAATAAAGAATGCACTGGGAGATGATTTCAGTTACTTTGAAATCCGTTTAGTATTAGCCGCTTACAGAAATTTGCTGAAATAGGTGATAGATATGATCGAGGAAATTACATTAACCCAAACCCTTCAAAGTTATTTTGGTTACGAATCTTTTCGGCCCGGCCAAAGGGAAATTATTCAGGACATTATAACAGGGGAGGACGTATTAGGTGTTTTACCAACCGGTTCAGGCAAATCCATTTGCTATCAATTACCGGCAGTTCTACTTGGAGGAAATACAATCGTTGTAACCCCTCTGATTTCGTTAATGGTGGATCAGGTAAAACAATTGAAAGCAAATAACTTTAAAGAGGCAGTTGCACTAAATAGTTTCATGGATCCGTCAGAAAGGATGCAAACACTGCGAACATTGCATAACTATAAACTAATCTACGTATCACCGGAATTACTTCAGCAAAAAGAAATACAACAGCGGTTAAAGAAAATGGATGTAAATTTGTTTGTAATTGATGAAGCGCATTGTATTTCCCAATGGGGCTATGAATTTCGGCCGGATTACCTGAAACTGGAGGAAATTGCTGAATTCCTGAACAGACCTCCAATCCTTGCTTTAAGTGCAACTGCTCCGAAAAATGTACAAAATGATATTATACAAGCATTAAACAGACCGAATATGAGGAAGCATATATATCCTATGGACCGTGAAAACATTGTGATAAGCATAAAAGAATTGGAGAGTGAGGAAGAAAAGATATCGGAGATCAAGCATGTTCTTTCCCGGTTCACCGTACCAACCCTGATTTATTTTTCCAGCAGGCAATCGGCAGAAAAAACCGCCGAAGCTTTAAGAGAAGTGCTTCCACTTCGAATAGCTTATTACCATGGAGGCTTGGAGACGCATGACCGTATATCTGTACAGCAGCAATTTATGCATAATCAGCTGGATGTTATTTGCTGCACCAATGCTTTTGGCATGGGGATCAATAAACCGGATATACGTCAAGTCATTCATTTTCACTTTCCAACCCAGCTGGAGGCTTATGTTCAGGAAGCAGGAAGAGCGGGAAGGGACGGCAGATTGAGTGTCAGCTTAATACTTTATAGTTCCAAGGATTATTTTATACCAAAACGATTGATCAGTAATGAACTCCCATCCATAAATGATTTAGCTGTTGTTCTCCGCTATCTGTTAAATAACAAAGGCTTCCCTGCACCATCGGAAAAAATGAGGGAAATCTTTAAATTAAATGAAACCCAATGGAGATTTTTACGGTATCAATTAGAAAATCATGCTATTATTAAAGATAACAGACTTATTGCCGGAAACAGCCAACTAGCTGATGCTTTCAATAATATTACTGGTATTATACATAAAAGAACAGAGGTTAAAGAAAATAAATTGACGGATATGCTGAAATGGCTGCAAACAGAAGGGTGTTTTCGAGAAGCTCTCTACACGACCTTTCAGCCATCCTTTAAAAGACCTAATGGGCCTTGCTGCAGTAATTGCGGTTTCACCGTGGATGAATGGGAACCGGAAACTGTGGAAATTACAGAGCGGGATTCAGGGAGCTGGGAAGATAAATTGAAGAACTTATTACTGATTGGTGATCACAACCGATGAAGCAAAGTGAATTAATAAAGCAATTATCAGATGAAGAACTGAAACAGCAATTGTTCTTATCTCAAAGCTTATTTATCCTGCTGGCTTTTATCTTAAGTTTCTTTCTTTTTGATGAAATAAGGGATTGGCTATTATATTTCAGCTGGGAACCGGAACAAATCTTTCTTTATGGAGTTATTCCGGCTTTGATCATCGTATTGATCGATATTATTTTAATATGGTCATTGCCAAAAAGCTACTATGATGACGGGGGAATAAACGAAAGGATTTTCAAAGGGCAGCCGGTACACTATGTGTTTATATTATCCTTAACAATTGCTTTTGCAGAAGAAATACTGTTCAGAGGAGTGCTGCAGACAACCTTTGGATATATTATTGCCAGTACTGTTTTTGCACTGGTGCACTTCCGGTATTTAACCAAGCCGGTATTGTTTATTTCCATACTGTTTGTCAGCTTTTACATTGGTTATTTATTTGAAATCACAGAAAATTTACTTGTAACCATTACAGCTCATTTCATAGTTGATTTTTTACTGGGCTTATTCATTCGAATGCAAAAATGAGGTGAATCATATTGAGTGATAATCAAAACATGGGAAGGGAAGACCAGGCAGAAGAATTGAGAAGATTGGTATATGACGTGGAACAGGAAGGGGAAGGTAAAGATGAACATGATACTGATCAGGAGATGGAGACTCGTGAGATAGACATATTGAATTTGCCTCCCAGAAAAGAGGTTCACGGTAAAAAACAAGGACGGGTAAAGTTAAAAACAAGTACATCTTTTAAAAGATTATTATTCGTTATTTTTGTAATGATGATTATTTTATTCATTATATATTTCTTTTACAGCGATGCCTTTACTCCCATTTTTAATCCATCATAACGTATTAATTGTACTGGGTAACAAATTGACCGTGTGAAAAATAATTCACCGTTCATCCCCCGGCAATATTGCATATAATATAGGGTAAGAATGAAAACAAAGAAATTAAATACCAGGAAAGCGGGACGAAGACTTGTTCATAAGGGGGATGCTATGTGCGTATGGAAAGATTGTCCATCAATCAATTTACCATTTTCCTGACTTTTGATGACTTAATTGACAGAGGATTTACAAGGGATGAGTTGAAAAGCGATGTCTCCATTACTCAGGACCTGTTTAGTGATATGATGCATGAAGCAAGTGCTGAATTGGACTTTAAACTGGAAGGTATGCTGCATATTCAGGTTTATTTAATGCAGGCTCAGGGGATGCATATAATAGTTACACAAAATAGCGAAACAGAAGAGGAGAATGATGAGGAATATATAAGTATGAAAGTAACAATGGATGAAAGAACGGATTTCATATTTGCCTTTGAGAATTTTGAGGATATTATTCGGGTTTCCGATTATTTGTCATTCTTTTCCATTAAGGGCGGAGAAGTTTATTATTTCAACCAGCAATACTATATGTTTCTGAAAGATACGGATCTGGAAGGTACCAATAAAGAAAATATCATTGCTGTTTTGTCGGAGTTCGCTTCTCCAAGCTTCATAACAAAGTATCGCCTTCGGGAATACGGAGTAATTATCTATTCATCCGGCGCGATAAATCAGATTTTACAGCACTTTTATTAAACAAGTGCTGAAGTAATAGAATGAACAGACGAAAAGTGGTAAAATAGTAGTGGTTGGAAAGATTGAAAGGTAATTTTGTACAGTTTTGTGATATGCGAGAATACGCCTTCATATTTTTTGTTTTTTAACCGGTAAATGCAAAAAAACAGGGCAGTAATTCATCCTATTTCTCTTTTTCGGGAAAATAAATATATTATATTGCATATTTATTTTGAAGGTGTATACTATTCTCTGAGTACAGCTATTTTAAACATTTATAGATATATTAGGAGGTAAATTCATGGTAGCCGATAACGCAGCAGATTCTACCAAAGCGAATAATAAAATGGATATCTTAAGTTCAACACGAGCTGTGGTAAAAACCGCATTAGAAAAACTGGGTTACCCTGATGAAGTATTTGAACTGTTTAAAGATCCTATTCGTATGATGACAGTAAGAATTCCTGTACGCATGGATGACGGTTCAATTAAAGTATTCACGGGTTATCGTGCACAACATAACGATGCTGTAGGCCCAACAAAAGGTGGCGTGCGATTTCATCCGAACGTAACGGAAAAGGAAGTAAAAGCATTATCTATATGGATGACGCTGAAAGCCGGTATCGTTGATTTGCCATATGGAGGAGGAAAAGGGGGAATTATTTGTGACCCCCGTGAAATGTCCTTTAGGGAATTGGAAGGGCTTAGCCGAGGGTACGTTCGTGCAATTAGTCAAATTGTGGGGCCTACCAAAGATATTCCTGCACCAGATGTATTTACAAACTCGCAAATTATGGCATGGATGATGGATGAATACAGCAGAATTGATGAATTTAACAATCCAGGTTTTATAACAGGGAAACCAATTGTGCTTGGCGGTTCACACGGAAGAGAATCTGCAACTGCTAAAGGTGTTACAATCGTGCTTAATGAAGCAGCCAAGAAAAGAGGATTTGATGTTAATGGTGCAAGAGTAGTAGTTCAGGGCTTTGGTAACGCTGGCAGTTTCCTTTCGAAATTCCTGCATGATGCCGGTGCAAAAATCGTAGGAATTTCAGATGCTTATGGAGCATTACATGACCCGGACGGACTTGACATTGATTATTTATTGGATCGCAGAGACAGTTTTGGTACCGTAACGAAACTGTTTAATAATACAATTTCAAATAAAGAGTTACTGGAACTGGAATGCGATATACTGGTTCCTGCTGCGGTAGAAAATCAAATTACTGAAGAAAACGCAAATGATATTAAAGCCGATATTATCGTAGAAGCTGCCAATGGCCCAACAACCATGGAAGCAACAAAAATACTCACTGACCGAGGAAAGTTACTGGTGCCTGATGTATTGGCATCCTCAGGTGGAGTTACAGTTTCCTATTTTGAGTGGGTACAAAACAATCAGGGGTATTACTGGTCCGAAGATGAAATTGACAAAAAACTGCATGAAATTATGATTAAAGCATTTGACACAATATATAATACAGCGCAAACAAGACGAATTGATATGCGATTGGCTGCATATATGGTTGGAGTAAGAAAAATGGCTGAAGCTTCAAGGTTCCGTGGCTGGGTATAAAAAGAATTTTAATATAAAAAACTCTTATCATATAACCTGGATAGGAGTTTTTTTGTTTGGATCAAGCCTCCATTAAAACATCAGCAAGAGAGGGAAGTGAATGGAAGTGCAAGAGGAAGAAGTTATTATTATTGGTGCCGGACCATGTGGAATGTCCTGTGCCATAGAATTGCAAAAAGTTGGGATATCTCCATTAATAATTGAAAAGGAAAATATAGTAAATACATTATACCATTTTCCTACACATCAGACTTTTTTCAGTTCCAGTGAAAAACTGGAGATAGGAGATATGCCATTTATTACGGAAAAACAAAAACCTGTCAGAAACCAGGCATTGGCTTATTACCGGGAAGTCGCCTCCAGAAATGACCTGCGAATCAATACATTTGAAACAGTGACAGATGTGAGGAAAAAGGAAGATCATTTTGAAATCAGCACATTTAGCACCAACAGGGAAGCTACTTATAAAGCGAACCATGTCATCATTGCAAGCGGCTATTATGATCAACCAAATCACATGAATGTGCCAGGGGAGGATTTGGCTAAAGTAAGCCATTATTTTAAAGAAGGACATCCATTTTACAATAAAAACGTGGTGGTCATCGGCGGGAAAAATTCTGCAGTCGACACAACACTTGAATTACACAAGGCAGGCGCCCATGTAACGGTACTCTATCGCGGAGATCAATACTCTCCAAGCATTAAACCATGGATTCTTCCGGAATTTGACTCTCTGATCAGAAAGAAAATCGTCCACATGGAATTTAATGCAACTGTTTCGAAAATCACAGAAGACGAAGTATTTTATACAGTGGATGGAACAAACAAAAGAATACAGAATGATTTTGTGTTTGCAATGACAGGCTACAGACCCAATATTGATTTTCTGAGAAAAGCCGGGATATGGGTTAGCGACGATAACGGCAAACCGAAATATAATGAAAACACCCTGGAAACGAATATAACTGACCTATATATTGCAGGCGTTATAGCAGCCGGCTATAATAACAATGAAATTTTTATTGAAAACGGACGTTTTCACGGTGCAAAGATTGCAAATGATATAAAAAATAAAAGGAAGCAGCCTGCCGGATAGTAAAGTATTTACCTTGGCTTTTCCTTTTCTTTGATAATCCATGAGAACAATGATAGCAGAAGGTTAGTCCTGCTATCATTGTTTATATTAAGCGCAAAATTAACCAATTGTATTCAGGAAAAGATGACAGATCTAATATTCTTCTTCAAATATTCTCTTTAAGGCACTAAATTCAGGCTCTATTTCCAATGCAATGAGCAGCTTTAACCTGGCCTTTGGTCCGTTTAACCCATTTGCCAATATCATTCCCATACTTTGCAGGTCACTTCCGCCGCCTTTATAACTATAGGTCGGCTGAACAATCCCCTGATAACATCTTGAGACAATTATAACAGGAATATGACGGCGTATCATATCTCCCAATACCTCTGTCACTTCCCTCGGTAAATTACCCTGTCCCAGTGCTTCTATTACCAATCCGTCGGGACTGCTTTGATTTATAGCTTGTATAATCGATGCCTCCATTCCTGCATAGGCTTTTAATAAGTAAACGGTTTTTGAAATCTCTTTGACAGGATAGGTATATCTTGTTAAAACCGTGTGATGAAATAAAATAGCATCCTTCGTTACAATACCGATCGGGCCATATTGAGGACTTTGAAATGTAGCTACGTTGCTGGTCGACGTTTTGGTCACATTTTTTGCTGTATGTATTTCATCATTCATAACCACGAGTACCCCTTTATTGGAAGCTTCCTTTTCTACTGCAACACGCAGGGAGCTGATTAAGTTATACAGTGCATCAGAACCGATTTCATTGCTGGAACGCATCGCCCCCGTTAAAATAATCGGTTTTTCTGTTTCGATCACCAGATCCAAAAAATATGCAGTTTCTTCCAGTGTATCTGTTCCATGGGTAATGACAATGCCATCATATTGCGACAGGCTATTTTCTGTTTCCTTTGCCAGCTCCAGCATATGGACAGGGGTAATATGCGGGGAAGGCAGGGTAAACAATACCTTTTCATCCACATATGCGTATGCCTGCAAATAGTAGGATAGCTCTGTTAATGGGTGTGTATTGGTTGTAGTCACTTCCCCCGTCCTTTTATTCTCCAGCATGGAAATAGTTCCACCTGTATGGATAAGCAATATGTTTTTCATGATACAAATCATTCCTTCCGTTTAACCGGCATGCTTTTCTAATACTTCTTTAAATAAATTATTTTTGTTTAATAAAATTACTTATTCTCATTATACGCACTTAGTGGTACGATAAAAGTATTGAGCTGGAAAGAGGTCATTTTTTATGTTTGCCATTTTATCCGCAGGGATTGCGCCTGCGATAGCACTAATGTCTTTTTTTTATTTAAAGGATAGATTTACCGAGCCGATCCCGCTTATTATACGAACTTTTATACTTGGTTCTTTGCTTGTATTCCCACTTATGTTTATTCAATATGTGCTCAGCTCGGAATTCTTCGCAGACCAAGTTTTTTTTCAATCCTTTTTTATTATTGCGCTGTCGGAAGAATTTTTCAAATGGTTTATTTTCTTCTATGTAATCTATAACCATTCTGAATTCGATGCCCATTATGATGGAATAGTATACGCAGTCAGCATAAGTTTGGGGTTCGCCACACTGGAAAACATATTATATTTGTTTGCCAATGGAATAGAACACGCTTTTTCACGCGCATTATTCCCGGTTTCCTCCCATGCTCTTTTTGGGGTGATTATGGGTTATTATTTCGGGAAGGCAAAAATGAGCAGCAGACACACAAAGAGGAACCTGGCTTATGCATTTTTCCTGCCTTTCCTGCTTCATGGCATATACAACTATATTCTTAAAATAATAGACAGTAACTGGCTGATTTTACTGATTCCTTTCATGGCTGGTTTATGGTTTATTGCGCTAAGAAGAGTAAAAATAGCTAATGACCCTTATGTAGATCCTATATTCACACATAAAAAAGAACAAGCTTGAAGCCTCCTGGTGAACCGGAGGCTTTTTTTACGTAAGACTTCCTCCCTTACTGTAATATAATACATAATTTATGAATAATAATCCTGTTTTCTCAAAGAATAATTACTACAAAACCTTAGATACACCGGGAGGAATATTAATGAGCTATAAAAAACTATCGCTTACCATCATACTGATTAGTTTTTTGTTTATTGGGGCAGAAGGTGCATTATTCCAAAAAAATGCATCTGCTTTCAGTGATCAAGTAATTCAGCATGGTGCTGTAGGCGATGATGTTATTGAACTACAAGCTAGATTACAATATTTAGGTTTCTATAACGGCACTATTGATGGTGTATTCGGATGGGGTACGTATTGGGCTTTACGGAACTTTCAATACGAATTTGGCATGGAAGTAGATGGATTAGCCGGTGATCAAACAAAGCAGAAACTAGCGGATGCAAGTAATTATGATGAACAATATGTCAGGGAGCAAATTAACCAGGGAAGAAAATTTACACACTATGGAGGAACAGATAACGAGCAGCAATCCGCCCCTCAAAGAACTGAAGAACAGGGCGAAGGTGCTGAAGAAGGAGGGGGTACGGCGGAACAACCTGACCCTGCTGAAGAAGAACCGGCAAATACAGCAGTAAATGTCCCTCAGGGTTATTCTCAAAATGACATTCAGCTGATGGCCAATGCTGTATACGGAGAGGCCCGGGGAGAACCATACGAAGGTCAGGTCGCAGTAGCAGCCGTTATTTTAAATCGGCTGGAAAGTCCTACATTTCCAAATACCGTTTCGGGCGTCGTTTTCGAACCCCGTGCTTTTACTGCAGTAGCTGATGGCCAAATATGGCTGACGCCTAATGAAACGGCAAGAGAGGCTGTATTGGATGCCATAAATGGGTGGGACCCGAGCGGAAATGCAACGTATTATTTTAATCCGGACACCGCAACTTCAGGCTGGATTTGGACAAGACCGCAAATAAAAAGAATCGGCAAGCACATATTTTGTCATTAGAAAGGTGGTATTTATATGATTAGGTGGATTGTTATTGCAGCACTTACCCTTGGCATTGCCGGCACAGCTTTTTGGGGCTATCAGGAGAATCAGGAAAAAAACGCAATTCTAATACAGGCCGAAAATAATTACCAGCGTGCTTTTCATGACTTATCATACCATATGGATTTGATGCATGATAAAATAGGCACAGCTTTAGCTATGAATTCGGAACAAAGCCTATCCCCTCAATTGGTGGATATCTGGCGGCTTTCCTCCGAGGCTTTGACGGATGTTGGCCAGCTGCCACTGGGACTATTGCCCTTTAACAAAACGGAAGAATTTCTTTCCAATATAGGGGATTTTACCTACCGGACAGCAGTAAGGAATTTGGAAGATGAACCATTATCGGATGAAGAAACAGATGCATTAAAAGAACTTTATGCCCAATCAAGTGAAATTAAAGATGATCTAAGAGAGATTCAGCATATTGCCCTCGATAATAATTTGCGATGGATGGATGTACAGCTGGCCTTGGTCAATGAAGAAGCACAAATAGACAACACCATTGTTGACGGGTTTAAAACAGTGGAAGAGACAGCTGGATATTTTTCCGAAACAAACGTGGATTCTTCCATCATCGGTACCTCCGCCCGGGAACATGAGTATAAAAACATAACCGGAAATCGAATTAGCGAAGAAGAAGCTTTGGAATCAGCCAAAGACCTTATTGAAGTGGAAAATGACGATGATATAATGATAACAGAAAGCGGGGATGGCTCTGAAATCCCGTTATACAGTATTTCCTACAGAGATGAGGACAAAAATGCCTATATGGATATGTCCCAACAGGGGGGACACCCGTTATCGCTACTCGTAAACAGACCTATTCAAGAAATAGAAATCAGCTTAAATGAAGGGTTGGAAGAAGCAGAAGCATATTTGGAGGAATTGGGATTGGAAAATATGACCTTGTTTCAAAGCAGCCAATATAACAAGATGGGACATTATTCCTTTTTATATGAAGAGGGAGATGTACGGATTTTCTCTGATGCACTGGAAGTTAAAGTGGCACTGGATGACGGGGAAATACTCGGCTTTACCGCCAATAATTACTATATGAATCACACGGAAAGGGACATACCCGACCCGGAAATATCCGAGGAAGAAGCAAAGGAAATGGTTAATTCAAACGTAGATATTCAGGAAGAATTTCTAGCCGTAATTGACAATGATTTGGGTGAAGAGGTATTAACGTATGAATTTCTGGGTGTGATGGATAATGAGACCTACCGAATATTTATTAATGCCATGGATGGCAGAGAAGAAAAGGTTGAAAGACTGGATGGAACGGAAATAAATTATAGTGACGGTTTTTAGAGGGAAGGCAAAAGCCTTCCCTCTTTTAGATTTTTCTGTGATAATAGGTATAAACTCATGTTTTTCGATGAGCGGGGCGGGAAGAGATGAAAATAGGCGCTATGCTTTATATGGAATGCAGAAACAAGGACGCAGCCTAAACGTACCTGCACTTGCCATAAAAAATGCCAAAAAAAGAAGATGTAAAACGAGTACAACGCCGGGAGTTTGTGCGTGTTAAATCCGCCGTGGATGTTGCTGTTCATTCTGAGACGGATCTTTTGACCCATTTACGACAGTTACCGATGATATAAGCGGAGGTGGAATGTCCATTGTCATCCCGGAAGGTACTGCCCTGGATGTAAACTATAAAAAACATTTATTTCTGGATGGTTTTGGAAATGAAAAATGGGGAATATCAATACCATCATATTAAATCAAAATTAGTACATATTAATAAACAAAGAAACGGACTGCAGCTTGCATCCTTGAAATTTGTGTCAGTAACGCATGATATCAGGCAGCAAATTATCCATTACTGCTTTGATAAGCAACGGGAGGCAAGAAAGAAAGAGTGGCAGTCCTTCTAACATATAAAATCTTGTTAAATGAATATATTCGGATATTAATCAATTGATCAGCCAATGAATAACTAAATTATAGATAGACCGGCTTTCCCGGAATATGTTATATTAAATATAGAATATAAACTTGGCAGCCCGTCAAGTTTTTTTCAACCAAGAAAAAGATTTTGATGGTTACCGAGAGGAATGACTTTTTTTCATGGATAAAAAAATAGCAATAGCAATTGATGGTCCGGCAGCTGCCGGTAAAAGTACAGTGGCAAAAATAGTAGCCCACAGCCTTTCCTATATTTATATTGATACAGGCGCCATGTACAGAGCGCTCACCTTGAAAGCAAGCAAACTTGAAGTTCATTTTCACGAAGAAGAAAAGTTAATCGAGCTTTTGCAAAAAACCAAAATAGATTTAAAACAGGCTGAGGATGGACAACTCGTATATATGGATGACAAAGAAATTACGGGCGAGATAAGAACAGAAGAAGTAACCAGGAATGTTTCTTACGTAGCTGCACACCCAAAGGTCAGACAGGAAATGGTAAAACGACAGCAGGCATTGGCTGAGGGTAATGGGGTAGTAATGGACGGAAGAGATATTGGTACTCATGTACTTCCCCATGCGGAAGTGAAGATTTTTCTCAAAGCTACTGTAGAAGAAAGGGCAAAAAGAAGATATGAAGAACATTGCCAGAAAGGATATCCTGCTGATCTGGAAAGATTGAAGAAAGAGATTGAACAACGGGATCAGCTTGATTCAGAACGGGAGACAGCACCGTTAATAAAAGCTGACGATGCTATTGAGATAGACACAACTTTTCTTTCCATCAACGAGGTGGCCCAGGAAATATTATCCATAGTTAAGAGTAAAAACAGCTCTTAAAGGATTTAAAAGTAATAATCCCGACCGGGGATTGGCAGATTAATTTAAGTTTGTGAAGATGCGGGTATGGATAAAATATTTCTGCATAAAATAACTTTTACTTGACAAATAATTGTAATTGTTAGAAGTTATAGAAAGAACTTTATATCAATGACTGGCAATTTATATATGGTCACAGTAAAATAAAAAGAAAATTACAAGTCAATTTTTTAAGACGAAGTTTTTGAATTGTACATAGGAGGGTTAAGGATATGAGTGAAGCAAACAATGAAATAACCGAAGTGAAAGTAGGCGACATATTAAGCGGTACCGTTGTAAAAGTAGAAGAGAAGCAGGTACTTGTTGATATTGGCTACAAAACCGAAGGAATACTGCCCATCAGTGAATTGTCAAGCCTTCATGTTGAACAGGCAAGCGAGGTTGTTAATGAGGGCGATGAACTGAAAGTGAAAGTAAAAAAAGTGGAAGATGATGAAGTAATTATATCCAAACGTGCGATTGATGCAGAGAAAGCATGGGAGGAGCTGGAAGAAAAATATAACAGCAATGAAGTTTTTGAAACCGAAGTTAAGGATGTAGTTAAAGGCGGGCTTGTTGTAGATGTCGGTGTCCGCGGATTTATCCCTGCTTCATTGGTTGAAACCTATTTCGTCGATGATTTTTCCGATTATAAAAATAGAACGCTAAGCGTAAAAATAGTTGACCTTAACCAAGAGCAGAACCGTGTTATACTTTCCCACCGCGCCGTAGTCGAAGATGAATTAAATGCAAAGAAAGAGGATTTGCTGCAGTCATTGGAAGAGGGGCAAGTGATTGAAGGAACGGTTCAGCGTTTGACGGATTTTGGCGTTTTCGTTGATATAGGCGGGGTAGACGGACTCGTTCATATTTCACAATTAACACACGGACATGTGGAAAAGGCATCCGACGTCGTTTCAGAAGGCGATAAAATAAACGTTGAAGTACTGTCTGTGGATCGGGATAATGAACGAATTTCCCTGTCCCATAAAAATACGCTTCCAGGTCCCTGGACGGATATCGAAAATGAAATTTCCAAAGGAGATACTTTGGAGGGAACCGTAAAGAGACTGGTAAACTTTGGGGCTTTTGTGGAAGTGAAACCCGGTGTAGAAGGTCTTGTTCATATTTCCCAAATTGCCAACCGCCATATTGGAACACCGCAGGAAGTATTAGAAGTGGGGCAGACCATTCAAGTAAAGGTTCTTGATGTAGATGAGCAGGCGCAGCGTATTTCCTTAAGTATTAAAGAGTTGGAAGTGGAACAGGAAAAAGATGATTTCAAACAATATGAAAAAGATGAAGATCAATCCGGCTTTCAATTCGGCGATTTTATCGGTGATAAACTAAATAAATATAAATAATAATCTAAAAGAATAAGTTTTTAACATATTGCCCAAAAGTCTTTCCATTCCGGAAAGACTTTTTTTGTGGGATTTATAAAATTGAAATGTGGATTTAAGGAAAGTTTTAGCATAGGAAAAAAGTGAAACTTTTGCATTCATTAAAAGACAAGTGAATGCAGGTTTTACAATGTTTAGGATTTGCTCTTTTTACCAATACTGCTAATGGCAGGTGAGCAAAATGACTAGCGGTTTGTTGTTTTACTGGTTCAGCTGGATTCTTATAATAAGTATTCTCTTCTTTATGAAAAAGAACAACAAAAGAAAAATATTAGCCTATTGGGTGCTGTTCGTTATTATTTGTTCCAATTTCTATCAGGAAATCGGATTTTACCATATTTCCGTATCCTTTTTATTAATCATGACAGGTTCGGCAATATGGATGATTAAGCTGCCCCGTTTGATGTATCAGCTACTATGCTCATTCACCGTTGCCATTCTATATACCGCTATTCATTTCTGGCTGCATATCGCACCGGTATGGCTGTTTTTGCCTATTATTGCCATTATCGCTCTTTCATGCAGTTTATTTACCGTATTGCTTGTGAAAGAAGCTGAGTATAGAAAAGCAATATGCCTATTTGGCATTTCCTGCGGTGAAATTCTTTACAGCATTACAATGAGCAGTTACGGTTTCCAACGGTCAATCGGGGAGATGGTTTTCTTTGATTATATTGCAGGCATTCTATTGATTTTTGCAATTTTAGGCATACTGCAATATACAACTGTTAAAATAAACAATTTGGTAAAACAAATACAACTGAGGTGGCAAAATGAATGAATATATTTTTCCCATATTATTTGGCATCATTGCAGGCACCATAGCAAGGGTCGTTATGTTACGTACAGACTACCGACAATACCCTACATACTTGCATGGCAGAGTAATTCATTTATCTTTGGGTTTTATTGCTGCTTCTCTTGGGGCAGTGGCAGTTCCGGCTATTATGGAAATGGAATTTACTGCGGTAACCTTTTTGACAGTGGCTGCAACACAATTCAGGGAAGTCCGGAATATGGAGAGAAATACCTTAACCGAAATAGATGAGTTTGAGCTTGTCCCCCGTGGTAAAACCTATATAGAAGGGATTGCGCTTTCTTTTGAAAGCAGAAATTACCTTGTAATTTTTACTTCTTTAATTGGTACGTTATTCTTTCTGGTTTGGCATATATATGCTGCGATTGTCGGTGTTCTCTTATGTATGTTGATATCAAGAGGGTTAAGGAGCGGCTCCACAATCAAAGATGTCGTTGATATAAAATATCATAATTTGCATTTTGAAGGTGCAGGTTTATATGTTGATAACATATACATCATGAACATCGGTTTACCGGAAAGGCAGGAAGAAATACAAAAATATGGAATGGGGTTTATCCTGACACCAAAAAATATGAATGAAATTAATACTGTTGGAAACCTTGGACAAAGACAGGCTATCTTACACGATGTATCCGTGTCTCTAGGTATATTTCGCGATTCCGGAACACCTGCACTCACTCCTTTGATTAAACGGGATCTGGATGATGGGAGACTGGGTGTGTTCATTCTCCCACAGATCAGGAGCAAGGAAAAAGCAATGAAGGTAATCGGTGCTGTTCCTGTATTGGAGAATGCCATTCGTATGCCATCTGAAAAAGGAGGCAAATAATCAATGGATTTGGAAAAAGCGATTCTTGCTGTAATTACTACCAATGAATCAAAAATTGCAGGAGGCGCCCCCATATTTCTTTGTGAAGATGAGAAAGAGGCTGAATACGTGTCCGCCAACCTGGAAGCTATATTAGACGGAATTGCCCACGCACTCAGCGACGAATTATATATTATTGTAAAACATTGAACAGAGGGACGGTGTTTCTAAATTGTGAAGTGTCCTTTCTTTTGCTAGAATGAATAAAGCAATCAATATGTTCGTTGGAGAGAGTGGATGCTTATGAGAAAATCGGTTGTTGCAATTGTTGGAAGACCAAATGTTGGTAAATCAACTATTTTTAACAGGCTGGTGGGTGAAAGGATTTCTATAGTGGAGGACATTCCCGGTGTAACGCGGGATCGAATTTACGCAGAGGTGGAATGGTTAAACTCCACATTTAATATAATTGATACAGGCGGAATAGAAATTACGGATGAACCATTAATGGTTCAAATGAGACACCAGGCTGAAATCGCGATAGATGAAGCAGATGTCATTATTTTTCTGGTCAATGGGAGGGAAGGAATAACAGCTGCCGACGAAGAAGTGGCAAAAATCCTTTATAAATCCAATAAACCTGTCGTCCTTGGGGTCAATAAAATAGACAACCCCGAGATGCGGGAAAACATTTATGAATATTATTCACTCGGCTTTGGAGAGCCTTTTCCTATTTCAGGATCGCATGGTCTGGGGCTGGGAGACTTATTGGATGCTGTCATCGAAAAATTCCCGGAAGAAGATACATTAACAGAAGATGATGACACCATTTATTTTAGTGTCATCGGCAGACCAAATGTAGGCAAATCTTCTTTGGTAAATGCACTGTTAAACAAAAATCGCGTTATAGTCAGTGAGATGGAAGGAACGACACGCGATGCCATAGACAGCCGGCTTAAAATGCAGGATCAGGATTTTGTCATTATCGATACTGCGGGTATGCGCAAGCGAGGCAAAGTATATGAAACAACGGAAAAATATAGCGTTCTAAGGGCTTTAAAAGCAATAGAGCGATCCGATGTGGCAGTAATCCTGATTGATGCGGAAACCGGCATCAGGGAGCAGGATAAAAAGGTTGCCGGATATGCCCATGAAGCAGGCAGGGCAGTAGTGATCGCTGTGAATAAATGGGATACGGTGGATGCCAATGAAAAATCCATGAAAGAATTTGAAGAAAAAGTCCGGTTCAACTTTCAATATCTGGATTATGCTCCCATTGTCTTTTTGTCGGCAAAAACAAAAAAACGTATCCATACATTGATTCCTGCCATTAAAACAGCCAGTGAGAACCATAGCAAACGGGTGCAGACAAATGTGCTCAATGATGTAATTATGGATGCCATTGCCATGAACCCTACACCTACCTTTAAAGGCAAACGTCTGAAGGTACTTTATGCAACACAGGTGGCAGTAAAACCACCTGCCTTTGTCATATTTGTCAATGATCCGGAACTGATGCATTTTTCCTACGAGCGATTTTTGGAAAATAAGATAAGGGAAGCATTTGGCTTTGTCGGAACACCGATAAAGATATTTTCGAGAAGAAGACAATAAGGGAGGAGAGATTATTGGCAAATATCGCAGTTTTAGGGGCGGGAAGTTGGGGCACAGCGCTGAGTATTGTATTGGCGGATAACGGCCATCATGTCAAATTGTGGACTTATCGGAAAGAACAAGCGGAAGTGATTAATGAAACCCACCGGAATGAACAATACTTAGACGCAGACATCCCCAGGCAAATAAAGGCTTACAGCAATTTGCAGGAAGCCATTGATCATATGGAGGTTATCGTTCTAGTCGTTCCGACAAAAGCAATACGGGAAGTAAGCAGGAAATTAAATGATATTTTACCTGCTTCCGTCAAACTCATTCATGCCTCCAAAGGAATTGAGCCTGTCACTTTGAAACGGGTATCGCAAATGATTGCAGAAGAAATAACAAACTATGCCGAGAAGGATATTGCTGTATTGTCCGGACCGAGTCATGCAGAAGAGGTGGGGTTGAGACAGCCTACATCTGTTACCGTTGCTTCCGAAAACGAGGAGAATGCAAAGTTTGCTCAAACTTTATTCATTAATGATGTATTTCGTGTTTATACAAGTACAGACATTTTAGGGGTTGAGCTTGGTGGTGCTTTGAAAAATATTATTGCTCTGGGCGCCGGGATTTCAGATGGTCTGGGATATGGAGACAATGCAAAAGCTGCACTTATTACAAGAGGGCTTGCCGAAATAACCCGATTGGCAGCTTCCCTGGGTGCAAACCCGCTCAGTTTCCTCGGACTCTCAGGTGTAGGTGACTTAATTGTTACCTGTACCAGTGTGCACAGCCGAAATTGGCGGGCCGGCAACTTATTGGGGAAAAATCATAAATTGGAAGATGTTTTAGAGCAAATGGGAATGGTTGTGGAAGGAGTAAGAACGGTAAAAGCAGCTCATGAATTTGCCAAAAAACAAAATGTGGAAATGCCTATCACCGCTGGTATTTACAAAATTCTTTATGAGGAAATGAATCCAAAAACTGTTGTGGAACAGCTGATGAACCGTAACAAACGTGATGAGATGGACGATTTATCCAAATTATTGTCGGAACGGTATATGTCATAACACGTAATATTTCTCCTTGCATATAATATGTTTGAACAAAGATAAGCAAGGAGGAGAATACGTGAGTAATTTTCAAAAAGGACTTTTTGATAAGTTACAGGAAAATGCAAACATTAACCCGGAAGATGTATATAAAGTGGCGGATTCCGTAAAAAACGCAGATTTCACCGATGAAAAAACGGTGCGAAAACTGGTACGTCATTTATCCAAAATGGCCAATAAGCCGGTATCAAAGGAAAAAGAAAATAAAATTGTAGAGTCCATTACCAAAAATAATATGCCTGCGGATATGCAATCCTTGAATCAATTATTTAAAAAATAGCTTTACTTGGGCAAGTGAGTATACATCGAGCTATATACTTGCATAATATAAATCGCACAAGCATTCATGGATAGAGCCTGCGAGGACATTATTTAGTCAAACCGGGATGAAGCCGCCCCCCTTCATTCCGGGTTTTTAATTGTAAAAAGTTTCATATGCATTTTAAAAAAATGAAAAAAGATATATATATATCTGAAAGATGTCTCTTGTGTTATAATACCCAATGGAACCTGTGTCTTTCATCGTTATCATTACCAGTATGGAGTTACATATCAACTTATCAAAAAAGGCTTTTACACAGTTTTCCGTGGGACAAGCACTGGAACATGGAATTAAAAGTAAATTGCCTTGCCATAACAGGAGTGAAATAAATGAGTGAAGCTATGCTGAAAATGTACATCTCTTTTGCAGGGATGGCTTTCCTCATTCTGGCCGTTGTTTTGATTTTATTTAGCAGGTATAAGCTAAATGGCTGGATTAGAGGAATTGTATCTCTTCTTGCCTATGTTTTTTTAATATTAGGCAGCTTAATTATCTTTTACATTGTCTTTAGCGGTCCAACAAGGTAAAGCCAGTAAGGAGGCTCTTACATGAAAAAAGCACGTACCTGGTTTTCTATCATGATCATGTTCATTTTAAGCGGCTGCCTTTATCCGGAAAGTGAACTGGCAAAAAACCAGACGCCCAACGAAGATCAACTGCAAATGGTTCAAAGTGCTGTTGAGGAATATCAGGAAATAACAGGTGGTCTCGTCCCAATACAAACCAAACCAAGTGATACACCTATATTTCAAAAATATTTAATTGATTTCACGGTATTACAGGAAAATAATATACTTACGGAGATACCGGGAAATGCCTTTGAAAACGGAGGAGTGTACCAATATACACTGATTACACCTGATGATGATCCACAGGTGAAATTGATTGATTTGCAGGTCACGGAAGCCCTTCGCAGGGTGAATGTTCAATTGAATAATTACAGGGAAAGAAACATTTATCCGCCATTCGGAAGAGAAATTGGGGATCATATTTTCACCGTGGATTATGAAGAGTTGGGCATGGACGAACCTGCAACCGTCAGGAGTCCATATTCCAATGAGAATCTTCCCATTGTAATGAATGTGGATGGTGAACTTTTTATAGATTACCGTATAGACTTACAAAAAGCTTTAAACGATTTTGATCATGATTTTGAAGAAGGAGATGATATACGCTATCTGCTTGCGGAAAATACGCCGTTTGTACCCGCATATTCATTTCCTTATACAATTGAGGATGGAGAACCGGTTTTTTCTCCCTAACTGTAAATAAATATCATATTCACACCCTTGCTACATATATTGTTGCAAGGGTTTTTTTTACGCTTTTACCGGAACGGGCACTTTCTTACAGCATAACTGCAGCCATGATTTGCAGCCACTGCTGAACCTGAATCATAAAACATACAGATTATTGACGGGCCGTTAATTATGAAACCTTTTAATTCTTTGCACATATTTAAGTCATAATTTGATAGGACAACATCATAGACTTGTAATGTCAAATATTCGCAGTCTGTTCGTAATAAAAAAGCAATGGGATCGGGAGGGGATCTTTTGGAAAGAGTTGATATTTTTAAAGATATTTCGAAACGGACGAATGGAGATATTTACCTTGGTATTGTAGGAGCCGTTCGGACCGGCAAGTCAACTTTTATAAAGAAATTTATGGAGTTGGTTGTATTGCCGAATATCGAAGAGGAAAGTGAACGAGAACGGGCACATGATGAATTGCCGCAAAGTGCTGCCGGGAAAACAATTATGACCACGGAACCAAAATTCATTCCCAATCAGGCAGTATCGGTTCAGGTGGAAGAGGGGCTCGATGTAAATGTCCGGCTTGTGGACTGTGTGGGTTATGCCGTAGACGGAGCAAAAGGGTTTGAGGATGAAGATGGCCCCAGAATGATTAACACCCCTTGGTATGAAGATCCAATACCATTTCACGATGCAGCAGAAATAGGGACGAGAAAAGTAATACAGGAACATTCTACAATAGGGGTAGTGGTAACAACCGACGGTACAATTGGCGACATTCCAAGAAATGAATATGTAAATGCGGAAGAAAAGATTGTAGATGAATTAAAAGAAGTCGGAAAACCGTTTATCATGGTCGTTAATTCCATCAGCCCCACAAGTCAGGAAACAGAGTTGCTCAGACAGGAGCTGAGTGAAAAATATGATATGCCTGTACTTGCCATGAGTATAGAATCCATGACTGAGCATGATGTTTACAACGTATTGCGCGAATCACTTTATGAATTTCCGGTTTTGGAAGTGAATGTAAACCTTCCCAGCTGGGTAATGGTATTAAAAGAAGATCACTGGTTAAGGGAAAGTTACCAGGAAGCGATTCAGGAAACAGTTAAAAATATTAAGCGTCTGCGGGATGTAGACCAGATAGTTGGCGAGTTTCCGGGATTTGAGTATATTGAAAGAGCTAACCTTGCTGGGATGGAAATGGGAGAAGGTGTAGCCGAAATTGATCTTCATGCACCGGATCATCTTTATGACCAGGTACTGAAGGAAATTGTCGGTGAAGAAATCAGGGGGAAAGATCATTTACTTAAATTAATGCAGGTTTTTTCCCATGCAAAAAGGGAGTACGATCAGGTTGCAGGTGCCCTGCAAATGGTGAAACAAACAGGCTATGGCATTGCTGCGCCTACATTGGAGGACATGGTGCTTGATGAACCGGAAATTATACGGCAAGGTTCCCGCTTTGGTGTAAGATTAAAAGCAGTGGCACCTTCCATTCATATGATAAAAGTGGAAGTGGAATCAGAATTTGCGCCAATCATTGGTACGGAAAAACAGAGTGAAGAACTCGTGAGGTACTTAATGCAGGACTTTGAAGAAGATCCTTTATCCATTTGGGAATCGGATATTTTTGGAAGGTCACTGAGCTCCATTGTCAGGGAAGGAATACAAGGAAAAATATCTCTCATGCCTGAAAATGCAAGATACAAATTAAAAGATACCCTGGAGAGAATCATAAACGAGGGATCTGGAGGACTTATAGCAATCATTCTTTAGCAGCTGATTATCGGCTGCTTATTTTTTTGGGCAAAAAAAGAAATATACTAAACTTTTTCCTGAAACAGCAGGAATTTCTTTCATTACGTCGTATTACTTTAGTAACGCCGATAAATCCGCACCAAAACAACAACGGGGTGACTTTGGAAAAAAAATCCAATTCATATACGTAAATGGAGGTTTTTTTATAATTTATATGTAAAAATGGGTACTTTTTGTTGAATTTTACGGCGAACTCAGTTAATATAAGCCATGTCACACCATGAATAACGTGACACCCAGTATAAAACCTGACAAAAAGGTGAACAAATGATGATAAAAAGATCTATTTGTTCCAAAGTCTATTTAATTGATTTGGGAGGAGGTGAATATCATGAATAAAACAGACTTAGTAAACGCTGTTGCTGAAAAAAGTGAACTTTCCAAGAAAGATGCCACTAAAGCAGTAGATGCAGTTTTTGAATCTGTCATGGATTCACTGAAAAATGGCGAAAAAGTACAGTTAATCGGTTTTGGTAACTTTGAAGTACGCGAGCGTTCAGCTCGAAAAGGCCGTAACCCTCAAACAGGGGAAGAAATTGAAATCCCGGCCAGCAAAGTTCCTGCATTTAAACCAGGGAAAGCCCTAAAAGATAGTGTCAAATAAATACTACATAGGGCGGCGAAAAAGGATACGCGATAGCGTATCCTTTTTTAGCAATTAATTACTTTAAAAACAATGCGGTTTACGCATGTTGCCTATTACCGCTTCCGGCAATTTCTTCCACAGGTTGCAAGACGATGCATGAACATTGAATAGGATGCCAGGTAAATCGTAATATGCAGTTCTAATAATTGACAATACAATTATTATAAGACATTATTTAGATAGAAATCAGGGTAGTGTAAAAAGTTCTATGAAAAACAAGTGAAAATAAAATACTTGTCACTTCGCTGATCTGAAACGTCTAAAAACAGTCTAAGAAATAAGAAATTAGCTTTTAAGACTTGTACTATAAATAAAAAAAGACATACCAAATAAACCGATGAAACTGCGGTTAATTATCCTTCCTTGTTTGCTGCTTCGCATGGTCTCAGATGAATGAGAGGTAGTCAAGGAAAGCACTTGACAACCTCACATCCATCTAAGGTAATGTCGCCAAGGCAAACAAAGGAAAAACTCTGGTCAGGAAAATTCAATCTAGGATGCCTGCTTGTCAACCACGAAATCCTGAGCCATGTCAATTAATTTCACCCATCTTTCGGGCATATTAGGCATTCTTTTAAGCTCTGGGATGATCACAGGAGATTTATACTCTAGTGTGGCATGTGGGCGCAAGAAATTGAAATACGCCACAAAAAGTGTCACATAAGAGACGGAGCCTGCCTGAGAACCAAACCCGGTTGTTGCTCGATAATTGCCTTTGAACGTACGATTTAACCGTTCAATAATTTGTTTTAAGGGACGATATTCCTTTGAAACTGGATCATCATTGGTTAACCCAATTACTTTATGAACATCAAAGTGAATGCCATGTTGAGCGAAATAGTGCTGTGCCAGAATGTAAATGGGATTGCCATCTACGACAAACATTAGATCCTCAGGTATTTTCTTGAACTTTTGAAGCACCTGATCCAAAGCTTTGATGGCTGACAATGTATCACGATTTGGTGAGACAGGGTACGATAGAATAATTTTTTTTACCGCATCAAAGAAAAAGAACAAGTAGTGCCATCGGCCCTTTACACGAATATATGTCTCATCACCACAAAAGCTATTAGACAGTTCGTAAGGATAGTGATCGACAAACGGTTTTGTGATGAGAGCAACACTATTCATGTAATTCAATATTGTCTGGTGTGAAACTTTAACCTGGTGCACATCGAACATCAATGCAGCTGTTTTACGAGCTGAAAGCCCGTAGTTCACATGATAGGTTAAGATTAACCCAAGTGTATGTGACGAAACGTAAATGCGTGAAAGATCAACCTTGGGTTTCACGGGAGTATCCTTGGATAACGGTTTAAAGTCAAAGTGAAATTCCCGAAAGATGTACCGGACTTTAAATGCCTGCGGATCTTGTTTAAAACGTTTCTTTTCTTCTTTCGACATTTGCTGGATTTTCTTTTTGTAGTACAAACAGTTATCGTTTTTACACTTAAAAACGTAGAAGTCTTTACGTTCCTTGATCTTTTCTAAGGTTTTTAAACAATGTGGGCATTTAAGGACAGCTTCTTTCAGATACCGGTTTTGTTTACTAAACAGACATGCACACACTTTACATTGATACTGACCTTTTTCACCATTGTTGGCATATAAATAGGCTTCAGGTGCTGAACATTTAGGGCAAGTCATCATCGTTGGTATGTTAACCACACTATTTTTATGACGTTTGACTGGTTTTAGTTCCTTTCCATGGGTAGCTTGATAATCTTTCAGAAGTTCCTGATAATCCAGTTTTTCCAGGGTTTCAATCACTGGCATATCATCAACTTCTAATTTTCGATAAGGCTTATTAACAGGTTCATCAAATAGGTCTCTGGCAACAGACTTACCAAGAATTATTCCTAAGAGACCAAAAATAATTTTCTCTTGAAACTTGATATAAGCAAGCAAATAAGTTATAAATTGAGGTAACAACTTGTCACTTCCTTTTTAGGCGTTTTTGGGTGTGTGGTTACCTCATTAATAGCCTATTTTTAAGGGGGTGGCAAGTTTTTTCGTTAAAAAACGCTTTAGAACAACAAAAACACAGGTTTTTACTAAGAAACTTTTGACAATACGGAAATCAGCGGAGGAGGGTATACATGAAAAATTCAGCAGTTACATCTGATTTTTTTGTTATAAAGGCACTGGAGGACGGAGTGAATGTAATTGGACTGACCCGTGGCACGGATACACGCTTCCATCACTCGGAAAAGTTAGATAAGAACGAAGTGATGATTGCACAGTTCACAGAACATACATCAGCGGTTAAAATACGTGGAAAAGCTGTTATACAAACGAGTCACGGGGAAATGGAGAATTAGGGGTAACAAGTAGTCACCTGTTTATGGCAAATTTCCTTATTATCGCTCAGTCTTAATTTATGTTATAATAACCAAAGCCAAAAGGATGACTGAAAGGGCCAGGGTGATTTCTTTGACTAATTCCAGTTTAGACATACAGCATGTCAAAAAAGAAATTAAAAACAAAATAAAACATACATATTTAAATAAACATATACCGAACCCTGAGATTGATGAAGAGAAGCTAATATTGTTATCCGCTATAATCAATAATAGGGACATGCCTTCATTCCAAAAAGAAAGGTATATCGTGACCACAATGCTTGTCCAGATCGCTTTGGATATACATGAAACGGTCCCGGTTTTTAATGATCAGGAAAACAAGGAAAATAAGATAGCCAGGCAATTAAAAGTTCTGGCAGGAGACTATTACAGCGGACTGTATTATTTCCTGTTATCCGAAATAGAAGATATTTCTTTGACACATCATTTGGCAGCAGCCATTAAAGAGATCAATGAACATAAAATGAGAATGTATTATAAAGAAATGAATTCATTTGATGATTATATTTATATAAAGCATAAAATAGAATCCATACTTATTATGCGGGTTGCAGAGTTCTTAAATGAGAAGACAGTAAAGTCTATTGCCGGGGAATGGGTCCTCTTTCAACTGCTGCTGCGGGAAAAGCAGGCACTGAATCAAAACACCCCTTTTTATGAAGCAGCGCTAAATAACTATAAAAATAATCTCAGCCCTTCTCTGCTGATTAATATGCAGCTAAAAGAAAGTATACGGAGGATCAGGGGATTATTGGAAAAGAATGAGGACTATCCTTTCTTTTTGATAAACCATATTGAAAAAGCACTCGCAGAACAGTCTGACTATATAGCCTTTAGTGCGGAAGAAGGATAACCATGAAAGAACAAACAAAAGAAGAACGTGTACATCGTGTCTTTGAAAAAATATATAAAAACTATGATTCCATGAACTCTATTATTTCATTCCAGCGCCATAAAGCATGGCGAAAAGATGTGATGAAGCGAATGAATGTGGAGAAAGGATCCAAAGCACTTGATGTCTGTTCCGGGACCGGCGACTGGTCAATATCATTGGCAGAGGCTGCAGGAGCAGACGGGGATGTTATCGGTCTGGATTTTAGCAAAAACATGCTATCCGTAGCTGAACAGAAAAAGCAGGAAATGAACTTAACCCAGCTTGAGTTTATGCATGGAAATGCCATGGAACTGCCTTTTGAAGACGAAGTATTTGATTATGTTACTATCGGTTTCGGACTTCGAAATGTACCCGATTACCGGACGGTTTTGGAGGAAATGTACCGTGTCACCAAGCCGGGCGGGAAAGTAGTATGTCTGGAAACGTCGCAACCGACATTAATAGGTTTCAGGCAATTATATTTTTTTTACTTTCGATTTATCATGCCTATGCTTGGCCGGTTATTTGCAAAAAGCTATAAGGAATATTCCTGGCTGCAGGAATCTGCCAGGGATTTTCCCGATAAAAAAGCACTGCGGCAAATGTTTTTGGAAGCCGGATTTTCAAAGGTTCAAATTAAAAGCTATACAGGCGGGGTTGCCGCGATGCACATGGGCTTTAAGAATAGTCCATAATATGCTGCCGGCTGCAATTTGGACACCTATTTATAGCGATTAAAGGTGACATACATGAAACTAGCTAAAACTTATGGATATTTAAAGAAAGACCTTGATATCATTGAAAAATCAATAAACGAGGTAATACAAGCGGAACACACGGTATTACGCCAAGCATCAACAGCATTATTACAAGCAGGCGGGAAAAGAATAAGACCCGTATTTGTATTGTTAAGCGGTCAAATCGGCACGCTTGATATGGAAAAGATTAAAACTGTCGCTGTATCCTTGGAATTAATTCACATGGCAACCCTGGTCCACGATGACGTTATTGATGACGCTGACCTGCGCAGGGGGAAACCGACGATCAGATATCTTTATGGCAACAGGGTAGCCATGTATACCGGGGATTATATTTTGGCGAGGGCACTGGAAAATATTACCAAACTTCACGAAGCAAGAGTACACCGGATTTTATCAAAAACCATTGTACAGGTGTGTGTAGGGGAAATAGAACAAATAAAAGATAAGTATAATTGGGACCAAAACCTTCGGGATTACTTGCGCCGTATAAAAAGAAAAACAGCACTGTTAATTGCCGCCAGCTGCAAACTGGGGGCTATCGTAAGTGGCGTTTCGGATAAAGATGCTCACAGGCTTTATTTATATGGCTATTATATTGGGATGTCCTATCAAATTATTGATGATATTCTTGATTTTACCTCTTCCTCAAAAGAACTCGGAAAACCGGCAGGAAATGACCTGCTCCAGGGTAATATTACATTGCCTGTCCTGCTGGCCATGCAGGATGATTCGTTTGACGGATTGGTACGGAATATGTTTACAAAACCTGAAGAAGTAACAACAGGAGATATTACCCACCTGATCCATGAATTAAAAAATACAGGGTCCATAGAGGCATCCTATAAACTCAGTGATCTTTATTTACAAAAAGCGTTAAACGTACTGAATCCTCTTCCGGACAATCGTGCAAAGCAAACACTGAAGAATATTGCCCATTATATTGGAAAAAGGCGATCGTAAATAAATTGTTATTCCGTAAAAAATCTGATAAAATTTAAAAGGCTGTACTTAAGCAGCCGACTACATAGAATGGCTAATACAAAAAAACTTGCAAAGAGGTGCAGACAATGGAACAAACATTTTTAATGGTGAAACCTGATGGTGTCCAGCGTAACTTAATCGGAGAAATCGTTCATCGCTTCGAACAAAAAGGCTTTAAGCTTGCCGGAGCAAAGTTGATGATGGTTTCCGAGGAATTGGCTCAAAAACATTATGCCGAACATAAAGAACGTCCTTTTTTTGGCGAACTGGTTGAATTTATTACTTCAGGACCTGTTTTTGCCATGGTATGGGAAGGAGAAAATGTTATCGGAACTGCCAGAGACATGATGGGCAAAACCAATCCTGCAGAAGCTGCTCCAGGCACGGTACGCGGTGATTATGGCATTACTGTTGGCAAGAACATCATCCATGGATCTGACTCCGGTGAAAGTGCGGAACGGGAAATCAGCTTGTTCTTTAATAAAGAGGAATTGGTTTCCTACACAAAACAGGATAGTGCGTGGATTTATTAGAAACTTGCTTTGTTTCGGCTTGTAGGGGTACACTCTCGCCATAAAAAAGCTAAAAATAAAAGACTATCCCAAAAAGAAATTTCCGGGGATAGTCTTTTTTCTGCTTGTTAGGTATTCAAAACGACCAACAGGAGCTGGAAGTATGGTTTACGATGCGACAACATACAGCGAACCTCAATTGCTCCTACTTGCGCGAGTGCAAAACGGTGTCTATGCTGTTGGTTCGAACAAACAATGAAAGAGGATCAAAAAATGAAGGACGATTATAATGAGTTTATCGGCCAGGTATTGGTGAAAACCGGTATTGATTTAAAGCTTTATAAGGAAAGGCAAATGAAACGCAGAATCACGTCTTTAAGAAATAAGCACGGGTATCATAACTTTTCAGCCTATTTCAAAGCTTTGGAAACGAATCAAACACTTTTTACAGAGTTTATTGACCGAATGACAATTAACGTATCCGAGTTTTATAGAAACCCAAAAAGATGGCATGTTTTAAAAGAAAAAGTTCTGCCTCAAATATTAAGGAGCACCCCTTCATCTGCTTCTTTAAATATTTGGAGTGCCGCTTGCTCTACCGGTGAAGAACCATACAGTACGGCTATCATGCTGAAAGAATATTTCCCCCAGGTCAATTATCGTATTCTTGCTACCGATATTGACGAGAAAGCACTGAAAAAAGCTGAGCAGGGTGTGTTTTCGGAACAGGCAATCAAAGAAGTCCCGCCGGCATGGAAAGAAAAATATTTTACTCAAAAAGACGGATCGTTTTCAGTCACGCCTTCGATAAAACGAAATATAACTTTTAAAAAACATAATTTGTTGCGGGATGTCTATCCGCAAAATATCGATTTAATTATTTGCAGGAATGTGTTAATTTATTTCACTGATGAAGCAAAAGAGCATATATACAGTAAATTCTCATCTGCTCTCAGAACAGAAGGTGTCTTATTTGTCGGAAGTACAGAACAAATATTTCACCCTGCAAAATATCAATTCCGTTTAATAGATACGTTTTTTTATCAAAAAGGGTAAGGAATAAGCTTATCAGCTGACACTGGTAAGCGTTTTTATTTTTCTTTTTCGATATTTTGCACCAAAAACCTTGTAATGTATGATATAGTTATTAGAAAAAATTCCAAAAAGGAGAATGTTCATTGCGCTACTTAACTGCCGGAGAATCTCACGGAAAACAATTGACAACAATTATTGAAGGATTGCCAGCTGGGATGCCCCTCTTACAGGAGGATATCAACCAATCTTTATTCCAACGGCAAAAAGGGCATGGGCGCGGCAAACGAATGCAAATTGAAAAAGATACCATCGATATCACAAGCGGTGTAAGACATGGACATACGCTTGCTTCTCCAGTTTCACTCGTTATAAAAAATGATGATTTTAAACATTGGACGGATATTATGGGAGAGGATCCGATAGATGAAAATGTAAAATTAAGAAGGGTGGTAACCAGACCCCGTCCTGGTCATGCCGATTTAAACGGTGCCATGAAATACGGCCATAGGGATATGCGAAATGTACTGGAGCGTTCCTCGGCACGTGAAACAGCGGCGCGCGTGGCTGCCGGTGCAGTCGCCAAGACATTATTAAAACACTTGGGAATTGAAATTTCCGGCTATGTAAAAGAAATTGGCGGTATCCGGGCAAAGGAAATTGAAGGTCTGTCCGTGAATGAGCGCCAAAGCATCGCAGAAGATTCCTCAGTCAGGGTATTGGATAAAGAAGTGGAGCAGCCGATGAAAGATGCCATCGATGAAGCAAAAAAAGAAGGTGACTCCATCGGCGGAGTGGTGGAAGTTTATGTGGAAGGTATGCCCGCAGGAGTTGGTTCCTATGTTCACTATGACCGCAAATTGGACAGCCGGATTGCCGGGGCAGTTGTCAGTATAAATGCCTTTAAAGGAGTAGAGTTTGGCCTGGGGTTTGAGGCAGCGAGGTTGAATGGAAGCAAAGTACACGATGAAATAGCCTGGTCGGAGGAAGCCGGTTATTACCGTAAATCGAACCGTTTAGGTGGTTTTGAAGGTGGAATGACCACCGGGATGCCACTGGTAGTTAAAGGGGTAATGAAACCGATCCCGACCCTGATGAAGAAACCACTGCAAAGCGTGGATATTGAAACGAAGGAACCATTTAAGGCTACTGTTGAAAGATCGGATGCATGTGCAGTACCTGCAGCTTCTGTTGTCATGGAGCATGTTGTGGCATTTGAACTGGCCAAAGCCATTACCGAACAATTTCCGAGTGATCAATTTTCAAAATTAAAAAAAGCCATTGACGAATACCGTGAAGAAATCAGGTGTTTTTAGTGGAAAAAATGTTAGTACAGTCCAGCTCCCATTCATACGGCATTTACATCGGGAAACAGCTGCGCTTTCAATTAAACGATTATTTGGAAAAAGAATATTCATCCATTTTAATTATTAGTGATGAGCAGGTTTCATCATTGTACCTGGACGACTGCTTATCCAATTTCCCTGCTGAAAAGGTATATCAATCAGTTGTTCCGACCGGGGAACAGTCAAAAAGCTTTGAAGCCTATTACCGGCTTCAGACCGAGGCATTGACCTTTGGACTTGACAGGAATTCCTTAATCATTGCTCTGGGTGGCGGAGTAGTAGGTGATTTAGCCGGTTTTGCGGCGAGTACATATATGAGAGGCATTGATTATATACAGGTGCCCACTACGATATTGGCCCACGACAGCAGTGTTGGTGGTAAGGTTGCCATTAATCATGAAATGGGCAAAAACCTTATAGGCAGCTTTTATCCGCCAAAAGCAGTGGTATATGATGTGGATACACTGAAATCACTAACAGATAAGGAAATACGTTCAGGGTATGCAGAACTTGTAAAGGAAGCACTAATCAGTAATCATAGCTTCTTTGAAATGCTGCTTTCCACAGATATCTATCAGGTCAATGCTGAACAATTGACTGATCATTTACTCCAGGGCATAAAAATAAAGGCTGGCATTGTAGAAGCTGATGAGCGGGAATCCGGAGTACGGAAGTATTTAAACCTCGGACACACGCTTGCACATGCATTGGAATCAGAACTGGGGTACGGATCAATTACCCATGGAGAAGCGGTTGCAGTCGGTTTATTATTTGCCATGCATGTAAGTGAACAAACCTATGACGTTAAGATGCCATACAAGGCGCTTTATGACTGGCTGGATAAAAATAGGTATCCTGTGAAGGGAATGTATTTGGACAGAGAGGATGCATTAATCGGTAAAATGAAAGCCGATAAAAAAACGGTGAATGATCACTTGCAAATGGTACTCTTACAAAGAATTGGACAGCCAGTAGTAAAAGAAATCAGTGACCAGGAAATAAAGCGTTATTTACAAACATTTAAAGAAAGGCTGGTGAAATAAATGACGCGTGGAGTGCGTGGAGCAACAACAGTAGATAGAAATGATGAGGAGCAGATTATAGCTGAAACGAGAAAAGTAGTAGAAGAGATGATCTCCAAAAATGAGATTAAGCCGGAAAGCATTTCACATGTATTTATTTCTGCTACAAAAGACATAGATGCCGTGTTTCCAGCCAAAGCCTTAAGGGAGCTTCCGGGATTCACTTATGTCCCGGTAATGTGCATGTCGGAAATGGATGTACCAGGGGCCCTGCCATTCTGTATACGGATTATGATGGTAGTAAATACAGAGAAAGAGCAGACCAAAATTCATCATGTTTTCCATAATGAAGCAGTAAAACTGAGACCGGACCTAACCCAGGAAAAGAGGTGAGTAAGGCATGGAAGGAAAAGCAATATTAAACAAACTGACACCATACAAACAAGGGAAGCAAATGAAGGAAATCAAAGAAACATATGGTCTGGAACGAATTGTTAAACTTGCATCCAATGAAAATCCATATGGTTTTTCACCGGATGTCGCTGCCTATTTCAAAACAGGATTACATGAGTTACATATTTACCCTGATGGTTATACACAAGAACTGCGCACCAAGCTGGCAAATAAATTAAACCTAAATGAAAAACAGCTTATTTTTGGCAGCGGGTCCGAAGAGATTGTCCAAATGATCTGCAGGGCGTTTCTGTATCCGGGAACGAATACGGTCATGGCTGTACCAACTTTTCCGCAGTATAAACATAATGCTCTTATTGAAGGTGCTGAAGTAAAAGAGGTGCCGCTCATTAAAGGGAAGCATCATCTGGCAAAAATGGCTGGAGAAATTGATGAAGCAACCAAAGTAGTGTGGCTTTGCTCGCCGAATAACCCTTCAGGCACTGTTATACCGAAAGAAGAACTTCAATCTTTTTTAAACAATTGTCCTTCCCATATTCTCGTTGTTTTGGATGAAGCATATTACGAGTATATGGAAGATGATGCGGAAACAATAGAATGGTTTTCTTCATATGAGAATGTAATTATTTTGCGGACTTTTTCCAAGGCGTACGGGCTTGCCGGCCTCCGCATCGGCTACGGGATTTCCAACCCGAATATCCTTCGTAAAATTGATGTTGTCAGAGGACCGTTCAACACAACATCCATTGCACAAAAAGCTGCAATCATTGCACTTGAGGACCAGAACTTTATTAAAGAGACAAAGCAAAAAAACCAAAAAGTAAAACAATCTTTTGAAATATTTTTAGATAAAATCGGATGGGAGTATTACCCTTCACAAACCAATTTTTTGCTTGTTTCCACACCCGTTAGCGGAATAGAAGTTTTTGATTACTTATTGGAAAAAGGATTTATTGTCAGGCCCGGAGAGTTGTTGGGCATTCCAAATACCATGAGAATTACAATTGGAAATGAAGCTGATATGAAAGAGCTTGAAAATGCTTTATTGACCTTTCATCAAAACCATTTGAAGGAGATTTAATTGTGAAGCGAAAGATACTTATAGCAGGGTTAGGATTAATTGGGGGCTCACTTGCCAAAGGAATCGCACTATCTGAGGAAAATTATATTATTGGCTATGATGTAAATAGGAAATCCCTGGAATATGCCAAAGAAAATAACATGATCGATGAAGCGGCAGCCGAATTTGCAAAAGCGGCTGAGAAGGCTGATATTATCCTATTGGCTGCCCCTATATCAGAAACGATGAAACTAATGGACCAATTGGATGACATCCCATTTTCCAATGAGGTCATCGTCTCGGATACTTCTTCGGTAAAACAGACAATCATTGAAAAGGCGGAGAATTTATCCAATCCGCAAATTGCATTTATTGGCGGGCACCCAATGGCAGGGTCGCATAAAAGGGGAGTAACTGCCGCAAGGGCGCATTTGTTTGAAAATGCCATTTATGTCCTGACACCTTCTGTCAGAAGCTCACAGGAAAAAGTGGATACCTTAAAGGATGTTTTAAAAAACAGCAGAAGCAGGTTTGTACAGTTAAACCCTGATGAACATGATGTAATGACAGGAGTGGTCTCCCATTTTCCGCATTTAATTGCATCTTCCTTAGTTCACCAGGCAAGAAAATGGGGCGACTCCCATGCCTTTCTCCCCAATTTGGCTGCCGGCGGTTTCCGGGATATTACGCGGATAGCATCAAGTAATCCGGAAATGTGGCAGGATATTTTTTATCATAACCGATATAAAATGTCCCGGCTTTTAGGGGAATGGATTGACGAAATGCAGTTTTTAAAAAAACTGGTGGACAACAACAAAAAGAAAGATATGGTTAACTACCTGGAAAATGCGAAAACGTACCGGGATGGATTGGGAGCAGAAGAAAAGGGAGCAATCCCTGCCTTTTATGATTTATACGTGGATATTCGCGACCAGACAGGCGCATTGGCTTCTGTCACTCAGTTGCTTGCAGATCATGAAATAAGCATTAATAATATTCAGATACTGGAAATCCGTGAAGGGATCACCGGGGCGCTGCGCTTAAGTTTTTCCTCAAGGGACAAGCAAAAGAAAAGCAAAAACGTTCTCCAGAAACACGGCTATGAAACATTGATCCAGAAATAATACAGAGGTGAAATGTTGATGAAACAAACGCTAAAGCCATCGAGCCAACGATTGACCGGTACGATCCATGTTCCCGGAGATAAATCCATTTCACATCGTGCGGTTATTTTGGGGGCCATTGCAGAAGGCCGTACAGAAGTGAAGCATTTTCTCAACAGCGAGGATGTCATGCGTACAATAAAGGCATTCCGGGAAATGGGAGTGGTAATAAATAAATCAGATGATGCATTATCCATAGAGGGAAAAGGGATAGGAGCCCTGAAAGAACCTTTATTTCCTTTGTATTTTGGCAATTCAGGCACAACGACCCGTCTTATGATGGGATTATTGGCAGGACTGCCATTTTTCACAACCATTTACGGAGATGATTCCTTAACGAAGAGACCAATGAACCGTGTAGCTGACCCCTTGAAAATGATGGGAGCAAAGATAGACGGAAGAAATGAGGGGAATCTCCTGCCCCTGTCCATTAGAGGTTCGTCTCTTAAAGGAATTGATTATCATCTCCCGGTCAAAAGTGCCCAGGTTAAATCATGTCTTCTATTAGCAGGACTTCTGGCAGATGGAGTCACAAAGATAAGTGAAGATACGTTAACACGGAACCATTCCGAAAAAATGCTAAAAGCATTCGGCGCAGACATTCATTCAGAAAACAACACAACAACGATTACGAATAAAAACAGTTTATCTGCAGTCCCTGTTTTCGTCCCGGGGGATATTTCCTCTGCTGCCTTCTTTCTTGCAGCAGCAGCTATTGTTCCCGGCAGCAGGCTGCTACTTAAGAATACAGGACTGAATAAAACAAGAACAGGCATATTGGAAGTTCTCCATGATATGGGTGCCGACCTTCAAATACTTCATGAAGAAGAAGTTGGGGGGGAGCATATTGGTGATATACAGATTGCCTATCAGGAGCTTCGTGGTACAACGATAGAAGGAGATTTGATCCCACGATTAATTGACGAAATTCCTATTATTGCTCTGATTGCCACCCAGGCTGAAGGAACTACTATTATACGTGATGCAGAGGAACTTCGGGTAAAGGAAACAGACCGTATTCAAGCAGTAGTGGATGTTCTATCGAGCCTGGGAGCAAATATAGAGGCTACAGAAGACGGAATGATTATTCATGGGAAAAATACGCTGCCAGGTGGAATTATCCCACCATATAATGATCACAGAATTGCAATGATGGCCGCTATTGCTTCACTCATTGTAAAAGAGGAAGTTGTTCTTGAAGATGCATCTCCCATTAATACTTCCTATCCTGATTTTTTCAAAGACCTTGATCGTGTAATCAAATGATTCAGGAAAATTCGGGTCAGAACCAGAAAACATTATGTAGAAGGCGACCAACAAATAATATCAGCTCCGGAAATATACGAAGACTCCTGCGGGAGAAAAAGCAAAGGTGTAACCCGGCAAGGGCGTCAGTACCATCAGGTTCACCAGCTTTCCGCAGAAAGTGAAGTATATTTCCGGAGCTTGTTTTTGTATACAAGCTCTTCTTTGATCCCATCCCATCTTAATCAGATTCTTTTCTGTTTGAAGTATGAATTATATTTCGTTATGATTGTTGTACCATGTAGAGAGGAAGCCTAATATGAATACGATTATGCAAGCAATTAATTTAATGGAAAGCAATCAACCTGAAAAAGCAATGAATGTTTTGGACAATTATTTGTCACAGGCAAATGAAGAAGAAAAATATACCATTGCCGAAATTTACATACAATGGGGATTAATACAGGAAGCAATAGATATTTTAGAGGCTTTGCTGCAATCCTACCCGCAGGAAAGTGAACTGAAAGTGCAGTTGGCTGACCTGTATACGGAATTGGAAAAAGATGAAGAGGCAATTAATTTATTAAATGAAATTGATGAGGAAGACCCGGAGTACACAGCAGCATTGGTTCAACTCGCAGATCTTTATCAATCACAGGGGCTTTTTGAAGTCGCCCAGCAAAAATTATTAACTGCCAAACAAATGGAACCGAATGAAGCAGTTATTGATTTCGCACTTGGTGAGCTGCTGTTCTCGACCGGGGAATACAACCAGGCAATCACTTACTATGAAAAAGTGAGGCAGGAAATGGATGAAATTAATTATGTATCCATCGATGAAAGACTGGCTGAAGCATATGCCGCTGCCGGGGAGTATGAAAAAGCATTAACCTTTTACGGAAGTCTGGAAAGCGAAGACCCGGAACTCCTTTTTAAATACGGACTCACTGCCCATCAGGCTCATCGAAATGATATTGCTATTAAAGCATGGGAGAAGGTCATTGAATCAGACATATACTACCATACTGCATACGATCGGCTCGCAAAAGTATATGAAGAAGAAGGAATGCTGGCAGAAGCATACGAAACTGCCAATAAAGGGCTTAAGGTTGATGAATTCAATAAGGAACTGTATTACCTGTCCGGTGTTTTGGCACACAAACAAAATAATGAGGAAGAAAGCGAAAAACGAATGATGGAAGCCATTGCCATTGATCCGGACTATAAAGAAGCCATCCTTTTTTTAGTCCGCTTGTTAAAAAACAAAGATAATTTTGAAGGAATTATCGACCTCCTTGTAGAAATTAAAGGTACAGGGGCTGAAGATCCGTTATATGAATGGGAACTTGCACAGGCTTATAATGAAACAGAATCATATAATAATGCATTAAAACACTATAAAGAAGCATATAATAGCCTTAAAGCCGACAGCGAATTCCTCAAGGAGTATGGATATTTTCTTACAGAAGAGGGGAGGATGAAGGAAGCAATTTCCGTTCTAAGGTCTTATATCAGCCTGGAACCGGATGATGCCGATACAGCTGCGTTCCTGGAGCGTATGGCACTATCAGACGAAGGCGAATAGATCCGAGAGCCATTAATTAAAGGGGGGATCCGTGAATGCAGTCATCTGTAACCGTAAAAGACAAAAAAAGTTTTATCAAGTGGTTTCTGAATCACTATCAGCTAAAAAAGAGAGAAAGCGTATGGATATTAAATTACTTAGTTAACCACCAGGAAATACTTGCCAACGTTCATTTTGTAAGAGAAGCAAAGTTTTGTCCACGCGGTATTATCATGACAAGCCACTGTTCAACTGAGACACCCTTTCGTTTTTATAAAAATCAATTGGTAACAACGGATGCAGAAAAATCCTTTCATGATATACGATTAAACCAGCATGAACCGCTTTATTTACAGCTGAATTTCAGTAAATCATACAAAAACCCTTATTATGTAGCCGTTTTGGAAGAGAACCCTTTTTTACCTGACGAGTACTTTATCACAGAAAATGATAAACAACAGGCAAAACAACTGCTGGATAAAACAATATTAGACAATCAAAGAAAGCTGCTTTTAAAAGGTATTGATGAAGCGTTGGACAAAAGGGATTATAGTAAGTTTCAGCGTTTGACCTCCGAGCTTAAAAAGCTTGAGGCAAAAAATAATTTTCAACCTAAATTGCAAGAGCAATAGGTTGATTTTTTTTGCGTATATAAGATAAGATTTATGGTAATGGGTTTTCCCAGCTAACATAATCAGGAATTTTTTATAAAGAAAGTGAGGTTTGATAATTAATATGAAATGGAAAAAAGAAGACCTTAAACAGTATGTACAGGCAAAGGAATATATCGATACAGTAATCATTCCTTTAATTCCTTTTCAATTTACGGATGAACAAAACATAGAAAAAGATGCATTTCAAAGTGAAGTACTGTCGATTCTCACAAATGAGATCGAAAAAGAACTGACCGGCAGGGTTATGTTAACCCCAGGTTATCATTATATTAAATCTGCCGGGTTGGAAGATGAAAGCACGATCCTGCAGCGTTGGACAGAAGAAATTAAAAAGCAGCCGTTTGAACATGTTTTCTTTCTGACCTTTGATTCCGGATGGAAAAAAATTGAAGGGAAACTTGATGGTACACTGCTTTGGCTGCCAGGTGTAAAATCAGGTGATTTGAAGTCTGCGGAAATGCATACTGTAATAAAAGACCAGGTTGAACAAATCGGTGAATTAATTAGATCTTATTGGTAAAGATATTATAATGTATCCTTATTATGGATTTGGAAACATTTTGTTAACGTTTATGATATTGATTGACCGGACAAGCAGTTTGCGCTATCATGGTTATGTCCTAGTAATAAAATATAACGATTATTTGTCCGTGATTAATGGAAAAGAGGGGGGAAAATCATGAGTGAAAAGAAACAGCAGGTAACCCGAAGACAATTTTTAAATTATACACTTACAGGTGTAGGTGGTTTTATGGCAGCCGGAATGCTTATTCCTATGCTGAGAATGGCTGTTGACCCTGTGTTGCAGGATTCCGGAGCGGGAGATATGGCCAACGTCGGTCTGTCTGTTGATGATATTACATCAGAGCCGCAACGAGTAGACTGGCAGGTCGAGCAGGTGGATGGCTGGTATGAATCTGAAGTAAATCGCTCTGCATGGGTGTTTGTGGACGATAATGGAGATATTCAAGCCTTTTCCCCGATATGTACACACCTTGGCTGTGTTGTATCATGGGAAGGAAGCGATGATCATCCCGAAATGTTCTTCTGCCCGTGCCATGATGGACTGTACCATAAAGACGGGACAAACGTACCGGGTACACCGCCACTGGCACCGCTTGATGTATACGACCATGAAGTAAGAGATGGAATGCTATTTCTGGGTGAACCAAGACCAAGAGGGGAGGCGTAATCATTTATGCTGCAGAAAATTTATGATTGGATTGACGATCGCGTAGATATTACGCCAATCTGGCGGGATATTGCTGATCACGAGGTACCGGAACATGTTAACCCTGCTCATCACTTTTCAGCTTTTGTATACTGTTTTGGCGGGCTGACATTTTTCGTTGTCGTCATCCAAATTCTTTCCGGTATGTTTTTAACGATGTATTATGTGCCGGATATTGAAAATGCCTGGAGATCTGTACATTATTTACAAACAGAAGTTGCCCATGGGCAAATCGTTCGTGGTATGCACCACTGGGGAGCGAGTGTAGTCATTGTCATGTTGCTCTTACATACGTTGCGTGTGTTTTTCCAGGGCGCTTATAAAAAACCGCGTGAACTGAACTGGATGGTTGGCGTATTGCTATTTTTCGTCATGCTTGGTTTAGGTTTCACTGGTTACTTATTGCCGTGGGATAACAAAGCTTTCTTTGCAACTCAGGTTGGGCTAGAGATTGCTGAGCAAGTGCCTTTTATAGGACCGGAATTAAAGACACTTCTGGCTGGTGATCCGAATATTGTCGGTGCCCAGACATTGACAAGATTCTTCGCCATTCATGTATTCTTCCTGCCTGCGGCGCTGTTTGCACTACTGGCAGTACACTTTATTTTAATACGCAGACAAGGAATTTCCGGACCATTATAAAAAGGAGGGAAAAGCTGTGCAAAAGGGAAAAGGAATGAAGTTTGTCGGGGACTCCCGAATATCAATAGAAAGAAAACCGAATAAGTCCAAAGATTATTCTGAATACCCGGGAAGAACAGAAGCTTTTTGGCCCAACTTTTTATTAAAAGAATGGTTGGTAGGTGCTGTATTCCTGGTAGGATTTCTAAGTCTGACACTGGCGCATCCTTCACCTCTGGAGGGAGTTGCCGATCCAACGGATGCAGCTTATATACCTTTGCCAGATTGGTATTTCCTGTTCTTGTATGAATTATTGAAATATGAATTTGCAAGCGGGGACTGGACCATCATGGGAATTCTGGTACTGCCCGGTCTTGCATTTGGTGCACTTCTTCTCGCACCGTTTCTGGATAACGGTCCCGGCAGAAGACCGCCTCAACGACCAATTGCTGTTGGGATGATGCTTCTCGGGATGATATCTGTTATCTGGTTAACATACACTTCTGCTGCTGCTGTTGATTGGGAAGGCCGGGCAGAAGCCAACAGACCGATCCATCCGGATGATGAAGCGGCAGTTGACACCTCCCATGAAGGCTATGAGGTTTATGAAAATAGCTGTATGTCCTGTCATGGAGGTAATCTGGAAGGTGGAGCAGCCGGTCCGCCATTATTGGATCTGGATTACAGTGCGGAAGAACTGGCGGATATATCAGAAAATGGTATTGGTACCATGCCGCCGGATCAATTCCAGGGAACGGATGAAGAACTCGATCAATTGGTTGACTTTATATTAAGTGTGAACGAAGAAACTGATTAACAAGACTAAACACCTTTGCCACCATTATAGGCAAAGGTGTTTTTTAAAGCTTTTTTATCATTCTAAAGGGAAAGGATTAGAAGTAATGCTCAGATATATCTTACTCGATAAACGATTTCTTATTTTACTTTTCATCGTTAACCTGCTGGGCACCATTTATGGGTTTACGTGGTATGAAAGTCAGTTATCCGTCACACCACCTATCTTTATTCCGTTTGTACCGGACAGCCCGACAGCAAGTTTATTCTTCACTATTTTTCTTCTGTTTTTTATTTTCGGCAGGAATGTGCCATACATAGAAGCTTTGGGACTCGTTACTTTATTTAAATATGGAATCTGGGCAGTTGTAATGAATTTGCTCACATTGGCTGTGGAAGGTTCACTCGACTGGTCAGGGTATATGCTGATTGCTTCTCATGGTGCCATGGCGATACAGGGCATTTTGTATGCTCCGTGGTATAAAATTAAAATGCGGCATTTGGTGGTGGCTGCTGTTTGGACATTACATAACGATGTAATTGACTATGTTTTTGGCATGATGCCCATCTATTCCAGTTTGACTGACTATATGAACGAAATTGGCTACTTCACTTTCTGGCTCAGTATCATTTCCATATTTATCGCTTATAAAATTACAATCGGGTCAACCAGACAAATAGTATAGTGTTAAAATATCATCCCGAATCATATAGTAGGTATTAGAAAAACTATTCGGGGTGATTTCTTTTGCGAAAAAACCAGATGCGCTTTCTTTTGTTCATTATTTTTTCATTGTTTATTCTTACTGCGGTTTTTTCCATTTTGGAGGTAAGTGCAGCAGCCGAGAGTTCAAATACAGCCAAAAAGAACTTTGATCTTGTACCATTTATCTGGACAGCAGGTATCGTTGGCGGATGTATCGCAATTACATTATCCTATGTAAGTTGGAGAAAATACAGAGGGGAAGAGAAGAAGAAGTCCAGGGAGGACAAATCAATTGACTAAACAGCCGTATTTGACTAAAATTGACCATAGGAAATAAATTCATTTTACAGGAGGTATGCAGTGTGGGGTTAGGCGGTTATTTGATTTACATTGCCCTTTTACTGATTATTCCATTATGGGCACAATCAAGAGTTAAAACGACCTACAGCAAGTATTCCAAAAAACCTACTTCATCTCAAATGACCGGTGCACAGGTTGCAAGAAAGATTTTAGATGATAATGGCCTATACGATGTTCATATCGAAGAGGTAAAAGGGGAGTTAACGGATCACTATGATCCACGAAAAAAAGTGGTTAGACTCTCAAAAGGAATCTTTCACGGCCGTTCCATGGCATCCTCTGCTGTAGCTGCCCATGAAGTGGGACATGCTATTCAGGATGAACAGGAATATGCCTTTTTAAAATTCAGAAGTGCACTGGTGCCAGTTGCCAACTTCGGTTCAAATATTTCCTTCTTTTTCATTCTAGCCGGTATATTCTTCGGAATGACAAATATGCTCCTGCTTGGTATTATCTTCATGTCAGCAGCAGTTCTGTTCCAATTGGTAACATTGCCAGTCGAATTTGATGCATCAAATCGGGCGATGGGGCAGATGGTTGCCTCAGGTGTGATCCGGAACGAGGAAGAAAGGGAAACAAAAAAAGTGTTAAACGCCGCGGCGATGACTTATGTAGCAGCAGCACTCGTAGCTGTCATGGAATTGTTGCGTTTTATATTAATATACGCAGCCAGCAGAGATTAATAAAAAAACTTCCCCGTAAATTTTTAAAGTGGGGAAGTTTTTTTATAGGCTATTTTCTAAATAAATGTAGATTTTCCTTTATTCAGTAGGAGTAAACTGCGAAGTAACTATTTTTAGTTTCCTACGCCTATGCAGCACTACCGTCCGGGATCACTTCAGTCGGTGCTTTCACCACAGGCACAAGTGCAACATCGACTCAAATTCGTTTCGCCGTGTTTTCTTTGCTGCTGGCACAGCCTTCTCAAGAAGACCGCTCAACGGGGGCTTCGGACTCTTGCTGTTCCCAAAAATCTTTACGGTGGGATGAGTATTTAGCGCAGTCCCAGGAGTGACCGCCCTACGTTCACCCGGACTAGTTAGTGCACATTTTTGCTTCGATCAATTGCTCTAGTAATAGGTAGTAATCCCATCCCAGCGGAGGAAATACACGGAGACTCCTTGAAAATGCTAGGCATTTTCTGCGTGCGATGTAATGCTGTCGAAGCTTTACTTGTCCTGCGGGAGGAATGGCCTCGGTGAGACCCCGCAGTGCTTTAGCACGAGGAGGCTCACCAGCCACCCGCGGAAAGCGTAGTGTATTTCCGGAGCGGTATATCGGTGCTCTAAAGTTACATCGTAGTTTACAGACTTTATGGCATAAGCAATTCCCTTTGAGATCCTGTGGAATTACATAATCTGCTGATCACCAATTATTATTTACCAAATATTCCCGGTCATTTCCTCATTTTTATCTTTCTATCGGATTTTTGTTTTCATCAAGAGTAAATCCTTCGCCTAAGACATCGTGCACGGTGCCGACAGCCACAAAAGCGTTAGGATCAATCTCATTTATAATATTTTTCAGCCGCACTATTTCATTTCTCGCAACGACACAATACAGTACATTTCGTTTTTCTCCCGAATAACTGCCTCTGCCGTCAAGAATGGTTGCTCCCCTGTCCATTTCTTTTAATATTTTCCGGGATATTTCTTCATAGTTCTCCGATATTATGGTCGCTCCCCTTGCAGTATAGGCACCTTCCTGTATAAAGTCGATTACTCTGGCACCAATATACACGGCAACAAGGGTATACATTCCCTGATCAAGTTCCAAAATGACAAATACGGATATGGCTATTACTGCGAAGTCAAACATAAACATCGTGCGCCCCATCGTCCAACCGGCATACTTGTTTACCAGCCTGGCGATTATATCGACCCCACCGGTAGTGCCGCCATAGCGAAAAATAATACCAAGCCCGACTCCAATAAATACACCAGCAAAGAGTGCTACCAATGTCATATCATCCTGCAGCCCCACATTAAACTGATAGGTTTGAAAAATGGATAAAAACAAGGAAACTGCAAATGTTCCAATAATCGTGTAAAGAAATGTATTCCTGCCGAGAAACTGCCAGCCGATGAAAAATAATGGTACATTTAAGAGAATGTTTGTAATAGCTGGATCCCAGCCCCATAAAAAGAACAGCAGTAGCGTGATCCCTGTAAACCCGCCTTCCCCAAGATTATGCTGCATATTAAAGTGAACAAGACCAAACGAAAAAATGGCTGAACCGAATAAAATGAACAAGATACTTTTTAACTTCAAACCTAACAGCATTTTATTTCAACCTCCATAACTTTATCGTGCAATATTCTTTATTATAGATAAACTAATGATTGAGAACAATAAAATGTTTACATCGGGCTAAATAATTTGTCAAAATTGTACCTGTTCGCTACCATTAAGAAAGATGAACATTTAAGAGGGGGAGATACCAATAAACAATTCAAATTTTACGACCGGGGAAATCCAGCAGCGTGTAGATAATTATATTTCCCAATTTAAAGAAGGATATTTTTCCCCTTTAAGTTTAATGGCACGACTTTCAGAAGAAACCGGCGAGCTGGCAAGAGAAGTAAATCACTATTACGGTGAAAAACCAAAAAAGAGCGATGAAGAGGAAAAAACAATAGAAGAAGAATTGGGGGATATTCTTTTTGTAATCACCTGTATTGCCAATTCTTTGGATATAGATATGTCTGAAGCCTTTGACAGCACGATGAAAAAATTTGAGACCCGGGACAAAGACAGATGGACAAGAAAAGATTAACAGCAGCTTGGAGGAATAGCAATGAACATAAAAGTGATTTTAGCAGGACCGAGAGGAAGAATGGGGTCCCAGGCAATTGACATGCTATTGGAAAACAAGAATGACTTTACACTCATGGCCTGTATAGACAGAAAACATGACGGGATGTTACTGAAGGATATTGACGATATGCCGGATCTTTCCGTTCCTGTCTATGAAGATCCGCAAGCATGTTTAAAGGAAATGGAAGCAGATGTATTTATTGATTTAACGGTGCCTGAATCAGGCTACAGAAACACGAAGGCGGCGATATTGAATAATGTGCGTCCCGTTGTTGGAACTACAGGCTTTAACGATGAACAAATTAAAGAGCTATCAGCATTATGCAAAGAGAAGAAGCTGGGGGCCATCATCGCACCGAATTTCGCCATTGGTGCAGTACTGATGATGAAATTTTCCAAAATGGCAGCAGCTTATTTCCCTGATGTGGATATTATTGAAAAACATCATGACCAAAAACTTGATGCACCTTCCGGGACTGCAGTGAAGACTGCCGAACTGATGAAGGAAACGAGAAATGCCAAAAAACAGGGGCATGAGAATGAGCAGGAAATATTAGCGGGGGCCCGTGGAGCAGATGTGGACGGAATGAAAATTCATAGTATCCGAATGCCCGGTCTTGTCGCACATCAGGAAGTTATTTTTGGCGGAAAAGGACAAACATTGACGATTAAGCACGATTCCATAAACAGGGATTCATTTATGGAAGGCATCAAAGTCAGTGCAAAACAGGTAATGGAAATGGAAAAGCTTGTTTATGGACTGGAAAATATATTGTAGGGATGATCAGATGAATATTGCACTTATTGCCCATGATAACAAGAAACAGGATATGATTAATTTCAGTATCGCTTATACACATATTCTAAAAGAGCATCGTTTATTTGCCACCGGTACTACGGGAAAAATGATTACAGAGGAGACAGGGCTGCCAATTCAATTGTTTCAATCAGGACCACTGGGCGGGGATCAGCAAATTGGTGCCATGATTGCCAATAATGAGATGGATATGGTTATTTTCATCAGAGATCCGCTTACAGCCCAGCCGCATGAACCTGATGTCAGTGCATTAATGAGATTAAGTGATGTGCATGACATTCCTCTGGCAACCAACTTGGCGGCAGCGGAAATTTTTATACACGGTATCGCACACGGGTCATTTGACTGGAGAAAAACAATAAACAAGCAAAAGGATAACGATTAAATGAGAATTGGTATAACATGTTACCCAACCGTGGGCGGTTCAGGTGTGGTTGCAACAGAGCTTGGCATGCTTCTGGCCGAAAAGGGGCACGAAATACATTTCATTACTTCCGGTTTGCCTTTCCGCTTAAACCGGGTTTATCCTAATATTTATTATCATGAAGTGGAACTGAATCACTATCCTGTATTTCAATACCCGCCATATGATTTGGCACTGGCAACAAAAATGGCGGAAGTGATTGATCAGAAAAAGCTGGATATTCTTCATGTGCATTATGCCATGCCGCATGCGATCTGTGCTATTTTGGCAAAGGATATTGCAGCACATGATGTGAAAATTGTAACCACCCTGCATGGCACGGATATAACGGTACTGGGAATTGATCATACGTTTAAAAAAATGATTCAGCACGGCATAGAGAAGTCAGACGCTGTTACGGCTGTTTCCCATGACTTGGTGAAACAGACGAATGAAAGCTTTAATATACAAAAAGAAATTTCCGTTATTTATAATTTTGTAAACGAAAGAACGTATTATAGAAAGGTATTGCCCTATATCAAAGAACAGTATGGCATTCAGACTGATGAAAAAGTGGTTATTCATATATCCAATTTTCGGAAAGTAAAACGGGTCCAGGATGTCATTTATACATTTAAAAAGATACGGGAACACGTCCAAAGCAAGCTTATGCTGATTGGTGATGGGCCGGAATATACTTCCATGGTTCAGCTTGTTGAAGAACTGGAATTAACCGATGAGGTTCTGTTTTTAGGGAAGCAGAAGAATATCAGTGACCTACTTTCCATTGCCGACTTAAAATTATTAATGTCGGAAAAAGAAAGTTTCGGTCTCGTATTATTGGAAGCCATGGCTTGTGAAGTTCCGTGTATAGGCACGAATACAGGCGGAATACCCGAAGTCATTGAACACGGAAAAACCGGCTATATCGTTGATGTGGAGGATATAGAGAATGCCGGTAAATATGCCGTACAGCTGCTGACGGACGAAAAAAACTTTCTGCAATTTTCCCGCAGTGCCATTGAACATGCAAGAAAGTACTTTCATTCAGATAAAATTACGCAGGAATACGAAAGACTATACAGTAAACTGCTAAATCAGACAAGGTGATCCTATGCTTCCACAACCGTTTAAGAAGGCAAAACCAATTATAGAACAAATCGAACGCCACAACTATAAAGCATATTTTGTCGGCGGCTGTGTACGTGACTATTTGCTAAAACAGGACATCGGCGATATAGATATTGCCACATCCGCTTCCCCTGAAGTAATAAAACAGCTTTTTCCCAAAGTAATCCCGGTTGGCATAGAACACGGCACAGTCATTGTCCGCCATGAGCATGCATCTTATGAAGTGACCACCTTTCGGATTGATGGCAACTACACGGACCAGCGCCATCCTGATTCCGTGGAGTTTATTGACCAAATTGATGAGGATCTTAAACGAAGAGACTTTACAATCAATGCACTTGCCATGGATAAAAGAGGGTGTATTATCGATTTGTTTCAGGGCAGAAAAGATCTCCAAAATAAATTAATACGTACAGTCGGAAATGCAGTGGACCGTTTCGAGGAGGACCCGCTTCGAATTATACGGGCACTGCGATTTACATCCAGGCTCGGGTTTACGATTCACGGGGATACGATGCAGGCAATGAAAAAAGTAAAGCATTCTATAAGAAGCCTCGCCATGGAGCGGATACAAAACGAGCTGGCGAAGTTTTTTTCGGGGCAGTCTATCAATCAGGGACTGGAATATCTAAAGACATCCGGTGTTTACACCGAACTGCCGATTATAAAGGATAATCCCGACCTGATCCATCAGCTCCCGAAACCGATGCTGCCCTTGCAGTCATTCGGAGAGCTCATTGCACTCATGCATTTCCTGGAAGACAGTGTATCCATACAGGAATGGGTAAAACAGTGGAAGTGCTCCAATAAAACGAAAGAGGAAGCACTTCAGCTGCATACAGCCCTCTTGGACTATATTAACTTTGGCATCCACCCTTGGCTTGTATATAAATTGAAAGAACTATATTTTCAAGGCTTTATCCGTTTGATCCATTGCCTGCAGATCAATAAAGAACTTTCTTTGCAGGAGCTTAAATACACTGCAGAGCAATTGCCGATTCATTCAAAAGATGACCTTGATTTTAATGGCCATGACTTAATCGGCTTATTTCCGGAAGCCAAAAAAGGGCCATGGATGCAAAGGACATTAAACAGCGTGGAAAAAGCGGTGGTTACCGGTAAATTAAATAACCATAATCAGGAAATAAAGGAGTGGATAAAATGGAATCCACCCGAGATAAGCTAATCAGCCTATTGGCAAAAGAAAGAGACGGGTTTGTTTCCGGACAGGCATTATCTGAAGCGTTAAATATTTCCAGAAGTGCAATTTGGAAGCACATGAATGAGCTGAAGAAGGATGGTTATCAAATAGAGGCACAATCCAAAAAGGGTTACCGCATCACTGGTTTTCCGGATAAAGTAAGTGAAAACACACTTAAATGGGGGCTGGATACAGTATGGGCGGGAAGAAAGTTGATACATGAGGAAACGGTTACCTCCACCCAGCATATTGCACATGAGGCTGCACGCAATCATGCACCGCATGGTACAGTCGTCATAGCTGATGAACAAATAGAAGGAAAAGGAAGAATGAACCGACCGTGGCATTCTGCAAGAAATAAAGGATTATGGCTCAGTATCATCCTGCGCCCGGATATCCAGCCACAGCTTGCACCTCAGCTGACACTTCTGACTGCTACAGTTTTAGCTGATTCTATAAAAAAACATACACAAATCAAGCCAATGATTAAATGGCCGAATGACGTACTGATCAATGAAAAGAAATGTGCCGGTATATTAACGGAAATGCAGGCAGAACAGGATCGGATCCAGTACATTGTAATCGGGATTGGCTTGAACGTGAATCAGGAAGCAGAAGAGCTGAATGGAAATATCATTGAGAAGCAGGCCACTTCTTTGAAAGAGGCATCGGGACAACACTGGCCATTGAGAGATGTCTTCCAAAATATGTTGACCACATTTGAAAAGGCATACAACTCCTATATGGAAAATGGATTTGCGGGAGTGAAGAAAAAATGGGAGAGCTACGGCTTTAAACTGGGCCAAAAAATTCAAATTAAGACGATGAACGAAAGCTGGGAGGCTTTGTTCAAAGGAATATCCGATGATGGAGCATTGGTGATTGAGGAAAAGGACGGAAAACTAACCACGTTATATTCAGCAGAAATTGACTGGTTTAAAAACAAGGGGGAATAATTATGTTAACGAGAAATGATCTGAAAAAAATGAAAGATGAAAAAGACAAAATTGCCATGATTACAGCCTATGATTATCCGTCAGCAAAATCTGCCCAGGAATCAGGGGTGGACATGATTTTAGTAGGAGATTCATTGGGCATGACTGTGCTAGGTTATTCATCAACAATTCAAGTGACTGTCGGTGATATGATCCACCATGCAAAAGCAGTAAGGCGCGGAGCACCGGATACATTTACCGTAGTGGACATGCCGTTTATGTCCTATCATATTTCCATGGAGGAATCATTAAAGAATGCACGGGAAATCATTCAGGAAACCGACGCACAGTCAGTAAAAGTCGAAGGGGCTTCAGATGAGATACTGGAACTAATAAAACGCTTAACAGAAGCAGGAATCCCGGTCACGGCACACATTGGCCTGACCCCTCAATCCGTCAATGTACTGGGCGGCTTCAAAGTGCAGGGGAAAGATAAAAAAGCTGCTAAAAAATTGCTTGATGATGCCAGACAGATTGCTGATTCAGGAGCGATTGCACTTGTACTTGAATGTGTGCCTAAAGAATTGGCTGAAATAATAACAGAGGACATTGCCATACCTACGATTGGCATTGGAGCAGGAATTCATTGTGATGGCCAGGTATTGGTTTATCATGATATTCTAAAATACGGAGTCGACCGGCTGCCGAAATTTGTTCAGCCATACGGAGATTTCAATCAGCGTGGAAATGAAGCGGTTAAAGCATATATATCGGATGTAAAATCACAAGCATTCCCAACGGAGAAACATTCATTTATTATGAAAGACAAATCAAACTTACCAAAAATTTAAAAGTGGGGATCAAAGTGGAAATTATACGTTCTGTTCAATCATTAAGCAATAAAACAAAAACTCTGATCAGACAAAATAAACAAATTGGTTTTGTTCCTACAATGGGATATCTCCATGAAGGCCATCTGAGTTTAATGAAAGAGGCAAGAAAAGAAAATGATATCCTCATTGCCAGTATATTTGTCAATCCACTCCAGTTTGGAGAAAATGAAGACTTTGATCAATACCCCCGTGACGAGAAAAGAGATGAAAAGCTGGCAAGAGAAGCAGGAGTAGACATATTGTTTATTCCTGAAATAGAAGAAATGTATCCTGAAAAAAAGCAGATCTCCATGCATGTAACAGATCGAACGGATGTGTTATGCGGACGATCGAGACCAGGACATTTTGACGGTGTTATTACTGTACTCACAAAACTGTTTCATATGACAAATCCGGAAAGAGTATATTTTGGTATGAAGGATGCACAGCAGGTTGCTGTAGTGGATATGCTCATTCGCAATTTGAATTTCCCCGTCCAATTAATCGGCCTTCCAACTATACGGGAAGAAGACGGACTTGCCAAAAGCTCAAGAAATGTTCATTTAACGAGAGAAGAAAGAGAAGAAGCTTTATGGATATATAAATCATTGCAAATGGGACAGAAATTCGTTGTTGACGGAGAAAAAAATCCTGCTATGATAAAAAAAGAGGTTATGGATTCAATCAGAAATAATACAAATGGAGACATTGATTATGTGGAACTGTTAAGCTACCCGGAATTAAAACCCGTGAAAAAAATTGATCGGCAAGTTATACTGGCTGCAGCAGTTCATTTCAAAAAAGCAAGGTTAATTGATAATCTGTCTTTTGACCAAAATGGCCAATTAATCCATGTATTTAAACCAGAGGAGTAACCAGATATGTTTCGTACAATGATGAAGGCAAAGCTTCACCGGGCAACCGTAACAGAAGCTGACTTAAATTATGTAGGCAGTATTACAATAGATCGGGAACTTATGGACAAAGTCGGCATTCTTCCCCATGAAAAAGTACAGGTTGTCAATAATAATAATGGTGCCCGCCTGGAAACCTATGTCATTTCCGGCGAAAAAGATTCAGGTGTTATTTGTTTAAATGGTGCAGCTGCAAGGCTTGTACAAAAGGGCGATACTGTCATTATTATTTCCTATGCTATAGTATCTGAAGGAGAATTGGATTCCTATAAACCAAAAATCGCTATATTAAATGAGAACAATCAAATCGAAAAACTCATTGAAGAAGAACCGCCATTAACGGAATTATAGGAATACAAAAGCCTAAAGCTCTTATCGGATTAATGGATAAGGGTTTTTTTATTCAAGCTGAGCACATATAGGAGATAAAGGTTAAAGATATGTAATTTTATTGACGCAGCTTCAGCCAACCGTGCTGGGTATGATCTGTATGAAAAGGGGTGAAAGTATGGAAAGATATACAGTTATAGACCTGGAAACGACAGGTCAATCACCGGCAAAAGGGGACAGGATTATTGAGGTGGGTATTACGGTGGTTGCCCATGATGAAATAATAGAGGAGTATACTACATTTTTAAATCCCGGAAAGTCAATCCCGTCGTTTATCACCAATTTAACCGGTATAGATGATGAAGATGTGGCGGAAGCTCCGACATTTCGGGAAAAGGCGGAAGAGATAACTGCTTTTTTTAAAGACAGCTATCTTGTAGCCCATAACGTTCCCTTTGACCTGGGTTTTTTAAACGGCGAATTAAAACGTATTGGTATGAAAGAATTGACGGTTCCCATTATCGATACTGTAGAGCTTTCCAGAATATTATACCCGAAAGCGCCAAGTTTTAAGTTAAGTCAATTAACCGAATTCCTGGAAATTTATCATGATGACCCTCACCGAGCCGGTTCTGATGCATACGTTACTGCCAAGTTACTAATAAAATTAAAGAATAAGCTGACTACACTGCCATATGAAACGGTGGAGCACTTGTTAAAATTGGAAAAAAAACTAAAATCCGATTTGGAACCTTTATTAAATAAACAGCTGGAAGAAACAGCCTTTTCACCTATAAATCCACCTCAAATAGAGACATACCGTGGATTGGCATTTAAAGAAATAGAGGAAACGGAAAAAGAAGATGTACAGATCGATACTTCTTTCGGGGATTATTTGGATGAGATTTATGAGAAAGACGGAGCACTGGAGCAAACTTTACCAGATTATGAAAAAAGAGAAGGACAGCGTGAAATGTCCGAGACCATCCACGATGCTTTTCAATCACATAAACACGCACTTATAGAAGCGGAAACCGGAACAGGCAAGTCACTTGCATACTTATTGCCAGCCATATACGAAGCATTAAAAACGAGGAAACGAATCGTTGTAAGTACATTTACAACACAATTGCAATCCCAGCTGCTTGAGGAGGAAATTCCATTAATCAGAAAGTTGCTTCCCATTCCTTTTTCCATTGCTTTGATTAAAGGGAAAACACACTACATCAGTCTGGAGAAGTTTGAAAAAGAACTTGCTGAAACAGTGCATGATAACTATGATATAGCTCTGACAAAAGCGGTGATTCTCGTTTGGCTGACAGAAACAGAAACAGGGGATATTGATGAAATCCAATTGCCTTCCAGCGGATATTTATTTTATCAGCGTGTTTCTACAGATAAAGAAGGGTATACAGATACATATTCACCTTGGTTTAAGAAATCCTACTACCAAAAAGCGAAAAGGTTGGCTCAGAAAGCCGATATTATTATTACCAACCACGCTTTAGTCTGTACAGATATGTTTAATGATTATGGGATATTGCCTGCGTATGAGAAAATGGTCATTGATGAAGCGCATCACTTTCAGGAAATTGCAGCCGGTCATTATGGATTGAAAATAGATTATGCAAATATGCTTTACACATTAAGTCAGCTTGGGCTCTACGGCGATGAATCCAAATTATTAGCTAAAATATTAAGTAAGTATGATGGAAACACCGATCATCTTCCTCTAAGTAAATGGGATGAGATCATGACAAATGCCAAAAATGAGATAGATGATTTGTTCCGGCAAATATTTCAATATGTTGTAGAACAAAATAACAGAGATACATCTTTAAGCGATATTGGACGTACTCAGTACAGGTTTGAGAATGAAAAAGAAAAATCGGACAGGTGGAAATTGATCACCGAAATGGTTGCCAGATTGATCTTTTATTTACGCGATTTAATTCATATCCTATCCATGGTGGAGGAATCGTTTGCCAAACAGAAAAATTCCGATAAAATGGATAAAGATGAATTGAAAGGAAATATGGAAACGATACAATCGTTCATTGACCGGATGGAACAGCTGTTTTTAACAGGGGATTCGAAGGAGCACGTAAAATGGATTGAAATTGAAGCCTTCGGAGCAAAAAATGCTGTATATCTTTACAGTGAGCCTATTGATATGTCCGGTATCTTATCCAGTGATTTCTTTAATAAAAAAGAAAGTGTTATCTTAACAAGTGCCACGCTTACCATGAAAAAATCATTTGCTTTTATTCAAAACGAGCTTGGTATGGATGAAGAACGGCTTATAACTGAAAAAATTGATTCGCCTTTTTCTTATCAAAGCCAGGTACAGCTGTTCATTCCAAACGACTTTCCTGACATTAAATATGGAAAGCAGGAAGATTTTATTTACGCAACCAGTGAAGCTATCCTGTCCTTGGCAGAGGTTACTTCCGGAAGAATGCTCGTATTGTTTACATCGTATGATATGCTCCGGAAAACATACTACCTCTTAAAGGAAAGTATGGAATCACAACGGTTTGTATTATTGGCACAGGGAATCTCAAGCAGCAGCCGATCCAGGTTAAAGAAAAACTTTCAAACATTTGAGCAGGCGATATTATTGGGCACAAGCTCCTTTTGGGAAGGGGTGGACATACCAGGTGAGGACTTATCCGCGCTGATGATTGTGAGGCTTCCATTTCAGCCGCCAGACCACCCGAAATACGAAGCAAAATCCTCGTATTTAAAAAATGCCGGCAGAAATGCTTTTATGGAACTTGCTTTACCAAATGCTGTCATTCGTTTTAAACAGGGGTTTGGCAGGCTGATCCGTTCAAAAGGAGACCGTGGCATTGTATTTATTTGCGACACTCGGATTATCAATGCCCGATACGGTAAATACTTTATAGAATCCATCCCGGAAGTGCCCTTGACTAACAGTTCAACTAAAGAACTGATGCAAAAGGCAAAAGAGTGGTTTTAAAGAATAAGGTTACACATACCAATCTGAGTATAAATTGCACTGAATGCCAGTTACCGCATAAAGCCGGGATATTGCAGGAAAGGGATGAAAAAAAGCTGCTGATATTAAAAACATCAGCAGCAAAAATCGGTATAGGTTGGAAGAATTTTGTCGATTGCCACTAAATCCAGGTAGTAATTTATCCCTGTTCTGTTATACTGTAAATATAATTTAGCTCTCCTTGATCGACGTAATTTTATTATCTGTAATTTGGCGTAACCTATAACTAACAAATTTTGATAATGGGATGGAAATTTTAACAGCAATATACATGTCGAATTCGGGCGAGACTTAATTGTTGGGATGGTCATACATGGACAACCAAATGTCTAAAGTTAAAAAAATTTTTATATGGACCTCGATAATTTTATTGGTCCTGTTTATTTCGGCTGCTGCATTTAGTATTTACCTGTATCAGGATATTGTGGGCAGCAAAACGGAAGGCTATGCGGAAACCGAATCACAGATACTGGATGCCACCTCGCTGGTTTCCATTGATAACATAGAACAGTTCAATGGTTCAGAAGCTTATCATGTTGTATTCGGAGAAAATGAAGCCAATGAAAGAAAGATCATTTTTTATCCTTTGGAAGGCAATGAAAAGAATTTAACAGTAATTGATCAATCCGAAATTGTATCCGAGGAAACTATTTTGAACCAATGGGAAGAAATATGTTCTGATTGTGAATTTATAAAAGCAGTACCTGCAATCATTGACGAAAATGTGCTTTGGGAATTAACTTATATTGATGAGTCAGACAGATATATTTTGGATTATGTCTCCATTTATAACGGAGAGCGTTACGAACAATATCGTTTTACGCAAATGTTTAAATAGAAAGGGGATTCCTTCATGGAATTAGCAAAAAGGGTAAAGACATTAACACCATCTTCAACATTGGCCATTACAGCCAAAGCAAAAGAGTTGAAAGCAAAGGGGTATGATGTTATTGGACTTGGTGCCGGGGAACCCGATTTCAATACCCCGGATTACATTCTCCAGGCTGCCAAAAAGGCAATGGACGAGGGAATGACAAAATACACTCCTTCCGGTGGCATTCCGGCATTGAAAGAAGCCATCAGCCATAAGTTCAGCACTGATAACCAACTTGATTACCAGACAGATGAAATCATTGTAACAGCAGGAGCCAAGCATGCATTATATACATTATTTCAAGTATTGTTGAACGAAGGTGATGAAGTTATTGTCCAGGCACCATATTGGGTAAGCTATCCGGAGCAGATTAAACTGGCCGGCGGTGTGCCTGTTTATGTGAATTCAAGTGAAGAAAATGGGTTTAAATTAACACCCGAAGAACTGGAACAGGCAATTACCGATCAAACAAAAGCAGTTATTATTAACTCTCCGAGTAACCCTACAGGTGTGATGTACGAAAAAGAGGAACTGGAAAAGCTTGGACAAATCTGTTTAAAACATAATCTGATCATTGTTTCCGATGAGATTTATGAAAAACTAATTTACACCGATGAAGAACATGTGTCCATCGCACAACTTTCCGATGAGTTAAAGGCGCAGACAGTCGTTATCAATGGTGTTTCCAAATCCCATTCCATGACCGGCTGGAGGATTGGCTATGCAGCAGGGCCGGGAAGAATTATTAAAGCGATGACGAATCTTGCTTCTCATTCCACGTCCAATCCGACATCCATTGCCCAGTATGCCGCTTTGGCAGCATATGAAGAAAAGGAAGGCAATCTGGAAGAAATGAAAAAAACATTCGCCGATAGACTGGCGCTATTATATGAATTGCTCCATGATATTCCACATGTGACCTGCATTAAACCAAAAGGAGCATTTTATCTTTTTCCCAATGTGAAAAAGGCAGCAGAAAGTAACGGGTTCTCCACAGTGGATGAATGGGTAAGCGCAATACTTGAAGAAGAAAAAGTGGCATTGGTTCCTGGTTCAGGATTCGGATCACCGGATAATGTACGCTTATCTTATGCCACATCAACTGAAGATTTAAAAGAAGCAGCGAAAAGAATTAAACGGTTTGTAATGAACCATCAAGCCTAAAAAAGGAGGAAATATGGTGAAGACTACAATTTCTCAGGTATCCCAATATAAAGAACAAACGGTAACCATTGGTGCTTGGCTTCATAATAAACGTTCAAGCGGTAAAATAGCCTTTTTGCAATTACGGGACGGAACCGGATTTATGCAAGGGGTAGTCGCAAAGAGTGATGTCAGTGAAGACACTTTTCAACTTGCCAAAAATATGAATCAGGAGTCCTCCATGTACATAACCGGCAAAATTGTGGAAGATAAGAGATCCCCGTTCGGGTATGAAATGCAGGTAAGTGATATAAAACTGATTCACGAAGCGGTGGATTATCCAATTACACCAAAGGAACACGGGACTGAATTTCTGATGGATCACCGTCATCTCTGGCTGCGATCGAAAAGACAGCATGCCATTATGAAAGTGCGGAATGAAATCATCCGTTCAACCTATCAATTTTTCAACGATAATGGATACGTTAAGATTGACCCGCCGATTTTAACCGGTGCGTCCGCCGAAGGAACAACAGAGCTGTTTCATACACAATACTTTGATGAAGAAGCTTACTTGTCCCAAAGTGGACAACTCTATCTGGAAGCTGCGGCCATGGCTTTTGGCAAGGTGTTTTCCTTTGGTCCGACCTTCCGCGCGGAAAAATCAAAAACCAGAAGACATTTGATTGAATTCTGGATGATTGAGCCTGAAATGGCTTTTGTGGAACATGACGAAAGCCTGGAAATACAGGAAAAATATGTAAGCTTTGTAGTTTCGAGTGTACTCGAAAATTGTAAGCTGGAATTGAATGTATTGGAAAGAGATACGTCAAAACTGGAAAAAATAAAGGCACCATTTCCTCGGATTACGTATGACGACGCCATTGAATTATTGAAGGAAAAAGGATTTACGGACATTGAATGGGGCGAGGACTTTGGAGCCCCACATGAAACAGCTATTGCCGAAAACTTTGATATGCCCGTGTTTATAACAAATTATCCGGCTGAAATTAAAGCATTTTATATGAAACCTGTTCCCGGCCGTCCGGAAGTGGTTTTATGTGCAGACTTAATCGCACCGGAAGGTTACGGAGAAATTATCGGCGGTTCGGAGCGTATCGATGACCTGGCATTAATGGAAGAAAGATACAAGGAGCACGGGTTGGAAGGGGAAGCTTATAATTGGTACCTGGAGCTCAGAAAATACGGAAGTGTTCCGCACTCCGGGTTTGGACTGGGACTGGAAAGAACAGTAGCCTGGCTCTCCGGAACAGATCATGTGAGGGAAACCATTCCATTTCCTCGGTTGCTGAACCGCTTATATCCTTAATGTAGTCTCGGAAATAAAATAATGCAGTATATTATATGGGCTGATTCTTAATTAAAGGCAGTAGTTTTATGATCATTTCTTGACTCACTGTCCTCATAAGGGTTCGGCCCCTTTTAATTTTTTAAAGCACTGTAACCATCCTGTCCAACAAGTTCATGCTATAATAGCCGGGGGGTGAAACGATGTTAAATGATCTTCCACTGCAGGAAATGCTTTTAAACCAAATTCATATACCGACCAGATTACTTACATCCTATACAGCTTTAGGATTAAATGAAAAAGACGTAATGGTGATTTTACAGATTCAACGTTTTCTCCAGGAAAAAAATAATTTCCCAACACCATATGAGTTGGCCGAACCGTTAACAGTGGATGAAAGGGAATGTGCAAATATACTCCGAAAACTGATTCAAAAGAACATATTGGCCATTGAACAGCGGGAGGATGAGGATAATAAAATAAGTGAGGTATACAGCCTGGGTCCTTTATTGGAAACATTATATACAGAAAAACCTTCCAAAGAGAATACGGAAGGAACTATATTTATTTTATTTGAGCAGGAGTTCGGAAGACCGCTGTCCCCGTTTGAAATAGAAACAATTAACGCCTGGCTGGACGAAGATAAGCTGCCTCCTTCTTTGATAAAAGCAGGGTTAAGGGAATCTGTCCTGATGGGGAAATTGAACTTCAAATATATAGACCGGATCTTGAGGGATTGGAAGAAGAAAGGGGTTCGCTCGGTGGAAGACGCCCGGAATGAGAGCAAGAAATTCCACACTGCACAAAAGAGCACACAACAGTATACTGCCGCCAAAAGAGACACCTCTTTTTATTATAACTGGCTGGAAGGAGAAGACTAGGATCATGTTAACAAAAGCCCAGATAAGGTTTTGCCTCGATGAAATGGAAAGGATGTTTCCTGATGCCCAATGTGAACTGAATCATCAAAACCCTTTTGAGTTAGTAATAGCGGTGCTTTTGTCTGCACAGTGCACCGATGCTTTGGTAAATAAGGTAACTGCAGATTTATTTAAAAAATATAAGACACCTGAAGATTATTTGGCAGTTCCATTGATGGAGCTGGAAAGGAATATTAAGTCTATTGGACTGTACCGGAATAAGGCAAAAAATATAAGAAAGCTCTGTCAGATGCTTATAGATGACTATGGCGGTGAAGTGCCACGTTCCAAAACGGAATTAATGAAATTAGCCGGGGTAGGGCGCAAGACTGCCAATGTGGTTGCATCTGTCGCGTTTAACGAACCCGCCATCGCCGTGGACACGCATGTGGAACGTGTGTCCAAACGTCTCGCTTTCTGCAGATGGAAGGATTCCGTACTGGAAGTGGAAGAGACCTTAATGAAAAAAGTCCCGAAAGAAGAGTGGAGCGCTACGCATCATCGTATGATTTTTTTCGGAAGGTACCACTGTAAAGCGAGAAATCCGAATTGCCCGGAATGCCCTTTGCTGGAAGTATGCAGGGAAGGGAAGAAAAGGATGAAAAAAATACAGCAATAATTTTTTAACATTATTGATCAAAAAGACAGCATTCATCATAAAAAAGAGGTAAACCCCGTTCGGAGTCTACCTCTTTTTCAATTTTTTTACCCATTTCCATCATCTTCCTCGTCCTGCTCTTCATCCTCATCATCATCTTCATCATCATCGTCTTCATCATCATCGTCTTCATCATCATCTTCTTCTTCAGGCACAGAAACAGATGTGCTTTGGGTATCGCCCCTTACACCTTCATTGGCTCCTTGTTGGCCGATCGGTGTTACGTTTATCGTATAATCCTGTCCCGGTGTTGCTCCACTTATTTCAATTCCATTGGATTCCACCGTTTGCGTCTGATCACCATTGACGTCTACTTCAAAGGAAGCCGGTGGTCCGTTATAGCTCCACGTTACATCAATCAGGCCATTTCCTTCATCATATGATGCACTTAAGCCATTAACAGGGGGGATGTTTCCGCCATTGTCCTCTTCGTTTTCTTCTTCATTCTCTTCCTGTTCTTCCTCTTCGTCTTCCTCTGGTACGCGGACTGTTGTTGTTCTCGGCTCACTTTCCATATCATTATCATTGCTGACGGCAACGACTTGAATTTCATAATCAGAACCTGATTCCACTTCGGAAATTTCTATGCTGGTGTCCTCAGTTGAAGAGAGACTTTGCATCCCACCACCGTCTACACTCACACTCACATCAAAGGTTACATCCTCACTGCCTTCATAATCCCATTCAACTTCGATGGAATTGGTTTCGGCATTATATGCAGCTGTTAAGCCACTGACCGAATCCAGTTCATCAAACCTTTCTGAAGTGCTTGATGGTTCTGTTCCTTTCACAAACAGTTCCGTTACAATTTCCGAAGAAGGCGTGTAATCACTCGGCAGGGCAGCTGGGTTAGATCCTTTTTCCACTTGTACTTCAACCACGGAGTCGGGCCTGGTGAAATCGGGTGTATCAATGCCCTCGGAAATTTCCTGCATGGTATTTTTAAACAGCGCATGTGGTACTTGTGTGTGACCACTTGGGATTGGTGCACGATTAGGGTATCCGCCCGTCCAGGCTGAGACGGTGTAATTCGTCGAATATCCGACAAACCACGAGTCGGGACTTCCGGATTCATCCGGTAAACTTGTCGTTCCGGTTTTTCCCGCAACCGGAATTCCCGGCACATTGGCATTTGTACCAGTACCCTCAGTCACTACCGTCTTCAGCATATCCGTAACCATATATGCCGTATAGTCAGACATGACAGCTTCCGGCTCCGGTTTTAGCTCTACTGTTCTGCCGTCGGGAAATTCAACTTTGGTTACGGCATATGGTTCATTATAAATCCCTTCATTGGCAAAAGCGCGGTAAGCACCCGCCATTTGCAGCGGGGTAGCATTTGTATCTGTACCACCAATGGCCTCACGGATATCCATATAATCACCAGCAAAATTAATTCCCAGATTTTCCGCAAATGGTTTTGCATTTTCCCGGCCTACTTCTTCCATTACTTTAACGGCAGGAACATTTAATGATTGATTTAAGGCATGTCTGGCAGTCATCCAGCCTGCATAGGAACGATTCCAGTTTCTGATTGGATTGGACCCCTCTACTTCATAAGGCTGATCATCATTCAGCTGATGGTACGTTGAGATTTGATTATGTTCTATCGCCGGTCCATACGCCGTAATAGGCTTAAAAACAGAGCCCGGCTGCTGGCCACCTTGAATCGCATTGTTATACTCATCACCCTGCTGATTTCTCTTTCCTCCTACAGCTCTGATTGCACCATTTTCCGTATCCAGCACAACCATTCCGGCCTGCATTTCATCATCAGGAAAGGGGATTGGATTTCCTTCATCGTCGGAAAGAAGAAATTCAACATGCTCCTGCACATCTGTATCAAGTGTCGTATATATTTTTAATCCATCGGTATAAATATCGGCCCCATCCACTTTCGCTTCTACTTCTCTTTGCACCTGTTGAATAAACCCGGGGTAAGGGGTGGAATCATCAGGCGTTGCATCAGAAAGCAGGGAAGGGATATCCACTTCTCTTGCTTCATCAGCTTCCTCCTGTGTTATTTTTTCATGACGAACCATCAGGTTTAAAACTGTATTCATTCTTTGTTCCGTCAGTTCAGGATTATTATACGGATTATAGGCCGACGGACGCTGCGGCAAACCCGCTAAAATAGCAGCTTCCGGAAGTGTTAGATCGTGCAGATCATCTTTCCCGAAGTAGGTTTCTGCTGCTTTTGCCACGCCATAGGCCCGGTTACCAAAAAATATTTTGTTCAAGTACATTTCCAGGATTTCTTCTTTGGTAAACTTTCGTTCCAACTGAAGCGCCAGCCATTGTTCCTGTACTTTTACACTTAATTTTTTATCCGGTGTCAAAAATGCATTTTCCACTACCTGCTGTGTAATGGTACTTGCTCCTTCAGAACCAAACCCACGTGTAATATTGGCTACAACTGCACCGCCTATCCGTCTTAGATCAATTCCGGGATGCTCAAAAAATCGCGCATCCTCTGTCGCAACCACGGCATCAATTAAAACCTGAGGGAGATCTTCATAGGATACTCTCGTTCGATCCTCATCACCTGCAAGAGTTGTCACCACTTCTTCATTCTGGTCCAATACAATGGATGATAAAGGGTCGGACAATTCCGCGGCATCCAATTCAGGCGCCGTTATAATCCAGTAGGTACCTACAGCACCGGCTCCCAATCCAGCTAATAATATAATAAGTAAAAAGCCCAACATAATCTTTTTCCATAATGGTTTCTTTTTCGTTTTTTTCGCCTGTCTTCTTCCTGTACGAGTTTGGCTGTTATCTGCCATGTCTCCATTCCTCCGTCTCTAAAAGTAAAGCTTATCTATAATAGCCAAGTAGTCAACTCTTGCCTGATATTGCAAAGGGATCAGAAACCCTTCTGTTTTCACCTGTTGGTAAGAGATGGACTTCTTCCCGCCATTTAATTTGTCGTTCCAGATTGGTAAAAGTTTCTCAAAGGGTAAATAATATGTTTCATTATATACACGGAACCGGATAATGACAAAACAAATTCCCCCGTGATCTGCTGCTGATTTCATATGTGCCATCTGATGCTCATGTATATTTGCCAAAGGAAACGTTGTTTTATTTTTGGTTTCTTTGGCTTCAAAATCGATATATTTATGCCGGTATACTCCGTTATAATCAGTAGTGGAAGCTTGTTTGAAATAAGCCTCGGTAATGACCGCAGCACTTCTTTTCGGATAGTTCACCCTGACAATTTGTACAGGAGTCGGTTTTTTATGAATAACTGCTTTATTTGCCTCCATATAATATTGATTAGTTGTATTGATATCTTCCTCGAGGGTCATCCCCCTGTTTCCATACATTGTATATTCCTGTGCCTTTCCGGCTCTGCCTGTTTGCGCAGTGTTTCTCTTTTTTCCATTAGGATAATTCATATTTCCCCCTCCCGGGACTATGCTGCATCTCTTTGAGTTCATGGAGCACACTTCATGTATAAAATAGGAATAATTGCAGATAGTTAAATGTTAGAAAACGTATATTAAACTTATATCGGCACACCAGGTATATCCCTTGAAGCCCTTTGCACACATGCAGATTAAAGTATAAACTTTTTGTCTGCCGATTTAGAAAAAGGCAGGTTTAGTTATGGATACCAAACAAAAGGATCATACCTTACTTCATTATATAATAAATAAGGTAAAAAAACATAATGCTGACAATATTAGCCGGACTGATGCCTACCTGAAGTATTATTTGCAGCACCCTGAAATAGAATGGGCGCTTGTAGCCAGTATGGTTTCAAGAAATGCAGGGTGGAATATGACGGATCTATATTTATCTCCTTTACAAGAGTTATTCGGCAAAAATGAGCTTTTTCAACTGTTTATGACGTACGAGCGGGCAAATTGGCTCATATTTTCCGATGCCTACCCTCAATTGCTTATATACCATCAATCCAAATTAGTCAACAAGCCCTTGTTTCATTTGCTGAGAAACTTCCGTGTTTCCTGTTTTATGATAAAGGAATGGTATTATTTTTGGCAGCATCAGGACAAGCAAAGGCTTGTCAGATCCCTAATCATTAATGAACAAAATGTAATCCAGTCTCCGGTAGTGAAGCATTCATTTTTTCAGCATCATGTATTTCACCGCATGCCATATTTGCTACAGAATATTTTCTGGATGAGTGCTGTTTTACTTCCTACTAAAAATGGTTTATTTGGTGCTTATGTACACAATTTTACCAACCTGACAAACAGGATAGTTTTAGGAAAGCGAATTGCATCCATTATGTTTCATCCCCATATTTATGAGCACATCCTGGATTTTATGTTAACACATGAGCATACAGGTTCGAGAAAAGATTATGAACGCTTTTTGAATCTTTCCTTTCCTCATGCTCCGATGCTGCGCTTAATTTATCCAGCCATCACTCATAAGGATCACCTTCGTCATGATTGGTTTATACACAGAGGGGTAAAAAGAAAATGGCGAAACAAAATTAGCAAAATAGATAATACGAAGATTGGCCAAACTTTCTACCGGAAGAGAAATTTACTATTTGCTTATGCACATTTTAAGAAAGCTGTGGCAGGCAGGCAACATTGATTTCCCTGCCTGCGCTAACGAATCTGATTTTACAGCTTCAATTCAGCTTAATTTCCATAGGTCTCTTTTTATGTTGACGGCCTGTTCGGTCCGTCCAGCTTTTTATCACCTTTTTTTAATGATTTAGTCCGGATGCTTTCCGTTTTTTTCGCCTTGTTCTTATTTTCCTTCACCGTGATGCTCCTTTCCTACTTTATTAAACCAACTCTACACAGCGGCATAAAGAAGATCGCAATGCCACTTCTTTTGTAACCTTACTACTAGTTTTGTCGAACATAAAGGATACCATGCATAAATATCGAATATATGAAGCAAACAATTTTATGAAAAGGGTGATAAAAATGGCTTTGGCGGAAAAAAGTTATGCTATGGGTGAACCAGGTGTGCAGAAACAAAAAGTGGAAGCTTCCTTTCAAATGTTATTGGATCAAATTCGAATGATGGATCAAAAACTGACGATGAAGATCGATAGTGAAATATGGCATAAATATCAGGATCAGCAAAATAAAATATATTATACAAAGACAATGATCGGCAGAGGGAATAAATAATATAATGCGGTGACATCATCCAATTGTAAAATAGATGCTAAAACCGCAGAAAACTGGTAAAGTGAAGGGAGCATGGTTGATTAAAGGCGGTTGTTAAATATGAATGCAAAAGAACAAACTGAAAACCTAAGGAGATATGTGACCCGCTTAAAAGAAAGATATAAAACCAACGCTCCTCCGGAAAACAGGAAAGACAGAGAATTCTTCCAAAAGGTAAAAGAGGAAACAGCACCTATTTATCAATTGTTGAACGAGTGGGAAGAAAAAACATTAAAACTTGTAAAGGAAAGAAAAGTAAATGTGCATCCGCAACAGGTTACTTCAACCAGAGAAAACATGGAACTAATGCTAATGCACAGTTACTATATTGATGTAAAACAAAAGCGCTTTATGGAGCTTCATAATTCCATTGTCTATATTTTTGACCAACTGCTGAGGGAGATCGAGGGGGACCAATCAGAACCAGGAGGGGACCAGCATTGAAATCACAATTATTGACTGAAGCAAGAAATATAATGAAAAATGCCTATGTGCCATACTCAAACTTCCGCGTAGGAGCAGCACTGCTCACTGAATCCGGTGAGGTTTATACAGGATGCAACATTGAGAATGCAGCGTATCCTGTATCCTGCTGTGCTGAGCGAGTTGCGATATTTAAAGCTATTTCCAATGGAGAAACAGCGTTTGCCGAAATGGCAGTTGCTGCAGACACCAATAGGCCTGTTCCTCCATGTGGTTCATGCAGGCAGGTGATGAGTGAATTTTTCGACAAGTCAATGGCTATTCATCTTACAAACTTGCAGCATGACGTAAAAACAGTCTCCATGGAAGAGTTACTGCCATTTTCTTTTGAACATGCGGACATGACAGAAAAATAATTTTATCAAGCAAATTGGCTGATCCATCGATCTTAAGCCTTCATTTGTGTGTTATATTAAAAAAGTTATATGCTTTTTTCGCTAAAGGGAGGGGTGCTGTTTTTCAGTTCCCTTCCTTTTTGCTATAATGAATATAATGGTCTAAATCCAGATTTTTTTAATACAATGAACATGAGCAACCATGATGAAATCAAAAGAAATAAATATGGCATTTAATGAGGTGATGGGATGAGTTCAAATATTGGTCAGTTAACGGGAAAAGATATACTTGAAAAGGATTTTAAAACGACAATGCGGGGATATAACCAGGAAGAGGTGGATGAATTCCTGGATATTATCATCAAAGACTATGATACCTTCCGTCAGGAGATTGAAAGGCTTCAACAGGAAAACATGCGGCTGAAAAAAAGCTCCCACGAGCAAACAAGAACAAGACAAACACCAAGCCAGCCCGCTCCACAGGTAAATTACGATGTTTTAAAGCGGCTGTCCAATTTGGAAAAAGCCGTATTCGGTAAGAAATTTGCTGATTCCGACGGGTAAAAGGCTGATTGTTGTGCCTTTTTAGGTGAACTTGAAATGAAGTTACCGCCATGGTATAATCATTTAGGTGATAAAAGTTAACTATTCATGTAATCGCTGTAAGTATTTTACAGAGGAAAGTCCATGCTCACACAAACTGCGATGTTTGTAGTGTTCGTGCTTGACGAAATCATAAGTCAAGGTAGCCATCAACGGCTAACGGCAGAATAAATTCCTAAGTCAGATCGATAAGGAATGATATTCTTGAAAGTGCCACAGTGACGTAGCTGTTATGGAAACATAACAGGTGGAACGAGGTAAACCCCGCGAGTGAGCAACCCAAACAATGGTAGGGGCACCCTTTATTAGGGAAAAGGAACCGAACAAGGGACAAGTTATAAAACTTGTAGATAGATGATTACAGCCGGAGTACGAGGATGACCACCGCCAGCAGTACAATGGCACAGAACATGGCTTATCGAATAGTTAACGGTCTTTAGTGGAAGAATAAACCTTTCTTATGGTATTTTCTATAAGAAAGGTTTTTTATATGCAAATGGAACCGCAGTCTTAACGATGAGCCAAGAAGCAAGACAATTTTACATACGGAAAAAATACAAACGAACCATAAATTGAAGTGAGGGGATTGAACAGGATGAAAGAAGTAAAATTGGTGGCTACAGCTGCCATGGGATTGGAGTCCGTCGTTGCAGACGAAGTGAAGAAACTGGGATACGAGGTAAACGTGGAGAATGGAAAAATTATTTTTGACGCACCGTTATCAGCCATACCGCGGTGCAATTTATGGCTTCGTACAGCTGACAGAGTAAAAATCGTAGTCGGCAAATTTCCTGCTGTCACTTTTGATGAACTCTTTGAAGCGGTAAAATCGCTCCCATGGGAAGAATATATAGAGGAAGAAGGAAAATTTCCGGTTACCGGGAAATCGGTTAAATCAAAGCTTTACAGCGTTCCAGACTGTCAGCGGATTACAAAGAAAGCAATTGCGGAGCGCTTAAAGCTTAAGTACGGTTTGGCAAAAAACATGCCTGAAACAGGTCCCCTCTATAAAGTGGAAGTAGCATTATTAAAGGATGAAGCTGTTTTGACAATCGATACAACCGGTGCGGGTCTGCATAAAAGAGGCTACCGGATTGGACAAGGTGATGCGCCTTTAAAAGAGACTTTGGCTGCAGCACTTGTTATGCTGACAAATTGGAAACCTGATGACCCACTTCTTGACCCGTTTTGCGGCTCAGGCACAATACCGATTGAAGCTGCTCTTATCGGTCAAAACATTGCACCGGGTTTTAACAGGGAATTCGTTTCCGAAGAGTGGAATTTCATCAAAGACAAGTACTGGGAGGAAGCGTTTGAGGAAGCAGAAGATAGAGCAAGATACGATCAGGATCTGGAAATATACGGGTCGGATATTGACCATAATGCTGTACAAACTGCAGTAAAAAATGCAACAGAGGCAGGACTCGGCGATCTAATCAACTGGAAACAGCTGCAGATAAAAGACCTTCAAATCAAAAAAGAAAATGGATACCTGATAGGAAATCCACCATACGGAGAACGTATCGGGGATAAAAGCAAAGTTGCCGAAATGTACGAGGAGCTTGGAAGGATCATGAAACAACATCCAAGCTGGAGTGTTTATATTCTTACTGCTTTTGAACAGTTTGAAAGCAAATACGGCACGAAGGCAACCAAAAAAAGAAAGCTGTTTAATGGTTTCATCCAAACCAACTATTATCAGTACTTCGGAAAAAAATCATCCGTTCACAAGTAAGAACTCAGATTAACATAGAGGCTGGGACATAACTAATTGTATTGGAGAAAAAGCCAAACAAACCACTTACCCAGCTCCGGGAATATACGGAGACTCCTTGAAAATGCTATGCATTTTCTCACGAAGATGTAATGCTGCTTGTCCAGCAGGATAAAAGGCATCGATGAGACCCTGCAGGGCAACATTAATCAAAACCACCAGTGTGAACTGGTGGTTTGCTCTGCGGCTGAAAGCCTATGTTACCGGCCTCGGCCTAAAAGGCCCACTGAATGGGTTTCCCTTTTGCACCACACTTACTCACTGATTCTTAAAGAATCTCTTATTTCTTTTTATTTTTCTTACCGGTGAACGGATCAAATTCTTCAAATAATGTTAATTGATCGCTCATGTAATCCTCCCTAAGCTGATTTCGTATATACTCTTGAATTTGATTTTTATTTCTTCCCACCGTATCCACAAAGAATCCTCGACACCAGAATTTTCGATTACCATATCTATACTTTAAATTCGCATGACGGTCAAAAATCATTAAACTACTTTTACCTTTTAAGTATCCCATGAATTGAGACACACTCAATTTTGGTGGTATACTAACTAACATATGAATGTGGTCTTTGCATGCATTTGCTTCGTGTATTTCAACGCCTTTTCTTTCGCAGAGATCTCTGATTATTTCTCCTATACTTCTTTTATATTTTCCATATATGATTTGTCTTCTATATTTTGGTGCAAAAACTATATGGTACTTACATCTCCACTGCGTGTGTGCTAAACTATTCTTGTCCTTCATTGGACGTGCCTCCTTCTATGGTGAGATTTTGGTGGTCGGGAAACCTACCTAATCTTACCATGAAGCGAGGCTTTTTTTGACCCCACGCTAGAAGCTCTCTGGAACCCCCGGCATAGCCGGGGGTTTTCAAAGATCATAATGAAGGCCGACTAAAAACGCCCTTTGCGGGCAACGTCGGCATACCCCTTGTCGGGGCAAGGAGGCTCATCAGCCGCCTGCGGCAAAGAAGACACTGAGAAAACGACCAACGGGAGTTTGATTAATGCTTTTCGGTGGGACGAGCATTTACGCGCAGTCCCAGATGTCGCACTTGTGCCCGTGGTGAAAGCGAAGTATATTCCCGGAGCAGCCGGTGATACTCTATCACCATGATTTGTTCGGATTTTCTTCTAGACGTTAAAGTTATGTCCCAGCCTCATTTTATCGTTAAGCACTTGTGTGGATCAGCTTTTGTATGTTTTTTGATTAAAAGGGAAAACTTGAAATATGACGTTCTTTGTCTGCAGATTAGGAGGGTAAACCATGACATATATATGCTCGATCGGTACGGGAATTCCGCCTTATGAGATTTCGCAAAATGACATAAAACCATTAATAAAGGACATATTCTCCCTAACTGATAGAGAAACTGCTAAATTATTTCCTGTCTTTGACAATACACTGGTAAAAAAAAGACAATTTGCTGCTGAACCTTCCTGGTTTAAAAATAGCCATACATTTAAAGAAAGCAATTATCTTTATCAGCAATCTGCAACAAATCTGTCCCTAGCTGCGATAGATGAATGTTTGGCAAACAAAGACTTCCTCAGCCGGAACATTCCCCATGAAGCCATTGATATGATTGTTTATGTGTCAAGTACCGGCTTATCCACGCCTTCGATAGATGCCTTCCTTATGAACGAACGTCCTTTTAAGGAAAGTATTCAACGGATGCCTTTATGGGGACTCGGATGTGCCGGTGGTGCCATCGGATTGTCACGGGTCCACGATTTTATTACAGCCAATCCGGACAAGACAGCTTTAATCGTCTGCTGCGAACTATGCAGCCTGACCTTTCAAAAGTCAGATCGGAAAAAGAGCAATATGGTCGGAACAGCACTGTTTGGGGATGGTGTAGCCGCTGCCGTTGCAGTAGGCAGGGACTCGCCATTGAGATCCTTTAGCAGAAATAATATACCTGAAATTAGAAAAACAAGTTCTTGCACAAAAAAGCACACCCTGGAAGTCATGGGTTGGGACATTACCGATAATGGTATGGAAGTAGTGTTTTCCAAAAGTATTCCGGCGCTTATTGGGAGTTTCTGGAAAGAGCATATCAGCAATTTTTTAGAAGAAAATCTTCTTTATCAGGAGACACTCCATTCTTTTATTGCCCATCCCGGAGGTAGGAAAGTACTTGAGGAAATGGAAAAGGTCTTGCATGCTTCCCGCAATAAATTTAAACATTCTTATACTGTTCTGGCCGACCATGGAAATATGTCTTCTGCGACTGTCCTGTATGTACTGAAAGCATGGATGAAAGAAGTGGTGGAAAAAAATGAAAAAAGTATATTATCTGCAATGGGGCCGGGATTCAGTTCCGAACTCATGCTGATCGAGTGGGGGAAAGGATGATGCCGCTAATTTTATGGATATTATTTTTACTAATAATAATCCAGCGATTAATAGAGTTAAAAATAGCAGGAAGAAATGAAAAGTGGATGAAGGAAAAAGGAGCCATTGAAATAGGGAAGGAGCATTATAAATGGTTTATTCTTATTCACAGTTTGTTTTTCTTCTCTATCCTGATTGAAATAATACTGCGGAATGTGTCTGCTGTGCAGCTTAACTATGTATTATTTATTTTATTTCTTTTAACACAGGTTGTCAGAATTTGGTGCATTTCGTCATTGGGTAAATTTTGGAATACTAAGATCATTGTTTTGCCCGGATATCCCCTGGTAAAGAAAGGACCTTACAAATATGTTAAACACCCAAACTATATTATTGTAGGGGTAGAGCTATTTATTATTCCATTATTATTTGGTGCTTACGTTACAGCGGTCATTTTCCCAATCCTGCATATTCTTTTGCTGCGAATACGGATACCATGTGAGGAAAAAGCGTTAAATAAAGCAGTCAGGACATAATTAAAAGGAGGTCTGTCTATCCGACAGCCTTCTTTTAATTTCATTATGAATTTCCGATCAGTCCATAAAATGGCGGTGATCCGGGTGATAATTTTTGAATAATATCAGGAAACTGTATATCTGCAAAGAATATTCATGCAATAGTGATGGCAACCTATGAACAACATTTGGAGTGGTCACTTGCCATAAGACGGTGAAACCTTTCTATATCACAATAAATAGTGCATAGAGAATAACCCAGCTGACGATAATAAATAGACCTGTTAATATTTCAGAAATGAAAGGCCTCTTAAGTCGGCTATTTTTCATTATGAGTTGTCTGTTCTGTTTTTTCCCTTCAAAACTTGGCATTTTTACCCTTTCATTTAAATGACCTCTTGTTTTCATCATACGAAATAGAATTAATTACAAAAAAGGTGAAAAACATGTAGATAATATATGAAAAAAGGAACCTGCATGCTATTCATTTGTTATATCAGCAGCACGAAACAGGAGTGATTTCAATTGGTATTCTGGATCTATACCATATTCATATTAATATTGTCAGTCAGGGTTTTGGAGCTTTATATATCAAGAAAAAATGAGCAATGGCTCAAGGTAAGAGGAGCCATTGAGGATGAAGGCTGGAAGTACAGGTGGATTTATTTGCTTCACTGGTTATTTTTTCTGTCCATATTGGCAGAATGCCTCCTGCTTATACAACCGGACAAATTGCACACTTTGTTTTTCTTTTTATTCATTGTCCTAACTGCCGGCAAGCTTTGGTGTATGGTCAGTCTGGGAAGGTTTTGGACGTTGAAAAAATTGATGCTTCCGGGTGTGCTGCTTTTTAGAAGGGGACCTTACAGGCTTATAAAGGAGCCTTACAACATCATCTCTATCATTCAATTATTTATCGTTCCGCTTCTATTTGGTGCGTATCTTACAGCGTTGATCTTTCCTTTAATTCACCTCTTAATAATACAGGTGAAACTGCCTGAAAAGGGGCGAGCATATACAAAAGCACCTTTATAATAGCGGAAAACAAAAAAAGCAGTAATTCCTGAATTTTCAACAGGAATTACTGCTTTTATATATAGTATCAATTTAGTTTTTAACTACATTTGCAGCTTGAGGTCCACGTTCGCCTTCAACAATTTCAAAGGATACTTGCTGGCCTTCTTCCAAAGATTTAAAGCCTTCTTCCTGGATTGCTGAATAGTGAACAAAAACGTCATTTCCCTCTTCCAGCTGAATGAAACCATAACCTTTTTCTGCATTAAACCATTTTACTACACCATTTTCCATGTATTTAATCCTCCTAAAAACTTTCACGTTCATCATAGGAAACGTGGTAATACAAAGCAGACTTACAGAACATAAAAACAGGCAGCTTATATAGAATTGCAGGATCACATTCACATCCACTTCTATAGAAGCTGCCTATGTTATATATGAATCCGTACATCTTCTTTGCTTGTGTCTAATATAGCTTAATTATATTCTCCAGTCAAGAAATTGACTTATATTCCAAAAGAAATAATTAAAAAATTCTCTATTACATATGTATAATGTCAAATTGTCCCATCAAGTATTGGGGTAACAACAGGAAGAGATGCTGTATTTGCTTAGACAAGAATATAAACCATTACGTTTATCTTAATCAAATCAGTAAATAACTAGCTTTGTTTCTGATATAATAAAAGGTATAATGAAAGCGCTCTAAGCATGATATGATCTAATTTAAATAATGGAAAGGAGCATCATAATGAAAACCGATATTGATATAGCACAAGAAGCCAAGTTAAAGCCGATTGATGAAATTGCTGCAAACCTTGGATTATCGAAAGAAGATTTCGAGCCATACGGCCATACAAAAGCAAAGCTTTCTGATCAATTGTTGGATAAGCTTCAGGATAAACCTGATGGTAAAGTAATACTGGTTACTTCCATCAATCCGACACCTGCAGGGGAAGGGAAGTCCACGGTAACAGTTGGACTGGGGCAGGCATTAAATAAAATAGGCAAAAAAACCGTGATTGCACTGCGCGAACCCTCGCTGGGTCCTGTCATGGGACTGAAAGGCGGAGCAGCAGGCGGTGGTTATTCACAGGTATTGCCAATGGAGGATATAAACCTGCATTTTACCGGGGATCTGCATGCAATCACAACTGCTAATAATGCCCTTTCAGCCATGATTGACAACCACATTCACCGTGGAAATGAATTAAATATTGACGCACGGAGAATTGAATGGAAAAGGGTCATGGATATGAACGACAGAGCTCTGAGACAGATTGTTGTCGGACTCGGCGGACCGATGCGTGGTGTACCAAGGGAGGAAGGCTTTAATATTACTGTAGCCTCAGAGATCATGGCCATTCTATGCCTGGCTAAAAATATGGATGATTTGAAAACAAGACTTTCCAATATCGTTATAGGCTATACACATAAAGAGGAGCCGATTACCGTAAAAGATCTGAAAGTCGAAGGCGCCCTCACGTTGCTTCTCAAAGATGCGATGAAACCAAACCTTGTACAAACCATGGAGAATACACCTGCCATTATTCATGGCGGTCCATTTGCCAATATTGCGCATGGCTGCAATAGTATTATGGCAACAAAAGCCGCTGCCAAGCTGGGGGATTATGTTGTAACAGAAGCAGGGTTCGGGGCAGATCTCGGGGCTGAAAAATTTCTTAATATAAAATCCCGTGCCGGCGGGTTTGATACAGATGCCGTTGTTGTTGTTGCCACTGTAAGGGCTTTAAAAATGCACGGCGGCGTGGCAAAGGATCGGTTAAAGGAAGAAAACGTGGGTGCATTAAAAGCCGGAATGGAGAATTTGAAAAAACATATTGAAACGATTGAAACTTTCGGTCTACCGTACGTTGTTGCCATAAATAAATTTCCTTCCGATACGGAAGCAGAAACGAATTTCATTAAATCCTGGTGTGAATCGAGAAATATAGACGTGGCACTTACCGATGTTTGGGCAAACGGGGGAGAGGGCGGTATTCAATTGGCGGAAAAAATAGTTGAAACAACCGATTCTCCGAACAGGAATTTTAGTTATCTGTATGACCTGGATCAGACATTGGAAGCCAAAATCAGAAAAATTGCCCAAACCGTATACGGGGCAAAAGAGATTGAACTATCATCCAAAGCAAAGAAGCAAATGTCGTTTTATGAAAAGCAGGGGTGGGGGAAACTTCCAATATGCATGGCAAAAACCCAATATTCCCTTTCTGATGACCCAAATCTGCTGGGCCGTCCGAATGATTTCACCATTTCGATCAGAGAGCTACGCCCCTCGATTGGAGCAGGTTTTATCGTCGTATTGACCGGTGACGTTATGACCATGCCGGGCTTGCCCAAAAAGCCTGCTGCATTAAATATGGATGTGACCAGTGATGGGAAAGTGCAAGGGTTATTTTAATAAAATACGCATAAAAAAAGAACCATTCTTACGACAATTCCGTGGATGGTTCTTTTTTTATTTCCTGTATAATTATAACGGATGCACTTATCCGCCTGATGATAAATCAGTATGGTGGCATTTAATCCCCAACAGGATCTTCCCGGTTATGTCCGCTGTTCAATAACCAATTATGCTGGAATATTTCTGTTACAGCGAGCAAAGCCCCTGTTAATACAGCTCCCCAAAATGAGACAAATGTATTTACAAAAAGGAAAGCACTAAAGTAAATAAAAATGGCTGAAACACCCCAGTCGATAAAGACAGTCAGCCATTTTGTATTTTCATTGAGTATGGCAAGTTCCATTGCATATCCGACAAAAGCCAATAATACCCCAATGATAATGGGCTGGTACCAACCCGCAAAATTGACATTCGGAAATATCCATGAAGCAATGATTATGCCAATCGGGGTAACGAGCAATTTCACAACTAAACCATTCATCTAATCCCACCTTTCCTCTATTGTAGGATTAGTGTCTGCAAATATATGGAGATTATTACTCACAGGCTATTAAAACACACAGCTATTCCTGAGAAACCCGTTTTGCTCCCAAATATCTTGGTTCCCAATAGGGATTGCTTAAATTACTTATTTCCACGCCGTTTGTTTCACCGGCATGAATAAATTCCCCATTGCCTATATAAATCCCCATATGGGATGGTCCGGGCTTGTATGTCTCAAAGAAAACAAGATCCCCGATGGAAGGAGAATCCACCGGTTGGGCGAAATTCCAAACTTCACTTACTGTCCGCGGAATGGTAATATCTTGAGATTGAAATATATATTGAATGAAACCACTGCAATCAAAGCCACTTGGAGATGTACCTCCCCAGGAATAGGGGGAGCCAATCATGGACCGGGCTTCTTCCACTGCTCCTTGTGTGTGGGAGGATGTAACTTCCGCTTTTTTTATTTCCTTTTCCTGCTGATCTTTTTCTTCATTTGTTTTACTTACTTCCTCATCTTCCTTATTTACTTCCGTATTTTCCTGCTCGACATCCGGTTCCGCATTTTCCTCCTGGTCTGATTCATATAAAGCTGCCAAATCATCACGGGTTACTTCCTCGGATAATTCTATTCCATGCTCTTCTTCAGCAATTTCAAGGGCTTTTCTCGTGAGCGGGCCATAAATGCCGTCCAGTTCACCTTCATAATATCCAAAGTATTGCAATGCTTCCTGTATAATTTCTACGTCTTCTCCATGCATACCGGGGTAGACCGATTCAGAAAGCTGTTCCACCTGATTCAGATATCTGTCTTTTTCCATTTGTATGATAGTGCGTATGGTATCGTCATCAGCCTGGCCATACGAAGCTATATAATGATCCGTTTGTATCTTTTTAAGTGCATGCTCTGTAAACAATCCAAAATCTCCATCTATCTTATCATCATAATAAGATAGCTTTTTTAGCTTTTGCTGGAGTATCCTGACCGACTCCCCGTGTTCTCCATATTGAAGCTGTTCTGAGTTCAATAATATTTCATTCTGCAAATCAGGATATGCATCAACGTAAAAAACGAATGGCTGACTCAACACATAGCTATACAAAACAGATCTCTTTACTACGTGCTCTACCGTACCGTTAATCATACAAAAATCCCCTTTCATTTCGGGTGTCTATTAAGTTTTATGAGAAAAACAACTATTTATGAATTACGGTTACATTACAACTTTATGTTACAATAAGAAAAACAGATATGAATAGGAGGCAGGGAAAATGGCAAAAGGTGAACAGGCTTATTTGGATTTATGCAGGCATATTTTAGATAAGGGAACAAAGAAAGAAGACAGGACAAATACCGGTACTTTATCTGTATTCGGCCATCAGATGCGTTTTAATTTAAGCAATGGCTTTCCTTTATTAACTACAAAAAGAGTTCCTTTTCGGCTTGTGGCCAGTGAACTTCTCTGGTTTATAAAGGGAGATACAAATATACGTTATTTACTTGAACATAACAATAACATATGGAACGAATGGGCTTTTGAACGCTGGGTAAACAGTGCGGAATATGAAGGTCCGGATATGACCGACTTTGGAAACCGCAGCCAGCAAGATCCAGCCTTTAAAAAACAATACGAAGAACAAATGGATATTTTTAAAGATAGAATACTGAACGATAACACATTTGCTGATAAATACGGAGAGCTTGGTTCCGTATACGGAAAGCAGTGGAGGGATTGGAAAACGTCCAAAGGAAGGACGATTGACCAGTTAAAAGAGGTGATTGAGGCGATTCGGACCAAACCCGATTCCCGCCGTCATATCGTTTCTGCCTGGAACCCGGAAGATATACCGTCCATGGCCCTACCGCCATGCCATACATTATTCCAGTTCTATGTTGCCGATGGAAAATTATCCTGTCAGCTGTATCAAAGAAGCGCCGACATCTTCCTTGGGGTGCCATTTAATATTGCAAGCTATGCATTGCTTACACACCTCATTGCACATGAGTGCAACCTGGAAGTTGGTGAGTTCGTGCATACGCTGGGTGATGCACATATTTACTTAAACCATGTTGAACAGGTAAATACCCAACTGGGAAGGGAAGTGCGGGCATTTCCCGAATTGAAAATTAATAAAGAAAAAAAATCCATATTTGATTTTGAACTAACTGATTTTGAATTGATTAATTATGATCCGCATCCATCCATTAAAGCACCAATTGCAGTTTAACAGGAGGGACAACCTTGATTTCACTATTAGTCGCAATGGACCGAAACCGTGTTATTGGACACAATAATCAATTACCATGGCATCTACCCAGGGATTTGCGCTTTTTCAAAGAAAAAACTACCGGAGGAACGATAATAATGGGCAGAAAAACCTTTGAGTCCATAGGGAGGGTTCTGCCAAAGCGCAACCATATTGTTCTAACAAAACAGGAAATGGGTTTTCCGGAAGAAGTGGAAGTTATTTCAGATATACCCTTGTTGCTGGAACGCACCCGGCAGAATCCCGAGGAAGAGTATTTTGTCATTGGCGGAGGGGATATTTTCACACAATTAATGCCCTATGCCGACAGAATGTACATTACCTGGATTGACGAAGCTTTTGAAGGAGATGTCTATTTTCCTGACTTTTCCCCGGATGAGTGGCAACTAACTTCTGAAGAAAAAGGGGAGAAGGATGAGAAAAACTCCTATGATTATTACTTTTTGCAATATGACCGAAAATGATTAATTGGGGAGCTGCTATGACTGTTATCGGAATTATACTCGCTGGTGGTAAATCATCCAGAATGGGGGAAAATAAAGCTTTATTGCCATTGGGCAACCAAAAGGTGGTTGAGCATATTTATGACGAATTATTTAGCTTGAGCGATAAAGTGGTAGTGGTGGCCAACGATCCATCATTGTATTCATTTCTTAAATGTGATATTGTCAGTGACCGGTTCCGGGAAAAAGGACCTTTAGCCGGGCTGGAAACAGCTTTTTTCCACAAGAAAGCTGATGCCTATATCGTCTCTGCCTGTGACACGCCTTTAATTAATAAAGACGTATATCAACACCTTTTTTCCAATCTCCATAACTATGACGCCGCAGTCCCGGTCTTTGACGAACAGACCCATCCATTATCCGGCATATATAGAAGGTCTGCTTTGCAGGCCGTACAGCAGCAGTTGGATAAAGGGGAGTTAAAGGTAAAAAGTTTTTTTGAAAATATTTATGTTAACTATGTTGATGAATTTGATGGAATTTCCGAAAAGACATTACATCGGCATTTTTTCAATATGAATACACGCTCCGATTATGCAGAGATTAAATTATTATATGATTTGTCCAATTAGTGAATTACATGGTAAACTATTGATGTTTCTAGTATAAGGAAGTATAATATTCTATGAACATTATGTGTATTATCAAGTGTTTTCACTTGTTGTTTCAGTAATAATGCCAATAACGAAAAGTAGGTGTATTCATGTTATCCAGTATCGGTTTTCCCGGGTTGATATTAATATTAATCATTGCATTAATTATATTCGGGCCTTCCAAATTGCCCGAGATCGGTAAAGCCGCAGGTCAGACATTAAAGGAATTTAAAAAGTCCGCCAATGACCTTACCGGTGATGTAAAAGATGAAGTAAAAGAAGCGAAGGACATTGTGTCGGACGGAAAAAAAGACTAGTACCTAACTTCATATACAGGTAATTCTTTCTTATTGCTGCCTGGTAAATAAATCTTTGGGAGTGATGAAATGTTAAGCAGTATCGGTATCCCGGGGTTGATTTTAATACTTATTATTGCGCTGATTATTTTCGGGCCGTCTAAGTTACCGGAGATCGGCAAGGCTTTTGGGGGGTCTTTAAAAGAGTTTAAAAATGCTACAAAGGATATTTCTTCCGATGATTCTACCCCAAAGAATGAAAAATAAGTATCTATGACTGATGTGAAGGTGTAAGGTACATATCCTTGCATCTTCTTTTGTGTTTTTAAAGGAGTTGCCCAGGCTAAAGAGGTGAAATGAATGACTGAGCGTGAAACAGACTATAATGAAAAAGAAATGAATGTGGTCGGACATCTTTCCGAACTGAGAAACAGACTTATTGTCACTGCTGTTTTCTTCATTTTATTTTTTATTACCGGCTTTATTTTTGTAGAAGATATTTATTATTTTTTCATCAAAGATTTGGAATTTCAGTTAACCATTCTCAGTCCGGGTGAGGCAGTATGGCTGTATTTTATGATGGCTGGACTGGTAGCCATTACAGCTACCCTGCCGCTTCTCGCCTACCAAATTTGGGCATTTATAAAACCCGGGTTGACCCCGAAAGAGAGAAAGGCGAGCATACCGTACATTCCGGCTATATTTATATTATTTGTGAGCGGTTTTGTATTCGGGTATTTTATGTTTGTAGAACTGATCCTGCCTTTCCTGCTCAGTGTCAGTGAAGGCATGTTCAACGAAATGTTTACAACGGAAAGGTATTTTAAATTCGTACTAAGGGTTACTTTGCCTTTTGCTATTTTGTTTGAAATTCCGGTGATTTCCATGTTTTTGACAAGTCTGGGGCTTTTAACTCCGGATTTTATGCGCAGAAAGAGAAAATATGCTTATTTTCTTTTAATTGTCATCAGTGCGATGATTACTCCGCCGGACTTTATATTGCCGCTTATTATTTCAGTACCATTAATTATTTTATACGAAGCAAGCATTTATCTGTCCAAGGTGGTCTTCCGTAAAAAAGAAGAAAAACATCGGAAATTCATGGAAGAGTAAGAGGTGTACATCATGCGGTCTTTTTACCATTTTCTAATGACTTATCGGGGAAAGCTTAAACCGGATGAATTCAGCCGTCTTGCCGACTGGGCATATACATCGTTTGATTTCCCCAAGCATTCGGCTGACTATGATGAAATCAGCAGATACCTGGAAACGGAAAGTCCTTTTCCAGGTGCTTTAACTGTTTTTGATGAATTATGGGAAATATATACGGAACATGATTAAAGGTGCTGCCAGTAGGCACCTTTAATTTATGATAACCCTGGTCACGGCATTAAAAGGAACGGATACTTCCCCGTTTGGCTCTCCTTTTATGATTACACATTCCTTTTCTTTATCCATACGTTTAATTTTCCCGGAGTAGTCCAATTCATTACCGTTTTTATAAACAGACAAGGTAATGGGACACTGCTGCTGAAAGGCTTTTACTAACTCATGATTCATGCTTTCTATTTCCTGCGGATCCAATAACGGCCTATGCGTTTTCCCATCCTCCTCCCACAGCTCTTTCAGTAATTCTGCATGCTCCGGCAGCATAAGTGTTGTCCATTTTATATTTCCTCTATCCTGTACCATTTTTCTCACCTCTATAACAGTATAACCGAACACAAGTTCTTTTTTCAATGTAATTATCTTCCTCATCATGAACTGATGACGAAAAGCAGCCATATAATAGCAATACTCTAAGCAGGGGAGGAAGTCTCGTTTTACATAAACCTGTCGTATTCTATATTTTTCGTCATAATCCGCTATGATCTCCACTGTAGTTGTAAATTCCTGCGGTTTCCCGGGAAATAGTTATGTTATTACCGGAAATAAATGAATGGACAGGCACGTTAAAAAATAGGAAAGGGTGCTTCACAGCAGATCCTTTTGATGGGACGAGGATACTTCGCAGTCTCAGCCTACACAATTTACGGTAAAATACGTACAATAATCCAGACTAATATATACAAAGGCGGAGATAATATGTTTTTTCCAAGCCAGCGTCCGGGAAATATGATGCCCGGCCAAATGCGCCCTCCTTCCAATACTATGATGCCTCCCGGAGCAATGAATGGCATGCCCCGGACAAATAACACACCGGGGATTTTATCACGCTTATTAAATTCCCAATCCGCAGCCGGAATGGCTAATCCCGGGGAAGGGGGAGGAGGTCTATCCGGCGCATTAAATAATGTGCAGCAAATATTAAATGTGGTACAATCCAGCGCACCTTTAGTCCAGGAATATGGCCCCATGATTAAAAATCTGCCGGCAATGTATAAGATGATGAAGGCATTTAAAGATATGGAGAGCTCCGGCAAAAAAACGGATGAATCCACAGAAAAAGAATCGACAGGTGAGATGGAAGATGGTTCCATTGACTGGGAGAGCAGTTCCATTCAATTGGAAAGCAATGCGAAAACCGATAAAATGGAATCAGAAAGTAAAGATAGGACGCGGACCGGGAATGGAGAGTCTGTTCCGAAGCTCTATATATAACATAAGTCGCCGCACTTGATTTTTTATACAATAAGCGAAAAAATAGAGGTAGTATATATATACAAACTGGTGGAGGTGCGGAAATGGCTTCAAATAGAGAAACAGCTACATTTGCAGGCGGATGCTTCTGGTGCATGGTAGAACCATTTGATGAACGTCCGGGTATTATAAGTATTGTTTCGGGATATACAGGCGGAGATGTGGAAAATCCAACCTATGAACAGGTTAGCTCAAACACAACCGGTCATGTGGAAGCCGTGCAGATTAAGTATAATCCGGACATCATGTCCTACGAACAGCTTGTGGAAACATTTTGGCAGCAAATTGATCCAACCGACCCGGGAGGTCAATTTAATGATCGGGGAGAATCCTACAAAACAGCCATATTTTATCATAATGAAGCACAACGGAGGATTGCTGAAGCATCCAGGCAGAAACTTGATGAAAGCAAAAAGTTTTCAAAACCGATTGTTACGGAAATTCTTCCTGCCAAAACCTTCTACGAGGCCGAAGAAGAGCATCAGGACTATTACAAAAAGCAATCCTTCCACTACCGGCTCTATAAAAAAGGTTCCGGGAGGGAGGATTTTATTAAGGAAAATTGGCAAAAACCCGTGGATAAATCGGCATTGAAAGAAAAGCTGACACCACTGCAATATCATGTAACACAGGAAAACGGAACAGAACGTCCTTATCAAAATGAATATTGGGATAATGAAAAAGAAGGCATTTATGTTGATATTGTTTCCGGTGACGTTCTGTTCTCCTCCCGTGACCAATACGACGCCGGGTGCGGATGGCCAAGCTTTACCAAGCCGGTTGACAATTATCAATTAACCGAAAACACGGATACCTCCCACGGAATGATCAGGACGGAAGTGAGAAGCAGAAATGCAGATTCCCATTTGGGACATGTATTTGAGGATGGCCCAAAGGAAGCAGGGGGATTAAGATATTGTATGAACTCTGCTGCCATGCGTTTTATTGAAAAAGAACATATGGAAAAAGAAGGGTATGGAAAATATTTATATCTTTTCAAGGATTAATAAAGGAGTTAAAACATGATTCATCTTGACTGGGAAAACAAGGAAACAATAAAGCAGGTTAAGTGTGTCCATGCGGACGCAAAGAAATTTATCGTAAACAGAAAATTAACACCCGGGAAAACGTATGATGTAAAAAATGAAACTGATGAATTTTACTTTATCATCGATAACAGTGACCGGGTAGGCGGTTTCCTGAAAGATTACTTTGAAGAAGTATAAGCTGTGTTCGTTTTGAACACATACGAACTATGAAGGCTGTATTATCATACCTGCCAACAAAATACGTGAAATCAGCTTTATAGAAAAACAGAAGGAGGGAGGACGACCTTTCTCCTTCTGTTTTCATCTTTAATCCAGATATAAATTGGCAAGCAGTATTCCCAGACTTTTTTCATACATATCGGGAAATTGCTCCACCGGCAGGGGATTAACACCGCGTCCCAGTTCCACCGTAAAACCCGGCCTCCTGAATTCCTGTATGAACCAATCTTTATATCCGGCATAGCTGTCAACATACTGTACAGGCTGATAGCCGCTCACTCTCTCATATTCATTTACAATTACTTCGGACTCCGGAGGCTCCAGACCCTGAAAACCCCAAAATATGACTTCTCCCTGTGTATGAAAAGCATGAACCCTTAAGAAATTCCGCTCAGCTGCCATTTCTGCCATGGCAATGGCCTCAGGTTCCGTCAGTGGCTGGTAACCGGGGAAATCAGCAGGCTGCGGGGAACTTGGTTTTCGTGCACTTTCCGTTTCCCATAATGCGGGATATTGATTATTTAAGTCCACACCTCTTATATTTGCTTTCCAATTGGAAAAATCTTCATTTTGGTTGTTGATTTCCAGCACTTCCTCCTGATATTCCCCGGCAGCCTCAGCCCCATTTAAAACAAGATTGACACCATCCGGATTAACCATAGGAACAATGGATAAAAGGGAATCGCGGTAAAATGGGAGCATAAACAGACCTCTGATAGGAAGATGATTAGTAAGAGAAAGTGCATATTCATTAATAAATTGCATGAGTACCGGAGTAGTAATCCATTCCTGTGCGTGAAAGGATCCATTTACATGGACGTTCTTTGCACCCCTTCCGATCTGCAGATCTATAATATCTTTAGTCATCACCGATTGGCCAATAACCTGCTGCATGATAAAAGGATATACTGTTGCCAGCTTTTCCATATCCGACAGCATTGTTTCATACGTATAATGGCTGGCATCCGAAATAATCATCCCTTCCACTTTATGAGGCAAATAAATCTGTTCGTTAATTTGTAACTGGAAAGCATCTATCCCCGGGTTTAATAAACGGAGACTATCCACCGGCACATTATTAGTCATCGAAATCGTCCATAGGGTATCATTCGGTTGGATGGTATAGGGTTCAACCATATAGCCGGGGATAGCAACTTGTTGTCCAGTTGTTAGTTGATCAGGTGTAATGCCAGGGTTCGAATCCTCAATCAATATGAGGGGTATGCCGAACAGCTGACTATAGTACCATAGAGTATCTCCGTTTCTTACAGTGACCTCCATCTAATTCCCTCCTTATGATGGATGAATAGTAATTCCTATGTTTACAAGGCTGAAAAAATGAATAATTTCCCTGGTTCGACATACGTGATCATTGAGTTTCTTTTTTATTTTTAAAGGGAAATAAGTTATACTGTAACTAGCCGACATAACTCATAACATACTACCGATGGGAGGAAGACGAATGGCTTTTGTAATCACTTCACCGTGTATCAGTGAAAAATCCGGGGAATGTGTGGAAGTTTGCCCTGTTGATTGTATAGAAGAAGGAAAAGATATGTTTTATATTGATCCGGATATATGTATAGACTGTGGCGCTTGTGAAGCAGTATGTCCCGTAGAGGCAATTTACATGGAAGATGAAGTACCTGAAGAAGAATCGAAGTATATCGAAATAAACCGCAAGTTCTTTGAAGAGCAATAAAACAGAAAGCCGCTGCCGTGACAGGCAAAGCGGCTTTTTTTATTTAGTAATTCCACTTAAAATTAAAGCCATGTACAGTTTCAGCAGGCTGTGGTAACCATAAAAAATTCTCCAACCTACGAATGTACAGTAAAATTGTTAATAATTAACTCATAATATGGGAACACTGATTAAAGTAAGCGTTGCCAAAAGCAAATATGGAAGCCGGTTGCCTAATCCCTGTTAGTAAAGAATAATAAAACAGTTTTTCTGCTTTAGCTGCAGCTTACATAATTTATAAAAAGATAAATAATTAAGTGATAAATGTCACATTATTTTTCAGTGTATTAGTTATCGTTTGTAGAGAAAATCTGCACATGTTATCCTTACCACTAATTAACAATGTAGATTATTCTAATATTAACCACAAATCTGTCATTTCGTTGGAGGTGCAAAATGAGCAAACCATCTACACCGTTGTGGAAACGTCTGTCTTATTTTGGAAAAGCAGAAAAACTGAATGACCAGTATGAACGATCTCCGGAAGACCGAACCAAAACAGAGCGCTATTACCGCAGAAGGTGGCAGCATGATAAAGTAGTAAGAACGACACATGGGGTTAACTGTACCGGTTCCTGCAGCTGGAGGGTTCATGTTAAAGATGGGATTATTGCTTGGGAAACCCAGGCCATAGATTATCCGACTACAGGAAAGGATATGCCGGAATTTGAACCACGTGGCTGTCAAAGAGGTGCCACCTTTTCATGGTATACGTACAGCCCCCAACGGGTACGTTATCCCTACATCCGTTCAGCTTTATTAAAAATTTGGGCTGAAGCGCTAAACGAACAGAAAGATCCTGTAAAAGCATGGAAAAGCATCGTGGAAAACCCGGACAAATCCCAAAGATACAAATCCGCAAGAGGAAAGGGAGGATTTGTCCGGACAACCTGGGAAGAGATTAATACGCTGTTATCTTCCTCTATTATTTACACCATTCAGCAGTATGGACCGGACCGGATTTTTGGATTTTCCCCCATTCCTGCAATGTCGATGGTCAGTCATTCCAGCGGTGCCCGCTTTCTTAATTTAATTGGCGGCTCGCTTTTAAGCTTTTATGATTGGTATGCAGATTTGCCACCTGCATCGCCGCAAGTATGGGGTGAGCAGACAGATGTACCTGAAAGCTCGGATTGGTTTAATTCAAGCTATTTGCTTGTATGGGGTTCAAACCTGCCGCAAACCCGTACACCGGATGCCCATTTTATGGTGGAGTCACGCTATAAAGGCACAAAGATTGCAGCAGTAGCACCGGACTATGCTGAGTATGTAAAATTTGCAGATACCTGGCTGCCGGTGGAAGCCGGGATGGATGGAGCACTGGGAATGGCCATGACGCACGTCATTCTAAAAGAATATTATGTGGATCAGTCAACACCGTACTTTAATGATTACGTTAAAAAGTATACAGATTTACCTTTTTTAATCACACTCGATCAGGACGGGGAAAATCTGAAAGCAGATAAATTTGTCCGGGCTGAAAACGTCGGAATGAACATTCCCAATGCAGCGTGGAAGACCGTGGTTTATGATCAAAAAAGCGCTTCCTTTGCAGCCCCTGACGGTACGATAGGTCATCGCTGGGAAGATAATCAGACTTGGAATCTCCATTTGCGTGATACGGATAATGAACTCGGAGAAATAGATCCTGTCTTATCATTAAAAGATCATGCTGATGAAATAGTTGATGTCAGTTTCCCCGAGTTTACAAACACTTCCAATCACAACATTTATAAAAGAAAAGTACCTGTAAAAAAAATAATGATTGATGGAAAAGAAAAGTATATCACAACTGTTTTTGATCTATTACTGGCTAATTGCGGCGTGACCCGTAATTTACCCGGTGAGGAACAAATTAATTATAAAAATGAAAGCGCTGCATTTACTCCCGCATGGGCGGAAAAAATGAGCGGTGTACCTGCGGAGGATATTGCACAAATCGCCAGGGAATTTGCCCAAAACGCGGTAGATTCAAAAGGTCGCTCCATGATTATTATGGGATCGGGAATCAATCATTGGTATCATTCCGATATGATTTACAGATCCATTCTTAATCTTGTTTTGCTGACAGGATGTGAGGGGGTAAACGGTGGTGGATGGGCCCACTATGTCGGCCAGGAGAAGATTCGTCCGCTGGAAGGTCACCAATCTGTAGGAATGGCAAGAGACTGGGGGATACCAGCAAGATTGCATGCCGGTACGTCGTTTTTCTATTTTGCTACGGAACAGTGGCGGTATGATACCCAAAAAGTGGATGGGCTTATATCTCCGTTAGCCAAAAAAGGCCGCTACGATCATTTGGGAGATTATAACTCCCTGGCGGCAAGATTAGGTTGGGTGCCCTCATACCCGCAATTTGATCAAAATTCGACAAAGCTGGTTGGAGATCAATCCGAAGAAGAAACAGTAAAATCAATCGTAGAGAAAATAAAATCCGGTGAAATGAATTTTGCTGTGGACGATCCAAGCAATCCCGTCAATTTCCCAAAAATGCTTTTCGTGTGGCGGGCAAATCTGATCGGCAGCTCTGCAAAGGGGCATGAATACTTCCTAAAACACTTATTGGGTACCCATGAAGGAACATTAAGTGAACAGGAAGAAGAGAAAAACACGAATGAAATAAAATGGATAGAAGATGTGCCGGAAGGAAAGTTGGACCTGCTTATCAATTATGACTTTCGCATGAGCGGTACGGGGTTATATTCGGATATCGTTTTACCTGCCGCCACATGGTATGAAAAACATGATTTATCAAGTACGGATATGCATCCCTTTATTCATCCATTTAATCCGGCAATTACTACCCCCTGGGAATCCCGGACGGATTGGAATGCATTTAAATCTCTGGCAAAGAAATTTTCGGAAATGGCCGAAACCTATTTGCCTGAAACAGTTAAAGATGTTGTTGCCCAGCCATTGCTGCATGATTCAAAAGATGAAATACGGCAGGCTTATGGCACGGTTCCAGATTGGAAAAACGGGGATTTTGAACCAGTACCCGGCGTTAATTTCCCTAAACTCCAGGTCGTTGATCGTGATTATCCCCAGATCTATGAAAAGTTTATTTCCCTGGGAGATAACATTCGAAATCAATTGGGTGCTAAAGGCATCTATTGGGATGCAAAAGAAGAGTACGACCTGCTTAAAAAGTTGTTGGGTGTAAATAAAAAGACGAAATACTTCGAAGGACTGCCAAGTATTGAATCCGATCGTCAGGCAGCAGAAACCATTCTAACTTTATCCAGTACAACTAACGGATCTCTTGCCATGAAAGCATGGAAAGCCCTGGAAAAGAAAACAGGCCAGAAAAATCTCACCGATCTGGTGAGCGAGCGGGCAGAGGAAAGGATTTCTTTTAATAATATAACAATTCAGCCAAGGCAGGTTCTCTCATCTCCCGTTTTTAGCGGTTCTGTAACTGGAAACAGAAGATATGCCAACTTTACAACAAATACTGAAAAAATGATTCCTTTCAGAACGTTAACAGGGCGTCAGTCTTTCTACCTTGACCATGACATCATGCTCGAGTTTGGAGAAGGTTTGCCGACGTTTAAACCACCGTTGCAAAAGCTGACTTTCTATGGAGGGGACCGGAAGCCGGAAGCAGTGGAAAATGAAATTACCCTGCGTTATTTAACACCACATTATAAATGGTCCTATCACTCAACGTACTATGATACACAGCAAATGCTCACGTTATTCAGAGGGGGACCTCATGTCTGGTTGAATAATGAGGATGCTGAATCAGTTGGCATTAAAGATAATGACTGGATTGAAATGTATAACCGTAATGGTGTGGTAGTTGCAAGAGCTGTAGTGAGTCATAGAATCCCAAGCGGCATCACGTATATGTATCACGTGCAGGACCGGCTGATCAATGTTCCCGGCTCAAAAATAACAAAGACACGAGGAGGGACATTTAACAGTCCGACACGAATTCATATTAAACCAACCCATATGATTGGAGGGTATGCCCAGCTCAGCTATGGATTTAATTACTATGGACCGACCGGAAATCAGCGGGATGAACAGGTAATTATACGAAAAATGGAAAGGGAAGAGGTGGATTGGCTTGAAGATTAAAGCGCAATTTGGAATGGTGATGAATCTTGACAAATGTATTGGCTGCCATACGTGCAGCGTAACGTGCAGCAACACATGGACCAATCGTCCCGGAACCGAATATATGTATTGGAATAATGTAGAAACCAAACCAGGAATGGGCTACCCGAAAAGATGGGAAGATAATGACGAAAGAAAAGGCGGCTGGCATTTAAAGAACGGCAAACTTGAACTAAAAGCCGGAGGGAAAGTAAGCAAGCTGTTAAATATCTTTTACAATAAAGACCTGGTCGAAATTGATGATTATTACGAGCCATGGACATATGACTATGAAAATTTAATCAATAGCCCTGAAAAGGAACACCAGCCGGTAGCCCGTCCAAAATCCCAACTAACGGGAGAATATATGGATATTACATGGGGACCGAACTGGGAAGATGATTTAGCCGGTGTCCATGAAACCGGACATCACGATCCCAATATGAGAAACCTGGACGAGCAAATTAAATTTGAATTTGAAGAAACTTTTATGATGTATTTGCCGCGGATTTGTGAGCATTGTCAAAACCCATCCTGTGTATCATCCTGTCCATCCGGGGCAATGTATAAGAGAGAGGAAGACGGAATTGTACTTGTAGACCAGGAATCCTGCCGCAGCTGGAGATTCTGCATGACAGGATGCCCGTATAAAAAAGTTTATTTTAACTGGAAAACAAACAAAGCGGAAAAATGTACTTTTTGCTTTCCAAGAATCGAAAACGGAGAACCTACCATTTGTTCAGAGACTTGCGTGGGACGCCTTCGATATATTGGTATTGTATTGTATGACGCAGATAAAGTATTGGAAGCAGCCTCTGTCGAAGATGAGAAGGACTTATATGAAGCACAGCTGGGAACCTTCCTGGATCCGTATGACCCTGAAATACAAAAAGAAGCTGTGAAACAGGGTATTCCGGAAGACTGGATTGAAGCAGCCCAAAGATCTCCTGTTTACAGGCTGGCCGTCGAGCAAAAAATTGCTTTGCCGCTGCATCCTGAATACAGAACTATGCCAATGGTTTGGTACATCCCGCCATTAAGCCCGTTTATGAATGCTTTGGGTGGACAGGTTGATTCTTTAAGTCCGGATGTTATTTTTCCAACAATTAACCAATTCCGGATCCCGATTGATTATTTGGCAAGTTTGTTTACAGCGGGTGATACGAATGTCATAAAAAGAGTATTGCAGAAATTAGTTGCCATGCGCACCTATATGCGGGCAAAAGAACTGAATAAACCTTTTGATGAAAAAATTCTTGAAGAAGCAGGGATGACCAGAGATATTGCGGAGGAAATGTATCAACTGTCAGCCATTGCAAAATATGATGACCGTTACGTTATTCCTAAATCCCACCGGGAAGATTCCGGAGATATGTTTTCCCACCAGGGAAATGCCGGGTACGACTTTATGGAAGCTTGCCGCAGTTGTATGGGCGGAGGTGCTGCAGCAGACCCACTTGAATATTATGAAAGCGGATTCTGGAGGGAATTAGATGAAACTTCATCAAAAGGTGTATAAAATAGCAGCCTTATTATTGCAATATCCGCAGAAAGAATGGGTTGATGAACTGCCTGAATTGAAAGCAGAAATTCAGAAGCTGGAAAACCCAATGGCAAAAGCTTTTTTGTCATCCTTTATTCACTATCTGGAATGCACACCATATATTCGTATATGCGAGAATTACGTAAATACATTCGATTACCATGGAGTAACATCCCTCTATTTAACCTATAATGTATTTAAGGACTCCAGAGACCGCGGGGAGGCACTGGTTAAATTGAGAAGAATTATGAATGATTCGGATTTAGAGCTGGAATCAGAAGAATTGCCGGATTATTTACCAATGATCCTGGAATTTTTATCTGAAGCAGAGGAAAAATATATACAGCGAATGCTGAAGCTGCATTTAAATTCCATGGTAAAGGTGTCAAAAGATTTAGCGGAAAATGATAGCCCATATCATTTTCTGCTAAAGGCTGTCATTGAGGTTTCCCGGCAGTTATTAAAAAACGAAAAAGTATCTTAATGTGAAAGGGTTGGAGCTCCATGACAAACCTTGATATATTTCTCTGGGTCATTCTTCCATATTTGTCGTTAACCATTTTTATATTAGGCCATATCATTCGATATAATTATGATCAGTTTGGCTGGCAGGCCAAATCAAGTCAATTTTTGGAACAAAAAAGATTAAGATTTGGAAGTACTGTATTTCACTGGGGAATAATCTTTGTGTTTTTTGGTCATGTTGCAGGACTGCTCATACCCAAACAATGGTTTGATGCCATCGGAATCAATGATGATATGTACCATTTTGGTGCCATTTGGTTTGGCAGCATAGCAGGGCTGGCTGTTGTGGTAGGGGGATTCTTCCTGTTTTTGCGGAGGGTTTCTGTTAAACGGATCGTAAAAAACAGCTCTGTCAGTGATTATGTAGCTCTGATCATGCTGGGGATTGTTGTACTGGTCGGCTTTACCAATACAGCTGGCTATACCGCTACCGGAGGCGACTTTGACTATCGGATAGTAATAGGGCCATGGATACGGGAAATTCTGACTTTCCGTCCATCCGAAGGTATGATCCTTGCAATGTCAGAAGCGCCGATCGGTTTCCAATTGCATGTTTCGCTGGCATTTGTTCTATTTGCCATTTGGCCGTTTACACGTTTGGTCCATGTGTTCAGCCTGCCATTAAAATACTTGAGGAGAAATTACGTTGTATTCAGAAGCAATAAACCTGTAATACAAAAGAAGGATGCACATAAAAAAGAAATTAATTAATATGGTATCCCTGCCTTCATGAACAAAGAGGGCAGGGATGAGTAAATAATCAGGGAGGGAGCTTATTTTGGTAACGGGACCATCACTAAGGAAATTGGATTCACATAGCGCAATACACCATGGGGCATATGTGGAAGCAAGGGACCTGACTGAAGTAACGGAGAAACTGTTTTATGAAAATCGGAAAGAGGATTGTTTAAAAGCAGCAGAAGCACTTATTGAATATTGGGAAACCCGCGTGATTGCCCATGCTGATACAGAAGATGACGGATTTTATAAAGAACTTCTGGAAAAGAAACCGGAATTGGAAAGAAACTTACATATGCTTTCAAGAGATCATGATCTGTTTCGGATTATCATTCGGAACATTAAGGAACAATTAGAAGAAGAAAAGTTGATTACAAAAGCCATGTTAAATCAGTTTCATGCATTACTGGTCATAAAGGAAATACATAATCATAGCGAGGAAACGACCCTGTTCAAGGATGAAAATGAAAAAACTGTCACTTAATGTGGCAGTTTTTTCATTTATAAACATATTTTCTAACCAATAAGGGAAAACTTTAGCATAATGTATGTAAAGGAGGAGAAAACTTTGACGAAAGACGAAATGTCTCAGTTTCCCCAATCTTTTTGGCAGGATTCAGTCAACCTGCCAACTTTTCCCGCTTTGAACCAATCAATTAAGGCAGATGTCGGTATCGTAGGAGGAGGTATTACCGGATTAACAGCGGCTTATTTATTGGCTAAGCAAAATTTAAAGGTGGCACTGATAGATGCCAGTACCATTTTGAACGGAACAACCGGTCACACTACCGCAAAAATCACTGCCCAGCACGGGCTGATTTACGATGAATTTATTCAGCATTTTGGGGTGGAAAAAGCAAGACAGTATTATGAAGCAGGAATGGAAGCCCGCGATATAATTGAAGAAATTATCAAAGAAAATGCCATTGAAACTGATTTAACAAATGAAAATGCCTATATCTTTACAGATTCAGAAGATTATCTGGAACAATTGGAAAAAGAAAAAAAAGCGTATGATAAGCTGAAAATCCCGAGTGAATTAACAGATAAAATACCATTGGATATTCCGATGAAATCCGCCCTTATGATGGAAAACCAGGCACAATTTCATCCGTTAAAGTATTTAAGCATACTGGCGGAGAAATCCGTGAAAAATGGAGCGGAAATTTACGAAGATACGACGGCAGTTGATGTAGAATACGGCAGTAAACACCCTTCCATTGTAACGGGGAACGGACACCGTATTAATTGCCATTATATAATTTCAGCCTCCCATTTTCCGTTTTATGATAAGCAGAGTTTTTATTTTTCAAGAATGTATCCGGAACGCTCCTATGTTATTGCGGTTAAATCACCGAAGAAATTCCCCGGAGGCATGTATATTAATGCTGAATCGCCTACACGTTCAATTCGGAGTACAGAGTTGAACGGAGAGGATTTATGGCTGATAAGCGGGGAAAATCATAAGACTGGCCAAGGCAAATCGATGATAGAACATTATCAGGCATTGCATGAATATGCCGGGAAAAATTTTTCCATTGAAGAATTCTCTTACCGATGGTCAGCACAGGATCTGACGACGATCGATAAACTTCCTTATATTGGACCTGTTTCAAAGAGTGAGGATAATGTTTTTGTTGCAACAGGGTTCCGTAAATGGGGGATGACAAACGGTACGATTGCCGCAAAAGTAATTAGTGATTTAATAGTAGAGAAATCCAGTCCGTATGAAGAATTATTTGTACCATCAAGGTTTCATGCACATCCATCTTTACGCAAATTCATGCAAATAAATGCAAATGCAGCAAAGCATATGATTAAAGGCAAATTTGACAGGCCCAAGGAAAGTTTGAATGAATTACCACCTGATGAAGCTGCAGTTACAAGAATAAAAGGAAAACGTGCCGGTGCATACAGGGATCACAATAATAATCTGTACGTTGTAGATACTACATGCACACATATGGGCTGTGAGGTGGAATGGAATTCCGGTGACCGCACGTGGGATTGTCCATGCCACGGATCACGATTTTCCTACACCGGTGAAGTACTAGAAGGACCCGCAAAAAAGCCACTAACCGAGATAAAAGACAAAACGTAAGAAAGCAGGCAATATTGCTTGCTTTCTGTTTTTTTAAACTGGAATACATAAATTTAAAAGCCGTTAAAGCCAATGAGCATTTGTGAAATCTTCACAACAAAAACTAAAATATATTTCAGTAAGACCAGAAAAGTTTATTGTAATTATCAACACATGTAATACTTCGGATTATAACTAAATAAAAGTAAGTACAATTAAAAGGAATAAACCAGGAATATTTCAGCTAAGCCAGGTGCATAAATTACCGCAACAAAACTTAATTGGATGAGTATCTGTGTTCCTGGAATAATGTATAGCTAAACTGATCATAATAATTTCGGTAAATAAACCCATTGCAGCAACTCAAGAAGGTAACCAGAAGTCAGTCAATGATAAGGCAAAGTTTGAAAGTAAATCTTTATTTACTTTCCATAAACCTCCCTCGATTTCATCTCATTCCATCTCACTATCACTAGTATACTTGGTTTATGAAACATGACAAGAATTGGTTCCTATAATAAATATTATGTAAACTAGAAGAAAAACTTTACCGAACAATAAGTGTTTCCCTTTGTTCCTATAATAATAATTAACCGGAACTTGCCCATTCCAACTTTACTATAATTAATGGTCTGCGGCTCATAATTTCCTATTTTAGTCCTATAACTTTAATGGACGACACATAAATTAAAGGTATCACCCATAAATACATTAATTTGGAGGTTGTTAACTTATGCTTTTTTCCCAGGCTTGTGATGAATTTTTGAACTACCTGTTAATTGAAAAGAATTACTCCGAAAATACACTTAAAGGTTATGCCTTTGATTTGCAATGTTATGAGAGGTTTTTAATAAAATATAATCGGTCCTTACTTATAGAAGATTTAGCTTCCTCTACAAGTCGACGATTTATCCAAGACCAAGTAATAAACCATCAGACAAAGCCCAGAACATTACAACGACGAATTTCATGTTTGAAATCATTAAGTCAATTTTGTCTAAAAGAGAACTTTATTGATGTTGATTTCATGGCAGGAGTCCAAGCACCTAAATCCGATGACAAACTGCCTGTTTATATGTCGTTAGAAGAACTTCAGAAACTTTTTCGATGGTTAGAACATGACACACGCCCACTAGCTTATCGAAATAATCTTTTGTTTAAATTACTTGCGACAACCGGTATGCGAAGACAAGAATTAGTAGACTTAACCTGGCAGCAAGTGGATTTATCAAATCAAACCATTCGGGTATTTGGGAAAGGAAAAAAAGAGCGTCTCCTCCCCCTCCACCCTATTGTAATCCCTTTATTCTATCAGTATAGAGATAAATTAAGCGAACACCAATTGCATGCGGATGAACCAATATTTTTAAATAAAAACGGGGATAAATTAAATCCAAGAGGCTTACATGTTGTATTTAAAGATATTTTATCAAGAGCCGGTCTGCCACCGAAGCGTTTTTCTTTACATCACCTAAGACACACATTTGCTACATTACTCCTGCAAGGACAAGATGATACGAATAAAGTTGACCTCAGAACTTTGCAAGAGCTTCTCGGACATGAAAGTTTGGCAACTACTTCAGTCTATACCCATGTTGACCTAGAGCAAAAAAGGAATGCTATTAATTCTTTTAAAATAACAAACTAATGCCTCTTTATGAGGCATTAGTTTGTTCTACACCATATTTTTTCTTTATGATTTTTTGAAAAAGTACTGGATTTGCAAGTGCTATCTCAGCTAAATAATCGTCCGACAACTCCACTTTATTATCTTTAGGTGCTTCTTCTCTATCTTTCGTTCTGTTTGATATGTTTGTCACTTTTTCTGTACTTACTGATTCATTGTCATCTAGAGAATCTTCCAATTCATCCTCTATTTCCTTTAATGCTATTTGCAGTTGATGTATTTTTCTTTTATTCCGTTTAATATAGAATTGTACATTATCAGTTGAACTATGACCTAGTAAATACTTTATATTTTCTTTAGACATGCCTCTTTCATCAAGTAGCGTAGCTATAGAATAACGAAATCCATGAGGAGTTACTCTTTTTTCTCCAGTCCAATTGAGTTTCTCACAAACAGCATTTGTAATCCTGTTTAATTGCTTGTTTGCAAGTGGCAGTCCTTTGATTCCTACACATAGTGGTTCTTCCGGCTTCATATGATTCCATTCAACATACTGCTGCAACAATTTTAATAATCCGGGTGGAATAGGCAAAACCTGGACTTTATTTTTTGAGTTATTACTTTGAGCATTGTAAATAAGCCTACCTTCATTAAAATCAATGTCTCCAACCTTTAGTGAGGATATTGCTTGATTTCGGAGCCCTGTGAATATCAGTATTTTAATTGGGATTTCTACATCTATATCTTCTTCTTTTAATTCCTGAATAGCTTTGTATACTTCTTTCAATTCTGAAATATCCATTACACTTGAATGAGAACGGTCTTCAGTTACCGGAACCTTTACTACATTAAATGCATTTACTTTAACAATGCCTAAATGTTGATAAAGACTAAATATAGAAGCTAAAGAGGCCATCCTTCTACGAATAGTGTTATTAGAAACTCCATTTTCTCTTTGCTGTTTTTTCCAACCGGTTACAAAGTTTAGGCTTTCCCCATTTTCTAATGTTGGTTCAATATTCATCTCCATTAAATACGCTTCGAATTTCTTTACATCATTTCTATAACTTTCTATAGTAGAGTTAGACCAATCTTGATGAATTGTCATTTCCTCTAACGCTTCGGTTATGTGTGTTGATTCTTTTTTTATTTTTTCTGTAATTTCTTGTGGACCATTATTATTTTGAATTGATTGTTGTAGCATATAAATTCTCCTCCGAACTATTTGTTGTCATCTAATTTTATTTGCTTCCATAGTTATTTAATATAGTTATGAAAGTTGGACAAAAACCCATTTTCTTAACTAATATTAAATGTTTTATTTTAAATAGATATTATGTATCAAAGCATTTATATCCTTTTGAGACAAAGTTTCACCTAAATAAGGATTGGCCAATAAGTAACTTATACTAGTTACACTGTTTTTCAACACTCCATCCTTTCCAATTCTTCTCTTTCTTGTTTTTCAATTTCTTCCATGCATTCATCAATATATAGCTCCCAATTACAATCATCACACATATTCATAGCAACAATTGGTTTAAGCTTATCACAGTATTTACATCTAAGGATTGGATAATCCTGTTTCAACTCCTTTTTAATTTGATATTCTGTGTTCTTCTCCTGTTTTTCCTCAATATCAGTTACACAATTATTTAGATTAGACATAAGCATTTTCCTTTCATTAATTATTGTTGATGACGTAAAATAGTTTGTGTAAATTATTTGAGACAAAAAACGAGGTAGGGTACCCTCGGAATTGGCTAAAATTCTAAGAGAGGAGAAACCCTACCATGTCTCATAGTATAACCAATAATGACTTTATGAATCAACTTGACACACTTGTTCGTGACTTTGTCAAAGAGCACCTGGAAACCATTATGAAAGAAGAAATGGAACAGTTTTTTAAGGTGGAGCACCCTGAACTGAAACAGGTGAAAAACGGGTACTACACACGCACTCTCGACACCAAGCACGGTCATATCGATGACCTTGCTGTTCCGCGTGATCGCAACGGTGAATTTAAGACGGAGTTGTTTGATCCTTACCAGCGCCGTGACCAATGGGTTGGAGAAACGGTCACGAGAATGTACCAGAAAGGCATCAGCACCCGTGAAATCGGTCAAATGATCGAGCACATGTTGGGTTCTGCTTATTCGGCAACAACGGTAAGCAATATAACGGATGTCACACTGGAAAATATCGAATCATGGCAAGAGCGCAAGCTGCAGAAACGCTATTCGGTTCTTTATCTTGATGGAACCTATCTCAAGCTGCGTCGCGATGACGTTGATAACGAAGTCGTCTACCTGGTCATTGGCATCACCGAAGATGGTTATCGCGAGATTCTCGGTTTCTATGTCGGCGGCCAAGAAAGTTCACTCGGTTGGAAAGAAATCCTTCTTGACCTTTACAAGCGTGGTGCCGAGGAAGTGCTGCTTGGTGTATTTGACGGCCTGCCTGGTTTAGAAGACGCAATGAAAGAAGTTTATCCAAAGGCTGATGTGCAACGCTGTGTCGTTCACAAAATCCGAAATGCCATAAATGCCGTGCGCAAAAAAGACCAAACGGCCGTTGCCGAGGATCTAAAGCCCATTTACGAGGCAAGTACAAGAGAAGAAGCCAAAAAGCAATTCCAGACTTTTAAACATGCTTGGGAGGCTAAGCATCCTAAAATCGTCAAATCGTGGGAGAAAGACTTAGATGTGCTTCTGACGTTTTTAAATTACCCGTCATCCATCCAGCGCATGATCTACACGACAAACATCATTGAGCGAACGATGAAGGAAATCAAAAAACGTACCAAGACGATGAACAGCCTGCCCAGCGAAAAGGCGGCAGAGAAAGTGGTTTATCTCCAATCCATTGACTACAATCAAAAATGGGCAGAACGGAAACTGCGAGGCTTTGCGAGTGCTTATCAACCGCTTCAAGACATGTTTGAAGCAAGATATGGAAAAACAAGCAAAGTGTAACCGGGAGAATTTTCAGACATCATCCCCCGGGTACCCGGGGGATGATGTCTGCTCCCCCACCAATTCTGTGGAATACCCTATTAAAATTTACACATACTTCTTGACGGAACCTTATTGTTATTAAATCGTTCTATATTAATTGTACCAACTCAATTTTTTTTGTGTAAAAAACTCCAATTTATTTTTAAATTTTATTTTTATATTCATTTAATCCTTGTTTTATCAAGTTTTATACCTTGTTTTTTTATTCATAATAAATCTAACTGATTTTCCATTCACTTCTATTCAAATCAGTTAATACTTGAACTCATTCCAATAAATGATGTTATGTCTTGATAATAGTATTTCTTACTCACTTAAACTGCTTCTTTCGGATTGAAATTTAAAAGGTGTTAACAATGCTGCAATCTAAAGCAACATTTGATAGAAGTGATTGAAGATAAAAAGGAAGAAATGCTTCGATTTTCAAAAGAGCATGGAATAAATAGTGAAGAAACATTGAATTGTAGCCAAGAGCTGGATGAGTTAATCCTTCAATATCAGATGCAAGCAAGGAAACGGTTGAAAAATAGTTCTAAACATACTTTGGAATAATACATTTAAAATTCAGTCTTCATACAAAATATGACTAAATCATCTGATAAAATGACTTTAGACGTTCGGTACCATCTACTTATTAAATTAATATTGAGCTGAACCAGCCAATAGTTTTGGACGAACAGTTGCGGAAAATGGTAAACCACTTTCTTAAGAAGAGAGTAAGAACCACAGCGGAAGCTGCTTGCCATTGACTTAACTTTTGGCCGTATTGAGGAATAATTGCAGGTCTCTCTAAATTATGCCAAATAAGCACACCTGCTCAAGTGTATGAAACACGGACAAACCGAGGCTAAGCATTTGCAGGTGGACTCAAAACCATGCATAAGCGACTTATTTCAGCCGCAATAATCAATAAACATATCTTTTACTAAATAAGTTTGCATATCTCTTTTCTGTGTTAATTAAATTGATTCAAGTGATTCTCACTCGGTTCCATCATTGTCTATCCACACTTTCAATTAACAAATTATTCATCCTTTTTTACACAGCATGGCCTAAATATTAATCAAATTTCAATTCCATTGTTTATTTCATTATTTATTCAAATACAAAGATGTTTCTGTTATTGACAGCCACCATTTAGGCAATTTAGATTTATATTTCATCTAAGTCTATTTCCTGCTTAGTTTCAAAAACACGCACTTTTTCCTTGATTTCACTTTTGTGAGCTGTAAATTTTTCAATAGTTTCTTTTACATGTTCTACTGTCTCACAATAATAAACTTCTTCAGAGTTAAATACTTTTATGATGTAAGCGTCAAATAAAACACACATAGAATCAGAAAGTCATCCATGCGATAATCTTCTTAGAAATGAATTCAGGAGGTTATGCGATGACTCTAAAAGACAAGAGAATAGAATGGGAAGCGCGGTATGATGCTTGGAAAGATAGCGGGCAAAGTGTAGCCGAATGGTGTCGGGATCATGAAATCAAAGCCCACCAGATGTATTATTGGATCCAGCGATTCGAGAACCAGGAAAATCTTTCTGAACAGGAACCAACACAATGGCTCGCCGTCCAGGTGGAAGAGGAAAATATTTCTTCCAAAGGAGAAGGACCTATCTTTATCCACTTTGATGCTCTTTCTGTCGAAGTGCGACCAGGAGCCAATGTTGGATTACTATCCGATATCATCCATGTCCTGCGAAATCAATGTTGACAAACTTACAATTTGAGCGTGTCTACCTGGCCCGCGGAAGCACAGACCTTCGTAAGTCTATTGACGGTCTGGCGGTGATTGTTCAAGAATGCTTTGACCTCGATCCCTTTTCTCCTTGTTTGTTCGTGTTCTGTAATCGGAAACGTGACAAGTTAAAAATCCTGCAGTGGGAGCACAATGGGTTTTGGCTGCATTATCGCAGGTTGGAAAAGGGAACATTCCATTGGCCATCAGAAAAGGACACAGCACCTATGAATATCAGTCCTCGTCAGCTTCGCTGGCTGCTGGATGGTTTGCCAATTGAACAAAGGCAGGCACACCGTGAGGTGAAAGCGCGTACCATTATTTAAAAGATTGAAATATAGGAATACGGGAATTCGACTAGGCAAGTCGAATTCTTTATCGTATACTTATTTTATGGAAAAAACAGCGCATACATCAACCCAGTCAATTGAATATTATAAAGCGCAAAATGAAAAGCTTGAGATGGAAAAAGAAGCGTTGGAGGCAAAATTAAAATGGTACGAAGAACAATTTCGTTTGAGCCAACAACGCAGATTTGGATCTTCCAGTGAGAAGACCGATTCAGGTCAGCTCTCTCTTTTCAATGAGGCCGAAGATACTACTGACACGACGGTGGAAGAACCAACTGTCGAAACGATTACATATAAACGCAAGAAACAGCGTGGTCAGCGTGAACAAAAGCTGGAAAACCTGCCTACGGAAACGATCGAATATCGTTTATCCGATGAGGAACAGGTCTGTTCGTGCTGTGGAGGAAATCTTCACGATATGAGCACGGAAGTGCGTAAAGAATTAAAAATCATTCCTGCGCAAGTAAAAGTCGTTGAACACGTGCGCCACGTATATAGCTGCCGGCATTGCGAACGCCATGAAATTGAAACACCTATTGTGACAGCGAAGATGCCGGAGCCAGTATTTCCTGGGAGCCTCGCCTCTCCATCCGCCATGGCTTACACCATGACACAAAAATATGTAGAGGGCATGCCACTTTACCGGCAAGAGAAACACCTGGAACGCTTCGGTGTATCCATTCCACGGCAGACACTGGCCAATTGGATGGTATACGGTGCCATCACATGGCTGGAGCTCATTTATAACAAAATGCACGCCCAACTATTGGAATTGGATACGATGCACGCGGATGAGACGACACTGCAAGTTTTATCCGAGCCGGAACGGCCGGCAACATCCACCTCCTACATGTGGCTATATCGCTCAGGGCATACTGATGTACCCATCGTTCTTTACGATTATCAGCAAACACGGGCGGCCAAACATCCACGCCGATTTCTGAAAGGCTTCCAGGGCTACCTGCATGTAGACGGTTATCCCGGCTACAATGGGCTTCCTGACGTTGTCCTTGTTGGGTGTTGGGCGCACGCACGGCGCAAATTCACAGAAGCACTCAAGGCTCTTCCTGAATCCGCAGCCACTACGGCTGTGAAGGCAAACGAAGGCTTGGACTTCTGTAATAAGCTTTTTGATATTGAACGAGATTTAAAGGACAAAAGTCCGCAAGAACGCTATGAAAAGCGTTTGGAACGCAGCCAGCCAGTGCTGGAGGCTTTTTTGGCATGGTTGAAAGAGCAAACACCACGCGTACTGCCAAAAAGTGCGCTTGGTCAAGCCATCAAATATTGTCGTAACCAATGGGAACGTTTAGAGGCATTTTTGGAGGATGGCCGATTGGAGATTGATAACAATCGAGCTGAACGGTCCATCAAGCCTTTTGTGATCGGAAGGAAAAATTGGCTTTTTAGCAATACCGCAAAAGGAGCAAAATCCAGTGCGATCATTTATAGTGTTGTGGAGACGGCCAAGGAAAATGGACTGAATCCATTTAACTACCTCAGCTACCTGTTTGAGGAACTTCCCAATATAGATACGACTGATGAAGTGCAGTTGACTCGACTTCTGCCGTGGTCCGCTTCACTCCCTGATGAATGCCGCGTTCCTAATAAATCTAAATAAATTATAACAGTAGTCCACATCTGAAAAATAGGTGTGGACTATTTTACGCTTACTTTATGATGACGATGAATTTAATTGAAGAAGTTATTCCTTTTCCAACATCTTTTTCATCCTTCAAATATGATTACTCCTCTCATCCATTTTCGACTGAAATATTTTCTGCTTTACACTAACCTCCTATCAATTATATGAACCACTGAATTAATCTCATTAATAATATGTTTAACCGTACGTTCTATATTGATTGATAATTTATAGCAAAATATAGTACTATATAACTAGTTAGCATTCTAAATATAGTACTAATGCATTACCAAAAGCTAAGGGTGGTAAAAAAATGCTACATCCCCCGAGAAATACAAAGCAGAATTTGACAAAATTAATTGAAGATAAAAGAATAGAAATGCTCTCTACAGCAAAAACTTATGGAATTAGTAATAAGAGAACTCTTAAATGTAGCCAAAAACTTGATGAACTAATACTTGAATATCAAAAAGAAGAAAATAAGAATTTGTAAACTAGTTCTAATTTGTATTTGATAGAAATGTATAAAAGTAATTAATTTTCATCTAAATCCAGATGGAGTCTCTACGGGCCATGCACTCCTAGCAAAGAAGCCAGCAGTCTAAAGACCTGGCTTGCTAGAGAGCAGAATACCCGCTTCACCATATAACCTCATGCACTACACTTGTCTCTTTTACTTATTTTTTGGTTTATTTCCCCTCTAAGTATTAAGCTATTTTTGACTGCCTAAATGTTTATTATTCAAAAGCAATAGCCCCCGAATTAAATCGAGAGTTACAATCATTCATTATTTAACCCAATTACTTTAATAATTAAAGTTTAAATTATTTATTATATTTTGTATTGAATCATCATGAATTTTTACATCAGCATCTTGGTCAAAGTAATAAGACACCATTCTTACACCATCTTGTTCTAATCTGTTATAGAAATAGCAAGCATTAACTTGTGTATTTGGACTAGGCATCAACTTGATAAACGGTAGTAATTCTAGAGGCTCGTGTCCATCTTTTTCAAGTAAGTATAAACTTTCTATATTTAAACCATTTAGCACTTCTATTTCATGCTCAACAAAAGTATTTCTTGTTCCCTTTAACAATTTACAGTTACAATGATACAATTCGGAACTAAAATGGCCAGTTCCAGGCTGAATTAATTGATAATCTTCATATATATCTCCGATTACATTTCTTAAACCATGTAGTTCTTTCTCAAGAAGGATAAGTCTGTTTTTTGCTTCATTGTCACTTTCTACACCGCCGTGTCCTTTCCAATCATTCCGATAATTTTTTGTTATTTCCAATATCTTATAAATTTCTTTTGAGGAAATCATTTTTATAAAAGTACTGTTTCTATGTTGAAATAACCTTAGACATTGCTCAGGTTCATCTTCAAGTAACTGTCTTATTTTTTTTGCAAGGTTTGCACCTATATGCACCCATCCACCAAAAGTTGCTTTAGCTAATTTTTCAGTGTCGATATGATAGATGTATTTCTCATCTAAATTACTACCGTTTTTTTCGAATGCACTTAGCATTAATACAACTTGAAATTGGGAAAATGCTTCAAAGAAATGCAATAGATATTCTTTTTTTGATGAAATATCCTTTGTGGCATGATATTTATAAATTATGGATGCTAACGGGAAAGGCAAAGTTTCAACCCATTCAACAAAGCCTTCTTCTCTATTTAACTTTTCCAGTTTTTTATTTAAGTTAGGGTAACTATCAGGAAAGTTCCATGCCTTTCGCTCAATGCTTTCTAATTCATTTTTAAACTCTTCAATTTTAGATTGAATAGTAATTATCTCTTGCTGCACATTTTTTTCAGGGAGATATACATTTGCATTCATTAAATTTGTGCGGTTAATTTTTTTAATATACCCACCACTCATTAAACTTTCTCTAACAGTTATTCCTAATTCTGTATTAAACCATCTTGTTAAGTAAGTAGTATTGACATCATTATTTAATATAATTTGAAAATAATTTTGTGGTTTGTTTTTCATTTCTTCAGGACTATCGACTGCTTTGGACAGACCGATATTAGGTAAATAAATTGAATTCGGGTAATGCTCAAACGTAGCTTTACCTTTTGGCAAAGCATTAATTTCCATAAATAGATTTGCTAAAGGGGTTTTCTGAAGATTACTCTTTTTTACACGTCTTTTAATTTCAAGTTCCTTTTCCAGCTTTACATAAGAAGTAAATGATTTGTAACCAACTAACTTTCCATTTTGAAGTAATTTACTTTCTCTCCGTTTTTTCCAATTTTGAATAGCTTGGTCAATATTTTCATTTCTGAGTTCACTAACAAACAATTCATTATACTTTTTATGACTTAATACAACTAAATAAGCTCCAATACCAGTATTAATTAATGTTCCAGGTGGAAGATAAAAAGCAGCATCTAGATAAATACCAGTATTCTCTAAAACGGGAAGAATAGATTTTTTTCTGTTTCTATTAAAAAACTTTTCTGCAACTATAAAGTACATTTTTCCATTTTTGCTTAGCAATTTTGATGACTTTAAAATATGTAAATGATTTAACTCATCACTTATGTTTTCATTATTTACATTAGCTTTTACTCTATACGCTAAAGGCGAATAACTGCAAATCAAATCAAACTTCCTATCTTGATATTTATCTAGAGCTTTTAAGCTATCTCCTTTTTCTATTTTGTGTTTTTCACCTTTCAATAACACTTCAGTTATTTCAGCTGATGCTTCATTATTATTAATCAAAACACTACTGCGAACTTGATTGTAAATTGGCGTTATTAGTTCACCATATATATTCCATGGAACTAAGACATCGATATCTTCAAGAGCTACATGATTCAAAAACTGACTAATTATTCTAGGGGCCATTTCTTCACTTGTAAATCGATTATGTTTTTTCTGTAGTTCATAGATATCATCATAATCCAAATCAATATCTTTCTCTAATCCTCTTAGAATCAACTCATTAAAATCCACTGTATTTAATCTATCGTTTGAACTTCTTAATAATTGTTCGATGTCGATGTTATTCAAGTTCCACGCCTCCCAGATATTCTTAAGTGTTTAATTATTTTAATAGTCCACTAAGTATTGTATATTTGCAGCTATCTAAAGAAGTATTGTCTATTATTCTCCTTGTCTCTCCCCTGTTTGGATTCTAATCTATATATACGTCTATAGAGTCCCTTTGTCAAACTACTCAATATAATTATACTTGAAATCAGTATGGTTTCTCAATAAAATGCCTGGTTAGATAATCATATTCCCATTATTGAGTATTGCGGACAGTTTGAGCCAGCAGTGCGGACTTTTGAGCCACTGAATGCGGGTGTTTGAGCCAGTAACTGCGGTAAGGAGAGCCACGATAGCCACGATTATTTTTCTGCCATAAATAGCGCAAATACTATTGCTGCCACCATTGACTTAACTTTTGTCCGTGTTGAGGAATAATCGCATGTCTGTCATAAATAATGCCAAATAGGCAAACCTGCTCAAGTATAATAACACGGACAAACCGATTCTAAGCATTTGCTGGCGGAGCCCCGACACCTTCCATCAAATGCAAAGAATAGGGCGTTACGGTCAATGGCAAGCAGCTTTCGCTGTGGCTCTGACTCTCTTCCTAAAAGAGCGGTTTACTATTGTGGTTCTCATCTCCGCAAATGGTGGCTCAAAACTATGCATAAGTGGCTCATTTCATCCGCAATAATCAATAATTTAGTGTCCTCGGATTTATATTTGATTTCATTTATAATTTATTCTTTTTCATTCCTCTGTATCTACTAATGGAGTTCTCCTTTTTATTTGTTTTTCTTTTTGCTTAAATGTAAGATATTTATCTGAAGGAAGGTATCAAAATGCCAACAATAAAATACGGAACTACATCGATTCATTACAGTTCATATCGGGAAGAACGCAAAGATATAAGAATAGTTATTAATTTAGTCAATGGTGTGGAAGTATATTTCCCAACTCATATAGAAGATGATGTAATAACTAGATATGTACAGCAAAAAGCACCTTGGATAACACAAAAAATTAGTGAATTAAATGAAATAAAAACTATCGTAGAACCCATTGAATTTGTTAGTGGTGAAAAAATTCCGTATTTAGGTCGGAATTACAGGCTGAAAGTATTAAAAGAACCAGTTAAAAATGGGAATATCCAATTAAAACAAGGTCGTTTCATTGCTACAGTTCCACAGAATTGGTCTCAAGAAGAAATACAGTTTAAGCTCGAAAAGTATTTAACCGAATGGTATAGAATATACGGCTTCAAGAAAATTAAAGAGCGTTTAAATTATTATCAACCCAGACTAGGTATAGAACCTAAATCAATACAATTACGAACCCAGTATAAACGTTGGGGTACGTGCACACCAAACGGGAACATCTATATTAATTGGCGAATCTTAATGGCACCAGTTCGTATAATTGATTACATAGTTGTACATGAATTGGTTCATCTAATTGTTCCTGAACACAATGAAAAGTTTTGGAGATTGGTTAAAGCAACTTTCCCCCATTACGAGGAAGCAAAAGAATGGTTAAGGGTTAATGGTTATTCATTGGAAACTTTATTACCTTGAATCACTGTTAATAATATTTATTAGAGTTGAATTAATTATCGAAGTAAGAAACCATAACATTCTATATAAATCTAAAATTGTAATCTCACTAATTTGTATTTCTCTGTAATGTGCAATACGATTTCTTAAATCTAGTCCTATATTATCTTTTTTTAATAAATAAAACCTAAGCCATTTAATTTGATGTGTGCCGACCAGTTTTAAGATTGGACTTTTATCATCAAGTAATTTAGATAATGTATGATTTTCGATATTAAATATTGCATCTTCTTCTATTTGGGTAAACAACTCTCTTAATATTTTTTCAATCAATGTAATAATGTAGAAAACAGCATTATATATTGAAATATCTTGTCTTATGTTTTGTGTCTTATGAATTATTTCTATAATGGCTTTTAAATAGTTTATTTCTTCATTTAATTCCAATTCGAGATTCATTTCCTGAAATAGTATCTTTACATTATTGGAAAGAATAGAGAAAAATTCATTCTTCCTCCCTACAGTTATCCAGTAGTGTATGTTTACCGATTGGTCATCAATAAATTGTTGATTCATTTGCTGCCTGCTTAAAGTAAAATAATCATTTGTATCTACCGGGGAGGATACGAAATCCATAACACTTGGTTCTATCTTATTATTAATTTCTTCTAAAACAGATGCCCATAAATTATTTTCATCGAATCGATGACTTAGGAAGAAGACTTTATCTATCCCTGGGAGTTTTGCAGCTGCAGTTTTTTCAATCAGATTAATATAATCTTTATTTGATATTTCATATTCATAAACTTGTCCATAATTTTTTAGATACTCATCTGATAATTTTTCAACCTTATTATATATAGTTTTTGCCTCGTAATAATTATTGTTTTTAATGCTTTTTAATGTACGTGTCACTAATTTAAATTCCCTAACAAGTTTATATGGCTGTTCTCCTTCAACAAAGAGATTATAGTCATTTTTCAACATAGAATATAGTTTATTGGCCATTAGTTGAGCAATTTCATGTTCGTTATTCCGATAAAATTTGATGCATAATTTACAAGCTTTTTCAAATCTATATTTAAAGATTTTATTTAACTGGACCTTTTCATCAAACAGGTTGTTCATTATCCCCTTGTTGTGTTTTTTTACAATTGGGTAAAGAGATTCAATATTATCGATAAAAAAGATAATATTATGATGGATTAAGTATTTCATGATTTCTTCAAAATCTAACCCTTTATTAAATTCAACAATGTAGGTTAGAGTTCTTTTTTCTATGCCTTCATAGACTAAGCTATTCTTATAGTTGAAAATTTCTTCATAATTCTCGTTAATAAATACAATAATCGATTTGTTATTAATAGCTTGTCTAAATATGTTAGCATTATCTATTAACTTTTCTACAACCTCTTTATATGGAGCGTTAATTAAATCAACGAATTCTTTAAAGCTTATAATATAGTCTAAAAAAAACATATCAATATAATCATTCATATTGTTAATCTGCAAATTTTCTTTAGCTGTATAATAATTGATAATCGACTTTTGATTATCAACCAATTTCTTTATCAAATGACTAGTACTTAAATCATTTGGCCCATAATTAATGAGGGTGATATGTTTTTCCTCGCCTATTTTTTGAAGTATATTCATTGATTCTTTCCTTTCATTTATAATTAAGGCACAACATCTTTTTTGATGTTATGCCTTACGAAGATGATTTATCTATAATGAATCTCACCAAGTTCCATCAATTGTCTTGCTACACTTTCTACATGTTTATTAGGAACGGAGCTTGCCCGAAGCTGTTTCTTTAATCTTTTTCTCATCTCACGCTTCACATCTTCTTTTTCTGTCCAATCAATCACTGCATTATCCTGAATAATGTCCGTGATAATTTCAGTTAAATCTTTTATGCTTTCTTGTTCCATTTCCACTGGAATTTGCTGCTCCAGCATCTGATAAAACGGCAACTGTTTGGCATCTTTCAGACCATACGATTGACTCTCTTCTTCCATATCCATCATTTCTTTTCTCATGGCATGATATTCTTCCAGTAGTTCTTCAATCGTTAATTGCCGTGCCTTCCGTTGTTCAATTAACTGCTCTAATCGTTCTTTTATGGATGTGTATTTCACAGGGTTTTCTTCCAGTTTGATTCGGATTTCATGTTTAATCGCATGTTCCATTTCTGCCGCTTTTGCTTCAGGCGTTTTTAATTCATCCAGCTTTTCATCAAACTTATTAGTTAGGATATTTACAGGTTCAAATAATATTTCAGGTGTCGATGTATATACATATTCTTCAATGAGTTCCCGTACCTTACCACCACAATCGGATATATCCATCGAGCCATCATCGACCTTGTATCGAGACTTTGCTAACTGCCGAATCTTGCCCAACCATTTCAAGTCATCGACATAGGCTTTCGCTTTTGGACTTGGCATCACCATATCCATGCTTTCAGAAAACTTCTTGAAGGCTGTATCAAATGTATTACGCACATTTTCTGGTTCCAGCACTTTTAAACAAGCTTCCACATCATCTCTTCGTATATAATCAAAGAATTGCATCACCCTGCGGTGACGGGATTGTAACCGCGGAATTTCCTCATCCACATGGTGCATAGCCCCCTTGATATCTTCTTCATGAAAGATACCGAGTGCTTCTTCTAAAAAGCGGGAAACACCATAATAATCCACAATTAAACCATGTGTCTTTTTATCATAAGTTCGGTTGGTCCTGGCAATTGCCTGAAGAAGATTATGTTCCTTTAAAGGCTTGTCCAAATACATCACCTGTTCAATCGGTGCATCAAAGCCTGTTAAAAGCTTATCGCAGACAATTAAAAAGGCAAGCGGGTCCTCCTCTAATGGCTTCTTAAAACGTTGAATCATTTCCTTTTCTTCTGCCTGTGACAGACCATACTGTTTCATTTCTTCTGAATCATTATGACCAGCCGAAATAATGACAGCTGATTCATAATCACTTAACTCATCCATCAATTTTTTATATTCTACGGCTGCCTGACGAGAAACCGTAACAATTTGTGCTTTAAATCCGTTTGGCTGGATATGCTGTTCGTAATGGTCAATGATATCAAGTACGACCGTTTTTAAACGCTTAGGAGATGCAGTCAACGCCTCTTCTGTCACATATTTTTGCTTAATTCGTTCTTTATCTTCATCGGAATAATCACGGAAGAAACGGTCAAATAAAGTATCAATAGTCTCCCCTTGGACATGTAAATCAATTAATCTTGCTTCATAAAAAATGGGTACCGTTGCCCCGTCTTCCACTGCTTTTTCAATCGGATATTTATCGATATAGGTTCCAAAAGTTCTTACTGTACTCTTATCTTCTTTATCAATTGGTGTTCCTGTGAACCCGATATAGGTTGCATTTGGAAGTCCTGTACGCATATTCATGGCAAGTGAACTGTATTGTGTTCGATGCGATTCATCAACAAGAACATTGACTTTTTCCGAGTCTGTGAGCAATGGATATTCTTCATCTTCATCTGTCTGGAACTTATGTACTAATGTCATAACAGTAGCACCGGGTCCTTGCGTTAGCAGCTTTTTTAACTGGTCTACTGATTCTGCCTGCTGCGGATTGGGAAATCCACATCGTTTAAATGTAGCAGTAATTTGAGCATCTAAGTCTTGTCGGTCTGTCACAACAACAATGACAGGGTTCTCTAACTGTTTCATTCGACGTAACTTCATGGACAAAAAGACCATTGCTAAAGATTTACCAGACCCTTGTGTCGCCCATACGACCCCGCCACGAGCTTGTGGGTGTTTTCCTGTCAGGATTCGTTCTACTGCTTTATTTACTGCTCGGTATTGCTGATATCGAGCCATTTTCTTAATTACTCGGCCATCTTCTGGTTCATAGACAATAAAATTTAATATGATATCAAACAGTCGTTCTTTTTCCAATATCCCTACCGTTAAAATATCCTGCGTTGTTGGATTGTCCCCCACATCCTGAATAGTTAACGGATAGGGTTCTTTCCAGGTACTATAATGTTGTGCTTTGGCTCCAATCGTTCCAACCTTTGCACGGTCGTTACTCGTGGAAATGAGGAATTGGTTATAATGGAAAAGTGCTTCATTTTCTTGTTGATAGCGACGTAACTGTTTCACCCCTTGTCCAATCTGTTCATCTGGAGGTAAAACTGGACTTTTACATTCAATCACCACTAATGGCAAACCATTGACATACAACATAATATCAGGACGAATCGTATCATTTGCGTGGGTGTAGCTGAATTGATTGGTAATGATGAAATCATTATTATCGATTTTATCGAAATCAATCAGTTTTACCGTCTGGTTCTTTCGTCCACTTCCGACATCTTGTTGAACTGAAAGCTGATTTATGAGGAGTTCATGAAATTGTTGATTGGCTTCCATTAAACTTGCTGCTTCCATATGTGTAACATTGCGTACCACTTTATTTAAGTTGTTCTCATTTATCCATGGATTCAATCGTTGAATCGATTCTATGAGCCGCTCCTTTAAAACTACTTCCATTTGCGACGTGCGTTCTTTATCCAGTTCCGCACCATGAACATACGTGTAGCCAAGCTTCTGAAGTTGGTCAATCATTCGATTTTCCACTAACGTCTCTTCATTCCAAGGCTGTACTTCGCTCATGACGGAACCTCCTCGTTATCATTGATTGGGACACGAACTTTACCGGTTAGGAGTTGTTGCATAAGACCATTTTTAACTTTACTTAACTTATCTAGCTTTGTTCGTTCTTTTTCAACTTTGATTTCATTAGATGAAATTACATTTATTATTTTTTGTTGTTCTTCTATAGGTGGTATCGCTATTAGTAATTTCTCTGTGAAGACTGTAACCGGAACTCTCTGTCTACCTGTTGAACCAGTCATCTGGCTAATTGCATAATTTCTAATTCTTTCTGACCTAGTCAAATAATAAATAAATTCAGGTAGTATCTTAGGAGAGTTAGAGGAAAAAACTATAAATTCAGTGGAACCAAGTCCGAATTCAAAATTCATCCCTTGAACAAATGCAGTTTTACCATTTTCGGTACAAGGGGTTATCCTCGCGAAAAGTGTATCCCCATTTGTAAATTTAGACCCTCCACCATTACCAACCTTTCTCATTTGAAAATATGTTATATTTTTATTTTTTTCTGGCACTGCTGCCATCTCTACAAATGGTAATTCTGTATCTTTTGGAAGATTATATCTTGGATTAACATTAATATAGTCAGAAAAGATTGCTGTTTCCCAACTATGAGGTATTTTCCCAATCGGCGTATTCTTAAATTTCGTATGTCCAATCCCTTTCGTCAACAACTGTTCCATTAATCCTTTTTTCACCGTCTCTGTTTGTTCGATGATTTGTTCTGTTTTTTCAATTGCTTCATCTACGGAGGAAAGGATTGTTGCGATTTTTTGTTGTTCTTTTAGCATTGGGATTGGCAGACGTAAAGATTTTATGTTTTCTGCATTAATATTTATATTTGAACTACCTTGAGTTATGGCTTTTATCTGCTTTTTAGCGAGATAAGATTCATAGAAATAACCTACAAATTTATTATCTACAGTACTAGTATCAAATTTAAACCTTATCAGATAGGAACCAAATATAGACTTAGGATACTGATATTTAAAAATACCATACCTACCTATCCCACCGCTGCGAGCAAAAAGGAAATCACCATCATCTACCTTAAATTGATTATATGTCTTTTCATCAATGTTCAAGGAAGGCATATTGTCAAACTCAATTTTTTGATTCAACAAATCAGTAACTCGGATTAGTTTCACACCACTATGCGAATATTCATCCTTAGTATAATATCCCTGCTTATGTTCTTTTGTGATATTGGAAATGTATTTTATTTTCCAATCAGAAGGTAATTCCCCTAAATCAAATGGTCCTTTATTCAATTCACTCACCATACCCCAACTCCTTCAAATACCCATACATCTCCTCTTCTATCTCATCTCGTTCCTTCTCCAACTTTTTCAAATCATCCAATGCTGTTTGAACGTCAATTTTTTCTTCCTCTTCTGTTGTATCGATGTATCGAGCAATGTTTAAGTTGTAGTCATTTTCTTCAATTTCTTCCAAGTCAACGACTCTGCAAAATTTATCTTGGTCTTCCCAAGCATCATAAGCCTGAACAACTTTATCGATATCTTCGCTTCTCAAGACGTTTTGATTCTTGCCTTCCTCATAGTCTTTGGAACCATCAAAGATAAAAACTTTTCCCTTTTGATTATCGGCCTTATTTCGATTCAGAATTAAGATACAAGCAGGGATACCTGTTCCATAGAAAAGGTTGGATGGCAGCCCAATAATTGCATCTACTAAATCATCTTTTAACAGACCTTCACGAATTTTTCCTTCTGTTCCACCACGGAATAAAACTCCATGTGGCATAACGACGCCAGCTTTACCTTCATGATTCAGCGTAGATACCATATGTTGAACAAAGGCATAGTCTCCAGCGTTTTTGGGTGGTATACCAAAACGGAAGCGGCCATATTCATCGGTTTCCGCCTCTTCACGCCCCCAATTCTTAAGAGAAAAGGGCGGGTTGGCTATTACCCTATCATATAAAAGCAATTCTTTATCGTCACCTAAGAGCATAGGTTCTCGTATCGTATCTCCGCGTTCAATTCTATGGTCGCTTAAACCGTGTAACAATAAGTTCATCTTACAAATCGCCCATGTATTCAAGTTTCGTTCCTGGCCATGTAAAGATAAATTACGTGGGTCTCCACCTTGAGACTTAATGTAGTCCACTGATTGAACAAGCATACCACCTGAACCAACAGTAGGGTCGCAAACCCTCATTCCTTCTTCTGGTTTAATCAGATTCACAATCAGTTCAACAACTTTTGAAGGTGTATAGAATTCGCCGCCTTTTTTTCCAGCATCGTCGGCGAACTGTTTAATTAAGTATTCATAAGCACGTCCAAGCATATCTGGTTCAGAGAGATTCCCATTACTTAAATCAATGGAAGAAAAATGTTGTATCAATTGCAATAGCAATTTATCGGGCAATTTATCCTTATCATTAAAGTCGATGTTAGCTAAAACACCAACTAAAGATGGATTTTCCTCTTCCAGTGCTTCAAAAGCTTTGTTAATAGTATTACCGATATCCTGTGTTTGGATTTGGATTTGTGTCCAGCGGGCTCTCTCGGGAACGAAAAACTGATGTTCATCACGGTCATACCAACCATAATCATCATCTTCTTCACGTTCTATTTCTTTTGCTGTTTCGATAAATACATCGCTCAATCGTTTTAAAAACAATAAACCAAATATGTAATTCTTATAATCAGATGAGTCAATACTTCCTCTTAGAATATTCGCTGATTCCTGTAAAACGTCACTTTATTCCCTCCGAAATAGGGGCATTCTATTCAAATTCCTCCAGATTAATTATTTACTTCCCTGAAGTAATGTGCTAAATTTTTTGCATATTATAAGGGGGAGTTTTTTATGATGATACCACATTATTTTGGAAAAAGTCTTAAAGGTTATGCTTTAGAGGGGAAAGATAATGATTTCCCAAGGTATGAAAGGTGTCCCGGCTGTAATTGTATTGCTGAGGGCAACCTGCACCGTAACGGATATTATTTTCGTTATGGAATTGATAGGGAGGCAGATCAGTGTATACCGATATGTCGAATGAGATGTTTGGCTTGTAAGGTAAACATTTCTATTCTTCCTGAGTTTCTTATTCCGTATTTTCAACATACCTTGGATACGGTCATTCATAATATACACCGTATCATTGATGGGGAGAAATTGGATGGTTGTCGCCAGCAGTTTGCCCAGCACTTCAAGCGTTTTAAAGAAAGGCTACCTTGGATACATAGTTTTTTTGTGGACGAGGGGCATCAATTAGGGTTTTCCCGGGACATAAAAAAAGAAGCCCAAAAATACGTGAAAATGATCCTGGATTTAGGCGAATCCACCTTCTTTCGAAGGTCCTGGGGTCATTTGTCATCATATTTTATGGGCAAATTAATTTTACCATATTTATCGCCTGAAAAAAATAAAATCAGTCCCACATAAATATTGCCTATGAATCTCTTGTCGGAAAAGGTAGAATAAAAGCAATGGATAACCGGTTGTCCTTCTATTCAAAGGAGGAAAAATTCATGAATGAAAAAACACGGGAAGAAATTGCTTTATTTCGCTATGGCCTGATTGCCCCGCTTTTCAATGGGCAAAGGGAGCCAAAGGAATATTTTCAGGAATTGGAGGGGAAAGTTCACCAGGTTCCTTACTACGGGGAACGAAAAATTGCGGCTAAGACGATGCAGGAATGGCTTCTTCATTATCGGAGAAATGGGTTTGAAGCATTAAAGCCCAAAAGACGGGCAGATCGCGGGAATTCTCGCCGACTCTCTCCCGATGATAAGGATCACATTCTCAAAATAAGAAAAGAAGAATTTTTTCACATGCCGGTCAGTGTGTTTTACGAACAGCTGATTAACCGCGGAGAGGTTCATAAACATGAGGTATCCTATTCGACCATTAACCGATTACTCAAAAAACATAACCTGGCCGGAAGGAATCACATGAGCTTTCACCCGGAAAAAGAACGGAAGCGTTTTGCCTATGACAAAGTCAATGTGCTATGGCAGGCAGACCTGTCACATGGACCATATATACCCATCGATGGGAAGATGAAGAAAACCTTTCTAATCGCCTATATCGATGATTGTTCCAGGATCGTGCCATATGCCGAATTTTTCTCTTCCGAGAAGTTTGATGGATTAAGAGAAGTGACAAAAGAAGCGCTAGTGCGACGTGGAAAGCCAACCATGATTTATGCGGACAACGGAAAGATTTATAGATCAGAAACGCTGCAGTATGCCTGTGCGGAGTTGGGGATCACACTGGTGCATACGCAACCATACGATCCAAAAAGCAAAGGGAAAATAGAAAGACTATTCAAAACAATACAAACACGGTTTTATCCGTTATTAAAAAGTGATCCGGCTCATTCTCTGGAAGAATTAAATAAAAGATTTGGGCGGTGGCTGGAGGAGGATTACCACCGAAAGCCACACGCCTCACTTGATGGAGAATCACCCCATCAAATATTTCATTCACAGTTAGATCATATCACATTTTTAGATGATCTATCCATATTAGAAACAATTTTTTTAAAAAAAGCAGAGAGAAAAGTGAAATTGGATGGAACGATTACGTTAGAAAAGCAATTATATGAGGTTCCCGCTGCATATATTGGGCAAAAGATTGAACTTCGACTTGATGATCAAGCAGTTTATGTATTTGAGGATGGAAAGCAAGTGGCTGAAGCTATTCCGGTTTCCATGGGAGATAACGCGCACGTCAAACGAGGGCCATTACCATCTCCGTTCGCTGTCACGGATACAACAGATGAAGATGAAGGGGAGGAAACGGCTCATGTATAAATCCTTTTATTCACTGGCAAAAACCCCATTTCTCAAGGATGTGAAACATGCCGACGCTTTTGAATCCACTATTTATCAAGAAGCGTTAAACGGGTTGTCATATTTACAAAAGTCCAAAGGCATTGGTTTAATTATTGGTGATCCGGGTGCCGGGAAAACATTTACACTGCGTTCATTTAAGGAGTCACTTAATCCGGCGTTATATCATGTGGTCTATTTTCCATTGTCTACCGGAGGTGTAATGGATTTTTACCGGGGACTCGCTTATGGTTTGGGGGAAGAACCAAAGTTTCGTAAAGTAGATTTGTTTCGCCAGATTCAATCAGGAATTGAACAAATGGCGCAGGAACGTAAAGTTACCCCTGTTTTTATACTGGATGAGATGCATATGGCAAAAGATGCTTTTTTACAGGATTTGGCAATACTTTTTAATTTTCAGATGGATTCATCGAATCCATTTATTCTCATATTGGCCGGACTACCACATTTAAAAACACGACTGAATTTGAATCATCACCGGCCATTGGCTCAACGAATCATTATGAAGTATCAAATTCAACCATTAAGTAAAGAGGATGTGTATGCGTATATAGAGCACCATTTAGAACTGGCAGGATCCAGAATGCCGATTTTCAGTTCCACCGCCCTGGAAGCAATCGCTTTGCGATCACAAGGCTGGCCGCGTGTCATCAATACATTAACAATGAACTGCCTTTTGTACGGGGCACAACAGAAGAAAGAACAAATTGATGAGGAAATCGTCCGTCTGGCAGCTGAGGAAAGGGCTTTATGATGGTTGAAGGTATTATGATTTTTCATATGGGTTTCTGGAAAATATGGATTGATCAAGAGGAGTACGTAGCGTACGAAGGATTGCCTATAGAAATAAAGATACAGAATCATTATGTGAAAGTTAATATAGGAAAAGATTATACTGAATACAATTCGTGGTTTGTGGAGTTTACTGAAGATGTTGCTTTTAATCTTCGGGAGTTTGAGGCTTATAAAGTAAGAGTAGTGTCCATAAATTTATTGAAAGAAGAGGATGTCCTTTAAGAGGCATCCTTTTTTCATAAAAAAACAGAAGAGAAATAAAGTGATTATTTATTGCCAAAGCTGGAATAAAGTGGGAAAAATAGCACATTACTTCAGATATTCCACTGTATTAATTTGAAATTAGGGACCTGAGATAATGTGCTAGTTTACATGATTCCCATAAATGAGATTCTAGTTGTTGTAAAGTTAACTTACTCATTGTTTTCCCCCTACTATTTTCCTATACACTAAATATACCAAATATAAGTAAGAAATGACATAAACGAATTTATGTCAAAGACTTTTATTGTTAAGTTATCTTATTAAAAATCAGTAATCTTAGATTTATAGTAGTTAAACTCCCCCATAAAGCATAAGAACTAGAAGTAATACAATCCTGCCTTTTCAACTCCTCATACCATCCCTATATACTTGAAATGTATTTAGGTATGACCCTTGTAAACAAACTCTTTATTCTCTGAAAAATGTATGAATAGCTTAGCTTCAGTGTTATATTTTTATAAGGGGGAAATTATGGTGAGTATCTTAGTGGAACTTCTTGTGATGCTTTTTCCATTATGAATCGGTTACACTTAGTTAGACAAAAACTTTAAGGTCATATAAACTGAATTCAATAATTAGTCGGAGGAGAATCAGTTTATGACCAAAAGACCAAGAAGGACATTTTCAAAGGAGTTTAAAGAACAAATCGTTCAGTTACATGCTTCAGGTAAACCAAGAGCCGAGATTATCAGAGAATACGAGCTGACGCCATCTGCCTTTGATAAATGGGTTCTCCAACATAACACAACTGGATCTTTTGAAGAAAAAGACAATCGTACTCCTGAACAAGAAGAATTAATCAAGTTACGTAAAGAGAACCAAAGGCTTGCCATGGAAAATGATATTTTAAAGCAAGCCGCGCTGATCATGGGACGAAAGTAGATGTGATTCGTAATAATCGACACAAATACTCGGTATCAGCAATGTGCGAAGTCCTGCAAATTCCTAGAAGCACGTACTATTATGAAGCGAAAGAACGTGACACAAAAGAAGAAGAAGAACTAACAAAATTAATTGTAGAAATCTTCCATAAAAACAGACGAGTCTATGGCCAACGGAAAATCAAAGAGAAACTACAAAAGAAAGGCTGGCAAGTCTCTCGCCGTCGGATCGGCAGAATTATGAAAGCTAAAGGACTTGTTTCTAAGTATACAGTTGCCCAATTCAAGCCCCAAAAATCAACCGTAAATGAATCTGACGTGGGAAATGTATTAAACCGTGAGTTTGATCAAAAGCAAGCTCTGAAAGTAGTTGTAAGTGATTTGACATACGTTCGCGTGCAACAAAAATGGCATTATATTTGTGTACTCGTTGATTTACATAACCGTGAAATCATTGGTCACAGTGCTGGTCCAAATAAAGATGCAAGGTTAGTTCAACGTGCTTTTTCGACAGTGCCTTACAACTTAACCAACCTTGAACTGTTTCATACGGATCGAGGCAGTGAGTTTAAGAATCAATTAATTGATGAGGCATTAGCTACATTTAATATCGACAGATCATTAAGCAGTAAAGGTACACCATATGACAACGCAGTAGCAGAGGCAACCTTTAAATCTATTAAAACAGAGTTCGTCAATGGAGCGGTTTTCTCAAGTCAAGAAGAGTTAGATCTTGAATTGTTTGATTACGTCAATTGGTTTAATAACATTCGCATGCACGAGTCACTAGACTATTTAACGCCAAGAGAGTACAAGCTACAGCATCCGTTAGAACAGACTGCTATCTAACACCAATGCGTCCACTTTACTTGGAGAGGCGGGCGTGATAGCCTTTTTGGCTAGCCAGCCGGGTTTTAAATTGGCTGGCTTCCTGGCAAGAAAATCATGCCCGCAGAGGCTCCAAGTCAAGTGAGAAACTGATACAACTATTTTCATTAAAGAGCATTTTATTTAACACCATAAAAAGTTTATATTCCTTAATAAATTTGTTTAGTTTAGTGTTGACATTCCATTAGGCTTGGGTTTAGTTATAGGGACAACCGGTGTTGGTATGATTATACATGGTGCTTCTGAGTGGAGCAATGATATAGCCGCCATTATAGCAAATATTGTTCTAATTGGTATAGGAATATATGCTATATATATATATTGGAACTGGTTACTGGGTGATTGATACATTTATAATAGGCATTTATGAAAGATTCTTTTAAAAATAATCATTTAACACATTTTCAGATAGAAATACCAATCATCCTTCTAAGTAAAAATAGATATTATACTAGAAGTAGCTATATGCAGAAATAAAGGAACAGATTAATAACTTGCCTCCTTTCCTTTACAATTTTTCATTATATACATTTTGAATATCTTCAAAGGCGTATCGAATCAAGTATCATGAAGTGACTTCATAAATACTCCTTTTTCTTCATTTTTCTATATAAATTAAGTAATACCGCAGTCAAAACAAATAATACGATGTAAGATATGAACGCATTCAATATCTCCACTATTTAGTGAATCAAATAATTTTGTGAAAAGTATATTAAACCGCATCGCAAATGCGGTGCTTTTTGTTGACAGTAAAATGATTTTAATTATCAGAATAAAACAACCATTTTATCCTTCATCAGTTTTAATAAGTTTTTCTATTGCTTTAATACGGTCAAGTAACTCTTTTCTTCCCTTTAAAAATCTTTGAATAAGGTCCTGATACTCTTTATTAAAATTAGCATATGGTTCTTTCATCCAATCTCTTACCCCTACATCTATCCATGGTTCTATCTCTTTATCATTATAATTATAAATTCTACCTATAAAATATGTTTTAGTATTAGCATCATTTCCAAAAGCACCGATGTCCTTTTCTGCATTGCAAAGCCTAATGTACTTATCCATTTCTTTATCAAATTTTTTAGCGACTTTTATTAGTTTCAGGTATTTATTTCTTGTTTTTAACAATTCGTTTGCCAATTCATGATTAAGCTCAACATATTCCTTAATCAGGTCAACGGGTTTATTTTTCAATAACTCTATAATTTCCACGCCTTGTATAGGAATTGACTTCACTATATTATCTAATGTTATAGTCTTGTCATCATAATCTACAAAAAGTAACCTTTCCTTTATTATGGAAAGTTCTCTTTCATAATTATTTTGCAACATCTTGTTTTCTTGTTTTAGTTGAAATCTCCACAAAATCAACCCCACTAAGTAAGCGTAAAATAGTCCACACCTATTTTTCAGATGTGGACTACTGTTATAATTTATTTAGATTTATTAGGAACGCGGCATTCATCAGGGAGTGAAGCGGACCACGGCAGAAGTCGAGTCAACTGCACTTCATCTGTCGTATCTATATTGGGAAGTTCCTCAAACAGGTAGCTGAGGTAGTTAAATGGATTCAGTCCATTTTCCTTGGCCGTCTCCACAACACTATAAATGATCGCACTGGATTTTGCTCCTTTTGCGGTATTGCTAAAAAGCCAATTTTTCCTTCCGATCACAAAAGGCTTGATGGACCGTTCAGCTCGATTGTTATCAATCTCCAATCGGCCATCCTCCAAAAATGCCTCTAAACGTTCCCATTGGTTACGACAATATTTGATGGCTTGACCAAGCGCACTTTTTGGCAGTACGCGTGGTGTTTGCTCTTTCAACCATGCCAAAAAAGCCTCCAGCACTGGCTGGCTGCGTTCCAAACGCTTTTCATAGCGTTCTTGCGGACTTTTGTCCTTTAAATCTCGTTCAATATCAAAAAGCTTATTACAGAAGTCCAAGCCTTCGTTTGCCTTCACAGCCGTAGTGGCTGCGGATTCAGGAAGAGCCTTGAGTGCTTCTGTGAATTTGCGCCGTGCGTGCGCCCAACACCCAACAAGGACAACGTCAGGAAGCCCATTGTAGCCGGGATAACCGTCTACATGCAGGTAGCCCTGGAAGCCTTTCAGAAATCGGCGTGGATGTTTGGCCGCCCGTGTTTGCTGATAATCGTAAAGAACGATGGGTACATCAGTATGCCCTGAGCGATATAGCCACATGTAGGAGGTGGATGTTGCCGGCCGTTCCGGCTCGGATAAAACTTGCAGTGTCGTCTCATCCGCGTGCATCGTATCCAATTCCAATAGTTGGGCGTGCATTTTGTTATAAATGAGCTCCAGCCATGTGATGGCACCGTATACCATCCAATTGGCCAGTGTCTGCCGTGGAATGGATACACCGAAGCGTTCCAGGTGTTTCTCTTGCCGGTAAAGTGGCATGCCCTCTACATATTTTTGTGTCATGGTGTAAGCCATGGCGGATGGAGAGGCGAGGCTCCCAGGAAATACTGGCTCCGGCATCTTCGCTGTCACAATAGGTGTTTCAATTTCATGGCGTTCGCAATGCCGGCAGCTATATACGTGGCGCACGTGTTCAACGACTTTTACTTGCGCAGGAATGATTTTTAATTCTTTACGCACTTCCGTGCTCATATCGTGAAGATTTCCTCCACAGCACGAACAGACCTGTTCCTCATCGGATAAACGATATTCGATCGTTTCCGTAGGCAGGTTTTCCAGCTTTTGTTCACGCTGACCACGCTGTTTCTTGCGTTTATATGTAATCGTTTCGACAGTTGGTTCTTCCACCGTCGTGTCAGTAGTATCTTCGGCCTCATTGAAAAGAGAGAGCTGACCTGAATCGGTCTTCTCACTGGAAGATCCAAATCTGCGTTGTTGGCTCAAACGAAATTGTTCTTCGTACCATTTTAATTTTGCCTCCAACGCTTCTTTTTCCATCTCAAGCTTTTCATTTTGCGCTTTATAATATTCAATTGACTGGGTTGATGTATGCGCTGTTTTTTCCATAAAATAAGTATACGATAAAGAATTCGACTTGCCTAGTCGAATTCCCGTATTCCTATATTTCAATCTTTTAAATAATGGTACGCGCTTTCACCTCACGGTGTGCCTGCCTTTGTTCAATTGGCAAACCATCCAGCAGCCAGCGAAGCTGACGAGGACTGATATTCATAGGTGCTGTGTCCTTTTCTGATGGCCAATGGAATGTTCCCTTTTCCAACCTGCGATAATGCAGCCAAAACCCATTGTGCTCCCACTGCAGGATTTTTAACTTGTCACGTTTCCGATTACAGAACACGAACAAACAAGGAGAAAAGGGATCGAGGTCAAAGCATTCTTGAACAATCACCGCCAGACCGTCAATAGACTTACGAAGATCTGTGCTTCCGCGGGCCAGGTAGACACGCTCAAATTGTAAGTTTGTCAACATTGATTTCGCAGGACATGGATGATATCGGATAGTAATCCAACATTGGCTCCTGGTCGCACTTCGACAGAAAGAGCATCAAAGTGGATAAAGATAGGTCCTTCTCCTTTGGAAGAAATATTTTCCTCTTCCACCTGGACGGCGAGCCATTGTGTTGGTTCCTGTTCAGAAAGATTTTCCTGGTTCTCGAATCGCTGGATCCAATAATACATCTGGTGGGCTTTGATTTCATGATCCCGACACCATTCGGCTACACTTTGCCCGCTATCTTTCCAAGCATCATACCGCGCTTCCCATTCTATTCTCTTGTCTTTTAGAGTCATCGCATAACCTCCTGAATTCATTTCTAAGAAGATTATCGCATGGATGACTTTCTGATTCTATGTGTGTTTTATTTGACGCTTACACCCCACTAAAATACCAGTAATTATTCCCGAAGCAATTCCCGCCCACAATGAGGGATAAAAAGCAGACCAAAAATCCATATTCAAATATCCTCCGATTAGTAATCTAATATAATTGTCTACCAGATTTAAATCACTATTGGTTATTAGACATGTAATAATTTTTTCTACTACTGCGTTCCGAAGTCTATCGATGCAAACTGATAAAAACAAAAAGTTTAAAATTGATAAAGGTACATTATTTTTTATACATAAAAGTATAGATAACGATGAAAAGTTGAAATTTAAATATCGGAACAAAAACCAAAAGACGAAAAATAACCACAGGTTTCATCCGTCTGTCCTGTGGCCACGACTAACCATCGTGAGTGTAGCCCGTTAGAGGGGCGTTACGCTCCCAGAGTGTCTTTTTTTAGACACATACCCCGTGCCTGTTGCGAAAGCAAGGTAGGTGAAAGTGAACGCTGTGGTGGCGTGGCTGGTAAAGCAGGACCTGGGCAGCCTTGAATTTTCACACGGAATGACCGACCGAGCGCAAAAATGCGCTTTCTACCCTTTTTCAAAGGGGTAGTTCTCTACTTCCCTCCCTTCGCGAAAATGGTTTGACAAAAGCTCCTCCTTAATTAATAATAATTAAACAATACTGATAAAATAACTTTTTATAACATTATTAAAAAACATATAAAATAATTTAACATTTTTATAATTAATTCAAATTAAAACCATGTTATATAACTAATCACTGTTAAAAATTTTATAATTGTTTCTAATAGTACTTAATACATTTATATCAAATTATGATTATCAAAACGTTTGAAATAAATACTTTATGCTAGAAATCTTATTCCGACTTTTCTTCTTTATCTCGATAATTAAAAATAAATTGTATTAACAAAAAAATTTAAAAGTAATGATTTGATAAAGAAATTAAATCAGACTGTCCGATGAAGGAATAAGTTTAAATTTATGAATTCTTGATTATGTGGTACCAAACACACTTAGTGTATTTAACACCTGTCTTTAATATTCCATTATTATTCTTTCATTTCAATTAAATTAATATCGTATACTCCGGACAATATCTTGGGTAACAAAGCCTTGACATAATCTTGCAACTCCATACAGTAATCTTCAATTTCGTATAAATTACAGCGATGAGGTGCATCCTCTCCAATAAAGGTAAGATAAATTTCTCCATCCGTTTTTTCTGTAGCAACCAATTTAAAATTACCCTTTTTGGGGTGCGGTGGCATCTCCCACTCCATGACAGCATCTCCTCTAATCAAAATATTTTCACATCAATTATATCATTTAATTTAAGCTTTTCCATTTGTTTCAGGTATAAACTACCGTCTTTCACGTTAATTGAAGCGATTTTATCCAATACGTAATAAAAATCATGGCCTTTAAAATATTTAATTTGAATTGTTAAATCATTATGTATTGCTAGTTGCAGTTTACCTTCTATCTCCTCTTTTTGCTGCTCATCCAACAAAGGTTTTTCTCTTCGTTCCTGTTCCTTCCAAGATTTTTTTAACATTTCTATATGCTCAGGCATCATCATTGCTGACCATTTAATACTTCCTCTGTCATTCACCATTTTAAAACCTACCTCTAGAACGTTTGTTCTTTATTATACAAGAACACTTTTTCATATTCAAGTTAAAAAAGAAGAAAGGAATTAATTTCAAAAAGATTCCACAATGTATTATCTTAAATCGATTATATTATTATGAGGGATACAAATGAAATATAAATTGGATGAAAAAAGAGAAGGATTTGAGGTATTAGAGTATTGAAAGGAACATGACAAGTGAGTGGGAATATAGGAGATGCATTAGGTATTACTTACAATCGAGATAAAGAATCGATACCTAGCGTAGTGAGCTCTATTGTTTATATTGAGAATGAGTTGGCCATATGTATTTTTTAGCCACTGTTTTCCTAATGTCAAGCTAGCAGCAAAAATGAAGAGAGCTACTTGGTATTTAAATGAAATCTTGTAATCATTTTTGTATACGCCTTTTGCTGAATCCATTCACGGTTTATATCTTAGTTTCTATAATTTAAGAAAGTAAGTCTTACATTCATACAGAAAAAGAAAACACAGTGATATAGACTGGGAAATGCGGAGTAAAAGATAAATTATAAATACCATTTTAATACTTTTTTACTGTGTTTATCGATATATTTTTATGCTTTTTACCAATAAGTCGCAGGAATTTTGACTATAACTGAATTGAATGGAGAATAGTGAATGGAAATTTTTATTCTTTTCCCTTCCGCGTTCATTACCACTTCCGAATCATCCGCCATAGGCCTCCTGGCTGCTCTCTTTTTTAATCCTAGTCCATTCATACTTAATTACCCACAATCAACCTTTTAATCCCCCCCATTTTTTAGTTGCATTAAACAGTTCAGGTTATGATTCACTTTTTATGTCTTTTTTCCCTCACCTTTCCACTCTATTTTAACCAATCCCAGTTTCTATTTACTCCTATTCAATTATTTTTCTAAGCATAAACATTGATACAACAATGTTTTCGACGATTCTCAAAAAGTCTTACAAAAATAAATCGACGTTTTCTCCTATTTTTATTAAGAGTTGATATTCTAGAATTAAAGGGTGTAACGTTCAAAAACTTTCACTCACACAAGATAAAGCGATTGAACGAAGCCCCAAATATAAAATTAAAACAATAAAATGGAGGATATAATTATGACATTAACTAAATTCGTTAAATGGGCCAAAGTACCAGACCACACAAAAACACAGCTAATAAATAATTTCCGATTAAAACCGAAAAATTCCAATGAACCTGATGCGTTTGTACGAGTTATGCAATACCATGGCTGGCGTGATTCTAATTTGTATCATATTAACAATACCGTAAAGATAAGAAAATACACTAAGCAAGAAATCTGCTCTTTCGAATTATCAGAAGATAATATTGCTAAAGCACTCTATGTTATCAATAAATCTGCTAAGAAAAGCAGAGATACAAAGGTGAGAAATTATAACAACATGAAACATGGTCATGCTCAAATAGCCAAGGAGCGTCAACTGAATTTATATTATCTTAAAGATAGAGTTCTTAGTAAACTGCTAAAAGAGGAAAAGCTGAAAGTTATCGGATATCATGTCCAAGAATCAGTCTGGGATGGTAGCAAGAGTTATTTGCTGTTATACGAATTAGAAGGCTTTAAGTTCCATATCCCAGTGGAATCAGGAGACGTATTGGAATATAAAAAACTGGGAGAAATTCATTCAGTAATATCTGCCGAGACAAAGATTAAGGTTGATATAAAATTTAACGAATCTACATCACTGCTCGAAGAATACCTTGCAGCATAATAATCAGGAAAGGAACGGGGAGATATCCCCTTTCCAATAGCTGCTTTCCGCTTTCTGTATCATATCTATTCAAAGACGATGACTTTGATTTACTTATCTTCGTCTTATTTACTTGCATGTATATTTTTAAGGGAAATTGAGAAAGAGTTGAGGAAAAGGTCTGATAATTTACCCCTTCCAAAATTCCCTCTAATATCCTTTAATTATATTGAATATTGAAAAATCAGAATACCATATTCAAGGTTCCTCAGCTATGACAAATAAACACTTTAAAAAACTAATGACACCAATGATAATTGAACAGCCCTAAGTACCTCATCATTCGGCGCGCAATTGTGGAAAAGGAAAAAATTAACGCTTTAAGATATATCTGAGCATTTTTGTTTGCTTTTAATTTACAGGTGAAAAGAATACTAATTTGTATGTTTCTTCCCTTGCTAATAGCATTTTTCTCTCCTGGAACTGAACCCCTTAATCTATATCCAGGGTTTTTTTCTATTTTAATCACCATGAACCACTATTGCACCTTCTTATTCAAGTCAGTATTTTAAACTACTCCATGTTTCCAATGGTTCTTCACCCTGATAAAACCCTATCCAGGAATACTGTTTTACACAATTATCTCTTTTAGAATATATAAAAACATACCTTGCATTTACTAGTTCTCCAAATTTTTCAAAAATATCATGTGGAATATTATTAAAATGTCTTTTATAAAAGTTATAGCCAGAATTCTTTGTAACTCCATCCCGAGTGCTTGCATCTTCTGGGATGAGTACAGCCAAAGATGCCTTTTGGTCTCCTTGTAGTCTATTAACTTTATTTTTCCCTGTTTCTTTTAGTAACTCGCCAAATAGTTTATGAACTGAATTGTGAGCATCTCTAGAATGATTACTTTTTGCTTCAATCACCATATACTCTCCTGTACTGCTTACATATTCAATATCGGCTAATATTGTCGTGTTATTACCGAAGTTTGTTGGCATTGTCATATCCACATTCTCATTTTGTTTCATTATACTCTCAAACCCTTGAATCAAATCCCTCTCTGGATACTGTCTCATTTATCCTCCCCCTCAATAATTCTTTTTCCATTTCACAATCCATTTATTGATTCTTCTATCCTTTTCTTTTCTCTCTATATTTAATATAGCATTTCGCACAACAATTTTTAATCCTTACACTACCTGTTCGTACTTTCTTACTTACAATCCGCCTCTTAAGTACAAGTTTTATTTTCGCCCTGACCTGGAACAAAGCAGTTCTCCAGTAGCACTGGCAATATATTTAATTGCCTGGCTCGCTTTCATCGCTCTACCCTCACCTAAGGAAGAAGAATGATGATAAAAGATACTGTTGTTTGAGGAAATAGAAATAAAAACAGAAGCAAATTGTAATACGTTTACTAAATTTATACTTGTGAGTGTTTCTATTCTATAGAATAGAAAAAGAGACTAGAAGGAACAAAAAAGCTCTACAAAGATGTTATTCTTCATAGAGACTCTGCTTATTTTATTAAATGAATAGATTCGCATTTATGTAGCTTCATCCGATTTTCTATATTTTTTATGCATTCTGTTTTCAAAATATCTACTCATTATAAAAGAAACTGTATACGTTGCTACAAACCCAGCAAGAAGTTTGTCAGATTCAGATAAACTTCCAAAAGCATGCAGGGTGAATTCTCCGTTTAATTTATCACGATACGTGACAAGAAACATTAATGATAATCCTACAACATACGTATAAAGGAACAACTTTGTTCTTCTTAATTCTCTTATATTGTATAAATCCCGTAGTTTATTTTCACTTTTCAAAATATATTTCTGTTCTTTTAAATCACTTAAATTGATTGTAATTGTTTGTTTCTTTTCAAAAGACAATAAATTAGTTTTATAAATTCCCCTAATTAAATCATCGTACACATCATCAACTGAATTGATATCATTTATTCGAACAGTATATTTTTTAGCAGTTGAATTTAACAAGGCACTTATCACTGCAGCATTCGGCATTTTCTCTTCTATTGTTGCTAATAATAATAAATCATGAACTTCAGAGTTGGCTTTTTCTATATTATTATTATAATCCTTCTTAGTAAATAAATTAATTATTAAATTGAAGATAGCTGTTGCAATAAATCCACTTACTATTCCTATAATCCAGGAGTTTGATAACATGAGTATTCCCCCCTTACTAGCATTAGTTAAATCGTCGCGCATTTATCAGTACGCTAACAAAAGTTGGAAGAATTTTAAAGTACTATAAAACTATTTTCTCTAAATAGTTTTATATTTTAGCACCGACCTTCTCTATGAGCTTCACTTTTTCTCTCCCTCACAATCATCTTCGAATTCTTCCTCGCTGTCATCACCTTCATTATAATCAAAAAAAAACATGTGGATTATTTAGCAAATCTAGTATTTCCAAACGCTCTTTCTTGTTTTCAATATCCTCGTAAAACATTTCAACCTGGGCTATAAGTTCGTGTTTTTCGATATCAGATTTGAATACACTCAGATAATCATTCACTAATTCTGGTTCGAAATTCAGTGGTTCTATTCCCCTAATAAAATCCAAAGCACCAGAACGGTCAGTTGTATTTATTAAGTATATTATTAATTCCTTCCAAACGATATATGTATAAATGTTTAGGGCACTAGCTTCTCTTTCTACTCACTCGTATAATACTTCACTTATTTTTCCGATAATTTTCCCAATATATCTCTTATATCTTAGTTCATTTGGAGATACAAGCATTCCTTCAGAATCGATTCTAACTTTCAAATGTTTTACGAGAAAACTAACTAAATACACTTTCTCCTTATTATTTGATTGAATGCTTTCCAAATTATATCTATCATATCTTATGGTCTTGTAAAAATTGGTTAGCATGTCTAAGAAATCATTTTGTAGGTTGCTAAACCCACAATTATGTTTTTTTGAAATTCTCCTTAGAAGTTCCATATGATTATGTGTAATTAAACTTTTTTCAAATTCCTCTTGATTCATTGAATCACTATGCTCAGTCAATATGGCTACTATTTTTAACAATCGCTCTATACCTACTGAAGTATTATAAAAGAACTCGAATATTTCACCCTCTTTTCCGAAATTTTCCATTGAATCAAAAGTTTTTAAACCGTTATATATGAAGCCTCCAGCAACAGTCAATTCCTTTCCCAGGTTAAAATTTTTCCAGTAAGTTTCAGCGTCCATTTTTAATCACCTCTCTTAAATTATTTTTATTTTTAGATAATTCTCTAGCATAAGTAGTGTAACTTTGACATAAAGTTTGCAGTTGCAAATGAAAAACAAATGCAACCTTGTTCATCCCTCCCTATTCTACCAATCTCGCTATTTGCATTAAAATAAATTCCTTTTTCTCTATACTATCAATATTAACTGACGAAGATGGGAACGTCTATGCATCAGAACGTACAGCTATTACAGCATATGATGAAGATGTTAAGCATGAGTTAGACTATGTAACTTCATCTCATGAAGGTTTAGAATTTAAAGCTGTTGCAGGTAAAAACGCATTCGGAGAAGAGATTACAACTGATGAAGAAGGTAGTTCTTAAGATTAACCAAAAGAACTTTCGGTAGCTTCAAGCTCAGCAATATATGCGCAGCAACTACAAAAATTAAAAAGTAGCTGATAGCAAAAGAGCCTTTGTAATCGTATGAAAAAACTAAAGCAATTTGATAAAGAACTAAATCGTATGGCAACAAAAAAAATGAACAGTAAACAACCAATAAAGTCCTGAAAATGCAGGGCTTTTTTAACTTCTATTAAACCTATATTCTTATTAATTGATTTAACTGTCCTGTTCAAAAAATGCATCGTTATTTATGCTATTAAATAAAAAGAAAGCAGATGAAAGGAAATAAATTATGATAACTTATTATCAATCAAGGAAATAGCTTATATGAAGATTCAGCAGAAGCGCAAAAGCTTTTAAAAGAGTTTTGCTCTTGAACAAACTCAAACGAAGCCTGTCCACCATACCTTTTTTGTTTGAAAAAGAAGCAAGATGTTTTTAGGGTTTGATATCCATAAGGACGTATGAACTCAATCCTCGTGGTAAATTTCATGGGTATGTTGAAAATGAAATTTTACTTTCCAGCAACGGTTTGAAAGATGTTTACGTGACGGTTCCGTTCAACCCTTCTGTCACTCCCTGTAACTTGCTATTTTCCAACAAAACAAATGCTGCCCTAGCGCCCTTGACTTTTGATTACAAAGACCAAGGGTTTTGGGGTTTTGGTTTTGAATTGAATAGTATTGCCCAATCAAAAGCTCAGGTTTGAGCCCTATGGGGTGAGAACCGTTCGATAACAAATCCCTTCACATCAATTAATGAGAAGTTTATTAAATATTGTTGTACAATTTAACATTGTAAAAACGAAGAAATAGAGTTGGAATAAACAACATGAATGGTCCAACTGTCCTCTTCGTGTTTTATTAATACGCATAGCAATTTCTATTACAAACATTATTTTAAAGTACCATGAATAATTTTTAGACCAATCAATGAACTTATAAACCTTATTAAATCAACACTTATACCTAGAATAAATGTTTACTGGATATGAAGAAATTAGTTGGAAACAAAAAACAATCCAATTCCAACTTCCCTTCTTCATTTTTACATCATTTAAAGACCAAATATTTTCCACTTAAATACCTAATAGATAACACACTTCATTTTAATTCCCTCCAATCCTTTCCCCGCATGGAATCATGCCCTTTTTCCCCATCGATTTTATCACTCAATGAAAGAACACATTTAGATTAAAACCATCTACCGCGAGCACGAAATATGGAAAATAGCTATCAGTCTAAGAACATATTTTGCGGAACTACTCCTACTCCATAGCACCTTTTTAAAATATAAACATAAAAAAAGATGAGTATTGCGGACAGTTTGAGCCAGCAGTGCGGAGTTTTTGAGCCACTGAATGCGGATGATTGAGCCAGTAACTGTGGAGTGGAGAGCCACTATCATTTATCTGGCATAATTAGCGCAAATCCTATTGTCCGCGACCATTGACTTAACTTTTGTCCGTGTAGAGGAATAATCGCAGGTCTGTCAAAAATAATGCCAAATAGGCACATCTGCTCAGATATGATAACACGGACACACCGATTCTAAGCATTTGCTGGCGGGGCCCCGTCCTCTTCCACCAAATGCTTAGAATCGGGCGTTACAGTCAATGGCAAGCAGCTTCCACTGTGGCTCTGACTCTCTTCTCATAAGAGCAGTTTACCTATTGGCTCTCAGCTCCGCAATTGGTGGCTTTATTTCTCGCAACCGGTGGCTCAAAATCAAGCATAAGTGGCTCATTTCTTCCGCAATAATCAAAAAAGAACTAAAAACACTATTAAGTAGTTCCGATACCGTGGAGAAAATTTTAAATAACAGGCTAAATAGAAACACTAAACGCATTATGTTCAGCACTGTAAATAATAGTATAAATAGCAAACGAAAACGCTTGAGTATTTTTATTACCCAAGCGTTCTTTTTTATATTTTCTTGTTAAATTAAAGCACCAGTTTCTTTAAGTACATTTCTTCACAAACTAAGTTTAGAACAAGAAAAAGATATTCCCGAACTACCTCCTTTATTCAATGAATAAGACTAAATGTTTTTGGTTTTAATCCATTCGTTTTCTAAAATACTCATTTCCCATAGACTCCAGTATTCGTCACCGTTTTTTCTTGAATCTCGAAGTAACCCCTCTTTTATAAAACCTGCTTTTTCGTAACAGGCGATGGCAGATACATTAAAGTCAAATACTCCAAGACTAACTCTATGTAAGTTAAGTTCATCAAATGCCACCTTGAGGATTTCTTTCATCAATAGTTTACCTATTCCTTTACCCCTGACGTTTTTATCACCAACTAATACTTTTCCTACTCGTGCAGATTTGTTAATTCTATCAATTTTCCCCAAAGAAATATGACCTATTACATCTCCAGTTTCATTACTTACTACTTTATAAACTAAAGTATCAGAGTTATCGTTATTAGCATTCTCAATGTATTTTTCCAACTGATTTTCAGTTAAGGGATACGAGAAAGCAGGCCCTCCCCATTGAAGTAAAAACTGAGGTGAATCAATCCAATCAATAAGCTGTTTGAAATCTGTACGTTCAAAATATTTTAGTTCGACCATTATAACTTCTCCTTTACTTCTAAACTTTTGGTAATATCATCTTCCACTAAACTGCCCGTTAGTTTAAGTACGTTCTTTCACAAACTATATATTTATTTTAAGACAATATAACAATTATACTCTTGGTTTTGAAAAATTAGCATCGAAAATAACTTACAAATTCACATAAAAAGGACATTGACAACAGCTATTGACATTATGATATCTGGTGTGCGATTTTGTATGCTAATTCAAGCGTTAAAAACCAATAATCTTTGGTATATAGGTGAAAAGGACAAGACCAAGTCATATGTGATTTGGTCTGCTAATTGAATGCTATTTCGTATGTTTCTCCACCGTAACGGAACTACTTAAAATACTATCAGTTCTCTTTTCCAATTAATTTATTAATCATGTCCCGCACCTTTTTCATCTTTAGTTCAGCGTCCTTCTTATAATTAACCTGATAAACTTTTGGTTCTTGCAACAAGCTCGTCATTTTTTTAATTTCTATTTCTATTGCCTCATTCTCTTCTGAAACAAAATGATAATCCTTACTGTCTCTCTTGGTAAACTGATTGATTACATGTTTAGTATAATCATCAACTGCTAAGTCATCTTTTCTATAACACAGTTTAGGGTTTAGCATATATCTTTTCATTTTTCCTTTTTTCATTTCAATGATTGCTTCAGCCTTTATCAGCCAATTAATGTATTTATTAATCGTTTTTCTATTCATGTTAGCATACCCTGCTGCTTTTCCCATATCAGTTATTGTCAAATAAGATAAATCCTTTCCTGGATTCTTCAGCAAATCCCATTTATCCGTCTCATCTATTTTTGTATTTCCTTCTTCTGGGTAATTTGGATTTTTAACTAAATAATATGTATCGTAATGAAAATATGGCAGCAAACTGAATAGTAATCCAAGTGCAATCATTGCATCCACTTTTCTTCCTTGTTCTTTCGCTTTTTCTTCAATTTCTTTTAATCTCCTAATGATATTTTTGAGCTCCCTATGATACACCATGATAAAGTTTGCATCCTTTTTCTCTTTCTCTTTTAAATGTCCCATCACAAAAAAATCACGATTTAATGTAAATACATTCTTCCTTTTATCCTCTGAATGTATTTCTTTCTTGAGTATGTTCATTTTCACGTAATTGTCAAGGTGACTCGAAGGGTTACCGATACCCCAGATGTTTGCAATTTCATCCACAGTTAAAGGCTGCCTACCAATTTTTAATGGTTCACAATCATAATCAGTATACAATAATAACTGCATTAAATAACTTTTGCTTCTCAATTTTAAATCTGATTTTTCCAGCTGCTTTATACTATTCACCTTGCAAAAAACAAAACTTCCACGTTTATCCAGTGTTCTCTTTTGCTTTCTTTCAGCCCTATCTCTTCTTATTTTCATTTGATTTGATTCTACAATTTCGTAATCATCAAAGTTGAACTCATCACTAAAATGACCTACTTCATCCACTATTACTATTTTCCTATTCATCAGCATCATCCTTTTCTTATAAGTTGATACTGATAACATTATTTTAAAAAAATATAATACCTTAATTAATTTATAAAAAAGATGACAGCGTATAAATATTACTCCGGTAACATTACAATACACCATATTATATTGAATGACACCGAAGCAAATATTGAAAAATGATTAAAGAGAAAGGTAGTAGACTTAGAATCTATAATGACTTAACAGAAGTACATGCAAATGCGAATCCTCTATATAAAATTTTTCATAATGGCATATATTAATTAAGACCGCCTATGTTGCAACCTGGAACGGTCGGAATAGACCGAACCCCATAGAGGGGTAAGGCAGCTTATCCCTCAGCGCCTTTCAAACGCATGCGAGGGGTTATTTTTTGCCGTTGTTATCGGAACGATAAACGCTACTAACATCCCGAAGGATATCATTAGTGTTACGCATTAACAACGTCCATTGGCAACACATCCCTCCTCGGGAAGCAGACTACCTAGGAGCATCAGTGCTACCAAACCCATTATGAGGAATCTTGCAATTATTTACCTCCTTCAGTTGTGTGTCCTATAAATAATTGTGTTACTCCAGTTACCCAGTATGTAATAGCAGATAACGAGTTCAGTTTTGGGAGAGAAAAATGCTAATAACATCATAAATAACTCAATAATTAACACACACTTCTAACCCAATTTAGCAGTAAAAACAGTAAACGAAAACGCTCAGAACCTGAGCGTTTTTTATCGTAATATTTAATTTATCTTATTCCGCTAAAGCACCATTAAGCTATATAAGGCCAAATCAATTGTTCAGCTAATTTTCCTTTAAAAAATCGGTTTCTTTCGTGGGAGTAAAAAGAACTAGAATTAGTAATTATTATTTCTTAAATACTTTTTGTAACATTGTTCCAGTTCTTTTAGTCAATGGTTTGAATTCTAATCTTTCTTCAAAGGAATGTGACCATGGATTTTCCATATCTTTGACAAACCCTTTACCTGATAGCAGAACTTTTTCGTGTTTATGTACTCTTTCACCAAACAATTTAGCAAAAGGAATAAGTTGCTCTGCCATATATTCATCAAAGTAATCTTTGTGAACAATGTCTAGCGCGTATATTTTCTGATTATTATATACATCATCTTCAATTGACTCGTGTTTTAACACTCTTACCCAAGGTAAAGGGAATACCTCATTACCTTCCTCCAAAACTCTAACTCCAAACATAGGAGCATCAACTATACCCACTGGTATGGTTAAATGTGCATCAAAATACCAATGAGAAGGTTTAGGCTTCTGGCTACTTTCAAAGTATTGAGCAGCTTTTATCAAAGGAAGAACTAAACCTTTATAAGCGTCACTTCCGGATAGCTCAATATTTTTACCTTTACGTGAACCCTTAGAAAATGTTGAACAGAATTCTGGTGTTTCTCGAAAGAATTTTTCCCATTGAAGACCAATAGTAGCATATACAGGGGTCATATAAGTATCCCTAGTGCTATTTGAAGTTATTGAGATATTTTCTTTAGGAACACCCCCGATTAAAGGGAAATTATATAAAAAGGGTTTTGTACTGTTAAGAAAAAAAACGTAAGGAAGATTTGATTGTTTACATTCAATTAATAGATTTAGTTCTGGCCTAATTCTAGGCTGATATTTTTCAATATCCCATAATGCTTTACTTGCGAAAATATCCATAGTCCTTAAGGAGTTTGATTGGTTGTCTATATAACTCCATTCATCATGTATTCCAAAATGCATCTCTAAAAGTTTTTGTGCGATTATTGTTTGTAATGGGTAGCCAGAAGAATCAATTGCTTGTTTGATATCATCGATTTTAACACCTTGTGGTAATTGGTTAGTAGCAGGATTATTTATGTACAACTTCTTTCTCTCCTTGAATTTTGTTTATAAAGTCTAAGTTGTCATAACTTTAACATATAATTTGATTTTTAGTGAATAATTCTTTTACTACTTTTTAACAAAGTCCCTTTAAAATAATATAATAAGAGATTTTATATAAGTGTTTTCTTAAACTAACCTGCTGCTTTAATTTAAGTACAATTATTCACATATATAAATATTTTAACAAAAACACTAAAAAACTTTAAAAATCAGAACCAATTCATTTAATAGCATTACAAATGACATTTCAAATAACATGCAATTAACATACATTTTAGAACCTTAATTCCACATAGTACATAAATCTATGTACACTTGTTAAAAAATTGCTATTTACAACGACAATTCGGTGTTCAAATCCAGTAATTGTTGTTATATTATAAAAACAGGAGTACGAAACGCTATGCGATTTGTACTCCTAAATAGTTTGTTATTTATTGTTTTCTCCCCTAAAACTGAACGGGTTACTCTTTACTATAACTACTATTTAAATTTTTTCTCTTGAATAACTTCAGTACTTCCGTCTGGAAATTCTTTTACAATATTACAATTTTCATCAATATATACAACGTAAGTGTCATTAATTTTGGCTTCTAATCGGGCACGTTCCCCTGCCATTTCTATTCTTTTTTCCACCCGGTCTTTAGATTCTTTATCCAATAAATCACCTACTTCATTAAAGATATTAATCAAATTATTCCTAATTTTTAAATGTGGATATTTTTATTGAGTTATCAATATAAGGGTCGAACAGTTTATAGGTGGTCCCCTCCCCAATTTAATTAGTAACCTTGTTTTTCACTAACCTTTTCTAACATTATTATATAAATTATAATCTTTTCTACCAATATTTAAATGTTTATAAATACTTTTTGTGAAACCTGCGCTTATTTTAAAAAATTCACAGTTTTCAACTGGAATAATATATATCCTTACATCTAATTTATTAAGTAATTTATAACTTTTTCTAAAATATATATAACAAATTATAATCTTTTCTAATAACTTGATAGTAATATTCAGGAAACTCACGAAATCCCAACGCCTAAGATACTTGCATTATACTATAAAATTATTGCCGGGCACCTTTAGCACTTAACTTTTGATTCGAAAGACCAGGATTTGCATAGCAAATACTACAGATGAATACTTCGGATTTTGGGGTTACCCAGTTCAATTTCTACCTTTTTTCACTAGCGTTGCAGGAAAATAATATTAAAAAATCAAGTAAAATATTTTATTTGAAAGTTGGTAATATTAGATCTTTTCACTTTAAAATCCATTAAAAAAACCTTATAATTAGGGTATGGTAGTCCTGTCCAAATCCCTAACTATAAGGAGAAACCATGGACAATAATACCATAAAAACTGTATTCAAGGAATACATTCATCCATTAGATTCAAAGGTAATACAAAAAATGATTGATCATGCCGAAGTTGACAAATACGTCAAAAAGCTTGATGTACTTACGTTTACGAATGCTTTTATCTATGCCCAGTTAAAAAACTTAGATAGTCTGAAGCGGATAAGTGATACGATTAAACGAAAGAAAACGGTGCAAAGACTTGTTGGTATAGAGAGCATTAGTAAATCACAACTCTCTCGAAAAAATGGAGATATTCCACCCGAGATTTTTCAGGCGATCCTGCATCATTTAATTCAAAAGCTGCACCAAATACTTGGCCCAACAATGACAGACAAATCACTTGGAAAGCTTCATCTGATTGATTCATCGACCATTTCCATGTGTCTCAGCCAATATGAATGGGCAGATTTTCGGGAGACAAAAGCGGGAGTGAAGATGCATACTTCCATCGTCTTTTGTGATGATATCTCTTATCCAAATGATATGATACTTACCCCTGCAAGACCTGCTGATGAAACTCAGTTGGATTCATTAATTGTGCCGGATAAAGGGGTCCTTCATGTCTTCGATCGAGGTTATTTCAACTTTGCTAAGTTTGATTATTATTGTGAAAAAGGTATCCGGTTTGCCACAAGAATTAAATCGAATACTGTTGTAAATGTCATCGAGGAATTGCCGGTAGATGAGGATTCTTCAATCTCCAGGCATGCGATCGTGAAGATTGGAAACATGAAGAATCCGCTGCAGTTAATAGAAACTGTAGACAGCGAAGGGAACCAGATCCGAATTGTGTGTAACGATGCAACCGTCGGTGCACAGGAAATCAGTGATATTTACCGGCATCGCTGGCAAATTGAATTGTTTTTCAAATGGATAAAGCAACATCTGGTTATCAAAAAACTGTATGGAAAGAGTGAAAACGCTGTATACAATCAAATACTAATAGCTATGATTACTTTCTGCCTAACCCTGTTAATGAAAAACAAGTTGGGCTATGAAGGAACTTTAGTCGAAATGTTGCGTTGGACCCGTGATTTCTGGTCACAATCCATGACATTTTTTATTTCCGAATTATTCAGGAAACCAGAACGATCATCCAATGGACGACGAAGGCTGGACCACGAAAAGGTTTTTAATGAAACCTTGGCACAATACGAATCAGAGGAGGTTTTGCACTTAGATGATCTAAGCTACGATCCAGTTAACTAATAAATATATAAAATTCTAAAAATGGATGAAGGGCTACCTTTAAAGCATATTAACTTTTTTTCTCGAATAAAACTAGGTATTTATCAGAAAATTGAACTAAATAACTGAAGCTACCAGATTTATTGATTGACATTGTTTTTACTTTTTAATGCAACGCTAGTGACCTTTTTTAGAATCACTTAATGCTGTTGATTTCTTATCGTACCAATTATCATAACTTTGATGTACCAATTTATTGACGACGATTGGTTAAAATAACTACCTATCAACACTGTTGTTTCTGTACCTATTGCCTTTATTGGATATTTCATTATCTGTTTATCTAAATTTATATATATACTATTTACTCTTTCCTCATATTATTTTTTCACTGGTTGTATTGTAAAAGTTACATCAGACTTTTTTAAAGACAAATCCACTGTTAGAAATTAAAACCAAGATAATTAATCTTATGCATAATAGGTCTAATATAGCATAAAAACTGAAAAATTTTAATGTAAAGATACACATTATATCATCCAAAAATAGTGGCTTGCCAGACAGGCTAGCTATTCCAGCCTTCTACATATCAAGCCGTGTCTCGCACTTTATGCAGATTAAACACCTGAAATAATTTGGAATTCACAATCTGAAAAAAGTGAAAGTTTCAATGTTAAACCAATAAAATATGACCATCAAATTAGCATACAAATGGATGGTCATTTGTAATAGGTAACGAAACTCGTTAGAAAAACAGTTTTCTCTTTCTTGTTTAAAAATTAAGTTTCGCACATTTAGTCAGTATATCACCAGAAAATAACACGAACCCACTCTAATTAATAAATTCTAGCTATAAAACAAGAATATCCCTAATTTCACAGTTAAATAAGCCAGAAAATAGAACTCAGGACTCGAAACTACTTTTAATTTCTTGTCTATTCAATGCCAGTCTCCTTCTTCCTCAAATAAATTATAATTTATAATCATTTAATACTGTTTAATTATATTAGAAAATATATATGTAACCGTCAAGTGAAAATGGACACTTTTTGCTAATTAATTCTGGACACTTTTTTCCATAAAAATGGAAGAACGATGTTTCATCCGATAACTGTCATCATTTTGAAAATGAAGTACTTCTGCACGGTGTAAAAGTCTGTCCAGGATGGCTGTTGTTAGTCCGGGATCTCCTAATAATTCTCCCCATTCATTCGGCCCTTTATTTGATGTTAATATCACGGAAGCCTTGTCATAAAGGTCGTTGATCAGGTGAAAAAATAGATTTGCTTCCCGTGTATCCATGGCCATGAACATTAAGTCATCAATGATGACGAGATTGGCGCCCCGGATGCGTTTCATCCTTGTCTGGGACTTTCTTGTAACTTCCTCCGTCTTTAACGTATGAATAAGTTGACCCATGGATATGAAGGCAACCTTATAACCCTGATGGATTGCTTCTATTCCCAATCCCGTTGCCAAGTGAGTTTTCCCCACGCCCGGAGGGCCCAAAATAATTAAATTGTACAGCTGGTCCAGCCATGTAAACTCGGTTAGTTGCTGGAGCTGTTTCTTGCTTAAGGATTGTTGTTCATCCAACTCAAACGCCTCTATCGTTTTGTAAGTAGGGAATGCTGCCCATTTCAAACGTTTTTCAATTTGTTTCTCTTCGCGGCGTTTCTGTTCATATGCAGTTAGATGATGTAAGAAAGTCCGGTATGTCCAATCTTCTGATTCAGCTTGCTGAATCAGAGAAGGCAAATGTGCTGCCGTCTCTGATAGCCTTAAAGAACGAAGTTGTTGTTGTAACTGTTCAAGAGAATATTTCATACCGTTACACCTTCTTTTAACACATTTAGATAACGATCCAATTCCCTTGTCTCTGCCTTTGTGTTTAATAATGCCGGATCAACGTAATGCAGTGTTTTGATTTCCTCACTTGCAGCTGTTTGGTCGGAATCGGATGGATGCTGCCGCTGAACGAATGCCACCACATCACGAAACTCTGTTGCGCTGTACAATCCGCGCTTTACACATTCTGATAACGCTTCGTTTCGGATGGCTTGATCCACCGACTGAGAAGCTTTTAATACCATCTTTAACTGATCTCTCACATAACGCGGATATCTTTGATGAATCTCCTCCAGGAAAGCCGTGGCTGTTTCCTTATCCTCAAACCCTTCGGAAACAGTGGCAATATAAGCTGGAATGCCTTTGGAACGATCCCGCATATGTTGGGTAGCCTGTATAAGTTTCCCTTTTTCAGTAGAAATGAGATGATCTGCAATAATCGGCCCATCCGATTGCTCTCGTATAACTAAACGGTTTCCATCTGTTACCTCGATAATGACCTCTTTATTTATTTCATAGGTACCAAGAGGAACCGAGTAGCGATTGGATTCATACATAATCGTATTGTCCTTTCGCACCGTTCTTGTTATACTTGAGGCAATACTTGTTATAGAAATTTTTTTGGTGATCGGTCTGAGGTGTTGCTTCTCTAATTTGAACACTTCAGCCGGTCTCTTTTTTGTTGTATTATGCACGTTCCCATTTCCTGTTCTCTCCAGCCATGCTAAACAATCATCATTCCATTTGTCTATGTGTTGAAATACTCGGTTTCTAGCGAAATTTTTCTTTACAAAGCCAACCACATTTTCAATTCTCCCTTTGCTCTCCGGATCGGCTTTCCTACAGATAAAAAATTTAAGTTTACGCTCATCGCGATAAGCCTGAAACTCACTTGTCAGTATTAAATCACCTGCATTCTCACTCACCACGAGCAGGGAATCCTGGTCATAGACAAGTTCATAGGGGATGCCGCCATAATATTGAAATACATGTTCATGCGCTTGAATCACATCTTTTGTGGTAAATGGCCTGTCCAACCACTCTACATATTTATATCTGGAGTGCGAAAGCACGAAACTGATAAAGTATAGCTTGATTACCTTTCCTTGAGACGTTTTCTGTTTTGTTTCCCCAAAATCAACTTGCGCCTGTTCGCCCATTGGCGGATCAGGAATAGCCTGATAGACACGTTTAGGCTCTGTTTTAGGAATACCATATTTATCTCTAAGGTCTTTGACATAACTTCTCACTGTGCTGTCTCCAACAACTAACTTGGGAAATCTCTCCTTCAGCCAGTCATGGATCTGTGATGCCGATAGGTCAGGATGTTCACTAAGCCACGTGTGAATGAGCATTTCATATGGATCCAATTTCCTGGCTCGCGTTTTGGTGGATGCCATCCACTCCGTAATTTCCTCCGGTGACTTCTCCAAATATTTATACACTGTTGTCCTTGATACCCCCAGCTTTCTGGCAATTCGTCGTATCTTAAATCCCTGTTCTTTTAATTGCTTGATCTTCATGTACATTTCTAGAATTTCCACCTTTTCTCTTTCCCCCATTACATATAATCAACATAAATGATTATATCCTAATGAAGCGAATTTTTATTGGGCAACGGCCGCCGCGATGCATTTGAGAGATGCTGCCCCTCCCCGGGGCAGCATCTCTCAAATGCAAATACTCCCCCAAAAAAGTGTCCATTCTTATCTAGCAGAAATGGTCTATTATAGTTTAGCAGTTACAATATAACACCATTAAGTAATATTTAATAAAATTTAATATTTGTAAAGTTAGACTTGTATAGAAAAATTATTTATAATAAAGTTAGCCTTGGGAGGCAGGGTAGGTTACTTTTTTGCGTTATATGGCAAACAAGTTGCAGTAGCTAAATCAAAATTATTGTGGAAAGAAGTAATTGCTTTTGCAATTACTTCTTTTCTATTTCCATGTCCATTTTCACATCATTTTCTTTAAATAAAATAAGGTTCTCCAAGGTTTCATTTGTTGAAACCTTGGTTGTTTTAAAACAATTATTAATAGAAAATTAACATGAACTAAGCATAATCAATAAAAATAAGCGAAAAAACAAGGATTTATAGGGATTTTACAGAAGAATACGCCTTAAAATGAAAAAATATTTTCAATTAAAAAAGACGCTTTTTCAGCTTTTGAAATAGCGTCTAAAACAATAAATTTATGAGTAGTTTTGATTTAATTGGACCCAACTAAGAAAGAACTTGAAGTAAGTGAATATGAATATCTATCATTTGCTTCAATATAATTTTCATTACAAAGCTTCTTAGTCTGGTTCAAATCGATTTCATTTCTAAGTTCTATTATTTTAAAGCATAATATATTAATTATTGATATTGCAGCAAATGATGACCCAACTAAGAAAAGACTTTTAAGTGCAGTCATTTTTAATCAGAAACTGTCTTCATAAAACTTCTCACACATCAATTCTTAGTCGGCCATTTCCCTTCTCCGTTTATTTCCCAGTCACTTCTCTTTCCTGGTTTACTTCATTTTTTATTCATATCAATGTCGTTATCATTAAAAAATTGAATAATAATTTGAGCATACATATCTTTAAGTGAGCATCGGTTCTCTACCTTCATCTTTTTTAATTCAATAATGAATCTCTTATCTATTTCGAAATTTGTTGTTTCCAAATAATCCATATCTATTTTTGTTTCACCAATTGCATCTTCCACCGTTATTTTATTATCTAAGTATTTAGCTAAAAAGTATTCTACCATTTCATTAAATACTTCTTTTTTATAACGATTTTCCATGACACAGTAGAGGTTAAATTGCCGAACAATTTCGACGGGAACACGGGTGTTAATAATGCTAAAATTCTCTCTGGATGGCACAGTTTTCGATTTACCAGCCCCATGAAGAAAATCCTTCAAACTCTCTCCATGCCCAACTTTTGATTTTAACAAATCCATTTACCTCACCTTTCCTTTCTTTTCGACAACTTCAATCCGATTCAATATTTCATCTGTTAGATTTTTATATTCTGTTAAAGCTGTTCTGTCTTTCGCATAAAATTCCCCATTTTGTTTCTTTTTTGGGAATCCAGTTATCGAATACTGATTCAATAAGCTTTTTCGCTTTATCACACTATCAAATACTAAACTTCCATATTTCTCTTTTAACTTTTCTAATAAAATTTGACTGTGTTTATATCTATCCTTCATCGATACAGCAATACCTAAAATCTCGCTTGGAAATTTGCTGGCTTCTTGTATTTCGTGGATATCTTTTAAATAGTTATCTATCATATTTATCGATAAGATTTCTGCCTGCGTTAAGACAACATGATAATCAGCCGCAGCCATTACTGCTAAGTTAAGTGGGCTTTTACTAGGAGACATATCCATTACAATAAAATCATAATCACAGTATTCTTCTACTTGTTTCAATAAAAATTTGAAATATAAGAACTGATTTTCAGTGACTCCTTTCTGGGACATCAAAGTATGAAACAAATTGGTATTAGGGTGACCCGGTACAACATCCAGGTTATCAATGTTTCCCTGAATAATGTTTTCCACTAAATTGTCGTTCTTGATTGCCTCAAAAATATTTTTCGTTTGCATCATTGCTAATTGCTCCTGACTGAAGTCTTTTGCAATAACTTCAGTTGCATTCATTTGTGAGTCAAAATCAATAAATAATACTTTGTTATCCTGATTTTTGTATCTTTTTTCTTTTATTAAATAACTGAAAAGCAGACTGGACTTTGACTTTCCCGTTCCTCCCTTGTAATTTGATATCAACATTGTTTTCATCATACATTCCTCCAATAATAAATTAACTTTCATATACATCTTTATAGGAGAAAAACATAATTCCTCACAATTCATAAAAAAAGTTATCCATTATTTCATGATTCCAGGAATAAAGTTAATTGAGTACGCAATAGCATCTATTATTTTCTTTATTCTTATCCCTTTTTTTAGAAATGTGATATAAACTGAGAAACGAAAAAGGATGATGAAGATGAGAGTTAAAAGAGGCGGTATATATTTTGCAAATTTAGGAGAACAGGATGGTAGTTCCATTCAAAAAGGTATTCGACCTGGTATTATCGTTCAGTCCGAATTAGGAAATAAACATTCGACAACAACAATTTTCATCCCATTGTCTTCCAAAAATAAGGGACTTCCCATGCACGTGGAAATAAAGCCGGAAGACTGTAATGATGGACAACTTAACAATACTTCTTATGCTTTATGTGAGCAAATCAGGGTAATTTCAATACAGAGCATACATAACAAAATTTGCTCTGTATCAGACTCTATTCTCAATAAAATATATTTTTCGCTAATGATTGCAACAGGGTTTACCGTGCAAAGGGAAAAAGAGAAAAAGTTTGAAGTAGTATAGAAGATTAATATAATTAACGGAGGATTGTAAATGAGCAATTAAGAGCAAAAAAAGCCAACAATTTTGCTAACGACTGAAAAATACAAAAAAATAGAGATGTTAAAATCTGTGGTAAAACAGGTCGATTCCATCAGTTATTTAAACTATCTACACAGGCAAATTACAAAAATAACTGTTAGAGGAAAAAGAAGAGCACTTTAAAAGAGATTGGAAGAAAGTGAAACGGGAATGATTCGTTTAAAGGATTTGAATAACGATGATGATTAAAGTTGTAATCAATAATGTAAACAATATAATTTATACGAGGAGCTGATAAAGCTCCTTTTTTTTAATCAATATTGAACAAATTCCAACTGTATCTTATTTCATTAATTTTTTACCCTTTTTAATTTCTAGTTAGGAATCATCTTTTTTTACCTAAAAGTAAAAAGTGTAGTATTTTCTATTAATAAAAGTGAAATGAGGTAATACGATGTATTTTATTAACGATGAACATCAAAGCAACTTCCAGGAATTAATGTTGAGATACGAGGTATTTGGCGAGGATATGCAGTACAAGCCAGGGATTTACGCAGCAGCAATTCCTGAGATTTTTAAATGCCTGGGAGATATCAATAAACTAAATACCGCAAATTCTCCATTACTAAAACTGATGCATTACAATGAAGAAAATGATACCTTTGGTCCATCACATCCGGGCCTAACAGGTACTACAGCGGCCATAGTCGAATTCGGGATGTCGTGCTATAACTCTTATTTGATTGGTATCGATAGTATACTCGGCTCTGTTATGTCCGAGGAGTATTTTTATGTCATAATTCAAATGCTTAAAATCAGAGCAAAAGGTAAAATCCCCTCTATAACGCTCTAATGATTCATTTTCTAAACACTAATACCAATATAATCTAGTTAGCTCAGATTATTTCTGGGCTTTTTCCATGTTCTATCAATTTTTATCTTCGTAAGCGTAAAATAGTCCACACCTATTTTTCAGATGTGGACTACTGTTATAATTTATTTAGATTTATTAGGAACGCGGCATTCATCAGGGAGTGAAGCGGACCACGGCAGAAGTCGAGTCAACTGCACTTCATCTGTCGTATCTATATTGGGAAGTTCCTCAAACAGGTAGCTGAGGTAGTTAAATGGATTCAGTCCATTTTCCTTGGCCGTCTCCACAACACTATAAATGATCGCACTGGATTTTGCTCCTTTTGCGGTATTGCTAAAAAGCCAATTTTTCCTTCCGATCACAAAAGGCTTGATGGACCGTTCAGCTCGATTGTTATCAATCTCCAATCGGCCATCCTCCAAAAATGCCTCTAAACGTTCCCATTGGTTACGACAATATTTGATGGCTTGACCAAGCGCACTTTTTGGCAGTACGCGTGGTGTTTGCTCTTTCAACCATGCCAAAAAAGCCTCCAGCACTGGCTGGCTGCGTTCCAAACGCTTTTCATAGCGTTCTTGCGGACTTTTGTCCTTTAAATCTCGTTCAATATCAAAAAGCTTATTACAGAAGTCCAAGCCTTCGTTTGCCTTCACAGCCGTAGTGGCTGCGGATTCAGGAAGAGCCTTGAGTGCTTCTGTGAATTTGCGCCGTGCGTGCGCCCAACACCCAACAAGGACAACGTCAGGAAGCCCATTGTAGCCGGGATAACCGTCTACATGCAGGTAGCCCTGGAAGCCTTTCAGAAATCGGCGTGGATGTTTGGCCGCCCGTGTTTGCTGATAATCGTAAAGAACGATGGGTACATCAGTATGCCCTGAGCGATATAGCCACATGTAGGAGGTGGATGTTGCCGGCCGTTCCGGCTCGGATAAAACTTGCAGTGTCGTCTCATCCGCGTGCATCGTATCCAATTCCAATAGTTGGGCGTGCATTTTGTTATAAATGAGCTCCAGCCATGTGATGGCACCGTATACCATCCAATTGGCCAGTGTCTGCCGTGGAATGGATACACCGAAGCGTTCCAGGTGTTTCTCTTGCCGGTAAAGTGGCATGCCCTCTACATATTTTTGTGTCATGGTGTAAGCCATGGCGGATGGAGAGGCGAGGCTCCCAGGAAATACTGGCTCCGGCATCTTCGCTGTCACAATAGGTGTTTCAATTTCATGGCGTTCGCAATGCCGGCAGCTATATACGTGGCGCACGTGTTCAACGACTTTTACTTGCGCAGGAATGATTTTTAATTCTTTACGCACTTCCGTGCTCATATCGTGAAGATTTCCTCCACAGCACGAACAGACCTGTTCCTCATCGGATAAACGATATTCGATCGTTTCCGTAGGCAGGTTTTCCAGCTTTTGTTCACGCTGACCACGCTGTTTCTTGCGTTTATATGTAATCGTTTCGACAGTTGGTTCTTCCACCGTCGTGTCAGTAGTATCTTCGGCCTCATTGAAAAGAGAGAGCTGACCTGAATCGGTCTTCTCACTGGAAGATCCAAATCTGCGTTGTTGGCTCAAACGAAATTGTTCTTCGTACCATTTTAATTTTGCCTCCAACGCTTCTTTTTCCATCTCAAGCTTTTCATTTTGCGCTTTATAATATTCAATTGACTGGGTTGATGTATGCGCTGTTTTTTCCATAAAATAAGTATACGATAAAGAATTCGACTTGCCTAGTCGAATTCCCGTATTCCTATATTTCAATCTTTTAAATAATGGTACGCGCTTTCACCTCACGGTGTGCCTGCCTTTGTTCAATTGGCAAACCATCCAGCAGCCAGCGAAGCTGACGAGGACTGATATTCATAGGTGCTGTGTCCTTTTCTGATGGCCAATGGAATGTTCCCTTTTCCAACCTGCGATAATGCAGCCAAAACCCATTGTGCTCCCACTGCAGGATTTTTAACTTGTCACGTTTCCGATTACAGAACACGAACAAACAAGGAGAAAAGGGATCGAGGTCAAAGCATTCTTGAACAATCACCGCCAGACCGTCAATAGACTTACGAAGATCTGTGCTTCCGCGGGCCAGGTAGACACGCTCAAATTGTAAGTTTGTCAACATTGATTTCGCAGGACATGGATGATATCGGATAGTAATCCAACATTGGCTCCTGGTCGCACTTCGACAGAAAGAGCATCAAAGTGGATAAAGATAGGTCCTTCTCCTTTGGAAGAAATATTTTCCTCTTCCACCTGGACGGCGAGCCATTGTGTTGGTTCCTGTTCAGAAAGATTTTCCTGGTTCTCGAATCGCTGGATCCAATAATACATCTGGTGGGCTTTGATTTCATGATCCCGACACCATTCGGCTACACTTTGCCCGCTATCTTTCCAAGCATCATACCGCGCTTCCCATTCTATTCTCTTGTCTTTTAGAGTCATCGCATAACCTCCTGAATTCATTTCTAAGAAGATTATCGCATGGATGACTTTCTGATTCTATGTGTGTTTTATTTGACGCTTACTTATCTTCTTCTCCCTCTTTCTTCATTCTCTCCAGTTCTCCAACATCTAAAACTACCCTTATTTTTGATTACAACAATCACATTAACAGTTAAACTCTATTCTTCTTTTTTAATCAATTTTCCATTTAAATTCGTCCATCTCACTGAAACAATAGGGAAAAACATTTATTTGAAGGATTGATAATGAGGATTAATTATTATTTTGATTGGTTGAATGAAACGATGAAAAAATTGGGAATAAATCTTGAGCCGGTAATATTCTTCAAATAACTGAAAATAATAATTGCAAGAAATAAAGATGGATGAAGAATTAGAAGGGATAAAATAGTCTCCGTTGTTCCCGCATAAAACAGCTTTTTTGTCTATATTATTCTTTTTCTAAAAAATTTTAAATTAAAAGAAGGTATGACAATTATATTATGTAAAATATATAGTAACGCAACTAATAAAGAGAATAAACGTAGTTTGCGTTAGTGAATGAACAGGGTTTAGAAAGTATTTTTTACTAGAAGTTTTCACCTGTTTTTAGCCATAGTATATTTTTAAAAAGATGTTTTCAAAAACAAATAATTGCTTTAAATAAAAGACGTTAAATGTTCTGGCGGGTTTTCGTATTCTCCCGCGGCCACGACTTGCCATCGTGTGATAGCCCGTTAGAGGGGCGTTATACTCCCAGAGTGTCTTTTTTAGACACATATCCCGTGCCTGTTGCGAAAGCAAGGTGGGTGAAAATATACGTTGTGGTGGCGTGACCGGTAAAGCAGGACCTGGGCGGTTTTTTCCTTGATTATTCGGAAAAGTATTTTCATATTAGTATGACTGTTAACTTGAGAAAACAACTTCATTTTCTACCCTTTTCGCAAGGGGTAGTTATGCCAAGCAATAATTATAAAAAACTTATTATCACATAACATCAAAATAATTCATTTTAACAAATGTTGTCATAATCTAATAAAAAATTACTTACAAATCATTAGCTTATTTAAAGATGATTGGAACAACATTTGACTAATACATCAATAATAGTAAAAGTTCAAGTGCGTTGGTTTTCCAACAAAAAAGTTCAAGTTCAAGTGCAAGGACAAATCCTTCCATGCAATGAAATACTATTAATCAGGTGCTTTCAATGTCGAAATAAACATTCATTACCCAACCGTTTGAACATTAATCGTTGTAATTACTCTGATTAAATTATCATTGAAAGAAATAATGATTGGAATGTAAATATCGAATCAAAAATAGTGTGAAATGAATGTTATATTCATCATTGTTTATGCAAACCATTCATTCAATAAATATATTCTTTGCTTCAATCAAAATGGCAATTAATAAAACCATTATAATCACTCCATGAAGAAATCTTCTTATCAATAAACAGTTTCATTGCAGCATCAATGATTCTCATTCAACAATTGATTATAACAATCACAATTAATCATATTTCCATAATACTTCTTATATAATTTCATAACAACGATTCATTAATAAACATTTCATCCAACAATACTTCCATTTAAATATATTCAATAAGAAATTCAACTTCAAAATAACTCTTGAAGGAGAGACTATATAATTTTTTCACAAAAAATAATGCATGAAGTAATAAATAAAAAACCCGGAATGTTTTTTATTCTTCTTCTCTTCTCTGTTTGTTTCAAATGATTTTATCTACAATGGTACTTCTACACTTTTTTCATATTATGTTGTTGATATGTCAACTACAGAGAAATAAAATTTTGACTACGTATTCTTTTCATGTAGCAAAAAGTTCAAATTTGTATTGGGAGAAATAAAGGAACTTCATCATCATCTAAACCAATCACACAATAAGTTTTATGATATGATTTCTAAATTCCAGTACAACTACGACATAAATGCATTAATCGCCGGCTGGGATAATATGAAGGAAAGAGTAATTGGTTTCGAATTGCCATTGACAGATATAGATACACTACAAGATACAATTAAATTATTATTGATTGATATATTAGAGGGCTTCGAAAATAAATTCGAAGAAAAGATTAGGCAACAGAGCTAAGATTGGAGCAAAAAATAAATCCTTATTCTGTTCTCCCTCCTTCTCTCAAAGTATTAATTTTGTCAATGGATGCTACTTGTAAAATGGGACATTCATATCTGTTTTGGCATACTTAGTTGGTCCAGTGCTGACTTTACATTAATATTAGAATTAAGAAATGAAGGCACACAACAGTAATAGTAAAACAGGCAAGTAGGAAATGAAATTTTCTATTGGAGACGACCTGGAAGGGAAATGATTGTGCGAAGAACGAGGAGAGAAAAAAGAACCAACCGAGACAGATTAATTCTCCTTAACATGGCATATTACAATTAATCGATAAAAAGTTTTTGCAGGTGAAAATTGATGAGTATATTTGTCGTCTCTAGTCCGTCCATATTCATCCTGCTACTCATTACACTTGTAGTAAACTTAATATATACCAATCTAGGAATAATGTGAAACAAGAGTTGTGTTGGTTGGAACAGGGTAATAAAAAAATGGCTTGAATAATGCTATTTTAACATGTCAGTGTTTGCATTTTGCGCATATTTACATCGGGAAAGTTAGTGATATTTTCCCCAGACTTTCTTATCCGGGTCATGCTTTTTTGACTGAATAAGATATGCTTATAGAAGAAGATGTTTCTTTTTAATATTTAACAATAATGTTATTTTAGCACTACGGGTATCATGTGTACTACTTGATAGTATACTCTCGTGTATCTCCACACCTTCTCCCTCTATTATGATTCTCTTTTTATGTAAGCTGCTTATGAGTTTATCTGCATAATTATTTAGCCAATTAAAGCTATCAATACTTATTCCTATCGATTCGACAAAATCACTCATGAAAAATTCTATATTTCTATAATCGCTTCCTTGCTCATCTGCTACTTTAAAAGCAAATAGAATAAAATTATATTCTTCATCTGTTAAAGTATTTTTTATTACTAGTTCATCATTACTCACTAACCTTCTCTCCCTTCAATTTACTCCTTCTTGCATCTTTATAAGCAAATTGTATCATAATATCGAGTAGTTGGTTTCATTTATCTACGGAATTTAGGATGAAACAAGAGATACACGCCGAGAAAATTGGATTAGCTGGATGGAACTGGGAAGGAATAAGTAAAAGCTCTACATCTGTAATTTGCAAAGGGACAATTGGTAACAAACGGCGCATGCAAATCCCCAACTTGATTAGAAATAATTAAACCGTGTACATATTCTGATTGTGAGTTTCATCAAACTTTTATGGACATCAAAGCATTTAATAAATTATTCTTAACTCTTTGTTTGTCCTGGTTATTTCTGTTATTTAATATTCAAGTCAATAAAAAAGTATGTAGGAGAAAATTAATAATATTTATCTTACAATACAAGCCACTACTTATATAGTTCGAAACTGATTTTAATGCTGTCAAAAATGATTATTTCTGTACACTATTCGTGACATTACAATAAGAATAATTGTGGGTCATATAGAGTAGTAATCACACATGTAGCCAATATATAATGTTAATTGATTTCACATAACATTAATTATGCCTAATTAGAAGCTTGATTTAAAGTTTTTATGTATAAACGATAGACAACCGTAATAAATTCGAATTAAAAGTCAATTAAACATAATTAATACAAAAGTAAATGCAGTTGTGATAATTTTTTTTAATATCACCTTAACAATATATGTCTTATACATATAGAATAACTATATATGTGCACTACATTTATAATTAATGTATTTCTATTTAATAAAACAATGGCATTATCGAAAGTCCGTAGTATTATTTACTAAATTAAACGTTAAAACAACAATTGTAATGGGTAATTGATTATCGCATATAAGGCTACTTATGCGGACTTTTAAGCCAGTTAGTTCGGAATAATGAGCCACCTTCTGCGGACATGACAGCCAGTAGGCTAAATCGAAATAATCTCTTGTATAATAAAAAAGCATGCGAAGAAACACGGCTTTGAGCACCTGTGACTTGGTAACGATACCTGGTGTTTTTGCACTAATAGAATAGAAATATTCATCTTAATTATTCTCCGGAGTATTTACTAATCTATATATACAATTAGAATACTTCTATTCACCAAAAGTGCGTAAGAACCAATTTAGTTTATGAGTTACACTTGAACCTGCACTTTCCTCTTCGTCCCAGTAGTAGATGTACTGGAACTAACTACACTTTCCGTTATATTTGTCGAATACTCATGGATATCAAAAATTACAATGACGTTAGTGTGATTTTTAGCATTATTTCATATTTCCGAAAAATATAGGTAGTCTACTAAAGCTAAAATCCTTTGAAATAAATAATTATATTGACCTTTTTCAAATGGATAACATTCATTGTATATTTTAGATAATGCTAGTTGCACTTGATTAAATTCAACAGTAAGTATATCTAGGTTAGAAAAAGCCTCAAGAAGAGTTCTAGCTTCCTCTTCATTTGAATAATCTATATCTTCATTGTTAAGAAATCTTTGGTAAACATCTTTTCTTAAAGGGGCACGTGGAGCATTATCATTTAGTGAATACTTTTTAGTACTAGTCTCAATAGTATCGAGTTCAACTCTTTCTAGTATATTTTCATATCCCCAACTTGTTGACTTGATATTTTCAAGTTCTTCCTTGATTTCCTTTTTTGAATTTCCTAGTTTTCTTAATAAAAACCATATAGGATAATATTTGGACTGTCCCTGTGAAATAACTTTAATATACTGTAACGGGTCAATAACACTAGATAAATTTAAAAATGCTTTATATATATCTTCACTTTGTAGAACCATTGGCTGCTTAATGATTTGAGCCTTAGTATCGATTTCTCCCTTTAGTTTTAATGCTGGAGCCCCGTCTTTCCTTATAGAGTATTCGTCAATTATTTTTAGTTCGGATAGTAATTCCTCGTCAATTATTACCCTGTTACCAGCGAAATTTATCTCTCCATCATCCAAGTTCATGAAGCCAACCTTATCAATTCCTACTTTTGAAATATTATTTAAGAGAGTAACCCATTTTTCTCTTTCCTTCTTAATTCGGTCGTCAATTATTTGTCTTAAATCACCTGCTGCTATTTTTGTTGACCTTGAATTATATCTAAAATAAATATCATTTTCCTTCATTGAAAAGCTATCTTTAGTACAAATAATTGGTTTGTATGCTGCCTCAAAAACTCTGATTATACCTATTTTCTTCCCATTTAAATGATATGCGTCTCGAATAAATCTAATTTGTTGATTAAAATTATTATTTATTTCATTACTAATTTCTGCATCATCCACAGAATCAAAATTTGTAATGCCAACAATCGTTCGGGGAGAATCACTTATGCCAAAGATAATTAATCCACCAATTGTATTCGCAAATGAACCTATTGTTCTAAGGTATTTAGACCTAGTTTTCTTATCTGACCAATCAAACGTTTTTTTAAATTCAATTCTAACTCCTTCTCTCCGATTTAGAATGTTACCATCAACATTAGAAAAAAACTCGTCCAATTCTTCAGTGGATAATCCATCTAAAAAATTCATTAGTAAAACCCCCAAACAGTTCTATTTATTCACATATATTCTACCATAAATAACCAATATTTTAAGGCCGGGCATCGGTCAGACCCTTACAGTTCATCGATGGTACCATCATGTAGGGAGTAATCTAAATAAATCTACTCTTTACATTTGAATATAAAGCGCACAAAATAGATATATAGATATGGATGAATTGTTAGCTTTGATATAATTGGGAAAGAACTGGGAGATTCACAATTTAAAGAAAAGCACTACAAAAATTTAATATTATTATTTGTAATACTATAGACCCTTCTGTTATAATGATAATTAAAATAATTTTGAGTAGATTATTAAATATAATTTATATGGACGTTCCCTATAAATTACAAAGTCGTCCTAATAATTATGTAAAGTTGTACATAATTTCGTTCTCCGCAAACCTCAATAAATATTATGTAAACTAGAAAAAGAAATTAATAAATTTATAGTTCTCCCCTTTAATTTCACTGTTAAAATTGATTTTTTTATCCTTCCTTGTTAACTTCACGTATTATTTATCCAAAATAAAAAAGCTACTAAAAAGTAGCTTCTTATCATCATATTCCCTTCTTATTCAGGAATCATTTCATCATGAATCTCCATCTTGTTAACAAAGAGCTGCAGCGATACACAAAATACGCTATACACCAAAATCCAAATCATAGGGCTCGCCTCCTGTAGTAAAGTTCTTTACACCAACAGAATAAACTGTATCATTGTGACAGAATCCAAATGACGTTACTGCTTCTATTATGACGTGTAAATACCCAACATGCTTTATGAGTAAAGATTGTTGGGTTTAGACATTGGCATAGCATCTTCTATTCGTTTCTTAGCCGCATTATCCACCAGATCAATGGCAGGGATATTACGGCCAGGAGGTGTTCCTCTGTCACAATTATTTATCTTTCTGTTACTTATATTATATCAAAAAGGATGCTTTTATAAACGTATTTATTGTTGTTGTCGAAAAATAGTCACTAATTATTATCATTTCTCACATGCTCTTTTCTTTACAATCACATAAGTTTGCAGTAAACGGCTTTTAATTTCCGACCGGATTTATACGCTTACTTCCTTAAATCTCTCAGTTGCTGATCAAGTACAATGTCCGGATTAATCTCAAGAAGCATTTTGATGAACTTTTGTTCATTTTCCGGAGATATTCTTACCATATCGTATTTACTGTAATCAATTTGAATACGATCCGAGGACAAGGCCGGTGCCGCAGCTATTCTGCTTTTCTTTTTCCTGATCCTTATAATATCCTCAATCGGCACCGTTTGCCGAATGGGGCCATAGCGTATTCTAATTTTGTTATCCGTAATGCTATAGTCCGTCCTAAACCAAAACCACAAAAGAAATAAGGCAAGCGGCAATATAATGAGTGAGGATAATGGGTTCCCTGCCATAGCCGGAATAACAACCCCGACCAATGATACTCCCCATAAAAGGCCTGTATTCCAGCCGTCTTTTTTAGAGGGAAATCGCATGATTCATGCCTCCTGTATTTTTCCCTTTAGCGGGAAATCCGTATTATATTTTTACAGTAAATTGTATCCCGTTAACTATATATGAATGACAAAAGGCCGGGATAAAAGTATCTAACTCTAAATGAGTACATTATTTAGCAGGTGCTGCCCGCCCTCTGTCAGAAATTCAATAATAGAAATGCTACAATAAGTTACCGAGGTTTTTAAACTCCAGCTCATTAAATTTGCTTTCTACTTTTGCTTTATCATATTGCCATACTGCTGAATTTAATTCACAGCTGACAGGAACGTCACACTTTATTTCCGCAAGATTTCTCGATAAATGCAGCATATCCAGATTTGCATTTATTTTATTTTGTATTCCTTTAGGCAGCTGGTCGATATGTTCGAGCAACCCGTCAATGGTTTCATACTCCCGAATCAGTTTTAGGGCGGTTTTCTCCCCTATTCCTTTTACGCCGGGATAATTGTCGGAAGCATCCCCCATTAACCCCTTCAGATCAATCATCTGTTCCGGGTAAATGCTCTTTTTCTCATAGAAATTTTCCGAGTTAAATACTTCATAATTTCCTTGTCCTTTTCGCATGATGGCCACCCGGACATTTTCCCGGACAAGCTGCAAAATATCCTGATCTCCTGTTAAAATTGTAACCTCATTCTCTGTGGAATACACTTTAGCCAGTGTACCTATACAATCATCCGCTTCATAATTATGAATCCCGACGTTCGGAATATCAAAAGCTTCAACCACTTCCTTTATAAGATCAAATTGGGGAACAAGTTCTTCGGGCGGTTCCGAACGATTTTGTTTATAGCCTTCATACAAGTCGGTGCGAAATGTTTTACTGCCCATATCCCAGCAGCATACAACATGTGTTGGCCGGAATGTATCAACCGCGTTAAGAAAATAGCGCATAAATTGATAGATTCCATTCGTCGGAACACCTTTACTTGTTTTCATAAAATTTCCCCGGAATGCCGTGGCAAAAAATCCACGGAATAATAAAGCCATTCCATCCACTAATAATACCTGTTTATTCTCCATTATTCTCTGTCTCCTATATTCAGTACAAGTATTTCCTGCAATACTTGTTCTTTTTCTTTCACCATCTCCAAATCAACCGGTTTGGATAACATTTCAATATAATGATCCATATGGTTATTTGCATTTTCTTTCACTTCTTCTTTCATTTCTTTAACCAAGCTGGTCCATTGATCATTATAGTTTATTTGCATTATTAATTTATTCGCATTTATATATTCCCCGGCAAGCGGCTCTATTTTATCGTACAGTTTTTCCTTCATTATTTCTTTCTCATTTTTTTCAAAGAAAGCTTTTGTACCTTTAAAATTCGATAAAATTTTGTGAAAAGATTTTACCTCATAAGAGATTTTCTTATGATAGGATGGCGTTTCCAGCTCCTTTATTTCAAAATCAGCGAACGTAAGTGATTCATCAATCTGAAGGCATTCATCCGATAACGCATCATATAGATCCTTTGCCATCATGTTCATTTCATTTTCCACTCTTAATGAGACTGCCTGCAGCTCCTGAAGTAATTCAAAAGCTGCGTAATCAATCAGATTTTCCAGACTTGTCTGCAGTTGTAATTGCCCCTGTTTGCCGGATGCTGTAATGGTAGTGGGATTGAACATTTCCTTGAACATATCATGGAAGCGAATCGATAATCTTTCCATAACATAGTATAATTGCTTCTCCACTTTCTGTTGAATCTGATTTTCATATACTTTTGTGTCTGCACCTGTAATGGCTTTATTTATCATCTCTTTTTTTGCTGTCAGAGACACTTTTAATGCTTCTTTTTCTTCCTGATCCATATTTAGGGAATCCAAATAATTCCTTGTATGCGAATGAAGACGCTGCAGGTCCCATACTGCTCCATTTACTGTTAAAGCAGTTATATCATAATGGATAAAATGGAAGAATGCCGTTTCAAATTCAGTCATTTTACGGTTTAATGTTTGTTCTTCCAATTTATTTTTCAAGGACTGTTTGCTGGATACAGGGTACAGCCGTGGAAAACGCACTCCTAATTGCACTAATTGATCTTCGGCATAATTACTTACTAACTGCAGTTCCTGCTCATCACTTGCCAGATCAGCAGCATTAATGATGAAAAACATTTTATCCATTTCGAACGCTTCTTTTACACGTCCCAGCTGCATAAGAAAGTCTTTGTCCGCACGTGACAGTGCGTGATTATAATAAGTTACATATAGAATGGCATCTGCATACTTAATGTAATCAAATGCTGCATTGGTATGCCTTGCATTTACTGAGTCTGCACCAGGTGTATCCACAAGGGTAATTCCCTGTTTTGTAACAGAACAGTCATAATATAAATCTATCGATGCAATATAGCAGGCTTTTGTTTCGTCTGTTACATATTCACTGAATGTATTCAGGTCAATGGTTATCTTATTGCCTATATTTTCTTTTGCTTCATGATAGCCATTAATAAGGGCCCGTATATACGATTGATATAGATGGTTTAAATGTTCATGCTCATAGATTTGATTGCTTTCTGCCCAATCCAGCAATTCCTCGAATCCCTGAACGGGAGGCGAGAATTTTTTTGTGATTTCCTCGATATCCTCAAGCAGCGTCTCCTTACTTTTTAATGTGACGACAACAGTTCCGTGCGCATATTGATCTGTGACCGGATTAATACGATTGACGGCTGCCGTTGTCGGATTTGGCGACACCGGCAGCACTTTATCTCCCATAAGCGCATTTGCAAAGGATGATTTGCCTGCACTAAAGGCCCCAAATAAAGCAATCGTATAAGAACGGTTCGTTAACCGGCTTCTTTTTCGCTCCAAATCATGGATAATTGTTTGAAATCCCGGCAGTTCCTTTACTGTATCTATTGCCTTGTCGATACGTTGAACCACCTGGTCTATCGAATGGGTATAAGCTTTTTCTGTTTCGGGTTCGGGGCCAGGTGTTTCCTCTTCTTTATCCAATTTAGGTTGAGTACGGTAAAAGTCGGTAACCACTTTTAAGGGGCGTTGTCTGTTTACCTTTTCTCTTTCAATCAATTCCCACGCTGTTTCACTGGCTGCCTCCAATTCCAGCAGAAGATCAACAGCTGCTGCTTTTTCCTTCAGTTCCTGCTCCAATTCAGCTTTCACTTGTTGTTTATTCTGTAATTGCTCCAGTTGGCGAATTTGACCTTCAAGAACTGTTTGTCTCTTTTTATTTCTGTCCTTAATCCCAGTCGAAATTTCCTCCCACAGTTTACGGGACTTTTGCTTAAATCTATTTTTTATGTCCGTTGAAACATCATTCGTATAGTTTAATACAAAGTCTCCATTTAATTTGGCTCCGGGTTTTATTAACTTAATCAGATCAGCTTCCGTATACTCTACACTCAGTCGCTGAACTTTGTTTTGCAACAGCGAATCATTTTCTGTATATTTATTTAATAATGCCGTGAATTTATCACGCAGTCTCCATTGAATGGATGCCTCTATAGTTTCCTGAAGAGAACCAATGAATGCCTGCAGTCTCTCCTCTTTTTCCAGTTCTGTTTTCTTTTTACTGTTAAAAAAACCTATTTTAAAATCACTTTGCCTGGATTCCAAAAAACTTGCTGCTTTCTCCCTCAAACCGGCAGGCATCAGATAAGCATTTTTTAAGGTTTGCTGTAGTTCATGGTGAAAATCTTCCCGGAACGTTAACAGGTCGGCATCCATCTGATCCAGGTCCATTTTCAATGTTTCAATTTGCTGCAAATCCAGATCTTCTCCCCGCAGGTCATAAGGTGCTATTTTCTCTTCATATTTGTTTTCGAGAAAGCGTTTGTGGGCTTCAATCACATTACCTGCAGCTTGGTCGACACCCGTAAATGTTTCTCTTTCCTCTCCCATTATTTTAGAAAGTGTATTTTTTATTGCAGATAATTCGTTTTGTTTCATGGAAGGGGCGAATAAAGACGAGTAAAAGATATTTTCCGGCGATAACTTCCATTGATCAAACGTTTGTTTAATACTTTTTTCGAATTCATGAAAAGACAACTCGGATTCATCATGTTTATCAATTTGATTGATGATCACATAATAAGGGATGTTCTGTTTTTGCATCTCTTGCAGAAATTTTAAATTGACTTCTGATTGAACATGGTTATAATCCATCACATAAAAAAGCACATCAACCAAATGCAATGAAGCTTCTGTCATTAACCGGTCTGCATCATCGGCTGCATCGATTCCCGGTGTATCCATTATTTTGCAGCCATCAGGGATCATAGGCTGAGACGTACTGATCTCTATCCTTTTAATAGCATCCTTATCCTTGGAATATTCCTTAATCATCTCTATGTCATAAGGTTCCTTATATTCGATTGGATCCTGTCTGTGAAAAAAGACGCGTGCCGCTCCCCCACCCGAAGAGATTTCCACAATATTAGCACTGGTTGGGATTGGACTCTTCGGCAGGATATCAGTTCCCAGCAAATAGTTAATAATCGATGATTTCCCTGCTGAAAAATGCCCCGCAAAAGTAATAATTGTTTCTTTCTTATCCAGCTTTTCAAACAGTTCAACAATTTTTGTAGCGTTTTCTTTGTCTTTATTTTCAATCATCATTTGATAGAGCGAAGCCAAATGATGCAACTTTACATCATTTAACCCTGTTTTTTCTTTCAATATCACACTTTTCATGTCCCTTCTCATATCCTCTGTCAGCGTCTATTATACGAGACTTTACATGCTTTTTCTACCATTAATTTTCTTGTTGTATTATCTAATTGCCGGATAAAAGAAAATACCAATCATAGTAACTGATCGGCATTCAATAAATTTATTTTAATTCCTTGTATTTTCCTCCGTGGAAGATAACCGGGTTTGCTTTATTTAACTTCAGGTCGGTTACTTCAGCTATAAAGATCATATGGTCACCTGCTTTTACCGTACCATCAACCTTACAGGACATTACTGCAATGGAGTGATCAATCACAGGTGCTCCGTCCAGTTGAATAAAAGGTATTTCCCTGTCTTTTTCCTTTTGTTTGGCATAAATCATGGCAATTTCTTTTTGTTGTTCTGATAATATACTTATTCCAAATTTTTTTTCTTTCTGTAATATTGGATACATACTGGCTGCCTCATCTATCGATACTGCTATCAGTTTTGGTTCCAATGAAACTGACATAAAAGCGTTTACTGTCATCGCCTTTATCCCATTATCGTGATGGGTTGATACAATGGTAATGCCTGTGGCAAATTGTCCCATGACATCACGAAATAAGCGGCTGTCCATCGTTTGATTCCCCCTTTTCATTACGGAAAGCATATCATTTTACAGGGGATAATTAAATTAAGATGCTCTTGGTTTACATAATAATATTATAGTTAACTTCATGCTTTTAATTATTTCAATGAAAAAAAGCGATGATAAAAAATACCATCGCCTTTTTCATTATATTAAACAGGATATACACCGTGTTTTCTTTCGGTAAATGTTACATTTTTATTTTCGTAGGCAGCATAACGTGTTTTGAGTTCTTCCCTTAGTTTATTGGGGTCAATTACTGCATCAATGACCATTTCCGAAGCGAGTCTGTATATATCGATATTATCCTTATACTCATCCTGCTTTTCTTTAATAAATGCCGGACGATCCTCTTCAGGCAATTCTGCTATTTTATTTGCGTATACTGCATTCACTGCTGCTTCCGGCCCCATTACTGCAATTTGTGCAGTCGGAAATGCAAGGCAGCTGTCCGGTTCAAATGCAGGACCGGCCATTGCATACAGACCTGCTCCATATGCTTTTCTAACAATGACAGAAATCTTTGGCACCGTTGCCTCACTCATGGCAGACAGCATTTTGGCCCCGTGGCGGATAATGCCCGCCCGCTCCACTCTCGTCCCGATCATAAAGCCCGGGACATCGACCAGAAATAATAAGGGGATATGGAATGCGTCACATAATTGCATGAATTTAGCAGATTTATCGGCAGAATCATGGAAGAGGACACCGCCTTTCATTCTTGGCTGATTAGCTATAATACCAACTGATTTCCCGTCTATTCTTGCAAGACCGGTGATCAGTTCTGGAGCAAACTTCTTCTTAATTTCGCAAAAGCTGTCTTCATCAATAATCCGATCGATTAATTCATACATATCAAAAGGGGCATTTTGATTTTCCGGTATGAGATCAGTAATTGATTTTTCAAAGGCCTTTGTTTCTTTCGGTTCCAACCTGTTTGGCTGTTTCCTGAAATTTTGTGGAAAGTAAGTTAAATAATTACGGGAGTAGTCAATGGCCTCCTCTTCTGTTTTAGCCAGCACATCGCCGACACCGGAAACGGAGCAATGCATATCAGCTCCTCCCATTTCCTCCAGGGATACTTTTTCTCCGATCACCTTTTCAGCCATTCTTGGAGACCCCAAATACATCGATGCGTTTCCCTCAACCATAATCACAATATCACAAAAGGCCGGGATATAAGCTCCTCCTGCTGCAGATGGTCCAAATAATAAACAAACCTGTGGCACTCTTCCGGATAATTTAATTTGATTGTGAAAAATTCTTCCTGCTCCACGGCGGCCTGGAAACATCTCAATTTGATCTGTAATTCTCGCTCCCGCAGAATCCACTAAATAAATCATGGGAATTTCCAGCTTTTCAGCTGTTTCCTGAATACGAATGATTTTTTCCACCGTTCTTTTTCCCCAGGACCCGGCTTTTACCGTGGAATCATTTGCCATCACACATACGGATTGTCCATTTATTTTACCTATGCCTGTAACCACTCCGTCCGATGGTAGAGAATCGTCCATACAATTGGCAAAAAACGCATCTTCTATATCCATACCTTCATCAAATAATAATTCCAGACGCTTTCTGACAAACAGTTTCCCCTTTTCCTCATTTTTCTGATGATATTTTTCAAGGCCGCCTTTTTCAATTTTATTTATCCTGTTTTGTAAATCTTCCACGTATGACATAATTTTCTTCCTCCTGCCTTATTCACCTTTGTAAACAGGTTTTCTTTTTTCGCGGAAAGCCTGCAGACCTTCCATCCGATCACTTGTCGGAATAGTTTCTTTGTAAGCAAGATGCTCCAATTCAAGACCAGTAGTAATGTCTGCTTGCAATCCATTATTGATCGCTGTTTTGGCCTGTTTTAATGCAATCGGACCGTTCCCTGCAATTTTGTTCGCTGTTTTTAATGCAGACTCGAGCACACTGTCATGCTCAGCAATTTCTTCAATCAGTCCCAGGGATAATGCTTCATCCGCCTGTATGGCTGAAGCGGTATAAATAAGTCGCTTAGCCTGTCCGGAACCAATTAAACGGGGCAGGCGCTGTGTGCCCCCGGCACCTGGTATAATAGCAAGTGACGTTTCGGTCAGACCCATTTTCACGTTCTTTCCCGCAATTCGAATATCACATGCTAATGCAAGTTCCAATCCACCGCCAAAGGCAACTCCATTCATGGCAGCGATAACAGGAACTTTTACTTTTTCAACAAGTGTAACCGTTGCGCCAATATATTTGACTGCTTCAATGACCTGGCTTTCGGTCATCCCTTTCCTCTCTTTTAAATCAGCACCGGCACAAAATGCCTTCTCCCCTGCTCCTGTGATAATTGCACAGTAAACAGATTGATCCGCATCTATTTCACGAACCGCTTCCCCCAGTTCGTCCAATAAGGATGTTGACATGGCATTTGCTGCTTCCGGTCTGTTAAGTGTAATTAGTGCAATATGATCATCAGTTTTTCTATAATCAACCAGCTGCGTCATTTTTACCTCCCTATGCTAACAGAAAGTTTTTAAACATAAATCATCATACAGCTCCATCACGTCCCAGAGCTGTATGACCATAAAATGAATTAATTAATAATCGCAATAACATCCCCTTCATTGACAAAATCTCCTTCATTCACTTTCAATTCTGCAACTGTTCCTGCTTCTTCTGCAGGGATGGGGATTTCCATTTTCATTGATTCCAAAATCACAACATCCTGGCCTGATTCAACTCTGTCTCCTTTTTCCACATTTACTTTCCACACATTCCCTGCCATATTTGCTTTTAATTCCATTTATAATTCCTCCTATTTTGTTTCTGCTAATGGTAAATAGTATTTTTCTACAAAATCTGTCGTTGTATTTCCTGCGATGAACTCATCATGCTCCACTACTTTTAAAAGCATGGGAATGTTCGTTTTTATTCCCTCAATTTTGTATTGCAGCAACGCCTCTCTCAATAAAGCAATGGCTTCACTTCTTGTTTGTCCTTTTACTATCAGCTTTCCTATCATCGGATCATAATAAGGGGTAACATCATAGTTCTCCGTCACTGCAAGTTCATTTCGGATGAAATCTCCTTTAGGTTCTCTAAATTTAGTGATGTGCCCTGGAGATGGAAAGAAGGTAACCGGATCCTCTGCATAAATCCGTGCTTCTATCGCATGCCCATTTATCTTTATATCATCCTGCCTGCAGTTTAACCGTTCGCCCTGGGCAATTCTAAGTTGCTCTTTTACAATATCAACACCTGTTATTTCTTCAGTAACAGGGTGTTCCACCTGTATTCTCGTATTCATTTCAAGAAAATAAAAATTTTCATTCTCATCCACCAAAAATTCAACCGTACCAGCGCTTGTGTAACGCAGCGCCTTAGCAGCATTTACTGCTGCTTCTCCCATTGCTTTTCGTGTTTTTTCCGATATAAAGGAAGAAGGGGCCTCCTCAATTACTTTCTGGTTTCTTCGTTGCACTGAGCACTCCCGTTCAAATAAGTGTATCGTATTCCCATGGGTATCAGCCAGGATCTGTATTTCAATATGACGGGCGTGAACCAGCTTTTTCTCCATAAACATGGCGCCATCTCCGAAAAAAGTCAAAGCGCGCTTGGAATTGCTTTCAAAAGCTTTTACCAATGCTTCATCTGATTCGATTGCCTGCATGCCAATACCACCGCCTCCAGCAGAAGCCTTCAGCATGATCGGATAACCAATGGATTTCGCTGTTTTAAGCGCTGCTTCAAGTGAATCCACCCCGTCATCCGTTCCGGGAACTACGGGAACGCCCGCTTTTTTCATTGCCTTTCTGGCTGCAATTTTACTTCCCATTTGTTTCATTACTTCACCGGAAGGACCGACGAATATGAGCCCTTCTTGTTGGCAGCGCTGAACGAAATCGCTATTTTCACTCATAAAGCCGTACCCGGGATGAACCGCATCTGCTCCGGAATCCTTTGCGACGGCTATAATTTTATCTACATTTAAATAACTTTCGTTTACACGGGGCGGTCCGATCAGATAACTCTCATCCGCCATGCTTACATAAGGTGCGTTTTGATCGGCTTCGGAATAAACAGCAACTGTTTGAATTCCAAGACCCCTGCAAGAACGAATAATGCGTGCGGCAATTTCTCCGCGATTAGCTATCAGTACTTTTTGAATCATGAACTCCCTCCCAGTTGAAGCTCTTGCAAAGCGATTTCCTTCAATTTAAATTTTTGTATTTTTCCGCTTGCAGTCATTGGATATTCTTTTACAAATTCGATATACCTTGGGATTTTAAACCTGGAAATACTACCTTTGCAAAACTCCTTTATGTCTTCCGGATCAGCACTTTTTCCATCCTTAAGAATAATAAACGCCATTATTTCCTCTCCGTATTTTTCATCCGGTATACCTACGACCTGTACATCCAATACATCAGGGTGTTTATATAAAAATTCTTCTATTTCTCTCGGATAAACGTTTTCACCGCCACGAATGATCATATCCTTCATTCTTCCGGTTATCTCAAGGTATCCGTTTTCATCCATAACAGCTAAATCTCCTGTATGAAGCCAGCCTTCTTCATCGATCGCTTCTTTTGTAGCCGATTCATTGTTGTAATATCCCTTCATGACATGGTAGCCTCTCGTCAGCAACTCCCCGGGTGTCCCCAGCTCCTGCTCTTCGTCTGTACCCGGCACAACAACACGCACTTCAACATTGGGATGGCGTTTCCCTACCGTGCCTACTTTTAATTCAATTGGATCATCCGTATTCGTCTGTGTAATCCCCGGAGAAGATTCCGTTTGTCCATAGACAATCGTAATCTCCTTTGCTCCCATTTTATCCATGACATTTCTCATCACTTCTATGGGACAAGTCGAGCCCGCCATAATACCTGTTCTTAAATGGGAAAGGTCAAATTTTTCAAAATCCGGATGATTTAACTCTGCAATAAACATGGTCGGAACGCCATGTAGTGCTGTAGACTTTTCTTCCGATACGGCCTTTAACACTTTTTCAGCCTGGAACTGCTCCAGAATAACCATGGTAGCCCCTTTTGAAACTGCTGCGAGGGTACCTAAAACACAACCGAAGCAATGAAAAAATGGAACCGGGATACATAATCTGTCTTCATGGGTGAACTTCATGCCTTCTGCAACCTGTTTGCCATTATTCACGATATTATGATGGGACAGCATGACACCTTTTGGAAATCCGGTTGTACCTGATGTATATTGCATATTAATAACTTCATCACAATGCAATGAACCTTGACGAGCATTCAAGTCCTCATCACTTACTTCGGTTCCTTTATGGATAAGATCTTTCCATGTATAGGCATAATCATATTGGTCTTCGCTTAGAATAATGATATTTTTCAAATTTGGAAGCGTGGCAGATTGCAAGTTTCCTTTTTCAGAACCTTCCAGCTCCGGGCATACTTTTTTTAGAATTTCCACATAGGAATTATTTTTAAAACTGTCAGCCATAATTAAAGTAGTAGCTTCAGATTGCTTTAAAAGATACTCCAGTTCATCTGCCTGATAGCTTGTATTTACGGTAACCAGTACTGCACCCATTTTCCCTGTGGCAAATTGAGTAGTAACCCATTCAGGCTTATTGTCTGCCCAAATCGCCACGTTTTCCCCTTTTTCTATCCCTAATGACATCAAGCCTTTTGCTGTTTCGTTAACCATTTCATTGAATTCTGCATATGTTTTCCGTACATCTAAATCCGGATAAACAATTGCTTCGTGATCAGGGCGTTCCCTCACTTGTCTTTCCAACAATTCCCCAATGGTTAAATTTATAAGCGACATGAAATTTCTCCTTCCCACTTTTAGACTAGCAGCCCAGCTGCCTTGCAATGACCAGTCGCTGTATCTCTGATGTCCCTTCTCCAATTTCCAATAACTTCGCATCACGTAAATATCGTTCTACCTCGTATTCACGCATGTAACCATAACCGCCATGAATCTGGATCGCCTGATTTGCCGCCCGGAATGCCGTTTCGGTAGCATAAAGCTTGGCATATGCCGCTTCTTTACTGAAAGACTTATCCTGATCCTTCAACCATGCTGCTTTATGTACCATATTTCTTGCTAATTCAACCTCCATGGACATATCCGCCAGCTTAAATTGAATGGCCTGAAAAGAGGATAGCGATTTTCCAAACTGTTTTCTCTCTTTCGCATATTCAAGCGCCTTTTCAAGTGAGGCCTGAGCAATACCAAGGCCCAATGCGGCAATGGATATTCTGCCCCCGTCCAATGTATACAAAAACTGTTTAAAACCTTTCTCAGGGTCTCCAAGCAAGTTTTCCTTGGGCACCCGCACGTTATCCAAAACAATTTCGGCTGTATCAGACCCTCTAACGCCCATCTTATCATAATTACCTGTAATCGTAAGTCCTTCACTGTCAGCAGGAACAATGATTGCCGAGATGATATTTTTGCCGTTGCTACGCTTCCCGGTGACAGCGGTTACAATTATAGTTTCGGCAAAATTGGCATTCGTAATGAAACACTTTTCCCCGTTAATGATATAATCAGCACCATCTTCCGTTGCAGTTGTTTTTGTTCCACCTGCATCTGAACCGGCATTTGGTTCGGTTAAACCAAAAGACCCCAATGCTTTCCCGCTTGCCAGAGGAGTTAAATACTTTTTCTTTTGCTCCTCTGTTCCAAAATAATAAATGGGACTTGCCCCCAGGGAAACAGCTGCTGCATAACTTAATCCGGTGCTTCCGCACACACGGCCGATTTCCTCCACTGCCAGTGCATATGATAATGTATCTCCGTCTGAACCTCCGTACTTCTCCGGGAAAGGTATCCCCATCAGACCCAGTTCCGCCATCTGATCAAAGATTTCCACCGGAAACCTTGCATTTTTATCAATTTCAATCGTTTTTGGCCTGATGGATGCTTCAGCAAAATCTCTGACCATTTTTTTAACCATCCGCTGTTCCTTCGTTAATTCAAAATTCATCTTTTCCCTCCTGCAGTAAATAATAAGACCGACCAGTCGGTCTGTGAAAGCGTTTTAAAAAAATTATTTTGTAGAGTAAAGCTTTTCAATTAATAACTCCTCATATTCTGTGCTTATAATTGTTTCCGGCTTTATAACAGCATGTAAAATTAAATCGATATAAATATTCCCGATTTCCTCAATTGTTTTTTCCCCATCCGGCTGGTACCATTTATATATCCAGTTTACCATTCCCAGCACTGCCATTGCTGTGATATCAACAGAAAGACCTTGGCGGAATTCCCCGCTTTTCTTTCCTTCACTGATTACATGAACAATCATTTTTCTGAATTGGTCCCTCTTCTTTTTTATTTTTTCCTCGTATTCCGGCTTTAAATATTTGTTCTCCTGATAGAACACGACCAGATGGGCTTTGTACAAGTCAAATACTTTTACAAAGTCTTTTATGATCGCCTGCAACTTTTGGCTTGGAGAGGAATACGTTTCATTTGCGGCCTTTGCTTTTTCAATGACATGTGTGATAAATGTATCATGGATAACATACAGAAGTTCCTCTTTTGATGAGAAATGATGGTAAAAGCCGCCTTTTGAGGTTTCTGCTTTCTCTACAATCTGCTTTACGGAAACCCTATGAAATCCATCTTTTTCAAATAATGTTAAGGAAGACTGTATAATCTCCTGTCGTAAATCTCTTATATTCTCACTCCTTTCTAAAATTTATTCTTATTCTACCATTTTATTCTGAATATATAAAGCGTTTTCATTTTTTTATTTAGAATGTTTGGAGTGTATTTAAAAAAAGGACAGGAAATCAATCTTCCTGTCCGCTGTCAAACGGTTTTTCATATTCAGCTTCTTTCCATACTTCCACTACTTTACCCTGATTATCCGAATCAATGACAAAAGAACCGTTGCTTGTTCTATCGCTTAACGGAAATTCAAGCGGAAATAATGAATGGCTTTCTTCTTTTTCAGTTAGAAATCTTATCGTATTATTTTCATGCACAAGATAAAATCCCTTAACATAATGCGGTTTGCTTTTCAGCTCCCTGAGCATCAGTTTGCCTCTTTTTGCCCTGGTTGTTTTTTCCATCTCCTGCAGTTTCATTCGTTTACATGCTCCACGCTGTGTGATCAGTAAAATGGATGGTTCGGACAAATCGTCAAAAGTATGGGCATTTACGATAAAGTCTCCGTCCTTTAAGTGAATTGCCTTCACCCCTGCTGCACGCTGGCCCACTGCTTTCACTTCTGTTTCATGGTACCAGAGCCCATAACCAAGGTTTGAAGCGATAAATATATCTGAATTGCCTTTTGTAAGGCAAACATTCACAATTTCATCATCTTCTTTTAAATTCAATGCTATTAACGCTTTGGAATACCTTTGAGCCTCATAAAGTCCTATCTCACTTTTTTTCACCATGCCATTTTTCGTAAAAAACACGAGATACGTTTCTTCTTCAAACTCCCTTACAGGTATACATTGAACAATCTGTTCATCATTTTCTATTGGTACGATGTTGGAAATATGCTGCCCCAGGTCTTTCCAGCGAATCTCGGAAAGTTTATGAACCGGTAAACATAAATAGTTGCCCTTATTCGTAAATAACAGCAGCCTGTCTGTCGTGTTCATCTCCAAAAGCCCTACAACATGATCATTATCTTTAATGGCAAAGTCTTTTCCGTTGGAGGCGGAATAGGACCTTAAACTTGTCCGTTTCACATAGCCTGATTTAGTGACGGATACTAGTACATCTTCTTTTGGCACGACTACTTCAATATTTATTTTTAACTCTTCAATTTTATCTTCAATTATTGTTCTTCTTTCATCAGCAAATTTTTTCTTAATCTGCCTTAAATCTTTTTTTATTGTCTGAAGCAGCTTTTTGTCACTTTGTAAAATGGCTTCAAGCTCATTAATTTGTTTCTTTAATTCTTCTGCTTCTTTTTCCAGTGATTTTATGTCCGTGTTCGTTAGACGATACAACTGCAGCGTAACAATGGCTTCGGCCTGTTCCTCGGAGAAGCCGAATCGCCCTATGATATTCTTTTTGGCATCCTGCTTGTCTTTAGAAGCGCGTATTACGGCAACGAGTTCGTCCAAAATCGAAATTGCTTTAATTAATCCCTCAACAATATGGGCCCGTTCCTTTGCCTTGTTTAAATCGTAGGTTGATTGTCTGATGACCACCTGCTTCTGGTGCTCAATATAGGCATCCAGTAAATTAGAAAGTGACAACAGCTTTGGTGTTTTATCCTGAATGGCTACCATATTAAAATGATATGTGATTTGTAAATCTGTATTTTTAAACAGATAATTCAGTACACCTTCACTGTCCACACCTTTTTTAAGCTCTATAACAACTCTAAGTCCGGTTCGATCTGTTTCATCCCTTACTTCGGCAATGCCTTCCACTTTACGGTCAATCCGAAGCTCATCCATTTTCTTTACCATGCTGGCTTTATTGACCTCATAAGGAATCTCATCAATGATAATCTGTTCCCGTCCGCCTCGCATTTTTTCAATTCTTGTTTTTCCCCGTAAAATAATTTTTCCTTTGCCTGTTTCATACGCTTCTTTTATTCCTTCTCTTCCCTGTATGATGCCTCCTGTCGGAAAATCAGGACCTTTAAGTACATTCATAAGCTGATCCACATCACAATCCGGCTTATCCATTCTCATGATTACGGCATCGATTGCTTCTGCCAGATTATGTGGTGGAATATCCGTGGCATATCCGGAAGAAATCCCGGTGGAACCATTTACCAGCAGACTTGGAAATTTAGAAGGAAGAACAACAGGCTCCCATAGCGTATCATCAAAGTTCGGTATAAAATCCACCGTTTCCTTTTCTATATCCCTTACAAGCTCAGAAGATATACTGGCAAGCCTGGCTTCTGTATAACGCATTGCCGCGGGCGGATCACCATCAATACTTCCATTATTCCCATGCATTTCTATTAAAACATTTCTTACTTTCCAATCCTGGCTCAGACGAACCATTGCCTCATATACAGAAGAATCACCGTGGGGGTGGTAATTACCTATCACAGTCCCTACGGTTTTCGCGGATTTACGAAAGTTTTTATCAAACGTATTCTTTTCCTGATGCATGGCATATAATATTCTTCGCTGCACAGGCTTCAATCCGTCCCGTGCATCCGGCAATGCCCTGTCCTGTATAATATATTTACTGTATCTTCCGAACCGATCTCCAATCACTTCTTCTAAAGGAAGGTCCAAATATGTTTCTGATTGTGGCAAACCAATTACCCCCAATTACCTCATGCTTCAGTTTGAATCTTGTCATTTTCCAATATATTGTCATCTTCCACCATGCCAAATTCAACATGGCTTTCGATCCATTTTCTTCTTGGTGCTACTTTATCACCCATTAATGTCGTGACTCTGCGGTCCGCCCTGGCAAGATCATCCAGGGTTACGCGAATTAATGTGCGTGTTTCCGGATTCATCGTTGTTTCCCACAGTTGGTCTGCGTTCATTTCTCCCAACCCTTTATATCGCTGGATAATATACCCTTTTTTAAACTTCTTCACCGCTTCTTCCCTTTCCTCTTCATTCCAGGCATAGACAACCTGTTCCTTTTTGCCTTTCCCTTTGGAAATTTTATAAAGCGGCGGGAGAGCAATATATATTTTTCCCGATTCCACAAGGGGGCGCATATATCTGTAGAAAAAAGTAAGCAGCAGCACCTGAATATGAGCACCATCCGTATCTGCGTCGGTCATAATGATAATTTTATCATATTGTACATCACTTAAATCAAAATCACCGCCAACTCCTGCACCCACTGTGTGAATGATGGTTGATATTTCCTCATTTTTAAAAACGTCTTCCAGTTTCGCTTTTTCCGTATTAATTACTTTTCCGCGGAGAGGCAGTACTGCCTGAAACTTCCTGTCTCTTCCTTGCTTTGCAGAACCTCCGGCGGAATCCCCCTCCACTAAATATAATTCATTTTTGCTTGGATTTCTTGACTGGGCGGGAGTCAACTTTCCACTTAACAACGCATCTTTACGCCGTTTTTTCTTTCCGGTTCTTGCATCTTCCCTGGCTTTGCGGGCAGCTTCCCTTGCCTCTTTTGCCTTGATTGCTTTTTTAATTAAAAGGCTGGCAATTTCTCCATTTTCCTCAAGGAAATAAGACAGCCCCTCGGAAACGATGGCATCTACACCCGATCTGGCTTCCGTTGTTCCCAGTTTCCCTTTCGTCTGACCTTCAAACTGCAGCTTTTCTTCCGTAATTCGGACAGATACAATTGCTGTCAAGCCTTCTCTTATATCCGTTCCTTCCAGGTTTTTATCCTTTTCCTTCAGCAGGCCGGATTTTTTCGCATAATCGTTAAATGCTCTTGTTATTGCTGTTCTCGCGCCGGATTCATGGGTTCCGCCATCTTTGGTTCGGACATGATTTACAAATGACAGCATATTTTCTGCATATCCGCCATTAAACTGAAAGGCAAAATCCACTTCGATACCCTGGTGTTTTCCGTCAAAGGATACTACTTCATGCAAGACATCCTTATCTTCATTTAAATAGTCAATAAATGATTTCAGACCTTCAGGATATTCATAAAGTTCCTCCACTCCTGATCTTTCATCAGCTAGCTTGATTTTTAATCCCTTTAATAGAAAAGCCGATTCTCTTAACCGTTCCGAAAGTGTCTCGTAATCATAGGAAGTTACTGAAAAGATACTCGGATCCGGTTTGAAATGAATGGTCGTACCTTTTTTTCTAGTTGCCCCTTTCCTTTCCAATGAACCAGCAGGCTTACCGCCATTTTCAAATCGCTGATAATACGTATGCCCATCCCGGTGAATGGTCACTTCCAACCATTCGGAAAGTGCATTTACTACAGAGGCCCCCACACCATGCAGGCCACCGCTTGTTTTATATCCGCCCTGGCCAAACTTACCTCCGGCATGAAGCACTGTGAAAATTACTTCTGTTGTCGGTACTCCTGTCTGATGCATACCGGTTGGTATTCCGCGGCCATTGTCCATAACAGAAACACTGTTATCTTTATGTATGGTTATTTCAATGACATCTCCATACCCGGCCAAGGCTTCATCCACCGCGTTGTCCACAATTTCAAATACCAAGTGATGCAAGCCGCGCAAGTCAGTGCTTCCAATATACATGCCGGGTCTCTTTCTTACCGCATCAAGCCCTTCCAAAACTTGAATCGAGTCATCTGAATACTGCATATTTTTTTGATTCAAGCTATCCTCTTCCCCTTTCACTAATAATCGCGTATTATTTTTTATATTAACATTTTTTTCGTGCTGAACATCCAATTATAATAATCGTAAACTAAAAAGAACATGAAATTCCAATAAAATCATATTCCGGCAGTGACAAACATGATATTAAGTATACTATACTTGAAAGATGCTTGTATAGCATATAAAAGCAAGGGTCACAGTATCCACCCTCTAATCTCTATTGAATCATGAAAAAAGGATGACACCGATTGGCCATCCTCCTCCAATAATTGTCCGAATGTTTTAAATTGAGGGGTCAGACCCCCAACACTGCATGCTGGACTTTAATACAAAGATCCATAATTACTGTGAAGCCGCGTTCTGTCAGGTAGTCATATGCTTCTTCGTTTACAACGCCCTGCTGTGCCCAAAATACACGGCAATTTGTTTTAGCGGCGTCTTTTGCTATGTCCGGCAGGAATTCAGGCCTTCTGAACACATTAATAATGTCCACTTCATCAGGCACTTCTTCCAATGCAGCGTAAGCTTTTTCCCCCAGTACTTCATCAACTGTCGGATTAACCGGGATAATTTTATATCCACTTTCCTGCATGACTTTCGAAATTTGATAAGACGTTCTATCCGGATTGTCGGATAAACCTACAACAGCAATTGTTTTTGCTGTTTTCAATATTTCTTTTACCTTTTCATTTGAAGGGTTCTCCCATGCCATTAATAAAGCCTCCTTATTTTTATGTTTGACCGGCTGAATGTTTAGCAAAGCCTGTTTCCTATCCATCAAGCAGGCCTTCTGCTTCTAAATACTCCCTGGCTACATCATTAGCTGATCTGTCTTCATAATCAACCTGATAATTCATTTCACGCATTTCTTCATCAGTGATCCTTCCGCCCAGCCGGTTCAGTATTTCCTCCAGTTCAGGATGCTGCTCCAGTGTTTCGTTTCTCAGAAGAGGTGCCCCCTGATATGGTGGAAATAAATTTTCCGGATCATCCAATGTTACCAATTCCAATTCTATCATATAACTGTCCGTAGCATAAGCATCTATGATGTCTACTTCTCCATTTTCAATAGCACCCTGTCTGATCCCGGGCTCCATCGTACTAATATTGGCAAGATCAAGGTTGTAAACATCCTGCATTCCTACATACCCGTCATATCTGTCATTGAACTCAAGTGTAAATCCGGCTGTGATGTTATCCTCCACTTCCTGCAAATCACCAATGGTTTCAAGATTATATTGATCCGCCAATTCCTGGGTGGTCGCAACTGCATACGTATTATTAAATTCCATCGGTTCCAAAAACGCCATATCATGCATGTCATTCATGCCTTCTCTTGCCTGCTCATAGACTTCCCTCGCCTCATTGCTTTCCGCCTCTTCATTCATATGTGTCACAATTGCTGTACCCGAAAATTCGGGAAAGATATCAATGCTTCCTTCTTCAAGTGCTCTAAACACAAAGGCCGTTCTGCCCAACCCGGGCTCCAGATCCACTGTTAAATCTGATTCCTCCTCGATTAATAATTTGTACATATTAATTAATATCTCCGGTTCAGCTCCCAATTTCCCCCCAATTACCAAATCTGCCTTATCCGAAGAAATAAACAATGGAGATAGAACGATTATAAATACAATCAACAGCATAGCCATAAAGGATTTGACCCCAAACTTTCTGGAAAAGCGTTCAAAACCCCTTAATATAAAATCAAGTACAATTGCCAATAATGCTGCGGGGATAGCTCCCAGAATGATTAGATTAACATCAGCTCCCCGGTCCAGTCCCAAAAGTATAATTTCACCCAGACCACCTGCACCAATTAATGCTGCGATTGTTGTTGTTCCTACAATTAACACCATCGAAGTACGTATACCCGCCATGATAACAGGTGTGGCGATGGGCAGCTCAACCTTCGTTAACCTTCTGAAGGAGGACATCCCCATGCCTGTAGTAGCTTCCTTTAATGCAGGATCCACTTCCTTTATACCTGTGTATACATTTCTCAGGATAGGGAGCAGCCCATATAAAGTTAATGCAATGATTGCCGGTGTAATGCCTATACCAAAAAAAGGAATCAAAAATGCCAGTACCGCTAAGCTGGGAATGGTTTGCATCACGGCAGACATCCCAATGATTGGCTCAGCCGTACGTTGATATCTCGTTAATATTAAACCCAGTGGAACAGCAATAATAATGGCAATTAATAAAGAGATGAGAGAGATTTGCAGATGCTCCCATATTTTTTCAAGCAGCATATCCTGACGGTTTTGAAAAACGGAGATAAACTCATTCATACCTGAACCACCCCGTTTTCCATCCTGGTATTTCTTTTTAAATACATGACAATGTCTTTATAAGTTAAAACACCTACCAGCTTTTTATCCTTAATCACAGGATAGATTTGCTGTTCATTTTTTTCCAATAACTCCGTCGCCCTATAAAGTGGCATATCATTTTCCAATGTTTTTAAATTGAGAAATTTCCCATCCTGAATTGCACCTTCATACTGAAAATGCTCATCTCTTATTATTATGATTGCTTCCGGGCTGTTTTCTGTTTTCGCCTTCTCTTTGGTCATTATATACGCGTAGTCCAAAGACGCAATAACATCCACTGCGGTCATCCATGGAGATTTGCGTTCACCAATAAAATCCCTGACAAACTCTGTATCAGGATGCAATATCAACTGCTGTGGAGTATCGTGCTGTATGATCTCCCCGTCTTTCATCAAAATCACTTTATCACCAAGTGCCATCGCTTCATCCATATCATGCGTAACAAACAGAATTGTTTTATTAATTTCTTTCTGCAAATTGCGTATATCCACCTGCAATTGTTCCCTGCTGATAGGATCAAGTGCACTAAAAGGCTCGTCCATCAGAATAATATCAGGATCTGCAGCCAAAGCCCTGACTACTCCAATCCGCTGTTGCTGTCCTCCGGAAAGTTCTCTGGGAAATCGATTTGCATATGTAGCAGGATCCAGACCAACCATTTCCAATAACGCTTTAATCCTGTCCCGGATAGCTTTTCTGGACCATTTTTTCATTTCCGGCACAACAGCTATATTTTCACTGATTGTCATATGGGGGAATAATGCAATCTCCTGCAGTACGTAACCAATATTCCACCGCAATTCGTTGATGTTATACTTCTTTATATCCTGACCATTAATGAAAATAGAACCTGATGTTGGTTCTATAAGCCTGTTTACCATCTTCATTGCTGTTGTTTTACCACAGCCGCTCGGACCAATGATTGTTACTATCTCATGTTCATCCACTCGAAATGATATATTTTTAATTGCTTCTGTCCCGTCAGAATACGTCTTTGAAACCTTTTTAAATTCTATCATGGAATCCCCCCATACTGATTAGTGATAGACTCGACTTATGTTTATACCCCTCTTTCCCGGAGAATAAACATGGATATTTTTATTCAGACAGTAAAAATGTTATTTCGTGTTCTTTATTATGTCAGTTCATGCTAAAATAAGAATCATGAACATTCGATGAAATAATAGAAAGTGGGAAGTTAGATGGAGTATATTATTTTTGGTATAATAGCATATTTACTTGGATCGATACCCTCGGCTCTTATCATAGGGAAAATCTTCTATAAAAAAGATGTTCGCGAACATGGGAGCGGCAACCTGGGTGCTACAAATACTTTTCGTGTGTTAGGTATCAAAGCAGGTATTGCAGTGACCCTTGCAGATATCCTGAAAGGGACAATAGCCGTGTTAATTCCGCTGCTGTTTGGTGTTGAGGCATATCGACTGGCAATCGGGCTTTTTGCTGTTGCCGGGCATACCTATCCAATATTTGCGAAATTTAAAGGTGGAAAAGCAGTAGCGACATCCGGTGGAATCATCCTGGGCATCAACCCTATTCTGTTTCTTATTATGATTACCACCTTTATTTTCACTTTATACTTATCCAAATATGTTTCCCTATCTTCCATGATTACAGGGGTTGTTACCGTAATTGTATCCATCATCTTCCGGGATACCGGACTTATTATTGTAACTTCTATATTAACCGCGTTTGTCTTTTATAGACATAAAGCAAACTTAAAACGTATTAAAAACAAGACGGAACCAAAGATAAAATGGATGTAAGTATGACAAGCCGAAGAAATGAAGTATAGCATGTATAGTAAACGACCGGATAGCAACAAACTATACAAAAAACATAAAACCAATAAATTGAACATTGATTTTACGTGAAGTATACTTGTTTTTAGTTTAGAAGAGAAAGGGGATCATGTTGTGGACAGACTAAAAACATTCCCGCAAAAAAAATTGCCAAGTAAGGAACAAAGACATAAATTATTTGGGTCTGTAGAACCCGCCCCCGGAACAAAGCCTGTCGATAAACAAAATATGGCAGATTTACAAAATACAAGAGAAGATTTTTTATTTGATTTGGATGCTGTCGGCATAAAAAATGTAAAACACCCGATTACTGTGGAAAGTGCGCTTGCCCCTCATGAACAAACAACGATTGGAGTATTCACACTGACCTCCGGGTTGAAGCAAACAAATAAAGGAACAAATATGAGCCGGTTTACGGAGGTGCTGGCAGCCTATTCCCATGATGGATTTCGTGTGGACGTAAAAAGCCTGAAGCACTTTACAAAAGCACTCGCTGACCGTCTTGAACAAAATGATGCGTCTGTGGAAATCTCATTCCCATGGTTTTTCAGGCAAAGCAGTCCCCATTCAGGTTTAACCGGCATGAATCATGCCGATGTTTCCATTAAAGTTTCCTATGACCGGATTAGAGGGTATAGATTATCAGGGGAAATTTCTGCTTTAATCGCTACTTTATGTCCCTGCTCCAAAGAAATTAGCGAATACAGTGCACATAATCAAAGAGGACAAATCACCATGGAAATAGACTTTGATCAGACATTCGATGACACAAAAACAGACTGGAAAAAAATATTGCTGGAAGCAGCAGAAAGTAATGCAAGTGCAAAATTGTATCCCGTTTTAAAACGTCCGGATGAAAAAATAGTAACGGAAACAGCTTATGAAAACCCACGATTTGTAGAAGATATCACAAGGTTGGTAGCTGCTGATTTATATGAGCTGTCTTTTGTGAAAAAATTCAAAGTATCCTGCCTCAACGAAGAGTCGATTCATATGCATGATGCTGTTGCTTCTATAACTTATGACAAAGAAACAAACGATGCATAGATTGTAAACTCAGTACAAATGATGGAAAAGCATACGGAAGGCGCGTATACTTGTATATAGGAATATCAAAAATCCCAAACTATAAATAAGAGGGTTATACGAAGCATGAAATATATTTTTATTGGATTGATTAAATTTTACCGGGCTGCCGTCAGCCCGTTCAAGCCCCCTTCCTGCCGTTTTTATCCAACTTGTTCCCAATATGGATTGGAAGCATTTCAACGGTTTGGAGTCATAAAGGGAGCTTATTTAACGATCATCCGAATCAGCAAATGCCATCCCTTTCATCCGGGTGGCGTGGATGTAGTACCCGAAAAGAAAAAGAAGCATCGTTAATCCATCATAAGGAGCTGTATGTCATGAATCTGGATGTTAGTCAAGAAGCTGCACAATGGTATATAAGTGAATTGGAATTAAGTGAAGCATCATATCTGCGGTTTTTTGTGCGTTACGGCTTTGGAGGACATATTCCGGGCTTTTCATTAGGTGTAAAACAAGATACCCCAACAGATATATTTGCCTCGGCCAGTTTGGAAGGAGTTACCTTTTTTATAGAAAACAAAGATGCATGGTATTTTGAAGATAATGATTTACACGTTTCCTTTAACAGTAAAATGCAGGAACCTGAGTTTGAATATGTAGAAAAATAAGGCGCCGGGCGCCTTATTTGTTTTTCACTACGATACGATCATATATTGAATTTCCTTATTTGATCCCATTTCCCTTCTTTCTCCAATATCTCTTTTTGCCATTCTCCGAACAAATCAAAATGCGGATACCTTTGATCTCTATGTATCCACGTTTCTTTCAGGTCATATGTCCTTCCCCAGGAAATCAGCTTTTCGATATTGCTGCATCCGACTTTAGTGACTGAATTACAACCCGGGAAACGATCATCTATCCAGTAATGTGTAAGTATGGCAATATTTCCTTCCCTAACTTCCTGTTTCCAAGCTTTTAACTCTTCTCTTTTAATGCCAAAAGCCATAATTAAGTTTCCTCCGTCTGTTGAACATAGGCATTATGCCAATCCGGAAAAGTTTTTCGAAGGGATATTGGACGAAATTTATCCTTTCTGACAATGACATGTTCGGTTGTACCGGTAACCCCTTCATTTCCTTCTTCATCGAGAATCCGATAACCATATACAGTCCGGCTTCCATTATATTTTTCGACCCATGTTTCAATAACAGCTTTATCACCATATCGAAAAGGACGTTTAAATTTAAGCTTGGCATCAATAACAGGGGATACAACATTATTCTTCTCCATATCTGCATAGCTGAGACCGAGTGATTCAATAAATTTTGTCCTTCCTATTTCTAACCACACAAGATAATTAGCATGATAAACTACTCCCATTTGGTCAGTTTCCTGATACCTGACCTCTACGGTTGTTTTTACTTTATTCAACGGTTCATTCCTCCCCTCCATATTTTAACATAATGATCCCTCTCTGTGTGTTTAATACATCGTCATGTACCTAGCCTTTGTACATAAAACAACTCTGATTTCGAAACTGCAAAAATTAAAAAACCCTTAGCCGAATGAGCGGCTAAAGGCAGATTAACCATTATTGCTGATGGTTATGACGGTATTCATCTTTTATTTCTTCTCTCATACCTTCTATTGCTTCTTCCCGTCGTTTGTTTTTTTCTGCTATTTGTTCTTTTTCCTCACCTGAGGCAAACTTCATTGTCTCATGGGATTCTTCTAAATTTTCAATTGTTTCCTGAACCATATTTTGCAGCTTTTCCACGTTATCGCTTCTGTCATCCGGATTAGGTTGTGTATTTCTCTTTTTTGGCATATTCATTCTCCTTTTACTAAATAATCTATTTGTATTGTCTCTGTATAATAAACATGTATACTGGAAATAAATTCCTCATCCCATTAATGAGATAAAAAAACCTTTTTCCCTATTACGGAAAAAAGGTTTTTTTATTACTATGCTTCTTTTTGGTCTTGAGTATTTTTGTTAATTCTGTTTTCCATATTTTGTTCTATTCTTTCCATTGAAAGACGGTCCTTTAATATTTGCTGCCTATTCTCTCTCACTAATTCATCAAATGATAATGTTCGCTTCAAAGAAATGGCGCTTCACTCCTTTTAGAAGCCAGTATTGCCATCCCTGCTCATAAATATAACAATATACTGCAAAATAAAACGAACATGCTAATCCATGGAGTTAACCATTTCTTCCATAAATGCATAGTCCATGGTACCAATTTTTCTTGGCTGCTGTATGACACCGTCTGTACCAATAAAATAAGTTGTTGGCACCGCTACGGCACCCTTGTAGGCATCACTTACTTCAGAGTTCCTGTCAAGCAGGACCGGATAAGTATATCCGAACTCGTCAATATATTCTTCAACATTCGATTCATCCGTTTCAGTTTCCAATAAATTAACTGCTAAAATTTCCACATTATCATTATTATCATAGAACTCCTGCATTTCAGGCATTTCTTCCCTGCATGGTCCACACCAGGTTGCCCAGAAGTTAAGGATAACCTTTTTCCCTCTTAGCTCAGACAGTTTTACCTTATCTCCGTCCAAAGACTCCAATTCAAAATCCGGTGCAGTTTCCCCCGGTTCAATTCCGGCTGCTTCTTCAGGCATGTTTTCCTCATCAATGAAAACATCCCCCTGATCATTATAGTTATCGGAAGTATTAGACTGATCACTTATATAATTAAAAATGACTATCCCGGCCAACACCAATATCAGCCCAATCCCAAGAATTTGTTTAATCATAACCATGCTCCTTCTTCGAGGCTCCTTTATAGACACTAACGAAAGAAAAAATATAATAACTGCTGTCAGGCTATTTCACATCTCTATTTCTCCATGTATATATATTCATCGTATGTCCTTGTAAACAAAAAGTAAAGTCAATACAGGGTTTGTTCGAAAAAAATTCATATAAAAATGCCCCCGCTTTAAACTGTGCGGAGGCATTATCCATAAATTTTATTATGCTTCTAATTTATTACGTAATACCATTTGCAAAATACCACCATGACGATAATAATCTACTTCTACATCACTGTCAAAACGTGCCACAGCGTTAAACTCGGTTTTCTTTCCTTCTTCATCAACAGCAGTAACTTTAACCAGGTCATGCGGCTTAACAGATTCATTCACTTCAACATTGAAGCTTTCTTTACCTGTTAATCCAAGCTGATCCGCACTTTGACCTTTTTCGAACTGTAAAGGCAGTACACCCATCATAACCAGGTTGGAGCGGTGAATACGTTCGAAGCTTTCCGCAATGACTGTTTTAATACCCAAAAGGTTTGTTCCTTTGGCTGCCCAGTCACGGGAAGAGCCCATTCCATAATCTTTTCCGCCAATTACGATCAATCCGGTACCATCCTGCTGATATTTCATGGCTGCATCATAAATCGGCATAATATCGCCTGTTGGCCAGTACGTTGTATATCCGCCTTCTGTGCCGGGAGCCAGCTGGTTACGGATACGTATGTTGGCAAATGTTCCTCGCATCATGATTTCGTGGTTACCACGGCGGGACCCGTATGAGTTAAAGTTTCTCGGTGATACACCTTTTTCCTGTAAGTGTTTACCGGCAGGCATATCTTTTGCAATCGCACCTGCAGGTGAAATATGGTCGGTTGTTACAGAATCACCGAATTTACCGATCGCACGCAGATTATTCAACGGTTTAACTTCACCGGCTTCTTTCGAAAGTCCTTCAAAGAATGGTGGGTTTTGAATATAAGTTGACTCGCTGTCCCACTCAAATAAAGGCTCATCTGTTGTATCAATTTCATTCCAGCGTTCGTTGGAAGTAAATACACCTTCATATTCTTTCCGGAAGATTTCCGGTTTGACTACTTTTTCAACCTCACCTTTAATTTCATCCATTGTTGGCCAGATATCATTCATGTAAACAGGCTTTCCATCTTTATCTGTGCCAAGCGGCTCCTTGGTTAAATTAATATCAACTGTTCCGGCCAATGCATAAGCAACCACTAGTGGCGGTGAAGCCAGGTAGTTTGCCTTTACAAGCGGATGGATACGTCCTTCAAAGTTACGGTTACCGGATAACACGGAAGAAACAAGCAGATCATTTTCTACTATGGACTGCTCTATCTCTTCACGGAGTGGCCCGGAGTTTCCGATACATGTTGTACAGCCGTAACCCACAAGGTTGAAGCCTAATTGATCCAAATAGGGTTGCAGTCCTGCATCCTCCAGGTAACGGGTTACCACCTTGGAACCAGGTGCCAGAGATGTTTTTACATAATCCGGTACGCTTAAGCCTTTTTCAATAGCATTCTTTGCCAATAAGCCTGCTCCAAGCATTACATACGGATTGGATGTGTTCGTACAGGAAGTAATTGCCGCAATGGCCAGTGAGCCTGTCTTCATCTCTGATGTATTGCCGTTCGGATGTTTTACGGTAACTGTTTTATCAAATTCTTTTTTATCAAGACCAAATCCCTGATTTCCTTCAGGCGCTGTAATTGCTTTATTAAACTCTTCTTTCATTTTTGATAATGCAATTAAGTCCTGCGGGCGTTTTGGTCCGGATAGGTTTGGTTCCAGTTCGGACAGATTAATTTCCACCAAATCCGTGTATTCCGGATCAGGCTGGTCAGGAGAATACCACAGATTATTTTTCTTGCAATACTCTTCCACTAATTTGATTTGTTCTTCACTTCGGCCTGTCAGATGCAAGTAGTTTAGTGACTCTTCATCTACCGGGAAAAATCCGCAAGTAGCTCCGTATTCGGGAGCCATGTTGGATATGGTTGCCCGATCAGCAAGCGGCATATCTTTCAGCCCCGGACCGAAATATTCCACAAATTTTCCTACTACATTCTTTTCACGCAATACTTGGGTTACTTTTAATGCCAGGTCTGTTGCTGTTGTACCATTCGGGAAGCTTCCTGTAAATTTCACACCAATAACTTCCGGTGCCGGCATGTAGGATGGCTGTCCAAGCATGCCTGCTTCAGCTTCAATACCGCCAACACCCCATCCAAGTACACCAAGACCGTTAATCATCGTTGTATGGGAATCCGTGCCGACAAGTGTATCAGGAAATGCATCATACTCCCCGTCTTCATTTTTAATTCCATGAATTACGTTGGCAATATACTCCAGGTTTACCTGGTGAACAATCCCTGTTGCCGGTGGTACTGCACGATAATTGTCAAATGCCTTCTGAGCCCAGTTTAAGAACTCATAACGTTCTGCGTTACGCTCGAATTCCAAGTCCATATTGGCCTGTAGCGCATTAGATGATCCGTACTGATCAACTTGTACAGAGTGGTCAATAACGAGATCGACCGGTACTTCAGGATTGATTTTATCCGGTTCTCCCCCCATATCAACCATTGCTTTTCTCAGTGACGCCAAGTCAACTACGGCAGGCACACCTGTAAAATCCTGCAATATAACACGTGACGGTTTGAAAGGCACATCAGCCTCTTTGCCTTCCGGTGTTCCCCATTTAGCCAGGGCTTTTACATGTTCATCTTTGATTTGATGCCCATCATGCTGACGCAGCAATGACTCGAGCAAAACCCGGATGGAAAATGGGAGGCGGGCTACTTTTCCTACGTTATTTTCTTCTACTGCTTTTAACTCAAAATAGTTATACGTCTTCCCATTTAATTCAAATTGTTTTTTAGCATTAAATGCATTACTATTCCCCACAGTCGTCCTCTCCCTTCAAAACTATCTTTGGTGCGTCAAAATACGACACACACATTTCAGTTACCTAACGGAAAAATACTTTTCATTTGCAGCCCGTGCCATTGCTTTTTACCGGCAAAGCTGCCTGCGCATCTAAGTACGCTTTGATCCTCACCATATATTATTCTATCTGATAAGCGTACATAAAACAAACGTTTCAAGCAAAATAACATATTGTAAAAAGTTATGCAGAGCGATAACTTTTCCTTATACGGTTATGGACAAAAGCTAAAAGAAACTTATAAAGTGCTATTTTACGGCTGAACAGGGAAGTGAATGAGGAAAGTACTGCCCTTTTCTTTGTTTTGTTTGATTTCCAGTTCAGCTGCGTGCTGTTCAAGTATTTGTTTTGAAATCATGATGCCAAGTCCTGTGCCACTCTGTTTCGTCGTAAAAAAAGGTTCTCCCAATTTATGTATGAGTTCTTCAGGTATACCGGAACCTTCATCAATAATACTTAAGTGTATACCGGATTTATCAGATGCTGCCTTTAATTGAATAACACCCGGTTCATCCATCGCTTCTATAGCATTTTTTACAAGATTGATTAATACCTGTTTGATTTGAGAGCGGTCACAATAAATCATTATATGATCGGGAATGCCGCACTGAATGTCAATTCCTTTTAAATTTGCCTGGGGTTTTAATAACACAATAATATCATGGAGCATATTTTTCAGTGACTCTTTCTTTTTATTATCTGTCAGGGGCTTGGACACAAATAGTAATTCTGAAGTGATTGTCTCCATTTTTTCTATTTCCTCAATCATAATATTATAATACTCTTCTTTCCGGCTCACACCAGCCTGGAGCAACTGAATAAATCCCTTTAGTGAGGTCAAAGGGTTTCTGATTTCATGGGCCACACCTGCGGCAAGCTGACCTGCAATCGACATTTTTTCCGATCGGATCATCAGCTCCTCAATCTCTTTTTTATCCGAAATATCTTTGAGCGTGGCAATGTAATAATTCTCTTTTTTGTTTTTATCATATAATTTTCCGGCAGTACACTCCGCCCAGATATACTTGCCATATTTGTTAATGAGATTGACCATAAAAGTCTGGCTTTTGCTGCTGTAATCAAATTTGCTTTTTATATAATTTTGATCTTCCTCGGAAATTTTTTCGTACCATTTTGTACCTGTCAATTCTTCTCTGTTGTAGCCAAGCATTTCCTCTACGGATTTGGATATAAAGATGACAGTACCTCCATGATCCCAAACTGTAATCAAGTCGTGATCATGATTTTCAATCCAGGAAAGCATAAATGCAGGCAGGTCCGAAAGTTCAGGAAATCTCCCCGCTACCCCAACCGGGCCAATTGGGTTATTTTTCTTTTCCCCGCCGTTACTATGATTTAACCCCATAACATCTCCCCCTTTATTTACAAAATCCAACATCCTTTGCCCCGTGCTTTATATTTATGACACATTCTCCTCAATTATGACCCTTGTTTGAATAGATATTTATTAATATAATAGAATTAAATGAACCTAAAGTTCATAACCAATTATTAGTAATAATATTACTATAACTATTTCAAAAAATAAATTAATTATGCAAAAATAATGTCATCTATTGTAACTTTTTTAAATATAAAAGAAGAAAAGGTGAAATCATGTCGATATTTGCAGACTACTTTATTGTTATATGGGGCTTCCTTATGATCGGGTTTATGGCGGTCGGCGGCTTTTTTATGTTTCGTAAATTCCTGAAACAAATCCCGAAAGAAGACGGCAAGTCAGATATGGATTGGGAAAATTATTATTTACAAAAAACGAAACATATGTGGGATGAGCAGGAAAAGGAATTACTTGAGGAATTGGTCTCCCCGGTCCCGGAAATATTCCGGGATGTAGCAAGAAATAAAATAGCCGGAAAGATTGGTGAAGTAGCATTGGAAAAAAATATGGAGAAAATCTCACAGGATGTTTTAATTGAAGGGTATATTATTGCTACTCCAAAAAGAGATCACCGTTTTTTAAGAAAAAAATTGAAACAGAAAAATATCAATGTGGAGCCCTACGAAGCATTCTTTAAACAATCACAAGATGATTACAGAAAAAATTGGAAAGCGAAGTATAAATGAAATAAAAATATACGCCCTATGAACATTGCAGGGCGTCTTTTTTCAATTCATTCGATATTGATTGTTTATTTTGCCTCTTCCGACACCGGCACCTTTGTTTTAAGCTGTTTTTCAAGCTGCAGGTATTGATAAAGCATTGATACTCTCCAGGTAATAATCATGCCAAAGGCCAATACAAAAAACATGCCGCTAGTTTCACCTAATGATATGGTGCTTCCCACCAAAAGTTTAAGTATAATCCGAAAAGCCAGCAATCCGAGCAATATAAAAGCAAATGCTTTTGATGGAATTAAATAGATCGCATTGTCCCGAATTTCAAATTTGGAAGTCTTTATTAAGAATACCGAGCAAACTATCCCGACTGCCAAAGCTTCAAAAACTTGCAGCCAGGTGATATGGAAAACAGGAAATAAAAACATGAATGCACCTGTGCTCATAAATAAGGGCGGCAGTATAATCCTTTTTGTGCTTGTCGGTTTTTTTGCTGCTCTTAAACGAATTCTAATCATTATCAGGGCCATTGCAGCAGCAATAACTGTACTGGCTATTAACCAAAACATGCAGATCACTCTCTCCACTTGCTGTTTAAACTATTAAAGGTCATCAATTCTTCATGCTGAATTACTATTTTCCAGTACTCGTTCCACCGTTTCAAGTATTCTGCTTTCTTCAAAAGGTTTTACGATAAAATCCTTCCCGCCGGCTTCAATAGCCTGAACAACTACTTTTTGCTGCCCTATCGCAGAACAAACGATAATTTTTGCTTCACTGTCTTCAACTATAATTCTTTTCATTGCCTCAATCCCATCCATTACTGGCATGGTGAGATCCATGATAACCAAGTCCGGGCGTAATTCTTTGTACATATGTATAGCTTCTTTTCCATCCTTGGCTTGCCCTACAACTTCATAATGATTTTTTTCCAATATATTTGTCAGCATGATCCTTAAGAAAGCAGCATCATCTACAACCAGAATTGCAGCCATTACCGTCGCTCCCCTCATTTTTTCAGTTGTTCCTTAATCTATATACTATTTATCATAAGGAAACATTGAATCATTTACCAGCAGCTTAATAAGTTAATCTCCCTACCGCATGAATGACAGTAACCTTTTTCAATGTTGATTTACGCATCCTTTCGAAGGGAACAGACAGAAACGTGTCAAAAAAGCTTCATGAAGTATAAAACTCCCTCCCCACACATTATACACATGGCTAATATGTGAGAGGGAGTAAACCATTTTACAGATCAGAATCCGTAAAATCCAAACCAGGCTGCCAAAAATGAAGTTAATTTAGTCATCCAGTCAAAAAACAAGGCAATTCCTACAAAGATCATTAAATAACCACCTATTTTGACGATTTTCATGCTGTGCTTCTTCACCCAGTTCATTTTTCCAATAAAGAATGCCATTACCAGAAATGGAATGGAAAACCCTAAAACATAACTGACCATCATAATCATACCTACTTGAGGGTCTGTTGCAGCCAGTGCAAAAACCACAGCCAATATAGGGCCTGTACATGGTGTCCAGCCAAGTGAAAAAGCCAGTCCTATAAGAAATGAACCGAAAAAACCGGCAGGTCTGTTTTTAAAACTAATGGATCTGTTTTTAATTAGGAAGTTAAAATTAAGTACGCCGACAATAACCAAACCAAAGAAGATGATTACAATAGCACCAACCTGTCTAATCAAATCCTGGTAAGTCAGCAGGAAATCAGAAATGAATGAAGCGGTAAAACCGATCATTACAAAAACAGCTGAAAAACCAAGCAGGAAGAAGATCGTATGCAATATTGCCTTTTTGTTAATTTTGTTGTTTTCTTCTTTCAGTTCGCTGACACTCATCCCTGTAATGTAAGATAAAAATGCTGGGTAGAGCGGCAGCACACATGGTGAAATAAACGATAGAAAACCTGCTCCAAAAGCAAGGAATATATTAATTTCAGACATTCAGAACCCCCCAGAGACCTTGTTGTCTCCATTGTATCAGAATATAGAAGCCATACATGGAATGAATATGACAATAAACTGAAACTTTCACTGTTACCATGATTTTTAACGTAAGAATACACTTTTACCCCTTACAGAGTATGTAAGGGGTATCTATTCATAATTGCTATGCATTATGACGGGTAAGTAATCATCTATTTGTCCTGCTGATTATTCATTGCCCGCATCATCTGGTTGATTTTCTTTTGTGACGGTTTCTGTCCCATTTGCATCATTAACGTACGGAGCATTTGCTCATTGATAGGCGGATTCTTTTTTAAATAGTTCATCATATATTTTCTCGCAATAAAAAACCCAAGAGCAACACCGGCCAGTAACGCTGTGATAGCAATTAATACAACCCAAATCGTGCTCATGCCCTGCTTTCCTCCTTCGTGTTGTCTCTTTTTCGCTAACCCCTATATAGTATAGTAAATCATGAGTTGGAATACAATAGGAGATTTATATCTTGTTTATTCATATACAATACAGGAGAAATCCATCCAAAGTCTTTTTTTCCTGTTATAAAAAGTAGTCGTTGGTATCTCCGCAGCATCGGAAACAGTAATTGTTCGGCATCCTGTAATGCATCACATCGAAATTTTAAATGTTTTTTACTTATAAGTAAAGAAATACAGCTTCCGTTTTGACATATAGTTATACGTGATCCGTCAATATGTACAATTGCTTTCGTGTTGTTATAATATCCCTTCATATGGCTGATCAGCTTTTCATATGAAAAGTTATGGGTGATATAATCAAATTGCATAATTAGATCTTTTCTTGCATCATCCTTTTGATAACTTCTGAGAAAACGATATAAAATATCACTTTTATGAAAATAATGGTTTGCAATTTCTTCTTTAATCCAATAAATAGAATACGTATTCATAGAGATCTCCTCCTTTATCCTCTATTATACGTACTCTATTTCAGAATAATGTCACTTTACATAAAAAACATCCACTTCTTTTGTCGGTTGGCGCCTGTCGCTCCACGAATTTTGTCGAAGGCAGGCTATGTTCTGTTTGCTAATAAAGATGGTTCCGATGAGCGGAACCATCTTTATTAATTAATTCAGAAGAGACTCCACGTGTTTCACTACATTTTCTACTGTAAAGCCATATTCTTCAATCACTTTATCTCCTTTTGCGGACGCGCCAAAAGTATCTATACCCAATACTTTGCCTTCATCGCCCACATAACGTTCCCATCCGAATGGGGAAGCCATTTCAATCGCTAAACGTTTTTTGATATGCGGAGGCAGTACCTCATTTTTATAAGACTCATCCTGCTTTAAAAAACGATCCCACGAAGGCATGCTTATAACATTGACTTCAATTTCCTTCTCGCTTAATGCTTTCTGTGCCTCCACTGCCAGTTGAACCTCGGAACCTGTGGCTATTAACAATGCATCCGGATCCTCTTTTTGGGATTTACTAATCACATATGCTCCCTTTTTAACTCCTTCATAGGCCATCTCTTTTGTTCCCTTAAGTGTCGGCAGATTTTGCCTGGTCAATACCAGGGCTGTTGGCTGATTTTCTGATTCCAAAGACAGGCGCCAGGCTGCCTGTGTTTCATTCCCGTCAGCTGGACGAATAAGCGATAATCCGGGCATTGCTCTCAATGCGGCCAAATGTTCCACTGGCTCATGTGTTGGTCCGTCTTCTCCAACAGCAATGGAATCGTGGGTAAATACGTATGTGACCGGTGTTTCCATAATTGATGATAATCGCACAGCCGGTCTTAAATAATCACTGAAAACAAAGAATGTACCTGCATATACATTTAGCCCTCCATGCAAAGCCATTCCGTTTAAAGCAGCACCCATAGCGTGTTCCCTTACACCGAACCAGATATTTCTTCCCGCATAATTTTTACGGGAAAAGTCATCCTCATCATTTATCGATGTTTTATTGGAGCCGGCTAAATCGGCGCTTCCTCCAAATAAGTTTGGAACGGATTCCGCTATTGCATTTAGTACTTTTCCGGAGGCCGCTCTTGTTGCCAGAGTATCCTCACCAGGTTCAAAAACCGGAAGATCTTTCTCCCAATCGGCGGGTAGTTTTCCATTTAATGCAAGCTCGAAGTCACTTGCTGATTCAGGATATTTATCTTTATAGGTTTTTAAAAGTTCGTTCCAGTCATTTTCAGCTTTCGCACCGGGCGTTCCAATCTTTTCCTTAAAATCGGCATATACTTCCTCCGGTACATGAAAATCTTTGTGCGTCCATTTATAATATTCTTTTGTAAGTTTAACTTCATCGCCGCCAAGCGGAGCGCCGTGGGATGCAGCCGATGCTGATTTATTCGGAGAACCGTAGCCGATCACAGTCTTAACCTCGATCAGTGTCGGCTGATCCGTGTTTTCTTTTGCCTCTTTAATTGCATTTCTTATCGATTCAATGTCATTTCCGTCCTCTACCCGCAATACTTGCCAGCCATATGCCTTGAACCGCTGCTCCGTATTTTCAGAAAAGGAACGATTTAAATCTCCATCTAAAGAAATGTCGTTTGAATCATATAAAGCAATTAATTTACCCAAGCCAAGATGACCCGCCAATGAAGCTGCTTCATGGGATATTCCTTCCATCACATCGCCATCACTGATCAGTGCGAATGTGTAGTGATCTACAATGGATAAGTCAGGCTGATTAAATTTACCTGCAAGGTGAGCCTCAGCCATTGCCATGCCTACGGACATGGCAATACCCTGCCCCAATGGACCTGTAGTTGCTTCAACGCCATCTGTGTGGTGCACTTCAGGGTGCCCGGGGGTCTTGGAATCCCACTGTCGGAAATTTTTAATATCATCCATCGTTACATTGTATCCTGACAAATGCAATAAGCTGTAAAGCAGCATGGAACCATGACCTGCTGAAAGGACAAAGCGGTCCCGGTTGAACCATTTGGAATTGGCCGGATTATGATTCATGAATTCTGTCCACAATGTGTAGGCCATGGGCGCAGCACCCATAGGCAAACCTGGATGGCCTGAATTTGCATTTTCAATAGCATCAATTGATAAAGTTCGTATCGTATTAATGGATAACTGTTCAATATTTGTCGACATATTGTTTACTCCTTCCACAAATTAAACGAAAGTAATAATCTCTTCTATTCTATAATGAATTACACCTTGTAACAAGTAAACAGATAAGGGGCCCATAATGAAATAAAAAAATGTTCGCGCTAATTACTACTATTCATTTTCCCTATTTTTCTTTTGCATATCCTTTACTTTTTGAGGTGTAACATCATTGCCTTTAGGGTCAACGACTTTCATGGTTTTAAACTGATTTTTAAAAGAACTGCGCACATTTTTTAAATAAGCTTCCCTCAACTCTTTCTGTTCTTGTTTTTCTTTTTCAGTCAATCCTTCTTCTTTTGCTTTCTTTGCAAGATAATTAATCCGTTCCAATTTGTCTTTTGATAGCATGGGACCACCCTCCAATGGAGTTGAAATTTATTACATGATCTTCGTAATTCATCTAAGACAGGAAAAATACCACCATAAAAAAAACAGGAAAGCATTAGTTCCTGTTTTCTAATGTAGCGTTCTTATTTATAAGAATCAAGTATTTTGGGCTTCTTTATATCTTCGGTGGACGGTAGCCTTTGATACATGATAGCCCATGCCATTTAACGTAATGGTTATTTCTTCAAAAGTCATCTTTTTATTCCGCAGACGGATGACTTCATCTATCGGAAACGAGACCCGTTCCCTGCCCGGAGCTTTTGTCAGGTTAGATAAGTTTTTTCCCGGGTTATAACCTTCTGTAATCGCCTTTTTCATTCCTCTTTTGATCTTTGCATTATGCAGTTTACGCTGGTATTCTTCCACGATGGATATAATTTGCAAAACCATAGAATCTGATTCCGATAATTCCAGTTCATCTTCGGTCATAGCTGTATATATGGGAATGTTAAGCTTTTTAAGTTGGTGAAACAATGCAATCTTGGTGTTTCCTCTGCCAAGCCTCGTTTCGTCCTGAATTAAAAGACATTCCGCCTTATGATCAGAAAACATATCAAGCATTTTCAATACGCCTTCCCGTTCAATTTCATAACCACTCTTTTGCTCCTGTATACTTGCAGCGATAGTAAAATCGTATTTTTTGGCAAGCTTGGTCAATTCAGCTCTTTGTCTGGATAGGGAAGTTTCCTGTTCCTGTTTATCAGTACTTACGCGACAGTAAATAATTGCCTTCACCTCTAACACTCCTTTCATTCCCACGTGAGAAAATATCTGCAGATTAAACATCTGTTAACCATACCGACAGAGGCCCACACTCCGGGAACTTTTGTTCGATTATATATTATTTCAGGAAAACAGAATGCTGTCAAATTTTCAGAACGAATGTTTGCTTAACTATATTAAAAATGATAGACTTATATTAACTATTTTTAAGTGCGAGGAGCGAACAAAATGACAATAGCAAAGCTATCCAAAAGACAGCAGGCAATCATGGATTTTATTAAAGAACAGGTTGAAGAAAAAGGATACCCGCCCTCGGTGAGGGAAATTGCACTTGCGGTTGGACTTGCATCCAGTTCTACCGTACATGGACATCTTTCCAGGCTGGAAGAAAAAGGGTATATCAGAAGGGATCCAACTAAACCGCGGGCAATTGAAGTACTTGACACCACAGGGGAAAGCGACATTCCGAGGGAAAAAGCCCGGTATGCACCTTTAATCGGCAAGGTTACTGCAGGCCTTCCCATTACTGCGGTTGAAAATATTGAAGAGTTTTTACCGATCCCTGATCATACAAGTAATCCGGATGATAATATTTTCGTCCTGGTTATCGAAGGAGAGAGTATGATAGAAGCAGGTATATTGGATGGGGACATGGTCATCGTGAAACAGCAGAACACAGCGCAAAACAATGATATTGTTGTTGCCATGACAGATGATGACGAAGCCACTGTGAAACGTTTCTTTAAGGACAAAAATCAGATACGGCTTGAACCGGAAAATGCAACGATGGAGCCGCTCATATATGATAATGTTACAATACTGGGAAAAGTAATCGGTTTATATAGAACCATTGATTAAACTTGCACGCCGATTGACCAGTATTTCCAGGTATGAAAAACCGTCCTGTATCGATTATGATACAGGACGGTTTTTCATTAAAAGGGAAAACCCTTCTTAATAGGAATTCAAATACTGCTCTCTTTCCCATGGATGGACGGTTGTTCTGAACATGTCCCATTCAATCTCTTTTGCTTCAACAAAATGTTCATATAAGTGTTCACCCATCGCATCCTTAATTAATTCATCCTTTTCCAGCTCTTCCAATGCAAGCATGAGTGTCGGAGGCAGATTTTTAATCCCGTTTTCTTCCCGTTCTTTTTTCGACATGACGTATATATTTTGATCCACGGCCGGGGGCGGGGTCATTTTATTTTTAATTCCATCTAAGCCGGATGCAAGCAGAACAGCCATGGCCAAATATGGGTTTGCGGATGGATCCACACTGCGCACTTCGATTCTGGTGCTGATCCCTCTAGAATATGGAATGCGTACCAACGGACTGCGGTTCGCCGTTGACCACGCCACATAGGAAGGTGCTTCATAGCCCGGAACCAATCGTTTATAGGAATTCACGGTAGGATTAGTTACTGCAGTATAATTTGTTGCATGCTTAATTACCCCTGCCGTAAACTGATAAGCTGTTTCACTTAATTGCTGGTCTCCATTTTCATCGAAAAACATATTATCCCCATCTTTGAAAAGGGACATGTTTACATGCATCCCCGAACCATTCACACCAAAGAGAGGTTTTGGCATAAAAGTGGCATGGAGGTTATGCTTTCTCGCAATAGTTTTAACAACCAATTTAAATGTTTGAATATCATCTGCGTGCTTTACAGCGTCAGCATACTTGAAATCTATCTCATGCTGGCCGGGTGCAACCTCGTGGTGGGAAGCTTCAATTTCAAAGCCCATCTCTTCCAGCTCCAGCACAATATCCCTCCGGCAGTTTTCTCCAAGATCCGTAGGTGCCAGATCAAAATATCCGCCCCGGTCATTCAGTTCAAGAGAAGGCTCTCCATTTTCATCCAGTTTGAATAAAAAGAATTCAGGCTCAGTTCCGATATTAAAGGCATCGAAACCAAGCTCTTCCATTTTTTTAAGGTTTCTTTTCAGGTTATAGCGTGGACAGCCTTCAAACGGTGTGCCATCCGGATTATATATATCACAAACAAAACGTGCCACTTTCCCTTTTTCCGAAGTCCAAGGAAATACTACGAATGAATCAAGGTCAGGGTACAGGTACATATCGGATTCCTCAATACGAACAAAACCTTCAATGGATGAACCATCAAACATCATTTTGTTATCAAGAGCTTTATCCAATTGACTGAGGGGTATTTCCACATTTTTAATCGTACCCAGCATGTCTGTAAATTGCAGTCGTATAAACCTTACGTTTTCCTCTTCAATCTGTTTCAATATTTCTTCTCTCGTCAGGCTTTTTGCCATCTAAACTCCTCCTACATAATTGTTTATAAATGAATGAGATGGAAACATAATTATTCTTATCGTATTAAAATCCAAGCAACTATTTCCTGTTCCGGAAATACCCGGAGCTTTTAGTTTTTTATAATATTCTTGGAGTCTTTAAGTTATGTTCCAGTCTCAATATAACTAAGTTTATTAGTAAACCAGGTTAATTAGCAGGAATATCAGAAGCATACACAGATATATGACACATCAATGTATGAAAAATCTTGAAAGTTCCCCTTGCCTTAAGCTTGTTTTGCCATACCTGCCAGTTTCATTCAATTCCTGTTTCAAGTATTCTTTCAGTTCTTTTCTCGTAATATTTTTTTTCTTTTTAGTTTGTTTGTTTTCCTGTTTCTCAGCCAAAATAAGCTTTATACCGGCAATATTTAATCCTTTTTCCAACAGGTCTTTTATTTCCAGCAACCGGTCCACATCATTAAATGAAAATAACCGCTGATTGCCATCCGTTCTCTCCGGATGAATTAAATCATGTTTCTCGTAATACCTTATTTGTCTGGCAGTTAATTCTGTCAGCTTCATTACAATCCCAATCCCAAAAAGAGGCATGGAACGCCGCTCCTGATCATTCAACTCATGACCTCCCCTGTTTTTAAGATAGTAACCATTATAATGTAAGGTTATATAACATGTCAAGAATGATGTAAGGTTTTCTGACATGAAGTGTTTTTTTATACATAACTATGTTCTGTGGAATGATACGGAAATAAATATAAAACAAAAAAGGATAGATTCTATCTACCCTTTTTGTTTACCCCGTTATTCATTAGTGTAATCTTTTTTTTGCAGTGACTTTACTGCTTCTGATAAAGCAATTTTGACATGCTCATATGTTAATCCGCCTTGTACATACGCAGTGTATGGGGGGCGTATGGGCCCATCAGCGGATAATTCAATACTGGAACCCTGAATAAATGTGCCTGCCGCCATAATAACTTCATCTTCATATCCCGGCATGAGACTGGGATATGGCTGTACAAATGAATTGACAGGGGAATTTTGTTGCACTGCCTGGCAAAAAGCTATCATTTCTTCTGCTTTGTGAAAAGTCACTGACTGTATTAAATCCGTTCTTTTTTCCAGATAATGCGGGCTGGTCTGATAGCCAAGCAATTCAAGCAGCCGTGCTGTAAACACTGCACCCTTCCAGGCTTGTCCCACAATATGGGGAGCCAGGAAAAATCCCTGGTACATTTCCTGCAGTGTATCCAGCGTTGCACCGGTTTCCTTGCCAAGACCCGGTGCGGTTAATCTATTGGCACACGAAAGAACAAGATCCTCTTTACCGCAAATATAACCACCGGATCGAACAATCCCCCCTCCCGGATTTTTAATCAGAGATCCCGCAATGATGTCTGCACCTGCATGCAGCGGTTCTTTCTCTTCCACAAACTCACCGTAGCAATTATCCACAAATATGATGAGATTATCATTTATATTTTTTATAAATTTCACCATTTGTCCAATCTCATCTACAGTAAAAGAAGGCCTGTCATCATACCCTTTGGATCGTTGTATACCAATAACCTTCGTTTTCTCCGTAATTGCTTCTTTCACGGCCGGGAAATCGACGGAACCATCTTCTTTCAGGCTTACTTCTTTATAACCGATTTGATATTCTTTCAGTGATCCGGCATTCTTTCCTGCAGTTCCTATAACTTCCGATAATGTATCATATGGTTTACCGGTAATGTAAACTAACTCCTCCTCCGGTCTTAAAAGGCCGAATAATGCAATGGTAATCGCGTGGGTGCCCGAAACGATTTGCGGCCTGACAAGTGCATCCTCTCCGCCAAAAACTTCTGCATATACGGCTTCCAGCGCTTCTCTTCCCATATCATCGTAACCGTAGCCAGTCGTGGAATAAAAATGACTGTCACTTATCCGATTATTTTTAAATGCCTGCAAAACTCTCCTTTGATTTATTTCCGTCATCTGCTCAATTTCCTTATGGGGAATAGAGCAATCTTCTTCTGCTTGATTAATCATTTTTTTCAGATTCAATGTATAACTACCTCTCTAGCAGTATTTGTAACGGGTGATCCTTTCGCATATACCCTTTAAAAATGTATTTATTTTTTTCCTCGGAAAAGTCCTTTTCAATGACAATCGTTTCCCGTTCCAGTCTTTGCAATAAATTACCGTCTGCCGGATGCAAATACACGGTATATCTGTCCCAATTCTCCTTGAGCAGTTCCTCTATTCTTTCCAGCAATTTATAAATATCTTTCTGTTCATATGCACTTATAAATAAGTATGGATGCCGGCCCGGTATAAAGTCTTCGGAAAATTTATCTTTCTTATTATATACAGTCAGCATCGGAATGTTATGCGCATTCAGTTCCTGAAGAAGTTCCATTACAGTCCGTTGCTGCTGTTCCATATCCGGGTTCGATCCGTCTGTCACATGGATGAGAAAGTCTGCTTCCGTTACTTCTTCCAGCGTAGACCGAAAAGCTGCAATCAACGATGTTGGTAAATCCTGCAAAAAGCCTACTGTATCTGTAATAAGCGTCCGAAATCCCGATGGAAGGCTAATTTCCCTCGTTAGTGGGTCCAGCGTTGCAAACAGCTGATCCTCCTCCAGCGTTGCACTCTTTGTAATCCGATTGAAAATGGTTGATTTGCCGGCATTTGTATAGCCGACAATCGCTATTTGAAAAACATCATTGTTCTTTCTGCGTTTTCTGTATTGTTCCCGTTGGCGCACAGCAATTTCCAGTCTATTCTTAATATCATGGATGCGCCTTCTTATATGGCGCTGGTCAGTCTCCAGTTTTGTTTCACCCGGTCCTCTTGTCCCTATTCCTGCACCCAGCCTGGACAGCTCTGTCCCCTGCCCCCGCAGCCTCGGCAGCAAATACTCCAATTGAGCAAGCTCCACCTGCAGTTTACCTTCTTTTGTTCTGGCACGCTGGGCAAATATGTCCAAAATAAGCTGACTCCTGTCGATGATCCGTACACCGATTAAATTGCCAAGGTTACTTAATTGGCCGGCTGACAGTTCATCATTGGAAATAACGAGATCAACTTCCAGCCGATCCACTTCTTCTTTTATTTCTTCCACTTTTCCGGTACCGATATAATTGGCAGGATGAATATGCCTCCTTGTTTGCGTCATTATTTTCTTCACAGTGCCTCCTGCTGTTTTACTCAAGGAAACCAATTCTTCCAGTGATGATTGAAATCTCTCTTCCTGCTGATCGGGTTTTTTTACGGCAATAATAAGTATTTTTTCTTCTTCCATATATTTTACCTTTCTTTTCATGTTTATTGGATACGGGCGGTCAAAGCCCCTAATTGTAAAATGTATACTATTACATTTAAAAAGATTATAGATTTCATCATAGCAAATAATATCAGAGATTTAAAATAGTATCTCTTTATGAAGGTTCTGCCTCTACATCCTGCTTTGTCAACTTAAGCAGATCTTCCGTCGACAGTCGTGGGGTGCTTAGTAATCTGACAGCCTGTTTTCTGATGGCACTTTCAATCAGATTTCTTACGTAACGTGCGTTCGAAAAATTTCTTTCCCCCAGGTGCTTTTTCTTATATAGATGGGATTGCAGGTAATACAGTGCTTCTTTTGTAAATTGATACTCCCTTTCAGTTGTCATTTGTACAGCGATATCCAATAGCTGATTTACTTCATAGTCCCTGAAATCCAGTATAAAAGGAAATCTTGACTGCAGGCCGGGGTTTAATGACAGAAAACGGTCCATTTCATTTGGATATCCGGCCAGAATAAGCACAAAATCATTGTGATGGTCCTCCATATGCTTTACAAGACTGTCGATTGACTCCTTTCCAAAATCTTTTTCTCCGCCACGGGCTAAAGAGTATGCTTCATCTATAAATAAAACCCCGCCCATTGCTTTTTGAATCATCGCTCTTGTTTTTTGAGCGGTTTGCCCAATATACTCACCAACCAAATCCGCTCTTTCCGCCTCTATAAAATGCCCCTTTGAAAGTAGATTCATATCAAAATATAATTTGGCTAACTTTCTGGCAACCGTGGTTTTGCCTGTACCCGGATTCCCTTTAAACAACATATGGAGTACCTGCTTCGGGGCTTTCAAACCGAATTGCTCCCTTTTTTCATTGATCAAAGCGGTTGCATAGATTTCCTTTATTTTATCTTTTAATTCCTTCATGCCGATAAAGGAAGAAAGTTCTTCATCAATATGGGAAAAAGGTCTATTGTCAATGGTGTACAATGAATGATTTGTTTTTGGCTGTTCTTTATTTCTCTCGCTTAATACAATGTTAATTTGTCCGTTCCTGTTTCGGTTCAATTGAGTCTCCATGTCATCACTCCTTCGTCACGTTTATTATACGTTTTTATTAAAAAGGTGTGACATATGCCCATGGACTTCATTTTTAAACGAGAGTATCTCTATTGGTATAACTAAAATAGCTGGAGTTTTGTACTTAGAAATATCGGCTCAACGTAAATACTTCATGTGAAAGTCTTACCTGCCTAAAAAAACAAACGCCCGAAAGCGCCTGTTTTTATGTTATTCCTTTTACAATGTCACATTTTTCAAGGGTGCAAATGTGGATATCGCATGTTTGTATATTAATTGCTGTTACCCATCCGTTTTCAATAAAACGCTGAAGCTATCAAATGCTAGTGTGTGTTTACTAACGGGTTCCGTTACCTATCGCAAAACTTTAATTTGCAGACCAAAATGTAAGTAAGAATGTGTATATTAATTTGCACTAAAAAATGCGGTGCTTTTTGTTGTAAAGAAACACCTCAGTTCGATAAGAGTTGAGATGATGATAAAATTTATTTTTTCGTTTCCTTATTCAACTAAGGTACCCGTTTGGTGGATAACGATTTTAAACGCACTCTTAAGCATTCTTAATTATTGAATCCTTTAATTTAGAAAATGGGTAAATTGCAATTAAGGCACAAAATATTACAACGAAAATTGAACTGATGATTATGTTTGGGAAACTGATAAAATCAAACCAAACCCTGCTGATAAAAAATAATGCAATCATTGCAATTATATAAGGGGTAATCACAAAGACATAAAGTCCGGTACCCTTTCCAAAATTAAATATTCTGCTCCATTTAGTTCCATCCCGATTTAAACATTTCCCAGTAACCCATATAATTAAAAATAATATTCCAGTATATATCAAAGCACTGACGAATTGTAAACCTAATAATGACCCCAGAAATATTGCGATATTCATTGCACTCCCTGACCTTTCATTTTAAAACTCAAAGCTTTTCATTCTTGACTTGCGAATAGCAATTAACAATCTTATATCTCCTTTTTTAACCGATGACCTGTTTAAATTTTAACATATCCTATTCTACAAAGTGGTCTAACGAATCAAATGGGAGCGCAACCTTATTCCAGAATCGCGCCCTATCCCTGAACAATCCTTTTCCTAATTGTTTGCGTTATGCCCCAAAATAAAAAGCGATATACAATTGCAATAACAAAAAACATAAAAACAAATTCGAATGGAGTGAAAGGAACATAATCGATTAAATATGAATTAATAAAGATTAATATTAATGACAATAGCTCCATTAGGGAATCCTTAAATCCATATCTTTCATACAAAAACTTAGTTTCTCTAAAATTAAATACATCTTTTAATTCCTCACTTAAAAATCCTTTAACAAGGCCTAAGCCTATTAAATAAATCCCCCAAGCAAGTAAATAGCCTATATTCAAGACTTGCGTTATTACACAATAAATTATGGTAAATAAAAGTAAATATATTTTTTCTCCCCCCCTTATTTTCACCCCATTTACTGCCCCTTATATGCAATACTAGCGCCATTCCTTATTAGTGAATAGCGCCCGATTGCTTAATCTTTCTTCTCGAATTTCAATCGCAAATACATCACGGAGAAAAAAATAGCAACAACTAATAAAATATAATTAAATATGACAGATAAATCGAAGAACTGAAGTATACCAATAACCACCAAAGTAATTATCATCATCCATTTGTAAAATTTATAACTCATACGAGAAACTCGCCTCCTGCTTCCAACAACCAATTAAATAAACTTAAGCAATCTAGCCCTATAGTACAACATTAGCGGAATTAGTTATTCAACAACTGCGCCCAATTGCGGTATTACATTCTATCCAAAAATAAAAGCATCGAACTAGCAGCCCAAAGAAAAATTGCAATTTGAGTTATGACATAAACTGTTATCTCTACCGAGGTCAATTCTCTTTCCCTCTTAATTTTTTTAAAATGAAAATAATAATAAATCGCACAAATGAGCAAAGCTAATCCAGCTAGTTGCTGCATCTGTCCTAATATCTCAATTACCTCAATAAAAAATCTTCCTCTCTAATCTCGCCCTTATGCTGAATAGGCGCAGTTCTTTGTTCCAGAATTGCGCTCTATTGTAGAACGAGAAAAAAATAACCTTTATTTTTATTTGAAAAGTGATTCAGGAATATTTTTAGAATACTGCTAGTAATTAAATAAATAAGGGTAACAACGATCAAAATTGGCACTACTATTAGGATAATCTTACCCAATGATAATGAGTTGAAAATATCTTCTACCCAGTTAAGTAAAGATGTTAAATCGTTCAGTAGTATTTACCCTCTTCTTATGCGACAATATAATGACCCGTTTGCCGAACATATGATAAAAAAACTCACCAACTAATCTGAACCGTTAGTTTTAATACATTCTTTACAATATCATTTTAACATACGATTTTATTTTTTCTATCTTTTGTAAATAATATCGTTCCAATTATATACTCTGTTTGCAATCCCAATCCTTTGTACTGGGGTTTGTTTAATCCCGTTGGATTTAAAAGGTTGGCAAAAGTTGTAGTAAGTTCTTAAAATTGTAACCACCATTTGTGTATATTTAGGATTAAAATTACTATATATATATGATTTTCCATCACCTCTGGAGTTACTAATGGTCTTTCCAAAAGAAAGGCTTCGTCTTAGTCCACCCTCAAACGGGAAACAGATTCGTTTATTTCAACTGATTTACAAAACCCAAATGATCTATTCCTTTATCCTTTAACACTCTCTTAGAATATAAAGGTGAATACCCATGCCTTCTGTAAATTTCACTCAAACTTAATTTTTGATTGATATGTAAGTCGTAAATTTCATCAAAGTCCTTGCTTCTTTTAAAAGCAGATATTTCTTTCAATTTAAATACCTTAACATTGTTCGCTTGAAACAATTTTTCCAAATCTTTAACATTAACACCCAATTCCCTTTGTATTTCATAAGACGTTTTTAATTCTACGTGATTCATATGAACGAGCTTGTCCAATTGGTCTTGATACTGTTTCCATTGGTAATCATCAAATTGGTGTTTGGGAATGTCGAGTTTGTCATAGACATAGAAAACAAAACCATCACCGTATATATTGTTTTGATTTTTATGTGAGTGTGCTTGATTTATAGCCGAAACATTAGACATATTATTGGCATAAGAATTAATACCATGACCTTTACAAGACTATCTATTGACTCCTTTCCAAAATCTTTTTCTCCACCACGGGCTAAAGAGTATGCTTCATCTATAAATAAAACACCACCCATCGCTTTTTGAATCAGCGCTCTTGTTTTTTGTGCGGTTTGCCCAATATATTCCCCGACTAAATCTGCTCTTTCCGCCTCTATAAAATGCCCCTTGGATAGCAGACCCATATCAAAATATAATTTGGCCAGCTTTCTCGCAACCGTGGTTTCGCCTGTACCCGGATTCCCTTTAAACAACATATGGAGTACCTGCTTCGGAGCTTTCAAACCGAATTGCTCCCTTTTTTCATTGATCAAAACAGTTGCATAAATTTCCTTTATTTTATCTTTTAATTCCTTCATGCCGATAAAGGAAGAAAATGCTTCATCAATATGGGAAAACGGTCTATTGTCAATGGTGTACAATGAATGATTTGTTTTTGGCTGTTCATTATTTTTTTCACTTAACACAATGTTTATTTGGCCATTCCTGTTTCGTTTCAATTGAGTCTCCATGTCATCACTCCTTCGTCACGTTATTATACGTTTTTATGAAAAAGGTGTGACATATGCCTATGGACTTCATCTTTCAACGGAAGTATCTCTATTGGTATAACTACAATAGATGGAGTTTTTGCATAGAAATATCGGCTCAACGTAAATGCTTCATGTGAAAGTCTTACCTGCCTAAAAAAACAAATGCCCGAAAGCGCCTGAAGGGGAGGATGTACCTAAAAACGATAACCAGCTTATTGTACTGAAGCTTAGATAACAAAAATAAACGGCTCAAGTCAGTTCTTGAGCCGTATAACTTGAAAATACCAAGGGATTATTTAATTAAGTTCCAGAAAGTTTATATTTATGCAACGACATCATACCCAGCGTCTTCAATAGCTACTGTAATCTGATCATCATTAATTAAGTTATCATCATAATCCAGGGTAACTTTTCCATTTTCAAGACTAACTTGAACATTTTTTACACCATTTAATTCTTTAAGAGCACCCTCAACTGAACTTACGCAATGTCCACAAGACATACCTTTTACATTCAATGTTTTTGACATGTATTTCACCACCTTTAAATGAGATAATTAAGTCAATAATGGAGTTGAGCAATATACCCCTCCATCGTATTTTTATGCTATCATAATAACTTTAATGTGACAATATTATTGTTTGAAGCTGAATATAGAAAACGTTGACTTGATTTCATAATCAAAATGGTTATTGTAAAATTTTTCAATTTATTTTACAACAAAATGAAAATAGGTATCCGTCTGCAACTGCTAATCATTTCCTAATATTCACAATAGAATATTTCGGTTATAAAACACATACAGTTAATTATACTGGACAAGACAGAAAGGAGTAAAATAATGGGGACGCCGTTACTTTTAATACTTATAACGATTTTCTCACTCTCAGTACTAATTATCTATAAATCTTTTTTGTATAGAGATAAGATTACAAATATGGTTGGCATGATGATAGCTATGTCAATTGGTATGAGTATCGGTCTTACTGTAGGTGTTATTTTGGGAATATTAATCCCGGATAATTTCTTTATGGCTACGATTTTGGGTATTGTTATTGGAATGTCAACTGGTTTTATTGCTGGTCTACCAATTAGTGCTATGGCGGTATTGGATGGCTTGCTGTCTGGACTCATGGGAGGAATGATGGGAGCTATGCTTGGGGAAATGATAGCGATAGAATATTATGATTCAACCATAAAAATAATGTTCTTTTTATTTCTGTTCACTTTATTAATACTTTTCTTTGTGATTCAAAAAGAAGTTAATAAAAAAGAGTCAACATTTTATACTAATCCGTTGTTCATAGTTATTCTTTTTGGATTGATTTTCATTGTTTTTAATCAAATGGAGCCTATTGTTACTAATGTTGATGACTCACCTAATCACCACCATATTGAACATCATTCAAATGAATAGAGTTCATCGTCAGTAAAGAAAACCACTGAACTAAACAGTGGTTTTCTATGTTATTATTCTAAATTAATTACAGTCACATTGTCTTCATACATACATAATGGTTTTATATATACTTTTTTAACCGTGTTTGATACAACACGACACCACTATAAGAACCATTTCCAACTTCAATCGTTCCTTTTTCTTTCTTAGTTGGAAAAGTAATCACTGTCACATCATTCGAAGACTCTTCTAGGAATTTTGATTTGCACCATATTCATACTTTTAAATGTTCATATATTTGTCTCTTTGTCTTCATAAAAAATGCATATTTACCAAGTAATATAATTGTTGAAAGTAAATGATTAAAAGAAATAGATTGGAGGTTTTATTTTTGAAAAAAGCTTTATTAGCAGCAATCTTTTTAGGTGTTGTATTATTTCTCGCTGCTTGTGGCGGGGATGACACAGAACAAACTGGTGACACTGATTCTTCAGATGATTCATCTGCCACTAGTCAGATTGACATCACAGCATCCAACTTTGCACTTGACCCGACTGAAAACACCGTAAATGCAGGTGAAGAGGTTAAAATAACATTAACAAATGATGAAGGAATGCACGGAATTGCAATAGATGAGCTAGATGTGAATATTGAGGGTGAGGGTGAAGCAACATTTACGCCGGAAGAACCGGGAGAATACACAATTTATTGTAACATTCCTTGTGGTCAAGGACATGATGATATGACAGCGACATTGATTGTACAATAGTAACTGAAAGCCATTTTTATTAAACGTCTGGATCATTTTATTATCCGGACGTTTTATTTATTTAACTATATAAATAATCCACTCCTGACTATGCGGCTAACGATAAAGGAATAAGCCGCTGCAATAATGAAATAGAACTTGATGATCAAAAGAAAGTAACCCTCGTTAAACCGCATAACATGCAAAATTATCGCTGTTTAAGCCCTGGTGAAAAAGTTCTTTTATCCAGAAATGAAGAAGGTAAAGTCATCGTACAGTTATTGGAAGTATAGAAAAAGGAGACTATCACTAAGATATACGAGGTGATAGTTTCCTTTTTAATAGAAGATATGCAGAAAAATATTAAAAACCGGAAAAGCCAAACCATGCTGCTAAGAAGGAAGTTAATTTAGTAATCCAATCGAAGAAAAGGGCAATTCCCATGAAAATCATGATATACCCGCCGATTTTGATAAGCCTGATGCTATGTTTTCTAATCCATTTTAATTTGCCAATAAAGAATGATAATACTAGAAAAGGAATAGAAAATCCTAATATATAACTAATCATCATAACCATTCCAATATCCGGATTAGTTGCGGCCAACGATAGTACAATAGCTAGTATAGGACCCATACAAGGTGTCCACCCTAATGAAAATGCCATTCCTATAATAAAGGAACCAAAAAATCCAGATGGCCGGTTCTTAAATGTAACCTTTCTATCTTTCATAAGGAAATTAAAATTCAATACGCCTACAATTACAAGGCCAAAGAAAACAATGAGGACCGCACCTATCTGTCTTATAATATCCTGATAGGTTAACAGGAACTCGGAGACTGCAGATGCGGTAAAACCTATCATGATGAAAATACTTGAAAATCCTATGAGAAAGAAGACGGTATGTAGTAATGCCTTTTTATTCATTTTTGTGTTTTCTTCTTTTATTTCGCTAACACTCATCCCTGTAATATAAGATAAAAATGCTGGATATAGTGGTAAAACACAAGGTGAAATAAAAGATAAAAAACCGGCGCCAAAAGCTAAAAAAATATTAATTTCATTCACTGCTTATCCCTCCGTATTTCTATTGCTGCGGCAATATTTCCTGAAGATATTCTTCAGTCGCTTTAATCTGAGATCCTTGGTGACTACCATTTCAATTATTCCATCATAACGAATAAAATAGCTGCTCGGAAGTGTTCCTACTTTATATAGATCCTGTACTTCTCCAGTCTTATCATGTGGGATGGGAAATGTTAAATCATATTTATTAATAAAACGTTCCACCACAAATTCCGTACTATCTAAACTGACTGCAATAATTTCAATGCCTTTTTCTTTATACTTTGGATATAATTCTTCCATATAAGGCATTTTCTCCTCACATGGTTTGCACCAGGTCCCCCAAAAATTCAGCATTATTCCTTTCCCTTCATAATCGCTTAACTGTATCGTTTCTAATTCGTTATTCTGGTTAATTAGCTTTTAATTAAAGTCATGTGCCACATCTCCTTCTCCATATACTGCATTATCTGCCTGTAAATTGGAGATATAATAGCCCCAAATAATACAGCTAAAATTGATGTTCTAAAGGTTAAACGATTTCTTTTTTGTTTTTCTTATTTCCCTTGTTCCAAACTCATATGTATCACACAAACAATAAAATTTAAATGAATCATTCATCAAAATTTGCACCCTGCCTTCAAATATAAAATAATTATTTGTAGAATCTGTGTAGATTGAACAAATTAACAAAGTGGACACAATATTATCAAACATGTATATGAACAATAGCATTAAATCACCTGTCACATTAGAACCGTTTTATTACAAAATTATCAATAATATTAATTAATTATTACAGTTTTAAATCTGCACATTTTCTTCATAACTTCACTATAATATGAAGATTATTAGTTAGAGGAGTCTGTCATCTATGAAATTAAAACATTTAATTGAAGACCTTGATATAAAAGAGGAAATAAAGCCTAAAACAATAAACCTATCCATTAAAGGGATTGCCGAGAATTCAGATGAAGTATCAAAAGACTACATTTTTGTGGCTGTTAATGGATATAATTCAAACGGTCATGATTATATAGGAGATGCCATTGAAAAAGGTGCGTGCGTAATTATAGGTGAAACAGATATCCCCAGTTTGCCTGTACCTTATATCCGAGTTGACAATAGCAGAAAAGCGTTAGGTGTTGTTGCTAAAAATTTCTATGGTAATCCTTCCAAAAGTAAATTAATGATTGGAATTACCGGAACGAATGGAAAAACAACAACAAGTTATTTACTGAAACATATATTGGAGGAAAGTGGAAAAACTTGTTCATTGATTGGAACAATTCAATACGTGATCAATGGTAATGCGAAGGAGAGCAGCAACACCACCCCCAGTGCATTAGATTTACAGAAACTGCTATATGAGAGCAAAGATGAAGTCATCATAGTTGAAGTTTCTTCTCATGGGTTATCACAACAACGAATCGAAGGAGCAATGTTTGATTTTTGCCTTTTTACGAATCTTGAACATGAACATTTAGATTATCACGATACAATAGAAGAATATTTTCAAACCAAGATGTTATTGTTTAATTATCTAAAAGATAGTGGACAAGCTATTGTCAACACGGATAATTATTGGGGTGAAAAACTAGTTAAGACCCTGGAAGTAAGAGGAATAACCGTATATGGTGTTGGTCAATATGCAGAAGATGAGCTTAGGATACTTCGTTTTAACAATGAAAAATCCACTATTGCAGTTAAAGAAAATGATGAAATAAATCATATTTTTTCTCCAATGAATGGCATTCATAACATGTATAATACTGCCATGGCATACAAAACATCCAGGTTATTAGGTATACCAAAGGAGGGAATAATTGAATCCCTTTCATATTTTGAAGGAGTGAAGGGACGATTTGAAACTATAAAACTATTCAATGGTGCAACGGTCGTCATCGACTATGCTCACACAGAAGATGCTGTTTTTCACTGTTTAACAACTGCAAAGAAATACGGTGCAAAAAAGGTGATTCACGTTTTTGGCTTCCGCGGAGACAGAGATCAATTTAAAAGACAAGGGATGCTGGCAATCACCTCCGAATTAAGCGATAGATTTGTTTTGACCATGGATGATTTAAATACTATATCATACAGTGAAATGATAGAAACATTAAATTACCTGAACATTAACTATGGAAATGAAAAAGGTGTTATAATTCCCGACCGCACCTTGGCCATTAAATGGGCTATAGAATATACTAATCAAGATGATTGGATAATTATTACGGGAAAAGGTCACGAAACATACCAGCAGAACTATCATTCACCTACTAATTCTGATCAGGAAACAGTAAGATATATTGCGAATCAGCAAGATAAAAACAGGTTTGGAGCTTTGTAATATGAGAATAATTATTATATCTATCACAACTATAGCTTTCGTAAACTCCTTATTTATTTCTAAAGCTTTTGGCGAATCAAATCCGCCTCCTCCACCCCTTTCAAGTGAGACTGCAATCATTATAGAAGCAAATACCGGAACAGTAATTTATGGAAAAAATGCAAATGTACAAATGTATCCTGCAAGTATAACAAAAATTGCAACAGCCATATATGCGATAGAAACCGCCGATTTAAATGAAGAAGTCACTGTAAGCAATAATGCCAGAAATACAGATGGATCAACTGTTTACTTAGAAGCAGGAGAAAAAGTACCATTAAAACAACTTGTACAGGGATTATTAATTAACTCCGGAAACGATGCAGGTGTTGCAATTGCAGAACACTTGAGTGGAAGCGTTGAGCAATTCTCGTCTGATATAAATCTTTATTTACAAGAAAAGATTGGTGTGCAAAATACAAACTTTGAAAATCCCCACGGACTTTTTGACCCTGATCATGTAACCACTGCAGAGGATTTTGCCAGAATAACCCAATATGCAATAAAAAATGAAACGTTTCGTGATATATTTGGGACAGAGGAATTAAAATGGGATGGGATGACTTGGAACACCACACTTATAACACATCATAAATTAGTGAAAGGGGAAATTCCTTATGAAGGAGTAACCGGAGGGAAAAATGGATTTGTGAATCAGTCAGGTTATACGTTAGCAACAACAGCCGAGAGAGAAGGCTTAAGCTTAATTGTTATTACGATGAAAAGTGATATTAAAGATGAATCATATAATGACACTATAAAACTATTAGACTACGGGTTTGAGAATTATACTACATCCTATATTGATGAAGGAACGATTTTTAAAGGGGATGATAAAAAATTCGTTACTGCTGATAAAATTGCGTATACACATCCATTAAATGCACAAATGGATGAACAAATAGGCAAAGATGGGAATTTAAAAATAATAAATCAGAGTAGCAGTATTCTAGACTCTTTCACGCTGGACAAAGTTGGTCAAGAAAATAAAAATTATAACAGGTTGAAAATAAAAAGATCCACAAATGAAGAAGTAATTTTTGATAAGGTTTGTCTATACTTATTTTTTTGGGGTATTCGGTTTTTATGGTGGAAAAGGGCTTATAAATCACCCTTCTCCAAATTCTTAATAAGTGTGGAAAAATCGACACCAAAGTTGTCTGTAATGTTATGATCATTCACTTCATACCAATTGAAATTATCGTGTAACATAGCTTTATTGAAAGCACTTGAATTAAATCGTGGCTTACGCTTTTTATGGAGCTTCTCATTGAAAAGGATTTTGGCTCGTAAGGCATCAAACGAGTAACCTCTACCCATTCGCTCTACCTGCCTAATAATGCTGTTAATTGACTCCGTATAAGCGTTAGTGAGCCTTTTATCAAAGTAGTTGAATATTTCGACATGCCAGTTGTCTACGGCTCTCACGAGGTCTTTATATGCATCTTTAGAGTTACTGGACATACAACGGTGTCTCCATTGACTATAACGAAGACGACCTTCATCTGAATCAGGAGTATCCCATATCCAGTAAAACTCTTCTTTGAGTTCATAGGCTTCTTTTAAGGCAGGAAGATTACCTAACCAAGTCTCTAAGAGGAATGATTCACGTTCATTTAGATCGTGTTTACGCTTTAGAAGGATAAACCTTTCACGCATAAGGGTACGTCTTTCTTTTTGGCTCATATGAGCTTTCAAAGACTTTCTGACGTTATCTAAGGCTTGATTAGCCATTCTAATTACATGAAACTTATCTACGACCACTTTAGCGTGTGGAAGGATAGTGTTCACTGCGTCTTTGTAGGGCTTCCACATATCCATTGTGACGTACTCAATATAAGTCCTGTCACTGATTTCTGAAAGACGTTGGATGACTGTTTCCTTGTTACGGTTAGGCTTGATGTCATAAATAGTCCTGCGTTCAATATTAGTCAATACAAGCCGAGGTCTTCGGATAATATGTATCTCGTCTATCCCAAGCCACTTAGGAGTTTCAAACTGGTATTCACGTTCTTTGAGTGCCACATAGTCCTTAAAAACGTTCCTAATAGTTTTCTCGTCAACGCCAACGCTTTCTGCGACTTCTACAAAGGTCTTAGACATGGATTGCTCTTGAATAGACTTTAAAAGCCTTTTGGTCATACTACGCTTTTCATCTACAGATACTAGGCGTTCCCAGAAGGTAGATTCGCATTCACGACATTTGTATCGTCTACGGTTCAATTGTAAGCCCACTCGCTTTAAACGAATGGGCAAATCCATAATTAGTTGATTTCTTGAACTGTGTTTGTACAACTTGTCAAAACCACATTCAGGACAACGTTCAGGTGGTCCGACTGCTTCAACTTTAAACATCATATCGGTTTCATTTTCTTGTGGTGATTCTATTGTTTTAATGTCTGGTAGGGATAATAAGTCTGACATATTGTTCATCCTTTATTACTCTGCGGTGTTAAGGTATCAAATATAGATTTGATGTCGAAATCATCAGTGTTAAATTATTTTTGTGACCACAAATGCACTTAGAAAATCCCTTAAAGCATTTATATAATGGGTGATCGCAAAATAGTGTATGAAATCCTTTTGTAGACTTTGCTAAACTACTGCACACTTTAGTACAGTATTAGCTGGTTCACTTGAATAGGGAATTGTAAAAAAAGTTCCCTTAGCCTGCACAACAAGATAATTTCGAAACATTTTTATCGAACGTAAGTGCAGCTAATTTTAGCCCTTCAGCCATTGTTAAATATGGTGCTAGGGTTTCTGTTAAATCTTCTATCGTTAAGTTAAATTTAACAGCTAATGATGCTGCATAGATGACATCTCCTGCATTCTCAGATACAATATGAACCCCTAATACTTTTAGTGTTTCTGCATCTGCTACTAGTTTAAATACACCGGTTGTTTCACGGTTTACAATTGCTCTTGGAACAGCATCTAAAGGTAATACAGATGTCTTCACATCATACCCTTTCTCTTTTGCTTGTTCTTCTGTTAAACCAACCGTTGCAACCGTTGGATTCGTAAACGTAACAGCAGGAACTACCGATAAATCTATTTTTTTGTTTAACCCACCGATAGCATTATCAGTAATAATTCCACCTTCATAGGCTGCTACATATACAAATTGCGGTCCTAACGTCACATCTCCTGCTGCATAAATCTTTTCATTACTTGTTTGACCAAAATCATTGATCAGGATTTCATTATTTTTTCCGGTTTCAACACCTGCCGCACTTAAATTTAAAGAATCCGTATTTGGTTTTCTTCCAGTGGCAACAAGTAACTGATCTGATTCAATAACTTCTTTACTGCCATTTACTGTTACGTAAACCTTTTTTATCTCTCCACTTTGTACAACACGCTCAAAAGTTGCCCCTTTGACAAGGTTTATACCCTGTTCAATTAACGCTTTTTCAACTGACTCTGAAATCTCAGGATCATACTCCTTTAAAAGTCGCTCACTTCTTTGCATAAGCGTTATTTCTGAACCTAAATGATGAAATAGTTGTCCAAGCTCCATTCCAATGTATCCTGAACCAATTACAGTTAATCGTTTTGGTATTTTCTTTAACTCAAGAAGTGTTGTACTAGTTAAATAGTCCATTTCTTCAAGTCCTGAAATTTGGGGCAACGAAGGAGATGCACCTGTTGCAATTAAAAAGCGTTTTGCAGATAACTTTGCCCCATTGACCTCAACCGTACTAGCATCAACGAATTTTGCTTCACCTTTAATTAAATCAAAATTATATTCATCAATTAAATCCACATATTTTTGATTCCGAAGTTCGCTCACCAATTTATCCTTTTGCGTGATTAAACTAGCTAAATCCACTTCTCCAGCGGATGTTTGTAAACCTATAAACGGGTTGTCTTTTGATAAATGATTGATTTCCCCTGCCCTAAGAAGAGTTTTTGACGGAACACAGCCAATATTCACACAGGTTCCCCCAACCGTTCCACGCTCAATCATTCCAACTTTTGCACCGTATTCTATAGCTTTAATTGCCGATGAAAAGGCAGCAGCACCAGAACCAATAATAAGAAGGTCATAATTGTCTTCATTACTTAACGCCACGTTTTCTTGTGACGATACTTCTTCAATTTCTCTGGCTTTGTAATTTGCTTCATCAATCGCCTTTATTGCACTTTCAACCTCAATATCATTGGGTAGTTCAAATACTGCTTCACCACGACGAAAACTAGACTCAATATTTTTAGCACCTATCTTTTCAAGTGCTGATTCAACGTGTTTTTCACAACCCGCACAGGTCATTCCTTGAATGTTTACCTTAAATTTATTCATAATAAAGCCCCTTTCGTTAATCTCTCATGTTAATGTTTCTATTATTGGACACGAATGTAATTGCTTTTCATCTGGACATCGTTGTTTTAAGTCGTCTAACATAGTTTCAATTCGTTTTAAATCCTCTATTTGTTTTTGAACTTCCTTTTGTTTTTTAGAAACAAATTCGAACATATCTTGACAACGAACTTCATCTTTATCTACAACACCAAGTAATTTATAAATCTCGTTTAAAGAAAATCCAAGTTCCTGTATTCGTTTAATAAACCCAACACGCTTAACGTCATCATATGAATATATCCGATAACCAGCTTCCGTTCGGTGAGGTTCTTGTAGTAAATTTTTTCGCTCGTAATATCTAATCGTTTCTTTATTAACGCCACATTTTTCTGCAAACTCACTAATGCGGTAAATCATCTTATTTCACCCCATGAATATTATAAACCGTGTACCATAGTACACGGTCAAGTAAATTGGACTATTTTATTTTTTCCCAACGTATCACTCGTATGTGATTGATACTTTTATAATACTATTGATTGTCCTAACATCCCACTAGAAAATCCGATTTAAACACCAGTTGTTTTTAAACTATTAAAAAAGTAATTCCACTATATATTCCGAAGACCCGAAATTTGTTGCCCGTTGGATTTTATTATTCTGTTTAAAATCCTTTAATCCTCTTCATCTTCAGTCACACGCATTAGTCTTAAACCATTTAGCTCTGCCGGAATTATCGCTCCCACATCTGAGAATATGGCGACACAAAGAGTTAACCATCGCAGGAATTATAGCGCTATCGACACTGGCTCCCCATCGTTTGGAACTTCAAACACCTCATCAGCAATGAATTCACCCACACTCTGAATGGTGATTTGTAGCTCTCCCTCTGGAACCTGAATTTGATGCTCACCTGTTCCGTACTGCTCCGCCCACACTCCCGGTTCTATGGCCACTTCTAAAATTCCTATCTCTTCCGGCCCCACATTTTCAATCTCGGACCATACAAGCTCCATATCAGCGTCTGGTTCTCCAATATACAACATTTGCTCACTGTATCGATATATCTGGTGCGAAATCGGCTCTCCTTCAATTTCAACCGTCTGGCGAAAGTACGGCTCACTATCCAGATCCCTTACCCAAATGTAGATATCTTGGTCTTCAGCTTGAATGACCATCTCAAAGTTTTGCGCATAATTTTCTGGTGACTCTGTTTGTCCACTAAACGCGGGAGGTTCTTTTATGAGCCCGCTGTCAAAATACGCCACGGTACCCATCATAAGCGCCATGGGCATGGCAAACATTACCGCGACACCAATCACAGCGGCTACCTGAAATAAACTATTCTTTTGCTTGTGACTCCTCCGTCGAAGCACAATCTTAGCGAATGCAGCCGCCTGAAGCAGCACAACAACAACTCCCATTCCAAGAAAAATATACAAGAACCATATCGGAGGATAGAATCTCCAGTCTGGGGGTGTAGCTTGAAAGAAATAGAATAGATATAGCATGCCACGAAGCATAGCAATATAGAAAATAACTTGCACTAATGTGCTGTGAATCCATTTCCACGAAGATGTACCGAGAAATTTCACCGCTCTGTCAAAGGAAGTCATGGCGAGTAAGATGATCATAGGAGCCATTACAAGCCCCATCATATTCATGATGCCAACCTCCGGTCTAAAGAGAACAAAACTGCCTAGCTCTTCCATGTATTCAAACCCAAATAGCGTCGCCACATCCCATCGCGCCCAACGATCCCAGATCGCATATGCGTGTCCAAACGATAGCACCGCGAACCATATTCCAAGTTCTCGTCTCCAGGTGATAAAACGTCTAATGGGGGGCCAAAGCATTGCCACTGGTGATAATATTAGAGCGAGAAAAAGCAGAACAAACGCAGCATGTGCCCATGCCCTCCAGAAGGGATGGTCTTGCCCCCAGTCAGGCCACAGGGCAGGTTCAACCCCCCAGTCCGAATACGAAAGGTAAAAAAAATAGACTAGAAGGGCGGAAAATACCGCTACGCTCAGGTGGCGCAAAAAAATCACCTTTTTGTTTTTTAATCCGAGTATCATGTTTTTACCCCTGCCTTCCTTAGTAGAACGTGTATATATAATCTATCATTCCGAATAAAAGTCGAGTTTGTTATATCAATAGAAAGGGGTTCCAATTGTAAATCCATAAAAATGCACCTCGTAAATTAGTATTTTGTATTACATGAATCCAGCGTAAAATGTTTTATTTTATACGATATTCATTAACTTTGAGAAGCTTCTTTTGTAAAGTTTCATTTTGAGCTTTTTAAGACTCTATCTCTCCTTCTAATTGCTTCATTTTATATCACCAATTTATCTATATTACCGGACGATTTCAGGTGAATATTTTGAACATTTGAATGTTCGTGATTTGCATGGTTATTATTCATCCGATCATGATTGTGTCCTGATTATGGCCTCCATGCATAAATGGCATCGTAAGCAAAATATAAGAAGACTAAAAAAGTTCAGAAATGGGGATACCGCTCCCGAGCAGTTATTTCTTCATAAAACATTATTTCACTTGTCCATTTTCGATAATCTGTGTCCATGATTCTGAACCATCTTCGGTTATAAATGACTGTCCTTTTGTTGTATAAATTGCAATTTGTTGATCATTTTGCGGATTTTGAGCTATATAGACCGGACCATCTTCGGTTAGTTCTGGTAATTCCATGGTTTCTTCTGTACCACTTTCGATATGGTAATTAAATAAGAATGGACTTGTACTATAGGTTGCATAATAAAGATTTTCATTGTTGAAAAACACCGCTGTACCTACAGCACTTCCATCCGATATAAGCTGGAAGTTTTCCCCACCGTCTTCGGATAAGTAAATTCCATTAGTAGCTGCTGCTGCAATCAAATTGGAATCAGAAGGATGCAGGGCTAAAGATAATATCTCCTCATCAAGACCACTAGCACTAACGGACTCCCACGACTGACCATCATCAATACTTCTGTAAAATCCTTGTTCTAATTCCGAGTTCTTTTCTGGATTCAATAAAAATATATCATGGCTATTATATCCGACAGCCATGGCATGAAAATCTGTTTCTCCTTCAAATTTAACCATTTCTAGTGTTTGCCCACCATCAATACTTCGTTGAATTCCAAGTGGATTCGGTAGGTCGGAATCTTTTCCAGGATGACCTGAGGTATAAAATCCATCATCTACAGCATTAAAACCCATGTAATCATTCAAGTTTTTAGTTGTTTCAAACCATTCACCATCACGGTATATTTTTAAACCTGTATGGGATGCAAAATATAACCCATTATATTCTCCAGCGTAACCGATGCCATGTACATGGTCTATATTCCCATCCATTGGCACTTCAAATGCTTGTTCATTATTGCTGCATCCTGATAAAATCAAACCTGCAATAGTTGCTAAAATTATTGCTATTCTTTTCATCTTTTTAAACCCTGCCTCTAATAAATTATTTCTGTTTGTGTGAATTTATCCTTATTATATTGTGTTTAAAAATGACATTATTTAAAATAGTATGTCTGTTGGTTTGCTTTATTAAATAAATAGAATAACTCAACTTTATAAACAGATATTGCCGGATTATTATCTGCTATTTTTGTCTAATTGGAAATGATGCTATCAATTCTAGTACTTGCTGAATACGGTGGAGGTAAAACCGATAGTGTCATGAATACCGAAGCAGATAATTCAACTAGGGTGCCAAAAAGTACCAGTTTTTCAGAAGAATCCACTAAATAAAATATTGAAAATTAAAGCAGCAAACTTCAATTTAAAAAGGCTGAGAACATTGAAAAGGCTGGAGAAGAAGTTTATCTAGCCTTATAAAAGATGAAGGAATGCATGGAATTGCCACCATCTGCTAAGACAGGTGGCCAAATTTACATGCAAATCAATTAATGCTTATTTATTTTTTCTACCGATAAGGATTATTACATATAATACCCCAATAATTATTCCTGGTAATCCCGTCCAAAAACAGATTTGCAAAAGTATTTTCACATAATATGTAAATGATTCATTTCCCCACATCGTTGCACCGGAAACAGTTAGACAGGACAATCCAATAATAATCAAGGATATTGCCAACAACCATTCAATTTTTTTCATATTTACCCCTGCTCCAGTTTTGGGAAGATTAGCTCAAACCTCGTACCTTTATTCATCTCGCTGCTAACAGAAATAGTTCCATGTTGGATTTCAACCAAGTTTTTTACAATGGCTAACCCCAATCCCGTTCCTCCAAAATTTCTTGAACGGGACTTTTCAACACGATGGAAACGTTCGAAGATGAAAGAAAGTTCTTCTTTAGGAATTCCAATACCTGTATCTTCAATACTTACATACACGTTATTTTTCTTACTCCATACTTTGAGATAAATAGAGCCTTCTTTTGTATATCGAATTGCATTCATTAGTAAATTTATAAAAATCTGTTCTAAGCGATAACCGTCAGCCTCAATGAAAGGAATACCTCTATCTATCTCAGTGACTAACGTCAACCCTTTTTTCTCAAGTTCTAAACGAATTTTCAAAACAGTGGTTTCCATAATTTCCACGGGGTCAACGGCTTCCACCTGAAGATCTACTTGACCTTCCTCCATTTTTGCTAAATCAAATAAGTCATTAATTAACCTTAGTATACGTTCCGTTTCATCTTCAATTATGGTTAGATATTGCTGCCTTTCTTCTTCGGTTTCATAAAGATTGTATTTTAATACATTGGCATATCCTTTCAGATACGAGATAGGTGTACGCAATTCATGTGATATATTTGCAAAAAATTCACTTCGGTTAGCTCTGTATTGATTCGTTTCCAGTGCAAGGTCATTGATTGCTGCACCCAGCGTGCCTAATTCATCGTTGGGGAGCGTATTGACGCGTATATCCAGGTTACCTTTTGCTATCTCCCTTGTTGCTCGTTCCATTTCCAATAGTGGGTTTGACATTTTCCTGGCTAAAAAAAACGTAAATCCCAACCCCAAAAAAAACGCTCCTACTGCAGACAAAATTAATAAATTCCTAATTTTATCAACAGGTTCATGCACATCGTCTACAGGAGCCAGGACAAAAAAGGAGCCCTGAAATGTACTGGATAGCATGATAGGATGACCATGACCAAGGTAAATATTATTTGTCATCCTATCCTCTACGTTTTTATGAATAGACTCACCTTTTGATAATTGCTTAAGTTCATTATCAGTTAAAGGATTGATCTGTATACCAGTGTCTGCGATCACTCTCCCGCTCGCATCCGTAATGTAAATGTCCTTATTGGTGAAATAAGCCAGATGCTTATACATATTTATCATCGTCTCATCATCAAGTGACGTTATCGTATTCGCATATTTTTGAGAAAGTTCCCGAATTTCTTCCTGTATCTGATTATAATAGAAATTGGTAAATATTTTATTGGCAACAAATCCTAAAGGTAATAAAACAGCCAAAATCAGGCAAGCCATGATTATGCCAAGTTTAAGGACAATTCTATTCATGCCAGACTTTATCCTCGTCTGTAATGATAAACCTGTATCCTACTCCCCAAACTGTATTTATCGGACTATAGGCAAGCCCGGACTTACGAAGTTTTTCACGTATATTCTTCACGTGTGTATCAATTGCCCTAAGATCCCTAAATTCATTTACGGACCAGATTTTGTCCAATATAATATCACGGGTAAACACCCTTTTAGGCTGACTGGCAATTAAATATAGAATATCAAACTCTTTTGGCGTTAATCCGATTGGTTTATCTTTCACCATTGCAGTTCTACTTTCCATGTCAATAGAGAGATCCCCAAAATATAATACCTGAGTTTCTTTTTCTTTATCTAATATCTTCTGTCGGCGGATCAAAGCAGTAACTCTGGCAACCAGTTCTTCAGGTGCAAATGGTTTAGTTAGATAATCATCCGCACCGATATTCAGCCCATGAACTCGATCTTTAATATCATTTCGAGCGGTTAACATCAAAATCGGTAAGTTTTTTGTCTCTCGAACTGTAGCACATACTTCCCAGCCATCAATATCTGGTAACATGATATCTAAGATCATTAAATTGTAGGGTATTTTATCTACTATCCGGAGGGCTTCTTTTCCACTTTTAGCCTCGTCGATCGCAACATTTGATTTAGACAAATGGATCTTTATCAAGTTTCTCATGTTCCATTCATCATCAACCACTAATATTTTATCTTTCATATACAAACCTCATTTAATTTTTGTTCAATATGCCTAACTTAGTTTTTTTATTACCGATTTTACCAAAACATGTTTTAAATTTTTATATCCTCCATTAAAATGGTGTAAAAACTAAGAGTAGAATTTATGCATAAGAATGTAATCCAGCTATAACTAAGTTTACCACGATTAGATTAAACAAAATAATAGCAAACCCAATAATGGCCAGCCATGCAGACTTTTCACCATGCCAGCCGCGGGACAGTCTTAAATGTAAATAAGCCGCATAGAAAAACCATGTAATTAATGCCCAAACTTCTTTTGGATCCCAGCCCCAAAATCGGTCCCATGCAATTTGCGCCCATATGGAAGCGAAAATAAGTCCTCCCAACGTAAACACAGGGAATCCGATTGCGACTGCCCGATAGTTTATTTCATCCAACATTTCCGGTTTTACATTCTTTAAAACCGGCTGTATCGCCTTTCCTACACGTTTTCTTAAGATGAGCCTGGTAATGAGATAGATAATACTTCCTGTCATAAATGCCCAAATTATCGTATTGAATTTTCTTCCAGCATCAACACCATACATCCAAGCAGGTGTTTCGAACCAGGGCTGCATCACGCCTTCCGTCAATAGCTCTCCGTCCGTTGGAGACACAATAGCGGGCAGTTGATACACCGTTGTAGCCTCATAATTATCCACTGTATATTCAAATGATGCTTCGTAATCCATAAAATTAAATATAGAAGTGGAGACAATAAAGCCTATAAATAAAAATAGTGTGTACAGTACAATTTCCAGCCAGGTTGTTCGCTTACTTCTGGTCGTTTGGTCTATTTGTCTAATTAAATAAATCAACCCTGCAATAAAACTTATGGCAAGTATCCCTTGTCCCAATGAAACCGTAATTACATGTATTTGCAGCCAATAAGTTTGTAAAGATGGTACCAACGGTGCGAGTTCAGTCGGATACATACTTGCATAGGCAATGATTATCATCGCAATAGGCAGAGCAAATAACCCCAATGCCCCCAAATTGTAAATGAAATATATGATAATAAATGCAAGTACGATACTCATACCCAAAAACGTAGTGAACTCAAATAAGTTAGCTACTGGTGCATGACCACTGGCCATCCACCTCGTAATAAAATATGTGAGCTGTGCTGTAAATCCAATAATAGTAATCGATATCCCAATATTTCCTGCTATACCTTTTTTATGCTTTGATCGCTTATCCCTTATTGTAGCTCCAAAGAAAAAAGTCGCTACAAGATAGAGAATAAATGCTGTAAAAAGCATTGAATTACTGATACTAACTAACATTGAAGTACTCATAAAGCTCCTCCTCGTAATTTAAAAAGCTACTTTTCGTCCAATTCCTGCTGATCTTCAACCATTTTTATTGAAGTTTCATCAATTGCTTTTTCGATATCCCTTTGCAAACCATGCCAATTTTTATTTGTATGTGCAGCAATCAATACTCCATTAGATTTAGGGTGGATCCAGACTCTTCGATGCTGCCAGTACATTCCCTGAATTACCCCAATCATGAAGACGCCTGCGCCAATTCCAAAAAACGGCAAGGTATAATCCACTCGAATAGATATCCCGCTAACCGCGTGCATATCAAAATCATTAATACCTATTCTGTATTCATTTTCACCTGTAGCGTCAATATTTCTGCCAATTCCTATAAAATTAACTTCAGCAGTTTCACTTTCCGGAGGATATACGGTAAATATAAATGCCGGGTTTCTTGGGAAATTTGTTTCCGAAGCAGGCGTTTCGTTGTCATCCATATAAAAATCCGGGTAATACTGACTGACGTCTATTTGAAATCCACTCTCCAGTTCATATGTTGTTTCCGGTGAAAAAAGATCCACTGTAAATGTACCTAATGATTCCTCTTCAGGATCTTCCGAATTAGATAGATCGAAAGTCATACTCGAAAATTCATTTAACTGATACCCGGCTTGGTAAAGTGTATACCGGTCAAACTTAATCGGATTGTTCATAGTTAGTTCATCTTCGAGGATCTTCTTCAGTTCTGCTTCTCCCCCTGTAACAGAAGATTCCGCTTCCTGATAAATAATTAAATCAGTCTGATAATTACTTGGAATCATACCTTCTATCTCTATAGCATCTCTAAAGCGTTCATCTTCCGGATCATGCGTTTCCAATAAAAATTGCTTGCTTTCAATATAGTATTCGCCTTCCGTTCCTGGTATAACGAGCCGTTCACCATCTCTTACCCATACATATTCATCCATATACATCCATGGAGTCATACGGATGATTGCAGATAGAAGAATAATAATTAATCCGATATGGTTTACATATGGGCCCCATCTGGAAAAACGACCTTTCTCAGCCAATATATGGCCATTTTCCTCCCTGACTTTATATCGTTGCTTTTTCAACCGTTCTTTTACAGTTTTCAGATCGTTTTCATTAATGGATTCCGTTTCGCTGAACAACCTTTGTCTTTTTAAAAATGTGGTATGGCGTTTTGCTTTTTGTCTTTTTAATGCCTTGTACAAAGGTACAAATCGATCAATACTGCAAATAACAAGCGAAACACCGATTAGGGCAATTAACAGCATGTACCACCAGGAACTGTATAAATTATGAAATCCAAGCTGGTAAAAAATCAGTCCGAATATACCATATCTGTCCTCATAGAAAATAGCAGGGTCTCTTGACGGCGCGTCTGGGGGTATGTACATTTCCTGCGGAAATATAGATCCAATTGCTGAACCGAGTAATGCCAGCACAATTAGCCAAACACCAACCTTAACGGAGGAAAAAAAGCTCCATGTTTTATCTATAATTGATTTGTTGTATACCTGTGATCTTCTGGCGCTTCCTTCGTAGCGCATATTCAGAAGTTTTTTCTCATCATTTCCATCCAAATGCTGATTCCCTTCAACAGGTTTACCACATGCTTCGCATAGCACGGTACCTTCCGGGTTTACGTGTCCGCATTCACACTTAATTTTATTCATGAAAATCCCCTCATCATAGACTACTTTTATACATCTTTCATTCCCAAAAACACACAAAAATGTAGCACTCTGAAATTAAATATATTCATGAAAAATATTCATGAAAAGAAACAAAAAAACGTTATCCTTCTTTCTTTAGGAACATATCCATTTTCAAAAATCTGTATTCATATGAGTTCCATACCTAATACGCGCGCTCGTTCCCCTGCCTTTAGAACTATATTCAGGAAGCAGGGCGAATTGTTTGAAAGTGTCCCTCCAGACTCTCTAATGACAATGCTCCTTCTACCACCTCAACTATTTCTCCTTCCGGATCTATAAAAAATGTAGATGGAATTGGTCCAATTTTATACAAATCCTTTACTTCCCCTGAAACATCATGTGGGATAGGAAAAGTCAAACCAAAATCATCAATAAACCGGTGAATAACAAGTTCCGTTGCATCAAGGCTGACTGCAACTATTTCTATTTCATCTCTATATTTCGGGTATAATTCCTCCATATAAGGCATTTCGTCCTTACATGGTTCACACCAGGTTCCCCAGAAATTAAGCATGACACCTTTTCCTTGCAATTCACTTAATTGGATGTATTCCAAGTCATTATATTCATTAATTTGCTGCAATTTAAAATCCGGTGCCAAATCCCCGGCTCTATAAATTGTATTATCCTGCTGCAGATTATTCACTAATGCAAATATAACTGCCGCCAACATTATTCCGAGTATGGCAGTTCTAAAAATTAACCGATTTCTTTTTTTGCCTTTTTTCTTCTTTTTTATTGAATCCAAACTCACTTATTTCACTCCTCAATTGCTAGTAAGGGATTAAATTTGTAATCCAACAGCCTTCTTTAAGTTATAATTTAAATATTCCATTGCTAGTGTAATCAATCTTTATGTAGAATGTGTGAAGATAGGATAAGAAAAGATAGTATAAACAAAACGCTAGTAGTAATAAGAATAGACTGGAAGAAAGTAATAATAGATTAATATTTATATATTTTTTGAACAGTAAACAGAATATGTGTTCCACCATTATTAAGCACATATATGTTATAAATTCCGATTCTTTTCCAAAAGTTTCTGTAACTTCCGGCCTGTCACCTTATTTCCAGGTTCTACATGTTAATAGACATATGGGCAGTACCATATGACATTTATATTTTTGTCTAAGGCTAAAGCTCCCGTATGGAATAATATCCTGCCTATTAGTTTTTGATAAAGCTGGACCATTTTATATCGAGTTGTTTAATGAATAATTGTATAGTAGGGATTATGGAGGTGTACTTTATAAAGTCCTCCTCCATCAAATATCCCATTTATTTACAACTTTCTTTTTCTATGACTAAAATGCAAAAACTGAGGGTTCGTGCCAGCCCCATCTAAATAAATTACATCATTTTCCTCACGCTTCACTCGCTTATAAATCTACACAGATGATGGGTTTAAGATTATTCCACTTTCACCTGTCCCATCATGCCGTTGTCTTCATGCTCAAGAATATGACAATGGAACATATACACACCCTTGTGCTTAAATTGTATAGCTATTTTGACCGTCTCATCTGGTTCAACGGAAATACTGTCTTTCCATCCCCGTTCATTTTCCGGTGGTTCTTCTCCATTTCTGGAAAGTATTTTAAATTGAGCTCCGTGAATATGAAACGGGTGAATCATGCCGCCCATTTCGTCCGGTTTATTGTATATCTCCCAAACTTCCGTTTCCCCTTGCTCTTGTGTGAAATCAATTCTTTCCGGATCAAATTTCTTTCCATTGATCGTTACTTGGTCCATCATCCCAAAGAGTTCCACTTCCTTTGTAACTGGCAAGTTCATCTCTTCTTCTGTAATTGAAAAATCATTCATCTCTCCAGGAATGCTGCTATCCTCTCCACTTTGATCAGAAACCTCAAATGGTAAAAGAACAGCTCCATCGTCATCTATTAACGCCAATTCATTCTCTGTATCAAGCTCAGAAAAATCTACAACTATTTCTGCCCGTTCAGATGGGGTCAGTGTAATTTCATCGAGTGTCACCGGTTCATTCAAAAAACCTCCATCCGTTGCAATTTGCACAAAAGAATCCCCTGTATTTAATCTAAATGTGTAATTTCGTGCATTAGATCCATTCAATAAACGAAGACGTACTTTCTCTTTGTTTACAGTCAACTTCGGATTCAGTGTTCCATTGATCAAGAGGGTATCACCGATTGTCCCATCATCATTCATTGCAGCATTGAAATTCAGCTGTTTATTATCATCAAATATCTTGTCCTGAAAAATTAAAGGGATATCATTCTCCCCATACTCATTTGGCAATCCCAGACTATTTGAATTATCATCTTCAATATATAGTAATCCCGCGAGTCCATTATACACCTGTTCAGAGGTTTCCCCTTCCGGATGGGGATGGAACCATAACGTCGACGCTTCTTGTGTAACCTCAAATTCGATCAACCCTTCTTCTCCAGGATTTATGGATTCATGTGGTCCACCATCTGCGTCTCCCGATACTTCCAATCCGTGCCAATGAAAAGTTGTCTCCTCATCTAGTTCATTGATCGTTCTAATTTTTACTGTTTTACCTTCTTCAAGACGAAGCATTGGTCCTAAAAAAGACCCGTTGTATCCATATGTTACCGTTTCAGTTCCATCAAATATTTCCGTTTTTCCTTTTTGTGCCCGAACAGTGTAAACGGCTTCCTCATCGTCATCACGTTCTAGCGCAGAAGGAATTTCCAATTCATTTTCCCCGGTTGAATCGTTTAAGCTTACCACCTCATCATGATCTATATGTTCATTTACCATCATGTCTTGATTCATAGTGGAATGATCCATTTCTTCATCAGGTTCTTCATCAGGCTGTGAGCTATTGTTAGTGCACCCGCTAATGACTAATAAACTTATTATCAATGCGAATACTGCAACCTTAAATTTTAATTCCATAGTTTACTTTCCCCTTTCACTGGTGACTTCCCAGAAGTATAGCAGGAATGTTTGAAGATTTTATGCATATTACATAGAAATATTGTTTTACAGGCTTAAAAGTCAGTTATATGGATAATCTTACTAATATTTAACGGTTATAAAACCTATAATCGCCCGTCAACTAAACTCAAAGAAATCACTCTTTGGAAAAATAAAAACTAGAAAGATGAGAGAATTAACCACTACTCTAGATTAGTTACCAGGTAGTCTACGTTTATACCACAGATTTGATTTAGCTTTTCAGCCAGTGGAAGCAGCGCATCAACAAAAGCTTTATCAGGTGGAAGATTAATAGACAACAGAACAATGGAACCTGATGGTGAAGGATATACAATAGAATGTTTACGACATCCAATAAAATAAATATTCTGATTTTGGTTTATCGTCCATTTTTGGAGAAAAAAATGGTGTGTAATGACAATAAAGTTGTTTAATTTTGAAGCTGAAGATACGCATTACACCGTCCGCAAATGTGGACGGTGTAAAAATAAAGTTGTTTTATTACTTGTGAAATTACTGAATACGTACTTATGGAAGTAACAATAAAGTCGTTTAAAAATCAAATTCTTATGCCACTGTTTTAGCTATGTTAAACAGGCCGGAAGTTGACGGTTATGTCTGACCAGAAGTAGACTGATAATATGACCAGAAAAAAATCCAGGAAAGGAAAAGGACGCCCCCATTAACGTGAAATTGCGGAAACAATTTCACTGGAGACGTCCACTAAAACCTAACATATGATTAGTATATCAGACTATACGTTAATTGAGAAGAAGGACGAAGCAGGTGTTTTTTGTTAGGAGTGCGGAAATCAATCACTGTCCTATTTGCGAAAGCCCTTTGGTAGTGGCTGGAAGCCGGCGGAGGGTATGGTATAGAAATTCAGGAGATAAAGAGAAACTTATTATACGCCGGCTTTATTGTAAACGTTGTCATAAAGTACATCATGAATTACCTGATGTTTTAATCCCTTACAAACGTTATGGAGTAGAAAGCATTGAACAGGTTGTGGATGATAATTTGATAGATGTTCCGGCTGATGAATCGACATTGGGTCGCTGGCGTGAATGGTTTCAGATCTGGGGACCATATGCTGTGGGCTGCATGATTTCTATTATAAAGCGGTTTCAATTGGACTTACCTGTGGGGAGCACGTCCGGTGCCCCAAGGACCGTGCTCCAAAAAATCGGACGTGACGGAAGAACATTAGATGGATGGCTGGCGAAAGTTGTCCGTCCTATTGTTAATGTTCATTTATGGATACAGACCCGTTCTGCATTCCTGTCCGGATACTCTTGAGATAGACTCATGTTTAATAGCTTAAAAGGAGGCTCATTGACATGAGAAATCAAAAGAAAGCACAGGAGATTGCTGCTGAACGGGTACAATTACTGTCTCCATTGTTGGCGGATGGATTGGATGCCGCCAAGGCCAGACAAATCAGACGGCAAATTTGTGAAGCAAGTGGACTTTCTGAACGAACTATTCGAAGATACTTAGCACAATATCGACAGGCAGGGTTTGAAGGTTTAAAACCAAAAGGAAAAGGTACGCAAATCAGGGAAGCTATTCCCGATCATTTATTGAAACAGGCTATCTTATTGCGTCGGGAAGTACCATCACGCAGTATTGCCCAAATTATTCAAATCCTGGAATGGGAAAAACGAGCTGAGCCCGGTCAATTGAAGCGGAGTACCTTGCAGGAAAAGCTTGCTGAAAAGGGGTATAGTGCTCGGCATATGCGAATGTACAGTGATCCTGGTGTGGCTGCCAGGCGTTTCCAACGGAAAACTCGCAATCAATTATGGCATTCTGATATTAAGTATGGACCGTACCTTCCTATTGGTCCAGGTGGAGAGAAAAGACAAGTTTATTTGGTGGTGTTCCTGGATGATGCTTCTCGATTTGTGATGCATGCCGGGTTTTATCCCACCATGGATCAACGTATTGTGGAACAGGGTTTTCGTGAATCTATTCAATTATACGGTGTTCCCGAATCTGTTTATTTTGATAACGGAAAACAATACAGGACAAAATGGATGAAACGAACCTGCTCAAAGTTAGGCATCCGGTTATTATACGCTAAGCCGTACTCGCCAGAGGCTACCGGGAAGGTAGAAAGGTTTAATCGGATAGTGGGTAGTTTCCTGGATGAGGTTTCACTGGAGAAGCCCACAACACTGGATCATCTAAATGAGCGACTCCGTGTGTGGTTGAGTGAATGCTACCAGTACAAGCCGCATAGTGCTTTGGGGGAAAACCAAAGTCCGGAAGCAGCTTTCCGCAGTGATGACAAAGCCTTACGGTTTGTCAGTACAGAAGAATTGGCGCAAGCATTTTTACACTGTGAGACGCGTAAAGTGGATAAATCAGGATGTATTAGTTTTATGGGTAAGAAATACGAGGCTGGATTATCGTTTATTGGCTGCAGGGTCGATGTGGTTTATGATCCTTCGGATATTACGGAAGTGACCATTGAGTACGAAGGACATGCACCTTGGACAGCTCGTGAATTGGTGATTGGTGAACATGCCGGGAAACGGCCAACGATGCCGGATCATCTTGGACAACAGTCCACAGAGCACTCCAGACTGTTGGACGCAGCGACGGAACAGTATGCTTCCCGTAAAGACGTTCAGAAGACAGCGGTTTCCTATCGCAGGGTTAAGAAAGAGGGTGCTTCACATGTTTAACCATTTTTACGGTTTTACGCACACTCCTTTTAACCGCGATATTCTCACATCGGCATTATATTATCCGGATATGCTGGATGAAACCATTGGGAGATTGGAATATGCAGCTGAATCACAATTATTTGCGGTGGTGACAGGAGATGCTGGCACCGGGAAAACAACGACGCTCAGGAAATTTACGGATGAACTGGATTCCGGTTTGTTTAAGGTTTTATATCTGGCCGATTCTAAATTAACACCCCGGCATTTCTATAAAGGGTTACTGGAACAGTTGGGGTGCGAAGCCAAGTTTTATCGTGGAGATGCTAAACGGCAGTTACACAATCAGATTGAAATGATGCGTGGAATTCATGGTTTATTACCTGTGGTTATTGTAGATGAAGCACATCTACTGGACCGGGAAATGCTGGAGGAAGTTCGCTTTCTGCTTAATTTTAAAATGGACGCTGAAAGTCCAATGGCTTTGATTCTTGTCGGACAAAGTGAACTTTGGGACCGGCTTCGGCTCCAATCATTTGCAGCTATTCGGCAACGAATCGACCTGCAATGTAAGCTCCCGCACTATGATCGTGCGCAGGTAGGTGGATATATACAAAAACATTTAACCGAAGTCGGTGCACAAAGCGACATTTTCACAGATGCAGCGATTCATGAAGTTTTTCAGTTTTCGAATGGTACACCAAGGCTGATCAATAAGATTTGTACGCATTGTCTCATTTACGGTGCCCAAAATAAACAAAAACTCATCGATGATCATATGGTAAAACTGGTGATAGAAGGTGAACTGTCATGACAGAAGGAATGATGACCTATGAATACAATAGAGACGCCTGGGTAGTTGAATTAAACGGTTATCATTATACACTCTTTTGCGGTGAATCATTTGAACTTATTGTTGGCCAGTATAAAATCCCTTCTAGGCTCGAGTTGGGGTTGGATTGGTATATTATCATGGAGGAAGATGTTCGATTCGACCTTCGCATAGGTAATGTATATCATATAAACATCTAAAATTGGCTAACTGAACGAAGGGTGTAAAACGTCACTTTATTCCCTCCGAAATAGGGGCATTCTATTCAAATTCCTCCAGATTAATTATTTACTTCCCTGAAGTAATGTGCTAAATTTTTTGCATATTATAAGGGGGAGTTTTTTATGATGATACCACATTATTTTGGAAAAAGTCTTAAAGGTTATGCTTTAGAGGGGAAAGATAATGATTTCCCAAGGTATGAAAGGTGTCCCGGCTGTAATTGTATTGCTGAGGGCAACCTGCACCGTAACGGATATTATTTTCGTTATGGAATTGATAGGGAGGCAGATCAGTGTATACCGATATGTCGAATGAGATGTTTGGCTTGTAAGGTAAACATTTCTATTCTTCCTGAGTTTCTTATTCCGTATTTTCAACATACCTTGGATACGGTCATTCATAATATACACCGTATCATTGATGGGGAGAAATTGGATGGTTGTCGCCAGCAGTTTGCCCAGCACTTCAAGCGTTTTAAAGAAAGGCTACCTTGGATACATAGTTTTTTTGTGGACGAGGGGCATCAATTAGGGTTTTCCCGGGACATAAAAAAAGAAGCCCAAAAATACGTGAAAATGATCCTGGATTTAGGCGAATCCACCTTCTTTCGAAGGTCCTGGGGTCATTTGTCATCATATTTTATGGGCAAATTAATTTTACCATATTTATCGCCTGAAAAAAATAAAATCAGTCCCACATAAATATTGCCTATGAATCTCTTGTCGGAAAAGGTAGAATAAAAGCAATGGATAACCGGTTGTCCTTCTATTCAAAGGAGGAAAAATTCATGAATGAAAAAACACGGGAAGAAATTGCTTTATTTCGCTATGGCCTGATTGCCCCGCTTTTCAATGGGCAAAGGGAGCCAAAGGAATATTTTCAGGAATTGGAGGGGAAAGTTCACCAGGTTCCTTACTACGGGGAACGAAAAATTGCGGCTAAGACGATGCAGGAATGGCTTCTTCATTATCGGAGAAATGGGTTTGAAGCATTAAAGCCCAAAAGACGGGCAGATCGCGGGAATTCTCGCCGACTCTCTCCCGATGATAAGGATCACATTCTCAAAATAAGAAAAGAAGAATTTTTTCACATGCCGGTCAGTGTGTTTTACGAACAGCTGATTAACCGCGGAGAGGTTCATAAACATGAGGTATCCTATTCGACCATTAACCGATTACTCAAAAAACATAACCTGGCCGGAAGGAATCACATGAGCTTTCACCCGGAAAAAGAACGGAAGCGTTTTGCCTATGACAAAGTCAATGTGCTATGGCAGGCAGACCTGTCACATGGACCATATATACCCATCGATGGGAAGATGAAGAAAACCTTTCTAATCGCCTATATCGATGATTGTTCCAGGATCGTGCCATATGCCGAATTTTTCTCTTCCGAGAAGTTTGATGGATTAAGAGAAGTGACAAAAGAAGCGCTAGTGCGACGTGGAAAGCCAACCATGATTTATGCGGACAACGGAAAGATTTATAGATCAGAAACGCTGCAGTATGCCTGTGCGGAGTTGGGGATCACACTGGTGCATACGCAACCATACGATCCAAAAAGCAAAGGGAAAATAGAAAGACTATTCAAAACAATACAAACACGGTTTTATCCGTTATTAAAAAGTGATCCGGCTCATTCTCTGGAAGAATTAAATAAAAGATTTGGGCGGTGGCTGGAGGAGGATTACCACCGAAAGCCACACGCCTCACTTGATGGAGAATCACCCCATCAAATATTTCATTCACAGTTAGATCATATCACATTTTTAGATGATCTATCCATATTAGAAACAATTTTTTTAAAAAAAGCAGAGAGAAAAGTGAAATTGGATGGAACGATTACGTTAGAAAAGCAATTATATGAGGTTCCCGCTGCATATATTGGGCAAAAGATTGAACTTCGACTTGATGATCAAGCAGTTTATGTATTTGAGGATGGAAAGCAAGTGGCTGAAGCTATTCCGGTTTCCATGGGAGATAACGCGCACGTCAAACGAGGGCCATTACCATCTCCGTTCGCTGTCACGGATACAACAGATGAAGATGAAGGGGAGGAAACGGCTCATGTATAAATCCTTTTATTCACTGGCAAAAACCCCATTTCTCAAGGATGTGAAACATGCCGACGCTTTTGAATCCACTATTTATCAAGAAGCGTTAAACGGGTTGTCATATTTACAAAAGTCCAAAGGCATTGGTTTAATTATTGGTGATCCGGGTGCCGGGAAAACATTTACACTGCGTTCATTTAAGGAGTCACTTAATCCGGCGTTATATCATGTGGTCTATTTTCCATTGTCTACCGGAGGTGTAATGGATTTTTACCGGGGACTCGCTTATGGTTTGGGGGAAGAACCAAAGTTTCGTAAAGTAGATTTGTTTCGCCAGATTCAATCAGGAATTGAACAAATGGCGCAGGAACGTAAAGTTACCCCTGTTTTTATACTGGATGAGATGCATATGGCAAAAGATGCTTTTTTACAGGATTTGGCAATACTTTTTAATTTTCAGATGGATTCATCGAATCCATTTATTCTCATATTGGCCGGACTACCACATTTAAAAACACGACTGAATTTGAATCATCACCGGCCATTGGCTCAACGAATCATTATGAAGTATCAAATTCAACCATTAAGTAAAGAGGATGTGTATGCGTATATAGAGCACCATTTAGAACTGGCAGGATCCAGAATGCCGATTTTCAGTTCCACCGCCCTGGAAGCAATCGCTTTGCGATCACAAGGCTGGCCGCGTGTCATCAATACATTAACAATGAACTGCCTTTTGTACGGGGCACAACAGAAGAAAGAACAAATTGATGAGGAAATCGTCCGTCTGGCAGCTGAGGAAAGGGCTTTATGATGGTTGAAGGTATTATGATTTTTCATATGGGTTTCTGGAAAATATGGATTGATCAAGAGGAGTACGTAGCGTACGAAGGATTGCCTATAGAAATAAAGATACAGAATCATTATGTGAAAGTTAATATAGGAAAAGATTATACTGAATACAATTCGTGGTTTGTGGAGTTTACTGAAGATGTTGCTTTTAATCTTCGGGAGTTTGAGGCTTATAAAGTAAGAGTAGTGTCCATAAATTTATTGAAAGAAGAGGATGTCCTTTAAGAGGCATCCTTTTTTCATAAAAAAACAGAAGAGAAATAAAGTGATTATTTATTGCCAAAGCTGGAATAAAGTGGGAAAAATAGCACATTACTTCAGATATTCCACTGTATTAATTTGAAATTAGGGACCTGAGATAATGTGCTAGTTTACACGAAGGGGAAGAAGGAAATATTATCCTTCTTCCCCTTCTTTTTATATTCTGTGGTCAATAATCTAGTCAAAACTTGGACAGAAGACGCAATCAATATAAAGGCATTATATACAATCAGTAACACCACAATCGCGCCCGATCGTATTATAAGGTCAGCCGGTCATTGAACTGGTTGACCTTATTTTAATGGGTTTTTATGCTTAAGGTAGCCGGGGTAGGACGCTCGCGCCCGTGGGACATTGATCCCGTCCGTAATACTGTCCACCCCCTCCTTGTAGAAACATGTTTGAGGCTAGTTGGGACACGATCCCGCATAACAAGCGAAGCTATGACACTACAAGTGATGTAGGGGCGCACCGGCGAATCTATTAAAGGAGTTGTGATTCATATGGATCCTGTTATTGGTCTGGATGTCGCAAAAGGCGAAAGCCAGGTCCAAGCTTTTTTACAAAGGAAACAAACTTATAAGCAAAGCTTTAAATTTGCTCACGACCTACAGGGGCTTCACGTATTTCATCGTTTTTATCAAGAAGTGGAACGGGTTTCGGGTCAGCCTCCGGCTATCATCTTTGAATCTACCGGACACTATCATGAGCCTGTGCTTCAATTTCTTGAAAATCATGGTATAACGTATTATTTAATCAATCCAGTGGTTTCCTTTGAGGCCAGAAGGACGAGCCTGCGTAAGGTGAAAACGGACAAAATCGATGCGTTTCATTTGGGAGAGCTGTACTACAAAGAGGACCTTGAGGTCTATCAAAGGAAAACAGAGTCGGCCTTGAATCTGCGTCTCTTGACAAGACAGCACAGCGCGTTAACAGACAGCTATGTTGAAATCAAGCTTCAATTTCAGGCTGCTCTGGATCAGATTTTCCCAGAATATCATGGCGTTTTTAGTGATCTTTGTGGCAACCTCTCGTTGAACATCTTACTGCACTATCCAACGTCAACAGATATTCACAAGGTTTCTCAAGAGACGTTGGCTGATGAAATGCGTCAATTCGGAGCGAGACGTTCCCAAACTTGGTTTTTGGATAAAGCTTCTCAATTAAAAGATGCGGCAGAACGTAATCCTTTTCAATCTCCTGTTTGCCATGGTCATCTAGTCAGCTTGCGTATGTATATTCAAATGCTTTTTCAATATCAAGAGCACCTATCCAAGTTAAAAAAAGAGATAGATGCCCTGGCACAGACCTTTGAAGACTACAGATTGATCCAATCCATTCCTGGAATCGGAGATAAAATTGCAGCAACAATCATTTCCGAAATTGGGGACATCAATCAATTTCATTATGCCAAGCAATTGACTGCCTATGCAGGACTTGACCCAAGTGTTTTTGAGTCAGGCAAATTTAGATCCTCGATCAACCGCATCACGAAAAGGGGATCATCAAGATTACGTCAGTCCCTTTATACGGCTGTGCAATGCGGTCTAGCAAAAGAACGAAACAAGAAGCTTATCAGCTTTTATGATCGCAAACGAAACGAGGGCAAGCCCCATAAAGTAGCAGTGATTGCTTGTGCCAATAAACTCGTTCATTGGATTCATGCCATGTTAAAGTATCAGGAAGTTTTTGTAGATCAATCATAAAGTAATTTTTTTGCTAACATTCTGTAATCTTCTTGTTTTAGCATGAAGGCTATTTGGTGTGCTCAATTTTAGTGTAACATGTTTTTTTGAACTTCTTCACCCTTAAATGTTGACAGTTATTAGCTGGTATTGTTGAATGGTGAGGATTTTCATCTGAAAATCTAAAGGTAAGATTAAATCATTGTACAATTTTTTTAGCAATCCTATTAGCATCATCACTCACACCATAAATTAATGCTGAACTTCTTTTACTTTGCCAGCTCAAACCAATAAAATAGAGTCCTTTTTTGTTTGTGATTCCATAACGATGAATGGGGATTCCATATTCATTGGTGACCCCATCAATATCAATCCATGAATAATCATTACGATACCCAGTTGCCCAAATAATTGATGACACTTTCTTTGGAAACGAACCCTGAAAGTATGCTTGACCATCATTTACACTCTTGACACGTCCCAAAATCTCAACATGCTTTTTAACAATCTCATAATCATTCCCTATAATTGGATCTCTCTTTTGAAGGAACTTCCCTAGCATTGAATCAGAATTTGCTTTAGACACCCTCAAAAATTCAAACCACCAAAATATACTTCTACCTGCAATGCTTTGAGGTAATCTTTTTATCGGCTTACTTTTAGCAAGCAAAACAGAGTGAGTTCGGCTGAGTTCTGCAGCAATTTGAATACCTGTGTTTCCAGCACCGACAATTAAAACCTCTCCTTCAGGAATTTGTGAAGGGTTTTTATAATCAGATGCATGAATCATAAAAGAAATCGAATTATCATGTATTTTTGGAATAAAAGGATGATGAAAAGCTCCAGTAGCAATCACAATATGTTTTGCTGTATACCTTTGATTTTGAGTAAACACCAGGAACTTTTGGTCATTCTCTTGTGAGAGTTTTATAACTTTTTGATTGTAGTTCACAGGTAAATCGTTTTCTTCTTTAAAACGCTCCAGGTAATCTACAACTTCGTTCTTTAGCGGAAATCCATCCGGTTTTCCTTTTAACGAGAATCCATGTAATTGACTGTAATTCCTTGGAGTAAACAACTGCAAAGAATCATAGCGTTTTCGCCAAGATTCACCTGCCGATTCGTTTTCATCAAGAATTGTAAAACGCTTATTTTTCTTTTTTAATGCGTACCCCATAGCTAACCCTGCTTGCCCTCCGCCAACTATAATGATATCGTATTCCATGGAAACCTCCAATTAGGGATTCAATACTTTATAAAAGGGAAAATAGCGTGCTTATCGTACCGTTCTCATACATAATATATAACCCTAACCCTATAAATACGATAGGAACTATCCAACGTTCATATTTCTCAATTTTTTCCGACACCAAATCTATGGAAGCTAAGCGATAGCTGACATAGCATAAAACTCCAACCATAATGAAAAAAACAATAATAGCAACAATGATTTCAATCATATTTAACGCCGTAAAGTACGGTATATAAATGGAAAAATCATCCGCACTGGAAGCTAATACAATGAAAGTTACCGTCAAAAATAATTGATTAAATTTGCCTGAGGAAAATAAGGATAAAATGCTACTTTCATCTTCATCCTCTTCCCCTTTAATCCATATTTTTACACCTAAGTAAAGTGGTAAAAGTCCAAGTAGTCCTATAACCCATTGTTGAGGAATTAAATTTGCAACCCCCAGAGCAACTAAAAGACTTGCTCCTATAATAATTGCAGTCCCTATATATTGTCCTATCCAAATATGTTTTGCCTGACCTTTTTTTATTTGCGAAAACAATAGAATTAATATAACGAGATAATCAATTCCTGTCGCTACATAAACCGCAGCAGCTGTAAGTATTGTTGTAATCATTTTTCCAACTCCAATGTTTAGGGATAAGGGCTTTTCTTCAAATTGAAAAGCCCTTAAATGCAAATTTATATAGATATACTAAAAAATTTATTGGCAGGCGTGATTTATTTTTCTGTTTTAGACCTCTTAAACCTATTCATCTTCATCCACGCGCATAAGCCTTAAACCATTTAACGCTACTAAAAGAGTTGCACCCATATCCGAGAGAATAGCAATCCAAAGTGTTAACCAGCCCGGAATGACTAGAAGTAAGGCAATGAATTTAATAGCAATGGCAAAAGCTATGTTCCCCTTGATAATATTTAACGTTTTTCGGCTCAGTTTAACAGTAAAGGGAAGTTTCCTTAAATCATCACCCATTAAAGCAACATCTGCCGTTTCAAGTGCTGTATCAGTACCAGCTCCACCCATGGCTATCCCAACTGTAGAAGCTGCTAAGGCCGGAGCATCATTGACACCATCCCCCACCATAGCAACATGGTTATGCTCCGATTTTAATTGTTTAATTACATCCAATTTATCCTGTGGTAATAACTCTGATTGAACATCCGTTACGCCGACATGTTCACCTATCGCATTTGCAGTGCTATGATTGTCACCTGTAAGCATAACCGTTTTTTGAATTCCTGCTTGATGTAACTTTTGAATAACTTCCTTGCTTGATTCCCGCACTTCATCTGCAACAGCAATAATAGCTTCAATCTTATCCTCTGTCCCTGCGACCATAACTGTTTTTCCTTGCTTCTGAAGTGTTGCAACATCCTGTTCTATTGCCTTACTAAAATTAGATACCGATAACTCTTTAAATAATTTCGGATTTCCAATATAATACATCTTCCCATTTATCTTACCCATTATCCCTTTGCCCGTAATTGAAGAAAAGTCTTCTACGAGTATGTCAGAATAAGAAATATTATCACTGTCAGCTTTATTCATAATCGCTGACGCTAATGGGTGCCCGGAACGATATTCTAATGCAGTTATGATTGACAGCAGTCCTTGTTCATCTGTTTGATCTTCGATTACGCTATAATCTGTTACAACAGGAACACCTTTGGTGAGGGTACCTGTCTTATCAAAAGCGATAGCCTTCAATCCACCGATTTCTTCTAGGTAAACGCCACCTTTTACAAGGATACCTTTTTTCGCAGCATTTCCTATTGCAGAGACAATGGATATTGGAGTAGAAATAACCAACGCACAAGGGCAACCAACGACAAGAACAGCTAAACCTTGATAAATCCATGTTTCCCAACTTCCATCAAAAAAGAGAGGGGGGGCCACAGCAACTAGCGCTGCAATAATCATAATGATAGGAGTATAATATTTTGCAAACTTATCAACAAAAGCTTGGGCTGGCGCACGCTCGCCTTGCGCTTCCTCAACAAGATGAATAATTTTAGAAATCGTTGTATCTTCAACCAATTTTGTGATTTTTACTTCAAGCAATCCTTCTTCATTAAGCGTACCTGCAAAGACTTCATCTTCGACAGTTTTTTCAACAGGAACCGACTCACCTGTTATTGCTGCTTGGTTAATGGCAGAGTAGCCATTAACAATAATGCCATCCATCGCAATCTTTTGCCCTGGCTTAACAAGCATAATATCGCCAATCTCGATATCATTGACATGAACCTTTATTTTCTGTCCATTTCGTCTCACAAGTGCATCTTTGGGGGCAATATCCATCAATGAACTAATTGATTGTCTTGCTCGATCCATCGAGAACCGTTCTAAGGCTTCACTAAGGGCAAAGAGAATGACAACAATCGCAACTTCTGCCCATTCCCCTATAATAACGCCGCCGATAACGGCAATTGTCATAAGGGTCCGCATATCAAACTCTAACCGAACTAAATTTTGCAATCCTGTTTTAAAGAGTGATAGCCCACCAACAATCATTGATGTAATAAATAGCAGTGCAGTAACAATATTATCATTCCCATTAACGGACATGGAAAGAAAACCGAAAGCTATAAATAATACCGAATAAAGCAGCGTACTGTGCTTTTTATAAAATGGTACTTTGTCTTCCTGTTCTTTTTTTTCCTCACCCGGTTCTTCTGAGGATTTCTCAGGTACCACTTTAAGATTCTCAAAAGCACCTGCTTTTTCTAATTCCTCTACAGTCGTTTCACCATATACGGAAATTTTAGATGCTCCAAAATTGACTTTCGCATCTTGAACTTCCGGTAAATTCTTAACATTCTTCTCAAACTTTCTTGCACAGTTCGCGCATGAGAATCCTTCAACAAAATAAACATTTTTATCTTTTTTAACCTCAATCGGAGCTTGCCGCCTGGTTTTTTCTGGAGCTACTTTAAGATTCTCAAAAGCACCTGCTTTTTCTAATTCTTCTACAGTTGTCTCACCATAAACAGAGATTTTGGAAGCACCAAAATTGACTTTTGCATCCTCTACTCCTGGAATATCCTTAACATTTCTTTCAAATTTACCTGCACAATTTGCACATGAAAATCCCTGGACCCGATAGACGTTCATTTCTTCTTCCATTGGTTCTATCTTTTGTTCAGACATTGACCTTCACTTCTTTCTTATGTGTTAAGGCGATCATCATTATCTGCCTAATATGTTCATCATCTAACGAATAGAAAGCGAGTTTTCCTTCTTTTCTTAAGTTGACAACACCTTGCTTATAAAGCGTTCGTAAATGATGAGAAGCATTTGCTGCCGTAACACCTAAGATATTTGCTATATCACAAACACATAACTCTTCATCCTGACACAAAGCGTAGGTGATTTTTGCTCTGTTTTCATCAGCAATTGCCTTTAACATTTGGGTAACACCAGAAATATCAACTGTTTCTAAATCCCCTTGTATTCGATTAACCTTTTCTTCGTCATAACAAAAAATTTCACACGTATCTTTCTTACTCATATTACCACCCCATCATCATTCAAGTTTTTACTTGAATATAGTGTAAACTATTTTAAGCTTATTAGTCAAGTGAATATTTGAATGAAAAATAAAAAGAAGAATCGGGGTATGTACCCTAATTCTTCTTCAACTTTTTATTTATTTATTTGAAAAAGTTATTCCAGAATATGGCCCGATTGCGGCACAATGGCAATCGTCTTCAGTATAGAACTTTATTCCAAAGTAAACAATTATTTTTCCAAGTAAAGAACATTATTTCCATAGAACAGCGCGTTCAAATATCTTTAATATAATCAAACGCGCATAATTTTTAAACAACTTTATTGTAAATTGAACAACTTTATTTGTAATTAAACGACTTTATTGTAACACCACAAATGGATGTAAAAAGGCTATACAAATTTCTGCTATGGCTTCATCACAATTTAAACAGTTACCTTGGGTTACTTGTTACGGATTCAGGCGTCCAGTGATAATGTAATGGTTGATAAATTAACGTGCATTGCTTGTGATTATTGAACATGCATGATTAGGGCTAAAATAGTCATAATAAACATTATCAATCGAATAACTGCACCCTGTTCAGTATACTCATCTCCATTAAATCTTCATATTTACCCTATATTATTAAGGATAAAATCATTATACAATTTGGAGGATTACAATGAGAACAGCTTTTAAATTACTATCATCATAGTATGTTTTATTATGGGCTATATTTTTTACTAGCCCGTTTACAAAAGTATTTGGATATATGATGTCTTCATGGTTTATGGATCTTATTTTGATATTCTGTTTCATATTATTTATTAAAAACTATAGAAAGTGGGAATCATGATGACTGAGGCAGCTGATCTTACATTATGGCTAGCGTTTGGTGCAGGGATGCTTTCGTTTTTAAATCCTTGTACAGTACCACTTTATCCAGCATACTTATCATATATAACTGGGGTAAGTGTGAAAGAGCTGGAAGGTAATCATAATATAAAGGTTCGCAGCAAGTTATTAATTCACTCTGTTTTCTTTTTAATAGGAGTTTCGTTGGTGTTTATTAGTTTAGGTGCTGGTGCGTCATTTTTAGGCCAGTGGGTTCAAGGTATTCTAACGGGAGGTCTAGGAATTTTTATTCAGCGAATCGCAGGAATTTTTATAATTATAATGGGTCTGTTCGTTGCTGGCTGGCTTAATATAACTTTTTTTATGAAGGAAAGACGCTTTCGATTTGCAAAAAAACCTGCTGGTTATGTTGGGACTACTTTTGTAGGTGTCGGTTTTGCTACAGGCTGGACACCGTGTATTGGACCAATACTTGCTGCAATATTATTTCTAGCAGCAAGTAACCCTAATCAAGGTATGCTTTACACAGGTATGTACGTCATTGGCTTTGCATTACCATTTCTTACGCTTACCTTTTTTATCGGTTCAACAAAATGGATTGTGCGCTATAGTCAAGCTCTGATGAAAATGGGCGGGGTAATTATGATTGCGATGGGTTTGCTTTTATTTACAGGTCAAATGACTCGAATATCCGCATTCATGTTCGATTTAATAAAAGATACATGGTTGATTAATTTAGGATAATAAATGGAGGCATTAAAAATGAAGAAAACAATAATTATTTTGATCATAGCAGGAATGTTTTCTTGGGCTATTTATGACTTGACAAGTAATTCAAATGATGCTGCTACTTCTGGAACAAATGAATATGAAATTTCCGAAGAGACAAGTACCACCCCGAGCAACGAAGAAATTGAAGATTTCGACTCCATAGGCCTTCAAGTTGGAGATATGGCACCAGATTTTGAACTTACTACATTAGACGGAGAAACCATTAAGTTATCTGAGTTTCGTGGGCAACGTGTAATGTTGAACTTTTGGGCTGCCTGGTGTCCACCTTGTCGAACGGAGATGCCGGACATGCAAAAGTTTTATGAAAATAAAGATGTTGTTATTTTAGCAGTCAATTTAGTGGAGACAGAAAGTAGTAAAGAAAATGTAGAAAATTTTATTGCTGATTTTGGAATAACATTTCCAGTCTTATTAGATACAGATACGAAGGTAGGTAATTTATACCGAATCCAGCCAATTCCTACTTCGTATATGATTGATTCAAGTGGTCGCATTCAATATAAAGCCCTTGGGGCCTTGAACTATGAATTAATGGTTGAAGAATTTGAAAAGATGAAGTAGATACTATGGTTTTAGTGTAACATTTATAAAATGAAAGACAGAATAAAAGAAGAAGGCATTATCCCATGAAAAGGGTAATGCCTTTCTCTTTATTGCTGTGATCATTTATTAAGGTAAATACTGAAGTGGATTCTGCGGATTTTTATATCCTCCAGGATGAACCTCAAAGTGTAAGTGCGGCCCAGTAGATACTCCAGTATTTCCCATTTCTCCAATATTTTGTCCCTGGCTAACAGTTTGACCTGCAGATACAGAAATACTGTTTAAATGTGCATATAAAGTTGTATACGTTTGTCCACCAATCGTATGTGTAATCAAAATTGCATTTCCAAAGCCGCCCATAGTACCAGCAGAACTCACCACACCGGATGCGGCTGCTTTTACCGGCGTTCCTATAGGAGCCGCTATATCAACGCCACCATGCAATCTTTGTGTTCCGTAAACCGGATGTGTGCGATTTCCAAAATCAGATGTGAAAGTTCCGGATGCAGGCCAAATAAAGATCGCATCCCCGCCGCCTGTGCTGGTGGCTTGTACCCGCTGGTCAGCTTCTTCTTTCGCCTTTTGTTCCAAATTGCTTTTTTCCGATTCAGCAAGCTGTTTTGATTTTTCTACTGCTTCAGCTTGTGCGGCTATAAGTTCCTGCTCTTCCTCTAAAGAAAGCATTTCCTCTTCCAGGCTTTCATACTCTTCCTGCAGCTGTGCCATTAATGATTCTTTTTCTGCCATCTGCTCATCAAGTTGAGCCACTAATGCAACCAGCTCATCTTTTTGCTCTTCAAGAACAAGTTTTTTCTCTTCCACTTCTTCTTTGCTTGCTTCTACTTCAATTTTATTTTCTTCCAGTTCTTGTTTATCCCTGGTCTGCGCTTCCATGATTGATTTGTCCTGATCCATAATGGTGTTAACTGCAGTAGCTCTGCTAATAAAATCACCAAAACTTTGAGAACCAAGGATTACTTCTATGTAATTCATACTGCCACCGCTTTTTTGAATGGAGCGAAGCCTGTCTTTTAGTAATTCATCCCGCTTTTCAATTCTATTCTCAAGAACCTTGATTTGATCATTCAATTCTTCTATTCTATCTGCTAATTCTTGCAGTCTATTATTCGTGTCTGTAATTTCATTTTCCTTTTCTTCTATGTTTTTTGTTGTTTCCTGAAGACTGTGATTAATGTCATTAATCTCTTTTTCAACGTTACTCTGTTCACTTAAATTTTCATCAATATTCCCTTGGATTTCATCCCTGTTGCTTTTTATGTCATCTCTTTGATTCTCCAATTCCTGTCTTTCTTTTTCCAGTTCGCTAATCTTTTGATTTAAACTGTCAGTGGATTCCGCCTTCACCATATCTGTTTGAAATGCTCCTATAGTAATTGCAAGAACTACCGTAAGCATAACTGGAACAAATCTCTTCATTAACTCGCATTCCCCTTTCCCTGGATAACTTTTTTTCTCTAATAAGTTTTGTTTCTATTGATTTTGAAAGGACGAAGAATCTAAACTCTGTCCTGTTTGTTTTTATTTTTAGGTAAGTAAAGCATTCCTTGCCTCTCTATAAAATTTTCCATTTTGTGGTTTCCTATAATTCAACTAAACTTTTAAAAAATTGCGGACACTTATAACACTTCCCAAATGCCAATAATGTTGTAAATCTGAGATATCAGTTCCTTTCTATGTATTTTGAAAAAACAACGCAGAATCTTACATTCAGGCTCCCTGAATAATTCTTTATCATTATAACAATAAAATTGTCGATTTTTTGCTGATTTTACATTACGTTTATGTTTCAAAATAGAGGGTTTTGAAATATTATGTCATATAACGATTGTTTCAATAACATGTTGTCAGAAATCTCGATTTTAAAATAAAAAATGAGGAATAAAAGCAAGCAAGAGCCATAAGATATCCGGAGTTTTGTACAATAAATGACTATTTTCCCATTTTTAATAGAAATTACGAGGAAAAAGTGGATTATTGTTTCGAGATGAAGAAAAACTACTAAACGACCCTGCACTGGAAGTGCAGGGTTATTTAGATTATATCCTCCTAAAAAGTATACTATAAAAAGCAGTTACTCGGATGCTTAAAAAAATGAAGAACTGTTTAAAAATTACAATTCAATTTACTTTGTTGCAGTTAAATAATAATGATCTTCTTCTAGTTTGTTCGTAGACACTTTCAGACCCATCTCTTCTATTTTTTCAACTAAGGGTTGCGCTTTGTGAGGTACGTGAATTTCAAAAACTATACCAACATGCGCTTGGTCAATGAATTCAAGCACTTTATCACCTGGATGTTCTTTTTTCAAAGCCTGTTTACGCACATCAATAATTGCTAATTCCCCTTCCATCTTTACATCCAACATAAAATCTTCCCCGATCTATTGTCTAAATTGAAATATATTATAGAGTAAGCTTTCTATCGTTTTATAAATCTAACTATTTGAATTCTCTCTTTCTACGGGATTAAGAATGGAAATATATACATTGCCATCCTGTATATAAGAATCAAACGTATCTAATGGTCTAGGCGGTGGGCCACCGATATTGATTCCGTATTCATCATATTGACCGTCATGACATGGGCAATAAAATTGGACACCTTCATTTTTCATTTCCATATCAGCATCTCCTGCTATACAGCCTAGATGGGTACAAATTGGAGACATAATGAGCAACGAATTTTCTTCCTTGTTTTTATTGATGTACACAAACCCTTCCCTTTCCTGCTCGTACCAAGCATCTTGTATGGTCACCTTATAGGAAACTTTTTTCGGGAATTCTCCCTTTTCCAACTCTTCTAAAGGACCAAGATTTGCCATTGTGCTCGTATCAATACTTTTTTCATCATTATTACAGGCAGCGAGGCTTATAGGTAATATAGAAACAGCAAATAATCCAGCTGCTCCTTTTAGTGACTTACTGAGAAATTCTCGTCTGTTTGACACCATAAAAAATCTCCCCTTCCTAAGCTTTCAGTAGAAAGCGTTTATTCCAGGTGTGCATATTACTTCTAATTAAATCAGCTTTATATATACACACCTGTCAATGCTTGTTTAACTCCTGCTGCAGTGATTCATTTTGTCTCTTTAACAAATCCAGTTCTCCCTCAAGTTGTTTAACTTTATAACTGTCCATTCTTCCAACTTCATTAGATAGTTGCACTATTTCGTTTGTGTGATTATCATCATGTTTGCCATGGTTGCGCTGGCTTCCATGATTATGTCCTTTCATCATAAACATCATCATGATTGGACAGATTAGAAGTAATAATAGCAATCCCCATCCCAAAAAATCACCTCCAAAAGTTCAAATGAAAAAACTTTTACTAATTCTATATTTCAAAAAGCATATTCTCCTATACAATTTACTTTCAGTTACCACTGGTAATCCCTAATCCTTTTTGGCAGCACAAAACGATTTCTGCTCTTGTCATTTTACTTAACAAATTGTTTCACAACCAGGATGATTTCCTGGGTTTCTTTATCTCCATTTCCCTGATCAATTGCATTTACAATGCTCTCTCTTAAATATCCCTCCAACAGGATGATTCCTACACTTTTTGTTGCAGATTGTACAGCGAATATTTGCTGCACAATATCCATCCAGTACCGATCATTTTCAACCATTTTCTGAATACCTCTTAGTTGACCTTCAGCTCTTTTTAACCTAATCAAAATTTCATTATTTTTCATAGGTAACCCCTCCCGGTACCTCTCTATTGTATTTTTATAATAAAGCAAATTTATGAAGAAAATATCGATTTAGATTGGCAATTTTATGAACATGAATGACTTCCCAAAGTGCTTAATAGTACCTAAGGAATATTACTGTGTACTGAAGATCGGGATTTTGTAGAGTTAATTAATCACGACCATGTATATGTATGAAAGTTATGTTCTGGATAGTTTTTTTGTAAGTAATGAGGTTTTACTTATTTATAAAGGATGGTGTTTTACTGGCAGATCAAGATATTGTTTAAAATAATAGCAATGTTCATATGAGTAGCATGACAGCCTTCTTATTGAACTCCAATAAGAAGGCTGCCCTTTAAACTTATAAATGGTTAGGCATCTTTAATATCTACAACATTATATTTTAAGCCATCAAGTGAATCGTGGATTTCATTATCACTTACTTCATTTTGCCCTTTAATCACTGCACTTTTAGTTTCTCGATTCACTGTAGCTTTTTCCACTCCATCAATAGCTTGTAAATGTTTTTGTACACTATTTGCACATCCATCACAAGTCATACCTTCAATCGTTAATTTTTTTTGCATAATAAATTTCCCCTCTCATGAACTTTAAATTTATTTTTAATCCTTCTAAATTGTAGAAGGTTTAAATCGTTTTAATCTTAATGCGTTTAATAATACAGATACCGAGCTAAAACTCATTGCTGCAGCTGCAAACATCGGGCTCATTAGCGGTCCTCCGAACAGGAATAATGCACCCATGGCAACTGGAATACCTGCCGTGTTATAGGCAAACGCCCAGAATAAGTTTTGCCTGATATTTCTAATCGTAGATTTACTTAATTTTACGGCTGTTGGAACATCCATTAGATCGCTTCTCATGAGAACAATGTCAGCTGACTCCATGGCCACGTCCGTACCAGATCCAATGGCAATACCTACATCTGCCTGGGCAAGAGCCGGTGCGTCGTTAATTCCGTCTCCGACCATAGCTACTTTTCTGCCTTCATCCTGAAGTTTTTTTACTTCGTTCGCTTTATCTTCTGGCAACACTTCACTTAAGACCCTGTCGATACCAACCTGCTTAGCAATTGCTTCAGCAGTACGTTTGTTATCACCAGTTATCATGGCAACCTCAATCCCCATTTGGTGAAGTTTTTCAATGGCTTTTAAGCTGTTTTCTTTTACGATATCTGCTACAGCAATAATCCCTGCTATTTGATCGTTTATCGCTATATACATTGGTGTTTTTCCTTCATTAGCTAATTCATCTGACCTAGCAGCTAAATTATCCAGGGAAATGTTGCGATCATCCATCAGTTTTTTATTTCCCAATAACATGTTTTTATCTTTAATGGTCACTTCAATACCGTGACCAGGTATAGCATTAAAGCTATTCATTTTCAAAAGATCCAGTTCCTTATCCTCTGCTCCTTTAATAATTGCTTCTCCCAAAGGATGTTCAGAACCCTTTTCTGCTGATGCCGCTAACATTAATAATTCATCCTCGGAAATACCATTTGCAACTACAACATCCGTTACTTTTGGTTTACCTTCTGTAATGGTTCCAGTTTTATCAAAAACAATTGTTTGGAGCTTATGCGTTGTTTCCAGGGAAACACCACTTTTAATCAATATACCGTTCTCCGCACCCTTACCAGTTCCAATCATGATGGATGTTGGTGTCGCTAAACCAAGAGCACATGGACATGCGATAACCAATGTTGTGATAAAAATAGTTAAGGCAAAAAGCACTGGTTGACCACTTATATACCATACTAAACCCGCCAAAATAGCAAGCCCAATTACAATTGGAACAAAGTATCCTGAGATCACATCTGCCATTTTTGCAATAGGCGCTTTTGACCCTTGAGCATCCTCTACTAACTTAATTATTTGAGACAATGCAGTGTCTTTTCCTACTTTTGTTGCTTCATATTGAATGGTTCCATTTTTATTGATACTTGCTCCAATAATGTTATCCCCAATTGTTTTTTCTACTGGGATACTTTCACCAGTTAACATCGATTCATCTACTGCAGTCATACCTTCAATAACAATACCATCAACAGGCATTTTTTCTCCTGGCTTAACAATGATTGTGTCACCAACTATCACTTCATCGATTGATATTTCCAGTTCTTGCCCATTTCTTACGACAATCGCAGTTTTAGGTGCAAGACCCATTAATTTCTTAATTGCCTCTGATGTTTTTCCTTTTGTTAATGTTTCTAGATATTTCCCTAATGTAATTAAGGTTAATATTACCGCTGCTGTTTCAAAATATAGATCATCTGCAAAGCTTACGTTTCCTGCAAAAATCATAATTGCAGCAAATATACCATATATGAATGCTGCACCTGTTCCAACAGCAATTAAAGAGTCCATATTTGGGTGACCGCGAAATAGTGTTTTAAAACCAGAAGAATAAATGCTTCTACTCACGAAGACTACAGGTAACGTTAGTATAAACTGTATAATCACAAATCCTTCTGGGCTAACGACTGGGTCAATAATTCCAGGCAATGGTGCACCTACCAAATGACCCATCGCAATATATAGTAGGGGTGCAGTAAATAAAGCGGATATTAAAAATCTTTTCCAAAGATTTTTAATTGCTTTCTGTTTTTGTTCTCGATCTTCATCTACAGATTCAGATGAAGCTATATCTTCATGTGCTTCATATCCGGCATTTGAAACAGCATCCAGAATATCAGAAATCGAAACTGCAGAAGCATCATATTGAATATTCATTTTTTCTGTAGCTAAATTTACGTTTGACTGCAAAACACCATCTAGCTTTCTTGTTGCTTTTTCAACGGTTTGGACACAAGAAGCACAGGTCATGCCCGTAATAGCAAATGTTTTATCTTCGGTATCCGCCGGTGTCGCTTTATAACCTACTTTATCAACAGCTGCTTGAATATCCTGCATGGACACGGCATTTTCATCAAAATTTATGTTTAGTTTTTCTGTTGCCAGGTTAACATTCGATTCTGTAACACCTTGCAGTTTTTGAGTAGTTTTTTCAACTGTTTGTGCACAAGAAGCACAGGTCATTCCTTCAATGTTTAATGTTTTTGTTGACATTTATCTCACCCCCATTTAATTTGCGGACTCCGCCTCATAACCTGTATCACGAATTGTGTCTATTAACTTATTTAACGTTTGAGTGGTATCATCATGCTTTACCTTTACCAATCCTTTTTTTAAATTGACTGTTGCTTTTTCAACGCCTTTAAGTTGCTGCAGTGCCGATTCTATTTTGATTACACAAGAACCACAACTCATTCCGGTTACATTTAAAGTTACCTTTTCCATTGATATACACTCCTTATTTTAATGATGTTTTATATGATGATGTTCCTGACAATGACATTGACCTGGAATACAATTACATTCCACTTCCTCTACAGCCTCATTTTTCTTATTCTTCAAGACTTCTGTTAACATCTCCACATCTTCATGACTTAAAGTTGCCTCCGAAATCAAGTCAGCAATGGTTTTTCCCACTTCCTTACTACAGATGTGTTCAAATAATTCATCTGTAACATTTTTTAGACTTTCATCTTCACTGACTGTTGCAGTATAAAGGTAACGATTGCCTTTTGCCTCTGTATTCAGCATCCCTTTTTTTACTAAGCGACCAATAAAAGTTTTCGTCGTTGCTGGTTTCCAGTCTTTCTTCTCTTCTAATACTTCACTAATTTCCCTGCTGGTTACTTTTTTTAATGTCCAAACAACCCGCATCACTTCCCATTCTGAATCCGTAATTTTAGATTTGTCTTCTAGGATCATTAAAGCCCACCTCGTTTACAACTGTAATCGTCTTATAAATTAAGTTTACAACTGTAAACGATTTTTGTCAACCTAACTGTGATTTTTTCAAAAACCTGTCACTATTATATAGGTTTGTTCTTTCGTGAGTAGTGCTTCCTCCGTAATTTCACCAGGCTAAGATTAATAATAACAACTCATTAATGGCGTTTACTGTAGTGTTTCAAATCATTCAATAAAAAACGCTTACGAAATAAGTTGTTATTTCGTAAGCGTATATCAAAGCAAGTGGGTTTAAGCATCGATCTTTTTTAAGCACTAACTTCATCTGTTAATTGAATTGTAGTAATACAAGTGATATCTCCTTCAAATGTGGAAAAATTAGATTCCGCAGTTTTTTCTGCATTTGAAATCGTAACGTTATAGTTTTTGTTACGTGGCAGCCATAGATCAATAAATCCGTTCTCTTGAGACGTTATGGTTTCATCCACAACGATATTACCTTCCTCATCTTCAATATAAACTTCAAAGTCTTCTTCTACCATCTCACCCTGACAGCCGGTTAGGCTATGATCCGCACAAGGATGTGTTTGCTCTTCGTATGGTGCAATAGATACAAAAAATTCGTCTTCAGGCATTTCATAGACTGACTCACTGCCATCATTTTCGGTTACTATTAGTTCTTTGGATGTAACCGAAGCGTTTTCGGCTTGTACGTTACCTAATGTATAATCATCTACCAGCTTTTTAATATCTTGTACTTCCTCTATATCTTGATTAGCAGTATTATTTCTATCAGTCAATACAAATAATGCTATAAGTGCAACAACAGCAATCCCTATAATCATCATAATTTTTTTATTCAATTATATCAGCTCCTATATAATACTTAGGTTTTCATCTTGTATTATACCATTGAGTCTCAGTTAAATTTCAATCTGTCAATAAAATTCATGGTACAGTTTAAGAAAAGCAGTATTCCCCCTTTATCCAACAGCATTTTAATCAAAATAGTATGTTTTCTTATATTCCTTATTAGATTCTTTTTGTTTTTTCATGGTAATTAATGTTGTGATGTCAACCATGACTATGATGCCCTCCATGATTATGTCCTTTCACCATAAATATCATCATTATTGGACAAATAAGCAGTACAACATTAATCTCCATTCTATAAGTAAGCACCTCCAAAGGATATATTAATATTAATACAATCATTCATTAAATAATAACCTGTAATTTTCAAGAAAGTATGCATATATAATGGTATTTTTATGAACATCTCTATTGTGCATACCAAAATGCTTCGTTCTGAACAAATACCTTCATTGTCGTATAACCTGCCTTGATTGGAAGAGGTATTTTACTAACTACTTTACCTACTATCGATCATTAATGGCTGCCAGCGATATGATAAACAATAATCATACCAACTTTAAACAAAGAACAATGCCTGCCATTATTATTGTATGGGCGGGCATTGTTTTTCAATCCTCTTAATAAAACTATACCAGTGCAATTTATAATATCAAATAATCCCAATCTCTTCTTTTATTTGTTCAATACCAAACCGGTCTATAAACCGATAAAACTTCTCCCTTTTCTTACCATTCTCCCGATAAATATCCAAAATTTGCTCTACAAAATGATATAATTCCTCTGGATGAAGATCTCCTATAACCAGTTGTCCTGGTTTTGCCTTCCTTCCTTTGGAAAGACCGCCTATATATAATTCATACTTGTCTTCATCTTTCATCACGCCTATATCATTTATTAATGGTTCCCCACAGCCTATTGGACAACCGGTATAAGCGGGACGCAATGTAAATGGTACTTCCTGACCAGCAATGCGCCTATTTAATTCCTTAGCGACAGGCATCCCCTCTGCTTCTTCTCCTTTACAGAAGTTGCATGTACGAAGACTTTTTACATATTTACCTACTTTATAATAATACAATCCCACTTCATCAAAATTCCTTTTGGCTTCTTCCAATTCTTCCTCTGGGATTTGTACAATAAGTTGTTGTAAAGTGGTCAATTCTATTTCCTTTTCATCATCCAAATAATTTCCCAATACAACCAGTTGCTTTGGTTTGAGTTTTGCTCCAAAGCCTATTCCTCCATTTATAGCTAGTGGAATATATTTTTTGGCTTGCACCATTAACCTTCCCCTTTTTTAAAAATCTGTGCTCAATAAAAACATTATATCATACCCCCGTATAGTATCCAATGGTTTCTTGATAATTTCCGGGTAGTTATTCAACACTTATTGCAGTCTGGTACCTTTACAATTACAAATCCCCAGGGTGTATCAGTAGACATTAACCCTGGGGCTGTTGATTAAGACAACACTTAATTTAATCTTTTAATAACTGCGCATTAATCGCTACTATAATTGTACTTAAACTCATTAATACTGCTCCAGCTGCTGGACTAAGTATAATGCCAATAGGAGCTAAAACACCTGCAGCCAATGGAATGGCAAAAATGTTATACCCTGTTGCCCACCATAGGTTCTGAACCATTTTACGATATGTTTTTTATGATCTTTGAAAACCCCCGGCTATGCCGGGGGTTCCAGAGAGCTTCTAGCGTGGGGTCAAAAAAAGCCTCGCTTCATGGTAAGATTAGGTAGGTTTCCCGACCACCAAAATCTCACCATAGAAGGAGGCACGTCCAATGAAGGACAAGAATAGTTTAGCACACACGCAGTGGAGATGTAAGTACCATATAGTTTTTGCACCAAAATATAGAAGACAAATCATATATGGAAAATATAAAAGAAGTATAGGAGAAATAATCAGAGAACTCTGCGAAAGAAAAGGCGTTGAAATACACGAAGCAAATGCATGCAAAGACCACATTCATATGTTAGTTAGTATACCACCAAAATTGAGTGTGTCTCAATTCATGGGATACTTAAAAGGTAAAAGTAGTTTAATGATCTTTGACCGTCATGCGAATTTAAAGTATAGATATGGTAATCGAAAATTCTGGTGTCGAGGATTCTTTGTGGATACGGTGGGAAGAAATAAAAATCAAATTCAAGAGTATATACGAAATCAGCTTAGGGAGGATTACATGAGCGATCAATTAACATTATTTGAAGAATTTGATCCGTTCACCGGTAAGAAAAATAAAAAGAAATAAGAGATTCTTTAAGAATCAGTGAGTAAGTGTGGTGCAAAAGGGAAACCCATTCAGTGGGCCTTTTAGGCCGAGGCCGGTAACATAGGCTTTCAGCCGCAGAGCAAACCACCAGTTCACACTGGTGGTTTTGATTCTGGATAAATCCATTAAAGATACTACATCATTAGGATTACTCTTCACAAGCACTACATCCGCTGTTTCCATTGCCACATCTGTTCCTGCACCAATTGCAATTCCTAAATCAGCTGTCGCCAAAGCCGGGGCATCATTTACGCCATCACCGGTCATAGCAACTTTCCATCCTTTTTCCTGTATCTTTTTTACCTGGTTTGCCTTATCATCCGGCAAAACTTCAGCATACACTTCGTCGATACCTAATTGTTTCGCTACCCAGTTGGCAACCTTTTTATTATCTCCCGTTAACATAATGGAATGGACTCCATTTTCTTTTAAAGTTGCAATTGCCTCTTTTGCCGTATCACGAACGATGTCTGCTAACGCAATCATCCCGATCAATTCATCTTCAAGTAGAACGAATACGACGGTCTTTCCTTCTCCAGACATTTCATTAAACAACTTCTGATCATAACTCAAATTATTATTATTCACATAGCCCGGACTGACAACATTTACTCTCTTGCCGTCTACTTTCCCCTGAATGCCTTTTCCGGTAATGGATTCAAAATCTGTTACTTTACCTAACTGTACCTTTCTTTCTTTAGAAGAATTAACAATTCCACTTGCGATTGGATGTTCAGAGTTTTGCTCCAAACTTGCTGCAAACATGAGGACCTCCTCCTCATTGTAACCTTTACCGGGAACAATATCAGTTACACCAAATTCCCCTTTTGTCAGTGTACCTGTTTTATCAAAAACAACTGCATTCAGAATACGTGCCCCTTCGAAGTTCGCACGGTTACGAATTAACAACCCTTTTTTAGCAGAAATAGTGGTAGAAACCGCTACTACAAGCGGCGCTGCCAATCCAAGCGCATGGGGACATGTAATAACCATTACGGTCACCATTCTTTCAATGGCAACATCCAAAGAGTGGCCAAGCAGTAACCAAATAATCAAGGTTGCAAATCCGGCAAATAAAGCAAGATAAAATAACCATTTAGCTGCACGGTTCGTTAAATCCTGTGTTCTGGACTTTGACTCCTGCGCTTCTTTTACCAACGTTATAACCTGAGACAAATACGATTCTTCTCCGGTTTTTTCAACTTGTATTGTAAGAGAACCCTCATTATTAACCGAACCGCCGATTACTTCGTCTCCATTAAACTTTTCAACTGGTACGGATTCACCCGTAAGCATCGACTCATCTACGGCTGATTTCCCATCAGTGATGGTTCCGTCAACAGGAATCTTTTCACCTGGCTTTACAAGTACCCGATCATTATTTTTCAACTCCGATAAAGGAACATCTTTCACATTACCATTTTCATCTAAACGGTGTGCTTCATTTGGCATGAGTTTCACAAGTTGCTCCAATGCATTAGATGCACCCATCACAGAACGCATTTCAATCCAATGGCCCAATAACATAATGAGAATCAATGTAGCCAGTTCCCAAAACAGCTCATGACCGTCAAAGCCAAATACTACCGCGGTGCTGTATCCATATGCAACAGTAATCGCAAGTGCGATTAACGTCATCATTCCTGGATTTTTATCTTTTAATTCGCTGATTGCACCTGTGAAAAATGGCCAGCCACCATAAAAGAATACGATGGTTGATAATGCAAATAAAATATACATATCACCGGTAAAACGCCAATCGACTCCGATCCAGCCTTGAAGCATTGGTGATAAAGCAAGAATAGGAATGGTAATGATTAAAGAAATAAAGAATCTTTTCTTAAAATCTTCGACCATATCGCCATGATCATGGTGACCGTGGTGACCGTGACCTCCATGACTTCCGTGGTCATGCCTGCCATGACTGTGATGGCTGTCATTTTCTTCATGTTCATGATGTTTGTGATGTTCTTGGTGATCATGGTTATCTACATGATTGTGTGCATGATTATGGTGATCATGGTGTTCATGTTTATTGTGTGAATGTTTTTCATCCTCGTGTTTTGCCACTGCTATCACTCCTTGTATTTTTTATTGTTTATACATATTTTCTACTATGTATATCTTTCTAATTCCTACTGTAACACAATATACCCCTATAGGGTAATTTTAAACCTCAGCCTATGAAAAAATAGAACTATCGTAAATGATAGCTCTATTTTCCACTATATCGGCTAAGGTAAGGGGGATTTAGCCAATTGTATTAAGTTAAATCTTATATTTTGTTATTCATCAAAACTTCTTCATCACTTGAGCCATGACAACCCAGATACATCTGCTCCATTTGCTGCTCATTCATTTCCGGGTGCATTTCCTTCATAAATGGAAGCATTTCCTCAAAACTCCATCCATTTTCTGCACCGTTAGCATATACTGCATTACCTATACCTAAAACCAAAACGACAGCTATCCCAATGGATATTAGTTTCTTTTTCAATAATGGTATCCTCCTTTCCTTATGATTCGGCACAAACTAGAAGTAAAGACTCTTTCTTTATGATTAACTATATATTAAAACTTTCAAGAATTTATCAAGAAAAGGTTAATATTTGATGAAGTATACATATTTTTGTAAAAAAATTGTGCAGTTTTTATGGAGTTTTATTATTTCAGTTTATATTAAAAGATAATGGGTAACTTGTATTATGTAATCAAAAATCACTTAATGGAGGTATTATTAATGGCACATGAACAACATCAACAACTTTTGCAAACCTTGCATGAATGTATGACGGAGTGTAATCACTGTTATGATGCATGTTTAAAAGAGGACGACATTAAAATGATGGCTGAATGCATCAGACTGGACAGAGAATGTGCTGATATTTGTGCTTATTTAGAACAGGCAATTTCAAGGGGCACGCCATTTGTTTCTGAATTAGCTTCTGTATGTGCAACTATTTGTGAGGCGTGCGGGGATGAATGTAAGAAACATGATCATGATCACTGCCAAAAATGTGCGGATGCTTGCTTTAAATGTGCAGAAGCTTGCAGAAGTATCGCTTAACTTGTTAACTAAAGTTTACATCCGGAAATTAAAAAAATTGCTCACAATGATAATAATACAATCGTGAGCAATTTTTTAGTGGACTATTGATATGAATTAATCCACTTATAACCTACACCCCAAACCGTTATAAGGTACTCATCAATCGGGAAACCAGACTGTCGGATCTTATCCCTTATATTTCTTACATGGGAATCGACCGTCCTTCCGCCTGTTTCCGACTCAAATCCCCAAATTAAATCAATTAATTTTTGACGTTCAAAGACTTGATTTGGATGTTTCATTAAATGACCAATCATGGAAAATTCTTTTTTAGTTACCCTGATTGGCTTTTTTTCAAAGAAAAGTTCATACCGGGATTGATCCCATAGCAATCCATCTATTTCAATTGAATTTGCCGGTTTTCTTCTACGTAACAATGCTTCCATTCTGGCTATTAGTTCACCCTCATTAAAGGGTTTAGTAATATAATCATCTGCACCCAGTTTCAATCCCTTAACGATATCCTCTTGCTGTTCGCGGGCGGTTAACATAATGATAGGAACATCAGAAATTTGTCTGATTTCCTGGCAAAGCTCCCAACCATCCATTTCCGGCATCATAATATCAAGTATGACAATATCAAATACTTCCTTTTTTATAAAAGACAGGGCTTCAGCCGCACCTAGTGCTTTCCTGCATGAATAACTATGAGGTGTTAGGTACAAAGCTAATAAGTCTAACATTCGCTTCTCATCATCAACTAATAGCACTTTTTTCATCTTTGCCACCTCTTTTTAACGATATAACAACACTTGTTCCTTTTCCTAATTCACTCTGAACTTCGATTGTTCCACCATGTGATTCTATAATTTCTTTTGCAATCGCTAATCCCAACCCAGTACCGCCACTTTTTCGTGACCTTGATTTTTCAACCCTGTACAAACGGTCAAATATATATGGAAGGTCTTTCTTTGGAATGCCCTCTCCATTATCCGTAATGGTAATTTGAAAATATTGTTTCGTTTCATTTACCTCTAATGTAACCTGGCTGCCGGCAAATGAATGTTTTCTTGCATTATCCAATATATTTAGCAGCACTTGTTGAAATCGTTCCGGATCAACATATGCAACTATATCTCTAGGGCAGTTTACTACAAGTGATATATTTTTCTCTGCGTATGCCGGTTTAATACGATCAGCTAAATATTGGATTAGCTCTTCCAGCATGACTTTCTCACGTTTAATAACAAACTTATTATGATCCATTTTAGCTAATTCAAATAAGTTCTTAATAAGCACATTTAACTGATCTGTCTCCTCACGAATAATAGCAATATACGCTTCTCTATCCTCATCCTGAATATTTGGGCGACTAATTATATCCGCATAACCTTTAATATAAGTCAACGGTGTTCTAAGTTCATGCGATATATTTGCCAAAAATTCATTTCTCTCATTTTTCAGCCGATCCAGATCTTGCGATAATTGTGTAATAGCATTTGCCAACTCTCCAAGTTCATCTTTGCGTTCCGTGGATAACCCAACCTTGCTACTTCCCTTGCTTAATTGCTCAGTAGCCTCTTTAATTTTGATCAATGGAATTGTAATAAGCCGTGATAGTATGAAAATCGTTATTATTGTCAGAAATACCGTAATGATGCCGACAATGAAAAATTGCCTACTTATTTGATCGACAATTATTTTAATACTATCTGTATGAGCAAACATAAAGACGTGACCTTGATGCTCCCCATTAATAGAAATTGGACTGTCCGTTACAATGTATTCCTTCTCAGTCCATCGTTCTTCAAGTATTTTACCTTCGCTTGGTATCTCTTCATAATGCGTATGTTCGATTGCTTCCTGCATTTCTTTTTCAACAGGATCAGAGTTAACCAGGATATTTCCTGTTGCATCGGTAATGATGACAACAAAGTCAGAAGCCGATTCCATCATTCCCACATGTTCTAATGTTGGATTTTCAAAATTATCTTCAAGGACCTCACTGTGGGTATTACCGCGTGCCAGCAGATTATCCATTACTTCTTCAATTCGGTCATTTGTCAGATTCGTATATAGAATAAAGAATAAAAAAGACTCAATTATTAAGATAAACACGAAGAATAGTAATCCAATTTTAAAAGATAATTTATTAAGCATAATAGTCCTCTCTAAAACCAATAAGTTAGTGTATCAAATATACCGATTAAAAGTAATAATACACCTGCCACCTTTTGTATAATAGCCCCGATCTTTCTGCTTTTCTTTAAGATAGCACCACTTGCTCCAAAATACCAAATTAAAAAGATAACAAGCAAAAGCGGGAGGGAAGTGCCAATACCGAATATGGAAGGGAGAATAACACCATAGGATGTTGTCATAACAACAGGCATTAAAGTTAATATAAACAAAACAAACATCGTTGGACAAAAGGCTAAAGTAAAGCTAACCCCCAATAAAAAACTTCCAAAATAACTATCTTTCAACTTATCCGGGATTTTAATCATCCCTATTGATTTACTAAATTGAAATAATCCAATCATAAATAATCCAATTATGATTAGTAATGGACCAATCGCTTTACGCAGGATTGGGAAGATTTGTGATAAAACAGCGTTAGCTTCTTGTCCCAATTGCCAAATAATGATCCCAAGTACAGAAAATACAACAAGCTTGCCGAGTATAAATAGTAGTACATGCAGCCAGGGAACCTTGTCTACTAAAGATTTATTCCCATAAATAGTAATGGCACTAATATTACTTGTAAGCTGACATGGAGCAACTGCCCCTACTAATCCTAAGAAAAAGGCGAATAATATTGGCATATGTTCAAATCCATATGACAGTTCATGAATTGGTCCACTTAACATTCTGCTGATTTCATTGAAAAGATCAAACATATTTATTCAACTCACTATTGATTAATTTACTTATTCATTATTTAAAATTTGAGCTAGGAATTCTGCACCATATATTATGATATTTATAGAGATAAACATTCGCACATACATTGTACAAAAAAAGTATCCATTTTTTGTGCAGACGTTTATTCTTTTAAAATTGATTTTAACCGTTCATACTCTGATTCGTCGATCTCTCCTTTTGCTAATCGTTCTTTTAATATTTCTTGTGGGGTTTTCTTACTTCCCCCATTAACATAACGAAATACTAGGAAAAACCCAATAACAATCAATCCTACCCAAAAGATAATCATAACTGCCATTGGCCAGATTGGACCAGATCCATGCATAAAATGCATTATTCCCACCTTCTTAAATATAGTTTCTCTCAGTATAGCGTTAATTTTTCAAGAAATTATGCAAATGACTAAGGTATTTGTGAAATGAAGAAAATTTTAATCGAGATGTAATATACACTGCAAATAATTTGCATATTTTTTGGGTAATTTACAAAGGAGTTTCAATAAGAAGAGGAGGATTATCATGAAATTCAAGAGATTACTAATCGTATTTATTTCTTTGGTCTCAGTATCTATGTTAGCCGCATGTGCTGATGAGAATGAGGAACCAAACCCAGATGGAAGTACGGAAACGGAGCCGGATACGGAAGAGAACAGGGATACTGAATCTGATTCACATGCAGATATGAATCATTCCAGCTCGGGTGAAGTCCCGGAAGGTTTAGAAGAAGCAGAAAACCCAACATATCAGGTTGGCAGTCAAGCTATTATCGAAGCGGATCATATGGAAGGTATGGAAGGTGCTGAAGCAACGATCGTTGGTGCCTTTGATACTGTGGTATATACTGTATCCTTTACTCCCACAACTGGTGGAGAAGAAGTAACTGATCATAAGTGGGTTATTCATGAGGAATTGGAAAATGCCGGTGAAACACCGTTAGAACCAGGTACTGAAGCAACTATGAATGCAGATCATATGGAAGGTATGGAAGATGCAGCCGCAGAAATTGATTCTGCAGAAGAAACAACTGTTTATATGGTTGACTTTACTACTACTGACGGTGATGAAGTGACCAATCATAAATGGGTAACTGAAGGTGAACTGTCAGCTGAATAATGTTAAATTATAGAGTCTGTCTAACATACCATTAACGTTAGACAGGCTCTTTTAATCTTAAGGCGCAGTCCTTTATTATGATTATTATCTCATTACTCCTTTACTTTCAAACTCAATGTTTGAGTGTTTCTTCTTTGATTTTGTATTTGCTTTTCTGCTATCATATCATTGGAAAGCGTCGCTTTATTCCCTAACCGTCCAAGCTCTCGTCTCTTTCATCCTGTCTTATACCGATATAACGCTTTTAAATGCTTGGTGATGTAACTAAACAGTAGTCCACCCTCAAACAGGAAACAGGTTCGTTTATTTCAACTGATTTACAAAACCCAAATGATCTATACCCTTTTCCTTTAAAACTCTCTTAGAATATATAGGTGAATACCCATAATATCTGTAAGTTTCACTCAAACTTAATTTTTGATTGATATGTAAGTCGTAAATTTCATCAAAGTCCTTGCTTCTTTTTAAAGCAGATATTTCTTTCAGTTTAAAAATCTTGATATTGTTTGCTTCAAACAATTTTTCCAAATCTTTAGCATAAACAACCAATTCCCTTTGTATCTCATAAGACGTTTTTAATTCTACGTGATTCATATGAACGAGCTTGTCCAATTGGTCTTGATACTGTTTCCATTGGTAATCATCAAATTGGTGTTTGGGAATGTCGAATTTGTCATAGACATAGAAAACAAAACCATCACCGTACATATTGTTTTGATTTCTGTGTGAGTGTGGTTGATTTGTAGCCAAAACATTAGATACAATACTAGCACAGAAATTAAATCCATCACCTTCACCATGGTGTCTATTGCTTCCTTGCCAAAGTCTTTTTCGCCCCCGCGGGCCAAAGAATATGCTTCATCAATAAATAAAACGCCACCCATTGCTTTTTGAATCATCGCTCTTGTTTTTTGAGCGGTTTGCCCAATATACTCACCAACCAAATCAGCTCTTTCCGCTTCCATAAAATGTCCTTTGGATAAGACGCCCATCTCAAAATATAATTTGGCCAATTTCCTGGCCACCGTCGTCTTTCCAGTGCCAGGGTTCCCTTTAAACAGCATGTGAAGCACCTGATTTGGAGCAGCTAGGCCGAATTGCTTTCTTTTCTCGTTAATTACAACAGTGGCGTATATTTCTTTTATTTTTTCTTTCAGCTCTTTCATGCCAATAAAAGAAGAAAATTCTTCATCAATATGCGAAAAAGGACTGTTATTTATCGTGTGAAATCGATCTGTTTTTGGCTGTTCATTACTCTTTTCGCTTAACACAATATTTATTTGTCCATTCCTGTTCCGTTTCAGTTGAGTCTCCATGTCATCACTCCTTCGTCACGTTTATTATACGTTTTTATAGAGAAGGTGTGACATACGCCCAATGAAAAATCATCCCCTCCTGCTCCTGACAGTATAAGACTTCTATGCATTATAAAAACACGTATTCGCTTGCCTTTAAGTTAATGCGTCAGTAAACTTAAAACTTAAATTTTTTAACTTCCTTAAATCAACTTCTCAGCTAAAATTTTATACTTTCTTAAAGGGTAAAAAAACAGACGCTGTAAAAGCGTCTGTCATTTTTATTATTCCTTTTCTATCGTTACATTTTTCACAGGAGCAAATGTGGATATTGCATGTTTGTAAATCAATTGCTGCTTACCGTCTGTTTCCAATAACACGGTAAAATTGTCAAAAGCTTTTACAATTCCTCTTAACTGAAAACCATTGGTTAGAAAAACAGTAACGGAAATGTGATTCTTTCTTAATTGATTTAAGTATTGATCCTGTATATTTACAGTTTGTGCCATGACTCTTCCTCCCTTTTCTATCTATACCTTTTTATTTCTATCTTTCTTTGAAAAATCCTGCTAAATCTTCTAAAATGATTCGAAATGTTTCATTAATTGCTCCTTCTTCCATCTCATACCATCTTATATCCATTTTGTTTTTAAACCAAGTATATTGCCTCTTTGCATACCTTCTGGAATTTCTTTTTAAAATTTCAATGGTGGATTCAAGACTTTGTTTGCCCTCAAAATAAGGAATAAATTCCTTATATCCTATTGCCTTCATGGACTGCATATCTTTATATCCGTTATTATATAACTCTCTTACTTCCCGGATCAGTCCTTGTTCAATCATCTCATCAACCCGATTATTGATCCTTTCGTATAAAAGCTCCCTCTCCATTGTTAACCCGACAAAATAAATATGATATGGGGAGGACTTCTCCTGCTGTTGCTGATATTCCGACATCGTCATCCCCGTTTTTTCATACACCTCTATCGCTCTAATTACTCTGCGTTCATTATTCGGATGCACCTTTTCAGCCTGGGAAGGATCAATTTGTTTTAATTGTTCATATAAAGGTGCAATACCTTCTTTTCGTACCTTTTCCTGCAGCCTCGCCGTAATACGGGAATCCTGCCGCCTGGAAAAGTTATAGTTAAATAAAGCTGCTTGTATATATAAACCGCTTCCGCCGACAATGATGGGCATTTTACCTGATGATGAAATCTCCTCTATGTGAGATTGCACAAGCTGCTGAAATTCGGCTGCTGAAAAACTTTCATCAGGCTGCTTAATATCAATCATATGATGTGGGATGCCCTGCATTTCTTCTTTGGTTATTTTTGCTGTACCAATATCCATTCCTTTATAGATTTGCATCGCATCTCCGCTTATAATCTCTCCATTAAGCTTTTTCGCGGCTTCTATACTTAATTTGGTTTTTCCGACTGCCGTAGGTCCAACGATCGCAATGACATTTTTTTTCATTAGTATTCCCCTGTAAATCATTCTTTATTCATAAGCCCTGTACGCTTTGAGCATCCAAACGTATTTTTCCAGTTTTACCTGCAAAGAAATGAGCAGATCCAATGTAGGTTCATCTTTTTCGTGATCTGCATAGTCCATTCCTTCTTCTTTTATATCCAGGATAATTTGATTAAAATCCTCTATGAGCTGGTTAATCATTTCAATTTCCTTATCATCTGCATTTGCTTCTGTCAATGTAGCTTCTTTTAAATATTTTGCCATGGTTGCGAGCGGTTTTCCGTCAATCATTAAAATCCGTTCTGCAATTTCATCAAGGTCTTCTGCAAACATATGATACATCTCTTCAAATTTTTCATGGAGCTCAAAGAAATGTCTGCCCTGTACAAACCAGTGATATCTGTGAAGCTTTACATACATGACAAAGTAGTTTGATAATAATTGATTTAAAAAATTAATCAGTTTTTGATTATCCATGTTTATCCCACCTCGCTATGTTGTCATTAGCTTGTACGAGGTGGAACAGCTTTATACCTTTATTCTTCACATGACCCGCTTAAACATCTTTTCCAGTTCATAGGAAGAGAAGTGAACAATAATCGGCCTTCCGTGAGGACAGGTAAATGGGTCCGTCGTTTTACGCAAATCTTCCAGCAGACGAAACATGTCGTCCTGATTTAAATAATGATTTGCTTTGATCGACCGTTTGCATGACATTAATATGGCAGCCTCTTCCCGGATCGTCTCCACATCCACTTTTTCATTATGGATCACCTCATCCACCATTTCCCTAATCACTTCTTCTTCAAAGTTCTTCGGGAACCAGCTGGGATGAGCACGTATAATAAATGTATGTTGGCCAAAGGGTTCAAAGAACAAACCTACTTTTTCCAGTTCCTCTTTATGTTGCTCAATTAACAATGCTTCCTGACCGGAAAATTCAAAGGTTAGCGGAAAAAGCAACTCCTGTAATTCATTGGTTGTTATACCAAGTTTCTGTTTGAAATATTCATACTTGATTCTTTCCTGAGCGGCATGCTGGTCAATCATATATAAGCCATTTTCATTTTGAGCCAATATATACGTCCCCTGCAGCTGACCAATCGGATACATTGGCGGAATGCGTTCTTCTTCCGCAGCACCGGCTAATTCGGCCGTTTCGGGCGGACCTGGTTTAAAGGTATCAATATTGTCGGTTGCCGGCACTTCCACCTGCTCTTTTGTGGTGTTCCCCTGCTCTGATACCACCGGGATGTCTTCAGCCTGAATAATGGACGGTTGGTATTCCTTTACTTCATTCCGGAAAAGCGGTTCTTTCGGTGCTGAAGGTTCATCAAAATTCATTGTATGCTGTACATTTTTTTCTTTTTGCACCTTTTTTTCAGTGTTTTGTTTCATTTCAGGTATAAGTGTTAATTGCCGGAACTTATTTTTGATTGTTTCCTCCAGTGCCGCATATAACTCTTTTTCCTTGCTGAATCGTGCTTCCAGTTTGGCTGGATGCACATTGACATCCACCAGAATAGGATCCATATCAATGGAAATGACAACAATAGGCTTTCTGCCGATCGGCAGCAACGTATGATAACCATCCATAATGGCTTTTGTTAGAGGAATGCTTTTCACATATCTTCCATTTATCAATAGTGTAATATAATTACGTGATGCCCTTGTAACTTCAGGCTTGGATATAAACCCCGTGATCGTAAAATCAAGTGTTTCATGTTTAATGGGAGTCATTTGTTTTGCCACACCCATTCCGTATACACGTGCAATAACCTGGAGAAGATCCCCTTTTCCCGATGTTTTAAATAAATCCCTCCCATTATGGGTTGCCTCAAACCGTATTTCCGGATGGGAAAAAGCCAGGCGATTTAGATGGTCTGTAATATGGCCCAGCTCCGTATGGATGGTTTTCATGTATTTCAGGCGCGCAGGGGTATTGAAAAAAATATCTTCCACGGTTATTTCTGTTCCCCGTCTTGCATCGCTCTTCTTTCTTTCTATGACCCTACCGCCTTCTAAAGTTAATTGTGTACCTGCCTGGTCTCCCTGTGACGTTTTAATCGTCAGTCTGCTTATGGATGCGATACTGGCCAGTGCCTCACCACGAAAGCCGAGCGTATTAACATGAAACAAATCATTTTCATTTCTTATTTTACTCGTTGCATGACGCAGAAACGCCCTTTCGCAGTCTTCTTTCGACATACCGTTACCGTTATCCGTAATTTTAATTTGCTGCAGTCCCGCCTCATTGATTTCCACTTTAATCCATGTGCTGTTGGCATCAATACTATTTTCAATTAATTCTTTTACAACAGATGCTGGGCGTTCCACCACCTCACCTGCTGCAATCTTGTTTGCCAGGTTCTCAGGCATCTGTATAATACTCATGTAAACGATCCTTTCTGCATGGTTATTTCTTCACTTTTTTCTGCAGACGATACAATTCATTCATCGCTTCCAATGGGGTCATTTCAAATAAATTCAAATCACGTAATTCATCAATTGTTTTTTTGTGGGCCGGAGGGAGTATCTCTCTACTGCTTTCTTTTGTCTCTTCCACAAAAAAGGACAGCTGTCCTGCTTCCATTTTCTCTGTAGCAGGAGAAGGTTTCGCTTCACTTTCCAATTTCTCCAGTATGGCGCCGGCTCTTTCAATTAAAGCTTCGGGCAGCTCAGCCAGTTTAGCTACTTGAATGCCATAACTTTCATCCGCAGCACCATCTTTTATTTGGTGGAGAAAAACGATATTTCCTTCATATTCCTCCGCTCGTACATGAATATTTTTTAAAGTTTGCAAAGAATCCTCAAGTACGGTCAATTCATGATAATGCGTGGAAAATAAGGTTTTTGCACTAATATTATTATGGATGTATTCAACGATAGCCTGTGCAAGCGCCATGCCATCATATGTGCTTGTCCCCCGTCCTATTTCGTCCAGCAATATTAAACTCTGATCCGTTGCATTCTGAATCGCATGATTAGCTTCCAGCATTTCCACCATAAATGTACTTTGCCCTGAAACGAGGTCATCAGCAGCTCCGATCCGCGTAAAAATTTTGTCAAACAGGATAAGTTCTGCATCATCGCACGGAACAAAGCATCCGATCTGCCCCATAATAACAGTGAGTGCCAGCTGGCGCATGTACGTGCTCTTTCCGGACATGTTCGGCCCTGTTATTAGTAATATATTTTTCGAATCATCTAATTCTATATCATTGGGAACAAAGGAACCATCCTTCATTACCTGTTCAAGCACAGGATGCCGGCCGCCTTTAATGGTTAGCTTTTTATCTGTGAATCTCGGCCGTTTATAATTATTCTTTTCACTAATCTCTGCAAATGACTGCAATACATCAATATGACTGACCATATCCGCAATCCGCTGGAGCTCGGGAATATGCTCTTTCATCTCATCACGAAGCTCAATAAACAGCTTGTATTCAAGCTCCACACTCTTTTCTTCTGCTTCCAATATCAATTGTTCTTTCTCTTTTAATTCCGGGGTCACATAACGTTCTGCATTGGTTAATGTTTGCTTCCGCTCATACCTGCCTTCAGGAAGCAGGTGTAGATTAGCTTTCGTTACTTCTATATAGTAACCAAACACCCGGTTATAACCTATTTTCAAAGACTTTATATTTGTTTCCTGTTTTTCTTTGTGTTCCAATTCAGCAATCCACTTTTTCCCATTCCTTGATGCGTCCCGATACGTATCAAGCTTTTCATTATAACCATCTTTTATAATATTTCCCTCTTTAATCGAAATCGGAGGGTCTTCTGCCAGACTGGCAGCCAGTAACGCTGTTATTTTTTCCGGAAACACTAACGATTCCGCTAACCTGCTTATTTCTTTTTGTTCAAATTGACGTAGTATTTCTTTTAATTCAGGAATTTTTTCCAATGATTGCTTCAGCTGCAGTAAATCCCTTGCATTCACATTGCCGAATGCAATTCTTCCTGCCAGCCTCTCCAGGTCATAGACTGACTTTAAAGCTTCACGAAGATCCTCTCTTGCCATAAAACCCCGATAAAAACCCTCTACGATTTCAAGACGATTTTCAATCCGGTTTTGATCTAGGAGCGGTCTTTCCAGAAACTTTTTCAGCATTCTGGATCCCATCGCTGTCACTGTTTGATCGAGCACCCACAGCAGACTCCCGTGCTTGCCTTTTTTCATAATGGTTTCCGTTAATTCCAAATTGCGTTTGGAGTACATATCAAGGCTCATGTAGGAGTTTAACTCAATGATTTCTGCCTGCTTTAAGTGATCAAGGGAACGCTTTTGGGTATTTTGCACATAGTTCAGCAATCTGCTGAATGCCTTGACCAGCCGCTCATCATTTAAGTTTTCACACAGGTTCCTGTATTCCCCGTGAAAATTAACTTCATCCTGATAGGATAAAGTAACATTTAACCGTTCCCGCAACTGATTTTGAGCTTCTTCATGCAAACCGGAATCAATCACCATTTCTTTAATGGATTGATTATACAATTCATGAAGTACTGCATCCCATCCTTCCGTAATCAGTGCAAGCCGATTTTCACCGGTGGACAAGTCATGATAAACAATAACAAAAGAGCCGTCATTAAAATGGGAAAGGCTGACAATATAATTATTTTCATCGGCTGCAAGCATTTTGCTTTCCATCACAGTTCCCGGTGTAATTAGCTGTACTACCTCTCTTTTAACTACACCTTTTGCAGTTTTAGGATCCTCCACTTGTTCACAAATAGCAACTTTATATCCTTTATCTATCAGTTTTTTTATGTAATTTTCCGAAGCATGATAAGGCACCCCGCACATGGGGATAGGTTCACTTTGATTGGCATCTCGCTTTGTAAGGGTGATTTCCAATTCCCTTGCCGCCAATATCGCGTCCTCATAAAACATTTCATAGAAATCACCTAAACGAAAAAATAAAAATGAATCCTTATATTCCGCCTTAATTTTTAAATACTGTTCCATCATTGGTGTGATTTTCGCCATGTTACATCCTCCAAAACCGAGTTAAAAACCTGGTTTATCTCCAGGTCACTGCACAAGGGCATAACTTTAGAACCCTTGCAACCCTTACGGATAAAATCTATAAAACTTTATTACCTGCCAAATTATACTGATATCATTATAGCATATAAATCTTTGGATACACGAATAGTGAGGATGTAAAACGGAAAGGTAAAACAGTTTATTTAAAATATAAGCTGTAATTTGCAACACGTAAACGAGCTGTTATTCTGCACACAAAAAAATTACGAGGAAATTACTCCCCGTAATTTGTTAATCTTTTTTTTCAAGAAAATCCGGTTCGACATCAGTCAGTTCTTCATCTGTTAATTCAAAATCCCACCCGCTGCTGCTTTCGTCAAAATCGTCATCCTTTTTCTGCTTACGAGTTACTTTTACGGAAATTTTTGTTTCGCCAATAACCTGAACAAGAAATTCTCTTTCTACTTCCACTACAATTTTATTTCCTTTATTGGAAATTTTGCATTCCAGGCAATTTGGCTGTTGCACTACTTTGGCAATAACGTCAAATTCGTCATTGATGCAATTGTCATCCTTAACAGACAGTGGTACGACATCTGTATAGGTTACTCTTTCCGTAACGACTTCTGTTTTTGTATTATCATTATACGAATACCAGATGTTAACCTCATAGTTTCCGTGAATCTCCACCGTATCTTCTGATTTTTTCTTGGCATTGTACAGGTGATTGATAATCCAGCAGCCGAGAATACTTGATGGTTTATGTGAAGGGGATACATAGTGTGTTGCCTGCGTAAACTTTTTCCCTTTGCCACATACAGCTTTTGTTATAATTTCCCTGTATTCTTTATCTAGAAAAGTCATAATTACGTTTACCTCCTCTTTTTCATAGTCATTTTATGCAAGACAAATACCTAAAGTGCATAATGAAATGATGAATTCGAGGAAAGCATTATGACGAATGTTTTTTTCCGATGTAACTATCACTACCAGCATATGCAATTATACATCCGTGGATATAAAAATGAGCAGCGATTCGCTGCTCATTTTTCTATCTTAGTGGCCGCAAGCCGTACCATTTTTTGTTTTGGATCCGGTTTCCCCTGATAACAGATCGCCGCCTGTCGATTCAATGACATTGTTTGTAACTTCCCTTGCTATGGTCCCTGAAATTAATTGCAGGACATCATTTACTACAATCTGGGTTTCTTTAAATTCTTGAACTACCGGAATTTCATCAATTTCTTCCTGAAGCCGGTCTATTTCTGCTTCGACTTTTTTCAAAGCCTCTGTCTTTTCATATGCCTGGAAATTCACTGCTTGTTTTTGCAACGTTTTAATTCGCTTAATTAATTGCTGCACTTTCTGATTTTGATTAATTTTTGCTTCCACTTGTTTAAATCGGTCTATTTCTTCTGTACTGGCCAGCATGTCAGCCAATTTTTTTGCTTCATCCAGAACTTGTTTCCTTGTGTATTGAGCCATTTCAGTTCACCTCTACTTTATTTTCAACCATAACCCCATCCAATGACCAGGTTTTTGCTTCTGTAATTTCCACTTCAACTATTTTACCAATGGCAGATTTTGGTCCTTTAAAATTAACCAGCTTGTTTTTTTCCGTATAACCTGCCAATACATCAGGATCTTTCTTGCTTTCGCCTTCCACCAGTACTTTAACAATCTGCTTGTCATATTTTTTCATCGATGCTGCAGATTGCTTGTTCACCAGTTCATTTAGTCGGTAAAGACGCTGTTTTTTCACTTCATCCGGAATATCGTCTTTTTTACGGGCGGCCGGTGTTCCTTCTCTTGGAGAATAAATAAATGTATAAGCTGCTTCAAAACCGACTTCTTCCACCAGAGACATTGTTTCTTCAAATTGCTCTTCCGTTTCGTTAGGAAAGCCGACAATGATATCCGTGGTTAATGTAGCATTTGGCATAGCTTCGCGGATTTTACGGACCAGTTCCAAATATTCTTCCCTTGTATATTTCCGGTTCATCTTTTTCAATACTTCACTGCTGCCGGATTGTACAGGCAAGTGAATATGATCCAAAAGATTTCCGCCTTTGGCCAACACTTCAATCAGACGGTCATCAAAATCCCTTGGATGGGAAGTGGTAAACCTGATGCGGGGAATATCGATTTTATGCAAATCATCCATCAAATCCCCAAGCCCGTAAGCTGTATCTTCGAAATCCTTGCCATATGCATTAACATTCTGCCCAAGCAGTGTGACCTCCTGATATCCCTCAGCAGCTAGATGACGCACTTCCCGGATAATATCTTCAGGTCTCCGGCTCCGCTCCTTACCTCGGGTCATGGGAACGATACAATAGGTACAGAACTTATCGCATCCATACATAATATTTACCCATGCTTTTATTTTTCCTTTTCTTGCCTTAGGAAGGTTTTCAATGATATCTCCCTCTTTTGACCACACTTCCACAATTTTTTCTTTTCCGAACATCGCTTCTTTGACGAGTTGCGGCAAACGGTGAATATTATGGGTGCCAAAAATTAAATCAACATGCTGATGCTTTTTTAATATACGGTTTACTACCGATTCCTCCTGGGACATGCATCCGCAAACCCCGAGGATCAAATCGGGCTTTTCCAGCTTTAATGGCTTTAAATGGCCTATTTCACCAAATACTTTGTTTTCCGCATTTTCCCGGATGGCACACGTATTTAATAAAATAATGTCTGCCTCATTTGTATCGGAAGTTGATTCATAACCCATTTCCGTTAATATACCGGCCATTACTTCCGTATCATGCTCATTCATCTGACAGCCATATGTACGGATGAGAAATTTCTTCCCTTCTCCTATGTTTTGCATATCTTCAGGAATGGAAAAATCATAATGAAATTCAATATCTTCCTTGCGGCGCTTTCTTGCCTTTTTAATATCAGGCGGCTGATAATTGGAATGAAAATACTTGGAAATCATATCATCGCTTGATGTGTTTTTAATTCTATTCATATTATGATCAGAATTTATATCTGTTTGTTTAATTTGAGATTGTTCCAAACGCTGGTCTTCGTTCATTGTAAATCTCCTTTCCATAAAACTTGTCACTACCCATTATTACAGTATAATGCTTATGATTAAATTAAACAATATATCGAGTAAAATCCTTCCCAATTATAGCGGAAGGTTACTTAAATTGTCATTTTTTATTCCTTTATTCCAACATCCTTATTTTAACATAAAAAAGCGCTGTGTTACTACACAGCGCTTTTTCCTATAGAACGAAGGACAGATTGTCCGATTGTGCTTTAAACTAATGGAATTCCGGTCACCAAATACTTATCTTGGTTCCACAATCAGTTTGATTGCTGTTCTTTCTTCATTATCAATCATAATATCAGTAAAAGCCGGTATACAGATTAAATCAACTCCGCTAGGTGCTACAAATCCTCTGGCAATAGCCACCGCCTTAACAGCCTGGTTTAATGCTCCTGCGCCAATTGCCTGAATCTCTGCTGAACCTCTTTCTCTTAGAACATTTGCAAGTGCACCTGCTACTGAATTGGGATTCGATTTTGCTGAAACCTTTAATACTTCCATTACTGGTACCTCCCTCGTTAACTATTGGTCTTCTACTGCTACTATATTCCTGGAATGGTTGGCTTATTACTTTATTATGCATTAATAATTCCAAAAATTCAATTAGTCAAGAAAAGAAAGGGTGGTCATCATTGATTTGAATTCGTTTAATATCCGCTGCCTTCCCATTTTCAGCATGCAATGTAATTAGTACACCATTTAATTGATGTCTTCCCTTTTTTGTAATTTCAAAACGTACCGGCATGGAAGTTAAGAATCTTTTTAGTACAGCGTCTTTCTCCACCCCTAATATTCCATCATACGGGCCAGTCATACCTGCATCTGTTATATAGGCGGTTCCTCCCGGCAGGATTCGTTCATCAGCAGTTTGTGTATGCGTGTGTGTACCAACAACAGCACTTACTCTTCCATCAACATACCAGCCCATCGCCTGTTTTTCACTCGTTGCTTCTGCATGGAAGTCCACAAATATAATACTGGTTCTTTTTTTTGCTTCTTCAATTAATTCATCCATTTTTCGAAAAGGATCGTCAATCGGAGGTAAAAATGTACGACCTTGCATATTTATTACAGCCACTTCCGTACCGTTTACGTTGACAAAAGTGAGCCCTTTTCCCGGATTCCCTTCCGGAAAATTTGCCGGCCGGATCAAATTTTTAGCGTCATCTATAAATTGAAAAATTTCTTTCTTGTCCCATGTGTGATTGCCCATCGTAACTACCTGGGCACCCCAGCCCAACAGTTGTTTATAAATCGGTTCTGTAATGCCCTTTCCCGAGGCGGCATTTTCTCCGTTTACAATTGTCAGATTGGGTTTATACTTACTTTTTAATTTAGGCAAATATTCTTCTATCATCGCTCTGCCCGGAGAGCCGACTACATCACCTATAAATAATATTTTCATGAATGCATTCATCCTATTCTGTTTTACTTTAAGTTTTTCACATCCGTCAGTTATTGTCAAAAATAAATAGAAGAACCAAATTGTTATTCACCCTCGTTCCGTCCCCTTTCAATAAGGCGAAAAGCAGGGATACGTTCGAGACAGAAAAAAGCAGAGCACGAGGGCTCCGCTTTATTTTGCATATTCAACTGATCTTGTTTCCCTGATTACAGTTACTTTAATATGTCCCGGATAATCCAGTTCATCTTCAATACGTTTTCTTATATCCCTGGCAACTCTCACCGATTCGATGTCATCAATCTCGTCGGGCTTAACCATAATGCGGATTTCCCTGCCGGCCTGAATGGCAAATGATTTTTCCACACCCTCAAATTTCTCGGATATTTCTTCCAGCTTTTCCAGACGCTTAATGTAGTTTTCCAGAGTTTCGCTGCGTGCACCCGGTCTGGCTGCAGAAAGAGCATCAGCCGCAGCTACCAGCACGGAGATTACCGATGTCGGTTCTTCATCCCCATGATGGGATGCGATCGAGTTAATAACGACTTCATGTTCTTTATATTTCGTTGCCAATTCTTTACCGATTTCCACATGGCTTCCTTCTACTTCATGGTCAATTGCTTTACCGATATCATGGAGTAATCCGGCTCTTTTTGCCAGTGTCTCATCTTCTCCTAATTCTGCTGCAAGTAATCCTGCAAGAGAAGCAACCTCTGTCGAATGCTTCAGGACATTTTGTCCATAGCTTGTACGATATTTTAGACGACCAAGTATCTTAATCAGATCCGGGTGCAATGCATGCACACCAATTTCAAAGGTGGTTTCCTCACCGATCTCCCTTATATATTCATCAACTTCTCTTCGGGCTTTGTCCACCATTTCCTCAATTCTTGCAGGATGAATTCTGCCGTCCTGAACCAGTTTTTCCAAAGCCAGTCGGGCAATTTCCCTCCGGATTGGATCAAAGCCTGATAGTATAACCGCCTCGGGGGTATCGTCGATAATCAAGTCAATGCCTGTTAAGGTTTCCAGTGTGCGAATATTGCGTCCTTCTCTCCCGATGATCCGGCCTTTCATCTCATCATTTGGGAGATTCACAACAGATACGGTCGTTTCAGCAACATGGTCTGCAGCACAACGTTGAAGAGCCAGCGAAAGAATATTTTTGGCCTTTTTATCGGCTTCTTCTTTTGCCCGATTTTCAGCTTCTTTAATTAATAAAGCTGATTCGTGCGCTACTTCCTGTTCCATTCGCTCTAAAATAACCTGCCTTGCGTGGTCTGTAGTATATCCTGAAATGCGTTCAAGCTCGGTTTGCTGCTCTTTTAGCATAGCTTCCACTTTGCTTTCCATTTCTTCAATTTGTTGTTGTTTTTCTGTTAGTGATTGCTCTCTTCCTTCCAACATAAGTTCACGCTTATCAAGTGTTTCACTTTTTCTGTCCAGATTCTCTTCTTTTTGCATCAGACGATTTTCCTGCTTCTGTACTTCAGATCTTCGTTCACGCAATTCTTCTTCAGTTTGCTGACGAAGCCTGTGATTCTCTTCCTTCGCCTCAAGAAGTGCCTCTTTTTTAGCGGCATCTGCATTTCGATGTGCTTCATCAACTATTTGCTTCGCCAAAGTTTCCGCGCTTGATATTTTGGCTTCCGCAATAGATTTACGAATCAGATAACCAACAACAATACCGACGACTAGGATTAAAGCAAGCAAAATGGAGATGATTATAGGATTGTCCATGATTTCACCTCCTATTGCTATAAAGTTGTTTTACAATTCATTATTGTCGGCATGTAACATGTTCAAGTGCATAAATAACAATAAATAAATCATATAATATAAATTATATTTATACATTTTCAATTGTAATTGTTTGTATTGGGAATGTCAAGGAAACGTCACAACTTAATCAGACATTTTTACTGAAACAACAGAAAAGTGATGGAATATAAGAAATACATATCCGAATAAATTTCATAATAGATAAGTAAGTATTGAAATCCGAACAAAGTTGATTTCGCTCAAGACAGGCGCTTTTACCACAGGTACAAGTGCAACATTGATTCAAACTCGTTTTCACAGTGTGTTCTTTGCCACGGGCTCTGCCTCAGCCTTCTTGCTATGCTGCTGCTTTTCGGCTGCCGCTGCGCCCGCAAATCTTTATGGTGGAGCGAGTATTTACCGCATTTCTGAAGTCGCCATCTTTCGCTTCAAATCAACAGGTTAGCGTCCTGTATTAATAAAGGATAAAATATTTTTATTAATACTCGGATGCTTAGTAAAAAACGATTATGTAATTCCTTCATAAAAAAAGAAAGATAGTGATACCCAACGTTCAGCGGATGCCGATCGTGAATTCACTATCTGATTGACTCTCTTGGAATATACGCGCTGTTTTCACATAGTTTGCAGCTGTTTCAAGTGTGAGCCCCAATTCGTTTCGGTGTGGTAAGCATTTACCCGCCTACCCAACCTTTCAAAAATTGTCCCAAATCTATCATTCTAATATTTTCTATACATTCAATCTGCCTTGTTCAGCTGCTTCCTCATCCGTTTCCTCGGCTTCTTCATCCATACTATAGTGGTCGCGGACTGCCTGCTGTATTTCTGCCATTGTTTCCTTATTCTCCTTCAGATACTGCTTGGCGTTTTCCCGTCCCTGTCCAAGCCGGTCTCCATTGTAGGAATACCATGCACCGCTTTTATCGACAATATCCAGGTCGGAACCGATATCCAGAATCTCTCCTTCTTTGGATATGCCTTCCCCGTACATTATGTCCACTTCGGCTTGCTTAAATGGGGGGGCTACTTTGTTTTTCACCACTTTTATTCTTGCTCTGTTACCAACCATATCATTTCCCTGCTTCAAGGTTTCCGCTCTGCGGACCTCTAGCCTGACGGAGGAATAAAATTTAAGCGCACGGCCTCCCGGAGTGGTTTCCGGATTTCCAAACATCACACCAACTTTTTCACGGATCTGGTTAATAAAAATTGCTGTCGTCTTTGATTTATTGATTGCCCCTGACAATTTACGCAATGCCTGGGACATCAGCCTTGCCTGGAGACCAACATGGGAGTCGCCCATTTCCCCTTCTATCTCCGCTTTCGGCACAAGTGCTGCTACCGAGTCCACTACTACCATATCTACAGCACCACTTCTCACAAGTGCTTCTGCTATTTCCAATGCCTGTTCTCCTGTGTCAGGCTGGGACAGCAGTAGTTCTTCTATGTTCACCCCTAAAGCACGGGCATACCCGGGATCAAGTGCATGCTCTGCATCAATGAAGGCAGCTTGTCCGCCTTTTCGCTGGGCTTCTGCAATTGCGTGCAGCGCAACCGTTGTTTTACCTGAAGATTCCGGTCCGTAGATTTCAATTACCCGGCCACGCGGATATCCGCCTATGCCTAATGCTACGTCCAATGCAAGGGAACCGCTTGGGATCGTTGCAATTTTTTGTTCTGCCTGCTCACCGAGCTTCATGATGGACCCTTTGCCAAATTGCTTCTCTATTTGTCTTAACGCCATATCCAATGCTTGTTTTTTATCGCTCAAAATGACTTCCTCCTTTTTTTAACTAAGTACATCATACTATGTTTTTCTTCATTTGCCAAGAAAAACACGAATGGATGTTCTTGTGTTTTTCTTGTTATTTTTTTGCTGAAATCAAATATTCATCTGTTAAAAGGCAAGTGAAATTCAATATTTATATAAAATCAGGGAACAGATTTTTATTTTCCTTCATTGAACAGATTTTTATTTTCCTTCATTTTTTAAAAGATTTAATAAAAGTTCGAAACCCTTTAACATTGCCCTTCTTCTAATTGTATTCCGGTCTCCCTGAAACGAAAATTCTTTACTCACCTGATTGCCTTTACGGTCACATATAGCAATGAATACCATTCCGGGCGGCTTTCCTTCCGATTGAACAGGCCCCGCTACACCGGTAAAACTTATACCAATATCGGCTTGAAGCTTTTTATATACGTTGGATGCCATTTCAATTGCACAGGCTTCACTGACGGTTCCCGATCGGCGAAGTGTTTCAGCAGATACACCCAAAAGTTGTTGTTTCACATTTTCATCATAAGCAATGATTCCGCCACGGCATACCCGGGATGCGCCTTCCACTGAGACGAGCTTTTCTGTAAACATCCCGCCGGTTAAGCTCTCTGCAGCAGCCAGTGTCATATTATTATTTTTAAGCATGGAGACAACACGTTGCTCAACTGTTTGTTCATCAGCACCGTAATAATATGTCCCTATCCTTTCTAAAATTCTCTCTTTCATTCGTTCTATTAAGTAATTTGCCTCTTCTGTGGAACCGGCTTTTGCTGTCAGCCGTAATACGACACCGTCATTTTGGGCGAGCGGTGCAATGGTGGGATTCGTTTGTTCCTTAATGATATCCTGCAAATCGTGTTCCAGCTTGGATTCTCCGATACCTATAAATTTCAATATAGTTGATTGAATGATTTCTTCCTGACCGGTCAATTGCTGCAAATAAGGGAATACATCATGACGTGCCAATGATTTCATTTCCCTTGGCACCCCCGGCAAAAATACCCAGGTTCTTCCTTCATAAGTTGTAATCATTCCCGGAGCCATTCCCACTTTGTTCTGTAATACCGTTGCTCCCTCGAACACTCGTGCCTGTCTGCGATTATTCGGTGTCATTACTGCGTTTTGTCTTTCAAAAAAAGCCTTTATATTCTCCATGGAAGGAGGATGTTCCACTAATTCCAATCCGGTCATGGACTGAAATGCTTCTCTTGTCATATCATCATCTGTAGGTCCGAGCCCCCCGGTTACGATAATGATATCCGATCTGCTATGAGCAAGCTGGAATGCATGTAACACACGTGATAAATTGTCTCCCACTACTACATGGTGATAAACATTAATTCCATATTTCGCAAGCTCTGAGGACATCCATTGGGCGTTGGTGTTGGCAATCTGTCCCAATAGCAATTCCGTTCCGACGGCAATAATTTCCGATTTGTATTGCTTTGTCATTTTGAATCCCTCATTACATGCCAATTTTTTGCAAAATAGTCATATCCTGAAATAACGGTAAATAGTAAAGCAGCATACAGCATGATGGTTCCAAACGGAAAGCCTATATAAGAAAATGGAAAATTATTCAGTAATAAAACAGCAATCGCAATCATTTGGGTTGCTGTCTTTAATTTTCCCATGCTTCCTGCAGCAAGGACAATACCTTCACCTGCCGCTACCAGTCGGAGTCCGGTCACAGCCATTTCCCTTGAGATAATGATAATAACAATCCAGGCCGGGGCTGTTCCCATTTCCACGAGCATAATTAAAGCAGCAGCAACAAGCAATTTATCGGCAAGCGGATCTAAAAATTTGCCAAGGTTGGTGATAAGATTATATTTTCTTGCGTAATAACCATCAACCCAGTCGGTTGCAGCAGCTATCAGAAAAATCAAAGCTGCTATAAAATGGGCAATCGGCAGCTCCCTCTCTCCAACATTCCATGCCCCCCATTCCAAAGGGAGTGTCAGCAGCAAAATAAAAATAGGGATCATTAATATTCGGGATAAAGTTAATCTATTCGGTATATTCATGTCATATTTTCCTCCCAAAGTTGCCTTTAACCAGGCTTACCATCAGCCCGGCTCTCTCACAAAGAAAAAGATGTATACTTTTATGCCTGACAAGGTATAAAACCCTTCCAATCTAACCAATTCGGAAGGGTTATAAATGATTCAGTTTAATTATTTATATTTACCCATATACGCTGCACCACATTTTCAACTGGATCAATCGGATACTCCAACTCAACATCATTAAAGGAAATTGATAAATCAGCCGCATTTCCTATATTAAAATATACCCTCTCCTCATCGGATACATCCAATTCAACAGGTGATTGATCCTCAGAGAACATACCACTGAACAAAGCATCTCCTGCATCATTTTCGACGTCCAGCCAAGTGCTCCCGCTTGACTCCAATGTAAGTGTCACTTCATCTCCTGCCTGATCTAAATCAAATGTGGAACTTGTACCACTTGTTTCATCATCAACAAGGGTAAGCTCGGCTTCCAATTCTTCCTCATTTGCTTCTTCTTCTGCACCTTCACTGGTATCCCCATTGGTATCTTCAGTTTCTTCTGCTTCATCCTGCCCGGCTTCGTCATTATCATCAGCTTCGTCTTCCGGATTATTTATAATAATTTCTTCATTATCATTCAGTTCTTCCGGTGAATCCGTATCATCATCTGCCATTGCCAGCTGAATGAAATACCAGGCAGCAAAGAAAATACCGATCACGAGCAATATGACAATTATAGTCGGAATTAATGAAAATATGGCATTACTTTTTTCTGAACTGCTTTCTTTTCTGGTACGCTGCATTCTGCTATATTGAACTTCAGATTCATCTTCGGTTTTTGGAACCTCTTCCTTATATTCTTCCAGTAATTCATTAGGGTCCAGTCCCACTGCATTTGCATATTCCTTAATAAATGCCCTGGCATAAAATTTTCCGGGTAATACCTGCAGGTTGCCCTCCTCAATTGCTACGAGATATCGCTTTTGAATTTTCGTCGTTTCCTGCAGACTTTCCAGGGATATATTTTTTTCTTTCCTCGCTTCTTTCAGTCTTTCTCCTATTTCCATAACAAACACCATCCATTTTTAATCAAACTTGACTTGCCGCTATCAACACGATAGCATTATGCAGGCAAGTGCTAAAAATCAAACATCGAAAACCCCTGTTGCTCGTTGAACTGCTGTCTCTCCACGTGTTCATAAGTGATTTCCTCTTCCCTATGATTTCGCAGTTCTATAATATAATCAAAATCTTCCATATCATATTCCGTCTGCTGAACAAAAATATCCGGATGTTCTACTACTTTAATGGATGGGAGCTGCATAACCTCTCTGATTAATTGCCAATGCCTTTCATTTGCCCGGCTTTTGGAGACAACTCCATCAATAATATAAATAGTATTTTCGTTATATTCTCCTGCTACAAGCTGACTGCGTATCGTTTGTTTAAGTAATGTACTGGAAACGAACAGCCATCTCTTATTGGCTGAAACACTTGCTGCTACGACGGATTCGGTTTTCCCCACCCTGGGCATGCCGCGAATCCCCACTAATTTATGCCCTTCCTGTTTGTATAATTCTGCCATAAAATCGACCAACAGACCCAGTTCATCCCTTACAAACCGGACCAATTTCCTGTCATCCACATCCATGTGTATGTATCGTCCGTGTCTCACAGCTAATCTGTCACGAAGCTTCGGTTTACGGAGTTTTCTAACTTCAATCGTATCCATGGTGTCCAGTATTGATTGAAGCCTTTTTATATTATCATCAAATTTAGAAAGAATCAGCATGACTCTTCTCGATTTTTCAATACCATTAATTGTAATTATATTTATAGATAACATTCCTAATAAAGAGGATATATCTCCCAAAAGTCCGGGCCGGTTTTTCTTTATTTCATATTCCAAGTACCATTCTGTTCGTTCCATAAATATCCTCCCATTATCCATACTTTATTAATGGTAACCAAACATCTTTTATAATGCAATATAAGTCTATAATAAATGATTTTCACTGCTATGAAAAGCGGAAGGTTACAGTTATCGGGAAATAATGAAAAAGAAGCCGCTTTTCCGGAAGCAGCTTCTTTTCCTTTATTGATTCATGTTGCCTTGATTTTGTACAAGTTTAATCATTGTGTTTGCAATTGCCTGCTGTTCTTCTTCGGAAGCAGCATTCCATAAATCCCGCAGTACGGTTTCCTCACTGTTTTTTGGGTCAACACTTTGTGCGAGATAGTCACCTACTTCTTCCGCCACACTTTCTATCGTTTGCTGACTCATTCCCTGCTGCTGGGCATCCTGCAGTTTGTTCGCCAAAAAACCTTTCCATGATTCAAAATTATCAAGTACTGACATACACCTTGCCTCCTTCAAAGTTTTACATGTATAGTATTTGATTTTCCCGGTGTTTTATACACATGAAGGCAAAGTGATATACTTTTCGATCCGGAAAGGGTTAATATATTTGCGGACAATATTTACCACCCGCCGGTGACGTTAATGATTTCCCCTTGAATATAGCTGGATTTTTGATCCAATAGGAAAGAGATTACATTTGCAACATCTTCGGGTCTGCCGGCTCGGTTTGCCGGTATGTCTGAAATAAGTGCATCTTTTTCCCCTGCAGGCAGATGTCCGTTCATTTTTGTTTCTATAAATCCGGGACTCACCGCATTGACGGAAACCCCTGAAGGAGCTGTTTCCTTAGCCAAAGCCTTTACAAAACTATTTTGGGCTCCTTTTACAGATGAATAAATTACTTCGTTGCTTGCTCCCTGTTCTCCCCATACGGAGGTGATGAAAATGAGATTTCCGAATTGCTGTTTGATCATTTGCGGCAGCAAATATTTAACAATCATCCACGGAGCTTTTACATGCAAATTAATCATTTTATCCATCATTGGCTCGGGAGTATTTTGAAATACACCAAAATGAGCCAATCCGCTTGCAAAAACTATGCTGTCCACAGGAAAAACTAACTCGGTTAATAATTTTTTCACTGCAGTTTCTTCAGATAAATCTGCCTGCAGTACAGTTAAAACTTTTGATTCGTCTATATGTTTTCTTAACGTATCGATCGGTTCCCTATTTGTATGATAATGCAGCAGTAATGTGTATCCCTCATTTGCAAGCTGTTTTGCAATGGCTGTGCCAATGTCACCACTCGCACCAATAATTAATACATTTTTCCCCATTACCTGAAACTCCCTTATTCTGCAGCAATCGTGCAAATGGAAAGACGGTCTTCATCAATCCAATTCTGCACAAATTTATTTGCATCATCCAATGTTAGTGATTCGATGGCAGGAACAATTTCAAAAAAGTCAACATCCAGCATATGGTAGTGGGTATATTTGCTGGCTGTAAATTCAAGGGAATTCATTGAGCGCAGAATCCGTCCGATTTTCTTCTTTTTCATCCGCGAGAAATCTTCTTCGCTAAACACTTCTTTGTTTGTGGAGTTCAATAGCTGTTTTGCTCTTTCAGCAAATTTTTCCGGATCCTTTGTATTTGTACCAATGAGCGTGTAGCCAAAATTTCCTTCAAGATTGGATTCAAAGTAAAAACTTGCATCAATCAGTTTTTCATTATACAACTGCTGATAAAATGAACCGCCCTTGGAAAAATAATGATCCAACACCATATCCAACAAAAGATCTTGTTTTAAATACGCATCTCCCTTTAGAGGTTTTGTCGATTCCTTAATGCCGATGGTGCACTTCGGAATGGAAACAGGCATGCTAATCTTATTTTCTTTCACTGCTACTTCGTTCGGTTCATCCGGATAATTGCGGTTAATATTATTCATTTTTTTGAAATCCTTATTGTTTTGGTTTTCTTCAATTAATGTCATCATTGTCTCTTCATTAAAATTACCGGTTATAAACAATGTCATATTTTCCGGGTGGTAAAAAGTGTTGTAACACGTATACAGATCATCTTTTGTTATAGAATGGATGGATTCAACTGTTCCTGCAATATCTATATTTACAGGATGATGTTTAAACATTGCCTTTATGGTCCCCATAAAAGACTGCCAATCAGGTTGATCATCGTACATTTTGATCTCCTGAGCAATAATGCCCTTTTCTTTTTCAACGGACTCCTCGGAGAAATATGGATCCTGAACAAAATCAATCAACGTCTCTACGTTTTTTTCAATATGATTGGTTGCAGAAAATAAATAGGCTGTTTTGGTAAAAGAAGTATAGGCATTTGGGGAAGCTCCCTGCTTTCCAAAATCAGCGAAAACATCCCTGTCTTCTTTTTCAAAGAGTTTATGTTCCAAAAAATGTGCGATTCCTTCCGGTACAGTAATTGTTTCCCGCTCTCCAATAGGCACAAAAGTTAGATCGGTGGATCCGTAGTCTGTCGTAAATAATGCATATGTTTTTGACATTTCTTTTTTCGGATGCAAGATAACAGTTAAACCATTATTCAGTTTTTTTGAATAGACTGATTCATCAATATGGCTGTAAGTTTGCTTATGCATGAGATATTCCCCCTTCCCGGGTCAGCAGATAAAGTGTATCTTCTTCAATTTTATTGGCGGCATCTATTACATCTCGTTTTGTAACTTTTTTAATATTTTCAATTAATTCTTCAGGGCTGCGTGTAATACCGCCCAACACCTGCTGATATAATAATTCAATGATGCCCTGCGGATGGTCCATTGTTTCCAGCAGTTGGTTGACAATTAATTCTTTTGTTTCTGTTACCTCTTCCTCTGTAAAATCGCCATCCTTCATTGCTTCCATTTGTTGTTTAATAATGTCTCTCGCTTTTTCAAAATCCTCCGGAGCGATCCCACTAAAAACGAGCAACAGTCCTTTTTGGCTCTCCAGTCTGGATGCGGCATAATAAGCAAGACTGTTTTTTTCCCTTACATTAATAAATAATTTAGAGCTGGGAAAACCGCCAAATAGGCCATTAAATACCTGCAGCGCGAAATAGTCTGCATCACGGTAGGTGATGTTTGTACGGTATCCAATGTGGAGCTTCGCTTGTTGGATTTCCTCTTTTTCTATTACTTCCTTTTGTTTTACAGTTTGGTGGTTCTCTGGTGCACCTTCCTCTGATGCAGTACTTCCTTCCCGTTGGAAGACTTCAGCAAATTTCTTTGTTACCTCCTTCTCATCAAAATCACCATGCACATAAATGTTCATCTGATCCGACTGTATCATCTTCTCATAATAGGAATACAAGTCTTCATTTGATAAGAGCTCAAGGTCTTCTTCATAACCATGCACGTGCAGCTGATACTTTTCCCCTTTGCACATTTCGTCAATAAGTCTCATGTTGGCATAATTCATCTTATCGTCTTTTTGTACATTGATTTTTTGTTTCAGTGTATCTTTTTCCCTGTTAAAAATAGACTCATCAAAACGATTATCCTTCGTAAAAGGATTATATAATATGTCATGCACCAGATCGATACCTTCATTCATAATATCCAGGTTATCCGGAATAAACTTTCTATTTGCCAACTCCATTCGAATAGTAATAATATGATGTTCGCCTTTCTTGCTTCCGCCTATTCCCAACACAGAGCCGTATAAATCATCCAGTTTCCGTTGCAATTCCTGTTTGCCGGGATAATTATTCGTGCCTTGGTTCAGAACATAGGGAAGCAATGCTCTGCAAGTAATCGTATCCCTGTTTAACGGGGCTTTCAACTTCACGGTAATTGAATTTGTTTTAAATTTATTGCTTTTTACAAAATGGAGCTGATATCCATCCTGCCTGCTTACATATTCTTTAATAGCCGTCATGAAACATCCTCCCGGTATTTGCTTATTTCCTTTTTATTCTTTACATATTTATGAAGTATATGTAAAACCATTATAGATGATAAAAAACCGACTTGCTAATATTTTCCGGCAAGTCGGTTTTTTTGTTTAAAGATTTTCAATCAACGGGGGGGAATAGCATCGGCAGTCCGAAATGCGATATTTACCCCACTTACCCCGAGCTTAAGCCTTTATTTTTATCTGCTTCCTTTAATATAAGGCTGACCATTTGCTCTGGGAGCTTCCGCCCTGCCAATAAACCCTGCAAGGGCCAGGATCGTCAGCACGTAAGGAGCAATTAACAGGAATACCTGTGGAACATCAGCAAGTAGAGGGATCCCTCCGCCGATGACACTTAAGCTTTGGGCAAATCCAAAGAATAACGCAGCACCCATGGCTCCTAATGGATGCCATTTACCGAAAATAACTGCTGCAAGGGCCATGAATCCTTGGCCTACAATAGTTGCATGAGAGAAATTAAGTGCAATCGTCAATGCAAACACAGAACCACCGAGACCGCCTAATGCTCCTGACAAAATAACAGCAATATACCGCATTTTATATACGTTGATACCATTTGTGTCTGCGGCCATCGGATGCTCTCCCACTGCTCTTAAACGCAATCCGAACGGCGTTTTATATAATACGAACCAGGCAGCAAATGCCAGAATGATCGCTAAATAAGAAGTCAGATACATATTCGAGAAAAATATATCTCCTATAATTGGTATTTCGGAAAGAACTGGTATATCTCTTGTGTAGAATGGCTGTGATACCATATCGGTCTGTCCTTTGTCATACCATTGCTTTGTTAGAAATATCCCCAACCCCAAAGCGAGAAAATTAATGGCCACTCCGCTGACTACCTGATCTGCATGAAAACTGACTGCTGCCACAGCATGGATAACGGAAAACAAAGCTCCTATAAGCATAGCCACAATAATGGAAATCCAAGGTGTCCAGACACCAAATACATCTGCAAATGTAAGGTTAAAAACCACTCCTACAAACGCCCCCATCACCATGAGACCTTCCAATCCAATATTTACAACTCCTGAACGTTCACTGAAAACCCCGCCTAAAGCCGTAAATATTAAAGGAGCTGAAAAGAAAAGGGCAGGAGGAATAATTGATTGCAATAAGTCAATAAATCCCATTTATTTCTCCTCCTTTTTAAAGCGAAGTATGACCCATCGGATCATATAGCTGGACGCAACAGAGAAAATAATTAAAGCGATAATAATGTCCACTAATTCATTTGGCACGCCGGCTTCTGTCGGCATATTTAAAGCTCCTACTTTTAAAGCACCAAATAAAATGGCTGCAAGCACAATACCAAGAGCAGTATTTGCACCCAATAATGCAACCGCAATTCCATCGAAGCCCAGGTTAGTAAAACCACCGCTTACCGTCATATTTCCAAATGTTCCCAGCCCCTCCATAGCACCTGCCAAGCCGGCAAAAGCACCGGCAATTACCATTGACAATACAATATTTCTTTTTACACTCATTCCTGCATATTTGGAAGCATGCTTATTAAAACCTACTGATTTCAATTCGTACCCAATGGTGGTGCGCTCAATAATAAACCACATAATGACAGCTGCAAACAAGGCAATTAATATCCCGTAATGCATCCGGGAAAAATAAGTTAATGACTGCAGCCAAGCTGAAGATAACGAAGCTGTTTCCGCAACTTTATCCGTACTGTTTGCACTGTCAGTCAATACATTTCTTATAATTGAATTGGAACTGTATAACGCAATATAATTCAGCATAATAGTTACAATAACCTCATGGACACCGAGACGTGCTTTTAAAATACCCGGTATAAATCCCCAAATTGCTCCAGCTAAACCTGCAACAAGAACAGCCAGAGGTAAATGAATGTACATGGGGGCGTCTACCGTTATACCAATCCACACTGCTGACAGCCAACCGACAATTACTTGCCCTTCTGCACCGATATTGAATAATCCACTACGGAAAGCAAAACCTACAGCCAGGCCTGTTAATATATACGGCGTTATCTGACGGACAGTCTCACCCAGAAAATAGGCATCCCCAAAAGCCCCTTCCCATAAGGCACCATAGCCCTCGATTGGATTGTAGCCAAAGACAAGCATAATAACCGCGCCAGCCAGCAATCCGATGAAAACAGATATGATGGGGACAAGGATATTAAATGTTTTGTTTGAAGTCACGACTCCCCACCCTCCTTCTCTTTAAAGCTCCCGGCCATTAATAAACCAAGCTCCTGTTCATTTGTATCTTCCGGTTTTCTTTCAGCAACTATTTTACCGTCAAAAATCACTGCTATCCTGTCACTTATATCTAAAATTTCATCAAGTTCAAAAGAGACTAATAAAATTGCTTTCCCCTTGTCTCTTTCTTCAATTAATTTATTATGAATAAATTCAATCGCACCAACGTCAAGTCCTCTTGTGGGCTGGGCAGCAATTAATAAATCAGGAGAACGGTCTACTTCTCTTGCTACAATAGCTTTTTGCTGGTTTCCTCCTGACAATGCTCGTGCCTTGGTGTATGCACTGGGGGTCCGCACGTCATATTCTTCAATCAGACTTTCTGCTTTTTTATAAATTTCCTTATAATTCAATACTTTGTTTTTGGAATATGGTTCTTGGTAATAGGTTTGCAGCACTATATTTTCTCCTATTGGAAAATCAAGCACCAACCCGAATTTGTGCCTGTCTTGCGGAATATGACCAATTCCGCTTTCAGTAACTTTTCTCGGTGATAGATTAGTAATGTCTTTATCATTTAATGTAATTTTTCCGGATTCTGTTTTTATTAAGCCGGTTATGGCTTCGATTAGTTCAGTTTGGCCATTCCCATCAATGCCGGCTATCCCTACAATTTCTCCGGCACGAATATCAAGGTCCAGTCCCTTTATTCTTTCAACTTTTCGCGAATCTTTGACAACAAGACTTTCTACATTTAATACTGTCTCCTGGGGAGAAGCAGGTTCTTTTTCTGTTTCAAAGCTCACTTCTCTTCCCACCATTAAAGAGGCGAGTTCTGTTACTGTTGTGTCAGCTACATCTACTGTGCCTATCCCTTTACCTTTTCGTATTACAGTGCAGCGGTCACAGATTTGCATAATCTCTTTTAACTTATGTGTAATTAGAATAATCGATTTTCCTTCATTAATTAACGATTCCATTATTTCCATCAGCTCAGTAATTTCCTGTGGTGTAAGTACTGCGGTTGGCTCATCAAATATGAGGACGTCCGCCCCGCGATAAAGCGTTTTTAGTATTTCTACACGCTGCTGCATCCCTACTGAAGTATCGCTGATTTTGGCTTTGGCATCTACACGAAGTCCGTAACGGTCAGATAGTTCCTGCACCTCTTTCTCCGCCTTCTTAATATTTATTCTGCCGTTTTTTTTCGGCTCGTTTCCCAAAATGATATTTTGTGTTACTGTAAAAGGCTCCACCAGCATAAAATGCTGGTGAACCATACCGATTCCCAGATCATAGGCAATATTGGGATCCGTTATTTTCACTTGTTCTCCGTTTACGCGAATTTCACCTTTTTCCGGCTGATATAATCCGAAAAGTACGTTCATTAACGTTGATTTCCCGGCACCATTTTCCCCAAGTAAAGCGTGTATTTCTCCCTTTCGCAACTGTAAGGTTATGTTGTCATTTGCAACAATCCCAGGAAATTCCTTACGTATATTCAGCATTTCAATAACGTATTCCATCACAGTGTCACTCCTTTACCCACAAGTAGATCAATTAAGTGCTTAAGTAAAAATGTATAACTTCCCTTGATCGCCTAAGCACAAGGATATAATGATGCCTTTGCTTTACCGGCCACTGACGACACCCCTGTTATTCGAACAGTATCGAATATAATTTTCCGTTCCTAAAACAATGAGGCTGTCTCATAAAGGGAACTTTTACAATGAAGCGTCATTAATTGGATAAATGCGTTACGCTTCAGTGTCTTTGGACCCTTTATTAATGGACAGCCTCATTATAGCTTACAAGGAGTCAATAAAATTTTCTAATTCATCATGTGTTTGCGGCACTTCTACCTCGCCATTAATAATTCTTTCTCTCCAGTCATTTGTTGTATCGACAATTTCTTCCGTTATTGCTTCTTCATTTGTATCGGCAAGGGAAACCCCTTCATCTTCCAATCCGAATTCCAAAACTTCTCCACCGGGGAATTCGCCGTTAAGACCCAAATTACTAACTTCCTGTACTGATATATCCACTCGTTTAACCATGGAAGTAAAGGTAACATTATGATCGCCAATTTCGCCTTCTTCATGTTGGTCACGGTCTACACCGATTACCCATACATCACGATCCGGATCGTTTTGCTTTAAGTCTTTTGCCTGGGCAAACACACCATTGCCCGCTGCACCGGCCGCATGATAGATGATATCTGCACCGTCGTTATACATGCGTGTTGCAATTAATTTTCCATCATCGGCAGAACTGAAATCTCCAACATACTGAACGTCAACATCAATGTCCGGGTTAACTGACTTGGCACCGGCAACAAATCCTACTTCAAACTTATTAATTAAATCTGAATCAACACCGCCTACAAAGCCTAATTTATTCGTTTTTGTTTTCATTGCTGCTGCAACCCCTGCAAGGAAAGACCCCTCATGCTCAGCAAAGGTAACACTTGCAACGTTCGGTGCATCAACAACAGTGTCTACAATAGAGAAATCCAAATCAGGGTTTTGCTCTGCAATATTTGTAATAGCATCCTCCAGCAGGAAACCGATACCAAAAACCAAATCATAGTCATTACGTACTAAACGTGTCATATTCGGCATATAGTCTGATTCATCGGAGGATTGTGCATAGTCAAACCCTTCTCCTCTTTCAAGACCATGCTCTTCCCCCCACGCTTGGATTCCTTCCCATGCGGACTGATTAAATGATTTATCATCAACCCCGCCTTCATCTGTAACCATCGCTACAGCATAATCAGCGGATGATTCCTCACCATCTGCACCGTCATCTCCAGCGGATGCTTCTCCATTGTCTTCATCTCCACCGCCACACGCAGCCAATAGTATTCCCAAACTTAATAATAATGCAAAGAACAAAATAAACTTACGATTTTTCATACTGACAACCCCCATTTTTATAAATTGATCAAAACACAGGCAAAACCACCCATTAGTATTTCCTAATATCCCGCTGCTACTCACCACCCCCTAAAATGATAATAATAGTCCACATTACATTCTTTTCCGTAATACTTCAAAACGGAAAAAATCGGATCGAAAGTAATTTGCCGAGTATAAAACGGGCTCATCTCTTTCTGTATAGTGTAATTGCTTTAATAAAAGCAAGGGCTGATTGGAGTTACATCCTAATATTTTGAAAATACGTTGTTGATAGCTTACAGGCTCAATCCTGGCCAGGGCATAGGAAACATGAATGTTTGCATACTTTTCCAGTGTTTTAAATAAAGATTCTTCCTTTTTCACATGATCTTGCAGCAATACCCCTTGCGGAAGCTTATCAATGCATAATACAACTGGGTTGTTATCTGCAGTGCGCACACGTTCAATTTTCAAAACAGATTGCAGCGCTTCATCGACAAATTGCTCTCTGTCATCAGCAGTTGGTTTAATAATCTCTGTATTTATGTATTGCGTGCCTGCTTTTTTACCTGAATTTTCTATCATTGCAGTAACACTATTTAATTGTTCGATACCTGAAGAGAAAATGGGTTTTTGATTTACAAATGTCCCGACACCATGTCTCCTGTATACGATATCTTCTTCTTCCATTACCCTTAATGCCTCTCTCAATGTAGCACGTGAAACGCCCAGCAGCTTGGCTAATTCATATTCAGAAGGCAGCTTTTCACGCTCCTTATACTTTCCATTCTTCATATCCTGTTTTAATTGATCGATAACCTGTAAATATAAATGGCGTGAATCAGGCCGGATAGACATAGGCGCTCTCCTTATTATGTAATGACAAGCAACAAAGGTCTGACCTCTGACATATTACTTTCATCCTACATAAATATATCATTATTGGATGAATAAATAAATAGCTCGGTTATATATTTATTTTAAAAACTTGTTGTCTGATCAAAAATTTACTCATTTTCAACCCGCAAATGAAACCCGGCAAGCAAGCCGGGTTTCACTGTTTCAATTAGTTATGAGGTTTTTTCTTCCTGTGATTGACTCACTAAAACAGTCCTGGGCTTACTTCCTTCGTAAGGCCCGACAATTCCCCTGTCCTCCATTGCATCTATTAATCTCGCTGCCCTTGTATACCCAATCCTGAATCTTCGCTGCAGCATGGAAACACTTGCACTTTGCATTTCACTAATAAGCTGAACCGCATCATCAAACAGTTCATCATCCACTTCATCCACTACTTCACTCGTATCTTCTGGAATCATTTCTTCCTGGTATGAAGCCTTTTGCTGATCAATACAATGATCAACAACCCGCTCCACCTCTTCATCGGACAAAAAGGCACCTTGTATACGGGTAGGTTTTGACGCACCTACAGGCATGAACAGCATATCTCCTCGTCCCAACAGTTTTTCTGCTCCACCTGAGTCCAGTATGGTTCTTGAATCTGTTTGAGAAGAAACGCTGAATGCTATTCTGGAAGGAATGTTTGCTTTAATTACACCCGTAATTACATCAACGGATGGTCTTTGCGTCGCAATAATCAAATGGATCCCTGCTGCTCTTGCCATTTGGGCAAGTCTGGTAATAGCATCTTCCACTTCACTGGAAGCAACCATCATCAAATCAGCCAATTCGTCAACCAACACGACAATATATGGCAGGTTGGGCTGTTGTTCCTCTGATGTCTGATTGTATTTACGAATATATTCATTGTAACCTTCTATATTTCGGGTTCCTGTTTCCGAAAATAATTCATACCTTCTTTCCATTTCAGCAACAACTTTTTTCAAAGCTCTCGAAGCTTTCTTAGGATCAGTAACTACCGGAGCAAGAAGGTGTGGTATACCATTATAAACATTTAATTCCACTTTTTTCGGATCAATCATCATCATCTTAACTTCATGTGGTTTTGCCCGCATCAAAATAGTTGTAATAATACCATTTACACACACACTTTTACCGCTTCCTGTAGCACCGGCTATTAAGAGGTGCGGCATTTTACTTAACTCGGAAACCACTGCATCACCGGAAATATCTCTACCCAACGCAAACAATAGTTTGGAAGTCTGAGTGAATGTATGATCCATTACTTCCTTTAATGAAACCATGGCAATTTCCTGATTGGGGACTTCAATTCCAACGGCGGATTTTCCCGGAATCGGTGCTTCAATACGTATGTCTTTTGCAGCGAGCGCCAGCGCCAAATCATCATGAAGACTAACAATTTTACTCACCTTTACGCCTGCTTCGGGATATATTTCATATTTAGTTACAGCAGGACCAACATTTACCTTTGTCACTCTAGCCCTTACACCAAAACTGTGAAACGTCCTTTCCAGTTTTCTGACAGTCCCCTGAATTTGGGACTTTTCCTGATGCTGGGCGTTATGAGCAGGTTCTGCCAGTAAGTCCAATGACGGAAGCATGTAATCCCGGTTCTCTGTCTCTTCCATCGTCATCTCACCGATTATATCTTCGTCCAATACTTCATTATCCTTATCATTGGATTTTGGCTCTTCTTTTTCCATTTCATTCTGCTTGAGTTCCTCCGGCGTATAGGTTGAATCCGTAAATGCCTGAATAAAAGGTTCTTCCCGTTCCTCAGCCAATACCTCTTCCACTGGACTCTGATCAGAAGCATTCTCTATTTTCCGCTCTTTTTTCTCCAATCTATAATGCTTTACTTTTTCAATAAATTGTCTGATCAAAGCTGTAATTTTTTCATAGGACTTCTTTACAAATTCACCTATCGACACCTCTGTCATAAACATTACACCTATAATCATGGAAAAAACAGCTGCAATTTTGGCTCCGACAAGGGAAAATAAATAATAGGAAAAAGTGAAAAAAAGCGCTCCTGCCATTCCTCCCCCAATTACTTGGGAAGAGGCCTGTCCACTTAAATAATTGAAAAACTGGTCCCAGGTTGTTGCAATGATCGAAATGTTTTCGCTGATTACTAAACTTTCATATATTTGAATATGGGTAATCAGTAAAAGACCAATAAAAAAAATTAAAAAGCCAGCCATTTTTCTGTTGGAGAAATCCGGCTTCCTTCGTTTCACTACTAAAATGACCCCTGTGATCAGTAATATGACCGGGGCAACAAAATACCAGATTCCTAAAAAGAACCGAAAAATATGTTCCAGCCCTCCTGGGATTACACCGTCACTAATTGCACCAGCGCCACTTCCAAAGATTGCCAGAAAGATAAAAAGCAACCCTAATAACTCAAATTTTAATTGTTTTTTTAATTTATTACTTCTTTTTTTTCTTTTCTTTGCCATTCGCCCACCCCATCTTATGCTGGAATGCCTCTTTAATATAAAGACTAAACCCCTGCCGGGAAAATGGCAAGGGTTATTTTATATTATACCATATTCAGGAAAGAAAAAAGCAAAGAAACTCTTCACTCAAAATGCTTTATGATAAGATGGAGCCCGGTGTGAATTTTTCATTTAGAAAATCCTGGGGATCTGTGGACATCAGTTGTAAAAGCTGGTAGGAACCGTCATTATTTTGTTCCACATAAACTGATTTACCTTCATAGGACATAAATTGACGGTTGCTGTATGCATCATTTGCAGTTGGGAAAACGTCTTCCTGTGATAATGGAGTATATAAAATCATTGTATCACCCGGCCATTCGTTTCTTTATTTTTATCAATCAACTCATTGACTTTTTCCATTGCTTCTTTCACACCGCCGATACCGTCAATCAATCCATATTCAACTGCATCCGTGCCAACAACATTTGTCCCTATATCCCTGGTTAAATTTCCTTTGGCAAACATTAATTCTTTAAATTTTTCTTCTTCAATGTTGGAATGATTTACTACAAAATCAATTACTCTTTCCTGCATCTTATCGAGATATTCAAATGTTTGCGGTACACCGATAACCAATCCGGTTAATCGGACAGGATGGATGGTCATCGTAGCAGTAGGTGCAATAAAAGAATGATTGGCTGCCACAGCAATAGGGACACCGATCGAATGCCCGCCACCTAAAACGATGGAAACTGTCGGTTTGGACATTGAACCAATCATTTCCGATAACGCCAATCCTGCTTCCACATCTCCCCCTACAGTGTTTAATAAAATGACTAATCCTTCTATTTTAGGATTTTGTTCAATCGCAATCAACTGTGGCAATAAATGTTCATACTTTGTCGTTTTATTTTGTGGAGGCAGCTGCACATGCCCTTCTATTTGGCCGATGATAGTCAATACATGGACATTAGAGTCAGGTGCCTGGGCAACATTTGACTGACCCAGCTGCTGGATTTTCTGAACAATGCCGGACTGTTGCTGATCCTGCCCTTCATTTGGCTGCTGTGTATCTTTTTTCTCTTCATTATTATTCATTTACGAACACTCCTCTTTAGTATTGCTGTTACTTAATATGTACGTAAATGAGACTTGCCATGCACTGATATAAATAATAAGCATTTATTTTCCACAGCCCCGACGATACACCTGCTGCGATTATGTATATTCTCCAATAATAGAAAAAGAAATTTCAATTTACTCTTCAAAAAAAGTATCGGCTGTCGATCAGCCGATACTTTTCTGAATGATTTCTTCTAGATTTTTTTGTTCATGATCAGTGAGAGGAATTAATGGTAGACGGACAGTGCCTGAATCCATCCCTTTTATTTTCAGGGCTGATTTTACAGGGACTGGTGACGGGGAAGTAAACAATCCATTCATTACCGGCAGCAGTTTCCGGTGTAAAGTACCGGCCTGAATCACATTTCCATGTTGGAATTGCTCAATCATTTGCTTCATCTCTTGACCGATAATATGTGAAGCTACCGACACGACACCATCGGCACCTACGGCAAGCATCGGCAAAGTCAGACTGTCCTCCCCGCTGTAGACACTAAAATCATCTTTTGTATTCTCTATGATAACCGAAGTCTGATCTAAATCCCCTGCAGCTTCTTTTACAGAAACGATATTTTCCATTTTGCTTAAACGGATAATTGTATCTGCATTCATTTTCACAACTGAACGGCCGGGTATATTATACAGCATCACCGGTAATGAAGTTGCTTCTGCAATAGCTTTAAAATGTTCATACATTCCCGACTGGCTTGGTTTATTATAATAGGGTGTTACGAGCATAACAGCATCGACACCGCACTTTTCAGCCTCCTGGGTCAATTTTATGGAGGCTTTTGTGTTGTTGCTCCCTGTTCCCGCAATTACGGGAACTCTGTTATTAACCACTTTTACAACATGCTGATACAGTTCCACTTTTTCAGCATCAGTCAGGGTCGGTGATTCACCGGTAGTACCTGCTATCACCAGCCCATCTGATGAATTCCGGATTAAATATTCAATTAAAAAAGTTGTTTGCTCAAAATCAACTTCCCCATTCTCATTAAAAGGAGTAACCATCGCCGTTAATAATTGACCAAAGTTCATTTTAACCAGCCTTCTTTCAAATAAAGTGAACTTTCTTGGATGCCTTTTTACCGCCTGGATAAGAATAGGCAAAATCATGAGGTAACAGAACATTTATGAAAAAAGGTTTATTTTACTCTGGAAGCAACCAATCGATCCCCCAGGCCGAAAACATCATGTAAAGCATTTACAGCCTTTTTTAAATCCGCATTATGAACAAGTACCCAAATAGTCGTGTGGCTGTCAGCTGATTGGAGAATTTGAATTTCCTGTTCGGTTAATGCCTGAACTATTCTAGAAGCAACGCCTGGCATACCAGTCATACCGGCTCCGACTGCAGACACCTTAGCACAATTCCTCGTGACTTGCGGCTGAAAGCCCAATGTTTCCAAAATATGGACAGCTCTTTCGGTCAACGCATCAGGAACAGTGTAAATCACTCCCGTTGGTGAAATATTAATAAAATCAATGGAAATACCGGCCTCAGCCATCCCTTTAAAAACTTCAGACTGAAGACGATACACTTCCTCTTTCGTCTGTACTTTGATTTGTGTAACGGAAGAAATATGGGCAATACCAGTAATAAGTCTTTCTGAGATATCCTTACCTTTTTGCTGCTCTCTTGAAGCGGTTACCAGTGTCCCTCCATTATCAGCATATGTGGATCTGACCTTCATCGGTATTTTAGCCTGCATGGCAATTTCCACAGCCCGTGGGTGTATGACTTTTGCTCCCTGATATGCCAAATTGCATATTTCTGTGTATGTCACTACATCAAGCGGCCTTGCTTTTTCAACAACCCGCGGATCTGCGGTCATTATTCCATTGACATCGGTAAATATTTCAATACGTTCTGCCAGAAGAGCCGCGCCAAGTGCCGCTGCTGTTGTATCACTTCCGCCGCGCCCGATAGTTGTAATATCACCGGCTTCCGTTTGTCCTTGAAAACCTGCTACGATCACCACATCATGGTTTTCCAATTCTTTTAGTAATCGCTGTGGCTTTACTTCCTTTATTTTTGCCCGGGTAAAATCATCTGTCGTAATAAATCCTGCCTGTGCGCCTGTTAGTGCAATGGAATCAATATGGTGGTTTCGTAATTCATTGGATAGTACCACTGATGATATGACCTCACCGCAGGACATAAGCATATCAAGCTCCCGCTCTGAAGTTTTATTGCCCGGAAAATCCACCAGATCCAACAGCGTGTCAGTAGCATATGGATCCGGGTTTCTTCCCAATGCAGAAACCACCACTACAAGCTTATAGTTTTTCCTAAGTGCTTCTTTAATATGTTTTATGACATGGGTTCTGTTTTTATCAGACTGTACGGAAGTACCTCCAAATTTTTGAACTAAAATTTGCATATTCCCACCTCTATTGCAAGAGCTATTTATTCTTCAATTAATGCTTGTGCTATTTGGACCGTATTTAATGCTGCACCTTTCATTAAATTATCAGAGACGACCCACAGATGAAAACCTTTGTCATGATCCGGATCTTTTCTTACCCGCCCGACAAACACTTCCTCTTTATCTTCAGCGCTTAAAGGGGTTGGATACGTCTGTGTAGACGGGTCATCCTGTAAAACGACTCCTTCAGCATTTTCCAGTGCCTTCCATACATCATCCACGGTAACGCCATCCTTTTCAACTTCCAGATATACACTTTCGGCATGGGAAGTAAAGAAAGGCAACCGAACACAAGTAGCAGCTACGGATAATTCCGGAGCATGCATAATTTTTTTCGTTTCATTGATCATCTTCATTTCCTCAAAAGTATACCCATTTTCCTGGAATACATCTATTTGAGGAAGTGCGTTAAATGCAATCGGATAATGTTTGTTATCTCCTTTTACAGGAAGCAGCTCTGCATGAGGCTCTTTGCCATCCAAAAAGTCCCTGCTCTGTTCTTCCAACTCTTTCAATGCTTCTGCACCTGCACCGGAAACAGCCTGATATGTGGATACAATAACCCGGCTTACTCCAAGTGTATCCTGTATTGGTTTTAAAGCAGCCACCATTTGAATGGTAGAGCAATTCGGGTTCGCAATAATTCCCTGGTGAGTTTTAATATCTTCTTTATTCACTTCAGGTACCACAAGCGGTACATTCTCATCCATTCGAAATGCGCTCGTATTATCTACTACTACCGCGCCGCGGTCTACTGCTTCCTGTGCAAACTTCTTGGAAATGGAACCGCCTGCTGAAAATAATGCTATATCTATGCCATCAAAACTTTCTGCAGTGGCTTCTTCTACTGTAATTTCCATATTTTTAAAGTTGATCTTCTTACCTGCCGACCTTTTGGAGGATAGCAACTTCACTTGATTAACCGGAAAATTCTTTTCTTCCAACAATTTTAGGATCGTCTCTCCTACTGCTCCTGTTGCCCCTAGAATTGCTACATTGTAACTAGTTTTTTGTTCCATTCTCCTATTCCCACCTTATATAAATTTCATTGTTGTTCTTATAATATTCTATTCTATCATATTCTACTGCTTATGCGGAATAATAACAGGTTGAAGTTGGTTAAAATGAAGTGCTTCTTCTACTGTATCGCTTAATAAGTCCATATTTGCCACCAGTGAATTTGGCTTTTTATATGGATTATCCTGTCCAAACGGGATGAAATAAATCAATTTTGTCGCCATAAGCCGCATTAAATTAACACCATTTAGACCTAGAGCATCATTTGTGGAAACACCAAGAACGACAGGACGGCCATTTCTCATGGTAGCTTTTGCCGCCATAAGTACAGGGGAATCCGTCTGCGCATTTGCAAATTTGCTCATTGAATTACCCGTTAACGGGGCGATCACCATGCAATCCAAAGGGTAAGCAGGTCCCAGCGGTTCTGCATCAGGCATATTATCAATCACTTTTTTTCCTGTAATGGTTTCTATTTTTTTAATATGATCCGCTGCTTTGCCAAATTTAGTATCTGTATTTTGTACAGTATAGGTTACGACCGGCACAACTTCCGCTTTTTGCTCCATCAGTTTTTCAAGCTGAGGAAATACATCCTCATACGTACAATGGGAACCTGTTAAGCCAAAGCCAATTCTTATACCTTCTAAACTCATCGCTTAAATACCCTCCTATTTTAAAGTAAATAATTTATTTACGCAAAAACTGTTTTATTACATCAGCAAGTATCCTGCCTGCTGTTTTAGGAGCCACAATTCCCGGTAAACTTTTTGCCAGAATAGCTTTTATCCCGCGTTTTTCCGCGTAATCAAAATCTGTTCCACCCGGTTTGGAGGCAAGATCGAATATTAATGCATGAGAGGGTAAGTGTTTTATCTCATTTTTGGTAATGATTTTATCGGGAATCGTGTTTATTAATAAATCACAATTACTTGTATAATGATGAAGTTCGTCTAAAGGAATTGCGTTTAAACCCATTTCCGTAATTCTTGCCAGATCTTTTATACTGTTTGCACTGACCGATACTTTTGCTCCCAATGCGGAAAATTTATTTGCTACTGTATGGCCCACTCTCCCAAATCCGGTAACAAATACACGTGATGAATGAATGGTGTAATCCGTATGTTCAATAGCCATCATAATGGTTCCCTCTGCGGTGGGTATGGAATTATATATAGCTACATCATCCCTGTTCAGCAAAGGAATTAATTTTACATTTGCTTCATTTGCGGCCTCAGTTAAATAATCACTTGTATTTCCCGTAAATATGAATGCTGATCTTTTTAATTGATAAAACCATTCTTTTTCTATCCTTATTGGCTGGTCTGAAAAAACAGTTTCTACCTTGCCCTGATCATCTGTACCGGTGATGGGCAAAATAACGGCATCAATTTCTTTTGGATTTAAATCGTGAAAGTCCATTTGTTTTAAACCTGTAAACCCTGGTTCTAACCTTTCAAAACCAACCAGAATAATCGTAGTGTCCGAAAGTGATTGCAGCTGTCTGATTAATTCCAGGTAGCGTGCGTCCCCTCCTATGACAGCAATTAACTGATTCATTATTGTTAAACACCCTCCAAACTTACACATCCTTTTTTCATTTCTTTATAGCTTATGTGATTGTGGGGTGTTAGTGATAATCTGATGAAAAAAACCAGTAAAAAGGCTGGTATCACAGTGGACACCAGCCATTTACGAAATGACATACTATTCATCAATAATAATCATATCTTCTCCTATTTTCCGAATGGATTCCCAGCGAATTTTTGTTTCCTCTCCCTCTTTCTTTAGACCGAACCACTTATAATTGGGAATGACAAAGGATTCGATTTTTCCCGTTTTCTCATTGATTTCCAGGTCTGTTTGCCCCAATATACCCAGCCTGGCCCCTTTATTAACATTGACAATTTCTTTTCCGCTAATTTCCTTATAACGCATGAAAAAACCCCCACCATATATCCTATTATAAAGGCTATGATGAAGGTCAATTATTTATAACCAGTACGAATGACAAGTTTCAACTATGAATTGAGGATGATCTTTAATAAAGCTTTCTTTGTATAAATCCATAAACTGTGATGTAACTTATCGTTATTTCCTAAGTCTAAGCAACAACTACCGTCCGTGATCGCTTCGGGCGGACAGCGTAGTGTATTTCCACAGCGGTAATCGATACTCAAACAACATTTAAAGTTACGTCGCATTTACCTTCAACTGTGAAGACAAAATCATCACAAATATTATTTAGTGACAGGTGCAATTAAAGCCTCGGAGGAAGACCGGTTAAATACCTTTTCAATTACATCCTTTATTGAGTCATGGGAGACGGCATCAATTTCGTGTATGATTTCATCAAGGGAACGGTGTCTCTTAAGAAGCAACTCATTTTTTCCGTTCCGGCTCATTCGGCTGCTTGTGCTCTCCAAACTTAGCATGAAATTTCCTTTTAATTGTTCTTTGCTGTTTTTTAATTCTTTATCCGTTAAACCACGGGTAATTAAATTATTGATCGTTTTATCAATAGTCTCCCTTAATAATGGCAACTGTTTATTGCCTGTTCCCGCGTAGATTGTCAGGAGCCCATTATCCAGAAAGGATGAATGATAGGAGAATACTGCATAAGCCAAGCCTTGCTTTTCCCGAATATCCTGAAATAACCGGGAACTCATACTGCCTCCAAGCACATTATTCATAATAATTAAGCTGTAAATATTATCATCACCAATAGGAAGTCCATTAAATCCAAGACATAGGTGTGCCTGTTCTGTATCCTTTTTCTTTGTCATATTTTCAGCTAAAAATGATGGTTTGCCAATCAAACCAGATGTATTCTCGGATTGATAAGAACCGAAACGGTTCTCAATGGAATGGATAAATGACTCATCTACATTACCCGCTGCGGAGATTACGACATTTTCCGGCGTATACCTCTCCTTCATATAATTTCGAAGTGTTTCCGGAGTAAATGTCTTTAATTGTTCTTCCGTACCCAAAATGGGATATCCAAGCGGGTGTTCACCAAAAGAAGCCCGTGCCAGCAAGTCATGGACAATATCATCCGGTGTGTCTTCATACATTTTTATTTCTTCATAAACTACTTTTTTTTCCCTCTCCATCTCTTCCTCATCAAAAGAAGAATGAAAAAACATATCAGCGAGAATTTCCAAAGCAAGCTCTTTATGTGTATCTAGCACCTTTGCATAAAAGCAAGTGTATTCTTTGGAAGTAAACGCATTTACCTGGCCGCCTATCGAGTCAAAAGCTTCAGCTATATCCTGGGCAGACCTGGAAGCTGTCCCCTTAAAGAACATGTGCTCCAGAAAATGCGAAATCCCGTTGTTTATTTTCGTTTCATTGCGTGAACCGGTTAAAACCCAAATACCGATGGTAACGGATCTGACAGATGGAATTTGTTCCTGGACTATGCGAAGTCCATTTGGGCTCGTATGTTTTTGTATCAATCGTTTGCCTCCTAAAAATATGGATTTTCCTATTCGGGAATAAGATGACTCATTATCTCTCTTCACTAATCAGCTTGTCGACTGTTCCTATTTTATAGCCGGCGTCTTTAATCAGTTCAATAATGGCTTCAAGCCCACCTGCAATAGAGGGTGTAGGATGCATTAAAATAGTTGCGCCCGGATGGATTTTATTCCTTACACGGTCCACCATTACAGCGACTGAGGGATTCTTCCAATCGATCGTATCTACAGTCCAAAGAACTGTCTGCATGTCAAGATGGTGCGCTGATTGTACTATATGCTCATTAAAACTTCCGCTTGGCGGAGCAAACCATTTTGGGGATTTGCCGGTAATTGCCTTAATAATTTCGTTTGTTTGACTGAGCTGCTCTACCGCCTGCTGATTTGACAGTCTTGCCATGTCCGGATGATTATAGGCATGATTCCCTATTAAATGTCCCTGTTCATCAATCATTCTAACATAATCCGAATTTGACTGCGCCCATTTTCCATCAATAAAAAATGTTGCTTTCACCTTATGCTCCTTAAGAATATTCAGAATGTCCGGGATATGCTCGGTACCCCAGGATACATTAATCAAAAATGCAACCATGTCTTTTTCCGGGTTCCCCCGGTAAATAGGTGCAGCTGGCAGGTCCTCCACGCTGACATCAGGAGAAATTTCTTTATAAACGATCAATGAAGGGTCAAATACACCTTCTTCTTTCATTTTTTCATAGGATTTATTTATATCCACTGATAAACCATTTCGACCAGGTGTTTTTTTCCACACGCTATCTATATATGCATCCTGGGGCTCCTCTGAAAATTGTGCGCTTTTTTGTTCAATTTCCTTGTATAAAGGATCTTCATGTTTTGTTGCTTCCTGATACATAACAGGATCAATAGTCTGAAACGGATAGTAACTTCCGTTAAATACCAGACCTACCATAATAACAAATACAAATAAATGAACCAGTGTTTGATAGCGAAACATACACATCCCCCCTTATCATCTTATGAAAGGAGGGGACAAGTATGAATTATTCGTTTAAATAGTGGACAAGAGAAAGGGAAAATGAGCCGTATTGCAAATAAAAAAAGAAACTGGTTATCCAGCTTCTATTTTTCTTAATTACGATTTAGCTTGTTCAATTTTTTCCCTTTCTTCCTTTAAAACAGCTTTTCGTGACAGATTGACTCTCCCCTGGTGATCAATTTCTTTTACCTTTACCATAATTTCATCACCAATGGAAACAACATCTTCCACTTTGTTAGTCCGCTTTTCTGCCAGCTCGGAAATATGAACCAAACCGTCTTTTCCTTTGAACAACTCTACAAACGCACCAAATTTTTCAATTCGTTTTACTTTACCAAGATACATTTGGCCTACTTCTACCTCACGAACAAGATCTTCAATAATTTTCTTCGCTTTTTGGTTCATTTCAGCATCCGTGGATGAAATAAACACACTTCCATCCTGTTCAATATCAATTTTAACGCCTGTCTCATCAATAATTTGATTGATTTGTTTACCACTCGGTCCGATTACATCACGTATTTTCTCAGGATTGATTTCCATTGTCAGGATTTTAGGAGCATACTCCGATAATTCCTGTTTCGGCTCTTTAATGGTAGCAAGCATGGATTCCAGAATTTGCAATCGTCCTCTTTTAGCCTGCTTTAACGCTTCTTCCAGAATTTCTTTTGATAAACCGGAAATTTTAATATCCATTTGCAATGCAGTTATTCCTTCAGAGGTACCGGCAACTTTGAAATCCATGTCACCCAGTGCATCTTCCATTCCCTGGATATCAGTTAAAATAGTGTAATCTTCCCCTTCTTTAACAAGGCCCATGGCAATACCGGCAACAGGCGCTTTAATGGGAACACCTGCATCCATCATGGCCAGCGTACTTGCACAAATACTTGCCTGGGAAGAAGAACCATTGGATTCCAATACTTCTGATACTAAGCGAATGGTATACGGGAACTCTTTATCTGAAGGGATTACTTTTTCCAATGCACGTTCACCCAGCGCACCATGTCCTATTTCCCGACGGCCCGGTCCTCTGATGGGGCCGGTTTCTCCAACACTGTATTGCGGAAAGTTATAGTGATGCATAAATCGTTTGGATTCTTCCAAATCAAGTCCATCAAGTATTTGTACATCACCGAGTGCTCCCAGTGTACAAACGCTAAGCGCCTGGGTTTGGCCTCGTGTAAATAAACCTGATCCGTGGGTTCTCGGCAATACGTTAATACGTGAAGACAATGGACGGATTTCATCATTGCTTCGTCCGTCAGGCCTTACTTTATCCTTCGTAATTAAACGGCGGACTTCATCTTTAACCATTTGATCCAGGACCATTTTAACCTGCTTAATTACTTCTTCTTCTTGTTCTTCATATTGCTCAATCGTTTCTTCTTTTACTTGCTCAATTGCCTCTTCTCTTGCATGTTTTTCTTTGACCTGTATAGCTTCAATAAGCTTTTCCTTTGCCTCATTTTCAACCTTTTCGGCAAAGTCATCATCTACATCAAATAATGTAACTTCCATCTTTTCCCGGCCACAGGCTTTAACAATTTCTTCCTGGAATTCAACGAGGCGAATAATTTCCTTATGCCCGAACATAATGGCTTCCAGCATTACCTCTTCCGGAACCTCATTCGCACCTGCTTCGACCATATTTATCGCATCTTTTGTCCCTGCTACCGTTAAATCAATATCACTTTTTTCTTCCTGTTCTATGGTCGGGTTAATTATAAATTCGCCATCCACTCGTCCAACATGAACACCTGCAATTGGTTCAGCAAATGGAATATCGGAGATACTTAATGCAATCGAAGAACCTACCATTGCAGCAATTTCTGTGGAACAGTCTTGATCCACACTCATAACAGTGCTGATGACCTGAACTTCATTCCGAAACCCATCCGGAAACATCGGGCGAATCGGGCGGTCAATTAACCTGGAAGATAATGTCGCTTTTTCACTTGGCCGTCCCTCTCTCTTAATAAAACCTCCAGGGATTTTCCCAACTGCATATAAGCGCTCCTCATAATTAACTGTTAATGGAAAGAAGGGTAAATCTTTTGGTTCTTTGGAGGCGGTTGCCGTGGATAATACCGAAGTATCCCCATAGTGAATCATACATGCTCCGTTTGCCTGCTTTGCCAATTCCCCTATTTCGACAGTAAATGTATTACCGGCAATTTCTGTGGAAAATACTTGCTTTTCTTCAGCCATACGTACTAGGACTCCTTTCAAAACACAATCTATATATCATTTTATAGTTTATTTTGGCTAATGTAAATTCTTTATAAACATATTACCTTTATAGGTATCAAAAAACAACCTGCGGGCTTTATACCCGCATTTTTTCACTCTTATTGCTTAATCAATATTTATTGCTGATTGATAAAGAACCACCGATTATTTACACATTAAAGGTAAGATTTTTTTTTAATATCCTAAAAAAAGCAGGATTTCTCCTGCTTTTTGGATTAACGGCGTAGACCGAGTTTTTTTATCAATTCACGGTAACGTGTTACGTCTTTGTTCCGTAAGTAATTCAGTAGATTACGGCGTTTCCCGACCATTTTTAACAGACCTCTGCGTGAATGATGGTCTTTTTGATGGACGCGCAAATGCTCATTAAGCTTTGTGATTTCTTCTGTAAGCACTGCAATTTGCACTTCCGGGGAACCTGTATCATTTTCATGAACTTTATATTCATTAATGATTTCATTCTTTCTTTCTTGCGTGATAGCCATCCGGCTCACCTCCTAATATTATTTAAATCCCCTATCCCCCAGCAAACGTCGGAGTTACGATTTGCCAAGCGATGGTTTTACGTTGTTTATCGTACATCTTTTTATACAAAAATGCAAGTCATACCGTTAAATTTACACATTCAATAAACGTCCGACGGATTTATAAGGAAAAATAATGACGTGTTTCACGTTCATCTTTTTCAAGTTGTCTAACAAGCTCGTCAACACCATTAAATTTTACTTCATTACGCATAAACTGATACCATTCAATAACTAACTCTTCCCCATAAATATCCTCGTTATAATCAAAAAGATGTACTTCCAGGGAAGGTTGTTCCTCTCCGGTAGTAAAAGTTGGCTTCACTCCCAGGTTGGCCATCCCTTCATATACCTTCTGTTTGTGCAAAGCTTTTACAGCATACACACCAGGCTTTGGCATGATGGTATCCGGATGTATTTTCAGGTTCGCGGTCGGATACCCTATTGTTCTTCCCCGCTGATCTCCCTTCACAACGATCCCGGTGACAGATAAGGGCCTGTTCAGCAAGGCGTTTACCTGTTTTATTTCTCCCTCTTTAATAAGCTTCCTTATTTTTGTGGAGCTAACTTTTTCGCCAGCCATTTCCACTTTATCAACGGTTGTCACTTCAAAACGATTTCCCGCATACTCTTTCATTTTAGCCATATTCCCCTTCCCCTTATGACCAAATGTATAATCAAAACCGCCAATAATATGTTTCATGTTCAAACCAACGATAAAATGGTCAATAAACGCTTCAGGTGAAAGGGAAGCCAATTGCCGGTTAAACGTAATAACGTACATTCGGTCCACATTCATTTGCTGTAGAATCTTTTTCTTTTCATGTAAAGGAGTAATGTACTGCACATGCTCCACGTCCTTTTTTAATACAGCGGAAGGATGTGGATGAAACGTAATAACAGCACTTTCCATTTGGTTACTTTCAGCTGCTTTTTTTGCGGTATGAATCAGCTTTTGATGCCCTTTATGAATGCCATCAAAAAAACCGATGGCAGCAACTGTTTCGGGCAGTTCCTCCAACTTTAACAAATGCGGGTATGTAATCTCAACTATCTTCATAAACTTACACCTACTCTTCACCTATTCATGAAAAACACGAAGGGGTTTAATTTGCTCCGGGTCGTCCGGGTGAATGTGATAAATGGCCAAAACTTCTTCACCATCCATCATCACTAACGGACCGTCCTCCATCCCTTTCGGCTTTTTCAATTTTTGGCCATGATAAATTTTTTTCTTCAGTCGTTCATCTGCATGAAAACGCGCTAAATGTTCCACCCCTTTTTTGATGGGAAATAATAATTTCTGCTGTCGTTTTTCACTTATTGCTTCTTCTATTGTAGCAAATGTAACTGAATTTTTCTTTGTAAAACTTCCGGTTTTTATCCTCTCCAGTTTCTCCATATGTGCTGGATAACCCAACTTTTTGCCAATATCAACACATAGCGTTCTTACATAGGTGCCTTTGGAGCAGGTAACTTCAAAACGAAAAGATACTGCTTCCCGTTCCTCAGCCGGAATTCTTTGAATATCATGAATGTTTACTTCCCGTTCCGGACGGTCTACGGTTTTTCCCTCCCGGGCATATTCATACAATTTTTTACCATTTACCTTTACTGCTGAATACATAGGAGGAAGCTGTTTTATTCTTCCTTTAAAAGAATTTAGTACAAAATCAATTTCTTTATCTGTTGGAGGGGATGTAATTGTTATTTCTTTGGTTACTTTGCCGTGGGCGTCTTCTGTATCAGTTGCGATTCCCAATTTGACTGTAGCAATATATGTCTTATTCGTATCGGTTAAAAAAGGAACAATCTTTGTAGCCTGTCCGATACAAATCGGCAGTACACCTTCCACCTCGGGATCCAATGTCCCTGTATGTCCTACTTTTCTTGTATGAAATAAAGTACGGACCTTCATTACACAATCATGGGAGGTTAGCCCCCTGGGCTTCCACAAAGGTAAAATGCCATGCATCACTTTCAGCTCCATTTACAGTATGTAAAATCTGACCGGCATTCACCGGTCAGATCCATGTTTTGGTTATTTATTTAAATCGCGCAAAATCGTTTCAATTCTGTTGCCCCGTTCCAGAGCCTCATCAAATTCAAATATTAATTCCGGTGTTTTTCTGAGACGGATTCTCTGACCGATCTCTGATCGAATAAACCCTTTTGCTTTGGATAAGCCTAATAGCGTATCCTGTTTTTCCTTTTCATCACCAAGTACAGAAATGAAAATTTTTGCCTGCTGCAGGTCGCCTGTTACTTCCACGTCTGTCACTGTCACAAAACCGACTCTCGGATCTTTGATTTTTCTTGTAAGAATTTCTCCCATTTCTTTCTTCATTTGCTCTGCAACTCTGTGTGCCCGTAACTCAGCCATATTTTTCACCTCAATCTTTACACATTGATGACAGTGGACAATGCACTACTATAATTCTTCCACATTAGTAATTGTTCGTTCAAGTTCTGAAAAAGCATCCACTACCTTCAATGCTTCCTGAATGACTTTTTCAGCATGATTTTTTTCATTTGATAATGCAACAATGCCAATTTTAGTTCTTTGCCATAGATCGTGATAGTCCAGTTCTGCTGCCGAAACATTTAATTCCTGCCTTAGCTTTGCTAAAAGACGTTTAATAATGGACCTTTTTTCTTTTAAGGAATGCCCTTCATACATGATGCATTCAACTTCGGCATAAAAAATCATCTGCGTTCGATTTCCTCCATAATGAATGCTTCAATAATATCGCCTTCTTTTATATCATTAAAGTTTTTAATCGTTATTCCGCACTCATAGTTCTGAGCAACTTCCCGAACATCATCTTTAAACCGTTTTAATGTGTCTATCTCTCCTTCAAATTGAACTACACCGTCACGAATTAAACGTACACCGGAATCCCTTGTTATTTTCCCATCTGTCACATAGCTTCCGGCAATCGTTCCAATTTTGGAGACTTTAAAGGTTTCCCTCACTTCCGCCTGACCAATTACTTTCTCTTCATATTCTGGATCAAGCAGGCCTTTCATGGCTGCTTCTATTTCTTCTATTGCTTTATAAATAACCCGGTGGAGTCTTATATCCACTTTTTCCGAATCGGCAGCTTTTTTCGCATTAACATCCGGTCGAACATTAAAACCAATCACGATCGCATTGGATGCAGATGCCAGAATAATATCAGACTCTTTAATTGCACCTACACCGGTGTGGATGATTTTAATATTTACACCGGCAACATCGATTTTTTGCAGGGAAGAAGCCAATGCCTCAGCTGAACCTTGTACGTCAGCCTTTATAATAATGTTTAATTCTTTCATCTCGCCCTGCTTTATCTGTTCAAATAAATCATCAAGACTTACTCTGGATTGTTCGCCACGATTTTCCTGAATCTGTTTTTGCTGCCGGGCTTCTCCGATTTGTCTCGCTTTTTTCTCATCCTTAAATACAAGGAACTGATCCCCAGCCTGAGGAACCTCGTTTAAACCGGTGATTTCGACAGGTGTGGAAGGTTCCGCCTTTGTAACACGTTGTCCTATATCACTTACCATCGCACGTACACGGCCATAGGTATTCCCGACAACAATGGAGTCTCCCACATGGAGGGTTCCATTTTGAACCAGCAATGTAGCAACTGATCCACGCCCTTTATCAAGCTGTGCATCAATGACAGTCCCGAATGCGTAATTATTAGGGTTGGCTTTTAATTCTTCTACTTCCGCTACAAGCAGAATCATTTCCAGCAGCTCATCAATACCTTCCCCTTTTATGGCGGATAGATTAACGAAAATCGTACTTCCGCCCCAGTCTTCCGGAATCAATTCGTATTCCGTCAATTCCTGCATCACACGATCCGGATTTGCTGCTTCTTTATCCATTTTATTTACAGCTACAATAATGGGTACTTCAGCAGCCTTAGCATGGTTAATGGCTTCAACAGTCTGTGGCATGACGCCATCATCGGCAGCTACAACCAAAATAGCGACATCCGTAACCTGTGCCCCGCGGGAACGCATACTGGTAAATGCGGCATGCCCTGGTGTATCCAGAAATGTTACTTTTTTGCCTTCGTTTTCTACTTGGTATGCTCCAATGTGCTGGGTAATCCCACCTGCTTCACCGGCAGTTACTTTTGTATGACGGATTGAATCAAGAAGCGTGGTTTTCCCATGATCGACATGACCCATAATCGTGACAACGGCAGGTCTTTCCTGAAGATTTTCTTCATCATCTTCCTCAATATATTTATCAAAGTCCGTATCTTCAAGAATTATTTCCTTTTCCACTTCAACACCATACTCCGCACAGATTAATTCGACAGCATCATCATCCAGATCCTGGTTCTTTGTAGCCATAACGCCCAGGAACATAAGTTTCTTAATAATTTCAGCTGTGTCTTTATTTAATTTATCTGCTAAGTCACTAACAGTTAATGTATCACTGTAAGTTATTTTCTCCGGTGTTTCTTTTACCGGTTTTGCAGGCCTCTTACTTTCTTTCCCTTTGTTACCTTTATTTCCCTTTTGCTTTTTATTCTTATTTTTAGTCTGCTTATTTTGCTGTTTTGGATTCGGGTTGTTTCTTTGTTTTCCCCGTTCTTCTTTCTTCTTATTTTTTGTTTTCGAATCAGTTGTGGATTTCTGTTCCCGATTCGTTGTTTTTGACTTATCATTTTTTACGGTGGATGGATGAAATTTCTCATCCAGTTTCTTTATTATGTCGGTGGAAATAGTTGACATATGGTTGGAAACCTCCACATCCATCCCCTTTAAAATATTAATAACGTTTTTGCTTGATGTATTATTTTGTTTGGCATATTCATATACACGCATTTTGCTCATACGTTCACCCCCGAATTTAATTACCCGAGTAACGACTTTATCTTATCCGCAAAGCCTGCATCTAAAATAGCGACGGCTACTCTTTTTTGTTTTCCAATTGCATGGGACAGTGTTTCACTGTCGTCTGCTGTTTCAAATGGTACTTCATAGGTTTTACATTTATCTGTAATCTTTTTTCGTGTCTGTGGCCCTGTATCACTGGCAAGTAAGACCAGTTTTGCTTTATTTCTTTTAATGTCCTTTATAATTGTTGCTTCCCCAGTGGCGCATTTCCCCGCCCGATTGGCTAAGCCCAGTAAATTCAAATAGCTATTTTGCATAACCTTTACCTGCAATCATTTGTTTTAATTCTTCATAGAGATCCGTGTTTACTTCAGCGTTGAGATGGCGGTTTAGAATTCGTGATTCTTCTGCTTTTGAAATAACTTCCAGGTCCCTGGACAAATAAGCACCTCGCCCGTTCTTTTTTCCGGTGGGATCCACAAAAACTTCACCTTCTTTATTTCGTACCACCCGGATCAGATCCTTTTTTGGTTTCAATTCATTCGTGATCACACATTTTCTTTGTGGAATTTTCTTTTTCTTAACCATTTGGATCCTCCTTACTGAAACAAGTCCTCATCTTCCCCATGTATTTCTTCTTCATACTCTGTATCGTCACCAAAAAAAGCATCCTCTTTTTCTTCCAACAGTCCTTCTTCTTTTGCTTCAGATTCACTTTTAATGTCTATTTTCCAACCTGTCAGTTTTGCCGCGAGCCTTGCATTTTGTCCGCGTTTCCCAATGGCAAGCGACAGCTGGTAATCCGGAACAATAACTGTTGTTGCCTTTTCCTCTTCATCTACTAGAACATCTACTACTTTGGATGGGCTCAGTGCATTTGAAACAAATACTATCGGATCATCCGACCATTCCACTACATCAATTTTTTCCCCTTTTAATTCATCCACAATCGTTTGTACCCGCTGCCCCTTTTGGCCGACACAGGAGCCTACGGGATCAATGTCCGGGTCAGGTGCATAAACAGATATCTTGGATCGGTCACCAGCTTCCCTGGCGACAGACTTAATTTCAACTATCCCATCGTAGATTTCCGGTACTTCCATTTCAAATAACCGTTTAAGCAGCCCGGGGTGGGATCGGGAAATATATATTTGTGGTCCTTTGCTCGTATTTTCCACTTTTGTTACAAATACTTTAATCCGATCGTGAATATAATATTCTTCTGTTGGCATTTGTTCAGCTTCTGCCAATTTTGCCTCGATTTTACCCAGGTTCACGTATACATACCGGTTATCCTTACGCTGAATAATACCGGTCATTACATCTTCTTCACGATCTGCATACTCGGAAAAAATGACCCCCCGTTCTGCTTCTCTCACCCGCTGAGTAACAACCTGTTTAGCTGCCTGAGCTGCAATTCTCCCAAAATCCTTTGGTGTGACTTCCATTTCGAGCACATCTTCCAGCTCATAATTCAGATTTATTTCCTTTGCTTCCTCCAGGCTGATCTCAAGCTGATGATCTTCCACTTCTTCAACAACTGTTTTTCTTGCAAAAACACCCATCTTTCCAGTTTCCTCGTTTAATTCAATTCTTACGTTTGTAGCCGATTTGAAATTTTTCTTGTAAGCGGAAATAAGGGCTGCTTCCAAAGCTTCCAGTAAGATATCTTTATCAATGCCTTTTTCTTCCACTAAATAATCAATCGCGTCAAACAACTGATTGCTCAATTTATTTTTCCCCCTTTAAAACATGACAGCCAGCCGTGCTTTAGCCACTTTTTCATACGGAATACTGACTTCTTTTTTGACTGTTTTATCCTTATATTCAATCGCTAACAAGTCATCCGAGAAACCAGTAAGTTTTCCTTCATATTCTTTTTCGCCATTAATTGGTTCATAAAGCCTGATATTGACATTATTGCCTATATTACGAACAAGATCATCCTTTGTTTTTAACGGTCTTTCTGCCCCGGGTGAAGAAACTTCCAGGTAGTAGGCGCCTTTAATTGGATCATTGGCGTCCAGCTTTTCACTTAATTCCTCGGAAACTTCCCCGCACTCCGTTATATCAATACCTCCGGCTTTATCAATATACACACGCAAAAACCAGTTCTTGCCTTCTTTCACATATTCCACATCCACAAGTTCCAAATCCCGCTTTTTTAAAATGGGCTCAACTAAATCTTCCGTTGTTTTCACAATTGCGCTCAAACTTTGTCCTCCTTTGTTCACCAGTCTTTGTTTCATTAGTATAAACAATTATCGTATTTTTCATTTTCTGTAAGCAATGATCGAATAAACTGATTGCCATCATGCTTTCCCTTAAAGCCTTACTGCCTTATGGTCCATCTTCAAGCTTACCAGTCAGCCAATATAAAACCCTTGCCTCATGTGTGGCAAGGGAATGGCTGTTGCAGAGCTGCTTCATCGTAATAAGAAAGAGCGGGCAATCACCCACTCTTTAAACGTTCATTATCATACGCAAGAAGTAGTATATCATAAGTCAGATTAATATGCAAGAACGAAAATGCATGCTATTTAAACTTTCCTGACTTTTATTCTTTCCATTTTAGTTATTTTTAATCACTCTTGGCGGATTATATACTTTCGGTTTGTATATGTTCTTTTAACGCCTGTTCCACCGTTCCCCTTTTTTCAACGCTATGAGCGAATGACTCATCATAATTAATAATTTTCCTTACCACCTCTGGTCGCAGACCTGTAATGACAGACCTGCAGCCCATCATGGAGATACCGTCATGCAATTTCAGAAAGTAGCGGATAGCTTCACTGTCCATATCGGCAATACCGGATAAGTCCATAATTAATGTATTAACCCGTTTAGCCCCGATTTCCACCAATACTTTTTCCTCTACAATATTTGCCCTGTAACTGTCCATTGTCCCGATAAGAGGCAAAATACTTACCTTTGGAGAAATAGGGATAATTGGTACCGATAAACTTTCAACCAATTGTCTTTGTTCATCCAGCAACCGATCCTTATAATTTGAGTACGTAATAAAGAACTCCTTTAGAAAATCATCAAGCAATTCATTCATTTTGCGGCCGGTTGCATAATATTCCTCCCGGGGAAAATGCTCATCTTTCAGCCTGTCGAATTCATAGAGGAAAGTCCAAAGGGTTTTTCTTATTTTTTGAACCCATTCCAGCTTAAAAGAAAGTGTTAAAGAAGAATGAGCCCAGGCCACTCCTTCCTGGTTGGCAAATTGTATAATTTCTTCTTCTCTTTCCTCTACGACCATTAAAATCAATCTATAGGCATTTTCCAATAAATTAATGTTTCCAACTACCTTTATTTCTTCTACCTTTTCACGAACATTACGTTCTTCAAGAAGTTTAGAAGTAAATTCTTCTCTGTTTTCAATTAAGAAATCTGTAATACTATTTTCATTGTTGTAGTTTAAATTCAATACATATCAACCTTTCAGATTGGTTTAATAAATTAATTGAAAATTGCTATTTTATACAAGTTGATTATAGCATACATAAACGTGAAAGGTGAAAGGTTTTAAAATAAAGAAAGCTGATTTTTTTCTTCCATCCCTTCAAGACACCCATGGTTATCAAGATATTCCAGTACTGTTTTAGAAATTCTGCTTCTTTTTTGCAAGTCTTCTTTGGATAAAAACTCGCCTTCTTCCCTAGCCTTTACAATATTCAAGGCAGCATTTGTACCCAGACCGTCCACCGCATTAAATGGAGGAATCAATGTATCTCCCTCAACTATAAATTCGGTGGCACTGGATTTGTACAAGTCTACTTTTCCAAATTGAAAACCGCGCTCACACATTTCCAATGAAATTTCCAATACGGTTAATAAACTTTTCTCTTTTGGCGGAGCATCATTTCCTTTAAATTCAATTTCCTCAATACGGCCTCTGATCGTCTCGGATCCTTTTATCATTGTATCAAGTTCAAAATCACTTGCTCGTACCGTGAAATAAGCTGCATAAAAGAAAATAGGGTAATGAACTTTAAAATATGCAATTCTTACTGCCATCAACACATAAGCTGCAGCGTGTGCTTTTGGGAACATATATTTAATTTTCTTACATGATTCAATATACCAATCGGGCACACCGTGTTTCTTCATTTCATCTATCCATTCATCCTGCAACCCTCTACCTTTACGGACAAACTCCATAATTTTAAACGCAAGGGATGCTTCCAGTCCTTTATGCATGAGATAAACCATAATATCATCCCGACAGCCGATCACATCGGACAGTTCACAAATGCCATCATTGATCAGCTCCTGGGCATTGCCCAGCCATACATCAGTTCCATGGGATAATCCTGAAATAATAACCAGTTCAGCAAAAGTAGTTGGCTTTGTATCTTCAAGCATCTGCCGGACAAACCTTGTGCCAAACTCCGGCACCCCAAGTGTCCCGGTTTTACAATTAATTTGTTCCGGGGTAACCCCCAGCGGTTCCGGTCCGGAAAAGATTTTCATTACCTCCGGATCATCTGTCGGAACGGTTTCCGGGTCAATCCCGCTTAAATCCTGCAACATTCGTATGACAGTCGGATCATCGTGTCCGAGAATATCCAATTTTAATAAATTGCTATCGATGGAATGAAAATCAAAATGAGTTGTTCTCCATTCGCTTTTCCGGTCATCTGCAGGAAATTGGATTGGAGTAAAATCAAATATTTCCTTGTCTTCCGGTACGACAATGATCCCCCCCGGATGCTGTCCGGTTGTCCGTTTCACGCCCGTGCATCCCTGTACAAGCCTGTCCACCTCAGCTTTTTTATAAGTAAGCTGATGATCCGATGCATAGCCTTTCACATATCCGTAAGCTGTTTTTTCAGCAATGGTTCCTATCGTTCCGGCACGGTAAACATTATCGATTCCAAACAGTTCTTTTGTATAATTATGGGCCCTTGGCTGATACGTCCCAGAGAAGTTTAAATCAATATCCGGCACTTTGTCCCCTTTAAAGCCCAAAAATGTTTCAAAAGGTATGTCCTGTCCATCTTTGGTAAGTATACTTCCGCATTCCGGACAGTCTTTATCAGGCAGATCAAATCCGCTCCCCACAGAACCATCCGTAATAAATTCATTATGGTGGCAGGACAGGCAAACATAATGCGGCGGCAACGGATTTACCTCGGTAATTTCTGTCATGGTTGCTACAAATGATGATCCGACAGAACCTCTGGAGCCCACCAGGTATCCATCATCCAAAGATTTTTTAACCAATTTGTGTGAAATCAGGTAAATTACTGCAAAACCGTGTCCGATGATGCTTTCCAATTCTTTTTCAAGCCGATCCACGACGATCTTAGGTACCGGATCTCCGTAAATATATTTTGCCCGCGAATAGCATAAATCCCGAATTTCCTGATCCGCACCATCAATATTGGGAGTGAACAGCCCGTCCTTTACTGGAGAAATAGCATCAATTTTATCGGCAATTTTATTTGTATTCGTCACAACAATTTCCTTTGCTTTTTCTTCACCAAGAAATTGAAACGCATCAATCATTTCATTCGTTGTCCTGAATGGCGTATCCGGCAACGTATGGCGATTCAGTGGATTTCCCGCCTGGGAAGAAACAAGAATCTGCCGATATAATTTGTCATGCTCTTCCAAATAATGCACATTACCTGTGGCCACGACCGGCTTCTCCAGCCGCTCTCCCATATCAACCAGTTTTCTGATAATATCCAGAATCTGAGCTTCATTTTGTACCAGGTCCTTCTCGATGAGGTGTGCATAATTGGCAGGAGGCTGAACTTCGATATAGTCATAGAACGCTGCTGTGTTTTCAGCTTCTTCTGCTGACTTTTGCATCATTGTTTCAAAAACTTCTCCCTGGTCACAAGCGGATCCTACTAAAATACCTTCTCTCATTTTTTGCAAAAGTGAGCGCGGAATTCTTGGGACCCGGTAAAAGTAATCTATGTGTGCACTTGATACAAGTTTATACATGTTTTTCAGCCCTGTTTCTGTTTGAGCAAGCAATACGCAATGGAAAGGGCGTGAGCGCTGATAGGCGTTACCTTCCCCCATGTGATTATTCAGCTGATTATGATTGGTAATTTCTTTGTCCAGCAATTCTTTTATCAGTTTCCAGAACAAATAGCCCGTTGCTTCCGCATCATAGATTGCACGGTGGTGCTGTGTCAATTCTATATCTAAATATTTACAGAGTGTGTTCAGGCGATGGTTTTTTAACTGTGGGAAAAGAAATCTGGCCAGCTCAAGTGTGTCAATTACCGCATTTTCCACTTTGTTATAATTCAGCTTTTTATACCCTTGATTTAAAAATCCAATATCAAAGCTTGCATTATGTGCTACCAGCACACTGTCACCTGTCCATTCATGGAATTGTTTCAGTACTTCGCCCACTTCCGGTGCATTTTTGACCATATCATCTGTAATACCTGTTAAATCTTTTGTGGTTTGTGATAAAGGATGATGCGGATTTGCAAAGGATTCAAACCGGTCGATGACTTCCCCATCATGAATCTTTACAGCGGCAAGCTCAATGATCGTATCATACACTGCCGATAGCCCGGTTGTCTCCACGTCAAAAACGACATGGGTCCCTGTCGGCAGATCAATATCCTGTTCATTATATGCAATCGGTACACCATCATCCACAAGATTTGCTTCTACACCATATAAAATCTTAACGTCATTTTTTTCGCCCGCAGCATGGGCTTCGGGAAAACCCTGTACCCCTGCATGATCCGTAATTGCAATGGCTTTATGCCCCCATTTCTTTGCCTGGGCAATCAAATCGGTTGGAGATACAACGGCATCCAATTGGCTCATTGTTGTATGGGCATGCAACTCCACCCTTTTTAGATCATCCGGTGCTTCATCCTTCCTTGACTCCACTTTGACTTCATGAATGTCGTTTGCCATCATCGCAAGCTCATTTGTATACATATCCGTTTGGATGCTGCCTCTTGCCTTCACCCACATGCCGCTTTTCACAGAATTAAATTTCTCGGCATCGTCATCGCCTCTGGAAAACATTTTTATCTGCAGGGAATCCGTATAATCGGTTGCTTTAATAATAAGCAGGCTTCTGCCGGAACGGAGCTCACGGACTTCCGCATCAAAAATATAGCCTTGTACAGTAATCCGGCGTTCTTCTTCCTGTATTTCTTCCATCAACACGGGGTCATCCTGAATTTTATACCCAAGCATAAAAGGCTGATTACCATTTTGGGCATTTTTCTGTTCTTTCTCTTCTTTTTGCTGAACGGTTTTCAAGACCAATTCTCTGTCTTCAACCGCTTTTTGCTCTTTGAATTTTTGGATTTCGGATTCATCCATACTTATATTTATATCAAGTTGAAAAACAGGCAATCCCGTTTTTTGGCAATAGTTGCGGAAATTAGTCTGCAGTCTTTTAATTAAAGCATTTTTTTCTGCTTCATTTCTCGCAGTTAACATAATTTTATTATTGTTAACTTGTGGGGTTTGGTTATGTACCAAATCCTGGTAAGCAGGAGATAATGATGCTTCCGACTGCAGAAAATCCCGCCAATATGCAGAAACATTCTCTTCATCGATCGTTTTATCTGCGGCCTCTACAGTCAAAGCAACATTTTCCACCTGCTGGAAGGTGTGTTTTAAATTTGTCAGCAATAACTGGTATACACGAAACGGAAGCACCTGCTTTACCGTAATATAAAAGTGCCATGTTTTAGCTTCTTTAAATACTTTCAACTTTTTTAAACGGCTATCGTGAAAATAAGTCAGTCTGTCTTCTTCAGGTATATGCAGCTGCTCCAGTAAGACGTTCATCTTTTCTATTTCCGATATCCTCATCCTTTGCCCCTCCTCGAAGACCTTGCACGGCATGTTTCTACTCCAATAACACACAGACCCTTGCCAAAATGATAAGACAAGGGTCTTTCAACATTTATACTTTTACAGGAAAAGCCGTTGAATATCATTCCATGTTACTACAATCATTAGCAGCATGAGGAATGCAAATCCAATAATATGAAAGAGCCCTTCTTTTTCCTGGGCAATAGGCTTTCCCCGAACGGCTTCAAGGCCTACGAACATTAATCTTCCCCCATCAAGTGCAGGCAGTGGTACGAGATTAATAATACCAAGATTAATGCTCAGCATGGCTGTCCACATTAAGAAATTCATGAAACCGGTCTGTACCACCTGATCTGTTGCATCATATATTCCGACAGGACCTGAAAGCAATTCAATCGAAACTTGTCCGGTAATAAGCATCATTAAGTTCGTTAAAATCATTCTTGTTGTTTCGAAAGTCTGTGTAAAGCCCCACTCAAACGTTCCTAAGAACGATTTTTCAAAAGCATGATATACACCTATCTGTCCAATCGTTATCTCTTCTCCATCCATATCCATTTGAGACAAGCTGTCCGGCACAACTGTCAGGGGCACCTGCTCACCATTTCTCTCCACTACCATCGCTATTTCTTGCTCGGGGTGATCCCTTACAATGGTGGTAAACTCTTCCCAAGTAGAAACCGGGCTTCCCTCTATTTGTATAATTTCATCGCCTGGCTGAAAACCGGCTTCTTCTGCAGGACTGTCGGGCAATACCTCACTCAGTTGAGCTTCGTCTACAGGAACCCCCTGAGTAAGCCCGATGATAAGAAAAATAACGATGGCCAGTACAAAGTTCATCATAGGACCTGCAAACAGCTGCATTCCCCGCTGTCCGACTGTTTTCGAAGCGAATTGACGATCATACGGAGCAATTTGTGTTTCAGTTTCATCCATCACAAACAGTGCTTTTGGATCTACATCAAAGATAAGCTTTTCATCTTCTTCGTCTATTTCATAACCTTCTATAGTTAACGCATGATCCAAATCCACTTGTTCCACTTCAATGACCCGTGCATTTGGATGCTTTGATTTATGATTAACAATGATTTTATTTACTTTGCCCTCTTGATTAAATTCAAGGCCAATATGGTAACCGGGTTTTAATTCAATAATCTCCGGGTCTTCCCCCGCCACCCGTACATATCCTCCAATTGGCAATAAACGTATGGTATAAAGTGTTTCATTTCTTACAAATGAAAAGATTTTCGGTCCAAAGCCAATGGCAAATTCCCGAGCCAGCATACCGGCACGCTTAGCAAAAATCAAATGACCCCATTCATGTACAAACACAAGCAGGCCGAACATGAATATAAATGCAATTACTGTGGTCAAAAAAAACACCTTCCTTTAAGCGCTATAACCCGGCATTATAACACGGATTTACAGGCTTGTTTTATCTTCGGTAGCGGCAAGGTCAAAAAATCCATTACCCGGCCTATACCAACTATATGTGAGACAGACTGTAAATATTTTAAAATAATTTACCTTGTTTAACATGGTTATGGCCTAAGAAGCAGACAATATTCCCATTCTTAGCCCCTCTTAGGATACAACGTTCAGACACCCATATCATAACATTACATAAAACCGATAAAATGTAACAGCGGAAATACAAAGAGAAGACTGTCAAAACGATCTAATATTCCGCCGTGGCCCGGTAATATATCTCCGGAATCTTTCACCCCGTAATGTCGTTTTAATGCTGACTCAACCAGGTCACCAATTTGTCCAAAAATGGAAGCCAGCATCGTTACACCGATAATAATAATAATGGGATATGAAAAGGGTGTAATTAAATGATATATAACTCCCGTCAATGTAGCAAGAACAATGCCGCCAATTGCCCCTTCAATTGTCTTCTTCGGGCTGATTTCCGGCCATAATTTACGTTTACCGAATGATCTTCCAATAAAGTAAGCACCGGTATCAGTTGCCCAGACAATCAGAAAGACGTAAAGAATATTTATCAGCCCATTGGGTGAATCCCTGGTTTCAATAAAAAAGAAAAAACCCATGCCGACATACAATGCAGCCAACAGAATAAAACCTGCATGGTCGAATGTAAACTTGTTTTTCAAAAGAACAGTATAGCTGAGCAAAAGCATGACAATAATCAGCAAAACTTCCACTTTGGAAAACCAATCCATATTAAAAGCGTACGTCTCCTGAGGCAGTAAGAATAACCATAATAAGATCAAAGCCAACAGGGACGGGAATGAGAATACAGGCACCTGGCGCATTCTCATCAGTTCTATAAGCCCGACTGTTGCTAATAGATAAACGAAGAATTTGAATGGCCAGCCGCCAATAATTACAAATGGCAAAAATATAATAAGTGCAACGATGGCTGTAATGATCCGTTTCTTCATAGTTCATTCATCACCTTAAACTCCTCCGTAACGTCTGATGCGGTGCTGATAATCCTCAATGGCCTGGAGAAAAACTTCTTCGTCAAAATCGGGCCATAACACATCGGTAAACCAAAATTCAGTATAGGCCGACTGCCATAACAGAAAATTGCTCAACCTCTTTTCTCCGCTCGTTCGTATTAGTAGATCCGGATCAGCGAGGCCCTGCGTATATAAATAGTCGGAGAATACTTTTTCATCCAATGAATCAATCGTTAATTTTGACCCGTTCACATCAGTCATGATTTGCTTAATCGCCTTTATAATTTCATATCTGCTGCCGTAATTCAGTGCAAAATTTAAAATCAGACCATCATTATTTTTAGTTTTGTCTTTCGCATATTGTACTGCTTTCTTCGTATAATCGGGAAGAGCATCAAAGTCCCCTATCGTCTTGATTTGAACATTATTTTCCATAAGTTCAGGTAAATATATATGTAAAAATTCCTTTGGAAGTTTCATGAGAAACTCTATTTCAGAAGTTGGTCTTTTCCAATTTTCCGTTGAAAAAGCATATAAGGTTAATATTTGTACATTGCATTTATGTGCGGCTCTGACAATCTTATTTACCGAATTCACACCTTCTTTATGACCCGCAATCCGGGGAAGGCCTCTTTTTTTTGCCCAGCGTCCATTTCCATCCATTATAATGGCGACATGCTTTGGTACGCTTTCCGCAGCAATTGAATCATTTATAACATTTTTACCCTTATTAAAAAAAGGAAGTTTCTTTGACATAATCTGTCCTCCGAATGCACGTGTTTATCCTGTATACAATTTATTTTATTCATGAAGTTCCCATAGAATGAACTTTACGTAATGAAACATCATTATATCATGAAAATCCTACTTAATTATACCGATAATCTAAAAAGAATACAAAAGCCCCCTTAAATAAGAGGGCATGTATACATATTTTACCTGTTATTCATCTACACTTCCATAATTTCTTTTTCTTTATTTTTGGCAAGCTCATCAACCTGCCTAATATGGTCGTCTGTTATTTTCTGAACCTCATCCTGGGCACTTCTCAATTCATCTTCCGCCAGGTCAGCATTCTTTTTCAATTGATCATTTGCCTCACGACGTACATTTCTGACCTGAACACGTGATTCTTCAGCGTATTTCCCTACAACTTTTACTAATTCTTTCCTTCTGTCCTCTGTTAAAGCAGGAATATTAATTCGGATAACATTCCCGTCATTGGATGGCGACAGCCCTAAGTCGGCTTTTTGAATGGCTTTTTCAATGTCTGATAATGCAGACTTGTCATAAGGAGTAATAACAAGCAATCTTGCCTCCGGTGCACCTACGGATGCCAATTGGTTTAACGGAGTAGAGGCGCCGTAATAGTCCACGTGCACACTATCCAATAAGCTTGGATTTGCTCTTCCCGCCCTTACGGTAGCCAAATTTCTGGAAAAAGCCTGCACTGCCTGACCCATTTTGTCTTTCATTTGCTTTTTAATTTGATCCGCCATTACTATTTCCCCCTTATTGTTGTTCCAATTTCTTCACCTTGTACAACTCGTTTAATATTTCCCTCTTCGGTAATGGAAAATACTTTTAACAGAATATTATTATCCATGCATAGGGTGGAGGCGGTTGAATCCATCACGCCCAACCCTTCATTTAACATTTCCATATAAGAAAGATTCTCATATTTCTTTGCATTTTTATTAATTTTCGGATCGTCAGTGTATACTCCATCGACATTATTTTTTGCCATCAGAATTACTTCTGCTTCAATTTCAGCAGCACGTAAAGCAGCAGTTGTATCTGTTGAGAAATAAGGATTCCCCGTACCAGCGGCAAAAATGACAACACGCTTTTTCTCCAAATGGCGAATGGCTTTTCTCCTGATGTAAGGTTCAGCAACCTGGCGCATTTCAATAGATGTCTGTACTCTGGTTGGAATTCCGATCTTTTCGAGGCCATCCTGCAAAGCCAATGAATTCATAATGGTGGCCAGCATTCCCATGTAGTCCGCCGTCGCCCGGTCCATTCCCATTTCACTTCCTACTTTTCCCCGCCAAATATTGCCGCCGCCAACAACGATGGCAATTTCGACACCCAGTTCAGCAACTTCCTTCACCTGAGAAGCAATGGACTGAATAATTTCCGGCCCTATTCCTGAACCCTGTTGGCCACTTAAAGCTTCTCCACTTAGTTTAAGTACGATTCTGCGGTAACGAGCTGTTGTCATAATAACCTCCATAGAAAAACTGAATTATCTGGTTTATATTGATGGTTTGTGTTAGAAAACCCGGTTTTTTGTCAAAAAGGCTTCTGCAAGCAAATCTTACACTTTCGTAACAGGCTGGGACATAACTTTTAGTGCCAATGTTGGTCCGTCAAATCATTGAAGGCAGAAAACCACCGGCCGCTCAATGTATAATCCGGCTCCGCAAGCGGCTGATGAAGTTACTTATGTCCCGGCCTCTAAGCAAAGAGGGAACTGCTTAGGTTCCCTGTAGATCACATATATTATTTTTTAATTTGACTCATTACTTCATCAGCGAAGTTTTCTTCCCGTTTTTCCATACCTTCGCCGACTTCATAGCGGATAAACGCTTTTACTGTTGCACCCTTATCTGCAACATATTTTTTGACTTTTTGATCCGGGTCTTTAACGAAATTTTGTTCCAACAGACAAATTTCCTCAAAAAATTTACCCAGACGGCCTTCCACCATTTTTTCCACGATGTTTTCAGGCTTTCCTTCATTCAATGCTTGTGTTTTCAATACTTCCCGTTCGCGGTTCACTTCTTCTTCATCCACATCTTCGCGGGAAATATAACGTGGGTTGATCGCTGCTGTGTGCATGGCGATATCCTTGGCAAGGTCCGTGTCATTTGTGCCTTCCAACAAAGTCAGAACGCCAATGTTTCCTCCCATATGCAGGTATTCACCAAATACATCATTATCAGTTTTTGTTAAAATAGTAAACCTGCGCAAAGAGATTTTTTCTCCAATTTTTGCCACCGCTGCATTGATATATGCTTCCAGTGTATCTTCAGACCCTTGCATCTTTTGACCAAGAGCTTCCTCCACAGTGGATGGCTGTGCTTCAACCAATTGATTGCCAATATCGGAAAGTAATTGCTTGAACTGATCATTTTTGGTAACAAAGTCGGTTTCACAGTTTACTTCAAGCAATGCTGCTGTGTTGCCTTTTGTTTCCACATGCGCCAGACCTTCTGCAGCAATACGGTCTGCTTTTTTCGCTGCTTTTGCAATCCCTTTTTCACGCAGAAAATCAATTGCCTTATCCATATCCCCATCTGTTTCCTGCAATGCTTTTTTACAGTCCATCATACCTGCGCCTGTTTTTTCACGCAGTTCTTTAACCATTTTTGCAGTAATTGCCATAATTACTTCCTCCTTGATTCATTTAATAACTTATCATCATATTTGCTGTAAAAAAGGTGATAAAAGGCTCTTCTCCTCTTATCACCCTACCTTTTTAATAGTTAGACTTCTTTTGTATCGGAAGCTTCCTCTTCTGTGTCTGCAGAAGTTGTTTCGGCTTCCGTTTCAACAGCCTCAACTTCTTCCGGCTGAGCTTCTTCCAATTCTTCTCCCTGTTTCACCTCTAAAATAGCATCTGCCATTTTTGAAGTCAAAAGTTTTACTGCGCGGATCGCATCATCGTTTGCCGGAATGACATAATCGATTTCATCCGGATCACAGTTTGTATCCACAATCCCGATAATAGGAATGTTTAATTTATGAGCTTCAGCAATAGCAATCCGCTCTTTCCGCGGGTCAATAACGAATAAAGCATCAGGCAGTCTGTCCATTTCTTTGATTCCGCCAAGAAACTTTACTAAACGATCTTTTTCTTTAAGCAGCTCACCAACTTCTTTTTTCGGAAGCACTTCAAAGGTACCGTCCTCTTCCATGCGCTCAATGTCCTTCAGACGGTTGATCCGTTTACGGATTGTCTGGAAGTTAGTCAGTGTTCCACCGAGCCAGCGCTGGTTTACATAGAACATACCTGAACGGGTAGCTTCATCCCGGACTGAATCCTGGGCCTGCTTTTTGGTTCCGACAAATAGAAGGGTACCTCCGTTTGCTGCAAGTTCCTTTACATAGTTATACGCTTCATCAACCTTTTTAACTGTTTTTTGTAGGTCAATGATATAAATGCCATTTCGTTCCGTAAAGATGTATTTTTTCATCTTTGGATTCCAACGGCGTGTCTGGTGACCAAAATGTACACCAGCTTCAAGTAATTGCTTCATTGAAATTGCTGACATCTTTCTTCCTCCTTATGGTTTTTTCCTCCGGCCGGTTCATATTGTTTAGAGACCCTTGCATCATTGGCACCATCTAAACAAATCCCCGGGCGTGTGTATTTTTTTCCCGGTCCGTTATGCACGAACCAAGTGTTTACACCAAAAAATAATATATCATAACAGACGGCTGTAATCAAGTAAAACATAAGAAAAACTTGCCTTCGCTCATATTTAATGAAACCGTGAGATTTTAATATTAGAACTAAAAACTTAAGTCTTCTTGAATCGAATGGGTGAAAAACACATCATGCATTCGGCAGTCAATGCATTAATCATCATTATTAGTTATAAACGATGTTTGCTAACCGTATAATTTGATGATCAATGCTGCTTCTGTTTTCCCGCAGTTAAGTTTCCGTGCAATTTCCGATTCAGAAACCCCTTCAGCATGCATTTGCAGAATACGGGAATGGAGCGATGCTTCCACATAATCTTTTTGATCATTTTCTTCTATTTGTTTCCCGGCAGTTTTTGTCGCAGTTGTGATGGCATAAGGTTCCTCATTTTTCTGCAACGGCTGTGCCTCCTGATTGGACGCCTCGTCCTTTTGAACTGCCCGCTGCAACCGGATATTTTCATTCCTTATTTCCTGCAGATATGTATCTAATACTCCCTGAATATCTTCAGCATTTTCTTGTTTAATCGTTTGAATTTGCTTGAGCAATTGGTATATTGCCGCAAATGTAATAATATGCAATAAAAAGCTGATGATTAGAACAAATGAAACCATATAATACCTCTATTCGTTAATAATCAATGGAGACACCAAATAAATAAGTTGAGTGTTTCTATAACCTTTATGGCAGCATATGCTTTTTATCCTGCACATTCAGTTCAAAGAAACAAAGGTTCAATAACTATTTCATTCTTACGCAAATACATTTTAACATAATGGTAGTCTGATTTAATCATCCTTTTATATTTGCCAAAAGCGACAGTGACTTGATTAAACAAATAATTATTGACAATAAGCTCTGCTTCTGATTCCCTACCTATTTGGGCAACAGATTCTTCCAAAACTGTTTCTATATCCGCCAGTTTTTTCTTTGCTTTTGCATAGGAGTTTTTTTGTCTCAATAACATAATTCTGGCCTTTGGATCCCTTTCGCTGTTCTGCTGTTTTAATTTTTCTCCGAGGATGGTCAGCTTTTGTATCGTCTCCTGCAATTGTTCTTTTTCTTTACTCCATTTTTCCTGCTGATTCTGTAATACTTTATCCAGACCAAAGACAATTTCCGTCTTCGCGCCAAATCTCGAACCTATATCTTTAGCTTCCAGTGTCTTTCCGACGGATAAAACCCCTCCAATAATATTCCCCTTCTGGCAAAACACATGATTTTTCACTGTGCAAACGCTATGGATAATGGAATTTTCCACAAAGAGGTCATTCCCCGCAAATACCTTCCCCTGATTGATGTATCCAAGCCGGATGGATTCTTCTGCTCGAATATACCCCTTTTTCTGTCCGGCAAGACCTTCTGTTATAAAAATGGAACCTCCGGAAATGAGTGTTGCCGCTTCAACTATACCAAATACTTTAATATCTCCTTCTGCTTTAACAGTATATCCGGATGGAACATTTCCTCGAATAATAATCGTTCCTGTAAACTCAAGATTTCCTTCTTTCATGGACAGTGTCTCATTTATTTCATATACAGGCTGTACATGAATATTTTTACCGCTGACGCTCAATTGCCCGTTTGCTGCTGCATAGAAGCTTTGACTTGTTTCCGAGAACACCGTATTTTTGCCCGATTTCATTTTGGAGGGTTTTCCTTGTCTTGCTGGAATTACGTGACCGTGTACGTCTCTTCCGTTTTCTCCCTCGGTCGGATTTATTACGTTGGCAATTTTTTCTCCTTTTTTAATGGAAGGAATACGCATAACATCCCGAAAGTTACACCCCGGGCTGCGCTGAATTTCAGTAGGGTGGATATTTGTCACAAAATTTACCTTCCCATCCTTCCCGTGGATAGCCGGTGTTCCTTTTGCAATTACAAGTGGAAAAATATCTGGCGTCGGATTAGTTTGAAAGCGTCTGAGGTTTCCCTCATTAAATCCATACTTAATATTATAGTCATGCAGCAATTGTCTGACTGCATCTTCATCTATATTGAAATTCGGGAGCAGATCACTGTCTTTCAGTTGAAGCTCAGCCGCCATACGATCACCGGAAACAGCAATATGAAAAAAATCACCGAGTTTTTCCATAGGTCCTTCCCCTTTTTACCATTATTGTATCGCCTGTATTTTTCTTAGTGAATCTTTCAACTTAACAATAGATTTTTTATGTATCTGAGAAATACGGGATGTAGTCAAACCAAGTACCTTTCCTATCTCGGTTAATGTTAACTCGTCATGATAAAAAAGACTGATTACCATTTGTTCATTTTTATTTAATGCTTTGATCCCTTCAGCCAATTCTTTATTTAATTCATTGGAAATGAGCTGATCTTCCGGAAGTATAGCCATTCTGTCCGGAACGGAATAACCTGCACCTTCTTTAATATCTGATTTTTCATCAGCTGGTTTTTCTTCTATGGATAGAATATTAGAAAACAACGAATCTCTTATAATAGTTTCTGCTTCCTTTATTTCCAAACCGGTGCTTTTAGCTATTTCCTCCATTGTTGGTTTCCGTTGGTAAAGCTGTTCAAGTTCTTCGGTCACTTTCTCTACTTTTTTGATTTTATCCCGTAATGTTCTTGGTATCCAATCCTCTTTTCGCAATCCATCCATAATTGCACCACGGATACGAAAGGATGCATATGTATCAAATTTTAATTCCCTGCTCGGTTCAAATTTTTTTATTGCATCAAATAAGCCAATAAGACCAAAGCTCTTCACATCGTCTTTGTTTACGCTTGTCGGTAAGTGGCTGGATATTCTCTCCACATGGAAGCCGACTAAATGCATATATCGCTGGATCAGTTTGTTAGCCGCCTGCTCATCTCTGTATTCCAGCCAATTCTTCCAAAGTACAGCTTCCTGCGATGGCTTGTTCTTTTTCATAATCAATTCCTCCTTTCCTGCCGCCTTGCCCCTTAGCCAAATCAGCCTGAATCTGTTATTTGTCTAAATAAAAAATTCTTTCTCATTTATTTTTCTTATTTTCAATTTATTGGTGACTGTATCAAATTCTATCGTTCTGCCTGCATTTCCTCCGACATCCTGGGCAATGACAGGAATACGGTATTCACATAGAATTTCCTTAATTGCCTTAGTGTTCCGGGCTCCAATACGCATCATGTCCGACTGGGAGGAGAAGGAAAACATTTGAGCACCTCCTGCCAGCTTTGCTTTAAGCCGAACTTTCGAAGCTCCCTTTTTTATTAAGTGATCTATTAAAAATGGTATTGCGGTATCAGCATATTTATATATATTTTTATTTTTTTGCCTTGCCAGACTGGAATCAGGCAACATAATATGAGCCATCCCTGCCACCCTTTTATTTGCGTCGTAAACGACGACCCCTACACATGATCCCAATCCGGAGGTTCGTATCATTCCCGGATTCTTAACGAATTTTACATCCGCAATTCCCACTTTAACGATTGCCTGTTTTTCATTCATGATCATCTATTCCCAGTGATTGATACAATTTATGAAAAGACGAAGGGTCGGGGATCAAAAAGAAATTGCCTTGTACGCCATCTTCACTGTTCTTATGTTTAATTCTTGTATTAATGATAATGGCATAATCTGTAACCTGAGATAACTCTACTAATCCGGCAGTTAAAATGGCACCAGCCATATCAATGCTTAAATACGGAATAGATGGCTGCATATGTAAGTTGGTAAAGTCCGATAACGCAGACAAATAGGAACTTGTTAGGATATTGCCCGCTTCCTGCAGGGCGGAAACTGCTATTTCATCAAAGTCCTCTCCCAACAGCCTGCCTCCGCTTTGTTTCGTTATTTGCCCCACCAGGCGTTGTGCTTCTTCCAGGCTTAATATAAAATACACTGTTCCGGGCATCTCCCCTTCGATTCGAAAAAACAAGGCTGTAATTAATTGTTCATGGCCGCCAATCATGTCCATCATTTCATCAAAGCCAACTACATTTACTGTCGGAACCTGCATGTGAATTTTCTTATCGAGTAATTCCGACATGGATGTGGCTGCATTCCCTGCTCCTATATTGCCTATTTCTTTTAATACATCTCTTTGTACGTATGTAAGTCTTGTAAAATCCATATGTCTACCCTTCCACTGTTTTTAATTCATTCATTTCATCAGGGGTCAACACCTTTTGCAAGTCAAGCAGAATAAGAAGTCTATCGTCTATCTTTGCCACCCCTTCAATATAGTCAGTATTCACTGCGCCTATTACTTCCGGTGCAGGTTCTATAGTATTTTCAGGAATATCAAGGACATCATTTGCAGAATCAACAATCAATCCTACTTCCATATCATCCAAATAGACAATTATGATTCTGGTGGATTCCGTATAATCTTTTTCTTTCAGACCAAAACGGACACGTATATCGATAACAGGCGTAATGACACCTCTTAAATTGATGACACCTTTTACAAATGCTTCCGTCTGCGGTACTCTGGTAATCGGCTGAATTCGTTCTATAGATCCCACCTGCTGTACGGAAACAGCATATTCCTCTTCTTCCAACTGAAAAACAATCACTTTTATATCTTTCACTTTTTCATTTTCCATACTGGTACACCTCGCTTATTATTTGTGGCTGTTTTCGTATATTAATAAAAGTTTTGCTGTCTGTTCTTCACTTTTAAAGAACAACCTTACTCTAACTACTTAATCAACGCATTACTGTCAATAATTAATGCAACTTCTCCATCTCCCAGAATGGTCGCTCCTGATATTGCGAATGTATGCTTTAAGTAGCTGCCAAGCGATTTAAGCACGATTTCCTGCTGACCGATTAAGGAATCCACAACTAAACCGGCCATTTTACCTTCTTTCTTTACAATTACGACCGAAATGTACTCGCTGCTCACCTTTTCCCTTTCAGGTACAGAAAAGATATCTTTTAAGAATAATAGAGGAATAATATTTCCCCGAAAATTAATTACCTTTTTCGTATGGAGGGATTTTATTTCATCCTTTGAAATAATCGCTGTTTCGATTATGGATGAAAGCGGAATAGCATATTTTTCTTTTTGCAGTCCAATAAGCAATACGGTAACAATTGTTAAAGTTAATGGCAGCTGGATGGAAAAAACGGAACCTTTATCTGCTTGTGCATTTACGGTAATACTTCCTCCCAAAGATTCTATCGTTGTTCTCACTACATCGAGTCCCACTCCCCTTCCGGAAATGTCCGAAACAGCTTCCGCGGTGGAAAACCCGCTTTCCATTATTAAATCAAACACCTGGCTGTCATCTAATGATAGTGTCTGCTCTTCATTTATGACACCGTTTGCTATTGCTTTTTTCAATACTTTTTCCCTGTCTATTCCAGCACCGTCATCTGCTATTTGAATAAAGACGTGGTTACCACTATGATAGGCTTCCAATTTAATAGTACCTTGTTCAGTTTTTCCTTTTGCCGCTCTTTCTTCAGGCTGTTCAATACCATGGTCGATCGCATTTCTGATTAAATGAACAAGCGGATCACCTATTTCATCAATCACGGTTCGATCTACTTCGGTTTCTGCTCCTTTTATATCAATTACTACTTTTTTTTGTAAATCTTTTGCCAACTGTCGGATCATTCTGGGAAACCGATTAAATACATGATCTATGGGGACCATTCTCATGGTCAGTATAGTATCCTGCAGGTCACCTGAAACCCTTGACATATGTTCCACTGTCTCTGTAAGCTGCTTATGGTTGAGTTCATTGGAAATTTGTTCAAGTCGACCTTTATCAATCACAAGCTCTTCAAACAAATTCATTAAAACATCAAGCTTATCAATATTTACCCGTATCGTTTTTCCGGCATTTACTTTTACAGCTCCCTCAGCGGAAGTTCCGGATTTTCCTTGCTTGGCTTTCGGTTTTTCTTTTTCCTTTTTGTTTTTATACTGGTCTACCGAAAAGGAATGGACAGTGACTGATTCTATCTCGGATATCTTTTCGATATTTGCCTTAACTTCTTCTTTCTTTGACCGGGAAACAAACACAAGTGAAAAAGTGTGATCAAAATTTTCCTCTTCCAGGTCATTTACCGATGGCATTGCTTTTATTACCTCTCCGAGTTTTTCCAACGACTCAAATACCATAAAGACACGTGCCCCTTTAAGTAGACAGTCCTGCTCCAGGGTAATGGTTATTTCAAAACTCGTATATCCCTGTTCTACTGCCTCGGTAAGGACCGAAAGTTCAAATTCATCCAGTTCCGGCATGGAAGACAATTTGCTCTCCGTATTTTCTTGTTCTTCTTCATTAGCAGTCTGGATTTTTTCTCCATTTTCTATTGCTTCCAATACAGCGGTAATCTCCTGTATATTCATCTCTCCGTCCCCACCGGATGAAATATCCGCTATCATGTCGTTCAATTGATCAACAGCAGTAAACAGAATATCCAAAAGGTCTGTACTGACTTTGATTTTCTCAGATTTTATACCATCAAAGATATTTTCCATTTTATGTGTTAGATTAGCCAAATCCTGAAATCCCATAGTTGCAGACATGCCTTTTAATGTATGCGCGGAACGAAAGATTTCGTCAATAATTTCCACATCACCGGAGTACTCCTCCAGTTCCATCAGTTTGTCATATAAAACCTTTATATGTTCATTGCTCTCATCGATAAAAACAGCTAAATAATCTGTTGTTTCCATGCTATTTCCCTCCTTTTTTACGTAAAATATTAGTAATTACTTTACCGATCCGCGGTAATGGAAGCTCGTAATCCACACAATTTGTATGAACAGCCGCCCTGGGCATGCCATAAATAGTTGCAGTTTCCTGTGCTTCAGCAATCACTATAGCATGTGGGTCTACGGTTTTTAACTTCACTATTCCAGCGGCACCATCCCTTCCCATCCCGGTTAATATTACGGCAATTTTATTGGTATCTTTTATTTCAGCTATGGAGTGAAGCAGAACATCCACAGATGGACGATGGCCCCGCAAAGGAGAATCCTTTGTCAGTTCAATGACAGACTTTTCGTTTCTTTTCCTTACACGCATATGATAGCCGCCAGGGGCAATATATACAGTATTACGATGGACTGTTTCCAGGTGCGCTGGCTCTTTGACCGTAAAAGGCACCAGCTTGTCAAGCCGTTCTGCCAGTGATTTCGTAAAACCTGCCGGCATATGCTGAACAACTAAAACAGAGCCGGGCAATTCATCAGGCATTCGGGCAAAAGTCTCCTCCAAGGCGCTGGGGCCCCCGGTAGAGGTACCGATAACTATCATTGTTTCATCAATTCGATGACTATGATGCAATCCTTTCATTGCTTGTAATTCCCTTCCATTCTTCCTCATTGCTTTTGTTCCTTTGATACTGTCACATTCCAATTTTGTTCCGGTTTATGTATATCATCTACTGTTTGATTGCATAAAAGTCATCTGCTTTTTTAAAGGAAATCTTAGCTTTTAACCAGCAATCGCTTTAACCTTTGGATAAAAGTTATTTTTTCTACTATAAAGTCCTGAGAATTGGATATATACCCGTTGGTTAGATTTTTTATTGCTTTTGAAACCGGCGATGCATCATCATATAGGAGAAATGGCATTTGGTTCATCACAGCCTTTGGTACATTTCTATCTTCCGGTAATATCCCCAAAGGATGAACATCTGTATTTAAAAATTGCAAAACTACCTTTTTGAATCGCAGTAATGCTTCATAACCGGATTTCTCTGTCTGTGAACGGTTCATCACTACGTGAATCGGCATGGAAGGACGGCATGACACAATATGTTTAATCATGCCATAAGCGTCAGTAATAGAAGTAGGTTCCGGAGTAGTAACAACCATACATTCATCTGAAGCCAAAACAAAGCGGATATGCTCCTCCGTTACACCTGCCCCCATATCAAAGATGATATAATCATACATGCAGACTAACTGCTCATATTGTGCAAAAAAATAATCCATCATATTGCTGTCTGCTTTAAATAAGCTGTTCAGCCCCGATCCACCGGCAATATAAGATAGTCCTCCAGGCCCCTGTTCAATAATCTCATGGATGGATAGCCGTCCATCAAACATATCAATTATTGTTTTATTCGGAGACAACCCCAGTAGAATATCCACATTTCCCATTCCAATGTCCAAATCAAACAGTAAAGCTTTCTTTTCGTGTTTTATCAGCTGCAAACAGAAGTTAAGTGCTACATTTGATTTGCCTACGCCCCCTTTACCGCTGATTACAGACATTGTTGTTGCCTGTCTCGGTTCATTTTTCACCTGCAGACGCCGGCGGAGATTTTCTGCCTGATCATGCATAAGGGTTTCCGCCAATACAATAGTTTGCAATTAATTCAGGAGTTGCCTCCATTAAATCATCGGGTACATCCTGCCCATTTGTTATATATGCTGTACCCATCCTTTTTTTCAGCGCCATATTAAGCATGCTCCCGTACTGTCTTGTTTCATCAATTTTAGTAAAAATAAGCTGTTTAATGGGTAAGTGAACGAATTGATCATAAATATCCAATATATCCTTTGATTTTGCTGTTAAGGATAAAACAAGATACATATCAATAGGATCATCTGAACCGAAACTTTCCTTTAGTTCATGGACAAATGATTCTTCCCGGAAATTTCTTCCCGCCGTATCCACGAGAATACGATCATAATTCTTAAACTTTTCCACTGCATTAACATAGTCTTCTTTTGTATAAGCAACTTCAACTGGAACCTGTAATATCTTTGCATAAGTCTTCAACTGTTCAATTGCAGCAATTCTATACGTGTCTGTCGTAATAAAAGCTACTTTTTTCTCTTCAGTTAAAACAGCGTTCGCCGCTATTTTTGCTATCGTCGTTGTTTTTCCGACGCCGGTAGGTCCGACAAAATGAGCGATTTTACTGTCAGCGGAAATGGCCTGAAAGGGTAAACCTTTTAGTTGGTGCATGATTTCCCGTTTTACATCCTGTTCGACTTTTTCCCGGGAAGGAGAAATATTTTCCACCTTATGATGGGCTGCTACCTGATCCAGTATCGAGCCGGCAATTGTTTCTTCAATTTCCTGGTCCAGCAGGTGCATATACATGAACTGATATTCCGCCGGGTAGTTGTTTTTATTTGTTGTCGACTGATGTATCATCTGTTTTAACACATGAAGCTCACTTAAAACCTGGTCAGTCGGCCTTGAAGATTTTCCTGTTTCCATAACAGGAGCAATGCTTCTTTCTGATTGTTTCTTGTTCTGTTTGACCGGATAAGGATCAAGCGCAGCTACTACTTCTACATGGCTTTTCTTTTTTATTCCCATAAACCCACGATGATTTACCTTCCGGGAGTGAAGTATGACGGCCTCGGATCCAAACTCGTTTCTGACCTGCTTCATCGCTTCAGGCATTGTCGGTGCTTCATATTTTTTTACCTTCACGCTACATTCACCATCCCTATGCTTTGTACCTGAACATTTGGTTCCAATTCATTATAGGACAACACTACTACCTGCGGCATAAAACGTTCAATTAATTGTTTTAAGTACATTCTGACAGCAGGGGAGCATAACACTACAACCGTATCCTGCGTTATCGATACTTTTTCCGCTTCTTCACGGATCGTATTAATTATTTGCTGCTGATCATCCGGATCCATGGACAAGTAATTACCATGCTCAGTCTGCTGGATATTTTCTGCTATCATCTTTTCCACCTTGCCGCTTATTGTTATAACTTTTAAGGACATGTCATCCTGCACATATTGCTTGGTTATTTGCGAGGATAAGGACTGCCGTACATACTCTGCCAATAAATCCGTATCATTGGTCAGTTTGGCAAAATCTGCCAATGTCTCAAAAATAACAGGCAGGTTTCTGATGGACACATTCTCTTTCAGCAGTTTGGCCAGCACCTTTTGAATATCCCCTACAGCAAGCGGCTCCGGTGTAACTTCTTCAATAAGTATTGGATAACTTTCCTTTATATGATCAATCAACTGCTTTGTTTCCTGTCTGCCAAGCAACGTGTGGGCATGCTGTTTAATTACTTCTGTCAAATGAGTGGAAACAACTGACGGGGGATCTACTACGGTATAGCCCAGTAACTCAGCCTCATCTTTCATACCTTCATTTATCCACTTCGCCGGTAAGCCAAATGCAGGTTCCTTCGTATCTATTCCTTCTATTTCATCATTTTCCATCTCAGGGGCCATGGCCAAATAATGATCCAATAATAATTCACCTGTGGCAACTTCATTCCCTTTTATTTTTAAACGATATTCATTGGGTTCCAATTGGATATTGTCACGAATACGCACGACTGGAATAACCATGCCAAGCTCAATGGCCAATTGTCTTCGAATCATAATAATCCGGTCAAGCAGATCCCCTCCCTGATTCGTATCTGCAATCGGTATCAGAGCATAGCCAAATTCAAACTCTATAGGGTCGACATTCAGTAAATTAATCACATTATCGGTTTCTTTCATCGAAGCACTTTCCGCCTGATCTTCCTCTTCTTCCGGTATGTAATCCTCTTTCTCCGTTTGTTTTAACAGGTAATAGCCACTTAATGCCAATAAACCGGACAAAACGGTAGTAAGAAAAAAGTTTATTGGCGTTAATCCAATGAAGAATATTGTTCCGGCTGCAATGAATAACAGTTTTGGGTACTGAAGAAGCTGACTACTTACTTCTGTTCCAAGATTTCCGTTAGTTGCAGTTCTTGTTACTACAATTCCGGTTGCAGTTGCTATTAGCAGTGCTGGGATCTGACTTACTAATCCATCACCAACCGTAAGCCGCATATATGTATTAATTGCCTCCTGAAAAGACAAGTCCATCTGAACCATTCCAATAACCAAACCGAATATAATATTAATCAGGACAATGATGATCCCTGCAATAGCGTCCCCTTTTACAAATTTACTTGCACCATCCATTGAGCCATGAAAATCGGCTTCATCTTCTATTTTTTCCCTGCGTTCCTTTGCTTCCTTTTCCGAAATTAAACCGGCATTCAAATCGGCATCAATGCTCATTTGTTTTCCGGGCATCGCATCCAATGTAAACCTTGCAGAAACCTCCGAAACCCTTTCAGCTCCTTTAGTAATCACGATAAATTGAATAATGACCAGAATGACAAATACAACGAAACCTACGAAAGGGTTATCCCCAATAACAAAGGAACCAAAAGTATCCACTACCCCGCCTGCATCTGCTTCTGAAAGAATCGACCTGGTGGTGGAAACATTTAGTCCAAGCCGAAATAAGGTCAGCAATAACAGCAATGTAGGGAAAACCGAAAACTGCAATGCCTCCTGTGTATTCATGGAAACAAGAATAACAACTAATGCAAGTGTGATATTTGATAGAATCAGTATACTTAACAGCCATCCCGGTAATGGGATGATCAGCATAATAATAATTAAAATAACGCCTAAAAGGACAGAAAGATCACGGGCCCTCATGGATGTCTCTCCTTACTGCTCAAACTTTATTTTCCAATTTATATACATAAGCCAAAACTTCTGCAACTGCCTGAAAAAAATCTTCGGGGATTTCTTCTCCTACTTCAATAGAAGCATATAAAGACCTTGCCAAAGACCTGTTTTCTACCATTGCCACGTCATTTGCCTTCGCTGTTGCTTTAATTTTTAATGCTATTTCATCCATTCCTTTTGCAACAACACATGGTGCACTCATCATTTCCTCATCGTATTTTATGGCAACCGCATAATGCGTAGGATTCGTGATAACCACATCGGCCTGTGGTACCTCACTCATCATTCGTCTGGACGCCATTTGCCTTCGTTGTTCCTTTAATTTGGATTTAACTAAAGGATCGCCCTCCATATTTTTATATTCATCCTTAATATCCTGTTTGGACATCCGCATATTTTTTTCAAAGTCATATCGCTGGTACGCATAATCGAACACCGACAAAAACAGCAATGCAAATGTCGCTGTAATTCCCATGATGGCAGTCACTCTGCCAAAGAAAGCGAGTGCGCTTTCCGCTGTTTTAAAAGAAAGCATCATCATTTCATCTTTGTAAATCCAAATGACGATAAAGGTAACTGCTCCAATAAAAACAATTTTAAACAGCGACTTTAATAACTCTACCAATGCACGTATGGAAAATATTCGTTTTGCTCCTTTAATAGGATCAATCTTTTTCAGGTCAAACTTTAAGGGTTCTGTTGTAAACAGAAATCCTATTTGCAGGAGATTCGAGCTGAATCCGGCAATGACAGCTACGAGCATAATGGGAGCAAGCATTTTCGCCGCTTCAATCGTCGCCCCCGTAAACACTTGCTGTACCGTGTGCTCCGTAACTTCCCAATGAATAATTTCTGTGAAAGTGAAGGTGTACAAGGTTGTCATGATATCCTTCATAAAGGGCCCGTACACTATTAAAATGATAAACGCAAATAATAATAGAATGGCAGTATTGACATCCTGACTCTTGGCAACCTTCCCTTTTCTGCGCTCATCCTGCCGCTTCTTCGGGGTTGCTTTTTCCGTTTTTTCCCCTGCAAAAAATTGCAGATCCATTTTCAAAGGCATACTAAGCACCTCCGAACAGCTGCATTAAACCCCGCATTGCCTGAAACATTGTTTCAAACATTGATTTAATCAGTGCGATGTATAAACTTAAAAAGAACAAAATAACAATAAAACTTACTAAAATTTTTAATGGAAGACCCACCACAAATACATTCAGTTGCGGGACTGTTCTGGCAATCATCCCCATCGCAACATCCACCAGGAACAGGCATCCCACGATCGGGATTGCCATTTGAAAAGCAATCAAAAACATGTAGTGGAATGTTTCAATCACAAAATCGGCAATGGAGCCGTTATGAAAAGGAATAAAAGCATCGATCGGAATAAAATTATAGCTGTTAAAGATACCATCTATCAATAAATGATGCCCATTAACAGATAACAAAAAAAGCAAAGCAAAAATATAAAAATACTGTCCCGTTAATGGAGTTTGTGCTCCAGTTTGCGGATCAACTACATTGGCAATGGCAAAGCCCATCTGAAAATCAACAAAACCTCCTGCTATTTGTACAGCAGATAGAATGATGAAAGCAATGAGACCTATTAAAAGACCAACTGCCGCTTCCTTTAACAGGAGAAGAAAATATGTGCCGTCAATTGTAATTGCAGCAATATCCACTGTGTAAAACATCATCCAGGCCAAAAAGAAACTGAATCCGACTTTAAATGGGACAGGGATTGTCCGATAAGAAAATAAAGGAAGCGTTACAAAAAAAGCAATTACCCTAACGAAAATAAGCAGAAATACCGGTAAACTATTAATATCTATCAATTCGAGCATGCTTTCACCCTGTAAACCGGTTTAAATTTTGAAAAATGTTGGCCGTAAATTCAGTGATATGGGACAGCATCCAAGGTCCAAAAACTACCAATCCCAACAGAACGGCAACAATTTTCGGGATAAAGGCAAGGGTCTGTTCCTGTATTTGGGTTGTTGCCTGAAAAATACTGACCAATAATCCTACCGCAAGTGCCAATATGAGCAATGGACCAACGACCAGGAGAATGGTAAACACGCCACTTTCAGCCAGGGACAATACAAATTGACTATTCAAAGGCGACACCTACTTTTTGTTAGCTGATTTCTAATAAAGATATTATTTTTCCAATAGCCCGGATACACACAGATCGCGGGAATTATAGGCATCGGTGAAAAGCCCTGCTTGTCACAAGTGCTGCAGCGATATACCTGCAGCACAGCCCACCTGAAGAGGTTTCACCAGCCTACCCGGCAAAGAGACAATCCAGTGTAATGGTGATTCTCTTATGTTTATATGGCAAATGAAGTCCACACCGTACGCGTAAAAAACTATCCAGAAACACCTTTATTATTTACGCTAGAACCCATCCAATAAGGAATGGGTGATTAAATACCAGCCATCAACGAGAACAAACAGCAAAATTTTAAAAGGCAGTGAAATCATTACCGGCGGGAGCATCATCATTCCCATGGACATGAGCACACTTGCCACTGCCATATCGATGATTAAGAAAGGTACAAATATCATAAAACCCATTTGAAATGCTGTCTTCAATTCACTGATGGCAAATGCCGGCACAAGCGTGGTTAACGGAATCTCCTGTACACTGCTTACTCCATCAATCTGACTGTAACTCATAAACAATTCCAGGTCTTTTTGCCTTGTATGGGAAGCCATAAACTCTTTCATTGGTTCACTCGCCCTGTCATATGCTTCATCAAGTGTTATTTCTTCATCAAATAGCGGCTGCAGAGCATGATCGTAAACGTCGGAAAAAATGGGCGCCATAATAAAGAAAGTCAAAAACAGGGCCAACCCAATCAATACTTGATTTGGCGGCATTTGCTGAGTTGCCAGTGATGTTCTTACAAAAGACAGTACAACAATGATTCTTGTAAAGCTTGTCATCAAAATTAAAATACTGGGAGCCAGCGCCAAAACCGTTAATAATAAAATCAATTGGACAGAAGTCGAAACATTGGAAGGATCCGAGCCGGAAAACATATTTATAAATTCATTCATTGCTCGTCTTCCTTCCGTTTATTATGATTGATCAAATCAGCCCGATTCTTTTTCAGTTTATCCAGTTCATTGGTAAACAAATTTTTAAAATCCCTGCTGCCCTGGTCGGATGATTGAAGTTTACTTTTCTGCTTTAAAAAAGACGGAATTAACGTCTCGATGGACAATGGATCTTCTTCCCCTTGTTCCAATAGCTGCTCTATCATCTTTTCATCTGTTATTTCATGAAGCATTTCCACATTCTCACCTACACCAACTACATAGAACCTGTCTCCGATGCGGATAATTTGAATGGACTTATTCTGACCGACCGAGATCCCACCCAGATTCTCCAGGTGCTTAATCTGATTAAACATTTTATTTCGCTTATTTAACAGCTTCAACATAATATAAATAAGTCCAAGAACTAATAATAAAGCGAAAAACATTTTGATCAGGTCAAACAACAATGAGTTTGAATCATTAAATGAAGCGATCGTTTCTGTTTCATCTGCATCTTCTGTTAACGGTGGTGCTTCTTCTTCACAATCCTCAACCTTCTCCAGACAATCATTTACGGTCGGTGGTGATTGAGCCAGCACTTCAACAGCCGCTATAAATGGAAAAACAACAAATAATACACTGATCATGGTGATTATCTTTTTTTTCAACTTAAACACCCGTTCCCTAGCCAAGCACTTTTTGAATGGCTTCAATTACCCGGTCTTCCTGAAACGGTTTGACGATGAAATCCTGTGCACCTGCTTGTATGGCATCAATAACCATTGCCTGCTGTCCCATTGCTGAACACATAATTACCTTCGCGTCGTTATTTTCTTCTTTTATTTTTTTCAGTGCAGTAATTCCATCCATCTCCGGCATCGTAATATCCATTGTTACAAGATCTGGTGATAGTTCCTTATATTTTTCCACCGCCTGTATCCCATCCTGCGCTTCTCCAACTACTTCAAATCCATTCTTCGTTAAAATATCCTTAATCATCATCCGCATAAATGCTGCGTCATCTACAACAAGAATTTGTTTTGCCATTGTTTATCCCCCACTTCTACTATTTAAGTTTATTTAATCTATCAGATTGACTTACAATATCTGTTACTCTGACACCAAAGTTCTCATCAATAACCACGACTTCTCCTCTGGCGATTAATTTCTGGTTTACAAGAATGTCGACCGGTTCACCTGCCAGTTTATCAAGTTCAATAATAGAACCCGCGGAAAGATCCAGTATATCCCTTATCGTTCGCTTTGTACGGCCTAGTTCAACCGTTACCTTTAAAGGAATATCCAGCAGCAGGTCCAGGTTCCTCTCTCCGGTATGTGGCACTTCTGTCTCAGCAAAATCGGAAAAGGCTGCTTCCTGTACCTTCACTTGCTCCGGGTTAACGAGATCGCCGAGGAATTGGGAGGGTGATTCCTTCCTTTCTACCTCCTTTGTTTCCTCCGTCAATTGATTCTCTATTATATCCGGTTTCTCAAGCGTAACCGCCGCTTCACTTGTTCCATTGTCATATTCTGATGGTTCATTCAGCAACTGATTTACGAGATCTTTCGCAAAATTAATTGGCATAATCTGCATAATACTGGAATCAATTAAATCTCCAACTTTTAATTGAAAGGAAACCTCCACAAATGCTTCCTCATTATTAATGGTGATCTCTGAATCTGCGTCTGACTCTGTCATTTTAATCGTTGGAGGTGATATATCCACTTTTTTATTAAATATGGAGGACATACTTGTTGCCGCAGAACCCATCATCTGATTCATTACTTCCTCAACTGCACTGATATGTATGTCACTCAATTTCTGCTCCGGGTTTTCTCCGTCCCCGCCAAGCATAATATCAGCTATAATGGCAGCATCCGTAGCTTTAAGAACAAATACATTTCTTCCGCTGAACCCTTCAATATAATTCACATAAACACTTACAGGCTGAAAGGTAAATGTTTCTAATTCCTTTTTTTGAATGATCGATACGGATGGGGTCGTAATTTCCACTTTCTGCTTTAATAAAGTGGAAAGCGTTGTTGCCGAACTTCCAAATGAAATATTGCCTATCTCACCTAATGTATCCTCCTCCATAGAAGTTAAATATACCTCTTCCGTCCGATCGCTTTCTCCCGTACTTTCGTCATCCGGACTAACCTTAAGCAGTGCGTCAATTTCCTCCTGAGAAAGCATGCCGTCATTCATCATCTTTATTCACCTCTTTTATTTCCTCCAGCACTTGTACAGATAATTTATTTTTAAATTTTCCGGGCTGCACATAAAATTTTGGTTCATTATTTATTTCCAGGGTTAAAGCCTGATTAATAGATTGATCCAGAGCGATGACATCATTTTCCTGCAATTGCAGGAATTCATTGATGTTTATATTTGTTCCACCCAGAATAGCTTTTCCCTGTACCTGCGCATGCTCTAAATTAGTACGAAGCTTTTCATAGGATTCCTGATCCCTTTCCTTTGTTCCTGTTTGCATCCAATAATGAACAGATAATTTGGATATGATAGGTTCCAGAACTATGTGGGGAATGCAGATATTGATGAGCCCACTGGATTCTCCTATGGTCGTATTCATTGATACAACAATTACCGTATCATTTGGAGATACCATTTGCAGAAACTGCGGGTTCACTTCAAAATTGTCGAGAACAGGATCAATATCAACAATGGATGACCATGCTTCCCTAAGGTTTGTGACAGCTTTTTCAAAAAGCTGGGACAAGAGCATCGTTTCTATCTCTGTGAAACTTTCAGTCTTGCTGATATCTCCTCCCTTACCGCCTAAAATACGATCGAGCATCGCATAAGCAATATTTGGGTTTACCTCCATAATTAATCTTCCGTCCAACGGTTCCACACTATATATATTTAAAACCGTCATTTTGGGTATGGAACGAATAAACTCTTCATACGGGACCTGATCCACGGAAGCAACGGAAATATTTACATAAGTGCGAAGCTGAGCAGAGAAAAAAGTAGTTAACAGCCTGGCATAATTTTCATGTATTCTTGATATACTTCGGATCTGGTCCTTTGAGAACCGTAAGGCACGCTTGAAATCATACACCCGAACCTTCAGTTCTTCCTCTTCCTTTTTTATTTCTTCTGCATCCATTTCCCCTGAATTGATTGCAGACAATAAAGCATCAATTTCACTTTGGGAAAGCACCTCGTCCACCATTCAGACTCACCTCCATCAGGCGCGCACAGGTATTTTATTACTGCAATAATTTATTAGTTGTATACACATCTGTAATTTTTCCATCTGTCATTAATTCATTTAACTCCAATTTTATTACCTCTTCCAAATCGGAAAGTCCTGTCTTGAAATTTTCCTCATCCATAACAGCCAGCTCTTTAATCAAAATGTTCTTTAACTGAAAATCACGTTTGCTTATTTCTTCTTTGGCCTTTTTTCCATCTGTAATTAATTGAAATTGGATTCTGACATAGCTGCCATCGGATAGATCTGTCGTCACTTCCGGTGTTTCATAAGAGTTTTCTACTATATCATCTATGTTTTGGCCAGTGGTTGCTTCTTCCTCCCCATACAGTAGGATTACCAATGCAGCGGTTCCGCCAAGTAATATGATAAAAAATGAAGTAAGAAACGTTTTTGCCAATTTACTCATTTGATTTCCCCGCTTTCCGGAATTGTCCCTGCAAGCCAATTTTCTGATAATAGGCTGTAATGCATCGGACCACTTCTGTCTCTGTTTCTTTAACAACCAGTTTTTTACTGTTCGTAAGTGTAATAGTTGTATCGGGCAGAGACTGAATTTGTTCTATCAGTAAAGCATTTAACTGAAATGGTTCTCCATTTAACCTGGTCAATTGAATCATTATGTACTGGTGGAGGCGCTGACTGACAGCACCTCCATCCCTCCTTCATTTACCGTTTTAAATTTACAAGTTCCTGCAGTATTTCATCAGAGGTTGTGATAATTCTTGTGTTCGCCTGAAAACCGCGTTGTGCTGTAATCATCTCTGTAAATTCTTCAGATAAATCAACATTGGACATTTCAAGTGACCCGCTAATGATTGAGCCTGTCCCCTCTTCTGTTGGCTCAACCAATCCATTCAAGCCGGCATTTGCTGAGTCAAGAAATAAATTACTTCCTGCTTTTTCCAGACCTGAGGGGTTTGAGAAATTGGCAAGTGTGATTTGTCCGGCAACTTGAGTATGTCCTCCAGCATCAACATAGTTAACAAGGCCGTTATCCTGAATATTGAAGCTTCTTGCATCATCCGGAATATTTATTTCATCGCCACCCATTCCTATCAGATAATAACCGTCAGGGTTTACAATGTCGCCATCATCATCCAAATAAAAATTACCTGCACGTGTATAATAAGTCGTTTCGCCATCCTGCAGCACAAACATCCCATCACCTTCCAACGCGAGATCCAAAGGATTATTGGTTGTCTGCCGAAAGCCTTGTGTATGAATGTTGTCAATCGTTCCCAGTTGTGAGCCCAGTCCTACTTGTGCAGGGTTTGTGCCCCCCCGATTTTCCGTTGGCCCCTGGGCTCCATTTGTTGTCTGACTCATCATATCCTGGAAGGTTACCCGCCCTTTTTTAAAGCCAGAGGTGTTCACGTTTGAAATATTATTTCCAATTACATCAAGTTTCGTCTGAAAACCTTTCATGCCTGAAATCCCCGCATACATTGAACGTAACATATGATCATTCCCCTTTTTATTTGTTAGCTGTATCCTTCATTCAACAGCTCATTCGGCCTCCCTGTAGGGTCCAGCCTATTCATTCATTAAAATTGTCCCATTTATATTTGTAAAGATCCTGCTTCTTGCTTCATCTCTATCCAGTGCTGTTATTACTGTATTGTTTTTCGTGCTGACAAGTAATGCTGCTTCATCCATTACAACCAGAGAATCGGTCACCCCTTTTTGCTTTGCTTCTTGCACTTTCTGTTCAATTATTTTCCATTGTGTTTCATTAATTAATATATTTCTCTCATTAAGCCGCGCCTCGGCATGTTTACTGATTTTTAGTTCCTGGTGCTCTTTTTTTAGAATATCTTTAAAACTTGTTGATTTACCCTTTTCAGGCTTCTTTACAGCAGGAACGTTAAAAGCCTGCTGATGCGGCACTTGATGAATACGATGGTCCAAAGCAATTCACTTCCCTAGTCATTTTAATCCTGATTGCTTTCCTCCCCTGCACTGCCTTCATTCACCTGCAGCACAGCCTCTGCATAGATTTCTTCACCGTTTTCCAATTCAAAAATCGCCCAGCCATCATTTTGACTAACCGAAATAACCCTACTTGTTTCCAGTCCAGTTTCCGTATTCTTTTCCTCATCGTAGCCCTGATAGGAGACTTCTTTTCCTATCATATGACTATATTGAATAACTGGAGAGATCATTTGACTTTGCACCAGTGTATCAATGGAGTTTGTCATGTTCATCATTTGCTCCAGTGATGAGAATTGTGTCATTTGCGAAATAAACTCTCTGTCTTCCATTGGATTTGTCGGGTCCTGGTTTTGTAATTGAACCATAAGAATTTGGAGAAACTCATCTTTTCCCAGTTCCGGACTTGGTGTTCTATCACTTTGCTGATTCTGTAAATATAAAGATGGGTCTATCTTTGTCATTCACTTCACCTACACTTCCTCATCAATCAACAGTGTCTGAAGCCGGGTGTCAAAATCATCCTCGGATTCTCCTCTTTCCTCTTCAGAGGAATCGTTGAACTCCTGTTGCTTCTCATCCTGCTGATCGTCTTTCATATTTTTTTCCGTTTCCTGGCTTTGCTGTATAAAAGTATCCTGTTTTTCCACAACTACCTGTTGCGGAGAAAACATATTTCTAAGCTGATGCATATTCGTTTCCAACATTTCCTTTGCTGACTGGGTGGTGACCATTATTTTCACTGTCATTTCCCCATTTACCTGTGTGAATCGAATCATCATGTCACCAAGATTTTCCGGTCTCAGGGAAAGGGTGATCTGATTCCCCTTGTTTGGAAATGTGAAGAAATGGCCTGATTTCATCATGCTTTGAAGCTGATCAATAAGCTGCTTGCCTTGTGCGTTTAGATGCTGCCCCTGATTTAATTGGATTACAACCTGTTCCATTCTTGAAATTGGCATTGTTACAGGTGAATCAGTACGTTGAACAGTAAGCTGATCTTGTAATGGTATTTTTTCCATTGCTCTTTCCAGCCACCTTGCAATATCCGTTGTTGTAACGTGGGCATTTGCACTGTACTGTTGGTTGGAAGCCAATTGATGCCGCTTTTCATATGCATGCAATAAATCCTTCCATATCATTTGTTCCTTTGCTTCACCCTGTTTCATGGAATCCAATGTTTGTCCCATCCCTCTTGTTTCCATGTGACTGCCGGCTGCTTTCACCCAATCCTGCAATAGTTGTAATAATGCAGGTGCGGCTTTTTGCCTGTTTGCCGGCTCTGTCTTCAGTTGAGTTAATACATGGTGGACCTCCCGGTAAATATTCATAAGTGTTTGATTAGCTATCCTTGAATCCGTATCCTCCATGTCCTTTTGCGTTGACTTTTTGATTGATGCATCCTGCTCTTCATCCGGCTCGGCCAGCTGAATTATATCCGAATTTAATTCATCGTCACCAGACATTTTGTTAACCATTATTTTAGCGGGATATAACAACGGAAGGACAGATTCTGTATTTTCTTTGTTATTCTCCGCTTGTTCGTCATTTAACATGTCAGGTGTCAGGCTGCCGGAAAGTAATGAATGAAACAAAGCATGCTTTTGTGACTCTTCCGGCGTTTTTTCTTTTGGTACATGTTTTTCCGGAAAGTGCAATTGCTGAAGAAACATAGCCACTGCATTCATTCTTTCACCCCCTCGTATAGTATATTTAGGCCCATAATTTTGAGCCTATAATATTCTTACTTTTATAAAAATATAGTCAAATCTCTTGGATGTCCTGAGATATTTCTAGATAATGGTCTTAGGATCATTTGGGACAATTCTTTTCCCCCTTGTGGCTCGACCACATTAGAAAGACTGTTTCCCAGTGTACGTGCGGACCTTCCTACTCGCAGGCTGTGCACCCTGATTATCGAACCTGGATGGTAGTAGCTCTAGGGCGGCTTTCGAATCAGGGATAGTACTTATACACGAGGTTGTTGATCGACGTTCACACTAGGGATATCTCAGGGCGTCCAAGAAATAAGTACCAATGATTCTAAATCGAAAGGAGGAATTCCCCCCATGAAATTATTTGTTGGTCTAGATGTTAGTTCTTTTGATATTAAGGTTTGTTTTCTAAATGGTGAAGGAGAGAAACTTCGTTCCTTCACAGTATCCAATGATTTGCCTGGTGCCACTGTTTTACGTGATTCTATTTTAGAGTATATACAAAGCCAAAAAAGCCATTTGATTAAAATTGGTCTTGAATCTACTTCAGTTTATAGCTTTCATCCATCCATGTTTTTACATAATGATGAAACGCTTAAGGCACTTGGTACAGAAGTATTCGTTATGAATCCCAAACAGATTGCGAACTTTAAAAAGAGTTACAGTGATATGGACAAAACGGATGAAATTGATGCGTTTGTCATTGCCGATTATTTACGCTTTGGGCGTTTGCCAATGTCTGTTGTTAAAGAGCAGCAGTATGTTGCGCTTCAACAACTTACTCGCTCTCGTTACCAACTCATCCGTCAAGTAACTAAAGAAAAACAACACTTTCTTCAGCACTTAAGTTTTAAATGCAACACCTTCACAGAGGAAGTGGAGTCTTCTGTCTTCGGCAATGCCATGATGGATCTGTTTTATGAGAAATACAGCCTTGATGAACTGGCGCAAATGCCAATAGAAGATTTAGCAGCATTTCTTCAAGAGAAAGGCAGGAACCGCTTTGATGATCCAGAGTGTGTAGCTAAATCAATCCATAAAGCTGTTCGTTCTTCCTATCGCCTAGATAAGGTTGTAGAGGACTCTATAGACATCATTCTTGGCACTACTATTGAGGTCATAAGGACTCTTCAAAAGCAAGTAAAAGAGATTGATAAAGCGATCAAGCGAATTATGGCTGGATTACCTCAAACACTTCAAACGGTACCTGGTATAGGTCCAGTATTTACAGCAGGCATTATCGCTGAGATTGGGCAGATAGACCGTTTTGAAGGTGAAACAAAAATCGCAAAGTATGCGGGCCTTTATTGGCGTAAACACCAATCAGGGCGCTTTACGGCTGATGATACTTCGCTATCACGTAATGGTAATCAGTATCTCCGATATTACTTAGTTGAAGCCGCCAACCGGGTAAGAAGAGAGATTCCTGAATACCAAGTGTATTATGAAAAGAAGTATCGAGAAGTACCGAAACATCAACACAAAAGAGCCCTCGTTCTAACCGCAAGAAAATTAGTGCGTTTGGTGGATGCGCTACTACGTAATCACCAAATCTACACGCCGAAAAGGAGCGTGAATATATGAAGCTAAATTGCTTCTAATATCCTTTGTGTTATTTCCAGTAATTTACATTATTTTACTGGTCTAGTTTCTTGATGCCTTTTTTAAGCAAATTGAACCTTGACAATTAAATAATTTAACATTTTTCTCTTGACATACTACCGCAGGTCTTTCAGAAACTCATCTTTCTATCAATAGTTGGGTTAAATCTGCAGCTGTTTCCGGATCCATAGCCTCCAAAATTTCTCCCCGCACTTTATTGGATACCGCTTCTAAAATATACAAAGCAGTATCACTTTCCATGTTCTGCAGAATGAGCGCTGCCTGCTCACTATCCATATCTTTAAATGAACCGGATATCGATAAGGCTGTATCATTTTCTTCTTCCAATTCGATGGCCTCCACAGCAGTTTCTTCATTTCTGTTTTCCAGCTTCACAATATCCTGATTCAATCTTTCAATGGTTGTTTCCAGCTCTCGTATTTCCTTATTCAAACTCTCGATCTCTGCATCCTTCTCTGCAATCCTTTCCTCAAGATATCCGCTTTCTTCGTCATATGCCGATTCTTCGTTTCCCCCTACGAGAGTCGATAAGACAGGGATATTTCCTGCTTGGCCTTTTGCCCAACCGGAAACATTTACGCCGGCAACATTCAAAATAACCAGCAATATGCCTATGACTACTATTGCGGGGATAATGACAGCAAAGAGCAGCCACAGGACAGGGTTCATTTTTTTCTTTCTGTTTTTCATTTTCTCGGCCATATCTGTCACCTGTTTTTATAACTTATATATTGCTTTAATGAGATATCATCCATTTGACTTTGTTCCAGTTGCATTTCTTTTTCCAATTTTTTCTTCTTTCTGGAGTCGATAATATGTTGAAACTTCTTCACTTCAACATGAGCATCCGTCAGCCTGGACTGGTTTAATTCCATTTCGCTTCTTGCTTGCTGGACCTCTTGCTGAAGGCGGATAATCTCATTATTAAGCTTTTCTATGTACTTTGCCTGTTCCTTTACTCTGTCCAATGTGGTTGCGTGCTGTATCAACTCATCATATGAAGCTTCCGCGTCTTCTTTCTTTTTTAATAAATGGTAAAACCTGGTTGCTGTTTGTTCAAAAAAATCGGTGGACTGCTGATAGGCCATTTGGGCATTCTTTTTCTCCTGCTCCCTGACATGAAGTATTTTCACGAAGCTTTTTGTTTCAGCCAACGGCTTAACCTCCATTCAGCAATGATTTCATCATGTTAATTGACTCATCTCTCGATCTGTATTCCGCTATATCCTGCTTTAAAAATGTCTGTATCTTGTGGTAGTAGGATATAGCCTTGTCGATTTCGGGGTTTGTACCTCTTTTATATGCGCCAATTTGAATTAACTCATTGTTCTCTTCGTAGGTGGAAATCAACGACCTGATTTCCTGTGCAATTTGTTTATGTTCTTCATCTGCGATTTGGTTCATTACTCGGCTGATCGACTTTAACACATTAATCGCCGGATATTGCCCCCGTTCCGCCAGCTTTCTGTCCATTATAAAATGCCCATCCAAAATTCCCCTTACTGTATCAGCGATAGGTTCATTCATATCATCCCCATCTACCAGCACCGTATAAAATGCAGTAATCGATCCATTTTCATTGGTACCTGCTCGTTCAAGCAGTTTTGGCAGCATGGAAAAGACAGAAGGTGTAAAGCCTTTTGTTGTTGGAGGCTCGCCGGTTGCCAGGCCGATTTCCCGCTGTGCGATAGCTACCCTTGTAACGGAATCCATCATCAGGTTCACCTGATATCCCCGGTCACGAAAGTATTCGCTGATTGCGGTGGCAGTGTATGCTCCTTTAATACGCATTAAAGGCGGCTGATCGGAAGTGGCCACTACCACGATGGACTTGCTTAATCCGGCAGGTCCGAGTTCCGCGTCAAGAAATTCCCTGACCTCTCTTCCCCTCTCCCCAATAAGAGCAATAACATTTATATCCGCACTGCTGTTTCTTGCAATCATTCCAAGCAATGTACTTTTTCCCACTCCGCTTCCCGCAAACAGACCGATACGCTGCCCTTTTCCTACGGTAAGCAGGGAGTCGATTACTTTCACACCGACCTGAATCGGTTCACGTATGGGAGGGCGCAACATAGGGTTGGGAGGGGCGTTTTCCGTTAAATAATCTGATAATCCCTTTGGCAATTCCGTATCATCCAGGCTTTTCCCTAAGGAATCCACCACTTTTCCTATTAATCCCCGACCCAGTTTGATATGCAACGCTTTTCCCGTTGCCTCCACAAGACAGCCAGGGCCTATCTCCGTTACTTCCGAATAAGGCATAAGAATAATTTTCTCATGATTAAATCCTACAACTTCAGAAAGTATGGGTTCATGGAGGCGTGAGGATGAATGGATCAGACACACCTCGCCGATATTTGCATCAGGTCCCTGGGATTCAATCATCAGGCCGATAACACGAAGAACCTTACCATAACGTTTATATGTATCTGTTTTTTCGATTGCTTTATAATATCGCTCCAGTTTCATGATCTGTTCTCCATCGCTATTTCAGAAAGTGCTTTTCTGATCTGTTCAAGCTGGGTGTCCACACCGGCATCGATTTGACCAAATGGGTGGTGAATCATACATCCGGTTTCATCCAGGTTTTCATTTGCATATAGGGATAATTTCATATCATCTTCCAGCAAACGGACCAATTCATCCTTCTGCTCCATAACTGTAAGGTAATAATCCGGGTGAACGTGAATCGTTATGATTGTTTGATCTTTTAATTCTTTCACTGCTGCTTTTACTATAGGAAGAAAAGCAGATGGGTCCTCTTCCAGCTTAAGTGTCATAATTCTTCCTGCTGTATGTATGGCCAAATCCAGTATCTTTTCTTCGCTTTTTTCAATGGTTTTTTCATAATCCTGCAATGCGGCATCTGTTAAACTGTTAGCCTGATCTATTAAACTGGAAAACTCACGCAGACTTTCTTCTTTGCCTTGTATATATCCTGTTTGATACCCTTCTTGTCTGGCAGCTTTCCTCAAGTTCTTTTTCTCTTCTTTCCAGTTTTCTTTTTCCTGCTCAATTGCTCTCTTTGTATTTAAAAGTAAAGTCTCCTGCTCCTTTTTGACTTGCTCCAATTCATCTTTCGCCTGACCAAGCTCTTGCCATGCCCGATCCTTTTCTGCTGCAATCTCATCTCTTTGAGCCGACTTGCTTTTTTTTATAATGTTTACTTGTTTGATTCCAATTGTTTTCTTTTCATTTGATTGGGGTTTATACAATGATGTCGTCCCCCCCACCACGTGCTATAACAATTTCACCAACATCCTCCAGACGTCTTATTGCAGCTACGATTCTTGTTTGAGCTTCCTCTACGTCTTTCAATCTGACCGGCCCCATGTATTCCATTTCATCCCGGAAGGTTTCGGCCATACGCTGGGACATATTTTTAAATATAATTTCTTTTACTTCATCACTTGCAACTTTGAGGGCCAAACGCAAATCTTCATTATCCACTTCACGGATAACCCGCTGTATAGCCCGGTTGTCCAAAATAACAATATCCTCAAATACAAACATTCGCTTTTTAATTTCTTCAGCAAGTTCCGGATCCTGAACTTCCAAAGCATCCAGGATGGTTCTTTCCGTACTTCTGTCCACCCCATTCAGCACTTCAACAACTGCCTGAATTCCACCTGTCTGTGTATAATCATCCATAAGAGCGGAAGATATATTTTTCTCCAGCACCTGTTCCACCTGATTGATTATTTCCGGAGAGGTGGAATCCATTGTTGCAATTCGCCTGGCAATATCCGCCTGCATTTCCTGCGGCAAAGAAGATAAAATCTGCCCTGACTGTTCCGGGTCCAAATAGGATAAAATAAGCGCTATAGTCTGGGGATGCTCATTTTGTATGAAATTCAGCAACTGTTGCGGATCTGCCTTCCTGGCGAAATCAAATGGTCTTACCTGCAAAGATGAAGTAAGCCTGTTGATGATCTCGGACGCTTCATGCCTTCCAAACGCTTTTTCCAAAACGGTCTTTGCATAACCGATGCCCCCCTGGGATATATAATCCTGAGCCAGAGCAGTTTGGTGAAATTGTTCCAGTACTTCTTCTTTCATACCGGAGTCCACCTTTTTAACAGATGATATTTCCAGGCTCAGCTTTTCTATTTCTTCTTCTGATAAATGTTTATAAACCTGTGCTGATACATCCGGACCCAGAGAGATTAAAAGAATGGCCGCTTTTTGTTTGCCGGTTAATGTTCCTTTATGTCTTACCATGAAAATTCACTCCTAGTCTTCCCCGATCCAGCTTCTTAACAGTTTTGCAAAATCTTCCGGTTTTTCTTTTGCCATTTTCTCCAACTGTTTTTTGCGGACAGTTGATTCAGATTCTTCGTTTTCCGGTATTTCGGGCACTTCCATATTTATTGCAGCAGCCACTGTTTCTTCCTCCACGCTTTCTGCCTCATCTTTTCTATTTTTAAACAGGAGGATGATCAGAATAAGGATAATCGCAAGTAATATAGCACCGGTGATGTATAGCCACCCTGGAATTGCAGGAACAGTTTCTGCCGGCGCTGAAGGTGTATGATTAAATTCCTGGAAAACTAGAGAAGCTTTTTCCTCCGGGACGACTTCACCGTACCCATCATCAATGGAAGTTTGAATAATGGAATGTAAAATGGAGTTAATCCCGTCTTCTACCGCCATTTCTTCCTGCTGTGATAAATACTCCACTTCGTTTTCGTTTGTACCTGCAATACGATTAACTGCTACCTGAATGCCCAGGTCTCTAATTTTATATGGGCTTTCGACGATTTCCCGACGAATGCGGTTGAACTCATTATTAATGGTTTCCTTTGCAAGCTCATATTCTCCGTCACCATCATTTATTTCCTGATAAGTTGCAGTAGTGTCCTCTTCCCCGGTTCCTACTGTGCCTCCAGCCGGAGGATTTCCTGAGTAAGTCTCATGAATAGTTTCAATACTAACAGGCAACCCTTCCATATTTTCCAAATCAATTGGTTCCACAAGTTCTTCCACCCGGTTTTCCTGAGTGAAGTCGATATCCGATGTTACAGAAACGACCACATTATCCATCCCTACCATGGCACCGAGCATTTGCTGCAGCCGGCTCTGAATATCACGTTCAATATCCTTTTTTACATTTTGCTGATATGTATGTACATCCTGAGAACCATTTACAGTTGACGAATTCTGGTCAAAATATTCACTGTACTGATTCATAATTACTATATTATCCTGGGGCAAATTCGGTACTGCTTTGGATACCAACAGATATAGAGAGTCAATTTGATTACCCTGAAACTGATGTCCAGGCTGCGTATGAAGCACAATGGATGCACTCGCTTCTTCTGTTGCTTCATTCACAAAGACAGGCTCCTGAGGCAGGTTAATCATTACTTCTGCATTCTCTATCCCATCGATGCCTGTAATCAATTTAGCAAGCTCCGTCTGCATGGCATCCAACTTCATGACGTTAAATTCATTATCCGTTATTCCCCACGATGCATTTTCGCTGAAAAATGAATAGTCGATACTGCCGCTATTGGGTATCCCCTGACCGGCCAGCTCCACAAGCAGTGAATCGACCTGGGCTTCAGGCACTCTGATTGTTGTCCCTGCATCTCCCAATTCATAATTTACTCCTCTTGCATCCAATTCTTCCTTAATCTGGCCCACTTCACTTAAAGATAAATTATTATATAAAGGAACAAGCCGGGAACTGCTTGATGAATAAATAAAAATTGCTGCAACAATCAAAATGGCAATTGCCATAGAGCCAACAAAAATTCCTTTTTGACTTTTCGTTCTCTTATTCCAAAAAGATAGTGTATTATCTTTCCATGTTAATATTTTTTCTTTCATGTAGTCCCCCACCAAACGCTAAGGAAAGCTTGTTGCCAATCCTTTATTACTCTTATAGGGTTAGAAAAAAACCATGCTTCCCTACCGGTAAAATAAAGTTATTGATCCAACCCCGACTCCCTGATAGTTATATCTGCATTCGCATCACTTCATTATAGGCATCAAGTGCTTTTTGCTGAACCTGTACAGCGGTTTCCAGCGTAATGCTTGCTTTCTGTGCTGTAATCATGACATCATGCAGGTCATTTATTTCCCCTCTGATCAATGCTTCTGTTTTTCTGTCTGAAGCTTGCTGTGCTTCGTTAACATTTTCTATTGACTGTTTAAGTGTATTGGCAAAATTTTTCTGTGCTTCACCTGGTGTAATTTCAGGTTTAATTTTATTAGAAATGGGTGAAGTATATTGTGATGAATTGTTTATTGAATGAATCATAGTTAAAAAAACTCCCAACTAATTTATTTTCCGATCTCCAATGCTTTCATCAGCATGCCTTTACTTGCGTTCAAAGAAGTTATATTTGCTTCATAGGATCTGGTGGCGCTCATTAAGTCAACCATCTCTTTTAATGGGTCAACATTTGGGAGTTGAACATACCCGTCCTCGTTTGCATCCGGATGAACTGGATTATATACAGTTTTAAAAGGGGTTTCATCCTCTGTAATTTGCGAAGCCCGGACTCCTGCACCTGTTGCCTGACCGGAAGCCTCACGTAAATAGGACTGAAAGGAATTCCCCTTCGGTTCCACTGTAACCATTTTTCTGCGGTAAGGCTCAAATTCACCGTCATCGTTCATTGTTGCTCTGGTTGTTTGTGCATTGGCAATGTTGGATGAAACAACATCCATGCGTAGACGCTCTGCTGTCAGGGCGCTTGCACTGGAGTTTATCGCATTAAATATCGACATAATCAGCTTCCCCCTCTAATTACTGTTTGAATACTTCCTAACTTGCCATTCATTCTATCAATCAAAGCCTGATAATAAATTTGATTTTTTGCCAACTCTGCCATTTCTCTGTCTATATCAACATTATTTCCATTATGGTTGTATGATGTATTATGCTGGACTGTTACGCTGTAAGGAGAAGCAGAAGTATTCGAAAATGGAAGATGTCTTTCGTGGGTCCGTTTTGGTTCCATTCCATTGGTGATCTCATTGTTCAACACATCTTTGAATACCACATTCTTTGCTTTATAATTAGGTGTATCCACATTTGCAATATTGTTGGAAATCGATTGATTTTTTGCGGACGCAAATGCCAACGAGTTTTCCAACTTTTGTATTGTCCCGCCGAACATATCCATGTAAACGTCACACTCCTTTAGTAAAAATGGATCATCCCGTTCAATATATTAAACAATCTCTCCTACATTTTAAGTTAATTTCCATGCAAAGTCTATCATAATTCGACACTTTCCACATTTCTTTCACACATTAGTTAAAAAGACCCAGACTATTTATCCTATAAATCATCCATTATATGGTAATTTAAGTGTTTTTTAACCGGATCATCTTTTATTTTGTTGTATTATATCGAATTTTGTTTTTAAATGGCGGAGAGTAATAATGATATACCGGGCAATTATGCCCAGAACGGGCCGGGAAGTGGGTGGGAAAAAAGGTATAAAATCAAAAGGAAAACCGAACCTTCAATATTATTTTCTTCATCAACATGCTTCGTATTTTGAGTAAATAATCCTTTCCGCGTCCAACCTGTTTGCAGCTGTGAAGGTTACTTGAGGATATGGTCAACCTTTCAACGCAAAATATTAGCTCCGGAAACATATAAATTGCTTTAGGAATCCGGAGCGAAGGTTTTGCGTCTTCGTTTCACTATAAATGTTACCTGGAACGAAGTTTTTCAAGTTCAACTAAAAACTTATCGTTCAGCACTTTGATATACGTACCTTTCATACCAAGAGAACGGGATTCGATTACCCCGGCACTTTCCAGTTTTCTCAGTGCGTTAACAATAACTGATCTGGTAATCCCGACTCTGTCGGCAATTTTACTTGCAACAAGTAAACCTTCATGACCATTTAATTCTTCAAAAATATGATCAATGGCTTCGAGCTCACTATAGGATAAGGAACTGATTGCCATTTGAACTACGGCTTTGCTTCTGGCTTCCATTTCAATTTCCTGTGTTTTCTCGTTTAAAATTTCCATGCCGACCACTGTCGCACCATACTCGGCAAGCAGCAGGTCATCATCGTTGAAACTGTCAGACACGCGGCCCAATACAAGCGTACCCAGGCGTTCGCCTCCGCCGATAATCGGTACAATTGTCGTTAATGCATCTTTAAACAATTCACGATTTTCTACCGGAAATACAGTATGCGGGCTGTCAATATCCAGGTTTGCAGTTGTTTCATGGATGTTTGATAAGCCTTCTATATATTCTTCAGGGAACTGTTTTTCCTCAAGCATTGATTTCATTCGTTCATTTTCTATTTCCTGATTAATAGCAAAGCCCAATAGTTTCCCTCTTCTGCTGAGGATATACACATTTCCATCAATGACATCCCTTAATGAAGCAGACATATCATTGAAATTCACCGCTTTTCCTGCTGCCTTTTGCAGCATTGAATTAATTCTTCTGGCACGAGATAAAAGTTCCATAATAATCCTCCATTTCAATAATTAATTTTATAGTATAAATTGACTTAAGTCTTTATTTGTAACTATATTGCTCAGTTTCTCATCCACATACTGGGGAGTAATCTCGATCTTTTCCATATTTATTTCAGGTGCTTCAAAAGACAAGTCTTCCAGCAGTTTTTCTAGAATGGTATGGAGCCTTCTCGCTCCAATATTATCTGTATCCTGATTTACCTGATAGGCAATTTCTGCCAGTCTTTCTATAGCTTCGTCGGTAAAAACAACATTTATACCTTCCGTGTGCAATAGTGCTTTATATTGCTTGATCAGTGCATTGGATGGTTCATTCAGGATCCGCTTAAAATCTTCTACGGATAATTTTTCCAATTCTACACGAATGGGAAACCTGCCTTGCAGCTCTGGGATCAAATCTGACGGCTTAGCCATATGAAACGCACCTGCAGCGATAAATAGCATATGGTCAGTCTTTACCGGTCCGTGTTTGGTCACAATGGTGGAACCTTCCACAATTGGCAGGACATCTCGCTGTACACCTTCTCTGGAAACGTTGGCAGCGGAACTATCCTGTTTTCCAGCTACTTTATCAATCTCATCAATAAACAGAATCCCTGAATCCTCCGCCCGTTTTACTGCAATTTGTGACACTTCCTCCATATCCACCATTCTGCCCGCTTCCTGCTGCGTCAAAACTTTTCTGGCTTCACTGACTGGAAGTTTTCGCTTCTTTTTTTTCTTGGGCATGAACTGACTGAATGCATCCTGCATATTCATTCCCATTTGCTCCATTCCAGAGCCCTGAAGCATATCAAACATGGAAGGAGGGACTTCTTCAATTTCGACGGTCACCATGTGGTCTTCCAGTTCTCCCATGGCAAGCTGGTGTTCTACACGTTTCCGTTTATTTCTGATTTCTTCATCTTTTTCCGTCTCTTTATCGCCGGATTCATCGTTGCCACCCGGAGGGAAGAACATTTCAAATGGATTTTTCATGGTATTTTCTTTCTTTGCCTGAGGCACAAGCAGCCTAACAAGCCTTTTATTGGCCTCTACCTCCGCTTTGTCCGCGACTTCATTCATTTTTTCTTCCTTTACCATTCTGATGGCCATCTCAACAAGATCACGGACCATGGATTCCACATCTCGGCCCACATAACCGACTTCAGTAAATTTTGTCGCTTCCACCTTTACAAAAGGAGCTCCAACCAGCTTTGCCAGTCTTCTGGCAATTTCTGTTTTCCCAACACCTGTCGGGCCAATCATTAAGATGTTTTTCGGGACTATCTCCTCTTTTAAAGATTCGTCCATCTGCATTCTCCGGTAACGGTTACGCAGTGCTACAGCTACAGATCTCTTGGCACTGCTCTGACCTATAATATATTTATCCAGTTGACCGACAATCTGCTTTGGCGTGTAATCAAATCCCATCTCTTATTCAGGTCCCCCTTTAATCAAGCGCCTCTAATGTAATTTGGTCATTTGTGAAAACACAAATTTCCCCTGCAATTTCCAATGCTGACTTAGCGATTTCCCTGGCAGATAAATGATCAGTATGTTTAATGAGCGCCCGTCCGGCACTTAATGCATAGTTCCCGCCGGAACCAATTGCAAGGATGCCATCATCCGGTTCAATGACTTCCCCGGTCCCCGATACCAGAAACATCTGATCTTTATCCATGACAATCAGCATGGCTTCCAATTTACGGAGTACTTTGTCACTTCTCCATTCCTTGGCTAATTCAACTGCAGCTCTCGCCAGGTTCCCATTGTATGTCTCAAGTTTACCCTCGAACTTTTCAAACAATGTAAAAGCATCTGCGACAGAACCTGCAAATCCAGCCAGCACCTGTCCCTTGAACAGCGTTCGGACTTTCTTAGCTTTATGTTTCATCACGACAGCATTGCCCAGCGTAACCTGGCCATCCCCACTCATTGCACATTGCCCGTTATGCCTGACAGCAAAAATAGTTGTAGCATGCATCTCGTTTGACATTCCAACACCTCTTCATCATGATTTCGCTCTCGGGTGGCTGTTCATATAAACATTCCTCAAATGACTTTTAGTTACATGTGTATACGTCTGTGTAGTAGAAATGCTTTCATGACCCAGCAGTTCCTGCACACTTCTGAGGTCTGCCCCTTCATTCAACAAGTGTGTCGCAAAGGTGTGCCGGAGTTTATGGGGGTGGACACTGACAGTCAGCGCAGCTTTTTCAACTAATCTTTTCAGTATTTGCCGAATACCTCTGACAGTTATGGGATCTCCCTTATAATTCAAAAAAACAGATGTATAATCCTGTTCGCTTTTCTTCAGTAATTTCATTCGTCCGTCATTTATGTAGGTATTTAAGGCGTTTTCTGCAAATTTACCAAAAGGGATATATCTTTCCTTCCTTCCTTTACCCTTAACAAACACGGTACCAATTGAAAAATCAATGTCACCCATCTGTAATCCCCGGCACTCGCTCACACGCATTCCGGTTGCATAGAGCACTTCCAGAATTGCCTGGTCCCGCTGACCCAATGGGTCGGCTAGATCACTGACACCAAAAAGCTGTTCCAATTCCTCTTTGTATAAGAAACCTGGAATAGTTTTTTCGGCTTTTGGCAATTTGACGGGAAGGATTGGATTATGATCCATGACGCCTTCCCTCTCCAGAAATTTATAAAAAGAACGCAGTGTGGAAATTTTCCGGGAGACTGAACGTCTGCTCAGCTGTTGTTCATACAAAGCTGTAAGATACAGCCTTACTGTCTGCTGATCAATATTTTGTATTTCATTAATGCCTTCCCGGGTTAAAAATTCGAAGTAATGATCCAAATCATTCCGATAATATTTGACAGTATAAGGTGAAGCACTCTTTTCCAGTTGCAAGTACTCCATAAATGCCTCTCTATACAAACTGAAATTATTCAAATTTTCACCCCATTCAGCAAGCGAATAAAGCATAACATATATAAAATGAAAATGCAATAAATTTAACTAAATTGCAACAAAATTCTAAATTGAGGGGTCGTTTCTGCATATTCAAGAATTTAAACCCAATTTATTCATTGCTGGCTATTCTGCTTCTGTCAAGTATATTCCCTTACCACTGGGTAATTATAACGCTTATTAATTTCCCACGTCAACAAAATACTATTCGATTTGTTTAGAAGATTTGTTACGGTGAATATTTTGTGAAATCATTAATGTTATGGTCAAATTTTCATTAAATTATTCCTAATTCCCCAATTTTATCTTTTGTTTCCTGTGTACCCAATTCATATATCTTTTTATAAATATGCATTTGATACTGGTCATAACTTTCTCTTTCTTCATCTGCTCCCCATTCATCAAATGGCTTTCCAATATATTCAACAGCATCACTTGCATTTTTGTCTTTTTTTCTGAATAATTCCCTTAATTCTTTTATTTCCGTTTCATCTGCCCTGATCTCATATTCCACACGTCCATCGGGGATAGGTGTTTCACGAATCTCCTGAGTGTCGATGGTGACAAATAAATGCTTCTTTTCCGTCAAAATAAAAACCTCCTTTTTAGCCCTATGTTCCCCTTATCCATTCATTCAAACATAAAACAAAAGAGGAATTGAACGCAGTAAAAAAACTGTCGGTTTCCCGGACAGTTTTATGTTTGCGGATTTTCTTTGTATTCGCAATTGGTGCATTCCACTTGTGTTTCTTTCTTTCTTTTCTTTTCCACAAGCAGGGAGTCACATTTAGGGCAGGGTCTTGATACCGGTTTATCCCATGATACGAAATCACAATCAGGGTAACGGTCACAGCCAAAAAAGGTACGCTTTTTTTTGGATTTTCTTTCTACCACATTTCCTTCCTTGCATTTTGGACATTTTACGCCAATCTCTTTAAGGATCGGCTTTGTATTCCTGCATTCAGGGAAATTTGAACAAGCCAAAAACTTTCCGTAACGACCCATTTTATAAACCATCTCATGTCCGCAGTTCTCACAGTCTATTCCTGCTGGTTCATCTCTGATTTCAACTTTTTCCATTTCTTCTTCCGCTGTTTCCAACCGTTTTTCAAAGCCTTTATAAAAATCATCAATGATGGTTACCCATTCTGTTTTGCCTTCTTCCACAGCATCGAGATCACCTTCCATCTTTGCTGTGAAATCCACATCGATAATTTCAGGGAAAAACTCTTCCACCAATTCCAGCACAACTGTTCCAAGCTCCGTAGGTATAAACCGTTTATTGTCAATCGTCACATATCCTCTTCGCTGAATCGTGTCCAAAGTTGGTGCATAGGTGGAGGGACGTCCGATCCCCATTTCTTCAAGTGTTCTGACAAGCCGTGCTTCCGTATATCTGGGCGGTGGTTGTGTAAAGTGTTGGTTTGGTATGATTTCTTTCGCTTTGACGGTCATTCCTTCAGTTAAATCAGGCAACAGCTTATCTGTTTCCTTTTTATTGTCGTCGCTTCCTTCTACATATAGTCTCATAAAACCTTTAAATTTTATCTTAGAACCATTGGCACGGAATTCCACATCATTATTGAAAAGATGAACAGTCATTGTATCCATAATGGCAGGTGCCATCTGACTTGCCATAAAGCGCTCCCAAATAAGCCTGTACAATCGCAGCTGGTCCCTGGATAATACATCTTTTAAAGTTTTGGGTTCACGCAGAGCGGAGGTTGGCCGGATTGCTTCATGCGCATCCTGTGCTCCTTCTTCTTTTTTAGTTTTTTTCTGGCTGCCCAAATAATCTTTTCCGTACTTTTCCGTAATAAACTCCCTTGCTTCCTGTTTTGCAGTTTCAGAAATCCGGGTGGAGTCCGTACGCATATAGGTAATCAGCCCGGTAATCCCGCCTGCTTTTTTTCCCAGGTCAATACCTTCATACAGCTGTTGCGCAATCATCATTGTTTTTCTTGCACGGAAATTAAGCTTTCTTGCTGCTTCCTGCTGTAGAGAAGAAGTGATAAAAGGAAGAGCTGGATTTCGTTTACGCTCTCTTTTATTAACTTTCTTAACCTGAAATTCTTCACCGTCTAACTTTTCCAATATTTTATTGACATCTGCTTCAGTGCCCAATTCGTGTTTTTTCCCTTTCAACCCGTAGAAATTTCCTTCGAATTCATCTTTATCTTTTTGAAATTGGCCCTCAATAGACCAGTATTCCTGCGGTTTGAAGTTTTCAATTTCTTTTTCGCGGTCAATAATCATTTTCACGGCAACAGATTGAACACGTCCGGCACTTAATCCTTTCTTCACTTTTTTCCATAAAAGCGGACTTATATTATATCCGACCAAACGGTCCAGAATTCTTCGTGCCTGCTGGGCATCCACAAGATCTTTATCTATGGAGCGGGGATGTTTAAATGATTCTTTAATTGCATCCTTTGTAATTTCATTAAAGACAACCCGGCAATCTGAATCTTCATCTATATTCAGGCTGTAAGCCAAATGCCAGGCAATGGCTTCCCCCTCCCTGTCGGGGTCAGCTGCCAGGTAAATTTTCTTTGCTTTTTTTGCGGCTGATCTGAGTTCTTTTAATACATCTCCCTTGCCCCGGATTGTAATATACTTAGGTTTATAGTTGTTTTCTACATCAACTCCGGTTTGACTTTTTGGCAGATCACGCACATGACCCATGGATGCTTTTACCTTATATTTTTTTCCTAAATAACGTTCAATCGTTTTTGCTTTCGCAGGGGATTCTACGATTACAAGATAATCTGACATATATTATTTCCTCCTAAAATGAGGTGATCATAAATTAATTCGGAAATCTTCACTAATATTAAATATATAATAATCATTTGTCAAACATACTGTCATCATCATATGTTCATAAGTCAGAGATATTCCGTTTGTAACCGTACCTTTATACCCCTTGATTTATGGCTTTCCAAAAGTAATTAATTCTCATGTATCCGGGAAAAATGTATACCCGCTTCTTGCCAGTCTTCTGCTATATCAGAAGCATGCAACACGAGTTTGGCTCCTTCCCGGATCATCTGATTGCAGCCTATGGTTTGGGGGATTAAAGGTGAGCCGGGAACAGCGTATACTTCTCTCCCCTGATCGAGGGCCTGATCCACTGTTATTAATGTTCCGCTTTTCTCGGTTGCTTCAATGACAAGCGTGCCAAAACTAAGTCCGCTGATAATTCTATTACGTTCGGGAAAATGATATTTCTTAGGAGGTATGGAGGGAGGGTATTCCGACAGGACAAGTCCATTTTTTACAATTTCCCTGAAAAGTGTATAATTTTCTCGTGGATAAACATGCTGAAAGCCACCGCCAAGAACAGCTATTGTCTTTCCATCCGATGAAAGAGATATCCGGTGGGCAAAACTGTCGATACCGCGTGCCATACCACTGACAATAACCCAATCTGCATTTACTAATGGTTCGATCACGTATTTCGTTTTTTCCATTGCTTCTTTGGATGGTTTTCTGGTGCCGATTACACTGAGTGAAGGGATATGTGTCAGGAGTTTTGGGTTTCCGAGCATGTATAAAACAATTGGCGGGTCTTCTATTGCTTTTAATTGGGGCGGATAATGCTTGTCCATTATAGTAACGATATAATATTTTATGATATCTTCCATTACATTTTCCATCAGTTGCTGATTTCTTATGTCATTATAAATGGATAAAGCTGTTTTCATTGGTATGGATAAGATATTGGCCAATGATTGCGGGGAGTAATGATAGACGGTTTGTAATGAAGGATCAAGAAGCATTATTCTTCGCAGCCTCCCACGGGACATTCCGCGGCATCTCGACAAATGAATTAAGCGCATTTTATTTTTCGGCAGGGTAATCACTTCCTTTTATTAATATGGACAGAAGGAACCTTGCTGATGGTTCCTTCTGTCCTAAACTCTTTAATGCGTTTTACATTTTTCCTTCAAACCATGCTTTTCCAGTGTATTGATCATCGTTTCACCCATTACTGCTGGAGTTTCTGCAACGTCAATGCCGCATTCTCTCATGATGCGAATCTTCTCATCTGCTGTACCTTTCCCACCGGAAATAATCGCACCGGCATGTCCCATTCTTTTTCCGGGAGGTGCAGTTGCTCCACCAATAAAACCAACTACTGGTTTTTTCATATTTGCTTTCACCCATTCGGCTGCTTCTTCTTCAGCCGTTCCGCCGATCTCCCCGATCATAATTACCGCTTCTGTTTCCGGATCATCGTTAAAAGCATTGAGCACGTCGATGAAATCTGTCCCATTAACAGGGTCTCCGCCGATTCCCACTGCCGTTGTCTGACCGTAACCTGCTTCAGATAGCTGATGTACCGCTTCGTACGTCAATGTTCCGGAACGGGAAACGACGCCAATATGTCCTTTTTTATGAATATAGCCCGGCATAATTCCAATTTTACTTTCGTCCGCTGTAATAACACCCGGGCAGTTAGGGCCAATCAGTCTGGTTTTTTTGCCTTCCATATAACGTTTTACTTTTACCATATCCATGACGGGGATATGCTCTGTAATACAGATAGCAAGATCAAGTTCTGCGTCTACCGCTTCCAGAATGGCATCTGCTGCAAATGGAGCGGGCACATAAATAACGGAAGCAGTTGCTCCTGTTTGCTCAACAGCGTCTTTTACTGTATTAAAAACAGGAACACCTTCCACTTCTGTTCCGCCTTTTTTCGGCGTCACTCCGCCAACTATCTTTGTACCGTATTCAAGCATTTGTTTAGTATGGAATCTGGCAGTACCGCCAGTAATACCCTGGACAATTACCTTTGTATCTTTATTTACATATACACTCATTGTCTACCTTCCTTTCCTCATCAGCTTACAAACTAAATATGTCTGCAGCATTTCAATTGTTCGGCTGATATCAGCCGAATAGAACAATTTTTTTCATGCGTTTACAGGATATTTTAGAATTTAATTTACCATGGAAACGATTTTTTCTGCGCCATCAGCCATGGAACCGGCAGAAGTAATATTTAACCCTGATTCATCCAATATCTTCTTCCCGAGTTCCACATTGGTACCTTCCAGACGTACCACAAGCGGAATTTCCAGACCTACCTGTTTTGTTGCTTCAACTACACCTTCCGCTATTACATCACACTTCATGATTCCACCGAAAATATTAACAAAAATCCCTTTTACATTGGAATCGGACAAAATAATCTTAAATGCTTCCGTTACTTTTTCCGCAGTAGCACCACCGCCAACATCCAGGAAGTTGGCAGGATCTCCGCCATAATGCTTAATAATATCCATTGTTGACATGGCAAGACCTGCACCATTTACCATACAGCCAATATTTCCATCGAGTGATATATAGCTCAGATCGTATTTTGAAGCTTCGATTTCCTTCTCATCTTCTTCGTCCAAATCACGCAGCTCCATCACATCTTTCTGACGGAACAACGCATTGTCATCGAAGTTCAGTTTGGCATCCAGCGCCAGTACTTCCCCATCACCGGTAGTTACAAGCGGGTTAATTTCCGCGATGGAGCAGTCCTTTTCCACAAACGCCTGATACAGCCCTGTCATAAATTTAACTGCTTTACCGAGCAGCTCATCAGGTATATTTATGTTAAAAGCCAACCTTCTTGCCTGATATCCGGAAAGACCTACGACCGGGTCAATAACTTCCTTAAATATTTTTTCCGGAGTTGCTTCCGCCACTTCCTCTATTTCCGTTCCGCCTTCTTCAGATGCCATCATAACGACACGGGAAGTGGCTCTGTCCAGCACCACACCAACATAGTATTCCTTTTGAATGTCACAGCCTTCTTCAATAAGCAATCGCTTTACTTCTTTTCCTTCCGGGCCTGTTTGATGTGTTACTAATGTTTTTCCTAGAATCTCATCCGCGTATGTACGCACTTCATCCAGGCTTTTCGCCACTTTTACACCGCCGGCTTTTCCACGTCCGCCTGCATGAATTTGTGCTTTCACTACTGTAACCGAACTTCCCAGTTTTTTTGCCGCTTCTACAGCTTCATCAACTGTATAGGCAACATAACCATCAGGAACGTTTACGCCATAGCTTCTTAAAATATCTTTTCCTTGATATTCATGAATGTTCATCCTTTGTCCTCCTAACAATTTTACTGCATTTCCATTGTATTAAAAAAAATCAATTACCACAAGAATAATAGAATTTTACTGTCACAGGATTGTCGAATTTTCTCCTGTGTTAACGGTTATTTTCACTTACTGTGCTCTTTTTTAACTGCTGATGCTCATAATCTCCCCTATGTTTATCCATCTTTTTCTATCTTTTGGTCTGCTTGGTAAATAAAAGCAAACACCTCAGCAACCGCCTCGAATAATTCTTCAGGAATCTTTTCATTTAACTCAACGGCTGACAGCAATTCCACGAGAGATGCATCCTCAATAACTGGAATATTATTTTCCTCTGCCTTTTCCAGAATGCGATTGGCAGTCATTCCACTGCCTTTTGCGGCAACATGAGGTGCGTCTTTGCTTTCAGGGCTATATTTTAAAGCTGCTGCCATTTTTTGTTTTTCTTTCATATCCGGTAGTCAACTCCCTTTGTTGCCGGCTGCACCAGGCTCATCTTCTTCTCTTGATGATTCCCTTTATTCAATTTACGGTATTGCACGGAAGAAAGCTGATAATTCAAGTTCTCGAGACCTTTTTTTAACCCGTGTTTCAAATTGCCGAAAATATCACCGGGACGATCTATATCAGTAAACACCGTAACTGCCACATTCCTCTTTTGAATATGCATATCAACCAGCGTTTCCTGTAAATGCTGCAGATGCAAATGAAATAAAATTCGGCAATGCTCCGGATTTATTTCACCCGTCTCCGTTTTTTTACCTTCAAATTCAAGATGGATATCGTTCAATAATCCCATTTTTTCACCGGGGATCTGCAGATTGATATGCAGAAAGCCGTTTGATTCCTGGACAGAATGTAACTGAAGCCCATGGATATAATGCAGGAATTGGCCTGCCTTCTCCTGTACCTTTCCACCACCTGAATACACCAATTGTAATAGCAGGCCTTTTAGTGATGTTTCATCAGCTGTTCGGTTATTTAATAATTGATTTTCATAATCCATCCCGCTCGCCCGTAACCAGTGCTTCAAATGAAGCAAAAATTGCTCCTTTGATGATGCCTGCAGAAAGTTATTACCTGACATCACTTGATTGGAGAGTGTTATATATGTACTTCTGTTTGATAATGCGTTTAATATATGATACAGCCGCTCCAAATCAGTAGGATTGTTATCCATACGGTGGAAGAATGAGTACTGTTGTGTGTTTATTGGAAGCATCCGTACCATTTGCTGTTTAAGTCTGTCAAATTCCGCTTTTGTAAGATTTAAATTCCCTGCTGTCGTTTCAGATAATTTTGCCCCCCATAACTGAAGCATTTCTTTCGCCATAGCAGATAAGTCAGATTTATGTTGAATAATTTGTTCCAAGCCCTGCAAAGCTGAAGACAGGTTCAGTGTATAGGGCAGTTCTGAATCTCCGGCCGGAACATTGTTCCAAGCAGATTTCCATCTTGAAAAATCCGTTTTAGAATCGATGACTCCCGTTAATTGCAACAGTGAAAACAACTGTCGATTATTACTTTTTGCCTGCTTCATCAATTCGGCTGTCAACAATTCGTATTGATTTTTCGGCCTTGTATGGAATCCTTCAAGCATTCGAATCATACTATTTTCGGAGCTTTCATATTTGACAGCAGTCAGCATGGATTGCATTTGCTCGGATAGGTTTGTTGTTTGCAACGATTGGAAGGCCTTTAAAACAGAATAATTCACAGGAAATTTCTTTGAGATGATTTGTTGCAGCAGTTGTGCTGTTTCTCTTTTATCCTTTGCCTTATCCAGCAGTTTGATGGCACTTGCAATGTCCTTTCCATCAAAAGGAATAGATTTTTGAACCAGGCCATTTATCAGTGAAACATTGCTTCTTGTAACCTTAAAACCAAGCTCCCTCAGTAAGGCCTGTGCGTTTCTTTCACTTCCTTTTCTCAATGGTTTCCCAAGCACCTGCAAATGCAGAAGCCGTTCCGTATTTTTCACCTGGAAATGGTATCTCTCTCCAATTATCAGGGAAGCTTCCAGCCTGGCAATCATGGGACGTGAACCAAGGGTGATTTGCACTTTATTATTTGGAAAAATTTTATCTATTTTACCTTGCACAATTTGTCCGGGCTCCAGCCTGTTCATTTGGTTGTTCACATGAGAAAGTCGATTACCCGCTGCTTGATAAATACGCAAATAGAACAGCTCCTTTTATAGTACAAGGTCTCTGACCGGAGCAAAAGACTTCCGGTGATACGGCGTTATGCCATGTTCTCTCATTGATTTTAAATGATGTTTTGTTCCATATCCCATATTTGATTTAAAATCGTAGACAGGATACTCATGGTGTATTTGCTGCATCAACCGATCTCTTGTTACTTTGGCTAAAATGCTTGCAGCTGCAATGGATACGCTTTTTTCATCTCCTTTCACAATTGATTGGGATCTGCATGGTAAATCAGTTAAATGAACCGCATCAATTAATACGTAATCAGGAGCAGGGTCAAGCTGATTTATCGCATCCCGCATGGCAAGTTTCACCGCTTCATATATATTCAGTTCATCAATACGCTCATTGGAAACAATAGATATCCCGTAACTGATTGCTTCCTTTTTAATCGTTGAATAATAAGCTTCCCTTATTTTTTCATTTAATTGTTTGGAATCATTCAATCCGGGTAATTTCCAATTTGAAGGCAGAATAACTGCCGCAGCAACGATTGGACCTGCAAGCGGTCCCCTACCGGCTTCATCTGTCCCGGCAATATACCTGCAGCCATTTTCATAGCCTGTGTTTTCATACTGGCACATTTGTGAAAATCGTTTTTCCAGTTCTATTTCTTTCTGTTTCTTTTTTTCATATTGATGAACAAGCAGCTGAATCCCTTTTCTTGGATCCTTTTTCAATTTGGCTATCTCCTCTTCCTTAAGCTCTTCTTTCTCCATCCATTGCTTTATTTGTGAAATCGTTTTGTTTTCCATCGTAAACACCTGTCTCTCTCTTATGTATCGGCATTTTTATTTATTATTAAAGCTGCTGTTCCCGGGCAGTTGCTTATTGAAGGGACACATTATTTTGGAATATTAAAATAGCCCCAGGGTAAAACCGACAAGGGCTTATTCTTTCAATTAGTCAGCAATGCTTACCCATATGTTCTGTAAATCAATTACTTGTTAAATCGCTACCTGGTAACTCCATACTTATGCTGCCTATTTTCCCTGTACGAAGATCGCGCAACAATAAATCTGCAACTTTGTCAAAATTGACTTTTCCTCCACTTTCCAGCGCACCACGATTCTTTCCAATTTCTGTAAATATGTCATACATATCACTTAGTTCGCTATCTAAACTGTACCTTTCTTCAAGCAAATGGGGATAATGTCTTTGTAAATGGTCGATAACAAAAGCGGCTACTTCCTGCAGCGGAAGTAGTTGATCTTTAATAGTACCGATGGCCGCAAGACGATAGGCCACTGTTTCTTCCTCGAATTTGGGCCAAAGTATACCGGGTGTATCCAGTAATTCAAAGTCTTTTTTTACCTTAATCCATAATTGCTGCCTTGTTATTCCCGGCCTGTCCCCAGTTTTGGCAATCTTTTTATTCGCCAGCCGATTAATCAAAGTGGATTTTCCGACATTGGGTATCCCAAGAACCAGGCCTCTTGCAGGTCTTGGCTGGATTCCTTTCTGCTTTAATTTTTCCATTTTCTTTTGTCCCTGTTCTTTTGCCAGTTGAATAACCTGTATAATATCTGCTTTTTCATTTACATTGATGGCAACAGCAGGGGCCCCCCGCTCCTTGAAATAGTCGACCCACTCTTGTGTAACCGATGAATCTGCAAGATCTTTTTTCATCAACACCTTCATCTTCGGTTTATTGTTTACCGTTTTTTCGAGCATGGGATTGTGGGAAGACAGGGGTGCTCTCGCATCAACCAATTCGATAACAAAATCCACAAGCTTTAATTTTTCTTCTATTTCCTTTTTTGCCTTGGCCATATGGCCCGGGAACCACTGTATTGTCATATGCCACCTACTCTCTTATTATCTGAATCCGGTCCAGCGGCCAATAGATTAAATTTGTTTTTCCTACTATCTCATCTGTCGGCACGACCCCGATGGATCTGCTGTCCGTAGAATTGGCTCTGTTATCCCCCATTACGAAAACATGATCTTCAGGTATTACTTCATGCTCTCCAGGCAGTTGCTGCAATGTAAAATCATTCGTAAATTGAAAAGGTACTACTCTCTCTTTTATTTCTGCTAAAAATGGCTCTTCCACTTCTTCCCCGTCAATATACAAAATATTATCCCGTACTTCCACATGTTCCCCGGGCAAGCCGATAATTCGTTTAATAAAATCTTTTTGGACAGAAGCATGAAAAACAACGATATCAAAGCGTTCCGGTTCACTTATGTTGTATGCAAACTTATTTACAATCATTTGATCTCCATCATGCAATGTTGGGAGCATTGATGGTCCTTCCACCACAATGGGGGCAAAAAAGAACATCCGGACAATTAACGCCAGTCCAAGCGCTAACAACAATGCTTTTACCCAATCCAACCATTCACTTTCCCGTTTAACCATGTTGTTTCCCCCGTATACGTAAATCATCCTGTCATTATTTTAAGACAGTTCCATGTTTCCATTCAACTATATTGGCGTCTAAGACCCACTCCTCACATCAAATTCTTGCGTGCAGGAGGGGAAGGTGACTATGTCTTTAAAAAGAAAAAAGAGCTTGTATTTAATACAAAGCTCCTTTCTCTCCATGATATCTGTTAATTATTGACTTCAGATTTACATACGCTCTTTAATACGTGCTGCTTTTCCACGCAGATTGCGTAAATAATAAAGTTTTGCACGGCGCACAATACCACGGCGGGTTACTTCAATTTTATCAATCCGCGGTGAGTGTACCGGAAATGTACGCTCCACACCTACACCGTAAGAAAGTTTTCTTACCGTAAATGTTTCACTGATGCCACCGCCCTGGCGCTTGATGACAACACCTTCAAACACCTGAATACGTTCGCGTGAACCTTCCACAACTTTCACGTGAACCTTCACAGTATCACCAGCACGAAATTCGGGATGGTCTGTACGAAGCTGATCCTTCGTAACCTCTTCTATTAACTTTTGCACAGTCGTTCACTCCTTCCAAACTAATGTTCTTATCTAAAATGACAGCGGAACATCGTTTATACGACTTAAAGCAGTACTTTAAGCACAACAATAAATATACCATAATGAAGCTGATTCTTCAACGGTTTGTTAATAGTTTTTTTTTGACCTCTTCCAATAACTTTCTTTCTTCGGTATCCATCTCCAATTCACCTAATAATTCAGGGCGGCGCTGCCAAGTTCTTTTCAGTGACTCTCTCTTTCTCCAACATTCTATCTTTGCATGATTCCCGGATAGTAAAACGTCGGGTACTTTCATTCCCTGGAACTCCGCAGGGCGTGTATAGTGCGGATGTTCCAATAATCCGGAAGAAAACGAATCCTCTTTTGCCGATTTCTCGTTACCAAGTGCATCCGGCAACAGCCTGACTACGCTGTCGATGACAACCATGGCCCCCAGCTCTCCTCCGGTTAAAATATAGTCACCGATGGAGATTTCGTCTGTCACGAGATGCTCCCTGATCCGTTCATCATAGCCCTCATAATGACCGCATATAAATATCAGATGCTCTTCCTCTGCCAGTTCTTCTGCTTTTTTTTGCTTATATGGCTCCCCCTGGGGAGTCATTAAAATAATTTTCGGCTTTGTTGTCTTATTCTCTGTAATGGATGCCACTGCGTCAAAGAGCGGTTGCGGGGTTAAGACCATTCCCGCTCCCCCTCCGTATGGATAATCATCCACTTTGTTATGTTTATCAGTGGAATAATCACGAAAATTAACGAACCGATAACTGAACTTTTCCTTCTCATGTGCCTTTTTTAAAATAGAGGATTGAAATAAACCCGAAATCATTTCTGGAAAAAGTGTTAAAACATCAATATGCATTAATCCAACAGTCCTTCCATTGGTTCGATAATAATTTTCCGGGATTGTGTATGTACTTCCTTGACGACTTCTTCGATGTAAGGGATGAGCACTTCTTTTCCCTGCGGCCTCTTCACTACCCATACATCATTTGCACCGGGGGAGAGTATTTCTATGACGGTTCCTATTTTTTCTTCACTAACCGTATAAACATGACATCCAATAATTTCATGGTAGTAAAATTCATTCGCATCCAGTTCGGTAAGCTGGTCTTCTTCAATGGTTAAATATGTCCCTTTCAGGTGTTCTATATCGTTAATGTTATTCATGTTTTGGAATTTAAGCAGATCGAAACCTTTATGATGGCGATGGCTTTCAATAGTCAGCTGAATGGGGGGCTCGTTTTTTCCTGCAGTGTATACGGTGTTTCCCGGTTTAAAGCGCTCTTCAAAATCTGTAATTCGGACTACCTTGACTTCACCGTGTATTCCGTGGGTATTTACAATCTTTCCAATGTTAAACATTCGATTATTCATTATTTCACCTGCCATTAATCAATTCGGATCACAACATCATCTTTAATTACGATGGCACCCTCGGTCATAATTTCTTTCCAATCAGAACCAACAGAAACGTCCACTAAGGCGTCCACCTCTTTTTCAATTATTTCACTTCCCATCTCCAGCATTTCCAATTGCTCCATTTTAAAATCAGCAAGTTTTATTTTCTCTTTGCGCCTATTAATTTCCTGTTGAAATCGACGACCCACTTCCGGCTTGGACGCAGCTGATTTGTTTTGCAGCTTTCTCTTTTCAAACAGCAGTTGTTGGCACTCCTGTTCCAGCCGCATTTTATGGTTATGAAATTTCTCTTTTAATTTTTGCTTGCTCTTCTCAGTGATAATTTGTTTAATGACAACCTTTTTTATTATCTTCATCTTACTTCCTCACTCTCAATAGCCTCTTTATATAGAGCGGATCAAATTGCTGCTATTCCCCGGGATGCGCAAAAGGGAAAGGCGAATCCCTTTCCCTTTTACATAATATCCAAATAAATACGTTTTTTTTCATCCGACTTTGCCGCATAGACAACAGTACGGATTGCCTTGGCAATTCGACCGTTTTTGCCAATGACTTTCCCCACATCTTCCTGGTTTACTGTCAGATGATAAACAATTTTTGATTCTTCTTCTTTTTCATCAACAACAATATCTTCCGGGTGATCAACTAATGAAGTGACAATGGTTTCAATTAAGGCTTTCATGTTATCACTCTACTTTTTTACTTAGTTTTTTGCTCGTGGAATTTCTCCATGATACCTTGTTTTGAAAACAGATTTCTTACAGTATCACTCGGTTTGGCACCATTTTTCATCCAATCAAGTGCTTTTTCTTCATCTATTTTAACTTCAATCGGATTTACTACAGGATTATAAGTTCCAATCTGTTCAATAGAACGGCCATCACGCGGAGCGCGGGAATCCGCAACTACAATTCGATAGAAAGGGTTTCTTTTGGATCCCATACGTTTCAAACGGATTTTAACTGCCATTTTCTTACACCTCCAATAATTTATATTTCTTGAGAAAGCTGAAGCCTTTAAAAGGCTCCTGACCTTTAGCTTGACAGTGTAGTTGTACTTTTTTATCTGCCATTTTTAGATTCTAACAGAAACCGGGAAGTCTGTAAAGTGTTTTTCCATTACAACCTTATGGACCCGTTACAATTGTTGGATCTGCTTGCAAATAATTACTCTGTTCCTACATAAACGGCAGGTTCATCCCTTTGCCTTTTTTGCCTTTTTGCATGTTTGTCATCTGTTTCATCATTTTTTTCATTTCGTCAAATTGTTTTAATAATCGATTGACCTGTGAAACGGAGGTTCCCGAACCTTTCGCAATCCGCTTTTTGCGGCTGGCATTCATAATACTCGGGTCCTGCCTTTCTTTCTTTGTCATGGATTGAATGATCGCCTCAACGTGAACGAGCTGTTTTTCATCAATTTGGGCATTTTTCAGCCCTTTCATTTTATTTGCACCAGGAATCATTGCCATTAAATCATCCAAAGGCCCCATATTTTTTACCTGACCCATTTGCTCGAGAAAATCATCAAACGTAAACGACATGGTACGCATTTTTTCTTCCAGTTCTTTTGCTTTTTTCTCATCTACATTTGTCTGTGCTTTTTCAATTAATGAGAGCACGTCTCCCATGCCCAGAATTCTTGATGCCATTCTTTCGGGATGAAATGCTTCCAGCTGATCCAGTTTTTCACCCATCCCTGCAAATTTAATTGGTTTGTCCGTAACAGCTTTGATGGATAATGCCGCGCCGCCCCGTGTATCACCGTCAAGCTTGGTTAGTACCACCCCGGTGATGTCCAGCTGTTCATTGAAGCTCTCGGCAACGTTAACCGCATCCTGCCCTGTCATTGCATCGACAACGAGGAAGATTTCGTGCGGATTCACTTTGTCTTTCAATTGTCCCAATTCATCCATTAACTCATCATCAAGGTGCAGCCGGCCTGCAGTATCAATGATGACATAATCATGATGCTCTTCCTTTGCTCTCTCCAATGCTTTTTCAGCAATCTCCACGGGACTGGCTTCAGTACCCATGGAAAAAACGGGCATACTAAGCTGCTGACCCAGCGTCTCCAGCTGTTTAATTGCAGCGGGACGGTAAACATCGCAGGCAACAAGAAGGGGAGAACGGTTATATTTCTTCCTAAGCAGGTTGGCAAGTTTGCCGGTAGTTGTCGTTTTACCTGCACCTTGAAGCCCCGCCATCATAATGACGGTCGGAGGACGATCGGCTGTGGCTATTTTGCTCTGCTCCCCGCCCATCAGTTCCGTCAATTCTTCCTTCACTACTTTAATCACCTGCTGGCCGGGAGTAAGGCTTTCCATTACTTCCTGCCCAACAGCACGTTCCTTAATACGCTTTATTAAATCCTTTACTACTTTAAAATTTACATCGGCTTCAAGTAATGCAAGCCGGACTTCCCTGGTCATTTCCTTTACATCCTGCTCAGAAACCTTGCCCTTGCCGGTAATTTTCTTAATTGTTCCCTGCAGGCGTTCGGCTAATCCTTCAAATGCCATAGAAGGTTCCCCCTAATCCAATTCTTTTAATTGCTTCATTTTATCCAATACAGCACGGTCCTCTTTTTGCAGTAATTCTTCCAACTGTTCAATGATTGTGGATCGCTGCTGAAACTTTTTATATAAATGCAGCTTTTTCTCATAATCTTCAAGCATAGCTTCCGTTCTTTTAATATTATCGTATACCGCTTGCCTGGACACGTCCAGCAGTTCTGATATTTCACCCAATGAATAATCCTCTAAATAATAAAGCTCCATATAATTTCGTTGTTTGGGTGTAAGCAATGTTTGATAGAAATCAAACAAATAATTCAATCTCGTTGTTTTTCCGAGCAATTCATACACCCCTTGTTAAGTGAAATTACTTTACGTCTGATTCTAAAGATAAGATGTACCTTTGTCAAGCAACCCTCCTACTCTTCTTCTTCCAGCATATCCGCAAAGAGTCCATACACAAAAGCATGGGCATCAAATTGCTGCAGATCGGTAAGTTTTTCTCCAAGACCTGCATACTTAACAGGAATATTCAATTCGTTTCGGATAGCGAGTACAATTCCCCCTTTTGCAGAACCATCCAGTTTCGTCAATACAATCCCGGAAACATTTGTAGCCTCGGAAAAAGTCTTTGCTTGATTTAAGGCATTCTGACCGGTTGTCGCATCCAGAACAAGCAGCACTTCATGGGGCGCGCCCGGAATTTCTCTTTCAATGACACGTTTTACTTTTGCAAGCTCATTCATCAAATTTACTTTATTTTGCAGTCGTCCTGCTGTATCACAGATTAATACATCTGCTTCCCGGGACTTTGCAGCTTTTATTCCATCAAAGATAACTGCAGCCGGATCACTGCCGGCACTCTGTTTAATCACGTCTACTCCTGCTCTTTCTCCCCATATTTCCAGTTGTTCGATCGCACCGGCACGGAAAGTATCGCCGGCTGCCAGCATCACATCCTTGCCCTGTTGTTTTAACTGGTATGCAAGTTTTCCAATCGATGTGGTCTTTCCTACACCATTTACGCCGACAACAAGGATGACAGAAAGTCCGCTATCCTGGATATTTAATTGTTCAATTTCCTCATCGTCATCTCCATAATATATTTCCACCAATTTTTCCGAAATGACTTCCTTCACTTCTTTAGTATCCTTTATATTTTGCCGTTTCACTTCCATTTTCAGTTCATCAATTAAGTCCATGACGGTCATGACACCGACATCCGCTGTAATGAGCACTTCTTCCAGCTCTTCAAAAAAATCTTCATCGACTTTCCGGTAACGGGCAATTAAATCATTTATTTTTCCGGAGAATGAACTTCTGGTCTTTTTCATTCCTTCTTTATATTTTTCCGATACTTCCTCCGTTTCCTGATTTTGCTTAAATCTATTCTTTAACTTATCCATAAAACCCATAATTATCTTCTCCTTATCAACCTATTAATTCTTTCGTATCTTCCAGCCTCACGGATACAAGACGGGAAACACCGGCCTCCTGCATCGTAACCCCGTATAATACGTCTGCTTCTTCCATTGTTCCTTTTCTGTGTGTAATTACAATAAATTGGGTGTCTTCACTATGATATTTGACGTATTCCGCAAACCGTGCGACGTTTGCTTCATCAAGTGCTGCTTCCACCTCATCCAACACACAGAATGGAACCGGCCGCACACGCAGTATCGAAAACAGCAATGCTATGGCAGTCAATGCCCGTTCCCCGCCGGATAGAAGTCCAAGATGCTGCAGTTTTTTGCCGGGGGGCTGTGCAATTATTTCCACACCGGTATCCAACAGATTCGAAGGTTCGGTTAACTTTAACTCGGCATGTCCGCCGCCGAACAGCTGGTAAAATACCTTTTTAAACTCTTCTTTAATCTTTGTAAATGTCTCACCAAAACGCTTTTCCATTTCTTCATCCATTTCAGCAATAATAGCATACAATGTTTCTTTTGCTTCCACTAAATCCGTTTTTTGCTCAATTAAAAAGGACAGCCTTTCTTTAATTCGCTCATATTCATCCATTGCACCCAAATTAACAGTGCCCAATTGTTCTATCCTTTGTTTCAGGTCTGTAACCCTGGATTTACTATTTTCTATATCTTCTGCTTTTGCGTAAGTTTTCTGTGCTCTTTCAAACGTAATGGTATATTCGGTTTGCAAGTGGGACAAACGGTTTTCCAGATCAACGTCAAGACGGTTCGCCTTTACTTCTTTTTGCTGAATCTTCTTCTGGAAAGCCTGATGATTCCTGTTTTCTTCTTTTAATTCCCTTTCCTGATCCTGCATTCGCTGCGTTCGTTCTGCCCGCTCGGAGCGCTTCTCCTGAACGGAATACGTTAATTCTTCCTTTTCTTTCTTCTTCGTGGAAATTCTTTTTTCTATAGCTTCGATTGATTCCTCTTTTTCATGTATTGCCCTAAGTTCTTCCAAGTCTGAAGTATATTGTTGATATTGCTTATTTAATTCATCCAGCTGGGATTTATTTGTATCTGTTTTTTCCTTCTGAGCTTTTAATCTTTCATCCAGCTCGGCAAGTGTTACTTGTTCTTTGTGAAAATCCTGCTGCATTTGTTCATAATTCTTTTTAAACGTTTGTTCCTGACTGGTCAGACGATCTATATTTTTTTCTATGGAACCCAATGTTTGTTTCATTTCTTCCAGGCTGTCTGATAATACTTTCTCTCTGCCTGTTAATTGTTTGCTTTCTTCTTCAAACTGGTTTTTTTCCTGTTCATATAATCGAATATTTTCAAGCAAGGATTCCTTTTTCATCCTTATGTCTGCATATTCTGAGCGCACTTCCTGTAATTCCTGTTCCAGTGCAGGAACATCAGCCTCTTCCACGTGGAGAGAATGTTCCAATTCGGTTATTTTTGTCTTTCTTGTTTTCAGCTTTTCTTCAAAGGATTGAATTTTGTGCTTGTACTCCGCCAGTTTCTCTGTGATTTCCGCCAGATCCTTTTCCCGTGTAAAGAGGGATGATTGATTTGATTTTTTCCTGGCTCCACCGCTCATTGCGCCTCCAGGACTTACGACATCACCATCCAGGGTAACAATCCGATATTTACGCATTACTATTTTAGCAATGTGATTTGCATCTTTGAGTGTGCTTGCAATAATTACGTTGCCGGCCAGGTGGTTAATTGCCTTTTGATATAATCCATCCGTTTGAATCAGCTGGGAAGCAATTCCTATAAAACCCGGAATCTCCTTCAATTTGGTGAGGGTTTGCTTTGGGACACCCCGCTCCTGAAGGGAAGCAAGCGGAAGAAAGGTCGCTCTGCCGTTATTCGTTTTTTTCAACCAGGCTATGGCCTGTCTCGCAGTTTCATCATTATTTACAATAATATGCTGTGCCTGCCCTCCCAGTGTCGTTTCAATTGCCGAGAGATATGGTTTGGGAATATCGATCAGTTCAATAACTGCTCCATAAATATTTTCCAGCTGTCTTTCATCTCTTGCCCTCAAAACTGCTTTAACTCCCTGAAAATATCCCTGAAAGTCATCTTTTAATTCTTTTAACATTTCTTTTCTCGCACTCAATTTTTCAATATACTGATAGCCTTCATACAATTTTTTCTGGGAGGTTTGATATAATTGTTTCTTTTCCTCCAGCTCCTCTCTTAATTTCTTAATATGTGATTCCTTCTTTGCAAGAAGCTTGTGCTGCTTTTCCTCCCGTTCTTTTACATTAGTTTCTTTACTTGTTACATTTTCTTTCAATAAACGCAGCTCGTGAACTTTCTTCGTTTGCCTGTCTTTTTTGGTTTTCATCTGGTCTATTTGCTGTTTTATGGATTGTTTTTCATTCCGCATTGCTGCCTGTTCATTCAACTTTTCAATATATTCACTTTTTAAGTTCTCAATTTCTCCCGAGATCTCATCTTCTTTCAATGAGAGCAGTTTTTCAAATTCCAGTACTTTTTTTTGGGATTCGTCCCTGGCATCCTGAAGATGACTAAGTTTTTGATTCTCTTCCCGGACTACTTTCTTGAGATTTTCTATTTTTTCGGCACTTTCCCGCTTCTGTGCCTCCAGTTTATCTCTGTTTTCGGAATTATGCTTTGTCCGCTCATGAAACAGGTTTTTCCGCCCCTCTGATTTTTCAAGTTCCTCTGTCACGGTTACCAGTTCAGACTGAAGAGCTGCAATTTCATCATCCAGTTTCTGTATCTCATTCCGTTCATTTTCCAACTCGGCATCTTTTCTTTGGATCTTTGATTTCAGATCCGTTTCTTTCATTTTTTCTTCTTGCAGCTCATTCAGGAGGGTTTGCCAAGCATCATGAAGCAATTCAATTTCAGCAATGAGAAGTGAAATTTCCTGTTGTTTTAATTGATCTTTTAAATCCAGATATTTTGCCGCTGTTTCCGCCTGCTGTTCCAGCGGTACTCTTTGCTGTTCTATTTCATAAATGATATCTTCCACCCGGTTTAGATTTTCCTGGGTTTCTTCCAATTTATATTCTGCTTTCTTTTTTCTTTGTTTATATTTCAGAACACCGGCAGCTTCTTCAAAAATCATCCTCCGCTCTTCCGCCTTGGAGCTTAATATTTCTTCGACTTTTCCCTGACTGATAATGGAAAAAGCCTCCCTGCCCAAACCGGAATCCATAAACAAATCGATAATATCTTTTAGCCGGCAAGCCTGTTTGTTTATAAAAAATTCACTTTCGCCCGAACGGTAGACCCTTCTAGTTACACTTACTTCTGAATAATCCACAGCTAAATTTCTGTCCTCGTTGTCAAGTGTCAATGTAACTTCAGCCACGTTTAACGGCTTTCTTGAATCACTTCCCTGGAAAATAATATCTTCCATTTTTGAGCCCCGAAGCGATTTTGCCGACTGCTCTCCAAGCACCCAGCGAATGGCATCCGTAATATTGCTTTTACCGCTGCCATTGGGACCTACCACCGCAGTAACTCCCGGCACAAAATCCACCCTTATGCGTTCAGCAAAAGATTTAAATCCAACACTTTCCAATTGTTTAAGATACATATTCATTCTCCTACTGGGAAAACCAAATCTAGTTCTATTATCGTTTTCATTCTCTGTATGTACTGCTTCATTTTATCATAAAGTGCATAAAGGCGTATAGACCACTCACAGACAAATGGAAATTGATCATGCTTTATTCACGCTAATATTCAACTTGAGGAAAAATCCTGGCTGTATGATTTCATAAATATTCATTTTACTATAGGGGAAGAAAGAAATTTATGCTATGATAACTATAAGTAATATTAATAGGTTTAATGTAAAAAAATGAGGTGCTAAAATGAATTTGGAACAGCCTACCGAACAAAATATGAAAATAATTCTGGATGAATTAGCTGAACGGCTGGGAGTAGCCAACCGTTCCCTGTTGGATCCGGAAGATTATGATCTTGAGAAATATGATCAATTAAAACTCATGTATGACATGGTTATAAATAAAGGAAACTTAAGCGCTTCGGAGACACAGGCATTTATTGAGGAATTGCGTGGTGTACGAAAATAAGGCTCGTCAGGTAAACTTGGCTTTGACGATAAGCATAGCTCCTTTATGCTCCAAAAAACAGCAAACCATCCCGTACTTGCTAAGATTCAATACTTGGGATGGTTTCTGCCTGTAAAAATGCTATAACTTCGCTACTCACGTAAAGTCATAATGGTCCAGCGCAATTTTTGCAGCCCGCTGTTCTGCTTCTTTTTTTGTCCGCCCCTCCCCTGAACCGGAGACCCTGTCTTTAACCATAACCTGGGCAACAAACGATCGATCATGTGCCGGACCTTTTTCCTCGATAATACGGTATTCAACGGACTGATTCGTGTTCTGCTGCACCAGTTCCTGCAGCTGTGTTTTATAATCCATCTCATGCGAAAAAGCACCGTCAGTTATTTTGGGAAATACATGTACTTCAAGAAATTCAAGAGCTTTGTTAAAGCCTTGATCCAAATATATGGCTCCGAGAAAAGCTTCAAAAACGTCCGCCAATAAAGCCGGCCGGTTTCGCCCCCCAGTCTGTTCCTCCCCTTTTCCAAGCAAAACATATCTTTCAAAATGAAGAGAGAGGGCAAAATTATATAGGGATGGCTCACATACGATGGCTGCCCGCAATTTCGTCAATTTCCCTTCAGACATATTTTTGTGTTTTCGGTACAGAAATTGGGATACCCCTAATTCCAGTACGGCATCCCCTAAAAATTCCAGACGCTCATTATCTGAAAACAACTCACTGCGATGCTCATTCACATAAGATGAATGGGTGAAAGCCTGTCTGATTATTTCATGATTATTAAATTTCATATCAAGCTCGTTCTCCAATTGATCCATGTTCATTATTACTCACCTCCAGACGGCAAAGAAATAGAAAGTCCCGCTGTTATGCGAGACTTTTGGCAGTTATCCCTGGGTGCTGTTTATGTAATCAACAGCGTCACCCACTGTATTAATTTTTTCTGCTTCTTCATCAGCAATTTCCATATCAAATTCGTCTTCCAGTTCCATGACAAGCTCCACTACGTCTAAGGAATCAGCCTCCAGGTCATCCTTAAAAGACGCTTCCAATGTCACTTTTGATTCATCAACATCAAGACGATCTACAATAATAGCTTTTACACGCTCAAACACATCATCTGCCATTCCATTCACCTCCCTTCAAGTAATATAAACTTTTTATGGATATGATACAAGCCATAAATGTAACATGCTTGCATTCCTCACATTACCATACCGCCATCAATGTGTATCGTTTGCCCGGTAATATAATCTGCATCACTGGATGCAAGGAAGCGAACTGTTTTGGCGACATCCTCCGGTTCACCAAATTTATCCAACGGGATCATGGCCAGCATACCCTGCTGCTGTTCCTCTGACAAAGCATCTGTCATATCTGTGGAGATGAATCCCGGCGCGACTGCATTGACATGAATATTACGGGTGGCAAATTCTTTTGCCGTTGTCTTTGTCAATCCGATGACACCCGACTTTGCCGCCACATAATTCGCTTGTCCCGGGTTCCCGCTGACACCGACGATGGAAGACACATTTACAATCTTCCCTGCCCGTTGTTTCATCATGTATCTCGCTGCAGCTTTTGTGCACAAAAATACACCTTTCAGGTTTGTATTAATAACGTGGTCAAATTCTTCCTCTTTCATTCTCATGATTAAGTTATCTTTATTTGCCCCGGCATTGTTTACAAGAATATCCAATGACCCAAATTCATTAACCACCTCTTTGATCATTGCTTTTACATCTGCTTCATTAGACACATCTGCCTGAATTTTAAATGCATGGACACCCAATTGCTTTATTTCGTCCACTACTTCCTGTGCTTTATCTTTACTTCCGGCATAATTAACAGCAACATTTGCACCCTGTTTTGCCAGTTCCAATGCGATGGCCCTGCCAATGCCGCGTGATGAACCGGTAACTAGTGCATTTTTTTCTTTCAGCATCAATTTTCCTCCTTATACCAAGTTAAGAAATCGTTCAAGGAATCTGCATCCTGGATAGCAAAGGTTTTGGTTCTCCTGTGAATTTTCTTTACGAGCCCGCTTAATACTTTGCCGTTTCCAACTTCTACAAATGCGTCCACTCCGCTTTCCATCATGTTTCGAATAGACGCTTCAAATCGAACGGGAGAATATAATTGTTTTATCAATAAATCCTTTATTTCTTTCCGGCCCGTAACAGGTTGTGCGGAAACATTGGCATATACAGGTATGGTAGCATCTTTAATCGTCACTTCATCCAGATGTTTGGCAAAAGCATTATTTGCGGATTTCATTAATCTGGAATGAAAGGGACCGCTTACGTTTAGCGGAAGTACACGTTTTGCACCGGCTTCTTTTAATAAAACCGCGGCCTCTTCCACCCCTTCTTTTGCTCCGGATATGACAATTTGTCCCGGACAATTGATGTTGGCCAGATCAACAGCACCCTTATCCACCTTTGCAATTACCTCTTCAATTTCCTCCTGTTTCATCCCCAAAACAGCTGCCATCGTCCCCTGTCCTTTAGGAAAAGCCTCTTCCATCAGTCTCCCTCTTGCTGCAACTAATGGTAACGCTTCCTCCAGGGAAATAGATCCTGCAGCCACCAATGCGCTATATTCACCAAGACTGTGGCCAATTGTCATCACAGGCTTTACGCCTTCTTTTATTAACAATTTATGTACGGCTATACTCGAGAGCAGTAATGCCGGCTGTGCATTTTCAGTCTCTGTCAATAAATCAGCCGGCCCTTCAAACATTAATTTGGTAATATCCTTATCCAACAGCCGGTTTGCTTCATTATATATTGCCTTCACGCTCTCATCCTGATCGTAAAAACTCTTCCCCATGCCCGGTTCCTGGGAACCTTGCCCCGGAAACATAAAAGCTAATTTTTTCATTCATTTCCCTCCAATTCCAATTTTTCCACCGTCTCCCGGATAGTTTCTGTTACATCATATTCAACCATATGCGAAGCCTGCCTGATCGCATTATATATTGCTCTTCTGTTGGAGGAACCATGGGCTTTGATCACCGGTGCTGCCAAACCAAACAGTCCTGCACCCCCATACTCCGAATAATCCAATTTATTCTTCAAAGACTTCAAATCATTTTTCACCATGCCAGCTGCAATCTTTGTCTTTAATGAAGATGTAAAAGTCTCTTTCAATAAGGAAAACATAGTAGCCGCCGTGCCTTCAATGGTTTTTAATGCTATATTTCCACTGAATCCATCCGTGACAACAACATCTGCCGCACCGTCAAACAAATCCCTTGCTTCCACATTGCCAATAAAATGAATCGGTGCATTTTTCATAAGTGAGAATGCTTTTTTCGTTAACTCACTTCCCTTCCCGTCTTCCGTCCCAACATTCAGAAGCCCGACAGTCGGGTTGGCAATAGACCTCACTTTTTCGGTATAAATGGAACCCATTAATCCATATTGAAGTAAATGGCTGGCTTTTGCATCCACGTTCGCCCCTACATCCAGAAGCAGAAAACCCTTACCGTCCACAGTAGGGAGTGTGGGACTTAATGCAGGACGTTCGATCCCTTTTATTCTTCCAACCACAAAAAGACCGGCACTCATTAAAGCTCCCGTATTTCCGGCTGAAATACATGCATCCACCTTTTTTTCTTTCACAGCCTGTGCCATTAAAACAAGAGAGGAATTCTTTTTCCGCCTGACTGCACGTACCGGTTCATCGTCTGCTGTGATCAATTCATCGGTATGGACAATATCCAGACCTTTCGTATCTTCCACATATTTTTTTATTTGACTTTCATCTCCATATAAAGTGATATGTAAATCTTTCATTTCGGCGATGGCATCCACCGCACCCAATACAATTTCCTTTGGGGCATGGTCCCCTCCCATAGCATCTATTGCTAATCTCATTTAACCTGCTCCTTTTTCTGTTCATTGGACTGGTACATTTGGAACACCCCTGTAAACACTTTTTCATGGTCCACAAAGCTGTTTACTTCAACCATCGTCAGCCCTTTTTCGTTTTGCCCTTTCACTGAGGCTTTTGCAACGACTCTTTCCCCTTCTGTTACCTGCCTTGTAAATTTAAGCTCTGATTTCACCGTTAAAGCCAGTTCATCGTTAATGACAGCTACAGCCAGCGAATTAGCCTGGGCGAACAAATGATGTCCACGGGCAATTTTATTACGTGAAAAAACATGTTCTTTACCAATGTCCAAAATGGAAATGGCCCGCTTGTCCAGTTCCAAATCAATAATCTCCCCGATAACTTCTTCCAATGGCAAAGCTTTTACCGTCTCATTCCATTGGTTCGTCGCTACTGATTTAATTCTTTGCCGTAATTCTGGAATGGATAGTTCCATTCTGTCCAGACGAATGGTTTGAATGCTTACTTCAAACTTCTCAGCGAGCTCTTCATCTGTGATAAAAGGCGTCTCTTCAATGGTAGATCTTAATAAACGCTGACGTTCTGCTTTTGTTCTTTTCATTACAGACACCATCCGATTGATATTCTGTTTTAGCACTAGGTACTAATAGTAATATATAATACCGCTTTTATTAATGCAAGTCTCTCTAATCCAATTTTTCTGTGTGGGACACTTCACTTTCTATGACCCGATGTAATGAGCGGAAATCCGGATCTTCTTCAAGCAGGTTCTTCTCAATGATTTCTTCTGCATCCTTCCGGGCCTGCTCCAATGCACGATAATCATGAATCATATCGGCAACTTTAAATTCGGGAATACCGCTTTGTTTTTTTCCAAAAAAATCCCCGGGCCCTCTCAGCTGCAAATCTTTTTCGGCAAGTTCAAAACCATTATTGGTTTCTGTCATAATGCGCATCCGCTCTTTGCCCACTTCCCCTTTTGGATCTGATATTAAAATACAGTAACTCTTTTGATCTCCTCTTCCCACTCTTCCTCTCAGCTGATGCAGCTGGGCCAGGCCAAACCGGTCTGCATCATAAATAACCATCACCGTTGCGTTGGGTACATTGACTCCTACTTCCACCACTGTGGTAGATACAAGAATTTGGATTTTGTTTTCCGCAAATTGCTTCATAATCGCATCTTTTTCTTCTGCCGGCAATCTTCCGTGCATCAGACCCACTTTTGTTTTGGATTGATAGTAATCTGTGAGCTGATCATATAATTCGACAGCATTTTGAATATCCAGTTTATCTGATTCCTCAATCAAAGGACAAATTACATAAGCCTGTTCATTGTTTGCCAATCGTTTTTCTATGAAGTCCAATACTCTTTCAAGCATGTTCTCTTTCACCCAATAAGTATCAATTGCTTTTCTCCCTGCAGGCATTTCATCAATAACGGAAACATCCATATCTCCAAAGGCGGTAATTGCCAAAGTCCTTGGAATAGGGGTCGCAGTCATAAATAATACGTCCGGGTCCAAACCTTTATCCCTTAATACTCTTCTCTGATTCACACCAAATCGGTGTTGCTCATCCACGATTACCATGCCTAAGTCATTGAAATAGACGTCTTCCTGGATGAGAGCATGAGTGCCTATAATGATGTCTACATCGTGATTCTCCAATTTCTCCAATATTTCTTTTCTTTTTTTTCCTTTAGTAGAACCGGTTAACAATGCCACTTTCGCATTTTCTGCAAATAGCTCCGACAGGCTCTGAAAATGCTGTTCTGCAAGAATTTCCGTCGGTACCATCAAAGCCCCCTGCTTCCCTGCCGTTACTGCAGCATAAAGACAAATAGCGGCTACAGCCGTTTTTCCCGACCCCACATCTCCCTGGAGCAGCCGGTTCATTCTGTAAGGTGATTCCATATCATTTAAAATTTGTGTTAATGCTTTATTTTGTGCCGTGGTTAAACGGAATGGGAAGTTGCCGATGAATGCTTTTGTTTTCTCAGCATCGTACAGCTGCGCATTTCCTCTTGTCTGTTCCCTATTTCGCTTTTTCAACATTTGCATTTTTAACTGAAAGAGTAAAAACTCTTCATAAATAAATCTTCTCCTGGCGTGTTTCAGATATGTTCTGTCCGGAGGAAAGTGCATGATCTTTAAGGTATCCTGTCGATTTGGAAGTTTATATGCATTTAAATAGTAAGGTGGAAGCAGTTCTTTTATTGCTTTTTCATATTGGGTAATTGCATTCTTGATTACCTTTTTTAATTTGACGTTCGTGATATTACCCTTGACCGAATAAACAGGGTTAATTGTTTTATCGTTTTCCGCTGCACCTTTTTTATAATGGCTTACTGTGATTTGCAATCTGTGGGCATCCCATTTTCCCGTCAATGTAAATATATCATCCCTGCGAATTTGCTTTTTGGCAAAAGCACGATTGAACATAACTGCTTTCACAGCTATATTTTCGACTTCCAATGTAAAGGTTAACCGTGATTTTTTTCTCCCGTAAAAAGTAAGGGAAGGTTCTGACACTACCCTTCCCTCAATGGTTACTTTATCATCATGAATTAATTCACTAAGTGGCTTTATTTCATACACATCATATTTATAAGGAAAATAATGCAATAAATCATCTACTGAATATACATTTATTGAAGCTAGATCTTCAGCAAACTTTTCTCCTACTCCTTTAACTGTTGACACTGTATTATTCAGCAATCCGATCCCTCATTTCTACACAGTCATCCCAAAAATCTTTTCTTTAAGCAGCCGGCCTGTTGGTGTATCGGCAAGCCCGCCTTCTCCTGTTTCACGCAGACTTGAAGGCATTTGTTTTCCGATCCGGTACATGGCTCCAATAACTTCATCACAAGGAATCCGGCTTGTAACTCCCGCAAGTGCCAGGTCTGCAGAAACAATGGCCAATGATGAACCTGCAGCGTTTCGTTTTACACAAGGAACTTCCACCAAACCTGCAACTGGATCACATACCAATCCAAGCATATTTTTTAGTGTAATGGCAAATGCTTCTGCTGATTGCTGCGGTGTGCCGCCTGCCATTTCCACAATGGCAGCCGAAGCCATTGCTCCCGCCGAACCGACTTCTGCCTGACACCCACCGGCTGCACCTGATATAAAGGCATTATTAGCTACTACAAATCCAAATGCTCCTGAGGTGAAGAGATAGCGGACCATCTGTTCACGGGTAGGATTCAGCTGGTTTTTCACAGCAAACAATGTACCGGGAACACAGCCTGCACTGCCGGCAGTAGGCGTTGCACAAATGGTACCCATTGCTGCGTTAACTTCATTGGTACCCATTGCTTTACTTACTGCATCAAGCATCAGGTTTCCAGACAACGGCGTGTTTTCCTGCATGTATTTTTGAACTAATACAGCATCTCCACCGGTTAAACCGGTAACTGAGTTTACACCATCCAGTGCATCCTCGATCGCTTTTTCCATCACTTTAAGGTTCTTTTCCATTTCTGCAAATACTTCTTCCCGTGTCTTTTCTTTTACTTCCATTTCCTGTCTTATCATTACTTCAGATATTAATACATTTTCCTTTTCTGCAATGGCTACTAATTCCTCCACTGTTCGAAACATCGGCAAACCCCTTTCTATTTAAATATCAGCTGACAATCTTTGCGATTTGATTAATATGATCGGCTTTTCTCAATTCATTCATTATCATATCATCAACATTTTGATCGACCTCAATCACCATTAAGGCTTCTTTGCCGACATCTTTACGGTTGACTTCCATATGGCCAATATTTATTTCATTTTTTGCAAGGATTTCAGTGACAGACGCAATAGCGCCAAACCGGTCATTATGCATAATGAGAATTGCGGGATGGTTACCGGATAATCGTAATTGAAAACCGTTCAGTTCCGTAATTTCCACTTTTCCGCCGCCTATGGAAATACCCGTTAATTCCATGGAATGTTTATCATTTCCGATCAATAGACGTGCGGTATTGGGATGCTCCACCGCTGCTGTGTCTTCGATAAATTCAATGGAGATGTTTTTTACCTCGGCTATTTCCAGTGCCTTGCTCATTCTCGGGTCATCTGTTTCAAAATTAAGCAACCCGCCCGCCAATGCAAAATCAGTACCGTGGCCTTTATACGTTTTTGCAAAGGACTCATATAAGTAGATTTTTGCCCATGCTGGTTCTTCCCCAAATAAATGCCGTGCTGCTTTTCCTATTCTTGCAGCACCCGCAGTATGTGAACTGGAGGGGCCAATCATGACCGGTCCAATAATATCAAACACGGAATTATATTTCATAAACTCCTCACCGTCCTGTTGTCCTGTATTATCTTCTTCAAAAGGCGAACACATAAAAAGTATATCAAAAAACGAGTATTTAAGCATCGTATACAAGCAGTAAACCTTCCCAGCGCTTTTCCCTTTATCCAACATACTTCAACTAAATCCGAAAAGTGACATTTTTTACGGTGGGACGAGCATTTAGCGCAGTTACGGATACCAAAAAAACCGCCGGTATTTCGGCGGTTTGGTTATTCAGCGGAAAATATATAGGAATAAATTGGCTGGGCGCCATTGTGCACTTCCACTTCGATGTGCTGGTAGTTCTCTTCAATATAGTCAACAAGCTTATCTACTTCTTTTTCTTCTGCATCTTCACCATATAATATGGTGAGAATCTCATCATCTTCAGAGATCATCTCACCCAGCAGCAGTTTAACGGCTTCTGTTATATCCTCGTGTGTTGCTTTAATGGACCCGTCAAGCAGTCCCATAAAGTTTCCTTCTTCGATCAGCATGCCATTTATCCGTGTATCACGGACTGCGTAGGTTACTTGACCTGTTTTAACCTGTTGGCTTGCCTCTTTCATCGCTCTCTGGTTAGCCTGAAGATCAGCTTCAGGATGAAATGCAAACATGGCACTGATCCCCTGGGGAATAGAGGTGGTTGGCACAACTTCCACGTTCTCTTCAGCCAAATCAGCAGCCTGCTCTGCTGCCATCACAATATTTTTGTTATTGGGGAGAATTAAAACATTTTTTGCATTAGCTTCTTTAATTGCTTCTGTTATGTCCTGTGTACTGGGATTCATCGTTTGGCCGCCTTCTATCACTTGAGAGACGCCTATGCTTTTAAATAATTCTTTTAGACCGCTCCCCATAGCTACCGTTATAATCCCGTACTCCGCTTTTTCTTTCGGCTTTTCTGCAGGTGCCGGCTTCTGATCATCTATCAGAGCTGTATGCTGTTCTCTCATATTTTCTATTTTCATATTAATCAGGCTGCCATAACGCTGTCCGAGCGTCATGCAGGTACCCGGATACTCTGCATGAATATGCACCTTTACCAGTTCATCATCAGAAACAACCAATAAAGAATCCCCATGCTCACTTAATTCGCTGCGAAAGGCTTCTTCATCAAACGGATTTTCTTTTATTTTGTCCTCTTCAAATTTCACCATGAATTCCGTGCAATATCCGAATTCTATTTCCGAGGTATCCATAAAATCCTGTGTTACTTTATGATGCTCTGCATTGATCATTTCTTCCATTGCTATACCATCTGTATCCTGAGGGAGCTCTTCACCTTTTAATGCAGCCAGGAAGCCTTCATAAATAGTGACCAGGCCTTGTCCACCCGAATCCACAACACCCACCTCTTTTAAAACCGGCAAAAGATCAGGCGTTCGCTGAAGGGATTCCTTTGCTGCTGTTACAACCTTGTCCATTAACGAAATAACATCTTTTTCGGATTCGGCTATATTTGCCGCTTCGTTTGCAGCATCTTTGGCAACAGTTAAAATGGTTCCCTCCACCGGCTTCATAACAGCTTTATATGCTGTGGTTACACCGCTTTCCAGAGCAGCTGCGATATCCTCCGTGTTAACGCGGGATTTGTTTTCAAGACCTTTGGAAAATCCCCGGAAGATTTGTGATAGGATAACCCCTGAGTTTCCTCTTGCCCCCATTAACAGACCCTTTGCGAAGGCATCCGCCACTTGGGAAACATCATCACTTTCCAGTTTTTTCACTTCACTTACACCTGAAGTAATCGATAGATTCATGTTGGTCCCGGTATCTCCATCAGGGACGGGAAATACATTAAGTGCATCTATTTTCTTGGCGTTGGTTGATAAATGGTGTGCTCCAAACTGAACCATTTGTGATAACCTGGCACCATCCAGTTCGTGTACAGTCACAATCCTTCCTCCTCTACAGCTAAAAGAAATAGCAAAATCAGTCTTTTGCTACACGTACCCCTTGAATATATATATTTACAGAATCAATAGACAACCCGAGTGATTGGCTGAGTGTGTATTTAACCTGGGATTGTACGTTATGTGCAACTTCCGAAATTTTTGTTCCGAAGCTTACGATTATGTACATGTCTATATGAAGTTTATCATCTTCCTGACGGACAACAATTCCTCTGGAAAAGTTTTCTTTTTTCAGCATTTCAGCTATTCCGTCTCTAATTTGGCTTTTGGAAGCCATTCCTACAATACCGTAACATTCCACAGCGGCACCGCCGGCGATTGTTGCAATAACCTCGTTTGTTATTGTAACTTGACCGTCATTTGTATTAAGTTCAATGGACATAATGATCCCCCTTTTGAACGTTCTTATTACATAAGCATATTTTACTACATATTGATGGTGAATAAAAGCAGACTTCTTATTTTAGTTAAAATTCCCTTCTTACAATGGACGATTTTTTGTATTCTGTCAAGCAGTTTTTCTTTATATCAAACACAAAAATCAATTGCATTATTCTTTCACTTGTGGTAAATTGTATAAGTATTAATTGACACATGGTGATTAGGAGGGATAACATGGCTAGAAAATGTGTTATTACCGGACGGCAGACCCGCAGTGGGAACAAACGCTCACACGCTATGAATGCGAATAAACGCAATTGGAAAGCAAATGTGCAAAAAGTACGTATTATGGTAGATGGAAAGCCAAAGAAAGTTTACGTATCTGCCCGTGCACTTAAATCTGGTAAAGTAGAGCGTGTATAACAAAGGGTGTAAAAAAACATCCATACAAATGATGAATGAATATAATTGTTTATTATGAAAAGCAGCGGCTCTTCTGAGAGCATGCATATTCATTGTAAAAAGAAAAGTCACCTGAAATGGCAGGTGACTTTTTTATTCTTTATTTCCCACTTTTCATGCTTCCCATTGCCCCGATAAATTCAGTGGGAGTAAACTTTCCGCCTGATAAAAAAGCTTCCGCCAAGTAAATTGACAAAAGCTCAAAAACTTTATTTTTCTTTTCTAAAAACCCCGATAATCACCCTGACAAATCCACCTACCACCCTTGGAAGCTTAATCGTATAAAATTTCATGAGTTCTTCCTCCTCTTTTACAAACGAAGCTTATCCTTAAATTTCATCTCGACTCTTTATTAATAATAATATGCCTTCGTTAAAGGAAAAAGTACCATTTTTTTTAATAAGCTTGTTTGAGATACAAAGGGTGGATCCCCAATAAATGTCCTGATTTTTCAGCGGGTAATAAAAACCTTTCAAAGTCAGCCCTTCCACTCCGTGGCTGAACGGAATAAAAGAGATATAGGGGTAGTGGATGTCCTGGCTAATTTGATGTTCTCCGGGCAATGTCAATTCCAAAAAATTATTTTCGTTAACGATCATTCCCCGAATTCCTTTTGTAATAATGGAATATAACAATTGAATGTTTGACAGTTCATGATCAAGCCTGCCGCCGGTGACACCAAATAAATAAATCCGGTCTGCTCTCAATTCCATAGCTTTTAACAACGCAATTTCCAAATCGGTCTCCGCTTTCTCCGAAGGATATTCTTCCATAGCGGCAGCAAATTCCTTAATTCGTCTTTTTTCCGTATTATTGATGGAATCAAAATCCCCTACAGCATAATCAGGCCGGATTCCTCTGTCGATTAAGGTTAAGGCCCCTCGGTCTGCACCTATCCAGATATCCACCTTTTCTTTATACAGCGAAAAATCCTTAAGGGAGTCAGGGGCACTTCCGATTATTCCAACAGATAGCATATGACGCTATTTCCTTTCTGCCGCCTGGCGAATGACATCCATGGCAGCCTGTCTGTCTTTCTGTTTAAAAACTGCGCTTCCGGCTACAAGTACGTCGGCCCCCGCCACTGTACACTGTTTTGCCGTATTTTTATTTACCCCGCCATCTATTTCTATTTCAAATTGCAGACCCATTTCCTTTCTCCACGAGGCAACCTGCTCAATTTTATATACACAACTCTCGATAAATGCCTGTCCGCCAAATCCAGGGTTTACTGTCATAATCAACACTAAATCAATGTCAGGCAATATTGGAAGAAGTGTTTCTGCCGGTGTTGCAGGATTAATAACAACACCTGCTTTTTTTCCGTGATTTTTAATAAGCTGAATTGTCCGGTGAAGATGGAGGCATGTCTCCTGGTGAACTGTTATGATGTCCGCACCGGCAGAAGCAAAATCCGGAATATATTTATCCGGATTTTCAATCATTAGATGAACATCCAAAGGAAGCTTCGTTATAGGTCTGATTGCTTCCACAATTAATGGACCTATTGTAATATTCGGCACAAAATGCCCGTCCATGACGTCCACATGAATATAATCCGCGCCTCCTTTTTCCACCTCGGCAATTTCTTCTCCAAGTTTGGAAAAGTCGGCTGATAAAATGGATGGTGCTATTTTGGTCATTTTTTAATACCTCGGCTTTCTCAATTGTATTTCTTCATAAAATCGCAAATAGTGTTCATATCGATATAAAGGAATTTCTTTCGCTTCCACCGCCTGCTTAACAGCACATTTTGGTTCCTTGTTATGGGAACAGCCCCGAAATTTACATGCTGCACTCTTCTGCCTAATTTCAGGAAAGCAGTCACCCAAATCATTCAATTCTATACCCTCAAGTTCCAGGGAGCCAAAACCAGGGGTGTCCGCCACCAGTCCCCCGTTTACCTCCACCAATTCCACATGCCGTGTTGTATGTTTTCCACGGCCTAGACTTTCGGATATTTCTCCTGTCTGTAATACTAAAGATGGTTCCAGTGTATTCAGGAGGGAGGACTTCCCTACCCCAGACTGACCTGCAATTACGCTCACCTTGCCGGGGAAATATAAATGTAAACCGGATGCTTGAGAGACATCTTTGGCTGAAAATAATTCTGCATCATATCCAATTCTCCGATAATCTTCCCGAAAACTTTCCAACTCTTTCTTAAGAGAAGGGGAAGCCAGGTCCAATTTAGTAATAAAAATAATCGGTTTAATATTTCTGGCCTCAATCAAAACAAGAAATCTGTCCAGCAGTCTGGTACTGAAATCAGGCTTTACGGCAGAGCTGACAATGATTGCCTGATCAATATTTGCAATTGGCGGGCGGACCAATTCATTTTTCCTTTTCTCAACTTCGATTACATAACCTTCTTTTTCATCACTAATGTCAAATTTAACAAAATCACCGACAAGGGGAGTAATTTTGTTTTTACGAAAAACACCCCTGCCTCTGCACTGATATACCTTATTACCGGATTTCACATAATAAAATCCGCTTAATGCTTTTACTATCCTGCCTTCTGCCATTTATCCACCTTCCTCGTAGGAGATTGTTTCATTGGTAACAATATCGTCTCCAAGCATAATCGTATATTCTCCTTCATCATCCGGTGCAATGGTTAATGTAAACTCAAATGGTGTATCTTCTGTAATGGTCTCTTCTATATATACTTCTGAAATATCATTATTCACATCTCCAATATACACCCGAACCGTTTCTTCTTCATTTTCTTCATCAGCTTCAAACGGAACTGTATAATTCACGGTATGCGACACCGGCGGCAACGCTTCCGGTCCGGTCGATATAACAACAGTGACGGTAGAGCCCTCTTCCAATTCCGTATTTGATCCAGGTTCCTGCCTGATCACTTCTCCTTCCGGTACTGAATCCGAATTTTCCTGCTGTACGTTTATAATCAGGTTATTCTCTTCCAAATACTCTCTTGCTTCCTCTTCGGTCATCCCCCGTAAATTATTTAGGCTGATCAATTCCGGTCCTTCGCTGACCTCAAAAATAACCCTTGTTTCACTTGGGACAACATCTTCGTCTGGATTAGGCTGAATTTGTGTAATAATTTCCCCAACAGGCCTGTCCGAAAACTCTTCATAGGCAATAACTTCAAATCCTTCATCTTCCAAAAGCCTTCTCACCTGTGAAAAGTCCCTACCTACATAATCTGAAAAACTGACGGTTTCCTTCCCCTGACTCACGAATAAGGAAATGGTTGATTCTTCCTTCACTGTCCTGCCCGCTCTTGGTTCGGATCTTACTACCAGTCCCTCATCAATTTCATCAGAGAATATCAACTCTTCTTCTGCCAGCAGATTATGCATTTCCAGTTCCTCCACCGCTTCATCAAATTCCATCTCAGAAACATCAGGAACAGTTACATCCTGCGGTTGTATGATAGCCGGAATAATAAATAAAGCTGCAATTCCGGATAACAGCAAAACAAGCAAAATCAGTAAAATGATCCACTTTTTCTTTTTTTTCTTTTTATTTTTCCCTTTCTTCTTTTTCTTCTTATCCGGAGCTCCTACTGTATCATTCTTATTTTCACTATGATCACTGAAATTTTTGGTTGTCGCATTTGTTTGATGTACGATCGTATCCTGGTTGTTATCATGCATATGTTCATCTGAGATAATTGGTATCGCTTTTGTTTCATCCCCGGCTTCCACCGGCGGTGTGTATACTGCTTCGTTCATTCTATCCGGATCCATTGCCGTTTCCAGCGCATTCTCCAGTCCGGCTACAGTGTCAAATCGGTGAAATGGATCCTTGGCCATCGCCTGTAATACAATGTTTTCCACACTCTGCGGAATATCCTGATTTAATCTCCTTACAGAGGGGGTATCATTTTGCAGATGCTTCAATGCAATGGAAACGGGAGATTCTCCTGAAAAAGGGAGTCTGCCTGTTAACAATTCATATAGCACAACCCCTATCGAATAAATATCCGATTTCTTGGTTGCCATGCCCCCTCTTGCCTGTTCCGGAGATAAGTAATGTACAGAACCGAGAATGGAATTTGTCTGCGTCATTGATGTTGCACTTAGTGCCATTGCAATGCCAAAATCCGTTACCTTAACCTGACCGTGGGAATCCATTAATATATTTTGCGGTTTTATATCACGATGTACAATCCCGTTTGCATGTGCATGTGTGATCGCAGAAGTAATCTGCTTCATGATATTAAGTGCTTCATTGACCTCAAGCGGTCCTTGCTGTAATATGTATTCTTTCAGTGTCATCCCATCGACATATTCCATGACCATATACAAAATATGGTCTTCTTCCCCTACGTCATATATATTAACGATATTCGGGTGGGATAAACTTGTCGCTGACTGTGCCTCTCTGTCAAAACGGGCAATAAATTCCTCATCGTTGGCATACTCAAGACGAAGAACTTTAATGGCAACTTCCCGTTCAAGGATAATATCCTTGGCCAGATATACGTTTGCCATACCTCCTCCACCGATGGTCTCCTTAATTTGATAACGTTCATTCAAAAGGCGGCCATTCAGCATTGATCTTCACCAACCTTCGATGAGTCATCATAGTGGATCAGAATGAGTGAGATATTATCCTCTCCACCTCTGTCATTCGCAAGTTCTATCATATTCTCCCCGATTTCCCTCAATTCCATCTCAGAAGAAAGGAGTTCTTTCAGTTCTTCATCAGACAGTTTATTTGTCAGGCCGTCAGAACATAATAAAAGTTTATTCCCTTGTTCCCAGCTTACCGACTCCAGGTCTGATGTGATATGTTCCTCCGTCCCCAACGCTTTTAAGAGAACATTTTTTCTCGGATGCTGTTCAGCGGCATCTTTCGAAATCTGACCGGAACGCACAAGTTCATTAACCAGTGAATGATCCTCGGTTAATTGTGTAAACCTGGAGTCACCAAGCATATAACATCGACTGTCGCCAATATGTGCTATAGTTACAAATTCGTGTGTGCAAATAGTAATGACTACGGTAGTTCCCATGCCCTCACATTCCGGTTTTTCCAAACCATAGGAATAAATGGAGTGATTCATTTGTGAAACAACCGTCGAGAGAAACTTTTCAGCTTCCTCAGGGGAATGCAATTCACTTTGCTGTTCCCATTTTTCTTCCATTAAGTATATGGCCATTTGACTGGCTACATCCCCGGCCTGATGCCCTCCCATGCCGTCAGCAATAATTGCCAAAAGCTGACCTGCACGATTATAGAAAATTCCCCCGGCATCTTCATTGTGGCTGCGCACTCTTCCCTGATCAGTTAAAAATTGACCTTTCATCCTTTCACCCCTTTTTCACAGCAGATACACTTTTATAAAGTATGACATAAGATTGTCTTAAAAAGAACAATAAAACTTATTTTTTTCTTATGAAACGTGTCAGAAAAAAACCATCCGTTTCAAATAACTGAGGAAAAATCTGCAGTCCATAATCAGACAGCCCGACAGATGTCTTCAGCATGGAAGGCAACTCATCAAAGAAACGGTGGTCAACGGAAAAATCAGGATTGTTATACAAAAATTGTTTCACCACTTCTTCATTTTCTTCTTTGTCCACGGTACATGTACTGTAAACCAATAAACCGTTTTTCATCAGTAAGGGAGCTACTTGTTCCAGTATATCCAGCTGAATTACCGCAAGGCGATAAATATCTTTTTCCTCTTTATGGTACTTTATTTCCGGTTTTCCGCGGATCACCCCAAGACCCGAACAAGGTGCATCAACCAAAACACGGTCAAAGCTTTCCCTTTGGTGGACTTCCTGCAGCTTCCTAGCATCCTTTGCCTCTGCCTGAATAATATCCAATTGCAGCTCTTGTGCCTTCTGCTCAATCAATTTTATTTTCTTTTTATGAAGATCATAAGCATGAATTTTTCCTTCATTTTCCATTATTTCCGCAATATGGGTCACCTTCCCGCCAGGTGCACTGCACGCATCAAGCACACGCATACCCGGTGTGACACGAAGCATTTCCGCAACGAGCATGGAACTTTGATCCTGTATCGTCAACAACCCTTCTTTAAACAGGTTGCTGTTTAGAATATTACCTTCGTCAATAATGATTCCCTGGGGGGAAAAGGAGGAAGGACTGACCTGATAACCTTGCTCCGTTAACGATGAAATAGCTTCTTCCCGACTCATTCTTAATGGCTGCACGCGAACGGAAATCGGTTTATATGTCGTGTTTGCTTCACACATTTCTTTTGCAGTTTCATAACCGTAAGCTTTTACCCAGCGCCGAACAAGCCATTCCGGATGGCTTGTTTCGACAGCAAGCCGCTCTAATTCATTTTCAATAAGATCAGTAGAAGGAACTCCTTTACGCTGTGCACTTCTGAGCACACCATTTACGAGTGAAGCAATCCCTTTATGCCCTCTTGATTTAGCTATATCCACTGCTTCATGAATAATGGCATGGTCAGGTATTCTGTCCAGAAAAACCATTTGGTAAAGAGACATCCGCAAAAGAATGCCTACCCACGGCTCCAGCTTCTTTTTCTTTTTGATAAAATGTTTCAGATAGTAATCCAATCTCATTTTGTACTGAAGTGTTCCATAGACGATTTCTGTAAGTAAGCCTTGATCTTTTACGGGGATTCCACGGGCTTTTATTTCCTGATCAATAAGGAGATGGCTGTAGCCTGTATCCCTTTCAATCCGGATCAGTATTTCAAGAATGCTGTCTCTTAATTTATAATTACTCATTTAATCACCCATTATTGTACCTGTTTGGATTCTCTCGCTTGAACCAAGCAAATAATCTTTTACAGCCATCCTCTTTTTTCCTGCAGGTTGAATCTCTGTTATACGAATCCCTTTTTGATTTCCGCACAGGACGATAAAAGCTTTATGATCGATGATTTTCACAATTTCACCGGGGGTTCCTTCATAAGCAGAATCATCTATTTCAGCCCACCATATTTTCATATTTTTCTTTTGATAGGTTGTATAGGCAACTGGCCACGGATGCATCCCCCGGATATGGTTATATACTTCCAGATTACTTTTCGTCCAGTCAATTTTCTCTTCATCTCTTTTAATATTTGCTGCGAATGTCGCTTTTTCCTCATCCTGCCTGATTGGTTTCAGCTTATTTGCAAATAAATCCGGTAATGTCTCTATTAGTAATCCCGCACCGGCGACAGACAGCTTATCATGCAGACTCCCTGCATGATCATTCATTTCTATAGGAACTTTACGCTGGGTTAAAATATCACCGGCATCCAATTGTTCCACCATATACATGATCGTTATACCTGTTTCCTTTTTACCTTGCACTATAGCATAATGGATCGGTGCTCCCCCTCTGAGTTCGGGAAGTAAAGATGCGTGTACATTAATGCATCCGTATTCCGGTGCTTCCAATAATTCATTGGGCAGTATTTGTCCATATGCCGCTGTAATAATCAGATCCGGCTCATAGGAAATAATTTCCTGAAAATCATTTTTAAGTTTTTTCGGCTGGAATACAGGGATGCTGTGTTTTTCTGCTTCCTCCTTTACCGGAGGAGGGGTGATAACACGCTTTCTCCCCTTGGGCCTGTCGGGCTGGGTAACGACAAGAACTACCTCATATTCCGTCTCCACAAGCGCTCGCAGGATCGGCACGGAAAAGTCAGGTGTTCCCATAAAAACAATCCTCTTCATGCTTAAAACTCCTCTTTATTATTCATTCACATCAGGTGATACGGCTGCATATCAACGGCTATCACCAGATCATTTTTTTGCATATCTTCATTAAAGTGGGCAAGAATACGTTGCATATATTCCCGTAACAAAGGTTCATTTCTGTATTTTACCATGCATTGGAAACGATATCTATCTTTCATACGCGGGATTGGTGATGGGCTGGGTCCCAATACAACCGTGTTCTGACTTACATTTTTCAGTAGCATCTGAACAACCTGCCTTGTCACCTGCTCGGCTTTAATCTTGTTTTCATGGGAAACGGTAATTAAAGCCAAAAAGACATATGGTGGATACTGGAATGTTTTTCTTACAGCCATTTCCCGATTAAAAAACGCCTGAAAATTGTATTGGCTTGCCAATTCAACACTGTAATGATCCGGGGTGTATGTCTGTACTATGACTTCTCCTGTAAGATCATGTCTTCCTGCCCGGCCACTGATTTGCGTCAACAATTGAAATGTTTTTTCCGATGCGCGAAAATCAGGCAGGTTCAGCATGGAATCCGCTGTAAGTACTCCTGCCAGCGTAACATTATCAAAGTCCAATCCTTTGGCAATCATTTGAGTGCCCAGTAAAATATCGGCCTCTTTATTTGAAAACTGATTCAAAATCTTTTCATGGGCTCCTTTTCTCCTTGTTGTATCCACATCCATCCGAAGAACTCGGGCTTCGGGTATTAATTGCGTAAGCGCCTCTTCCACGCGTTGTGTACCTGTACCAAAATAGCGTATTAACTCACTTTCACAATCCGGACACTGTGCAGGCAAGCTTTCTTCATAGGAACAATAATGACATTTTAGCCTGCTTGTGTTTTTATGGAATGTCAGGGCAATGTCACAATGGGGACATTCATTGACAAAGCCGCAATCCCGGCACATAACGAAGGTGGAATAACCTCTTCTGTTAAGCAATAGAACAATTTGCTCACCCTTTTGGATACAATTTGTGATCTTCTCCGTCAAACGCCGGGAAAACATGGAGCGGTTGCCTGCGTGCAGTTCTTTTCTCATATCCACAATTTCAACGGATGGCATTTCTTTTTCATTTGTCCGCTTCGTTAAGGAAGCCAATTGATAAACACCTTTTTTGGCTCTCGCATAGGATTCTAGTGTTGGTGTTGCACTTCCTAAAACAACCGGACATTGATGATGCTCCGCCCGCTTTATTGCTGCATCCCTGGCATGATAACGCGGCAGGTCCTCCTGCTTATAGGTAGTTTCATGTTCTTCGTCTATAATAATAATACCCAGGTTTTCAAACGGTGCAAAAACGGCAGACCTTGCTCCTACGACTACCTGAACTTCCTTGTTATGGATGCGCCGCCATTCATCGTATTTTTCACCTGAGGAAAGTCCGCTGTGCATCACAGCTACCTTTGAGCCGAATCTGGCCTTAAACCTGTTCACCATTTGAGGAGTGAGCGAAATTTCAGGCACCAATACAATGGCTTCTTCCCCTTTATCCAATACGGTTTGAATGGATTGAAGGTAGACTTCCGTTTTTCCGCTGCCTGTCACTCCATGAAGCAGAAAAACATCGTGTCTATTTTTGGCTATACATTCATTAATTGGTTTCATTACTGTTTTCTGTTCTTCGGTCAGCGGTAGTGCTTTAGTTTTTGCTATCATTCTGTCATTATATGGGTTTCTGTATACTTCCACCCTATCCGTAATCAAAAGATTTTTATCCACCAACGTTTTCAATGTGCTGTCCGTAACATCAATTATCTTTTTAAGCTTTTGCTTTTCCACTGGTTCAGGATATTCGATAAAGTAGGAAAGGATCTTTTTCTGTTTGTTGGCATGTTTCGATAAGTCGGCAAGCGCTTCTTCCAATAAATGAACAGGTTTAGCCGGTTTCAGTATCGTTACATACTTTTTAGTAACCTTTGATTTTACGAGGTATTCAATTGTTATATCCCCATCCTGTACCGCTCTTTGCAATTGATAATAACTGATGGAAGCATTTTCAAATTCTTCATATGTTATGCGGTCCCGTCCGGCAAAAAGATATTCCAGTTCTGTCGGAAGTTCCAATTCATTTAAACGTACAATCTCTTTTTTATACTGTGCTTTCAATACTTGGGGCAACATGGCCTGCAGGGCTGTTATATAGAAGCTGATCGTTTCATCGGCAATCCACTTTCCCAAATCCAGTAACTCTTTCGTCAGTACCGGTGTTAAATCCAGTATATCCTGTATTTCCTTTAATCTTTCATGGCTTGATTCGTCTGTGAAACCGATAATAAATCCCATTACTTTCCTCGGACCAAAGGGGACGATCACACGCATGCCTGCCTGCAAAATGTCCTGGAATTTTTTCGGAACCAAATAATCAAATGTCTGATTAATGGAATTTGCAGGCACATCGACAATAACTTTAGCTATTCTCACCGACTGTCACCCTTCATATCCCGCTCAATAAATGCCAAAATTCTTTGCGCCACCTCTTTTTTGGATGCCAGTTCAATTTCTTCTTGTACATGATTTTTATTTACATAGGTTGCCGTATTTGTATCTGCTGCAAAACCTGCATTACTTGCGGACACATTATTAATAACAATGGCATCAAGATTTTTTTTCTTCAGTTTTTGTGTTCCATATTCAATAGGGTTGGTTGTTTCTGCGGCGAAGCCTACCAGAAATTGCTTGTCCTTTTTCTCACCAAGCGACTTCAATATATCCTTGGTTCGTTCAAATTCTATGTGCAGACTCCCTTCTTTTTTCTTCATCTTTTCCTCATGCTGGTGAACAGGACGATAGTCAGCTACAGCTGCCGCTTTGATTACAATATCGCTGGACGGGTAATAATGATGCATTTCTTCATACATTTCTTCTGCAGAGGTAACATCTACACGTTTTATACGACTGTTTTCTGCAGTTACATTTGAAGGACCGGCCACTACCGTTACTTCTGCTCCAGCTTCTGCGGCTGCTTCAGCTATGGCAAAACCCATTTTTCCTGAAGATCGGTTGGAAAAAAAGCGGACCGGGTCTATAACTTCCCTTGTTGGTCCTGCTGATACAAGCACTCTCTTCCCTTTTAAAAGTTGAGGTTTACTTCTATTTTGATGTGCTTCCACTGTCTGAATAATGGTTTCCGGCTCCTCCAACCGGCCTTTCCCGACATATCCGCATGCCAGGTATCCCGCGCCGGGTTCAATAAAATGATAGCCCCATTCCTCCAGTTGTTTCATATTTCTTATCACGGCAGGATGGGCATACATATGTACATTCATTGCTGGTGCAATATATACATCGGCCCCTGTAGCCAATAACACAGTTGACAGCATATCGTCTGCAATACCGCTTCCCAGTTTACCGATTATATTGGCGGTTGCCGGCGCAATGATTGTAATATCCGCCCAATCTGCAACATCAATATGGGCAATTTTTTCAGGATCTTTTTCATCAAACGTATCGGTATAAACGGGGTTTCTGGACAATGCCTGAAAGGTTAACGGAGAAACAAATTCTCTGGCACTGTCGGTCATGATCACCTTCACATTGGCACCTGCCTGTGTCAGTTTGCTGGTCAGCGCACAAGCTTTGTAAGCAGCAATTCCTCCTGAAACTCCTAAAATGACATTTTTATTTTGAACCATGGTTTAGCCCCTCTCAATATCAATCATCATTTGCATCTATAGATTTATCATACAACTTTTATACGGTATTGAAAATGAAAAAAGCTCCTATACACCATACTTGTAAAGGAGCTCTTCTTATTAAACATGTAAACAAACTGCTAAAATCATTCTGTATACGATCAAAACTTCTTCCATTGACCTATTCATGTGAAAGCCTCAACACGCAAAAGGGATGATCCATATGTCCCTTGAACTTATGCTGGCAGGAAAGTTATGCTTTCCAACTGTCATGAAAGAATGCTGACTTGACTTCGGTACTCCAGAACCGCTGATATTTAATCAGCAATTCAACTCATCGTACATACGAGTCCTTTTTCAGGAAGTCTGTGTGTATTCGGGTTTCCGGTGTGCCGAATGTCTTAATTCTGCTTCAGAAACACCGAATGCGAGCTGCATCAAAAAAGTTCTATTCATGCTCTTCTGCCAGAAATAATTTCCCCGCCTGGATTTCTTCAAGTGCAACTCCTACATATTTATACGATTTAGGATCCTCAACCAATACCTTTTTTGTTTCACCTATTTCCCTTGCACGTCTGGCGGATAGAGTAACAAGGGTATATTTTGAATTAATCTTTTCCTGTAATAAATCAATTGATGGTTCAAGCATAGTTATAAACCTCCGTATCGTAAATGGACAATATTTACATCATAACCTTTTTCAAAATACAATACACGCAAGTGTTTAGATTTTTATTAATTCATCTCTTTAACCGGCAGCAAAATGTTTACCTGCTTTATTGTTCATCTGATGTATCTTCGTGGCTGATCACACGCTGTCCCACTGTTTCAGGCTGTACAGCCGAGAGGATCACATGATCACTGTCTGTTACAATTACAGCCCTGGTTCTTCTCCCATATGTAGCATCCACCAGTTTGTTCTTATCCCTCGCAATAGTTATGATCCGTTTTATGGGAGCTGATTCTGGCGATACAATTGAAATCACCCGATTTGCGGAAACTACATTTCCAAATCCAATATTTATCAAACGTAAACTCACTCTGGTTCCCCCTAATATTACTAATTTCCATAACAAAAAATTTGAAGTTTCACTCCATGAGCGTTTCTCCCAAATCCTCGAAAATATTATCGGACATATATAAGCTTAAAGTCCGTTTTCCTGCGGCACTTTCTTTCAATCACCATACTGCCTGTATTCGGATATATATTATTATACGTGCAAATCCCGGCAAAAAACAACCATTATTCAATATTTTGTACTTGTTCTTTTATTTTTTCCAGTTCACTCTTTAATAGTATCATTTTCTCGTTCATCTCGGCATCCGTGGATTTGGAACCAATGGTGTTGGCTTCCCGGTGCATTTCCTGTACGATAAAATCCAGTTTTCGTCCAACAGGAGTATTGTGTTCCTGTTGCAGCAAGGAAGAAAATTGCCTAAGATGACTGTACAGGCGGGTTAACTCTTCACTGATATCTCCTTTTTCCGCAAGTAAAATAATTTCCTGCTGCACCTTCGTGTCATCCAAATCTACTATATTTCTTGTGTTATCCTCTATTCTTTCTGCAATCCTTTTTTTATACCCCTCTATTGTTTTCGGCCGCAATGCTTCTATTTCTCTTGTTAAGCTGGTAGTTGTTTCTATTCTTTCTTTTAAGTCTGTTTCCAGAAAGGCACCTTCTTTTTTCCTCATTTCCAGTACCTGCATTGAGGCCCGCTTTACACTTCCAATTATTTCCTCCCTCAAATAATCCGGCTGCTGTTCCGTTTCCTGGACCGTAATTATTTCAGGCAGAGAAGAAATAAAAGTGGCCGGGATTTCCCCTGCCAGACCATACCGTTCTTTGGCTTCATTTATCTCTTGTATGTATTGACTCATCAGATTCCAATCAGTATGCAGTTTTCTCTCCACAAAGCCGCTTCCCTCTACATGAATATAAACTTCTATTCTTCCCCGGGAAAAAATGGATTGAAGTTCTTTTTTAATGGTATCCTCCAGAAATAAAAGCGTGCGTGGTATTTTAGCTGTAAAATCAAAGAAACGATGATTCACCGTTCTAATTTCGACTGTAACCGTTGTTTCTTCCATTTGGATTTTTTCAAGACCATACCCTGTCATACTTGTTGTCATTTCATCACACCCATAAACGTATTATACTCCAATCCGAGCAAAATGAAAAACGGTCAGCTTACAACCGTTGCAATTTAAAGTCTTTACTAAATTCGGGCAATACAGCAGGAAAGAGTTCGGGGAACATGCGGGTTTGTTCACTCACCAAGTCAATATTTTACATATTAGCTCCACCAACATGTCAATCATCCTAAAAAATACATTTACTTTTCTCACGAAGCTGTCTTGCAGCCGAAGTCTTACTTGTCCAGGATACGAAAAAGGGATTGATGAGGTCGCAAAGTTTTACGTGCGCAAGGAGGCTCATCAGCCGTCCTTGAGCACGTGGAAGAAGTGAAACTACATTCTGGAGGAACCGGTTATACGCTACCTTTATGAGTTAATGGAATTTATTTGTGACTTCCCGGTTTTTATTCAACTTATCTTTTCGTAAAACCAAACAAAACAGTCGGAATGGCACTCATTGCGCCGATAAACAACCAATCTCTTAAACCGAGTGCCGTTGTATGGAAAATTGGCTGCAGCGGTTCCCAATATATAACGACCAATAATAATAATAAAGAGGAAAGAACGGCAAATACGAGATACATATTTCCAAATGGATTCCGGGCAAACACGGATTTTTCACTTCGGCAGTCAAACACATGGATTAACTGGGCCAAAACAAGCGTCGTGAATGCGACTGTCTGACCATATACCAAATTATCCGGATTGTTTTGATAGGCAACCATGAAAGCAATTAAAGTAACTACGCCTATCAATAAACCTCTTGTAATTATTTTATAGCCCAGTCCTCTTGCAAATATACCTTCCAGCGGATCCCTCGGTTTTTTCTTCATCACGTCTCCCTCTGACTTATCCAGGCCTAGCGCCATGGCAGGGAGACCGTCTGTGACGAGATTGACCCAGAGTATTTGCACAGGTACAAGCGGCAGAGGCATGGCAAGCATCATAGCAAATAACATTACTAAAATTTCCCCGACATTGGATGCCAGTAAGTAGCGGATAAACTTGCGGATATTTTCATATATATTTCGACCTTCATGAATGGCAGATTTTATGGTGGCAAAATTATCATCCATTAAAATAAGGGAGGATGCTTCCTTCGTTACATCCGTGCCATTGACCCCCATGCTGATCCCAATATTACTTGCTTTAATGGCTGGCGCATCATTTACACCGTCTCCAGTCATAGCAACGATATGTCCTCTATTTTGAAATGCTTTGACAATTTTCAGTTTATGTTCAGGTGTCACCCTCGCAAATACATACGTATCTTCAATAACATCCTCCAATTGCTCTGCAGACATTTCGTTAAGCTGATATCCTTCCAGTACCATCCCGTTTTCCGGCAGCAGTTTTAGGTTTTTGGCAATCGCCTGGGCTGTTTTCACATGATCTCCCGTTATCATTACCGTTTTTATGCCTGCTTCATTACATTCCTCAATGGCGGACTTTACTTCTTTTCTTGGTGGATCAATCATCCCGTACAATCCGATAAAAGTAAGATCTTTTTCCAGAAAAGCTGTATGGAGTGAATCGTCTTTCGAGATCGGACGCATGGCAACCGCAATAGTTCTCAATGCTTTATCAGCCATGTCATTAACAGCCTGCTCAAAATCACTCTTGTCTGTATTTCGCATCAGCTTTCGTCCATTTTCCCCCATATAATATGAAGACCTCGGAAGAAGCACATCCGGCGCACCTTTTGTAATCAAAAACCGCATGCCATTTTCGTCTTCCACTATGACACTCATTCGCTTCCGTTCAGAATCGAAAGGTATTTCCTTAATCAAGCGATACTTCTCACCATAATCCTTCGTTAGCCCAAGTTTTCTGGCAGCAATTAACAGTGCCCCATCTGTAGGGTCGCCATCGACATTGTATTTTCCTTTTTTCACAAACAAGTTGGCGTTATTACAAAGCATGCCATATAAGAGCATGGATTCGAGGTTTGGAAAATTCCCATTCAATTTCTTTCTTTGAAAAAAATAATCTCCGCGTATATCATATCCATCCCCGGAAACATAGAGTTGTTTCCCGTTTAAATACAATTCCTTCACTGTCATCTGGTTTTCAGTCATTGTTCCTGTTTTATCGGAACAGATTACAGAAGCACACCCCAATGTTTCGACAGCAGATAATTTTCGTACTATGGCCTTTTTCTTAATCATCCGTTGAACACCCAATGATAAAGCAACGGTAACAATGGCAGGTAGCCCTTCAGGTATGGCGGCAACAGCCAATGACACTCCGGCTAAAAACATATTGTAGACGGAATGTCCCTGTATGACACCGAGCACTACAACGAGCGCCGTCAGTATAAAGGCTACAACAATCAATATTTTTCCCAGTTCAGCCAATTTTCGTTCAAGCGGTGTCATTACTTTCTTTGTATTTGCCATCAATGAAGCGATTTGACCCATTACTGTATTCATACCTGTACCGACTACAATCCCCACACCTGAACCGCGGGTGACCAAAGTGCCCATAAAGCCCATATTTACTTGATCCTGTGCATCAAGATTATCTCTCGTTATAGCAGTCGCATGCTTCATGACGGGGAGGGATTCACCGGTCAATGCGGATTCTTCCGTTTCCATACTGTTGGATTTGACAATCCTGACATCAGCCGGAATTCGGTCTCCACTGTTTACTTTCACAATGTCCCCGACAACCACTTCTTTGGATAATACTTTCTCCCATTTGCCGTTACGCAGCACGTTGGCCATTGGCGCAGACAATTCCTTTAATTTTTCCATGGATTTTTCGGCTTTCTGTTCCTGGAAATATCCAATAAAGCCATTTATAAGCACGATCACCATAATGGCAATGGCATCAATGTATTCCCCAAGGAGACCGGCTACCAGGGTTGCTGCCAATAAAACAAGAACCATAAAATCCTGGAATTGCTTTAAGAATATTAACCATTTTGAAGGCTTTTTTTGACCTTGCAAAGTATTATCCCCATATTGTTTTCGTCTTTCGTTTACCTGTTTAGCATTTAACCCTTTATTTGATGTGACATGCAGCTTTTGTTCTATTCGTTCCACATCCAACTGATACCATTTCATCATACATTCCTCCAAATAAGCACTGTGACAGCATGTTCATATTAGGCTTGTCCCTGTTTTGATATGGTGTTTTCATCGTTGTTTATAATATCTATGCAGACTTGTCCTTAAAAATGCTATAATTGTCAAAGAGGTGATTCTATGCCATTTGACGGTGTCGTAACCCGTGCGGTGACAGAGGAATTGAAAAGAGAACTTACTCCCGGAAAAATTACAAAAATTTATCAGCCAACAGAAACGGAGCTTATTTTCACAGTCAGGAGCCATGGAAAAAATCATACGCTCCTTTTTTCCATCCACCCGACCTATGCCCGTTTTCATATTACGGATGAATCGTTTCAAAATCCGAGGGAAGCACCAATGTTCTGCATGGTACTCAGGAAGCATTTATCGGGTGCTCAATTAACCGAGATAAAGCAATATGGCATGGAACGCATTATCTCCTTTTCCATCCAGGCCAGAAATGAGATTGGCGATATTTCCAATAAAACGCTTGTGGTGGAGTTAATGGGAAAGCACAGCAATGTCATGCTTTTAAATGAAGAGGATATGATTATTGACAGCCTGAAGCATGTATCCATGTCACAAAACAGGTATCGGACCATTTTACCCGGAAATAACTATGTCCTGCCGCCAATGCAGGATAAAATGAACCCTTTGGACATAGACGGTGAACATTTCATCCGCAAATTGGATTTCAATGCCGGACAACTGGAAAAACAGATCGTAAACCATTTCGTCGGTCTTTCCCCATTTATTGCCAAGGAAATGGTGTACCGTGCAAAACTGGGGAAAACCTCTGTTTATATGGAGAAGTTTCTTGAAGTTCAGCAGTTGATTAAATCCCATAGCTATGAGCCTGTAATCTACCGGAATGATAAAGAGAATTTTCACGTTATTCCCATCACATTTTTAACAGGAGAAACAGAAACCTTTTCTTCCGTCAGCAGCATGCTCGATCAATTCTTCTCCGGAAAAGCGGAACGGGACAGGGTAAAGCAGCAGACAAAAGATCTATACCGTTTTATAAAAAATGAAAAAGATAAAAACATCCGTAAAATGAAAAAGCATAAAAAAACATTAAAGAAAGCGGAAAACAAAGAGCATTATCAGAAAATGGGAGAATTATTGACTGCACATATGCATCTTGTTTCACAGGGTGATTCACAAGTAACGGTAACGGATTATTATGATCCGGAACAGAGTGAACTGACCATAGAATTAAACCCGAATAAAACACCGAGCGAAAATGCGCAAAATTATTTTAAAACCTATCAAAAATTAAAGACGTCCAAAAATATGATTGAAAAAGAAATCATTAAAACAGAAAGGGAAATTACGTATCTGGAACAGCTGCTGCAGCAAATTGAGGTGGCTAATATGGAAGACATTGAGGAAATTCGGGAAGAACTTCGGGAAGAAGGCTATTTGAAAAAACAAGTCAAACAGAAAAAAGGGAAAAACAAACCCAAAAAACCTGTTCCGGAAAAATATACGGCAACAGATGGAACAACTATATTGGTAGGCAAAAACAATAAACAAAACGATTATGTTACGACAAAACTTGCACATAAGGAGGATATTTGGCTGCATACCAAAGATATACCCGGTTCCCATGTAGTCATACGTTCCAGTGATCCTGCCGAAGATACATTGATGGAAGCAGCTGTTATTGCTGCCTTTTACAGTAAATCACAGCAGTCCTCCTCTGTTCCAGTTGATTATACGAAAGTGAAGCATGTAAGAAAACCGAATGGGGCAAAGCCCGGTTACGTCATTTACGACAATCAAAAAACCATTTTTGTCACACCGGAGAAAAAGATTATAGATTTATTAAGAAGCAGGGATTAAAATGGGGTTAAACATGAAAAAAAGCTGAGGCAAAATCGGAAGATAAATAGGTCCTCCTATTGTCCCTGCTTTTTTTCATGCACATTAAGCAAAACAAATTATTTTATGACCATAACAGGGCCTGTCGCGTTTTGGACAACATAATTGCTGACACTGCCCAAAATAAGGCTTTTCATATTACCAAGCCCCCGGCTGCCGATAATAATCAAGTCCATATCTCTTTCGTCAGCATACCGGCAAATTGCTGTACCGGGATTATCGTTAGCCCCTGAAATGGCTACCTCGGAAAAAGCCTGTACACCTTCAGCTTTAAAATCTTCTTTTAAAATATTCATTTCCCTGGAATAATCCCCTTCAACTACTGTTTCGTTGCCTTGTGGGTTTCGCAGTTTGTTTAATCCGATACTTTTTAATTTCATGACGGATAAAAAATGAACTTCATTCAGCACATTCATCATCACCAAATTTTTAGCTTCATCCACGCCCTTTTTGCTCATTGGTGAATGATCATAGGCAATGAGCGCTTTTTTCTTATGCATGTTTCATCTCCCCCGAATTGTCTATGTACAGTCTATTATATCACAGCTGCAACCCTTTACTAAGAATGGAGGGGCGTATGTACATCAAAAAGGGATATCCCTATAAAGGATTATCCCCTGATCTCCATTGCTTTCGGATTTAATTTCACTTCGATATTCCCTCTAACAGCTTTAGAATACGGACAGATCTTATGGGCTTCTTCAGCCAATTCCCTGGCTACTTCCGGACTCACTCCATTCATTTGTATATTGAGTTGAACCCCTATTTTTGAACCGCCATCTTTATCTTTCATAAAATCGACTTCTGCTGTTGTCTCCGAATCAATACTTTTTTTCTTTTTGGAAGCTACCAGGTTTAACGCCCCATCGAAACAGGCTGCATAACCCGCAGCAAATAGTTCTTCCGGATTTGTTCCGCTGTCTGAAGAGCCCTCTGCAGGGTTTACCAAATTAACATCTATTACACCGTTGCTTGATTTAACCTGACCGTCTCTGCCGCCTTTTGCAGTGGCACTGCTTGTAAAAATAACCTCGCTCATGAAAACACTCCTTTTTATTTGTCTATAAATACTGTTCCTTTTAATCCTATTCATCAAACTCCCAAATATTGAAAGTATTAATCCTGCTGATAATTCAAAAAAGTATAGTTTTGTAAGGACTCAATAAAATGATTCACTTGCGGCAATTCTTTTACACCTTCCTGATAGCAAAGCCAGGTAGCCCTTGTAACCGGCTTTCCATTTAATTTAAGGGGTAAATGAGGGTATTCTTTTTTCATGGAATCAGACACACTTTCCGGCAGGACGGCCATACCAATCCCCTGTTTCATAAATTGTTTGCAGGTCTCTATCTGATCAACCGTGATTGTTTTTACCGGCTTAATATACTCCTGATGATGATACAGCCAGTGATCCACTAATTCATGCATACTGTCATCGCTATTAAATGCAATTAAAGGTCTTTCTTTTATTCTGTTTTCCGGGAATGATTCCGTATCAAAAATATATAACGGGTCATCAAATAAACGGGTGGATACACTCTCCTTTAATTTCTCCCCACGAATGATGCATACATGATACTTTTTATGATGGCGCTTTATATCTTCACTTATGCCTGTCACAAGTTCGATTGCAACTTTTGGATACTGAGTTGTAAATTCTCCCAGGATGCCGGGAAGAAAACGCTGACTGATCAGAGAGGAGCAGGCAATGGACAACGTTCCCTGCACTTCTTGACTGGTCTGCGCAAGCCGGTTTTTCATCTTTTTTTCATTATCGATTACATTTGCTGCATGCTTTAGTATGAGTTCCCCTGACGGCGTGGGAATCAATTTTTTAGGAGTTCGGATAAATATCATTCTGTCAAAATAGTCTTCCATATACTTTAAGCGCTGGGTTACCGCAGGCTGGGATATGAGCACTGATTTGGCGGTGCCTCTAATCGTGCCGATTTCATTTAATTTTAATAATAATGCATAGTCATCAATTCGCATAGTCATCTTCCTTAGATAAGTTTTAGTTATTACTTTTAATTATAAACCACTATTTTACTTATTGCATTTATTAGCATATGATGAGTAAGAGGGAAAGGATGGTAAATATGTCTGTGAAGAAAGATGTGAAAAGGGTATTCTCCAAAAACAGCGAAGCTTATGTTTCCAGCAGCACCCATAGCGATAGCAAGGATTTATCTTTGCTGACCGAATGGCTGAACCCGGCTGCGGATATGATTGCCTTGGATATAGCAACAGGCGGCGGCCATGCAGCGAAACATTTTGCTTCATATGTGAAAAGGGTCGTGGCGACGGATATGACGAAAGAGATGCTTGAAAATACATCTCAGCACTTAACCGGATATGCAAATATCGATTATATTATTGCGGATGCAGAACAACTTCCTTTTTTGGATAACACCTTTGATATCGTAGTTTGCCGGATTGCTGCACACCACTTTCCGCACCCCCGCCGGTTCATTCAGGAGGTAAGTCGTGTATTAAAAGAAAAGGGGAATTTTTTGCTGATTGATAACGTGGCACCTCCCAATGCATTATATGACAGTTTCATTAATGAGTTGGAAAAAATTCGTGATTACAGTCATGTGCGTTCTCATAATATAGAGGAATGGGAAAACCTATTTTATGAAAACAACCTGGAAATCAAAAATCAGCAAAAGAGAAGAAAAATCTTGCCCTATGAAGAGTGGATCAACCGTACACTGAGGAATGAAAAGAAGCAAAGAATGGTGGAAAAAATGATGACTGACGCTTCGGAGGACGTCAAACAATATTTTGAAATAACAATAGAAAATGGGAAAATTCAGCAGTTTACGATTGATGAATGGATGGTTTTATGTACCTTATGTGAAGATGCATAAAATCACAAGCAGGTGGGCCTATTCACAAAAAATCATCTTCAGCACCAGGACTTTCTCAAAATAATCTTACTTGCCCCAGCCTATAAATCATCGTCTCCAAGATAAAACTATAGAGGCTGGACATAACATGAAAGATAAAATTAGTTATGTCCCAGTCTCATCATGTTCATTTACAACGTGCATTAATCTCACTTACAACCTGTTTCTCCATTCGAGTAGTTTGCCTTTATCTTTTTCCTGCAATTCTCCATCTTCCACTAAAGCATCTATTAACTGTTCAAAATTTGTAATCGTCTCCAGGTCCAGGTTTTCCGCTGCAAAAGCGTTCTTTGATTTCTCTATGCCATAAGTAAAAATGGCAAATACGCCAATGACTTCCATACCTGCTCTTCTTAATGCAACTGCTGTATCAATGGATGAACCACCGGTGGAAATCAGGTCTTCAATGACAAGCACTTTTTTCCCCTCATTTATTTCACCCTCGATTTGATTTCCTTTACCATGGGCTTTCGGTTTGGAACGCACATAAACCATGGGAAGATTTAATTCATCGGCAAGCCATGCTGCGTGGGGAATTCCTGCTGTAGCACATCCCGCAATAACTTCCGGCTTTTCCCTTAATTCTTCAACAAGTTCAACAAATGCTTTTGTAATTTTCTTTCGTATGGAAGGATACGACATCGTTAATCGATTATCACAATAGATCGGTGATTTAATACCGGACGTCCAGGTAAAATAGTGGTCCGGGTTAATCTGAACCGCTTTTATTTTTAACAGATCCCTTGCCACATCATGTTTTACAGCCATTTTCCCACTCCTTTACTGCCTTTTCATAGTTTTGGCCAGGTTGATCAGCTCTCGTAATACTTCTGCCGATCACCAGCATATCTGCTCCATTTTCCCGGGCAAATGTAGGTGTAGCTATCCGTTTCTGATCATCCTGCGCCGTATTTTCCAGACGGATGCCCGGTGTCATTGTCAGGAAATCGGAACCGCATGCTTCTTTAATCGAACGGGCTTCATGGACGGAACAAACGACACCGTCCGTTCCACTGTCATTTGCCATTGACGCTAAATGGACAGCATTTCCGCGCACATTTCCAGGTATTAAAAGTTGTTTATTCATTGTTTGTTCATCCATGGAAGTAAGGATCGTAACTGCCAATAATTTGACCTCATGATTTACAGGTGCACGAAGCAGCCCCTCTTTTGCCCGCTTCATCATCTCACTGCCGCCCAATGCATGTACATTGACAATATCCACTTCAAGTCTTGCCAGATTTTCCATGGCACGCATGACTGTTGTTGGGATATCATGCAGCTTTAAATCAAGAAAGACAGGATGATTATTTTCCTTTAGCTTTTCTATAATATGCGGACCTTCCCGATAGAATAGCTCCATGCCAACTTTAACCGGCACGCCTGCAAATTCATTCTCCTTCAGGAAATGCTCCGCCTCCGGCCAGGTTGGAAAATCCAAAGCTAAATATATAGGGTGCTCCATCAATTAATCCCCTTTCCAATGACTTCCCGTACAGAATGAAATCCATATTTCCGTAATGTTTCCGGTAGAGCGTCAATAATATCGGGACAGGCAAATGGATTCTGGAAATTTGCCGTGCCCACTGCCACTGCACTTGCTCCAGCAAGCAGGAATTCAATGACATCTTCTGCATTGGAAATCCCACCCATTCCGATGATCGGGATCGAAACAGCCTGTTTTACTTCATAAATCATTCTTACAGCAACAGGCTTAATTGCAGGCCCTGATAATCCACCGGTTTTATTGGCAAGCAAAGGACGTTTGCCCGGCAGATGTATCTGCATTCCAGTAATCGTGTTTATCATGGATAATCCATCTGCCCCCGCATTTTCCACTGCCTTTGCCATTCCAACAATATCTCCTGCATTGGGAGAAAGCTTTACATAGACGGGAAGGTTACTGGCCTTTTTCACCATTGCCGTCACTTCTGCTGCCATGTCGGGATCTGTTCCAAATTGAACGCCGCCTTCTTTTACATTCGGACAGGAAATATTTAATTCCAACGCATGTACCTTGTCTGTTTTATTAAAAGCAGCAGCCACCATCTCGTACTCTTCCGGTGTACTTCCCGCTACATTGGCAATGACAGGCACTTCATAATTGGAAAGAAAAGGGACTTCTCTTTCCAAAATTTTTTCTACACCTGGGTTTTGCAATCCGATCGCATTCAGCATACCTGATGCGGTTTCAGCTACCCTTGGGGTATCATTACCAAACCGTTCACTGCCTGTGGCAGCCTTCATAATTACTGCCCCAAGTTTTCCAAGATCATAAAATTCACTGTACTCCCTGCCAAAACCAAAGCATCCTGATGCAGGCATAATTGGATTTTTCAAATGCAGCCCGGGCAATTGAATGGATAAATCAATCATAATGATACCTCCTGTGCCAGAAACACCGGTCCGTCCTGACATATTTTTTTGTAGCCGCCTTCTGTGTTTGCAGGAATAACACAGGCAAAACATGTTCCAACGCCACAACCCATACGCTCTTCCAGGGAAATATATCCCGGTTTTCCGTCCAGTTTTTTGGTGATTGCCTGAAGCATTGGTGCAGGTCCGCAGGAATAATAACGGGCAAATGACCCTATGTGATCCAAAACATCTGTCACAAAACCTTTTTCTCCGTATGATCCATCATCTGTCACGATAAAAGTTTCTCCAAGTTTATTGAATTCTTTCTCATAAAAAACATAATTTTTTGATTGGAAACCGAGTACGGAAATCACTTTCACCCTATTCTTTTCCAACGTTTTTCCTAAATAATAAAGGGGTGGTACACCAATCCCCCCGCCTGCAATCAAGACTGTTTCCCCGGGCTTTGCCAAATCGGTAAAGCCATTTCCGTTCGGCCCCAGGGCGTTAATGTGCATACCGGGGCCGTATGATGCCAAATGACTTGTTCCAGAGCCGACAACTTTAAATAAAATCGTCACCGTTTCTTCCTCCCGATTCACATCTGCAATCGAAATGGGCCGGCGCAGTGTATGTCCCTTTACATGTATATGCAAAAACTGACCGGGGAGGGCGTGTTGGCTGATATACCTGTTCCTGAGCACCATTTCCACCGTATCAAGTGCAATTACCGTTGTGTAAACAATTTTCAGTTCTTCCACTTTTTTCATGCTGAACCAGCCCCTTGTTTTATCATCGGTTTTGCGTGAAATGTCATTGAATCAATGACATTTAAAATTGCGTTGGCAGTATCCAGATTGGTTAAACAGGCTATCCCGTGCTCCACTGATTCCCGACGTATTTTAAAACCGTCGGATCGCGGCTGTTTTCCGGAAGTTAACGTATTGATAACAAATTGTACATCTCCGTTTTCGATAATGGATAATACGTTCGGTTCATCCGACCCGATTTTTGCCACCTCTTTAACGGGAATGCCCGTTTTTCCGACAAACGATGCTGTGCCCTTTGTGGCATATAACTGGAAGCCCAGTTGGTGAAAACGCGCTGCAATCTCAAGTATTTCCTCTTTATCCTTATCCGCTACGGTTAGAAGAACCGCTCCTTCCCTGGGTACGGACAAACCGGAAGCAACCAGACCTTTATACAATGCTTTCTCCAATGTTTTGTCATAACCGATGGCTTCCCCGGTCGATTTCATTTCCGGTCCAAGGATGGTATCCACACTGCGCAGCTTCTCAAAGGAAAATACAGGGACCTTTACAGAAACCTGGTCATCTTCAGGCAATATTTCCGTTTCATAGCCCAATTCCGATAGTTTAACTCCCAAAATACACCGGGTTGCCAAGTTGGCCATTGTAATCCCGGTAATTTTACTTAAAAAAGGTATTGTTCTGCTTGCTCGCGGATTTACTTCCAGGACATATGCTTCTTCATCTTTAATAATAAACTGTATATTTATTAATCCTTTTACGTTTAATGCTTTCGCAATTTTTGCAGTGGCGTCTAGACATTTTTGTTTTACTTCCGGGCTGAGCCGTTGCGGCGGATACACAGCGATGGAATCACCTGAATGAACACCTGATCTTTCAATATGCTCCATAATTCCCGGTATAATGACAGTTTCCCCGTCACTAATCGCATCAACTTCCACTTCAATACCTGTTACATACTTATCGATCAATATCGGGTGCTCATTTGTCGCCTTGTTTTTAGCCAAATAAGTATGCAGTTCATCGTCATTATATACAATTTCCATACGGCTGCCGCCAATCACATAGGAAGGTCTTACCAATACAGGGTAACCAATTTCATTTGCTGTCGTCATCGCCTGGTCCAGTTTTAAAACCGTCTTCCCTTTTGGACGCAGCAAATTAAGTTCATCAAGGAGAACTTCAAATTTATCCCGGTCTTCCGCCTTGTCAATTGCCTCAAGGTCTGTTCCCAGTATGGTTACTCCCCGGCGCTGCAGCCCTGCTGCAAGGTTAATGGCTGTTTGACCGCCAAACTGCACAATGACGCCTGCCGGTTTTTCCAATTCAACTACATGCATGACATCTTCCAGTGTAAGTGGTTCAAAGTAAAGTTTGTCGGAAATGCTGAAATCAGTGGATACCGTCTCAGGGTTATTATTCATAATAATAGCTTCATAGCCCATTTCTTTAATTGCCAATACGGAATGAACCGTTGCATAGTCAAACTCAATCCCCTGTCCAATACGGATTGGGCCGGAACCAAGTACAAGGATTTTATTCCGTTCGGATGGCAATGATTCATTTTCATCCTCATACGTACTATAAAAATATGGAGTTTCCGACTCAAATTCAGCAGCACATGTATCCACCATTTTGTACACCGGGGCAATTTTTTCTGATACACGCCAGTTATAAACCTCGTCAGCAGTCGTATGCCAAACCCTGGCAATATGTGCATCCGAAAACCCAAGTTCCTTTGCCTTTTGCAATAATTTGTTTGTGAATGGATGATCGGCAAGTTTTTTCTCCAAGTGAATCAGGTTTTCCAATTTAATAAGGAAAAAACGGTCTATTCTTGTAATTTCAAAGGCTTCATCCACAGTCATTCCTCTGCGGAACATTTCCGCCAAAGCAAACAGGCGTTCATCATCAGCTATTTGAATACGCTGTTTCAACGTTGCTTCGGACATTTCTGTCAGACTTTCCAGCCATAGCTCTTCTGAACCGGCATCCAGGGATCTTACTCCTTTTTGCAGGGCTTCCTCAATATTTCTTCCGATCGCCATGACTTCTCCGGTTGCTTTCATTTGCGTTCCGAGAGAGCGGTCACCGGAGGTAAACTTATCAAATGGAAATCTCGGTATTTTTGCTACAACATAATCAAGCGCTGGTTCAAAGCAGGCATATGTCGTTCCGGTTATCGGATTTATAATTTCATCCAGTGTCAGTCCAACGGCTATTTTTGCTGCCATTTTCGCAATTGGGTAGCCGGTCGCTTTAGACGCAAGTGCTGATGATCTGCTGACACGCGGGTTTACTTCGATAATGTAATAGTTAAAGCTGTACGGGTCCAATGCAAGCTGTACATTGCATCCGCCCTCGATTTTCAGTGCTCTGATAATTTTCAGCGAGGCATTTCTGAGCAGCTGATATTCCCGGTCACTTAAAGTCTGAGACGGTGCCACAACAATGGAATCTCCGGTGTGTATCCCGACCGGATCCACGTTTTCCATATTGCACACTACGATCGCCTGATCATTGCCGTCTCTCATCACCTCATATTCAATTTCTTTATAACCGGCAATGTTTTTCTCAATTAAACATTGATTCACCGGGGATAAAGTAAGACCATTGCGCGTTATTTCCCTTAATTCCGCCTCATTATAACACATGCCGCCGCCTGTTCCACCAAGTGTATATGCAGGACGCACAATTAGCGGGAAACCAATCTTCGTTGCAAAATCAACCGCTTCTTCCACTGTATTAACAATCTGACTGTCCGGTACAGGTTCATCTATTGCCTGCATTAAGCTTCTGAATTTTTCCCGATCTTCCGCCTTTTGAATAGCTTCCAAAGACGTTCCGAGCAATTTAACTTCATATTCTGCAAGTATCCCTGTTTCCTCCAGGGAAACTGCCAAATTTAAGCCGGTTTGACCACCAAGCGTTGGAAGAAGTGCATCCGGCCGCTCTTTCCTAATAATCTTTGTTAAAAACTCAACAGTTAACGGCTCCATATATACTTTATCGGCTACGGTAGTATCTGTCATGATTGTCGCCGGATTCGAGTTCGCCAGTATTACTGTATAACCTTCTTCCTTTAAAGCCTGGCAAGCCTGTGTACCGGAATAGTCAAATTCCGCTGCCTGTCCAATTACGATCGGTCCTGAACCAATGACGAGAATTTTTTGTAAGTTTACATTTTTAGGCATGTGTTTTCTCTCCTTTTTCCCATTGATTCCTTTCAGTCATTTTTAGAAATTCATCAAATAAATGACCGGTATCCTCAGGACCTGGAGCGCTTTCCGGATGATATTGCACGGAGAACGCAGGGTGTTTTCTATGTGCGATTCCTTCTATTGTGCCATCATTCAGGGATTGCTGAGTTAATTCAAGGTCGGCAGCTTGAAGTGTTTCTCTTTTCACTTCATAGCTGTGGTTCTGTGACGTAATATAAGTTTTTCCCTTTTTGAGATCCTTGACCGGATGATTGGCGCCTCGGTGACCAAATACCATTTTTTCCGTGTCGGCTCCACTTGCCAGCGCAAGCAACTGATGACCAAGACATATACCAAATACGGGGGTCTTCCCGAGCACCTGTTTAATCATTTCCACAGCTTCAGGTACATTTTTTGGATTTCCAGGGCCATTTGTCAGCATGATTCCATCCGGCTTTAACCGTAATATGTTATTTGCACTGTAGTTGTATGGAACGACAGTAATATGGCAGTCCCGTTTTGTTAACTCCCGTAAAATACCATGCTTCATACCAAAATCCACAACAACAATTCTTTTTCCTCTGCCGGGAACGACATATGGTTTTAGTGTCGACGTTTTTTTTACCTGATTTTTCGGCAGTGTTGTGTGTGTCAATTCTTCCACTAATTCCTCAGGAGATGCGTCCATATTTGTCATTACTGCCTTCATTGTACCGTGCTTACGGATGATTCTGGTCAGCTTCCTTGTATCTATACCGGCAAGACCGGGAATCTCGTTTTCTTTCAAATAGGTATCAAGGCTTTCTTCACTGCGAAAATTGGAGGGCATACGACTTGCTTCTTTCACAATTAAACCGTGCAAGAAAGGTGTTACTGTTTCAAAGTCATCGAGATTGATGCCATAATTGCCGATAAGCGGATAAGTCATCGTCACAATCTGCCCGCAATAGGATGGATCAGATATCACTTCCTGATAGCCTGTCATTCCTGTATTAAATACAATTTCCCCTATTGTTGTCTTTTCACTTCCGAAACCTGTACCGATAAAAACGGTGCCGTCTTCAAGAACCAATTGTCGTTTATTCATTGCTGTCCTCCTGAAATACAATTTCCCCTTCTGCCATCGTAAGTACCGGCATCCCGGAAACTTTCCACTGATGAAAAGGTGTATTTTTTCCTTTGGAATAAAATTCTTCCCTGTCAACGACAGTCGTATGGTCCAAATCAACAATAGTTAAATCAGCCACTCTATTTTCTTCCAGCCTGCCATATGGCAACCCAAAGACATCTGCCGGTTTTACTGTCATCCATTCTACTAACTGATGTAGTTTTATTTTATCAGTTTTGACCAAGTGAGTATAAAGTAGAGAGAATGCCGTTTCCAGACCGGTTATTCCAAACGGTGCCTTCAGAAAACCATGGGACTTTTCTTCATCAGAATGAGGAGCATGGTCGGTAGCGATAAAATCTATCGTTCCGTCTATGAGTCCTGCAAGTAAAGCCTCCTGATCTTCTTTGGCCCGAAGCGGTGGGTTCATTTTATAGTTCGCATCGTCCTCGGTAATATGGTTTTCATTGAGAATCAAATGGTGTGGTGTCACCTCTGCGGTAACATGTATACCTGCTTTCTTGGCATCGCGTATTACACGGACAGATTCTTTTGTACTAACATGGCAGACATGATAATGGCAGCCCGCAGCTTCAGCCAGCAGCACATCCCTGGCAATCTGAACGGATTCGCTGAGCGAAGAAATGCCTGGGAGTTTCAATTTTTTGCTTACTTTCCCGTCATGCATTACCCCGCCATAAAGAATGGAGTTGTCTTCACAATGGGCAACAATCGGCTTACCAGCCGCAGCTGCTTCCTTCATTGCAGCCAGCATGGTGTCCGCTGTCTGAATGCCAACACCATCATCCGTAAAAGCAAAGACACCTTCATTGGCAATTTCTTTTATATTAGTTATTTCCTCTCCCTGCAGATTTTTAGTGATGGAAGCATACGGCAGAACCCGGATGACTGCTTTTTCTTCTATTCTATGAAACAAGTCCTGAACTTTTTCTGCGTGATCGGGTACCGGATTCGTATTGGGCATGGCACATACAGTGGTAAACCCGCCCCTGGCTGCTGCTTTCGTACCAGTTTCAATCGTCTCCTTATATTCCCCGCCAGGCTCCCTCAGATGAATATGAACATCAATAAACCCCGGTAATACCAGTTTTCCCTTTCCATCGATAATTTTTTCCGCCCCTTCTTCTATTTGCGGTGCTATTCTTTTAATCTTTTTATTTTCAATCAGAATTTGCACTGCTTCCTTTTCATATGCTGATGAAAGCTGCTTGACGTTGGTTAGTAGAATCTTCATTTAGAATCCCCCGCTCTTCCAATAATTTTGTAATGATAGCCATTCGTACGTAAACACCATTGTTCATTTGTTTAAAAATTCTTGCCCGGCCACATTCCACCAGATCTGTATCAATTTCCACCCCGCGATTGACCGGTGCCGGGTGCAGGATAACGGCATGATTCATCATCTTTTTCTCCCGTTCTTTCGTTAATCCGTATTGCTCCAGGTAATTGGCTATATTTTGGGAAACACCGTGCCTTTCATGCTGAATCCGGAGAAGCATCAGCGCATCAGCAATTTCCGCCGCCTCATCCATTGAAATATATGGAAAGTTCAATCTCTCATCTTCATACCCCGGTGCTGCACTTAAATACACTTGAGCACCCAGCCGTTTCAGTGCGGCGGCGTTTGAGTGGGCTACTCTGCTGTGTTTAATATCTCCTGCAATTACAATTTTCAACCCGCTGAAGTCTCCAAATTCCTGATAAATGGTTAATAGATCAAGGATACATTGGGTCGGGTGCTCTTTTTGACCGGCTCCCGCGTTAATAATCGGGATGGAAATTTCTCCTTCAATGTCAACGATCCAGTCATCAGATGTATCTCTGATGACAAGCAAGTCTGCCCCTATGGCTTCATATGTTTTTGCCGTATCATACAATGATTCTCCCTTTCTCGTACTGGAACTTTCGTTATGATGATCCAGAACTTCCATTCCCAACTTCTTTTGAGCAATAGTAAAACTCATTTTGGTGCGTGTACTCGGTTCAAAAAATAAATTCGCTGCGAAAAGCTGGCTGTGCGGTTTGGCAATATTTCCGAAACGGTACCTCTCTGCAGTATCGAACAAGTCATATAATTCCTCGATGGCTAACTGGTCAACAGAGATAAAATGTTTCATACCGGTTTCCTCCTTGTTTTTAGAAATCTCGCATTCGCTCCCCCTTTAATGAATGCGCCAGTTTTTCTTATACTTGAGACTTGAAAGTTTTAAACTCCCTCTAATTGGCTTCTCAGCAAAAATTTTTGTGTTTTCTTAGCGTGCGAATAAAAAACCTCTTTGCAAAAGGCCGCAAAGAGGTACACATATCGTGGGAGATATGCTTTTCATGCAACCTTTCAGACCTCTCCGGATCTTTTTTAAAGGTTCTATTTATTTTTCATAAATGGCCACGGAATCTCTTCCATCCGTTTCCTTCAATTCCACTACAACTATTTCCTTTTCCGATGTCGGAATGTTTTTCCCGACATAATCGGCACGGATCGGCAATTCACGATGGCCCCTGTCAACGAGTACGCCAAGCTGAATCTGTGCCGGTCTTCCCATGTCCATAATGGCATCCATTCCTGCTCTGACCGTTCTTCCGGTGTATAAAACATCATCAAGCAACACTACAATCCTGCCTGTCATATCTTCCTGTATATCCACAGCTTTAAGCTGGGGGTCTTCACTATTGTCAACCTTTTCCAGGTCATCCCGGTAAAGCGTGATGTCCAATTCTCCAATAGGTACGGATTTTCCTTCAATTTGTTTAATTTTTTCCTGTAGCCGCTTTGTCAGTGGTACGCCTCTTGTCTTGATACCTACCAAAACAAGCTGATCCGCTCCTTTATTTTTTTCCAAAATCTCATGAGCAATTCGGGTTAATGCCCGGTTCATTGCCGGTTCGTCAAGTAATTCTGTTTTTTTCTTCATCGTTTCACTCCTAATAAAAAACCCCTTTTTCCCATGAGGAAAAAAGGGGTTTAGGGTACACTTCAAGCATTATGTTTCATCCCGGTTCCTTTTTAGCCTCGCTGGACTTTATTAAAAGGGCAATATTCTATTGGCTTTATTATTTCAAATATCCCTGTCAAAGTCAATACATTTTATCGATATATGCTAAAATGTCCTGAAATGATTGCGGGGGCCCCACTGAAAATTCCATCCATTTCTTTGATGTCGGGTGGGTAAAACCCAGTGTCTTTGCATGTAATACCTGCCCGTCCGCATCCATTGTTTTCCGTGGACCATATTTTTGATCACCGACCAATGGATACCCTATGTATTTCATGTGTACACGGATTTGGTGAGTTCTTCCGGTTTCCAGCCGGCATATTACATGGGTATAATCAGGGTAGGTTTTTAATACTCGAAAATGAGTAATGGCAGGCTTTCCGTTATCGGTAACAGCCATCCTCTGGCGATCTTTTGGGTCCCTGCCAATCGGTGCATCAATGACACCTGTTTCATGTGGTATTCTGCCATGCACTACCGCTTCATATTCGCGCACAAATTTCCTTTCAGCAAGCTGGTCAGCCAGGGCCTGATGTGTGACGTCATTTTTTGCTGTGACGAGTAAGCCGCTTGTATCCTTATCAATCCGGTGAACAATTCCGGGCCGTTCTTCTCCGTTCAAAGTGGATAAATTGCCGCAGTGATACAGTAACGCATTCACGAGCGTACCGCTGGCATGTCCTGCTGCCGGGTGTACAACCATTCCCTTTTCCTTATTAACTACAAGTAAATCATTATCCTCATGTACTATGGATAATACTATATTTTCCGCTTCCAACATTACCGGTTCTATTTCCGGAACTTCCCATTTAATATCGTCATCCGGCTGGCACTTGTAATTGGCTTTTACCGTTTCATTATTAACGGTAACAAGTCCTTTTGCAATCCAGTCCTGCACCTGGGAACGCGAATTTTCTTTATTTAAATCAGCCAATAATTTATCAATACGTGTTTTGGCGTGTTCTTTTGTAACTCTGTGATGAAGTTTCGTCATGTTTTCGACTTTCCTTTCTTTCTTTCATCTATAATGGTAACGATAATAACAAGCATTACCCCTATAGTGAGAGATGAGTCAGCTACATTAAAGATTGGAAAATTATAGCCAAAAATATGAAAATCAAGAAAATCCACCACTTCCTGATGCAACAGCCTATCAATAAAGTTTCCAATTGCTCCACCCAGCAGAAGGCTTAATGATACTGCAAGCAGCCTGTTTTCCTTTGCATACTTCTGCATGTAAAAGATAATGCCAATGACGACAATGACAGTTATGATATAGAAAAAAACCATTTGCCCCTGCAAAATTCCCCAGGCTGCACCGGCATTCCGATGAGATGTTATGTAAAAAAAATTTTCAATGACAGGGATTCGTTCTCCCAATTCCATTGTATTGACAATAATCCACTTTGTTACTTGATCCAATATTATAATGACGAGCGCAATTACATAATACCAGTGCATGCAATTTCCTCCGAACTCAAATAGCTTACCTTTTTATTTTATATGTTATTTAAAGCATAAGCAATTTATAAAATAAAAGGCTGCCTCATGATGAGGTTGGGACATAACTTTAAAACCTAGAAGAGAATCCGAGCAAATCATAGTGATAGATTATCACCGGCCGCTCCGGGAATATACTTCGCTTTCACCACGGGCACAAGTGCGAATCTAATCAAACTCCCGTTGGTCGTTTTCTCAGTGTCTTCTTGGCCGCAGGCGGCTGATGAGCCTCCTTGCCCCGACAAGGGGTATGCCGACGTTGCCCGCAAAGGGCGTTTGTAGTCGACCTTCATTAATGTTGCCCTGTGGGGTCTCATCGATGCCTTTTATCCTGCTGGACAAGCAGCATTACATCTTCGTGAGAAAATGCATAGCATTTTCAAGGAGTCTCCGTATATTCCCGGAGCTGGGTGTGTGGTTTTGTTGGGTTTTTCTCCAATAAAGTTAGTTATGTCCCAGCCTCATCTTCATTGGAGGCAGCCTTATACATTTTATGCAGGATAATGTTCTTTTACAATACTTGCACACCTGGAACAAAGCTCCGGATGATCCGCGTCTTCTCCCCGTGTATCTGTTGAAACCCAACAGCGTTCACATTTCTCGCCCGGATGTTTCTCCACCAGTACATCTACATACTGATACTCTTTCATGGATGAATTGTCTTCTGTCACATTTGCTTCAGAGACAATTAAGTATTGATGCAGATGCGCGATGGAAAGAAGGACATCTTTCGTTTCTTTATTTTTTGGTGCAATTGTTACGCTTGCTTCCAACGATTTCCCGATTACTTTCTCATTTCTCGCTTCTTCCAATGCTTTCAACACGTCATCTCTAATGTTCATAAAATGATTCCATTTTTCTGCGATATGATCCAACCCGGCAATTTCTCTCGGTTCGGGGATATCTGTTAATTGAACACTTTCTTCCCCCACACCCGGAATATATTCCCATACTTCGTCCATTGTATGAGGAATAATTGGTGTCAACAGTTTTACAAGTGTTGTCAGAATTTCATAATAGCCTGTTTGAATACTGCGACGGCGTTTGTCATCAGCAGCTTCAATGTATAGAACATCTTTTGCAAAATCGAGATAGAATGAACTCAAATCAACCGCGCAGAAATTATGAATCTGGTGGTAGATCGGGGAATATTCATATTCCTCATAGTTTTCCCGAACATCTTTCAGCAGCTTCTGCAACCGGTGAAGCATATACTTGTCGACTTCCTCCATCTCGGCTTCAGGAACACTGTCCCGCTTCGGATCAAAATCAGCCAGGTTGGCCAGCATAAAGCGAAACGTATTGCGAATCTTTCTGTATGCTTCGGAAATTTGCTTCAGGATATCCGGAGAAATACGAACATCTGCCTGATAATCCACAGAAGATACCCACAGGCGCAATATATCGGCACCAAGCTGTTTTTGCACCTTGGCAGGCACCATCACATTCCCCAGTGATTTACTCATTTTTCTTCCTTCTCCATCAAGTACAAATCCATGGCTTATAATGGTTTTGTATGGTGCTTTTCCTGTAACAGCTACCGCTGTCGATAGGGAAGAATTAAACCATCCACGGTACTGGTCACTTCCTTCCAGATAAATATCTGCTGGTCGACGGTGATCTTCGCGTTCCATGAGAACCGCCTCATGGGATGAGCCGGAATCAAACCATACATCCATAATATCGGTTTCTTTCGTAAATTTTCCGTTTGGACTATGTTCGGATGTAAATCCTTCCGGCAATAAATCTTTTGCTTCCCGTTCAAACCACACATTTGATCCATGTTCCCTGAATAGGTCTGACACATGGGAAATGGTTTCATCTGTAATAATCGGTGTGTTATCCTCTGCATAAAAGACAGGTATTGGAACACCCCATGTCCGTTGCCTGGAAATACACCAGTCCTCTCTGTCCCTGACCATATTATGAAGTCTTGTTTCTCCCCAGCTTGGATACCAGTTAATTTCCTTAATTTCATCCAATATATTGTCGCGGAAATCCTTAATGGACGCAAACCATTGAGAAGTTGCCCGGAAAATAGTCGGTTTTTTAGTTCTCCAATCATGCGGATAGGAGTGAGTAATGAAGGAAAGCTTTAACAGTGCCCCCGCTTCTTCCAGTTTCTCCGTAATTACTTTATTTGCTTTATCATAGAACAGCCCTTCAAACCCAGGAGCTTCTGAAGTAAATACACCTTTATTATCAACAGGACTCAATACATCCAATCCATAGCTCGCGGAAACATAAAAATCATCTTCCCCGTGTCCCGGAGCAGTATGGACACATCCAGTTCCTGCTTCTGTTGTTACGTGATCCCCAAGCATAATCAGAGAATCGCGATCATAGAAAGGGTGCTGTGCCACAATTTTATCGGCTTTTTCCCCTTTAAATGTTTGCACAACTTTCGGATCCTCCCACTCCAATTCTTCTGAAATGCTTTCCAACAAAGCTTCCGCGATAACATATTTTTCTCCGGCTTCTTCGACAACGGCATATTGAATATCCGGATGCAATGTAATTCCCATATTGGCAGGCAGCGTCCAGGGTGTAGTTGTCCAGATAATTATTTTCTCATCCCCGGCCAGCAGCTCTTTTCCGTCTTTCACTTCAAAAGTAACGTATATGGACGGAGAACGCTTATCCTTATATTCAATTTCCGCTTCAGCAAGTGCAGATTCAGAGGTTGGCGACCAATATACAGGTTTCAGTCCTTTATAAATATATCCTTTCTTGGCCATCTCGCCGAATACTTTTATCTGCGCAGCTTCATAATCTTTCGTAAGTGTAATATACGGGTTATCCCAGTCTCCGCGGACACCCATCTTTTTAAATTGCGTACGCTGATTATCCAGCTGCCCCAGTGCGTATTCCGCACACATTCTTCTAAACTCAGCTATATCCAATTCCTTTCTGTTAATTTTTTTCGATTTGGTAAGTGCCGTTTCCACCGGCAGCCCATGCGTATCCCAACCTGGAATATACGGTGCGTGATAGCCTGACATGGATTTATAACGTGTTATAAAATCTTTCAGTATCTTATTAAGCGCATGACCGATATGAAGATCGCCATTTGCAAACGGAGGGCCGTCATGGAGAATAAATAACGGTCTTCCTTTCGTTCTTTGAAGCCCTTTTTCATATATTTTATCTTCTTCCCACTTTTGCTGTCTCAGTGGTTCCTTATTAGGCAAATTTCCCCGCATGGGAAATTTTGTCTTCGGCATTAATAATGTTTCCTTATAATCCATGTTATTTCCTCCTTATTTTTACGCTACGCTATTATATTGGTTCATTTCTAAGGCTGTTTCAGTATATTTTCCAGCTGCTCCAAACGTCCCCGAAAGATTATTTTCCCCGCAGAACCTAGTGGAACATTTTTTCAATATGTTTGAAGCGCGACCATCTTCTATCCGTTGTTTCATTACAGGATTACATGCCTTGATTTTAATGTAGTAATTATAAAGAACAGCTGTTTAAAATAAAAAAAGTCCTCTATCCCTAAAGGGACGAGAAGACTCGCGGTACCACCCTTATAAATTTAAAATCTGTCTGGACTTTAAATTCACTCGATATTCGTAACGTGAACCGACGTCCATTATTACTTCATTCATAATGGCTGCTCCGGAATGATGTTCTACAGGCAATTCTGCATCAGGCTCCCACCAGTCCCTGACTCGCTGGAACAGATATATCCTCTATACTGTTTCCTTCATCGCATTTCAATCTGAAAAAATTTGATTATGATTATGAATTATATGTATAATTCCGGGTAACGTCAAGGCCTATGACTCATTTTCCGCCAATTCAAGTTCTTCTCCAATATCTGTATCAAAAAGGTCTTCCCAATCCTCTGTGTTAATCATATCCATTTGAGCTTCAACGAGCATTTTCAATCTCGTCCGGAATACTTTTGCCTGTTTCTTTAACTCTTCCACATCCATGGAAATCCGTCGTGATTTTGTTAAAGCTTCGTTAATAATCCGGTCGGCATTTTTCTCCGCTTCTTTTATGATTAATTTGGATTCCTTTGTGGCATTGCCTGTCAGTTCCTCAGCTGTTTCCTGAGCAATTAAAATGGACTTGTTCAATGTCTCTTCAATATTTGTAAAGTGTCCCAGTTTTTCATTGAGCTGCTTGACCTTCTCTTCCAAATCCTTCTTTTCTCTGATTGTCATTTCGTAATCTTTAATGACCTGATCCAGAAATTCATTTACTTCATCTTCATCATAACCTTTAAACTTTCTTGTAAACTCCTTATTATGAATGTCCAATGGTGTTAATGGCATGTGGCCACCTCCGTTCTATCTGCTGGTAAAACAAAAATTGATTTCCGACAGGATCCTCTGATTTCTGTTGGTTTATTCTATTTTAGCATAGCCATAGTGATTTTCAACTTATCTTTTTTTGTTTTGCCATTCACTGATACCAGTTTACTTCTTCCCTTTCCACGGACTGACAGCATATCACCCTCACGCAGTACGAACTTTGCTTCTTCAACAACTTTATAATTTACTTTCACAAATTGTCTTTTAATGAGCTCAAACGCCGATTTTCGCGAAAGATGATAAGTTTCCTTTAAAACAACGTCAAGCCGCAAGGAGGCAATTGTATGATCATTTTCTATCCAGTCCATCTGTTTGTCCTTGATGGAGGAGAGTGGTTTTTCCTGCAAATGAATCGTCGCTTTATTAATAGAAGTCAGGTTTGCCGAGATATATGCAGCTATTTCAGCGGCAACGATAATTTGAATTTTTCCTTCTCCGACAATAATGTCTCCTATTACATTTCTTTTCAATCCCAGGGACAGGCATGCTCCTAAAATATCCCTGTGTGTTAACGTAAGAAACTTCTCCGGATAGGTTGCTTCAAGCAGGATGATCTGGAAGTCTTTCTCCATTACTTCTTCATAATAAGGAGATATGATGGCCCGTCGTCTTTCCGCATGATCGAAACCACCAAATATATTTAACTTCACATCCGCTTCATTACTGCCAATAATCATTTCGGCAATTTGCTGCTCTCTCGGATCAAGAAAATCCGTCTGCTTACTGATGAACGATCTTTCCACCTGCTCCTTCCATGAGAGTACCTGGTCAATAAATGGTCTTTCATCTTTACGGAAATGCTGGTAAATATCCATTTCTAACTTCCTTTATAACGCAATCATCTGATATAGCTCATATACGCCGAACCTTGCCAAATGAAGAACCAGAATTCCAACAATTGGCGATAAATCAATCATCCCGAGCGGGGGAATGATTTTCCGAAATGGTTCAAGGTAAGGCTCACAAATTTTAGTAAGAAAGGTTCCAAATGCAGACTCGCGTGCACCCGGGAACCAGGACATAAATATATATACGATTAATGCATAACTGTAAATCATTAATGCATTCGAAATTAATCCAAACAATAAAGCCATATTTTATTTTACCATCCTTTTTCGTATTCGTTTTCCGCGAAGGATTCTGTGATGGATCCGGTCACATCAATATTTTCAGGTGTGCATAAAAACGTATCTGCACCAAGCTTTTGGATATCCCCATTAATTGCATAAACAGTTCCGCTGAGGAAATCCACAATCCTTTTTGCCTGCTCATGCTCCACCCGCTGCAGATTGATCACTACTGCCCTTTTGTTTACAACGTTATCGGCAATCTCCTGAGCCTCATTATAGTTTCTCGGTTCACAGAGCACAACCTTTGCAGGAGAATGTTGAATACTTGATAGATTAACGACATTCTTTTTATTCTGCTTATCCATGGATTTATTCGGTTCAACAGGTTCTTCAACATACTCATATTCATCTTCCAATGTGAAGTAGTTTTTAACCTTATCCTTAAAACTCATATTTTCACCTCTTGCCTTTAATTTTATTCTCCCACAAGGCTGGAACCAATACGTATATGGGTTGCACCTTCTTCCACGGCTAAAGGGTAGTCATTGCTCATACCCATGGATAAATATTCACAAGGTGCATGGGCATAGTTTTGATTACTTACTTCTTCCCGTAAATGAGCAAGTGATCTGAATACCTCTCTTAAGCGGGTCTTGTCCTCAATATGAGGTGCCATCGTCATCAGTCCGACGACGCGTATTTTATCATATTTTTGCAGTGCTTCCACAAAATGCAACACTTCTCCAGGCTCCAGTCCATGCTTTGTTTCTTCCCCGCTCACATTGACCTGAACAAAACAGTCGATCGTTTCCTTTGCACGTTTATTTATTTCTTTGGCCAATGACATCCTGTCCAGGGAATGAATCATATCGACTTTATCTATGACATCCTTTACCTTTCTCGATTGCAATGTTCCAATAAAGTGCCATTTTGCCCTGTTCTTAAAATGATCATGTTTTTTCAGAAAACCGTCAAGCCGATTTTCTCCAAAATTCGTGACTCCTGCCTGCAATGCTTCTTCTGCTCGTTCTATTGTAACATATTTCGTCACACCAATAATGGTTATTTCTTCTATATTTCGATTACTTTTTGCACAAGCCTGTCTCACTTGTTCTTTTATGTTTTCCAAGTTTCCTGCTACATCCATTATTACCATTTCTCCTTTAAATATAGTTAAAGGGAAAAGCCAATAAATCCTGCCATCCTTCCTGTTTTCCCCTCATCTCTTCGATGTGAAAAAAATAACTCTCTGTCTTTATACGTACAGTAGTTGGTTATATCTATATTATTACGTAATACCCCTGCTTGTAAAAGGATATCTACGTTTAATTGTTTTAAATTGAGCAAATACCGGTTATTTCCCCGAGGTGTTACACTGCTCTCCCTGTATTTTGACGATATATGACGAACAACATGATTATCTACCTCATAATAGGATGAGGAAATACATGGCCCAATCACAACATGCAGATTTTCTGCAGGCACGCCTCTCTCTTTCAATGCGGCAACCATCTCAGATGCCATGCCATTCACGGTGCCTTTCCACCCGGCATGTGCAATGCCGATATATTCCGTTTTTGGATCTAGGAAATACAGCGGAACACAATCTGCAAAATAAGCAGTGCACAAAATACCTTTTTTATTGGTAATTAATCCATCCGTATCCGGAATGGAATCTGCATTTGAAGTGGCACCGCTGCCTTTATTCTCATGATCCAATTGTTTTACATTTGTCTTATGGACTTGCTCTCCACTGACCCAATCATTGATAGAGAAAGATAAATCATCGACAACCAACTTTCTGTTGGCCAATACAGATTGCTTTTCATCATTTACATGCAGACCGATATTTAAAGTATCAAACGGTGCTTTACTTCCTCCCCCGTTTCTTGTAGTAAAACCGGCAATTAATCCTGGGATCTTGTGCTGCCATTTTTTGATGAACAGTATCCTTTCTTTTTCCAGTATAAATGGTTCCATAGGCTGCCTCCTCTATTTACCTGAACTACTTGTCCATTTTAACAATGATTTCCCTTATTAGGAAGGACTGTATAACTTAGGCTGGTCCACATTCCTGACAAGGATCACGTCAGACCCTATGCGGATAATTTGACTCCAGTGAATTACCAGTTCTTCCGGTTTATCAAAGATACCTTTTTTCTCCTTCATCATAATGACTATTCCAACAATTCTACCAATATCCGTATCTATCTCCAGGTCGTGAATATGACCCAGCCGGCTTCCATCGTCAATAATGATTACTTCTTTTAATTGAAGCTCCGATAATCTGATCATCCTCTTCACCCCCAGTATACTATATCTATATGCAGGTAAAAGTGATTTTAGAAAACATGATGATACTTGGTTTCCCGTCATATGAGACTAGGATAAAAGAGTATAGTGCAAATGAAACGCAGCACTTTATGTAGAAGTAATCCGCTTAGGAAACACCTGTGCCTTTTAACAGCACAATTTCGTCATGCGAAAAATGCGCGCTAAATGCTCGATCCAATAAAAATCATTTATCAAACTCTTTTCATCCTTTTTTTATTGTATTCTCTGTCCCGGACAGTCGGTGAACCTCGCTGTCGTGCTTGCAAAGTCTTTCCGACTCCCTTCATCCTTAGAAGTCCCTGAATATTTTTGTAGTTAATGAGTAAAAAATTCATTTCTTTAGAAATAATCCAACCATCCTCTCCATCCCGAAAAAAAGCGTCTCTCACTTATGATAGTAGTCTTTCGAATTTTTACTCTTCATGAACCTTAATTAGTGTATGAAGGATCCCCGATGACCTTTTAAACACTTTTTGCCGTCTTTTGTCCGCGATACCGCTTCTCAAAGACATTTTACGCTTTTCTTAGCTGATTTTGTCCACGATAACGCTTCTCAAGGACATTTTACGCTTTTCTTAGCTGATTTTGTCCACGATAACGCTTCTCAAGGACATTTTACGCTTTTCTTAGCTGATTTTGTCCACGATACCCTTCCTCATAGACATTTCAGCCATTTTCTAACCGATTTTGTCCACGATACTTTTTATCAAAGACATTTTTTCCTTTTCCTAATTAAATTTGTCCGCGATAACATCAAAAAGGAACAGACATTCAACAGCCTGTTCCCAATCTTATTCGTTATTAACTTTTTTAAAGTAAAAGCTTATAATATACCCCCAGACTTATGTTTAGCAAATTCATATTAATGTGTAACTGATCGGTAAAACCCTGACACATAGTGTCCCCTAGTGTTGCCAGTAGTTACGTTTAGATATAAACACATAAATTATTCAAACATCTGTTTATTCATTTGGCTGATCGCGGCTTTTTCCAGTCTGGATACCTGTGCCTGGGAAATACCAATCTCATCTGCTACTTCCATTTGTGTTTTTCCCTGAAAAAAGCGCTTATTTAAGATCATTTTCTCTCTATCGTTCAGCTGATACATCCCTTCTTTAAGGGATAGTTTGTCCAGCCATGTTGAATCTTTATCTTTATCATCGCTTATTTGATCCATAACAAATATCGGGTCCCCGCCATCATTGTAAATAGGTTCAAATAAGGAAACGGGATCCTGAATTGCCTCCATCGCAAAGACAATATCCGAGTGGGGAAGATCCATTTCCTCGGCAATTTCCATGGCGGTTGGTTCTTTTGACGTTTTATTAATCAATCTTTCTCTAACCTGTAACGCTTTATAAGCAATATCTCTTAATGATCTGGAAACCCTGATAGGATTATTATCCCGTAAATATCTTCTGATCTCCCCGATGATCATTGGAACAGCATACGTTGAAAACCTTACATTATGCGATAAGTCAAAGTTATCAATTGATTTCATTAAGCCGATACAACCTACCTGGAATAAGTCATCAACATATTCACCCCGGTTATTAAAACGTTGAATAACGCTTAGCACCAATCTCAGATTGCCATTTACCAGTTCTTCCCTTGCCGAAAGATCATCTTGCTGTTGCATTCGTATAAATAACTCTCGCATTTCTTCATTGGTAAGTACAGGCAGTTTTGATGTATCAACACCACATATTTCTACTTTATGTCTAGTCATTATCTGTTTAACCCTCCCAGTTGGTGGTGATGCTGTTCATGGACAGTATCTCCCCGTGGAAGGGTTTTTATGCAGACAGATAAGACAGTCAAATGCTAAAAAATCATGGAAAACCTTTTGATGACAAGGTTACACCATTTTATTAAATTCTTTTTTTAACCGCCGGATTATTTTTTTCTCCAGGCGGGAAATATACGATTGTGAAATACCTAACATGTCAGCCACATCTTTCTGCGTTTTTTCTTCTTTTCCAATTAAACCAAACCTGAGTTCCATAATTTGTTTTTCACGGTCATTTAACTGGGATAGAGCGTCTTTCAACAGACTTTTATCCACACTGATTTCCAAGTCTTTCGTAATAATATCCTCCTCTGTACCAAGTACATCGGAGAGCAATAATTCATTTCCGTCCCAGTCTATATTCAATGGTTCATCAAAAGAGATTTCAGATTTTAATTTATTATTTCTGCGTAAATACATGAGTATTTCATTTTCAATACACCTGGACGCATAGGTTGCCAGCTTAATTTGTTTCTCCGGGTTAAACGTGTTTACAGCTTTAATTAAACCGATCGTTCCAATACTGATCAAATCTTCAATATTGATGCCGGTATTTTCAAATTTGCGTGCAATATACACGACAAGCCTCAAGTTTCGTTCTATCAATACAGCTCTTGCTGATTGATCTCCCTTTGGCAAAAGGGTCAGCAGCTCTTTTTCTTCCTCCTTGGACAATGGAGGAGGAAGTGCTTCACTTCCTCCTATGTAATAAATTTCATCGGATTTGATCCCCAGCTTAATCTGTATTTTATACCACCATAAACGCAAACGTAATTTTAATATTTTCACTCAGAATCTCCCCTTTATGCAGAATGAATTGCAGGTAATTGAATCATTTGCGGGTGAAGCAAACAATGATAGCTTCTGTCTTTTACCAGCTCCGCAAATTGAATTCCAACTAGAAAGTTACTGGTAACAATCGTTTTTTCTTCATATATTATCTTGATCTCATCAGGTCTGATCGCAAGTAAAAACATACTCTTCCCCTGAACTCCCTGGTACGGAATGATTTGAATATAGTTTTTCCAGCTTTCAGGTATTTTGGCAAAGTCCAGATGTTCCTGTAAATGTTTCATGATTTCCCAGTCTTCTTCAGAGAACCATTGTTTTAAAAAAGTTTCGTCACATAAAATAACGGGTTTCTTCGTGATGGGGTCAAAAAGCTGATTACCGCTATCAATATAACCGGAAGTAGAATAGCTCTTCTGTTTTATTTTTAGCGTAACGGGGCATAATTGATCGTAGCGGATTTTCTCCGCCACATGCCTGTCCATACGCCGCTTTGTAAACAACCAGGCAAATGGAAACCCTATGAAGACAAATAACCAGCTGATTGGATCTCCGAACCCATGATTCACAGTTAAAATACCATTTGCAGTTATACTTACCGGCTGCTGGAATAGAAAGTGTAGGGCAATTAAACCACCTCCTATCGAAAACGATACAAAGTAAAACAGTAACCATAGTTTTAATATTCGGGATAATGATCCATAACCAAAAGTACAAGTAATAATAAGTATGGAATATAAAATCTTTCCCACTGCACTGGTAATGAATGAATCAGGAAAATAGAAAGAAACAGGGACAATGAGGGATGCAACTACTCCCCCGAAAATTATTCGTCTTTTTCTTGTACTTTCTCTTCCCAACGCCTGGGTCAAAAATAATAGCATCATATCCAGCAATAAATTCAACATCCATACAGCATCAAGGTATATAGTCAAATATATTCTTCCTTTCTGCCACAATTGATGATCCATTTTACTATTCTTTAAAAGTGATAGATTGTTTGTAAGCTATGGTTATGGGTAAATCCTATAAACCTGCTGTATGATAAGCAGAAATATACTAATTCCTGCTAAATAAAAAAACCTCCCCATACATTTAAAAAAAGTATAAGGGATACTGGAAGCAAAGTCTGTCACATCCTGTATGCATAATCCGACTAATTTTAGCTAGTTATCGAATAGTTTGTCACTATACAAATGAGGGTTACGGACAAAAAAGTATTGTATGAAATGAAAAAGCAGATGAATGGCGTGCTGACAGGTTAGATTGAATCTGCAGGGATGGATATTGAAGAAATAAATAGATGTAGATTAATTCAGAGAAGATGTACAACCGTTTTAATGTAGTATTGGAATTTAAATTTTTCAAGCATTATTTTATGAACCAAAATAAATGCAAAAAAAGAAGCAAGTGCACATTATAGCGCTTGCTTCCTTCCCATATAATTATCTGTTTCGATTACGATTTCTGAGGAAGGTGGGAATATCCAATTCATCTTCCTGTCTCGGACGCTGCTGTTGCACAGATTCCCTTTGTTCCCGTGGCGGCTCATCATTTGCTCTTGTTGCAGCATGCTGATTATGGCCAACTACCGGACGCTCCGTTTTTGGCGTTCTGTTTGGCTTTTTCGTTGCTTCGTCAAAACCTGTTGCAATGACAGTCACAACAATTTCATCTTTTAAATTTTCATTAATAACAGAACCGAAAATTACATTTACTTCTTCGTCTGCAGCAGATGTTACTAGATCTGCCGCTTCCTGTACTTCATATAAACTTAAGTTTATACCGCCGGTAATATTCATTAAAATACCGTGTGCCCCATCAATCGATGTTTCCAATAAAGGTGATGAGATAGCCTTTTTCGCAGCTTCCGTAGCTCGGGTTTCGCCGGTCGCGACACCAATCCCCATTAATGCTGATCCTTTGTCATACATAATCGTTTTTACATCGGCAAAATCAACATTAATTAAGCCGGGTTTTGCAATCAGATCCGAAATGCCCTGGACACCTTGTCTGAGTACATTATCCGCTTCCCGAAATGCTTCCAGCATTGGAGTGTTCTTGTCAACGATTTCCAGCAACCGATCATTGGGGATGACGATCAGCGTATCGACATTACTTTTTAATGTATCAATTCCCGTGATGGCATGGGTCGAACGTCTCCTCCCCTCAAAAGAAAATGGCCGTGTAACAACGCCGACTGTCAGTGCATTTAAGTCCTTGGCCACCTGTGCAATAACAGGTGCTGCGCCTGTGCCGGTGCCGCCGCCCATACCAGCTGTCACAAAGATCATATCTGCACCCTGCAATACCTCTTCCAATTGCTCCTTGCTTTCTTCGGCAGCTTTTTTTCCGACCTCCGGATTCGCTCCGGCACCCAAACCCCGGGTTAGTTTACTGCCAATTTGAACCTTCACTTCTGCCTTAGAAAGATTAAGTGCCTGAGCGTCCGTGTTCACAGCAATGAATTCGACACCTTCAACTCCGTGTTCTATCATGCGGTTTACAGCGTTATTACCACCGCCGCCAACACCGATTACTTTAATTGTTGCTAATTCTTCCATATTTGTATCAAATTCCAACATATTTCGTTCCTCCTAATATGCAAATTGCAAGTGGTCCAATAGCTCTATTCGTTCAGAGGTTTAACGGATTTGTTAATCAAAGAAATACTTAAACATATTAGCTATTTTGGACTCTTTTTTCTTTTTTTCTTTCGGTGCATTTGATTTTGGCTGTTTTGTATTTCGTTTTATTTTTTGCTCCTCCTGTTGTATCTGTACAGCAGGGAATATTTCTTTTCCTTGTATTTTCGCATTACGATAGGCAAATTGCAATATTCCCACACCAGCAGTGAAATGTGGTTCTCTTACACCGATGTAATCAGGGATGGCAATACGGACATTGGAACGGAACAAGTCCCGTGCCAATTCAAGGGCACCTGGCATGGTCATTGTCCCACCGGTTAATACATACCCACCAGGCAACTCACCAAAGCCGAGTTTTTTTATTTCATTTTCTGCATAAGCATAAATTTCTTCCAGCCTGGCTTCAATGATATCTGCCACCTGCAACTGATTATAAGTTTGTTTTGCATTATTTCCTATCGCTCCAACTTCAAAAACTTCATCCTCCTGGGCATCATCATAAAAGGCGTGACCATGATTCAGCTTAATATCCTCCGCTTCCTCCGTGGATGTCCTTAAACCGATCGATAGATCTTTCGTAATATTATCTCCTCCAAGGTTAATTACACCCGTGGAAACAAGATGGTCATTTTCAAAAACAGATATGGTAGTACAACCACCACCAATATCAATTAATGCCACGCCCATCTCTTTTTCATCTTTTGATAGTGCGACAGTGCCTGCTGCAAGAGGCTGAAGACAAATATCCGCAATTTCCAGCCCGGCGCGTTCCACACATTTCAAAATATTATGTAAGAAAGTTTTTGAACAGGTGATAATGGTGCCTGCCATTTCCAGCCTTACACCAATCATTCCGCGCGGATCTGTTATTTCATCCAAACCATCTACAATAAACTGTTGTGGAACAACATCTATAATCTCGCGTTCAGGAGGGATCGACACTACTTGTGCGCCATCAATTACTCTTGTTATATCTTCATCTGTAATTTCACGATTTTCACTCTGAACAGCCACAACACCATGGCAAGGCTGTAATTGTATGTGGTTTCCATTGATCCCGACTACTACACGGTCAATTTGCATACCTACCATTCTTTCAGCCTGTTCCACCGCATTTTTAATGGAATACACTGTCTGATCAATATCCACTACTGCCCCTTTTTTTAAACCGTTGGATTTTGCTGTTCCAACGCCGATAATATTCAATGAATCATTTAACACTTCTCCAATAATTACTTTTACTTTTGTTGTTCCTATATCAAGACTTACCAATATCTCACTATTGTTCAAAGATAAGGCACCCCCTCTTTCGATTCCGTTAGTATCTATCTTTATCCTTCACAATTTTCATACCCGATAATTAATTATTTTATAGTATAATCCAGTAAAAAGAAAATATATATATGTTCATAAGCCTAAAAAATAAAGAATTTCCTTTGAACTTCAATAGAATCCCTGGCTTGTTCACTATTCCATAGAATCATAGGTTTCAGTTTCGGCATCCGTCTTTCTTACCGGTGCATATTATAATTCACATAGTAGTTCGTAACACCTGCAGTTTATGTGACTTTTCCGGAGAAATTATTCTTCTGTATCTCCATCTTCAGCTTCACCTTCTTCATCATTCTCATCCGGCAGCTCATCGAACGATTCAAAATAAGCACCGACACCAATATGAATAATACCCTTTTCCCCTCCATCAAGCTGTCCTGCAATTGAAGGATAGACTTCCATTCTTTCGGCAAAATTTCTTATCGATCCATTCACCAGAAAACCATCATTCATATACAATAATAATTTGTCTTTATGATTATCACTGGGCACCCAGTGAATCTCGGAAATTAATTTACTTATATTTTCCGGTAGTTTGGCAAGCTCATTTGTCAGCCTGTTCAGGTATTCCGCATCGGAAAAGCCGATAACGATCGGAGCATCCCCTTGAGGGGTTGACTGATTCATTGATGCCAATACGCTTCCATTACCCAATATTGGCAAATAGTTGTTTCCTTCCTCTACATAACCGACATGTTTAAACTCGTTAAGATTGATCTCCACTGTCCTTGGAAGCACTCTATTAACTTCTGCAGATTCCACTATTGGATTATTCATCATTTCCTCAGCAATTTCCTCTTTATTTATAGTCCAGATGTTCGTTTTCAATTTTAATTCGCTTATTTCAATTACTTCTTCATCTGTTAAAAAGTTATTGCCGTTTACATGGATGGTTTTTATATGACTCAAAGGTGACTGTAAATATACAATAATGGAAATTAAAAAGAAAAAAATAGAAAGATAGAATACGAGACGCCGATTCGCCTTTTTCTTTCGGGCTTGTTTCAACTTTGGAATGCGATCCTCAATTGAAACAATTTTTTTATCATCCATCCCATTTCTTCCTTTATACATAAATTAACAGAAAGAGTTATACATTGATTTTATCTACTCTCATGTTATATGAATTATATCACATATCCCCCTGTTAGTTGTAGTCTCCCCTCACTAGAATCCAGTAAAAATATATATTAATTTTTACCAAATAGTTATTAAGGGCAAAATATTACCCGGAATAAACTATTTTTTGTCTATTCCGGGTAATAAAAATACAATTTACACTCTTGTATACTTGCTTATATTTAACAGAATTCCTACTGAACATAAAGTTAAGGTAAGGGAAGAGCCGCCATAACTTAAGAATGGCAGGGTAATCCCGGTCACCGGAATTAACCCGATGACAACACTAATATTAATCATCGCCTGCAGGACCAGCATAGAGACAATACCGAGAGCCAAAAATCCGGAAAAAGCATCCGGCGCTTCCAGAGCAACCTTTATTCCTCTCCACAGCAAAAGGGCAAACAAAAGGATGACAAATGTTCCGCCAATAAACCCAAGCTCCTCTGCAAGAATCGCAAAAATAAAATCGGTTTGCGGTTCCGGCAGGTAAAAATACTTTTGCAGACTACCTCCCAAGCCGAGGCCCATTAAACCACCCGGCCCAATAGCATATAGAGATTGAATGATTTGGAATCCATCTCCCAAAGGGTCTTCCCAGGGATTTAAAAATGCAGTGATCCGGCTGATACGATAAGGAGCAGAAGCAATTAACCCAATAAACCCTATCATTCCAAGAGCAGCCAGTCCAAAAAAATGGGACAGTTTAGCCCCGGCTGCAAAAATCATCAGCATACAAGTTAATACGAGCACCATGCCCGTTCCAAGGTCAGGTTGAAGCATGATGAGCCCAAAGGCAGTAAACACCAATATAAGAGAAGGGAAAAAACCCTTTTTAAATGAAGTAATGTTCTTTTGGTTGGCAGACAGGTAAGCTGCCAGGAATATAATTAAACCCAGTTTCATAAACTCCGAAGGCTGAATGCTGAATGCACCGACGCCTATCCAGCTTTGTGCACCACCGCGTACCATACCAATACCCGGGATCAGGACAAGAAATAGTAATACGAAACAACCAATTAATATTACTTTCGCGTAGTTTTTCCATGTACCATAAGGAACCTGCATAATAAAAAACATACTGATCATACCGGCAATGATAAAAAGCATCTGCCTCTTCAAATAAAATGCAGCATCACCAAACTTGTAATCAGACCACACGTAAGAAGAGCTGAAAACCATAATAATTCCTATAATCAGTAAAGAAATAATAGAGAAAAGGAGAAGGTAATCCGGTTTATGAAAGCTTGTTAACCTTTTTTTGGACAACATAACACCCCTCTTTATCGTATTCTAAAGCAGGGGTGTTGTTTAATTAATGTATTTTATTCTCATGTTCACAACAAGCCCCTATAATAATGTATGCACGGCTTGTATAAACATGTCACCTCTTTCTTCAAAGGTACGGTATTGGTCCCAGCTGGCACATGCAGGCGATAGCAGAATGACGTCCCCTTCAACGGAATGCTTGAAGGCTTCGTCCACCGCCTGATGCATATTTTCCGTCATAATAGTGGCTATATTTGCGGTATCAGCGGTTTCTTTTAACTTTTCTTTCGTTTCCCCAAAAGCTACTATTGTTTTTACATTGGATAAGAAGGGTAGCAACTCCGTAAATTCATTTCCCCGATCAAGCCCGCCGGCAAGTAAAATAATCGGCTGATTGAAAGAGGCCAATGCCTTTTGGGTAGCCAATATATTTGTTGCCTTTGAATCATTGTAGAATAATCGTCCACGATGGTTTCGAATGTATTGCAAGCGGTGTTTTACACCTGAAAAGGTGGATAAAACCTCGTTGATTCCTTTATTGGAAGCACCGCTGATTTTCGCTGCTGCAACAGCGGCTAGGATATTTTCCAAATTATGAGCGCCAACGAGTACAATTTCATTCAAACGAATAACTTTCTCATCATGAAAATATATCCACGTATCATCCAGCCATGCACCATGACCCTTCAGCGGTTTTTTTACCGAGAAAGGAATTGTATTTGCATTTGCTGTCTGTGCCGCTTCTGTAAGTCCAGGGTCGTCCGCATTGTATATCAAATAGTCATCAGCGGACTGGTTTTTAAAAATGTTGTATTTGGCTGATCTGTAATTATCCATTGTTTTATGGTAATCCAGATGGGCTTCATAAATATTGAGGAGCACTGCGACATCAGGCCGGAAATGTTCAATTCCCATTAATTGAAAAGAAGACAGTTCCAATACCAGATGTTCTTCCTCTGTTAACGTTTGTGCAATGTCTGTGGCCACCAATCCGATATTTCCTGCTGCTTTTACCGGTTGGTCACTTTCCATCAGCATTTCTTTAATCAGAGTGGTTGTCGTCGTTTTTCCATTGGATCCGGTAACCCCGATGAGCAATCCCTCTGTCAATGAGTAGGCGAGTTCAATTTCTGTAATGATGGGAAGTCCTCTCTTTTCCGCCTCTCTTATGATCGGGTTATCGTATGGGATGCCGGGATTTTTTACTACTATTTCCATGCCATCCAATACAAAAACAGGATGGGAGCCCAATATTGTTTCTGCCCCCATCGACTTTAATTCCAATACCGTTTCATCTTCTTCCTTTGCCTGAATATCGTTTATTCGCACTAAGCGGTCGTTTTCCAACAACAATTTTGCTGCTGCAGTACCGCTTTTTGCCAAACCCAATACAAGTATACGGGAGTATGGAAAGTTCTTTAATTTTTTCAATTTAAACCCACCTCAATATATATCCCGAGTGCAGCAAAAATAAGTCCTACCAGCCAAAAGGTCGTCACTACTCTCCATTCCGACCAGCCAAGCAGCTCATAATGGTGATGCAGCGGACTCATTTTAAATACCCTTTTTCCTGTTGTTTTAAATGAGGCTACCTGAATAATTACCGAGAGTGTTTCAATAACAAATACGCCGCCAATGATAACCAGCAAGATTTCCATTTTCGTTAAAATACTTACAGCAGCAATGGCTGCTCCCAGGGCCAGGGATCCGGTATCTCCCATAAAAACCTTGGCGGGATGGGCATTGAATACGAGGAAACCAAGCAACGCACCAACGACAGCTAAGGAAAAGACAGTCACCTCATATTGCGGGAATCCATACCACGCCAGTAAGCCAAAAGCCCCAAATGCAATAGCTGCCGTTCCAGCAAGAAGTCCATCCAAACCATCCGTCAGATTTACCGCATTGGAAGAACCTACAAGCATAAATATAACCAGGACGGCATACAGCCAACCCAATTCCCATTCCATTTGCGTTCCTGGTATTTGCAGTGTAGTAGAAAAGCCTTGACTTTGCAGAATAAAATAAAATATAAGCGCAATAACAATTTGACCAAACAATTTCTGCTTGGAAGTAAGACCCAAATTACGTTTCATGGCAACTTTTATAAAGTCATCCAAAAATCCCAGTACGCCATATCCGGCCAGGACAAAAATTAATAGCCATAATTCATAGCCAATCCCCTCAGGGTCCGTTCTGGCCACCATAATCACAGAGGTTATGATAATGCTGAAAATAATCATAAGACCGCCCATTGTCGGTGTACCGGTTTTCTTCAAATGAGATTCAGGTCCTTCCTCTCTAATGCTTTGTCCAAACTTTAATCGTCTTAAAAATGGAATCAATATTGGAGATAAAAGGACGGTAATTAAAAATGCTATTGCTATTGTTATTAATAAGACTGAAATATTCACGTTTTCTCCTCCTAGTACAAAACCGTCCGTTTCAAAGTTTACATTTATGGAGCGGATTTAAAAAGTACCGCAAAATTAATCTGTTGCCGGAATTACTCCTGTTTTACAAAAGTTCTTCAATGAGTTTTTCAAATTGCAGACCTCTGGAAGCTTTGAAAAGCAGCAGGGAGTCCTCTCCCAAATAATGCTTTATTTCCTTAATTAATGCTTCTTTTGAAGTAAAATGCCGGGAATGGATCGTCTTATTTTTTTCAGCGATACTTTCCGAAATAACCCCTGCCTGATCACCATATGTAAATACGGCTGTAATTGGCACAGTAATATTTTCAGCGATGGAACGATGCATTTCTTCCGCATGTACACCAAGTTCGAGAATATCACCGAGGACGAGGACCTTATGGTTGAAGCCATCCATTTCCTTAACAACGTCGATCGCTGCCTTCATCGATGTTGGCGAAGCATTGTAAGCATCGTTTATGATGGATGTTCCATTTGCTCCCTTAATCATTTCAAATCGCATCGATGTTCTGGACAGTTGCTGTAAAGCATGTTGAATTTTTTCCTGTTTTATATCTAAAAGCTCTCCAATTGAGATGGCATAGGAAGCATTATGCACATGATGTTTTCCTAATAAAGGAATTGTAAACTTCCCGCTGTTCTTCAACCTGAAATCAGTACGGTTGTATTCCATGCTGATAATCTCGATTACTTTGGTGTTTTCCTTTCCATACCCGCTTGTTATGACATTTTCCTGTTCATGAAGTTTTTCCAGCAGTTTTTCATCGCCATCAATAATAACCTTCCCGTTGGCGCAAAGACCATCAAGTATTTCCAATTTCGCTCGGGCAATGCCTTCCCGGGATCCGAGAAATTCTATATGGGATTCACCTATGTTTGTAATAATGGCATAATCGGGCCTCGCTATTTTTGACAATGTTTCTATTTCGCCAAATTGATTCATGCCCATTTCCAATACGAGCACCTCTGTATCCCGCTTCATGGATAGTATAGTCAGTGGAAGACCAATGTGATTATTTAAGTTGCCTCTAGTATAATGAGTTTGATATGTGGTCTCCACCACTGCCCTTACCATATCCTTCGTCGTCGTTTTTCCATTTGAGCCGGTTATTCCGATCACTGTAGGATCAACTTCTGCACGATAATTTTCTGCTGTGCGCTGCAGCCCCATGACGGTATCATCTACGAAATAAACCGGAAAATCATCGGGCAAGTCAGCGGGCAGCTCTTTCCTTTCATCCCACAATGTTGCAATAGCACCTTGTTCAACAGCCTGTAGTATATAATGATGCCCATCAAAATTTTCTCCAATTATCGGGACAAATAAAGCTTGGTTCATTTTTTTTCTGCTGTCTGTAGAAACTTCCGCAATTTGTTTTTCATCTGTCGTATTTCCCTTATTTGCTTTAAAAAGGCCGGATAGCCAGTTAACAGTAAACAACATTTCCATTACTCCTTCGCTTGAATCGCCTCTCGGGCCACTTCCCGGTCATCAAAATCATAATTTGTGTGCCCGATTTGCTGATAAGTTTCATGTCCTTTACCGGCAATCAAAATAATATCATCTTCTTCAGCGATCTGCACAGCATGATGAATGGCTTTTTTTCGGTCAGGAATGACTTCATAGCTTTCAGATGTGTTTTGAATTTCGGCTGTCATATCGTCCAATATGGCCTGTGGATCCTCTGTTCTTGGATTATCGGAAGTAAAGATGGCATGGTTTGCATATTTAAGGGCAACACCGGCCATAAGCGGACGTTTTGTCCGGTCACGGTCGCCACCGCATCCAACAATGACAAAAACTTTTTTATCGGCAAATTCTTTTACCGTCTGCAGTACATTTTCCAGTGAATCAGGGGTATGAGCGTAATCAACGATGACGGAGAAAGGCTGTCCTGCGTTCACACTTTCAAACCGGCCGCTCACTCCCTTAATACTTTCCAGTGCTTCCTTAATTACAGCAAGTGGTATATTGGTAGCTATTGCAGCTCCACTGGCTGCAAGCATATTATACACATTAAAATTGCCAATCAGATTACTGTTTATTTCTATTTCCCCTGCCGGAGTGCACATGCGGAAATACGTGCCTGAAGCATCAAGTCTGATATCCTTCGCCATAACCTGGGCATCCTGCTTATAGCCATATGTAATTACATGCTGTGCAGTACTCCTTTTTAACAGATCACTGGCCGGATCATCCGAATTAATAACCGCGAATTTTTGATTCTGCTCCTCATAAGTATTCCCCAATTGACTGAACAAAAGACTTTTTGCTCTCAAATAATCGTCAATATTTTTGTGATAATCCAAATGATCCTGTGATAAATTAGTAAATACAGCCACATCAAAGTGACAGCCAAACACTCTTCCCATATCCAAAGCGTGCGAGGAAACTTCCATAATCCCTTGTTCCACTTCCTCTTCAAGCATTTTCCTAAAAGACCTTTGCAAATGCAGGGAATCAGGAGTAGTGTTATTGACCGGATAAGTATCTTCACCAATTTTCATTTGTATCGTTCCGATCACCGCAGTCTTCTTTCTAAAATGATTAAATATAGTTTCCAGTAAATACGTAACAGTCGTTTTCCCGTTGGTTCCGGTAACACCGATTAAAGGAAGATTTTTCGTTGGATCCTGATAGAATTTAACAGCAAGCATGGAAAGTGTCCTTGCTGTATCCGCAACGGTAATGACCGGAACATCAGCCTGTACCGGTTTTTCCGCAATGATTGCCACTGCACCATTGCTGACCGCCTGATCGACAAAATGATGACCATCTACTGTAAAGCCGGAAATACATACAAACAGACTTCCTTCTGTAACTGTCCTTGAATCCATTTCCAATGCGTCAATTTCGATATGGTCAATCTGGGAACTTGCTTCATAAAAAGGTATACCGGAAAGTAATGCCGTTAATTTCATGATAAACATCCTATCTTCGTAATCTTCATTTTTGCTTCCTGCTGTTTACCCTTTTTTATTCCGGATAAACATCACTCCGTCAAATATCGTCATGTTGTCTGCTTCACCGGCTATTTCATCCATAACCGAAAAATGTCAAATACATCTTTTCCCAACCGGATCTGCGGCTTCGCTTCAGAATACCCCCTGCTTCCTTTCATAGCTTGCCCGGAGGGGCTATCTGTGTTTTTCTTCTACAACATTAAATTTTCTTTTTCATTATAGCAAACTTCATCGTTTTTAACGATCCTTTTCAGATAAATAAATTCTTACTGCTGCTCCCTGTTCCACTTTTGTACCGGCTTCAGGCGCCTGATCAATAATATATTCTCCCTGCCCGTCTGTTTCCACAGATAAATTTAACATGTATTCTGCAAGTTCACCCTTCGTTAAACCAATTAAATCCGGAACTTCAACTTTCGGTTCCTCCGGCCACTGATAATCTTTTTCCAGCCCATCTTCACGTTGTTCAACCTCCATGGCACGAAGACTGTCGCCAATAATGGAACCCACAATGGGGGCTGCCACCACCCCGCCAAATTGAACTGTGTTTTTTGGATTGTCCACAGCAACATAAACAACAATTTCCGGGTCATCAGCAGGTGCAAATCCGATAAAAGATACTATATAATTATCTTCCATATATCTGCCGTCTTTGCCAACCTTTTGTGCAGTCCCGGTCTTCCCGCCAACACGGTAACCGTCCACATAAGCCGGCCGTCCCGTACCTTCAGCTACTACACTTTCCAATGCATATCTAATTTCTTCTGAAGTTGACGACGAAATAACCCTCTGTTTTAAATTAGGCTCCTTTTTTTCCACTACTTTCTCTGTCACAGGATCAACCCACTCATCTGCGATATATGGTTCATAGAGGTAACCACCATTTACCGCTGCAGCCACAGCCATTACCTGTTGAATCGGAGTCACTGAGACTCCCTGTCCAAATGCAGTAGTTGCCAGTTCAACAGGACCGACATTTTCCTGGTTAAATAATATTCCATTTCCCTCTCCCTGCAAATCGATGCCTGTTTTCTTACCAAACCCGAAATTTTCTATATAAGTAAACAGTTTTTCCGTTCCAAGCATTTGACCCAGATTTACAAACCCCGGGTTACAGGAGTTTTGCACCACTTCCAAATAGTTTTGATGCCCGTGACCACCACTTTTCCAGCAATGTAAATGGGAACCACCCACTTCAATATCTCCATCATCATGATATTCATCTTCCAGTAAATCAACTGCATTTTCTTCCAGTGCGGCAGCGAGTGTAATAATTTTAAAGGTAGAACCCGGTTCATATGTGCTCCAGATAGGCAGGTTGCGGTCAAATACGTCCGCTTCCACATCCTGATAATTTTCCGGATGAAAATTTGGTCTTGTTGACATCCCCAGCACGCCACCTGTCTTGGGATTGACTGCAATGGCAAGTGCGCCGTCCGGATTATATTTCGAGACAGCTAAATCAAGCTCTCTTTCTATGATGGATTGCACTTTTGCGTTAATGGTTGTTCTTAAATTTAAACCATCTGAGGGTGGAGAATATACATCGGCTAAATCATCCAGTCTTCTTCCTTTTGCATCAGAGAAAAAAGACAAACTGCCTTGTTCACCTTTTAATTTATCATCATAAAACAACTCCAGTCCCATTAAGCCTTGGTTATCAATACCAGCAAACCCTAAGACATGGGATAAATTTTCATCAAATGGATAATGCCTTTTGGAATCCTTAGCCAGATAGATCCCTTCAAGGTTTGCCGTTCTTATCGCAAGCTCCTGCTCCTCGGAAATTTTAATTCCTTCAGGCCGAATCATGACACTGGATGTATTTTTAGTAATGCTTTCAAATACTTTCTCCACAGATACATCCAGGATTTCAGCCAGGATTTCTGCAGTTTTCTGTGGGTTTGTAATTTGTCTTGGGGTAGCAATGATGGATGGTGCGGTTACGTTCTCAGCCAAGACTTCATTATTTGTATCAAGGATCAGTCCTCTTTCAGGCTCAAAAACAATATCCCTTGTCCATAGATCATTCGCTTTTTCCATCAGTTCGTCCCCAAGCGCAAACTGAACATAACCCAGCCTGACAATGATGACAAGAAAGATAATGAGCCCAAATAGAAAAACAGTTACTATTCTTTTTTTCACCGTTACAGCAGATACACGTTTCATATTCCATCCCCTTTTCTTTCATAGGTAGGCTTGTATCAACTATATGAATGAGAATAAATGAATAGAACTTATCTGAAGCGTGTATCATTTCAATGCAAAAGAAAAAGGCTATCCGGGGATAATCAGACTTACATCAACCACCTCTTAAGCTGAGTACATACACTAAAGGTAATGATGATTCTGATAACCCGAGCAGCCTATCAATTCAAATATCTCTTAAATCCCAGCAAACTATCCTGCGTTGTCTGTTTCATCTTCTTCCATCTCTGCTTCACTTTCTGGAGTTTCATTGCCTTCAGCATCATTCGGCGGATTGAATTCCACTCCGAGATAATCCCCTCTATTCAGCGGAGTACCTTCACTTATATGTTGTGTAGAAACAAAGCCGTGTCCAAACGTTTCCGTTTTTAATTCAAGCAGATCGGTTAACTGTAAAACTTCACGTCTTGACCACCCTGAAATATCCGGCATTTCCGGCTGATCCGTAACAAGCATAATATGGTTATTCGGGAAGATGTGCTCACCCTCTTTCACATTTGCCCCAACTACTTCACCTGAGCCAATTACAGTAACTTTTATTCCTTCTTCCACTAAAGACTCACTGGTGATTTCAGGATCTGTTCCGATGAGTTTCGGAACTTCCACCTGCCGAACCGACCCCTGCTTATCTTTATCAGGTTCAATGTTCAAATAATGCAAGCTGTTTTCCATCACATTATTAAAAATAAAGGATACAGGTGCCGACCCAGCTTCTGATGGTTCCAATTCCGGCTGTTTCACCGATACGTACATCATAAGTTCCGGGTCATCCATAGGCGCCATTCCCAAAAAAGAAAATATATAATTTTCACGGCCGGATAAATATGCCTGGCCAGGATCCGGATTCGGAATTTGCGCTGTACCTGTTTTGCCTCCAACCGTATAATCATCCAGCTGGTACATTTTCCCAGTTCCATTCTCGCCGTGTACGACAGACTCCAACAGTTTCAGCACTTCTTTTGAGGTTTCTTCAGATATCGGTTCTCCAACTACATTGGGATGCTTCTCCTCCATTACCTCCCCTGTAGTGGAATCAACTATTTTCTGAATAACATAGGGCTGAAGCATTTTACCGCCATTTGCTATAGCAGAAGCTGCCTTCATTTGCTGTATTGGTGTCATGGTGCTTCCCTGGCCAAAGGAAGTAGTTATCTTCTCCAAAGGCCAATTATATAATATCCGCCCTGCTACTTCCCCCGGCAGATCTATACCGCTGGGTTTATCCAAATCAAATGCTTCCAAATATTCCAGGTATGTATCTGCTCCCACTTTCTCCCATAACAGCTTTGCGGCCGCTACGTTGGAGGAACGCTCAAACCCTTCATCATAGGAAATACTTCCCCATCCTTCTCCCCTATTATGGTCATTGATCGGCTGAATACGTTCGTTAACAGTGTAACTCCCTGACTCAAAAGCCTCTTCTCCGTTATAAACTCCCTCTTCAATCGCCGCTGCCCAGGTAAACATTTTTACCGAAGAACCCGGTTCTACTGGTGTGGAAATGACGTCATTGTACCAATTCTCCACATCGGACGGTTCATTGGGGTTATAACTTGGTCTGTTGCTCATGGCCAGGATTTCACCGGTTTTTGGATCCATGACAATTGCTGTCATTCTTTCCGGACTGTAAATGGCATCTACCTCGGTCAATGTGTCTTCCAATAAGGTTTGGATCTTTTGGTCTATTGTCAAATATACGTCATCACCATCTTCCGGTAATGTAATGACCTCATTTGGATCCAGTAATTTTTTATTATATTTATCACGCTGGTATGATATATAGCCATCCTTTCCGCTTAACAATTCATCCATCTCGTTTTCCATACCGACAACACCAGTAATGTCCCTTGTAATACCATCCTCGGTTTCTATTTCCGTATCTCTGGCAAATCCGATAATATGGGAAGCAAACATGCCATTGGGGTAATAGCGAATGGACTCTTTTTCAAAATTAATCCCTGGAAGTTCCAAAGAATCTATTTCTTCCATCTGTTGCTGGGTCAACTCCCGGCCTTCACTTCCGAATTCCACCTGAAAAGCATCGTTTTCCATCCCGTTTTCCAGACGCTCCAGGAGTTCACTCTCATCCGCTTCCATGATTGGTGCCAGTTTCTCAGCAGTTTCTGCAGGATCAACCACATGCTGTGGGTTGCCGGGGTTTGTAGAGTAGTCTTCCTCAACTATTGCATACAATCGGTATACAGGCATGTCATATGCCAGCGTCATCCCATTTTTATCGTATATTTTGCCACGCTCGGAATCCAATGAAAAGGACGCAGTGCGTCTCTCATCTGCCCATTCCGTTAATGATACATCATCCACTTCTCCTGTGGCCTGAATATATAAAAAACGTCCGGACAACACCAAAAACACTCCAACAAACAGAATAATCAGTATCCCCGCCATAAAATGCGTCGTTTTATTCGTTTTCATCTATAAACCGCCTTGCTTAATTATTCACACTTTGCGCTTGTTTTATTTTTGTGTCCTGTATTTTCAACCCATTTTCCCTGGCGATTTTCGTGATTCGTTCAGGCCGCTCCAGCTCCTTCACTTCAAATAGCAGGCTTTCATTTATCACCTGCTGATTCTGCACGGTTTGCTCCAATTGCTGAAGATCCCTGTTCAGGCTGTCTGTTGACGAGGAAAAGGAAACTATAAAGCCACCGGCTGCAATGATGCATATACCAACTAAGGAATAGATTATTTTTTCACCCTTTGTGAGCCATCCCTGCTTCCGAACTTTTACAGTTACCTTTTGCTCTCTCTTTGGCACAGCATCCGCCTGCATTCGTTGCCGCCAGTCAAAGGCCTGATTCTCACGCATTACTTATTCCACCCTTCTCTGTATGTAAAATTTTCATTCCATTCATTTACTTTTTCAACAATCCGTAATTTAGCCGACCGGGATCTTCTGTTCTCCTGTAGTTCTTTTTCTCCTGGTACAATTGGTTTCTTGGTAATCATTTTAAAGGGTGCTGCAAACTCCTTCGGCACCACCGGTAAATTTCTTGGCGTTGGTTTCTCTGTACTCCAAGCTTTAAAAGCCTGCTTGGCGATTCTATCCTCCAGCGAATGAAATGTTATTACCGCAATTCTTCCTTCTTTGGAAACAACTTCCGCGGCCTGATGTAGCGCATCATTAAATATATTCAGCTCATCGTTTACCGCAATACGCAGCGCCTGAAAAATTCGTTTTGCGGGATGCCCGCCTGTTCTCCTTGCCGGAGCTGGTATTGCTTCTTTAATAATATCAACAAGCTGGTGCGTGGTTTCTATTGTCTCTTTTTTTCGATGCTGCTCTATTTTCCTGGCAATTTGTTTTGAAAATTTTTCTTCTCCATATTTAAAAAAGATAGAGACCAATTGCCCGTAAGACCAGGAATTAATGATTTCAAAAGCAGTTATTTCCCGGTTTTGATCCATCCTCATATCCAATTTGGCATTATCCTGATAACTAAATCCGCGCTCTTTTCGGTCAAGCTGCGGTGAAGAAACACCAAGGTCAAATATGATACCATCCACATGATCAATGTTATTTTCATTTAATTGGTTTTTTAAATCTGTAAAGTTTGAATGGATAAACAGGATCCGGTCATGGTAGGGGGTTAATCTTTCTTTTGCAGCAGTCAACGCGTCTATATCCTGGTCAAATCCTATGAGAAGACCATCCGGGTTTAATTTTGAGGCAATTTGTTCCGCGTGGCCTCCACCGCCCAAAGTACAATCCACATAAATCCCGTCAGGCTTAACCGACAAACCTGTCACTGTTTCATCCTTTAATACACTGTAATGTTCAAACATAGTTACACCCACTTTTCCAGCATGAATGATCTTCCCGCCTTGGCATGTTGACAAAACACGTATTCTTGACATTGAAATAAAAATCCCTACGCGCCAATCCAGCCAGCTCACATGCTTATATATCGAAATCCATCAGGTTTTCTGCAATTTCGGCAAACGACTCTTCTGATTCGGTAAAATAATCGTCCCAATTGTCGCTTGCCCAGAATTCAATCCGGTTCGATACACCAATAACTACACATTCTTTATCCAGTGCAGCATAATTGCGAAGAGGCGGGGGAATGTTTATTCTTCCCTGCTTATCCACTTCACATTCCACAGCGCCGGAGAAGAAGAATCGTGTAAAAGCCCTGGCATCTTTTTTTGTCAGTGGGAGGTTTTTTAATTTTTCTTCTAAAGATTTCCATTCATTCATTGGGTAAGCGAACAAACATTTATCCAGTCCACGGGTGAGAACAAAGCTTTCCCCAAGCCCTTCCCGGAACTTGGAAGGCACGATAATCCTGCCTTTTACATCTATGTTATGTTGGAATTCACCCATAAACATATAGTCCGCCCCACTTTCGTATAATCATCTTACCACATCTCCCCACTATTCACCACAAATTTAATAAAAAAGTATTATTTTAATTATTACATCTGCTTCATAGAAATTTATTACACATAAAAAAAGCTGTCATATCAATGATAGACAGCTTTTAGAGAAAAATAATTCACTTGTGGGGGAGAGTGGTTCCCCTTTTAAATCGAAATAATATAATGTTCGTTTTCAAAGGATAATGATTCGGATGCCAGTTTACTGATGAACCGGGGACTGTATGAATTAATCCACGGCAAGGGGGTCCACATCCGTTCCTGTAAATTATTATTCGGGAATAAGGATGTATGAATCATATTAAATTCAGAAACTTCTTTCTCATATTTTTCCTGTACGGCTTTCATCATCCTTTTTTCCATATAATCAATATTTCTCTTTAAATAAAATAAGTTCTTTTCCGATAAATCACCAATGTCTGTGCTGATGCCTGCTGCAATTTCCCTTAATGGTTGATGGGCTTCCTTTATTTGCTGTTTAATGGAAGCCGCCACATCCTGAATGGATGGATTGTTTTTAGCCTCAAGCCATTGTTTTTTTAACCGTTCCGTCCCTTCATTTATAACGGTATCAAAGGAGATCTTATACTTTTTCCCGCATCTTTCAATATGCCGTTCCAAAAAAGTAAATGATAATCTTGGAACTACAGGGGGCATATTAATATCCAGTGTATGGAAAGCGTTCTTTAATGAAGCCCAATATGCAATTTCACCCGGTCCGCCAATAAATGCCAGGGTAGGGAACAACAAATCCTGCATCAAGGGTCTGGTTACAACATTATTGCTCAACCGCCCAGGATGATGCTCTGCAATATCCAACAATTCTTCTGTAGTGAAGCAGACTTCATTTTGCTTCCCCTTCCACGTTCCTTCCTTGGTCTTTTTAAGCAGGATGCGCTCCGTTTCCTTATGATAAAATAAATGGCCGTCATCCTCCTCCGCTTCCAAAGGCACCTCGTACCCAATCTTTTCAAGCTCCTTCAAGGATTGGTGCACACTTTCGGCTATCTCAGACTGTGAACGGATCATACCGGCAAAATGATCTTTTTCCAGTTTACGTAAATCAGGATGTGCTGAATCGACCAGCACAAGACCTTCCACTTCAAATAATTGATGGATAAGCCGGGCAAAAAAATCCACGTAACTGTCCGATTTCATCAAACAATTTTCCAGCGAGTGGTATAATTTATTGGTATATTCCGTTTCCTGAAGTTGCTGAAATAGTGTCTCCAGCCAATGCTTCGTTTCCTGCTTATTTATCTTTATATCGGAAACCGGCTTTTTCTCGTAGACTTTCTGCGGATGTTTGTACTTTTCCATCTGTCCATTATGCGGCAGAAATACATGATTAATTTCATCGAAGTCATGATCCTCACCCGCAATCCAGAAGACCGGAATTACCGGAATGTTCAGCTCCTCTTCTTTCTGTCTTGCAAACTGAATAATGGAAATCACTTTATTTACCGTGTACATTGGGCCGGTCAACAGTCCAGCCTGCTGACCTCCAATAACCACTGTACTGTTTTCATCCTTTAATCGTTCTATATTATCCAAAGCAGCCTCCGGAGCACCCCATCCACGGTTCAGGTTATGTAAAACATCGGTCAAATGCCTCCGATTAAAATGACGCTGTTTCAACTCCTGCACACGATCAGCAAACTGGGTAAACGGCTCATAATCAAAAAAAGACATTAACTTTTTATCATTGGCCCTGTAATCGCGTATTAACTTGCTTTTATTTTGTATCCCTACTGGATCAACCTGCATAATTCCGATGCCCCTTACGTTTATGATATCCATATGTATTGTACATAAATTATCATGTTATTTCACTCATTCTGTTTAGTATTCGCCGAGAAATAAAGCTGACTATTCCTATCCACTTTCACAATCTGATAACATAAAGCAGCGATAGGACAGACTGGCATCCTAATAAAAGATCCGGTAACCAATGTCAAAAATAAATAGACAAACATAGAGAAACCCAAAAAGAAGAAACAAAGTTCTCCATAATAATTTAATTGCTTTGCTCAACAAAACCTCCATATTCATCTTCCACTGTATAAAAATAATGACGGCTAAAGAAGTGAGGAAGAGAATAATAAAAATACCCGTCAAATTCATATTAAAGTTTAAATAAATCAATATAAGGACAGCAATAATATACAACAGTGTAGTCCAGTTTACAGCCTGATGAAATGCCTTTAGCTTAGGCCAATTCCATTTTAGCAGGATAAAATAAACAAGCCATGTCGCAATGGCAGGGACGGTAATAAAAAAAGCGATAATATAACTAATAATATCGACCATCATCAGTCTGTAATTCCCTTCTTTATTTCCAGTGCTTTTATACTGTCATACATTAGCATTGCATTAATTTATCAACCATTTTGTCAAGCATTACATCTAGTAAAAAATATTCCCAATATAGGTAATAATACTTACAATTGCATAAAAAAAGCCTTATAATTAGGGTAGTAGTTCTTGTCCAAATCCCTAATTATAAGGAGCATCACATGGACAAGGATAACACAAAAACAACAATAAATGAATTATTAAAGATAATAAACGAACAAACTTTTACGAAATTAATCAATGTGATCGATCTTGATAAGTACGTTAAAAAACTGACAGCTCATAAATTTTTACAGTTGCTTATCATAGCCCACATAAATGAGGTTGATAGTTTAGCGCACCTTACCCAAAAGGTGAAAGATGATGACAAATTAAACCGCCATATGGGATTTGATATTAGCACCTCTCAACTTTCAAGGAAGCTGGGAGCTTTATCACCAAAAGTTTTTGAGAAGGTCTTTCACCATCTTGTTTTTAACATCCATGCTCGGCAGAAAGGGCAGCCTATTTCTCAACAAATCTCAAGACTTCATGTCATTGATTCGACAACGATGAGTATGTCCCTGACGCAATATCCATGGGCAACATTCCGTAAAACAAAAGCCGGCGTTCGGCTTCATCTTCAGGTAGTTGTTACAAAAGACATGGTATTGCCTGATAGTGGTGTACTTACACCAGCCAAGCATGCAGATCGAACACAGATGAATGAACTTATTGAAATCGTACCTGATGCTGTCTATCTATTTGATCGGGGTTACAACGATTACAAACAATTTGATAAGCTTTGCATGGAAAAAGTTCGTTTTATTACACGGTTGAAAAAGAACGCTGAAGTAAAAGTACTTCAAGAATATGAGGCAAATCCAGACTCTCTCATATTTAAGGACCAGAAAGTTATCTTAGGAAAAGGAAAAAACCAAATGACTAGATCATTAAGGTTAATTGAAACAGAAGATAGTGAAGGTAATACGGTTATCATTATCACAAACTGCTTCCATCTTTCCGCTAATGAGATTGGTGACTTGTATCGCTACCGATGGAAAATAGAGACCTTTTTCAAATGGATGAAACAGCATTTACACCTGAAAACATTCTACGGAAAAAGCGAGAATGCCGTTTACAATCAAATCTGGATTGCGCTCATTACATACTGTTTAGAACTTTTAATGCAGCGAAACTTACATCATAAAGGATCATTATTAGACGTACACCGAAAGTTGCAAACCAACTTATTTGAAGGACTGGATAAATTCATTCGTTCCCTCTTTAGAAAGCCTGAACGCACGTCAAAAGGACGGCGAGCAAATCGTTGGGAGAGAGAATTTAAGTTCATAGAGCGTCAATTTGCACTTGAGGAGGTGAGTCATTTAAACGATTTAACGTTTGATCCTTTATTTTAATTACTTTTTAATATAATTCAAATTATCTGACAAGGACTACACTTATTCCTGTATTAACTTTTTTTCACTGTTCGGAATGAGGTGCAGTCAGAATATTGCATCATATTAATGTTACTTATGAAATCTTTGCTTGACTTTAATTTTTAGGTTTTATGCAATGCTAATGACTGTCATACAAAAAAGTTGTATAGGGAATAGTGAAACCCTTGCCCTTTTTCACAATATAGCCGGATATTGCTTCGACTTCCGTTTTTCTATTGTCCAAAATATCTTTAAGCATGGAAGAACGATTTTTTTCCGTTTTTTTGCATATATTTTCCACCCTTGTCCACTCCTTTGAAACAGCCATTCCCAATACGGCACACGCCTCATCACAAATTATATATGCCATCTTACGCAAGTAGGGATTGCGCATTATTTCCCCGTTGGGTACCTTGAATAGTGCAGTCAGGGGATTGATTACCGCGTTTATTACCAATTTTTTCTGAAGTAAAGTCACGTAATCTCGATTAAATTCAAAAGGAAAATCCATCTGATTCAACGCTTTGACAATTTTATATAACAAATGCTCTTCCCCCTGGTAGGCCGCCAGGTTAATCCTGCCTCTTCCGGTATGTTCCACAATATGATCCCCTGCCTTAAAAGCACCATGCTCAATCACTCCGACCATAACCGGATTGGTTAATTTATTTATTTCTTCCAGGTGACCCATTCCGTTCTGTAAAAAAATCAGCGGTATATTTTCATTGACACACTGAATCAGCGGTACAATAGCAGACACGGCACCTTGTTTTACACAAATAATATAACAGTCCTCTCTTTGCAATTCCACACTGAGCAAGGCACGTATATTAATGCTTCCCGAAGTACCTTCCAACACAACCCCATTTTCGTTCAGTTTCATTTTTTGCTCTTCTCTGCGTACATAAATAGTCACAGTATGCTCGGTGGATAGATAGGAGGCCAGCAACAAACCAGTCGAACCGCCCCCAATGATCCCGATGTTCACTTTTTCTCCTCCTCCAGTTTAAATCTCAAAATTTATTAAAATAATATAGGAACCCGAAATGAAAAATGTTAAAATGAACTGGAATGATTTTCTTTATTCCTTTTTTATATTATAATAAAATAAACAGAAAAGCTAAAATATTTCTGACAACATTGTATTTTTTATGGAGGAGAAGATACTATGCCAACCAAGGTAGAGAAGCTGAAAATTAATTATAAAACACTTGAAAAGTTTAAGCATTTTAAAGAATATGGTAATCAGGAACTTTCCATGCAGGAAGATCTTGAAAATAATATCGTTGAAAATTACGTTGATTCTCCATTTTATGGAATTTATTTTGGAGACAACTTGATTGCAAGAATGAGTTTATACAAAATCAAAGCAAAGTATGATCATTACTTCGATCCACCACAGGACTATTTAACACTTTGGAAATTGGAGGTATTACCTAATTATCAGGGTAAAGGATACGGTAAGCAATTGGTTGATTTCGCCAAAAGCTTTGGACTCCCTATTAAAACAAACCCAAGAATAAATTCACATGGTTTTTGGGAAAAAATGGGATTCCAAAAAGCACAATATGATATGGAAAGAGATTTAGGAGAAAACCCGTTAATCTGGTTGCCGGTAGGTGTTAGCGAACAGGAAACCGGTCAATAGGTTAGATAATTGGAGAAAATCGGCAATAATAAAAGACATGAATGAGTCCACCCCCTTCATGTCTTTTTTATGTCCTTTTCAGTGAATGTGCAATATAATTCACCCTATAGGTTTTCAGGAAAACAAATCTAAGTTATTACATCTCATTCCATCTTAGCCCGTTTCCAGATTTCTTTCATTTCTTCCCAGTTACTTTCATATCTGGCAAGTACTTTTTTCAGTCTTTCATTCTCATTTTTTAAGTATGCTACCATATCTTCCTGTTGCTTTTGCTGATCCATTTTTTCATTGGAAAAATCTTTTCTCATCTTCTCCAATACATGAATCGCTGCCTCTATGGAATCTTTATCCATAGGCTCTGCTTCATTCCATTGAGGAGACTCTTTCCGCCCCCCTCTTTTCCTATCTTCCTTAGCTGCCAAAATAGCTTCCTGATATTGTTTTCTTATCGTGGCATTCCACCGAAAACCACATGCAGCGGAAGTTCGCGACAGCTTATTGGCTACTTCTTTAAAGGCTTCGAGCTGGGTTCGGCCCTCCCGTATATAGCGTAATACCGTTTCAGCCAAAATGATGTCTTCATCCTTTGACCAGGCGTCTTGCCGAGTAGCATTCATACCATCCCTCCTTATACGTTTGCTATCAATGTATGCATAAAGTAGGGGTGATAGAATACATGTTTAGCTTTTTATGGAACATTTTCAGCTCCTGTCCCGATTTAGAAATTGCCTGAGAGCTGCTTTATGTTCCTCCGTCTCCCAAAGGTTCGCACAATTCCTGACTTCTTCACTCATAAAAGATGACAGGCCTAGACTTGATATTTTTTTCTTGTATTGAAGTTTCAGCATTTTCATTTGCGCGTATGACTTGGCTATGTAAGGTTTTAACACATCGTTGGCAGGTTCACCCCATGTTTCAATAGGTACGATTTTATGTAACCAACCATGCTGTAACAAATAATCTGCTTCAAGTATACTTGCTTCCATTAACCAATACATGGCAAAGCTTGGGTTCACTTTTTCATACAACAGTGCTCCTCCGCCCCATCCAGGCAAAATCCCCAGTTTTGTTTGAACAAAACCGAATTCCGTGGAAGCTTTAGCAATTCTGATGTCACAAGCCGTGGCCAATTCACACCCGCCGCCCAATGCGTTCCCATTCAACAAAGCGATGGTTGGCACAGGAAAATTAGCCAATTCAAATAATACCTCTTTCATCGGATATAAGCGGGAAAACGCTTCATCTGTTGATAAGTCACCATGCAAATCAAGTAAATCCCCACCTGCACAAAACATCTTACCTCGACCGGTTACCACTAAAAATTTGATCTGGTCCCCTTTCGCTTCCTCTATTTTGGATGTGAGTTCCTCAGTCATTTCCTGTGAAACAGCATTATTTTTTTCAGGACGGTTTAGACATATTTCTCCATATCCTGATTCATTCCTTGCATAGGTTACCAATTCAGACAAGCATATCCACTCCTTTTTAATTTAATAGTAATCGTCCTCCAGAAGAAAAATCAAGCTTAGTTTCCCGCGTAAGATTCAGTTATAGGAAAAACGCCTGCTTTTAAGTCATTAAATACCCGGGAGAGAACTATCATCCGGAACACAAAAAAGCTGCCCAATTGTAACTCGGACAGCTCCCTTTATCCATTCATCATTAACTGCTTACCACTTCTTTGCCGTCATAATGACCACAGGACTTGCAAACATGATGAGGCTTTGTTAATTCACCGCAATTTGAGCATTCCACCATGCCGGGTACTTGCAGTTTTTTATGCGTACGACGTTGATTTTTTACTTTTTTGGAAGTTCTTCTTTTTGGTACTGCCATGACTTACACCTCCTTTTAGAAACTCTGGCTCCTTTAACATGTAAACCCGTAAAACCCAGGCACTGAAATAGTCAAACCAAGGATTCCGTCACATATCGATTAGGAAAAAACTCCTAAATCCGGACCTAAGATCTAATCAAATAAGTTTTGCTCATTCTTCTCTATCGCTTTTATTTTCCTTCAGCAAACTTTCCAACTTTTTCAACCGGGGATCTATCTTGTTTGCCTTTTTATCCTCTTCGGCAATCAATTCCCATCCTTGCCCCTTATTGACTGTGCTTTCCGGGTCGAGCGCATCTTCCGAGTATACACGAAAAGGTATATTTAATATGATATGCTCTTTAATGTAAGGGGACAGATCTATTACTTCTCCTACTATCGGATGAATTTCATTCTCTTCATCCGCCTGGTCGGAAAGTGCAAAGACTTCGCTCGTCCGTACGTCTATCGTATACGGCACATCAATGAGCGTACGTGCACAGGGCAGGATCACTTTTCCATGAATATGAAAGTCAAAGATAAATTGTTCTCCCTGCACATAACTTCTTCCAGCCACATGCATGGGTTCTGTTTTTCTAATATCATTATTCATTTCTTCCAATTCTGAAACGTCTACAGTTTCATCAAAGGTAAAAGCTTCATGAAGCGCACTTTTTCTCAATTGTGCGATAGAAAATTTCACCATTATCACCTCGAGACAACAAGAGTTATTTTAAAAGAAAAAACACAATTTGTCAACATAATCTCTTTACATGCTTTAATAAATCGATCATTTTTATAAAAATAACTGGATCACAAAAAACTTATCCTTATCTTTAAACATAAAAGCGATCTATCTTTTTTCGTGTTTTCCATCTGCAGCTGAAGTATTACCCATTATACTTCCCAAGGAACCAGGCAGTTAACCAAAATGACAGTGTTGGGAATGTTTATGCGAAAAGAAGCGTTTTTTGGTACAATAAATAACAAAATAATTTCAGGGGTTGGTCGGGTTGAAAGCATGCGGTTTAATTGTTGAATATAATCCGTTTCATAACGGTCACTTATATCATCTCCAACAATCAAGAATGACGACAGATGCTGACTGTATAATCGCTGTGATGAGCGGTTCTTTTCTGCAGAGAGGAGAACCGGCTATCATTGATAAATTCCATCGTACCAGGGCTGCTTTGCACGCAGGGGTTGATATTATGCTGGAACTTCCGTATCCATATGCTGTCCAAAGCAGTGATTTTTTTGCAAAAGGGGCGGTACTCACATTAAATGAAATCGGCGCAGATAGCATTTGTTTTGGAAGTGAGTCGGGAAATATAGAGTATTTTAAAACAGCATATCATCAATTTGAAGGAAAAAAGCATCTTTTCCAGGAAGTATTAAAGTCAGAATTACAAAAGGGTACCGCTTTTCCCGAGGCCAGCAGAATTGCATACGGGCAGATCGGTCTGACCACCGATGAAATGGACCTTTCCAAACCGAATAATATTCTTGGTTTCAGTTATGTAAAGACTATTTTGGACCGCCGGTTATCGATGGATGCCTATACTATCAAGCGTACAAATAATAACTACCATGACCAATCTGTTACAAGCTCCATCGCCAGTGCGACCAGTATAAGAAAGGCAATATTTGATACAGGCGGGATTACGGAAAAGCTGAAAAAAACGATGCCGTATGAAACTCAATTACAAATGCAGAACTATAAAACAGCATCAGGAGTCTGGCATACATGGGAAACGTATTTCCCTTTTCTTCATTATCGCGTCATGACCATGTCGCTGGAAGAACTTGCAAATATTCACGATGTGGAAGAAGGGCTGGAGTATCGAATTAAAAAGTCAGCAAAAATGGTAACTTCCTTTCAGAGCTGGATGAACGGATTAAAAACAAAAAGGTATACGCGGACAAGGCTGCAACGTATTTTTGTACATATTTTAACAAACACAACTAAAGAAGAAATGGAGTTATTAAAAAAGGATACAACCGTACCATATATCAGATTGCTGGGAATGACAAAAAAAGGACAATCCTATTTAAATCGATTTAAAAAAGAATTTGATGTCCCGCTGGTGACTAACATCACCAAAAATGCAGACCCGATGCTTTTAATGGAAGAAAGGGCAAGTAACGCGTATTATAGCGTTCTCCCTCCCGGTAAAAAATTCAAACTGAGAAGGCAGGAATTTCAACCACCGGTGATCCAACCAACCTGACCATTAAACAGTAAAGAGGCTGTATTTGCTATTTAAAATAAACGGCCGGGAGAGCCACCTTCATGTTGCTCTCCCGACCTCCTTTCAAACGACTGATATAAACGAATGATATTATGAACCAGTACTCGGTTCCAAACCCTCTAAATAATCAATTGCTTCTTCCACCGTATCAATTGGAACAACTTCCATTTCTGCCCCGATTTCCTCCGCTTTTTCCAGGGCAATATGGTAATTTGAATGAGCATTTCCATTTTCATTCGGGGCAAAAAAAATGTCAATACCCTTATTATCAGTCGCTACTATTTTTTTATCCACGCCGCCAACCCGGTAAACATTGCCGTCATAATCAACTTCTCCGGTTCCTGCTATATCATATCCCTTCGTAATATCATCGTCTGTCAGCTGATTGTAGATTTCCAGGGAAAACATTAACCCAGCACTAGGACCACCGATTCTTCCGCTCGAGAAGCTTACTTCAGGATGTACCGTCACACCCCGGTCAGTAACAAGCTGAATACCAATACCCGGCCTGTCATCCAAATCACTTATAGATTCAAGTGTAATCGTTTCTTCCATTGTCTCTTCTTCCCGGATAAATTCTACTGTAATTGTTTCCTCTGCTTCCTTATCCTGAACGTAATTTATTAAATCATCCGCTTCAGTAATTTCTTCTCCGTCAATTCCAATAATGCGATCTCCCATTTGAAGTTTTCCCTCTGCCGGCATGCCATCCATTACAGAAACCACAAAAACCCCATTATATTCAATATTTATTTCTTCACCTGCCAGTTCATAAGCTACCACCGTAGAAGCCTGCTGTGAGCTTTCCATCATTTGCAGCTGTGCATGCATATATTCATCATCCGTAATTCCATCCGGCCTTACTTCCTCCAATGGTCTTATCTCATGATGCGGCAAAAACATAGCCCATATGTATTGAATGGGGGTTGCCTGTCCCCCACTAACAGTCACAAGGTGCATATCGCCTTCACCTATAAACCCATTATCCACTTCCACAATCGGATCCAATTCATCCGCTGCACCAGGTTTATATATATAATACGGCAAATTAAAAGCCGCTAAAAAATAAGCAACAATCACAATAATAACGAGCGTTAATATACGTTTCTTTTTAAATATCATGTATGAACTCCTTCCACTTCCGGCTGCCGCTAATGCTATAGAGCTGAAAAATCAGCCTGTATTATCCATGTCAATTGCATAAACCCGGTTTTTATTAGTAATGCAATACATCTCTTTAAGGGCAAACCTTATGGCCGTAATTTTATCTGTATTTTCAATTATAAATATTAGCTGTTTAAAAAAAGTGTATGGCATAAATATAGCATGTATGCGCGTATATTGTTAAAAGACCTACATGCTTGTACATAGGATTTTACCCGGGTTATTCATTTCATAAGCCAGAACCACAACAAAAATTATTCTATTATTATATCAGAGATAACAATCAAGAGCTAGCTAATCTCTATAGGAGGCTACAGCATTGGTACAAAAATCGAAATCCATTTTTTTAGCAGTATTTACCACTTTTTTCGCTTTCTGCCTGGTGTATTTTTCGGATCAGGCGTTCGAGGCGAGTATAAGGGGGTTAAATATATGGTGGGAGGTTGTATTTCCTTCATTGCTCCCATTCTTTATTACAGCAGAATTATTAATTGCATTTGGTGTAGTAAGATTTGTCGGTATATTATTTGAACCCATAATGAGACCGTTATTTAATGTACCTGGTGCTGGCAGTTTTGGTTGGATCATGGGTATGGCAAGCGGGTATCCGACCGGTGCAAAAATTGCTGCACTCCTGCGTGAGGACGGTCAGCTAACAAAGGTTGAAGCTGAAAGACTTGTTTCCTTTACGAATGCTTCCAGTCCTCTATTCATTGTTGGGGCTGTAGCCATCGGTTTTTTTCATGATGCACAGCTTGGTTTTTTATTGGCTGTTGCTCATTACACCGGTAATGCACTCGTAGGGATTTGTATGCGCTATTATAAAAGGAACGACAGAGAAAAAACTTTTCAGCGCACCGGGAAGGAGTCCGGCTCAAATTTATCCATTGTAAGAGCATTTCGGGAGATGCACCGTACCCGTATTCAGGATAAGCGTCCATTGGGAAAAGTTCTTGGAGATGCAGTAATTAATTCCATTCAGACACTTGTTATGATTGGCGGGTTTATTATTCTTTTTTCAGTCTTGACCAAGCTGTTCCATCTTGTTGGTGTATCCCCGATGATATCAGGAATACTTCAGCATGTTTTGGTTTTATTTTCACTGCCTGCTGAACTGGCTTCCCCTTTTTTCTCGGGCCTATTTGAAATAACTATAGGAGCGCAGATGATTTCACAGGTTTCCACCGACACACTGCTGCAAAAAGCTTTAATTGTCAGTTTCATATTAGGATTCAATGGTTTTTCTGTCCAGGCCCAGGTCGCCAGCATCTTGGCAAAAACAGACATCCAGTTTTCACCCTATTTTTTTGCCAGGTTTTTGCACGGAATATTCTCCAGTATGTTAACGCTGATATTATATTATCCTCTATACTTAAACAGGCAAACACTAGAGAGAGAGGATATCGAAGTTTCCCGGGAAGCAGGTACGAATATTTGGGTTGAAACGATAAATCAAATTTCACAAATCGGCCCGGCAGTTACGATCATCACACTTGGTACGGGTGCCATCATATTGTATCGAAGAACGTTGAAAAAAGATGCTGCTTAAGGCAACATCTTTTATTTATATTTTTCCTTTAATGCATTTTCAACTACTTCAGGCACCAGATCACTGACATTTCCGTGGTATCTTGCAACTTCTTTCACAATACTTGAGCTTAAGAAAGAATACTGGTTATTCGTCATCATGAAAAAAGTTTCTATTTCAGGATTAAGCTTTCTGTTCATGGAAGTGATTTGCATCTCATACTCGAAGTCACTAACTGCACGCAGACCACGAATGATCGCTTGTGCATTTTTGGATTCAGCATAATCTATTAGCAATCCGCTTGAAGTATCAACAGACACGTTTGGATACTCTTTGACACTTTCTTCAATAAGCTGTATACGTTCTTCCACCGTAAATATAGGATTTTTTGACTGATTTTTAAAAACTGCGACGATAACTTCATCGAAAATTTTCGATCCCCGTTTAATAATATCCAAATGTCCGTATGTTATCGGATCAAAGCTCCCGGGGCAGATGGCGAGTCCACTCAACTAATATCAATCCTTTCTATTCTATCTTTTCCTGGTATATGGTAACCCCTATGGTGTCCCCATAATTACTTTGCTTAAGGATGCTGTAATTATTAATTTGTTGCGGCAGTGTCAGGGAAATATCATGTTCACAATAAATAAAGCCATTTTTTTTAAGTAAAGCGCAACGGCTGATTTCTTGCAGCAGTTTTATCATGTCAACCTTCCCGTACGGCGGATCAAGCAAAATGAGGTCAAATTGCAACTCTCTCTTAGACAAAAGCTGTATGGCACGAAAGGCATCGTTTCGATATACCTCTGTCTGATCGGTTAGGCTGAGAGTTTTTACATTATCATGAATGGTATGTACCGCTTTTGATTGCTTGTCAATAAAAACAGCAAAGTCCATTCCCCTGCTTAGAGCTTCTATCCCTAAAGCCCCACTTCCGGCAAATAAATCAAGCACCTTGCCACCATGAAAAAACGGTCCCATCACTTGAAAAACAGCTTCTTTTACTTTATCTCCGGTAGGTCTTGTTGCCATACCTGAAACCGCTTTTAATTTCCTTCCTTTATGTATACCTGCAACAACACGCATACCTTCACCTCGAATTGAGACTATTCGACATTAATCCTACCATAAAAAACAAAGTTAAGAAATAGTGACTTCAAAACAAAGATAAATCAATATGTATAATTTTAATTTACTCGTCCATAATAACATAATGAAACGGCGAAAGTTTAATCAGCTGTTTCAAACTCGGAGAAGACTTACACTTCCCCATAAGTTCTTCCTCCGGTTTCTCCTCTCCCTTTGCCTTTTTGTTTTCGATGAGCGAAAACAAAAAGACCTGTAGAAGTTTTTCTACAGGTTTTTCTTTTGCCGAAAAAACCACCATGGACGCCAAAATGGATCCATGGTGGTTTTTTCATATAAGTATTTCCGGTTGAATATTTACATAGACGAATGATAGTCATATTGTTTGGCCTGATCAGGAATGGCATTATGAAAATCAGTCGCAACATAAGGCTTGTAAGACCGTTCCACTTTTGATACAAATGGAAGCTTTAACAGTTTTTCTTCCATTCTTTCGATATCTGAAGCATTTACGTAAATCACTGCGTATTTCATTTTTTTTGAGATATAAAGTAAATGTCCGTGCCGTTTAATTTGCTTTATGTTCTTTTTATGTTGAAACCAGACGATCAGTCCCTGTCTGTTTACCCTCATATATATAATCCTCATTTATAAATATATTTTATATTTGCTTTCGCCTTCCGCTGCATCAGGAAGCACACCCACAACTCCCGCCGCTTCCGCATCCGCAGCCGCTGTCGGTTAATGCTGCTCCGTCCTTGGGTGCCTTAATGTCTTGGCTGACACTTAAGGCGATATGGGAGCTGACTTCATCCAGAAGCTTTTGTATGTTCCGCTCTGCAACTTTAAAAGCTGCAACTTTTTCATTCATATCCATTTCCCGTTTAGCAGAACGTACAGTTTTCATAATCTGGTTATAATCCGGATGATAGCGGCCAAACCGCTGGACATCCTCATAGTCTTCTTTTATATTTATAAACGCTTTTATAAGCTGTTGAGCTTCCGTATCGTGATCCAGTAATTTCTTTGCTTCCTGATAGGCCTGCATATCTTCTGAATCCAATATCATCCTGGCAAGTGCCTCCGAATGATCCAATATATCTGCATACTCCAGTGTAGCAATCATCCCATTTAACACCTCCACCACTATCTTAACATGTAAAAGCCTTTCTGAGAATAATTAATCTTTCATTGCTTCGGCAAATTGCATAAGCATGCCCATCATTTGTACATGATTATTTACACGATCCATTCGTTGGGAAAATGTTTTTCCGTAAAATTTTTTTGCTTCTTTTTCTATTCCCCTTACCAATTCCGGCTCCCTTGCCAAGTAGCGGTACCATATCGGATTATAACGTACAAATTTGAGGAGGGATGGGTTGCTTTCTAAATATTGGTATGTGTTTTCATCCATGTTTCACCCTCCTTAATCCCGAGGCCAACGATAATGGTTTTGAGCAGTGTTTGAACCTTTGTTCTGCTGAAACTGACTCAATGCATCCTGAACAGTGGAAATCGTATTGCTTAATTGATGAACCTGTTTCTGAACCTTATCCATATCCATGTTTTCAGCCATTTTTACCAACTGGCTGAACAACTCTGTGTTCTTCTTTTTCGATTCCTCTTCATCCGTATTCTTTTCGTCAGGCTCACTGTCTTCTCCTTTAAAAGCATTCCAGTAGTCATCTTCTTCACCAAGCAATATCCACTTTTCATAATACTCCTGCCATGGCCGTCCTTTTTTTCTTAGATGTTCAATTAATTTTGGATGTCTATTAACAAACTCTTTAAATTCTTTCACAGATGGATGGAGTTTTTGATCGCCCAATTTACTCACCTCAAAAGCCATTCATTTTACTAATTATTTTATGCCGATGACCTATATACTGTGATTTTCAACTAAGCGATAAAACCATCATTTAAAACAAGAAGTATTTTGAACACAGTTTCTTCATCGCTGTTTAACCCCGTCACGAAAACTCTTCTTCCCAAATGGCGGAACACCTCACCTTTAGTGGGGACGCTGACTTACTACATTGGTTTTTGCAAAAAGTTTTGTGTGTAATAGAGCCGATAGACTCCCACACCAAGATGTGTATATTCGTCATTGAATAATGCTTCCCTGTGCCCTTCGCTATTTAACCAGCCTTCCATTGCAGAAGGTGCATCTGAATATTGTGCGGCGATATTCTCTCCTGCTGTCCGATAAAATAAGTTCAACTCGGACAACCGCTCTTTTAAACCGTCTCCATTTAAACTCGTATGAGAAAAATAATTGTTGTCGGCCATATCTTTGCTGTGGAAATAAGCTACCTCGCTGACATCGTCCTCCCAGCTTAATGCGGTTGAATTATGCCGTTTTCGAATCACATTTGTAATATCAAAAATCTGCTGCTCCATCCCTTTTTCGACCTCCTCCCATGCTTCTTCGGACAGATTGGGACTTTCGGGGAGGTTTCCACGGTATCGGAGTTCATACGGGCGGTGCCTTAGCAAAACATCGGCCGTTAACACTCTAATGGACGACAATTCATTCTTAAACGTGTCAAAATAGTTCTGTATAAATATATCGTCGTCTACTTTTACTAATGGGCGGGATTTTAAATCTTCATCATTCAAAATAAAGGTATAGGATGAAAAACTGCTGGTGTAGTCTACTTCATTACTGAACTGAAATTCCCCGCTTGCTGTATAGGCATCAACTGCAGAATCATATTCCTGACCGATATGTATCGGAGATAAATCCAGGTCTTCCCCTGTTGCATAAATGGTAACCACTTTATTTTCCAAAACGCCAAACTGCACATAACTATCATGTTGGTCCGTATACACCCACCAGGTGTAGCCGTAAGCACTCATATCTTTCCTGTCAGGTTCTCCAAAAGCTTCAGTCAGTGCTTCGGTATTACTTTTCATCCATTGGAATAAATCTCCTTCCAAAGGAAACTTCCTATCTATTTCAGGAGCAACTTTGGTTTCAAGTGTATGCTGTTTCCATGTTGCTTCCCTGACCAAATCCAATGCCTCTTCCTCTTTATACATTGTTTCGTATGTTAGGTAGAGACCAATTGACAAAACGAGTGCGGCTAAAGATAGATTTTTCACAAGACGCATAGAAGAAACTCCTTTGTACCTTTTTATTACACTATATGTTAAAGAGATAAAATACATGCTATTTTTTCTATTAATTTTGATATAATTATAGCATTTTTTAACAGCGGAAGGCTTTATATTTTGGTGGAGAAGTCCAATTTCATTCGTATACAGCAGCAACCCGAAATTTCTTGTCATATAATCCGGCAAAAATCTTAACCTTATCAATTGCAACTTCAAGCATTTCATACTATCATAGGTTAGTGAGGACAAATACGTGAGGTGGATAAAATGAGAATAGAAAATACAGGAATTGATGAGATTGTTATCGACCTGAAACCACTGGATCATATTACAGCTAAGCACGCTTTTATCCGGGCCGGTCAATGGGATTATGAAAGGGTTACGTACGACTATAGAATTGATTCAAAAGAGAAGAATATTACATATTATATACGGTTACAGGGTTATGCAGTTGAAGGTGACGTAGACCGACGCAATGCGGTAATTAAACTGATGACCCCGCTACTGGGAAAACACTATTATCCACATGGCGTGGAATACGGGGAAGAAGAAAATTTTCCGGAAAATCTCGTGGAACGGGCCAATAACCTGGTCGTTAAATTAAAAGAGGAAATTGAACAGCATCAAAAGTAAGAAGTGTAAACAGCCAGCTGCTTATATTTTAGCGGCTGGCTTTAAAAAATAAAAAATCGCCTTCATTCTTTTAACCATTTCTTCATATGTATGCTAAAACGGCACGATATTGCCCATTCAGTGTCACTTTTACTGTACAATGTTTTTAACCTCCACTCTAACTTGAAAGGGGTCACCATACTACTGTGTTTCGATCAATTACAAAAAGACAATGGACGCTTATTTTTCTCGGAATAATTGTGATCTTGGCTGCTATTTTTATTTTGCCAATTTCTATTCCTCTGGTATTAGCGCTTATTACTGCCTTAATCCTTAATCCACTTATAAGGCTCACGCAGCGAAAAACAAAAATAAACAGAAAACTATCTGTTATAATTGTTTTCACTCTTTTTTTAATGGTGGTTGCATTTATCGGAGCAACCGTAATTTCCAAAGCAGTTACAGAGGTAGTTAACCTTGTAGAGGACGTGCCTGCTTATGTCAATCAAATGAACCAAATCTACCAGACATGGGAAGAAGAGCTTCAGGGATTTACGGATGATTTACCCGCCGAATTTGTCGATGAAGTCACAAAAGGCATTGAATCAAATTTACATACATTAAGTGAAACGGTTAGGGAAAAAATTACACTTGATAATATTGCCCAGATCTTTGCAAAAATCCCCGAATATTTAATCAGTATTCTCGTTTACTTAATCGCGTTATTTTTATTCATGTTGGAATTACCGATACTTAAAACAAAAATGTATCAATTATTTACAAAAGAGACTGCAGAAAAAGTATCCTTTATGAATGCAAGATTAGCCAGTGTGTTTTTCGGCTTTTTCAAAGCTCAATTTTTAGTATCCATGATCATCTTTGCCGTAACATTAATAGGATTATTTATAATTATACCGGAAGTAGCTATTATTATGTCTCTCATTATTTGGGCAGTCGACTTAATCCCAATTATCGGTTCCATCATTGTTCTGGGGCCTTGGGCAGCTTATGCATTATTGGCCGGAGACACGGTTTTTGGTATTCAGCTTGCTGTATTGGCCATTGTATTGCTTGCGATCAGAAGAACTGTGGAGCCTAAAGTAATGGGAGAGCAAATTGGTTTAAGTCCGCTGGCAACCCTTATATCCATGTTTCTCGGATTGCAGCTTCTGGGGATATGGGGATTTATACTCGGTCCATTACTTGTCATTGTATTTACTTCTGCTAAGGAAGTCGGTATATTTAAATGGAATATAAAATTATAAGCAACTTTTCAACGCTTTTTACCTGTCTTTTTTTAAAAATACAATAAAAGGAAACAGCCAATAAATAGTAAAGGGTGAAGGCACGGCGCCTTCACCCTTTACTATTTATGTGCCAAATATCGCCCGGATAAGACTGGTCGTCTCCCCGCCATCATATAACACATACAGTAATAAATATACCATAATGCCTGTTATGGCAGTAAAAAACCAAATAATACTCGTAACCGGACCTATCTTTCTATGCCTGGAAATATTCCGCTTTATAGCCAGTCGAAGGGTGACCAGGCCAAAAACCGCACCGGTTGTTGCCAAAATGATATGGAAAACAAGAAATACCGTATAATATATTTCAAGTTCTTCCGGCCCGCCAAAGCTTGTATTTCCAACAAAAATAGTACGTGATACGTAAATGATAAAAAACAGCAATGCACTTACTGCCGCAGCCAGCATGACCTTTTTGTGGGCAGATCTTTTGTCTTTTGCTATACACCACCAGCCGACCGCAACTAAGATAGCACTTAAGAGAATAAAAAATGTACTGATTGTTGGTAAGAATGCCATAATATATACTGTTCCTTTCGTTTACAAATGCTCAAATTATCCCCCGTCTCCCGTATAGGCAAAAAATTTAAATGCCATATCATTATTAACATTGAAACTCTGCTGTAAACTATTTACCAATGCAAAGCTGAATCAGTATTAGCATCCGGCAATTAAATAAGTGAAAACATTACATGTTTTGTGGTTCTGGAGGTGCGGGGTCCACTTTGAGATTTTCTTTGGTAAACCACTTGAAAAACACACTGGCCAATATAATGCCATAGGTAATCTCCTGCAGGATTTTCATAATAATACCGCCCAGTTGCTGATCCGTCCGTGTATCCATTGGAGAAAACATCTCCGGACCGGAAATGGAAGGTGAGATTCCCTGCAGTACATCTCCCGGCACGCACAACGCCATTGCCTGCATCCATGCCCCTTCTGAACTATAAGTTAAATAAAGCGGGTCATTGGCAAATATAATTAATGCGCAAGCAGGCGTAATTAATACACCATTTGCAAATATATACAGTATTTTACCCAATGGTTTTATTCTGTCCAGCTCTTTAACCGGTGCCAGTATGGGAAGCCAAACAATAAAAGCTGCCACTAGAATTGTTAAAGAAACAGAAGTGTGAACCAGTTGTGATGTTTTCGAAAAATCATGTACTGCCGGTATGTGATATAAAGAAAATAAACTGTTGAACAATAATAACGAAACCACAGGTGTTGTTAGTACACGTAATACAGGTTTTATAAACGGTGCATACAAGACCTTTTTCCAAATCCAAACCGGAAGACCTTTAATGACCAAAATAGGAAATACAAGATAATAAATCGCCATTTGCGTCATATGGAAACTAAGCATAATATGCGACAATAAATCCACTGGAGCTCCTTTTACGGCATACAACAAAACCATTGCTGAATAAAATGATATCTGCTGCTTTATGGAAGGTTTGTCATCACCTCCAAATTTATGCCGGTAAGGTCCTGTCACAAGAAAATATAACAAGGCCAGCCCTGCCACAAATAAGAAAAAGTAAGGACTCCACAAAGCACGGAAACCGAAAATCTGTAATTCCAACCACATCTTTAAATCCTCCCGTTGCATCAACTCTTTCGTATGGATGCAGTGATTTACCGGTTATAAATATAAGAAGTAAAGTCAATTTCTTTCCAGTCAGTAACATGAAAAAGGGAGCCGTTTATACTGGGAAAAAAATAATATACATCAAGTATAACTGATAATTAAATAGTGAACTACTTTAAATTATGACAGTTTATAGACAAAATAAATTAGCGGGAAAGATGGGAATAATTAAGAAAAAGACTGGCTAAGCCAGTCTTTTTCTATTACCACCAGACGATCAGTACAAGCCCTGCAACTGTAAGAGCTGCCGCCCAGACACCGCCATAAATCATTACTGCTGGCATTTCATGGTCTTTATCTTTCATATGCATAAAGTAGTAAAATTGAAAGCCAACCTGTACTACGGCAAGGATTAAGATTAACGGTACAATAAACATTTGATCCATCACATCTGCTGCCACAGCAATAAATGCGATAATGGTAAAACCAATCATTAATGCAAAGCTAATGAACTGTTTCTTCATTTCATCTTTGTTCCTGCGTTTTCGAAACGAATCAACGTGATTGGTATTCGTGTTTTCTGTCATACATTAACCCACCCTTCCCATAAGATATACAACTGTAAAGATAAATACCCATACGACATCAATAAAGTGCCAGTATAAGCTGAACGTATAAAATTTAGGAGCATTGTATAAGTTTAGTCCCCGCTTTGCATTTCGTACCATTAGTGCGATCAACCAGGAAATACCAAAAACAACGTGACCTCCGTGAAATCCTACTAATGTGTAAAATGCAGATCCAAATGCAGATGATCGGAAAGTAAACCCATAATCAATGATATAGTGTGCAAACTCATAAATTTCCAGTGCCAGGAAGCTCAGCCCCAACAGTGCTGTAATTCCCAGCCATAACTGCATCTTTTTAAAATTATTGTTTTTCATATGGTACATGGCATAAACACTGGTTAAAGAACTGGTCAGGAGAATCATTGTCATTAAGAACACGAGTCCCAAACCGAATAGTTCTTCCGAAGACGGACCTCCTGCGGTTGAATTTCTCAACGCAAGATAAGTCCCGAAAAAACTTGCAAAAAGCACTGTCTCCCCGCCAAGGAAGAACCATAAACCAAAGAATTTGTTTCTGCCTTCAAGGGTGGCTTTTTCAGGTTCCTGCGGCATTGTTTCCGGATTTAAGGAATGATCGTGACTCATACTAGTCAGCCTCCCTTTCAAGTTCTTCTTTCTTAATATGGTAACCATGGTCATCTTTCAGGGAGCGGATCAGCATTGATAGTAGCGCAAGACCCATACCACCAAACAGCAGAATTAAATATCCTTTATGATCCACCTGAAAAATAAATCCAAACCCTGCAATTGTGAAACCTAAAGACATCAAGAATGGAAGGATGGTTGAATTAGGCATATGAATATCACCCAAAGGCTCTGCTGGAGTGATTTTCCCTTTCCCTTCCATTTTCTCCACCCATAAAGGGTCCAATCCGCGAACAAGCGGAGTTTGCTTAAAATTATAATAAGGAGGTGGAGATGCAAGTGACCATTCCAAAGTCCGGCCATCCCATGGATCACCCGGTGCCTGATCACCTTTTGCCCAGGAGTAGAATACGTTAATCAGGAATAAAATTACTGCCACAGTCATGAAAAACGCACCAATGGTACTTACCAGGTTTCCTGTATCCAGTCCCTGGTCCTCCAAAAATACCCAATAACGGCGCGGCATTCCCATCAGTCCCAGAAAATGCTGAACAAAGAATGTCAGATGGAAACCGATAAAGAATAACCAGAAAGTGATCTTACCCATACCTTCGTGCAGGATTCTGCCAAACATTTTTGGCCACCAGAAATGAAGTCCTGCAAGAATACCAAATACGGAACCACCTACTATAACGTAGTGGAAGTGTGCCACTACAAAGTATGTGTCATGGTACTGGTAGTCAGCAACAGCAGATGCGAGCATAACACCTGTCATACCACCAATAGTAAAGGATGGAATAAAACCTAGTGTCCAAAGCATAGCGGAATTGATCGTAATGCTTCCGCCCCACATCGTTGCCAGCCAGTTAAATATTTTTATACCGGTTGGTACTGCGATAGCCATCGTAGCAATAGCAAAAATAGAGTTTGCTACAGGTCCGAGACCTACTGTGAACATATGGTGTGCCCAAACCATAAATCCTAAAAAGGCAATCAGGATTGTAGCGAACACCATAGCGGTGTAACCAAATAATCTCTTCTTGGACAGTGTTGAAGTTATGTCACTGAACATACCAAATGCCGGCAGAATCAGAATATACACTTCCGGGTGACCGAAAATCCAGAATAAATGCTGCCAGATAACTGTATTCCCGCCAAGAGAAACATCGAAAAATGCGGAACCAAACATTCTGTCAAACATTAACAGGAACAGGTTCACTGTCAGTGCCGGGAAAGCAAATAGAATAAGCACACTTGTTATGAATGTAGCCCACGAAAACAGGGGCATACGCATATAGGTCATCCCCGGTGCCCGCATTGTAACAATCGTAGCTATAAAGTTTATTCCTCCCATTAATGTCCCTGCACCAGCAATTTGCAGTCCCAGAGCATAGAAGTCGACCCCATGTCCCGGCGATTGTATTGATAGTGGTGCATAGGAAGTCCATCCAGCATCAGGTGCACCGCCCATGAACCAACTGCAGTTAAGGAGAATACCCCCAAACATGAACAGCCAGAATCCAAGAGAATTCAAAAATGGAAATGCAACGTCACGAGCCCCGATTTGCAGAGGCATTACAGCGTTCATTAAAGCAAGGAATAATGGCATGGCCGCCAGGAATATCATGGTGGTACCATGCATCGTAATCATTTCATTGTACAAACCCGCACTGATAAAATCATTTTCAGGTTTGATTAATTGTATTCGGATAATCAGTGCTTCCAAGCCGCCAAGCAGGAAGAAAAAGCCGCCTCCATATAAGTAGAGATGTGCTATCTTTTTATGGTCAACCGTTGTTAAGTAATCCCATAAAACGGCCCAGAAGCCTTGTTTTTGAGTAGCTGCATTACTCAAATCCCAAACCTCCCTTTATCATCTTTCATCCCATTATTTATATACATCATTTATAAACCGCCTGCACTTTCAGGAGTAATTTCCGAGTGATCAAGCTGCAATAGGTATTCAGCTATACTGTCCGCTTCTTCTTCTGATAGAGCAGGATAGGTATCTGTCATTTGGTTTCCGGGCTTCAATGATTCAGGATCCATGAGCCAATCAACCAGATTTTCTTTTGTTGGCTCCAAATACCCGGCAATTCTTGACCGATTTGCAAAGTTTGTTAAATCAGGACCTACCGCTGAAGGGGAGGATCCGATGGCATGACAGCCCATGCAGTTATTTTGCTCAAACAAAGCTTTACCATCCTGAGCTACTGCATCCTGCGGTTCTTCATCAGCGTCAACATTTTGCATATCGCTTACCCACTGATCATAATCTTCAGGGTCTACTGCAATAACTTTAAAATCCATTAATGAATGCGACGGTCCGCAAAGCTCCGCACATTTACCCCAGTAAACACCTTCCTCGTATGCTTCCAGATACATCGTATTCACGTTCTCCGGGTTCACATCCATTTTTCCGGAAATACTTGGTACCCAGAAAGAGTGGATGACATCAGATGCCAGCAAATGAATATAAACTCTTTCTCCGACAGGAATATACATTTCCTGGCTTGTTGTAATTTCTTCATCGTCATATTCAAAATGCCACCAGTATTGGTGCCCGGTAACATCAATATTAATCCCTTCTCCGGAAGCACTCTCATCTGCCAGATCAAAAGTAGCAGCCACTGTCGGCACAGCAAGAACCAATACCAAAATGATCGGTATAATCGTCCATACAGTTTCCAGGGTTTTATTCCCTTCCACCTGTTTCGGTATGTAATCTTCCTGTCCTTTCTTTTTACGGAATCGTAATATGACAATTGCATAGACCACGATTACAACAAGAAATACAAAAACCATAATGACAGTTGAAAGAATGATTAAATCCATGGACTGTTCAGCACCATACCCTTTTGGTACAAGGGCGGTCAGGTTATCTCTGCCACAGCCGGCAAGAACAAGTGCCAATGAACTTAAAAGAATCAATGACTTGAATTTTCCCATCCAACCATTCATGTTTATACCTCTCTTTCTCTTTGTTGTTACCTTATATATTTGAATTTTTTCAGGATTACATCAACCAATTTTTAACCGACAGGTATTATCACTGTAAATACAATCAAGGTTAAAAAAGTTCAATGGATAGTTAAGTAAATAAACAAAAGTATATTTGCCCAATTTAAATCATTTTCTCCTAGAAAATCCGCTTATCCCTAAAATGAGCCGTCCTAAGTTTCGTATGACAATTATAATTACTGGCCGTTACACGTGAACCCAGTTAAATGGCAATGGGATCAGGCATGGAATATATATGACTGTTTGTGTTTTCGTCATATTAATAATACCGTGCTCTGACAGAAACATGGGAATGCCGGCTCTCCTGTAGTCCTCATTTTCCTTTTGTGTGCAAGGAAATGCGGGGTCTGTCATATGAACATCTGTATAAATCAAAATAAATGTTACAATATGAAACCCTGGCTCAAACGACTGTCCAGCCGATTAATGGCGGAACTGTTCCTTACAAGTTCCCATTTGCTTTGTTAACAATCAATGTACATCCTCTCTTTGACCCAATGATATACAGAACAATATTTACAAACCAACCCCAAAAGGCAAACAGTGCTGCTTGAAATCTGTTGATATGCAAGAGGATTAATCCCAGTACTGTGGTGCCTATTCCAAGTACCAATGCTGTATTGAGTGTTATATTGCCTATCACTGCAGGGTGTGTTTTTTGTTCATGATCGGTCAATATCTGCATCATATCAATTATTAACGATACATTCTGCCACAATGACCAGTGCACTTCCAGACATGGTTAAAAGAAAAAATGTCCCAGTTGGCTCCAAAGAATGAAACCCGTGAAATACAATGCCAGCCAGAACCCTATGAACACGGTAAGTAAATTGAAATTCAAAACCCAATTTTAAACGGTATATTTATAGGCAGCAGATCCACCAACAATCCCAGAAGGTGACTCCGCTTTTTCCATCTGTCTCTCCCCCCTTTACACTCCACATTCAAGGATTTACACAGCGGTATGCTATTATTTTTATTACAAGCATATAGGCTATGACCTTCATTTTAGCATGGAAATGAATCGTAATCTAACAAACTACACAGAATATTATTATAATACCAGTGGAAGAATGTAATTGTGACGTTTCGGTGAAAAAACGGATGTTAATTGAACTTAAAAGGTAATCAACCTTCCGCACAATTACAGCAATACCATGCAGTTTGGCTTTTTTTAATTTTTTTCTGTGAAGTGATAAATAACACAGCAAAAATCCTCTACATTATTTCTAGCAAACAAATGACAAACTTGCAAGCGTTTTTCACTTTTTGCATAGTGAAAATGATAATTAGTGACAAGTCTGTAACAATTGTGTGTCATTTATCACTTTTTTGGGCTATTTTATTGCAAAGTTAATGAAATACATGCTATTAATATTAGTATTGATAATTATCTTGTATTTATTACATAGAAGTGAGGCTATGTTATGTTAAAGACTTTAAAATGGTTGTCCGTCGTAACTACGATCGGAATGGTTTTTGTCTTAATCGGTGGAGCACTTGTGACTAAAACAGGTTCTGGTGAAGGTTGCGGTGATAGTTGGCCATTATGTGAAGGGCAATTGATTCCTTCCGTTATTACACCCGAATTAATTATTGAATTGAGCCACAGACTTGTCTCCGGAGTAGTTGGAATTACCGTTATTCTGCTTTCCATCTTGGCTTGGAAATATATAGGGCATATTAGGGAAGTAAAGTTTTTGGCGGTTATGTCCATCATCTTTTTAATATTACAGGCATTATTGGGAGCAGTTGTAGTCATGTGGGGACAGCCTGACTTTATACTGGCAGCGCACTTTGGGATATCGCTCGTTTCGTTTGCTGCTGTATTTATCTTGACACTGCTTATATTTGAAATCGATAAAAAGCTGGATACAAGCGGGCTGTTTATAAAAAAGAAACACCGTATTGAGATTTATGCCCTTTCTGTTTACACGATGGTTGTTGTCTATACAGGCGCTTTGGTACGTCATACGGATGCCAATCTCGTTTGCGGCGACTGGCCGTTCTGTAATAATGCAGCTCCTTTTGACTTTACGTCATACAGCATGGAACAATGGATCCAGATGGGACATCGTTTAATGGCAGGAATTCTCTTCCTTTGGACAATACTATTTTTCATCAGAGTGATGAAAAATTACCGTTCGCAAAAGGTTATGTATTATGGCTGGATGGCAGCACTGATACTTATTTCCCTGCAGGTGTTCTTCGGCGCCTTGATCATTTTTACATTATTAAACCTGGGTGTCGCTTTACTCCATGCACTGGTTATCACTTGCTATTTTGGTGTATTATGCTATTTCATCATGTTAGCTACAAGAAGTGCAAAAGCAGATGATCTGGAAGTGAAAAAAGCGGAAGGGTCTCCATTGGTAACAGTGGACTAAGCCTATATTAAAGCGCAAATTGCTATCTGCAATTTGCGCTTTTTTTAATCTCGTTTATGTTACGGCTTCTCATAGTCCTTTATGTCCCGATGGGCATTGGAAACCTGCGAAATAGTTCTCACATCGTCAGTTTATAGGTTGTTATACATTGCTTTTGTTATATGTTTTTATTCAAATTCTATAAGCAAGTCATCAACCATGATTGAATCACCACTGGAAACATGTATATCTTTAATAACACCGCTAAAAGGTGCTTGTACAGTTGTTTCCATCTTCATTGCTTCAGTAATCAGGATGTGGTCTCCTTTGCTTACTTTGTCCCCTTTTGCTGAAATTACATCAATGACAGTTCCCGGCATGGTTGCTCCAATATGTTTCTCATTTGTTTTGTCCACTTTTGGTCTGGTTACTAATTCTGATTTAATACTATCGTCTTTAATAACAACTTCACGTGATTGTCCGTTTAATTCAAAGTAAACAACTCTCGTCCCATCCGGCTGTGCTTCGGATATCGATATGAGCTTAACAATCAGTGTTTTCCCCTGCTCAATTTCCACCTCGATCTCTTCACCAAGCTTCATACCATAGAAGAAGGTAGGGGTATCCAATACCGAAACATCCCCATAAGTCTCATGAAACTTCTGGTAATCCATGAAAACTTTTGGATATAGCGCATGAGAGACCATATCAAAACTTGTTACCTGGCGATCCAGCGTCTTGAACAGGGATTCTTTTAATTGTGTAAAATCTACAGGTTCAAGCAATTCTCCGGGCCTTACTCTGATTGGCTCTTTTCCTTTCAGTATAATGCGCTGCAACTCCTGCGGGAATCCTTGATAAGGCTGGCCTATATACCCTTGTGCAAATTCAATGACAGAATCAGGAAAGTCAATGGATTCTCCACGTTCGTAAATGTCATCTTCTGTAAAGTTATTTTGCACCATAAATAAGGTCATATCACCTACAACCTTTGAAGACGGGGTAACTTTTACTACATCACCGAACATGTCATTAACTCTTCTGAACATTGACTTCACTTCATTCCAGCGATTTTCAAGCCCTACGGCTTTTGCCTGCTGCTTCAAATTACTATACTGGCCGCCCGGCATTTCATGTTGATAGATTTCCGTATGCGGGGCTTTCATACCACTTTCGAAGTCCTGGTAATATTCCCTGATGCCTTCCCAATAATGGGACAATTCTTCATAGGCATCTATATCTACTTTAGGCTGACGTCCGGTCCCCTCAAGCGCATGATATAGCGTTTGTGCAGCTGGTTGTGATGTTAATCCTGCCAGCGGTGCTGCGGCCACGTCAACTACATCCACCCCGGCATCGATGGCTCTGGCATAAAGGAACGTGCCGTTACCGCTTGTATCATGGGTATGCAGGTGGATAGGGAGATCGACCTCATCCTTTAAAGCGGAAATTAACTGATACGCTGCTTCAGGTTTCAGTAAACCTGCCATATCTTTAATTCCAAGAATATGTGCTCCGGCTTTCTCCAATTCCTTTGCCATCTTCAAGTAGTAATCCAGGTCATATTTGGAGCGTCCTTTATCCAGTATATCTCCCGTATAACAAATGGATGCTTCTGCAATTTTTTCTGCTTTTCTCACTTCTTCTATTGCCAGCTGCATGCCTTCAAGCCAATTTAAACTGTCAAATATCCGGAAAACATCAATTCCTGCACTTGCACTTTTGTCGACAAATTCTTTGATTACATTATCAGGGTAGTTTTTATACCCTACCGCATTACTTGCCCGCAATAGCATTTGTAACAGGAGGTTCGGCATTTTCTCACGCAAATTCAATAATCGATCCCACGGATCTTCCTTTAAGAATCGATATGCTACATCGAACGTGGCTCCTCCCCACATCTCCACGGAAAATAAATTTGGAAGCATTCTTGCAGTAGGTCCGGCAATCCGTTCTAAATCCTTAGTCCTGATTCTTGTTGCCAATAGTGACTGATGCGCATCGCGGAATGTTGTATCCGTCAACAGGACTTCTTTCTGTTCCTTCAGCCATTTAGCAAGACCATCGGGCCCTCTTTCCTCCAAAATTTGTTTCGTTCCAGCCGGAATATCTTCCAAAAGGTCTACATTGGGTACCTGTAATTTTGGAAAAGTCGGTTTTTCTTTTCTTGGCATGCCTTCCCCGCCGTTAATCGTGGTCTCGCCGATATAGGTCAGCATTTTCGTTCCCCGGTCTTTTCGCTTTGGAAACACGAATAATTCCGGAGTCTGGTCAATAAATGTAGTGTTATACGTACCTTGCAGGAACTGTTTATGCAAAATGACATTTTCCAGAAACGGGATATTTGTCTTAATCCCGCGTATTCTGAACTCCTTCAAGTTTCTGACCATCTTATGAGCTGCCTGTTCAAAAGTCAGTGCCCAGGTGGAAACTTTTACAAGCAGTGAATCGTAATGCGGGGATATTACTGCACCCTGATAACCATTACCTGCATCCAGCCGCACACCAAAACCGCCACCAGTACGATACGCCATGATTTTACCGGTATCCGGCATAAAGTTATTTAGTGGATCTTCCGTTGTTACACGGGATTGGATGGCGTATCCACTTACGTTTATTTCATCCTGTTGAGGGATGCCTACTGAATTGCTGTGCAAATCCTCACCTTGTGCCACTTTAATTTGTGTCTGGACAATATCCACCCCGGTGACCATTTCCGTGATGGTATGTTCCACTTGGACACGCGGGTTTACTTCGATAAAATAATATTCATCTTCAGTTACTAAGAATTCAACAGTACCTGCATTAATGTACTTCACATTTTCCATCAGCTTTACGGCCGCTTCACAGATTTCCGATCGGAGGTCCTCCGATAAAGATAGACTTGGGGCCACCTCTACGACTTTTTGATGCCTTCGCTGTACTGAACAGTCCCGCTCATACAAGTGAATAACATTGTCATGTGCATCACCGATAATCTGCACTTCAATATGCTTCGGGTTTTCGATTAATTTCTCCACATAAATCTCATCGTTGCCAAAAGCTGCTTTTGCCTCTGACTTAGCCCTTTCAAACGCGTCAGCCAGGTTGTTTTGGCTTCGGACAATTCGCATTCCGCGTCCGCCTCCGCCCAGGGAAGCTTTGATAATTATCGGATACCCATATTTTTCACCAAATGCCTGTACTTCTTCCACGGAAGAAACCGGTCCGTCAGTGCCGGGTATTACGGGCAGTCCTGCGTTTACAGCCTGCGTTCTTGCCTTCACCTTGTCCCCAAACATATTTAAGTGTTCACTTGTCGGACCAATAAAGATGATACCTTCTTCTTCACAACGCCTGGCAAATTCAATATTTTCGGACAAGAAACCATAACCCGGGTGAATCGCATCCACTCCTACATTTTTGGCAAGCTTAATAATGCCTTCGATGTCCAAGTATGCTTCAATCGGCTTCATTCCTTCACCGACCAGGTACGCTTCATCCGCTTTATAGCGGTGATAAGAACCGGAATCCTCTCTGGAATAAATGGCAACTGTTCTAATATTCAGTTCTGTACATGCTCGGAATACACGTATTGCAATTTCTCCTCTATTTGCTACCAGTACTTTTTCTATCTTTTTTGTTTCTGTCATGTTCTCCCTCCTGATTGTGCATAGAATTCTATTCAAAATTTGGTTTATTCGCCGGGTTTATATTTCTAACATCTAATTTCAACATTATTAAGCATTCCCATGGAAGGCAACCTTCCAAAATTCCCTTTGCATCCTCCCAGCTTTCCACACCCGGATGAGTGAAGGACCCAGAACTACGATAATACTTTGATCTAAAAAGCCGACACTGTTTATCACAGGGCAATAGAAGAAAATGAATCTGTTAAATAAAGCCTGTCTTCGTCCGGGGACCGGCAGGCATCCTACATTGGGGTTTCATATTCGGTCCACCGGCAACAAGCAGGGCGATTCGTGCAGAATTACGGATCCACAAACCAGCATATTGTCTTATTACCGCAGTTTCGAATAACAATACACCAACTAATCATAATTTGCCAATTAAAACGTTCATTTTTGTAAGATTTCGATAATATTCACACGAGGAAAAGCCGCTAAAACAAACCCGGCATGTATTGTAAAACAACTGTATTACCTGCAGAGGAAAAATATACTTCCATTCCCTTTCTAACGCGTTCTCCAACTCCTTGCCAATCCATCTTTTTTCTCTGTGCCAGCTCCAGATGAAAAAAGATTTATATTAGTATAACACATTAATGTATTAGTGTGGCATTTTTTGTGGTGAAGTTTTAAAATTGTCATACATTCTCACCTGCATCAGCCGGCTCTTGAAGGGTTGGTGCTCGTACACCAGAGGACAATACCTGTTAATTTGCCGATATATATTTCTAGCTTCAACCTATATGTACATAAACAAAAAAACTTTGCCATAATCGATGCAAGCAAAGTTTTTGCCGACAGTTGCAATAAAGTACTCACCCAAAGGTTATACTGTATTTTGAGCGGCTTCATGTAGAATATTCAGCTGCTTTTCCAAATTTTCAAGCAATGCTTTTCCTTCGTCTTCACTGATCAAGTCCAAACGTACTGCAAAGTCAATTTCCTTTGAAAGTCCATACATTTGCGTATCAAGGACCTCCTCATATAAAGGGCACTGCGGCATTGTCAGATTATCTATTTGAACTTCTATCAACCGTAAAATTTTTTCAGCATCAGCCTTTAGAAGGGCATAGGCTTTTTCACGATAAGTCATAGTCGCCTCCGGCATCAATATGATCCCTCCATTAAAAAGCTATCTTCTATAATATATTATCGTCTGTTTAAAAAAAATGCAAATAAAATCACAAATTTAAGGAGATGCAGATAATCGGAATAGGTTACAGAATTACCCATCACTTGTTTAATTGCCTGCTGATCAGGTTGAGAAACATTTATGCTTTCTTCACTGAAGTATGTCTGCTATTCTTAATAAAGATAAATTTATAAGGGGTGGAGTAAATGATTGTGCCAATTACAGGCAATGTTACATATCCAATTACATTAGATCCAACGGTGTGGATTTTTGATGATCGAAAAATTGAATTTGATCAGGCTTTTAATCATAGTGAAAAAGAAAAGGAAAACGATGAGCTGGAAAATGCTTCGGAAAGGTTTAATCGTGAAGTATATCATCAATCGGCCAAACCTCCGGTAAACAGAAGCATTAAGAAGTTTGAAAGGGAGAAAATACTGAAAAGCACCTATGTCATTCCACTCAATGATTTTCTTGAAAATGCCGAAGTGAAACCGGAGGCAAAGAGTGTTACACTGGTCACGGGCAAAGTAAATGTCAGCATCTCTCTGGATAAGCTTAGACAAAGTTATTTTCTGTTTGCAAAGGATGGGAAACCATTAAAGGAAGATGGGCCGGTTCATTTGTATTTTCAGGACGGTTCCAATAAAGATAAACCTATTAAAAACATTACAAAAATCATTGTTGAATAAAAGATTATATACCTGCGGGGGTCGAAGTATTTTTTCTTCTTCCCTCGCTTTCTTAAAGTAATTGAAGTTCCCCACCCTTTTTGACTTTTCTTCCATTTCTCCAGCTTTAATTATTTTGTATAATTTCATTTTAATTATACAAAATAATAGTAACATCATATTCGTTAAAAGCGACCATTTGGAGGAATGCGAAATGAGGATTCGACAATTAACCATCTTGACTGCAGTTATACTCTTTATTTCAGGGTGCCAGCAAAATAATGAAGAGCCATTGGCGAATGAAGAACAGAATCAGAGTGATCGTATTATACAGGTAAGGGATTCGGATCCGGTTGAACGGGAGGAATTAACAAATGGAGAGATTGCAGATCATCTTGCAAATGTAGCAAGTGAAGTGCCTGAAGTTAATAATGCTGCCTCCGTCGTTGCAGGACCATACACAGTAGTGGGAATAGATGTGGATAAGGATCTTGATCGTTCAAGAGTTGGAACGATCAAATATTCTGTACAGGAAGCACTTTATCATGATCCATATGGAAAAACTGCAGTAGTTGTAGCTGATGCAGATGTTACGGAAAGAATCAGGGGAATGGGAGACAAAATACAGCAGGGGCACCCGGTTCGTGGAATAGTGGATGAACTCGCAGCCATTGTCGGAAGATATATGCCTGAATTTCCAATTAATCAAGACCCACCGGAAGAGCCTGATCAAAATAAACAGGTAGTTCCAGAGGAAAATGAAGACAAAATGGAAGAACTGGAAGAGGAGCATTCCCATCAACAAAGTAATCGGGAAGATTAATTTCACCCATGCTTGAATTAAATAAAGTCTCCCCGGCAAAACTTTGCTATTCCGAAAAATAACGGTTTCCAGCCACATAGCCGGAAACCGTTTTTATTGCTGTAATTCAGCTTCTTTATTTTCATCCTTATATTCATTATAGTATTGTACTCCAAATTGTGAACCTTCAGAGACCATTTTCGCATTTTCCAGCTGAGCCAAATCCTTATTTCCCGACTGATCCGGTACGCCGGCATCTTCAAAAGTCGAATCCGAGGACCCATTTCTGAACTCGGTGAATTTTTTTTGCATAGTTTTTGCCTGTTCCACTAATTTTTCCCTATTTTCCTTATCTTTAAGGTAATAGCCTGCTGCCGTAGCACCGATTGCCCCCGCTGCCCCGACTGCAGAAAAAATGTAACGTTTTCTCATAAACGTAAACCACCTTTCCCTTGTATTTATCAATATTTATATTCCCCAAAGATTTTTAAATAAAACATGGGAAAGGCTTCTTTCACCTGCCCTTTTTATGTTAAACTTTAATATATTGCAATAATGATTATGGAAGCCATTATAGCTAGAGGGTGAACTTATGAAAGTAACATGTCCGCTATGTGATAAAACAGACGAGCTGGATGATAATTCCTTCCAGGCAAAACGGTTAAGAAACCGGAGAAAGCATATGTATTTATGCAAGGATTGTCATGAACGAATTGAACTAAAAACCAAGGAAAGACATGCAACAGGAAATTTTCAATTATACAGAGTAAAAAAGAAGTCCGATGATTTAATCTAAAAAGAAAGGCTGTGAAAAATGGGACCCTCCCTTATTTCACAGCCTTATTGGTATATTTTTCATGATTCCTTTTTTGTTCTTTGGTTGTGCAATCTAATTCTGTATATAGCCAAAACAATGGAAATAATAATCAGGCTTTCGGTAATCGGCAAATTAAAAATGCTGAATATCGTTATAACGTATACACCAATGGCAAACAAAATATAAACAACCAGAGATTTTATAAAAGAGAGCTTTTTGGCAAATCCCAATTTATACGCAATAATGCCAAAAATGAAGTTTAATACATAAAAAACCCAAAATAAATTAATGGACGTCCCATAATTGTCCAATAAAAAATCAAAAATCAAGCTAAAATTTGTATCCATTCTACTCCCCCATTAATTGAGCTTTCCTTTCAAACCCTTGTACTATCATACTAGAACTTGTAGTCTGACGCCAGTCCTACCAGTGTTAAATTTTATTGAATAATTGGGGAGTAGGCAACATCATTTTCGTATGCTTAACAATCTCTGTATTTTAATATATACTGTCTTTGGAAGAAGACAATATCCGCTCCGCAGTATACGCAGACTCTATCAAACGGATTGATATCTCGAGCAGCGCAGTCCCGGTATTCCGTTTGCTCCACGGGAAAACATAGTATATTTTCGGAGCGGACTATTTATTCCAACTTTTGCATAAAAAAGAAATTCCTTCGGGGGTCCGAAACAGAGGTGTTACTGTGAAAAAAATTGATATCCCTATGTTCTTATTGGCATCATTTGTTATTTTATCATTCGGAGCAGTCGGGTTAGCTATTGCACTTAGAAGTGTCTGGCTGATCATCATATTCCTTATTCTTGGTTCCAGTGCCATGGGGTACGGCATTTATTTGAAGAAAAAGAGAAGAAAGTGACTGCTTTAACAGCGTCACTTTCTTCCGGTTCTGATATAATCATCTAATATAGGTTTCTGAATCGACGGATTACAAACAAATATCGAGTTATTGCTTAACATATTTACTTTTCTTCCATCCAGATCGGTCATCACACCGCCGGTTTCCTCGACAATAATTTTTCCGGCTGCAATATCCCAAGGCGCGAGACGCATCGTTAAATAACCATCCAAAATGCCTTCAGCCACATAAGCTATCTCCAATGCTGCTGATCCATATGCCCTGGAACCCCGGACTCTCTTTACCAACTTCTGCATTGTACCCGCATTCACCAGGGGATTCTCACATAGCCATAAATGGTTCAAACCGAGCATTGCTTGCTTTAATGGAACTTGCTCTTTATTTGAAGCCAGCTTTTCTTCGTCCTTATAGGCTCCTTCATTCCTTTTTGCACTGTACAGCACTTCTTCCATTACATCATAAATGAAACCAATCTCTCCGATACCGTCCTTATATATACCGACGGAAATCGCAAAATTTCTCTTCTGCTGGACAAAATTCATTGTTCCATCTATCGGGTCAATGATCCAGACCATTCCATCCAAGTTGGTAATCTCATCCCCAAACCCTTCCTCACTCAAAATCTGATGTTGCGGATAGGCAGATTTTATTTTATCAACAAAAAACGATTCCGTATCCCGGTCTATTGTTGTTACAAGGTCATTCTCATGAGATTTTGTTTCAATAATGAGTGGATCATTCATTTTGGTTCTTATTATCCTTCCCGCCTCAAGGATCCACGATTTTGCCTGGTTATATATACTTTCCCGTATGTCTCTTTCCATAATTTATCCTCCGAATATGACTCTATGTTATAGTGTACCAAATATCGCATTGATTATTAAAAATATCCCCCTTGAATTCTATATTATATTAAGCGTCTATTCATTTCCACCTTCTATCTCGAGCAATTGCCGCCTAAGTTGTTCCAAGCGCTCTTTTGTTTTTATGATCTGGATTTTATCATTTGCTTTTAACGCGTCGTGCAGCGTAACAAGTTCATAGTCAATTTCCATACGGATCACAGGTAATTTCTTTTGTGCTTCTTTTCGTCTCAATGCCTCCATTACATATTTCATTTTTTCACAACCTTTCAATTACCTTTTATTATATTTATGTTTCCGTTGTTATTTTGGTTCAATCATGTTCGCCAAATGGTTTCCTATTTATGTTGCAATTCCCAAATATAAATCTTTTGAAACATCCTTCGCCATATAACTCGCTGCTTGACTTGAATTTTATTTTCCTTAATAATCATATTTATATCAAGATGAGTAAGAAAGGACTGTTTTCATGACATTTCAAGGCTTTGACCAAAAAGACTTCGAAACATTTTCCATTGATGGACTTGAAGAAAGAATGAATGCAATAAGAAACCGTATTCAGCCTAAATTCAAAGAAATTGGCAATGAACTCGTTGACCATTTGTCACTTAAACTCGGAAATGAAGTATTTTTGCATATAGCAAAACATGCCCGTAGAACGGTGAACCCGCCAAAAGACACTTGGCTGGCGATTGCAGATAATAAACGGGGGTATAAAAAACACCCGCATTTTCAAGTAGGTTTATTTGATAACCATGTATTTATCTGGCTGGCGCTGATCTATGAATTGGATCATAAACGATCGATTGCAGAAGCCTTTATCGACAGCTTTGAAGAAATAAAGGGATTGCCTGATCATTACGTTGTCTCTCTTGATCACATGAAAAAAGGGGCGATCAGCCTGAATGATCTGGAATTGAAAGATGTGGAGAGATTTCGTGATGTGAAAAAATGCGAGTTTTTAATCGGTCAGCATCTTTTGCCAGATGATGAAAAGACAAGAGATGGAGATCAATTTCTTAAAACAGCCAAGGAAACCATTGATTCCCTGATCCCTTTGTATCAAAAGGCCTTAAGAAGCAGGATTTGAACCAATAAATAATTTCCGTGCTGCCGTTTTACTTTATTATAATCATATTATGATAGGGTCATGCAGCAATATGCTGCAAATGACCCTTCATTTTATTTCATGGTTATTAATGCACTCTCCGATTCCTTCGCTTTCTTCAAAACGTGATAACCGACGTATCCTGACTCTTTTTCAAACTGTTTCAACAAAGCCTTTTCTTCACTTTTTGAAGGAACCACCTGCTTAAAACGTTTGTATTGCAATATCACCTCTTCCCGATTCACTTTGCTTTCATATGCCTTTTCGATTAGCGACAAAAACTGCACCACATGAACTACCTCTTCTGTTGTCCAAGTTTCATCAATGGGATAATAATAATTCATACGTGAAAATCCACCTGCCTGTTACCATTTATTTCTAATTTCTTCCGCCTGTTTCATCATGTTTTGTATCAGCACACTTGCAGAAGGAATGTCTTTAATGCCCGCAACACCTTGACCAGCCCAGCCGAAACCTTTTTTCTCATCACCATCATAAATATAACGTTTGTTTGCTTCTCCGCTGATATGGTCTTTAAGGGAATCGTACCCTTGCTCCAACTTTTCCAGCTGCAATATTTCATCCGTCCACGGGTTTTTAAGGGCTCTTGCCGGTGTCCCCAATGTACGTTTAATTACCACTGTGGCGTTTTCATCTGCATCCAATATGGCTTGCTTATATGTTTCATGTGCATCCACACATTCTTTGGTGGCAATAAAACGAGTGCCCATTTCGATACCTTCAGCACCCAGGGCCAAAGCGGCCATTAATCCCTTTCCATCTACAATGCCTCCAGAAGCGATGACGGGAATGGATACCGCCTCAACTACTTGAGGCGTAAGTACGAATGTGCCTACATCCCCCCGACCAAGGTGGCCTCCACCTTCCTGGCCGACCACCATCACGGCATCTGCTCCCAGTTCTTCCGCTTTTTCAGCCTGCCTTCTTGCCGCCACCAAAACTAATCTTTTTATATTATGTCCTTCCACCATATCCAATACACCTTTTGGATTTCCCCCCGTCACGGAAATAACGGGGACTTCTTCTTCAACAGCAACCTTTACCATGTGTTCAAATGGCCTGCCATGCTGGCCAATGGCAAAATTTACCCCAAAAGGTTTATCTGTCAGTGTTTTAACTTTATGTATTTCATCCCGCAATCTTTCTTCATCAGGTAAGCTCATTGCTGTAATCTGTCCCAATCCTCCTGCATTTGACACCGCCGCAGCAAGGTCAGCATAAGCCAAATAAGCCAGCCCGCCTTGAATAATTGGATGTTTAATTTTTAATAATTCTGTCACTCTTGTTTTCATTATTCTCCCCCCACCCCTCTGTCTATTACTTAAATCGTATCATTAACGCAACTACTATTTCCAATTGTTGCACTTTGGCAATTAAAATTCATCAAAGTCAAAAAAAGAGCTGCAAATGCAGCTCTTATGAATTCGATTTTTTATTTTTGTTACAAGTTGGACAAGTACTGTAAAGTGTAGTTACCTTTTCTTCATTATAATGTTCGATAACCTTTTGACAATCCTGACAGACGATCGTCCCCATTCAGGCCAACTCCTTCTTGTTTAGAATATCTTAATTACATTATATGATGTATTATTCAAGAAATCAAGCGTAAATTAGTATAACACAATGTTAATTTATGTTATTTTTATGAACATATATTAATTGAAACCATTAGCATATTTTTATTCAACGGCTGGATTTCCATGGATCAATGAATACTATTAATAGGCAAACGAAAAAACCAATGAAAAAATTATGTTTTTCATTGGTTCCTCTGTTCAGGCATATGCTGTATAAGCAAGCCATTCCTAATTATCTTAATTCTATTCAATTAAACCCGGATCAACCATTTCGTATCCCTGGTCACGAAGGCCCTGAACAATGTCTTCCAGCGCCTCGGCTGTCCATTCCCTGTCATGCATTAATAAATTGGCTCCATTATTAAGCTCAGGTGCATTAACCATAATATCGGCTATGGCCTCCCTGGACCTATATTCCTCTTCCCAATCATACCCGTAGCTCCAGTTCATTAAAATCATACCTTCTTCTTCTACCAGGTCTATCACATGATCTGTATTGGCTCCATTCGGTGCTCTAAAAAACCGTGGCCTTTCTCCAATAATCTCTTCGACCCGGTCACTGAGATCGAGAATTTCCTCCGTCTGTTCTTCTTCGGAAATGTCCGGTAAAAACGGGTGATTATACGTATGGTTACCGATATAAAATCCCATATCATAAATTTCTCTTAAAATCTCTTCATCTTCAGGTGTGTTTAAGAAATGACCATTCACAAAAAAAATGGCATTTGCTTCCAATTCATATAACGTTTCAGCCATTTCCAATGCATGGCCATCAGGTGCGTCATCAATCGTTAATAATACCACTTCTTCATTGGCATCGTCTTTCGGGACAATTGACCACGTATCGGATACAGTATATTCCGGCTCAGGCGCCTGTTCAGTTATTTCCCCTTCACTCCCCGTTTCTTCCTGTTCATTGTCATTTTCATCTGTTTCTGTTTCAATCCACGCTTCCTGCGAACCTTCCGTTTGCTCATCAGTTTGTTCTTCTGCCTCTTTATTTTCCTGTTCCGATTCCTGAACGTTCTCCTGTTCTTCAGCAGGGTTGCCGCAAGCAGATATTACAAGTGTCAATGTAAAAAATACAACAACGTAACATATTTGTTTCATATATATCCCCCGATGTCTATATTCAAAGTAATTTCTTATTACAGTTTACATGATTTTCATATTCATTCAAACTATTTTTTGTCGTAGACACACATCACAAACAGAGGAGGATTGATTTTAAATATATAGGGTACAGTATGTATAGTACTTTATTGAAAGTAATTTTCTCTTATGTTTAACTACATACTAGATTAGATTAATAAAAGGAAGAAAGGATATTTGAATATGAAAAAAGTAACCACTGTATTTTATATTTCCGCCATTATTGCTTTTCTTTTTATCCTATGGGGAATTATCCCTGAAACTGTTCTTCCAAACGCTAATTTGGATAATGTAACTACAATTATTCAAAGCTTTTTGGTTAATCAGTTTGGCTGGTTTTACTTATTAAGTGCCTCCATTTTTTTAGGATTTGCTATCTACTTGATTTTTTCGAAATATGGAAAAATCAAGCTTGGAAAGCCGAATGATAAACCGGAATATAGCTATTTAACCTGGTTTGCCATGCTGTTCAGTGCAGGAATGGGTATTGGTTTGGTATTTTGGGGAGCTGCAGAACCTCTATCGCATTTTCATAGTCCCCCCTATGGAGAATCGGGAACGAATGAAGCTGCCAAAACCGCAATGCAATATAGCTTTTTCCATTGGGGCTTTCACCCTTGGGCAACATATGCAACACTTGCACTGGCATTAGCTTATTTCAAATTCCGTAAACAATCTCCAGGGGCGGTAAGTGCCACATTACAGCCATTATTTGGGGACCATATGAAAGGTGGATGGGGTACAGCTGTTGATGTCATTGTAGTATTTGCCACGATTTTCGGAGTGGCTACATCCTTGGGACTTGGAGCCATTCAAATCAGTGGAGGTGTTTCCTCCGTCTTTAATATTGAACAGACAGTTGCACTTCAACTAATTATTATCGCCATCGTTACCGTACTATTCATGACTTCTTCGATGACTGGTTTAAACCGGGGAATAAAGTACTTAAGCAACACCAATTTAATTTTGGCGTTTTTATTAATGATGTTTCTACTCATTCTGGGACCTACAAACTTTATTATGAATTTATTTACAACAACGTTTGGAACATTTCTGCAAAATCTCCCAAGTATGAGTTTTCGCATGACGCCATTTGATGAAGCAAATACAGATTGGATTAATGGGTGGACTATTTTTTACTGGGCATGGTGGATTGCATGGGCACCATTTGTCGGTACATTTATCGCAAGGGTTTCCCGAGGCAGAACAGTAAGGGAATTTGTCTCAGGTGTATTACTGGTCCCGGCCATTTTTGGAGCATTTTGGTTCTCTGTATTTGGTGGATCGGCATTAAATTTAGAGTTTTTCGAAGGGGCAAATCTCATACAGCATATCGAAGAAACAGGAGAGGAAGCTGCATTGTTTGCTCTATTGGAATATTTCCCACTGTCCACATTGGTATCAAGTATCGCAGTCCTTCTCATTAGTACATTTTTCATTACTTCTGCAGACTCAGCGACATTTGTTCTTGGTATGCAAACAACCGGTGGAAGTCTTTACCCGCCTAACAGTGTCAAATTGGTTTGGGGTTTTATTCAATCCGGTGCAGCTGCCGTACTGTTGTGGCAAGGTGGACTGATTGCCCTGCAGACAGCATCGATTATTGTAGCATTCCCTTTTGCCATGATTATGCTGTTGATTGTAATTTCTCTCATGAAAGCTTTTGGTCAGGAAAAAGAAGCAATCGAAAAAAATAAAACAAAAGGTTAGGCCATTACCGGTCTAACCTTTTTTAGACTGCTGGTACATGATTTGTCTATAGGTCACCCAGGACCCGGTACTGTCTCTTTTCCCCCAAGGTGCAAGGAAGAATCACTTCAAATGTCCTTTCAGTTGCTTATATTCACTCAGGAACAGAACACTTGTAAGCAGACAAAATAAATTATTCTAATCAGATCTACGTGTATTCGGAAGGCTCAACGAATTATTTGTTTAAATGTTTTCCAAAGCAAGGTATTAAGGGTGAGACGAGCTTTTCGTAAAGTTTCCATTTTTAAGAATACAACTTTTTTACAATATCGCTGATTTTATGTGTATTATATTTCGCATACTATCATGCATTTTCAATTTCTTAACAGTTCAGTTACATTCCCTTTCCTTACGTTTTTTTCTGTTAAACTAAACTTCAAAGTAACAGTAAAATCAAAGCTTTGTCTATTTCCTCATGTGTAACTTTCATAACAATTAGCAGATGGACATTTTCACGTTAAAAAAGAGGCGGTGATGATAGTTAAACATTCAGTTTGCTACTTTATTCTATTTACGTTATTTCTCACCTCATGTCAACATAGCGAAGAAAAAATAGAGGTTATTACCTTTCATCCAACGGATTACGATGTAATGCTTCTCAGAAACAATGCAGACACTGGAATGGAGGAAATCTACCTGGATGCCATTATTGAATTAAAAGCAGAATACCCCTCTGAATTTAAGCAGGTTTCATCCGAAGCAAAACCAATTCCTGAAATAGATATGCTTGTCAATCATGACGAAAATCCTACATTATTAATCACAAAAGATGGGCAGACAGTGAAGGAACTATCAGGAGATACTTCAAAAAAGGAAATTCTGGCTTATTTGGAAATGACTATGGATAAATAACACTTCGGCTGAGACATAACTATTTCTTCTGAGAGAAATATTCAAAAAAAACTGCTCGCCCGGCTCCGGGAATATACGGAACGGCCGGTGTCTTTCTTCAGGATTTTATAGTTTTGTCCCAGCCTTTGGTTAATCAAGCGTGAAAAAAACCGGTGGGAAAACAAACTCTTTTCCCACCGGTTTTTTCGTCTGCCGTTCAGGCAGCTTATTACCGTTTATTACATCGTATGAATTGGCGTACCCAGCGCGACTTCTGCTGCCTCCATGGTAATTTCCCCCAATGTAGGGTGGGCATGGATCGTTAGTGCGATATCTTCAGCCGTCATTCCTGCTTCAATCGCCAATCCTACTTCCGCAATCATATCACTGGCGTTTGGTCCCGCAATTTGTGCGCCAATAACCAGGCCATCTTCTTCACGGGTAATCAATTTTAAGAAGCCGTCAGTGCTGTTTAAAGAAAGTGCTCTTCCGTTTGCAGCAAATGGAAACTTGGAAGCTTTTACTTTATATCCGGCATCTTTTGCTTCTTTTTCAGTATAACCTACCATTGCCAGCTCCGGATCTGTAAACGCTACTGCTGGAATTCCGATATAGTCAATGACAGATTTTTCTCCACTGATGACTTCTGCTGCTATTTTCCCTTCATAGGAAGCTTTATGTGCAAGGGCAGGGCCAGGAACAATGTCACCAATCGCGTAGATGTTGTCCACACTTGTCCGGCACTGTTCATCTATTTTAACAAAACCTTTATCGTCCATTTCCACTCCTGCCTGCTCAAGACCGATATCCTCTGTATTCGGACGGCGGCCCACTGTTACCAGGACGTAATCCGCATCCACTGTTTCTTCTTTTCCTTTTACTTCATACGTTACTGTTACACCGTCTTCTTTTTCTTCCACACCTTTGGCCATCGCTTCTGTAACGATTTGAACATCTTTTTTCTTTAGATGCTTTTTAACAACCTGGGTCATTTGTTTTTCAAACCCGCCAAGAATGTCTTTGGCACCTTCAAGGATGGTCACTTTCGATCCTAAGTTTGCATATGCAGTACCCAACTCGGTACCTACATAGCCTCCACCGATGACAACCATTTTTTCCGGAATTTCTTCCAGATTAAGTGCCCCGGTGGAATCAAGTACCCGATCGGAAAATTTAAAGCTTGGAATTTCAATCGGAGAAGAACCGGTTGCAACAATACAGTTATTGAAAGTATAAGTCTGGGAATTTTTTTCATCCATTACTTTTGCTGTATTTTTATCAACGAAATAAACTTCGCCGTTTAAAATATCCACCTTATTTCCTTTTAATAGACCTTCCACGCCGGAAGTCAGCTTGTTCACAATGCCGCCTTTCCACTCCTGGACTTTGGCAAAATCAATGGTTACATTCTCTGTCTTAATACCAAGATCTTCATTGCCAAAAGCCTTTTGTGCCATGTGTCCGGCCTCAATCAATGCTTTTGAAGGAATACACCCCACGTTTAAGCAAACACCGCCAAGTGCATCTTTATCCACGATGGTTACTTTCTGTCCCAGCTGTGCAGCCCGGATAGCAGCTACATAGCCACCCGGACCTGCCCCTACAACTAATGTGTCTACCTCAATCGGAAAATCTCCTACTACCATAATTTTACGCCTCCATCATAATTAATTGTGGATCGTTCAGCAATCGTTTAATTTGGTTTAGAGCCAATTGTGCAGTTGCCCCGTCAATAATCCGGTGATCAAAGACAAATGACAATGCCAATACCGGTGCAACTACAACTTCTCCGTTTCGGACAATTGGTTTTTCTGCAATACGTCCTATCCCCAGAATAGCTGCTTCAGGGTAATTCAGTACAGGGGTAAACCATTGTCCTCCAGCTGAACCAATATTTGTTATTGTATTTGAAGCACCTTTCATCTCCTCAGAAGTAAGTTTACCATCTCGGGCTTTTTCTGCCAATTCATTTATTTCTTTGGAAAGGTCAAAGATGGACTTTCGATCGGCGTCTTTTACTACCGGCACAAGCAAACCTCTGTCTGTATCTGCTGCAATACCGATATTGTAATAATGCTTATGAATGATTTCATCTGTTTCATCATCCACAGAAGCATTAAGAATTGGATATTGTTTGGATGCCGAAATCAATGCTTTTACCACATATGGTAGATAGGTTAACTTAATATCCTGTTCCATGGCAATCTCTTTAAACTTCTTACGATGCGCCACCAGCTCGGTTACATCCACTTCGTCCATTAATGTAACGTGAGGTGCTTTTGTTTTAGAGTTTACCATTGCTTTTGCAATCGTTTTGCGGATGCCTGTCATTTTCTCACGGGTTTCAGGGTATGCACCTTCAGTAACCGTTGCTGCTGCAGGGGTTGTTTCTTTTTCCTCACCTGCTGCCCCGGCATCTGCTGCAGGTTTTTCTCCGCTCAGGAATTGATCCACATCTTCTTTGGTAATACGGCCATTTTTGCCTGTGCCTTCCACTTCTTTAATATTCACATCATTGTCACGGGCATATTTTCTGACTGATGGCATGGCAATAACCCTTTTATCATCACCAGCAGCATCCGTTTTCTGAACGGATTTACTTTCTTCCTGCTTGCCTTCCTTTGCTTCGGATGCAGGTTCTTCAGCTTTTTCTTCCGCTGCTTCGGATGCTTCTTCTCCCTCAGAGTCATCACCCTCATAACCTTCTGCATCAAATGAAATCAGTGTGTCGCCCACTATGGCTACAGCGCCTTCTTCCACATGCAGTTTTTCGACCGTTCCATCCACAGGGGAAGGGATTTCTACGACAGCTTTATCATTTTGCACTTCACACAGCACGTCATCTTCTTTTACTTCATCGCCTTCTTTTACGAACCATTTAACAATTTCCCCTTCGTGAATTCCTTCACCGATATCAGGGAGTTTGAAATTAAAAGCCATGTGTTCTGCCTCCTATCTCATTTTTAAAAGTTCATTACTGCATTTACTTTTTCTATAACGTCTTTGTGGTTTGGCAGCCATACTTCTTCTGCTTCTGAGAAAGCATACACTGTATCAGGAGCTGCAACACGGAGAACAGGTGCTTCCAGGTGCAGGATCGCTCTTTCCTGGATTTCCGATACGATATTGGCAGCAACTCCGGCTTGACGCTGCGCCTCCTGGATCACGACAGCACGATTTGTTTTTTCCACAGACTCAATAATTGTTTCAATATCAATCGGGGAAACAGTACGCAAGTCGATCACTTCTGCATTCACACCATCTTTTTCAAGTTCTTCTGCAGCTTTTAATGCAGTGTGAACCATCGCTCCATAAGCAATCAATGAGACGTCTGTCCCTTCTCGTTTCACTTTTGCTTTACCAAGTTCAATCGTATATTCTTCTTCCGGTACTTCTTCACGGAAGGAACGATACAATTTCATATGCTCCAGGAATACTACCGGATCATTATCACGGATAGAAGATATCAATAAGCCTTTTGCTTCATATGGTGTAGAAGGAATAACAACTTTGATTCCCGGCTGCTGTGCTATAAGGCCTTCCAGTGAATCTGCGTGCAGCTCAGGTGTATGCACTCCGCCTCCAAACGGCGAACGGACTGTGATAGGAGATGTCCATCTTCCGCCGGAACGATAACGCATACGGGCCATCTGTCCATTGATAGAGTCCATCGTTTCATATACGAAGCCGAAGAATTGAATTTCGGGTACAGGCCGGAAACCTTGCAGACCTAAGCCGATAGCCAATCCCCCAATACCTGATTCAGCCAGTGGCGTATCAAAAACCCGGTCTTCCCCGAATTCTTTCTGCAGCCCTTCCGTCGCACGGAACACACCGCCGTTTTGACCGACATCTTCACCAAACACAAGCACATTTTCATCGTTTTTCAGTTCTGTGCGCATTGCATCAGTGATTGCTTGAATCATTGTCATTTGTGCCATGATTTACTTCGACTCCTTTTCTTTATATTCTTCCATTTGTTCTTTTAAATTTACCGGAAGTTCTTCATACATATTTCCAATTAAATCTGTTACTTTTTGTTTAGGATACTCATCCGCTTCTTTAATTGCTTTTTTAATATCTTCTTTTGCCGTTTCAATTACTTCATTCTCTTCCTCTTCCGACCAGAGGTTTTTTTCTTCCAGATACTTGCGGAAGCGAACAATCGGGTCTCTTTTCTCCCATTCATTATCCAAGTCCTCCGTACGGTATCTTGTAGGATCATCACCCGCCATTGTGTGAGGGCCATAACGATAGGTAAGTGTTTCAATCAGCATTGGACCTTCTCCGTTAACAGCTCGTTCCCGGGCATGCTTTGTAGCTGCATATACAGCCAACGGATCCATACCATCCACCTGAATACCTTCAATACCCGCTGCAACTGACTTTTGAGCAAGTGTTTTTGCAGCTGTCTGCAGTTCTACCGGTACGGAAATGGCAAAATAGTTGTTCTGGACAAAGAAGATTGCCGGAGCATTGTACGCACCTGCCATGTTAATACCTTCATAGAAATCTCCCTGGGATGTTCCGCCATCCCCTGTATAAGTGACAGCAACGTTTTTCTTGCCCCGTTTTTTCATACCCAGTGCTACACCGGCAGCCTGTACATATTGTGCCCCGATAATAATTTGCGGACTTAACGCCTGCAAATCTTCCGGCATCTGGTTCCCATGAAAATGTCCTCTGGAGAACAGAAATGCCTGATAGAGCGGAAGTCCCTGCCAAATCAACTGGGGAACGTCACGATATCCCGGCAGAAGAAAATCATCTTTTTCCAAAGCAAATTGACTCGCAAGCTGCGAAGCTTCCTGACCTGCTGTAGGTGCGTAAAAACCAAGACGCCCCTGCCGGTTTAGTGCTATAGAACGCTGATCCAATATACGGGTATAAACCATCCGTTTCATCAGCTCTTTCAGTTCCTCATCACCTAAATCAGGTGCATCCTCTTCATTAACTATTTTTCCATCTTCATTCAGAATCTGGAACATTTCAAATTGGTTTTCCACATTTTCCAATACTTGTTTCAAAATGGGTCACCTCTTCCTTTCTTTTATCCTTATAGTGATTTATTTTTAGCTTCCCCAAAACCTGAAAAAATCTGTATTCAATCCTTCTATACTTTTACCCTTTATCATATTGCATTAAAACTTATATTGGTTTCGGGATGAAACTGTTATACAAATAAATCTAAAATCATTAGTACAATTTGAACTCAACTTAAATAGTAGTATATTCATCACAATAGGTCAATTAGTTTGATTTAATTTATTTACTCCCACACTTATTTCAGAAAGCGCTTCATTCAATCTGTTTCAACAATATACTCCAGCTGTATTAATTGGTGTCTTTAAAAGATTTTCAACAAAAATTGGTTTTGCCAATTATTTTCATTGAGAATCAAAGCCCAAAAATATACAGAACTGAACTCCCTTCCAAGTAAGGTATTCTTGGTTGGTTTTTAACACAATCCAATGTTTATTGGTAAAAGGAAATATTGTGCGCTGTCCCGTAAACCAAAAAAGGGTCACGGACTTTTTTTATCCGTAACCCGTCTAAGAATAGAATTATCCAAGATTAATCCTGTTCTTCTTGATCTTCCTCTTCTTCCTCATTCTCTTTTTCAACATGGCCTGAATCATTATCTTCGTAGGTCACATTGATATCTGCCATTTGATAAAATTCCTGTTTCAGCTCATTATATTCTCGTGTATAATCATTGAATTGTTCATTATAGTCCAGTACTGACTGATAGCTTTCATTAATGCTGTTAATCTGGTCGTTTAACTCTTCTTGCTCGGTATCTTCCTGCTGCAGCACCTCATACAGCTCTCTTTCCAATTCCAACGAATTCAAATAGGCATCATACAGGTTATAATATGACTCATAACGGTCTTCCATTACACTATACATATTTTCTCCCGTTTCTTTTACACTTTCATCTTCGAGCTCCGCAATTAAATCCTCCGTCATTTGAAATGTTTCCTGAGAAGACTCAATACTCTCCCTTTCCTCGTTTATTTTATCGGCACGTTCATCAATCACTTCCAAGGCTTCCTGTGAAAGTATTTGAATTTGATCAAATTCATCCATATCAAGCTGGATGATCTCGCTGTATAACTCCTGTTCCTTTTGCTCCAGTTCACTAATTTTGCCCTGTTGACCCTCAAATGCTGCTTCTTCAGCAACCGCTTCTTCCAACTGACTATGTATTTGCTCTTCCGTACTTTCACCAGCGCAGGCCGATAACAGAACAAACGAACCGAAAAGAACCGCAAGTCCGATTTTCCTCATCATTTTCCCCCTTCACATACTCATACCTGTTCATCTCATCAGTATAACATGTTCTTCCATGCTATAATATAGTAAAATGAAATGTAGTTCTGTGGCAAATTTATCATTAATATATGATTAATATGTTAAAATATGAAGTGCTGAAATGAAAGTAATTTGATGTTTTTATTTTTATTGGGAGTGACATATATATGATAACAATGAAAGATATCGTTCGGGAAGGTCATCCTTCTTTAACTGCAGTTGCTGCGGAAGTACCTGTTCCAATAAGTAACGAAGACAAAAAATTATTGGATGAAATGCTCACATTTTTAAAAAACAGCCAGAATGAAGAGATAGCCGAAAAGTATGATTTGCGTCCAGGAGTCGGTCTCGCAGCCCCCCAGCTTGGTCTGAATAAACGGTTGATTGCCGTTCATTTTGACGATTTAAACGGGAAACATTACAGTTATCAGCTTGTTAATCCGAAAATCGTCAGCCATTCCGTTGAAAAAGCTTATTTGACCGGTGGCGAGGGTTGCTTATCAGTTGACCGGAATGTGGAAGGATATGTTCCCAGGTATACCCGTGTTACAGTAAAAGCAACAGATGAAAACGATGAACAGATAAAACTCCGTTTAAAAGGCTATGCTGCAATTGTGGTACAGCACGAAATTGATCATCTAAACGGGATTATGTTTTATGACCATATCAACAAAGAAAATCCTTTTTTAGTACCTGAAAATGCAAAACCAATAGAATAAATGAACGAATAAAAGAGCTGTTCCCAGGACAGCTCTTTTATTTTACAGAATGGTGTATAAGATTTCTCCCGATGTGAAAAATAAATATACAATCGTCGTGATGGCAGTTTTACAGTGTGGATAAATATTTTTTATTACAAATGACGTGTTTTTATTTCCAAATTCCTCGAATCATACTATACTATATAGTAAGAGGGATTGGATCGGTAGAACGTTTTTGTTGCTTTTCTTAAAAAGTTGAAAGGAGTTTAACATTATGCTGAAACGCCTGAAAGAAAAGCTCAAGAAACGCTGGAAGGATTTTATTGGTCGTGGACGGGTACCTACTACTTGCAAAAAAACTACCATTGATAATACCAATCATTAATAAAAACGGCTTACAGCTAAAGTAATTTCAGATTTACTTTACTGCAGGCAATAAGCTCGTTATTACACTTTTACAGATAAAGAAGTCTCATACTTTTTAAATTACTGCTCATTAGGGTACTATGGTTATAGAATGCTACGGATGTAAATAAACGGAATTGAATTAAAACGGTGAAAAAATGTTAATAGCAGCTCTTTCTGGTCCGGAATTTGCCATTGAGGCTGCTTTAAACATGATAGTACAGAGAATGTTTACTGGTGTCATAGGAGAGGGATCATCTCTTCTATGATTACCGGTTGAGGATAAGAAATAAGTTAGGAGAGGATAATTTTGATTTTTAAAGTATTATATCAGGAATTAAAAGATGAAGTTCCTGTCAGGGAACGTACGAAAGCCTTTTATGTAGAGGCAGATACAACAAGGGAAGTCCGGGAAAAAATTAATGACCGTAATGTTAATATCGAGTATATTCATGCATTAAACGACGCACATTTAGCTTACGAGAAAAAGTCCGCAAACTTTACTGTGGAGAATGTATAGGAAATGAAATTTGTAAAGAATGATCAGGCAGCAGTTTTTGCAATCGGCGGCTTGGGTGAGATCGGGAAAAATACCTATGGTGTACAATTCCAGGATGAAATCATTCTCATCGACGCCGGAATGAAATTTCCAGAAGATGAATTGCTTGGGATTGATTACGTCATTCCTGATTACACCTATCTTGTTCAAAACCAGGATAAGATAAAAGGTCTATTCATCACACATGGTCACGAAGACCATATTGGAGGTATTCCCTACCTTCTGAGAGAAATAAATGTGCCTATTTATGCAGGGAAACTCGCAATCGGTCTAATTAAAAATAAACTCGAAGAACACGGACTATTAAGAAGAACAAAATTAATTACAATTCAGGAAGATGATGTTATTAAATTCCGTAAAACATCCGTTGGCTTTTTCCGTACCACCCATAGTATTCCGGATGCGTTTGGCATAGTTGTCAAAACACCCCCGGGAAATATCGTGCATACCGGCGATTTTAAATTTGACTTTACCCCGGTCGGTGAAGCAGCTAATTTAACAAAAATGGCTGAAATAGGCAAAGAAGGCGTGCTATGCCTGCTTTCAGACAGTACAAATAGTGAGGTACCCGGTTTTACAATGTCTGAAAGAGTGGTTGGTGAAAGTATTAATGAAATCTTCAGCAGGGTTGATGGAAGATTAATATTTGCAACTTTTGCATCTAATATTTACCGGCTTCAGCAAGTTATAGAATCAGCGGTAAAATATAACCGTAAAGTTGCTGTATTTGGCCGCAGTATGGAATCTGCCATAAATCTCGGTCAGGAAATGGGTTATATTCAGGCACCGAAAGATACATTTGTCGATTCCAATGAACTGAACCGCCTCCCGGCTCATGAAGTAACCATTCTTTGTACAGGCTCTCAGGGCGAAGCGATGGCAGCACTTTCCAGAATAGCTAATGGAACACATCGGCAAATTCAGCTCATCCCAGGTGACACCGTAGTATTCTCATCATCTCCAATCCCTGGAAATACGGTAAGCGTAAGTAAAACGATCAATAAACTATACCGTGCAGGAGCTGATGTCATTCATGGAAAATTAAATAACATTCACACATCAGGGCACGGGAGCCAGGAAGAACAAAAGCTGATGCTAAGACTAATGAAACCGAAGTTTTTTATGCCTATTCATGGAGAATACCGGATGTTAAAAGAACATACAAAACTTGCTACAGCATGTGATGTGAAACCGGAAAATTCATTTGTGATGGATAACGGCGATGTTCTGGCGCTTGGAAAGGACAATGCCATTATTGCCGGGAAAATCCCATCCGGCTCTGTCTACGTCGATGGAAGCGGAATTGGGGATATCGGCAATATAGTGCTGAGAGACCGTCGCATATTATCGGAAGAAGGTCTTGTGATTGTTGTAGTAAGCATAAATATGAAAGAGTTTAAAATCGCTTCAGGTCCGGATATTATTTCCCGTGGTTTTGTTTACATGCGGGAATCAGAAGACTTAATAAACGAAGCACAGAAGCTTGTAAGTTCCCATCTGAATAAATTGATGGAACGAAGAACGAACCAATGGTCCGAAATAAAAAATGAAATTACAGATACCATTGCACCTTTTCTTTACGAAAGAACCAAACGCAGACCTATGGTACTGCCAATCATAATGGAAGTATAAAAAAGAAAAACAATAAGTGCTGTATACACTTATTGTTTTTCTTTTTTAATCATCTATAACAAACTTTTTCTCAAAACGCGATATATCCTTATCTGAACCAATTACTATTAATATGTCCTCTTTATTCACTACATGGTCTGCGCCGGGAGATACATTCATATCATCAGGCTCTTTAATAGCTACAATGTTACATCCGAATCTCGCCCTAATATCAAGTTCCCCTAAAGTTTTCCCCAATAACCTTTTACCTGCTTTTACTTCAACAATACTATGATCATCGGATAGTTCCAAGTAATCCAGGATATTGCTGGAAATAATATTATGGGCAAGACGTTTCCCCATATCCCTCTCAGGATGAACTACTTGATTTGCACCAATTTTATTTAGTATTTTTTCATGATATTCATTTTGTGCTTTAACAGTAATATTTTTAATTCCTAAGTCTGTAAGAATGACAGTAGTTAAAATACTTGCTTGAATATTTTCCCCTATAGCGACAATAACATGATCAATATTCTTTATTCCCAGGTCTTTCAACGTATCCTCATCCGTTGAGTCTGCTATAACGGAATACGACGCAATATTTTTAAATTTATTGACTTTTTCTTCGTCTATATCAATGGCCATAACGTCCATGCCTTCCATACTCAACTCCCGGACAATACTGCCTCCAAACCTTCCCAAACCAATTACCGCATAGTCACGCTTCATCACTTTTCCTCCAACATAAAAAAATAAGTTATCCCAATCATACAGAGGAAATAAAAATGGAGCAACCCTTATAGAAGTTGCTCCACTGTGAATTTACATTGCATCAAGCATTTGAAACTGGGATTTAACCAGGCCGTAGTATTCACCGCGCTTCTGCATCAATTCAGCGTGATTGCCGCTCTCCAGTATTTTGCCATTTTCCAGGACAAATATGTTGTCTGATTCCCTAATAGTAGAGAGTCTATGTGCAATAATAATTGCCGTCCTCCCCTTCAACAATTTATTTAATGCTTCCTGGATTTTCACTTCTGTTTCCGTATCGATACTGGCAGTTGCTTCATCGAGTATGAGAATACTCGGATCCGCCAATAGAGCGCGGGCAAAGGATAGAAGCTGTCTTTCACCTGCAGAAAGGATATTTCCTCTCTCCTCTACTTCTGTCTTATAACCATCAGCCATCCGCTGAATAAAATCATCTGCCCCAACTACTTTTGCTGCATCTATAACTTCCTGATCTGTCGCATTCGGCCTGCCAAAACGTATGTTTTCCATGATGGTGCCGGAAAATATAAAGGTATCCTGCAGGACCACACTTATTTTCTGCCGGAGACTGTCAATCTTGACATCTCTTAAGTCAAACCCGTCTATTTTAACAGCACCTTTAGTTGGATCGTAGAAGCGGCTGATCAGGTTGGCAATGGTTGATTTGCCACTTCCCGTATGGCCAACGAGTGCAATCGTCTGCCCTTCCTTGATTTCAAAGGAAATTTCATGCAATGCAATTCTATCTTGATCATAGGAAAACTGTACCTTGTCAAAGGTAATTTTCCCATTCATATGGGTGAAAACATGGGCGTCTTCTTTTTCCTCCACATTAGGCTGCTCATCCAAAAATTCAAATATACGCTCCGAAGCCGACATCGCCATTAACAGCTGATTATAAGCCTGCCCGAGTCGGGAAATCGGCTCCCAGAACATACCAAGGAAAAATGCAAAGGTGACAAATGTTCCGATTTCAAGGGCTCCATTCAGGATTAAATAAGCTCCAAATGAAATGAGAATGATGGTGCCAATGGCATTACTCATTTCCACAAAGGGACGAAACATGGCACTTTTTCTTGTAGCTGTCTTCCAGCTGGTATAATTTGCTTCATTAACTCCTTCAAAATACTCTGCATTCTCTTTTTCCTGTGTAAATGATTGTGTAATACGCATCCCCTGAAGCCCTTCATTCAAATGAGAGTTCATCCGCGATTGCTGAATACGTACATCCTGCCAGGAGCGTCTGATATTTCTTCTCAATTTAGTCGAAATATAAAACATGATCGGAAGTACAATCATGACAGCCATTGCAAGCGTGGGATCCAGCACGAATAAAATAACGATAATTCCTGTAAGGGTAATGATATCCATCAGCAGATTAATAATACCGTTTGTAAAAAGCTCCTGTAATGAATTAATGTCATTCATAATTCTGACTAAGATGGAACCTGCCGACCGGGAATCAAAAAAACGATGGGACAGCCGCTGGACATGGGAAAACAAATGCTGTCTCAAATCATAGATCACATTCTGCCCAAGTATGTTTACCCACTTGATCCGATATACATTGCCCGCATAACTTAATAAATAAAGGACTCCAATTAGGATCACCAGATAGGTAAGCATGGTTACGTCCTCATTTTCAATCGCCACACCGATGGCTGCCTCTCCAATAAGAATGGGGACGGCTAACCGTACAAGGGTCGATACGAGCATGGCAATGATCGCAGCTGGAAGATATGTTTTAGAATATGGTTTTAAATACACAAGCAGGCGCCACATCTGCTGCCAATTAAATGGCTTCTCCACCGCATGGTCCAATGTATAATGAAATCGTTCAAGATGCCTGCTTTCATTGGATTGATTTTTTACTTGTTTCATAAGTATCCCCCCTCGTATAGTATATTTAGGCCCATAATTTTGAGCCTATAAGATTCTTACTTTTATAAAAATATAGTCAAATCTCTTGGATGTCCTGAGATATTTCTAGATAATGGTCTTAGGATCATTTGGGACAATTCTTTTCCCCCTTGTGGCTCGACCACATTAGAAAGACTGTTTCCCAGTGTACGTGCGGACCTTCCTACTCGCAGGCTGTGCACCCTGATTATCGAACCTGGATGGTAGTAGCTCTAGGGCGGCTTTCGAATCAGGGATAGTACTTATACACGAGGTTGTTGATCGACGTTCACACTAGGGATATCTCAGGGCGTCCAAGAAATAAGTACCAATGATTCTAAATCGAAAGGAGGAATTCCCCCCATGAAATTATTTGTTGGTCTAGATGTTAGTTCTTTTGATATTAAGGTTTGTTTTCTAAATGGTGAAGGAGAGAAACTTCGTTCCTTCACAGTATCCAATGATTTGCCTGGTGCCACTGTTTTACGTGATTCTATTTTAGAGTATATACAAAGCCAAAAAAGCCATTTGATTAAAATTGGTCTTGAATCTACTTCAGTTTATAGCTTTCATCCATCCATGTTTTTACATAATGATGAAACGCTTAAGGCACTTGGTACAGAAGTATTCGTTATGAATCCCAAACAGATTGCGAACTTTAAAAAGAGTTACAGTGATATGGACAAAACGGATGAAATTGATGCGTTTGTCATTGCCGATTATTTACGCTTTGGGCGTTTGCCAATGTCTGTTGTTAAAGAGCAGCAGTATGTTGCGCTTCAACAACTTACTCGCTCTCGTTACCAACTCATCCGTCAAGTAACTAAAGAAAAACAACACTTTCTTCAGCACTTAAGTTTTAAATGCAACACCTTCACAGAGGAAGTGGAGTCTTCTGTCTTCGGCAATGCCATGATGGAGCTGTTTTATGAGAAATACAGCCTTGATGAACTGGCGCAAATGCCAATAGAAGATTTAGCAGCATTTCTTCAAGAGAAAGGCAGGAACCGCTTTGATGATCCAGAGTGTGTAGCTAAATCAATCCATAAAGCTGTTCGTTCTTCCTATCGCCTAGATAAGGTTGTAGAGGACTCTATAGACATCATTCTTGGCACTACTATTGAGGTCATAAGGACTCTTCAAAAGCAAGTAAAAGAGATTGATAAAGCGATCAAGCGAATTATGGCTGGATTACCTCAAACACTTCAAACGGTACCTGGTATAGGTCCAGTATTTACAGCAGGCATTATCGCTGAGATTGGGCAGATAGACCGTTTTGAAGGTGAAACAAAAATCGCAAAGTATGCGGGCCTTTATTGGCGTAAACACCAATCAGGGCGCTTTACGGCTGATGATACTTCGCTATCACGTAATGGTAATCAGTATCTCCGATATTACTTAGTTGAAGCCGCCAACCGGGTAAGAAGAGAGATTCCTGAATACCAAGTGTATTATGAAAAGAAGTATCGAGAAGTACCGAAACATCAACACAAAAGAGCCCTCGTTCTAACCGCAAGAAAATTAGTGCGTTTGGTGGATGCGCTACTACGTAATCACCAAATCTACACGCCGAAAAGGAGCGTGAATATATGAAGCTAAATTGCTTCTAATATCCTTTGTGTTATTTCCAGTAATTTACATTATTTTACTGGTCTAGTTTCTTGATGCCTTTTTTAAGCAAATTGAACCTTGACAATTAAATAATTTAACATTTTTCTCTTGACATACTACCGCAGGTCTTTTTTTACAGTGCAGCTGTTTTCATAATTTCATTTTTATCCTGATATTGAATATTGTATATCCTTTCGTAGGTGCCGCCGTTATGAATGAGTTCGTCATGTATTCCTCTTTCTACAATTTTCCCTTCTTCCAGAACGAGAATTTCATCAGCATGTTTCAAGGAGGAGATACGATGGGCGATAATAAACGATGTCCGCCCTTTCATTACCTCTTTTAGTGCTTTCTGAATTTTAAACTCAGTTTCCATGTCTACGGCAGACGTAGCATCGTCAAGCACCAGAATACTTGGATTAATGCATATCGCCCTTGCAATTGCTATTCGTTGTTTCTGACCGCCGGATAATCCCATTCCACGTTCCCCGAGCATCGTGTCATAACCTTTTGGCATATCCATAATGAATTCATGCGCCTGTGCCCGCTTTGCAGCATCTATAATTTGTTCATCTGTTGCTTCCGGAACGCCGTAAGCAATATTTTCTCGAATGGTCGTGGAAAATAAAAAAGGTTCCTGTAAAACAAAACCTATGCTGCTGCGCAGTACTTTTAAATCATAATTTCCGACAGGATTGCCATCTACAAGTACTTCTCCCTTTTCCGGTTCATAAAAACGGGTAATGAGCTGGGTGACACTTGTTTTACCTGCGCCTGTTGCACCAATTAACCCTATGACTTTCCCCGGAGGTGCATCAAAGGAGACGCTTTTTAAAGCTGCATCATCATCTTCGGTATACGTTAGTGTGACATTTTTAAAGGTAACATGACCTCGAATAGGCTGATTAATCGGATTTTCTTTTTCCACAATATCCTCTTTGGCATCCAGTATTTCAATAAGCCTTTCAGCCGAGGCTTTTGCCTGGGAAAATAAATTAATAATAAACCCAAGGTTCATGAGCGGACCCAATATATACCAAACCAGGCTAAAGAAGGCCACTAATGCACCGGGAGTCAATTCTCCACTGATGACAAGATATCCGCCGAATGCCAACAAGGCAACAGCACAGGCATTTCCAATAAACTCCATTAAAGGAAAGTACTTCGACCATATTTTGGATGTATCCAAGTATCTTTGCCGGTAATGATCATTGCTGGAAGAAAAACGATCTATTTCGAAATCTTCTCTGGATAATGACTTTACCGTATTCATACCGCTTATATTTTCCTGAACGCGTGTATTCAATCGCCCCATGGATTTTCGGATCTTCCGGAAAGCCGGATGTACCCTTTTGTCAAACCGGTACACAACTACGGCCAAAAATGGCATCGCCCCCATTGTTACAATGGCAAGTGGAATGGAATAGTAAAACATTACACTTAAACTGATCAGAATCAATAACACAATCCGCAACAGTTCAGCAAAACCAAGCGAAAGGAAAAAACGAAAACCCTCCACATCCTGGGTCAGCCGGGACATGATATCACCTGTTCTGGCATTATCATAATACTTAAACGCCAACACCTGCAGCTTATTATATAAAGCCTCACGCAATTTATATACAGCTGTTATGCCAAATAAATCACCCAAGTATTGATGATAATATGTCGCTATCCCCTTGATCAGCATTAAAACAAAAAAGATGATTGAAATATAGGGTATTAAAGCGTATTGATCTGCAAGTACGACATTATCTATCGTTTGCTGTAATACTATTGGATACACAACTGTAATGACGGTAACAAAAAGTAAAAAGAACAGGGACAAAAAGAAATACTTTTTGTAAGGCCAATAAAATTCTTTCAGTTTTTTAAATGTCTCCATTGCGATTTTCCCTCCCCGATGTTTATACGTAATTACTAATATAACGGTTTCCGAAATAAATATCTACAGTTTTTGCTTAATTTTATTAATTTTATCTTTTTACTATAATTGCATTTTTTACATCCAACAAAGAAAAGGCTATAAGGAAAGTCATTCACTTTCTTATTGCTTGGACAAAAAGAAAAGTTCTTTTTAGAAATGAGAAAAACGCCGATTATTTATAATACCGGCGTTTGAAAGAATTATTTAAGCAGCCGTTCCAGACGGTTTTTTAGCATGTGCACGCTTCCACTTCCTTTTTGTATATAACGCAGCGTTCCCTGACCATCAAATAAGTAGAAAGAAGGTACCTGGCGGTTGCTAAATGTTTTCGTCAGTTTTTCTTCTCCATCAACGTAAATTGGTTCTGTCATACTGTGTGATGCTGCTGTTTCTTTAATAAGATTCAAATCCAAATCTTCTTTCGAGCGAGGCATATGAACAGCAATGACTACTAATTCATCCTTATATTTATCTCGTAGCTGTTGAACCCGGGGAATCGATCTCTTGCATAAATCACAACTTACAGACCAGAAATGAATAAGCACAGGTTTACTTCCAATCAGCTCTTCTCTATGAATTTCATTACTATTTAACCATTGTGTAGCACCTGCCAATTCAGGTATTCTTTCTCGCAATTTCAAACCACTACCTCCTCTTTTCCATTTGCACTCCATATTTATATATGCGTCCTTTTTATAAAAGTTTCATTTAGTTCTGGATAAAGAAGGAGGTTTCTTTAATTACGTTGGTTATACCTTATGTACTGGCCTGATTTAAACTGTCGTTTTGCGAGAATAAGTAAAAGGGATGACTGACTTTTCACCATGGTATGCTTAAGTGTCCTTTATGGGGTGTGATTTACATTTTATATAGGGTGGCTTACTGATTGAGACTCTGCCCCCCCCCCTCCTCAAAAATTAGATAGCTGATTGGCTGGAGTGAGTTCGTTTATCATCTGAACTCACTCCAGCCATGTTTTTAATTAACTCAGCTTATCATTCACCATATCACATACTTCCTGGGCGTTGGCTCCCTGTGCATTTATAACGGGACCGGCAATGCTTGTGTCTGCCATCCCCATCATATCTTTTTCCTGACCTGATATAATACAGCAGTCACAGTAAGCTGCATCTTCACTGGAACGCAAACTGATCACTTCATGACCCATTTCCATTAAGGCTTCCTTCATGTCTGTCAATGTATGCTCGACTCCGATACGTGCCATCCTTATTGCCTCCTCTATACATAAAATTGACATTTATAGTCTTTGCATTCGTACCGAAGATATACCATAACGATGACGCTATTATCATGCCAGTTACGCAATATACGCTGTAATGGAGTTATAAGCGGGTTATACAATGCAAAGGACATCCAATAAAATACATCCTGCCCGGAAACATAAAAAAACCTGCAGAGAAAATTACTTCCATCTGCAGGCTTTCCTTTATTTTACAGCAACTCTTTTCTCAACTGAGCCGGTGTTTTCGGCGATATCAACCCGATGGGCACATCGAATACCGTTTTTGCACCCTTATCTCCCGATTGTTTCAGTCGGTGCGCAGCTCTCGCATATGCCACAAGCACACTTGCCGTGAATTCCGGATTACTGTCCAGATTCAGAGAATACTCTATAAGCTGATCCGTATTCTCACCGGTCTTTCCGCTCCGGATGACAAATCCGCCATGTACTTTTTTCCAGTGGTTTTCTGCCAGCTCTTCTTCCGTAATAAAATTCACCACGGTGTCGTATTCCGCAAAATAATTGGGCATCGTCTTAATTTCTTCTTCAATACGCTTTACATCCGCTCCGTCTTCCGGTACGACAAAACATTCACGCAAGTGTTTTTCTCTCGTCGACAGCTCCGGTTTCTCCCCATTTCTTACCCGATCCACCGCTTCTTCAATGGGAATGGTATACTGAACAGCATCCTTTACCCCTTCCACTCTTCTCACGGCATCCGAGTGTCCCTGACTGAGCCCTTTCCCCCAGAAAGTATACGTATCCCCTTCCGGAAGAATGGCTTCTCCCATCAAACGGTTCATTGCAAACACACCAGGATCCCAGCCGACGCAAATAATACTTACATTGTCCCCGGAAGTCGCAGCCTCGTCCATGACGGGGAAATACTCGGGTATCTTCGCATGCGTATCATAACTGTCAATCGTATTAAACATTTTTGCAAATTCCGGCCCCTGTTCCGGCAAATCGGTTGCAGAACCTCCGCATAAAATCATGACATCAATTTCATCCGTATATTTCTCCGCTTCCGATATATGTAAAACATTAACGTTTGGATCAAGTAATTGTACAGTTGCAGGGTCTCTCCTCGTAAATACTGCAACAAGCTCCATATCGCTATTCTGACGAATCGCCGATTCCACGCCTCTGCCCAGATTTCCGTATCCGTTAATCCCTATTCTCATTTTTTTCATATGTCTACCTCCCAATATCAATTAAGATCACAAGTTCATTTCTATAAGTTAACAGCTTGGACAAATTTTCGCTACTCATAATACCTGATTTTTTCAATGATATAAAATTCGGAACAAATACCTACTCAGCTTCGGAAATATAAAACAAAACTTTTACTTGTCCAACAGGTAGAAAGGCATCCAAGAATCCCAATGGATACGTTGTTCCCGAAAAGGCTCCTCAGATGGCTGAGTAATGAAGTCACGAAGAAAACGAACTATTTTTATGAATGATTTACGGTGGGATGAACATCTTAGTGCATTCCCGGATACCGCATGCTTATGCCTCAGTAAAGGCAAAGTATATTCCCGGATTGGCCAGTGGTACTCCATCTTATAATTTATATAAAAAAATTTCTTCGGGCTTTACTTTTTACCCAGCCTCTCTTATATTCCTTATTCCATTGTCTTTTTAGCAGTGTATATATCCTTTTTAAACTGTTTTAAAATAGCTCTTCTGGTTAATATCCCATCAAAGTAACCATCTTTATCCTGCACACATACAAACGGATGGTTAATTAGTGTATTTAACCCTTTCATCAAGGTGTCCTCTTTGGTTAATTGAGGTATATCTTCACTCATCACTTCATGCACACGCATATCCGAAAGTTTTTCAGATTCAAAACGTTCCAGTCCCAATATTTGATTCAAAATAGCTGTCTTTCCAATGATACCCACCAGCCGGTAAGAAGCATCCAGCACCGGTACAGCGGAATAGCCTGATTTAACAAGTACGAGAAGTGCATGTTCCAAAGGATTATTGACCTGTACATGCGCCACTTTTTCAGAGGAGATCATCAAATCCCCTACCAATGTTGTTTTTAAATGCTCTTCCTGTAATGTACTCATCATAATGCGCCCCCTTATATTCTTTCACCCATCTATATTTGTAATTGGACACGTTGCGGATAACATGACATTTAAAGCGATTTATTTTCGATATATGAATCCATTCATTATAGAGAAGTTAGTATTGAAATCAGAACAAGTTGTTTTCCACTCAAGACGAACGCTTTCACCACAGGCACAAGCGCAACATCGCTTCAAACTCGTAGAGCCGTGTTTTCTTTGCCGCGAGCTCTGCTCCAGCCCCCTCGCTACGCTGCGGGGGTCTTCGGCTATCGCTGTCCCCGTTGGAGCCGCCATCTTCACGCTTTAATTAACAGGCTAGCGTTCTGTATTAAAATAGGAAACTTAGTGAAAATAAGCAATTATACGATCAACTCAAATAAAAAAGTATTTTTATCTCACCATATTTAGTTTACCATATATCATGGGTAAGCAAAAAAAATATGAGTAAGATTAAAGGAATTTCCTGTTTCCATACAAGACCAATAATACAATGAATCAACTAAATAACTCTTATCTTCACACCTTTCAATAGTAAGCAGGATAATGAGTATAAAAGAGAACTGAACACATGATTGGGCAGTAACATATGTTGGGGTTTGCGTTTATCGACGTACAGATAAGTTCTTTATACAATGGTCTCTTCCAATCTCATATAACAATTTAGTAAGAAGAGGGATCCTTTCACAATGACCCGAACTTTCACTTTGCTTTTAGACGTAAATAATCTGCCTGTAATCAATATATGCTTAATAGGATGAAGGGATACTTACAATTAGTGCTGTTTATCATCATTCATGTTATAATTTTATTTTATGTAAAATGGAAAGGACTGAAAATATGAACAGAAGGTCTTTCTTAAAAAAAGCGTTTGGGAGTGTTCTCGCCGTACTGGGTTTAAGCGGGTCAACCTACTACTACGCCAGGGAAATTGAAACGGGTTCGTTATATATAAATGAAAATGTAATTTCCTCTCCAGTTTTATCACCAGCTTTTAACCAATTTAAAATCATACAATTTTCGGATACCCATCTCGGCTTTCAATATACATTGGATCAATTAAATGAATTAACAAAAACGATCAATGACCTGGAGCCGGATTTGATTGTTTTTACTGGTGACCTGGTAGATAACCCCGACCAATATCACTGGGATCACAGACTAATTGATATACTAAAATCATTACACGCGGATTATGGTAAATATTGGATTTACGGCAATCATGATCATGGTGGTTATGGGACGGATGTTGTATTTGATGTGATGAAAAGGGCGAACTTTACTTTGCTGCAAAATAGCCATTTATTTATAGAAAAAGACAATAGTCAATTTGTACTGGCAGGGATTGATGATGTATTGCTCGGTAATCCCGATTTAGAAAAAGCATTGCAAAATGTTAATGCGGATTTATTTACTATACTGTTGGCCCATGAACCGGATTTTGCGGATAGAACAATCGACTTTCCTGTGGATATACAATTGTCAGGGCATAGCCATGGTGGGCAAATACGTTTTCCTTTTCTCGGACATGTCTACACCCCTGCATATGCCGAAAAATACGTAGAAGGAAAATATAGCCTCCAGGACGGAAAACTAGATTTATACGTAAATAAAGGGATCGGTACAACAAGACTCCCCTACCGATTCATGTGTCAGCCGGAAATTCATTTGTTTACACTTAAAAATACCCACTCATAATGATCTTCAAAAGGTTAACAGAGATACACTTGAAGCGCTAAGAGAATTTGGTGAGTCAAGGGGAGCATCCTTTCATTACGGGCATTCTATTATTGGTTATGAATTTGAAGAGATTATAAATCTTTACGGGAAAGCTGCTGTTGAAGAAACCAATTTCGGTCAGATCATGCGCACTGTTCGTTCTTTACAATTCCCTGAAGCAAGAAAATATACAGCGGTACAGAAACTCCAGCAATAGATCAAATTGGACAGGATATCAGCAGTATGCAGTAAATTTGAACTTAACTGTTCCACATTGATGAGGATAGTTTTTTTATAATCTTCCCTTTCGAACTTAGATTTTGAGCACTGATTCCCTGTGAATAATTTCGCAATATTTTTGATAAGCACTTGCATAAGTATACGCTTTACGATAGGATAAAGACAAGCTATGATACCTTTATTTCATACATCAATTCAAGGTTAGCTGCCGACAAGGAAGGAGGATTATAATGACGGAGGAAACTTCACTAAATAACATAGCTAAAGCATTATATACTATAAACCGTCATGCCAAAACCGCACCAGACCCAAAACATTTATATGCTATGAAAAAAGAAGCAATAAGTCAGCTGTTACAAAAAAAGCACGCCAAAAAGATCGGACTTCATTTTTCCAATCATCCAAAATTAAGCAACCAGCATTCCACTCTGCTAGTTAAAGTGGGAGAATATTACTTTCATATCCCCCCAACAAAACAGGATTTTAAAGACCTTGACCATTTGGGTTCTCTTGATGATAATTATCGAAACCCGAGGGCAAAAATGTCCTTGTCACAGGCAAAAAGGGTTATCTATGACTACATTGGCTGGAAGCCCCCTAAAGCGCAAGGAACAAAGAAAAGGTACTCTTCAGCTTATTTTACTCCATCTTCCCTTGGAAAAATGGAATGGCCGCCCAGAAAAACCCATCGTTAGAATAAGGTTCTCCTTAAAGCTTTGCATGTTTTACTTCAGCTGTTTGAGGTAATTACATACAGTAAAAGGAGGTAGCCAAATGGAAGAAATAAACGATTTTCTCTATGAGCTGAAAAAGTATGCCGGACAGACACACTCTTTAAAGGAAACATATGAAAAGCTGAGTGAGGCTGAAAAAAGAAAGGTAATGGATGCTGCACCGAACAGTTTACAATCCCCGGAAGAAATCTTCCAACCAGTCTTTGAATGGCTGGAGACTATGTATACAAAAGTGGATATTAAAGAGGAAAACGAAAAGGTATATTAAGAAACATCCTTCTTTACCTCCCTTTTCCATTTTACAGTCAAAAAAAACGCATTTTTAATGCGTTTTTTTGATGTTGGGGCATAACTAATTTTATTGTAGAATATCACAAACAGAATTCAGAAAGGTTCCTGCCATTATGACTGTTTTTTAATAAATTTCATATAAATAGAGTGCAAAATCAATAAAACGCCAAATATACTAAAGCATTGAAGCGATACTTTCAATAAATGGGATAATGAGAACTCCAGGCTTTCTCTTGTCATTGCCACTGAAAAAACGAAAATAAGAAGCAGAAAACTGCTCATGACGTAGCTTAATATTTTTGATGACTGCAGCGCTATCACCCATCGCATAACCGGTGTGACGATAAAATAAACCACTCCCAGTGTGATTAGTAAAACAATAAAAATGATATGATTTTCCTTTACACCCAAGATGTTAAGTTGTGTTAGATTTAACCACGTGCCCACTGTCAATACGGTTCTCTCCTCCCCTTCACAAACTTAATAATCAGTCTCTACATTTTATAATGAGGATATACATAATTTAATATCTCAACTCTTACCTATGAAAGCGGCTAAATGGACAAAAGGCTTGACTTTCAGCTGTCACCTTCGGAAAATGAGAATATAGTAGGCTGGAATACTTGATTTACCACAAGGTTTAAAAGGAAACCATCATCGAGAGACCCATGATGGTTTCCTGTCTGATAATTTAAAGTATTGCAGTCTTTTATTATACTTTTATCTATTCTTTAAAATGAGAGGCGGGGATTAGTTGAATAAAGCTTTCTTATACATAATTATTGGAGCGGGTCTATGGGGGACAATAGGATGGTATGTAAATCATTTATATGATTATGGATTCACTCCAATGGAAGTAGTTACATTACGGGCATGGACTTCTGCAATTTTACTGCTGCTTTTCATGTTGTTTACTGCGAGAAAGAAAATGCGTTTAAATTCCTATAAAGATATCAGGTATTTTATCGGCACAGGAATTTTCAGCATTATATTTTTTAATTACTGTTTATTTACAGCTATAGAATTATCCACTATACCTGTGGCAACTGCATTATTGTATACAGCCCCTGCATTTGTTATTATTATTTCCTTTTTCTTGTTTAAAGAGCCGCTTACCAGAGTAAAAGTACTTTCTTTAATCCTTACTTTACTGGGTACTGCCCTGGTGGTAGGTCTTATTCCGTTAGACCTGCAAGCTATACAGATCAGCAGTATCTTATTTGGGTTGGGCTCCGGTATTGGTTATGCTCTTTATAGTATTTTCAGTAAGTTTGCATTAAAGAAATATACCAGCCTGATTATTACCACCTATACTTTTGTGGTAGCTGCCATAGCATTAACACCTTTTTATCCATACGCTGAAAAGGGGCATTTATTACTGGATCCTACAGTACTTTTTTATGCTTTTGGTCTGGGTTTTCTGCCTACTGCCTTTGCCTACATCATTTATACGTATGGTTTAAATCAGACGGAAGCTTCAAATGCTTCCATTTTATCAACAATTGAGCCCGTCGTTGCAACATTAATAGGGGTATTCATCTTTCAGGAAATCTTTACATTCGTCCAAATGATCGGAATGGCATGTATTATTGGAGCTGTTATTATTATTCAATATAAAAGAAAGCCTGCAGGTTACAGGGAACCACACCCCCAAAATTAACCTTCCTTTCAGTGATGTACATCACGGAATAGTTAAATGAAAATGGTTATCATTTAACTATAATGAAATTAGGAGGAATTTTAATGCAGGAATTTACAAAAGAACATTCGCCGGCTGAAATTGTAAAAGTGTTTCCAAAAGCAAGTGATTTGTTTAAAGCGAAGAAAATAGACTTTTGCTGTGGTGGAGACCGTCCGCTTCACGAAGTAATTGCGGAAAAAAACCTGGATGAAACCATGATCATGACTGATTTAAATTCAGCATATGAAGCATGGAGTAAAGAAGATCATAACACAGTGGATTGGGATAGCGTCTCTTTATCCAATTTGATTGACTATATTGTAGAAAACCATCATGCTTATTTGCATGAGGAACTTGCACCATTGGGACAATTTGTTACAAAGGTTTTCCGCAGACATGGAACAGATAACCCTCATCTGAAAGAATTGCATCGCCTCTTTAATGATTTTAAAGTCGACATGGAAGAACATCTTGTAAACGAGGAGGACCATGTATTTCCACTTATCAGGGAGTATGAGGAAAATCCAAGTGAAGAGCTAAAAGAGCGGATCATTGAAGCGAATGGTGGTCTGGAAGATGATCATCAGGCTTCAGGATATTTACTGAAGAAGATGAGAGAAATTACTAATGATTTTACTCTTCCGCTTGGCGCATGTAATTCATACAGAATTACCTACGCAAGATTGGAAGAATTGGAATCAAACACATTCCAGCACATTCATTTGGAGAATAACATTCTCTTTAAACGGATTTAAGCAGGATAAACTTTATAGACATCATAAAAAAAGGTCTGACACGTAGAGGTAAGGCAAATATCCGCCTCACCTGAAGTGTCAGACCTTTTCGCTATTCATTATACACTCAATTCTCTATTATGTTCCTTTTGAGCGAGTTCTTCCTGCCTTTTCTCTAAACGCATCTCTATATTGGAAATGCTTTTTTCATCTTTCAGTAATTCTTGTTTATTTTGTTGAACAAGCTGTTCAAAGTTTAAAGATTTTGGTCTCATCTGCAACACTCCTTTTCGGTATTCATTAATATTATACCCCAATTTTCAACTTTTAAATCCAAATAGTTTGAACAATTTATAACTTTTACAACTTCCATATATGATTTAACAAAATAAAAATTATAAAACTGATTTATATCATGATGAAATATCTTTTAAGTCATGGATGGTGAAGAATACGCACCAACCTTTCCAAGCAGCATCATGATTTAATATGAAAGCAGATGTGACTATAATTGAAAATAAATTTATGTTTATATATTAGAAGCATGCGAACTTATCCGGAGATTGTTCCTGCAATTTGAATGAGGAAAGTATGTGGTCTTCATAGCCTGTAGGGGTATTTTAATCCTGATGAAGCTTATTAAATGCTGTTTTCTTTGTGAAATTAATCAAAGAGTTAATTTTCTTGTTTCATATCCTCATACAAGTTAAGAAGCCGGTCCAATTCCTGGCTGATTGCTATTGACTCTACATCAGTCAAGCCTTTTTTCATGGCAACGGAAGTCATTTTGTTGCGCAAAAATTCTATGCGCTTTAATATTTGGTCTATGGCACACATGAAACTTTATTGACCTCCTTACTTCTTCGATATACTAAATGTAACATATTTTTGCAAAAATCAACAAGTTTTATATGATACTAAACACCCAAAATGTTGAACAAATTAAAATAATTGAATTTTATGTATGACCTTCATTCTTCTTCAGCTAATTGGAAAACCTGGTACTTATCTTTGGCGCGCTCCCTCTCTGAATATACGATTTTAATATAAAATTATAAATTATTTGCAGAAAACATTACACTATAAGTTGGCTAAAGCTCGAATAAGCCCAAGCAATATGATAATATAAAGTAATAAGAAGTAATATGTATGAAAGCTCATTACTTCTTGAAAGTTTTCAGGAAGGGATGTCTCCAGTGAGTAAAACAAAGAAAAAAGAATGGCTGGAATGGACAAAAGCAATTATTATTGCATTGTTAATAGCCTTTTTTATAAGAACCTTTCTTTTTGCCACTTCTATTGTAGAAGGCGAAAGCATGGAGCCAACATTGGGAGACGGTGAAAGAGTTATTTTTAATAAACTCGTTTATTTTATCGATCAGCCTGACCGTGGTGATATTGTCATTATTGAGAGGCCTGTTCAAAATTACGTAAAAAGGGTTATTGGTTTGCCAGGTGAAACAATAGAAGTAAATGACGGTAATTTATATATAAATAACGAGAAATATGAAGAAACATTTATATCGGCTGAAATCAAGAGAAATACGGGAAGTCTGGGTCCAATTGAAATACCGGAAGACAGTTATTTTGTGATGGGAGATAATCGTGCCATTAGTAAAGACAGCAGAAACGGCCTTGGATTTATTGAGGAAGAAAATATCATTGGAAGATCGGAATTTATTATTTTCCCCTTTGATCAATGGTCCAAAACAAGATAGCAGAAAATTGAACGGCCGCCCTATCAAAAAACTGGCTGCTTAATTAGGTATGAGTCAGATTATTATTTTTAAAGGCTTGGATTGATTCCCAAGCCTTTTTCCTTTGTACGTGCATCTTCAGTTTTATAAGCTGTTATTTTTCCCTGTCAAATATCATATATCCAATATTTAATATAATAATTGCGAAAGCCGCAAGTCCCAAAGCCAATTCCCACATGCCTATGCACCCCCTTAACGAAGTCTATGTACAAATATTTTTAATTGCAAAACCAAAGTTAAACAAAGGAGAAGCCAATAATAAACGGCTTCTTGCCAGCATCCCATTACAAAAAAGTCTTCTTCTATATCATACCAATATATTATCCCTAAATAAAGTAAAAATATGATAATATAAAGTGAAATATACTTTTTAAAGCAGGTGATTTTCATGCTGCATTGCCCTTATTGCGGTTCCTCCGTAAAAGAGAATGAAAGCTTTTGTGTAATATGCGGAAAGAAGCTTCCTGAAGATATGGATCATCGACTGATCCCGAATAAGAATTTTAACAAACTGTGGGTTGCCCCTATAGGTATTTTTATCTTCTTTCTGTTATCCTCTATTATATTTTATATTTATTTGGACAGTCGTTCATCGAAAGCACAGGAAGTCTATCTTCAGGCAGAAGAGAACCTGATGACCGGTGAATTCACAGCAGCTGAACAATTATTTGAACAGGCAATTGACCTTAAAAGCAATTTCTCCGAGGCTCAAACATCTTTGCTGTTTGCCAGAGAAGCTCAAAAAATACAAACCTCCTTAACAGACGCACAGACACTGCTTCAGGAGGACGATTACCAAGAAGCGTTAGCCATCCTTAACGAAGCGGAAAATGAATTACAGCATTATTATGGTCCGGCTGTCAATGATTTAATCTCCACGATTATCCATCAGAGGAATGTGGTAAAAATGGAGCAATTGACAGAATTACTGGAAAACGACCCATCCATTGATGATTTAAAGTTATTATTATGGGAAGCGGATGCCATTGATGATGAGAATGCAGAAGTGATAGCACAAAATATTCGCAGCCAGATCATAGATTATACGTTTTCCAAAGCGAGTGAACAACTTAATGAAAAACATTTTAATGATGCCCTTATAATCGTAAAAGACGGTTTGAAGTATGCTCCGGATTCAGAACAACTGAAAAGCCTGGAAACAACCATTAATAATGAACAAACTGCCTTTGAAACCGCCCAGGAGGAGCGTCTGGAACAGGCAATGAACACGGCTCTCGAAGAGCGGGAAAGAAATGAATCCGATGCGGTTAACTTGATAGAGATCACTGTTGATAATGATGAACAGGGAAATATTATAGTGAAAGGTGAAGTAGAAAGTGCAGCTACAGTACCAATTAACTCTATCATTATTGAGTATGTTATTTTAAACCAAAATGAAACAGAAATAGCATCAAATGAAGTTTTTGTTTATCCGGACAGATTATATCCGGAGGAAAACGGCAACTTTTCTTTTACCCATTTTGATATGAGTGAAAGCAGCCGAAACCTGCAGATTGAGGTAAATAAGATTACGTGGTACACAGATTAAATGTTATAAGAGAGCAGGGTGAACAAATTTGCGTGTAAAGCGGTATCCGCCTATTCTATTATCCGTATTACTGACTATAATTGGGATGATCATCTTCGTTTGGATATATAATGATTGGCATACTGAGGAGCTATCAGTAAGGAACCCGGCCGTATCAAAAGTAGTGGTAACAGAGGAACCGGATTTAAAATCAATTATTCACGAAGCCGAAAAAAATGTAATTCAGATTGAAGGTCAAACCGAACACAGTACCATTACTGGGTCCGGATTCATTTTTAATAATGAAGGAGACATTGTTACGAATGCCCATGTTATTGACAGAGCCGACTCAGTCTATGTAAGAACAGCCGGGGCCGAAATCTATCCTGCAGCTGTAGTGGGAATCAGTGAGGATGTCGATGTAGCAATCCTTCGGGTTCCACAGCTTGCAAATCAAAGTTTGGATATAGCAGAAGAAGCTTTTACCGAAATAGGAGATGAAGTTATTGCATTAGGGAGTCCGCACGGGTTTCAAAATACCGTGACTCTCGGTATTATCTCGGGTATGGAAAGACAATTCTCCCTTGAAGGATATACGTATTCCAATGTATATCAAATATCTGCTCAGATTACACAGGGAAACAGTGGCGGCCCTTTGATCGATCGAAGGACCGGAAAAGTAATTGGCATCAATTCCGCCGGTACGGAGGATGGTTTAATTGGTTTCAGCATCCCTATACATGACGTCATTGATCAGCTGGAACAATGGTCAAATGAAACGCAGAATGATCAATTGGATTTTCCGAGTACTTCCGACATTCTCCCTGAAAATGATATGGAGCAGTTAGCCGAAGAGGCGGATTATATCATTCGCTATTTTCTCGACAGTCTTCAAGTCAGAGATTATGTAAATGCTTATGCTCTGCTTGGAAGCAATATGCAGGCTGATACCTCTTATACAGACTTTCGGGAAAATTACATTCATATCATCTCTTTGACATACGCTGATTTTACCATCAAAACTGATGAAGAAGACAGCGTAACGGCAGATGTACAAGTAACGATTGAAAGTAATTTGCAAAATGAAGAAGATACATTGGAAAATAAATTATTATACAACTTTGAAATAGGATACGAAAATGACCAGCTGAAAATTCTTAATATAAAGGTAGAAGAAGAATAAGGGGAATATACGCAGTAAATAGCTTTCTGGTTTACAACATGCTCCCTGCTCCGGAGAAACCATGGGCAGCCGTCCATACATTTCGTGATAAGTATCATAAATTAATACCGTAAACTTTTTGGAGGTGATTGAAATGGGTTATGGACACGGAGGTTATGGCGGATGCGGTTTTGCCTATCCGGCTGCCGGGGGATTCAGCAGGAACTTCGCATTGATTGTAGTGCTTTTCATTTTACTGATTATTGTAGGTGCTGCTTTTTATTATTAATTAAACAATGGAGGCTGCTCTTTCTTTTGGATCAGCCTCCATGTTCTTTAATCAGTGGCGGAGAAAAAGAATTTTAACTTTTCCGGCGGCAGCGGTTTACTAAAATAAAATCCTTGAATTTCATCACATCTTTCTTGTTGCAAATATGGATTGGTAAATTACATTCCTTCTGACATTCCATTCCCCCTCTTGCAGAATTTTGTTTTAGTTTTTTTTCTGTGTTATCCAATAATTAATTTCTCTTTTGGATAATGAAAGGAATCATTTTTATTGTTTTTAGAGAGGATCAGTAAGGTAACAATGCCAATTCTTCCAATAAACATTAAAACCATAAGAATACTTTTGCTTAAGGCAGTTAGCTCGCTTGTGATGCCAAGTGATAGACCCACTGTTCCAAATGCTGAAGTCACTTCAAAAATAATTTCCATCAGCGAAAAAGACTCCATGGCAGAAATGATCAGAACAGATGTAAAAACCAGAATGATAGCTATCAATGTTACAGTAACGGCTTTTTTTATGTCATTGTCATAGATCTCCCTGTTAAAAATCCGAATTTTATTTCCACCTTTTGCATAGGTGAAAATAAAAATAACAACAAGTGCAAAGGTAGTTGTTCTAATTCCACCACCCACACTGCTCGGCGAAGCTCCAATAAACATTAAAAAAGACATGAATAAATGGTTTTGTTCCGTTAATTGACTTATCTCCATGGTGGATAAACCACCACTTCTTGATGTCACAGATTGAAATAATGCATAAAAAATCGTCTCATGCCATGATTTATCTGCAAAAAACCCTCCCATATCCAATAGGAATATCATCAATGCTCCTACAATAACTAAAATAAAAAAAGTTAAAGATGTGAGCTTAGTAAATAAAGTAAAGCGAAATGTTCGGTGTTTTTTTACTAGTGAAGTAACATATTCTTTTACTTCAATTAACACAGGAAAGCCGATGGCTCCAAATATAATTAAGAGCATGTTTACAATCTGCACAAAATAATCATGGCTGAAAGGATGCAGCGACTGGCCAGTTATATCATAACCTCCATTTGTAACAGCGCTGATCGTCTGAAAAAAACCATGTAAATATGCTTCCCCTGCTGTTGGAAAATAAGATAGAAAATAAGTTCCCAAAACCAGAAAACCGATGAGCTCGATTAGAAATAATACATAGACGATTTGCTTGATCAGCCGGACCATGCCTGCAAATGTTGTCTGGTTCTGGTCTGTCATAATTAAACGGCGTTCTTTCAATCCGATTTTTTTTCCGAAGAACAGCCAAATAAAAGTACCGATGGTCATTACACCTAAAGCGCCCAATTGCATAATAGCAGCCAGCGTAATAATTCCCGGCACGGAAAGAGTGTCAGCAATTGAAAGAGTGCTCAGTCCGGTGACACTTAGGGCACTAATCGCTGTAAAGAGAATATCAATAAAATCCGGATAAGCATTCTCCTGATAGACAAAGGGTAATGACAAAATTATGGCTGAAAATAGAGCTGCCATAATATAAAAGAGCAACAATATGTGTCCTGGTGAGAATTTACTAATCTTTTGTAAAAAATAATGGTGGTTAAAATTTTTCATAAAAATTACCCTTATACCCTTCCCCTGTAATGTCGGTTTATTTCAAGATATATTTAAGTTAAACATCCTGTGCTACTATATTAAATTAATTTGGAGCAAGAGAAAAGCCTCTTTACGTTAAGAGACTTTCTTCAGGAAATTAACTCTTTAAATTTTTCCAGCAAATCATCACCCTGGTAACCTTCTTCAATTAAAGAGGTTAGCATTTCTTCAATTTTGTTTATTCTTCTGTCCACAATGTTCCCTACAAACAGGATGTTCATATATTCCCCGATTTGATTAATCCCAATGATGGATGTAATAAATGTTGCGGGTTCATTACTTTCTTTCGTTATTTTCACCTGGACCATAATTTCTTCATTTTCATCCTTTAGTTTTTCAAAAAAGGAAAGATAAGATTTTTCCAAAAAGGCTTCTATCGTCCATTGATCCTTATCATCTTCCCTGTTTATAATTAATCCGTCCAGCAATGGTATGCGATGTTGCAAGATTTCTTCTTCCTGCTGATCAAATATTTCCAAGGATTTTAATTTAAATGTTTTCATTTACTAAACTTTTCCTTTCTTTACTGGTCATAATTGAAGGAGCTTATAAAACAAAAGCTGCTCAAGCGTGGTTATGTTATCATCCGCCAATATAGGACATCTCGATTTTTTTCTTTTTTACATAGTTTTCTCCATTCCGTTCATCTGAATACCGGTCCTTCCGCTTGCCCCATAAATTTGTCAATGTATTGTTTAATTGCTCCTCTGTCCATCCGCTCCGTATTTTTTCCTTAATATCATATCCATCCGAGGCGAACAGACATGTATATAGCTTTCCGTCTGCAGATAAACGGATTCTTGTACATGTACCGCAAAATGAATCTGTTACAGAGGAAATAACACCTATCTCCCCTCCCCCGTCTTTATAGCGGTATCTGGAAGCCACCTCGCCGTAATAATTCTCCTCCGCTGCTTCAATCGGCATCTCTTTATCAATCATCTCAATAATATCCTTTTTGGAAATAACGTGCTGGAGATCCCAGCCATTATGGTTCCCAACATCCATAAACTCAATAAACCTCAGAATAATGTCCTTACCCTTAAAATATTTTGCCATGGGGAGGATCTGATTTTCATTCATCCCTTTCTTCACTACCATATTCACTTTAATTTTCAGGCCCGCTTTCTTGGCCGCCTCGATCCCTTTCAATACGGGGAGTGTGACGACGCCTCTACCATTAATTTTTTTAAATGCTTCATCCTCTATAGCATCAAGACTTATATTTACTCTTTTAAGTCCGGCTTTCTTCAACTTATCGGCACGTTTAGGTAAAAGTATCGCATTTGTCGTTAAAGCAATATCTTTAATACCGGGGATTTCGGTCAGCCTGGCAATCAGCAGATGCAAATCTTTCCGCATTAATGGTTCTCCACCGGTCAAGCGGATTTTTTCTACACCGAGATTCGCAAATGATGCCGCCAACTGAACAATTTCATCAAAGCTTAATAATTCGCTTTCCGGAAGAAAAGGGTAATCCTCACCAAATATTTCCTTTGGCATACAATAGGTGCAGCGGAGATTGCATTGATCTATAACCGAAATACGTAAATCTTTCAGAGTCCTGCCGAAATGATCCTGGATTGGTGTTACTGTACCCTTCACGAAATCACTCCTTCTATTCATAGAAAATTCTGCTGTCCATCTGTATCATCGAGCAATAATACATCCACCACATCATTACGTTTGAAGCCTCTTGTTCCACCCGGCAAAACCATCAAAGCCGAAGCTTTTGCCAGTGAAGAAACCACATTTGATTTATCCATTCCGGCTAAATGAACATATACATTGGTTTTGTCATAGGTAAGATAACTGCGGACAAATCTTGTGAACGGATTTGGTTTTGGAAAATCATCTGCCAGCACTGCCTTAATTCTCTTTAAGTATACATTTTTATTAAATAAAGCATGCTGGATAACCGGCCGTACGAAAAGTTCAAATCCGACATAGCATGCTGATGGGTTGCCGGATAAACCATATAATAACTTTGTTCCTTTTACTGCTACTGTTGTCACACTTCCCGGCCGCATGGCAACTTTATTAAATAAAACTTCCGCTTCCAATTTTTGATAGATCTCAGGCATGAAATCAAAATCACCAACTGATACACCACCTGTAGTGATTAGAATATCCGCTTCTTCCAATGTCTGCTTTATCTTTTCATAGCTTTCATCCAGTTTATCCGGCAGCTTTCCGATATATTGTGCAATTCCTCCTGCACGTTCTATTTGGGAAGTAATCATATAGGCGTTTGAGTTACGGATTTTACCCGGCTCCAGTGGCTCATCCACATCCAACAGCTCTGTCCCTGTTGCAATTACGGCAATTACCGGTTTTTTTGCAACAGTAACCTTATCATAGCCAAATGTGGCAAGAAGTGCCTTTACACCAGGATTAATCATATTTCCTTTTTCCACAAGGATCTCGCCTTCCGCTACCTCCGATCCTTCCTGAATGATATTTTGACCCGATTGCATCTTCCTTTTTATTCGCATATAGGCCTGATCGCCCTCTTCAAATGATTTACATATTTCGAACATGGCTACACAATCCGCGCCCTCAGGTATTTGCGCACCTGTCATAATCCTTGTTGCCTGACCCGGTTTTAACTTTTTTTTCGGAATCTGGCCTGCTCCAATATGCTCCACAACTTCAAATTCTACCGTATTTTCCCTTGAAGCGTGAAGTGTATCCTCTGAACGAAGCGCAAAACCATCATAAGGCGATTTATCGAAGGAAGGAACCGGATGCTTGGCAATTACCGGTTCAGCCAGTCTCCTATAATCGCATGCATGAATGGAAATGGTTTCACTCGTAGCCTCCCCCCGGTATTTCATTACTTTTTCCACTGCTGATTCCACCGGGATCGGTTTGCGTCTCTCTACCTCCACCTTTTCCACTCCCTTTTCATATCTAATATCTTTAACAAATGTAAATGACTGAATCAAACAGCAATCAAACAATTCCCTGTACTTTCCCAGTTTAACAAAAATAACTGATAATTGATATTATTTTCATCAGTCCGGACGTTTCACAATCCTAAATCCGGGGTATGGATTATCAAAACAACAATCTAACAACATGAGGTGATTTCATGCAGGAGATTTCTTCCTATAAAATCAAACTTAACAGGAAATTGGAAACAGAAGATGTCGTAAAAATTCATTCTCTCGCTCGTAAATCAGATTTTACCATTTATGTATATCGTGAAAATTCCATCGCGGATGCAAACAACTTATCGAAGCTTTTATCATTTTTTTTATTTGCACCGAAGAATCACGCTTTTGTTATGATTATAGACGGACAACATGCGGAACAAGGCTTTCATAAAGTGAAATCCATTTTACAAAATACGATCAAAGGTGAATGGAGGGGCACGCATAAAATTAAAAACGACATTTCCATCGCTATTTAAATGAGGTGAATATAATGGATGATCACAAAGAAATAGAGCGAAAGGAAAAGAAAAGAGATTCAAGTAAGGTAGGCGTAGCTTTTATCAGATACGCAACCTACCTAATTATCTTTTTTGGAATTCTATGGTTTCTGATCAATTATGTATTCCCTATGTTTTAAAATCCACCAATAGAACTCATGTGATTGAAAATTATTATTTCTAAACCAGCAAGGCCTGGACATAACTATAACATCTCGAAGTTAATCCGTAACAAATCCAGAGGACGGTATATCAACGCCGCTCCGTAAATTCCGGAGCTGGGTAAGTGGTTTTTTCGGATTTCTCTCAGGTGAAATTAGTTATGACCCGGTCTTTTTTTGTTGCAAAGATGAATTACCCCTTCGGATTTTCAATTGGATCTTTTGTGCGAATTTCTAAAATTGTTGTATAATTGGATGGGAACAGCGATAGTTGTTTTTCATTATACTTTTTTCATTGGAAAGGAGGGTCGTACTCCCCATTATGATTCGGGAGAGCATTTAAAATGAAGCTGAATTTATTTATTGTTTTCATCCTTACGCTTATATTTTTCGTTTCATGCACAAGCACAAGTACAGAAACCGATATTGAAAATGTGATCAGTAATCCGGAAAATAAAAAGAGTGAACCGGAACTCATTGAAGAAGAATCAGAAGATGAGGAGCCGGAAGAATTTATCGAATTCTTTTTGGATGATGAACAAGTAACCATTAATTTAAAAGGAACGCCGATATTAAATAATTATTTAGAAGGCGCCTCCAGCCGGCAACAGTCTATTGAAGGTATGGAACTGATCAAAGTCTTTTCAAATGAAGAAAATATATATTTGCTGGAATTTTCCTGTAATGAAAGTCGTTGTTCTTATATTATCCTCAACCAAAATAGGGAGAATCCATCTTTTCTCATTGCGGATTTAGCAAAATTACTCGAAACAAAATTATCCCCCGATGAATCAAAGCTGCTTTTTCTGTTTGAAAGGGATTCAGGAGCATCACAGGCACTAAAAGACATCGTGGTTATTGACATTGGAACATGGGAAAAATTGCAATTGTTAAATGAAACGACAGAAGATACCGTAACTGGTTATACGTGGCCACTGAACGATGTGGAATGGGTTGATAATGAAACCATCTCTGTCAATAAACCCGACGCTATAGAACCGGAGGATCCATCTGACAGCCAAGTTGCAGAAGAAACACCGGTAACCAATATTATTTTACGCACGGTTTCAGAAAATGAAAACCCCGGGAATTCAAATTAATTGCTTTTAAAGTCCGAATCTGAGATGGCGTAATGAGTTAAATAGCCGTATATACCGCAACGCACTCAAAACGCCTCTCAGTTTACCTGTTTTAGCTGGGGAAATGTTAATCACTATTTAAATTTTAGTTCTTCTACATGATTGATCACTTTCCATTCATCGTTTACTGTAAACTTTGCTTGAATATATAGATTGCATTCATCTTCACTTGGCAAAGGCAGATTAGCCGCTTTCTGCGGTCGATATATATTACCTTCTTCCATAGACTTTTTTACATAGCTCCCCGTAAAATCATGATTGTGATCATGCAGGGATACAGATACGAGCGGGGTCTGATGTTGAATCTCCACCTTCTTTTTTCCTTTATACTGAATCGAATGCAATACTTCTATCTCCTCCCCATCATCATTCACCTGTACATGTAATATAAAGTCATCCGACTCTTTGGCAATTGTTTTGTTTTCGGATAAAGCAGTCCTTGAACTTTGAAACTGTCCATATGTAATAACAAGAAAAACGGTAACCAATAAAAACAAAAATATAAAATATTTCCTCATAATATTCACCCTTGTTTACAGTCTATATTTATTAAACGAATCAACTGCTTACTTTGTTTCGTTTTAACGCAATTTCTGCAGGAAAAAAGTAGAAAGTATAAATGCGCCTGGAAAACGAATCATAAATAGTGAAGCTGAAATAAAAGGAGGGCAAGTGCCATGACTGTAGGTTCACAAGTAAAACAAACCATTGCCGGCCTTAAAAGTGCACAGGCCAGCTTTGAACAATTTGCACTTCAGACAGAAAACAAACAGGCAAAACAACTGTATGAAAATGCCGCACAACAAACCATGGCTATTTTACAATCCGTGGAGCCGAGAGTTCAGCAAATAGAGCAGCAGGAACCCCAATATAAAGGTTTTTAACCTTGTTCATCTGCTTGCTTTCATCCATATTCGATGATGAAACATTTATTCTGATGATTTAATCCTTGTTATATGTCGGGGCGGGGAAACCTGCCTCCTTTAAACTTTAAAAGAGAGAAATGAGTGAGAAAAATGCCTGTAATAAAATGGCTGCTCATCGCCAGTATGATTGCGATTTTAGCTGGATGCAATACAAATAATTCGGTTTTGGAACCGGCAGGCACACCAAATAATGACATTGATTTAATGAAAATTTCAAAAAACCATCAGCTTGATCAGCATATTTCCAACCAGGCCAAAGACAGCATGCGTAAGTATGCTGAAATAACATCGGTTAAAGCCGTAAATACCGACAAAAAAATGCTGATGGCTGTAGCTGTGGAACATCATGAACGTTTTCAATTGGCCGAGATACAAGAACAACTGCAAAAAGAAATGGAAAAACAATTTTCACATATAACTGTTGAATTTTCCACAGATCAAAAAATAATTCTTGAACTTGATAAATTGGAACAAAAAATACAAGAAGATCATACCTATTCTCCAAAAAAGCTGGAAAAAGAACTGGATAAACTAATCAGTCTATCGAAAGAACAAACATAAAGGAATGAAAGGTGAAATGGCGGATAAAAAGAAGAAAAACTTACCTCCTGATGCTCAGGAATACCAGGCATTTCAGGATAAAAGAGAAGTGAAACGCCCCATCTTCAAAAATTGTATAAAAGCTTTTCTTGTTGGCGGTTTTATCTGCTTGATCGGTCAGCTGATTACTACTTTTTATATTTACTTTTTTAATTTCACCGAACAGACTGCAGGGAACCCAACTGTTGCTACACTTATTTTTATTACAATGCTGCTGACAGGATTTGGTATTTACGACAGAATTGGGCAATTTGCCGGAGCCGGGACTGCGGTCCCTGTTACTGGTTTCGGGAATGCGGTAATTGCCTCTGCAATTGAATACCGGACAGAAGGCTTTATTCTTGGTGTGGGAAGCAATATGCTAAAACTTGCCGGTCCTGTTATCGTATACGGAGTCTTTAGTGCATTTGTTATTGCACTGGTCAAAACAATTCTCATTCAATGGGGTGGACTATAAATGCTGACAGGTCATCAAACATGGACGTTTACAAATAAACCGGTTATCATTTCAACCGGTACTGTAGGCGGCCCCTTTGAAGGTCAAGGGAACATTGCGGATGATTTCGATCTTTTGCATGAAGATATGTGGCTGGAGCAGGACTCCTTTGAAAAATCCCAGCAAACATTAATGGAGGAAGCATGTCAAATTGCCGTCAAAAAAACCTCCATTGAAAAAGAAGATGTACAGTTTTTTATCAGTGGAGATTTAATTAATCAAATAACACCAACCAGTTTTGCTGCAAAAACGATGGGTTTGCCGTATTTGGGGTTGTTCAGTGCATGTGCTACATCAACGGAAAGTCTTGCATTGGCAGCAGCCATTATAAATTCAAACGGGGCGGACTATATTTTAAGCGGGACTTCAAGCCATAATGCAGCTGCAGAAAAACAGTTCCGATATCCCACTGAATATGGCGGCCAAAAACCTCCCACAGCGCAATGGACGGTAACCGGAGCGGGCTGTGCACTAGTTGCCAGGGAAGGAAATGGACCAGTTATTACAGCTGCAACCATCGGAAAAATAGTCGATATGGGCATGGCGGATCCATTTAACATGGGAGGAGCTATGGCACCCGCTGCAGTGGATACAATTGAAACACATTTTAAAGAGATGAATCTGGACCCGTCGCATTATGATTTAATTATTACCGGAGACCTCGGCCATATCGGAAGGGAAACCTCCCTTGATATGTTAAATAAAAGGGGACTTGTGATCCCGGAAGATAAATATGTTGATTGCGGCCTGACCATTTACCGGGAAAGTCAGCCTGTTCTGGCAGGTGCAAGCGGTCCGGCATGTTCCGCAATAGTAACATTCGGCCATTTCCTGAACCGGATGAAAAAGGGAGAATTAAATCGCATTCTAGTTGTTGCCACTGGTTCCCTTCATTCTCCTCTAAGCATCCAGCAGAATGACCCGATTCCTTGTATTGCCCATGCAGTATCGATAGAGTCAGGAAGTGATATAACATGATCTTTTTTTGGGCCTTTGTTGTTGGCGGGATCATTTGTGTTATAGGGCAAATCATGTTTGATGTATTTAAATTAAATCCGGGGCAAACATTAACCATTTTGGTCGTTTCTGGTGCTGTATTAGATGGCCTCGGATTGTATGAACCATTAATTGATTTTGCGGGAGCCGGTGCCACCGTTCCAATTACAAGTTTTGGTAACTCACTCGTACACGGTGCTATGGCAGAAGCGGAAAAACACGGATTAATCGGTGTAGTTACCGGCATGTTTGAAGTAACCAGTGCCGGTATATCAGCTGCAATCATTTTCGGTGTCATCGGAGCTATTTTATTTAAACCAAAAGGCTAGGAGGCTTTAATAATGACAGTTGGTTCTCAAGTGAAAAGCTGCTTTTCATCCATTAAAAGTGCTGAGGCAACCATTCAATTATTGGCAGGCAAAACGCAATCATATGAAGCCCATGAAAAATTCAAGGAAGCAGAAAAAATTATGGTAGCCATTAAAGATGATTTGCAGCAGCAGGTAATACAGTTGACAAAAGAAGAACCGCAATATAAGTGAGTTGACAAGGAGGGAATGAAGTCACATGCCCGAATGGATTAACGTGGTTATTAAATCACTCATTTTGTTAATTACACTATTTTTCCTTACAAAGTGGCTTGGAAAAAAACAAATGGGGCAAATGAATGTCTTTGAATATATTGCCGGGATTGTACTCGGTGGTATTGTTGCCATCCATACTGTTACTCCTGAATCAAATATTATTTACGGCTTAATAGCTATGTTCATCTGGTTCATTATCCCGTTTGGAGTCGAATTTCTATCCCTTAAAAGCAAAAGTTTTCGTAACTTCTCCCAAGGGAAAAGTACTGTGTTTATTCAAGATGGTAAAATTATGGAAGATAATTTAAAAAAAGAAGGATACTCAACCGATGACCTTCTTGAAAAGCTTCGTGAAAATGATGTATTTCTTGCCTCAGACGTGGAGTTTGCCGTTTTGGAACCAACAGGCACATTAAGTGTATTGCCAAAAAGGGAAAATAGACCATTGACCGCAAAAGACCTCGGCTTAAAGCTGGCACCGGACAAAGAGCCGCAAACGGTGATTATGGACGGGAATGTCCTCCTGGAACCGCTGGCAAACCTGAATTTGAGCACGAATTGGCTGGAAACAGAATTGGATAAAATGAACGTAAGTATTGAGAATGTGTTTTTGGGACAGGCAAATAATGACGGACAGTTGTACGTGGACTTATATGACGATAAGCTTGTTGTTCCTGCCCCGGCGGAAAAACCTTTGCTGTTGGCGACTATGAAAAAATGCCAGGCTGACCTGGAACTGTTTGCTCTGGCCACCGAGAATATTAAATCAAAGGAACTATATGAAAGAAACAGCAGGAAACTTCAGCATGCCATAGAACTGATCCGGCCCTATTTGAAATGATACACCAGCGACTTTATTTTTTATCAAAAGACCCAACCTTACATGAATTGATTTATTTAAAAGCAGGAAACAAAGCAACTGCTCCCTACATTCTATGATGTAAAGAGCAGTTTTACGCTTATGGCATTTTTATGGCAACCTTTCCAAATTGCTTATTTTCATTTAAATAATCAAAGGCATCCTGGATCCTTTCAAGGGAAAATGTTCTGTCGACAACCGGATGCATCTTGAAATTCTCCATATGATGCAATAGAGCGTGAAGCTCCTGCCTGCTTCCCATCGTGGAACCAATCAGCTGATATTGACCATAAAAGAATGACCTTAAATCAAAATCAATGACGTCTTCAGTCGTAGCTCCGAACACCACCATTTTACCGCCTTTTTTCAACACTTCCAATGACCGGTTAAAGGTTGCCCGGCCAACACTATCTATGACAATATCCACCGTTTCTCCTTGGAGTTCCTGTTTCCAGTCACTATTTGTGTCGAGAACAATATCCGCTCCCAATTCCTTTGCCTTATTCAGCTTTTCCTCACTGCGGGAAGTAACAATCACTTTAGCACCTGCATTTTTAGCAAAGTTAATCAAATAAGTGGATACCCCGCTCCCCGCTCCCGGAATGAATACGGTATCTCCTTCCTTCACCTGCGCTCTTGTAAATAGGGCACGATAGCCGGTTAATGCGGATAAGCTAAGGACACCGGCCTCTTCCCAGGAAATATGCTCCGGCTTTTTCTCCACCTGTTCTTCAGATATCGCTATTTTTTCTGCAAATGTTCCATGATCCGGCATACCTAAAATATCAAATCCTTTTGGTGGTGCTTCACTGTTTTCGAACCATCTGAGTGCCGGGTTGATAATTACCTCATCACCAGGCTGATAATTCGTGACCCCTTCACCAACCGTTTCAATTACACCGGCACCATCTGAGCCGAGTATGAGTGCTTCCTTATTGTCTCCCCGCCGTTTAGGAATCATCAGATCACGACGGTTTAAGCCGGCAGCTTTTATTTTAATGACCACTTCTCCTTTTTCTGCAGTCGGCTCAGCCATATCCTTCAGCTTCAATTCTCCATCTTCATGTACAAATGCTTTCATGTTTATTCCCTCTCTTCTAAGATCTTTTGCCATCTATTATGAAAAACTATCCTTTGAAATATTTACTGAACAATTGTAATTGCTCCTTACTGGAAATATCCTCTGAAAGCAAAGGAATATAAATTAAATGTTTATTCGCAAAAGTTTGATTGATCAAATCCAAATATCGTTTTTCGTGTTTTTTCCGTTCTGATAGGAACTTGCCATCGGCTTCTTTCGGGAGTACTTTATTTACAATCAGTGTTTTTACATGCAAATGGTACTGATCGAGCAATTTAATCGCTTTTTCAGTTTCCACAATCGGCAGTCTTTCCGGATTCAACACAAAAATAAATCCTGTCATTTTCGGGTCCAGCAGGATCTCCCTGGCCCTTGAAAAACGCTCCTGCCGTTCTCTTAACACATCATAAATTGGGTCCTCCACAGGGGCACCATCATTTAACAACTGCGAATAGTTCTCATTTGTTTTTCGGCGTTTCTGAAGCAAACCTTCTATCCATACACCCATTAATTCAGGCAGGGACAGCAGACGTATGGTGTGTCCGGTCGGCGCAGTGTCAAATACGATATTGTCATAATTTTCCCTTTCCTCCAATATGATGGAAATCAATCTGTCAAACAGTGCCGCTTCATCCGCCCCGGGTGAAGCCTTTGCTGTATCCAACTGGCGATGAACTTCTTCCATCATACTGGAATGTACTGTACCCTTAATATTATCTTTTACACTATTAATATAATTTGTCGTCTCAATTTCAGGGTCAATTTCCAGTGCGAATAAAAAATCCGCAACCTTTTTAATACTGCCGCCGATCGGCTGTCTGAAAATATCCCCGAGATTATGTGCAGGGTCCGTGGATACAAGCAATGTTTTCTTACCTGCTTCAGCCAATTTCCATGCAAGACCTGCTGCTGAAGTTGATTTTCCTACACCCCCCTTGCCTCCCAGGAATATTATTTTTCTTGTCAATTCCTGCATTGCCATTCACCTTTCCTGTACTTTGCCAAATCCATCCACATTGCGTCAACAGCAGCGTATGCCTGTTAATGGTGATTTTTCCATACCCATCCTCAAATGCCAATCATGAAATCTTTCAATCATATATGGATAGAGCTCCAACGTATAGTAATAAACCGGATTCGGAATGCCTATCATCTCGGAATACAGCAGAAGCAGGAACAGATCATCTTCATCCCTGAGCTCCCTGGCAATTTCCTGGCGATGAGGCATACTTAACACTTCTTCATAAAATTCAATTAACTTTTTCACTTTATTCAGCATAGAGCACACCTCGAATATAAATAAAAAAGCGCTGTTTCTTTTTAAATTATTCTTTGTTATGACTTATCATATCAGAAAACCTCAATGGGCTCCAAGCTTTAAGTGAGAATAGGAACCTGCATAACAGATCCCTATTCCCGGTCCACTCACTTATAATCTTCATCCAAAGGCTTATCAAACTTTCCCCTCATTACCTGAACAGCCGTCAGAATAATCCATACTGCAAATACAAAGATGATCGCGCCAAGGACGAATAGTAACGTATTAGGCCCCGTGCCCCACCATGACCATTCGAAAACAACCTGCTGTAACATCGCCCACAATGTCATTAGCATAACGAATATCATTGGAATAATTACGGCAATATAATTCCTTCCAAGCCTTTTCAGCCATACAGCGACCAACATTAAACTAATCGCTGCCAGCAACTGATTTGATGTACCGAATAATGGCCATAGCAAATATCCGCCTGAACCAAAGCCCTGTGGTCCTTCCGGCAGCAATACAAGCGCTGCACTCGTACCAACTGCAACAGAAGTAGCAACATGTCTTTTTGTTAATACAGGTACTTTATACTCAACACCCAATTCAGAAATAATATAACGCATCAGCCTCACAGAAGTGTCCAACGATGTCGCTGCAAAGCTGATTACCATTATGGACACCAATGTTGTCGCAATATCCGACGGGATAGCTAAGCCACCGGCAAGAACGGAGGCACCTTCAATAAAAATACCCAGGCCTGCTTCATTGGCATCCACAAAACTGCCGTAAGTTGCAAAGAAATCACTTTGCGTTGTAAAAAATGTTCCCACTGCAATAATGGAAAGAAGTGCTAAAATTCCTTCACCTACAGACCCGGCATATCCAACAAACCGTGCATCTGTTTCTTTATTTAATTGTTTCGACGACGTTCCCGAAGAAACCAGTCCATGGAACCCCGAGATCGCACCGCAGGCGATGGTGATGAACAGCAAAGGCAGCCATGGTGTGTCTGCACCTGAATTGGTTACCGGGGCTGTCATTTGCGGATTTGTCAAAAACATACCCAAATACAGAATAACCAGACCAAGTACCAATTGATGAGAATTGATAAAATCCCTTGGCTGCAAAAGCTTCCAAACCGGCAATGTGGAAGCGATATAAACATAAATCATCAGAATAATGATCCAAATAAAGAAAGCAGAAGATACCGCACCTAACCCAAAAATTCCTTCAGCACCTTCCCCGCCGAAATACCTGACAATATCAATCTGCAGAAAATCCACCCTGCTGGAGATCACAGCGACAATATACATGACGGCCAAAGCCAGCAGCGAAGGGATCAGCATCTTCGTCTTCCCTTTATATACAACATAACCTATCCATATGGCTAATGGAATTTGAATAAATACAGGCAATACGCTGGATGGGTACGAAATAAACAAATTGGCAACTACCCATGCAAAAACTGCGTTTACCATTAAAACGAGAATCAGGATAATAAATAAAAATAAGATTTTTGCTCTTTGTCCTACCAGTCGGTGAGCAAGAGTTCCCACCGACTGTCCCTTGTTGCGGACTGATAGAACAAGCGTACCAAAATCGTGAACACCCGCTGCAAAAACCGTTCCTAATATGACCCACAATAAAGCAGGCAGCCATCCCCAATAAAGCGCAATTGCCGGACCGAGAATCGGAGCAGCTCCGGCGATAGAGGAAAAATGATGTCCCCAAAGCACAAACTTATTTGTCGGAACAAAATCCACCCCATCTTTGTACTTATGAGCCGGAGTAACATAATCCGGGTCCAATCTAAAGATCCTTTCCGCTATAAACTTGGAATAATAGCGATAACCCAGTGCGAAAATCGCCATACCTATCAGTGCAATTAAAATACCAGACAAAACTTTCCGCCTCCCCTTCATTTTAAATTTTCAAAAAGTAATACTTGTCCCTCTTTCGTTATAATATGTACGGAAATTTACTTTATTATCAATTTTATATTAATTGATAATAAAGTAAATTATAATATTTTTTATCTTAATTGTAAATAACAAAAAAATCGACAGGATTTTTGTATTCCTGTCGATTTTCACTGCAGGTACAGAGTACTGGTTGCTTTTATAAAGACGTGAATGCTCTTTCATCAACCATTATTCCAGGAGTCTATAAAAACAATACAGCAAATAATGTGCAAAGGGCGAGACCCGCCATAACCGGAATAAAATTCCTGCGTACGAGCTCCATTACTGATATACCACAAAACCCGGCAATGGCAATTAATGAGGACCAGGCTACCAGTGTACCACCGCCGGTCCATATTGAACCCATTTGCCCAATTGCTGCAAGCGTACCGGCATCAATTGAAGCATTTGCTAATGAAGCAGACAGTGCTCCGGTTAAGGGCAGACCGGAAAATCCTGAGCCGTCCAATCCGGTTATAATCCCAATAAGCAACACACTGAATGCTGCCAAAAACGCACTTTGTGGTATATATTCCTGGGAAGCCTGCACAATATCAAAAAGGAAAGCCGGTGCGTTTTCTTCTATTCCTAAAATGCTTCCCGAAAAATCCGGACTTCCCAGGAAGAAAAAACCGGCAATCGGAATAACAGGTCCCATCGCTTTGAAAGCAAAAGTAAAGCCATCGGTAATATGGGTACTGATATACTCCAATGCATGCTTTTTCCCAAAAGCAATGGTTGAAAGTAATAGCAGTATTACAGCAACACCGCCGACAAAGGCAGCTCCATCTCCCCCTTCCAATCCGCTCATTCTTCCGCTCAGCAGCTTTTCATATACCATATAAATTACAACACCCAACAGTGTTATTGGCACTAGAATGGCAAATATTCTGCTCCACCTATCCAGGTTTTCGGTTCCCTGTTTTTTATCCGACACTGAAGCAGATTGCATCTTCTGTACTTCCCATTCATTTCTCTCATCATCCCTGGACCTTATATTTTTCCTGTACAGTAAATAAGCAAGCATGATGGCAATCACACCGGATATGCTGGATAAGATCAATGCTTTATCAGCAACGATCGACGTTTCTATCCCTGCAGCTGTTGCAGATAAGCTCGGAGCAACCTGAACAATATAATCAGACGAAAGTGCCATGCCCTGACCTGCAATCGCAATAGCTACTGCAGCTGTCATAACCGGTAACCCGGCACGAACTGCTGCAGGTACAAGCAGCGCACAAATCAATGGAACCGCCGGTGTTGGCCAAAAGAACAAAGAAATTATATACGTGACAATTACTAGTATAAAAAAGGAGATATGTCCATTAGTCATAAACTTCTGGATAGGCTGTATCATTTTTCTGTCCGCACCTAAATCCTTTAAAGAATTTAATAGTGCAAGCATAAAGGTAATGATCAGAAATATGTTAAACAGTTCCTGGGCAGCAACCAAATTTGCCTGAAATATTGCTGTAAATCCGTCAACTAAATTCCCGTGATAAGCCAAGGCAACAACAAATGTCCCAAACAAAGTAGGCATCACTACGCCTTTACGGAAAATCATGGTGGCAATAATGCCCAATGTAACTAAACCATATAGCCAATGAGAAAATGATAGCTCCACCATTCTCCCCTCTCCTCCCTTCCATGGTCATATAGCCTATGCCGAAACTATATGTTTAGTTCATATTCATACGGGAATGAAGAAAGTGAATACTTGAAAGGGAGGTATTTAAAATGAAACCATTTATCAAGGAATATACAAATGACGAACAACTGGCAACAGATGTAAACCTCTTAAAAGATCGAGGCGTGGACAAAGACAATGTCTATGTACTTTCCCATGATGATGACCGAACCGAGCGCATTGCAGACAACGCAGATGCAAATACAATCGGCATGAAAGAAATGGATTTTGGGGATGCAGTCGGAAACCTCTTTAACAGTAAAGGAGACGAACTGCGCACAAAACTTAAAGAGATGGGATTAAGCGACGCAGAAGCAGAACAATACGAAGAAGAAATGGACGAGGGCAAAGTACTACTGATTGTGACAAATGAAGATGTTGATTATTTATTATAAAGTAAGATCATTGAACCCGGCTGTTATGGCCGGGTTCACCTTTTACACCGGGTTAATACCTCTGCTCCTGAGATTCTCCTTTTCCAATAAAAAAGGTAACCTCTGTATGCTCAAGGTTACCCTTTGTGAGCGGGCTGACTGATTTACGCTGCATTAATTAATGTTCTTGGCTGTTTATGGAACAGGAAGAACACAAGCACTGTACATAAAACAAATGATGGCAGCATGTAGGATGCATTATAAATTAATGAATAAAGCCACGCCGGCTGACCTTCCACCGCGGAGCCAAAGAAGACGATCCCTGCGATATAATGTGCAAGGAAGCGTAATACACTGCCCAATAAAACACCAAATGTAATATAAGTTAAATATATTTTTGTTTCGCCGTTTTTAACAGCCTGCTGAACTATTCTTGCAAAAACGCCGGCAAATCCTAATACAGTAAATGCAACGGCATAATCAAGAATACCCTGCACAGGATGCAAAATATAAGCTGTTCCGGTGGCAACCTGCAATACTCCAAGTAAAAATCCGGACAGTAAGCCACCCTTTAGCCCCCAACGAAACGCCACAATAAAGATTGGTATCATGGCAAACGAGACCGAACCACCCTGGGCCCAAATTTTAAAAGATAAAAATGGTAAAATGTCCAAAAGTAATGCCAATGCTGTAAAAATAGCCACTTCAATTAAAAATAAAACTCTTCTGGATTGCAAATTAACACTCCTTCCCCCTATTTTGGAACGCAAAAAAAGCAATGCCAAGGGGAAGACTTCCTGATGGGAAACCCGCTCACATTGCTTTATTCCATCAAAAAAGCCACCATCCCTGCGCTAGTATTAACTAACAGGTTCTAAGGGTAAGAACACATACCTTGTTCACTCTCAGCCAAAAGGCTCCCCCTGCAGGCTTTCAATCTATGCTTTTTTCACTTTATACCATTGTATACCAGACAATAGTAAACTTCAATGTTTCATGTGCGTAAGATCTAACTGACTTTAAGCTTTCGTATTTTCACCTGCCAAAGTTATAAATTCCTTGACATCTGCTACACATAATTCAAGCGCTGATTCCGGGAGTTTGACACCTAAATTAAATAAAAAGTGATCATAAGCCAGTGCAGGCTTATATTTTTTTGTCAAATTCCGCTTTAAATAATTGCGTACTATTTCGTACTATTGTATAATATAAAGTATAAACACAGTACGGAGGAGATGTGTGTGCGCATTAAAAAAAGTGTTTCCAAAGGGTCAACGTCCTATTCTGTTATTAAAGATGTTTATCGGAACGGAAAGAAAACCTCAAAAGTCGTTGAGGCTTTAGGAAACGATGAGGAAATTTTAGAAAAGCATCCCGGTGTAGATCCCTATACCTGGGCAAAAGAATATGCCAAAAAATTAACACAGGAAGAAAAAGAGAGTAACTATAAAATCATTGCCAGATACAGTCCAGCCAAGCAGATAGAATTGAATAAACAAACGTTGTTTAATTCCGGTTATCTTTTTTTACAATCCCTTTATCATAAACTAAAATTAGATCAAATCTGTCAGAAAATCTCTCAGAAATATGAATTTGAATATGATCTTAATGAAATTCTTTCACGTCTTCTGTATTTGCGCATTCTACATCCCACTTCTAAAAAGGGGACGTTTGAACATTCGAAGGACTTACTTGAGCCCCCACATTTTAAGGAGCATCAAATGTACCGGGCACTTGAAGTACTTGCGGAACAATCTGATTTCATTGAAGAAATGGTCTATAAAAACAGCCTCCAGGTGGTTGATCGAAACACGCAGGTTTTATATTATGACTGCACCAATTTTTTCTTTGAAATCGAGGAAGAAGACGGTATGAAACAATATGGGGTTTCTAAAGAAAATCGGCCCAGCCCAATTGTTCAAATGGGACTATTCATGGATGGATCAGGACTGCCACTTGCCTTTAGTATGACACCTGGAAACAGAAATGAACAAACCACCTTGAAACCGTTGGAACGCCGTATTCTAAAAGACTTTAACCTTTCGAAATTTGTGGTATGTACAGATGCCGGACTATCTTCGAATAAGAATCGGATATATAACACGAAAGGACAACGCGCATTTGTCACCACACAGTCAATCAAAAAACTGAAGAAGTTTTTGAAGGAGTGGGCGCTGGATTCTAAGGGGTGGCGAATACCGGGAAGCAATAAAAAAGTAAATTTAGAAGATGTCCGCAAGCTCAAAAATGACCAGAGAACGTATTACAAGGAGCGTTGGATAAAAGAAAATGGATTGGAACAAAAGTTAATTGTCACGTACTCCCCCGTTTACCAGCGATATCAAGCATCTATTCGGGAAAAACAAGTAGAACGCGCGAAGAAGAAAGTGGAAAATCCAAGCTCGTTGAATAAGCATAATCAGAATGACCCAAAGCGATTCATCAAAGCAACACATGTGACAGATGATGGTGAAATTGCAGACAAAACCCAGGCAACCCTGAATCAAAAGCAGATCGATAATGAATCCATGTATGACGGATTTTATGCGGTATGTACCAATCTGGAATCCACTATCGAGGAGATTATCAAGATTAATCGAAGGAGATGGGAGATCGAGGAGACGTTTCGAATATTAAAGAGTGAATTTCAGGCCCGGCCTGTTTATTTACGGAGAGATTCACGGATAAAAGCACATTTTTTAACATGTTTCCTATCCCTATTAATTTATCGCATTTTAGAGAAAAAATTAGATGAACGCTTTACATGCCCGGAAATAATCAATACATTGAGGAATATGAATATGTGGGAATTGGATGGAGAAGGATACATACCTGTATATACCCGAACAGAAATCACGGATGCGTTACATGATGCATTTGGCTTCAGAACCGACTTTGAAATTGTTACTCAAAAAAACATGAAAAAAATTTTAAAGCAAACCAAAAAAGGAAAATAGTACGCAGTTTTTGGGTGTTTTAAAACCGCCATAAACGTTGAAATCACAATGTTTATGGCGGTTTTTAGTGTCAAAGATGAGATTGTATACCAGACAATAGTAAACTTCAATGTTTCATGTGCGTAAGATCTAACTGACTTTAAGCTTTCGTATTTTCACCTGCCAAAGTTATAAATTCCTTGACATCTGCTACACATAATTCAAGCGCTGATTCCCAAAATTCCGGCTTAGTCAGGTCTACCTGTAAATGTTTTTCTGCCAAGTCTTCCACATTCATTTTCCCGGTATCACGCAACAGTGCAATATAATCATTCTCGAAGTCATTTCCCTGCTCTTTGGCTTCTGCATAAATTCCCAGGCTGAATAAATAACCAAATGTATAAGGGAAGTTATAAAATGGTACCCCTGTTATGTGAAAATGCAGCTTCGATGACCAAAAGTTTTCATCATATTCATCAAGGTTATTGCAATATGCTTCTTTTTGCGCCTCAATCATCATTTCATTTAATCGATCAACAGAAACAAGTCCCTGTTTTCTCTCCTCATAAAAGCGTGTTTCAAATAGAAACCTGGCATGAATGTTCATGAAAAATGCGACACTTCTTTGTATCTTATCTTCCAATAAAGCCAATCTTTCCTTATTATCTTTCGCGTTATTTACAGCAGCATCCGCAACAATCATTTCAGCGAATGTAGATGCAGTTTCGGCAACATTCATGGCATAGCGCTGATTAAGACCGTTCACATCATTCATTACATGCTGGTGATAAGCATGACCCAGTTCATGTGCCAATGTGGCAATATTTGATGAAGTTCCTGAATAGGTCATGAAAATACGCGTTTGTTCACTATCAGGAAAACTTGTGCAAAATCCCCCCGGCCTCTTTCCCGGCCGATCTTCTGCTTCAATCCAACGTTTTTCAAATGCCATTTCCGCAAATTCACCCATCCTGGGACTGAACTTATTAAACTGTTGAATGATAAATTCTGCCCCTTCTGTGTAAGATACTTTTTTGACCGATTCAGAAACAGGCGCATTTATATCATACATGCTAAGTTTTTCAAGTCCCAATAGTTCAGCTTTCTTATTTAAAAATTCAACAAAATGTTTCTTATATTTCGTAATGGCAGTCCACATCGCATCCAATGTATCCTTTTTCATACGATTGATCGCCAAAGGTTCTTTTAATACATCCTCCCAGCCCCGGTGTCTATATTTCTGCAAGCGGAATCCGGCTAAATGATTTAATGTCTGTCCGAAGAAATCAGCTTTGTCCTCCCATGCTTTACTTAATTGGTCAAACACATGCTTTCGTACATTTCGATCCGGATGTACGATTTTATTGGCAGCCTGTCCTACAGAGTAGGAATTCATTTTCCCATTTTCCTTAATCTCAACCTTCATGCTGCCGACGATGGTATCATACATTTGACTCCATCCGTGATACCCGTCCACTTCCAGATCATTGATTAATATTTCCTCATTAACAGATAACCGTTCTTTAGCCTTCTCTCTGTTTTCATTCAGTATAAATGAGATTTCCTGCAAAGACTCCGATTGTAACATATCGTTCCAGACTGCCTCATCAATCTGTATGAGCTTTTGTTCCAAACTGGTTTGAATCGCCTCTATTTTCGCCTTAATTTCACTTTTTTTTGCAACCAGCTGACTCGCTTTCGTATCGTTTACATCCTGGGCACTTAAACAGCTGATAAAGGCAAAAGCTTCTCTTGCTTTTTTGGTCAATTTTTCAAGATGCTCAGTAATTTTTTCCAGTTCTACGATGTTATTTGGTTCTGCGGGAGAAAAGTTGGATACTGTAAGGGATAGCTGCTCAATTTCTTCCGACATGTCTGACACATATGTATGAAATTCTTTAGATTCACTTCCTCCCGGGAAAATAGCGTCTAAATCCCAGGCAGGATGATACGTTTTTTGCATGTAACCTCTCCTTAAACAAGTATTTTTGATTTCAGTAAAAGTGATATTTTACATATTTTTATTGTACCAAAAAATCAGAATTTTTACAGGTTATTTCCAAATAAATGTAAGTTTGGAGCAAATTCTATGGGGTTGCAAATCAAATTTCCCCAGTTTATTTTTTTATTAATCGGGTAAGGGATTATAACTTACATCTGCTCTTCCTGATTCAAAGCTAGCGGGCCCGTAACTAATTTTATTAAAAAAAATCCAAAGTGCTGGTCTTTCGAATTTCCTGTACCGTTGAAGTGAATCTTTTTATAAGTACCATTACTTGACACTACTAATTTATGATTTTATACTAGGTAACAGAAAGTAACTATAGTGTTACATAATATGAAGGAGGAATTTATAAATGGCAAAAACAGTGTGGAAAGTAGATACAGTTCATAGTGACATTGGATTTTCAGTAAGACATATGGCAATTTCAAAAGCGAAGGGAACCTTTAATGATTTTGATGCGGTAATTGAAGCGGATGTAGATGATTTAACAGATTCAAAAATTGAAGTAACCATTGATGCAGCAAGTATAGACACCAAGAACAAAGACCGCGATGATCATTTGCGTAACGAAGATTTTTTTGATGTGGAGAACCATCCAAAAATCACGTTTAAAGCTACCGATATTAAGAAAAAGGCAGAAAACAACTACGAAGTTACCGGAGACCTTACAATCCGTGGTACAACAAAGCCGGTCGTACTGGATGTTGATTTCGAAGGACAGAGCAAAGATCCGATGAGCGGAAATACAGTTGCCGGATTCAGCGGTAAAACTTCAATAAACCGTAAAGATTTTGGTCTTACCTGGAATGCTGCACTGGAAACCGGTGGCGTACTTGTAGGTGAAGAAGTTAAGATCAACTTTGAAATTGAAGCACATAAAGAAGGCTAAATAATTAAAAGGAACTGCCATCAGTTGATATAGGCAGTTCCTTTTAATTTGAACCAGTTGAATCACCCTCAAGATTAAAGGCTGCTGATTCAATGAGTAAAACACTTATCCAACAGAACTGCCTATAACAGTACTTCATCCTGTATTGGTCAATTTAACAAATTTATTTTCGTAAAATCTTTTTTTCTTGGCATTTTTCCGCTGGTCAAAGAAAGAAATAACATCAGCAAGTGCGTTCTCCAGCAATTCACGGTCATTGGACTTTTCCAGCTCCTGGACTGCAAATTCATAATTTCTCCCTGCAAGAGAAAGGTTTTTTTGTTTCATATGCTCCAGACAATAGGCATATTGCATATATATCATGCCAAGTTTTCTTGCAGAATAGGCAGTAAGCCCCCGGTAAACACGGATAGCATACTCATAATAGGAAACTGCTTTTTCCAAAATAGATTGATTAAAGTAATAAAAGGCCATTTCAGTTAACGCCTCAGCATGAACCATCCTGTTTTTCAAACTGGATTTCTCCAACAAGGGAAGCGCTTTAGATAAGTATTCGAAAGCCTTTGCTTCTTCTTCCATACTGCCATATGTTTTGGCAATACTTACAAGACTGTTGATTTTCATTTCTTCATGTTCATCTCCTGCCAGTTCAACAGTTTTATTTAAATAAAAAATAGCGTCTTCGGCTTTATTGATGGTTGAATGCAGCACACCCAATTTAAAGTGCAAAAATAATATCATGTATTGGTCGCGTTGATCATTTTCTTCAAAATAAGTTAACCCTTTCTGATAATAATTAATGGCACGCTTAAATTTCTCGAGGTTTTCCTCTGCTTCTCCCAACACGAGATAGCCGCGGGCAAGCTTGATTCGATCTTCCTCATTTTCCTTTTCCATTCTTTTTACGGCCTCGCTCAAGATTCTTCTTGTCAGCCTGTAATCACTTAAGAATGCCAGCTCTCCCAATTCCATCAGGGAGTCCACGGAATGCGTTTCAGTATGATGATATAAATCGGATAGTAATGCTGCAGATTCTTTTACTGCTCCTATTTGTGCCTGACTGATTGCCTCTGTCAGCAATAGAAATTTAATAATTTCCTCTTGCCTATACTTATCCCTGAATTCTCTCGCTTTTTTAACTACATTTGGATAATGCCCTTCTTTAAATTCATGCACAATATATTCTAAATCACTTTTATTTTCAACATTTAAGACAGCCTTTTTTTTCTTATCTATATCAAAAATAATACTGTTTGGCATATTGATTAACACCTCTCCCTTCAAGCTTTTTCTTTAGTCTAACAGTATTTTCATATTTTCCAAATAATAAACACCCAAAAAGCAAATGCATGTCGACTGTAAAAACAGAACGTATGTATGTTATAATTAAAAAAGAACGGAGGTGCAGTGTAATGATTATTTATTATGACGGCTACTGCTCCATATGCAAGGGATCAAAAGCATTTTGGAAAAAAGTAGATTGGGGGAAAAAACTGACGTACCAATCTTTTCGTGATCTTCCATCTTATCCGGAAGCCATGGAAAAAAGCCTTCATGTCTCCCATAAAGGCAAATGGTTTCAGGGTTATCATGCGATACTTGAAATTACAAAACAAATTCCAATAATGTGGCCTCTGCTCCTATTCATGTATCCTGTAAAATGGATCGGTTTCGGGGAAAAATTGTATCAATATATAGCCAGGAACAGGAAAATCATTCCTGTCGACCAATGTACGAATGGTACTTGCCGTATGAATAAATCATGAGCTAATCACCTGTAAAATAGTCCACTGTATCTGAAGAGTAAATATGAATATTCAAATTACCTTCTTTTGCAGCAGACCGAATTAATATTGGCTGATTGTATATATTTTTAAATATAAAATCAGGCCCCCACCAGCTGACTGCAGCATCTTTTCCCGGTGGGACATAGGGAACGTTTTTGGAATGGGCATACCTTTCAATGACTTGAATTCCTTTCAAATCAACTGCATTAAAAAGCGTTGAAGAAACCTGACATATTCCCCCGCCTATATCTTCTTCCAGTTCTCCTTTTACAATAACAGGGGCACGCTTGTATCCCTTTTCCTCTGTTCGTTCCCCGACAACCTCATTAAATGAAAAAGATTCTCCGGGGAAAACAACATGATTATTAATAGCTTCTGCTGCTAAAGAAATATTATATGAACGTTCTTTATTGTTTTTATTATAAGAAGTCGAATAGCTGCCCAGTCTATTGGTCCGAATCTCCTCCAGCAATCCACGATCCACTTTCGGATAGACATCTTTAACCGGTATTTTAACTACTTGTTCCTTCCGCTTACTGTAAAATACTTCCCTGAAAGTTTGGTGGAACTCGGCCTTATCCAACATAATCCCCTGCTTGCCATCGATAATTTGACCGTGTTTATTAATCCTTGCATTTTCAGGTGCTGTATAAATTTTATCCTCCAGATTCTCCACTAATTGATTTAGCTTCGTTTCATCTATAAAAAGAGAATCAACAGGATGCAGGGAATATTGATCTATTTCAACCTTTTGCAATTCCGGTAAATCATGTTCACTCTCCATTTCCGCCGCTGCATAGGTGGGATTGATAAATATAAGAAGGATAAATAATAATTTCATCTTTAGACACCTCCCATCTTAGTATGGGAGAAAAAGAAAAAAATAACCGGGATTTCTCCCGGAACGACATTAATTAATGAGATAAAGAGCAAAAGCTAATAAAGATAATAGGATGGATATGGAATAAATCCAAACTTGAATGGGCACATTGGATTTTAAGGAACTTTTTTCATACTCCAGGGAACGTTGTATCTCATTCTGCGGTGTGTCCCCTTCTTCTTCATACTTTTTCATTTTATTTTCCTCTTGTTTAAATGCGTAAAATGTTCCACCCAATGCGGCAGCAAATAATATTATTAATAAGATAATGAGTCCTGTATTCAAATTTATCCCTCCAAAGTAAGCGCGCCTGAATTCACTGCATAGTGTGCTTTTTAACACACACTTTATGATAATAAATTGATTAATTTTTTCAACTATTCACCTTTTAAATTACTGAGGAAAAAGACCACCTAACGCTGGCTAGGTGGTCTCGGATTCTTATCGGAAATCTCTTGTATCTTCCATGTAATCACTTAAAAGACGATACCCGACAAATGAAGCAATTACTAATAAAATACTGCATAACGTTTTATTTTTCATACGATTAACCTCCCGATTTTAATGAAGATAAGCTGTTGCAATAAAGGTCTTCCAAAATGGGACCGTGCTTTTAGAATGGACGGAATTTCCCTTTTTTCAGAACCAGTTTAGGTCCTCCCATCAGATACAGGGAACGGTTGTCCACTACCTTTTTCATTGCTGCAGCACGTTTACCGGAAAGCTTGTAGTCGTTTAATACATTTCCAATCCCATCGTTTATACCTAGTGAAGCGACCGTTCCTTTATCATCAAAAACAAAGTCTGTCATTGGCCCGCCTGTAAGAAGGGCTTTCAGATTGGCTGCCACTACATCAGCTTCCTGTACAGCTAATTGTGCGGTTGGAGGGTATGGGCGGTCTGCTTCTTTGTTCCAAACCCAGGAGCAGTCCCCAATAACAAAAATGTTTTCTTCACCTTGCATCCGGAGGTCACTGTCCACGTTCACTTTTCCTTTCACAAGTTCAAAACCGGAGTTTCCAAGGACGGAGCTCCCTTTGACACCGCCGGTCCATACAACTGTTCCTGCTTTAATTAATTCATTGTCTTCCCCAACAATAAATCCTTCCGGTGTACATTCAGAGATGGGCGCACCAATTCTGAATTCAACTCCTCGGTCTTCCAACGACTTCATTGCATAGCTGACAAGGTCCTTGTCAAACATAGGTAAGATGGAAGGTGCCGCTTCTACGTTAATAATTCGTACTTTACTGCGTTCTATGTCATATTTCTTGCAAAGCTCGGGTACTTTTTCCGCGAGTTCACCAACAAATTCGATACCTGTGAAACCTGCTCCCCCAACTAATATATTCAGGTCATGCTCTTCCATATTCTCATCATTGTTATATTTGGCAAACTGATATTCAATATGTTCGCTGATTAAACGGCTGGAGTCAATATCTTCAATGGCAAAGGCATGATCACTCATTCCTTTAATGCCAAAGTCATTGGATTCAAAACCAAGCGCAACTACCAGGTAATCATAGGTAAGTTCACTGTTTTCCAATACAACGGTTTGTTCGTCCTTCTTGATTTCCGTCACTGTATCATAAATAAGGCGAACCCTGTTTGGATTAATGACATCACTAATCATTACACGGGCCTGGTTTGGATTAATCGTCCCTGCAGCGACCTCATGCAGCCATGTGGACTCATAGTGATAATTATGTTTGTTGACTAATACGATTTCCGCCTGTTCAGGCGTTAATTGTTTGGACAGGCGTCTGGCAGTGGTAAGACCGGCATATCCCGCTCCAAGAATGACTATTTTTGGTCTGTTTGAACTCATAAAACTTCCACCTTTCTTAAATGGTCTAAGTATTAAGCGATCTAATAAATAAGCTATCATACCAGTAAAAATACCTAGATGCACTTTAACTATAATATAACATTCTAATCATATCAAAGTTTTTAAAAATAGGCTAATGAACTTAATACTTTTGGTGTCAAATATTTGGATATCGTCTCGAATGATTAAATTGGTCGAACCGTTATTTCATTTACATTCACATAATCCGGTTGGGTAACAGCATAAATAACCGATCGTGCAATGTCCTCTGTCCTCAGTGGTTTTCTGTCGTATGAAGCAAGAGCTTCGGAGTTTCGTTCTGTTACCACCATTCCGGGTGAAATATTCGTAACCCGGACACCTGTGCGTGCCAACTCTTTTTCCAGACCCTGTGAAATCGCCCTGACAGCAAATTTGGTTGCGCTGTACACCGTACTTGCTTTCGTCACTTCAAATCCTGAAACAGAAGCTGTATTTACAATATGACCGGAAGACCGTTTAATCATATCCGGCAATACAGCATGTGTTCCATACAAAACCCCTTTGATGTTCACATCTACCATTTGCTCCCATTCTTCCATTTCACCATCCGTAATTTTTGAAGAAAGTACCAGACCGGCATTATTTACTAAAATATCAACTTGTCCAAATGCTTCTTTTGATGTTTGTGCCAGCTTTTCCACCTCGGATTGCACAGAAATATCAGTTACAACAGTCAGAGCGCGGCCCTTCCCATTTCTATGTATTTCATCTCTAAGTGCATCCAGTTTTTCCTTCCTTCTGGCTGCCAATACCACATTCACTCCTTCTGCAGCCAAATGTTTCGAAATGGCAGCCCCGATTCCACTGCTGGCTCCTGTTATAATTGCTGTTTTACCTGTTAGTTTTGTCAAATGGTCCCTCTCCTTTTCTTACTCTTGTCCTTCTATATTTTGATCTGCAGGGTCATCATCATCTCCATTACCCGCTTCTTCTTCCTCCCGCGCTTGGTCATCATCAGGTTCCTTTTCTTGTCCTTCTTCTTTATCGCTTTCACTCTTCTTTTTATCGTCGGTGCCTTCTCCGTTTACACCGTCTGCATCATCACTGTCATTTTCTCTATTTTTCTCTTCACTATCATTTCCTTTCTTATCTTTTTGATTATCTTTATCAGTTGTCGTTGATGTAGAGTTATTATTACCGGAGCCGGAAGCATCATAATTATTATTTTCATTATTGTTTCCATTATCCCCCGCACTTCCTTCATTTTCATTGTCCTCCTGCGATGAATTATCATCACCTGATGCAAGCGACACTTCATTTTCTTCTTCCATCACCGAATCTTCCGGTTCTTCTTCCACTTCTTGCGTGATAACTGTCAACCAGTCAGGGTTCTCCAGTAACACCGTACCAGCCGTTAATTTTCTTTCTATAGAGGAAGGATTAATTTTTTCAGTTTTATGTTGAGATAATATAATTTCATCTCTTTTTTCCACTTCATTCTTTGTTGTTTCATGGTCCTCTGCTGCAAACTCCCCATATTTAATGTTATCTGTTTCCTGCTGGTATATCCCTGCTCCAACTACTGTTATAAACGCAAACAAAGTGAGCATATTGATAACCAGGAGCTTTTTATTCCTCATAAACCTGCACCTGCTTTATGTAAGTTACTGACGAATTTTTGGTAAATTATCTCTTTCTATATTGTAAACCTTTCCACTCTATCGTTCAACTTCTAATAGATTGGGAAAAGCTAAAGACAATTTCTGCTAATAGAAAGATGCCACACCGTAAAAAGTGTGGCAGAATTTCTAGTAGTACCTGGCTCTTGGATCTACAACAACTCTTTTTCTCATTGGCCTGTGAATTGTTTTTGGCACATCGACAACATTAAAACGATCTACATGCACAACGGGTTGAATAAACGGCTGTACCCGTGGTACTTTATGATCATAAGCCACGTATTTTGGCGGCAGCATAATTGGTCTTGCCCGTCTAAACAATAATGACACCTCCTAAGAGCTTATATATTTATTAATGCAGCATATAGATGATAAGGAACGGCCTTTATCCCGCGTTTAACCTCAGTACAGCCGTTTTTATTGCCAAAATACTTATTTCAGCAAAAGGGAAATATCACACAAAAAAACACTTTTAGTGAAACGCTTTCAGTAAAATATGATATAATTTTCGTATTAGATAAAAAAATATCAGGTAATTTTTAATAAAGGTGGGAAATTTCATGGCTCAGACAGAAGTTAGAGTAGTAAATAAACAAGGGAAAGATGTGGCACAAAATGGGATGGAAGTTGGAGAGATTGTCGTTAAAGGTCAGGGAGTAGTTGATCAAAAGAGCGGACTGGCAGATTCTGTAGATGGCTGGGTCCGTACCGGGGAATTGGGAAAAGTGGACGAAAATGGACATATTCATGTTGTGGAACCGAAAAAAGATATCACTTCCAGCGAAACCCCCATATCTACCTTTGAAGTGGAAAGCGTGTTGCTGAGTCACCCTGCTGTGCAGGAAGCTGCAATCATTCCGGTGCCGGATCAGGAATTAGGGGAAATTATCCAGGCTTTTGTCGTTTTGCACAAGAACCAACATGTAACAGAACAGGATCTGATTGATTTTTCCTTAAAGAAACTGCATGCTGCCAAGTGCCCCAAATCGATTACGTTCCTGGAGGAATTGCCGAAAACAGCAAGCGGAAAAATATTAAAATCTCAGCTCAAAGTATAGATACCAAAAATATTTCCGAAAAATATACGTTGACAGTTCATCATCAACCTGTAATAATAATTGAAGACAATATTTCATAACGGTTACCTTTAACCCAGTCCCGTGAGGCTGGCAAGGTGAAGCAGGCCAAAGCCTGCCATGAATAAAAATACAGCAGTCCATCTTTTTGCTAATTTTTATTTTGAAGAAAACACCTTGCCTGTAAGCAAGGTGTTTTTTCCTGTTTAGTGGTAACTTTATGAAATGACGTATAAGAGGAGGATAAAAATTGGCAAAGTACACAGAAATTAAAGTCGATGAACGCTTACCCTTTTTACAAAGTTTACCACTAAGTTTTCAGCATTTATTCGCTATGTTTGGTTCTACTGTTTTAGTTCCTATTCTGTTCGGGGTTAACCCTGCAACCATTCTATTAATGAATGGAGTTGGAACCTTAATATACCTGTTTATTACAAAAGGAAAGATTCCTGCATATCTGGGCTCGAGCTTCGCCTTTATTTCACCGGTATTTGTTGTGCTCGGACAATACGCCGGAGCAGAAGGGTACAGTTACGCACTCGGGGGATTTCTAATTGTCGGTATCGTTTTGACACTGGTTGGTCTAATTGTAAAGGTTGCCGGGACAGATTGGATTGATGTCGTTTTCCCTCCGGCAGCCATGGGGGCCATTGTAGCAGTTATTGGACTTGAGCTTGTGCCTGTCGCTGCAGAAATGGCCGGTTTAATTCCGGACGAAGAAGCCGGAGCGGGTTGGACCATGGACCCTAATACAGTTACCGTCGCCATATTGACCCTGTCAATCACCATTATTTGCTGGGTAACCATGCGCGGATTTTTGAAAATCATTCCCATATTAATTGGTATTGTTGCCGGTTATATCATTGCTTTTGCATTTGGCCTGGTTGACTTTACTGCAGTGGAAGAAGCTGCATGGTTTTCCATGCCGGAATATTATCAGATGAAAATTGACTGGTCGGCCATTCTTGTTATCCTGCCAGCTGCTTTAGTTTTGATTCCAGAGCACATTGGACATTTATTTGTTACCAGTAACATTGTGAAAAAGGATTTGGCAAAAGATCCCGGGCTGGACCGGTCTTTGATGGGTAACGGGATTTCCACTATGATTTCCAGTTTCGTCGGTTCCACGCCAAATACCACTTATGGTGAAAATATTGGAGTACTGGCGATTACAAGAGTGTATTCCACTTGGATTATTGGTGGAGCAGCGGTAATTGCCATTATTCTATCTTTTATCGGGAAACTGGCCGCACTGATTTCTTCCATCCCCACTGCGGTCATGGGCGGTATTTCACTGCTCCTGTTCGGCATCATAGCAGCAAGTGGAATTCGGATGCTCGTAGAAGCAAATGTGGATTATAGCCGGTCGCAAAATCTGATTCTCACTTGTGTTGTTTTAGTAATTGGAATCAGTGGAGCAACAATTCAGATGGGAACCGTGGAATTAACCGGAATGGGACTTGCTACAGTCGTTGCGATTATTCTCGGTTTATTCTTTAAGCTGCTTGATGTATTAAAACTTTCAAATGAATAAAGAGTAGCATCCGGACGTTAGTTGTCTATTATTATGATACTAACGTCCGGTTTTATTTTTAAATGACATTTCCCAGCTGTAATAGCCATTATCCTTATTTTTTTCATAGCGCAAATAGGCACTGAACTTCTTTCCTTTTCTGCTTGTCAGCCCTTTTACATACGCTTTTTTATTTTTCAGAAGCTGTTTCACCATTGTTTTGTTTGGTTTTTTCCTTAATGCTGCCAAGTACTTGTCATTTTTCCATACAATAAAGTCACAGCTTTTTTTCCAATTCCTGCAGGAAAATCCAATGTAACCATCCACCACATCATTGCCACAAGCAGGACATTTACCGAGTACTTCTTTTGTGTTAGCTCCTGAAGGAATTTCATTTATGATTCCCTGCTGATCCGCTTTTATTTTTTCCACCGATTGAGTGGTAAATGTAAATATCTGCTGAAGAAAAGTATTTTTGCCTTCCGTCCCTTTTTGAATATCGGACAGAGATTTTTCCAGGCGTCCGGTAAATTCAAGGTCAAACAAGTTTTTAACCGGAAAGGTTTCTACTAGCTTTCTGCCCAGTGTTGTGCATACCAGGTTTTTACCTTTTGCTTCAATATAGCCAACTTCTTTCAGTTTCCTGATCGTTTCTGCCCTGGTTGCCGGTGTACCAATACTGAAACCGGCCAGAATATTTTCAAGGTCCTCTTCCTTTTCCTCTTCTTTATACTCTTTACCACAGGTTTCCATGACACGTAGTAATGTTTTTTCCGTATGCTGTTTTGGCGGTTTCGTAACATGGGATGAAATCTTGGAGTCTATCAGACTGACAGCATCATTTTCCCGGACAAAAGGCAAAATCGCTTCTTTAGATTGGATGTTTTCTACCTTTTTCCACCCTGATGCGAGCTGTACCCTGCCTTTCGAAACAAACTGCCCGTCCAAACCTTCCACTTTTGTTTGCAGTTTTGTCTCTTCAAATTCCGCTATAGGCATGAACTGCATAATAAAACGATTCTTGATCGCAGTAAAGACGATCTGTTCATCCCCCGTAAGTTTTTTCGGTTTGAGATAAGTTGGTGTTATGGCACTGTGGCTTTCGACTTTTGCATTGTTAAACACTCTTTTTGTTTTTACAAACTTTATTTCATCTTTATAAGGCAAATCTGCAGCATGGGTCTTCAGCACATTGGCTATTTTTCCTGTTAAACTCTCTTCCAGGGCTCTGCTTGATGTTCTCGGGTATGTAATCAGCTTTTTTTCATACAGGGATTGAGCAGTTTTTAATACTTTATCCGATGTCCAGCCTTTATATTTATTTGTTATATATCCTTGCAAATTGGAAAGGTTGAAGAGAAATGGCGGAAACTCCTTCTTCTTCTCCACTTGTTTACCAATAATGGAAGCTTGCTTTTGTTTCATTGCTTCCTGAATTGCTTCCAGCGTTTCCTTCTTCTTAAATTTTTCTTGTTTTCCTGTCGTGTAGATCCCTTCATACTCTTTTTGATCTCTTGTTCGGAATCTTGCACTCAGTTTGAAATAATCTTCGGGCACAAATTTTTCTATCTCCGTATCCCTGTCATAAATGATTTTCAGGGTTGGCAGAAGGACCCGGCCGATATTTAATGCCTTTCCCTTTCCTTTCTGATATTTTAATGTCGCAACGGAGGTGAGATTAATCCCGATCACCCAATCCGCCCATTGTCTGCCGATGCCCGAGTCTCTTAATGATTTCATGGTCCGGTTCGGCTGAATGGATTCCAGTCCGTGTTTAACCTCTGCAGGCGTCCATTCATTGAGAAGCAGCCGATAGACCGGTTTGCTTTGCCTGCCGCCCCGGTAAATAATGCTGTCCCCGATCAATTGCCCTTCTCTGTCATAATCACAGGCAGAAATTATTGCCTCCACATCCGGCCTTTTCATTAACTGCTGGATGATTTTCAGCTGCTTCCGGGCACCCGGGTCGGTTTGTTTCCTGTCCCTCGGATTGCTTTTTACTTTGTATTTAAATTCCTGCGGGATAAAGGGAAAGTGATCCATTTTCCAGCGGGACATTTTACTGTCATAATCCTTTGCATCATACAGCTCAACTAAATGTCCAAAAGCCCAGGTTATTATGTAGCTTGTCCCTTCATAATAACCATCTTTCTTTGTTTTAATCTTTAAAGCATCCGCAATATTTTTTGCAACGGAAGGTTTTTCGGCAAGTATTAACTTCATTCAACATCACCTTTTTCTTTATTAATGGAAAGAATACGGAAGGAAAAAAAGAAGAAAAAAAGAAGTTTCATATATTTTACCACAACTTGGAGCATGAAACATGGGAACGGTTCTCGCCTTTCATTGATCTGAATGCTTCGTAAAACAAATGGGAAAACCGTCCCTGTTTTTACAGTTTTGACAGGGGGTATATGCCAATACTTTGGATAATGAGTGATAAAATAACAGTCCCGAATGCCAATGACACGAGTGGATCGGCATTTTGTGCTGTTGCTTCCAGTCCTAAAAGGAGTACTACCGAGACGGCACCTTTGATTCCGGAAAATGAGAGAATTCCAACATCTTTTATGGAAAATTCACGTTTCCAGGTTGGGATGGACTGGGTAATGCCGTTTAGTACAATAAACCTTGCCAGCAAAGACAAGACAAATATAATTATAATAAGCAGCCATTCCGATATGAAGAGATAATCCATTGCCAAAATACCAATGAGAAGAAACATAATGGATAGTACACTTGGCTCTACAACTTCCCAGAAGCCGTCGAGTGCCCGGTGAAAATGTTCTTCATCTTTAATATTTCTTCCAAATTCAAAGGACAGCATCATTCCTGCAGCAACTGTTGCCAACACTCCTGAAACACCAAACAGTTCTCCCAAATAAAAACTGCCATAAGCCACAATAATACTTAGCATCACCTGGTACTGCCTGTTGGTTGAATAAGAAACAGCTTTACTCATGACCCAGCCGAAAATTAGTCCAATAATGGTTCCGCCGAGGGAAACAGCTAGAAACTCGCCCAGGATCAGCATGGGAGCAAAGTTGGTTTGATTGATTGACATCCCCAACAGAACAGTAAATAAAACAATACTTGTTCCATCATTTAACAGAGACTCACCTTCCACAATGTCAGCTATTTTCTCATTGTTTAATGATTTTTTGAGAATAGAAACAACAGACACGGGATCAGTTGGAGCCAGTATGGAGGCAACAAGTAATGAGCCAATAAAAGAGAGCTCCATGAAAAGGTTTCCGACTGTAAAAATAGCGGCCCCCAGAACGAAGACATTTAACAGAACTCCTAATGTTCCCAAACACCCAATAATCCATTTATCTTTACGTAATATATCCACGGGAAATTGATATGCAGAAACGAATAGAACAGAAGGTAGAAATACAAAAAACAACATATCTTGGCTAATGGCTATATTTTCGAAATATGGAACAAAGGAGAGAACCAGTCCCAGTATAAGCAGAATCACCGGCACGGGGAAAAATTCCTGTCTTTTATCAATGGAATAAACAATATAACCAATGGTTAACATTAAAAGCAGTTGATAACTGTCCAACGAATAAACTCTCCTTCCCCCTGATTATTTTCAACAGAATAATCCACATACATTGGAAAGTGGTAATTACTTGATAAGAAAAGCGAGTATCATCATCAGTATTCTCTTAGCTACCCATAAAAGAAAAAGATTAAACGGAACACAAGTCATTTCAGTATTCCGAATAAAAGCAGACAGACTGCTCCGGACATTTACCGAAACAGTCTGTCTATCTAAAGAAGGAAGTTATTTAATACTACAACAAATTTTACGATTATAGACAATGTGATTACACAGTTATTTTTGTGGAGCTGAAGGCGTTGAAATACTGCTTAATGCCTCTTCTGCCTCATCATCATACTGACTGTCCACTGCCATGTCCCCCAGTGCAACCACGCCAATAACCTGTCCATTTTCTACAACTGGCAAACGTCGGATTTGCTGTTGAGACATTAATTGTGCTGCTTCTTCCACATCCATTTCAGGTGAACCCTGAACTACCTGTTGAGCTGTCATAACTTCTGAAACATTTGTCTGTGCGGCTTCTCCCTGTGCTGTGGAGCGAAGGGTAATATCGCGATCTGTAATGATCCCCACCATTTCACCGTTGTTATTTACCACAGGCAATGAACCAATATTATATTCGCTCATTAACGCTGCAGCTTCCTGGACAGATTGCGATTCATTTACTGTATAAACCTCTGATGTCATAAGATTTCGTAATTGTTGACCCATATAAAAACCTCCTTTTCAGTTATAGGTTGGCTGTAGTTCACTCAAATATGAACGGTATTTTTTTGCAGCCAAGGATTTAATTTTCCTGGAAGGGATAGCATGCTTAAAATGCGAACCCTCATTTCACCCTTTCTTAAGTGGTATAATTTTCCTTCATAATTATGCATCCTGTTTAAATGAATGGGAACAATGAAAAGTAAAGATTGGAGGGGTCTCTTTGAGGTTTAATAAAAAGAAAAAAGAACAGGAAGTTACCAATGCGGAGGCGCCGGGGATAGACCCGGACGATTCATTCGGAGAGAAAGCAAATGAACAGGAAATAAAAAGTGGCGAGTCGACTCGTGTAATCCGCCTTACATATGATGAACATGAGGAACGTAATGGATAGCCTTTTAACCGGGTTTATTTGCTGAAGAAGCTTTATGATAAATACTACGCTGCATTTAAAAGAGCTGCAAAATCAATATTAAAAGTGAAGAGCAATATGCTTCTTCACTTTATATTACTTTTATATATTATAAATGGAATCTGCATTTTTATAACGGAGTTTTTCCGATTTCACTTTTTTAGCTGTTTGGCCCGGGTTGTTCAGCCTGCTCTTTTCCCGGCCTTGTTTGGATTTCTCTTTGTTTTCCATAAGCTCACCTCCTGCCAAGATTTCTTTTCAAAATTAGGTTGTCCAAACAACCGGGGTTTCATTATTAATACCAAACTGATTCATTCAAGTCCATTTGCATAATCGTAGAAACATCCCTAAATCCATATTTTTCGTATAAGTTTCTTGCTTTATTTCCTGCATACACATTCAATTGCACCCTCGCATATCCCAGTTCTTTTAAATGCAAAAGTGCTTCACATAACAGTTTTTCACCTATTCCCCGCTTACGCCACTTTGGGAGAATATAAAGCTCCGATAGAAATCCGATCGGCTCATCGGTATTATAATCCACGACATTGCTTAATCCTATCCATCCCTTTATTATTTCATCTTCATTATAAACGAGATAATAGCCACCATTTGCCAAAAAACTTTCCGCAAATTGAATCGCTTTTGCTTTCTTGGGAATAACAAATCCCATACTTGCTTCCTTCATCACGGTGAGTGCATGCCCCAATATTTTATCCGTCTCTTCCATTGTAGCTTTTCTTATCACCATATTCTCCCTCCGCCTTTCCATGATGTAATAGTTTATGGAAAGCAATTTATATAAGTTACTCCGATGAATGAACAGCTTCCCTGAAAAAACATAGGCTAACTAATAAATAATAAAATAAGGAGAAGGCCAATGGGAGTTATTTCCACAGATATGTGGCTATTGGATGATCACAACGATCCAATAAAAATTTGTGATAAAATGGAGAGTTTGTTTCCAGGGGTTGATAGTGCTGACATTTACCATCATTTAATGGTTAACGGGATGTATCAAATACCATTAAAGAATGGAAAACAGCTTATTCAGCACTGGCAACGGAAAAAAGTATGGAGTTATGTCGATAAGGAATTTACGCATTTAAAAAATAATTGGAATGGACCGGACATTCCTATTTTTATTTTTCCTTCTTCCACTAATCGAGAATTAAAAAAGGAAAATAACGGAAAATCCGGACTTGCGTTTGCGGATAAACTTTTTTTGTTTATATCTGATGAGACTTCCAGGGATGAAACAAAAGCACTGCTCATACATGAATATAATCATGTATGCAGGTTAAGAAAATATAACAAAAAAGAACAGGATTATGTGCTTCTGGACTCCATTATATTGGAAGGGCTGGCTGAACAGGCTGTTCATGAAAAGATGGGGGAAGAGCATGTGGCAAAGTGGTGCAAATATTACCCGGATGACATGCTTGAAAAATGGTGGAAAACAAAATTGCTTCCAAACAGCAGTATTCCCAAATCGGATCGGCGTCACCAAAATTTACTATATGGTTTTCGCCTAAACCCAAAAATGCTCGGGTACAGTGTTGGTTACTATCTTGTTCAACAGTATGTTAAAGAAAACAAGCTGAATTCAAAAGATCTGATGTCTTTATCTTCAGAAGAGATAGCCCAATTGGACTCAGGGAAACAGCTATTCAATTAACCGTTCTTCAGCTTTTATAAGGGAAATTAGAGACAGATAAGGTGAGCCTTCCAGTCTCTGTCTCTAATTAGCTTTTTATTTATTTTAAATCCAAAAGCCGGGTATTAAGGCCAATCCGAGGATGCCGCCAAGAGCCAATCCAATGCCGAAGCCTCCGATTCCCCAGCCCCATCCCCAACCAAAGCCGCCTAAACCGCCAGCTCCGCCAAGGGGTTGTAAATATACTCTTGAATTGTCAACGTGTTGGATAATTCCTCTGTGAACTCTCCCATCTTTCATTCTGATCTCAACAGCTCTGCCTTTATATTTGTGGCAAAGTCCATGGAAATGTGCAACTGACATACAATCACCTCCAAATCCTTGCAGTTACAACAGTGTATGAATACACCCAACCAGGTGCAATGGACAATTATAATGAAAAGAGCAAGAATTATTGTTTATTCTTCAGTTAATACGTTCTTCAAGATCCGTTCTGTATGATCGCAACCATGTCAGTACGGCTAAAATGAGCTAAGTCCAGTTAATTCATTGTAAATAAAAGGCCCAATTTCTTATTTCTGGGTATGTATCCATTCCCCTTATCGGGTGTTTACCATATATTGATGTTAGATGGATAGGGAGGTGTTATTGATGGGTGCACCAGCAGCAGGAGTTGGCTATGGCGGAGGTTTCGCCTTTATTGTTGTATTATTCATTCTGCTTATTATCGTAGGCGCTTCTTATGTAGGATTTTACTAGGTTATACTCAAAAATGATTATTTAGGAGGTTGTATATGGGATTCGGTTATGGGCCAGGTTATGGGCATGGCGGCTTCGGAGGTCCATTCGCAGGTGCAGGTTATGGAGCTGGAGCATGTGGTGCCGGATATGGTGCTCCGGTTGGCGGAGCAGGATTTGGCGCCGGTAGAGGATTTGCCTTGATCGTAGTATTGTTTATTCTTCTTATTATCGTTGGTGCGGCCTGGTTATAAGAAGTACAGTGTGCTGTTACCATAACAGCTATAGAATACTTTCTCTTCAAATACGTGACCACTCTTTTAAGTCGTGAAGATATACTGGGCAGGGGGAATTCCCTGCTCTTTTTGATACGGTGTCCTTTATAGGGATACGAAAACTGATTAACGTTTCACAACTAGAGGCTGTTCTACATCCTTTTTGGATTGCAGTACAGCCTCAGCACATGAACCTCTTGGGTTATTGCAGTAAATCATTCCCGCTTTTCCACCGTTCACTCATAAACTTTTCAGACTCTCCCGTATTTCCATTAATATAGAATGTGTCATTAATTTCAGCAGCCTTTACTTTCACCTTCCATATCGGTAAATAAACCAGGGACACTTCCTTTACTTCATGAACCGGCTTTTTTAAAATATAGGATCGATTTATTTGTTTTTCCTGTACATTTTTTATATATTTATTTACATCTTCCTTATTATTAATTCGCAGTGGAATCAAAGCTGTCGGCTCTACCTCCTCTTCGGCAACCGGTGGTATGGTCGAAAATAATCCTCGGTATCCGGAAACCGCATCGACAAAAATAATGTTTGGCATTTTTTTGGACGGAAATGGCGGCCGCTCCGCAATCACTAAATTTTTGGCAATCCAAAACGGGTGATAAATCAGATCCTTTTCCACTGTATGTTTTTGAATATAGCCAGGGTTCACCGACTGATTGAACTTTCCTTTCACACCCAGGCTTTTGTAGATAGAAGTATAAATTGCGGATTCAGAAATTAACTTTTTTCCAATTCGCTGTACTTTTTTCTCTGCCAAATTATTTGTTTCCATCCTATTCCACCCTTTTCCCGTTTATTTTAATTTATCAAGATCCGTAATGGTACATATCCTCATTTGTCTAAATTTCCTTTGATGACTTTCTTCCAACTGGCTGAAAACTATCATTAATTAGAGAAAACGGTCCGGGATAATCGTCTGATTGGTTGGAGTATTTGTAGTAAGAACAAGTAGCACCCGGGCATTCCAATAAATGCATCTTTCCTTTTATAATATTCTATTATATCGGAATTAAAATGATTTTTCAAAATAAAATTCGAATAATTGTCAATTTTTCAAGTCCAAAACTATCTTACTGTCTGAATCTCTGTTAACAAATAATAAAAACACCCCCGAAAGTTATATTATCTACTCTAACTTTCGGGGGCCGATATACATTTCTGGAACGCTTTTTATTTTATTGCACCTGATTTAAACGGGCTTCTATCTCAGACATGATTCTGCCGGATTCTTCCCAATCTCCATTTGATATAGCATCTTGATATTCCTCAAATAAGTCGGAGATTTCCGTTAAAATTTCATCAGCACCCTGTAAAGGATCTGTCGGGTCAGTTGGGTCTTCCATATCCTCTTCCGGATCAGTCATATCCGGCGGATCTACCGGTTCTTCCGGAATTTCTACATCCGTTTCAAAATCCGGATCCACTAAGGAAAGAATCTGCTCCAAAGCCTCATCGAATGTATCGGCCATAACAATCTCATCCTCGTAAGCAATAATGATTTGCTGCACTTCAGGCAATGATGTCTGATTGGAGGATTCAATATATACCGGCTCCACATACATAACAGTATCTTCAATAGGAATGGTTAATAGGTTACCGCGGATCACTTCTGAACCACCCTGCGACCAGAGATTCAGCTCCTGGGAAATGCGGGAGTCCTGATTAATCCTGTTCTCAATCTGCTGTGGCCCGTATACATTCCGTTGTTGTGGAAAGCGATGAACGAACATTTCACCATAATGTTCGCCGTCATTACGTACGCCCATCCAAGCAACCATATTTTGCCGGTTTCTCGGGGTATAAGGCATCATTAAAATAAATTCTTCTTCCTCATACTCAGGCAGACTCATTGTAATGTAATACGGTTCCATTTCAATATCTTCATTGAAGTATCTCTCGGTTGGGAATTCCCAGTTATCTTCCCTATTATAGAATACTTCCAGGTTAGTCATATGATAGGTACCGTACATAGACGCCTGAATTGTAAACAATCTTTCCGGATAGCGAAATTGTGCCTGTATGTCTTCCGGTATTTCTTCTGTAAATAAATCAGGGAAGATGTTTTCATACGTTTGGAATAATGGATCTTCCGGGTCAACCGGATAGAAATCCACTTCCCCGGTATATGCATCAACAACAACTTTTACTGAATTCCTTATATAATTTTGCTGACCCTGATGTGGTTCCGCATAAGGATAACGTTCACCAGTTAAATAAGCATCCATCATCCAGGCAAGAGACCCATCATCTCTGACAAAAATATATGGATCACTGTCATATTCGAAAAACGGAGCAATTCTTTGTACTCTGTCCATAATATTTCGCGTTTCCATCAATAAGCTTTCCGAATGAACCTGATCTGAAACCAGCATACGGAAAGATCCTTGATTAATGGCGAAAAGTAGTCTGTTCAAGAACGTCATTGGAATGCCTACATCTTCTTCATATCGGTATGTTATGTTCTCTTCGCCCGATGGATAATCAAATTCATCTACTTCCGTATTTACAATTACATTTTCATAGTCATCCTGTTCCCCATAATATATCTGGGGACGAGTAATATCCATTGCACCCTGTGGCGGAATATTGTTCAGCAAATACTGCGGCTGACCCTGTGCAGTAACCTCATTTACATGACTCATTGCAACGCCATAGCCATGGGTATAACGAAGTGTGCGGTTAACCCATGTATGCGCCTGCTCGGGTAAATCCTGTGTACTTAATTCACGGGCTGCAATAAAGACTTGCTGATATTCACCATCAATTTCATACCTGTCAATATCAATATCATTAAATTCATAATACGTACGGAAAGTCTGCAGTTGATTATAAATGTCAAGCAGAGGTCTTGCATCATTTATTCTGACATTATCTATCGTAAGTTCATTCCGCTCAATCATCTCTGCATCCAGTGAAAGTTCGGCAGGGTGCTGTTCTTCCGTAATTTTATCCAAATCATAAGCCGCTCTCGTAAAGTCAAGGTTATGCTGCAAATATGGTTCTTCACGGGAAATTTCATTCGGACTGACCATAAATTGCTGAACGGCAACAGAAGCGCCCTGGGCAGCAATTAACAGGATCACATACGCTACGGCAGGGATTGCCATGGCAGTTAATTTCCCTTTCACAAGAGAAATGATCACCCAAATCGTTCCTAAAATGGCTGCTCCGGCTAATACATAAGCTGCTGGAATGTTAATCAGATCGTCTGTATAGCTTAACCCATGCACCACACTGTTTTGGAATACATTTACATTGTTTGTCAACAATGTTCCATATGGCGCCAGCACATGCAAACCCGCCAGCAGAATTCCAATAAAACTGAGTGTAACCCCCATATGCAACTGGGCGGATCTGCTCATCCGGTACATATGAAATACTGAATAAGCAGCAATTTCTATAGCCACGAAAAAGATGGCCAGCCCTAATAAAACATAAACAATAAACTGTAAAAATGGGAGGACAAATAAATAAAATGAAATATCCATGTTAAAGTATGGATCCGTTTCACCGAATGTCGCATGGTTTAATAACTTTAACAATGGTTCCCAGCCAACTCCCTGAATGATGCTGCTTCCGACTAAACCAACCAGCGCTGAAATTCCCAGCATAGCTGGTATGCTTTGTTTCCTGCTCGTAATAATCGTAGGAAGCTGCTGTTTGCTTAAATGCCCAATGTATGACCTGCGTATCCAGGAAAGGGTAATATACATCAGTATGGAAAATAGTAAAAACCCAATAACTCCAAGCATAACTTTACTGCCAAGGATTGTCGTAAATACAGCTTCGAAGCCAAGATGATCCATCCAGATATAATCAATAACCCAATTGAAGGCCGTAATTCCCAGTATCAATAAAAGCAGAACAATACCGATAATGATACCTATACGGTTTCCCCGCTTCTTCCATGCCTGTTTTTGCTCTTCACTCATTTCGTAAAAATCCAATGGTGTACCCCCTAAGTTTCTAACTTACTTAACTCCTATTCTATCATAACAAATTTTCCGCCTACTTTCTTTTCATAAGTATACGATTTTTAAAGGAAATTAGTTTCATAAAAATAATTTTAATTCCCAACATCTTTGAAAAGTTGCAGGCAGACTCAGACTGAAGGGTCTGACTCTAATTTTTCCGTTGTTTCACCACTAACGAAGAACCATTTTTTCTCTCCTTAAATATATTGTATTAGATTTATTTATTTTAAGGAGTGTAGAAAATGCCTGCAATTACCGGCAATGAATATATTCAGCGGATGGACCGTTTAGATACCACCATCTGGTATGATGGAAAGAAAATAAAGGGAAAAAAATCAGAACATCCAGTATTTAAAGGGGTTTTGAAAACGCAATCCGAGTTGTATGATTTACAGCATAAAAAAGACAAGAGAAACCTCATGACATATGAATCACCAACTACCGGGAGCAGAATAGGCACCTCCTATTTGATGCCGACAACAAAAGAGGATTTACAAAAACGAAGCAAAATGATTCAGGAATGGGCAAAGTTAAGCAATGGTATGCTCGGCAGAAGTCCGGATTATATGAACACCACTCTTATGTCTTTAGCAGCCTCCGCAAACCTGTTGAAAGGCAAGAAAAACTGCTATCCGGAAAACCTTCTTCATTTCTATGAATATGCGCGGGAAAAAGACCTCACATTTACACATACATTTGTTAATCCACAGGTAAATCGTTCACCATTTTACATGGAAGATGATGATGAGCCGATTTCCGCCAGAATAATGAATGAAACAAAAGAAGGAATTGTAATTAGAGGAGCAAAACTCCTTGCAACCCAGGGGGGAATTACAGATGAATTACTCGTCTTTTCACCCGGCGGTGTAAATAATGAGGAACAAGCCTTTGCTTTTTCCATTCCGAGCGACACAGAAGGTTTATCCTTCATCTGCCGTGAATCCTTCCACTTGGGGGATTCCCAATATAACTATCCCTTGTCTTCCCGGTTTGAAGAAATGGATACCATTGTTGTACTTGAGGATGTTCTTATTCCATGGAGAAGGATTTTCTTCTATAAAAATATTCCACTGGCCAATAGTTTTCAGGGTAAAAGCGCATTTCGCCCTTTCGCTCTACATCAGGTTTTAAACCGAAGAATTATAAAAACCGACTTTTTTTTGAATTTGGCGGAAGATATCATTCAGACAATCGATATTGGTTCCTACTCCCATGTTCATGAAAAAATGACAGAGATTATTGTAACCTACGAATCAATGAAAGCATTGCTCATAAAAGCAGAGGCCAATGCAGCCATAGATGAATTTGGATTAATGCGGCCGGAAATGGCAGCTTTACAGTCAGCGAATTCCATCTTTCCACATATGTATCCGCGTATGGTAGAAATTATACAGTTACTTAGTGCAAGCGGATTGGTAACCATACCAAAGGAAGATGATTTCAAATCAGATATACGGCCTGCATTGGACCAATATTTACAAAGTGCCAAACTGGATGCAGAGGAACGTGTAAAGCTGTTCCGCCTCGCCTGGGATGCAACCATGAGTCCGTTTGGAACAAGGCAGACTCAATACGAGCGCTTTTTCTTCGGCAATCCAATCGCATTTTCAACCGGACTGTACCGCAGCTATTTTGATAAATAATTTGAAAGAGGCTGGGTGCAAAAAGATATACTCAACAGGAAAAACGAACCACCCGCTCCGGCAACATATATATGAGTAAAAAAGTATTTTCAAGGAGTTACCGTATGGTGCCGGAGTTTAAATGTAAACATTTAATTTCGGAGTGATTTAACCCATTTGCGTCCCTGCCTCTATTGACGCCGTTTTAAATACTGATGTTGAGAATGGCGTATGTGTACCTAAACATCCCTATTTTATAAAATCCCCGTAATAAAAATCACTGCTATTACTACCGGAATAATAAAAGTGAGAATTGGTTTCACGGTATAAGGAATTTTAACATTTTTTGTTCCGACATTAATATCATCAATAAAGTTTTCCGGCTTCCACTTGAATACAACATATAAGGAAAGCAGCAGTGAGCCTATGACGAGCATGATATTACCGGAAAAGTAATCAATGAATGTAAATATATCCATACCAAAGATTTGAATATTGGACCATGGGCCCTGAGATAAAATGGACGGGATTGACAACAGGAAACTAACTCCTGTTACGAGCAAAACACTTTTCTTCCGATCCAACCGCAGCAATTCAGAAGTATTGGCAGTCAATGTTTCCACAAACCCTACCCCTGTGGTAAGTGCACCTATTATAATCAAAAGGAAAAATATAAATCCGAACACTGTACCGCCCGGCATCTGGTCAAAGATGGATGGCAAAGTCAGGAAAATTAAACCCGGGCCGGAATCCGGAGCCATCTGAAAGGCAAATATTGCCGGAAATATGACTAAACCGGAAATAAATGCAACAAGCGTATCAAGTGATATTACATACGTTCCGTCCACGACAAGATTGGATTGGGTTTTATTTAAATAACTTCCGTAAGTAAAGGCTGCAGCCATTCCTATACCAATAGAGAAAAATGCCTGCCCCAATGCCTGCAGTACAGTTCCGCCGGTTATCTGTGAGAAATCGGGTTGCAGATACCATACAACTCCTTCCCATGCTCCCGGGAGGGAAAGTGAAAATATAGATAAAGCAATTAACATGAGAATTAATAATGGCATCAGTAATCTTACAAACTTTTCAGTTCCGTCCTTCAATCCTTTTATTACTACAATGGCAAGGATGATCGTTGGAATAATGGTATAACCGGTTACAAGCCAGGGACTCGCGATAAATTCATCATAAATTCCAGCAGCCTGATCTATTGTAACCCCTTGGAAAGTTCCCAAACCAACTTTTACAAAATAAGCAAACAGCCATCCCATAATCATAAGGTAATATGAAAAAATAAGCAGGGTAGTCAGGACACCAAGCCAACCAATGGAAACCCAAGGACTTCCTTTCTTCGTTAGTTTTCGCATACCGCTAATGGCACCGGCTTGCGCTTTTCTACCCAATCCTGCTTCCACATAAAACAATGGAATACCGATAACGATGACCATGACAATATAAATGAGGAGAAAAGCCCCTCCACCGTTTTCTCCAACTAAATAAGGAAACCTCCAAATATTACCTAATCCGATGGCGAAACCTGCAGCCGCCAAAATAAAACCCATTCTTGTTCCCCAGTTTTCTCTTTTTTTCTTCAATATTGGATCACTCATGGAATCCACCTCTCTAAAAGTATTCTTGCCACACTAAACAATAGCCCCTTCAATCACCAGCTCTTTTTCAACAAACCTTTCAAAACGGAGCGGGCTTAAATCCAGCGTTTCGTAACGTCCTGTCCGGATTAATTCGGATAGACCTTTACCTACAGCAGGTGCCTGCTGCATGCCATGTCCACTAAACCCGACGGCCATATAATATCCATCCATTTTTGGGTGACCACCGATAATTGCATTTTGATCCTTTGTATTATGGCTGTACATCCCGGCCCATCCTCCGGTTATTTTTGCTCTTTCAAAATTTGTAACTCGCTGTGCCAGCACCGGCCATAGTTGCTCTTCAAAAAAAGAACGATGCCATCTGAAATCAATGCCTGGCTTCACTTTTTCTCCATAACCGGAAATAATGGATGTGCCTTCATGTCTGAAATATACGCCTGTGGGATCCACCGTAAGCGGCAGCTGTTTTTCCAAAGGCTCTTCAATATCAAACTGGATCACTTGCCTTTTAAGCGGAACAACCGGGATCGGCAAACCGGCCCGTTCACTTAACGCGGGTGCCCATGGCCCTGCACAATTAATTACAATAGGACTTTCATAAGTCTCCCCGTTCGTTAATTGTACACCGGTTACTTTTGTCCCCTCTGTCTTCATTGCCTCTACCTCTTCGTATACATAATCTGCTCCAAGTTCTTTTGCTTTTCGCGCGTATCCCTGCATGACAGAATACGGATCCAAATATCCATCTTCTCCACAGTAAAGGCCTCCCTGCAGATCTTTCGTATGCAATTCCGGAATAATGGACAGCAATTCCTCTTTAGAAAGCAGCTCGGAAGGAACCCCGTAGCTTTGCTGCAATTCCATTTGCTGCTTTAACTGATCCATGTTTTCATTTTTTGCAAGAAACAGATAGCCCGGCTGCTTAAAATCTATCTCCGCTTTTTCATTTCCTATTGCCATATCTTCTGCAAACGTCATATATTTCTTTAACCCATAGCGGCTGATCTGCACATTAATTCCTGTTGTAAATAACTGTCTGATTCCCCCTGCACTTCTTGGGGTCGAAGCATACTCATATACTTTATCCTTTTCAAAAACCGTAATTTTCCCTGTATATCCATCATTTAATAAATTGTAAGCAATACTTGAACCGATCACACCGCCGCCAACTATGATAATATCTGATTTGTTTGCCATAAAATCACCTCTCATAAATAAAATTAGATAATTCTTAATTGCAATTTCTTTTAGTTATATCTTATTCTATTTTTATAAGCTATAGGCAAACTAACCAAAAATAATGGTTGTTTAACATTTCAGAAAATCTTATATATGTGATAAAAATGCTATTATTTCAAGTGATCAACTGAATTTAGAAGCCTATAATAACCCTGTAAAGTTTATGCATCATGCACAAAAATCAATGAAAGCGATTCCATATATTTTGTGCTTTTGGGCATGTGCTGCATATATGTGTATTTGTCAATAAAAAGTCTGCCCCCAATACGTATCCTTGGGAGACAGACTGTAAAATTAACTTCCGTGAAATAAATATTTAGGAAACTTTTTTTCTCTTTTCCCCTATATCACCGTGATAACGATCCACCTGACGCTGTATTTCCTCCGATGGGGGTGGCGTCATCAAGCTGACAATAATGACTAATAATAAAGATACTGGTGCAGCGATGATAGGTTCTGATACCAGCGCAAACGGCTCGGTTATGACAAGAATGAGGAAAGTCAATCCTCCGCCAAGCATCCCGGCAAGAGCACCGGCTGTATTCGCCCGCTTCCACCAAATTCCGAGAACAAGTGGAAAGCCAAATGCAGAAAGCAATCCTCCGCCAACCCAGCCAACCATAATTGCTATCAGCTGAGGCGGCTCAATAGCGATTAAAATACCTATCATACTTGCCACTACCATAATAATAAACCCTAATCTTGTAACCTGTTTTTCCGTTGCATCCTTTTTAATATACTCCTTATAGATATCACGGGCCACGCCGGCAGAAATTGCAAGCAGCATGGCATCCGCGGAAGACATGATTGCTGCAAGCAGTCCGGCAAACATAATCCCTGCCAGTAATGGTGACATATAATTTTCTATTACCGAAATAAAGATCATATCCTGATTATCAAGTGTTTCTGCCACACCGAGTGCTGCTCCACCGGAAGCGATAATAAATCCAAAAATAAAGATAACCAAATAGAGCAAACATGCCCACATGGCGGAGCGGCGTGCTGTACGTGCATCACGGGAAGCAAAATTCCTCATAACTGCTGACGGAGAGACAATTCCAAACCACAGGAACGCTAAAAATAGACCAAAATAGGATAACCACGGTTGGGTAACGTCCCCGAATGTCGGTGTCATCGTCAGAGCGTCCTGAACGAGGGAAGCAAATCCATTATGCTGTGTTAATATAATGAGAGATAACACAAGCATACCGACCAAAATGACAGCCCCCTGGATCAGATCAGTGTAAGTTATTGCCCACATTCCTCCAAGTGCTGCATATAGTGTAAAGCCAATACCAAGCACAATGACTGCGGTGGTGTAATCAATACCCAATACATAGGATCCAATAAGGCCGGATGCTGTCAACTGGGGTACCATGTAAAATGTCATTCCGACAACAACGATGAATACAGCAACAATTTGTACGGAATTACCAAATCGCTGTTTAAAAAATTCGGGCAGTGTATTTACACCTGATCTCCTGATTTGCCCGGAAACAAGGAACATAGTAAAAGGTAGAATAGCTACGGCACCAAAACCATAAGCGAACAAAAACGGAATACCGAGTGACACCCCCGAACCAACTGCCCCCATTAAAGAACTCGAGCTTGCCAGTGCAGCAAATAAAGCAAACGCACCGACAAAAGTATTAATTTTCTTACCTGCTGTCCAATAATCACTTTCCGAGGAATGTGCTCTTTTCGTAAAATATATTCCCATAATCGTCATGCCAATAAGATATATCACCAATATAATAGTTTCCAATAATTGCATATACTTTTCCCTCCAATCTAGTTAGATTCCTTTTCACTTTCCTTTTTTTCGATCCATAATACATAGACCACAGCTAATGCAAACCAAATGGCATACGTGGAAAACATGAGCCATCCTGCCAGGGAAATGCCCATCAGATAAACATCCGTCGGCCACCAAATCAGTACAATCGCAGATACAATTATTAAAACCCCCAATAAAATGATGCCTGGGTCCTTCAGCTTTGGATTCATATCCTTCCCTCCTTCTATTTGTCTGTTTTCCGGTATTTTCCGATTTTTAACAGTAGCGACTGACCCTTTGTCAGCCACTGTTTATGGAAATTCAATCCAGTTTTATACCAACTCCTTTTTTTAATGCTTCCTGATAAACCAGGTTACCAACGACAACATCAAACAATGCCATTCCTGTCGACTTAAAGACAACACTCCTTCCTTTTTCTTTCCTGATTTTTTGTGAACCGGTTAAAAAGGCTGCCATATTTTCTACTTTATCCTTTGTTATCCAACCCTCTGCCAATGGCGTTGCAACATCCCCTGATTCTTCCATGGCATGGTCTGTATCAATATATATTTTATCTGTTAATTCATAAAGCGATTTTGGAAACTCTCTCATGGTTGGCTGGAATGAGCCGACACCAATTACCGTTTTATCTTTTAAGAGCTGTGGAGCATCCGGTAATACCGGTTCGTTTGAGGTGGTCGCAGTAATGACAACATCTGCATTTTGAATCGCTTCTTCTGCTGATTGAGAAGCATGCAGTTGGATGTCTGTGCCCAGCCAGCTTTTTAATTTCTGTTTAAAAGCAGGTATTTTTTCCGGACTGCGGTTATATAAATAAATGTCAGAAAATTCCCGTTCTGCACATGCGGCAATTGCCTGATACATCCCCTGTACACCGGTACCGATAATAGCAAGTCCGGAAACATCATCCTCCGTCAAATGCCTGACTGCTGAACCGCCAATAGCCCCCGTCCGAAAACCGGTCAAAAAAGAACCGTCCATCATCGCTTTGATCTGTCCCGTTTTACTGTCATTTAAAATAATGAGTCCATGCAATGTCGGATAATCCACATTGCCCGGGAATAAAGTAACAAGTTTTGTTCCTATGGCATCTTCAGTAATACAAGGCATGAGCAATAAAGTGTCATCGTCTTTTTTTACCTGCATTCTTTCCGGCATGTGAAACTCCTTTTTTGCGTACAGTTTATAGGATGCATCAATTGCATCAATCACACCCTTCATTGATACCGCTTCCCGAATAGCCTGTTCATTTAAATACAGCAAAAAATCAACCTCCTGCAACTGTTATATAATGTTAGATAATTCTAAATTAATATTATTTTAAGTTATACCTTATTACAGTCTCTAATGCTATGGCTAATTTGCCTAAAAAAGTTACCTGTTTATTTAAAAACTTTACTTAATTATCACAATTATGATAAGATATTAATAAAAGAAATGTGTAATTGGAAAGGATGTAGCAGGATGGATCTCTTAGTGCAGTTTGCACAAAAAGTAGTGAAAGCGGTTTCAAAAATATCCCCGTTTGCTATTAGTCTGAGCGATGAGAAAGGCTGCATTATAGGTGCAACAAATCCTGAACGGGTCGGTACATACCATATGCCCTCCAAAGAAGTAATTGAAAAAAATGATTTTGTTGTTTTTGACAAGATAAAGATTGAAAATATGGACAATGTTTTTGAAGGTATTGCTTTTCCGTTGCAGTTTGATTATAAAACAGTAGGTGTTTTAGGGATTATTGGGCCTCCTGCTCAAGTGGAACCATACGGATTATTGATTAAAAATTATGTAGAGATGATGTGGCAGGAAACCATTCATAGGCAAATAACCGATATGGAAACAAAAACAATGGAGACATTCGCCCAATATATTTTATTAAATGAAGAAGTACGGCATCAAAGAGTGGAACAATATTGTGATATGGTCGGTATTTCATATGGAAAAAAGAATTTTTGCATTGTCATTGATATTGGCAATTCCCTTCTTAACAGTGCAAAAAAACACATATCCGTCGACCAATTAAAAGAAAATCTCATCAGGTGTACCAAAGAAGCATATGGATGCTTTGATCATTCACTATGTACTTTCTTGAACACCGAAAAAATCGTCATAGTACGACAGGTGAATCATGTGGAAGAGTACAAAAAATTGTTGCAGCAATTTGATAAACAGAGCAGAACATTAATTAAACTACTTGATGTGTATGACATTAAAAACCCTTCCATTGCAGCAGGAAGCCTGTCCAATTCCATTGAAAATGTAAATGAGTCCTACCATGAAGCGGAAAACTTAATAAGGTTTGCCAAAGAAAAAATGATTGAACCAACAATACTGACGAATTACAATTGGGAAATTCTCTTGGAAAAACTTCCCATACAGATTTCCGAGGACTATTACCAGACCATTCTATTCCGGCTAAGTTCATTTATAGAACATGAACGTTTCACGGAAATGGCCGAACTGTTTATTACATATTGTGAAAACAACATGAATATCAGTCAAGCAGCAAAAGCATTGTATATCCACAGAAATACACTCATTTACAGACTTAAAAAAATAGAAGAATTAACCTCTCTCAATACCAGCAGTTTCCAAGACTGCACTTTACTTTACCTTGTTTTGAAGCATCATTAAAATACCATGACGGTTCCCTTGTTACAATTTACAAAAAAGAAAGGGAACCCTCTTTCCCTTCCTTCTTCTAAAATTCCAGCTGTTTTCAATCAAGTTTATATTACACAAAAAATACTTAGGATACTTTTACTTCTTCCCCGGGAATAATCCTCCTACATTGATATAAAATAACATAACAACAGATGGATAAGCAGGCGCGGCTATACTTAGTATTCAGGAAATAAATGAATCAGCTTGTTGAACAGGAGAACCGCCCCTGTATTTCAATATGACATATCTTGCTGGAGGGCTTTATGAAGAAGGTTTCGAGTGTGTTTTATATTACTGTTTCTTTGGTTGCTGTAGCAGTTATTTTAGGTGCAATCTTCCCTGAACAATTTGAACAAATAACATCACTTATGAATATATTTATCTCTACAAACTTTGGCTGGTATTATTTATGGCTGTTTTCAGTAATGATTGTATTTTCTCTGATCGCAGCATTTAGTCCCTACGGTAAAATTAAGCTCGGCAAGAAGGATGAGAAGCCGGAATTTTCCATTACTTCTTGGATTGCCATGCTGTTTTCAGCCGGGCTTGGCATTGGTCTGGTTTTTTACGGTGCTGCTGAACCGCTGTATCATTTTGTTACGGACGCTCCTTTATCTGAACCGGGTTCAGATGAAGCATTTAAAGAAAGTTTGTCCTTTACCTTTTTTCATTGGGGAATACACGGCTGGTCCATGTATGGATTTATCGCATTGGCACTTGCTTATTCCCAGTTTCGAATGGGAGAACGGGGATTAATATCCGCCACCTTAAAACCACTCTTTGGAAATAAAATGAATGGCCCATTCGGGGTTGCCATCGATGTTCTGGCAACTTTTGCCACTGTATTTGGTGTTGCTACATCACTTGGGTTCGGGGCTTCACAAATAAATGGCGGGCTGGATCATTTATTTGGTCTTGAAGTTGGTTTTATGTCACAATTCTTCATTATTCTCATTGTTACCGTATTATTTCTGTTCTCTGCATGGACAGGACTCAGCAAAGGAATTAAGTATTTATCCAATTTGAATCTGATTTTAGCGCTACTTTTACTGATTACTATCATCATAATGGGACCTACTCTGCTCATTTTTAACATGTTTACCGAATCCTTTGGGGTATATCTGCAAAATATTGTTCAGTTGAGTTTTCGAACATCCCCATTAGAGTCCGATAATAGAGGCTGGCTTGATGCATGGACAATATTTTATTGGGCTTGGTGGATTTCCTGGGGGCCTTTTGTAGGAATGTTTATTGCCAGGGTGTCGCGCGGCCGTACGATTCGTCAATTCGTCCTTGGCGTCATTCTTGCTCCAACTTTGCTTGTTTGTATTTGGTTTGCTGCTTTCGGTACGACAGCCGGCAATATTGAGAAACTAGGGGTTGATTTATCTCAACATGTAACAGAGCTTGTATTATTTAACATGTTTGATCAACTTCCAATGTCGTTTTTACTATCCATAATTGCTATCCTGCTGATTATATCTTACTTTATCACTTCAGCAGATTCAGCTACATTTGTACTCGGTATGCAAGCAACGAGGGGATCCCTTTCACCACCTAACAGCGTAAAAACAATATGGGGGCTTGCTCAATCATCCATCGCGCTGATTTTACTGTATGTAGGTGGGCTGACAGCACTGCAAAATACTATTATTGCAGTCGCCCTGCCCTTTTCCTTAATACTCATTTTGATGCTGATTTCCCTGAGCCGGGCTTTAAGCAAAGAAAATATTTAATGGTTGTTGCTGAAGTTTGAGTTCTGTTATCCGCTTAGAAAACAATCCTTTTCAAAACTGAGAGAGTCCACATCCTCTCCTGCCATATTCTTTTCTTGAAAAAAGCAAGGCATAAAAGTACACTTGTTAGGTACAATAAACAGCTGGAAAGTAGTGTGAGAGATGCCAAACCGTACCAGAGCTGCCATTCAATTTAATGAAGTAAATTATTATGCCGATGGGGCCCATATTATAAAAAGTATAAACGGCTCTTTCGTAAAAGGTAAAATTACGACGTTAGTAGGTCCTTCAGGAGCAGGGAAGTCCACGCTATTCCGCTTATGCAACGGACTTATTTCCCCTTCCTCGGGAGATATCCATATAAATGGTGACCATATCAGTTCCTTTGATCCGGTGGATTTACGGAGAAACGTGGGCTACGCGCTGCAGGATGCAACAATGATAGCGGGAACGGTGAGGGAAAACCTCTCCCTCCCCTTTACCCTGAGCGGTAAATCTTTGCCTGATGAGGAAGCGACGGAGCTGATGAAGCTTGTAGGTTTGGATGCTGATTTTTTAAATAAAAATGCAAAAGATTTATCAGGGGGGCAAAGACAAAAATTATCTATTGCCCGTACATTGGTAAACCGTCCGGATATATTGCTGATGGATGAAATTACTTCTTCCCTTGACCGGGTTTCCAAACAGGATATAGAGGAACTGATTCAAAAAATCAATGCTCAATATAAAGCTACCATCATTTGGATAACCCATAACCTGGAACAGGCGATGACAATAGGGGATTATTCCTGGGTATTGATGAACGGTGAGTTGAAGGAAAGTGGGAAAAGCGAGTTCCTGAGAAACCCCTCCAATGAAGATGTGAAAAGATTTATCAGGGGGGAATTCGAATGAGTTTTGTTACATTGGGAATCTCACTCATTTTTGTCCTTATCCCGCTCTTATTATCAAGATTCTTAAAACTGGGCTTGGAAAAAGATACATTAGTTGCAACCGTTCGTTCCATTATTCAATTAATTGCCGTCGGCTATTTACTCCAATTCGTATTCGACGCCGAACATATGATTTATATTGTTTTAATGGTAATTTTAATGATAGGTGCAGCCACACATAACGCACAAAAGAAGGGCGCTTCTATAAAAGGTATTATTTGGAAACTGGTACTCACATTTTCCTTTATTCAAATTTTGACACAAGGCATTTTAATCGGCTTTCAAATTACACCACCGACTGCACAATATATCATCCCCATCAGCGGAATGGTTATTGGCAACTCTATGGTGCTCAGCATCCTGTTTTTAAACCGGTTCACTTCGGAAATGGAAGATAAGGATAAGCAAACGGAATTAATACTATCCTTGGGAGGCACACCGAAACAGGCAGTACACAAGCCATTAATCTCCTCTATACAGGCCAGTACGATTCCGACCATTGAAAGTCAAAAAACAATTGGACTTGTTCAGCTTCCAGGGATGATGAGCGGACAGATTATCGCCGGGGCGGATCCTGTACAAGCAGTAATGTTCCAATTGCTAATCCTGTTTCTGCTATTAACAACTGCAGTGATCACAAGTATTATGATCGGGTACTTATCCTATCCGACTTTATTTAATGAACGAATGCAATTTTTGAAAGAGCGACTGGCTGATAAAGATTAATCAACGTAAAAAGCGATTTTCACTGGGGGACGAGTTCATGAATGAATTGGTGTTTGAAAAAGCATGGGATAAGACAATTTCCGAGACCGACCGGATGGTAATTAAGAAGGCTTTCCAGGAAGCTGACTTGGCAGATACCCCGTCCATTCAGTTCAGTCCGCTATGGCAGAAAACAAATTATAAAGGAGAACTGTTAATCACGGTCATCATTCACAATATAAGCCAGATTGCCTTCTCTTTTGCAAGTCAAACCTTGTACTACAAAACCGGTGAGAAAATTGCTGCTGAACATACTTTTCACTTACCCTTTTCTGTAAAAGCAAAAACTAGTATGCCTTGGACATTTATTTTTCCGGAAGAAACAGTAAGGACCAGTCACCATTTGGAAAACGGAAAACTACGATTAACAAAAAGCTATGCCCCTCATTAGGTTCATAGCTTTTTAACTCTATTTTTTTATAAACATTTGTGTCCAGTAATTCCCTGATTCCACATAACCCACACCAATATGCGTAAAGCTGCTGCTCATTATATTTGCTCTGTGTCCGGAGCTGTTCATCCATGCATTAACCACTTGTTCCGCTGATCTTTGCCCTCTTGCGATATTTTCGCCTGCAGAAGTATAGTTAATTCCAAAATTCTGCATCATTGTGAATGGAGATCCGTACACAGGACTGTTATGACTAAAATAGTTTTGATCTTTCATATCCTGTGACTTATATTTTGCCACTCTGGCCAGTTCCCAATCATATTTCAAAGCCGGTAGGCCTTCTTTCGCCCGCTCCTGATTTATCAGGTTGATTACTTCCTGTTCCTGGGAGAATTCGGCATTGACTGCTATATTTAATTGCTGACCAGGATAAATTTGATTTGGATTTGCAATCTGAGGGTTTGCATCAATCAGTTCACTGACCCCTGTTTCTGTTTTTACTGCAATTTTCCACAGTGCATCTCCTGGTACTACTGTATACGTACTTGCTGCCATTGAGCTTGCAGGTAAGAAAAAAGCTATGGTTAATATGGACACAATGGTGAGCTTGCTGACTTTCTTAAGCATTCTCAACTTCCTTTCATTCTGTTATGTCCATAGAATAAATAGTTTTGGAGATAAAGTCATTATTAAATTATTGGTAAGATTATTACTGAAGCGTTACAAATTGGGAAATAGCAGCTGAATAGATTGATAATATGCTATTTTAAATAGAAATAGCGTAATAAAGATGTAATATTTGAAGGTGTATTTCTTAAGAAAAAGATTGGAGCAGCAAAGTAAAATAAACACAGACAAGATTAGAATACCAGGTTTTGAGCAAGCTTTTTGTAACAAGCTTAGTTTGTACTGTTGCAATTATAAAGATATTTTCTTTTTAAAACTTTAAAAAAATACAGCATGACGGCTAATCCGCATGCTGTATGAAATATGATCATTTATTAATATCCATACGGACCATAGCCAAAACCTGGTCCATAAGGAGTACCGGGACCCGGCCCATATTGCCCCGGCGCAAATCCACCATAACCGGGACCATATACTCCTGGACCTACTCCAAAACCAGGGCCTCCGCCCGGAGCATAACCACCACCAGGGCCAAATCCAAAACCTGGTCCCCCTGCCAGCAAACCACCACCTAAAAACCCAAGTCCGGCACCTAATAATCCGGATGTCAACGGATCAATTCCCGCGCCCACTGGTGCTCCTGGCGCCCCGAACCTGTATGGGGCTTCCATCGGAGGCATTGGTGGATGATTTTCATAACTATACATATTCATTCCCCTTTTCAAAAAAAATTACGAATCACTTTCCATCTTCCCTATAGCCTATGTATTTTTTGGGGAAATGAACTGGGCAAGTGTTCATACTCAAGGAAAAAACTCAGCTGATGCCTCATTTTTTCAACTGTAAAAGGTAATAGATAAATCATTAAGAACAAAGGGTTTTCAACTGCTGGCTGCTACATCAGTGTCAACAAATGATGGAAAAAACTCCCATTTAATTTTGACCATAATAAGACAGTCATTTACGTATTCATAGTAAATGACTGTCTTTTCAATGAAAGTTAAGGAGTTCCTAATCCCATCTGACCGGAATCATCTTTACGCTGTTTTTGGATAAACCATACCCCTACAATAAGCAGCAGTCCAATAAGACTGACCATGATATCCGGGATGATCAGCATAATCCCTGCCGGAAACAGAACCATCCGTTCCCAGGCATAAGAATTTCTTATAAAGTAACCAACAGTGGAACTGCTTACAGCAGACATTCCTATTAATGCTGTAATAATTGCCAATGCGAGACTGGCTGCAGTCACGTCCACCATGACCAGAATCGGGTTATAAACAACTATATACGGAACGATAAAAGCGGCAATGGCCAGTTTCAGTGCGTTAACACCCGATTTAAACGGATTCCCCCTTGCTATACCCGCGCCGGCATATGCTGCCAAACAGACTGGCGGGGTGATATCCGCCACAATACCAAAGTAAAAAACAAACATATGCGCGGCTATTGGAGCAACGCCAAACTCATTGATTAAAATTGGGGCAGCAATAGTGGCTGTTACTACGTAATTTGCCGTTGTTGGAAGCCCCATTCCAAGTATAATACAAGCCAGCATTGTAAAAAACAGAGCAAATATCAGGATACCTCCAGATAAAGCAATGACACCTGCAGCAAATTTGGAGCCAAGACCGGTAATGCTTACGACACCGGCAATGATCCCGGCCGTACCAACCGCCGCAATAACCGGTAGTGCAACACGTGCCCCTTGTTCCAGTACATAAATTATTTTCCTGAAACCCATTCGTGTATCTTTCCGGAACAAACTGATAATGAAAGCTGTTACGATCCCCATTAATGCTGCACGCTGAGGTGTAAAGCCAACCATGATCGTCCCGATAATAACGAATATAGGCAAAATCATATATCCATCTTTAAAGATTAACCTTTTAAAATTAGGTAGATCAGCCTTTGGCAGGCCAACGATACCCATCTTTTTAGCCTCAAAGTGAGTTCCAATAAATATACCGCTGAAATATAACATGGCCGGAATTAAAGCTGCCAGCATGATGGTGCCATAGGAAACACCAATATACTCCATCATAATAAACGCAGCAGCCCCCATGATCGGTGGCATGATTTGTCCACCTGTCGAAGCGGATGCTTCTGTTGCAGCTGCAAATTCCGGCTTGAAACCGGAACGTTTCATCATAGGAATAGTAAAAGAGCCGGAAGCAACCGTATTACCAACGGAACTGCCTGAAACCATCCCTTGCAAAGAGCTGGCAACAACAGCCGTTTTTGCTGTACCTCCTGTATATTTTCCGGTTAACGCCAAAGCCAGGTCATTGAAAAAACGGCCTATTTTGGTATGGACGAGAATGACACCGAAAAATAAAAACAGGAAAATAAATCTGGCGGATATTTGAACCGGTGTTCCAAACACACCACTTTCCTGATACCAAAGATTCGTTGCAATACGATCCACAGAAAAACCCGGATGGGATAAGATTTGTCCTGGAATAAAATTACCGAAAATAGTATATAGAATTGCCACAGTTGCCACAATAACGATAGGCAGTCCTACCGTTCTTCTCGTTGCTTCCAGGAGCAATAAAACACCCAAAATCGAGATGATGATATCAATAGTGGAGTATCCGCTGATTCTGCTTTGCAGAATCGAATCAAAAAATATAATCTTATGATAGGTAACATACATACCGGTAAATGCAAGGATGACATCATACCATGGTACAGTAGCCTGTTTCTTTGCCATTCCTTTTTTTGCAGGAAAAAGTAAAAATATTAGTCCAAGTGCAGTCCCTACATGGACCGCGCCCTGCTGTTGGGAAGGCAATGTCCCGAAATAGGCGGTATATAAGTGAAAAACCGTCAATGCTACACCAAGAAATGTAACAACCCAAGCCCATTTTCCAATTTTCTTTCTGTAGGTGCTTTCTCTGTCATATTTTTCAAGGACTTGTTCGGAGGATACTTTATCATTATCTTTATTTGTCATCTATTCACATCCTTTCCTTTCAACCGGATGTCGTAAAGCATGATTGGTTGTCACACTGGATTCTGCACTTCTGTCTATCAAATTTTATTCAGGGAGGAATAGGTTTCCTCCCTGAAAATTATCCCAGCTGGAATTATGCATACATACGATGATTATTCTCTTTTTTCATAGGCGGTCCAAATGATGGAATAAACCTGTTTGCAAAAGGAGAATCATCCCCTTATTTTATTAATCAGCCAGGTCTTCCAAGCCTTCAATGCCGGTGTTTTCCCGGGTAACGATTTGAACAACTTCCGGGTAGATATGGCCGATAAAGGCGGCGTTTGTTACTTCATTGTCTTCAAAGTCACCTTCTCCGTTCATTGCATCAAGTGCAGGAACATGTACACTCATACCAAGATCCATATTGCCGTCACGGATGCTGGCAAGGTTTTCAATCGAAGCACCTGTTTCAGTATTCGTTACGCTTAAACCGTCGATATTGTTATTCCATACAGTGGCCATTTCACCGCCAAGCGGGTAATAGGTTCCACCTTGACTGCCCGTTCCCAAAATATATTCAGTCTTCTCTTCGCTGACATTTAATTCAGCAACCGGATTGTCCACTGTTAAGCCTTGTTCTTCATAATAGCGTTTGGCTCCGGGGTGAATCGGGAGACCCTCTGACCCTTCAAGGGCATTTTCCAGTGTCATATGGTCCGATTGGGCGTGGGTATTTTCCTCAGCATTTTCCACCATTATTCTTGCCAGTTCATAGCCTGTTTCTTCGTCAATGGTCTCCGTATTTCCCATTAATATAGCATAGGCTGTTACTGTTTCCACATCTTCTTCCAGAAAATCATATGCATCTGCTTGAATCGTATACCTTAAATATCCACTGTTTTCTTCCATGTATTCAATTGCGTCATCCGTCAGGTTAATCATTTTTACATCTCCGGCAGAAGCCTGCAGACTTTCAATACTCCCGGCAGGAACACCAAGAATACCGACTGATATGTCAATGTTTCCGTCCTGCACACCGTCTGCAGCATCTCCAAAGCCTTCCTGATATTCAGTGTAGTCGCCTTCTTCTATACCGTAAGCTTCAAATAATAACTGGGAAACGGAATTCGTCTCACTTGCCGGCGGTCCGATTGCAATACTTGCTCCCCCGCCTCCGCATGCTGCAAGGAACAATATAAACCCCATCAGCGAAAATAAGATACTCTTTTTCATTTCTCTCTCCCCTTTTACTTTTATTTATCGCTTCTTTTTGTATACGCTGTCAAGAATGTATGGATATTAACATGCGCATACAGCAGGTTCAAGCAAATTAAAAAGCAAAAGCTTATTTCATTTGAAAAAACCTGAAAAGAAGCCTAGTTTAATTATACTTATTTTCTGAATAATATCAACAGATAATACGATAAAATAGAATTTTCTTTCCGTTAATTGTATAAAGTACCAACCGGCGCATTAATCGAAAAATAATACATTAATCCAAATTGTAAAACAAAAACCGTATGAAATCAAAAGTTTTTAATTTCATACGGTTCATTTATTATCTTTCAGCTATCCATTATCTCAAATCTATTCTCTTCCAATTTTCGTTTTTACAATGGCAATCATTGGCTCTTCACTGCGAACAGTACCCGTTTCGGCCACAGCATCTGCATGTAATTCATACGTGCCTTCATCCAGTTCCAAATGGGCATTGAAAATACCACCGGGATTTGTCCGTACTTCTTTAATAACTTCATCGTCCGTTACAATCTGTATGACTGTGTTTGGATCTGCCCTGCCTCCAACAACAATCCTTCCATTTCCGCGAAATTCATCTTCTGATTTTTTCCATACCGGGGGAGAAGGCAATTCCACATCCTCCTGCTCAGCATCTCTTGCCCATTCAATCGCCTGAACAAACAGCTGTCTTCCATTCTCAGTCCATCCTCGGTCAGGCCCTGTCATATTGTTTGTTTCAAATACCGACAGTAAGAGATGCAAATGGGAATCGCTTTTGAATTCATAGCCAATAGCAGTTCCCTTATCTTCCTCATCCAATTCAATATTTGCCAGCAATTCTCCTTCATAACTCTTAAAAGTGGCATATGGACTGCTTTCTGTGAGAATGGAGATACCTTCATCCATGCCTGCAAATATTGGATGATCCAAGTCGTCCGCATGCAGGATTATTTCTCCCTCATTATATCCCTGGCTGTCAAGCTCAGGACTTCCTTCCACTTCGCCAAGTGTCCGTATGGCACCATCTGACCCCCACGTATCAAGAAAGACCAGGCTTGTATTTTCGGCATCACTGGCATCAATTAATGTTTCCATTTCTTCTTCTGTTCCAGCACTATTGACGATGACAAGGTCATACAATCCGATATGATTGGAGATGTTCCAATCTGCCGGTTCTGCTGCAAGTTCATTTTCCTGGAGCAGGGCACTGATTTCTCCCCTGAAATCCCCGATTACCGCGATATTGTAAGAACTGATGGTCACATTTAACTCCACATTCTCTCCTGATTCAATGGCAACTCCTTCGGTCACAGGATGGTAGCCATCCTTATCGAAGGTTGCTTCATAATCACTTTCCAGTAAACCTCCTATTTGGTAGTTGCCATCTTCATCGGTGACTGTTTCATATTCCAGTTCATTATTCAAATCCGAAACGGTTACCTGTACATTCTCCAACCCTTCACCTGATCCGGCTTCAGTTACGGTACCATATAAAGTCATTTGCTCGGATGCTTCCAATGTGAAATCCTGTTCGACTGCGTCTCCAACATTTTCGATCACGACTGTCGTTTCTTCCGGTTCGTAGCCAATTGCGGAGACGGTTACTGTATGCTCACCAGTCCCAACACCGATCGTATACCTGCCCTGATCATTTGTTTGAACAGAAATATTCTCTTCCTCAATAGTTACGCTGGCATTTTCAATTGGTTCTCCATCTGAATTCTTTACTACTCCATTGATCTCCCCCAAAGAAGTATTAAGAGCCCAATCAATCGCATTTATATAAATGGTTTTTGCTTCCTCTGTCCATCTGTCATCCGGATTACCATATCCACTGGATGCCAGGCTTCCAAGCAAAATATGCGCATGGCTGCTCGATCTGTAATCATAAGCCAGCCCTGATCCAAGCCTTCCTTCCTCAGGGTGCGTGATATCCGCCACCATCGTTCCACTGTATCCCTCAAACACCGAATATTGCTGATTCGACTGGGGATTTTCCAAAATGGAAATGGTCTCCCCTGTTTCAAAACCTCTGAAAATAGGATGCTCTTCCAGCACCTCATATTCAATCACATCAGCCTCAAAGCTATGTGAAATGGATTCAGGGTTATTATAATAATCGCGCAGTTGATGAATTGGCGTTGTACCAAACTGACTGGCAAATATCATGCTAACCTGCAGTTCGTCTCCAGTATCAATCAGTTCAGTAAATGCTTCCTCACTTATACTTGCCAAAGAATCGTTAAAAATTACCAGGGCATACTCACCCATGTTTTCTTTCAATTCTTCGTGGTCACTCACAGTGAAACCTGTCACTTCATAACCATGATCCTCCAGAAAAGGAATAACTCTATTCTGATTTACCGCGCTGCCTACAAAGGCTATCATCTCCGAATCAGCCAAAGTAACTTCAAGTGTTTCCGTTTCCCCGGAAATGATGGATATTTGCATTGTTTGCGGCTGATACCCATCAGCTGTAACCCGGACATCATACTCTCCTTCCGGAATTCCCAGTGCAAATGTTCCGTCTTCATCTGTTTGCCCCTCCAGCGGAGTGCCTATAACATCAATTACTGCTCCTTCAATCAGATCACCTGTGGACCCGCCACGCACTTCACCGGTCAGCTCTCCGATATTTTCCGACTCAAGCAGAAAGGTTTCTTCCAATATTTCACCGTTAACTACACTCACTTCATAGTTGCCTGTCACATGGCCAAAAGCCTCCACTATTAGTGTGTAACTTCCTTCAGGGAGACCGAGGAAAAAGTTTCCGTCCTGATCACTCTTTACACGTTGTCCTGTTTCTTCAACTGTAACATCAGCCTGCACAGGATGCCCCAGATCATTTTCAATCTGTCCTCTGATTTCTCCCGAGAAGCTTTCTTCGTTATCGATCGCCCACATGATGGCGTTATTTATTATTCTTTCTCTGTTTTCATCAAAATGTTCTATGCCGGGGTGGAAACCATGGCTGAAGGTCATTCCGCCGAGTAAAATTTCCACACTGTTAACGGTCCGCCCGTTAAAACCGATCAAATACCCTTCTTCCTCAGCTCCGTCATTTTCATAATCAGCCAAAACAGACCCGGAATAATCATCAAATCCATAATAATAACCGGAATTTGTAGTAAATTCAAACGATTCCTCCACACCGTCAAAAATAGGATGATCCTCCAATATATAAGCGGTTGAAGTATCCGCTCCACTGCCGCGATACTCCACTCCTGGATCTCCGAAATAATCAATCAGATATCGGATGCTCCCCCTGCCTCCGTGATCACCTGCCCAGATAACCGGGGTTTCCGTTTCATCCAATTTTTCAGTAAATCGTATAAATGTGTCTTCTTCCGGTATGAGACTGTTATTATAATCGGAATTGGCATAGACCAGGTCCACATCCTCCAACATCTCCAGATCATCATAAAACATGGAAGTCGTATGAAAACCTTTGTTTTCCAGATATTCAGCCAGTGATACAGCTGACGATGAGGTTGCATCCACAATAATGCCAATGGTAGGTGATGATCTCAAATCAATATCCCGTGACTTCGTTTCGCCTTCTGATATTTCCACAGTGATCCGTTCCTGTAAAAAATCTTCCTTCGTAATGATTACTTCATAGCTTCCCGGTTCCAGATTTCCAATATGATAATAACCCTGGGAGTCAGTATATGCTTCCCTGGGATAACCGGCAATGTCGATATGCACATCTTTCAGACTATCCATCAGAGATTGATGGGATACATATCCTTCCAATGCACCAACTTCTTCTTTTGGCTTCATTTCCACTTGCAGAGGCTCCAGGTTTTCATTGATTTCCACAGGAATCGTCTTTGTCTCATAACCAAAGGATGTGAACGTAACGACAGCTTCTCCATCGATGGAAGCTATACTGAAGTTTTCATCATCATAAGTTGTAGCGTCGTTTAATACATTTCCGTTAATTTCCAGTTTTATCTCCGTCTTAAGCGGATCACCATTCTCATCTGTTACCGAACCGCTTATAACGTTAAAATCCTCATATGCGGCCCAAATTACCGCATTCGCAAACATTTGAATGCCTTCTTCTGTATAATCCTCTCCTGTGTGTGCAATTCCCATGCTGTGTCCACTCATAAGGAGCTCCAGATTATTGGCGCTTCTTGGTTTATACGCTACACCAAGCCCATGTTCCTCTTCCATTTCCTCATGGGTGATGCCGGCAAGGGCAAAGCCGGAATAATCATCGAATGTGCCAACACGGCTTCCATCCGGCTGCAGTATATTTATTGGTTCCCCTTCCTCATAATCTGAAAAGATGGGATGACTTTCATATGGAATGTACTGAGCCGGGCTCGACCGGATATTAATGGTTTCCCTCTGAGCCGGATCATCCCTTAAATCATGTAAATTCCTGATTCCACCACTTCCAAAATACGTGTCTCCATAAATAATGCTTACACCCAGCTCATCAGCCGCTTCTTCAAATCTGTCAAGGTCATTCTCATTTACACCAGTCGCACTGTTAAAGTAAATAACATCATAGTTTTCCATTTCTTCTGTGATGTTTTCAATAGTAGAATGATTTTCCGACGAGATATTTACGTCTTCCAGGATCGAAGCTAAATTATCATCACCTGATCGATCACCGATAATACCGACATACGGTGATGGTGTCATATTCTGATTTACTTCCAATGGACTGCCCGTAACTTCTATTTCCTGTCCGGCAGTGACATAATTTTCATGCTGAAATTCCATGTAATACGTATCCGCATCCAAATCCGTAAATTCATAATAGCCGTTGTCTGAAGTAACTGTTTCTGTTACTATATCTCCATCCGTACTGGATAATATAACCGTAGCTTCCCCGAGAGGATTTGCTGTATGTGCATCCGTAACTGAACCTGTTAATTGCCCTTCATTCGCTGAAACGAGTTCAATGGTTTCAGTTTTTACTTCCCCATTCACAAAATCAACTTCCACCACGGCCCGTTCGTAACCGGTAGCACGAACTTCGATTTCATACGTTCCTTCATCATGAAAGAGACTGAATTCTCCGTTTTCATCGGTAGATTCATATACACCGGTTTCCGTAATCTCTACCTTCACTTCCAGTGGCTCTCCCTGCTGGTTCACGACATTCCCGTCCACCTGACCATAGGACGTATCATCAAGTAAATAGGAAACCCCGTTCGTCAAAATATCATGCTGTACAGGCAGCCAGTTTTGAACAGGAGAGTTCCACGATGCAGCTGCATGTGTGGATAAGAGCAGATGGGCACTATCCTGTGTTACCGGTTTATACGCGACACCTGTTCCGACATCGCCAATCTGCCGGCTGCCCAATGTCGCCAGATTACGGCCGGAGTAACCGTTAAACCAGGATGCCATCCCGCTGTTCATTACCGTAATTCTGTCACCAGCTGCAGTGTCTCCCAAAATCGGATGCTCCTGCTCGATGACAAGTGAAATACCTGTTCTTCCATAATCATGCTGTACTGTTTCCGGGTCATGATAAAATTCCGATAAATGTGGTATCGAACCATAGTTTAGCCCCCATGTATTGGCAAAAACAATACTTACTCCTTGATCACTTGCTTCAGCCAACAGTTCATCCATCAGTTCTTTTTCCGGAGACCAGCCGCCTGATTCATATGCTCCATTTAAATAGACAACCTGATAGTTCGCAAGTTCCTCTATAATCGTATCCCATTCCACCTTTTCTGCAGGAATCTCCTGTTGGTTTAACAGATTGCTTATGGAACTTTCATAGTCATTAAGTACAGCCACATCAATCGGGTCCATGTTTAAGGTTACTGTTGTTGTCTCACCGGCATTAACCTCTACACCAGCTTGTTTATGGAGAAATCCGCTCGCTTCCAACTCAAGCTGATAGGAACCTTCATAAATAGAATCGAATGAAAAATTGCCGTTTTCATCTGTCCTTGTTTCCAGTTCAGTGTCCTGTACTGTTATAGCAGCATCCGTTATCGGTTCCTCTGAACGGCTGTCAAGGATTTGACCGCTTAGTTCTCCCTCCGCAACAGCATCCAGCATATATGTTTTTTCAATCATGGTGCCTGAATGGAAGCTGATATTTTCATGGACTTGTTCCATCCCATAATGACCGACAATAACATCAAACTCTCCCGGCAGAACCGTTAGTTCAAACTTGCCATCTGTATCAGCTTCCGCCTTTTTGTCCGTCCCAATCACTCTGGCAAACCCTGAAACAGGGTTTCCATCCGTGTCCTGAATTACTCCCGACAAAACACCCGGAGAGGAAAATACTTGAATTCCCGTTTGCGTAGTGATAACTACACGACCGGAAATGATCGCAGGTGTGGATGAACTGGATGCCTCCAGTGACCTTTGCTCCAGGATTCGACCGCTGAACACATCGACAGCCTTTAAAGCACCGGTGTTATCGACGAGAAAGAATAATCCATTACCGGCAGCGGAACCATTATTTACAGCGGTGGAGACATTTTCATTTTCCCAAATTAATTCCCCGGTATGACGGTCAAACCCTTTTGAAGAGGCATTGCTGGCGGAACTGGCCACAATGATATCCTCATAGACTACGGGTGATGCAGCTTGCGTATCCCCCATATGTCCATAATTCCAGATCTCTTCCCCACTTTCTGCATTAATTGCCCATAATGTTCCATTACTTGAAAAGTCCGTACTAAAAGCATAAATGATGCCATCAATAACGACCGGCTGGGAAGCAAAACCTTCCCCGCTGATGTCAAATGTCCAAACTTCACTGCCATCTTCTTTGGATAATGCGTATAGCGAACCGGCTGACATACTGCCAATAATTAAATATTCATCCGTTGCAGCCGCGCCAAAATAGGTGTCACTTTCAATTACGGTATCCCATAATCTTTCTCCATCATCCGCATGTAGAGCTGTCACCACGGTTTCATTACTTGTACTGGAAGTTAAATATAAAACTCCGTCATCATACATCGGCGTTTCGTAAATGGCCTCATTCCCGGGCGCTGCTTCCCATTTTACAACCCCTGAATTAATATTAAGCGCGTAGATTTTATTATCCTGGCCTCCGGCAACGTATACCGTATCCTCATGGATTGTTGGAGTTCCACGATTTGCCATACCGGTTCGGAAAGTCCATTTCTCCTCCCCATTCTCCAGATCAAACGCTTGTATGCTTCCAGAATCAGTAGCTGTTACAATCGTATCTTCATTCACTGCCGGTGAAGAAAAAATAATATTGCCACTGACGCCGGTGCTCCAGTCTTCCTCCATCAGATGTAATGAAATATCCTCTTCAGATACTGCATTCCTTGCATTATTGTTATTGTTTGTCAGCCAATGTTCTCCTGAATGCAATTGACCTGCTTCCACCTGAAAGTCAATAATTTTATCCTCGCTTACCTGAACAAAGTTGCCGGAACTGCTAATCCCTTTTCCAGATACGACTATATGGTATTCCCCTTCAGGGACAGCAGAAAAAACAAATTGACCATTTTCATCAGTCCGGACGGTATCCAGTGGTGTGTCCAGCACTTGAACGTATGCGTGGGCCACCGGGGATTGATCTGCGTCAGTAACTGTTCCGGTAATATTATATTGGTCAGCTGCCTCCAGTTCCCAGGTAACTTCTGCAACTTCATCCTTCACTATTGTAATCGCTTGCTTCTCTGTAATATAACCGAAAGCCTCTACGGCCACCTCATGGGTTCCTTCACGCAGCTTCAATTCAAAAGTGCCATCTTCACCTGTCTGCTGATAAATATTTTCCTCTTCTATGATGATTTGTGCAGAAATGGCTTTCCCCTCATCATCAGTTACAATTCCACGGAATTCTCCGGCAAACGCGGCTTCCGTTACAGCCTGATAAGCATTTATGATCCCGTAGCCGTAAAGATCATTCGGCACTTCTCCCATATGCATCTCCGTACGAGCTGTTTCCGTAAGCAACGTTTCCATTTCTTCCATATCAGCATCCGGATTCGCCTGTAAAATCAGTGCGATTACTCCAGCCGCATGCGGAGCAGCCATAGAAGTGCCGCTAATTGTGTTATATCCATTACCGGGCCAGGCAGAATAAATTTCATGTCCAGGTGCACTTATTTCCGGCTTTAAATAGCGCTCACCTTCCCAATATACAGGCCCCCGACTGGAAAAAGACGCTATGTGATCATTTACATCCGTGGCACCTACTGCAATGGACTCCGGAAAACTTGCAGGTGAACCGATACTTTCAGAACCCGGCCCATCATTTCCGGCAGCAAACAATGGAATTATGCCTGCAGCTCTCCATGCGAGTACAGCTTCATGGAATGATGTATTGTACGTATTAGAATTCCCCCATGAATTATTTACGACATGCGGGGCATTTTCCGGGTCCCCACCCGGTGCCATAAACCATTCAAATGCCTGAAGTATGCCCGACTCTGTAGCTGCACCGCCATCATTAAATATCTTGGCTGCAATCCATTCAGCACCAGGGGCAACACCAATTGGCTCTCCTTCTCCTCCGCCAACAGCGGTTCCCGCAACGTGTGTCCCGTGTCCATTTCCATCCTGTGGTGTTTCATAGTCATGTCCGGAAAAGTCGGCCCATGCGATGTCATGATCTCCATCTCTTCCCAGATAGTTATGCTTTAACGCTTCGTGGGTTTCTTCCACACCCGTATCCATAATCCCTACAATAATTCCTTCCCCGTCCAGGCCATACTGCCCCCATACATCCGGTGCATGCACTTTTTCAAGTCCCCATTCCGGTAAGCGGGGTTCCGATTGCCCGGTCACTTCAGGTATCTCGATTATTTCTTCTTTTAATACTTTCTCAATATCATTCCGCTCCGCTAATGCTTTCAGGGCATCTTCGGTGACACTGGCGGCAATACCATTAATGATCCATAACGGCTCAATGTTGGAAACCTGTTGTTTTTGTTCCATATCTTCCAAGTCAACAAGAAGTTTTTCCTGTGTTTTTGCAGCCACCTCCTGCAAGTGCCCTTGTACATTGGCAATACGTTCACTGCGTTCAGCAGATTCATCCGTAAATTCCAATAAGCTGACATGGTCAGTATCATCTTTCAAATAAATGATGACATCTACTTCTTTTTCCTCGGCAAATGCGTCAAATAGCCCTTGTTCTATGTTGCCATCCATCTGATCCTGTTGCATATGTGTTTCTTCAGCAGCTTCATTAAATATATTTATTTCCTTATCCAGTCCATCGGTTAATCTGGGCAGCCCACCTTCTGCTGAAAAAGTGATGTCGTTTTCTTCATCACCTGCCTTTAATGCTTCCGCTTGTTCCTCCAGTTCTTTCTCCAGTTTAAGATCTTCTTCCACTGTGTTTAAATCCAAATCTGTGCCCGCTTCTGCTCCGGTTACAGTTGGTGTAAATGTGGATGAAAGCAGTAAAAGAACCATTATAATGGAGAGAATTTTTTGATTACTTTGTATAAAATTACTCACAATTAATAGGCACCCTTTCCCTGATATTAGAATTTTAATAATTTACATAATGTTAGCATGCAAGTAAACAGGCATACAATACAATAGATCAAAAATGGGCTATGAAACTAGTAAAATAAGTACAAAGCATGTATAACAACCTAACGTGCTTTAGAATATTGATTCCAATTGACTATGACTGAGTAATCATACTTTTGATTCATAACAGCCTCTATCATTTATTTATTATCATCCAGACTATTATCTCTGAAAGTTGTAACACAATTATCATTTTTGGCTATTGCTTATGGTATTTGCCGCTGGTAGGCTAATGTTAGGAGATGTTTTATTTTGTTATATTTTCACATATGTCAGGGATGGTAGTGATTTTATGTTTCCTGTTGAACGCCAAAATCGGATAAGAGAGCTTATTGCTGACAGGCATACAATGAAAATATCTGATCTGAGTAAAATACTTGGGGTTTCAGATATGACTATTCATCGTGATATTAAGCCTTTAATAGACGAAGGATATATTACGAAAACATTTGGAGGAATTTCACTCAAAAAGGCACCTGGCTTTCCCGATTTCTCTGAGGGAGATTGTATTGTTTGTCAAAAAGCGGTTAACGAAAAGTTAGCATACCGAATTATTCTACCCGGGGCAAAGATTGAAACAGCATGCTGCATCCATTGCGGATTTATTCGTCACCACCAGTTGCGGGAAGAACCAGTCCAGGCTATTTGCCGCGACTTTTTAATACAAACAACAGTCGATGCAACTGTCTCTTTCTATGTGATGGATACTTCCATTTGTATGGGCTGCTGTCAGCCGCAAGTACTTTCTTTCCATTTAAAGGAGCACGCAGAAAAATTTGTCAGAGGATTTGGTGGAGATGTCTATACATTTGAAGAAGCAATGGAAAAAAACGTGAAAAAAACAGCTGGTAAAGAATGTTAACATTCCGACCCGACAACGAATATATAAAAGGAGGAGACACACATTGAAAATAGGTAAATGGCTGCTGTTAAGTGCATTTTTATTATTGTTAACCGCTTGTGGCGGTTATAATATTGAAACCAATATGGCCCGTGACATAGAACCGTTTGAATTTACTACACAAGATAATGAAACACTCAGTCACGAGGACTTGGAAGGTGAATGGTGGATTGCAGACTTGATTTTCACAAATTGCACATCCGTTTGCATTCCGATGTCAAGTAACATGTCTTTGTTACAGGATAAAATAAAAGAAGAGAACCTGGATGTTCAACTTGTTTCTTTTACTGTTGATCCTGATTACGACAATCCCGATGTTTTAACCGAATATGCAAATGAATATGACGCTGATCTGGACAATTGGACGTTTCTGACAGGTTATGACTTTGAAACAATCAAGGAAATGTCAATCAAATCATTCCAGTCTCCTTTATTGGAACCACCAGAGGGCGATGACCAGTTTACACATGGTACAAGCTTCTTTCTTGTCAGCCCTGAAGGAGAAGTGCTTAAAAGATACAATGGTGTTGAGTCTTCGGAAACAGAGGTTATTATGGGTGATTTAAGAAGGGTGGCAGACGAGCTTTAGGCTGTCTGTTTATCACATGCTTACAAAAATGGAATAAAAAACAAAACAGATTGGAGAGAATCCCATGCAAAAGAAAATGGCTATGTTTGTCTTGCTGCTAATCCTTATTATCGGCCTGGCAGCATGCAATGGCAATGCGGAAACAGATGATAACGACAACATGGATGATCCGGAAGAAATGCCTGTCCTTGAAGTGGATCTGCAGGTCAATGACAGTGCAGAGCCAGGAGAAACTGTGGAAATGCTTGCTGAAGTAACATACGGAGATGAAACAGTTACAGATGCCGATGAGGTGGATTACGAGGTTTGGGAAAAAGGAGAACGGGATGACGGGTATTTTATAGAAGCTGAAAACCTGGGAGATGGAACTTACACTGCTGAGACCTCCTTTGACGAGGATGGAATCTATCATGTTCAGGTTCATGTCACGGCCAGAGACATGCATACTATGCCGCAACAGGAAGTGACAGTTGGTGAAGGTGGAGACTACTCCCATGTGGATGAAGATGAAGAAGATGATCACTGGTTGGATCATGAGGACATGCATCCGGATGATGAGGAAGACGATCATACAGATGATTAATCCTCTGCCCTGCTTTTTTAAAGCAGGGTTTTTTACATTCTAACCACATTTCCACTCTGGTGGAAATACAGCCCTTATGCGTGTAACTCAAAAGGCAGTGAACGGTACAGTTCACTGCCCTATAATAAATTATATTTTTATTTCTTTCCTTTTGCTTGATGATGGTATATTTAATTCCTCTCTGTATTTGGCCACCGTTCTGCGGGAGATGGTAATTCCTTTCTCCGTTTTAAAATAATCCGCAATCTTTTGATCGGAATATGGTTTATATTTATTTTCATTTTTAATATGTTCTTCCAATAGTAACTTTACTTTTGTCTGCGAAGCTTCTTCCCCGTTATCCGTATTCAATTTGGAAGTGAAAAAGATCCTGAATTCAAAAGTTCCCTTTGGTGTTTGAATAAATTTATTCATTGTCGCTCTGCTTACCGTGGATTCATGCATACCAATTTCATCTGCTACTTCCTTTAAAGTCAGTGGCTGCAACCCCGAAAAACCTTCTGTAAAAAAATCCTGCTGTTTTTTTATTATGGCTTGCGTGACTTTTAAAATTGTATTTCTACGCTGTTCCAGACTGCTTATGAGCATTTGGTAATTTTTATATTTATCTTTAATATATTTATTTAATCCATTATTATCCAGCGTATTATTATAGCTATAATCGAACTCTACTTTGGGCAAGTACTTATCATTTAAATAAACCTCCAGCCCGCCATCGGTTGCTTCCACAATAATATCCGGATTTACATACTCAATTGGCTTTTGATCCAAACGGCAAGGTTTCGGATTCAGGGAACGAATTAATTCAAAAGCTGTTTTTACTTCAGCCAATTCTATATTTAATGTCCTGGCGATTTCCTGCCACTTTTTGCTTGCCAGCTGCTCTAAATGATCTTTAATGATTAAGCCGGTGACAGTTGCTTCCGGATAATACGCCTTCACCTGCAAATAGAGACATTCAGCCAGGTTTCCCGCACCGACCCCTGCCGGTTCCAAGCTCTGCAACATGTTAATTCCGGAAGATACTTCTTCCTTATCCATACCAAGCTCCACCGCAATTTCGTCTGCCTGAAGCGGTAAATAACCATTTGCATCCAAATTAAGTACTAAATGATTCAGCAATGCCCTTTGGCTCGGAGTAACATCCAGCCAGGCAACCTGCTCCAATAATTCATCTCTTTCCCCTGTTTTTTCATCAGGCATGAAATCAATTGGATTTTTCGCTTCTGATCCTGTACTTTTTATTGGAATACTTCCTTTATCGTAATGATCGCCATCCCTGTCTTTCAGTTCAATTAGAGGGTTTTCCAGCTCCTGTTCCTGCAGATAATCATATAATTCCACTGTTGAATATTGTAATATTGCTATGGCTTGTCGCAATTCCATCGTCATGACCAAATTGAGTTTTTGTTTCTGTTGCAGTACCAGCTCCATAACAATCCCCCCCCTTGGAGCAATCAGTGTCATTCTGCTCTATATTATTATAATATAGCCTGTCGTTTTTTTATAGAATCATAGTTTAATATTCTGTATACGCTTACAAACCATTATAATATAAAATCGGACAAAATACAGCGTTTTTTTCGAATAAGAACAGAAGCTAACCTAAGATCTGCTCACAAAAGTTTATTCAAACGAATCGGGAATATGCTTACATCTATGTTTTGCGGCAATACTTTTAGGGGCAAATTACATATACTTTTTGATCTCCCGACAATGTTATCTGCAAATCTTTCTCCCTCTCACCATTCAAATAAAAGCTGTACTTCAATCGGTGTGAGGGAGGAGTATGATTGATGCTGGCGGAAAGATCATCGTTGCGGGGGTTAGATTACTGGATTTTCCCGAAATAACTTAAAAATAGGAAATAAGCATACCTCCCAAAGCCCCGGACAGTACAATCACCCATGGCGGCAATTTCCAATACACCAACATACTGAACAGGATAGCAGCGAGTGCAAAGTCAATTGGTGCAAGTATGGAGGTCGTCCATATCGGGTGGTAAAGCGCAGATATTAAGATACCTACAACCGAAGCATTTATGCCAAGTAATGCCCCTTTTACTTTCGGATTGCTTCGTAAAGCATCCCAAAATGGCAGTGTACCCAAAATGAGAAGGAATGCGGGTAAAAAGATTGCAAATGTAGCAAATAAACCGCCCTGCCACCCATTAATAACAGCGCCTATATATGCCGCAAAGGTAAATAGCGGTCCAGGCACTGCTTGAGCTGCACCATAACCTGCCAGAAATTCCTGTTCTGTTAACCAGCCTGTTGGAACAAATTCCTGTTCCAACAATGGCAATACAACATGCCCCCCGCCAAACACAAGAGATCCGGCGCGGTAAAAGCTGTCCAGCATGGCCACCCACTCTACAGATGTAAGGTTACGTATGATCGGCAGAACAATAAGTAACCCAAAGAATACAGTTAAACAAACATATCCTAAACGGCGTGAAACAGGAAATTGTGAAACAGCTTGCTCATCACCGGCTGTTTGCTGTCTGTAAAGCAGATAACCGACAACTCCCGCCAATAAAATGACAGCAATCTGGGTGTATGCTGTTTGCCATAATAACGTAACCACTAATGCAAACAATGCAATGGTTTTCCGTTGCAGATCCGGTGTTAACTTTTTAGCCATTCCTAATACTGCATGAGCAACAACGACAACGGCTACAATTTTTAATCCATCAATCCATCCGGCATCTTCTATTCCGAACGTATGAAGAAAAGAAGCAAATGTAATCAATGCAATTACGGAAGGGATTGTAAAGCCGAGAAATGATATAAAGCCACCTATTATTCCCCCGCGCATGACGCCAATACCAATTCCCACCTGACTGCTGGCAGGCCCGGGCAAAAACTGAGCAAGCGCAACGAGATCTGCATAGCTTTTTTCGTCCATCCATTTTCGTCTTCTAATATATTCTTCGTGAAAATAACCTAAATGTGCAATGGGACCTCCAAAAGAAGTCAACCCAAGCCTGGTGGAGACAATGAAGATTTCCAGCCATGTTCTAAGTTTATTGTCTTTTTTTGTATTCATTGATAGTGTTACCCCCTTCGATGTAACCTTTAATTTTTTTCAATCATTCATAGCTTGAGTACGACTTGGTGGAGGATATGTATTTGTATGAAGCTTACAGAAAGCTTTCTTCGTATTTTGTCTTCCGGTAATCAAAACTTGTAATCAGTCCAAAAAAATAGATTACCGATATCGACTTTCAATATCGGTAAATTTAACAAACTTTGTTTGGCAATTCAATAGCTTTTATGGATACTTAATAAATTTTACATTGTGTTAACAATCCTACTTCTTATCGCTTACCTTCTATTAGTTTCTAAATCTCCTGCCGGGCAAAAGAGCACTAGAAATATTTTATTACCGACGACGATTATAACTTACAAATAATCAAGCAAAGCTGTGGCAACAGAGAAGTAAATTAATAGCCCCAGAATATCATTTACCGTCGTAATGAATGGCCCCGAAGCTATCGCAGGATCCAGTTTTAATTTATTAATGATAAGCGGTACTGTGGAACCTATTATGGTAGCAATGCTCAACGTACAGAATATGGATACACCAACAATAAAAGCAAGCAATATATTCCCCTGGTATAATATTGTAATGATTACCCCAAGAACGACCATACAAATAAGCCCGAGCATAATACCGGTTCCAAATTCTCGGCGTATCATTTTCCCGACACTTCCTTTATGAATGGTTCCCAGTGCCAACCCGCGAACAGCAACGGCCAGCGACTGTGTCCCGGTATTTCCGGCGGAGTCCATAATAAGGGGAATAAATGCAGCCAATAAAACTATTGCTTCCAACGTTTCTTCAAAATGAACTATCACTTCTGCTGTGATCAAACCGAAATACATAAGCATGACAATCCATGGTGCCCGTTTCTTAGTGGCTGCAAATGCACTGACTTTCACATCTGTAGCTCCCACCTTCCTTGCTGGTTTTCTAATCAGCTTCACTTGCTTACAGTAACTCTTTTAGTTCTTCTCTTGAGTTAGTAGGAAGTATATCCACAAGATGTTTCAGCCCGATATTGTATATCAAAGCAAGACAAAAAGTATCCCTTTCAAAGTATTAATGCGTTAGTTTTTTAGCTGAGGTCCTTTCTTGACCACCTATTTTACTTCTAGTAACATACGGTTATCCAATCTGATTGACAATTACATTCATTCCAAATACGTTATGGAGAGTCATTTACTGTTGAAGAGAAAAGCGGGAGGGTTATCCATTGTATGATCTTCTATTCAAATTAAAAGAGAATATCTCTTATAAACAAATTACATTCTTTCTATTATTAATCGTCTGTTTTGCAGCATCTATCATATTTGTCCATCATAATTATGCGTTCTATGAGCGCCCCATAGCCGAAGTAATTAAAGTGGATTTAGTGGATCAGGAAGAAATAATAGATCAACACCAGAATGAAGACAAGCTATATACGCAGCAAATTGTAGCAGAATTAAAAAACGGCGACGAAAAAGGAGAATATATCCATTTAAATAATGAATACTCCACTTCCGGTGCTTATGATCAGAAGTATTCCAGAGGGGATGAATTATTTGTTTCGGTTGATGGGACTATGGATGAGAATACGGAGCTGACCGGAGAGATTACCGATGTTAAACGGGACAAATATCTCGTAGTTGTTTCCTGGGTTTTTATCTTTATATTACTTCTCGTCGGGAGAAAACAAGGGTTGTATTCCATTATCAGTTTGGCACTTAATGCAGTCCTGATCTCCTATGCACTGGACATTTATATTCATACGTCCAATATTAGCTTATTATTTATTATTGGTGTAAGCATTATTATATTTACAGTCATTTCTTTATTACTCGTTAATGGATTTAACGAGAAATCTTATGCAGCTATTGTGGCAACTTTGCTCGGTACCTTCCTCTCATTGATCATCACTTATGCTGTTTTGGGGATAACATCAGAACAAGGCATCCGGTTTGAAGAAATGTCGTTTTTAACCCGCCCGCCGCAAATGATTTTCATGGCAGGCCTATTAATTGGTTCCCTGGGAGCCGTCATGGACGTGGCCATCACAATGTCATCTTCCATATTTGGGATGTACGAAAAAAATAATAATATATCGGATAAAGTTCTCAAAGCTTCCGGATATGAAGTGGGAAAAGATATTATGGGCACCATGACAAATATCCTGTTTTTTGTCTATATCAGCGGATCCATTCCAATGATTCTCCTGTACTTGAAAAATTCCTTTGATGTGGGCTATACCTTTTCCATGAACCTTTCTTTGGAGTTGGCCCGAGCACTTGCCGGCGGTTTTGGTATCGTGCTGACCATTCCAATTGGAATCTATATATCTATTTTCTTTGTTAATCGAAAGAGGGATAGAACATGAATGCATTAGTTATCATGGCAGTTATATTGCTTTTATTAATGATCTTGATCGGTGGTAAAAAAGGAGCACGTTCATTTGGCGCCCTATTCCTGAACTTTGGTGTGCTTCTGCTTACTATTTTCTTTATGCTGGATGCAAGTGCTGACCCGATTATTTTGACCTTGATTGCCTGCATATTTATCGGCTACATTAATTTATTCTATATTAATGGCGTGAACGTAAAAACAAAAACCGCATTTTATTCTACCATGATTACCATTGTCGTCCTGCTGCTCCCTATTTATTTCATAACAGACAGCGCGATGGTCCAAGGGTTCAGTGAAGAAGAAATAAATGAACTTGCCGTATTTTCCCTTTATATTGAAGTTGATTTTGTAAGGATTGCTGTAGCTGTTGTTATTATGAGTACAATTGGCGCGCTTACGGATATTGCCATTTCCATTTCCTCACCCATGCAGGAAATATCAAATCAGAATCCGGCAGTTACTAAAAAGGATTTGTTTAAAGCAGGCTTAAGTATTGGAAGAGACCTGCTGGGTACAAGCGCCAATACATTGTTCTTTGCATTTTTCGGTGCTTTTTTAGGGTTGCTTATCTGGTTTAAAGATCTGGCCTATTCATTTGGAGAAATGGTAAATTCAAAAGTGTTTGCCGGTGAAATGCTGATTATATTATTTGCGGGAATTGGCATTGCCCTGATCATCCCAATCACCGCCTGGGCAACCGCACATTTTTTGATAGCCAAAAGAGATAAGGTAAAATAACAGGAAGATTATTGGCTGGGACGATCCTTTAAAGAAACTACAAACACATTATGAGGATAGAGCAACTCTCCCCCGGTTGGGGAATTAACTCCCTATTGCTGCAAGCATTTTCGGAGGCATAATGATCTCATTGATGAATTTTTCTCCTGATGTATTCTCCGTATACTTCCGGCATGAACACATAGTTTGTTTGGTTTTTCTCCGATAAAATGAGTAATGTCTCAGCCTCTTTTTATTCCTTTCACAACCCTCTGTGATTTTCTCCTTCAGTCTGTTGGCTTTGTGTATACTAGATAACAATAAATTTTCCTTAAACTTCCTGAATTGGAGTAAGGATAAAATAAAATCTTCCTCATAAATCGTAACAGTTACTGTTTACAAACCGTAATCATTACGGTATATTATAGTTATTCTAATTTTAACAAAGTGAGGAGATGGAGAATGAAGTTTGTTCAAGTCACTTTTATTTTAATTTTAATTAGTTTATTTATTTCAGGTTGTTCATCACAGGAAGCGTCATCCGACAGCAATGAAAATTCAAAGCTTGAAATTTATACATCCGTTTATCCTATACAGTATGCAGTGAAGGAAATCGCAGGAGATACTGCTGCAGTAGAAACTGTTTTTTCGCCAGGGACTGATGCGCATACTTACGAACCGACATCACAGGATATTATCTCCATAGCGGAAAGTGACGCTTTTATTTATATGGGGTCAAACATGGAGGCTTTTTCAACGTCAATAGCAGATGCATTGGAATCTCATGATGTAAAATTAATGGAATTGGGACAGTATGACGAATTGTTTTCCAGCAGCAACCATTACGCAAACCATGACCATTCTGAAGAGGATTCAGAACCGAAAGTTTTCATAGAAGGTTTATCGGATCATTATCATAGCGGTGATTCTATCAATCTGACAGCAAGGATACAGGGGAAAGTTGAACACGACCATTTACATTGGTATGTATTAAATCCGGATGAAGAAGAATGGGAAGTGATTGACGGAGAAACATCGGATTACCTTGAAAGGGAAACGGAAATGGATGGGCAGCAAATAAAGGTCGTGCTTTATGGAGATGATCATGAGGTGACGGCAGAGTCAGAGCCGGTAAGCATCATCATTGATGATCATGAAGAGGATCACCACCAAGGAGACGATAGTCATGAACATGAAGACCATCATCACGGAGATGACTCACAGGGTGAAGAAGAAAACAGGACCGTGGAGTTAGAAGGTGTTTCCAGCCATTATCACACCGGTGATTCTATCAATCTGACAGCAAAGCTGGATGAAACGGATGCGTATGATCATTTACATTGGTTTACATTAAACCCAAATGCAGAAGAATGGACAGTAGTTGATGGAGAGACTTCAAACAACTTTGAAAGTGAAGCGGAAATAGACGGTCAGCAAATAAAAGCCGTTTTTTATGATGAAGATCATGAAGTTGTTGCAGAATCAGAAACGGTAACCATCATTATTGACGACCATGACGGTGATCTTAATCCGCATATTTGGATTGACCCATTACGTATGATAACAGCAGCTGAAATCATTAAAGATCAACTTGTTGAAATGAATCCGTCGGAAAAAGAATTGTACAATAAGAATTTTGAAGCTTTAAAAGAAAGACTGACTGAACTGGATATGAATTATACAGAACTATTATCAGATAAAGAAAATAAATCGATCATTGTAGCCCATGCTGCATTTGGCTATTGGGAAGAGCGTTATGGTATAAACCAGATTCCGATTAGTGGCTTGTCTTCAAGTGACGAGCCGTCTCAGAGACAGTTGACGGAAATTATTAACCAGTCTAAAGAACATGATTTAGACTACGTTCTATTTGAACAAAACACATCGAATCGATTGGCGGAGGTCATTCAGGAGGAGATAGGAGCACAATCTCTGACGCTGCATAATCTTGAGGTGCTTACCCAAAACGATATTGATAAAGAAGAAGATTATTTCACCCTGATGGAGCGTAATTTGGAAGTATTGGACGCAGCAACAGAATAAATATGAAAAAATATATTTGCAGTTCCTTATCATGTGTTGCCATGATAAGGAACTCTTTTAGCTTCTTTTTATTATTACAATAATAAACTTCTTATAGGATTTCAGGTAACGAAGCATTTCCTGAATGAATAGGGTTCTACATTAACGCCGAAATAAACATCGTAGCAATTCCAAAATAAATCAGCAGCGATAAAATGTCGTTTATCGTCGTAATGAGCGGGCCTGATGCCACAGCTGGATCCACATTAAATTTGTATAAAACAAGTGGGATAATCGTTCCGGCAAGTGTTCCAATAATTAATGTGATCAGGAGAGAGCTCCCTACGACAATCCCCAGAGTTAAGCTTCCCTGCCAAATATAAGCGATAACTGAAATTAATATCCCACAGGTAATCCCTATCAGGATGCCTACCCAAAGTTCCCGAAGTATAAGTTTTACTACTTGCTTAAAGGATAAATCCTCTGTTGTCAGCCCCCGCACAACCACAGCCAGTGACTGGGTTCCTGTATTTCCCGTCATCCCTGCAATAAGTGGCATAAAAAAAGCTAAAGCAACAACTGTTTCCAAGGTATCTTCAAAGCCGCTTATTATGCTGCCGGATACCAAACCTATAAATAGAAGCAGAATTAACCAGGGGAGCCTGCGACCGGCGGCTATTAGCGGTTTAGTATGAAAATCAATAGCTTTGCCGGATGCGGACAATTTTTCAATATCCTCATTCGCTTCCTGGAATACAACATCAATAATATCGTCAACGGTGACGACTCCAACCAATGTATTGTCCTCTTCCACGATTGGCAGGGAAACAAAATCATAACGGCTGATTAGTTTTGCAACTTCCTCCTGGTCTGTACGTACATCAGCTTTTACAAGGCTTGTGAACATGATATTATCAATTTTATCCTGAATATCAGCGAGAATTAAATCCCTGTAGGATACCACACCAACTAGTTTCTTTTCTTCATCAATGACATACAAATAGTTCAGGTACTCGGCGAGCTCTGCAAAATCCTTCAGTTTATCTACAGCCTGTCTTACTGTATAATCCCTCGGTATCCAGACAAGACGGTTATTCATGATTCTTCCAGCTGTTTCGGGGGGATAAGTCATCATGTTCCGGACTATCTGCATTTCTTCCTCGTTCATCCCGGACAACAATTCTTCCATACGTTCCGGTTCCAACCGGGACAACAACCCTGCAAGATCGTCATTTTCCATTAAATCCAGTACTTTGGATGAACGCTCTATACCCAATTTATGCAGGAATTCCAATTGATCCTCTTCTTTTAACTCCCCGATCAGCCGCTTCATTTCTTCCATCGACAAGAAAAGAATAAATTTATTTCTATGTTTAGCAGGAATACGCACATACTGCTGAGCCATATCATAAGGCTGCAGCTGCTCCATAATTTCCTGAAAACGGGATGTATCCAATTCTTTCAGTGATTGAATTATAGCAACTGTTATTTCGTCTTCCGTCATACCTAATGACATACCTATTCCCCCTGAAGGCTGAAAACATTTCACCTTAGTTTGCACAGATCACAAAAAACTATGAAGCCATCCTATTCCGATATGCAGATAAGTTCACCAATATTCCGGCTGAAATCATGGTAAACAACAGGGAGGAACCTCCATAACTAATAAATGGGAGTGTGATTCCCGTAATTGGCAGCATGCCGGAAACAGCCCCAAGATTAATAACAGCCTGAAGCGTAATCTGAAACGTTAAGCCGATTGCCAACAGTTTTGGAAACATGTCATCCAAATCTTTGGCAATCGAAAAGCCGCGAAACATCATAAACAGGTACAAAGAAATGACAATCAACAACCCAAATACGCCTATTTCCTCCAGTATTACAGCCATAATAAAATCCGTATGGGCTTCTGGAAGAAACCCTAACTTTTGAACACTTCCGCCCAAACCATTTCCCCACAAACCGCCTGTCGCAATGGCAACATAGGAGTTCACCAGCTGATAGCCGGAGCCCTGGGGATCTTCAAACACATTTAAAAAAGAAGTCAGTCTTTCCAGACGATAAGACGAAGTATATGCAAAGTAACCGAAAGCAAGAAGCGCTCCACTCCCCAACAGAAAGATATGCAGCGGCCTGGCTCCGGAACAGAGGACAATAATTCCGCAAACGAGCAAAATCAGCATGGAAGACCCTAAATCGGGCTGTTGCATGATTAAGAGAAAGGTCAACGCCAGAATCAGCAGCGGAGGTAAGACAGCTTTTGAAAACTGATTAATATAAGATTGTTTTTTTGCAAAAATATATGCAAAATAAATAATCATAAATAATTTCACTGCTTCCACAGGCTGAAACAGGAAAGGGCCTATCGCAATCCACCTCTGTGAGTTGTTCCGTTCTACCCCAATTCCGGGGATAAGTACCAAGACCAGCAGGACAATGGAAATAATTACAAAGATAGGGCTTAATTTACCATATACTTTATAGGGAATAAGAGCTGCAGGAATGAAAAAAAGAACTCCTACGAGCAGCCATTGCAGTTGTCTGAAAAAGAAATGGCTCCCATCATTATATTCCATGGCTCCCAGGGTATAGCTTGAACTATAAACCATCACCAGTCCGAAGCCTGACAATAATAGAATACTTGTAATTAAGGAATAATCCATTCTTTTTATTTTACTTAAAATCATATCGCCCCACCACTAACTTTTAGTATTAAGAAAATGTTTTACAAGCATCTCCCCGGTTGCCGTAGTAGATTCAATCCACTTTCGTCTCTCCAAACATATAACGCTTCGTTCTGGCATGAACACTCATCACCAGTCCCAACGCCATCATATTCGTTAACAAAGCACTTCCCCCATAACTAATAAACGGCAGGGCGAGACCGGTAATTGGCATTAATCCAATCGTCATGGCGATATTTTGAAAGACCTGAAACGCAATTAATCCAACCGTTCCAATGCAAATATAAACACCAAACAGACTGTTCGAATTAACAGCAATCATAATGATTCGATAAATAAGCAGGAAGTATAGGCTGATTAGTATACTAGCTCCAATAAATCCGAATTCTTCACCAATTACAGCAAATATAAAATCGGTATGTGCTTCCGGAACACGTCCGGACTGTACTTGCACCCCTTCATTGAATCCAGTTCCCGACATTTGACCGGATCCGATTCCCCGCATCGCCTGCTGTAATTGATAGCCGTATTCACTGGCATATTCTCCCGGGTTAAGCCAGCCATAAATTCTGCCCAGCTGATGCGGCTTGAAAATGGAAGTGAATACATCATAATGGAATTGATACAAATAGACTAAAAAGGCAGCCAAACTCGCCATTCCGCCTATAAGCAAACCAATCATTTTAATGGATATACTGGAAAAAAGAACTAATGTGATCACAGTCGCTGCAATAATTAACGCAGAACCCAAATCAGGTTGGACAAGGATTAAAGCAAAAGGAATGATGGAAAATAGGATCACTTTTACCGTAGGGGCTATACTATTATTGAACGAACTCCGCATGATCCCCAGTTTACTTAATACCGCAGCTATATAGATAATCAGAAATATCTTCATAAACTCCGATGGCTGCAAATCAAAAAAACCAAGGCTGATCCAGCGCTGTGCACCATTTTTTACCGTACCAAAAAAATGGACAAGTATGAGCAGACCTATACCGATACCATATAGATAGACAGCCCAACGTTTTAATAATTCAAAATCAAATAAAGCAATCCCCGCCATTAAACTCAAGCCAACGACATACCAAAGCACTTGCCTCTTTACAAAATAAAACGGATCAGCGGTTTCGTATTGCCCTGATCCGCTATAAACAGCAAGCAGACTGATAATAAACAAACCTAATAGCGTGGATAATAATATATAATCAATCTTCTGTTCATTTTGCTGGTTCACCACATTGATTTACCTTTCATTATAAAATTTACATTCTGCTGCTGACTGATATAAGCACAATGTGTCTTTACAGCACAGGGCACAATATCGTTGTAAAATTATTATGCTCTGTCGATTATAAGTACTTACTGCAACGGATGGTTCAGTTTCCACCTCTATTAAACTGGCAACTGAAAAGGAACTTCCAGCTCCACAAACATCTATATCAATGCACAATCGTATCATTTTCATCTTACTGTAAAAAACCTATCAATAGTTAGAAATATACAGGTACCTTGTCAAATTGTCAATACAACGGAAGCACTGGTGAGCTTCTGCTGTTACTGTCAAGTGAATTTTCCCTGACTGTTTTTACGTGAAAAAAATAATACGATAATAGAAGCTGCACTGCCTTACATTATTTTTCGTGATTAATCAAATATTATATGGAGATAATAAGCTTTACTCATTCAACTTAAAGGAGAACACAAAATGAAAGATATTTACCGTACAGAAAATGATACTATGGGCAGCATTCTTGTTCCGTCCTATGCTTACTATGGCCCGCAAACACAGCGTGCTGTAGAAAACTTTCAAATCAGCGGATTGACGCTTTCCCGTTCTTTTATTAAAGCGCAGGGTATCATCAAGTCAACAGCTGCCTCCGTTAACATGAAACTGGGCATGCTGGAACAGGACATCGGCAAGGCAATAATTGAAGCCGCAGAGGAAGTAGTCAAAGGAAAATGGGATGAGCACTTTGTCGTGGATGTATACCAGGCAGGTGCCGGTACTTCCCAAAACATGAATGCAAATGAAATAATAGCTAATCGTGCCTCTGAAATATTAAGTGGCTCTTTGGATGCCTATTCTGTTCATGCCAATGATCATGTGAATATGGCACAATCAACAAACGACACTTTTCCATCCGCATTACATATGGCAGCAGCAGAAAATATTACAGAAAGGCTCCTCCCTTCTCTTTTCCAATTACAAAAAGAACTGGAAGATAAATCCGAAACTTTTATGCCTATTATAAAAAGTGGCCGAACGCACCTGCATGACGCGGTTCCCATGCAGATGGGACAGGCTTTTTCCGGATATGCAAACACCATCAAATCCGCGCACAAGCAAATTGAAACAAACCTGGAGCAGTTGTATGAAATTGGATTAGGCGGAAATGCGATTGGAACGGTGATCCATACCCATCCACAATATCCCCAGCTAATGGTTGAAGAAATTTCCAACCGCACAGGCCTGCCGTTTCGACAGCCTGAAAATATTTTCAGCTTCATGCAAAACAGAAATGCGGCAATAAATATGATGCTATCGTTAAAGGAGTTAGCCGTTCATCTAATAAAAATCACCGGCGATTTACGACTCCTCGCTTCAGGACCGAGAACAGGACTGGCAGAAATCACACTACCTTCTGTTCAACCCGGTTCAACCATCATGCCTGGAAAAGTAAATCCTGCTATTTTGGAAATGACCCATATGGTATGCTGTCAGGTGATCGGATACGAAACAGCTGTAACCACTGCAGGAATAGGAAGTCAACTCGAAATTAATGTCATGATGCCTGTCATAGCACACACCTTGCTGGATTCTATTGAGCTTCTGGCCAATACCATTCCAACTTTAACGGAAAAATGCATCAGCGGTCTTCAGGTAAATGAAGTTATCTGTAAACAATTTAGTGAATCAACCCTTGCTCTTGTAACCGGACTCAGTCCTATTTTAGGGTATGACCTGGCATCCAAAATCGGAATGGAAGCCGATGAAAAGGATGTTACGATTAAACAGGTACTGCAGGAAAAAAATATGCTGACACCGGAGATGGAGGCAGCACTTGATCCGGACAAATTTATTTAGCGGAGTTCATGCTTTGATTATTTTCACTTCCGTATAAACAGTATTCACGTTTTCCACGCTACCACCGTGACGTAATAACGTTCCTTCCTTATAATAAAAGAAAGATTTAAAGGGAGGAATAACCAAATGGCAAAATCCAAAGCTAAAAAAATACGGCAAAAACTAATGCGGGAAGGCAGACTAAACCCGGAAATCAATCGAAGCCCTATGCAAAACTTGATATGCGCACAGGAAAACCAAAACGAATAAAGACTACTTATATCGGAACAAACATAAAAAGAGTCATTGTCCAGGAAAGTGGAAAAATGATTCTTTTTTTACTTTACCGGAATTCTTTCATTGTGTACCTATGGAGGATGAAGTTATAATCTAAATGGAAATACATCTTGGTGTACGGGGGAATACATATGAATCAAGTAATAAGACAACTGTATGAACAGGACCTCCCTATCGTGGAAGGAATGCAGACGGGAATTGAAGACGATTATGTCATTCGCATATTCGAACGGCTTGCTTCTCCTCCCAATCGCCTGTTTGGCTTATTTGTGGATAACCAGCTTGTCAGTATGGCCGGTTATACTATTTACGCTAAGCATTATGCGATGGTTGGCCGTCTGAGAAGTGATATCCGGTTTAAAGGGAATGGTTACTCCACTAAACTGACTTCTCATGTTTTTAAAGAAGCGAGTAAAGAAAAGAACATAGTATGGGTGGGTGCAAACACACAAGAGCATAATATTCCTGCACAGCGAGTATTGGAAAAAAATCGATTGGATCAACATATTTATCTACATGGAGCTGTCACAGAAGACACTTCCATCATGGAAACAGGCGCTGAACCGTGGCAGCGCATTACGAGCCTGGAACGAAAAAAGAAATGGCTTGAGGAAACGTATATTAAATCGGGCCAGCCCTTCCCATTTGAATGCTATTATCCTTTCCCGGGGTCAAGATATCTTTTCCATGATAAAGACATAGCACAATGGAATTTTTATGAAAATGAGGACCGATCACGATTTCTAATTACAAAAACGGATCAAAAGAAACATCATTATTTGCATGCTGTTTATCCATGGGATGATATTACTTCCCAAAAAGGGCTGTGGGAAACCATCTCCCGAGATTACAGGGATTTTGCTGCACAAAATGAGGAAGAAACTTATATTTGGATGGACCTGACAAAAGAGGAAGCTAAACAGCTGCCAGCCGGTCATGCATTTGAGCTTCCGGATCCATGGATATTGTTCGGAACAAAAACGAAAGCCTGGGGAAATCTCCCTGTTGGTGAAATTCAGGAAAGTTTATAAAATTCATTGATAAAAAGAGATGAGAATCAGATGGGCAAACAGCACAAAACCCATATGAAACGGTAAACTTCATCGGACAACAGCCGCTTCGGGCGATTGGATTTTCTATGTGGCAGGGGCAGCTCCCTGTCATGTAGGCTTTTAAAATTAATCTATATTACTTTTCGGAGATGTGCAGTCTTTCAGGCTTCCCGTAGTATTCAGTGCGCAACGATAAGCATTAGGTATTCACTATGATCAAACCAAAATTTCACTCTGAAAGGGTTCTGATAACACTTCTATGTGACCGTTCAAACCTAAATCTCACTCATAAGGGCTCTGATAATGCTTCTATGTGACCGTTCAAACCAATATTTCACTCTGAAGGGCTCTGATAATGCTTCTATGTGACCGTTCAAACCAATATTTCACTCTGAAGGGCTCTGATAATGCTTCTATGTGACCGTTCAAACCTAAATCTCACTCATAAGGGCTCTGATAATGCTTCTATGTGACCGTTCAAACCAATATTTCACTCTGAAGGGCTCTGATAATGCTTCTATGTGACCGTTCAAACCTAAATCTCACTCTGAAGGGCTCTGATAATGCTTCTATGTGACCGATCAAAACTAAATCCCACTCATAAGGGCTCTGATAATGCTTCTATGTGACCGATCAAACAAAAACCACACTCTGAAGGGCTCTGATAACGCTTCTATGTGACCGATTAAACCTAAATCCCACTCATAAGGGCTCTGATAATGCTTCTATGTGACCGTTCAAACCAATATTTCACTCTGAAGGGTTCTGATAACACTTCTATGTGACCGATTAAACCTAAATCCCACTCATAAGGGCTCTGATAACACTTCTATGTGACCGTTCAAACCTAAATCTCACTCATAAGGGCTCTGATAATGCTTCTATGTGACCGTTCAAACCTAAATCCCACTATGAAGGGCTCTGATAATGCTTCTATGTGACCGTTCAAACCAATATTTCACTCTGAAGGGTTCTGATAACACTTCTATGTGACCGTTCAAACCTAAATCCCACTCATAAGGGCTCTGATAATGCTTCTATGTGACCGTTCAAACCAATTTTTCACTCTGAAGGGCTCTGATAACACTTCTATGTGACCGTTCAAACCAAAATCCCACTCATAAGGGTTCTGATAACACTTCTATGTGACCGTTCAAACCAATATTTCACTCTGAAGGGCTCTGATAATGCTTCTATGTGACCGTTCAAACCAATTTTTCACTCTGAAGGGCTCTGATAACGCTTCTATGTGACCGTTCAAACCTAAATCTCACTCATAAGGGCTCTGATAATGCTTCTATGTGACAGATCAAACAAAAACCACACTCTGAAGGGCTCTCATAATACTATTTTACTCCATCACAAAAAAATCGAAAAAGAGCTCAATCCACATTGGATCAAGCTCTTCCATATCATATATTAATATCCAGCAACTTTTTTCGTCGCATACACTTCCATTACATTATACAATGCACTGCGCTCTTCATCATTTAATGGGATCAGCGGCAACCGTACTCCGCCAACTGATACGCCAATCCGGTTAAGCGCTTCTTTTACTGCGGTTGGATTTGGTGCTGAAAACAGTACCTTCATCATTGGCAGCAACTGTCGGTGCAACGCTGCCGCATGAACAACATCTCCACGCTGAAATGCAGTTGTCATTTCTTTCATTTCATTACCAATAACGTGAGATGCAACGGACACGATCCCTGTTCCGCCAATAGACATGATTGGCAATGTTCCACTATCGTCTCCACTGTAAACGGTAAAATCATCGGATGTTTTACTGATGATTTCCGCTGCAGCATCAAGGTCACCACTTGCTTCTTTGACAGAAACGATATTGTCTATCTCAGATAGTCTGATAATTGTTTCCGGCTCCAGGTTCACGACACTTCTGCCGGGAATATTATAAAGCATCACAGGCAATGAAGTATTATCCGCAATTGTTTTAAAATGCTGATACATCCCTTCCTGTGAAGGTTTGTTATAGTATGGTGTAACAAGCATAACACCATCTACACCGCAAACTTCCGCTTCTCTGGTAAGTTCCGCGGATTCCTTTGTATTATTTGAACCTGTCCCTGCAATTACCGGCACGCGTTTATTGACTGCCTTGACAACAAAATTAAATAATTGCAGTTTTTCTTCATGGGTTAACGTAGGTGATTCACCGGTTGTCCCGCCAACCACGATGCCATCTGAACCATTGGCAATCAGATGATTTACCAAATTTTCCGCAGCGCTGAGATCCAATTCACCATTCCTGTCGAATGGCGTTACCATTGCTGTTAATACACTCCCGAAATTCATTAATCTCACACCCTATTCCTCATATTTTGTTGGTGTGGAGAGCCAAAATAAAAACAACAACGAAAGGCCGCTGTTGCTTAAAGAACAAATTTGTTCTCAGCATGATAGCCCTCCATATAGTCTCCTATATGACAATTCTGCATCTATTAAATAACAGAATCAGCTTCCGGATAATGAGCATCCATCCACTTCGGCAAGTCCCCCTTTCCCCATGATTCAACGGAGCTCATTCTCCTCTTCACAGGTACTGATGGTCTTTGCAACCTCTACCCTTACTTTAAAAAAATTTAAAATAAGATTTATGAACTTGTTATCTACACTGTATCAGAAATAAACAACACAAACAAGCTTTTCTTCCTATTTTCTTTACAAAGATTTCCCCCGCCTGTAAAAATCATCCATTTCCTCTTCAGGCACCAACCCACCACCTGTTGCCCATGCAATATGTGTTGCATTTCCTGTATTTATTTGATTCCTCTCCATATAATCAGAATCGGTAATCTTAAAAGGACCAAGCAATCCTGCTGCAGCAGAAGGTTCAAGGTAGGTTTTTTCACTGTCTGCCAGCATTGATAGTAATGTGAATAATATTGGATCTTCAAAAGTATAGATGCCGCTTACCAATTGTTCGCTGATGCCACTGGCGAAAGTGGAAGGTCTGCCGACAGCAAGTCCATCTGCTTCTGTTCTATTATCCAGGCCAATATCCTGTACACTTATCTTATCTTTTTCCCCGGTTACAAGCCCGGTTAATACAGACGGAGATTGAACAGGTTCTACATAAAAAGCATGGACATGATCCCCAAACACCTGCTTCAAACCAAAAGTAATGCCACCAGGCGCACCACCGACACCACAGGGCAGATAAACAAACAGCGGTTGCTCCTCATTCACTTGTATTCCTTCCCGTTCAAATTGGTGCTTTAAACGTAATGCGGCAGTACTGTAACCGAGAAACAAATGTTGAGAGCTTTCATCGTCCACAAAATATCCCTTTGCATCAGCCAATGTTTCCTTTCTCCCTGTATTGATCGCCTTACTGAAATCTCCTTCAAATTCATATACGTTTGCCCCTTTTTTACGAAGCAAATCTTTTTTCCACTGTTTGGCATCATGTGACATGTACACTGATACCGTAAACCCAAGCTTGGCACTCATGATGCCGATACTTAAGCCCAGATTCCCCGTTGATCCGACCCCAATTCTATACTGAGAAAAAAACTTTTTAAATTCAGGACTGGAAAATGCTTCATAATTTTCCTGTCTTGTAATTAAACCGGCGTCCAATGCCAATTTTTCCGCATAGTACAATACTTCATAAAAGCCGCCTCTTGCTTTAATGGAACCGGCGATGGATAATTCATTATCACATTTAAGAAATAGTCTTCCATCAAACTTTGATTTAAATTTGCTTTCCAACATTGCTTTCATTTCCGGTATTTCTTTTAAAGGTGACTCAATCACCCCGTCTGCTTCCTTCGTTTCCGGAAACTCCTTCATTAAAAAAGGCGCAAATCTTTTCCATAACTTTTCTGCTTCATGGATATCGTCCATACTGAGAGACGACTCGAGTGCATCCACTGATTTTTTGTCCTGGTTTTGCCAAAGAACTGGTGTCTTGTTCATTACAGATTGTAGAATCGGAAATTGCTCCTGATAATTCTCCAGCTTATCCTGTGAAAAAATAATAACGCCTCCCTGTCTATCATTGGCTTAATTAAGTTTACCCGCATTAGCTTTCATGTATTCTTATCGGCATGCTGCTTATTTTCCTGTTTTTGCGCTTTTAATTCTTTTACCCTCACAAATCGCTCCAATTTATCAAGTTCATAAAATAACTCAATAATGCTGCTTGCAATTGGAAATACAACCATCCATTTATCAAATTCGGAACCCTGCAGCTCATCAATCAAATTATTAATTGTGATTTGCATCGCAGCTTTTGTTTCTTTCTGAAGGTCTTTATCCAGGACGATTTTATCTTCAAATAACATTAAAATATTTTCACTGTAATTACTTATTTCATTAACCAGCTTTTTAATCAGAAAAATCTTATTCCCTGAGCTTTCCTCTATGTTTCCAAAATTTTTCTCCACTTGCCTGATCAGTTCTTTTTTCTTAATAAGCACCTGAATCATATGCTTATAAATAACAATGTTTCTGTAAAAACGGATTCGGTTGCGAATAAAAATATTGTTTCTTTCATCATAGATAATTTCAAAATAATCCTTGGCATCATCAATCATGTCTTCCATTTCTTTGTCTTCCGCTTTTACCTGAGGTACACTCATGGTGTTATTTGTACTGACACGCAGGAGAAAATTTGTTTTCTCGCTTGCTTCCTTAATCATTTTGAATAAATTCTTGTCGTGATTAGGCGGGAACACAACCACATTAATAATAAAGGCGGAAAGTACGCCAATCGCAACCAGGGATAAACGCTGGATGACATACATTAATGTGAGCCCCTCTCCCGTTCCAATCATCATGACTACTACAGTTAATGTCGTCAGGCTGACCGTTTTGGTTAACCCCAGACGCACGTTGATCGCAATAGCAAGTACAACCATTGCCCCTACGGACAACGGGTGGGACCCCAGCAGGAAGTACCCTGCCAGCGCGAACGCTAACCCGATACTGTTTGCAATAACAACTTCCTTAATATACGTATAGGACCGCATGATGGAAGGACGCAAGGCAATCACTGCAGCAATTGCCGCAACAATTTCAAGATCCAAATTCAGCATACCGGTGATAATTAATGTTAATGCGACAGCAAGACCTGTTTTTACCATACGCGGCCCAATATTAAATTCCATTTATAGCACCTCTTGGAGGAAAATTATATACCCGGTTAAATAGTATACTTTCCCCGTATTTTAAACGATATTATATATAGTTTCTGCTTCAAATATAGCATCTTTTCTTTTGAACAGATTCACAAGCAAAAAAATGCTATAATTATTTAGAAACAGGGTAGAAGTAATATGATTCATTTATTTGCTCTGCTCATCTATGTATATAATAAGACATAAAGATTAGTCAATCCATTAATACGGATATAAAAACAAAGAAAAATTAAAGCATAGAACAAATCTGCCGGGAGGAGGGGCTACTTATTTTTGAAAAAAGAATCAGGCATTTACAGCGCTACCGGGATATCATTAAAGCTTTATCACGGTACGGGTTTGGCTATTTTGCCATGGAACTGGGGCTGCATGAAATTCTCTCCTTGCCGAGAAGGATTTTTTTTAAAGAGGAAAAAGAGATTAAACAAAAAACGACGGGAGAACGTATTCGTCTATTTATGGAAGAACTCGGCCCCACCTTTGTAAAACTTGGACAGTTTGCAAGTACAAGACCCGATGTATTACCGAAGGACATCATTATCGAGCTTGAAAAGCTGCAAAGCAATGTAGGTCCCTTCCCTTCCAATGAAGCAAAAGAAATTTTGGAAGAAGAACTTGAACAACCTGTGGAAAACCTGTTCTCAGAGTTTCAGGAAGACCCGATTGCCGCTGCCTCCATCGGTCAAGTCCATTATGCCGTGTTAAAGACGGGGGAACCGGTAGCAGTTAAAATTCAACGGCCCAATATCCAGGAAAATGTCAAAACGGACCTGGAAATATTAAGGGATATTGCCGGAATTGCGGAAAGGCGTTTGGAAATTGCTGCCCGTTATAATATTGGGGAAATCATTGATGAATTTGCAAGATCACTGAAAGCAGAATTAAATTATTTAAACGAAGGCAGAAATGCCGATAAAATAAAGGAACAATTTGACAGTGACCCTTATATTCATGTGCCGGAAGTTTTTTGGGATTATACTACAGGGCATATTCTTACAACCGAATTTATTACCGGTACCAAATTGGATAACATCGAAAAGCTTAAAAGAGATGGACATGACCCGAGTCTGGTTGCAGAACATGTCGTGAAAGCCATGTTTCATCAGATATTTATGGAAGGTTTCTTCCACGGTGACCCACATCCAGGCAACATTATGGTTTTGCCAGGAGAAAGAACGGTTTTTATAGATTTCGGCTCTGTTGGAAGACTTACTTCGGAAATGAAAGACAGTCTTTCCATGTTTGTCATTGCTTTAAGAAGGCAGCATAATGACGGTATAATTAAAGCGATCAACCGGATGGGTATGATCCCTGAAGATATCAATATAAATCAATTAAACAAAGATGTGGAAAAACTGAGAGATAAATATTATGACGTTCCTTTAAGCCATGTAAGTCTCGGAGATGCCATCAATGATTTATTCACAGTTGCTTATCAGCACCAAATTCGCATTCCCGCTGACCTTACTCTCCTCGGTAAAGCGCTGCTGACAATGGAAGGTATGGTAGAAAGATTGGATCCGGAGCTAAGTATTATTAAGATGGCCGAACCTTTTGGCAAACAGCTGCTAAGGGAGAGATACCAGCCAAAAAGGATTGCAGAAAATCTTTTAAATGAGCTATTCGAATATCGTGAGCTTCTAAAGGATTTGCCAAAAGATATTCAAGATATAAAATCAGTTGTTAAAAAAGGCAAGATTCGCATGGAAGTTTCTGTACCAAAATTGGAAGAATCCCTTAAAAAAGTGGACAGAATCAGCAACCGGCTTGCCTTTAGCATTGTATTACTCGCCTTCAGCATCATCATGACAGGCTTGATTATCGGTTCCGCCATCGTAAGCCAGGTAAGCCCGATCTGGAACATACCAGTCATCGAAATCGGTTTTATTGTTGCCGCCGGAATGTTCATATGGATTCTGTACGCCATTTTCCGCTCCGGAAGATTTTGAAACAAAGGGACGGTTCTTTTATTAGAGCCGTCCCTTTTATTCTTAAAAAAACAGACTGAATGAACTTTAAAAATTCCTTTCCTCCAAGAATCCAATCATAATAATTTCATTGTTGGACAAAATAATTTTATAAGTTTGGCTCCTCAGCTGAACTTAAGGGCAAAATCCATTACTATTTCCATCATGGAAAGGAAGGTTATAGGTATGAGCAGAAACATTATAAAAATTTTCATCGGTGTTGTTATTTTTACCGGTTCCCTGATTTGGGCATGGACCCCGGGACAAGCCCAGCAGGAAGATATTCCCGAACTGGAAGATGGAGACGAATACGAGGAAAGAATACAAAACCCAGTCTCCAATGTTATTTTGCAGCAGCGGTATCCTGATATCCTTGTGCTCAGTGGAGCTGCGACGGAAAATAATGTCTCTCTTACATTTGATGATGGACCGGATCCAAGGTTTACCCCGCAGATTCTGGAACTGCTGGCAGAGCATGACATTCAAGCTACCTTCTTTGTTACCGGAGCCAGAGCGGAAGCTTACCCGGAACTATTGCAGCAGATGGTTGACGAAGGTCATATTGTGGGTAATCATACTTATGGACATCCAAATCTGGTAGAAGCTACCGAAATGGATATTTTGGAAACTGAAGTACTGCGTACAGAAGAAATTATTAATTCTGTAATAGGGTACCGGCCAAAGCTTTTCCGAGCACCATATGGATTTTTGTATGATGAATTGTTGGTAAAATTGGGTGAGATGGATTATACCGTTACAGGTTGGTCCGTGGACTCCCTTGACTGGCGGGAAGACCCTCCCGAGGATATAGCTTACAACGTCATCAGCAATATTCACCCGGGTGCCATCATTCTTATGCATGATGGAGCCGATGAAACAGGTGATAGAACAAATACAATTGAAGCTCTAAGACAAATTATCCCTTATCTGAAGGAACAGGGATTGAACTTTGAAACCGTACCGGAAATGTTGGGTATCCCGTATCAAAAATAATGCTGTGATCACTAAATGCCTTTCCAGGCAAGTGGAATACCTTCTCGACATTGCTCAATTGTTCACAATTTATCTACAGACTTCTATTTCCTTTTCCATTACAATAAAAGTGGGATTAAAAATATGGAATTGGAGTGGTCTTCCATGGCAAATACTACATTTAAAGCTACTGCAAAATTGCAAGAAGGTGTACAAGTGAAGGTAAAGGCGAGGAATTTTGAAGTGATCATTGATGAACCGAAGAATCTGGGCGGAACGGATACCGGGATGAACCCCGTCGAACTGCTTTTAAGTGCACTTGGATCCTGCCAAGCAATCGTCGCAGCTGTTTATGCCGAAAAATTCGAAATTGAATTTGACGATTTTTGGGTAGAACTGGAAGGTGATCTTGATCCTGATGGCTTCTTGGGAAATCCGGAGATTAAAAAAGGGTATAGTGAAATCCGTTATAATATTCATATCGACACCGATGCACCAAAAGAGAAGGTGGAAGAGTTTGTAGCATTTATTGAAAAGACCTGCCCCGTTGGAGATACAATTGCCAGCAATACACCAATGAAATTAAACAAAATAATTACAAGACAATAGTACAACAATCTGACAATTGTTAAAACGGGTAATTATTCTAACCGATAATAAAAATGAGATAAAGGAGCTACTCCCCCTTTATCTCATTTTATTTACTTAGGATTAATCACGATCTCCACACGGCGATTCCTTTCCTGTCCTTCTTCATTTTTATTGGTAGCAATAGGGTCCGTTTCACCGTAACCTTCTATAGTCGCATTTAGATTGGATACATCGCCATTTTCCTGTAAATATGCCCACACAGCATCCGCGCGCTCTTGTGAGAGTTCCAGATTATAATCCGGATCACCAACATTATCGGTATGACCGTTTATTTCTATTTGTGTCTCTGCTTCCAAGCTCTGCAGGTCTTCCAACAGCTCATCAAGAACCTCTATTGCATCCTCTTTAAGTTCGCTCTCGTCAAAGTCGAATAATAGATCATCAGGCATGTTTATTTTTACTTCCTCATCATCTACAGTTAATCCGACATCTTCAGGCGGCTCAAAGTCAGGTGCTTCCACTTCCATAATCAGTTCCACATATTTTTCACCTTCATCCTCGACAACAAGATCACCCTCAAACTGCTCTCCATTTTCCCCATACACATCAACTACATCATCCCAACTGTTCCTCCCGGGTTCCACACGAATTGGCATATACATTCCTTGATGCAATTTATGGTAAGGGACGCGCAGTTCAAATGTGCCGTCAGGATTTACCCTTGTAAATCCGAAAGAGAATGCATCTATAATACCCGAGGCCTTCCGTAAGTTTCCTCCAACTTGCGTACCCTCCAAAAGATTACTTTTTCCAGTAAAATACAGATATCGATGGTCACTATCCACATCAGCCTCCATCCATATTTCCGTCTCCCCGTAATCATCAGGTTTTTCACTCCAATCAGGTATCTCAATTGGTATGGTGTAAGGCATTTGCAGGTCGACATCAATATAAAACTCTGCTTTCACTGTAAATTCTCCATGCGTATCCGTCACATACACTTGAGGACCGGTTACCTTTTCCAGATTTTCACCATAATGTTCTTTTGTCTGATCATTTCCGGTGTTTAAAGATAGCTTTACAGTTGTGCTTTGACTAATGCCATCAAATATAAAGGAGAATGTGCCATCGTCTTCAATAGTTGCTGCATCTTGAAATGTAATTGAAGCAAAACCGCCATCTGTTACTCCGCTGGAAAAAATCCTGGATCCCGGAAGCAAATTACTATTTCCTTCTATTATAATCTGATCCTCATCCACCATAACTTCTCCCGTAAGCTGTACTTCCAAATCACCAAGCTCATCCAAAGGGGAATTTGTTTCTTCAACTTCCTCCTCAGCTTGCTTAGTTTTATTTTCATCTATTTCATTAATCTCTTCCGCTGAAGCCTCATCCCCATCTTCTTCAATGACAACACTTTCATCCTCCGAACAAGCAGCCAAAACAAACATAACAGCAGCAAGTACAAGTGATTTCCCCGACACAGCTTTCCCCCATCTCACTTACTCTTACCTCCTCTAGATTACCATCAAGTAATATATGATTTTACAAAATCTATGAAACTTCTGATATCTTTATAAATTTTATCCGGCTTTTCTGTGAATGCAGGTGCCTGATAGTCCGGCAGCCATTGAACACCTACAGTCATGACACCTGCTCCCCTGCCAGCTTTAATATCCGCATCACTGTCTCCAATATAAATCGATTCCTCCGGCTTCACCTGGAGTAATTCCATTGCTGTATGTATTCCTTCCGGGTGTGGTTTTGGATTTTTCACTTCATCCCCTGCAATAGTCACATCAAAATATGAAGCAAGATGAAGCATATCCAGAGATATATCCAAACTTTTTCTCCCTTTCCCTGTGACTACACCAAGCTTAAAATTGTTTTCCTGTAATAAAGCCAGTAATGCCTGCATTTCCTGGTTTTCTTTCACTAGCTCAGCGTGACTGTCTGCATACACCCGATAAAAGGTATCCAATACCTTTTCTTTATCTTTATAACGTAACCTGTCCTGAATAATCCCGACTTCCGAAGGTCCAAACATCGCCTTCACATCTTCATCCGTCAGATCCTCACCATCAAATTGCTTGAATACAGTTCGAAAAGAATGATAGATTGTCGGCAGCGTATCCGCAACGGTCCCATCAAAATCAAATATAACTGCTTTCATGCAAATTCATCCTCCTTTTATAACGATTGATTTCCCCTCTCCCATAACCTTTCTACGTGACCTGACTTCAATAGAAAAACATCCGGGTTGCTTAGTTTTTTCCATTCTGCAAAGCCAAACCGCTTATCATAATAATGTAGTAATAAAGACATGATGTTTCCATGTGTGACAATGAGGGTGTTCTCAAAGCCTGCGGCTGCATCTTCAACAGCCCTTATGATTCGTTTCATCGCTTCTTTGCTGGATTCACCCCCCGGATAGGCCAATTCAAAGTCTATGTAAGTCGCCTGCAGCTTATCCAGCCAATCAGGCATATTTCCCGTACTGAGCAGCCGTTCCGATAAACGGCTATCCTCTTCAATTACCAATTTCTTTTCCTCAGCAACCGGTTCAATTGATTGGATCGCCCGCTGAAAAGGGCTGGAAACAATCCGATCTGTTTTTATATCCCTGAAAAAACCAGCAAGCTCCTTTGCCTGCAGTAATCCTTTGTCCGTCAAGGCTGCTTCCGGAGATTGCCCTTCTGCCTGACAATGCCTGACGATATAAATATTTTTTTCCATCAACCAACCTCCTCCCGGTATAATTGATGCTCTTGTATATAATTATAACAACTTTCCGGCAGTAGGTATCTCGGCTCACCGCCACGGGAAAATTCCTCCCTAATATAAGTCGAGCTGATCTCCATGGCAAGACCTTTATCCAACAAATGGAATCTGCCGTCATCATAATTTCGAAGCAATGGAGACTTTGCAATAGTACCGAGCATATCCACTTGATCCCTTGCCATGACAATAAACTGATTGGAACGGATCAGCTGTTCTGCCAGCATCCATTTTCCCTCTGCAATATCCTGGAGGAGATCCGCTCCCATAATAAAGAAAAGTTCCGCTTCCGGCAAAACTGCTTTGAAATGCTCCATAGTATAATAGGAATAGTGCTTTCCCGGCTGTGCAGAAAACTCATACGTATCCACTAAGAATTTGGGGTTGTCCCTTATTGCCAACCGCACCATTTCCTCCCGATGTTTTTCTTCCGTTGCCAGACGCTTATCCCTTCTTTTATCAGAAGATGGCAGGAAAATAATATAATCCAGTCTTTTACGGTGAGCGACAGTAGAGGCTGTCCATAAATGTACATTTGTAATTGGATCAAAAGAAGAACCGTAAACGCCGACCTTTGCCCCTTTACGAAGCAATGAATGAAAACTTTTTCCCGGGTTTAAGTCCCGGAAATATTCCATCGTCTCCTCACTCATCACCGACCATCTCCTTCACCTTGCTTCTAACAAAGTGAATATAATCCATTTTATTATTCCACGTTTTTTCACTCAAATCCACCGGATATTCTTCCGGATTAACGGTCCGCTTGTACTCTTCCCACAATAAGTTTAATTGTTGGTTTGCATAGGTCTGCATATCTGCAAGCTCAGGACTTTCATAGACCAGCTTACCGTCCCTGTAAATGTCATGGTGCAGGTTCACTGCTTCAAAGTTGGTGACGAACTTGCTGATATACGTATGAATCGGATGGAACATTTTCAGCCTTTCTTCCTTATCCGGCTGTTCATCCTCGAGTGTAATATAATCGCCTTCCGACTTACCGTTTACCTGATTAATAATACGGTACACTTTTTTCAGCCCTGGAGTGGTTACTTTTTCCGGATTGCTGGATAGTTTAATCGTATCTTCCATTTCCCCTTTTTCATTCTCTATCGCCGCCAACTTATAGACGGCTCCGAGCGCAGGCTGATCATAAGCTGTAATGAGCTTTGTGCCGATACCCCACACATCAATTTGTGCACCTTGTGCTTTTAAACTCATGATCGTTGATTCATCCAAATCGCTCGATGCATATATTTTAGCTTCAGTAAACCCTGCTTCATCCAGCATTTTTCTCGCTTCTTTTGACAAAAATGCCAAATCCCCGCTATCCAGCCGTACACCAAGGAAATTAATTTCATCTCCAAATTCCTTTGCAACCGCAATCGCGTTGGGCATACCTGTTTTTAACGTATCATAAGTATCTACAAGAAAAACACAATCTTTATGGCTTTTCGCATATCTTCTGAATGCCTGTTTTTCCCGTCTGTACGCCTGAATCATCGAATGAGCATGGGTGCCGGCCGGTGGTATTCCAAATAACTTGGCGGCCCTTACATTACTTGTCGCATCGAAACCGCCAATATAGGCTGCCCGCGCTCCCCATAGCGCCGCGTCCATTTCCTGCGCCCGTCTTGTTCCAAATTCCATTACTGTCTGATCCTTTACGATCTGTTTAATCCTCGAAGCCTTCGTAGCAATCAATGTTTGGTAATTGACTATATTAAGAAGTGCTGTTTCCAGCAATTGCGCTTCAGCCAGGTTTGCTTCCACCCGAAGCATGGGCACGTTTTCAAAAACGATTTCTCCTTCCCGTAACGCCCGTATGTTTCCGGAAAACTCCAATGTCCGGAGATACTCAATAAATGCCTCCTCATAACCCAATTCTTCTTTTAAATAGGTTAAATCGGTTTCACTAAAACGGAGACCCTGAACATATTCAATGACTTTTTCCAATCCGGCAAACACAGCATAGCCGTTACCAAACGGTTTTTTTCTGAAATACAAATCAAAAACCGCCCGCCGGTTGTGAATCCCATCATCCCAATATGTTTTTGCCATATTAATCTGATATAAATCCGTATGTAAGGCAAAACTGTCATCATTAAAACGCATGATCAAACCTCCCTCTATATAATTAAAATATCTTCAAAATGCTCTTGTTTTCTTAGAATTTCATAAACATCCACTTTGGAATGTGTTGGAGCTAATCCTTTATAACACGGAATACAGAATATTCTTACTGGGGTATATCCATCCTATCAGCCAAATTGTGAACATTTGGTGCTTAAATGGTATGACCATGCTTCATTCTCCACGCTTCTTATGGTCGCTTACCCTCCCATGTATCACGGGATGTTATCCACACATTCCCTCGTCCTGCGTATCCACAAGGTGGAGGTCGGATATGCTCCTTAGCTGGGTCATATGCCCGAATGGTTTAAATAAGCTCCGACTCTGCATTGTTGGTGTTTGTTTAATTCCAGAATTCCAAGTGCATTTATCCATCCATTTTGTTCATAAAGCTTAAGCAGCCTGTAATGATTCTATTTGAGGTAAACCTTTTAGTAACTTGCTTCCATCAAATTCACATTGTTTCTTGCCTATGGTGAACATAACGCGTATTAATTTCCCGCATAACGCAATAAGTGATTGCTGTTTCTTTAACGGATTATTGGGGCGGGTAGTGTAATACCTGTGCAGTGCCTTAAACGTCGGGTTACTTGCCACTAGGGGGCGTACAGCCAGATACAGGGCTTTTCGCAACTTTTTTCTGCCACGTTTTGTGATTTTCGTTTGTCCTTTCAATCTCCCGGAGCTGTGTTCCCGTAACGTTAAGCCCGCCATGTTTACCAATTGTTGTGGGTGATCATACTTGGTGAGATCCCCTACTTCAGAAAAGAACGTGGCAACGGTTATGGCACCAAGCCCCTTAATATTTATCAATTCCTCAGCACCCGGTATATCTTTCAATAGCTCTGTGATTTCCTCATCCAACTCTGTTAACTGATTTTGATACAGCTCATACTGGTCTAAAAGGCTGTGTAGTTCTTTTCTTGCGAACCTGAGCCCAATTTCAATGCCAATGCTCTTCTGTGCTTTCTTGACTAATTTCCTTGCCCGTTCTATACCCATGCCGCGTTTGATAACGGTTTTCCACGCTGCCAGCACTTCTTCCGGAGTCATTTGACGGATTTCATAAGGGAACGGGAACTCGCGCAGTGTGAATAACGCTGTCTTACCGGACCAGTCTTTAAAGACGTCATCAAATTCCGGAAAGTACCGCTGAATATGATTCTGAACGCGACCTTCGATGATCATCAGCTGCTTGATGAGTTGATCTCTTAATTTGATCCCTTCCCGTAATTCGGCATAAATGCCGTCGAGAAGATTTGGTACGGAGTATCTCCCATCTTTCACAAGCTGTGCAATAACGCGCGCATCTTTGGTGTCATTTTTCGTTGGTGAGTTGTCATCAAGTTCTTTGGACTTCTTAACGTGCATTGGATTTACCACCACAAAGCGAATGTCTTTGGCTTTTAGATAGTAAGCCAAACCAAGCCAAAAGTGTCCGGTTGGTTCTGCGCCAACAATCACTTCGCTTTTGTTGTTTTTCTCCTGCAATCTGGAAATCCAGTCTAAAAGCTGTTGAAAGCCATGTATGCGATTGTCAAAGACCAATTTCTTACCCAATTCCACGCCCCGATCATCCTGGGCACGTGCCACATGTTGATCCATGGCAATATCGATTCCTACTATCAATGTGGATGGTGTGATTTGCGCTAATTTAAGATTTTGATTATAATTCATTACGAGTCCTCCTTGGTATTTATTTAATTTCGGGGTCAATACATTGACACCCTGTACTATACCAAGAGGGCTCATTTTTGTTCAAACCTCAAATTTCTTCATTACAGGAATGCTCCTTAAGACTTGTATCATCACAAATTACTGTTATTATACATTATTCCTCCCTATTGCAACACCGTTACGGTTTTGCTGCTGCATTTCCCTAAAATAATACAAACTAAGCAAAAACCTGAACGGTCTACTATCATTTCCCAAAACAATTCAAACAATATCCCAAAAGTACTCTATTTCAGGAGCTCCTTCTCTCGTACAAAATTAATAAAGCCACTGCTTAGCAAAGGGTTGATGTGCTAAGCAGTGGCTTTATGCTCTATTTTCCCATAGGAAATAATATTTTCCAATATAAATGACCGGACGTGCTTTCTGTAATAGCAAAAAGCGAGCAAGCTTTTATCTTCGAAGCGGATGACCTTAATAACACGCTGGGTCAAAACCCCATTCCCGTCCAAGTAATAGATCATAACCTTTTCTTTATTTTCTATCGATTTAATAAAAAATGTGTACATCATACCCCTCCTGATGAAGAATGTTCGATCTAATTATACAAGAACAAGTGTTCTTAATCAACTAATAATAAATTATTGAATATGGAACGTCAGCCAAACTGACACTCTACATTAAATTAAGAAGAAAAAGCCGTCACATGTGAGAGAGGTAACAAAACTGTAATACTTGTTAAATAACAACCTAATTTTACTTTTCAACCCAGGATATGCCAGTTTTTTCTTTGTGTAAAAAATTTCCTCACCTACAATAAATCCAAGTAGTTCATAGGTGTATATTCCCTTCTCCCGAATTACCATTTTTTAGTTAATGCAGGATTATATTACATTTATTAATCTATTAACTAAGAAATATTGGGGAGGTTATCAAATTGAATAAATTACTGCTGACAACAATGCTTGCATTGAGCTTAGTCATATTTCCAACAAGTGCAGATGCTGCTTCCTATACCGTACAGCAAGGTGATACTTTTCCTTCCATTGCTAAAGAACATGGTGTATCACTTAAAAATCTGCAAATTGCCAACAAACGCACAGGTAACCATTTAGAAGCAGGGGAATCCATTAATATTCCAAATTCCCTTACCCATCAGGAAAAGGAATTAATGGCAAAAATGGTGCATGCAGAAGCAAAGGGTGAACCATATGCAGGAAAAGTCGCTGTAGCTACCGTTATTTTAAATCGTGTCGACTCTCCTGATTTTCCCGATACGGTAAGTGGTGTTATTTATGAAAAAGTAGCAGGACATTATGCCTTTACACCTGTACAGAATGGAACTTTATATGAAGGTTATGCAGATGAGGATATGAAAGCTGTTGAGGAAGCGGAGGCGTTTCGAGGGCAAGGAAACGGGTCCTTGTATTTCTATAACCCGGACAAAGTAGACAGTGACTGGGTTCTTACGCGCGACACCATCTTAAAAATCGGCGGTCACCGCTTTGCAAAATAAACTAATCAGTTAAACGAGTTTCTGTACAGTAAAAGACAAACATTGAAAAGCAGGAATTCATTTCTGTTAATAAAAAAGCTGAAACCCTAATACTATGGTGGGTTTCAGCTTATTTCTATTTAATGGATATTGGTGATGGCACGCATAGGATCATAAGGCGTTAAATCAATTTGCATCTCTTTTTCCATGGCGAGAGATGCAGCCAGCGAACCTGCATAAGGTCCCATCGTGAGTCCCGACGCACCGAGCCCATTTGCGAGAATTAAATTTCTATACGGCTTTACAAAGCCGAGTAAGGGCGCCATATCCGGTCCCATCGGGCGAAAACCTACCCTGATTTCTTCTACGGTCCCATTTTTCAGATCGGGAGAAACGGTTAACGCTTCATTAATCACTTCGGCCATCCCGCCGGCTGTAATTCGGTAATCAAAACCCGAACCCTTTTCCCGCGTTGCTCCCACCACTACTCTTGAATCGTCAAAAGCAAGCATATAATGTCCTTTTTGCGGTACCAGCAATGGCCAATCAGATGTATCTGTACCCGGTAATGTGAGATGAACAATTTGTCCCCGTTGCGGCATCACTTTTAATTGCAGACCCAGCCCATGCAATAATGCTGGCGCCCAGGCACCTCCTGTCGCGATAACGGAATCGGCATAAAAGGTTTCTCCGTTCACGTTAACACCTTTTATGCTATCCCCATCTCTAATCAATTCAGCTTCTCCTTCAATGAGAGTGGCACCATTTTTTTCAGCGGCACGCTTTAAAGCATCTCTGAGCAGACGGCCATCCACCCGGGCACCACCGGAAACATATACTGCTTCAAAATCCGGATTTAACGGAGGGTATAATTCCTTTGCCTCCGGCCCGCTCAGCCTCTGAAAAGTCCCCATCTCCGGCGCTTCCTTATATTTTTCTTCCAGGTTATACATCATTCTGTCCATTTCTTCCGGATTCAAACTGACACCCAGCGCACCTACTTTTTTATACCCTGTCTCGTTTTCCCCATCTTCTTTTAACTGTGCGATCAATTCCGGATAATATTTTGCTCCCATTCTGGCCATCCGGTACCAGTCCTGATTGTTTGTTTTCGACATCCACGGACAAACAATACCTGCTCCCGCGTCTGTTGCATTTCCTTTATGATGTTTATCCACCAGCACAACGTCCATATTTTGTTTAACGAGATGATAGGCAGCACTGGCGCCAACAATCCCACTCCCAATGATCACTACTTTCATGAAGTCACATCCTTTTTCTATCTATCTATATTGTTTTTTCTGCACAATGATATATATTCTTGTATATCCCATTTAGAGGACCAAAGGTATCAACAGCTTCTCTTACGAATTCAGATAAGATCCGATTTAAAAATATGAAAGCGTCCAAACAATTACAGATAACCCGAATACAATAATTCTATAATAAGTGTCTATACTGCTACAAATGTTATGGAGGTAAAGTTATGTCTAAACAATTAATGTCAGAATTAGATAGATATAAGATCAATCATACCGCTTCAGGAATACTGTTGGTTGGTGCTATCCTGCTTCTTATTGGCTTAGGCCTTTCATTTCTCGTAACCAAAGATGAACTTGCCGAAAAATTGACGGAATTCAGTAACCAAAATATAGGACCTGCAGGGGTTCTATAGTATACAATAGTTTTACCATTAAAAGAAAAGTAATGATCATGTGTATGGAATTGGTATTGATTTTATTCGACCGGGCGATCATCGGGGCAAAATAAACATCATTCCTATTCCCAACTGCATGTGTTCTTTCTTATCTCCATCAAAAAAGGGATGGCCCCCCATCCTTTTTCCTTGTTTATTCGATAAATATGCAGGTGCCTCCTTCTTGTTTACCAAATAAGTTCGCTTGTAACTTTACATCCAAAAATCACTTTCTTCCCAGAAACCAGGAAAGGAGAGGAAAGGGAAGTAAAACAATTAAAATGCATACCATTTAATCCCCCTGCTGGCATACATATTTTCCTGATTTTGGTTCCTTTATTAATCATCTTAGCCTCATTATTGTTTGTCGTCCCTTTGTTTCAAAGAAACGAAGAATAACACACCATCTAAATGAATAAAAGAGTGTTTTCTGAATGGGACCGGCCCTGGCAGACAGATCTTGAGGGTAACAGGCAAAAGCTGAAAGCGACTCTAATTCAGCTTTATAATAATCAGCTAATGACGACTACTTCATACCCCATCTTGTTGTATTACAAAATTATCTTATAGAAGCATTACGCTTCAGGTTGATTAGTAATAAAATCAGGGGTACAGGAAATAACACGATTGTATACACGTAAACAATAATCGTATTTTCCACACGTAAATGATTTACGTTCAAATATATGACAAATACCAAAACTATGATTGTAAAAAGAGTATAAACGAACCGTTTGTATTTTTTAGAAGCGGAAGTTGTACTTAATTCATATGCCAACCGGAAGTATAGGCAGCAGCGGATATATGTACCAAAACCATTTAATATCATGCCGTAAACATCAAACCGGTCCAGAAAGCCCAAATTAATAATCCGCACAATTTCCTGAGCAGGGTATAACATATTTTCAGCTTGGCCCAGCCCGAAGATTGTAATAACACCCGTTGTTGTAGATAACATCATTAGGGCATTTATTAAGATTCCTATGGACCATAACAGAAACAGGCCTCTCTCTTTTGAATTCTCGAGAGGCAGGAATAAAAGAAAAATTAACTCCACCCATATACTGATAATGATTAACGTTCCTATTAAAACAGGACTCCAACCAAATTCCATTATGGGTTTCAAATTGGCCCATTCCTTTAGCTGGGAATCCAAAAGTGTAATCGTGTTCCCCGTCGTCATTGCTATAAAGGCCAACACACCGGCAGTTAAAGCTATTGGCTTAATCCCCTTGAGAGAACCGTATAATAAGAAAATCAAAAACCAGATAATGAGAACTACTGGAGGTGTGTCAGGGAGAAACAAAATATGGACAAAATCAATAAAAGTGGAAAAGGAGACAATCGTTATAAACAGAAAATAACATATAAATATAAATATCAATGTCTTCCCTAATTTTTTCCCGAGGATTCCTGTAAAAATTTCCTTTACATTTTTATCTTTATATTTCACTTTAATAAAATAAATGGAAAGCGCATATATGAATGCAAAAGGAAGGGACAAGAATATAGATATCCATGCATCCCTTCCGGCTACATCGATCATTAAAGGCAGAATGACAACATGCCCTAGAATAGGCAACGTCAATATTATTAAAAATAGCGTTTCCCATTTTGAAAGCATGCAAATTCTCCTTCTAGTTTAAAAATGGAAATGGATTATTTTCCGGCTTTTTACGAGGCTCGTTTATACTTTTATTTATCAACCCCTGGTGGTATATATCGGCTGTTATATGGAAATCAACGGTCGCATTTGGAAATATTTCTTCATGGTAAACGTGTTTAATCTCCCGCCATTCCTCCGGATATTTTCTATAGGTTTCCTTGCCAATATTCGTAATATCTGTTTGCAATTCCTGAAGTTTTTCCAATGTGTCACGTAATTTTCTCTCCACCTCTTCTTCCACCAGGTTTTCAGCTTCTTGTATAAAATCCTCTGTAATTTCCTTAGGATTTTCCATTATATTATCTCCTAATTCCCCAACGAGCTTCAATGTCAGGTCCACATGCAAATCTTCTCCTCTAAGCGTTGGATAAACTAGAAGATTACTGTCCTTTACTTCCATTGAAATGATTTCTCTTTCTTCTATCATGGAAATGGGGACCACTCCACCTTCTGCCTTATTCAGTAAAACAGTCAGTGCTTCCGTCTCATCAGTGGTTAAATCCCCAACCATTCTTCCATCATTAATAACAGCTGTTCCATCAATGGAAGTGATCGGACCTGAAACATTATCATTCATGCTGATTATTGGAATATAAGCTGTATTAAGCTCTTCTTCATTCAAGTTAATGAAATCGTATAATCGGACAGGAATAAACTCAGCAGTATACCTGGATTGTTCCAAGCCGGAAACAATCTCATCGGAAGAAAGATTTTCATAAAGCGTAGGTGTGCTGAAAACCTCCTCTATATCGTCCCTTGTAATAAATATATAGCTATTCAATCGATTCATTTGATCGCGCCGAATTATATCGAAAATGGGTGCAAATTTTTCTTTTGCCAAATCTTCGCCGACAAGCCACAGCCTGTTATGCCCAAAGTATAATCTTCTCTTTGCATAGCGGATTAATTCCCTGGCTCCATCCAATGGTGTTTCCGTATCTATTTGCAGCACAAGGTTCTCATTGGATTGAAATGTACCCTCTTCTTGTTTGGTAGGTTTAACAATTTCAACATACGCATCCAATAATTTGGTATCACCATTTAAATCAATCCCGGTTCCATGTACGAGTGCCCTTTCATCTATTTCCGAACTGTTCCAGCAGCCGGATAAAAATATGAAAATGAAAAGTAGTGAAAAAATGGTACATACTCTCATTAATTATCCTCCGTATCCGGTATAGATTCCATGCTTTTCGGCTTCTGATTCGGTATACTCTCCGGACGTCTTCTTAAGAGTCTTGCAGGTAGACGGATGAAAGTATCCTTCCAGTCTCTAAAGTAAAATGGAGAAAAAGGAGCCATGTAAGAAACACCAAAAGAAGTCAGGGAAACCATATGGGTTAGTATTCCTAACGAAACCATTATAATTCCAAAAGTACCAAATAAACTGGCTGCTATAATCAATATGACTCGTAACAGAGAAACCACATCAGCAATAGGCGTAATAATAAAAGAAGCTATATAGGATAAAGAAACGACTACAATGGTTGGTGCACCTATCAAACCAGCACTAACAGCCACTTCTCCAAGAATTAAAGCCCCGACAATACTTAACGCGGAGCCAACCGATTCAGGAAGTCTTACCCCCGCCTCCCGTACAATTTCATATAAAAGTATGGCAATTAACAATTCCATGACCAACGGAAACGGCACCAATTCCCGGGCTTGAATAATGGGAACGATCAAATCGGAGGGGATTAGGTTTTTTTCAAAGTTTAAAGCAGTTAAGTACAATCCAGGTGCATAGATACAAATAAAAAAAGCGATAAATCGTGTTAGTCTTAGTAAAGAACTGTAATATGGCCTTGATACATAGTCTTCATGGGTAGTGAAGCTTTCCAAAAACAAATTAGGACCAAAGAGGACGATCGGACTGCCATTTGTTAGTATAATAACCCTTCCTTCTGTCAAGAGTGCAGCTGTCCTATCCGGTCTTTCCGTATTTCCAACGGTAGGGAAAATGGAGTAAGGGTGATCTTCAATTAATTGCTCTATCTCCCCTTCATTGTGAATTGCGTCCAGTTCAATTTCCTCCAACTTATCTCTTGTTTTCTTCACTATGCCAGGGTCCGCTATTCCTTTTATATAACCCAGTTTGACGTCTGTTTTGGTTATTTTTCCGATTTCAAAACTTTCAAATCGAAGGTTCTGGTCCACCACTCTTCGCCTGATGAGCGTCACATTTACCGAGTTGTTTTCAATAAAACCTTCATGCGCCGCACGTACAGCTTTCTCATTGGCCGGCTCTTCAATTGCCCTGTTTTCAAATCCCTCAGCCTGAATTAATAAACCTTTATTATGACCATTGACCAGAATAAGGATCTTCGCTTGTAATACCTGGTCAAGTGCCTCATGCAAATCATTTGTCACCTCGATTTTTTTCACCTGCATCTCGTTCTGTAGCTGATCCAGGTTGGTATTAGGTTTTTCATTCAAGACGGTTTGCTGCAAAGGTTTTAGTATATTATCCCGTTTTACATCTTCATCAACCAGTCCGTCAACAGCCACCAGCAACGCGTCTATTTTCTGGTGTTCTTTCACTGTTAAATTAAATTTTGTATACATAATATCATCGCTGTTACCGAGCTTTGTTTTTACAGTCTGCTCATTATTCTTCACACTGGCAGAAATAGGGTGGATATTCTTTTTGGAGGCTTGTTGAACCTTTCTATTAGGTATCATCTTTTTTAGCATTTGGCTGATTTTTCTTGATGGATTCAATTTGCGTTCCTCCAGTTGGCATCTTTTAGTTTTAGTATTGCTGCTATGTTTGAGTTTATACGAATAAACAAAGTGTACAGCGTGTTAAATTAATAATTCTGACGGAACCTTTTTAAAATCATCATAATTTAAAAAAATAATTAATACGATACTAATAGTTTGTTAAATTGAAATGAGGTGAGATTTTATCAGTTATCATAAACAGTATGAAGCGTATGTAAGGACAAATTTCTAAGCGCTTACAGATGCCTTACTGCCTCCTTTAAATCACTCGGGGTACGTGACTTCTAATGGTTTAGATCAATTACAGGTACATGAATACGTAATGGAAGGATTGAATCAATACATTACCATTCAACAGCAACTAAACCAATACCCTGTTCCCCTGGCTTATCCCACCGCGGTGATGTTGGATATTGCAGCAAATCAGCTTGTTAACTCCCATCAGGTGAAACCACTTGCACAATCACTGTTCACGGGTGGAGGTATGTTCTCGCAGCTTTCCCGTGAAAACCGGCTTCGTACATTGTCCGCACTGGAAAGCCTGGAAATCGATCTATACTTATTACCTCCCCCTTTTCAGAACAATGGCGGAATGGTCAAACATGTAACAGATGCCATAAATCGATTTTCCGTATTCGGTTTTTATTCAGAGTGGCCCGGTTATGGTTTGACAAGACTTTATCCACCAAATGATCGTCAGCTTGAATTCTTTCCACCTGGATGGCAACAGGCGGGATACCCGGGTGTCGCTTTGGGATATCGTGATTTTCGCGGATTTTTATTTACAATGGCGGAGGTGAAGATATGAAAACAAATCCGGATGTAATTGTAATTGGAGCAGGTGGCGGAGGGGCAGTTATAGCAAAAGAATTGGGAGACATGGGCCTGCGTGTATTGGTCCTGGAAGCTGGGCCATGGTACGGAAATAAAAATTGGCCTGAACCAAATGAATATGGAGGTAAGGCAAAAGAAAGCTCGGATCCTAATGATTTGGATGGCAGTCTTTACAGGAGGCATCTCACAAGACTTGAAAACGATATGAATGATTTTGTAACCGGAAAACTCCGCTGGGGACCTGCAGATCGCAGGAAAAGCCCGTGGTTTAGAAATGTTCCGGACCGAGCGGTGATATGGCAGAGTTCAGGCATCGGAGGAACTACCATACATTATTATTCCAACTCACCCCGTGCATTTCCAGAAGCAATAGATAACAAATGGCCAATAAGTTACAATGAGCTCATTCCTTATTATGAGAAAGTAGAAGCAACATTACCGGTTGAATTCGCACCAACAACAACGAAGGAAGCACTGTTTTATTACGGGGCGGAAAAGGCAGGTTTTAAGCAGAATAGAACATTGGATGTAACAACTGTCGGATACCGGCCACAGCCGAATGCCATCCTGCCACCGAATGAGAATTTAATGAATCCTGATTACTCCATGGAAGAAATAAGTCATATGGAAGGATGCACCCTAAGCGGCCACTGTGGTCAAGGTTGCCCGTATGGACCTTCGTATGAAAAGATGGCAAAACGTTCCACTAATGTCAGCTATGTACCATTGGCAATGAAGACAGGGAAAGTGTCATTTAGACCGAACACATTTGTTACAAAAGTTTTGACGGAATATGATACTTATGGAAGTTTGCAAGCTACAGGGGTTCAGATCAGGGATACATGGACAGGTGAAACGGAAGAACTACGCGCCAGGGTAGTTGTCATGGCAGCCGGTTGTATCGAAACTCCCCGCCTGTGGTTAAACTCTGCACTTCCTGATAACCCATGGGTTGGACGTGGTTTAACCAATCATTATTTAAATTCGGTGACGGGAACCTTTGATGAAGAAACTCTAATGAATATTGTTGGTAGTCCATCAACTAACCCATTTGCCGGACATACTTCAGCAGCCAGGCTTGACTATCCTGGTCTCGGTATGATTGAAACTTTAGGGGAAAGTCCCGGGCTATCGGCACAATCCTTATTCGGATTCAGCCAATACGGATATAACAGCCTTCAACCATCCGATTCACATTTATGGGAGCAGCGCGGCAGGCTTGCAGGCGATGAACTGGAAGAAGCCATGAAAAATTACGGTCGAACACTTACACTTCTCATTGTTACAGATGATGAGGTAAGTTATCAGAACAGGGTTGAGTTGGATCCCCATATTAAAGATGAGCATGGTAAGGTAGCTCGGGTGCACTATAAACCAACGGAATTATCGAGAAAAAGAAGAGACCAATTAACAAAAATTGCAACATCCATTTTACGGCAGGCAGGGGCAAAAGAAGTGCACAATAGTGACAACCCGCCAAACTATTATATCCATTTGCAGAGCACAATGCGGATGGGATTTGTCGTTGATACGAATTGTGAAGCATATCAGGTGAAACGCCTTTTTATTGCCGACAGCAGCGTTGATTATAATGCGCTGGGCGGACCTAATCCTACGAATACTACACAGGCACTTGCCACGAGGACAGCGGAATTGTTGGCGGAGAAATATTTCTAAAGAATAATGGTGTTAGATTCACTAAAACATACAAAAATAGCATGTGAGACCACATGGGTTTCACATGCTATTATTTTTAATTTTATCATTGTCTATCGTTTGCAATGGTTAATTTTTATATTGCTTTTATTCACAATAGAAAACAAGACACTGTCTTGCTTTAACATGATCTCCCCACCCCAACTCCTAAATAGCACTCTTTGAGACTGGTGAAAAGGCCGGTTTTCTTTGGGCTCCTTCTCGGGATCTCATTATGACTTCTGTAGATGATGAGAGCTGACATTTTTTCTATAGTGGCAGCTTATTTCTTGTTTGCCCACCCGATGACGTACCATTCACGCTCTCTATGGTACTTCATTTTCTGTTTCGCATCAGATGACGTACCATACACGCTCTCTATGGTATGTCATTTTCTGTTTCGCACCAGATGACGTACCATTCACGCTCTCTATGGTACTTCATTTTCTGTTTCGCATCAGATGACGTACCATACACACTCTCTATGGTACTTCATTTTCTGATCCCCACCAGATGACATACCATTCACGCTATCTATGGTACTTCATTTTCTGTTTCCCACCCGATGACGTACCATTCACGCTCTCTATGGTATGTCATTTTCTGATCCCCACCAGATGACATACCATTCACGCTCTCTATGGTACTTCATTTTCTGATCCCCACCCGATGACGTACCATACACACTCTCTATGGTATGTCATTTTCTGATCCCCACCAGATGACGTACCATTCACGCTCTCTATGGTATGTCATTTTCTGATCCCCACCAGATGACGTACCATTCACGCTCTCTATGGTACTTCATTTTCTGATCCCCACCAGATGACGTACCATTCACGCTCTCTATGGTATGTCATTTTCTGATCCCCACCAGATGACATACCATTTACGCTCTCCTTTAACTAAAGTATTTCATCGCTATCTTCTCAGCAGTACGTGTCGCCAGCGCCTGGGTGGTCAAAGTCGGATTCGGTCCGCCAATACCATTATAATGCAGACTATTATCCGCAATGTATAGTCGCTTCACCTGGTAAGCTTCACAATCAGAATCCGTAACATATCCCATCCGCATGGTAGATTCAATATGGGCGAATAAGCTGGATGGCCAATCTGTACGGATGATTTTTTTTGCTCCGGCTTTACGTAAAATATCAGCAGAGATTTTCGCCAATTCATTTCTCTTATACGCATCCTGCTTGCTGGGTTTATATTGAACAGCAGGGACCGGCCCATGCTCATCTTTGATATGAGGGTCTAATGTGACACCGTTCCATTTATGTGGCTGATCATCTGCAAAAATTAAAATACTTAATGTGTTCCGGTAATTTTGCATCCACTCCTGCAATTCATTTCCTGTCACCCTTCCCTGTATATCCCAATTAACATCCGGAGGAAGTATGTTGCGGGATGCCTCTCCACTCTGACTGAACCCAAAGGTTAAAGACGAAAACAACCCTGGGCTTACTCCTGAAGGCTGTATGACTCCCAAGCCAGGATAGTCCAATCGGGCGGCGGAAATTTGACCGACAAATGGATTGACGTTCGGCTGACCAAGTATTCTCATTAGATCTTTTTCATCAAATACCCCGGTTATCCAATCCCAATAATGGTTGGTGAGACCGCGTCCGACCCAGTCATTGTAGGGAAGTTCCGAATTAAGCCACAGGCGCGGGCTTTCGATACAGCCTGCTGCCATAACAATGACATTGGCAAATAATTCCCCGGTTTCTCCTGTCCACGTATCACTGAACTGTACGCCAAACGCTTCTTCTCCATCTGTGGTATGTTTTTCCGTTAAAATTTTTGTTGTGTATGTATTGGGGCGGATTTCTACATTTCCTGTTTTCAGAGCCATTGGAACATAGCTGACAAGGGTGGAACGTTTCGCCACCTTATCCACAGATGGACCATATGGACAGCCATTGCCACAGTGACCCGCTAATACACAACCTTCCATATGGCTTACTTCTTCCATAGAATAATTCGGATCCATTAAGCTTTCATTTGGATGTAATATGGCATTTGGCTGGGGACGATAACCGGGAGTTACAGGGTTTGCCGTATCAATTAATGACCAGCCGGCTTTTTCCACGCCGTAATAAAATAACTCCTCTTTGGGGGTGGAAGGGGCAGGCCGAACAGGCAATGTCGCCTCAGCTTTTTCATAGTAAGGAAGCAGTTCTCTATAGGAAATCGGCCAAACACCATCCACCGCTTGTATATATGCCCGTGGTGAGTTTGCCCAGTAATGCTGTGTTGTCCCTCCTACACCAGTGTTTTGCCATACCAATCCATTCTCCTGGAGACTCCGGTGCCAGCCAGGTCTGCGCCGATCTGCGGGCCCCCAGCGAAATCGCCCGGAAACGACATCATTCATATTATGCTCTTCTCTTGTAAAATGCTTCCTCAACAGATTAATATCCAAGTCGTCCGGGCTTGAACTGCTGATTGGACCGCGACACTGATGCGGCTCTTCCCACTGCTTGTTGCCATACCATGGACCAGCCTCAAGAACAAGCACCTTCATGCCCAATTCTCCCAGTTCCTTGGCAGCAACTCCGCCTCCAGCACCAGCACCAATAATGATTACATCTGCATCTGTACTTATTTTATTTCACCTCTTCTGAAAATTCATCTACAAGAAAACCACGAAATGCACGATAGCCGAGTGAAACGCCGGGGTAGCCCACCAATTCCCATGTGTAAGGAAACCTTTCAAGTACCCGTTCTTCCGGAGCTGCAAATTTGGTGGAACCGTACGCATGCCATTCCGAATAATATCCGAACTTCACCATTTGAAAAACATAGGTAATAACGTATTTGATCAGTTCGGCATTATTTTGAAATGGTTGAGGCAGTATTCCTAAATCGATTTGCAGGTTCTCCAATAAACGTACAGCTTCTATTCTGCCGCTATGGGAAAGGTTTGCAAATGCCCCTCTTCCAGATGGCGTTGAGATACCTTTCATTGCCAGGAGTTGTGCAGCAGCTATATCAAGCATTACAGCTGTGGGCGTTGATAAATCAACGGTTTCCACACTAAAATTTTCCTGGAATGCAATTTGATGATCCAATATCATCATAAGATATTCATCCATTTGTAAATCCACTGCTCCCATAGCTCCTCCGACTGAAGGAATCATTGTTTCGACAATCGCAGTATAGGTGGCCTTTGTTTGAGGAGAAGGTTGCTGAATTGTTGCTGACCACCCCAATTTAAAAGGGGCTTGATAAAGGTAATTTCGATTTTCTGTTACATGATCATCCTCAGTCTGCTGGCGATGATACATATCAAGTGTTTCTTGATACAATTCATTTGCTTGTCGATGGAAGGCTAACATAGTCTCATGATTTATTGGGTAGGGCTGTTGAATGAATGCTTCCAGATCCTGAATGAGGTTATGAAAACGCTGATCCCAGTGTTCAAGTTGCCCGGCTCCATTTCCCGATGAATCCAATCTCTTTGTAAATTGCTGTTGGGTGTACCTTGCCCAATCAATCAGATGCTGCAAGTAATTCAGATGATTCATTTGGTCTTCCCTCCTTGTTGAATTTATCCACTCCATTTTAATTACACAGTGAAAAGATCAGTTTTATCCCTTATAGACTATATGTAGAAAAAACAGCTCCTATGTTTGTTAACAAGCACTCTGCTCCCTTTCTGTCATATAGTTTTTTGAAATTAAAATGCTCCACATCCTTCATTCGCAATGAAAGAGTGAAGCATTTACTTATTTTCCAAACCGTTGGTCCCTAAACTTCCCTGTTCCAAAACCGTTGCTGTGCAATAGCCGAGACAAATTCTTTATTGAAATTGGGATTATTTGCAGCAAAGACGATACCTGCCGGAACGTTCATCTCCAGTGCCTGCCAATAATTCTCCGCCCCAGCTGCGATTCCAATCGGTTTATAGTGTTGGTATGCCTCCCTGATATATGCCAAAACATCCTGGTTGAAATTTCTCTGATCCTCCGCCTTCCCTCCAACAACATAAAGTGTGTCATACAAGACAGCGTCCGTAGTGATAAATGTCTCGTCAATTTCAATTTGACTGCCATCATCACCTTTAACTTTACCGAGTTTTTCACCTATAAAATCAAAGAAGACACCATGCTGCTTAAAGGTTTCAATGACATTTCTTACCTCACTGCCATGAAAACCATGGCCTATAAGGATACCTGATTTTAATGAAAAAGGAACCCGAGTTGTGTGTTCCTGACTCAACGCTGGTGACTTTTCAGAAACAGGGACATGCGTGCCGGCTGGCGGGTTTGCCCCTATATTGCCTGCTATTTCTGTCGCCATCTCCTTATCCACATGAACAAACATATCAACGACCTGCTGTCGAACGGAACGACTATCCACGCTTCCAACCTCATAGCTGAAGGCGTCAATAATATGTTGTTTCTCAATTGAAGACATACTATTCCAAAATAATCTCGCCTGCGAAAAGAAATCCTTAAAAGACGGGCTCCGTTCCTGAATAATTTTTCCGTCCACTTTTTCCTGATAATGCTCAAATCCACCTTCTTCCGGACTAGAGGTAGCCGGGGTATTATTTGCCAGTGAATTTTCATGATAGCTGACCTGATCTATATCAATCCGGTGCCTGCTGAAGCCGTCCCGCTGGTTATTATGGAATGGACAAACAGGACGATTAATCGGTAAATCATGGAAATTCGGCCCGCCAAGGCGGATTAATTGCGTATCAAGATAGGAAAATAACCTGCCTTGCAGGAGTGGGTCATTGGTGAAATCGATCCCCGGAACCACGCTTCCCGGATGAAAGGCTGCCTGTTCCGTTTCGGCAAAAACATTATCGACATTTCGATTTAACGTCATTTTGCCAATGACTTGAACAGGGACAATTTCCTCCGGCCAAATTTTCGTCGCATCCAGAATATCAAAATCAAACATAAATTCATCTGCCTCGTCAATGATTTGTACGCCCAACTCAAAAACCGGATAAGCTCCCGCCTCAATTGAATCCCATAAATCTCTTCGATTATAGTCTGGATCTTTTCCTCCAATCTTTTGCGCTTCATCCCACACTAAAGAATGAACGCCAAGTACTGGTTTCCAGTGGAACTTTACAAAATAGGCTTTCCCTTCTTCGTTGACGAACCGGAATGTATTCACTCCAAAGCCTTCCATCATGCGCCAGCTTCTTGGTATACCCCGATCTGACATAAGCCACATAACCATGTGGGCCGATTCCTGGTTATTTGCCACCCAATCCCAAAAAGTATCATGTGCGCCAGAGGCTTGCGGCATTTCATGATGCGGTTCGGGTTTAATGGCGTGGACCAAATCCACAAACTTTACTGCATCCTGCATGAAAAAAACCGGCATATTATTTCCAACTAAATCAAAGTTTCCTTCCTCTGTGTAAAATTTAGCTGCAAAACCACGAACATCTCTGGGCGTATCCAGCGATCCTCTATTTCCAACAACGGTGGAAAAACGAACAAATACAGGTGTTTTTGAACCTGGTTCCTGCAAGAATCCGGCTTTTGTATATTTTTTCATCGAATGATACAGTTCAAATTCCCCATGGGCAGCATAACCCCTTGCATGCACAACTCTTTCCGGGATGCGTTCATGATCAAAATGCATCATTTTTTCCCAGAAATGAAAGTCATTCATAATCGTCGGTCCGCGAATTCCGGCTTTCACGGAATCTTTATCATTGGATATTTTCAGCCCCTGATTGGTTGTCATTTTCTTTCCGGTATTTTTCACCCGATAGACTTCCAGCTGCTTATGTTTACTGTCGCCATTAATCTTTTTCCTGTTTTCTGATTTATCCATGTAATCACCACTTCTCATCATTTTTAACCCAATATATACATATGCGATGTGCCTATTTTTGGGATACATTTGGTTACTGGACTAAGATTGTTTCTGAAAATGGCTTCTTTAGAGTAATGTTGAATTTTTAGATGGATTTTAATGATAAAATGTCCATATAAGCCAAATTTTTTATAACAATTCTGATGACGAAAAGACTTTCTTTAGATTATTAATGAATACAATTAGATAATCAGATATACGAAAACAAAAAGACAGGGCTCTCCTTATCGGATAAACACCCTGCTCTGTTATTTTTTCTATTTTATTATTACCGGTTACTCCCCTACATCCTTTAACCAAGCACTGCGCGGTCATCTTCAAATTGTTCGCCCCGTGCCCGTTTAAATTGATGCAATAATTTTTCTATCGTTAACTCCTGCTTTTCTTTGCCTGAAACTTCAAGGATAATTTCCCCTTTATCCATCATAATCAGCCTGTTCCCAAGATCCAATGCCTGCTGCATATTATGGGTTACCATTAACGTGGTTAAGTCATACTTTTTCACAATATCATGGGTGAGATTTGTAATTAATTCTGCCCGTGACGGATCAAGGGCTGCCGTATGTTCATCCAACAGCAATATGTCAGGCTCGGTAAAGGTGGCCATCAATAAGGATAATGCCTGGCGTTCCCCGCCGGAAAGCAAGCCAACCTTTGCATTCAATCGATCTTCCAGACCTAAATTTAACGCGGATAAATGCTCTTTGAATAATTTTCTTCGTTTTGCTGTAACACCGGGCAGCAACCTTCTTTTCTTATTGCGGGAATAAGCCATCGCAAAATTTTCTTCAATCGTCATGGAAGGGGCTGTTCCTGCCATCGGGTCCTGAAAAACACGCCCGATAAAAGCAGAGCGTTTAAATTCCGGTAAATGAACCACTTGTTTGCCATTAATGAAAACATCCCCTACATCCGGCTTTAAATAACCGGAAACGACATTCATTAATGTGGATTTCCCAGCCCCATTACTGCCGATCACAGTAACAAAATCCCCTTTTTCCAATTCCAGATCAATGGATTGCAATGCCTTCTTTTCATCGGGAGTATCTTCGTTAAACGTGATGGAAATATCTTTTAATTGCAGCATACTATAACTCCTTCACCTTCAGATTGGCCAGTTCCGCCTGTTTTCTCGCGCGCCGTTTTTTCTCTTTACGGGAATGGATGACCTTAGGTGCAACCAACGCGGCAATAACAAGAATAGCCGTGATTAATTTCATATCGCCTGTTTCCAAAAAATCAACCCGAAGTGCCATGGTTACAACGATACGATAAATAATGGCTCCGCCGATGATAGCTAATGTTGCCCTTGCAATTGTTTTTGTGCCAAACAGGGATTCCCCGATGATGACGGAAGCAAGACCAATAATGATCAAACCGATTCCCATCCCCACATCTGCAAAGCCGCCATGTTGAGCGATCAGAGCACCGGATAACGCTACAAGCGCGTTGGAAATGCCAACACCAATAATGATCAATGTATCCGTGTTTGCGGAAAGGCTGCGGATCATCCGCTGATTGTCTCCTGTTGCTCTCAATGCAAGCCCGATATCTGTTTTTAAATAGTAATCCGTAAGCAATTTTATAATGAGTGTTACCACAATCATCACGAACAGGATTGCCCAAGTGCGGGGGACACTTTCCATTCCCATGGATGTTAATATTCCATTCATAAATGAATCAATACCTGTTGCCGCCCAAAACGATCCCAGCTGGTCAAACACCGTAGTTTCACTTAATAGCGGCAGAGTGGGCTGGCCCATGATTCTTAGATTAATAGAATATAACGCAATCATCATAAGTATCCCGGCCAATAATGCATTAATTTTCCCTTTTGTGTGTAAAACCCCGGTTAAACAACCTGCGATAAAACCTGCTGCAATGGCCATCATTGTTGCTATGACAGGAGATATGCCGTTGATAATGGAAATGGCCGCTACAGCCGCTCCGGTTACAAAACTGCCATCCACGGTCAAATCCGGGAATGCCAGGATACGGAAAGTTAAATAAACACCTAACGCCATAATGGCATAAATAATTCCTGACTCAAATGCTCCAAAAAGTGAAATAAGCATATGATCCTCCTATCTTCTCCAGTTGCAAAACAGGGCAAGCTTTTGCAGCCTGCCCCGAATCAAAGAATGTTTATGAAAAATACTTGGCATCTGCCACGGAAATCGTGATTGGCTTTCTATTCTTCCGGTTCCACAAATTCAGCCAATTCATCCCATTCGTCGTTCCATTCTACGTCTTGACTTTCTGCAGCATCTCTATTTATAAACAGTTGGATTTCCTCTGGATACTCCACAGGGAAGTCCTTCGTCGTCATTTCTCCCGTCAAAATCTCAGCAGCCATTTCGCCTGAACGATAACCAATGGAATAGTAATCTATCCCGAATGTGGCAAAACCGCCACGTCCAAGGGAATCAGGCTCCCCGACTAGTAGTGGAATACCTTGGGATTCAGCAACACCAACAACACTTTCCAACGCGGAAACGACCGTGTTATCCGTTACGATAAAAAACACATCTGCTGTTCCTACCAGGGACTCCGTCGCCTGCTGTACTTCTGAAGAGTTGGAAACAGTACTTTCGGAAATACTTAAGCTTGTTCCCTCTGCCGCTAGATGTACAGCTTCTACTTGAACAACCGAGTTTTGTTCTCCTGCATTATATACCAATCCAACATTTGCTCCTTCAAAATACGCATCAATAAATTCCACTGTCTTTTCGATCGATTCCGGATGCAGATCAAGCACACCGGTAATATTTTCTCCGGCCTCATCCATGGAATCAACAAGACCGGCCTCTACCGCATCCGTTACCGAAGTAAAGACGATCGGAATCTCATTTGTATTCTGTAATGCACCCAGTGCACTTGGTGTGGAATTGGCAAAGATTAAATCCACATTATCCGCTACAAAGTTACCTGCAATCGGGCCGACGTTATTTTGATCTCCCTGGGCACTTTGAAAATCGTAATCGACATCCAATCCGGCATCTTCCAATGCTGCCTGAAACCCGTTATACGCTTCATCCAGCGAAGGGTGTTCGACAATTTGCGTTGCCCCGACAGTATATGTTTCACCACCGGCTTCAGACGCTTCTGTTTCTCCTGATGCTCCATCTGTGTTTTCCTCTGCTCCACAAGCAGCCAGTGTGATTAAACCGAAGATAAATATAGAATATAAGACTTTCTTCATGACTTTTCCTCCCAGATTAATATAAAATATATAAATTTCGTATAATTATACCAATACCATACAAGATATACAACTTCTTTTTTGGCATTTTTGGCTATTTTATATGAAAACACTTCTAAAGCCCCTTGTTTTTGCCGACTAATATATCAATATATCTATTAATTTAAGTTTTCTTATAGCACTAAGGGGAATTAGATATATTTGCTCTTTATACAATTTATGTGCATATATTTAGTTTCAATTATTTATGCAATCTTTGCTCAAAAAGTTACCAGCCAGCGGCAATATATTTCATATTTCAGGAAATACAGCAGTGGAATGCAATTACTAAAAATCCAACTATATTCATATTTATGCAATTACCTGCATTCCTGATTCACGAAAAAATCCGGGGAGTGACAATTCTTTTCGGTAAAACGGGGAGCTTCTCCACCATAGTCACCAACTCTTGTCAATGGAACGAGCATTTTTGCACTGTCCCATGCCCCCACAAAAATCAGCTGCACTTTTCATTAACTGATTCATATGGTAGTAACATACGCCTATAAGGAGGTACTTCAATTGAATTACGACAACTATATCAAACAAAGCTTATATTACCGCATGCTCCCTGTTTACGAGTCTGATATCCCCTTTATTTATCAACTGATTTGTGAGATGAATCAGACCGAAACAGCACTCGATTCATTTCCCGGTTTAAATATGGAAAGACCGATCACCATTGTAGACAAGGAGCTGATGGTATGACCGAACCACCCTTTTTAACAGCTGCAGAGCTCGCCCCCTTAATTAAGTCAAGGCAGCTCTCTCCCGTCGAATTGACAGAGCAAATATTAAACCGCATCCATCACATAGATCCAACGATTAAATCTTATATTACTCCCCTCCCTGAACTTGCCCTCCAACATGCAAGAAAAGCGGAACGTGATATTATGCGAGGTTTATATAAAGGACCACTGCATGGTATCCCCATAGGTATTAAAGATAATAAATATACAGAGGGAATACGCACTACTGTTGGCTCAAAGCTTTTTGCAGATTTTATTCCTCAGCAAACTGCCACTTCCGCTCAAAAATTGCTGGACGCCGGAGGGATTATGCTTGGAAAACTGAACATGCATGAACTGGCAGCAGGATCTACTGGCACGAATCCCTATTTTGGCACGCAAAAGAACCCATGGAATATCCATTATATGCCTGGAGGGTCAAGTGGGGGAAGCAGTGCCGCTTTAGCAGCAGGGCTTGCCACATTGGCTACCGGAACAGATACATTTGGTTCCATTCGATTACCGGCAGCCATGACTGGTACGTATGGTTTAAAAGTAACTTATGGACTGATCAGTACAGATGGGGTTTTTCCAACATCGCCTTCCCTGGATACAGTAGGCCCCATGGCAAGATCAGTGGCGGACTTAGCTCTTATGCTTCAATACATGGCAGGTTATGACCCGAAAGATCCTGCCAGTCTGAAGACATCTGTACCGGATTACATGGAAGATTTAAATAAAGGAATAAAGAAGGTGAAAATTGGAATTCCTGCTCACTATATGGAAGGATTGGACAGGGATGTGGAAATTCTTTTTCAGCACGCGATAGAAACGTTAAAGAAATTAGGGGCAGAAGTGAAAGTAATAGAGATTCCGGATTTATCCATGTCCACATTTTCCGGTTATACAATTGTTACCGGTGAGGCAGCCAATGTCCACTATAAATGGCTGCAAACAATGCCAGAGGATTATTCTGCGGATATACGAACATTTTTCTTATCCGGAGCTTTAACTGATTCACCAAAGTACATTAAAGCACAGCAGGCAAGAAGAAAGATGGTGGAAGCATTTGACAATGCGTTTCAGGAAGTGGATATTATGCTCGGACCGACCATCCCCATTGTCACTCCTGCTTACGCGGAAAATTGGGTGGAACAGAACTTGGAGGTGGTAAAACGTTGCATGCCATTTACTGTACCAATCAATTTAATGGGAGTACCAAGTTTATCCGTCCCAATCGGATTATGTTCAAACGGACTCCCTGTCGGCATGCAATTCATAGGAAATCATCTCTCCGAAAAACAGTTATTACAAGTCGGAAGTGAATGGGAAAGCACCAACCCATTACATGTTACCATTTAAATCACAAGATGCCTGTCACCCCAACAAATTTCGACAAAATCCGGGGAGTGACAGGCACCATTCAAAATAAATTAGTTGTTACGGTTATTGTTTCGATTGTTGTTGCGGTTGTTATTCCGGTTGTTATTGCGATTGTTGTTGCGGTTGTTGTCATTGTCAAAATTGTTGTCATCCAGAAACTCATTTGCAAATTCAACATTATCCGCCTGGTTGCGATTGTTGTCATTGTTACGATTTCTGTTGTTGTTGTTCCGGTTGTTATTATTGTTAGCCATCTTTAACCCTCCTTGTTAAGTAATTTCCAAGTCAATCTCCAAACACAAAAAACGGAAAAATTCCAGCATTTCTCCATTTGATGTTGACTTAAATTTATTATGTCCATAAATTAATTTTCAACTCATTTTTATGTTGAAAGTCGGATTTTTTTGCTGTTTCACTTTAGTGTTACTTCAACTAATTAAAGTTTATTGATCAAAACCATTGTCAAAATAAAGTTTTGAGTGCAATTTTGTAAATAATTTGGAAGGTTTGCCACCTAACTATATTCAGTAAGAAATTGAACGTCCTCTGGCAACTATGATAAACAAAGAGTAACAATCTGCGTTAGGTCCACTGTATAAGAATTTTCACAGCGTACATTCTATATCATGTAAGAAAACTAACCTTATTGCAGGTGATATTGTGAGAATTTTGCTGATAGCCGGGAGTATTATTCTTCCTTTAATTATGTTCTATACTCAGAAACATTGGTTACGATTAAGGAGCATTTATAATTTTGCAGCGATCATAGCCGCACTTGTATTTGGAAATATTGCTTCATTATCGGTATATAAGGTCATTAAAGATAATACAGTTTTCATGACAGCCATCCATGGGGTGTTTTTAAACCCTTTTTTCTTAATTGCAGGCGCGTACTTGGGAATTTACATTCTTTATAGGCTTTTGCTCTTAAGCTTCGAAGAACAAATGGAGTAATCCGTAATGAAGTAACATGGAAAAAGGAGTGTGGTATGTAATGGAGACGTTTATTTTCTTTGCACTGGGGATTGGTTATATATGTCTGTTCATTTGGGTTCTCTTCCTTTCCCGGACACATGGGTTATTTAGTCTGACCAACGTTCTGCTGCTCGTTATTATTGGACTGATTTATGATAACTTCATCATTGCACTTGGCAGATATATTGGTGAAGGAAATACGCTGGAAAGTTTAAGTTATGTCCGATTTTGGTTACATGCGCTATTCACCCCTACCCTCATCCTTTTTGCCTGGAGTATTTGTTTCAAGTCTGATTTATCATGGGCAAAAAAAGCCTACTGGAAAGTTCTTGCATCCCTTATCACCGTCGGATTAATTTTGTATGAACTGATTACTTCAGTAAGGGGGCTTGAACTGGAGCCAAACTGGGAAAATGGCGTATTGACATACGATAGTGCTGGACAGGCAGCCGGCCCTTTTATGGTCATAGCTATCACCCTGGTTCTCGGTATTGTGAGCGTGATTTTCATCGTGAAGTTTCACTATTATTGGCTTTTTATCGGTATATTGCTGATGGTATTGGGAAGTATTTTAGGCATATGGCTCAAGTACTCCCCATTGATGAATATATTGGAATTTGTCCTCATTCTCTCCCTGGTTTTGACTAAGCGATTTGTTGGTGGCCTGGGACTGCGCTAAAATGCTCGTCCCATCGAAAAGCATTTGTCACTCCCCGAAATAACCCAAATTTTGTCGAATCTTTTTCAAACCTTTGAGTCAAATATTACAGAAAAACATATTATAAGGTTATCCCATCTTCCAAAAATGAAATTACTTTAAGAAATTATGGCTCTTTCTATGTTATCCTTCCTTCTTTTCAAAAATCTGATTCATGTCCAGATTCTTACTTCAGCACCATAAGAACGACATCAGCAACCTAAAAACACAAGGTTATCAAACCTGCAACACTTTGTTCATTCTCTGTTCATGAACATGTTCTATCTTTTACCTGAACATAATTTTTACAGGAGGATAACATGATGAACAAACAATTAAAACAGAGTAATTCATTAATTAGAGTTGCAGCCATTTTTGGCATCATTGGAGCAGGCCTGGGAGCACATATGGCTGGTGCCGGGTCCCTGCAATTCCGGCCTATTCACGCACATATTCTCGTTGCAGGGTTTCTTACACTGCTTGCATGGGGAATCTATTACCGTATGGTCAAAATCAGAGCGCCTCGTCTTGTTTCGGCCCATATATATACAGCAATTATTGGTTCCGTCGGTTTAACGGTCGGCATGTGGCTGGAGTTCATGGACCCACTTCCATTACCGGGTATTGTAAATCTCTTAACATATATTATTGGTGGAAGTATTCTGCTTATCAGCTTTGTGTTATTTTTTGCGACTACTTTCTTTATGGTGGATGAAAATAATGAAGCATAAAAGCCTCGTATGGGGAATCATTATTTTATGGCTGTTGGCGGCAGGTGCTGCCTCATTTATAGGCCCGCCTGCCAGTGAAGTTGTAACCACACCTCCCGATTCAGGCTTGCCGGAATCAGCCCCATCTATCGAGGCGGAACAGAAGGTAAAACAGGCTTTCCCGGACGAAAATGGTATTCCGCTTCTTGCAGTAGTGGAATCAGAAAAAAAATTAAAAGCTGAAATGGTCACAGACTATGCAAAAATAGTAGAATCTTCAGCAGAAGAATTTGAGCATGAGATAAAGGAGATCTTACCGCTTTCGCAGATCCCCGAAGAACATAGAGGAGAGTTTCAATCAGAAGATGCAGCTGTTTTTTTTATCCCGATGATGTTAAAAACAGAACTGGAGAACGGAGAAATAAATGAAGTAGTGGAAAATTTACAGGAATCCATAGCAAAAAGCGGGCTCCCCACTGAAATTAGCGTTTTTTTTACGGGCCCTGCAGGAATTTTGTCGGATACCATTTCGTTATTTTCACAAGCTGATCTTGTACTGCTTTTTTCAACGATTGGATTAATTTTCATTCTGCTGATCGTTATCTATCGTTCCCCGGTTTTGGCAGTAATTCCTCTTTTGGTGGCAGCCATCACTTATCAGATTGCGGATCGCTTAATCGGATTGGGCGGGGAAAAAGGCTGGTTTGTTGTCGAGAATCAAGCTTTGTCAATCATGATGGTTTTGCTTTTTGCCGTACTGACTGATTACGCATTATTAATTGTTGCTCGTTACCGGGAGGAACTGCAGACAACCAAGGAAATTATTCCTGCTATGATTCATGCTGTTCGGGGAGTATTTGAACCTATTGTATTTAGTGGAGGCACAATCATTATAGGTGTACTGACCCTTCTGGCTGCGGTGTATGCACCATACCATAACTTTGCCATCGTATTTGCAATTGCTGTGGCGGTGATGGTGCCTGCCGGTTTAACATTGCTGCCTGCATTGATTGTTGTTACTGGAAGAGCTGCGTTTTGGCCGTTAAAACAAAATACAAGTACGAAGCCATTACCAATTTGGCCAAAAATAGCTAAAACCGTAAATACACACCCGAGACGTATCATTACAGGTGTCTTGCTTTTATTCAGTCTCGGTATTATAAGCTTTTTTAACATGACCTATAATTATGACCTATTGGATTCTTTTCCGGATGATTTGACCTCCAAAGAAGGTTACGATGTGTTGTCTGATGCCTTTTCCCCCGGAGAGCTGGCACCAAATACCGTTTTAATTGAATCAGATACACCACTGGAAGAGGAATATATTTCGGCATTTGAAGGAAGCCTTAGTGAACGGGAGCAGGTTGATGAAGCCTTTCTGTTCGATATGAATGAAGATGAGACTATTGCCAATGTTCGAGTTCTATTAAAACAAAACCCTTATTCATCCGAGTCCTTGGATGAAACAGATCGATTAAGGGAAGAGATTGAAGATTATTGGCCTGGAGACGCTAATATCTATATAGCAGGAGAAGCAGCAAAGCATGCAGATATTCGGGGCCAAAATGAAACGGATACAGCGAATGTCATGATATTAATGACGATTGGGATTACGATTATTCTTGGGTTTCTGACCCGATCCGTTATTGCACCGCTGTTCATGATGGGGACCCTCCTCATTTCTTATGCTGCCTCGCTTGGTCTTGTGCGCTGCTTATTTACAGATGTCTTTAACGGAGGAGATATTAGCTACCGTATTCCGCTGTATACGTTTGTCTTTATGATTGCTTTAGGCGTGGATTATTCCATCATGCTGATTTCCCGTATAAAACAGGAAAAGAAAAACCATTCCCTTGAATCAGCAGTAAGTATTGGAATAGAAAAGACGGGTGGCGTCATTTCAGCTGCGGGTATTATTCTCGCAGGCACATTTGCCATATTGATCACCCAGCCGGTGATGGAACTTCGTCTCTTTGGCATTGCGATGGCACTGGGAATTCTTGTTGATACCTTTATTGTCAGACCATTTTTGTTGCCGGCCATCATATTGCTTTGTGGAAAATGGAGCTTCTGGCTGCCTTTTAGTAAGCGAGAAAACTAAGGACACTAATAAAACCAGTTCATTTCACAGTAAAAATGAACTGGTTTTATATAAAGCAAAGTAAGGAGTTGAGATACAAATATCTGTTATTTGCGGATTGAGACTACGGTACAGTGGTTTCACGTCCCGCCAAAAAGACTTTTCCAACTCTAATAGCCGGCCACTGTCAAGACTGGATGTAGTATAGTTTTCTTACTTTGGCAAGTAAACATTCACCCTTGTACCTTCTGTAGGTTCACTTTCAATCTCAATTCTGCCATGGTGCAGTTCCACAATCATCCGCACAATGGTTAACCCCAATCCTGACCCTTCCACCGACTGATTTCTCGAAGAATCCGCTCGGTAAAAGCGTTCAAATATACGCTCCTTTTGCAGTGACGAGATGCCGATGCCGGTATCTGAAAAGGTAACTTGGACATATGAATCAGTATCTATAATGGAAACGTCAATGCTTCCGCCGATTTGATTATACTTAATAGCATTGCTTAAGAGATTATCCCATACTTCATTCAGTAAGCCCTCATCTCCAGTATAGCAAACATCAGGTATGGAATAGGAAATCATAATTTCATTTTCATCCAGCTTCCATTGTTTATTGCGTATGATTTTCTTTAGCTGTCCGGAAAGATTAAACGCCTCTTTATTTATAATATCATTCTTATTCTTTAAAGATGAAAGCAAGAGGAGTTGATTTGTCAAATGGGAAAGCCGCTCTGTTTCTTCTTTAATAATAGACAGATATTTCAGGTTGGTACGTTGGTCCCGGTCTGCATGATGACTAATATTATTTTCCAAAAGATCCGTATATCCCTTTATATTTGAAAGTGGTGATTGAATATCATGAGAGACATTGTTCATAAAATCTTTTCTTATTTTTTCCACCTGCTGCAGCTTATCAGTCATCTTGTTAAAACTCGCAGCCAGTTCACCGAGTTCATCGTTTCTATCAATGTCCAGGTTTACTTCCAGGTTGCCATCTGCAATTGATCTTGTTCCGTTTGTGAGCGTTGTAATAGGTTTTACCAGGAATTTGGTAATAAAAATGACAAGCAATATACTAATGAAGATGGACAGTCCCAGTAACAAGGCAAATAATACTCGCAATTCGTTAAACAGCAACTTGATGTCGGGCCTGAGAAACATTGCATACCTGTTATCATCATAATTTAACGGAACACCTATGGTATTACTCAATTCATTGGCAAAGAATCCTGTAACAAACGTTTCCCTCGGGAAATTCTTCATACCGTGATAAATTTCATTATTCAGAACGGAAGAAACCGTTTCATCGGAAATCTCACTTTCCCGGAACTCGCTGCCAAAAAATTGGCCTTCACCCTGGTCGTCAACAATATATAACTGGTAGCCAATCGACCCAATATTGGATAGATATGTTTCTAAAGTAAGCTCTTGCTGAGATGAAATATAATTGGCGATTTCCAATGCAATATGCATGTTTTTTTCATCGTTTTCAGGTTTAATTACTTGATGATAGTAGGTGTTTGATATGAAAAATGCAATGAGTCCGCTAACGATTATGATCCCTATAGTAGTTAACACCAGCTTGCCATATAAAGATTTGATCATGTTGCCGCCTCCAGGGAATATCCAATTCCCCGCACTGTGTTTATCTTCACGGAACTGGAGGCACTATCCAGCCTTTGACGTAATCGCATAATATGAACATCCACCGTCCTGTCGTCTCCCTCAAATTCCATGCCCCAAACTTTCTCAATGATATGCCCTCTGGAAAACACCTGCTTTTCATGGTTTGCCAAAAAATACAACAGTTCAAATTCTTTTAAAGGCAGCATGAACGTTTTATTGTGAATATGCACTTCGTAACTATTCTTGTTTATTTTGAGATCTCCAATGTTAAGCTCCTCTATTGATTGTCTGTTGTATCTTCTCAATAATGCTCTAATACGAAAAAATAACTCCCTGGGTTCAAATGGTTTACTCAGATAATCATCTGTACCCGATAAAAAACCTTTTTCTTTATCTTCCAGTCTGTTTTTGGCAGTTAGTAGAAGAATCGGAATGTCATATTGTTCACGGATAATGGAGGTCAGCGTATAACCATCCATTCCAGGCATCATGACGTCCACCACGGCAAGATCAAAGTATTTATCATTCAACAGTTCCAGCGCCCGCTCCCCATTCAGAGACTTTCGGACTTTGTACCCTTCCCCTTCAAGATAATCCCCAACAAGATTGCACACGTTAACATCATCATCAACAATCAGAATTGCTGCCATATCTATTCACTCTTTCTAACATATTCTTTATTTAATATATCATCCCCGCATCTTCAAAAAAATAATTGATATAGCCATTAGAGGGAATACATGTAAAATAACAAAAAAACATGAACAAAAGATGAACAAAAAACAACACAGCACTTTACCACTTTAAAGCGGTGGGGGTCTGACCCCACTATTCTGTAAATTCTAATTTACTTAAATTTAATATTTATTTACTGTGGGTTAACGTTGGTTAAACAATAGGTTTGTACAATGTGGGTGTAGTAAAAATAAATTGTCTACAGGAGGGTTTTCATGAACAAATTTAAACCAAATCGACTGGTTCTTTTTTTATGTTTGTTATCTATTATTATAGTCATGGCAGCGTGCGGGTCGGAAGTCAGTGAAGCAGATCAAGCTGCAGATAACGAAGATACGGAAAATGAAAGTGAAACTTCAACCGAAGAAACGGAGGAAAATGCTGCTGATTGGCCTGAAGAGATCGTCATGGGTGTTGTACCTTCTGAAGATCAGACTTCTGTATCGCCGAGAGTTGAGCGTTTTGGAGAGGAGCTAAGTGCAGAATTGGGAATTGATGTAGATGTGTTTATGGGAACAAATTATAACGCAATTATTGAAGGATTGAACAATGAACATGTAGACATAGCATTCTTTGGACCTTTTGCATATATTTTGGCGAATGAGCGCAGCGGTGCTGAAGTATTTTCCATTGGTGCAGAAAGCGAAGATGATATTACATATCAAAGTGCCTTTATAGTACCTGCCAGTTCGGAAGCAGAAGAACTTGCTGACCTGGAAGATAAAGATTTTCTGTTTGTCGATCCTGCGTCCACTTCCGGCCACATTTTTCCCCGGTCAGCCATTATTGATGAAATAGGGATTACTAATGAAGAAGTAGACTCCTTCTTTGGCAATGTAAGCTTTTCGGGAAGCCATGATGCATCTATTCTGTCAGTTGTCAACGAAGATGTGGATGGGGCTGCAATAGCTACAGACGTAATGGATGCAATGCTTGCCCAGGGTCAGGTTGATGAGAATGACTTTAAAATCATTTCTGCCTCTGATGATATTCCCCGGGGGCCTGATGCTTATCGTGCGGAGCTTCCGGAAGACTTAAAAGAAGCAATCAGGGAATTCTACTTTTCCTATGAGGATGAACAGTTTTTTGAAGAAAGAGGAATCAGCGGTTTCTACCCTATTGAGGATGAGGCTTATGACGTTGTGCGTCAAACGGCGGAAAATTTAGAGATGAGCCCGGAAGAATTGTTAAATTAACAACAGAGGAGAATACAGTATGACAAAAGTATTTCTGGAAACAAGGGATTTATCCAAAGTGTACCCAGATGGAACAGAAGCACTAAAGAATATATCACTTTCATTTAAAAAAGGTGAATTGGTTTCCATTATTGGTCCGAGCGGTGCTGGAAAGAGTACATTCCTGCGATCCATTAACATTTTGAATCCTCCAACTTCCGGTGATGTCATATTTCAGGATGTAAATATCACAAAGGCCAAAGGCAAAAATTTAAGATTAATGCGCCGTCAAATTGGGATGATTTTTCAAGGGTTCAATCTTATAAATCGCTCCAGCACTGTTCATAACGTACTTCATGGAAGACTGGGGTATATGTCAACTTTAAAGGGAGGATTTGGAAGGTTTTCCAAAACAGATGTATTGGAAGCCTTTCGCATTTTGGAAAGGGTTGGCATGAGAGAACACGCATTTAAATGAGCGGATGAACTGAGCGGAGGCCAACAGCAGCGTGTAGGAATCGCCAGAGCCATTGCCCAAAAACCTTCCCTTATCCTGGCAGACGAGCCTATAGCCAGCCTTGACCCTGCTTCATCCGAAAAAGTGATAAAGTATTTGAAAAAAATCAGTGAAGAGGACGGCATCACTACTATTGTAAATTTACATCAGGTGGATTTTGCTAAGCAATTTGCAGATCGCATTGTCGGAATAAAAGCTGGAGAAGTGTTATTTGACGGTCAACCAGCAGAACTTTCCAAAGCAATGATTGAACACATTTATTCTCAGGAGGGGCAAAAATATGAACACTTCCGCTTACAGAGCGGAGAGCAATACGCTTAACCCTTACGAAGTACAATATAGAAAATTTAACCACAGAAACAGGAAATTAAGCCAAAACCACTTTATCATATGGGCCATTATCGCTGTTTTAGTGGTATGGTCCTGGATTGGCACAAATTTTAATATGATGGATCTCATTTCGGGTGCTGCGAATATATCCGTTTTTATATTTCAGGATATGCTCCCCCCTGATTTCACTACGATTGGATCATTTATTGGTCCTGCATTGGATACGTTATATATGAGTTATGTCGGGTTGATTTTTTCTGTTGTTTTTTCCCTGTTTTTTGGTTTTATGGCTGCACGAACTACGACCATTCATCCTGCAATTGCCATAACAAGCAGGTCATTTATCACATTTTTACGCTCCATTCCAGCGATGGTATGGGGGATCCTTCTCGTTGCTGCGATAGGGTTAGGACCATTGGCAGGTACGATAGCTTTAGGTTTATCGGGTATCGGGATACTTGGCAGAGCGTTTGCTGATTTGCTGGAAGAAATCGATTACCAACAGGTGGAAGCTGTTAGGTCAACCGGTGCAAGTTGGTTTCAAACTATTGGTCAAGGTGTTTGGCCCCAATTTAAACCAGGCTTTGTCTCGTGGTCATTATATAAAATGGATTTAAATATAAGAGAGGCAGCAGTTTTGGGAGTCGTAGGTGCAGGTGGCATTGGTTATGCGCTGGAAGGAAGCATTAGTTTGTTTCAATATCAGGAAGCAACAGTTGGGATTTTAATGATTTTTATACTCATTCTGCTTGTTGAATTTACAACAGCTTTCATACGGGAGAAGATCTTATGAATGACATGCGGCAACATAAAAATAAACTTAATAAATGGATTTTCGGCGGGTTGGCCGTTGTCTTCTTTTTGATCAGCCTGCTTCAATTGGAAATCGTCCCGGAAAAACTGTTGAACAGCTTTGCAAGAACACAAAACCTGCTGAACAACATGTTTCCGCCTGTGCTGGATGATCCCATTAATGTATGGGGTGCTGCTGTTGAGTCATTACAAATAGCTGTATTGGGAACTTTCTGGGGAATTATATTTTCCATCATTCTCGCTTTTTTCGCAGCCAAAAATCTGACGCCACACATATCAATCAGTTATGCAGTGAAAGCCTTTGCTGCGTTTGTAAGAGCCGTTCCTGCATTAATTTGGGCACTTCTGTTTATTATTGCTGTTGGACTTGGCCCTACACCGGGAATTCTTGCATTGGCTGTAAATAGTATCGGAATGCTGGTAAAAGTATATGCTGAATCGATGGAGGAAATCGATTCGGGGGTGATTGAAGCAATTAAATCTACGGGAGGCAGTCGGTTCCAAGTCATTATGCAAGGTGTCCTCCCATCCATCATGAGTATTTTTATTTCATGGTCTGTTTTTCGGTTCGATATCAACCTCCGCTATTCTGCTGTGCTCGGTGTTGTTGGTGCAGGCGGGATTGGATGGGAACTCGTCCGGGCTTCACGTATGATTGCTTACGATGAGATGCTGAGTATAACAATCGTCATGTTCCTAATGGTGTTGAGTGCAGAATATTTTACCCGATTTTTAAAACAGCGTGCAGAATGGGCCACCTTGAAAGCAAGCAAAATGTAATTAAACTGAAATCTGTTTTTGCACGGCATAACAAAGTATCAAAATGATCTCTAAAATAGTTCCGGTAATCGCTTTATGATGATCGGAACTATTTTTTTCCAGGTAATTTTTTCTATCCAATCGCTTTTAAGTAACAACACTATATGTTTCGACAATATTCGAGCAATTTCGGGGAGTGACAGCGTATAATGGTAAATAAGTCAATAGGTAATTTTACCGAAAAAAGGGTAAGTTTAACTAAAGCCCTTCATTTTCTTTGTTTTCTGAAAAGACTCATCCATCACAGAACTTTATAATAGAGCCCCTCTAGAACGTAAAAGGGATCTTGCTTTTTTATCCTGCAGAGGATACAACCTAGTGATATAAACTTAGATTTTCACGTATTATTCGTACTTGCAGGACAAGATCCATAACGCTGTCACACGAGGTCTGGAGCCTCAGGCACGTTGTTCAATGTAATCTAACGTCCTAGAGGAGCTCCATTTTCACTTCCTATAGCTTATAAAAACAAATGGCTTTAATCAGTTCATGCTTCGTGTTCTACTTAGTGAATAAAAACATCAAATAATATCATTCATGCCATGTATCCCACCATCCTTGACCTTGTTTGTGTCCGTGGTAGTGGTTTTGATGGCGGATGGTAGAAAAACAGCCTTTAGGGCTCCATCCGCATCAGCAGCGTACCACGGACATTCACTTCTAAGTTCCGCTGGCGGGGCCCCGCCCCCTTCCAGCGATCACTAAGAAGTGGCACGGCGGTCAAGGGCAAGCAGCTAAAGCTGTGGTTAAGATAGTGCTATTTTCCAGTGAATGGATCACTTTTGTCATAACTGGCTCACTGTCTATAATTACTTAATTTCCAGTTAGGCAGACTGATAGTCTATCGTTGCGGCAAATTTTTCGAAAAACAGCTTTGTATTAGCGCTGTGCAGCTTTTTGCTTATTTGATTGAGTAAAGTATAATCTTTATGATTTGTACGGTATAACGTCTGATGCTTAATCATGGAAAAGGCTAATCGAATCATCCGGTTTCCCAAAGCAATGTAAGCCTGTGGAGCGACTTTTCCGCGTTCAATGAGCTCTTTATATTTCTGTTTCATTTCCGGGTTATTACTGGCTAAAGACCGGCCGGCCTGATAAACAACATTTCGGAAAGGCTTCCTCCCCTGTTTGGAAACAGCGTAGTAAGAAGGTCTCCTATCCCCTGACTGCTTCACGACTGGGTTTGTCCCTGCCATTTTTATTAATTGTCCCGCATGATCGAAATCAGAAATATCCTCCATTTCCGCGTATAATTCAGCTCCAGTAACGACTCCAATACCCGGCACGCTAAGAAGGACCGCCCCCTCTGTCTGTACAAATAAATCCTCAATCTCTCTTTCCAGCTTTTTAATCTGTTTATTTAATAATTCCAGTTGATCCAGACGCTGATTAAGCAGGAATTGATCCGCCTGGACACATTCCTTTGGCTGTGAAATGGATTGATTGGCAAAATCAAGCAAGCATTGAATCGTATCATCTCGCAGTTTTAGATTTTCACGTACCGAAAGAGCACGTAAGCCTTTCACTCCAAGTTCCACGATATCGCTTGGATGTGGGCAATTTCTCATGATGTAAACCGACGACTTCCCAAATAAATCGGAAAAGGGCTTTTTCTGTTCTCGCTTGCCGTTTTCCCATACACTTTTCCCTTGAAATTCGCGGAATATATGGTCTAAATGGACACGTATTTGATTTTGTACAGATGAACGCTCTGCCACTAACTCACGTCTTGCACGAGTTAGCTTTTGCAGGTTATTCATCGTATCCGAGCTTAATTCATGCGTTGTGCCATGACCGTATATTATCGCTTGTACAATCGCCATTAAATCCAGGTTGTCTGTCTTGGATGAATTTAAAAGCATCTCCCGTACTTGTGCTGTGGTCGCTGCATTTATAACCCGAACCATATAACCCTCTTTATAACTGCGCCTCACCAGATCCTCATAATAATGCCCCGTTGTTTCAATGCCAATAACAACCTCTTTCATTTTATGTTTTTTCTTTTCACTCTCAACCAAATTCCTTACCTTCTCAAATCCAGTCCCGGATGCATCAAACTCAAATGGTTTTACCAGAATATCTCCATAAAATGTACAGATTGTGGCCTTATGCGTATACTTCGCTGCATCCACCGCTACGATTAATATCTTTTCTCCTCCTGTTTTTCGAATAAATTCTGCCCATCGACTTCCATTCTTACCTTGAATATGGTTCAATAATGTATGGACCATCATTTTCATCTCCTTTGAGTGATTAGTAATTGGAAGTTCTGTGATAGGTACTTCTATTTTACATTGAAAATGATGGTCTTTCTTCATTTATGAACTATTTACTATACTAGGCACCCCAAAAGTTGGTATACTATTATTAACTTTTATTTTCCGGGATGTAGCTCAGCTTGGTAGAGCACTAGCATGGGGTGCTAGGGGCCGCAGGTTCAAATCCTGTCATCCCGATCATGGGGTCTGACCCCCCAATTCTAAATGTTCGGAATGTTCGCTATTGCAGTGCCTGTCACTTCCCGGTTTTTGTCGAGTTTAGGGATGAATGGGTTTAGTAAAACTTTTATTAAGGGTTCCCTTGTAACTGTAAAGGTGTTAGGGCATAATTAAGCTGATAGCAACGTCGTCTCTAAAGGAATGAACATGTCCATGAACACCGATCGACAGATAACCAGAAGAAAGATTTTCCTCATCATTACTTTCTTCTTCCTTATATTAACCAGCTTTCGATTTAGCTGGATGATTTATCATCAAACGCCTGACCACCCTCAAGCCGAGCAAGGTGTAATTGATTTAACAGATTGGGAGTTTAGTGACAATCAGGTGATAACGCTTGATGGTGAATGGGAGTTTATCCCCAACCAATTTATAGAACCATACGAAGATGTCAGCAACGAAGAAAAAATTTTAATTTCTGTTCCCGATGATTGGAACAGTTATCAAGAAAATGAATCTGCCTACGGTTACGGGACATATCGGCTCAACATGCATCTTCCTAATGAAGAGCAACAACTTTATGGTCTCCGGATGACTAGTGTGAGGTCAGCCGGAGCCGTATTTATAGATGGAAATTTGATGGTTGAATCCGGGGCTCCTGCAACAATAGCTGAACAATCAGAAGGTGCACGTTTTCCTTTTTCTACGTTTTTCCACACTGAAACGAATGAATTGGCATTAACGGTACATGTCTCCAATTTTGAAATACCTTTTTGGGGAGGTATTAATGAATCTGTTCAAATAGGTACAGCAAATGCAATTTCAACAGAAAATAACAGATCCATTACATTGCAAATCGTTGTTGCTGTTATTTATTTATTACATAGTATGTACGCCTTTATAGTATATTTTCTCGGAAAGGGAAGATATCAAAAAGAAATTTTATTCTTTGGATTTATGCTGTTAGCGCATGGGGTTACTATTTTAATAGATGACGACGGTGCATTACAGCTGCCAATCGATTTAATCTGGTACTATAAATTATTGCTATTTTTATTTATTAGTACGCTGCTGGCTTTAGCCACTTTTGTTAAGTATTTATTTCGGGTAAAAACCAGGTTTTATGCTCTGATATTATACTTAGCCATTTTTTCAGTAGTCATTGGCTTAATATTGCCTTTTCATTATCTGGCCTATTTAGCAGTGCTTGTTATCATACTATATATATTGGCTATAACGTTTTTATTTATGGAAACGATAAAGGCAGTTCGAAATAATGACCCGGATGCCATTTTCATATTGTTATTCGTTACAAGTTATACTTCTAATGTAATTTGGGGTGCTTTAATCATATTGGGATTCGTGGACATTCCATATTACCCGTTTGATTTTCTCATTTCCATTATTATGATCGCCCTGCTTCTTTTCAATCGCCATATACGTATGGCGCAAATAAATGAACAGCAAACAAAAGAACTACAGGAAGCGGATAAGTCGAAGGATGAATTTTTGGCAAACACATCCCATGAATTGCGAAATCCATTACACGGGGTTATTAATATTGCGCAAACCATTTTAGATGATAAAGAAGAAAAATTGTCGGAGAAAAATAGGGATAACCTGAAGCTTTTGATAAATGTAGGTCAGCGAATGACATTTACACTGAATGATCTGCTTGATGTCACTCGCCTGCAGGAACATCGTATAAAGCTGAAAAAGGACAATATAGATCTCCGAACAGTGAGCCATGGTGTTTTGGATATGGTTCGCTTTATGGCGGATGGAAAAGAACTTCAGTTTAACCTTAATATTCCGCATGCTTTTCCAAATGTACATGCAGATGAAAACCGGCTCATTCAAATCCTGTTCAATCTGCTTCATAATGCGGTTAAATATACGAATAGCGGAACTATAACAATATCTGCGGATCATAACAATAAAATGGCTAAGGTGTATGTGCAGGATACCGGAGTTGGCATGAGTAAGGAAGTGCTCAACAAAATCTTTCAGCCTTATGAGCAGGAGGATTCAAGTATAACTTCCATAGGCGGCGGGCTAGGTTTAGGTCTGAGCATATGTAAGCAATTGGTTGAATTACATGGCGGGGAGATTATTGTGGATTCAATGAGTGGTAAGGGATCTACATTTTCTTTTACACTCCCGTTGATTGGAAGCTCTGCACATGAGGCAGAAAGGAAGTCAGAGGCCGCTGCTACCATTGATTCCGTACAGGAAGTCAATGTAGTAGATGAGGCTGAACATTCTAATAACCACTTTGGAATGAGAGGAAGCAAAGCAAAAATATTAATTGTGGATGATGACCCTGTAAATTTAAGAGTGCTAGAAACGATGCTGGCTTCAGGATATGAAGTCATTACTGCCTCAAGTGGTGAGCAGGCATTAGATTTGGTTAATGATGGAAGGTTGGATTTGATTATTTCTGATGTAATGATGCCATACATGTCAGGTTATGAGTTAACGAGCATAATCCGCAATCAATTCACAATTTCTGAATTACCTGTTTTGCTGCTTACGGCACGTAATCAGCTTGAGGATATTTATACCGGCTTCCATGCAGGTGCCAATGATTATATCGTCAAGCCGGTGGATGCATTGGAATTAAAAGTACGGGTTAGAGCTTTAACGAATTTAAGACAATCCATCCAGGAACAGCTTAGACTGGAAGCGGCCTGGCTGCAATCCCAAATCCAGCCGCACTTCTTATTCAATACATTAAATACGATTGCTTCACTCAGTGAAATTGACACAGACAGAATGACTATGCTGCTGAATGAATTTGGAAATTATTTAAGAAAAAGCTTTGATGCAAATAATACAGAGTCCCATGTACCGCTTGAGAATGAGCTGGATTTGATCAAATCCTATTTGTATATTGAACAGGAACGTTTCGGGGATCGATTACAAGTGAAATGGGAAATGGAAGAAAGTCTGGAGTTTTATATTCCACCTTTGACGGTTCAACCCCTTGTGGAAAATGCAGTCAGACACGGGGTGCTTAAACAGTTAAATGGAGGAACAATTACCATACGGATTACCGATCAGTATTCTCATTTTGAAATCGTGATTGTGGATGAAGGAGTAGGAATGGAACAAGAGAAGATTAGGGAAATACTTGATGAACAGCCAAAAAATGAAAATGGAATTGGTGTCGCCAATACAAATAAACGATTAAAAAAGCTGTATGGAAAAGGTTTAAAGATTGAAAGCGAACCCGGCAAAGGAACTACAGTCAAATTTGAAGTGCCGAAATGAGGGTGCCTGTCACCCCCCGAAAAAGCTCGAATTTTGTCGAACAAGTTCTAGAAGAAGCTGCCATGTACTTTAAGTGTACATGGCAGCTTTTGTCATTCATTCTTATTGCTAAAGTTCTAAAGTTTGTTATATTGCTTTTCGCTTACGATAGATCAGCGTGAGCGTTATTCCAATGGCTAATAAAGCCACCCCAATCAGGATCATATTGTACATATTTGTTGCTGTATCGGGCATTCGATCTCCGGTACCTGCTTCATCACCTGTAGTTGAAACTTCTTTTCCGGAATCAGCTGGTTTGTCAGTTGTTCCTGGTGTTGTTGTCTCTTCTTCAGGTATAAGCGTGTTGGTAATGTCATAACCTTCTACGGTTGATTCGTAACCTTCAACTTCATCCTCTGAGATAGAGTAAACTATCTCTTCTCCAGCTTCGTATCTTGGCAAGTTTGCGAAGGTATAAGCCCAATCGTCAGCTTCTGTTACTTCAATTGATTGAACGACTTCTCCATTCGCCAAAACATTGACTGTAATGGATTCTGGTCGAGTGTTGTGCTGGTTATCAGCATCATCCCATGTCTTTGTACCAGAGATTTCTATTTCTTCCGGTGTGTAGCTGTTTGTAATGATGATATTGCCATGATTTTCATCATTTATAGTTGTTTCATATTCCGGTAGATCTGTCAGTTCAACTACGGAGTATATAATGGCTTCTCCTGCAGCTTTTTCATCCAGTTCCGTCCAAGTGTGTGTCCAGTTATTTTCCTCTGTAAGCTCTACCGGATCACCTTGATGTTCACCGTCAGCAGTTAGTTGCACTTCTATGGTTTCTGGGCGAATACCATCTTGGTTGTTTGCATCATCCCAGTGTTTCGTTACAGTTACCGCTGTTTCACCTGGTGTGTATTGATTGGTAATATTAAATCCATTAATTGTTTGTGTGTAATCTTCTACTGTGTTTTCCGTAACTGTGTACGTAATCTCTTCACCAGCTTCGAATTTCGGTAGATTTGTAAAACTATATTCCCACTCATCTGCTTCAGTTACATCAGTGGAATCAATTTGGGTCCCATTTGCTAACAGATTCACTGTAATGTTTTCTGGACGATTACCGTCTTGGTTGTCTGCATCATCCCATGTTTTTGTACCGGATACTCCTATGGTTTCTGGTGTGTAACTATTTGTAATGATGATGTTTTCGTGATTTTCATCGTTTATATCTTGCTCGTATCCTTCTGGTACATTTATCTCTTTAACGGAGTACGTTATTGGTTCTCCCTCTGCGTTTAATGGCAAACCTTCCCAAGTGTACGTCCAATCCTCTTCTGCAAGGACTTCTACCGGGTCTTCAGTTGCATCACCATTTGCTAGTAATTGAACTTCAATTATGTCTGGACGAATACCATCTTGGTTATTTTCATCTTCCCAACCTTTTGTTACGGTTACTGTTGTTTCATCCGGTGTATAAGAGTTTGTCAATACAAATCCATTTTCATTTTCTTCAATAGAAGTAGAATAATGCGGAACAATGTTTTCCGTTACACTGTAGTTAATTTCTTCTCCATTTTCATATACAGGAAGATTGGTGAATGTATGCTCCCAATTACGAGCTTCATTTAATATTGTTCCTCCTACAATTGATCCATCTGCAAGAAGAATGACCATTACGTTATTTGGACGAACACGGTCTCTATCTTCATCATCATCCCACACTTTTTTAACCGGGATATCCGTTAGTTCTGGTGTGTAGTTATTTGTAATGATGATATTGCCGTGATCATTATCATTAACTCTTACTGTATATCCTTCAGGAACATTGGTTTCTTCCACCGTGTAGTTAATTGCTTCCCCATCTTCATTTAAATCTAATTCAGTCCACTGGTGCGTCCAGTTATCGGAAGCATCGATTTCTACTGGATCACCTATTGCTGTTCCATTTCGAATAAGCTGTACTGTGATAGAATCTGGACGGTTATTATCCTGGTTGTTTCCATCCTGCCAGGATTTTGTCACAGTTACTGATGTTTCTTCCGGTGTGTAGCTATTTGTGATAACAAATCCATTTTCATTTTCTGGATCTTGGTCAATGGAATCTGTATAGTTTGGTACGTTATTCTCAGTCACTCTATAGGTGATTTCTTCCCCATTTTCATAAACAGGAAGATTCGAGAATGTGTGTCGCCAGTCATTTTCATCATCCAAGACTGTTCTCCGTACAATTTCACCATTACCTAGTAGATTTACTGTTACATTATTCGGGCGAATTCCATCTTGATCATTTTCGTCATCCCATTCTTTGCTAACAGCAATTTCCGTAATTTCTGGTTCATAACTGTTTGTAATGATGATATTTCCATGGTTATTATTATTCACTCTTACCTTATAACCCTCTGGAACTTCAACTTCTTCTACTGTATACGTGATTGGCTCACCATCTTCATTCACAGGTAAATCTGACCATGTATTAGACCAATTCGATTGGTCTATGGTTACAGATTCGCCATATGGTTCACCGTTTGCTATTAGCTGCACTTCGATTTCAGTTGGACGGTTGCCATCTCGATTATTGTCATCTTCCCAGGATTTCGTCACTGTTACACTTGTTTCATCTGGTGTGTAGCTGTTTGTGATCGTATAAACCGGATCTTCTCCTGTTCCAGCCTCTTCAACAATTGTTGAATAATTTGGAACTGTATCTTCGGTGACAGTATAAGTGATTTCATGACCGTCCTGATATACTGGAAGTTCAGTGAATGTGTACTGCCAGTCATTATCTTCATTTAAAACAGTTTGATGTTTAATCTCTCCGTCAGCTAAAAGATTTACTGTTACGTTGTTTGGACGAACTCCGTCTTGATCATCCGCATCTTCCCAATTTTTGTTAACAGCTATATCTGTTGTTTCTGGAGTATAGGAGTTTGTGATCGTAATTTCACCATCGTCTCCAACTTCATTAGTTGAAGTATACCCTTCAGGCACATCAACTTCTTCTACAGTATACTCAATGGTCTCTCCGTTAGAGTGATACGCATTTAATTCTTCCCAAGTGTATCTCCACGTATTACCTTCTGAAAGTGTTACAGGATCTCCAACTTCTTCATCATCTGCAAATAACTGAACTTCAATATCCCCCGGACGTTGACCATCCTGATCGTTTGCATCAGCCCATACTTTCGTAACGGAGATGTCTGTTTTCTCTATCGTGTTTGTAAACTCCGCTTCATAAACATGTTCTTCCGTACCATAAGCTTGAGTTACTTCAATAACTTGTTCTTCTTCATCAATGATATAACCAGTTGGTGCATCCACTTCTTGTAAATAATATGTTCTAAGTGGCAAGTTACCAATTTCAATCTGACCATTTTTATCCGTTTTGATCTCGTCTGCAAATAAAACTTGCACACCGTTTAATTCATAGTATAACTCGAAAGTCGCCGGATTATTTTCAATTGGATCTCCTGATTCATAGTCCAATTTGGTGATTTTCAGCGCACCACGATTTTCGTTAAACTCTCCATCTACCCAGCTGAATTGTTCAGCAGTCAGTTCTTCAGAAGTAATCGATTCTACTTCAATATATTCACCATCTAAATTGACTTCGTTGCTGACTGTATCTCCATCTTCTGCTGTTACAACTGTTGTATAGTTTAGATTTACCTTCTCGCTTAATGTGTTGGTAAGTGTGATTGTCAGTACAGTCTCATCATTTTCATTTTTTTCATTAGATAGACTGAAGTCTTCACCTTCAACTAATTCATTCCCACTAGCTGTTGAAATTTCAAGTGTACCTTCGATATATTCCATCCCAGCACTGATTGTATCTGTAATTACTGGATTTGGAATGATGGAGAGGCTCTCGTTCACTTGAATTTCCCAGTTAAGCTCATCCCCAATATAGACGTCAGAACCTTCATGCCCTGTTGATTTATCCAGAAATTGGTCATGATTATTGTAGTTGACTGTTCCTTCATAAGGATATTCATCATCTCCAACTATTACTGTTGCGTTGTTGACGTAGTTTGGTTGTGAAATATTTGGAACAGTTGTTGTAAATTGAACAACGTATCGTTCATCCACTGTAAAGCCATCATCAAATGTTAACGTGAATGATTTTCCATCATAATTTACATCGTAATTTTCTTCATCTAAAACTTCATCTGTGACGGTTGTGTTACCGTCAGCATCTACCTCATATACGGATACTACTACACTACCTACATCGATTGTTCCTTCATAATCGAGTGTATCTTCAATGACGACTCCAGTTCCAAGGTCTTGCTCTTGATAGTTTGTGTATAGCTGCCAGGCAATTTTTCTTTCCTCACCACTTTTCCAGCCATCTACTAAGCTCACGTCTCCACCTTCATGAACAAGCTGACCTTCTTTATATCCACTATTCCAGGAGTCTTCTCTTACTCTTGTGTTTGCATCTCTACCTGTATCAAACTCATTTTCATATTCTGTTTCTCCTGTAAACTGAGCATGATTTTCATACACTCTAACTTGATCTTCTCCACCAACATGTGGGTCTAAGGTGTGTCCTTCAATTTCACGTTGTGGATCATAAGAAGTTTGATACGTGATTTCCATTTGTGCATTCAAAGGCAACTCTTCGTTATCAAATTCGATTGTGAAGCCTTTATGATACCCAGTTTCACCATCTTCTTCATTTGATGTTACTGTGAAGCCTTCAGTCACTTCTTCTCCACCAACTGTTATTTCTACCGTGTCAGGAAGTAAGATCATTCCTTTATTCGGAAACGTATCAACGATTGTTAATTCTGTAATTGCTTCTCTGATTGGATTAACTGTTAATCTCCAATCCATAGTGCGTTCGTTATAGTCAATACCTTCAAAATCTTTAGCAAAGCTGTTGGCAGGAGGTCTGATAGTTTCATCATCTTCAGCCCTTGGCTCTCCTACACCAAGACCATCACCATCTAATGTTGCTTTGTTATCAAACTCATCAATGGTAAAATCCGTAATTGTCGTTCTGTATTCAATTGTAATTGTTTCTGTCCCAATATTTTCTAAGCTTATTTGAACACTCTGTCCATCAACTGATATGTCAACACCTTCGTATGTTTCGCCATCTTCACCTGTAACGGAAATATCATCTTCAGAAATAGTCAACCCTTCAGGAATAGCATCATTTACAACAACATCATCCAATGGATGTTTAGCATTATTTACTTCAATCGTCCAAGTAAGTGTTTTGTTGTCATAATCTACATTAGATACTCCTGATTTTTCTAAGAGTGTAGCTCTCCAGTGATCAACAATAGCTCTATCCTCACCTACTGTGATGTCACCATCTCTTAATTCCGTTTCATTAGTAAATTGATTATGATGCTGATATTCGCCATCATTTACTAACCTCCAGTCAATATCTGTACTGAATTCAATTTGATAAATTTCCTCTGCATCTACTTCACCTAAATTGATTGGGAAATCATCTGAATCAATAGAGACACTCTCTCTATTTTCCCAGTTACTGTCATATCTATAGACTTCAATAGAATCTTCTACTATAGACTGTTCCGCTGGCAACGAATCATAAACGATTGCTTTATCAATCTCTCCGCCTGATTCATTAACGGTTATTGTCCAATCAATTTGATGAGTATTCCCATTATATTCTCCATCTTTTTCTATTGGGTTACTTCGCTCGAGTGCATCAACAGTTGCTTTTGCAGGTAATTCAGTATCTCCGTATGAGAACAGAGCATCGTTTGTAAAGCTATCAATTGTGTAATCTTCAATTATGGTTGTGTACTCTACTCGATAACCATTGAATGGTGCGATTTCAGGGAAGTTAATTGTGAACGCATTCCCATCCACTTGTGCACCAAAACCAGCTTCGTCACCAACTCTTTTGTCACCACTAATACCAACAGATAGCTCATGTATGTCAAAATCTCTTGGTTCTCCCAAACCTTCAGGAACAATGTCCTCCAAGATTCCTTCTGAAATTAGCTCTTCGTTATGATTCATTACATCAATAGACCAGGTAATTTCTCTAGCATTCAAACCTCGATCAGGATGCCCTTCTTTTGTGATCGCACTAATATCGCCACTTGGTCTTGCAATTACATTGAGTGTTGTCTCATCTCTATCATTGAACTCAATCACTTGCTCTATATTTTCTTCAAATTTTTCCAAATTAAAGTCTAAATTTAATCCAACTTCGCCATTGTACACATCACCATCTTCAATTCTATCATTGAAGACAAATATCAATTCACCATCTTCAATACTGTAAGTCCCGACTTTAATACCACTTGTAACTATATCTGCTTCCGGTGTAGTGACTTGTTCAAAAGTATTCGGTAACTGCATTGAAGCAGTATCTCCACTTTGAGCACCAAGCTCTTTAGTATCCCAAGTAAATTCTATCTCGACTTCAGTGCCTTCCTCTATTTCGATGATGTTACCGTCTTCGATTTCTTCACCGTTATGAATAAGACTTTTGAATGTAAATATATTTCCTAAATCGTTCACTTGAGACGGATCTACTTCTGAAGCATCAAAAGTTGTAATACGGTCTTTCAACGAATCGTCTGCTTCAACTACTTCCTCAGAATTTAACGTTTGTTCGTCAGATGCTTCTTTTTGCTTGGGGTCATCATCTTCTTTTGCAACATCCTCAGAATCTTCTTCCTCAGGCTGTTTCACTTGTTGTTCATCAACAACAGCCTCTACAACAATCGTCCCCAACGCTTCAGGGCTTTCCATGATCGCTTCATCAAAACGAACCGTCACCGCTCCATCAAGCGCAGCCTGGTAAGTCCCAACTTCTACTTCACCATCTGTCAACGCCCCATGCTGCTCCTCTTCCACATACAATTTGTCTGAAAGGGACAGAGACGCTGTATCACCCTCTTCAATTTCAACATGCGAAACCGACCAATCAACATGCACATTTACAGCCAATCCGCCATCCAAGTCGTCTATATTTATTGCTTTTCCATCTTCATCAGTAAACGATACGCCAGTAAAAACGCTTTCCTCTGAACCTTCCGCAACCGATTGTGAAGGTAAAAACAAGCTGCTGGAAATCGTCTGAAAAACAAGCATAAATATAAACAGAATACTTAATCTTTTATTCAATTCACCCTACTCCCTTCTTTCATTTTTTCGAGCGATCAATCACCCTTTCCAGAAGAACATTATAAAAGTTGATACTCTACAAAATATCTACAAAGCTATTAAAAATAGGTAAAATGTATTGTATAATGGGGCTAAAAGATTAATTTTTTTCAAATGACGAGAAGAAATTTCATTGAAGGAGGGTCTTTGTGAAAGCCATTCTTGTTGATGATGAAGCACTTGCTTTAGATTTCCTGGAGCACCAATTGAATAAAATTGGTGGTATTAAAGTCATCGGAAAATTTAATAACATGAACATCAAGAAGAATACTTCACTCCTGCAGGAAGTTGACGTTATTTTTTTAGATATTGATATGCCCGAAATGAATGGCCTTGAGCTTGCTGAAAAAATACTTGAAATAAATGCTAACGTTTTAATTGTTTTTGTTACGGCGTTTAATGAATTTGCTGTCCAGGCCTTCGAGTTAAATGCACTGGACTATGTTCTTAAACCCATTCAATTGGAGCGTTTGAAAAAAACGCTGGAAAGAGTTGAATCAAAGTTAAGTCCTCAAATACATAAACCTGCGAAAAATAAAATGCTGAGAGTAAATGTAGCCAGAGAACTGAGTTTTGAAGCAACAAGAGACATTCCTGAATTCCTTCAATGGCGGACAACCAAATCCCAGGAATTATTTCTCTATCTACTTCACAACTACGGCAAAACGATTCGTAAATCCGAACTTGTTGAATTATTGTGGACAGATTTCGAGGAGGCTAGAGCATACTCCCAATTATATACAGCTATTTATCACATACGGAAAACACTGAAGAAGTACAGTTCGCATTTCACCATAAAAAACATGGGAGAAGGCTATACCCTGTACATAGAAAATTTGTTCATTGACCTTGTAGAATGGGAAAAGAATTTAAAGACCGCTCCCCCACTTACTGGCGAAACGATTGATGCTTATGAAGAAAATATGAAACTATATTCGGGAGCTTTTTTACAGGAATACGATTATTTGTGGGCGGAAGCAGAACGGTATCGATTAGAGCAGCTTTGGCTGAAAGCTGCTTATCAGATAGCAGGTTATTATTCTAAACATGATTATTTGGAAAATGCGCAAAACTGGTATGTGCAGATCTGTAGCACAGCACCGGAAGAAGAAGATGCCCACTTTTCATTAATGAAATTATATGAAAAGCAGGGTTATGGATTACAAATAGAAAGACAGTTTAAAGAATTAACAAATGCGCTGAAGGAACTTGGTTTAGAAGTCAGTCCAAATATAGTAAAGTGGTTTAAACAATGGAAAAGTATACAAGGCATGGAAAGCCCAACCTGATAGGAAGGGCCTATTCTTATTGCCATCTGCATCAAAGCACTGTTAATAACATCACGGCTTTCTTATTAACGCCCATACATCATTTTTTTATTTTACGATTTGCAATTTCATTTTCAAGCATATATATGAAACGATAATCAAGATTTAACTTCGCTGCTTTGGTATATGCCTCTAATAGTTGTTCGTCACTTAATGTAGGATATTGAATACTTCTTTTAAAGCAATTATCAGAATTCAAAGTAATTCATCCTTCATTTTTTATCTCAGGATACAATCTTTGCCTCTACAACTTCTAAACATATAATTGACTCCAGTATACTCAATTATAATAAAATGAGAAGTGTGCTTATCTGTTAGGCCCAGCGAACGAGCCTTACCCATGACGTAGACAGGCGGTGCAAAATGAGAAGATTACTCGTATACCTTTTCCTGAGAGCATTAATGCTATTTTTCCCTGCAAAAAATTCATGCCGATACGAATGACTTTAAAGTGAATACTGGTACGTTTCATACAGAAAAAATTCCTGTGGGAGCCGAATTTACAATTGTGCAAATCAGTGATTTACATAACAAGGTTTTTGATCAGAACAACGAAAAGCTAATTCAAGCTTTTAGAAATGTAGATCCGGACATTATTGTTATTACAGGTGATTTCATCGATAGAAATACATACAACTTCAAATCTGTATTTTCGCTGACTGAACGCATTACTGCCTTTCATCCAGAAGTTTTCTTCGTGTCCGGCAATCATGAATGGGGCAATCCGGGTTATGAGCATTTATTCCAGGGACTTCAGCAAAGAAATGTTCGGATATTAAATAATCAACACATAAAAATAATAACCAAACAGATGGAAATAAATCTTGCGGGAATTGATGATGCTTCGACGGAACATGAAGATATGGAAAAAACATTTTCTGGATTGGAAGAGGAATTATATACGATCCTGCTTTCCCATTCACCTTCCACCATAAAAAAATATCCAGACATACCGGCTGATCTTATTTTAAGTGGCCACACACATGGAGGTCAGGTCAGGCTGCCATTAATTGGTGCTGTAGTTGCTCCGGGACAAGGATTATTTCCAAAGTTTGATAAGGGAGTTTTTGAAATAGGAGAAAACAGGTATTTATATATAGACAGCGGCCTCGGCACAAGTCTTGCTCCAGTACGATTTCTCAATAAAAGCCAGTTCAGTTTGATCCGGGTCCGTAATGAAAATCAATGAACAGCTGGAAAGTCCGGTCAATATAGGTGTCTGTAGCCCTCCATCAAAGGATACAGGCCCTTCTAATATAACGATTCACAACGACTGAAGCCAACAAACTTTATCCTGTCAGGCTTACATTTACACCAAATATTCGGAACAATGTTACACTGTATATAGTTAAATGAATGGATAGCTTAACTTGGAAGGAGTCACCGCTTGTGTCAAATAACAAAAGATATAAAATTCATCCCATCATGGTAGATGTGAATTCTACTTTAAAATCAATAAATTTTTATTTAATTGAAACAAGCCGATCGCTGATGCTCGTTGATGCCGGTTTGCCTAATGAGAAAAACAGAGAAGCGTTACATACCGTTTTACAAGAAAATGGATTCTCTTTGAATGATCTTACTGAGATCATTCTAACGCATAATCACGTTGACCACGTTGGACTTGTCAATGGGATTACGGACAAACATCCGATTCCTGTTTACGCTTCCGAGGAAGCCATTCCCCGGCTAAAAAGAGATCGGGATTTTCTCGAAATGAGAGTAGATTTTTTTGCGCAACTTTATCGTGAAATGGGATGTGGAGAGGAAGGAGAAAAGCAGACAGCCCATTTAAAAGAGGCTATTGAAAAAAACAGTGCACAGTCCATTAAACCTGAGATAATCCCAATTGGAAAAGAGCATGAAGTCTTCAAAGTTATTGAAGTACCAGGACATGCGCCAGACCAGATTGCATTATTTGATAAAAATGAAAGAGAGCTTTTTTCCGGTGATTTATTAATCGAACACATCTCCAGTAATGCATTAATTGAACCGGATTATTCAGGCAAACGCCTGCCTACTGTGAGCCAGCATAAAAAGTCACTGGAGACAATCCAGGCTCTGCATCTTGCAAGAGTTTATTCAGGCCACGGTAAAGTCATAGAAGAACCAGATGAATTACTGAAGAAGCGATTGGTCGGTATTGACAGAAAAGCTGAAAAGCTAAAGAAAACTATACTGGACGGAAATGTCACCGGGAGTGAAATAGCCAAATCGTATTATGAAAAAATATATCACAACCAATTTTCCTTAGTAATGTCGGAAATAGTCGGACATTTGGATTATCTGGAAGAAAAACAACAGATTACGAAAGAGATGATCAATGGGGTTTGGCATTATGCTCTTAAACGATGAGAGAAAAGGGCACTATGAAATAAGCGGATGAAAATACCCAAGAACTGTACGATGCTTCCTGGAAGAGAAAGAAGAACTCTTCCAGGAATTATAGTATAAAACAGCAACACGGTAATAATTTATCAGGTTCATAAACCGAGAATGAAACGCGCTGCTATTGTATTGATCGGGATGTTTGAGAAGCCCCTCCAATGGAGCACATTACGTGAAATATTCAATTTCAGCCTCAGGAAAAAAGCGTCTCACATAGCCGCCTATCGTACCTTTTATTGCTTCCTGCTCTTTATCCTTGTATACATATTTGTAAATGCCATATCGTCCCCATTTTGTTTTCCGCTTAGATTCATCCAATTCCAATTTTGTCATCGGATAGTTTTCCTGGATCACCCGTTTAGCAGGCTTCGTAAAACGGTGCTGGATCATTTCAAAAGTCAAATTCTTCCTCGCATACGTGGGCAGAGAAGCTTCCAGTTTTTCAAACATTTCCAAGTACCCCTGTTCCCAGTTGTCATGCAGGTAAATGGGGGCCACAATGAAGCCCAATGGATACCCGGCTTCAGCTACTTTCGCTGCTGCTTCTATACGTTCATGTAATCTGGAGGTCCCCGGTTCAAAGTATTTGATGATATAATCGTCATTTATACTGAAACGAAAGCGGGTTTTGCCACGGTGATCTGCATCGAGCAGATGATCCACATGTGCAAACTTTGTAACGAATCTGAGCTTTCCGTGTTCAGACTTACCAAAAAATTCAATAGCATGTTTTAAATGATGCGTTAAATGATCCACACCCACAATGTCAGATGTACAGGATGCTTCAAATCTTGTACTATCCGGTGCCCGTTCATTCATATAGTTTTCAGCAGCGTCAAAAATTTCATCCACATTCACATAGGTTCGTATATATGGTTTACTGCCCATCGTCGTTTGTAAATAGCAGTAATGACAATGCCCCATACATCCTGTCGCAAGCGGGATGGCATACTCGGCCGAGGGTTTGGAAGTATCAAATTTCAATGTTTTCCGCACACCTACCACTAATGTGGACTTGGCGGTACGATATTTTTGAAAGCGATTTTCCCCTGGCAGATTGCGTATTTGATTATGTGAAGTTGTTTTGCGTATTTCTATTCCCATATCCTCAAATTTTGAAATCAGCCGCTTTCCATTTGGGTATTCCAATGCCCGAGGTTCTGCATAAACCAATTGAGGCATAAACGGCTTAACCATGGAATTCACCATCTTCTATACTGCCAAACGCTTCTTGATACGCCGCTTCAGCCTCATCTTCTGTAGGAAAAACGGCAAATTCATCTGTAAGTGGATAATAGTGTTCATGTGAAAAAAGCGCCAATTCATTAGGTTTTTCGGGATGCTGCACAATGGCTGCCTGCTGAACATGAGCAACATCCTGCGCATGCGGATTTCGAATGATGACATACACAACTTCACCCGGTTCAAATTGATGTTCCATATGATACCACCTAACTTCTTTATTTTTAGTATCACTTATTGTTTCCGCATGTTTGGCAAATTATGTTTAGGGGGTGTTAAAATAAAGAAGTTCAACATCAAGGGTATTCATCATTGCATTTTTTCTTGCCTTGACAAACAATGTATTTGAGATATAAAAACGCCACCCCTTCTCTTATGAAGGTAATGGCGTTTTAAAAGTAGTGATTCCGATTGGGCTCGAACCAACGACCTCTACCCTGTCAAGGTAGCGCTCTCCCAGCTGAGCTACGGAATCGTATGAAATTGTTGCTAGACTTAATATATTAAATATGGGCGAATATGTCAATAGATAAATCCAGAATATAGAACCGCACAATGTTTTATACTATAGCAAAACCAACCGGCTATTCTCATAAAATATAAAAGATAGTTCCGATCGTTTGATCAGCGCTCAACTCTATTTCCCCAGCCTTTATCCTTAATTTATCCACACTTCCCCGCGCTCCCTCCTGTTTCATCAGTGAATCAACCTCCCCCTCTAATCACAAACCCGCAATAAAAAAACCCTCCAATCTCCCCATAACCACTTCCCTGCCGCAAATTGATTCGAAACACGAAATAAAAGATTGGATTCTATGGACTTTTCACATTATAATGTAATAACACTTATTTTTTTAGCATGGAGAGGGTCATTTTGAAAACTGTTTTTTCTTTTCTGAAGCCGTATAAACTTCCTGCCGCCCTGGCGTTTCTGCTGATGCTGGTGGAGCTTGCCGTTGAGCTTTTGCTTCCTTTTTTCCTTGGCATGATGATTAATGACGGGGTTGTGAATCAGGACATCGGAAATATTATCATGTGGGGCAGTATCATGATTGGCCTTGCATTTATATCATTTGTTGCCGGTATTATTAATTCATTTTACGCCTCCCATGCCGCCTGGGGATTTGCCCGGGACATACGGGAAAAATTATTTAAAAAAATACAGGCGTTTTCTTTTGCCAACTTAAATATGTATCCGACATCCGGGCTGGTTACCCGATTTACCAATGATGTACGGCAAATACAAAATACGATTTTCATGGCACTGCGAATTATGTCCAAAGCACCGCTGATCGTTATTGGCGGGGTGACGATGGCATTTATCGTCAATGCCCGCTTGGCACTTATTTTTCTCGTGACTGTTCCCCTGCTTATTATGTTTCTTTTGTGGGTGCTGAAGGTTGCCGGAAACATGTTCGATAAAGTTCAAAAAAGCGTGGATAATGTCAACCGTGTCATGCAGGAAAACCTTGCCGGCATGCGACTGATAAAAGCTTTTTTTAGAAGGAACCATGAGGAAGAGCGGTTTATGGACGCCAATACGGAACTTGCCGTGCGTACCAGGCGAACGTTTCGATTTGTTGAATCTTCCATGCCTATTTTATTATTTGTCATGAATTTAAGTCTGATTTTTATTATCTGGTTTGGAAATGTGCAGGCAACCGCCGGCGAAACTTCCGTCGGGGAAGTAGTAACGATTGTAAATTATGCGATGCGTGTGGCCATGTCGATTTCCATGTTTACATTTATTATTATGGCCTTCTCCCGAATGAAAGCATCTGCCAACCGTTTAAGCGAGGTACTTACACTGGATACGGATACCCCGAATCAGAAGAGTACAAACAAGCGGGCACAGGTTTATGACGGGAAGATAGAATACCAGCAGGTTTCCTTTCAATATCCTGCTGCAGAAGATAACACATTAAAAAATGTTTCCTTTACAGTGGGGGCACGGGAAAAGCTTGCAGTGATCGGTGCTACAGGTGCAGGAAAGACTTCGTTGTTTCAACTGATCCCAAGGTTGTATGACCCGTCAGATGGTAAAATTTTTATTGATGGAAGAGATATCAGCAGCTATGAAATGGATGAACTGCGTGGGAGTATTGGTTATGTTCCGCAAAGTCCGCTCCTGTTTACCGGTTCAATTACGGATAATATTGCCTGGGGGAAAAATGGTGCTACGAAAGAGGAAATCGTAAAAGCGGCAACCGATGCGCAAATTCATGATACAATTATGGATTTGCCCAACAGCTACGAGACAAAAGTCGGGCAAAAAGGGGTAAATTTATCCGGTGGTCAAAAGCAGCGGATTTCCATTGCCAGGGCGCTCATCCGCAAACCAAAAATACTGATGCTGGATGACAGCACTAGCGCACTGGACCTCGCAACGGAATCACGTTTGCTTGAGGCCATTCAGACGTATCAATGCACAACACTTATTATTACGCAAAAAATTTCTACAGCCAAAAGCGCCGATCGCATTTTACTCATGGATGATGGAGAGATTTTGGAAATCGGCACACATGATGAGCTGCTCGCATCTTCTTCATTGTATAAACAAATTGTGGAATCCCAATTTGGAAAGGAGTATGCATATGCAGAATAACCAGTTCAAAGAGCCTTTTCAATATGAAAAGATTCCACTTGATACCATTAATATTAAAAAAGAAAGAAAAGCGAAAAATACAGCAGGAACCATTAAACGCATCTGGTCCTATTTGGCTCGGGAAAAAGCCAGACTGATACTGGTCATCTTCATGGTGCTGATCAGTTCAGCGATGGCGCTTTTAGGCCCGTTTATGATTGGAATGGCAGTGGATGACTTTATCGTAACGAGGGAAACCGCTGGTTTGCTGACAGTAATCATTTGGCTGTTTATTATTTATGTGCTTCATTCCCTGTCCATTTTCCTGCAGAACTTCTGGATGGTCGGGATTGCACAAAATACGGTGCATTCCCTGCGGAAAGATCTCTTTCATCAGTTTCACCGGCTCCCCATCTCTTATTTTGATAAGCGGCAGCACGGGGAATTGATGAGCCGGATCACCAACGACATTGATAATGTCAATAATACATTGAACCAGTCAGTGATCCAAATCTTTTCCAGTGTGCTGACATTAGTGGGTACGGTTGCTGTTATGCTTTATTTGAGTCCGCTTCTTACGGTAGTAACGATGTCGATTATTCCAGCCATGTTCTATGGCATGCGCTGGATTACGAGAAGAACCGGCCCGCTTTATAAGCTGCAGCAAAATGATTTGGGTGAGGTAAATGGATATGTTGAGGAAATTGTATCCGGTCAGCATATCGTAAAAACCTTTTCCCAGGAAGAGCGGGTCATCAATGAGTTCAAGGAGCGGAATGATAACCTGAACCGTTCCGGATTTTGGGCACTGACGATTTCCGGATTCATTCCAAAAGTGATGAACATGCTGAACTTCCTCAGTTTTGCTTTAATAGCGCTTGTTGGTGGTATTCTTGCCATTAACGGCTGGATTACTGTCGGTGTGATCGTTATTTTCACCGAATATGCTCGTCAGTTTACAAGACCGCTCAATGAACTGTCCAACCAGTTTAATATGCTGCTCTCCGCTGTAGCCGGTGCGGAACGGGTGTTTAATGTCATCGATGAAAAGCAGGAAGAAACGGATGAAGAGCATGCAAAGGAATTATCAGAAACAGCAGGACATATCTCTTTTAAAGAAGTTTCATTCGGATATGAAGATGAGGCAATTTTAAAGGATATCAGCTTTGAAGCAAAACCGGGAGAGACAGTTGCCTTTGTCGGTCATACCGGTGCAGGCAAAACAACGATTATTAATCTGATATCACGTTTTTACAACTATGATGAAGGGAACATAACATTGGATGGAACAGATTTAAAAAACATCAAGCGTTCCAGCCTTCGCCGGCACATGGCTTTTGTATTGCAGGACAGCTTTTTATTCCACGCAACCATTCGGGAGAATATCCGCTATGGCCGGCTGAATGCCAGTGATGAGAATGTAATACAGGCTGCAAAGGATGCCAATGCCCATGACTTTATTGAAAAACTTCCCCACGGTTATGACACGATGCTGGATCAGGAAGGCAGCGGCATCAGCCAGGGGCAGAAGCAGCTTCTAACCATTGCCCGGGCTTTGCTGGCGGAACCTGCCATCCTTATTCTGGATGAAGCAACAAGTAATATTGATACGATTACGGAATTAAAAATACAGGATGCCTTAAAACGTCTGATGCATGGAAGAACGAGCTTCGTTATCGCCCACCGACTGAACACCATTCAGGAGGCAGATCAGATCATCATGCTGGAAAACGGAAAAATTATTGAACAAGGTACGCATGAAGAGCTGCTGGAACAGCGCGGCAACTATTATGGCCTTTACAGAGGTCAATTATTAGATAAAGCCAATTAATTATGATTATAATAGGATAAGAACAAACGCGTGGAAGAATTTAGATTTGGAGTGTTATATTTATGGGAAGAAAAGGGACGATGACAGAGAGAGAAATAGACAGTAAGTATTTGAACGAAAAAATGACCATGAAAATATTTAAACCGGAAAAGTTCTCGGATCTTTATAAATACACGGTATGTATTATGCAGGATGGGGATGATTACTTCCAAATGGGAAGAATCGCTACGTTAAGCGACCGATTGCATGATGCAGGGGAAATTACCAATACTGTATTTGTCGGCATCCATTATCAGGATAGATACGACCGGAGGGAAAAATATCATCCTAAAGGGAAACAAAATGAAAATTATATAAAATTTTTAGTCCGTGAAGCAGTTCCTCTTCTTGATGAGGAACTTCCAACCTATAATATGGGATATACGAGAGCACTGATGGGAGATTCACTTGCCGGAACCCTTGCTCTAATGACAGCTGTCAAATATCCAAATACGTTTGGCAAAGTAATTATGCAATCACCATATGTGGATGACACCGTGCTGGATACAGTAAAGGACACAGGTCATTTATACTCCATGGATATTTATCATACAATCGGCACAAAGGAAACCGACGTTAAAATGACGGATAACAAGACTATGAACTTCCTGGAACCCAATCGGGAATTAAACAAGCTTCTCGTTGATAAAGGGGCAAGTTATACGTATCATGAACTGGAAGAAGGTAACCATACATGGAAATACTGGCAAAAAGATATGAAGCGGCTGCTGAAGACAATGTTTGGTCATTTTACTTAAAAGACCTGGTTGTCACCAAGCCTACAGGGCCACACCCATGTGCCAGGAACCATGAAGATGTTTTATAACTTCTTTACTGTCCGGGAAACCAGTTTTTAAGAGCTTCTTGCAATGAACGACAAGCTTGTGTTGCATTTTTCAGGCAAAAAAGTTATCCTTGCCAAAAATAGCTCTCATTATGGAAGATTATTTGTTATAATGGATAAACACACAAACAGATTTTTTACTTGTATGCGGAACTATATTTTATATCGAGCAAACGCAAAATTTAAAGGAGGGTTTTTATGATTAAAGTCGGAATAGCTATTTTTCCATCAAAAGAAGTACAGGATGAAGCAAATTCATATAGAAAACGTTATGATCCTCACTATGCATTAATACCACCGCATCTTACGCTGAAAGAATCGTTTTATGCAGATGAAAAGCTAATTGATGAATTGACCGTTGAACTTAAAAAAATTGCCAATGAGACAGAGCCTTTTACCATTAATGTAAATAAAGTGAGCACTTTTGCCCCTGTAACGAACACGATTTATTTTAAGGTTGAACCGATACAGGTCTTACAGGAACTGCACGATAAAATGCATGAAGGGAAGTTCCCGAAAGAAAAAGAGCATTCCTTCGTTCCGCATATTACCATTGCACAAAAGCTGTCCCATGATGAGTATTCTGATGTTTTTGGCCAGTTGGGCATGAAGAATATAAAATTCGAGGATACTGTAGATCGTTTCCAATTATTATATCAGCTGGAAAATGGTTCATGGACCGTACATGAAACGTTCGTATTTGGAGAGGAAAAAGTGTGAATATAATTGTAGCCGAAACAAAAGAAGAAATTGATCATGCTTATCAGGTACGGATGAAGGTATTTGTAGAGGAACAGAAAGTACCTACTGAAGAAGAGATTGATGAACATGACAAGACGGCTATTCATTTCGTCGGATATGAAGCCGAAACTCCAATTGCGGCCAGTCGGCTGCGATTCGCTGATAATTATGGAAAACTGGAACGTATTTGTATTCTTAAAGAACATCGCGGGAAACATTATGGACAGCAAATTATTCATGCAATGGAAGAAAAAATTATGGCAAATGGCTATAAAAAGGCGAAGCTACATGCACAGACACATGCAGAAGGCTTTTATGGAAAACTCGGATACCAAACTGTATCCGGGGAATTTATGGACGCAGGTATCCCGCATGTTGCGATGACAAAAGAATTATAAAGGTTTTGGTATGCCCCTTACTTCGTTGGAGTGAGGGGCATTTCAGCTTCAGGTTCAGTGCTCTGACTTTTACTCCTTCGGTATATGGATCACCTTTTGAATGCTACAATTTAATATGAAGCATCAACTCTCCCGGAAACTTTCTGCAGAGAAGATCACCTTTTCAATTTCTCCAATAACTTGAAATGAGTTCTGATCCATGATGCCCAATGATAATTAATTACATGCATTGCATTCTCCTTTCGCGGTTACACTAATAGCTGACTGTAAAAAGGAGATGATCGCTGTGACAGGCTATTTATCCATGCTAGCCGATACATTATTCGGTTTCGTTGCCTTATTTGCACTCACCAAAATACTTGGCAAGACGCAAATAAACCAAATCACTCCATTTGACTTTATTTCTGCATTAATTCTTGGAGAACTTGTCGGTAATGCTTTATTTGATGAAAAGGCTGGCATCCCCGAAATTGCTTTTGTGGTATCCCTTTGGGGAGGTTTATTATACTTAACGGAAATTATCACCCAAAAGTTTAAACGGACAAGGAAATTACTGGAAGGCAGTCCCGACCTGGTTATGTATAATGGGAAACTGATCCGTGACACGATGAAAAAGAACAACCTTGACGTTAATCAGCTGCAAATATTATTAAGAGCAAAAGATGTCTTTTCATTGGAAGAAGTAGAACATGCCATTTTGGAAACAAATGGAACTGTTTCGGTTCTAAAAAAAGCTCCTTACCAGGCACCCACAAGGAGTGACTTGAATGTAAAGCCGCAAAAAGTTGATTTGTCCACCACCCTGATTAATGACGGAGAAATTATTTATGATAACTTGAAAGAAAAAAATCTGACAGAAGAATGGCTGATGGAACAGCTGAAAGAACAGGACTACGAAAATGTGGAAGACGTTTTTTATGCAGAATATAATAAAGGAAAGAAGTTATTCATACTGCCATTTGTCAATCGTAACCATGAGCGTTATGATTAATAAAAAAGTTATTACAAAAAACAGCTGACTAAACAAGAAAAAGCGAACTTTAACAGAGACTATATGGAAATTCGCTTCTTGAATAATATCCACTTGTGTCTCAGCCTCTAATAATAGGCCTCATTTTATATCTCTGTATAATGGGGCCGCTATTTGTTTTGACAAGTTATATTTTTTGGCTGATGTGCCTCCCTTTCCCCATCCACCTCATATCTGCCTCCTTTTGTGTGTAAGACTTTGGCGGGGAGACCTTTCGATACGTGTTATTTATACGATCATATTCACTTGATAACTTTTGATGTTTTTCCTCAAGGATGACATGGAATGGTTTTTCAATCACATATGGGTTCTTTTTTTGTTTGATGATGCGGTTATGATAATTTTTATAAGTATGATGTTCGATCGGCAAAATATAACCCATGGCGCTCCCTCCCACCCTTGATTTTGTAAAACAACCATTCATTTAACTATACCCGGTTACAGAAAAAATAAAACCTTTTTATATATTTTAAATTTACTTTCTTTATTGTCAAGTACTTTATATACTTGAACAGTAATGTTTCAGGACTTCTGAAACGGCTTCCTGATAGAGAGAAAATAAAAAGCAGCCAGTCGAGCAGCTGCTTCAATTGAATTTAATTTATATCCATGAAAATGGTCTTCGCTCGTCATCATCTTTACCCTTTTCATCTCTGCTTTCCAAATCAAGACCGGAGCTTGATGATTCATCTTCCTCTTGCCTTCCTTCTCGTCTGTCTTCCGGAAATCCAAAAAGCGGGTGACGTGGCGGGCGGCGCCGTTGCGGTGTGTCTAATATGACATTATCTGCTTTAATAACAAGGTCTTTTACGTGAATCACCTGTTTTTTACCAGACATATAGAATCACTCCCAAATAATTTTTATCGATAATAGTCTATGTAAGATTATTTATTCCGATATGGTCATCAGCCCTGAATTTTAAAAATAATTATGCAGGTATCTTATTATGAATGCCTACACAAACATGGGGAGACGACATATTCTATTAGAGACAACTAAGTCAATACCACTTGAAAGGAGTAATTATTCATGGGTTGTGGAAAAAAAGATCGTGTCACTGACAATTGTGTATGTGACATTCTAAGAGAAATTGCTGACGCCCAACAGGATGTGGTGGAAACTTGCTGTGATACCAGCTGCGAGCAGTCCATCAGCGACTTACTGGGAGAAACTGATGTAACAAACGGATTGGATACGGTACCGGTGATCCTTTACTGCAAAGATTGTAAACCATTTAAGGGGTATGGTGCACTGCAGGACCGTATAGGAGATGTCATGGGAAGCTTTTACTTCCGTGTAAAATCAGTAGATAAAGATTGCTGTGCTGTTGTTGAATTGCTGAGAGACCCTGCAGATGAAAACAGAGATCCGAAAAGCCCTGTCGATCAGAAAACCAAAAACTTACGTGCTACTGGAATATGCATAACTGTAGACTTAGACTGCTTCTGTCACGTAACTTGCCTCCCGGCAATAAGTGCAATTAACTAATCCTTTCATCTACTGTCCTCTCACTGCTTATTAAACATGAAAGGCTTGGTGTAACACGATAGGCTAAATGTATTGTTTATAGAGAGGCTGGGACATAACTAATTTTATTGGAGAAAAAACCAAACAAACCACTTGCCCAGCTCCGGGAATATACGGAGACTCCTTGAAAATGCTATGCATTTTCTCACGAAGATGTAATGCTGCCGAAGCGTTACTTGTCCAGCAGGATAAAAGGCATCGATGAGACCCCGCAGGGCAACATTAATGAAGGCCGACTAAAAACGCCCTTTGCGGGCAACGTCGGCATACCCCTTGTCGGGGCAAGGAGGCTCATCAGCCGCCTGCGGCAAAGAAGACACTAAGAAAACGACCAACGGGAGTTTGATTAGATGTCGCACTTGTGCCCGTGGTGAAAGTGAAGTGTATTCCCGGAGCGGCCGGTGATACTCTATCACCATGATTTGTTCGGAATTTCTTCTAGACGTTATAGTTATGTCCCAGCCTCAATTTTTTTGATCAGGCTGTATGTATAATGAATTTTTTTTAATTACCGTAAACGTTACGTCTTTATTTGACCTGTCCAAAGAAGTGTGTGTGTAAATCAAGTTCATTTAAAAAAGTTGCCGATAAAATGGAAACTTTTACCGACAACCTCTTTACCAATTACGAAAAGCCAAGAAGTCTGATGCTTGTTATTTCATTTATCATAATTTTCATGGCTTTTGACCTGTTTCCCACTCGAACAAATACATGCTCTTCATCTCTGTCTGTAATAATCCCCCGATAGGTTTTATTATCCGTTTTTATCTCGCATCTTTTCTTAGGGGCATAAGTAGGAGCATCTGTGAAATAGGATATTTTTTCCTCCAAGGTCCGTTCATTGAAACTTATTCTTTTATTTTCCTCTGCGGGAGAAAAGTCTTCCCCTTCCGATTCTTCCTGCTCTCCCTTCAACTTTTCTTCCCTTTCATGCAATTCTCTTTCCTCATTAATGAAATTACGGCTTCTTATACTTCCTCCCTCAAGACTTTGACTGGAAGGTACTTTTTTCGTTCTATAACTATATTGCATGGAAGCTCGAGGGTTTTTACTTCCAGGTTGTTGAATATAAAGCATGGGGTCCCTTGCATATTTTCTATTTGCCATCCACTTTCTCTCCTTTACATGACTTCTCCATAAAGTATATGACCTACATTTATAAAATGTTAATCCCGAGACTGGCATGAAAACTGGCTTCGTCATTTTATTTTTCATTCGGCAGTTTTGCATAAAAAAAGCACCACTGTCAGTTTCATGTACTGTCAGTTGTGCTTTTTTCCAGTCTTTTAGAACGTTCCAGTCAGATTAATAGTCCCATAAAGGTGGTGGCCATACCGAAATAGATAAGGATGGAAATGATATCGTTAATTGTAGTGATAAAAGGTCCTGAGGCTACGGCCGGGTCAATATTCAGCCGGTCCATCAGCATGGGAATGATGGAGCCTGCCAGTGTAGCCACTATCAGGGTAAGCATAATGGAAACACCAACGAGCAGCCCCAAAAAGATATCTCCCTGCCATAGAAAAATAACCAGGGTGATGAGTGCACCGCATACGGTTCCGGTAATCATCCCTGTACCTGCTTCCCTGAAAAACAGCCTCATTTTTCCTTGTTTCTCGTAGTCTCCGGTTGCAATACCGCGTACTGCCACCGCCAAGGCCTGTGTCCCTGTATTTCCTGCCATTCCTGCAATAAGCGGAATAAATATCGCCAATATGGCTACTTCATTCAGGGTTTCCTCAAAACGGCCAATCAAACTGGCTGTCAATATACCTAAAAACAGTAATATGATGAGCCATGGAAGCCGTTTTCTTGCAGATATAATTGCATTATCATCTGCCCGCTCTGTATCTGTAACTGCTGCAAGTTTACTGTAATCCTCGCTCGCCTCTTCTTCCATAACATCCAAAATATCATCTACCGTAATAATTCCAAGCAAGTGATCCTGAAAATCAACAACCGGCAAGGCCAGAAAGTCATAATCCCGCATCATTTGTGCAATTTCTTCCTGATCTTTCGCCACAGAAACAGCAATAATTTTTTCACTCATAATCTCTTCAATTAAAGTGTTTTCCTCAGCAATAATTAAATCACGCAATGATAGTACCCCTACCAACCGTTTCATCTCGTCCAGCACATATAAATAATAAATTGTCTCGGCGTCCGGCGCCTCTTCCTTCAATAGCTGCATCGTTTCCTTGGCAGTCTGGCTTTTGTATATGGAAACAAATTCAGTGGTCATAATACTTCCTGCAGTTTTTTCTTCATAATGCAGCAAATGTTTAATGTCTTCTGCAGCTTCTTTATCCATAATCGTCAAAAAGCTGGCTACCTTATCTTTATCCAGTTCATTTAAAATATCGACTGCATCGTCCACGGCCATATCTGCCAATACCATGGAAGCAAATCGCGGATCCATCTCGGGTATATATTCGACCGTCTCTTCCAGATCCAGACTTTCCATTATTTCCGCCATTTCTTCCGGAGATAGATAAGTGTAAATCTGCAGCCTGTCTACTTTTTTCTGTTCTGTAAAAAATACAGCCTGGTCATACGGATGCATATCAAGAAAAACAGTGCGAAAATCACCCATATCATCCTTATCCAATGCACTGTTTAACTTTTTCCAATGTTTTTCGTACTGGACTTCATAATTTTCATCATATTTGTTTGCTGGTTGCATATTTCCTCACACCTTTACCTTTACCTAAAGGAGCAGCTTACACTTTTTTTATGGTCTCCGCTCCCAACGTCATTCTAACATTTTTCTATGCATCTTAGTATTAATAAATGTATACGTTTGGTTTCATTTGCTGTAAATGAGACAATATAAATAGTGGGGATAATCGGGCAATTCTAAAACAGGACCGAGAAAGGAGCATTATTTTTATGAAGATAGACATTATTGGAGATGTTCATGGATGTCTGGAGGAACTGCATGATCTTTTTCATAAATTGAATTATCGCCGCACTTCCTCCGGCTATGAACATGAGGAAGAAAGAATGCCAGTTTTTCTTGGAGATATTACAGATCGTGGACCCGCTTCCATTGAGGTAATCAGACTCGTTTATGAAATGGTAACCATTCACAAAAATGCTTATTATGTGCCTGGAAACCATTGCGATAAGTTATACCGCTTTTTTAAAGGAAACCCCGTTAAACTGAACAACGGTCTGGAAACTACAGCGGCCGAATACGAAGCGCTGAATACCGATGAAAAAAATACACTCCGCAATCATTTCATACAATTGTATGAAGAAGCACCACTTTACCTGGAAATCCCCGAAGCTGGAGCCATTATTGCCCATGCAGGTATTAAAGAATCACTCATCGGCCGCACAGATAAAAAGGTGAAGACCTTTGTCCTTTACGGTGATATTACAGGAGAAAAACATCCGGACGGCCGCCCTGTAAGAAGGGACTGGGCTCAATATTACAAGGGAAACCAGTGGATAGTATACGGCCACACTCCGGTAAAAAATCCAAGGGTAGTTAATAAAACGATTAATATTGATACTGGCTGTGTATTCGGAAACGCTTTAACCGCTTTTCGATTACCCGAAGAAGAAACCGTCTCGGTACCATCCAAACAGCCGTTTACCGAGGAAAAATTTCGACCGATTCCATAGTATGAATGGCCAAGTTATTACGTTTAGCATATTTACAACTATTTTATGGGGGCGGAGCGTCAGCCCTATTTCATAAGCCGTTTATTTGTTTAGCAACACTTTGCGTGACGGTTAAACTTTTTCAGTTGTCCTGGGGACAATCTGAACCATTCCAGTTGAAGTTACGCAAGCTTATTTACAGAAAACCCGGGTCACCCCGTAATCAACCCCCTCATATCAGGGGGAAGGTCTGTTGTAAACTGCATATAATCTTTTGTGGCGGGATGCGGAAAACCCAATTCCACACAGTGTAAAGCCTGCCTTTTTATTTGATCGTGCTTTCCACCATAAAGCGTATCACCAAGAAGCTGATGGCCGAGATGGGAAAAATGAACACGGATCTGATGGGTTCGCCCCGTCTCCAGTTCAATCCGGGCAAGACTGTAACCCGGAAATTCACTGATTACTTGATAATGGGATACTGCCTTTTGCCCATTTTCCATAACTGCCCGTTCAATGATAGAACCTTCTTTTCTCCCGATAGGCAAATCGATCGTTCCTTCCTTTTCCAAAAGCCTTCCTTCCACCAAAGCCTGGTAATGCCGATGGACTTCCCCGGACTTTTGCAAGCCCGAAAGAATGGAATGGCTGTACCGATGCTTGGCGATCAGCATCAGCCCGGATGTATCCCTGTCCAGCCGGGTGACAGTATGAATCGTATAAGGTATATCATTTTTTTCATAATGGCCCAAAACAGCATTTGCTATGGTTCCTGTCGGATGCTGTAAAGATGGATTAACCGGTATTCCAGGCTGCTTGTCAATCACAAGAATATCCGTATCCTCATAAACGATATGCAGCTCCAAATCCTCCGGGAGCATATAAGCCCCTTTTACCTCCGGAGGGAAAGTAATTTTTAATTTATCACCCGCTGTCAATTGATAACGGACGGTGACGGGTGATTCGTTCACAATTATTTTGCCGCCGTCAAATTTAATTCCTTTTATGATCCGACGCGAAAAACCGTGTACCGATTGAAGAAAATCCCGAATCATCATTCCCTCATGCTCTTTATCTATTTCCCATTCCATACCTGTTCCCGCTCTTTCTTTATATATCTGTATTTATGCTTTTTGATTTCCGATGAAGGAATCACGTACCCTGTCCCAAAAAGGAAATGGACGAAACCGCGCAAAGCGAATTCTTTCTTCAGCAACACGAAACTGAATGGATTTTACATTCGTGTACGTTTCCGTGAAATGATCAATGGCGACCAAAAAACTCCGATCCACTTTCGGTTTCAATAAACATGTATGATGTTTCGGCAAGATTAACGGTGAGCCAATCGTACGAAAAACCCGATTATTGATGGATGCCATCTCCGTAAGCTGAATTGCTTCAAGGGATGGATGGATAATGCCTCCACCTAACGCTTTATTATAGGCTGTACTGCCGGAAGGTGTAGAAATGCACAAACCATCACCACGGAACGTTTCAAAATGTTCACCTTTTATTTCCACATCAAATACAACCGAACCATCAGCTGTTTTGATCATCGCTTCGTTTAAAGCAAGAATCCGGTCTTCACTCCCGCCAGTCGTGGAACGTACAATAACCTCCAGCAAGGGATATTCCACTATTTGAAACGGCGTCTTGGCAATCTCTATAATTAGTTTCTCCACTTCATCCGGTGTCCAGTCTGCATAAAAGCCTAAGTGACCGGTATGTATTCCAATAAACGCAGTTTCTTCAAGCCGGTGGATATACCTGTGGAAGGCTTCCAAAAAAGTACCGTCTCCTCCGACTGAAATGACAAGATCAGGCTCTTCTCTGTCGTATTCCAGCTTAAAATCTGTTAAATATTGTTTCATCGTCGCTTCTATTTCATTTGACCGCTTGTCTCCCCTGGAAACAATCTTGAATTTCAACCATGTCATCTCCTTTTTGCCACTTATTCATTTGCGATGGAAAATTCGCTGTGCTTCCTGTACTTCATGCTTTATTTTCGACATTTCTTCGTCCAATTTAAATGCAGCTTCAGCAGCTCTTTGCAGTCTGTTTTTTATATCAGCTGGAATTTTATCCTTATACTTATAATTGAGAGAATGCTCATTCGTTGCCCAAAAATTCATTGCCAACGTGCGGATTTGTATTTCAGCAAGCAAGTTCTTCATCCCGGAAATAGTTTCCACCGGATATTCGATAATCAAATGATAAGAGCGATAACCGCTCTCTTTCTTCCGTGAAACATAATCCCTTTCATCAATAATGGTAAAATCATTTCGCTCGCGAATCATTTCCACCACTTCATATATATCATCCACAAATTGACATACAACCCGCAAGCCGGCAATATCCTGTATTTCCTGATCTAATTGATCCAGTGGTATATTTCTTTTTTCCGCCTTCTCCAGAATACTTGAAACAGGCTTTACTCTGCCGGTAATAAACTCAATCGGTGAATGTCTTGATTCGTATTCAAACTGCTTGCGTATTCCTTTTAATTTTACTTTTAATTCTTCCACGACCTGTGCATAAGGTGCCAATTTCACTTCCCAATTCACTTTCACACCACCCGTATACCAATCTCAACTTCTGTTGTACAGAAGTAATTATAATTCGCATTTTTATCCATAAATAATAACAAGGCTAAAAAATTTCCTAATAATATCATACTATAATAGCTATTCATTGCCTAATGTTATTACATTTGCCATAATCAATATTACCTTATTTTACATTGTGGAGGTACTTATGGCACAGGAAGTGGAAATAGAGTACAAAAATTTGTTGACCGAAGAGGAATATAATCAGTTATTATATCATTTACCTTTTCCCTCAGATGGTGAAACACAAATAAATTACTATTTTGAAACAGAAAATTTTTCTTTAAGGTCCCACAGGAGCGCTCTCCGTATAAGAAAGAAAAATAATACTTACCGTCTGACATTAAAGCAACCGAGGAAAATTGGTCTGTTGGAGACCCATGATACTTTAACTGAGCAGGAAGCAGAAGCAATGATCAATGGGGATTACTATCCAGAGAAAGAAGTCAGTCAACAATTGGCAAATGTAAATATATTGTTGGAAGATCTTCGCTATTTTGGCAGCTTAAAAACGAACCGAAGAGAGATAAATTACGAAGGTGTGCTGCTTGTACTCGACTACAGTTCATACAACGGTACTGAAGACTATGAACTGGAATTGGAAGCACCGTCGGAAGAAACAGGAAAACACGTATTTGAGTCACTGTTACACCAATACGATATTCCAAGAAGAGATACACCTAATAAAATTGAACGATTTTTTAAAACATTTTAAATAATAGTTCGTCTGCAATCAGATTATTTGCTACTCTACCTGTCCATTGCTACAATATATACATTACCTGTAAAAGGGGAACATCCAATGAATACAAAACCCGGTACAATATATGAAGCAATTGGGGGAGCTGAAACAATAGATCAACTGGTTACCCACTTTTATAAACGGGTTGGGAAACATCCGAAACTCACCCCCATTTTTCCTGAAGATTTAACAGAAACTGCAAGAAAACAGCGTTTATTTCTAACTCAATTTTTTGGAGGTCCACCACTTTATACCGAAGAACGGGGACATCCAATGATGAGAAGAAGACATTTGCCATTTGAAATTACCCCCGGCAGGAGAGATGCCTGGCTGGAATGCATGAAAGCAGCATTGGAAGAAACAGAAATAGAAGAACCAATGCGCACGGCTATATTTGAAAAGTTGACGATGACCGCAAACCATATGATGAACACCCCGGAATAAGAGAAAGGAGCATCGATGTGAGTTGGACTCAACAGAGCCTGAAAAAAGCTCATAACGAAAGCACGTCGGCGGATTACGGCTATTTCGATTTAGTTCAGAAACCGATTGAAATGTATGTATTCGTTGACCCTCTTTGCCCTGAATGTTGGTCTTTGGAACCTCATTTAAAAAAACTGCACATTGAATATGGACGTTTTTTTACGATACATCCCGTTGTCAGCGGCCATTTGAATTCACTAAATAATGACTTTTTTGATAGACCCAAAAGAATACGTGATATCTGGGAAAAAACAGCAAAGCGAACCGGCATGAGCTGTGATGGCGATCTATGGCTGGAAAATCCGATATCCTCCCCATGGATGGCATCCCTGGCAATTAAAGCAGCAGAGCTGCAAGGAAAAAGAGCGGGAAAGGTTTTTCTAAGAAAAGTTCAGGAAAATGCTTTTTTATATAAACAAAATATTTCCGATAAAGAAGTTTTGATCAATTGCGCGAAAGACGCAAATTTAGATGTAAATGAATTTGAGAATGATTTGTATTCCTCTTCCGCAAAAAAAGCGTTTCAATGCGACTTAAAGCTGACGCAGGAAATGGAAGTGGACTTTATTCCCTCCATTGTTTTTTTTAATCAATCCAGTGAAGATCAGGGTATTAAGGTTTCCGGCTTATATCCATATGATATTTACGTGGATGTGCTTGAGGAAATTTTAAAAAAATCAATTATTCCTTCAGAAAAGCCGCCCCTGGAAGGATTATTATATAAATACAATGTAATAGGTACAAACGAAGTAGCCACTGTCTATGACTGGACATTAGCTAAAGCGGAAAGAGAATTGAAGAAGTTGCAATTAAAACAAAAAGTAAAACGAATCCCCGTCAAATACGGGACTTTTTGGAAATATATACAATCAGATGATGAAGCCTGATCATTTTAGGCTTTTTTTGTTTTTTTAACGGAGAATTATTGTTGTTTGCTGGCGCCAGTTGGATGCTGGCCTGGTGAACAATCGTTCTGATAGCTGAATAGAGGGGTTTAATTGTGAAATTCCATGGTGCTTTATTTTTATGACAAAGCTCTTTAAGACGGATTTACTATGGAAATGTTGTTCATCCATGCTGCGACGAATTTTTGCTTGAAAATTTCTTTAAAGGTTTGGCTTTTAAATTGAGGACATTTCTTCCGTAAATCCACTATTTTATCGGTTGCAATACCATCTCACTTGCTATGACAAACTTTTCCTGCGAAACTCCTAGTAAGGGCCCCTCTCCCATAAAACAAAAAATAAAGGATGTACGGGGCAGCGTACATCCTTTAAAGAATCTCTCTTTGTATTAAACAAAGGGGGATGGGAGAAAGTTTCATGATCAAACAAAGGGGTTTTGTTTGTTTCAACTTACAATTTTAATTGTAGCAGGGAAACAAGCAGTTTTCAACAGCCATGTGCATTAGTTCACAAAAGTGTCACTTCTATTTTAAATATAAGGTACATACCCTGTATTAGAGATGAAAACTTGGCTTATCGGCAGAAATTTTATGGAAGACAGCGCATAAGAATTCGATGCAGACAGGGACAAATAACCATCTTCTTACCTGCTGAAAAAGCGGACAGGGAGTGAAAAGCCTTGCAGGAAACCTATCCATTTCTATTCCTTATTCTGGCCTTCTTTGCCTTTTTCCTTAATATCCTTGGTTTAATGTCACTTATACCACTTTACATTACGTTACCACTATTTTTCATCGCCATCTACTTAACGATGTATTCATTTGCCAATCAGAAACGCACCCCGCGCAGAATGAGGTAAAAAGGACTGGGACACAAGTGGGATTAATTGTATAAGCAACCACATTAGATCCGGCAACATACGTAGACCCCAGGAGGAGGCTTATCAAGCCTGCAGATAGAAAAGTATGTTGCCGGAGAAAGCATCGTCTACAAAAGTATTGATTGTTGAAATGTTGTCCCGGGCATTGTTTTATTTATTGCGACAGCAGCTTTTCCATTTCATCCAATTTTTCGCCAAATACATCGAGTGCATCAAGAATTGGCTGTTTGGAAGTCATATCTACGCCTGCTTTTTTCAGTACTTCTATAGGGTATTCACTGTTCCCTGCTTTCAAAAACTCCAGATACTTTTCAACAGCGCCTTCCTTTCCATCGAGTATCTGAGTCGCTAAAGCAGTTGCTGCAGCATAGCCTGTTGCATACTGATATACGTAGTAATTATAATAAAAATGAGGAATTCTTGCCCACTCCAGGCCGATTTCCTCGTCGGAAACCACATCTTCCCCGTAGTATTTCCTGTTCAGATCGTAATAAATTTCCGTGAATTTATCTGCAGTAAGCGCCTCCCCATTTTGCGCCCTTACGTGAATATCATGCTCAAACTCTGCAAACATGGTCTGTCGGAATACAGTGCCCCGAAAGCCTTCGAGAAAATGGTTCAGTATGAATAGCTTTTGCTTTTCCTCGTCCAAAGATTTCAGCATATAGTCATTTAATAACGCCTCATTTGCCGTAGAAGCGACTTCAGCTACGAAAATAGAATAATTTCCATAGCGGAACGGCTGGTTTTTCCTTGAATAATAGCTGTGGACGGAATGCCCCAATTCATGTGCCAAGGTAAACATATCATTTACATTATCCTGCCAATTCAGCAAAATATATGGATTTGTACCATATGCGCCGGAGGAATAAGCACCGCTTCTCTTTCCTTTGTTCTCTTCTACATCAATCCAGCGGTTTTCATAGCCTTCTTTTACAATATTTACATAATCGTCCCCAAGCGGAGATAAACTGTTTAAAACATATTCCTGTGCCTTCTCATAAGGTATTTTCATATCCACATCTTTTACCAATGGCGTAAACAGATCATACATATGCAGATCATCAAGCTGCAAAATCTTTTTTCTCAGCCTTGTATACTTGTGCAGGAGCGGAAGTTTTTCATTTACTGCTTCCACTAAATTATCATATACTTTTTCCGGGATGTTATTGTTATCCAGCGCCGACTGTCTTGCCGATTCATAATTACGCACCTTTGCGTAAAAATTGTCCTTCTTAATATTACCGTTTAATGTGGAAGCAAAGGTATTGATGAACTTACCGTACGTATCATACATTCCCTTAAAAGCATCTTTTCTCACCCGGCGGTCTTCTGATTCCAAAAATCCAATATAGCGCCCATGTGTGAGATCCACCTCTTCCCCCTTCTCATTTTTAATTGAAGGGAAGGTGAGATCCGCGTTATTGAGCATACTAAATGTCTGGGATGGGGTGGACATCGGTTCCGAAGCTTCTGCCAGTAAAGCTTCTTCTCTCTTGGATAAAACATGCGGTCTTTGCCGGGTAATTTCATCGAGTGTTTTTTGGTACAGCTTTAATTCCTCTTTTTCCTGCAAGAATGTTTTCAATTTCTTTTCATCGATTTCCAAAATCTCCGGTGTAATAAAACTCATTTCACTGGAAGCAACGGTTAGCAGTGTTTCAGCTCTAGCATTCAGATCCTGATAAAAGGAATTTGTTGTGTCTTCGTCATAGCGCATATGGGCGTATGTATACAGTTTTCCAAGCCTCTCGGAAAGCTCATCCTGTAGTTGCAATAATTCATACAAGGTGTCAGCAGATTCACTTAATTTTCCTTGGTATTGTGAAAATTGTTTAACATCCTCCTGTAAACTTTTTAATTCCTTTTCCCATAATTCATCCGATTCATAAATATCTTCGAGTCTCCAGGTTCTTTCTTCTGGCAGTTCGTCCCTTTTTGGTAACTGCTTTGTTTTGTTACTCATGTAAAAAATTCCTCCTTTGGAAATAGCTTATACTACTCTGTTTATTTAGTATAACGAATTAACCGCGAAACATGCTTCTAATTTGTTTTATTTAGAGTGTTTGATTTGACTTCAACCTTGGCATCATAAGGTATGCTCAAAGCCCATCCATTTATGCACAGTGGGAATTTTCACCTCTGTGTGGCCAGATCGTAAAGCAGCCTTTTATCTGCTTTTACTGCCTCCTCCATCGTTTCCGGTATATTTACAGGGTTTATCTTTATAAATTTCCCGACCTGTCCTTGTTTAATTACATTTACGTTGGATAAAAGACGAAGGTATTCATTTATTGGGCTCGTGTCAAATTGAATCAAAGGAAAATGGTTGGGTGGGTATAGATGAGAACGCAGGAAATGGTGAACCCTTTTAACGGTAAATTCGGTGCCTATGGCCATCGGATCAATCATATCCAATAACAATCTGCTTTGCCAATTCCAGGGGGGCGACTTCATTTTAAATGGATGAAGAACTGGAAGATGAATCATTGCCGGCAGCCTTTCTCTATGGAGGCCTTTAGCATACAACCATTGGTGCCATGCTAATTCCTGACCGTAAAGCTTTCTTGGGTTTTTAATTCGGAATCTGTACTTTTCTTTTTCCCACAATGTGTAGAGATCTTTAGGGTGAAAAGCATGTTCCTTGAACAAATCTTTAAATGATATGTTTCCAGACTGTTGGATAGAGAATTTTCCCATTGCTATAGTTTTACCTGTTAAATAAATATCCTGAATGGAAATAAAATGACTGGTATCGCTGGAGAAGAAAAATAATGCAGGAAGTGTCGTTGAAGAAAATTGATGAATAAATGGAAGAAGCTGATGATTCAACTTAAAATGCGTTTTGTTTATCCGTTCCACCCGATTACCGCCAAGAATCCAAATTGGTATAATCCCTGTTGATTTGTATCCTGCAGTCCGTTTTATCACTTCTTTCGTTGATATGGAAGCACATTGGTATTCCAAAGCTATTTTTCTCCTGTTAATCCGTAACAATAAATCCGGCCTTTGCCTGATTTCCGGCAGGTAAGCTTCCAACTGGGTCGGTATTCCCTGTTTTTTCAGCCACTGATAAAGAAGCAACTTCCCTCTCTCATGGTAAACCCCTTCCCCTCCCTCACCGGAAGGACATGCAGTGAGCGACCGATGAGCAAAATGGGCGATCATTTTTAAGCCGGCTTTCATAATTACTTGCTGATTACAGGAAGGACAATAAAATAAAACCCCTTTCTGTTTCAATTTATTTATCTCCTGCTTTGTGAGCGTGGAAAGGGTGACAAGTGTCCCATCCGCTGTTTTTGCCTGCAGCATAAAAAACACCTCCATTGTCTATAATTCGACAACCGAGGTGGAATTCCTGCAAAAATAACTGGAAATATGTTGGCGAAAAAGAAAAAAACACTCTTACATGAGTGTTTTACACGCGTGCTGGAAAATATGACCTGACTTGGGAAAAGGTATCATTTTCAAAAACAACTTTTCCGTATTCTTCAAGGAAATGAATGGTAACATCCGAGTCATCTGCAAATTCAAATACCTGACTGATGAGATTCTCTTGGATATGATCGTCCAAAATAGCTTGGGAGAACTCCAGATACAAGTAGTACTTGCCGCCATGAGAATATAATGTCTCACTGTTTGTTCCCTCGGATTCACGTAAATAATGGCTTAGTTGAATAACATCTTCAAAATCATTAAAGCTGACGATGATCCATAGATTTTCCTCTTCATCATCCGTTTGTTTTGTCTTATTCTTGCCAAATTTGTCTTCAAGCATATTCTCTATTTTCTTTTCCACAGGACCATCATCTGGCTGCCCGTGTTCTGAAGGAAGCTCAATGTTTTCTCCGTCTTTGGAAACCTGTGCTTTCGTTACAATAATTTCCAGGCCTTTTTCCATTGCCTGTACCTGTATCCAAAGTGGTCCCTCTACATTGAAATCCTCTTTATAGTTCACTTCATCCATCATTTGCCAGAATAATTGTTCACTTCGCTCGCGATTGTACCATATTTCTTCCCGCTCAAACCCGCGGTCTTCAATATCCATATACGAAATATAAAACTTTACTGTATTCTCATTAATTCTCTCTATTTCCATTATACATTCTCTCCCTTCATATTAAGGTTAGGTAAGAGATAAGCTTCACCCTTGATATTTATATCTATGGTTCATACATTTTCTTATAATTTAATACCCTGAATTGCAGGCCTCTAACCATTCATATAGTCAACTTTAAGTTGTTGTAATACTTTAACACCATGTGGTGTGTCCAGTATTATTAAGGCTGTATTCTCCTTCTAATGCTATTGTATGATACCATAAGCAAAATGAAAATGAATATGCCTAGAAAATATAAACTTCGTAAAGAATCCCATTTAATTTCAGTGAATATATGAAATGGTTAATAACATATTCTAAACCATTTTCCCGTTTTTGTCACTATATTTTTTTGTCGAAATGGATCTTTTATATTTTGCTCCATTTAATTTTTTTATAAATTCATGTCTTTTGTCGTGTTGTTTCTGTTTCCTGCGTGCCAATTGTAAGAAGTTTTCCGCAGTGAAAAAGAAAACGCAGACCCTCTTAAGTGATCTGCGTTTTTGGTAAATAATTTTTCCGTTTTTTGTTAAGGAAAACGAAAGCCTGACAACAAACCTGCTTTCCCGGAATCAGTTGACCATCCGCTGCGCTTCACGTAATTGGAATGTGCGTACCGTCCTTGGAAGAAAGCGTCTTATTTCATCTTCATTGTAACCGACTTGCAGGCGTTTTTCATCGAGGATAATCGGTCGTCTCAATAAACCCGGATTTTGCTGTATCAGGTGAAAAAGGTCTTTCATCGGCAGCTGTTCAATATTTACATCGAGCTTTTGAAAAACTTTTGAACGGGTGGAAATAATTTCATCTGTACCATCTTCCGTCATGCGCAGTATTTCCTTTATCTCGTCCAATGTTAGTGGTTCAGAGAAAATGTTACGCTCTTTAAAAGGTATGTCATGCTCCTCTAACCATGCTTTCGCTTTTCTGCAGGATGTACAACTTGGTGAGGTATAAAGTGTTACCATGTATAGCTTCACTCCTCAATATCTTTTATTCATTTCATAAACTTTTCATCACTTATTAGATTAAAATCACTTTAAATAGTGTCTATGTATATTATACTATGACTGTCAACTAAAAGATAGTGCACAGCCAATAAATTTAAGGTTTTTTTACAAAAGTTCATGAAATGTTTTCCTTTCGATAGTTGTAATTTACCCTAATTATTATTAATTAAACGTGTTATTTGAAAAAAATCAAAAATAATTTGAGTGATTTTTTATTCATTGTAATGAATAGTTAAACAACGAACGTGGGTTTGTATCCATAAATTAATCTGCCTTACTATAACAAAGCATGTTTTAACCATACAAATAGCCCCCCACTTTTATGGGAGGCCATAAGAAAAATTATGCCCTTTCCGTTGCACTTACACTATGGAGGATATCCTCACAATCCCGGTTTTCATCATACACTAATACTTCGTCCACCGGCTGGTAAGACTTTCCGTAAATTTCTTCATCCTTATACGTGTGTATATCTTCATACATTTTCTTCATTTGTTCATAAATCACTTCTTCTGAGTCATTGTTTGGCGACCAGTATAATATTTCCATTGGCGTTTCTTCATTTGTTGCAAGAGACCGGCGATTATACCCGATGGATTGCGCATGGGTAAACCCTTCCCTGTTATAAAAATGAAGCCGCTTTTCGGAATCGCTGTCATCATAATCAATGGGTTCCACTTCAAGAATAATTGGTTTATTTTTTGCCTTCAGCTTTTCAATCAATTGGTGGCCAATCCCCTGACCTCTTGTTTCTGAAGAGACCCATACATAATCTATAAAGATAAATGAATCGAACTCAGCATACATCATGACATGTTGAGGACTCTCATCTTTATAGTAGACGTCCCCCTTTTCTTCCAAAAGCCTTTCCATATGCTCTCTTGATTTCATTTCTTCCACAGGAAAATACTTATTCAGCTTTTCATACCAATTCATTGATCTACTCCTTATTTTTTCGTAGTCCGCTCCAGTATAACGAATAAGATACTGATTGTGAAATGCCATTATTAGGGGATGCTTTAATACTATTACCATTTTCGCTCAAAATATGATAATAACTTAAGCTCACATAAAATAACCCGGAATTCCACCCGAATAGTTAAAATAGGAGCATTTTTCCTCAAATATTTTTTATTTATATTGACAAAGAGATTTTTCTATATTCAATTTTTAAGCAAAATAAAAAAGCCTGGAACGTAACTTTAAAGTTTCGAAGTACATCCGAACAGCTCAACGGGAGCGTGAATCACCGCCCACTCCGTAGATTCCAGGAGCTGGATAAGTGGTGTTTTGGATTTTCCTCCGATACAATGAGTTATGTCCCAGTCTTTTTAATTGGTTAAGTTATGGCTCTTATTCCTCAAGGCCGACTTTATAGTCTACTCCTTCCGTGTAAACATTGCCTGCGTTCCACAATAAAAATTCATATATACCATTCTCATATAATGCACGAATTTGTGCTTCGACTTCTTCTACGCCATATTCCTGGGGAGACCCATCATATAGCCAAGGTGCTTCAAAATCCTGCAGCCATGGACGGGATACCGGCGGATCGTCCAATGCACCCAATACTTCATTTTCCACTTTGGCATATTCGTTCACAAGTTGATATGGTTCTCTGTCCGGGAATTCAATGCCAAATTGTGGTGTCCAATGACTCGGATAGATCATGGAAGAGATGATATCCACGTTTTCGGAGATTCTTGAAAAGTTTTGACCAATACCCGGTGTCTCCTCCAATGTGGCAGCATAACCGAATATATCGACGGATACATCCACATCATATTCGGAAAGTTCCTCACGTGCATAAGTGACAAAATTCGTCACTGCTTCGACTCGCATTTGTATATTATCCATATCTACGTTTTCGTAATCACCCAATGTGTATTCCAATTCTTCATCCCTGTGTTCAAAACCCTCAGGAAATCGTACATAATCAAATTGAATTTCCTGAAAACCCATTTCGGCAGCCATTTTTCCAATTTCCACATTATATTCCCAAACTTCTGTTTCAAACGGGTTTACAAAAGCTTCCTGCTTATTATTTACCCATACTTCTCCATTTTGAGTAAATGACAAATCCGGTCTTTGTTCTGCAAGGACACTATCTTTAAAAACCACTATTCTGGCTATTGGGTAAATGCCTTTTTCTTCCAACACACGCATCATTTCTTCAAGGTCACTTATATAATTTAATGCAATATCCTCATATGGTGAACCTTCTTCAGGTATGAATGTGAGGTTTCCATGATCTTCTTTGATATCGATAACCATGGAGTTTAAATCACTGTTGTCAACTAAATTAAGCAATTGCTCGAAACGGCTGCCGCCGGCAGAATTTCCGGTTACATAAATCCCTCTCACCGCATCCGGATATTCAAAATTATACCCCGAATCAAAAGTAAAACGGCCGATTGATTGTTCCATATCAATTTGCTTTATTGCAGTATGCCTTTCTTTATGTAAACTTGCAGTGGATGATTCTTCTCCGCTCATCGTAATTGGCATAAGCAATAGAAGCAGGAGGGTGCTTAATGTAATTTTCGTGAATTGTTTTATCCCCATGACTATCAATCTCCCATTTTTTATTTAAAACTAGTATAACGAATATCCTGATGTTTTGAAATTAAAAAAGTAAATTTTTGTCGATTTATTTTTGGCAAATTTTTGCTGCTTTTAAAATAATAAATAGGCTGTTCCTATTGAAATGCAGATTGCCATGTTTATTAAAGGAAGTAAAAGGAAAAGCCGGATTTGTAACAGCTGTCATGTAGCTGACTTTATAAGTAAATAAAGTGATTTGTTATTTGTACTACCCTATTTTCCTGATTTAAAATCATTATATTTCATTTTCACGAAAAAAATTCATTTGCCGCAATTATGGTCAAGCGATATATCTGTCATTCTTTACCACGATGAACACAAAAAAAGCAGGAGCATGCTTGAAAAACATCTCCTGCTTTTTTGTTTTGCTGCTATTTTTTTAGGGTTCTTTATTAAAGGCAATAAACCCTATTCTACATCATACCCCTGATCTTCCACAGCTTCTGTCATGGTATCTTTGGATACTTTATCGGCATCATATTTCACATCAACTTTTCCTGCATCCAGGTCTATTGTCACGTCGGAAACACCGTCCAAATTTTTTAGTGCTCCTTCCACAGACATAACGCAGTGGTTGCATGTCATTCCTTTTACATCCAATGTTGCTTGTTGCATAATCTATTTCCCCTTTCAAGTTTTTATTATATTTTAACCCGCTTCAAACGAAGGGAGTTAGTAACTACACTTACTGAACTGAATGCCATGGCAGCACCGGCAACCCAGGGTGCCAGTAAGCCAACAGCGGCAATTGGAATTCCTGCACTGTTATAGGCAAATGCCCAAAACAGATTTTGACGGATATTCCTGATGGTTGCATGACTCATTTTAATTGCTTTTGGTATAAGAAGCAATTCCCCGCCTAAAATAGTAACATCGGCTGCTTCAATGGCAACTTCAGTACCTGTTCCAATGGCTATACCTATATCGGCTGTAGCTAGCGCAGGTGCGTCATTAATTCCATCGCCAACCATGGCAACTTTCTTACCCTGTAATTGAATTTCTTTTATTTTGTCCGCCTTTTCTTCGGGCAGAACCTCTGCAATCACTTCATCGATTCCAACCTGCCCGGCAATAGCTCTTGCAGTTCGTTCATTATCCCCGGTCAGCATGAATACTTCCAGATTTTGTTCTTTCAATTGTTGCACAGCTTCCACAGCTGACTCCTTCACCGTATCCGCTACAGCGACCATTCCTTTGTAAACACCATCCACAGCAATAAGCATTGCCGTCTTTCCTTGCACCTCGTATTCAGCCATTTCTGCCTCAACCTCTTCGGCATCCACCTGATGGTCATGCATGAGCTTTCTTGTACCGACGAGCACTTCTTTTCCTGAAATTACAGCTTTAATACCGTGTCCAGGTATTGCAGTAAAATGGTCTGTATCCTGCATTTCTATTTCTTTTTCCGTGGCATAGGCAACAATTGCTTCAGCCAATGGATGTTCCGAACCTTTTTCTGCACTTGCCAACAATTGAAGTGTGTTATGGTCACCCGTAAAATTGGTTACTTCCGGTTTCCCTTTTGTAATCGTTCCTGTTTTGTCAAAAACAATGGCATTTAGTTTATGCGTTTGCTCTAAATGCTCCCCGCCTTTGAAAAGAATTCCGTTTTCTGCTGATTTTCCCGTACCAACCATAATGGATGTTGGGGTAGCCAAACCGAGGGCACACGGACAGGCAATAACCAGTACGGCAATGGCAGCTATTAAAGCAGGCTCCAGATTCCCTGGTGTGACTAGGGTAATCCAGATGGTAAATGTCAATATCGCAATGACCACAACAATGGGAACAAAATAACCGGAAATGACATCCGCAAGCCGCTGGATCGGTGCTTTGGACCCTTGCGCATCCTCGACTACTTTAATTATGGATGCCAAAGCGGTATCTTTTCCTACTTTGGTTGCCTTCATTTCCACTGTACCATTTTTATTTATGGTAGAACCAATCACTCCTGCATCGGGGTTTTTTTCAATGGGGATGGATTCTCCCGTAATCATGGACTCATCGACAGAAGTTCTCCCTTTTACGACAATACCGTCAACGGGTATTTTTTCACCGGGTTTTACAATTAAATGGTCTCCCGTCTGCACCTCTTCCGCCGGAATCATCAGTTCTTCACCATTTCTTATGACACGGGCCTGCTTTGCCTGTAAATTAAGCAATTTGGAGATTGCTGTTTTCGTTCTGCTTTTGGCAGTCACTTCAAGGTATTTACCAAAAAGAATCAGAGTAATGATAATGGCACTTGTTTCAAAATACAGATGTGGCATATATCCCGGATTTCCAATCGTTAATATTCCTTCATACACACTGTAAAAATAAGCAGCACTTGTACCAAGTGCAACGAGCACATCCATATTGGCTCCGCCGCTTCTTAAACTTCTGTACGCCCCGGTATAAAATTGCCATCCAACGTAAAATTGGATCGGTGTCGCCAGTGCCATTTGGAACCACGGATTCATAAATATATTAGGCAATTTCATGCCAAATAAATGATCCAGCATCGTCACAAGCAACGGCAATGACAAAATCGCAGAAAGAACAAGTTTGAATTTCATATCCTTTATCTGCTTATCTTTATGATTTTCTGTCGCCTCACCGGAATCACTTTTTTCATTTGCTGTATACCCTAGCTTTTTAATTCTGCCAATAATATCTGAAATCTCCAGGGTATTCGGATTATACTCCACTACGGCACTTTCTGTCGCCAGGTTGACACTGGCCTCTTTCACCCCGGCTTGCTTATTCAAGACTTTTTCAATCCGGGATGAACAGGCCGCACAAGTCATTCCCTGTATATCGAATTCGGTTTCTTCTGTTAGTACACCGTAGCCTAGTTTCTCAATTTTTGAGGCTATATCTTCAACCGATACGGCGTCAGGGTCGTAATTCACCACTGCTTTTTCTGTTGTCAAATTCACCTGTGCATCAACGCCGTCCATTTTGTTCAACACCTTTTCAACTCTCGAGGAACAGGCCGCACAGGTCATTCCCGTGACACCTAAAGTTATATCCTTTACTTCACTCACGATATCCACCTCCTATTTGGAAAACTGCTTCATGACTTCCAGCAGTTCTTCTATTGCTTCGTCTCCTTCTCCGGATTGAACAGCACTTGCCACACAATGTTTCGCATGCCTTTCCCCTAGAGAAAAACCTACTTTTTTCAATGCAGCATTTATGGCACTGATTTGCACTAGAATGTCTACGCAGTATCTGTCTTCCTCCACCATTTTCTGAATACCGCGCACTTGTCCCTCTATTCTCTTCAGGCGATTAACCACCGCCTGCTTTTCCCCATCTGATCTGGGCACTACCGGATGATCATGTAAATATTTATCCATACTGATCCCGCCTTTTCTATTCATCTCTTATACATATACTATACCCCACTATGGTATTTTAGGTCAACAAATTTACCCTGACAATTTTATTAATTCCCTGGTTATCACAGTTTTATCTCTATTTCGGGATACGGTTTTCATATTTTTAGAACCAATACATTAACGTATCGAAAATACCGATCAGTAAAATTAAAGCTCCTGCTGTCTTTTGTACCAATGCACCGACCTTCCTGCTTTTTTTCAGGACGGCACCGCTTGCGCCAAAATACCAGATTAAAAAAATCACAATCAATAACGGGAGGGAAGTTCCAACCCCAAACACAGAAGGCAGTACAACCCCGTAGGAAGTAGTTACTACCACAGGCATCAGCGTCATGAAAAACAGCACAAACATGGTTGGACAAAAGGCTATAGTGAAACTGACTCCGAGTAAGTAGCTTCCGAAATAGCTGTCATTCCCTTTGGTCACAGAGAAAGATCTCTTTCTTTTCCTTTTTGAAGGCCAGCTGAAACGCAGAAAACCAAGCATAAATAACCCTATAAGTATCAGCATAGGACCAATCACTTTTCGAAAGTATGGGAATGCGTAAGAAAGGTATACGTCCGCTTCTTTTCCGACCAGCCAAATAATCATACCGAGTGATGTAAAGACCGTTATTTTTCCCAGCACAAATAAACTTACATGCAGCCACGGTACTTTCTCTGTGAGTGACTTATTTCCGTATATGGTAATCGCACTTATATTGCCTGTAAGCTGGCATGGAACAACTGCTCCCACCAGCCCCAAAAAGAAAGCAAATAAAACAGGAATATGCTGAAATCCATAAGCCAGCTCATTGATTGGACCGCTTACAAGACCGCTGATTTGATTAAACAGATCATACATCTGCATCAACCCTTCCCACCATATTTGTCTGGAGTTGACACATTCAATATATCATCATTAAAAAAATATACTGTGCTTCCCATCACTCAATTGGCTTTAATTTCTCTACAATTTCCTGACGTTTATTTTCCAGGAAAGGTGGCAAATCCAGCTTGCTTCCCAGCTCCTCTATACTGGAATCAACTGTAAAACCAGGTTCATCTGTCGCAATTTCAAACATGATTCTGTTGGCATCGCGAAAATAGAGGCTCTGGAAATAAAATCTGTCAACCACTCCCGTGGAGGCAAACCCTTTTTCTTTTATTTTTTTATCCCACATACGGAGTTCTTCTTCATTTTTTGCGCGAATGGCCAGATGATGAATACTTCCTCTTCCGGGCCTTTCCGCTTCACCTGGTTTTTCTTTTAATACGATCTCGCCAAAAACTTCATCTTTCACGGATTGCAGGATGGAGCCCTCTTCTTTATTCTCTACTTCAGTATACCCAAAAATATCCTGTAAGGTGTTTTTCGTGCTATTTATGTCGCGAACAGTTAATTCCACTGGCCCCATTCCTAGTATACGGTAACCTTCAGGGATGTCTGATTTTCCCCAAGGCTGCCAAAAGTCAGGTATTACTGAGTCACTTTTATTCAGCAGGGTCAGGCGCAGCCCGTCCGGGTCTTCAAAAGGAAGTGCTTCCCGATTGGCATAAGTTGTAATATCCCCGTGCTTTATATCAAGAGAGTTAAACCTGTTCTTCCAGTAGTTCAAACTATCTGCTGAAGGAACGAGCAACCCAATCTGGGTAATCGCATTGGTTCCACGGTGCGTCCTCCCCACTGCCGGCATTTCGAAAAAAGTAAGCTCAGTTCCGGGACTGCCTATAAGGTCGCCATAAAACAAATGGTACATGGTTGGGTCATCCTGGTTGACGGATATCTATACCCGTCGCAAGCCCAGTACTTCTTTATAAAATTTATTAGTTATTGCAGCATCTTTAATTACCATGGATATATGGTGATGGCCCAGAATGGTATTCATTATCCTTCTCCCCTTTTGCCCTTGTTTTTGGTCTGTTGTCTTTATCTCGAACCAGCATGCAGCAGATCATAACTTTTCTATTTGAAAGGTAAAATCTTTATACTGACAGTAACAATTATTACTTCCAGGGCATCGTAACCCACGATAAAATTACCGCCCCGGGGTAAACGTTGATGTAATTATATTTTACCATGTGTTCATCCAATAACACACAGATGTGAACTGCTGATTTTAGGGCAACGTAAATTTTTGATAAAACATTTAATATAAGATGATGGCAGAAATAATGACTATATTGTGTCCATTGCAGGGGTTGCATATATTAATCGTGTACAATCCAGTATAATTTAAAGCAGGCAAATGAAATAGGAGTGATTTAGTATGAAATTAAAATTTACCGTGACCTTTTTGCTCATATTCGTTTTCTTGGCTGGTTGCACCGGTGGTAATACTGCTGACAAAGATGGATCGATAGTTGAGGATAAGACTGATATTAAAGAATTAGTCAATGAATATAGCTTGGGAAATATATTGGAGGCAGAAGAAGCCAGCATAACATCAACGGAATTGATTGTTACTTCCGAAGAAGATGGCAATGAAACCATCTATGACTTGCCAGAGGAAGAATTTTTCGTTTCCATCGCACCTTTTATTAGTGAGACCCACCCTTGTACGAATCATAGTTTGACCGGTTGTCAGGGAGAGATGGTTAATCAAAACTTCGAAATTTATATTGAAGATATGGATGGTAATGTAATTGTGGACGATACGGTCAATGCAGAGGCAAATGGCTTTATCGATTTATGGCTTCCTCGTGATGAATCCTTCCATGTGGAAATTACACATGACGAAAAACTGTCGGAAGCGGAAATATCCACTTTTGAAGATGATAAAACATGTATTACTACAATGCAATTGAGCTAATTAAATAGATTAGGATGAGACAAAAGACTGGCATATACTTTATGGAAGGTCAATAATGTGCAGTGTGTCAAAGCCTCATTCTTGTGCAATTTTATTTTTCTTTATAGAATTGCCACAGTTTTTATACATTTTTTACACATTTGCAGAAATCCTTTGCTGAAACAGCTTTATCATAGCTTTTTAAGCGTGTAATTTTTGTAAAATGTGGAATATCTATTTATGTAATGGTTTGATATCTTTCCTCATTCTGTTACAATAGCCACTACCAGATTGGAAAGGAGAACGTTGATGAGGAAAAAATGGTTACTAAGTTTAGGGTTAATTTTGCTTGTAATTTTCATGGCCGCATGTAATGGAGATGAAGAGGACACAGCTGAAGATAGCAATGAAGGTGAAGAGCAGGAACAGGAGCAGGAAGCCACGGATGACCCGATGGGTTTGGATGACCTTGATGTAGATGATGTACCCGAAGTGATAGCAGAAGTGAATGGAGATGAAATCTCCAGGGATGAATTCATGAACACGTATGTTGGCCAATATCAGCAAGCGATGATGCAATCGCAAATGACAGGAGAAGAAGTGGATCAGGAACAGTTGAAACAAGAGGTTGCTGATGCGTTGATCGGCCAGCAGTTAGTCATTCAGGAAGCTGAAAGACAAGGCTTTGAAGCTTCAGAGGAAGAAATAGAAGAAACAATTGATGAGCTATTGGCCCAAAGTGGTGCTGAATCACGGGAAGAGCTTTTTGCAGCGTTGGAAGAACAGGGAATGACAGAGGATGAAATCATTTCCCAGGTAGAAACGCAAATAAAAGTGGACGAGCTTATTGCCAATGAAGCTGGTGACCTGGAGCCGACAGAGGAAGAGCTCGAGGAACTGTATGAAAATTATGTTGTGCAAATGGAAGAAATGCAGGGAGAAGACGCGGAAATTCCAACTTATGAAGAATTAGAACCACAGCTTACACAGCAGGCAGTAGGTGACAAAGAAACAGAAGCCTACCTGGCACTCGTTGAACAGCTGGAAGCTGATGCGGAAATTACGAATCATCTATAATAAAAGTCAGGTTTATTGCCTGGCTTTTATTATGCACTAAAATATATATTGGAAGTGTTTTTGAGTATCCCACGCCAACCTTTTGTGGGGATTTATAATACAGTTGGCTTCAGTTGAAACCTTTCTTTATATACAAATGATGGACATTTCTAACACATCCATTATAATAGTCTTAACATTATTATAAAGGATGGGGACCACAATGATTTAAAACCCCGCTCAAAACCCCGTGACTTAATCATTCTCGAATTACTGAACCGTCGGATGAATTTAACCGAGAAAGACAAAATCCGCAAATTTGGACGTTTACCGCTTATGAAGGACTTTTCAACCGGAGTACCGTGCACATTTCACCGTCATTCCAACTATTTGCATTTCCTTGCATTAATATATATAATAATTAAAAACTCAATATAATCAGCAACGATAAAGAAGCTAGTACAATAACCCACTGATTTCCAGAGAGCTTGTGGCCGGTGAAAACAAGCATCAAGGTGTATTGGAATTGGACTTTGGAGCTGATATGTAATGAAGTGATCTTACTTAGGTTAAGATAATAAGGGTGGCAACGCGGTTCATTCGTCCCTTCTCCAGGGGATTAATGAGCTTTTTTTATGCCTTCTATTGCTTTTTCCCAAACCAACATTAAAAATCAATTGGAGTGAAGTAAAATGAAAACAATTTTTTCCGGTATTCAGCCAAGTGGTACTTTGACGCTTGGAAATTATTTAGGCGCGCTTCAGCAGTTTGTTCAGCTGCAGGATGATTATCAGTGCTATTTCTGTGTAGTGGACGAACATGCCATTACCGTACCGCAGGACCGCCTGGAACTGCGAAATAATATCCGTTCCCTTGCAGCTTTATATTTGGCATCAGGAATTGATCCGAAAAAATCCACCCTGTTTATTCAATCGGAAGTACATGCACATAGCCAATTAGGCTGGATGCTGCAATCAATCAGCTATATCGGGGAGCTGGAACGCATGACCCAGTTCAAAGACAAATCGGATGGAAAAGAGGGAGTCTCTTCCGCATTATTGACGTATCCGGCCCTTATGGCTGCAGACATTCTGCTGTATAATACAGACGTCGTTCCTGTCGGCGAGGATCAAAAACAGCATCTTGAACTGACAAGAGACCTTGCACATCGTTTCAATAATCGTTTCAATGATATTTTTACCATACCCGAGGTACGTATTCCTAAAGTTGGCGCACGAATTATGTCTTTGCAGGATCCAACAAAGAAAATGAGCAAATCTGACACAAATGAAAAAGGATTTATTTCCATGTTGGATACGCCGAAGAAAATTGAAAAGAAGATTAAGAGTGCTGTTACAGATTCTGAAGGCATCGTAAAATACGACAAGGAGAATAAGCCCGGGGTATCCAATCTGCTTACAATATATTCAAGTTGTACCGGCGAATCGATAGAAACATTGGAAGAAAAGTACGCAGGAAAAGGATACGGTGATTTTAAACAGGATGTTGCCGAAGCCGTCATTAATATATTAAAACCGATTCAGGAAGAATATGATGCGCTGATGGAATCCGATGAACTGGATGATATTTTGGATAATGGAAGAGAAAAAGCATCCATCACGGCAAATAAAACGTTAGCAAAAGCGAAAAAAGCAATGGGACTGGGAAGAGTGAAAAAGAAAAAGTAATCAACGAATGAGGCTGGGACTTAAATTTAACCTCTCAAAGAAATCCGAACAAATCATGATAGAATACCGCCGGCCGCTCCGGGAATACACTAAGCTTTCACTACGGGCAAAAGTGCTGCATCCGATCAAACTCCCTTTGGTCGTTTTCTCAGTGTCTTTTTTGCCGCAGGCGGCTGATGAGCTTCCTTGGGCGTGTGGCGCCCTGCTGGGTGCTGGGGCTAATCGATATCTATTCTCCTGCTATAGCATCCGTATAATTCCGGAGCTGGGCAAGTGGTTTGTTTGGATTTATTTCCATTAAAATTAGTTCTGTCCCAGCCTCTTATTCCTATAAAAATAAATGTTCAATTTTGTTTTGAAGCATTTTCTTCTTTTTCATTTTCATGTTCCCACATTTTTTCCAGGAATGGCTGCCCCTTGATTAGTTTTGCACATAAATCTTCATGAGCAGGACTCCACCCTTGCCTTACTCCGTTATATAAGGCGTCCCACACCTTTTCCTCATCCATAAAGCGGATAAACGGATAATTTTTCGGGTCCCATTCTGTCAGCCAATACCTCAGCTCCTCCAGATTATTCGTAGTACGAAGCTGGTCCAATCCCATCATGAGCAGTTGCTTCAGCTGGCGTTCTCTTCTCGTTAAACCAAAGATTACCGCCGGCTCGGGAGAGAGCAGATGATATTCCTTTTTATATTCTGTACCATCAAATTCAAATGACTGCTGCTTGGTATTTTTGATCATGTCAAAAACAAGCTGTTCCTGCCTTGGAATTAACCTGCTTTTGCGGACCGGGATCTCATAACCAATAGTGTCAAAGGCGAGAATATCCTCCCCATCTGTAACAATACAGGCATAATCCAAGACCGTCCTATCATGTCCTTTACGTATGTACGCACGTCTATAAACCGTATCCAGCAATGCTCCAGGCAAATCATGCATATCGTTTTCAATATACTTGTACAAATCTTTTGTTATGTACAATAAGGGAACCTGGTCCAGAAGCTCTATTCCGTCCTGTTTGCGCCATTCGTGAAAATAACAGACATTATAACCGTTTTCCTCACCTTCAAACCAATTCACCCATACATCGTGCATATATAACATAAACAACCCTCTCTTTAAAACGTAACTTAAAATACATTATGACCATCATTTAGAAAAATATTCTAAGCTCGTTAAGATTAGGATCCATTTGGAAAACGATAAATGACCAGAGCCATGAGGATAAAACCTATCGGAAGAAAATAACTTTCAAGCCGGCCTGATATAAAAATAAAATAATCAGCCCAGGTAAGTCCTGCAGGGAGAAAATTCATATAGGCAATTAACGTTACTCCTCCTGTAACTGCCAGCCCAAAACCAATTAAAAAAATTAATATATATCCCATCCATTCTACACCCGCCCATGATATCTTTATGAAGTCCACTTTAATTTGTGTACAAGCTTAATAGAATCATATGCTTGTACACTATTTTTCATGAGTGGTTCCTATTTTTATGTTTTCTGATGTTGTTTTAATTGGGCTTATGATCATGCCATTACCGCGGAAACGGAAACAGAGTCAGCTATAGCAAGTTCTGTAGTGCATGATTTTTTATATTTATTACAATGACATACCATTGCGGAGGTCTATGGTACATCTTTTCTTGAATTCTTCACAATGACGTACCATTGTGGAGGTCTATGGGGCCCCTTTTCAGGAATTCTTCACAATGACGTACCATTGCAGGAGTCTATGGGGCCCCTTTTCGGAATTTCTTCACAATGACGTACCATTGCCGACGTCTATGGTACGGCTTTTCAGGAATTCTTCACAATGACGTACCATTGCAGGAGTCTATGGTACGGCTTTTCGTGGAGTCTTCATAATGACGTACCATTGTGGAGGTCTATGGGGCCCCTTTTCAGGAATTCTTCACAATGACGTACCATTGCAGGAGTCTATGGTACATCTTTTCGTGGATTCTTCACAATGACGTACCATTGCAGGAGTCTTTGGTACATCTTTTCGTGGATTCTTCACAATGACATACCATTGAACGGAAAAACATCTCTCTGCTGACGTCAGAAGTCAATTCGAAAGGAGTATTCAAGTGTTTCCATATTAAATTAAACGAAAACAAAAAAGCCAATCAGCATACACCAATCGGCTTTTGAAATATCTGCACTGCAGCCATTTCACTTATTCATATTTTTTAAAAACAAGGGACACATTATGGCCGCCAAAACCAAATGAGTTACTTACAACCACATTTACATCCTGTTTTCTCGCTTCGTTCGGTACATAATCCAAATCACAATCCGGATCGGGATTTTCATAGTTTACTGTCGGAGGCACAACGCCACCTTCAATTGCCTTCATGGAAATAACTGCTTCCACCCCACCGGCAGCTCCCAATAAATGCCCCATCATAGATTTGGTAGAAGAAATGGAAACATTATGTGCATGATCACCGAGTATCGTTTTAATCGCCTCTGTTTCATATTTATCGTTCAGCGCTGTACTTGTGCCATGGGCATTAATATAATCCACGTTGTTTGGATCAAGTCCTGCGTCATCAAGTGCATGTTGCATGGCACGGGCCGCTCCTTCCCCATGCTCGGCTGGAGCTGTAATATGATAGGCGTCTCCTGTTGCTCCGTATCCAACTATTTCTCCATATATACGGGCGCCACGTTCAAGCGCAGTTTCCAATGTCTCCAGTACCATAATGCCGGAGCCTTCCCCCATCACAAAACCATCGCGCTCTTTATCAAAAGGACGACTTGCTTTTTTCGGGTCTTCCGACGTAGATAGGGCTTTTGCCGAGGAGAATCCTGCAAATGCCATATTAGAAATGGGTGCTTCTGTACCGCCGGCAATAATGTAATCCACATCACCTCGCTGGACGGACTTAAATGCATCCCCAATGGAATTGGCACCTGATGCACAGGCGGTTACTGTACAGGAATTAATCCCTTTTGCTCCAAGTTGAATGGACACTTGTCCTGCCGCCATATCAGGGATCATCATTGGTACAAAAAATGGACTTACCCGTCTGGCTCCCTTATTAAGGTATTTCGTATGCTGATCTTCCCATGTCTTCATGCCGCCAATGCCGGAGCCAACCCAGACACCAACCCGGTGTGCATTGGAATCATCAATAGTGAGGCCAGCATCTTCCACCGCCATTTTCGAAGCTGCAACTGCATATTGGGTAAAAGGATCCATTTTCCTGGCGTCTTTTTTATCCATATAATTATTCGGATCAAAGTCTTTTACCTCAGCAGCAATTTTTGTAGGGAATTCCTCTTTATCCACTTTGGTTACAAAATCTATTCCCGATTCCCCTGCAACCACATTCTTCCATAATGTTTCCACATCATTGCCCAATGGCGTCACAGCACCAAGGCCAGTAATGACTACTCTTCTTTTTTCCATACCGTTCTTCCTCCTATTACGTTTACACGATATGCTCCCTGCTTGCCAATCAGAAGTGGCTTTTACATTTGCAGGGGAATGGATCATCCGTGCATAGAAAATCACATTCTATTTTAATATGAAAATGAAAACTCTTCGTTATCTTCCCCAGCGCATGGAAACTGCACCCCATGTCAAGCCGCCTCCGAATCCAACTAATACAATATAATCATTATCTTTTATTTTACCATCTTTTACAGACTGCGATAAAGCCATAGGTATAGAAGCAGAAGAATTATTTCCATATTTATTAATGGTCACTGCCATTCTGTCTTTGGAAATGCCAAGTCGCTCTCTGGCTGCTTCCATAATTCGTATATTGGCCTGGTGCGGAACAAGAAAATCAACATCTTCTTTGGAATAGCCTGCCTTTTCTATCACATGGACGGTTGACTCCGGCATTTGCCTTACCGCAAATTTGAATACTTCACGACCGTTCATCTCAAAATATCCTTCTTTATTTTGAAATAAGTCTTTGCCTCCGGACCCTTTTGCGCCCAGTTCAAAGGATAATATGCCTCTATCCTCCGAAACTTCACTCATTACAACGGCACCTGCACCATCTCCCAAGAGCACACAAGTGGATCGGTCTTCCCAGTTTAAAATTGGAGACAGTTTTTCTGCCCCTACTACCAGCACATGCTTGTAAGCCTTTGTTTCAATAAACTGCTTGGCGGTAACCATGGCATACATAAATCCGGCACAAGCAGCACCAACATCCATGGCTGCAGCATTATTTGCTCCCAGTCTATCCTGTATGATACAAGCTACAGATGGAAATGCAGTATCAGGTGTCACAGTGGCAACCAGTATTAAATCAATATCCTCTGCAGCAATAGCCGAATCTTCCAATGCCTGCCGGGCAGCATGAAACGCCATATCCGAAGTAGTTACCTCGTCATCGGCAAACCTTCTCTCTTCAATCCCGGTTCTTGTCCTGATCCATTCATCGGTGGTATCAACTATTTTTTCCAAGTCTTTATTGGTCACTACCTTCGATGGGACATAATGGCCAGTACCTAATACACCTACTTGCATATTTCCATCTCCTCTTAATCACGTAATGTTATTATCAATTATTATGACTTGGTACTAATTTTAATGTATCTTTCTCCTCTTTTCAAGGCTTTGCTGAAATCTTATCCCCGTCCGTATCAATTCGATTTCTTTCACCTTTCATTTGGAAGCAGTCCGGTCTCCATGTAATCAGCCACCGCTTCTTCCATCATATCCTGAAAATCACCCGGGACATTCGGACTGAACTCACCCATAGAAATAATATCATCCTGAAAATCAAATGTTTTAATTGTGCCGTTTAAATCTCCGTTATTGAACTCTTCCGCGGTTATTTCATAGAGCTTGTCCACATGTTGGATTGTACTTGTTAAAACCTTGTCTCCTCCAATAGCTGATTGATCCTCGACATATCCAACGGAATATAGATTGTCTTTACTGGCCTGCTGAATGATCGTCCTGCTGAATATATCTCCAGTCGGAAAAAATACATCCACTTGTTCATTTTTCATGTTTTCATAAATATCCACAGCTGATTGGGCATCATTCCAGTCATTAATGATTTCCATGTTTATTTCTGCGGAAGGGTTTTGATAGATAACGCCTTCATAGAAACCCTCAATTTCTGGCTGCCATTCAAATGCAGCAACAATTCCAACCTGATCGGTTGACGTCATTTCACCTGCGGTCATACCTGCGAAAAACCCCATCGCATGAGAGTTAAAATTTAAGCTGGTTACGTTCTCTGCAAAATAACCGCCATTAAAATAGACAAAATGTACTTCAGGATAATCCTCGGCAATTTCAGCAAAATGCCGGCCATATATACTGCTGTGCCCAAAAATTAAGTTTACACCATCGTATACAAATTCATCCACTGCACGAATGATTTCCTGCTTTGTCAAAACGTTTTCTTCATAAAATACATTTACATTGTAGGTTTCACCGATTGCAGTCAGTCCGGCATATCCTTTTTCCCCCCATGGCAGATCCTCGATGGTGCTATCGATAAGCATCCCTACATTCTGAATGTCATTTTGACGTTCCGTACAGCCTGTCATTGTAATTATAAAAATGCTTACTCCAATAATTGTTAAAATGCTTTTCACTATAGCACCTCCACACCAATCATGTTGTTATGTTTTATTTTATACCGAGATCAAAGTAAAGTTAAATGGAATTATTGTTACATTTTACCTGCAATTGTACATTTCTTTATATATGGTATAATGCTCAATTACTTGTGCTATTTGTTTCTTCACAGCATCATTGTCACGAAGATGGATGAAACTTTCAAGTCTTAACCTTTGATTTTCCGCTTTTTTTGCTATTTCCCCCTGTTTTAAGCTTTTGTTTTCCGAGTCGATCCATTCGATCATTGCTTTTGTAAAATCTTTTATATACATGGCATTTGCTAAAAAACTTTCCGAATCAAAAGAGATAAACGTCTCGTCAACATACATCCCTTGTTTATTCATCGGCATCCATTCCCCGAACAACAGCGGGACCTTGATATAGGATATACCGTCTGCTTTTTCATGATCATCGGGATTAATTACAAGCACGTGCTCTGCCTTTATTCCCGACAACGGGGAATTTAGAGAGATCACACGCTGGTATTTTTTTGTTTTATAATCCTCTGCAATGGAAAAATTACTGTTCCTGCCAAAATACAGGAGTAAATGGTCATTTTTCTCCCCATTTTTTAAACCTTCTACTTTTTGCCCATTATTTAAAAGCGCATCAATCATATGATAGCTGATCCAATGATTACAATTATTTACTAAATAAGTCATTGCAAAATTCCCCCATTTACAGATTTCCCTGCTGGTTGTCTTCCTTTCTCCAAAGCGTTCCTATAAGAATATGAAGTTTCGGCCGAGCCGGCCACTTCTAGAGATAAAAAAGGTTGATTCTCATTCAAACAGGAAATAAATGCTTTTCTTTTTACCTTCAGTTTGATAAACTGGTTTATGTGTGATTAATGGATTTTTTGATAAAAATAGAGGTGTAAATGTATGCGTTATGTAATGACAATCATTTGGGCATTATTATTAGGCGTTGTACTGTCTTATGTACTATCAAGTATGGCCGCAGAACCGTTCAATGTCTCTGCTACAATTGCATTTATCATCATTATCAGCCTGTCGGTATTCTGGCTTGGCGACGGTGTGTTAGGGGACGAGAAAGAGAATTAATAGAAAAGATAATTTTGATATGCAATCAACCCTTGCCTTTAAGGATTTAAACGGGCAAGGGTTTTGTTCTAACCAAGGAAAAATCTCGAAATAAGATGCCGTACAATCTGACCAGGACAAGTAATCATAAATGATGCTTGACTTTAATACCATGGTAAAGCAGTGAGTGCAATAAGTGCAGCCAATGGAAGCACCATCCTGCGAAAGCGGAGCGGCGGATAGCCGTAACCGAATCCTGGCCCGGGTGCAAAGCCTGGTCCATATCCCGGGAAACCATATCGCTGTCCGGATGAATTTTCATATGGATCGACCTGGTTGCGGTGCTGCTCATGATGTTCCAATGGTATTGCCATATATACATATTCATCATCGAGTCCTGTAATGATTCCATCTACTTTCGTACCATCCACCAATTCGGCAAGAACATATCCATGCATATGTTCTTTGCATAGTTGATACATTTTACTATAATTGGCATTCAATATTATCAACTCCCTCACCAACTAGACTATTCATTTATAAATGGGTTGGTGACTTAATTTACTGTTCATAACTTGAAGAAGGTGAGAAATTCATGGAAATGATGAATGAATTATGGACGTTGCTTAGATACTTAGTATTGGGGCTCTTTCAGGGTTTTACGGAACCAATTCCTATTTCCTCCAGCGGGCATTTGGTTATTCTCCAGGATCTTTTTGGATTGGTGGCTGATGGTTTGTCTTTTGAAATATTGGTAAACTTCGGCTCCCTCATTGCTGTTTTGATCATTTATAGAAAAGATATTATCCGGCTTATTCAAAACGGCCTGTTATACATAGTAAAAAAAGAAGATTCCACTAAGGATGATTTTCAATTTGTCGTATTTTTGGTGGTCGCCACCATCCCAACAGGAATACTTGGCTTGCTTTTTGAGGATGTCATCAGTGATAATCTGAGCGGTGTGGCAACAGTCGGGTATACCCTGCTTATTACCGGCGCAGCATTATGGATGATCCGCAACCTGCGCGGAAGGAAAAATGATGGGGATTTAACAGTGAAGGATGCCGTCATTATTGGGTTTGCACAGTCAGTTGCTTTAATCCCCGGAATCAGTCGTTCCGGTGCAACCATTGTGGCAGCCATGCTTCTGGGCATGAAACAGGAAACCGCATTGCGATTTTCCTTCCTGCTTTATATACCGGTAAGTTTGGGGATCACCGTACTCTCTGTCACTGACATCATTCGGGATCCTGACTTTGATACATTGATGATTCCCTACGCCATCGCATTCATCGCGTCCATTATTGCATCCTATTTTGCTTTAAAATGGTTTATTAACGTGATGAAGAGAGGTGATCTGAAATATTTTGCTTTCTATTGTTTCATCGTCGGTTTTCTTGTTATTTTATTTATGTAAATGCTATTTTCTATGTCCCCTCATCGTTGGATGGGGGATTTTTTGTTTTAATGCAGCAGGATAGCTATCAGGGACATTTACCAAATTTTGTTTCCTATACCTCCTATTGTCGGTATTTCGGCAGCAAATCCAAATGCCGGCAGGATCCGCCTGTACAATTTGGATGAATCAAACTTTCTATCCGTCTCCACGATAAAAACAGCGTGGCAATTTAATGTAAAATGCCACGCTGTATATATAGGTCGAACTATGCTTTTGCCGATTTCTTCTTCTGCCTCATCGCTCTGGGTATATACACGCAATACGGTTCACTCTCCATATAATCACCGGTTACGTTATAGGCCCGTGATCGGGAACCTCCGCATACATGTCTGAATTCACAAATACCGCATTTTCCTTTATATTTATCCGGGTTTCTAAGATTTTGAAACACCTCGGATTCACGATAAATCGTTGCCAACGGTGTTTGTCTTACATTTCCTGCTTTAATCGGCAACAGGCCACTTGGATATACATCACCGGTATGGGAGATAAATACAAAACCGTTCCCGTCATTTACCCCTTTTGGTGCGCGGCCCAGTCCGTCAATTTTACCTGTATCGCCTTTCATGAGGGCATCTTCGTAGAAAATCTCATCCTTATTGCTTTTACCTTTATTCTCCCGTATCTTATTTTGAATAACGACACGGCGGTAATGCTGTGCAGCGGTTGTTTTAATGTCAAATGGAACTCTTTTTGAAAGCTTATACAGCCAGCGCAGTACTTTTTCATGTTCAGCCGGAGAAATCATATCCGATTCTTTCCCCCGACCTGTAGGAACAAGGAAAAAGACACTCCATAATACAACACCGAGTTTTTCCACCATTTCCGCCATCTCATCCAGGTATTCATAGTTATAACGGGAGATAACCGTATTTACCTGTAACGGCATTTCCAGTTCATGCAAATAATTAATTGCATTCATTGTTAAATCAAAAGAACCGGAAGTTCCACGGAAGTGATCATGAACTTCTGCACAATGTCCATCTATACTGAAAGCCCATCTGGACAGACCAACATCTTTTGCTTTTTCCATCGCTTCTTTCGTGACGTTCGGAGTTGCAGAAGGGGTCATCGACACACGAACACCTTTTTTCACTGCATATTCCGCTATATCAAAAACGTCCGGACGCATTAATGGATCACCGCCTGTAAACACAAGCATTGGATTATCCATTTCATAAATATCATCAATCAATTTCTTTCCTTCTTCAAATGAAAGCTCCAGCGGGTGTCGGTGGTATTGCGCCTCCGCCCGGCAATGCAGACATTTCAACTCACACGCTCGAGTGAGTTCCCAAATAACGATAAAAGGATTTTCATTATAATCCTTAGGAAACATGTTACCACTCCTTTTCAAGCTTATACGCTATAACCCAACTTTACGCCTAATCAATTAATAAAGGTGTGATGTTTCTCACAGTTTGTACATATTTCAAAAATTCGACACATAAATACAGATTAGCTTTCTATATGTACTTATGGGCGGCATTTTCAAAGCCACTTCCCGCACAGATATAAAAATAAAGGTTCTGACCCTCATAAATCAGAACCTTCTTAGTTTTTTATTTACTTTTTTCCGATGATAACTTTCCAAAGATCTGGACCTTCTTCTACATATTCCCAGGAAAATGTATCTTCACCGCGCTCCATCATAAACTGGTACTGAAGCGGCTTTGGATCATGGTCATTGGTCAGCTGCATATACTCACCGGCATCCAACCCGTCAAATACTTCAAAGATTCTCGGGTGTCTGATTCTCGGTTCTATGTCAGGTGCATGAACTTTCGCAGCAAATTGCATTTCGCTCATTATGAACCCTCCTCATGACGTATTTTCATTTACACTACCATCATAAGATGATTTAATGAGAAACTCAGTGATAAAGAGCACCATTAATGTATGATTTTTATCACTTAACATAACCTTTTACTAAAATTATTCCTGGGAAAATGATAAACTAAAATAGAGTTAGCGATTCAATACAACTATAAGAAAAAAGGATTTATTTATGAACCAGCCATTCATTATAAAGCCTTTATCGGAAAGGAGCTTTAAAATGAACTTGCATATGCAATCGACCCAGGAATTATTGCAGTCCTTTCCTTTGTTTAAAGGATTGAGTGATTTTGAAATGGAACCGATTCTTGAAATTGCAAAAAATCGTACTTATCGTTCCGGCTCCCATATTTTTATGCAGGGAGACCCGTTAGACAGAGTTTACTTTATATATAAAGGCAAAGTAAAAATATATAAAACCGATATACATGGAAAAGAACAGATCGTAAATATTCTGCAGGCCGGGGATATGTTTCCGCATCAGGGTTTTTTCAGACAGGATGATTATCCTGCCCACTCACAGGTAACAGAGGATTCTGAGCTCATATTTATTCCTATTCAGTCATTTGAAAACTTTCTCATCACCCATCCTGAAATATGTATAAAGCTTTTCCGTGTGCTTGGTGACAAAATCGTTGATCTGCAAAGCAGGCTGCAGGAAAAAATCCTGCATAACACATATGAACAAATTATTATGCTGCTTTTGCGGCTTGCAAAAAATTATGGTGAAGAAGCAGATGATTTTAAAACGGTGATTAAGTCCCAGTTCACAAACAGGGAGCTGGCAAACATGATTGGTTCCAGCCGTGAAACTGTCAGCAGAACGTTAACACAGCTGAAAAAGAAGAAATTAATTGAAACAAATAAACAAGGTTTTATTGTATTGGATAACGATGCATTGGAAGATGAATTATTCTAAAGAACAACTTGTGGAGTGGCCATCATTTGGTCACTTTTTTTGTTTTTTTTTTAAAACAACCTCTTCTCTCCTCACTTGCACAGTTACGCAAACCACCCTGTTTCTCTTCACTTTTTTAAAATATTTGTGACATTGGTCACTTACTCTGTTCCCGAAAATGATTATCATATAATTAATCTTTATTTTTAGGAGGGAATGGAATGAATGACCAATCGTTTGTGGAATTGGATGTACGAGAAGATTTACGCTTAAAAAAAGAGCCTTTTGATAAGATTATGGGCACTGTTAAAGATTTAAAAGAAGGACAGGCGTTTATTTTACATGCTCCGTTTAATCCTGTTCCCTTGCATAAAGTTTTAAAACGAAGAGGTTTTCAAAATGAGGCAGTTAAAGTAGAAAAAAAGCACTGGAAAGTGACCTATACGAAAAAGGAGGAAAAAGAATAATGATTATTGATAACCGTGGGCTGGAACCTCCTCAGCCAATGATGCGCACATTAAAGGCACTGGAAAAAATGAATTCAGGGGAATCCCTTTCCATCATAAATGATCGAAGACCGATGTTTTTATATGAAGAGCTGGATGCATTGGGCTACCATCATGAAACGGAGCCACAGGATGATGGAAGCTACAAAATAAATATTACCAAAACCGGTGAGTAAAAATGTTAGGAGCAGGTTTTAAAACAGAAACAAACATTAAGCTGCCGCTTGGATTCATATTATATGCTCTTTTAGCTCTTACGGCATCCCAATGGATTCTCTTTTTAAACAGTGATTTATTAACGGCAGGACAATTTCGCTTTCCGGAAATATGGATGGGAGCTCACTTTCTTCTGCTTGGTTATGCGGCAATGATTGCTATGGGAGCGATGTACCAGCTTGTACCTGTTGCCTTTTTAACCCCCATCTGGAGCCAGAAATTAGGCTTTGTACAGCTCATTATTACCATTATAGGAGTTACATTATTTTCCATATTATTAGGAACAACGCCGCAATATGCTATATATGGCGGAATTCTGGCTATCCTTGGTATTCTGCTGTTCATCCTGCAAATGGGAAAAACAATCCTTAAACAGGAAAAGAAAACTGTAATGACTTATTTCGTGCTTGCGGCGATTTCAAGCTTCTTTCTTACCATTGCAGCAGGGTTCTTTCTGGCGTGGAACATTGCCTATGGAGGGATTGCCAATCACGAGTTAATTCTCCACTCCCACATTGTATTGGGAGTTGCTGGATGGTTCAGTTTATTGATTTTTGGTTTTTCTTATAAACTTGTACCCATGTTCAGCCTTTCACATGGATATTCCATGAAATGGGCAAAGCCTGCTTTTATTACGTATATTGGTGGGTTAATTGTATTAATTATTTCCTTTTGGATCACTTTTCCATACGTTGATACGATCGGATGGCTTCTTTTATTTTTGGGATTTGGATTTTTCGTGCTTGATATAAAGGAAATTCTTGAAAAAAGAGTGAAGAAAAAATTGGACAAGCCATTTACCTTTTCCCTATTCGCGATCGGAAACGGACTCGTTATTCACTTTCTGGCACTCTTCATGAATTTAATGGACATCAGCAATGAAAATGTATGGAGCTGGTTAATCTTTCTTTATATAATGGGATGGATTGTCTTCAGTATTCTTGGTTACTTATATAAAATAGTACCGTTTTTATGGTGGACTCATAAATATTCGGAACGGATCGGTAAAGAAAAAGTTCCAACCCTGAAAGATATGATTAACGAAACATTAAGTGTTTATCTTTTTATCGGTTTTATTGTCAGTGTCCTTGGACTCACTGCAGGAGCACTGTGGCAAATCGGCTACATGGTGTATATTTTCCAGGGTTTCCTGGCAATCACAACCCTTGCTTATGTCTTGTCCATTATAAGGGTTTTAGTAAAATAGAGAGGTGTTAAAATGTCATTGGAAACAAAGGTTGGAGCAGCTTTGTTTGAAGTCATTGATCCCGAGCTGGGAATTAATATTATGGATTTGGGGCTTATATATGGTATAGGTGTCTATGAAGATAACGATGTACTGATAAAAATGACGCTTACGACACCGGGTTGTCCCATGCATGACAGTATTATAAACGGTGTAAAATACCGTGTTTCCCAAGTGGAAGAGGTCGGTGAGGTCATTGTGGATCTCGTATGGGAGCCTGCATGGAATCCGGGGAAAATGAGTGATAAAGCAAAAGAAATGCTTGGGTTTGGCTGATCGGATGCAAAGGCATATAATTTGATATGTCCGCCCCGGCAGCATACTGCACTTTCACTTCGGGTACAATTCCGTCATCCGGCTGGAAAGGGAACTACGTATGTCGCCGGGGCCTATATGGTTCCGAACATTGAAACTATACAATACGGAAGCTTCTTTATTTTAACCCCCGCTGACAGGTGGGATAAATGCTACGACATCCCCGCTTTCCAAAACAGTTTCCTCTCCCGCATATTCTTCATTCACCGCAATCATTGCCTTATCCAGATTCTCAGATTGATACTTCTCCAGCCAGGTAGACTTCAATTCATTTACTGTAATGTTTTCCACATCCAATGAAAGCTTATCCTTTCCAACTGCTTCCTGCAATTCTGCAAAGAACAAGACATCAATCATCCAACATCTCCTCCTCCCTGGGCAATTTTTCTTTATATGATGTTTTTTCCAACTGATCCCCGATCCATAATTCTCCGTCTTCCCAATGTTCTTTTTTCCATATCGGCACGATTTCCTTAATGCGTTCAATCGCATAGCTGCTTGCTTCAAATGCATTTTTACGATGAGGGGTCGAGACGGCGATTACTACCGCGGTATCCGAAATATCCAGCCTGCCGACCCGATGGGCAATCGCACAGGCTGTGTTCCCCCATTTTCTTTCTATTTCTTCTCCGATCTGTGCCAGTTTTTTTTCTGCCATCGGTTTATACGCCTGATATTCCAAATACAACGTCTTTTTTCCATGAGTGAATTCACGCACCGTTCCAATAAACGTACTTATGGCTCCCGCTTCTCTTCTCGTTACTTTTTCCACCACATCATTCATTTCTATCGGTGCTTCTGTAATCCAAAAATTTTTGGTCATGCGCTATGTATCCCCCTTATTTCCCTTCCATCCCTAAAATAAAAGCGGAGATTTCCGGCAGCTTTTCATCCAACTCATTCATCAGGAAAATTTTTTTATCGGCAGGCAGCGGAATGTTTTCATCCCAGGAAATAACTGCCATAATATGGGATAGTTTTAATAGAGCGAGATCTTCTTCATTTTTAATTATAATTATTTTTGGGAAACCTGCCTGTTTAAAGCCTTCCAGAAGAAGGATATCAATCGGCATAAAAGCGTATAAAGAAAGTAGCTCATCCAACGTATAATCCGATGTATCCGCCACTGTCAGCTGCAGCTGGTTTTCTCCCTGCACCGCACTGATTTGGGCACCTGCCTGTAAATGTCTGTAGCTGTCTGTTCCCTTTACTTTTTTTGGCTCCCCACCATGCCCATGATGCTTTAACGTTGCGGTCTGCTTATTCATGGCGGTAAAGTAACGGATCAGCTTTTCCATTACAGCTGTTTTTCCTGTATTCTTATACCCAACAATCTGGCAAATAGAAAAAGGATGCTCTCCTTGCATATTCATCCCTCATTTTTCAGGGGGTCAGACCCCCGCTGCACTAACACATTAAAGCGTTAACGCGTTAGCGGGGCGGGGGTCAGACCCCCACTCTAAAACTTTATGCGTGCTAAAAAAGGTTAATTCATTCTGTATGAATTAACCTTTTACCTATTAATCCGGTATACCTAAAGCAATTTTGGCGTAGCGGGACATCTTTTCCTTTCCCCAAGGCGGATCCCACACAATGTTTACTTCTATTTCTTTTACTTCCGGAATATCAGCAAGTGCGTGACGGACATCCTGCTCAATATGGCCTGCCAACGGGCATCCCATGGCAGTTAATGTCATGGTCACGGTACAAAGTCCATTATCATCTAAGTCTACATCATATATTAAACCCAGGTTAACGATATCAATACCCAATTCGGGGTCAATTACGTTTTCAAGGGCACCCATCAGATTTTCTTTTAACGCTTCGTCCATTGATCATCCCTCCTTCTTGATCCTACTTACATTTAAACATATTTTCTCCATTTTTTAAATGATATTACTCACACTTACAGGTGTTTTTCAAACCACTTTATCGTTTTCAGTATCGCATTTCTGCTTACTTTATGATCCTGATTGGCTTCCTTGATAAAGGAGATATCTTCTTTGTTCTTATATTGCCTGGAGACATCTTCATAAAATGTATAAGAATGGTCAAATGGAACCACAGCATCATTTTCTCCATGCCAAAATAATAATGGCCTGTTTTCCAGCTTTTCCGGTTGCAGAGACAAATCATACTGCTGCAGTTTTTCATATAATTCCTCAATCATTTCATCCGTTACGGGCAGGTTCCCTGTTTTCTTAAAGCTGTCAACCAATGTCTTTGCATAGGTCGTTATTTTTGGGGAGCCCATGAGAATGGCTGCTGTCTTAATCCATGAATATTGTGTGAGAGCAGCGGATGTAGTAATGCCTCCCATGCTCGTTCCAGCGATACCAATACGATCATCCATTATTAATCCCTTTTCATCCAGTTCTTTCTTCATACCTTCAAGTTCCACGACATTATTCATAACGATATCCCAGAAGGAAACCTGTTTTTTTTCCGAAGAAACATCCATCTCTCTTGCCCCATGATATTGGCTGTCGGGCAAAATTACTCTGCACCCCTTCTCAGCCAGTAAATAAGCTAGTGGAAGATTATGCTCCTTGGCACTCGTAAATCCATGAAAATAAATGACCGTTGGCAATGCATCCTTTTCTTTAGCAGCTTCCACTACATGTAATACGGGAATCTCATTTAGTTGCTGTTCAAATATACCGATCATCTTTTTACTCCTTTGTTCACTTTTATCACATATAAAAAATCGTATCTCTTTTCCCATTTCACTTCAACTTATTTATTCCTTTTTCAACCATTTTGCAAACCTGTAAAGGAAAATTTACTTTACATTACAAGCATCCACCTATAAACTATGGTAAATGAGGTGAACCTAATGAAAAACAGAAGACATTTAATTGCACTGGATTTGGATGGTACACTTTTGACGGATATGAAACTGATTAGCGAACGTACGAAAGAAACCTTATTAGCAGCTATGGAACAGGGTCATATTGTAGTTATTGCCACCGGCAGACCGCATCGGGCAAGTATGGAGTTTTATGAAGCGTTGGGGCTGAATACCCCAATGGTTAATTTTAATGGAGCTTTAATTCATCATCCGAAAGATGATAAGTGGCATGCCCTTCATAACCCAATGCCCGTAAATACCGCACATCAGATCATTGATGCCTGTTACGAATTGGATGTAAATAATATTCTCGCTGAAGTCATGGACCAGGTATACCTGGATCAATATAATCAGCAGATCATTGATATTTTCCAAGCAAACCCGGAACATTCTCCATTTAAGATCGGTAATTTAAAAAGTAACTTGTCGGAAGACCCGACTTCCGTACTCATCCATCCAAGGGAGGATCATATCATTGAGCTCAGAAGCCATTTGGATGATTTCCACGCAGAATTGATTGAACATAGGAAATGGGGAGCACCTTGGAATATCATAGAAATTGTAAAAAAAGGTATGAACAAGGCTGTCGGATTGCATAAAATTGCTAAATACTTCGATATTCCCCAGGAACGCATTATTGCTTTTGGGGATGAAGATAATGATCTGGAAATGATCGATTATGCAGGAGTCGGGGTGGCTATGGGAAATGCCATTGATGAACTTAAATCCATTGCCAAACATGTAACAGACACAAATGAAGCAAATGGGGTCGGAAATTTCCTTGACCAATATTTGAATCTTCAGGAAAAGTCACCTTCATTTTACAAAGCTGATTTGTACAAATAATCCTTTACGTTTTCAGTCACATACATTTGTCTTTTCCCGCTATGCTTAGGTCAATGCTTTGTCTGGCAATAATTACTTGCTATAGGAATTCTGCATTCATTCATACTAATAGTGAACGTAAATTGCGTTCACTTTTTTCACGGATTAAAAGCATCCGATTTGATTATGTGCTGTCTCAATTAGGTCAGGCTTTCCCCAAGTTTCTCCACTGCCTGACAAGTGTAGTTTCATTCCATGTGAAGGAGGAATCATCGTGGGAAAGAAGAGTAAGTCAAAGCGATTTAGTCAACAGAGCGCTGATTCTATCAAGAAACATGATGAACGGTTTCCTTACAGATCAACTTTTTCTGATGCAGAGCGTAAACGTGAGGAAGCAGATCACCATACTGTAGGAGGGTTTTAAGTTGCAAAACAATAACAACAACTTATTTCAACAGGCCAGAGACGCTGTCACAAACTTCATGAATAACCAAAACAGCCAGGCAAATGCCCAGGATAAACAGGCTGTACAAAATGCTATTCAGTCAGCCTATAACCAGGCAACACCTGAAGAAAAGCAGCAATTGCAACAGCTGGAAAATCAACTGAGGCAGCACAACGAAATGCAATAACCTCTGCACTACTGCTGTCGGCAATTTCCACTTCATTTGTTGATGAAACGGGTTTGCTATAACAGCAGCAGAGACTGTGACATAACAGTTTTATTGGAGAAAAAGCCTAACAAACCACTTGCCCAGCTTCGGGAATATACGGAGACTCCTTGAAAATGCTATGCATTTTCTCACGAAGATGTAATGCTGTCGAAGCTTTACTTGTCCAGCAGGATAAAAGGCATCGATGAGATCCCAATGATGGCCATTAAAAACGCCCTTTGCAGGCAACGTCGGCAGCATATACCTTGCAGGGGCAAGGACGCTCGTCAGCTACTGCGGCAAAGTAGACACTAAGAAAACGACCAATGGGAATTTGATGATTGCTTTTCGGTGGGACGAGCATATACGCGCAGTCCCGATGTCGCACTTGTGCCTTAGGTGAAAGCGAAGTATATTCCCGGAGCGGCCGGTGATACTCTATCACCATGATTTGTTCGGATTTTCTTCTAGTCATTAAAGTTATGTCACAGCCTCTTTTCCTTTCACTCATGTGTCATATTCCAGTATAATTTCTTTTTATATCGTACTTTTTCTGCTAATATAAAGGGGAATAGACATAAGGAGGTTTTATTTATGGCAATTCGTGCCGAAGCAACACCAAATCCGAATGCAATAAAATTCACGACGGATAAACTAATCTTTGAAGGTACCAACAGCATTTCCGTGATGCCTGGAGACAAAAGCGAACATGATATTCTAAATGACCTGATGGAAATAGAAGGTGTAGACAACGTGTTTGGGTACCAGAACTTTATTACGGTTAATAAACAATTTGATATGGAATGGGATGAATTAACTCCCAAAGTGGAAGAGGTATTTGAAAAACACGGCTATTAATATACATAGAGGCAGGAAACTTCTGCTTATACGAACCTTAAAGGTTTAGAGAGGCATTTGCGGTGCCTCTTTTTTATTATTTAATTTTATACCATTTGACTGCACACTCCTTCTGTTTTCAACTCGCAAAACAATGAACCTACAAATAACGAGACCGGTAAACAAGCCTCTGCTTGCTTACCGGTCTCGTATCCATCTCTGTCTCCATTATAAATCAATTGGGATAAAATTAGGATTTACCATGTCACCTTCACTATTTTTTCCATATAAAACAATGATTGGCGGTTCCTCGTTTTGCGAGTATTTCCCGGCTAGATCGAGTGTTAAATCAAATTCAATCCATTCGGTATCGGATGCTTCCAGGGACACATGTTCTTCCTCCATAATTACTTCCCCCTCTTCTTCCACCCGGTAATAAAATTCATTTTTCTCCGTGCTTGCTTCTCCGGTTACACTCACCTGAAGATCCTCTGCTTCCACATCTATATTCCGCAATTGAATGGAGTGTGCTTCCTCCTGATCAGGAACGTTCTCATTTCCTGTATCTTCCGTATCTGTACCAGCATCTCCACAAGCTCCGAGAAAAATAGTCACTATCATTAACAGCATCATGTACCTCATATTTTAATCTCCTTTTTAATCCCTTCTAAAGAAACCAAAAACTCCGGTTGTCTGCACTACATTTGTAAATGCATTTGGATCAATTTCATTAACGATACGTTCCAAATCATATAATTCATAACGTGTAATCACAAGATAAAGCATATGTTTATCTGACCTTGTATAGGCACCACGGGCCGGCAGGATAGTAATGCCGCGAACCATTGTCTGATGAATCGCTTTCTGCAGTTCATCCGCTTTATGCGTAATAATCATGGCAGTAACTTTTTCATGACGGGTGTGAATAGCATCAATCACTCGAGTTGTTACATATAATGTAAGCAGCGTGTACAGGGCGTTTTCCGGTTCATACAGGATCCCTGCAAACGCGATAATAATCGAGTTTAAAATCATAAAGTACATCCCGATTGGTTTATCATTCATACGTGACAATATCATGGCTACAATATCCATACCACCTGTAGATGCCCCGACTTTTAGCGTCAGACCAACGCCAATTCCGGCAAGTACACCACCAAACACGGCGTTTAGTATAATATCTTCGGATAGTGTGATTACCGGAAGCAATTCCAGGAATAATGTAGTAAACAAAACGGAAACAACACTGTATACCGTAAAACCCTTTCCTACCTTAAACCAGCCCAGAATAGCAACAGGAACGTTAAATAAGGCAAGTAAAATCCCTGTACTAATGCCAATTCCCACAAAGTCATGGAAAAAACTTGATGTCAATTGGGCAAAACCGGTAAATCCACTAGCATATACATTTGCACCAATTAGGAAAAAGTTCAGGGATATGGCATTTAAAATTGCTCCAAACACAACCCCGAACATTCGTTTCGCTTCAATGAGAAACATATTTTACCTCCTTCCAAGAACTCCTAAAACAATAAACCTTATGAATAAATATTCCATACACGTATTTTTCCAAACACCATCCAATATAAACTGCATGGATTGTACTGACATGAACCTGGTTCAGCAATGATATCTCTCATTTTATTAAAAACTTAAGCTTATCGCTAAAGGAATGCTTGGAAGCAGTTTTGTTTTCCGTAAGCATCTAATTGTCCGGAAGATAAGCCTTGAATTTTGACTGAACTGAAGAACTGTACGAGCATAGCTTATCCGATTGTACAGATATAAAAGTTTTATACTTTTTAAATCTGCAAAATTATCATGCAATATTTTTTGACTATATTTGAATCTGGCATTAAACTTAAAGTAAATATAAGAAAGAAGGTGAGAAAATGACGGTTAAAATAATTGCAGATTCTGCTTGTGATTTATCAACTACACATTATAACGAATATGATATTGAAATGATACCATTAACTGTTCATTTGGATGATAAAGAATACAGAGATGCAGTTGATATCGAACCAAAAACGGTCTACGATGCAATGAGAGAAGGTAAAATGACAAAAACATCCCAGGTATCTCCGCAAACATTCAAGGCCGTCTTTACTTCCTATGCCAAGGAGAATCAGTCATTTATTTATCTGTCCTTTTCATCCGAATTATCAGGTACATATCAAACCGCGAAAATGATGGAAACGGAGATAAAAGAAGAATATCCGGATGCTGATTTTCAAATAATTGATACGAAATGTGCATCGATTGGATACGGACTTGTTGTGCTGCATGCAGCAAAGTTGGCAAAAAAAGGAGCTTCATTGGAAGAAATCGCAGCTTCAGGTACAAAACATGCCCAACATATGGAACATATTTTCACTGTTGATGATCTGGAATATTTAAAGCGCGGAGGAAGGGTCAGCAAAACTGCTGCTTTTGTCGGTTCCCTGTTGAAAATTAAGCCACTACTTCATGTAGAAGATGGGAAACTAATCCCGCTTGAGAAGATTAGGGGTTCCAAAAAGGTTTTATCAAGAATGCTGGAAGTAATGGAAGAACGGGGGACAGACTTCTCCAACCAAACCATTGGCATCAGCCATGGGGATGACCTGGGAAGAGCAGAGCAATTGGCAGATATGATCAGGGAGAAATTCGGTGCTGACGATATACTGATTGAAATGGTCGGATCTGTCATCGGAGCCCATTCCGGTCCAGGTACCATTGCTCTATTTTTCCTCAATAAGACTGATCAATGATCAAGGAAGAAGAATTGAACCTTGTTTGTGCAACGTACTAGCACAAACTGCCTGATAAGACCTGACCCGATTAGCGGGTTGGGTTTTTTTGTAATGACTTGGATCCGGCAATCGAACGTTGTTTGCAATATCCTCCTTAACCATCTTCCATCCTAATAGCCCCCCCCGCCAAAATTGTTCTTTTTTCGCCATATTTTAATCATATTTTATTGACGTTTCGCACATTGTATAGACTTAATTTGCTTCATAATAGATGATAGTATTATACACCTTACCTATAAGTGAGCTGATTTCCAATGCCAAGGTATATTATCCATTTTACATTTATCTTTTTTATCATTACTGCTATATCCGGTGTATGGATGAGAGCTTTTGCCTATTATCCGGATTTCCCGGTACCTTACACCAATATTTTGCATGGACATTCCCATTTAGCCATCCTGGGATGGGCTTTTTTAGGAGTTTTTGCCATATTCCTTATTAATTACTGGCAGGATTTAAAGCAAAAGAAGCAGGCCATTGCCATTGCTGTTACACTATTTATTGTCACACTACTCATGTTTGCAGCCTTTATTTATCAGGGTTATGCTATGTTTTCCATCGCACTGTCCACCATGCATATTTTCATCGAGTACTGGGCTGCTGTTTTTATTTATCGCCAGCTGAAATCAAATCTGGATATTCCCCATACAGCCAAACTATATATAAAAGGGGCATTAATAGCATTGGTCGTCTCTTCGCTTGGCCCGTATGTAATAGCCTATGTTTCTGCCTCAGGCTTGAAGGAAAGTGCATTATATGAAATGGCAATCTATTTCTATTTGCATTTTCAATATAATGGCTGGCTCCTGTTATTTTTGATCGGGTTATTTATTATTATCCTTCACCTGAAAAAAATTACCCTATCCCCACCAATGCTGAAAATTGGTTTTTGGGTTTATTTTGTTGCACTGTTTCCAGGTTACTTTTTATCCGTTTTATGGGTGGAGGAATTAGGGATCAGTGCAGGAGTTATTGCTGCGGTCGGAGGAATTGGCCAATGGATCGGAGTTATTTATATCATTTTTGCGTATGTAAAATCACATCGTGAAATCAAAAGTTTTTATTCAAAGCTAACAACTATTTCATTGCAACTCAGCTTTTTATTGTTATTTCTGAAAAGTAGTATGGAATTGGGATTGCTCTTTCCATCCCTTTTACCGCTCATTTATGATTCCAGAAGCGTAATTATCGGTTATTTACATTTTACCCTGCTTGGATTTGTCAGCATATTTATGCTTACGCAATATTTAATGCAGGACTTATTAAAATCCACGAAACTAACCAAATACGGAGCTGTGATTTTCCTGATTGGTTTTCTTCTCAATGAAGGACTCCTGTTTGGCCAGGGGTTAACCGAATGGCTTCAAGTACAAGGGTTGCCTTTATTTAATTTGGGAGTGCTTACAGCAAGCATTATATTGACCTTGGGAATCTGCGTATTATGGCTATCATTTTGCCGAAATAAATAGCATATCCAACTGCATTCCCTCATAGTAATATAGCAGAGTCACATCATCACGCCTGGTCTTGGCCAAGTAGGGAAGACATCCTCGTTGCATGCAGGAAAAATTGCATCTGCTAAACAAATACAGGGGGGATACGATGCTGATAAGTGAGCTGGTCGATATGTATCAAAATGAATGTAATCATACTCCGGCCTCCGTGAATGACTTACTGGATTACTATCAAAGAAAATACATTAATGATGAAATTGATATTACCTACTATAGGGAAATTTACATGTTTTTAAGCAGACAAGGTGCTATTTCTGCACATGAAAAAGTATCATATGCAGCCCATTAATGATTGCAGTTTTTGACAGCATACAAAAACTGCTTTTTCTTTTGCAGACTAAAAGATATTTTTGAGACTAACTCCAGGCATCTTGTCATATTGGCAACAAACGGTAAATACAGGCTTTAAAAAAACCTGCCGTCCGTCCCCTCATGATTGAAATAATAAATTTTCGGGTAGATGGAAAGAAATATTATTCTGTGAGGTGGGTAACATGTGTATGGAAAAAAAAGACGGAAAAATAACCCCTCCGGCCCAAGAGCAATATAAACAGCCGGGGATTGAAGCAGAAATGCGGCCGGAACCCGACTATATCCGGGAAAATTATAGAGGAAGCGGCAAACTGAAAGGAAAAGTAGCTTTGATTACAGGTGGTGACAGCGGAATTGGACGAGCTGTCAGCGTTCATTTTGCCAGAGAGGGAGCTGACGTAGCTGTTATTTATCTGGATGAACATGAAGATGCAGAAGAAACAAAACGGCTGGTGGAAATGGAGGGGCAGCAATGCCTTTTAATCAACGGGGATATTGGCCAGCAATCCTTTTGTGAAGCCGCAGTAACAGAAACACTGAATAAGTTTCAAAAGATTAATATTCTCGTGAACAACGCAGCCGAACAACATCCACAGGAGAACTTTATGGATATTTCCAGTGAACAGCTGGAGCGAACATTCCGAACAAACGTGTTCAGCATGTTTTATATTACCAAAGCAGTTCTGCCAAATTTAAAAGAAGGAAGTTCAATTATTAATTCTTCCTCCATTACTGCTTACCAGGGAAGTACGGATTTAATTGATTATTCCGCAACAAAAGGAGCAATTGTCTCATTTACGAGATCATTATCCGAAGCTATGGCAGATCAGGGTATTCGGGTAAATGGGGTTGCTCCGGGCATGACCTGGACACCACTGATTCCGGCATCGTTCAGTGAAGAAAAAGTGGATGGTTTTGGCGGAAATGCACCGATGAAAAGACCGGGACAGCCGCAGGATTTGGCACCGGCCTATGTATATCTGGCATCCGAAGATTCCAGTTATGTCAGTGGTCAAATGATTCATGTAAATGGCGGCATTATAGTTGCAGGCTGACGCATTGTCAGCCTGCAGTTTAAATAAGGATATGCTTTTCCATATAGTGGGTTCTATTCCTGCGCCTCTCTTTGTTTTTGCTTTCGGCTCAACACAATAATAGCTCCGACAAAAATAATAAAGACTCCGGCCACAAATGATATAAACACCCAATTAATCCCGGTGTCAGGCTGAACTCTAAATATTTCGGCCGATTCTCGGGCAAGCCCTACTTTGAATTCCCCATTAGCATTTCCTCTAACAGTATGATCCTCCAAAAATCCTCTTAACTGCATGCCTTCGCCGATCCCATCCAGGGTAACTACCTGGGTTTCCACATCATTATTAATGGCGATATACATTTCTTCTCCATCCAGTGTTCTTTTGAAGACACTCATTGCACCACTGGAACCGACCAATTCAAAATCTCCATGCACCAGGACGGGAAAGTGCGCGCGTAGGGAAGAAACCCGATTATGAAACTCATCCAAATCAGGTTCTCCGCTATGAAACGGGACGAGGCTTCTCGTTTCTTCGACCTCTTTACCATACATGGGCAATTCAGAACCCTGCAGAAGAGACGGAACTCCAGGCGAAGTATACATATACGTAAGAGCCAACGTCCAAGTGGTCAATGAATTACGGCCGTTTTCCGCAAATAATTGCGTAAAGCGTTCTGTATAGAAGTCGTCTACAAATAGGATATCTTTTTCTGTACCGTGCTCATCATACGCCTGATATAATTCCGAGACCGGATTTTCTTCCTTGGCAAACACCTCAGTTATTGCTTCATACATACGATAATTTTCCACTGCATCAATAGCTGGAATTTCGTAAAGGTGTTCCACTTCTGCTGCCGGATCCAAGACATCCGCAAGTAAATAAAAGTCCTCATTGATACCTTTCAATTCATCAGAAAGGCTTTCCAAAAAGGCGGGATCAGTCTGATCTGCAGCATGAAATTTAAACCCGTCAATATCCGTTTCTTCCATCCAGAAAGTTGCTGCATCGGTAAGAAACTGTTGTACCTCCGGATTCTCCTGATTTAATGTTACTGCATTTTCGGACCAATCTGTCGTTACATTCATCTCTCCCTGTATCCAATCTTCCCTGTCTGAATCTTGGGCAATTGGATGACTTGATGCAACATAGTTGGTGACAAGTTCCAATATTACTTTTATTCCGCGTTCATGTGCTTCTTCAATCAATTCATGTAAATCATCCATATCTCCAAACTGATCTTCCACCTCGAAAAAATCCTCTATCCAGTAACCATGGTAACCATCAGGTGCATTTGCCATGATGGGGGATAGGGAAATAGCAGTATATCCCAGCTCTTCATATTCCGGCATTTTTGCTATGATACCTTGAAGATCCCCGCCATGGTATGCATAAGGATTATTGACATCCACCTGGTCATCCCGTTCAAAATCACCATTATTATACCGGTCCACAAGGATATCGTATATGATTTCATCCTGAATCAAGCTTTCTCCGTTGGCTGCTGATTGTGAAGGGTGGTATGTCATGAGGATCAGTAGAAATATAAGTAAAGAAATTATAAACTTTTTCATACAGCAGAATCCTCCATTTGTTAAAATACTCTTGTTCTATTATTACGATATTGGCCAAATAGTCAATGAAAAGGGAGGTATTGTCAGAAAACCTTCATAAATTATCCGGAAGCCAATGGATCATGGGGCAAAAGTCAATTTGCAGACGTGAATCAGTACCGGGTACATGACAGAACAAGTCCATATTACTGTGTAAATTTTTTATTCCTCTATAATGTTATGAATGAAGTTTTCACGTTCATTCACTCATCAGCCCTATCAGTCAACGAACGACACAAGTGTTCTTTTATTTATTCACTCAAAAGACTTAACAGGAGACTCCAGTGAACTGGAGCCCACTTTCTCTTTTAGTTCTCCCAAATTTATTGTAAATTAATATTGTAAAAAACCACTTTATTTCCTCCATGTTTGTTTTTTGGTCGAAAACATTTTAGCATTAGGCATGAAAAGGTGGTCTTCTTTTTACAATTATATTGAGTTTATCACATGACAGAGGTGTGGAAGCATTAATAGAATCAAAAGGACGCCTCACCTGAAGCATAACAGATGAAGCGTCCGCTTTTCCTGAATTCATTACATCGGCAGTCGCCAGAAGCCAAGAATTAATGTGATAAGCAAGGCAATAATCAACTGAATCCATACGCTTTTCACAGGTTTGCCCTTGTTGTTTTTCACTAGAATCATTTCCATTGCCGCAATCACCCAAATGCCTGCAAGCCCTTTTACAATGGCTTCGGGCAGCAAAGCGCCCATTTCGCCTCCGCCAAAATAATGGGCAAGTAAATCCCCGCCGGTATACAAAATAAGTAAGTAAACAAGTCTCAAAATCATGTGTAAGATCTTTCCGGGCTTCGCTTTTCCCTGATTATACAATACCAATGCAATGATAAATAGGATTAGTGCGAGCACCCAGCTGGTAATATGCATATGTGTCATTCATTTCATCCTCCAATTTCATCCAAGGCTACGAACATCATACCATGTTCCCGAAAAAAATCCTATAATTTACTTTTCCAAAAGCAAGGCAGTATGATGAAAATAATGGAAGATGTGAAGCAGTCTATTCTTTTTATTTAAAAAACCTTATTCATGCAAATGCTACAGGTTTTAATATTTAACAAAAAAAAGCGAGGCTGGCACCTAAATATTTTCACCGAAAAAAATGTTCCAGCCTCACTTTTATCTATATTTGGATTTTATCCCATATCTACTATTCGTATTCTGAATGATCGATAAAAAACTGTTGAATAATATATATAATCAGAGCTAATGCAATAAACCCAAAAGCCCAGCCAAGTGTAATTTGTTCAACGATTAAATAGTTATTGCATAATTGCGAGTCAGCAAAAATATAAACAACTGCCATGAGAATAAATAATATACTAAGAATACCCAATACAACATTTTTACCAAATACTGAAAGTTTGTTCCAGCTGTCGCGTAATGGGACTCCTACAAGAAAAGGCCAACTGATAAATTTAAATACTTGCACTGCGGGCACCGTAAGTGCTTCATCCATGGCGCGCGGAAGCAACCAATAGCTTACAACGATTAATAATAAGATAATACCGGGAATACCATTTTTATTATATTTTTCAAAAAAACCAGGGAACTTACGCTTTAAATAAGGATACATTAACATACCAGCGGCCGCCAATAACGGCATTTGCATATGCATGTGTATCGTCATATTAAATTCAAACAATGTTGCTACTGGAGGGAGCATTAGAAATATATACAGAATTAAACCATATTTGGTCTGTCTCATCGTTTATTCCCCCACTTCTGTTTCAAGAATGGAATTTACCTTATCAGCAGCTTCATCAATTAGTGTATAGTCCATGACATCTATTAAAGAACCTTCAGGATTCACCAAATAGAATGCGGAGTTATGCGTGAAATGACCGTTGTCTTCCGGTATTACTATTACGCCAAATTCATTCAATAAATTGTCCAACTGTGCTTGATCCGGAATCCGTGCCATTCTCCACGTCTCCCCATCAGCTTCAAAATAGCTTCGGTATTTATCCAGCACTTCCGGCGTATCCCGTTCAGGGTCGAAGCTTATCGTGAGAAATACAATATCTTCGCCAATATATTCTTCCGGAATCTGATCATATACTCCCGCCTGATTAACTTCCAGTTCAAGACATACATCTGTACAAGAGGTATAAATAAATGTTGCAAATACATACTTTCCTTCAAACTCGGAAAAATCATAGGTTCGTTCATTACTGTCTTCCAGTGTAACTAAAGGAAATTCAGGTTGGTCATCGATTAATTGGTTGGTCCTTGCAGTCTCTGCCGTATAAGCTGTAAAACCGTCGGTACCAACATAGAAGAGTCCTATTCCAAAGAGAACAACAAGGATAAGGGCAATGGTATTATGTTTATTTTTGATCATCATGATCACATCCTACATAGATTTTAACCATAGACTCAGGAGGCGTTATTCTTTAAAGTGGATGCTGAGAAAATCCGGCTTGGCACCAAGCCTTTATTTCTTATCTGCCAAACAATTCACGGTGACTTTATGCGGGGAAAAAGTGGTGAAGAGATAGCCCGCTTTATAAGACTATCTCTTTTTCGACCAACTTTGTGTTCTTTTCAATCACATTTTACCAAGGCTGAAATGGAGGTGATCCTGGAGGTGCGTTTACAATCATATCCACGATTGGTATGACATAACCCATGGAAATGATAGCAAATGCTACTACAACCCAAAGGCCCCAGCGTTCTGTCCATTTCGGAGTTTCAATATCATTTTCTTCCCGCTCTGCAATTGGGAATTCTGTTTCTCCTTTTGGTGCTTTGAACATTAAGTGGAATACGATATAAGTCATTAATGCCACACCGATAAACAATAACGTTCCACCGATACCGAGCATCATGAGGTACGGATCCCAGCTTAATGCTGTAGCGTTATCGCCATACGTGGAGAAGGAAGTTCTTCTTGGTGATCCAAGTAATCCAACCCAATGCATGGCACCAGACATCAATAACATTCCAATGGTCCAAACCCAAGTTTGAATCAGTCCTAATTTATTTAACCTCGGAGTAAGTGTCCTCTTTGTCAAATAAGGCAATAGCCAATAAGTGACACCAAAGAAAGTTAATGCCACCGTTACCCCAACAGTTAAGTGGAAATGACCAACTACCCATAATGAGTTATGCACAGTCTGGTTCAAGTGGTGGTTTGTTTGAGCAATACCACCTGCTCCACCTGGAATGAATGCAATCATGGCAATCATTGGAGCAAGGAAGCGGACGTCTGTCCAAGGTAATTTCTTAAGGAAACCGAAGATTCCTTTAGCACCTTTTCTTTTACCAGCTCTTGCAAATACAGCAAACATAGCAAATGCTGTCAGAAGTGAAGGAAGTGCAATGGATAAGCTCATGAATACGTGCATGAATTTAATGCCTTCCCCGATAGCAGGGTCAATAATTTGGTGGTGGAACCCACCAGGTACGTTCAGTACTACCGAAAGAATAACAACTACACGTGCCAACGTATCATTAAACAGCTTGCCGCCGACAAATTTCGGTACTGCTATATACCATGCAGATACAGCAACCAGGTACCATACGTTAACAGCTGTGTGACCGAATGCCCAGAATAGAGTTCGACTGAGCATGACGTTTACTGTTTCTACCCATCCGAAAGCCCAAGGAATTAACATCGCCATTTCTGCAGTTACTCCCAGACTTCCAAGGAATAAGAGCAAGAATGCACCTACGCCGAAGAACGTAAACAGTGGTAAATGTTGTCCTTTATTTTCTTTTTTCCATTGTACAGCAGACGTCCAGATTCCAGCGGCTGCTACCCAGATACCAACTACCATAATGGTTAAACCGACATAAAACCAAGGTGATGCCTGCATTGGCGGATAAAATGTGTACATAACGGATGAATTACCTGCAATCACTGTTGCAACTGTTATGGCCACACCGACAAGCATTAAGCCAAGTCCAGTCCATCCCATTTTTCTAACCTTTGGCGAGAGTCCTCCGTGTACGTGTGAAACCCCCGCGTAAAAATATCCGGTCATAAATAATGTTGTAAAGACAAGGACTAAAAGAATTCCGTGTGAAGTCAACACCTGGTAATAATCAAACCAAGGTGGAAGCTCATATAATCCCGCCCGATTCAACCCTTGAACCAATCCTAGAAATCCACCAATAAATAGTACAATAAATGCTAGACTAAAGTATGTTAATGACAATTTGGAGTCTTCTGGACTAACGCCTAATTTACTTTTTGTTTTATCAATCCAACTGTCTTTTAAAGTTGTTGCTTCCATGATATTTTTCCTCCCTTCTTTATTTAACCGTAATCGTTGTGCTCATATGCTGGTGACCAGAACCACAATACTCATTACAAATCACTAAATATTCGCCAGGCTCATCAAATGTTTCGGTGATCGTTTGTATATGTCCCGGTGTTACCATCGCATTTACGTTTGTCCCGGCAATTTGAAATCCATGTACAACGTCTTTGGATGTCATAACAAATTCCACTGTTGAACCTGCAGGGATTTCAATATCCCCCGGTGTGAACGAGAATATTTGCAAAGTCATAATGACCTGGTATTCATTTTCACCTGTCTCGTATACTCCAGGCTCTGAAAACAATTCATGTTCATCTACTTTTTGCGGATCAATTGTTTCCGTACCGCTTGGCGGCCCCATTCCCAAAGCAAATCCTTGATAACCTGTAATTACCATAGAAAGAACAAGCACACCGACACTGATTACTAACCAAATTTCTTCTTGACGTGGCATTTTCATATTTTAACCCTCCCTATAATCTGATCATATAAATTGCAAGCAGTAATACAATAAATGCGACTATTCCTCCGCCTACAAATAACAAGGCTGAATATAAAGCTGATTTTAGAGCATCCTGCTCTTCTTGTACTTCCATTTCCTGTTCCGGTTGCTTTCCAAGGTTTGTTTCCATTCAAGTCAACCTCCCTTTCGATTTCTTAACTCTATAATAATTTGAATTTGGTTTTCGAGAAGTGAACTAAATCACATGTGGGGAAAAAAATAAAATAGGATCTATTATGGTTTTTCACAATTTGTTCACTATTTATCAGCGGGGTAAAAATAGTGTAAACCTTGATATGAAAGGGGTTATAGCTTGTTTTATTTTTAAAAGGAAATAAAAGGAATTTAATTTATCCTATTTCCACTATAATTGCAGTGGATAACATGACAAAAATATGAACAGTGGTGTTACTTTTAAACTGAAAATGTGTAAATATGGAGGGAAAAGTGGATGAAAAACTTTAAGCGAAGTGAAATAAAGATGGAGACTTTTTAAAGACAACAATGGTTTTCGTAATCATACATTGTTAAAAAATATTTTATGTAACACCCGTCACATTTTGACATACCAAAAGCCAACCCCCAAACAGAAGGTTGGCTTCAATAACTTACTCTCCTGGCACTTCCAATAATAGCTGTCCGGAAAAGAAATATAAATAAGCTTCTTTTACAGGCTGTCTCCATATTTGTTCCACGGCTTGTCGGTACAGATTGAGCTGTGTTTCATAGCGTTTAATCAAACTTGCTTTCATCTCTGTATCCGTCTCTTCGGGAATGGCATCTGTTTTATAATCCAAAATGATCCACCCATCATCTTTCGGGATTAGGCAGTCAATGACACCCTGAATCAGCACCTGTTCTTCCGTGTCTGCAGTTAAACCGGCATAAACTTCATTTGCCGGCAAAGTAAGGCTGAATGGAACTTCACGGTACACCGGCTCAACTTCTCTCATGTATTCAGAGATCGGCGTCGTGAAAAATGAGGCTATGGCTGAATGATCTATGATGGCTGCCTGTTCCTCTGTTAAAATCTCCTTTTCTTTCAAGCTCTCTACAAAGGCTGCAATTTCTTCTTCCTTTAAGGCTTTCTCCATTGGTATATGCTGCATGACCGTGTGCATTGCTGTACCTTTTTCCGCCGATGTAATGGTCTTTTCCTTCTGCATGAAATTCGGACGTTTTACAATGGGGGCCTTATATTGCTGAACAAGCTGATCCGCACTGTATTCGTCCTTGATTTCCCGTTGTCTTTTTATTTCGGTTACGGTTTGTTTTGCCCTTAATTTTGTCGCTTCTTTTAATGCATATTCAAAGGATAGACGATGATCCACCTTTCTTTCCAGGTTTTCATCGGAAACGGGAGCTTTCTTCCAATTGACGATCACATCTCTTAAGTTTTCATGTTTTTCCTTCCGGGATTCATCCAAATTGGCAAGTTCACTTCCATGCATAACGGAAACGTCCCATTTGGAGGGATCCAGATTGATTTCATTTAAACCAGAGATTAATTGTTCTTCGCTGCGGAGTACATCATTATCCTTATGCCGAATCAGTGCAGGTCCCACCCAATCCAGATAGGTTTTGGATTCCATCCGAAAATGTGCCGGCAGCACCCATTCTCCATGATCCATCATTCTTTCCCACTTTTTCAGCTTATCTTCCAAGGAATTGACATTACCAACCATGACGAGTTTTTCTTTGGCTCTTGTTAATGCTACATATAAAACACGCATTTCTTCAGATAAAAGCTCCCGCTTCTTTTCCTGTTTTAACGCATGGTAAAAAAGCGTCGGATACGTAATGCGTTTTACCGGATCAATGTACTTGGAGGCAAATCCCATTTCCTTATGAAGTAAATATTGCTGATTTAAATCCATTAAATTGAATTGTTTATCCATCGCTCCCATCATGACCACCGGAAATTCCAGTCCCTTACTCTTATGAATGGTCATAATTCTTACTACATCTTCCTGTTCGCTCAGGGCTCTTGCGGCACCAAGATCATCATTGTTTTCCTCCATCCGTTCAATAAAGCGCAGGAAACGAAACAGTCCGCGGAATGATGTTTCTTCATACGTCCTCGCCCGATCGTACAATGCACGAAGATTAGCCTGGCGTTGACGCCCTCCCGGCATCCCGCCGACAAAATCGTAGTAGCCGGTCTCCATATAAATATGCCAAATTAATTCCGACAATGCCCCTTGCCTGGAAGCAAAACGGAATTTCTCCAATTTTTCTAAAAAGCTGGTGATTTTATCTGCCGAATTATCCTGATTAATCTTTATATATTTTTTCAGTGCATCATAATAATAGGAGCCTCTTTCCGCCAGCCGGACTGCTGCCAGTTCTTCCTCATTTAATCCGGCAATCGGAGAACGCAATACCGAAGCGAGTGGAATATCCTGCCTTGGATTATCAATTACTTTCAGAAAACTGATCATAACTTTTACTTCGATAGCATCAAAATATCCGGTGGAGAGCTCTGCATAAACGGGTATCCCCTGTTTTTTCAGTTCTTCCACGATAACCGGGCCCCAATTACTCATGGCACGAAGTAAGATGACAGCATCCCGGTATTGAAAGTCCCGCTGCATGCCAGTTGCTTTATCTACCACCTGCAGCGGCTTACCACCCTTTTGTCCTATCCAGGTTTTTATTTTTTCTGCAAAGACACGAGCTTCAAGCTGAGCCTTTTCCAAATCCTGATAATCCTCTTCTTCCTCTGAAACTGGTGTATTTTCTTCAGCTTCTCTGTCAATAATGACAAGTTCCGGATTTGGGTTGACATATGGCATCTCATCATACGTTTTATTACCATAAATTAATTCAGCATCTTCATCATAGTCAATTTCCCCCAGTTCCTGATCCAAAATTTGCCGAAAAATATAGTTTGCCCCCGTCAATACATGTTCCCTGCTGCGGAAATTCCGTGCGAGATCAATTCTTTCTGCGGGACTGGCAGCTTCGGCAAAACTTCTGTACTTTTGAATAAATAAATTTGGTTCTGCATGCCGGAAACGATAAATGCTTTGTTTTACATCACCAACCATAAACATATTTCCCGGTCCGGACCTGTCGCTGATTAAGGTTAAAAGTGTTTCCTGCACCAGATTTGTATCCTGGTATTCATCAATCAATAATTCGCTGAATTTATCCCTATAATAACGGGCTACTTTGGACGGCACCAGTTTGTCACTTGTGGCACTATCATCCAAAAACAGTTCCAGACAATAATGCTCCAAATCGGAAAAGTCCACGATGGCCTTTTCTTTTTTCATGCTGGTAAATTGGTCTTTGAAGGTTTTTACAAGTGATGTCAGCTTTTCGACAACCGGCGCCATTTCCTGCATATCTTCCACATGGCTGGACAGATTTCGCTTAAACCACTGATCTTTCATTTTATTCCAACGTTTCTTATAGCTGTCTCTCAGGTTTTTCACCTTTTCTTTCTTCCGTTCGTCGCATTCCATTTTTTTGCCTGATAACCTGACGAAAGTGCTGGAAGACATGTATTCCTGCAAGTCATCCCAGTTATCCAGGAGATCCAAGGCACCCTGCAAACCGGCAAGATCCTTTTCAATAGTATCTATATAGTGATAGGGTCCATCTGCTTCATTTGCTATATTCATTGCCAGCTGCATTTCATCGTGTAGCGCGGCAAATTGGCTCCGGACTTCTCTTTTTATAATCTCGAGCCAGGCCAGCTCCGATTCCTTCCATTCCTCTTTAATGTCATATGCTGTGGCAAGGTCATCCAGCCAGGCGTCCGGCCACGGGTTCTGAATGGCAAAATGATACAATGACAGAATTAATTCTTCAACAGCCGCATCACTCCGGTCATTGGAGAAACGATCCACTACATCGAAAAATCCTTCCTGTTCTATATCATCTGCCCCGTACCACTTCTCAAACAAATCCTCCATAACTTCCTGCTTCAACAGGTCTGCTTCCATTTCGTTTGCAATCCGAAAAGCAGGGTCCAAATCCAATAAATAGGCGTGCTGCTTAACAACATCCAGGCAAAAGGAGTGCAAGGTGGAAATAGAAGCACGCTGAAGCAGGGATAACTGTTTTTTTAAATGAATGGATGTTGGATCGGCTGCGACCGCGTTCTCCAGGGCAGCACCGACCCGGTTACGCATTTCCTGGGCGGCAGCATTCGTAAATGTTACGACAAGCAGGCTGTCAATATCCACCGGGTTTTCCTTATTTAATAGTTTTTGAATGATTCGCTCCACAAGAACCGCTGTTTTTCCCGATCCCGCTGCCGCAGCGACAAGCACATCCTTCCCTGATGTATAGATGGCTGCTTCCTGTTCTTTTGTCCATTGAACCATTATTTTTCCCTCCCTTCAGCTATTTTTTTTAAGATCTCATCATCTTTCATATCTGCTAATTGATGGTAATTATTTTCATCCAATGACGGGTCAAATTGACAGACGGAATGAAACGGACAAAAAGTGCATGCGATATGCTGCTTATGTTTATACGGATTTAAATGAACGTGCCCGTCCGTAAAATCCACGCCTGCATCCACCATCAGACTTTGCACATGGGATTGCAATTTTTCAAAGGTTTCCTCATCCGCAATTTTGGAGTTATAAAACCCGCCCGCTTTTTTAATGGCTGCAGGTACAATTTGGCTGTATCCCTGCTCCAGGTTGGTATCCATCATTTTTACCGCTTCTTCATCAGACAAAAGCAGCCCGTCCATTTTAAACTTCTTGAAAATCTCTTTTTCTATTTTTTCCTCATCTAATCTATCATTTCCGGAGATCATCGGATTATGCACATGGAAATACAATACCCCCGCAGGCGTTGCTTTTACACCAAGCCACTTTTCCGATTGGGACAATACAACATCCAGATAGGTGAGCATCTGCAGGGCCAGTCCATAGTATACTTCTACAAGACTCAGCCCCTTGGAGCTTGATTTGTAGTCAATAATTCTTAAGAGCAGCGGATCTGTATTTAATGATTTATCTACCCGGTCAATCCGTCCTCCAAGCACGAGTTCGTACCCATTAGGCAAACGCAGTTTCCGTGCATCCAGCGTTTGTCCTTTCCCAAATCCCAGCTCAAGTCCGATAGGGGAAAATTGGCTCTGCCTTGCCTGCTCACTTAGCACAAAGGCTGCCCTGGCAATGACCTGCTGCAGTTTTTGCTGTATATATTTATAACGGTTGGAGCTGTGCAATATTTGATGCTGCAGGACAGGGGCAAGCCGGGAAACAGCTTCATTTGCATATTGAGCCGTTTCCTGTTTGGAAAGTGATGCAAAATCCCTGTTCTCCTCCTGTATCCATTCAGTAATTGTTTTTAATGCTTCATGAAACAGCTGCCCAATATCCGGGGCGTCCAATTTATACGTTTTGCGTTCTTCCAGTTGCAGGCTGTATTTCGCAAAATGCTGATAGGAACAGCGGTAATATGTTTCCAGTCTGGATACACTGGCATTTACTTGTTTCGGGTACAGTTTCTCTGCTGTACCTGCCGATAAATTCCCCGGTCTGTTCTGATAAAACAAGCTCTGCAGTATTCTATAGGTGGTACTGTGTATCGTGTGGTTTTCCACGTACCAGTTTAATACATGCCACCATACATCCTTCACCGGATAACCTTTTCTATATCTCGCAAGCTGAGCAGTTAAAGCGGATCTTGTTTTCATTGGTGTTGTTATAAACTGATCTGCTTCCACCAATTCTTCAGGATCCTGCAGCAGCATATGGTCACAGCATACCGGGAATAAATCTTCCATCCGCTTAATAAGCTGGGATGGCATTTTTGCATTTCCCTCTTCGTCACTTAAAGGATAGCTGATCCAAAGTTGATCCTTGGCTGCTGTAAAGGCAATATACATATAAAACCAATCATCCAGCAGCTGCTGCCTGCTGCTTTCCGCCAGTTTGAGGCCATGTTCACCAAGCAGCTCTCTCTCTTCTTCATTAATAATTCCATCAGCAGGCGGCTTCATCGGCCAAATACCCTCATTAACTCCAAGCAGAAGAGCCACTTTAATGCCGCTGATCCGGGATCTGTCAATGGTGCCAACAATAACCTGATCCATGCTTGGCGGGACATGGGCAAATTTCAGTGCTTCCAATCCGGCATCCAATGTGGAACGGAAAGTAGCAAGTGTCATTTTTTCATCTCCTGCCATTTCCACCATTTCATCAAACAGCTGAATAATGGCATCCCATACCTGTTCCTGCTCGCGCCCTTTTTCAATTTCTCCCCTGTCGTCATATAACGTTCGCATTTCTTCCAGACGTTTAGGCACTCCAACAGACTCCAGCAGCATATATGTTATTTCACAAAATTCTTTTACCGTATTTGCATTTCGGATATCTTCGTCAAAACTTTGAAGGGCTTCTACTGCCTGCCAGCGATATTTATTGATTTTCTTTTGCATTTCCCTTTCTGCATCCGTTTGGCCCTTTTGTTCAAAACCGCGGAATCGCTGGAATTTCCATTCGTTTTCACCCAGCCATCGTTCCCTGGAAAGAATACCATATTCAAGCACATAATTCTCCAGTTCATCAATAGCATCATTGGTAAGCGGGTACTCTTTATCCGCAGCAGGGATAAACCCTGTCTTCAGCACCCTGAATACAGCGTCATACCGCCAGTTTCCCTCCACGATATCCATGGCGGAACGAATAAACTCAATGAGGGAATGATTGATCATTGTTCGTTTTTCGTCAATAAATACCGGTATATCATAGTCGGCAAATATTGTGGAAATTAAATCGTTGTACGTATCTGTTTGTCTTATCAATATCGCAATATCCTGATATCGATAATTTTCATCGCGGACGAGGCGAATAATTTCCTGTGCAGCTCCTTCAACTTCTGCTCGGGGATGTACTGCCTCTGCGATCCGGATCGGCACTTCCCCTTCATACTGCGGAGAAGGCAATGTGTTAAAATGCTGCTCCAAATGAGCAAAATAAGGACGATCTTTAAATCTTCCATTTGCAGGATCCAAAGCAACCGTATCTTCAATCCGAATGCCATTTTCCTCTGCCATTTGGGTAAGTACGTCATATGTTTCTGCCGTCTTGTAAAAAAGATCCAGTTCTGATGGCGATGTATGCCCGTCAGCATGATCCAATGTGAGACTGACAGTGACACGTTTACACTTTTTCATTATTGCTTCGATAACAAGTAATTCTTTTGGCGTAAAACTATGAAATCCGTCCAAATAGATTTCAGCATTCTCAAGCACAGCAGACACTTCAATTTTCTCAGCGAGGAGATGAAGCTGATCTTCACTGTCAATATAATTATCCTGCAGGGTGTAAAGTGATTTTTCATATATATATAACAGATCTGTCAGTTTATTTAACAGTGCGACCTCTTTAGGGTCTTTATGTACAAACCGGTCGATTTCTTCCATTTGGGCATAAAGCAATTCCGGAGTAACATTATAACGTTTAAATTCGGTGATGATATTTTCCAGTTGCTGCAGGAAACCCTGCTTTTCAATCGCCTTGCCAAACGTAAGCCAGTCACCTGTCTTCTCCTCAATAATTTTACGCAGCATCATCTGCGTACCGACAGAACTGATAAATTGCCTGGTGCCGCCGCCTGCTTCCTGGAGCACACGCCAGGCCAGCCTGGAAAAGCTGACAACCTGTGCACGGATACTTCCCGTTATATGTTCATCACGGAATAACGTGTATTCCTGCTGAAATGTCATCTGATCCGGAACAATATAAAAAATGGCAGGTCCCTGTGGATGCTCAAGCAACTTTTCCCTGATTTCATCCAGTGTTCTTCCGCTCTTTCCGGTGCCGGCCCTGCCAATCAAAAATCGGATTCCCATTCTGACTCCCCCCATCATTAGAAAACTTCACTTATCGCTAACAATAATTTTTCAAAGCGCATCCCTTACCCTTCGAAATAGACGTCCTCTCATCTTTTGGAAAATGCGTCAATTTCTACTAATTAAGTTCCCCGCATCTGCTTTCCAACATAGTTTCACGTATAAAAACTTCCATCTTCTATTTTACCAAAGATGGAAGTTTCGACATAGCTATTTACCCAGTGTGATACTTGCATTAGGAAGCGGCCAATAAGTCATACCGACTTTACCTACGACGGTTTCCTCATCAATAAAACCAAATGACCTGCTGTCCAGACTATCCTGCCGGTTATCTCCAAGCACGAAAAGTTTCCCTTCAGGCACTTCCGTTTCACCTGTCAACTCCTTCAGAGTAAAGTCTTCCGTAAAAGGAACAGCACTGCTTGCCATTTTATAAGAGTCAAGAAAATCCTCTTCTACATACTCCCCATTCACATACAACTGATCGTTTTTATATTCTATTTCGTCTCCCGGTGTTCCAATGACCCTTTTTACATAGTCGTCTTGTTCATTTGCTTGAAAAACGACTACGTCAAATCGTTCAGCTTCCTGCAAGTCATAAATTAATTTATTGACGATGAGCAAATTGCCATCATCCAATGTTGGCTGCATCGATTCTCCAACAACCGAATAATTTGCAAATATGACTCCTCTCAGGACAATACCGAGGATTAAAGTAATTACAATGACTAAGACCAATCTTGGGTAGTTTATTTTTCTCATGGTTATCTTCCTCCAAAAACCATTCTACCCTTTTTTTTGACGGTTTAATCGTCTTAAAGCCCGGCCCCGTCCTGTATTGACGTTTTTTTCCCGATTCTTTGTTCCATATACTTGCCGAACATCCAAAATAATATAATACATAATCCAACGACAATTGTCCGAATTGGATGTTGTGCAAAATCCTTTACACTTGAACCTATATAAGAGATGGAAAAAATCATCACTGCCTTCCCTAAAAACACTGCCAGGATAAATTGCTGCACAGTGATTTTTGATAACCCGGCAACGATATTAATAACAGCAGAGGGAGAAAACGGGAAGCACAAAAGTAAAAACAGCGGCCCGAATCCATGCCTTTCCACCCATATGGTCACCTTTGCAACCTGTTTATTATTCCGGATCTTTTTTAGCAGACGACTATTTCCCAAACCGCGGATGATAAAGAATACCAGGAGGGTCCCAATGGATGTACCTGTCCAGGATAATAAAAAACCTTTCAGCAAACCATAAGCTGCCGCATTTACCATCACAAACACAACCAGCGGCAGAAACGGCAGAAAAGCCTCGATCAATGGCAGGAAAAACCCCGGTAAGGGCCCCAGAGATTTATAGAAGTTCAATGCTTCCATCATCTTTTCATTTAATTGATGACTCTCGTGCACAGACCCCCATTCGGAAAACTGGATATTCATTATAAGCATGTAGCTAAAACCCCTTAATGTGCATTGGCAATTCAATGGGCTGGAACGGCCTTCTCTGTTTTTATTTTCCCCTATCATTCATCCCTTATGCTTCAAGTGGTCATACGTTCTTTTCATTGCATCCATTCAAAGGTATTTTCCTTGATAAAACTGTTTTCAAAGAACTTCTAACCACTCACACTCCCCGACATGCCATGCCATAACAACGGAAGAGCTACTTTCTTTTCATTGTTGTATAATTTTTCTATTGTATTTTTCCGTTGGGATTGCATATAATGTAAACAAGAGAACACTTGTTCCTTTATTGGAGGGAATTAACTATGCGGTATCTTCAGGATGATGAATCAAGGGTTATGATTCGTTTCCTCTTTTTATCCATGGCCATGGTCGTCATCGAGCAGGACATGGAGCATGTGGAAACCGGTTCATTTAAAATTAAAGAACCTTACCGGCAGTTGTTAAAAGAAATGCTGCTTATTGCTTCAGGTGAACGAAAACAGTTGAGGAAAGTCATGTTGCAGAAAAAAATGCAAGTGGTGAGGCTGCATAAAAATGATTCTTTTACCACCTATTTATTTGTCTGTAAGGGAATGGAAGAAAAAAGAAATTTTTTTAATCCGGCAATCAGAAAAAAGGTGGAAGAAATATTGCAGGAGCTTATGCATAAGGCTCTGCTACCATCCCGGGAGTATGTTTCTTCAAATACTTGATTCGATGGTCCAGTATATAACGAAACTGTGCCGTCCGCTGGATTTGATTTTGAATCGACCCATAGGAGACGTGAAGGTACACCCGCTGAGTATTTTTTAATATAATTTCCGTGCCTTTACCTGCTTTTTTTACATGTTCAATATGGGAATGGCCAATCCACGAGCAGAAGGTGTTAAGCGGAGATGTTGTCGGAAAGAAATACATACCACTCAAGGGGTCAATCGCAATTGGGGATTTGTAATTGATCCCGCAAACATCCCGTGTTCCTTCCTGTCTGCCTTTCAGACTGGATCCAAAAAATTTGCAGGCCTGTTCAATCACCTTGGTTGGAGAATGCGCGACAATATATTTGGTCTCCTCCTCAAATATCTGTGAAGCGATATTGCCATTTCTGTCACGATGTGTAATAACAGCCATCGTTTCGGGAGTAACTTCCGGAGTTTCATCACATAAATTGTAAAACATCCAATCAATCCTTTCATTTTAACAATGAAAAGAAAGTAGCTATCTACCAATCTACCAAATTTGACCGCAAAAAGAAAGAAGAAAGATTGAATTTTTTAAAATATTTTAGATTTTTATGTTTTTCTATGCTCATCCTTCTCTTTGTTTTCAAGTTGCTTGGTTTCAGCAACCGAAAAGTCAGGGTTTAATAAAGTAAAAGTAGCCAATTCCAGATTATTTTTTTCCTTATTCACTTTGCATACACTCCTCTTTCCATAGTATGGCTTATTTTTAAATAATTATACCTTTCCTGATGAAATGTCTTAGATTCGTGAAGGGCCTTATTTTTTCTCTTTTCAAGAAAAAATTGGGGAGCAGCGTCCCCAATTTATGTTCACAGTTAATATATGTTTGTAATGTTAATTTGTTACTTTGTCCCGAAGATTTTTTCGGAGTATTTTTCCTGTTGTATTTTTTGGCAGTTCATCAAGAAATTCTATCTTTGCCGGAACCTTATAGGTTACCAGCTGCTCTTTACAATACTCTATTAAATTCTCTTCCGTTAATTTTGGATCATCAGCCACAACAAAGCTTACGACAATTTCCCCGCTTTCTTCATGTGGCGCCCCGATCACGGCCACTTCACTGACGTTCGGATGAGAATAAAGCACTTCCTCCACTTCTCTCGGATATACATTATAACCACCAACGAGGATCAAATCTTTTTTCCGGTCCACAATATAGAAATATCCTTCATCATCCATACGTGCCATATCCCCGGTATACAGCCATCCGTCCTTTAACGTCATCGCTGTTTCTTCCGGCAGTTTGTAGTATCCAAGCATTACATTTGGCCCGCGGACGATTAATTCCCCAACTTCCCCGGGCGCCAGTTCTTCCCCGAATTCATCCACCACCTTGTTCTCCACATTGACAATGCTTTTTCCGATGGAACCCGGTTTCCGCGGACGATCCAACGGGTTGAAACAGGTTACCGGAGAAGCTTCGGAAAGACCGTATCCTTCCTGAACCTGTACATCAAAGGTTTGTTCAAATTCTTTTAGTAAAGCAACCGGCATGGAGGCTCCGCCGGAAATAAACAGGCGCATATTAGAGAATATACCCTTATTTTCTTTCCCGCTTTGCAGTAAATAATTATACATGGTAGGTACACCGGCAAATACAGTCGCATCATATGCTTCTGTCAAACGGAATACTTCCTGCGGGGAGAACTTAGGAAGAATAACGACCGTTCCCCCATTCATCAGTGGAGCATTCAATGCAACCGTTAAACAAAAGACGTGGAACATCGGCAATGCAGCAATGACTTTATCATCTCCGCTGATAGCCAAATAATCAGCTGTATCCTTGGCATTGGAGTAAAGATTTTTATGGGATAGCATGGCGCCTTTTGGCCTCCCGGTCGTTCCCGACGTATAAAGAATGAGTGCTAAATCATCCTCGTTCAATTCTGGTCCCTCAAAATGGGTACTGCCATCCTGGATCAGCTGTGTAAACGATCTCAATTTTGGCTGCAGGGAGCTTTCTTCCAGTTTTACATCACTTCCTGATTCACAGGATATGTAATGGTTTACATTTTGCAGATCTTCTTTCATGGCCTCGAATTTTTCAAGTAATACATCCATAGTAATTACTGCCTTCACATCGCCATTCTTTAAAATAAACGTCATTTCATGCGGTGTGTATAATGGGTTAATTGGTATCACAACCAAACCCAACCGGAGCGCTCCGTAAAGAGCAATGATAAAATACGGGCTATTTCCTACCACCAATGCAATATGGTCACCTTTCCTATAACCCAATTCTTCCATTCGTGATGCAAACTTTCTAACAGATCCTTCCAACTCCCGATAGCTTGTTTCTTTGTCCTGAAAAATATACGCTGTTTTATCAGGCATATTTTTTGCCGTAACAGCCAATTGGTCACTTAGATTCATACGTCACCTCTCCCCTGAATGAATAATCATTCATTTCTTTGTTGCCATTTAATTATAAATTACTAAACTATAATATTCAAGTGGAAGCAAACCGATCGATCGCTCCATTTGACAAAACCAGAAAGTTCATATTTTCTGGTGGGACGAGCATTGAGCCCAGTACCCCGCCCTTCCATTTTTCATGTGTGATGCATTACTTATAAGTAGAAAGAAATGGAGGTGAATATATTGCGTCCAAAACTGGAAAAGTTTGTTGATGCCCTGCCTATGGCAAGGGTTGCAAGACCAAAAAAGCGTACGAAAGAAGGGACTCATTATGAAATAACAATGGAGCAGTTCCGTAAAAAATTACATCGGGATTTACCGCCAACAACTTTATGGGGCTATAACAGACAATTTCCCGGACCTATCATTGAAGCATTTCGGGATGAGCCAGTCCATGTAAAATGGCAAAACAATCTGCCAAGCAGACATTTATTGCCAGTTGATAAATCCATTCATCAGCTCGATCAGCTGCCGACCGTCCGAACCGTTGTACATTTACATGGTATCGAAACCAAGCCTGACAGTGATGGCCATCCGGAAGCCTGGTACACGAGAGGATATAGAGAAACAGGAGACTTCTTCACACGCAAGACCTTTACGTATCCCAACCATCAGCGGGGGGCATTACTTTGGTATCATGATCATGCGATGGGTATCACGCGTTTGAACGTATACGCCGGACTTGCCGGGATGTATATTCTTCGGGATGAACATGAAAAAGCATTAAACCTCCCTTCAGGAGAATACGAAATACCGTTAAGCATTACTGATCGCAGCTTCAATCGCGATGGTTCATTATTTTATCCATCACAGCCTGACGATGCAGAAGAAAACTTTCCTAACCCTTCTATCCTGCCTGCTTTTTTAGGTGATGCAATTCTTGCAAATGGAAAAGTCTGGCCATATGTGGAGGTTGAACCGCGGAAATATCGCTTCCGTATTTTAAACGGATCAAATACAAGAACTTATCAACTTCACCTTGACTCTGGTGATACACTGCATCAAATTGGCTCTGATGGAGGTTTGCTGAGAAGACGTGTTGATATGAAAGAAATTGGATTACAGCCTGCAGAAAGAGTTGATGTCATTATTGATTTTTCAAAAGCTGAGGGAAGAACCATTGTATTAAAAAATAACTTAGGTCCAAACGCTGATTCGGAAGATGATATGAGCAATATTTTGCAATTTCGGGTTACAAAGCCATTAAAGCATAAAGATTTAAGTAAACTGCCGACAAACTTATCTGTAATTCCTTCTCTCAAACAAAATAACATTTCTGCCCTTCGCAATTTGAAGTTAATGGGCGAAACAGATGAATTCGGCCGACCTGTGTTGATTTTAAACAATAAAAAATGGCATGATCCGGTTACAGAGAACCCTCGGCTCGGTGCTACAGAGATTTGGGCTTTTACAAACGTTACTGCCTTTTCCCATCCAATACACATCCACCTCATACAATTTCAAGTACTGGATCATCAGCCATTCGACCTCGAACGATATAACCTGGATGGAAAAATTAATTTCACCGGGCCACCACAAGCACCAGCACCTAACCACCGAGGACTTAAAGATACAATCGAAGTGCCCGCAGCAACAATAACCCGAGTCATCGCTAAGTTCGCACCATACGCCGGTGAATTCGTCTGGCATTGCCATATATTAGAACATGAAGATTATGACATGATGCGACCCTACCTCGTCAAAAAAGATAAATAAAGCTACAAAGGGACACGGTTTGCAATGAAAACCGGTCCCTCTGTACCTGCAGCAAATAACTTTTACATTTGCAGCCAGCTATTTGGTATTCTAGGTGGTCGCCTATTCCTATACGGCAGAAGAGCATACATTTTCTTCAACGATTCACACAAATGCCCGAAGAGGTTACCTGAAAATTTTTCTATTTAGCATTGTTTTTGATCGATTGATCAGCTAGCTGCATGATCGTCATATCATCCATCGGAGGATTGTGCAAACCAGCCCGCACATCCCGATAATACCGCTGCAGATTGCTTTTTTGCGACAAACTGCGCGCACCGACAATTCTCATGGCAAGATCCACAGCCTCTACCGCTTTGTTCGTAACAGATAATTTTACTGCCCCCAGTTCCGGCCCCATTGTTTTTCTTACTTCTTCACTGCTTTCATCCCACTTTTTGGCGATGGAATGGAGAAAATGTTGGGATTCCATAAGCAGCAATTCGATTTCGCCCATTTTCTGTTTTACATTCGGCAATTCGGAAATGGTGCCGGTAATACTGTTTGGCGAATAGCCTGTTGCAAATTCCACCGCTTCTTTTTGTGCAGCTTGCGCAATTCCCAAATAGCAGGCAGGAATATGAAGCAGCCACCCGGCAGGAGTTCTTTTCTTTGACGACAGCATTTCTACAAGATCATTTTCTTCCACTTCCACATTTTCCAAAACCAGGTCGTGACTGCCGCTGCCGCGCATGGCAATCGAGTCCCATGTTTCTTCCACTTTCACGCCAGGACGGTCCCGTCTGATAAGGAAGCTGCCTACTTTGTCTGTCCCTTCTATCGAGGCGCTGACCGCAAAGTAACGGAGAATCGGGGCCATGGTAGTAAATGTCTTTCGACCATTGATCACCCACCCGTTTTCCCCTTGCTTTGCACTTGTTTCCGGCCTGCCTCCCCGTGTTGGGCTTCCCGTTGCCGGTTCAGTTGCTGCATTATTAAACAGTGCCCCGCTTTCTATGACCTCTTTCGCTACAGAAGCGTATGTTTCTTCTTTCCAAACGTCGTTTTCCCCCAGGTGTTTCATTAATCCCATATGCCATCCTATGGATAATGCGGTCGAGCCATCCGCCTTTCCGAGTATTTGCTGATAGGTTAACATTTCATTCAGGGAAATACCTCCACCTCCATATTTCTTTGGTATCGTTAAGGCCGGGTATCCAATCGTTTGCATATCTTCAAAGTTTTCAAATGGAAACGTGACGTCCTGATCATGCTTTTTCGCACGGTCACCAAAAGAGGCAGCTGTTTTGGCCAGGAGTGTTATTCTTTCTTCTTTTGTTTTAAGATCCAACATATTTGTCATCACTTTCATCCTCCATCCTGCTTAAATCCATTTAATCTTAGTAAAACAATATGTATAATCCTTTTCATTGTTTCACGATGAATAATAAAATTCAATTCTTTCACATCACTGCAATATGAAAAGTCAGACTGCCCAATAAAGCAGTCTGACTGAACTTTAATAGATAAGATTAATGAAATCTTCCTTGGTTATTTTTCCAAGGTAATGAGGCACATCAACATCTTCCAATGCTTCCTCAATAGCCTGACGGTTATGCCGGACACCTGTTAATTTGTCTTCAATAACTTTCACTTCCCCTATACCAAAGAAATCACCGTATATTTTACAGTTTTCAATGATACCCTTTTTCACATCCAAACGAACGTCCACCAGACCGGCGTCAAATTTATGGGATTCCTGAATATTGAAATCAGGAGACTTTCCGTAATTCCAGTCCCACTTTTGGTAACGTTCTTCAGATATTTTATGGATATTTTTCCAATCTTCTTCCGTTAATTCATAGCGGGGAACCTTTTCCACATCTTCCACATCGAAAACATAACGTAAAATCAGTTCTTTAAATTCCTGCATGGTGATTTTTTCATCCATATATTCAGAGATATTGGCCACGCGGCTGCGGATGGATTTAATACCTTTTGATTCTATCTTTTCTTTCCTGACTTTTAAAGCTGAAACGACATTTTCTATCTCCGAATCAAGCATTAAGGTTCCATGGCTGAACATGCGACCTTTAGTCGAAAACATCGCATTTCCGGAGATTTTTCTGCCTTCCACAGCCAGGTCATTTCTTCCCTGCATTTCTGCCGGTACTCCATGCTTATTTAACGCTTCCACCATAGGCTTGGTAAACTTGGCAAAATTTTGGAAGCTTTCCCCGTCATCTTTTGTAATAAAGCTGAAATTCAGATTGCCTTCATCATGGTACACCGCACCGCCTCCGGACAGGCGGCGGACTACTTTAATATTGTTTTTATCAACATATTCCGTGTTTATCTCCTCAATCGTATTTTGATTGCGGCCGATGATGATCGATGGCTCATTTACATAAAATAAAAGATATGTATCTTTCTCTCCAAAATTCTGTAAAATATATTCTTCAATGGCAAGGTTAATGCGTGGATCGGTAATACCTTTATTATCAATAAATTTCATAATGTGCCTACCTCCTGATTTTATCTATAATTTAATTGTAATGTAAAAGATTTTTTGAATCAAAAGTTTCAGCTCTATTTCCACACCAAACCTTCTTCAGCCAGCCGGATTTTCCCTTGATAATATTGTTTGGCTTCTTCCATTAATTGCTGATGATTGCCAAATTGAGGCAAATGACTGAGCATTAATTCTTTGACGGCTGCTTTTTCTGCTATTTTACCGCCTTCCTCACTCGTCATATGCCCTGCCTGTGCAGCGTTTCCTCCAGCATAGAAATTACAGTCTGTAATCAGGAGATCGGCATCCGCGGCAAAGTCAAACCATGCTTCCTGATAAGAAGTATCTGCTGTATATACAATTGATTTCTCTCCATCGGTAATCCGCATTCCATAGCAAGGCACTGGATGGATTGACTTTTGAAAAGTAATGAAGAAGGGTCCGATCTTCAAACTTCCATCAGGGTCATAGGCGTACCCTTCCGTAAATTTATGGGATAAAGATTCAAAACCTGCACGATCTTCCTTATGTCCATAAACAGGGAGCACTTTCTCCTCCTCTGTTACATAATAGTTCACCAATCTGGCATATTGCAGCACACCAATGTCTGCAATGTGATCCTGATGGTAGTGTGAAATGATAACAGCATCCAGATCTCCCGGTGATATATAATTTTGCAGTTTTGATAACGAGCCACTCCCGGCGTCAATCATAAGAGAAAAATTATCTTTCTCTAATAAATAACAGGATGTAGCCCCATTTTTGGCAGGGTAACCACCCCAAAACCCTATGACTGTCAGCTTCATTGTTAGTCCTCCTATGTCTTTTGTATATAAATATAGTATAACCTTCCAGCACAATGATGAAAAATTTTTAAAAATGTTCTAATACAGTGTTGCAAAATACGCTCTGTTGTAATACAATATAATTAATCAAACACAACGAGGAGGATTTACAGATGGTAAACGTCGTTGAATTCTTTAGAAACCTGCCCAAGAAAAAATGTAGTAAATGCGGTCATGACATGCATGAGAAAGCGGATTGCTACGGCAACCTATGCGATGATTGTGATCATCCTGCGAGATAGGAGTTCCTTGTGAAAGCCATTGTTATAACCTAAACTGTTATACCGATCCAAATTTTAAAACAGCTGTTTTATAATAGCTGTTTTCTTTTTGGCTAAAAACCGATGAAATGATATAATTATTTTTAGTTTCGAAATAATTACACGGAAGGGGAATGATCATGTCTACCGCAAAAAGACAGACTCGCTCGGAAGTATCCGAGGAACAAACATGGGATTTAACAGATCTATTTGCATCAGAAGAAGCTTGGAATACAGCGTTACATAAATTGCAGGAAGATGTACATCTTGTTGAACAGTATAAAGGTAAATTAGCTGACGGAGCCACTATGCTGCTCAACTGTCTGGAAGCATTGGAGTCTTATCAGGAGCGGCTCGTCCGGGTGGCAACATATGCCAATTTACGGGCAAGCAGTGATGGGAGTAATCCTGATAATCAGCGTGATGCAGCTATCGTCGCAGCGTCTCTTGCAGAAATCAGTACAAAATTATCCTTTTTTCAATCAGAATTGCTGGAAGTCCCTGCAGATAAAATAAAACAGTTTTTGAGTGAGGAACCAAAACTGCAAAACTATGAAAAAGTACTGCAGGATACTTTGGAAAAAAAACCATATACACTGGCTCCGGAACTGGAGGAAACATTGGCTGCACTAAGCGAAGTGCATGACGCCCCCTATATGATTTACAACCGGAGTAAATCTTCAGACATGGAATTTGAGGCGATTAAAGACCAGGACGGGAAGGAACACCCGATGTCAGCGGCATTATATGAAGATCGCTATGAATTAACTTCAGATACCACATTGAGGCGCAATGCGTATAGATCCTTTACCAAAACATTAAATCAGTACAAAAATACGATTGCAGCGAATTACGCCACTGAAGTAACGAAACAGATTACCATGTCGCGTCTCCGTTCCTATGATTCCGTGACAGATATGCTCCTTCAGCCGCAGCAGGTAACGAAGGAGATGTATTATAATCAACTGGACGTCCTGCAGCGGGCGCTTGCACCACATATGAGACGGTATGCCAAGCTGCTGAAAGAAAAGCTTGGACTGGAGGAATTGCGTTATTCTGACCTGAAAGCACCCATTGACCCGGAGTTCACTCCTGTCACAACGTATGAAGATGCAACTTCCACGATTTTGGATGCACTCGAAGTCATGGGGCCGGAATATACGGAAATAATGAAACGTGCGATAAATGAACGCTGGGTGGATTATGCCGATAATGTCGGCAAAGCGACCGGTGCCTTCTGTTCAAGCCCTTATGGTGTTCATCCGTATATACTCATCACCTGGACTGATAACATGCGAGGGGCATTTGTTTTAGCACATGAGCTCGGCCATGCAGGACATTTTTATCTGGCGGGAAAAAACCAAACATTGGCAAACACCCGTCCTTCCACGTATTTTGTGGAAGCACCATCTACTTTAAATGAATTGCTGCTCGCCGACCATTTAAAGAAAAATACCGATGATCCAAGAATGAAACGCTGGATTGTCTCTCAGCTTTTGGGAACTTATTACCATAATTTTGTCACCCATTTATTGGAGGGGGAATTCCAGCGCAGAGTGTACACGCTTGCTGAAGAAGGGACACCTTTAACAGAATCGGTCCTGACCCGGCAAAAAAGAGAAGCACTGGAAGACTTCTGGGGAGATGCGGTGACATTCGACGAAGGAGCAGGGCTTACTTGGATGCGCCAGCCGCATTATTATATGGGACTTTATCCATACACCTATTCCGCCGGCTTAACAGTATCTACCGCTGTCGCTCAAAAAATCCGGACGGAAGGTGATCAGGCAGTTGATCGCTGGCTTGACGTACTTAGATTAGGAGGAAGCTTGAAACCGTTGGACCTGATTAAAAAAGCAGGTGTGGACATGACAAATGCTGAAACCATTCAACAGGCTGTAGCATTCGTCGGTTCCCTGGTGGATGAATTGGAAAAAAGCTATGAATAATTAACCGGTAACTGTTATTGGGATGAGGCTGGGACATAACTTTAACGTCTAGAAGAAAATCCGGACAAATCATGGTGATAGAGTATCACCGGCCGCTCTGGTAATACACTTCGCTTTCACCACGGGCACAAGTGCGACATCTAATCAAACTCCCGTTGGTCGTTTTCTTAGTGTCTTCTTTGCCGCAGGCGGCTGATGAGCCTCCTTGCCCCGACAAGGGGTATGCCGACGTTGCCCGCAAAGGGCGTTTTTAGTCGGCCTTCATTAATGTTGCCCTGCGGGGTCTCATCGATGCCTTTTATCCTGCTGGGCAAGTGGTTTGTTTGGTTTTTTCTCCAATAAAGTTAGTTATGTCCCAGCCTCACTTTTCTTGCTTGGGGAGCATATATAAATACGATGATTTTCTTTGAAAATGGACTTTATAAAATGATAACAGACTTTTGTCGAGCTAATCTTACACTATTATGTCCTACATTAACTCCATATAGAACATTTTTTAAAATAACAATGCAGGAAGAATAACGACCCACATAGGAAAAAAACAGCAGAGAAGTTCCCTTCCCTGCTACTTTCAAATTATTTATGCAAATAATTCAGCACCTCTTGCACAGCCTGTTCTCCCTGATTGATACAATCCGGGATGCCTACTCCTTCAAAAGAGCATCCTGTTAAGAATACTCCCGGAATCGACCGTGCTGCCTCGTTCCGAACTGCGGAAATACGCTCTTTATGGCCAACAGTATACTGCGGCATCGCGTTCTTCCACCTTGAAACGACACTGAATTCCGGATCTTTTTTTATCTTCATTGTTTTGCGCAAATCATTTAAAACAATATCCGTAATTTCCTCATCCGAATAATTGACCACGTCCTGATCATTCGGTCTGCCGACATACGCACGAAGGAGCACCTTTCCTTCCGGTGTCGTGGCAGGCCATTTTTTATGTGTCCAGGTACATGCGGTGATGCGGTGATCACTGTTTCTGGAGACGACAAAGCCGGTGCCGTCAATATCCTTTTTAATGGCCGACCGGTCAAATGCCATGGCAACGTTTGCTACAGATGTAGCCGGCATATCGTTTAATGTCCTGAAAAAATCATACTGGCTGAACACTTTTGGAATGGTGTGATGCGGCGTCGTCATGACAACCGCATCTGCTTTTGCCACTTCGCCATTGCTTAAAAGCAAATGATACAATGTATCTTTTTTCTCGATATGGTCCACTGCCACATTGACATTCACTTTTACATCAGTCAGCTTTTTCTCCATTTCTTTCACAAGAACTTCAAGCCCTTCTGCAAAGGAAAAAAACATCCCGGGCTTTTTGCCCGCCGGCTTTTTTGGGGCAGGCATGCTTTCCTGCAATCCTTTAATGAGACTCCGATGCTTCTGCTCCAGATGATAAAAGTTTGGAAATGTTGCCATGAGACTCATATCATCAATATCGCCTGCATAGATCCCTGATAATAATGGTTCAATAAGATTTTCCACAAGCTCATCACCAAACCGGCGGCGGAAAAAACCGCCCAATGACTGGTCACTGACTGCTTTCCCCTTTGGCAGCACATAATCAGCACCCGCCCTCAGTTTCCCTTTCATGGAGAAAATACCCGAAAACAGAAATGGTTTTGCCTGTGTTGGAACTCCCATAAACGAGCCGCTCGGCATTTTATGCAACTTGTTGCGGACTAAAATATAAGATTGTCCTGTTCCATTGCGAATTAGTTCATCTTCCAATCCAAGATCCTTTGCAAGCTTTACAGCAGGCTCTTTTCTTGCCAGAAAGGAATCCGGTCCTTGTTCAATGATGAAGCCGTTCTTTTTTTTCGTTTTTATTTTCCCGCCCAAGCGGTCACTTGCTTCAATTAATTGAACAGAATAGGGGAGGCTATGCTTCCTGATTTCCTTCTGCAAATAGTAGGCAGCGGATAAACCTGTTATCCCGCCGCCTACAATCACTATATTTTTATTATTTGCCATTATGCTTCACTCTTTACTTTTCTTAATACAACATCCCTCAGTGTATCTATAAATTGCGAATCCGCATTTGGCATGTCCGGCCGGTAGTAATTTGCACTGATCTCATCACATACCACTTTACATTCATAATCATTATCATATAAAACTTCCAGATGATCTGCTACAAACCCGACAGGTGCATAAACGTAGGATGTATAGCCTTTTTGCTCAAACAGATCCCTGGTTAGATCCTGGACATCCGGGCCGAGCCATGGGTCCGGTGTATTTCCTTCACTTTGCCAGCCGACTTCATAATTTTTCACACCGGCCTCTTTTGCAATTAATTCTGCTGTTTCTTCCAGCTGCTTCACGTATGGGTCGCCATCTTTTAGAATTTTCTCGGGTAGACTGTGCGCAGAAACAATGAGTACTGCTTTTTCCCGCTCAGTGTCATCCATGCCGGAGTATATGTCTCTAATGTTATCGGCCCAGAACTTAATAAACCCTGGTTCATTGTACCAACTTTCGACAGATTTAATATTTATTTCATGCTTATCGGCTTCTTCCTGTGCCCGGCCATTATAAGACTTAACACTAAACGTGGAATAATGCGGAGCGAGCACAATGGAAACAGCTTCTTTAATGCCGTCCTTCGCCATTTCCTCCACAGCATCTTCAATAAATGGCGTAATATGTTTTAATCCGATATATGCTTTAAACTCAATTTCATCCTGTGCTTCATTCACACTTTTTTCAAGTGCATATGCCTGCTCTTCTGTAATTTTCGCGAGTGGCGAAATTCCACCTATTGCCTTATAACGGTCCTTTAAGTCCTGAAGCGCACCCGGCTCAGGCTTTCTTCCATGACGGATGTGCGTATAGTATGGTTCGATGTCTTCTTCTTTGTACGGTGTCCCATAAGCCATCACAAGTAATCCCATTTTTCTTTTTTCCATATTCAAGCACCTCTTTTATCATTATTGCTGTTTAGAATGTGAGTGAATTAACTCCGTTAGTTTTTTTAATGTAGCAGGCTTAATATCCGGTGTAACACCATGTCCCAGATTAAATACATATCTTCCCTGCTCTTTGCCTTCATCAAGTATATCTTTTGTACGGGTTTCAATAGTTTCCCAATCCGATAGTAAAATGGCTGGGTCCAGATTACCCTGCAGTACTTTCGTTACTCCCATTTGACGTGCTTCCGTGATGGAAGTTCTCCAGTCCAAACCAATCACATCAACCGGAAGATCATTCCATTCCATTAAAAGATGTCTTGCTCCTACGCCAAATAAAATAAGGGGGACGTTTTCCTCTTTTAGTTTCGTAAAGATCCTGTTCATAATCGGTTTAATAAACACACGATAGTCGGGTGCGTTCAAAACGCCTGCCCATGAATCAAAAACCTGAATTGCTTTGGCTCCGGCTTTAACCTGGGCTTTTACATAAGTTATGCTCATGTCTGCCAGCTTATCCATTAACGCAAACCATGTTGCAGGGTCACGATACATTAAAGATTTAGTTTTACTGTAATTTTTGGAAGGGCCACCTTCAATCATATAACTGGCTAATGTGAATGGTGCTCCTGTAAAACCAATCAGCGGTACTTCAAGCTGCTCTTCTGTTAGTAGACGGATCGTGTCCAATACATAGGGCACATCGTTTTCCGGAATAATTTTCCCAAGCATCTCAACATCACGCATGGTTTCTATCGGGTTATGAATAACCGGCCCAATGCCTGATTTGATTTCCACATCTATTCCAAGCGCCGGCAGCGGTGACATAATATCTTTATACAAGATTGCTGCATCCACACCATACTGCTCGACCGGCAGCCTGGTCACATAAGCACAAAGCTCCGGCTGATGCGTAATTTCAAACAAGGAGTATTTTTCTTTGAGCTCCCTGTATTCAGGCTGTGACCTGCCGGCCTGACGCATAAACCAGGCGGGGGTGTAATCTGTTTTTTCCCCATTATAAGCTCTTAGTATCGTATCATTTACATTTTTCACTATTATTTTCACCCTTTAAGTTGTTATCAACCATTATTAACTATATCTTTTCCCATTACAAATGTATAGGTAAGTGAAAAGATTGTCATGAATTTGTCTCATTTGTTACCTATTATAGGCAAACAAATCATTTATGAGTACAGAGGAGATCATTATTCGCTACCATGCAAAAGATACGGCAGGAGATCTTTTCCCTTCCTCTTTTGTCAATGGATTGAAGGGGACGACATAATAGCTTCCTGAATTAAATAATGCTCGATCTATTGTATATTCTGTTTCTCCTTCGATTTCTCCGACTCGTTTATCAATGCCATCCCTTTCCTCGTATATACGATACACGACCCGATCGTCATCAGAGCCCTGCCATTTTAATATCCCTTGCACGAGAGAAAGACTTCCAAATGCATATGTTGCTTCTATTTCGGTCACTTCCGGCAATTGAATCGGTTTAGGCAGAGCTCTTACATTTTCTGGCCTAACAAAGCTGTCTGCCAGCGGCTGCTGTTTATCCACCTCCGTTAAAATAGCCTTTGTCAGTTTCGTAGCATATTCACTTCCGCCTGTCAGATAGTGATCTTCATCCAAGCGATCGTATCCTATCCATGAAGCTGTAACGTATTCCGGTGTGTATCCAGCAAACCAGGCATCATTCGTTTTCCCTTCCACAAAAGGGTGCTGGGTAGAACCAGTCTTACCGGCCAGTGCCTTTTCATAGGTACCGGCAGAGGCTGTTCCCTTTTCTACGGTTTCCATTAAAATTTCCGTCATATTCCAGGCTACCTGCGGAGTAAACACTTCTTTTGTTTTCGGATTTGCCTGGAAGAGTAACTCCTGATCTTTACTGTAAATCCTTTCTATCGTATAGGAATCAATCACCTCACCATATTTTGAAAAACCTGCGTAGCTTTCCATTAATTGCTTCGGCGTGATCCCTTCTGACAATCCCCCCAAAGCAATGGCTAACCCGTCATCTTCCAACATAATATCCATTTTCTGTAAATAGTTTTTGGCATATGGTATGCCAATTTGGTCCAGCAGCCACACGGACGGAGCGTTTTTTGAATACACAATGGCATCATACAATGTTACCGCTCCATCATAAGTATTTGTAACATTGGAAGCACTGTAGCCATCATATTCCGTTAATTGGTCCGGTATGAGTGTATATGGTGTAAATTGCTCATTTTGCATCATGGCAGGGCCGTAGACAGCAATTGGTTTTATCGTGGATCCAGGCTGCCTGTTTACAGTAACTCTATTCAAGTCCCCCAGCTGATACTCCCTGCCGCCAATTGCTGACACAATTCTGCCTGTTTCCTGCTCCATCATAACAAATGCGCCTTCCACACCATCCCTATTTCCTGGGAAATAGTCATCCTTCTGAAATTGGCCATAGGCCGCTTTTTGTGCAGTTTCATCCACGTTAACGATAATCCGATATCCCCCGCGGCGTATTTCTTCTGCTGATAAATCATGTACTTCCCGGGCTTCTTTCATGACCAAATCTATATAGCTGTCCATCCATGGGGATGCCTGTTGGTCTTCAACATTTAAACCAAGTGGTTTATTTTGTTCCTTCATCTTTTGTTCCATCGAAAGTAATCCAGTATCTTCCATGGAATGAAGTACAATATTTCTTCTTTCCAACGCTTTTTCCGGATATTCAATCGGTGAATAACCGTTGGGCGCTTTTGCAAGACCTGCCAGCATTGCACCTTCTGCTACTGTTAAATCTCCTGCTGTTTTGGAAAAGAAATAATTAGAGGCTGCTTCCACACCGTATAATCCATTACCAAAATAAATCTCATTTAAATATAATTCCAATATGTGGTCCTTGGAATACTGCTGTTCCAGATATATGGAGGCCATAACTTCCTTTGTTTTCCGCATCCATGATTTCTCATTGGTTAAGAACAGGTTTTTAGCCACCTGCTGTGTAATGGTGCTGGCCCCTTCCAGCTTTTCCATGGCGATCAGGTCCCTGGCCAACGCCCTGACTACAGACCTGAAGTCAACTCCCGCATGATCGTAAAACCGTCTGTCTTCAATAGAAATAAAAGCCTGCTGCACATGTTCCGGAATCTGATCAATAGGCAGAATGAGCCGGTTTTCATTATACAGCTTTCCAACCACTTCGCCTTCTCGTGTTTCTATGGTTGTGGCAGCATCCAATACCAGATTCTCTTCATCCACAACAAGTCTTCCGCCAAATAAAATGAATGAAAAACCAATTAAACCCAACAGAAGAATCAATCCTGTGGTAAATAAAGCCCACTTCATTTTCTTTGGTATGTTAAAATATTTATTCATGTTTATGTGTTCACCTCTACACAATGTCCTTTATATTATACGATAGATTAAGAGATACATAAAGTATCAGGGATTAATGTTAAAGATTTGACTAACCCCTGTTTTTCTGAAGTATTATATAAGTAGAAGGAAAAGGAAAGGAGCTTTTCAGATGAAAGCCTTTATGACAAACGGCACCGAAGATTTTTTGAAAAAACTGATGGGTAAGCACCCAAAGATTAACTTTCATTTCATGAAAAATGCGAATGGCGCACTTTCCTACTATGAAGGTGAAAATAAAAAAGTCTTTTCTGCTGGGCGGCAATATGAAGTGGTCATTCAAACAGGAGAATTTCAGGAAGAAGGATATGTGGTGATGAATAACATCACCGTCACCAAGGATGGCAGAGCGCCTTTTGAAGATAGGTTTAAAAGGCGAAAAAATAAAGTGGAGGATATGCCAGGTTTTCAGGCTTTTCGCTTTCTAAGACCAAAAAAAGGAAATACTTACGTAGTAATGACCCAATGGAATTCTGTCAGCGATTTTGAAAACTGGAAGGAATCCGATCAGTTTAAAAAGGCACATAAAGATCAGTCAACGAAACCCCCTGCGTATTTTGCCGACAAGCCTTTTATTACCACATACCATATGCGTGTGGAAGAAGAGGAAACGGAATGATACCAGCCAGACTTATGCAAAAGTACGTACCCTCCCCCCCTAACAATACCGGCAGAAGAAGAAGCCATCAGCTCCCTAATAGCTGATGGCTTTTTACTACGTTCTATTAATTATGCACATATTCATCAAAGAATGCCTGGAACTCTTCTTCGGGACGCTGACCAACGATACGAGCTACTTCTTCCCCATTTTCATAATGTATGAGAGTTGGTGTTGATTCGATGGCATAACGCCTTCCTTCCTGTCCGAATTCCAATAGATTAAATTGCTTCATATCGATATTGTTCTCTTCGGCAAGCGGCTTCAGATACGGTGTAGTTTCCACACAGAATTGACAAGTCGGACTAAAGAAATATACTGTCACGTCTTCCCCGCTGTCGACCTGTTCACTGAGTTCATCCGGCAAAATAATATTATCATAATTTGGATCTCCCAATTGGTCAATGGTCGGCCCCTCCAGGTCGGTTGTTCCATATGGATTATCATTTGTTTCCAACGCCTGGTTATTTTGGTAAGTAACGACAAAGTATAAGGCACCAAATAAAACAACTATTACCCCAACAAAGATTAATACTTTCTTTTGCACTAACTTTTCCTCCTTTGCTCTTTCAATAGGAGCAGATGTAAAATAAATATAACGACAAATGCTGTACCCGCCAGAAATGGAATGGTAATAAAACCAAAGTAATTCACATACTCGAAATTACATGGGATGAGTCCACATGCATCACCTGCACCTTGCAATACTGGCATTTTTTGCACCAGGTAATGATATAAGGAAACAAGCATCCCGATCCCACTTAAAATTAAACCGGGTAAAGCAATGGATACTTCTTTTTTAAACATGGCTACCCCGTAAATCACAACAAGCGGATACATGAATATGCGCTGTACCCAACACAATTCACAAGGGATGTATCCTAAAACTTCCGAATAAAACAGACTGCCTGCCAATGCAATAAATGCCTGCGCCCAAATCAGCATCAGCAGGTTTTCTGCCCGCTTCGTCAAATTCGACATAGGCAAGATTCCTCTCTTAAGTGTACATTAGTATTATACAAACAATACCGGATAAAAACAAAGGGCTTGCCCAATATAATTCTTACATTTCATTGAACAAGCTTATTATACTTTAATTATACAAGGTTACATTTAGTAAGTAAAAGGTCTTATCTTATTTTTATCCATCTACTTCCCCGATCAGCTGATTTTTGTGGGCGTAAACAGCTGCCTGTGTCCGGTCATGGACTTCCAGCTTGGACAAGATATTGCTTACATGGGTTTTCACTGTTTTAATACCAATGTACAGCTTCTCACTAATTTCCTGATTTGTCATCCCATTTCCAATACAAATCAGTACCTCCAGCTCTCTTTCCGTTAAGTCATCATGCAGCTTCCTTTTTTCCCTGCGAAAATTAGTCATCATCTTACCAGCTACTTTCGGTTCAATTACATTTTCTCCGACTGCTGCTTTTTTTATAGCATCAGCAATCTCGGTGGCGGAAGAAGTTTTTAAAATATAGCTGAACGCCCCTGCTTCAATAGCCGGAAACACCTGTTCATCATCATAGTAGCTTGTAAGAATTATAATTTTACATCCCGGGTGTTTTTCCATTACCTGCTTCGTTGCTTCGATCCCTGTTCCATTCTCCATAATTAAATCCATCAGCACCACTTCCGGTTTTTTTTCAACAATTAACGCTGCCCCTTCATTGCCACTGGAAGCTTCCCCGATTACATCAATGCCGTCCTCTGTTTGCAGGTATGCGATGATGCCCTTTCGAACTACCTCATGATCATCCACTACAATTACACTGACCAATTTCTCCACCCCATTTATTAAATTAAGAGCATTCCGATTACAATGGAATACGTATATCAATATACGTCCCCTCATCCAATTTTGTACGTATGGTAAACCTGCCCCCAAGCTCCTCTGTTCTTTCACGCATTGTTTTCAGTCCATAGGAAGCTTTTTTTCCGGAATCGTGCTCCAAATCAAAGCCTTTTCCATTATCTCTAATATGTACAAATAATTCCCTTGCTTTTGCCGATACCTCTATTTTAACCAACGTGGCATTGGCATGACGCAAGATATTTGAGAGCGCTTCCTGCACAATCCGAAATACATGCTCTTCCACCGTATCCGACAGTATCAGGTCTGATTCAAGTTCCAGCTGGAATTCAATACTGCTTTTTTGTTTCAGCTCTTCGACCAGCTTTTGAATACCTGTTGAAAGTGAGTCACCGGATAATTGGACAGGCCTCAGATGCAAAAGCAACGCACGCATTTCGGTCTGTGTCTGTGAACCTGCTTTAACTACCTCTGTCAATTGTTCTTTCGCTTTTTCCGGGTGTTGTTCCATTTGTCTAAGCGCCGCTTCCGACATCATCGTAAGTGCAAAAAGCTGCTGACTTACTGCATCATGCAGATCCCTGGCCAATCTCTGTCTTTCTTCAATAACGGCAGACTTATGTGCACTTTTCGCCAATTCCGACTTTTCATCAGCCATTCGCTGCAATGATTTTACTTGATCCTGCAGCTTTACTCCCAGCTCATTTAATTCATCCCCGATCCTGGTAATCTCGTCGTTTTCTTCAAGAAAATCAACACTCGAACCGTATTGGCCATTTGCAAATTGTTTAATTACAGCTGAAATGGCGTTCAACTTTGATTTCATACCGCCGCTTGTTGCAAAACTCGTGTATAAAGCAATAACGATACCCAGCACAAACTGCAGCGAAATAAATAAAAAAATGCTGCCTGCTGTCAGCCATTTCGGTTCAAATAGTACATAGACAGTCAATAGTATAGCCAAAATCGTTACAGTTGTAATAAACCATCCATTTAAATGAGAGCGGATAAAAAGGAAACGGACACTGGAAAATTTTTTCTTCATTTTAAACCCCTCTATGCCTGATCAATTCGAATCGATCCGGCTTTTAATTTAATGGTAAAATCGATTTTTTGTATAGCAGTATCATAGTTGACTGTTTCATATTGAAGTGATCGCTGAATTCCATCCTGTCGTTGTCCGACAATTTCAATCTCGCCTGCTTTCACCGACGCATCCACTCGAAAGTCCACATTCTCAGGTAAAATTATATTTACATCCCCTGCGAGTGAATTAATCATGATCGGGATTTTTTCTTCAGGGATAAAAGCTTTTGTAAAATCAAAATAATAATCTCCTGCCATATTACTTATGTTCATCGGCTCCACCTTCCAATTCGGTGAATTATATTCATGGGAGCCAACAAAAGATTTGCTCGGACTGTAATATGCTTTCTTCCCCCCATTGTTTTTCAGTACAACCACTCTGTTCGATGAAACCCCGAAAATCATAAAACCAATATAAACAATCAATAAAGGCCATAATTTTAAGACATCACGAAAGACAAAAGAAATAACATCGAACCGGTCAAGGAGCAACAATGTGCCAAAGATAAGAAAAAAGGAGCCGAATACCCACGTTCCTCCCTGCCTTTTTAAATAATCAATCAGCCATTTAGAGCCGATGACTACAAAAAACACCGGATAAATGTAAGCCCATACCGTACTGAAATCATATTCTACTAAACCCAGATTAGTAAGGACGAGCACTATTCCAACAACAACGAGAAATATGGCCAGAAAATAACGGATAAATCTCCTCAATTTATTCACCCCTTTCAACATACTAACAATATAAACTTCAGGACAGATAGCAGTTAATGAAATAATTATACCATTATTAATGATAGTGACGTATGCCATTTACTTCAACAGCAATAAATAAGGCGGTATTCCAATCGTTTCCGAGAAATAATCAAAAACATGAATTGATTTAATACAGGAGCTTTACATTCTTTTCGATTTTCTGAAGTATGTCCATGTTTTGGTTCCCCTTAGATCCTCTGCTTTTATTTTACTTTACAGCCATTCCAGGAGAAACCGGCTGAAGGTTGCACTTAACTCAGTCTCTGGACGGAGATTGCCGTTTATGAAGATCCTCATATAAATAAATAAAGCCAATAAGCAATAGAAAACCTATGATGAAACCTGCAACGATATCTGTAAGAAAGTGAACGTTAATGACATAGCGGCTTATACCAATCAAAAAAATCAGTAGAGCAAAAAAGCTCTGGACTACCAATTTAATCTTTGGCGAATTTATTTTTTTCGCAATAAAAAAAGCCAATAAACCGTAACACACCATCGGTATCATGGAATGACCCGACGGAAAACTGTACCCCTCCGCATTGGCAGCCGCATAGATGCTCGGCCTTTCTCTCTCCACAGCATGTTTAATCAGTAAATTAAATAGGTGGGTAAGCAACGTCCCGCCGGAAAAAATAAGTGCCGGCAACCAATTTTTAAATTGGATCCATAAAATGATAGCAACAGTAACAACAAATGGTACGAGAAACCACCTGGAACCCATTTCAGTAATATATCGAAAAAATATATACATGTACGTATCACTAAACCAATCCACCTGGTCCCTTGTCCATAAGTCAACGTAAGGCATATCCCCCTGTAAAATACGAACAACCCATAAACCGATCGTGATTATAACAAAAATTAATAGAAATAATAAAATCCAATAACTCCGATTTATTTTCAATTTCCTGCCTCCTCAACAACACCTGAACGCTTCTTCGTGGAAATATTAAAAAAGAAGAGCATAACCACGGGGATTGAGCTCCAAAGAGGCAACATATAGACGAAGAGAGTTAATATCTATTGGCTCACCTGTAATGGCTCCCCGTACAAGTAAACCCTTCTAGGCTGGTCATCCTGAAGGGTTTACTTGTCTGGAATTCATTACTGTATCCAAAGTTATATTTCTTCTTCCTTTTCTCCCCGTTTAACTTTAAACAAGCTTTTTTTTCACATATCCATGGATAAATACATAATTAAAAAGAATCCCTGAAACGAGCATAATCGCAGTATAGATATACAATTCCATCACTAAAAACATCAGTGAAAAGACGAATGTTTGAATCAATGTTAATTGAAACAGTAATTGTATCAACGATTTTTTACGAATATAAGGTTCCACCGGGTAAAGATCCAACCACATAATCGTCCGATGATGTTTATACAAACTCATCATCTGAAAACTGCTTAAATACAAAAACAAAACACCAAGCAACACTTTCAAGGTTTCATTTGGAATAAAGTAAATTGCAATTAGCCCGATTAGTAATAAGCGGAAATACATCCCGAGATAATCCCCGCTCCGAATAAAGGTAATTCGATATAAGTAGTCATATGTATGCTTTTTTATTAAGGGCAATTTACTGAAAAGCGACACCAGCCACGCCCGCTTTTTAATAGGAGACTTCAAATGCGGTACATCGGCAAACATATTGGCAAGCCGGTAAAACGCCTGCATTCGCTGGTTGTCTTTTTCCACAAGCAGCATCCAGTTAATCCCTGCCTGCTTTCCGGCTAACGAAAAATCATAGAGAAATACAATGGCAAATAAAACGGTTGCTATTCCTGCCAAAAGCATAGCTCCGTTGACCATAAAATAAAAAACAGCCACATTCAGCACGACGCGAATAACCATTTCAAACTGCCGCAGTCTTGGGTTTCTTACTTTTTGCATCCACCAGTTTGCTATTAAATTTCCTATTTTAAAAATAAGTAAAACAGCAATCGTCCATAAATATACATTGCCGGCCCGCTCGGGAAAAGAAGCAAAGTACAATGGCCCCAGCGCGGCAGCTATCAGGAAGATCACATACAGTTGAATAAGAAAACTATATACAAGTGAATTGCGGAAGTAGGCATTCATTTTGCTTTCGGCAGCGATTAAAAAAACCAGATCCGGCTCTTTTAACAACGTACGCACAGGACTATAGCCGGCGATCAATCCAAAAACAACACCAATAATGATGGAGGTTGGAAAATTATCCGGCAGCTCGGCCAAAGCCTGTTGGTAATAATACGCTGCTACGGCAATGAAAAAAAACGTGGCAAACGCAATATGCCCATTAAAAATATACCGTAAATACCGGCTTGTCTCTTTTAAATGAGCAGAAATTCTTTTTTTATAAAAAGCATGGGAATCAAACATGGCTATCTTCTTCCTTTGTCAGCTCCACGTATAAATCATCGAGGGCAGCATTGGGCATATGAAAGCTTTCCCGTAACTCTTCTAGCGTCCCCATTGCCCGGATTTCTCCTTCATGCAAAATAACAAATCGGTCACAATAGCGTTCAGCTGTTGCAAGAATATGCGTGGACATTAATACACCGGATCCGTTATTTTTCATTTCGCCCATCATCTGCAAGTAGGATTGAATACCCAATGGATCCAAGCCGACAAACGGCTCATCAACAATATACAAAGGAGGCTCAATTAAAAACGCACACATGATCATTACTTTTTGCCTCATCCCTTTGGAAAAATGAACGGGAAACCAGTGCATCCTCTTTTCCATACGGAATTCCTTTGCCAATACACCTACCCTTTTTTCGTATGTTTCTTCCGGAATACCATAAGCCATCGCTGTCAAACGAAGATGTTCAGATAACGTTAACTCATCATATAAGATAGGCATTTCCGGTATATAACCGATTTGTGAACGGTACACTTCCGGGTTTTCCTGAAAGGTTTGTCCATTTACAGCAACTGTGCCTTTTTTGGCCTGCATTAATCCGATGACATGCTTAATCGTCGTACTCTTCCCGGCACCATTCAAACCAATTAACCCGACAATTTCTTTTGGCTTTACATCAAAGGAAATTCCGTGCAAAACATTTTTATGTGTATAACCACCATGCAGGTTATCTATACGTAATAATGGTTCCACCATAGTCCACCTCTTTCTCTGTCATTAATTTTACCATTACTAAAAGAAAAATCCCAACTAAACCGTCAGACGGAAAACGACAATTTTTTTAGTTTTTTATGTATATATTTGCAGAAAAGGATCCATACTATTTAATGAAAAGTGGAGATCACCAAACGTGCCAAACACAAAATGAGGTGTTAGCGATCGGCAACTAATGAAGTTTCGTGTGATTTCACACAAATGAGGTGTTAGTGATCGATACTCTAATATAGGTTTTGTAAGTAACATGGAAGGTGTTTTAAGAAAACAATCTAATGCAATAAAACCCTTTTGCCGGAAGAAGACTCACCGAAATGAGTTACCGACAAAAAGGTTTTTGTAATCATTAGGTTAAGTGGCGTCAAAGCTGTTTAATCGATTGCATTACGAAGTCCCCACATTAGATTAATTTCCAAATCTCCACTTTTCCCTGCAGGCTGGTCCAACTGGGCCAGCCCTGTTTGTTTTTTTATCTTACCTCCCACAACTGATGACATAAAAACACAGAATACTTTACTTTCTCTGCAATTCCTTTATACAATGAAGATAAACTGATAGGGAGTAGTGATAAAAAATGGCACATGAAGATTGCATTTTCTGCAAGATCATTAATGGGGACTTGCCATCTGCAAAAGTGTATGAGGACGATCACGTGTACGCTTTTCTGGATCTCAGCCAGGTTACCAAAGGACATACATTGGTCATACCCAAAACACATACGAAAAATATTTACGAAACTCCACCGGAAGTGGCAAAAGAACTATTTGCCCGAATACCGATTATTGCAAATGCTGTAAAAGAAACGTACAAACCGATCGGCATGAATTTACTTAACAATAATGAAGCGCCGGCAGACCAATCTGTTTTTCACCTCCATATTCATATCATCCCACGCTATGGTGATGGGGACGGGTATTCATCCAATTGGATCACCCATAATGATGATTACACACCGGAAAAATTACAGGAAATGGCGAAAGAAATTAGTGCACAGGTCAAATAAAATACTGATAGCATATTGCGGCACAGGACAAGCAACTTATTATCGCTATCAAAGCAATGCTTTCAAATTGAAGAAATAGCTAATTTTCTTGCTTTTCTTATAAAAATATAAACGAAAGCTTTTTATTAGCTGCAGGATCTGTTATAATAATGATAAGTTTTCGCAACTGACAATGAGTGTACAGTTGGAAAACAGATCTTCCGCTCTTTTTAAGAAGAACGGAAAAAAAGACGAGTATAGCGAGAAGAGGAGAGGTAAAATTGAATACGAGAATTTTGGTCATTTTGTCACTGCTGGTAGGTATCGGTGCCGTGCTGCACGCTGTAGTTCCGCCTATTTTATTTGGGGTAAAGCCGGATATGATTCTGGCAATGATGTTTTTGGGAATTATTTTATTTCCAAAGATGAAGTATGTAATTGTTTTGGCCCTGGCTACAGGAGTTATTTCCGCGCTGACAACTTCTGCACCAGGCGGTCAAATCGCCAACTTCATTGATAAACCAATTACAGCGCTGGTTTTCTTTGCTTTGTTCCTGTTAATCAGAAATAAGGTAAAAGACCAGATCAGTGCACCGGTATTAACTGCTGTCGGTACAATGGTCAGCGGTTCCATATTCCTTAGTGTTGCATTATTCATTGTAGGATTAATGGAAGGCGGATTCTTTGCATTATTTATTGGTGTTGTTTTACCTGCTGCGGTAGTGAACACGCTGATTATGGCCGTTGTTTATCCAATAGTGCAAGGGATAATGAAAAGATCTCGACCAATAGAAATTGCGTAATTAAAGGAATGGCACCCTCTGGCACTTGTTTGTCAGAGGCTTTCTTTTTTTAAAGTGATATTTTACGTTTGATGACACCTCGAAAAGAGGAAAAAGAAATAGAAAGATGCGAAAGGAGTTAAAACGATATGGCAAATGGAAAATCATTGCTCCTCGGCTTTTTGGTTGGTGGAACAGTGACAGTTGCAGCTACTTTATTAACCACTCCGGCTTCCGGCAGAGATATGAGAAACCGGGTAAAGGACCAGGGTGCAGAGTGGAAATCACTTGTCGGTAACCTGAAAGAAGATGGCGAACGCCTTAAAGAGCAGCTGTTTAAAACGTCACAGGAAGGCAGTATATTAATTAAGGATTTAACCCAGGAGATGAAAAAAACTGTTATGGATTGGAAAGAAACAGTGGAACCTCATCAGGAAAACATTCATAATTACCTGGCGCAAATTGAAAGCAGTTTAAAAGATCTTGAAGAAAAAGTAAAAAGTCAATAATATGCTGTTTACAACATCAGGGTATTAACATACATCAAGCCTGCAGTATTTCTTATTCTTAAGACTTAAAAAGTTTTACATCCGCGAATCGACTTTCCTGCTAAAGCCATATACTTTCTTAACGTAAAAAAAGAAGGCAGCCGCCTGGTTTCCACCAATGCGGCTGCCTCTTTTTATTACTTATTGAACCCATTCATCTACAACATCTTGATTTTCTTCCACCCAAGCTGCTGCTGCATCTTCAGGGGATGCTCCCTCGGAAATTTCCAGCATTACTTCTTCCATTGCTTCACTTTCCCAATAGAAGTTCTCAAGGATGGAATATGCTTCAGGCATATCTTCTGCCAATCCTTCACGAGCCATTGTTTCAATGGTTTCCGCTTCTCCAAAGGTTCCTTCAGGATCCTCGAGATACTTTAAGTCATAGGCAGCGAATTTCCAGTGTGGGGACCAGCCTGTTACAATAATTTCTTCCTCATTATTGATAGCTGTACCAAGCTCTGTCGCCATTGCACCGCTGGAGGATGTTTGCACTTCCCATCCGTCCAAATTATAATCTTCCAGTGATTGTTCCGATGCCGCTACTACGCCTGCACCAGGCTCAATACCTGTAATAATCTGGCCTGCTTCATCCTGCAGGTCCGCAATGGAATCAACATCCATGTACTCAGGGACTACAAGACCAATTTTTGCACCCTCCAGGTTTACACCCACTTCGTCTACTTGATCCCCGTATTCTTCATACTGTGCCGCGTGTGTTGCCGGAAGCCATGCTGCTACCATAGCATCTGCTTCACCAGTAGCTACAGCTTCCCACATAACCGCATTATCCAGTGGTGTAACAGTAACATCAAAACCTTCGTCTTCCAGAACTTTACCGATTACGTGTGTAGATGCAATCTCTGTATCCCACTCCACATAAACCAGTTCAATCTCACCGCCATCACCATTGGCTGCACCATTTTCATCTGCAGTATCGCCATTATCACCGGTGTCTTCCTCATCTGCACCGCAAGCAGCTGCAAATAATGTTAATGAAAGTCCCGCCACAAGGCCAAGACGTTTCCATTTTTTAAACATAAATATGAACTCCCCTTTTCTTATATTTTATTTATATGGAAACTTTTCTTTTGCAAGAAAAGGTACCAACAATATTAAGCATCTCTTTCTTTATTCATATTTTGCGTAATACGGTCCATAATTATTGCCAGAATAACAATACCTACACCGGCAACAAATCCAGGTCCAACCTGTGCACGCTGAAGTGCTGACAGAACCTCTCTTCCAAGACCAGGTGCACCGATCATGGAGGCGATCACCACCATGGATAATGCAAGCATTACCGTTTGGTTAATGCCCGCCATAATAGTTGCTCTGGCCATCGGTAACTGTACCTTAAACAATTTCTGGGCACCTGTACTTCCAAATGCTTCGGAAGCCTCGACCAATTCTTTTGAAACCTGACGGATTCCCAGGTTTGTAAAACGCACCGTTGGCGGCGTTGCAAAAATCAAGGATGCAAATACTCCCGGCACCATTCCGATGCCGAAAAACGCAACCGCCGGGATTAGATATACGAATGCCGGCATCGTCTGCATGAAATCGAGTATAGGCGTAATAATTGCCTCTGCCGTCCGGCTTTTCGACATTAAGATGCCGATTGGAACACCTATTATAACAGATAAGAGACTTGCAAGCAGCACCAGCGTAAAAGTGCTGATTAAATGTTCCCATAGACCTTGGTTATAAATTAACCATAGACCTACAATCGAAAAAGCAGCGAGTCCAAATTTTTTCCCTGAAATAAAGAAAGCAATAACGGCAACGATCAAAATGATAATAATGGCCGGTATTCCCAGCAGCAAATCTGAAGTAAAGTCCATAAAATTACCGAAATGTTCTTTTATCGGGTCAAATAATATGGAAAATGTATTTGTCACCCAATCCGTAAAACTGCTGGTCCATTCGGAAAGCGGTATTCTTGGTATAGATCCCATTATATTATCAAGCATTTTCCATATTCACCTCGCCATCACTGGATAGTGCAGCCAACACAGCACCCCGTACAATAATTCCTTTAAGTTTTCCATCTTCCACCACTGCCACTGGCATTGGTGCATCGTGAATAAGATCAAAAATTTCATTGAGTGAGGTGTCTTTATCCACTTTTGGTATGTTATTCGTTAAAATTTCTTTCAAATCATTTATATTTTTCTTTCTTGCGTCAGAGGCATCATCAGCGGTAACATAACCCTTTAAGTTCCGCTTGTTGTCAATCACATACATGCCTGACAGACCTTCCTCCCTCATGCGCTCCAACGCTACACGGGGACCATGTTTTTCAATATTGACTGTTTCCGGCCGCTTCATAATGTGTTGAGCAGTTAATACTTTGGAACGGTCGATGTCTTCCACGAATTTTTCCACATAATCATTTTCAGGATGGACGAGAATTTCTTCCGGTGAACCGATTTGAACGATGGAACCGTCCTTCATCAAAGCTATCCTGTCACCTATCCGCAAAGCCTCGTCCAAGTCATGCGTAATAAATATTATTGTCTTTTTCATTTTTTCCTGCAAATCCATCAGTTCATCCTGCATATCTTTGCGGATTAATGGATCCAATGCCGAAAAAGCTTCGTCCATTAACAGTACTTCCGGATCATTTGCCAATGCACGTGCAAGGCCTACACGTTGTTGCATACCACCTGAAAGCTGACTTGGTTTTTGATTCAAGTAGCCACCGAGGCCAACCAGTTCCAAAGCTTCTGTCGCTTTCTTTCTACGTTCTTCTTTTGGAACGTTTTGGATTTCCAAGCCGAATTCAGCATTTTCCAGAATAGTTCGGTGTGGGAACAGAGCAAACTTTTGAAAAACCATTCCCAGCTTCTCTCTTCGGACATTTCGAAGGTCTTTCTTATCCATTGCAGCCAGGTTTTCACCTTCAATTTCGATGCTGCCTTCCGTGGGCTCAATCAACCTGTTAATTAACCGTACCAATGTTGATTTCCCGCTTCCCGAGAGTCCCATAATAACAAATACTTCTCCGGCTTCCACAGAAAATGTTGCACGATTTACACCTACCGTGCAGCCTGTTTCTTTCAATATTTCTTCTTTGGATAAGCCTTTATCCAGAAGCTCGACTGCCTGTTTTACGTTTTTCCCGAAGACCTTTGAAAGGTTCTTCGCTTCAATAATCGGCAAAACTTCTCACCCTTTCGAATATTACTTTACTCCTAGGTTTTTAGACTCAGTCAAAAAGCATATAAACGTAATTGTAGTTGCTTGGATGTACATAAATCTATATTTAAATCCGTACCGTTTGACCTACTCCAATACTATAAACTTTTTATCCGTACAATTCAAATGTTGAAATCTATTATTTTAGTATAAATTTTACGTACAGTTTATTCTGTATGAAAATTATACGCTATATGCTTTTATTAACGTTTAATTTCTCCAATTTACTCCCCGATTATCCATTTTTAATGAATTGCAATTTAGTGTAACCTTAAATTAACAACAGTGAGGGTGATAAAATGAACCAACCTCGGACAGAACAAATTACGGATAAAATCATGCAGGAGTTCGCCAAAACACTTGAAATGTTCGACTTGTCTCCATCAGAAGCTCGATTGTTTGCTTACCTGTACATTTCGGAAAAAGCACTTACACTGGACGAAATGGCAGTAGCATTGGGGAAAAGCAAGACGTCAATGAGCACCAACATACGAAGTCTGTATGAAATAAATCTGGTAACGAGAGTATGGAAAAAAGGTGTCAGAAAGGATCACTATCAGGCGAATCCCCAGCTTTTCAAGGCTTTTATGAATACTTATATCAGCAAATGGGTGGATGCAGCTACCCATCAAATGCAATCGCTGAAAGAGATTAATCATTTTTTGGATGAATATAAATCAGATGGTACTTCTGCGGAGCTCGTTAATATAGAAGACCGCCTGGAAGACATTATTGATTTTCATCAGCGGATTGAGGTTTTATTTAAGGAATTGAAAGTGGAAGAGAGTTAGGCAGGAACAAATTATATGCAGTATTAAAAGGCCAACAGGAAAGTGATGGTATGTTCACGATCTGTGTTGGCCTTTTCTTTTATCCATTTCGATAATATTACTGAATTCACGCATCAAAGCAGGATAATGTCCTTCCTGCTGCAGCGCAAGTATCGTTTGATCCGGATCAAGCTTTTCATTCAGCATACCTGCATATTCCACAAGCAACGGGGTGAAATCCAAAAAACCTTCCTCCTTTTGCTGTTCATATCGCTCGTTCAATTTATTTAACTGGAGAAATAATTCCTCGGATTCTTCTTTGGTCAGGTTATTTTCGATGATTAATTTCACAACGGGATAGTTGTCCAAATTCAATATTTTCGATAATAATTGGACATGAAAGGATGCCGTCTCATCTTTTGCTTCGCTCAACTTAACCTACCCCTTTCCGTATAGTTACACCTTTTATAATTATACGTGATTCATGTGAACAAAAAAAGTTAAAATCACCTTTTGTACGGGAATTTGTTTAAAAGCTCCATTCGGGCATCAAAAAATTCTTTTTGGTACTGTTCATATTGGTCATCATTTGATAAAGTTAATAGAAGGATGTAATTATAAAGCCGATTTATATTTCCATCCTGTTTTAGGGGGGGTTACCATGAGCTATACATTTATTATTTATGCATTTATCGTACTATTTATTTTTAACTCATTAACACATTCATTTTGTACAAAGACCGAAATGGAAGCTGCCAAGCAGAATAAAATATTCCGCGTAACAAATATTATGATTGTCATCTTATTGGTGAATGCATATGTAAGGATATTAAATGTCACGGTGTAATAGGAACAGGAACTGACAAAGGACTGTTATCTTCATAGCAGAATATGTTATATTTAATCATAGTTAAAAACTCAAGCAAAAATTATAGGAGCGTGCACGAATGAAGAAAATGGCAATACCTGCCGTTCTGGCAGCGGGAATTCTTACACTATCAGCTTGTACTGATTCAGATTCCGAAGTTGTTGTGGAAAGTGATGCAGGTAATATAACGAAAGAAGAGTTTTATGAAGAGCTAAAAAATCGAAATGGTGAAGCTGTTCTCAATGAAATGGTGACTATTCAAGTACTTGAAGAGAATTATGAAATAGATGAGAACGAAGTGGAAGAAGAGCTTGAATCCATGCAGGAACAATTGGGAGAACAATTTGAAATGTGGATGCAGCAGCAGGGAATTCAGGATGAAGATGAATTGCGTGAAGTACTTCGATTGAGTTTACTGCAGGAACAGGCCATTTCCGAAGATATTGAAATTACAGATGAAGATATCCAGGAAAGATACGAGCGTATGAATACTGAGATTGATGCCCAGCATATTTTGGTGAATGATGAAGAAACAGCAAATGAAGTCTTGGACAGGCTTGATGATGGCGATGACTTTGAAGAACTTGCCAGTGAATACTCAACAGATGAATCAAATGCCGAAGATGGCGGAAACCTGGGGTATTTCTCCACAGGTATGATGGTTCCGGAATTTGAAGATGCTGCCTTTACTATGGAAGAAGGGGAAATCAGTGATCCTGTCGCAACCCAATACGGTTTTCATATCATTAAAGTAAATGATATCCGCGAATCAGAGGAAAATATCGGCGAGCTGGAGGATATGGAGGAAGAAATCCGCCGCCAACTGCTTAATGAAAGAATGGATCCTATGGCAGCACAGGAGAAGATAAATAATTTAATTGAAGAATCCAATGTAGAAGTAAATATCAGTGATTTTGAAAATATGTTTGAACAGGAAGAAATGGAAGAAGCGCAAGGGTAAGATACTAATAAATAAAGCTGATACAGGACTGTATCAGCTTTATTTATTATCATCGGTTATTTTCCTACTGGGATGATACTTGCTGTTTTCTCTTTTCCTTTTCCGCCTCTATCCGTTCCATATAAATCCGCCCTTCTTTTTCAATGAAGTGCTCTTCCAGTTTCTGCTCAGCCCTCATTGCCCGAAACGCCATAAATCCGCTTAAAAAAATGAATAGAATCATCATAAAAACCCACCATGGGATACCGAGAATCATTTTTCTGCCTCCCTTGTCCATCATTCCTATCATAAGTATATGAACAAGACGGTGAAAAAATGACCATCCTTAACTCTCTTCAAATAATGGCTTGTAAAATGACCGATTATCCATCGCGAACAATCTTTCTGTAAATTCTCCCGGTTTCACCTTATCCAATGCCCGGTTTAACATATTCATTTTTGCGTCAATCAAATCAATAAGATGGAGTAATTCAGCCTCTTTCACGAGCGGAGGTATCGGGCTTCCCCACTCTGCCTTCCCGTGATGGCTCAATACAAGATGCTGTAGGATGCGTACCTCTTCACCCTCAATTTGAAGTTCTCTCGCCATAACCCCAATCTCTTCCACCATCATTGGAATATGTCCCAATAATTTTCCTTCCACCGTATAGGAAGTGGTGACCACACCGGACAGTTCCTTTATTTTCCCGAGATCATGAAGGATGATGCCCGCATACAATAGATCTTTATTAAGTTCCGGATATAGCTTATGCAACTCTTTCGCCATGGCCAGCATGCTGACAATGTGATGAGCAAGACCGGAAGCGTATTCGTGATGATTTTTTGCTGCTGCCGGATAAGTTAATAATGCCTCCTGGTACTTTTTAATGAATGCCCGGACAATTCGCTGCAGGGCAGGATTATTCATTTCAAAAATGGCTTCGGTCAGCTTTTCCGTTAAAAACTGTTTTTCCACAGGTGCCTTTTCCACAAAATCGGTAACATAGACCTGATCCGTCGGCTGAGCCAGTCTTACAGATAATATCTTCAGTTGCGGCTTACCACGGAACTGATTGATTTCCCCGGTTAATTTTATAATCTGTTCCGGTATAAACAATGCTTCATCCTCTTTGGTTGCGTCCCAGAGTTTAGCCTCTATTTCACCTGACGCATCCCGCAAAATCAATGTCAAAAAAGGTTTCCCATTGCTTGTAACACCTTTGGAAACCTCCTTAATCAGCATAAAATCATCAAAAGTATCTCCTACACTTAAATAACCTATCCCTTTTTTCATCGTCTCCCCCCTTGACAACAAAACTTTGTCAGTCTATGTAGTAAGATGGAGTTGCAAGAGCAAATTCCCCCATCTCCCTTTACTGTTTATTTTTAGGAATATAATCAAAAATTTCTCCGGATTCCACGACATTTATAAATTTCATCAGCCATTTATAATAATTTTTTGCATTATGGAGTTTCTCTATATCACTGACTATTTTTTCTTTTAACGTTTCATCGGTTGTTTTCGAGAGAATCTCTTCCAGTTCCTCCATCGTTTCCTCCACTTCTTCAATATTGGATTCCGTATGGTTTTTCCAACGATTTCCAAATAATGAAGTGAACGATTTATACCAGTCTTCCTCAGACCGATAGAGATCTTTCCTTACTCCCTTTTTATATGCCGGTTCCACCATTTTCATATCCGCCAGTGCTCTGACACCGGTGGACATACTCGTTTTGCTCATAACAAGTGCATCCCGCATATCATCCAGTGTCATCGGCTCGTCTGCGAAATATAATACACCGTATAACCTGCCTACTGAAGAGGTGATTCCATATAGATTCATATTTTTGGCAATCACCTGTATAAATTTTTCCATGGTTTCGTCATAGTTTTCCCAGTCCTGAGTCACATCGTTTTCCGGCAATGGGATCCCTCCAAGTGCAATAATTAATATGGAATAAGTTTATCATTATTTTTTCTTTTATGCGAACGGAATTCCCTGAACATTGACCGTTTTTGCCCTATTTTTTGAAAGCTCTTCCATTTTGCTCTTACTCTCCAACTCAATTACTTGCGATGATGTAACCAAATTGGCTACTTCTTTCCTGCAGGTAAAAATGATCATCTGCTGTTTATTATCAGATATGCCGGAAAGCAATTCCATCATCCGCTTCGTACGGATGTTATCAAAATGAATAAAGGCATCGTCAATGATAAAAGGGATACGGTATTCCCTGCTCATAATATTGCTGATAGCCAGTCGTAATGAAACATAAAGCTGATCCACCGTACCTCTGGATAGTTCATTGACATGATACCTTATGCCGTTTCTGGACACTGCATAAAAGGATTTCTCTTTGTCCGGGGCAAACACTTTCGTATAACCACCATCAGTCAGTGCTGCAAAATATTCCGTTGTTTTTTTCATCACCTGATCGAGGTATTTGTCCCGGTAATTTCGCTTCGTTTCCAATAGCATCTCTTTAGCCGTTTTGAATACTGCCCATTTCTTCATAAGATGCTTCAGTTCTTCCTGTCCCATCTCCATTTCATGCATGAGAGAAGAATAACTTTCCGATGCTTCCATTTGATCCAGTTTTGCATATACCCCTGCCAATTCATCCCGTTTCACATCCAATGTCAATTCAAGTTCTTCCATGGTTTCTTTCGTATTCTGTTGTCTGTTGATTAAAGTACTCTCAACCGGCTGATCAAGGAGCAGACTTTCCAGATCTGTTTCCGGTAGAAAACGGGACAGTTGCGCTTTTGCTTTCAGTTTCCCCTCTTCATATGCCGCTTTCTCTTCTATCTGCTTTGCTTTTTCATAGAATTCATCCTCTGAGGAGACTTCTGCATAAGAAAATAAATCGTCCATTTCTTTTTCGTACACTTGCCGTTTTTGTTTTAGTCTGCCCTGGTTTTGTATGTTTTCATCCAATAGCTCATTGTAATATTCCATCTGCTTTTTACTGTTATTTGCACTTTCCCATATTTTTTCCAGGCTTTCCAGTGCGGCTTCCACTGGCAATGTTTCCTCTGGAAAGAAAGCTTTCACCTCATTCTCAAGGTAGGCATTTTCTTCTATTATTTCGTCCATGTTTTCGAGTATCCGTCTTTTATCCCGGATTAACTGTAAGATTTGCTTCAACCGGTGATATACTTCCGGCCAGTAGCGTACATCCAGCTTTTGAAGAAACGGATATTGTCTCCATTGCTCAGCCAATTGTTTATGCAGCTGCTTGTTCTTTTCTTCCATGAAGCTTCTCTTCTCTTCCCATTTCAGCCGCTCAAGATACAATTTCTTCCCCTGATCTTCCAACGCTCTCCATTGCAGCTCCAAGTCCTCATGGCAGGCTAACAGCTGCTCCGCTTCCTCTTTCTCATCCAAGGTTATATCCGGTCGTTGCAGCTCACGCACGTTTTTTTCAAGTAATACAGTCATTTCCTTCAAAGACTTTCTTTCACCGTACCACATGATGATCCCAATCAGGATGGAAGCCATCATGAAAAAATACAGCATGGACAAATCGAGAAAGATTCCTGACCCGCCAAGTACAAGCCCCAGTAATAGGCTGCCGGCTAAAAGTCTATTGGCATGTTTCATCTTATTCTGTTTATTTTTCTCCAGCTCTTTTTGTTGATTGTTCGCATTTTCCTGCCATTTGATGAACTGACTTTGTTCCTGAAAACTTTTTATTCTATCTTCCAGTTCCTTTTTATGATGTTCCGGCAACATTTCAGCTTTCAGTTTTTCTTTTTTCTGTGTAACAAAATGCTCCTGCCTGTCCAATTCTTCTTTTTCCTGATCCGTCTTTTCCTGTTCCAGACTGTTTGTTTCCGTATTGTTTTTTAGATCCTGCCACTGGCGTTCCACATGAAAAGGCAGGTGCAAGGCAGCAAGCTCCTCTTCTGCGATAGGGATATCCAGCTGTTCCAGTTCATTGTCTATCTGTGCATTTATTTTCTTAAGACTTTCTTCATGCTGCTGAAACGCTCTATTCCGAAGCTCATGGTTATCTTTCATTTTCAGCAGACGGGTAACCCGATCCCAGGGGAATTTAGCCAATTCCTCCTGCAGAGAAGCAACTTTTTGTTTATACTTTTGCTCGTTATCCTGTAAAACATTTTGTTCGCTTTTTAACGGTAGCCATTGGTCCTTGATTTTCTCCAGTCTGGAAATACCCTGCTCCGGGAATGGAATCGTATCCGGGTATGCTGCCAGATGTTTCTCTGCAGTCAAATAATCCTGTATATATGGGAGTGCCTGCTGCTGTTGTTCGATCCATTTTACTGTTTTTCTTTTTTGGTGAAGGCTTTCCTGATACGCTGAAATCTCCCCGTTCAATTCGCTTTGCCTATCCTTCAGCTCTTTGTAGGTTTCCTCCGTACGCTTTGCCTCTTGAAGTTGTGTATGTAAGTGATCCAGTGAGGTTAACTGCTTATTGATCAAAGGTTTTGTCCCTCTTTGCTTGTACAAGTCCCCGATTTGCTGTTCCAGCTTTTTTTCAACAGCATAGATCTTTGTGGAGCCGGTCATGCCAATCCCGAGAAGTATTTCGGCCAGATCATCCTCTTTCATATTGTTCATTACCTGCAAATCCATGGAGGAAAAGGAAAATATAGACTGATAGGTTTTCTTTGTCATCCCTTTTAAGCGTTCATCCAGCCATGCTTCATCAAATGCTTTTCCATCCTCTGTATAACAGGTGGCCGCTCCATTGTTTACTTCATCCAGTCGTTCAATGGTGAACACACCTGTATCCAGGTCTTCCACCGTTAACCTGCCGCCCATTTTCCCGCTCGTTTTCGGCCGGTAAAAATTCCGCTGTTTCGGTGGCAATCCAAATAACATGAAAAGGACAAACTGCTGCAGCGTCGATTTTCCCGATTCATTTTCTCCATAAATACAAGTAAATCCATCTTCATGAAAATCAATGCTGTAATCTATCCACTTTCCAAACCCATAAATAGTTGCGCTTAGGATTTTCAACTTTCTCACCTCATTCCTTCAACAGTTCATACATTAATAATTGTTCGGCTTTATTTTTAATTTCCTGTTCATCTTCAGCAGACAGCTGATCTGCATATTTGCGCGCCTGCCGCTGTTGATATAATTCTTTTAAGTACGGGTGAATGGCAGTCTCAGAAAATTGCCGATGCAGTTCGCCAAAAAAATGATCATCCTTCCAACTATTGTCGTACATGTTTATTGACCGGTTGCGAACACGAAAAATGTAACGCCAATTTTGTTCATGTACGGTTATCTCATTGATCAGTTCCACTGCTTCATCCACCAGACCGGCATTCTCCCAATCCCGAAGCTGCGTATGATCGCTGAACAGTCTTAAATCAATCAAGGCAGGTTCTGCCAGTTGCAACTTTTCCATTTCCTCACGAAGCTTCTGTTCCAGCTGATGAATTTCTTTTACCTTACTCACATCTATCTCAACGGAAAGGAATTGAATGGTTTGTAAAGGTATGAAATCCATGGATACATCATTTTCAGTCACAATAACATGATAACAGCCTTTCTCCCCTGTTTCTTTCCGGTTTCTTCCTTGAATATTTCCGGAATAGACAACAGGTGGGTCCCACTGTAGGATCTGCCGCTGATGAATGTGGCCGAGCGCCCAATAATGAAAACCTTTCTCCGCTAATTCACGTGTTTGGAAAGGTGCATATGTATCATGCTCCGTATTTGATTCCACACTCCCATGCAGCATTGCTATATGAAAGGGAACATCCCGGTCTGCCACCTCGTATTCAACTGCCTTATTCCTGGTTACCGCCCGATTTTCATAGCTGAACCCGTATATAGCAGCAAGCTTTTCATTATTTTTCTTAAATGTGAAATGGCTGACATCTTCTCCGGGAAAAATAAAAACATTGTCCGGATACGTTACAGGATGAGCATTTCCTTTTATGTAATCATGATTGCCGTAGGATAGATAAACAGGAATATGATGCTGCTTCAGCTTTTCAAATCCGTTCCTTAACCTGACTTGGGCTTTTAAGCTCTGTTTTTCATTATCAAATAAATCTCCGGCAAGCAGCACAAAGTCCACCTGTCTATCAATTGCTGCATCCACTAAATTCCCGAACGCTTTAAACGTACTTTCCCGGATATCTTCAAAGATAACATCCGGCGTATGTGCCAGCCCGCCGAATGGACTGTCCAAATGCAAGTCGGCAGCGTGAATGAAAGACACCTGTTTCGCCACGGATCCGCCTCCTTTCAGAGTTTTACTTAAACTCATTTTAGCAAACCCGGGAACAGAATGCACGTTCTATAAACTCAAAGGTGTGCCTATGGTGTGCCATTGTGGAAAACTTGCAAAATGACGTACCGTTGGGCGTTTCTATAGTATGCCATTGTGAGGAATAACACATAATGACAGTCCATTGAGCGTTGCTATGATGTCTCATTGTGGAAAAAACACAAAATGACGCACCATTGAGCGTTGCTATGGTGTCTCATTGTAGAAAAAACACAAAATGACGTACCATTGAGTGCAGCTATGGTGTCTCATTGTGACAAAAACACAAAATGACGTACCATTGAGATCCCCTATAGTAGGTCATTATGACAAAAACTCAAGATGACCTACCATTCACCGCTCCTATAGTAGGCCATTGTGAGGAAAACTCAAAATGACGTACCATTGAGACCCGCTATAGTAGGCCATTGTGAGGAAAACTCAAAATGACGTACCATTGAGACCCCCTATAGTAGGCCATTATGACAAAAACACAAAATGACGTACCATTGAGACCCCCTATAGTAGGCCATTATGACAAAAACACAAAATGACGTACTATTGAGACCCCCTATAGTAGGCCATTATGACAAAAACACAAAATGACGTACTATTGAGTCCCCCTATGGCACCCCTTTGTATGAAAATGCGCTGTAATTGCTAGACAGTCCTTCGCTAATAATATGGTTCAGTACAATAATGCAAGGTAAAAAAGAAATCGATATAAAAATACCTGACTCCTGCAAAAATAATAATGACCCGGTTTCACCATAAACCGGGCCATTATATATTGCATCAACCGTCATATTTAATTGCTTCTCTAATCAAATCCCTAAATTTCTCCGGCTGGATATCTTCCATCTTTCTGATCCGGATATGCCGCATTTTTTTGCCTTCCCCTTCCAGAAGGTTATTTTCATCCTGAAGACTGGCACCTGAATAAAACCCAAGATTCACATGTTTTTTGGCTGTTTGCAGGTAACATATATCTGTGTTGCTCCTGGAGAAACAAGGCATTTTCCATTTTATTTCCTCTTTCAGTTCACCATCTGTTTCATGGATCAGCTTCCGCAGGCTTTCCGTCATTTCTTTTATATCTTCGGGTAATGCATCGATATATTCATCGACCTTCGCACTTCTACTGTTATCCATCTACACACCTCCAAACACACTATTTATCTTTTTTCGATAAAGCCATCGCTTTTTTAAAGTCTTTCAGTGAGGAGGATTTTCCATACATCAGCACCCCGCCTTTATATACTCGTGCCCCGATCAGGCCCAAAACAACAATCGTTCCTATTAATATACCGATAGATAGAGCCACTTCCCATGCCGGTATATCCAGCATACCTACCCGCAAAAACATGACCATTGGCGTAAAGAATGGAATGTAGGAAGTAACTGTTACAAAGGTGGCATCCGGTATACTGATTCCAAACATCGCAATGAAAAAGGCAATTAGAATCAGAAAAATCATTGGCATAAGCAGCTGCTGCACATCCTCCACTCTGCTGACCAAAGATCCCAGCATAGCGGCCATGGTGGCATACAGGAGATATCCCAGCAGGAAAAATACAATCGCATAAACATAAATGGATATGGATGTATCCTGGATGCCAAACACTTCAAAGAATCCTCCTGTCAGTTCATCCTGCTTGGAGGAAATCAACACATAACCGACACCGACAAACAGGACGACCTGCGTTAAACCCAGTAGTGCAACTCCTAATATTTTGGCAAACATATGTGTAACCGGTGGAGCACTGGAGACAAGGATTTCCATTACCCTTGAAGATTTTTCCGTGGCCACATCGGTTGCAATCATTTGTCCATATACAATTACGGCCATATAGAGAAGAAACAGCATGATATAGACGATGCCTCTAGCCTGGCTCAGCTCCTCTTCTGTTCTGGAACCTTCATCCAATGCCACTGTTTGAAACGATGCTGGTGCATAGATGTCAGCAAGCGCCTGTTCATCCATTCCCGATTGCTGGGTTGCAATGGCAACTTTTAATTGTTGGAACTGCTGCTCGAGCATCAGTTGATTACCATTGCCGGAAACGCTGTTCGCATAATAGGTGGCGCCCGGTATCCCTTCTTCATCTGCCTCCAATGTCATGAGTGCATCAAATTCACCTTCCTGCACCATTTCTTTTGCTTCCTCTTCCGTTCCGTCATAGGCAATTATTTCCACGGATTCACCAGCATTTTCTACCTGCTGGCTAAATGACTCGAGGAATTCGCCGGATTCATCAATCACTGCAACTTGATCATCACTCTCGTCGCCAAAAACATCTATAATGGATTGAATGTTTGCTAAACTAATAATAAATAATAATGTGATTGCAGTACTGATTATAAAAGATTTTGATTTCACCCGGGTCATGTATGTATGAGACAAGATGATCCAGAACTTATTCATAGGAAGCACCCACTTTCTCAATGAAAATATCATTTAATGAAGGTTCTTCCAAATCAAATTTACGGACGAACCCTTTTCCTTGTAATGCGACAAGTATGTCCTGGGAAACCTCTTCATTTTCAATTTGCAGTTCGCACCCCTCGGTTGTTTTTTTATAGGATACGACACCACGGAAATCACGAAGAAATTCCAGTGGAAATGCTGCATGCACCACAAGGTTTTTCTTTCCGAATGATTCTTTAACCTCACGCAATGATCCCTGAACAACCGGACTGCCTTTATGTAATATACAGAGATGCTTGCACATTTCTTCCACATGATCCATCTGATGGGAAGAAAATACAATGGAAGTTCCCTGCTCCTTTAAATCCACCACTGCCGCTTTTAGCATTTCCACATTAATCGGGTCGAGTCCGGAAAATGGCTCATCCAGTATGAGCAATTCAGGTTTATGTAGCACAGCGGAAATAAACTGGATTTTTTGCTGGTTCCCCTTAGACAATTCTTCCACTTTTTTATTTAAATACTCCGGCACTTTAAACCGTTCCAGCCAGCTGTCCAGTTCTGTCAGAACATCATTTTTCTTCATTCCTCTCAGCCTGCCAAGATATATCAGCTGTTCTTTCACCGTTAATTTCGGATATAAGCCCCTTTCCTCGGGTAAATAGCCGATCACATGGCTTTTATCATAATTGATCGTGCTGCCGTTCCATGTTATGGTACCTTCCGTCGCATCCAGTAAACCCAATATCATACGAAAGGTCGTGGTCTTCCCTGCCCCATTTCCGCCTAAAAACCCGAACATTTCCTTTTCCGGGATTTCCAGTGAAAGACGGTTCACGGCAGTGTCTTTCCCAAATCGCTTTGTTACATTGTCCAATAGTAATGTCATTTTCAATCCCCTTTCCCCTTCTTTGTTTACGTATGCCCCGATAAATAGTTTCATCTTTTAAAAATACTTTATAGAAAGCAATTAAGATTAATTTTTGCGGGCTTATAAATTGGTTGACTGCTTTATGTATAATTTACCTCATATCCTCTATATTGATAAAGAATAAACCCCGGTAATTAGTATGTGCTGCAAAAGTTGCTCTTTAACTTCGCCCTTTTATTTTATCAGTTGAACTGTCTTGCTTTTTGTTCTGCCAATCTCGTAATGCTCATTTCCTATTAGCAAACAAGACAGTCCGCTGTGGGTTAGAAAGCTTTTTGGAACAATTAATTTCGCCGTTTCTGTATCAATATCGCCATTCCATGCACAATGAATATGGTGACTACAATCACCCACATGATCGTTCGATAAGTTTCATAATCCAGCTGTGATATGAAATCTGAATACAGCTCTGTCAGAAGCCAGGCAATCGGAAAAATCGGAAATGCCATCATATATGCCTGGTTAAGGATTTGCTGACCGCGCTCATCCTTTCCCTCCTCACCGAATTGAAATCGAAAAATGATAAAAAGGGAAAAGAAAAATACTGTCACAAATATGATATAAGCAATAACTTTTATCATTTCCATATCGTCTCACTCCTCTGTAATATACTGAAAAACTTCAGTGATATCCTTCTCAAATAAATTTGCAACTTCAAAAGCCAGTTTCAATGATGGATTGTAGCGATTATTTTCCATAGAAATTATGGTTTGCCTGCTGACTCCCAATTTTTCAGCGACTACTTTTTGTGACCATTTCTTTTCAGCCCGCAGCACTGCAATGCGATTACGAAGTGTTCCTGTTTCTTTCAAAGGCAAATATAAAACCTCCCTCTTTATAAGAGTAATATTTTTTTAACATAAAGTCAATCATTTTTTACATTTAGTTAAAAATACATTACCATACAAGTTAAAACTATGTTTAATTCCGGCTGCGGCTCCATTTCACTTTTCATTTTCGGAAAAAATAGGTACGATAGAAGCAGAATGAATTACTTTTGCATCAAGGAATCTCACACAGTATTTACAGGACTTCGGGGAGGAAAAAACATGCAAAGAACGTATGCATTAACAGTATTTGATCAATCAGGGGAAAAATTGCTGGATGAATCTTTTACAGCAAAAAATGATGAAGAAGCGAAAGAAATCGGCCAGGCCAGGTTGGAGGAAGAAGGGCACACTGAACGAACCCACCGCTGCGTATCACCGGAAGCCAAATTGATTCTTTTTCACAGATAGGATCATGGACAGGATTTGTTTTGAGTCACAGAGAAACAGAAAGCGTTCTCTGTGACTTTTAGTGATGTGCGGAGAAGGAATACAGTACATTTGTTGCTCTTACCCACAAATTTCCTCATTAAACAGTAATTATCGATTTCATCAGTAAAAGAGAGGTATTTACCATGTTTCAAAAACTTTTTTCACGAGTCCATATGATTATAACGAGATTTTCCATATATTCCCTGCTGAAATCGCAGGGGTCCAACTTAAAAAAAAGCAATTCCAATGTAAACATCACCATGATCCTGAAACAATATGAAGATAACCTCGTTCAATATCATAATCTGAATGATGATTTATCAAGAGGCAAAATAACTGCCCAATCAAAGAATGGCCAGCGGCTGGTATCTGCATTTGATGCCAACCACGGCAATAAGGACGAAGAAGATTTTTATTTCCGGGTAGCCGAAGACTGGGTAAGCGGCTTCGGAAAAAAGCTGCAGCAACTATCTTTCCTGTTCATTTTGCTATTTTTGATTTGGTATGCTGCAGGCCTATTCCTGGAGCAGTATATAGGTGGCTTTTTAGGATCACTTTTTATATTCGGATTAATTTTAATTCCTCTTTTCGGCTTTCTTTTTGCCAGCATGGGAAAAGGGTGGAAAAAGTACATTTTTATCGCATTACACATCCTCTTCTTATTTGCCGGTGTCATGACCGTTGTATAACGTGATCAACATGGAATGTCTGTAAATAGGTGCCAATAGATACATAGAATTAAGTTTGACCTGACTTGTAATGTTTAGATCCCATTAATAATACATTCCAAATAATATGATGTAAAAGTAGAAATTTGTGTGCAGACGGGGGGATATATATTGATCGCAGAAATGTACAAACGGCGTGAAAAGCTGGGGTATTTTTTCTTGGGATACACTATATTGATCATGCTTTGGTGGATCATATTTCAGACGCCCAATACATCAGGGGAGTGGCTGGAAATGTTGGTTTTTCTTGTACCGCTTGGATTCATTTTCTCCATTATCATCATGAGCCGTTCCCATTACAAATCAGTAAAAGACATAGCGATTCCGCATTCACAGCAGGAAATACTGGACCTGAATCATGTAGTGATAAAAAAAGATGCAGCCTTCACACCAAGGTTACTCCTTTTTGAAAACAATGGACATTATATCGGGATGATCAAACCAGTGATGATGCCATGGTGGATGTATCCGTTTCAATTTTTTTACGATGCCTTGCTTCAATTTCTTCCGTTAACATATGGTTTTATATCACATAAGGGAGAAACCCTGTTTACTTTCCGGAAAAAAGGATGGCTGAAACAGACGAAGCTGACAATATTTAACAGGGATAAAAAGAAAATTGGTATCTACGTACAGGAAGAACTGAAATCTCTATTTCAGATTAAAGGCACATTATTTAACGAACAAAAGAAGCAGATTCTATCCATTAAAGCATCTGGTTTTTCCGGGAGTTTCAGCTGGAATGATGAAGAAGGAAATCAGTGGGCGTACTTTTATAATGGAAAATTTCCCCATGAGTACACAAATTTATTCAGAGATATACAAAATGATATTGTCGCGTTGTCGGATACGCTTTCTAAAGAGGATAAGATCCGGCTTTTGGCGATTATTGGGTATTTGTTTATAATACGAATGAAACAGTGAAGCTGCTTTTTCAGTTATGAAACTTCCCGTAGTTTTCCTCATGTAAAACATGCAGTTTTTAAAACCATATTTGTCAATACATGTTCCCATTATGGTATTTTTAAATTAACTTCAAAAATACATGCGTTAAGTTCTTTATTTAATTCATTGGACATAGTATATACCAATTACTTAACGAAATGGGTCTAAAATATGAGAAAAACTATCATTGGATTAATTATAATGACTTCATTGATGTTCTTTATATTTGTATTTGTAAAAGAAAATAGTGCAAACACCACCAATAATGATAAAGAAAAAATGGCAAGTGATGAAGAATATCATCAAATCGTAGAATCCCAAATTTTAACGGAGATTGGAAACACCCTTTATGAAGAAAAAGGTTATTCATTTGGCATAGAATATGATGTTCTTTATGATAAGCGTGTTGATGTAACAATTAAGATAGCAAATAAAAAAGTAACCGAAAATATTGATAAAGAAATACAGGAAATAGCAAAACAGATCATAGAAAAAAACGAATTTGATCCACAATTATTTAGTATTACTGTAAAAAACTATGAAAATTATTAAATAAAGATATCATACCCTGCCATACTTCTGAGCACCTCATATATAATTTTACCTACACATGTATCAAATCATTATAAATATATATGAGCTTTTTAACTTACTGTGATATGGTTTATCTCATATATGGGTAACAAGTATAGGCAGTACAAAAAGATGATATAGATGGTTCTGCTCAATTGAAATATCAAAATAACTATAAACTATAAACGAAAAAGCACTGCATCATTATCCGAGCATGGAGAATATTGATAAACATATGCACGATAATAACCATCACTAAAAGTCATTGACCGATAAAGCACTCCACTACTAGGTATATTAAAATAATCTACAAAACTGTAATTACCGTCATCCCATGAGTGTACAGAAAACTGAACTCTATTACCTGGAGTACCAGTTATTTCAAAAGTTACTCTATTCGTATCCTTATTTTGATAAAGAAGACTTATATCTATGTTTCTACATGCTTCTGCAGGGTTTAAAGAGTCTGCATTAACTGATTTGGTTGGTAATGAAATAGATATAATTATCATCAAAACAGCCAACATACTTAAAATACATTTTTTCATAATGATTCCCCTTTTTATAATTTAAATTCTATACCATCTTAAAATATTAAATTCTACATTATTGTAGAAAAAACCTATTTTCTTAAAAATTTGAAATATAAAAATGTTATACAGCACTTGAACAAATCACAAAATAAAAATAGCTCAATATGTATTGAAGGACAACACAAAATAGGAAGTGAGAGGTTTAAAGGAAATCCCTTCTTACCCGGAAGGAATTTAGATGTTGCATGTCGAATAGAATGTTAAGTGCAATTTTTGCACAATGTATATTTCTTCAAGTAAGGTGTTGACAATGAAAAAAGAATCTTTCGGAAAACTTAAAACATATTTGTTGATCATCCTTTCTTTGGTCCTCATCATCACCGGCGTGCAACTATATCAGGCAAACCAGGAAAGTCAGCGTCAATTTGAATCATTTTTGAACCAGTTTTATTTTAAATTAGAATCAACAATAAGCTCTTTGGATTCAGTACTAGAACAGCAGTTGGAAGGAAATGATTTGGAACGGGCTCTGCTTCAGCTCGATCGGGATCTGGAACAAGCAGCTCTCATACTGAATGCGGGCAATCTTTTTGTTGATCGGGCAATCGGCAGTCATATATTTTCAAACCACCCAATTAATCATTTTGCTGATCATAATACGCTGACCGACGAGGAATTGCATTATCTGGAAAATCTGAAAAAGGATCTGGAGACCATACATACTGGTCTGTACTCGTATGAAACCGGGCAGGAGAACCCGAATCTGAGCGTCCATCGATTTAATGACATCATAAAAGGATCAGCCCATGAATCGGGCTTTTTAACAGAGCATAAGTCTGTAGCGGTTCCCTTCCAAGTAATTGATCCGGGAGAAGCACCGGAACGTATTCAGAAATGGTTGGAGAGAAATGAAACAGAGGAACAGCATAAAGTCTTCCTTGCTAAAGGCAAAACATATGTCGTCATTGTGGCCGGACAAGGACAAGACCAATTAAACCAAGTGGAAATAACTGATATGGCGCTGAAACGTGGCGGGGTGGATGTTACCCATCAAACTGTGCAAAGTAATGATTCCAGTCATAAAGACATAGTAGCAATTGCCGAGTTGGAGGAGATGGAACGATCTTTTCAATTTACTACGTCTGTGGAGCCCAAGTCTGTGAAGACCGACGATGTATTTGAAAGTACAAATAATGCCAATGCAGAGTATTCCAGTGCCCAAGCAAGTTTTCATTTGGTTCGACCTGAAAAGTTGTCAGAAGATGGCGTGATTGTGGACGAATGAATGATGAAAAGGGAACTAAAATACATTATGGATTTTGACTTGGACAATTGATGTAAAACGTCACTTTATTCCCTCCGAAATAGGGGCATTCTATTCAAATTCCTCCAGATTAATTATTTACTTCCCTGAAGTAATGTGCTAAATTTTTTGCATATTATAAGGGGGAGTTTTTTATGATGATACCACATTATTTTGGAAAAAGTCTTAAAGGTTATGCTTTAGAGGGGAAAGATAATGATTTCCCAAGGTATGAAAGGTGTCCCGGCTGTAATTGTATTGCTGAGGGCAACCTGCACCGTAACGGATATTATTTTCGTTATGGAATTGATAGGGAGGCAGATCAGTGTATACCGATATGTCGAATGAGATGTTTGGCTTGTAAGGTAAACATTTCTATTCTTCCTGAGTTTCTTATTCCGTATTTTCAACATACCTTGGATACGGTCATTCATAATATACACCGTATCATTGATGGGGAGAAATTGGATGGTTGTCGCCAGCAGTTTGCCCAGCACTTCAAGCGTTTTAAAGAAAGGCTACCTTGGATACATAGTTTTTTTGTGGACGAGGGGCATCAATTAGGGTTTTCCCGGGACATAAAAAAAGAAGCCCAAAAATACGTGAAAATGATCCTGGATTTAGGCGAATCCACCTTCTTTCGAAGGTCCTGGGGTCATTTGTCATCATATTTTATGGGCAAATTAATTTTACCATATTTATCGCCTGAAAAAAATAAAATCAGTCCCACATAAATATTGCCTATGAATCTCTTGTCGGAAAAGGTAGAATAAAAGCAATGGATAACCGGTTGTCCTTCTATTCAAAGGAGGAAAAATTCATGAATGAAAAAACACGGGAAGAAATTGCTTTATTTCGCTATGGCCTGATTGCCCCGCTTTTCAATGGGCAAAGGGAGCCAAAGGAATATTTTCAGGAATTGGAGGGGAAAGTTCACCAGGTTCCTTACTACGGGGAACGAAAAATTGCGGCTAAGACGATGCAGGAATGGCTTCTTCATTATCGGAGAAATGGGTTTGAAGCATTAAAGCCCAAAAGACGGGCAGATCGCGGGAATTCTCGCCGACTCTCTCCCGATGATAAGGATCACATTCTCAAAATAAGAAAAGAAGAATTTTTTCACATGCCGGTCAGTGTGTTTTACGAACAGCTGATTAACCGCGGAGAGGTTCATAAACATGAGGTATCCTATTCGACCATTAACCGATTACTCAAAAAACATAACCTGGCCGGAAGGAATCACATGAGCTTTCACCCGGAAAAAGAACGGAAGCGTTTTGCCTATGACAAAGTCAATGTGCTATGGCAGGCAGACCTGTCACATGGACCATATATACCCATCGATGGGAAGATGAAGAAAACCTTTCTAATCGCCTATATCGATGATTGTTCCAGGATCGTGCCATATGCCGAATTTTTCTCTTCCGAGAAGTTTGATGGATTAAGAGAAGTGACAAAAGAAGCGCTAGTGCGACGTGGAAAGCCAACCATGATTTATGCGGACAACGGAAAGATTTATAGATCAGAAACGCTGCAGTATGCCTGTGCGGAGTTGGGGATCACACTGGTGCATACGCAACCATACGATCCAAAAAGCAAAGGGAAAATAGAAAGACTATTCAAAACAATACAAACACGGTTTTATCCGTTATTAAAAAGTGATCCGGCTCATTCTCTGGAAGAATTAAATAAAAGATTTGGGCGGTGGCTGGAGGAGGATTACCACCGAAAGCCACACGCCTCACTTGATGGAGAATCACCCCATCAAATATTTCATTCACAGTTAGATCATATCACATTTTTAGATGATCTATCCATATTAGAAACAATTTTTTTAAAAAAAGCAGAGAGAAAAGTGAAATTGGATGGAACGATTACGTTAGAAAAGCAATTATATGAGGTTCCCGCTGCATATATTGGGCAAAAGATTGAACTTCGACTTGATGATCAAGCAGTTTATGTATTTGAGGATGGAAAGCAAGTGGCTGAAGCTATTCCGGTTTCCATGGGAGATAACGCGCACGTCAAACGAGGGCCATTACCATCTCCGTTCGCTGTCACGGATACAACAGATGAAGATGAAGGGGAGGAAACGGCTCATGTATAAATCCTTTTATTCACTGGCAAAAACCCCATTTCTCAAGGATGTGAAACATGCCGACGCTTTTGAATCCACTATTTATCAAGAAGCGTTAAACGGGTTGTCATATTTACAAAAGTCCAAAGGCATTGGTTTAATTATTGGTGATCCGGGTGCCGGGAAAACATTTACACTGCGTTCATTTAAGGAGTCACTTAATCCGGCGTTATATCATGTGGTCTATTTTCCATTGTCTACCGGAGGTGTAATGGATTTTTACCGGGGACTCGCTTATGGTTTGGGGGAAGAACCAAAGTTTCGTAAAGTAGATTTGTTTCGCCAGATTCAATCAGGAATTGAACAAATGGCGCAGGAACGTAAAGTTACCCCTGTTTTTATACTGGATGAGATGCATATGGCAAAAGATGCTTTTTTACAGGATTTGGCAATACTTTTTAATTTTCAGATGGATTCATCGAATCCATTTATTCTCATATTGGCCGGACTACCACATTTAAAAACACGACTGAATTTGAATCATCACCGGCCATTGGCTCAACGAATCATTATGAAGTATCAAATTCAACCATTAAGTAAAGAGGATGTGTATGCGTATATAGAGCACCATTTAGAACTGGCAGGATCCAGAATGCCGATTTTCAGTTCCACCGCCCTGGAAGCAATCGCTTTGCGATCACAAGGCTGGCCGCGTGTCATCAATACATTAACAATGAACTGCCTTTTGTACGGGGCACAACAGAAGAAAGAACAAATTGATGAGGAAATCGTCCGTCTGGCAGCTGAGGAAAGGGCTTTATGATGGTTGAAGGTATTATGATTTTTCATATGGGTTTCTGGAAAATATGGATTGATCAAGAGGAGTACGTAGCGTACGAAGGATTGCCTATAGAAATAAAGATACAGAATCATTATGTGAAAGTTAATATAGGAAAAGATTATACTGAATACAATTCGTGGTTTGTGGAGTTTACTGAAGATGTTGCTTTTAATCTTCGGGAGTTTGAGGCTTATAAAGTAAGAGTAGTGTCCATAAATTTATTGAAAGAAGAGGATGTCCTTTAAGAGGCATCCTTTTTTCATAAAAAAACAGAAGAGAAATAAAGTGATTATTTATTGCCAAAGCTGGAATAAAGTGGGAAAAATAGCACATTACTTCAGATATTCCACTGTATTAATTTGAAATTAGGGACCTGAGATAATGTGCTAGTTTACACAATTGAGTTAAAAACAATCTGCGGTTGTACTATACTTTACGAAAGAAAATATAAAACTTCATACCTTTCAAACGCTTTCATTCACGTATCCAGGAGATGAACGAACAATCCAGTTACGGAGCTGAGGTTGCCTCAAACTGAGATATTAAATAAATCTCTAATTGGAAAATAGAACTTCATTATAAAATATACAGGGGGGCGAGGAACATGAGCGTTCTTTTCAGGGTTGAATTGTATGTAAAAGACATCGAAAAATCTTTAAAATTTTACCAGGACATTATCGGATTGGAACTGTATGGCAGGGGTAAACGGGGCGCACGTTTCAATTATGATTGTTTTTCATTGTTACTGACGTCTGATTCAGCTTTGGAAGACAACCATTACTTTAACAATAAGGTTAAAACTGACAAAAAAGGAAATGGTTTTGAACTAATTATCGTTGTAGATGAATTGGAAAAAGTGTACCAACGATGCCTTGACAACAATTATCCCATTGAGGTTGACGTGGAAAAATACCCATGGGATATGAGAGGTTTTAAATCAATCTCTAAGTGTTGAAGCTTATCCAGTCATTCATCCAATTGGTCAGGAAACTTTCTCATTATATGCAGCATTCCCCACTGGCGTATTTGAATATGCTATAGACATTGACCGTGCTGCTTCACTCATAAAAGAAAAAAATATTAAACCAGTAACGTTCTCTCCATCAAGTATTATTGATTCTGTTGACCCAGGAAACATAAATAAAGAGCCAGATCAGATAAAACCAAATCATAAAAATCCTGTAATGATACTTCAAAGTCACTATCCAGTAACAGAATATATTGTTCAAAACATACTATACAAGGGGGGGTTATATGAAAAATATACTTAGTATGCTATTCATTTTGATTTTTATTCCAGCCTGCACAAGTGATGAACCAACAGTTTACGATTCGGAAGGAGAAAGTGAATCATGGAGAGGTACTTTACTGATTAAAGAAGCGGAGCCATCTGATGAAGCAAATGAAGAGCAAGTTGGTTGGGAATTTGAATACTTGGGGGATAATCCAGATACTGTCCATTCAATAGAACTTACTTACCCAACAGACTCCAGTATTGCACAAATAACGATTCCCTATGAACAATTATCTGACATCAACACAATCAATGACACATTACCTGACCAAAGGTTTTTATCACGAATATATATCAATGAAGAGGTTGATTTTGAGATTAGTTGGGTCAGCGAAAATAAGGAAAAGATAGAAACTATTGTTTTTAGTTTTTAAGAGTGTTACTTGGATAGTAAAATTTTTGTGAATGAATTTAACTGGTGTTAGTTGAAGAACAAGTAATATTAAATCAGAGCTTGGATTTCCAAGCTCTTTTCCCCTCCCAAGTAGATGACCTCATTTTAATTAAATTCTTTCGAGGTTCGTCCTAATCGCTGAGCTGGTGTTAGTGATTTTTTTATCTGAAGTTTTGAATTGAATGGTAGACAGAAATTATAATAGGTTCTCAAAATGTGGTAGCGTACTAAGAGTATTTAGGATTAAAGTAAAATGTTGATATTGATATTAGTTGAAAAGTTGAACTCCCCTAAATTATCGGATTATTTAACTAACTCTCTTTATCTTTAATTAGTTTAAGAGTGTTCAACAAGAGCACTTAATGAACCAGCTATTTTAAACGGTACTTTTTCATTTTCTTCAACTACACTTCCATCAAAGTCAATCTCCAAATCACCAGCTTCAATACCCTCTTTGAGTACAAACGGAATTGAAAATTCTTTTGTTTCAGTAGATTTAATTTTGAGGTCTTCCATAAATTTAAACGTTTCTCTTTCAGCATTACTGTTATTTGAATTTATCACATCCAAGGGGTAGCTTATTTTCAAAGAAAGGTTTTCTAAATCATAGCCAGTTTCATTTGTTATTTTGATTGTATTAGATTGTAATTCATCGTTTGAATTAGTATTGACTTCAAAAATAATATTTTCATCATCAAATGCCTCTGTTTTTTCTGAACAGCCAACCATCACACCAAGAATTATTATTATACAAAATAAAACTGTATTTTTTTCATGTTTACTCCATACATTCTCTATGAAGAATTTTAGGTTCTCACTTTAAAAATTCATTACCTACTGAAAGACCTTTTCACTCAACTACTTCCATGATAACTTTTTCAGCGTATGAATCGAATTCATCTTTCCATTCCATGTCAATCGCCACGTCGTAATCATATTCATAAGCATGATAAAAACGATGGTTAAACAATTCAACAGAAACTTCTTCCTCTTCCAACACCTCTTGAGGGGACCCAAATGCACTGTCACTCCATGGCCGTTCAATAAAAAAACTATAGGATTCAACATCTTCATAATCGCCAGGATACGTTAATGTGATTGTGGCTTTTTCAAAATGTTCATCCGTTTCTTCCAATAGTTCAACAAAAATTGAAGCCTCCCAATGATCTGAGTCCCCTTCATATAAAACCTGGTCTGATTCCTCTTCATTTGATTGACATCCGACCAAAAAGGAATTCATAAGAAACCCAGCCGTTAACAAAAGAAATACTCGCAATTAATTCACTCCTCTGTTTCTAGTCCTTAGACAGGCTTAAAAACCTTGTAAGTATGTAAACTACAAATAATGATTTACAGAGAATACTCAAATATAGTATCACCTTTTTTATTTAACCCAAATATCTCTTTGTAACCGTCAAGTGAAAATGGACACTTTTTGCTAATTAATTCTGGACACTTTTTTCCATAAAAATGGAAGAACGATGTTTCATCCGATAACTGTCATCATTTTGAAAATGAAGTACTTCTGCACGGTGTAAAAGTCTGTCCAGGATGGCTGTTGTTAGTCCGGGATCTCCTAATAATTCTCCCCATTCATTCGGCCCTTTATTTGATGTTAATATCACGGAAGCCTTGTCATAAAGGTCGTTGATCAGGTGAAAAAATAGATTTGCTTCCCGTGTATCCATGGCCATGAACATTAAGTCATCAATGATGACGAGATTGGCGCCCCGGATGCGTTTCATCCTTGTCTGGGACTTTCTTGTAACTTCCTCCGTCTTTAACGTATGAATAAGTTGACCCATGGATATGAAGGCAACCTTATAACCCTGATGGATTGCTTCTATTCCCAATCCCGTTGCCAAGTGAGTTTTCCCCACGCCCGGAGGGCCCAAAATAATTAAATTGTACAGCTGGTCCAGCCATGTAAACTCGGTTAGTTGCTGGAGCTGTTTCTTGCTTAAGGATTGTTGTTCATCCAACTCAAACGCCTCTATCGTTTTGTAAGTAGGGAATGCTGCCCATTTCAAACGTTTTTCAATTTGTTTCTCTTCGCGGCGTTTCTGTTCATATGCAGTTAGATGATGTAAGAAAGTCCGGTATGTCCAATCTTCTGATTCAGCTTGCTGAATCAGAGAAGGCAAATGTGCTGCCGTCTCTGATAGCCTTAAAGAACGAAGTTGTTGTTGTAACTGTTCAAGAGAATATTTCATACCGTTACACCTTCTTTTAACACATTTAGATAACGATCCAATTCCCTTGTCTCTGCCTTTGTGTTTAATAATGCCGGATCAACGTAATGCAGTGTTTTGATTTCCTCACTTGCAGCTGTTTGGTCGGAATCGGATGGATGCTGCCGCTGAACGAATGCCACCACATCACGAAACTCTGTTGCGCTGTACAATCCGCGCTTTACACATTCTGATAACGCTTCGTTTCGGATGGCTTGATCCACCGACTGAGAAGCTTTTAATACCATCTTTAACTGATCTCTCACATAACGCGGATATCTTTGATGAATCTCCTCCAGGAAAGCCGTGGCTGTTTCCTTATCCTCAAACCCTTCGGAAACAGTGGCAATATAAGCTGGAATGCCTTTGGAACGATCCCGCATATGTTGGGTAGCCTGTATAAGTTTCCCTTTTTCAGTAGAAATGAGATGATCTGCAATAATCGGCCCATCCGATTGCTCTCGTATAACTAAACGGTTTCCATCTGTTACCTCGATAATGACCACTTTATTTTTTTCATAGGTACCAAGAGGAACCGAGTAGCGATTGGATTCATACATAATCGTATTGTCCTTTCGCACCGTTCTTGTTATACTTGAGGCAATACTTGTTATATGAATTTCTTTGGTGACTGGTCTGAGGTGTTGCTTCTCTAATTTGAACACTTCAGCCGGTCTCTTTTTTGTTGTATTATGCACGTTCCCATTTCCTGTTCTCTCCAGCCATGCTAAGCAATCATCATTCCATTTGTCTATGTGTTGAAATACTCGGTTTCTGGCGAAGTTTTTCTTTACAAAGCCAACCACATTTTCAATTCTCCCTTTGCTCTCCGGATCGGCTTTCCTACAGATAAAAAATTTAAGTTTACGCTCATCGCGGTAAGCCTGGAACTCACTTGTCAGTATTAAATCACCTGCATTCTCACTCACCACGAGCAGGGAATCCTGGTCATAGACAAGTTCATAGGGGATGCCGCCATAATACTGAAATACATGTTCATGCGCTTGAATCACATCTTTTGTGGTAAATGGCCTGTCCAACCACTCTACATATTTATATCTGGAGTGCGAAAGCACGAAACTGATAAAGTATAGCTTGATTACCTTTCCTTGAGACGTTTTCTGTTTTGTTTCCCCAAAATCAACTTGCGCCTGTTCGCCCATTGGCGGATCAGGAATAGCTTGATAGACACGTTTAGGCTCTGTTTTAGGAATATCATACTTATTTCTAAGGTCTTTGACATAACTTCTCACTGTGCTGTCTCCAACGACTAACTTGGGAAATCTCTCCTTCAGCCAGTCATGGATCTGTGATGCCGATAGGTCAGGATGTTCACTAAGCCACGTGTGAATGAGCATTTCATATGGATCCAATTTCCTGGCTCGCGTTTTGGTGGATGCCATCCACTCCGTAATTTCCTCCGGTGACTTCTCCAGGTATTTATACACTGTTGTCCTTGATACTCCAAGCTTTCTGGCAATTCGCCGTATCTTAAATCCCTGTTCTTTTAATTGCTTGATCTTCATGTACATTTCTAGAATTTCCACCTTTTCTCTTTCCCCCATTACATATAATCAACATAAATGATTATATCCTAATGAAGCGAATTTTTATTGGGCAACGGCCGCCGCGATGCATTTGAGAGATGCTGCCCCTCCCCGGGGCAGCATCTCTCAAATGCAAATACTCCCCCAAAAAAGTGTCCATTCTTATCTAGCAGAAATGGTCTATTATAGTTTAGCAGTTACACTCTTGTACGGAGGTTTCGTTTCCAACCTCGTAATCAATGAATAATGTTTGATTGTCACCTAATTTCATTATTTTTTGTATGTTATTATCATAGTTAATTCTAATTTCAGCAATTTCTTTATTGTTAATGTAACCAGCTGTTATCATAAAGTGTTGCTCAACATCATCTCTAGAAACAACCGCCAGATTGTGCTTAGTAAAAGGAACATCAGTATCCACTGTAGCTAGATCAATCTCAAGAACTTCCCATTCATCTTCAAGCATTGATGAATAAGCAATTCCTTGATGTAGACCACCTTTATCGTTAAATGAAAACACAGCAAATGCTTCACTGTCATTAAACAGGACTTCTGATATGTGTATTTGTTCAACATTATTCTTTTGGCTTACTTCGTTTGTAATCCTTTCGATGACGTAAAATAGTTTGTGTAAATTATTTGAGACAAAAAACGAGGTAGGGTACCCTCGGAATTGGCTAAAATTCTAAGAGAGGAGAAACCCTACCATGTCTCATAGTATAACCAATAATGACTTTATGAATCAACTTGACACACTTGTTCGTGACTTTGTCAAAGAGCACCTGGAAACCATTATGAAAGAAGAAATGGAACAGTTTTTTAAGGTGGAGCACCCTGAACTGAAACAGGTGAAAAACGGGTACTACACACGCACTCTCGACACCAAGCACGGTCATATCGATGACCTTGCTGTTCCGCGTGATCGCAACGGTGAATTTAAGACGGAGTTGTTTGATCCTTACCAGCGCCGTGACCAATGGGTTGGAGAAACGGTCACGAGAATGTACCAGAAAGGCATCAGCACCCGTGAAATCGGTCAAATGATCGAGCACATGTTGGGTTCTGCTTATTCGGCAACAACGGTAAGCAATATAACGGATGTCACACTGGAAAATATCGAATCATGGCAAGAGCGCAAGCTGCAGAAACGCTATTCGGTTCTTTATCTTGATGGAACCTATCTCAAGCTGCGTCGCGATGACGTTGATAACGAAGTCGTCTACCTGGTCATTGGCATCACCGAAGATGGTTATCGCGAGATTCTCGGTTTCTATGTCGGCGGCCAAGAAAGTTCACTCGGTTGGAAAGAAATCCTTCTTGACCTTTACAAGCGTGGTGCCGAGGAAGTGCTGCTTGGTGTATTTGACGGCCTGCCTGGTTTAGAAGACGCAATGAAAGAAGTTTATCCAAAGGCTGATGTGCAACGCTGTGTCGTTCACAAAATCCGAAATGCCATAAATGCCGTGCGCAAAAAAGACCAAACGGCCGTTGCCGAGGATCTAAAGCCCATTTACGAGGCAAGTACAAGAGAAGAAGCCAAAAAGCAATTCCAGACTTTTAAACATGCTTGGGAGGCTAAGCATCCTAAAATCGTCAAATCGTGGGAGAAAGACTTAGATGTGCTTCTGACGTTTTTAAATTACCCGTCATCCATCCAGCGCATGATCTACACGACAAACATCATTGAGCGAACGATGAAGGAAATCAAAAAACGTACCAAGACGATGAACAGCCTGCCCAGCGAAAAGGCGGCAGAGAAAGTGGTTTATCTCCAATCCATTGACTACAATCAAAAATGGGCAGAACGGAAACTGCGAGGCTTTGCGAGTGCTTATCAACCGCTTCAAGACATGTTTGAAGCAAGATATGGAAAAACAAGCAAAGTGTAACCGGGAGAATTTTCAGACATCATCCCCCGGGTACCCGGGGGATGATGTCTGCTCCCCCACCAATTCTGTGGAATACCCTATTAAAATTTACACATACTTCTTGACGGAACCATCCTTTCAATTAGTTCTTGTTCTGTATGGCTATAAGCTTTATTTACCTTTTGTTCAGAACGTTGATTATCTTGACAAGCAACAATTTATAGTACAGGAATAAAAATAATAAAGATTTTATAAATATTTTCGTTTTTCGATTCATATTTACCACCTTTACAACTTAGTATTTTATTACTTTTTTTAATTTTGGCCTTTATACTTGAGATGTAACAGATGGAACTGCAATAGATGAACCTAAAATAGATCCTGCATTTACAGGTCACTGAATTGAGGTGGACTTTCAAAAAATCCATTTAACTCTTCTATCGAAATAGGGTTTTTCATACTAGAATGATCCTCAAATAAAACACTCTGAAGATATGAAAGTTGCTCTTTTAAAAGTATTAAATACTCTTCTTCTTCTTCCGTTAAACTACCATCTTTTGCATAAGTGCCGAAATGTTGTGTAGAAAAATAAGTTACAAATTTAATATCCTCTGACAAAAAGTGATGTGCAGAATAAAATAGCACCTCTAACCTATTAAAGATCGTGTCAATATGATTAAGATATGCATGTACATCTCCGTGTCGCGTTGAATTTACAGAAAGAGCTTGATTCATTCGAACTTGCACATTGTTTAATTCTGTATCGAGTTGAATGATGAAATTTTCATATTTGTTTTGATTAACACTAGTTTCATAAATATTGAGGGAAATAAGAATAAAAGAGCACATGAAAAAGAGCACAATAAATTTCTTTAGAGGTACATCATACTTATACACATTACCACCTCAAAAATTAGTTACAGTTACTACTATTTTATCACACTTTTTGAACGTGGAAAAACAGATGGTGATTGGAAGGTACAAACGGGAGTCGAATAAAAAAGTTTGGGGATAATCATGACTTGTTTAGAGGCGGCTTCCGTCAACAATGTACAGGTCAAGTTAATAAAAAACAGCACCGATGAAAAAGATAATTTCTCCATCGGTGTTGTTCATTTTAAAACAGACTAATGCTTTCCTATACTACTTCCCTCTAAACACCGGCTTCCGTTTCTCAAGAAAAGCCGCCACACCTTCCTTATGATCTTCCGTACCGCGAAGCTCCCACTGGGCCTTTTTCTCTTCTTCCAGGTAGTAAATTAAATCTTTTTCTTTTGCAGCATGATAGATTTGCTTTGTTTTCAGCATTGCTATTATTGGTGTAGTCAGCAGCTTATCGGCAAATCCTTTTGCATAATCGCCTACTTTTTCATCCGTGGTCATGTCCACAAGACCCATTTGTTTGGCTTTTATACCTTTTACCTGTTTCAAACCCCATGTGAATTCTTTCGCTTTCTGTGTGCCGATTCTTTCCTGCAGCCAGAAATGGCCGCCTCCATCCGGTCCGAGTCCAATGCCGATAAACAACATGCCGAGCTTGGCGTCATTTTGTGCAATAACGTAATCTGCACTTAGTGCCAGACTGAGACCAAGTCCCACAGCTGAACCCTGGATTGCCGAAACAACAATTTTGGGCATCATGTATAACTTTAAGGCAATTTTACCAATGGTATCCATGACTTCATCAAAAAATTTCTTCTCGGAAAAATCCTTCATCATGGAAATGTCCCCGCCTGCACAAAAGGCATTTCCTTCACCGGAAAGGATTAAAATCTTATCCTCGCTTTTTTCAGCTTCTTCAACCGCTTTCAGTAAGTCCACCAGCATTTCTTTATTTAATGCATTATACCGTTCCGGACGGTTGAAATGAATGTACGAAATATTATTTTGTCTATTAAACGAAACCAAACTCATTGCTGATCCCCCTTGTAAAATATCGCTCCTAACATATTTCGACATTTAATGAAGAAATCCTGCTTAGAACTTAATATTTAAAGTTTCTCTGGTCCACTTTAGAGGCAGTTATCAATCAGATCAAATCATACATTACTTGGATATATGAAGAAGGAGCATACTCCCAGTTGAGCATGCTCCTTCTTCATATATTTGATACAGGGGTTACTTCTGCATATCCCGTTGCATATCAACAACTTTCTGCTTTGCCAGTCCGGTGGAATCTGCAACGTTTTCAATCTCCATGCCTTTTTCCAACAGCCGACGGGCAATGCTTTCTGCCTTTTGTTGCTCTGCTTTTCTTTCTGCTTCCTGTATTCGCAATTCAGCTTCACGCTTTGCTGCTTCTTCATCCATAATACGTCTTAACCTGGCATCATAATATTGCCGTTGTTCCTGTTCCATGCTCAATTCCTCCCAGTTTTGAAAGACATCCCTTAATGATTCATCTTCCAAAGCGATCTCTTCCAATTCTTGATAAATATCCTCGTAGACCTTCCCATTTCTCGAATCTACCATACCAAGCAGCAAGAGCCATTTTGCAAGTGCATTATTCCATGGATCCAATCTATCCTCTTTCCAGTGCTTTATTAACTTTCCCATTTCAAGGAAATGAAACTCCATTACATTTGTCAATTTGAATTGCTCTTCATCTTCATACAAATGATAGGAAGTATGGAATCGTTCTGTTTGCTCAAACAAATCGAAGTTCAGAATATTAATTGCAATTATCGGTCGCAATTCTGTGTATCCCATTCCTTTTTGCAGCGGTTCTGTATATACCTTGGACCAGTAATAAAGAGATCGTTTAACCATATTATATTGATTTGTGAACTGAATTTCCACATTAACCAGTTTATCGTCTTCTGTCTTTACCAATAGGTCCAACCTTGACTGTTTATCATCCACATATTCTCTGCCAAATTCTACATTCTCAAATAAAATATCTTTAATCCGGTTTCTTTCCGTTTTCTGTAAAATTGCATTCAGAAAAACTACGGTAATATCTTTATTCTTCTCATTGCCAAAAAACTGTTTGAACGCATAATCCACTTTGAGATCCATGAGCTTCTTAAGGGAGATGCGTTTTAGTAATCTTAGCCTGGGTTTTCCTTTAAGATATTCATTTCGGTTTTCCTTTACTGAAATCATTGCAGTGTAATTAGAGGCTCTTTGATAGTACGGGGTAACCAATTCCATTTTAACACTTCCTTGTTTTATTGTGAGGACTAAACGGGGAGTATTTCTAGTTAGAATATATCAAAATCAATAAACACAAACAAGTGTTTCGTTGCAATTATATATATATATATCTTAGAGACCGTAAAAAATCCCGGAATCAATAAAACCCGCAGTCCTATGCCTGCGAGTCTCTATGTAAAAACTATTCAGATGTCTGTTCGTCTGTTCCGTACAATTCTTCCAGTGGTTTCGTGATAATACGGCTTATATCGTTAATGACCATGTTCAAACGCTGTTCTTCTTCCATCAGCTTGGAAATATCTTCATGCTGCTGAACCAGTTCCACAACCTGCCTGGCCTGATCCACTTCTTCCTCTGAAATATCTTCACCCTGCATTTGTTTTTCCTGCAGTTCCATTTGAACATGACGGAAACGATCAAACATCTGCTTTGCCTGCGGATCATTCATTACTGCTTCGAAAGCGGTTTTCAAATTATGAAATTCATCACTCTCACGGATTGCTTTTTCCAAATCATATGCACTATCATACATATTAGGCATATATAAAATCCTCCTCTAAATTACAACTTTTATTACCCATCAACTATAACAAACTGAGGATGCCATGTATAGCAAGAAGGGAAAGGCAATATTTTCTCTTTTTTCAGTACGTTTAAAGAAATGGAGCTGCCAATTATGATGATTCATCTGAAAAAAATTTTTCCCTCCCTGATACGTTATCATGAAAAATCACCGGACATATCTGATGCCTATCAATGGTTTGTTACAGACAACGGGGAGATTATCGGAATACAAAAAAATGAATTAACACCAAAAGATATGAAACTGCTTACTGCTTTTTTATCGCCATATAACAACAAAATGCCGATTCCCACAAAAGCAGAAAAGTATTGGCTTGACCTGCTGCATGATGATTCAGGCGGAAATATTGCCGGCGACACTAAGCAAACTCCATTCCGGTTTGTTTATTTTTCAATTAAGAAAAACCAGATCCCCGCTCCTGCTTTTAAAGCAGCTATTCATGAATTATTTGCCGAACCTGTTCCGATTCTTTGGGAAAATGAGCATGAAGGAATAATGGTGGACGAGTTAAAATTACAGCCGGACGAAAGAATTTCCTATGAACAGATTATTGATATTTTAATGAGTGATTTGAATGGTGCGATTCATTTCTATGTCGGTGCCTATATGGATGATTTATACAACGTAAAAGATTACTATACTTCCATCATTCAGGGGGCAAAAAGTGTCTTCGCTTATACAAGTAAGTCTGTAATAACCTATGCGGAAGCTGTTCCTTTTATGTTAATGGATCAGACGGAAGGCAGTTTTAAACAATTACTGGCATCTACAATATTAAAGGAATTTGCAGATGAGGAAGATTTTCTCCATATGCTGCAAACCTTCATAGGCTGCAATTTAAACATCACACTAACAGCAAAAGAATTATATATGCACCGGAACACCCTCCAGTACAGACTGGACAAATTCCAGGAAAAAACCGGCATGGATGTCCGCGAATTCCATCAGGCTTTCACCGTATATTTAGCATTACTCGCCAACATGCACAAAGAATAACATCAGCTTTGTGCATGTTTACCATTTTCATAGATTCCTCGTTTCTATACAATGAACGTAACATGTATAGAGATGGGGGAAAAGAATGGCTGAATTACGATTGGAAAATATTAAGAAAGTGTATGACAAAGATGTACTGGCAGTGGATGATTTCAATTTACATATTAAGGACAAGGAATTTATTGTATTTGTCGGTCCATCCGGTTGCGGTAAATCGACCACACTAAGAATGATTGCCGGTCTGGAGGAAATTACAGAAGGTGAATTTTATATTGATGATAAAAAAATGAACCAGGTGGCGCCGAAAGACCGGGATATCGCAATGGTTTTTCAAAATTATGCGTTATATCCGCACATGAATGTCTATGATAATATGGCTTTTGGTCTCAAGCTCCGTAAATTTAAAAAAGACGAGATTAAAGAACGGGTGGATAATGCAGCGGAAATTTTAGGATTAAAAGAATACCTGGACCGTAAACCAAAAGCGCTTTCCGGCGGGCAGCGCCAGCGTGTTGCTTTGGGAAGAGCCATCGTGCGCGATGCAAAAGTATTTTTAATGGATGAACCATTGTCCAACCTGGATGCCAAATTACGGGTACAGATGCGTGCAGAGATTCAAAAGCTTCACCAGCGCCTGCAGACAACAACGATCTATGTAACCCATGACCAGACGGAAGCAATGACGATGGCCACCAGACTTGTCGTGATGAAAGACGGCATTATCCAGCAGGTTGGTGCGCCGAAAGAAGTATATGATGCGCCGGAAAATGTATTTGTCGGCGGATTTATCGGATCTCCTTCCATGAACTTTTTCTCAGGTAAACTAACAGATGGTCTGTTTGATCTGGGGAACGTAAAAATTAAAGTTCCAGAAGACAAATTGAAGTTATTGAAGGATCAGAATTACGAAGGGAAAGATCTTATTTTAGGTGTCCGGCCTGAGGATATCCATGATGATACTGAATTTCTCGAAGCGAATCCTGGTTCAACCGTCACCGCAACCATTGATGTGGCAGAATTAATGGGAGCGGAATCCTACCTCTATTCTAAAATAGATGAGCAGGATTTTGTAGCCCGGGTTGATTCCCGCACCGACGTTTCAGGAGGCAAGCAAGTGAACCTGGCCTTTGACATGACAAACGCGCATTTCTTTGATGCGGATACGGAGGATCGCATTAGATAAATATACTGATGCTAATGGTAAGCTTGGGTCTGTATTAAATATGGAAGTCAGTTTTATATTCATATAGTATAATAAAAGAACAGTAGCTCTCATGGATGGGTTGGCATCACCTCCGTATAAAAGGAGGTGGTGTCGATGACAGTATTTCAAACGCTAATATTGATGATTGCTTTTTCCAGCTTGATCGTAACCGTACGGTCATTTCATCAAAAAAATAATCCACCCCTGAGTTGAAGACTCTGGTGGATTATTTTTGCCAAACGCCAATCCCCTTGCAGGAAATCAAGCTATTTTTGTGGATCGTTAGCGTATTAGCGCTGACGATCTTGTCATTATTATATTTACTTCTACTTATAATATACCGTATTTTAATCAAAGTTAAAACATTTTATTATTTGACAGGTGTCATCTAATTAACTTCAATCATATAACTTGATTCATTATAATAGGTTTCCGTTACACTTCCGGTAAGATCCCAGTCTGAAAAATAATATGTAAAAATATATATTCCTATTGCAAGCCCAATAATCAATATGATGATATAAGCTGCATTCTTTTTCATTAACTCTTTTCAGATGCAAAAAAAACTGATGCCCACCCGGGAGCATCAGTTTTTTTAGATTATCTTTGAATTTGACTATCAATATCCGTAGTTAAATGCTTACATGCTTCATATTCTTTTTCTCTTCTTTTCTCCACATCAAGGCGTTTATCCAGCTTTCTTTCATACTCTGCAAACCCCATTTTATGGGACTGCTGCATTGCCTTTTCCATTTCCTGCGTGTGATTCACGCGTATGCCACTATGAATAGTGAACCATCCTTTCGTTTTCTGTCCATAACAAGGTTATCACAAGGACGATTCCCTCTACAATGTAGATTTAAACGTATCTCATACGATTACACAACATATTATTGATTGTGACATTTATTGTTATAGTCATTCATAAACATTTGGCTAATTTCTCGCGTATAATATACCATGCTTTCAATTTGCAGAGAAATAATCCACCACTGATTAGTTGTTTCCTCCAACCGGAACAACTGCTCCATCATAGTTTTCCAAAATAAAATTCTGGATTTCCTCTGATTGCAATACTTCCACCAGCTTATTCAAAGTCTCATCCTCCAAGTCCTCAGCACGCACACCAATCACATTCACATATGGAGAATCTTCCCCTTCAATAAACAATGCGTCCTCAAGCGGATTAAGGTCGGCATCAATCGCATAGTTAGTATTGATGGCTACCAGCGCATCTTCTTCGGCAAAATATTGCTCAGGCAGTAATGCAGGATCTACATCCGGTGAAAAAGTCAGATTATGCGGATTGTCTTCAATATCATCCAGAGAAAGTTCCTCAGGATCAGTGCCTTCCGGAAGTGTAATCAGACCTTCTGACTCAAATAATGCCAAAATACGACCGTGGTCTGCTACAGAATTACTAATAATTACCTCTGCCCCGTCTGGAATCTCATCCACACTTGCTATTCCCTGGGAATAAACACCCATCGGCTCAACATGAATGCCATCAATATAATCCAATTCATACCCTGTATCACTAACCGTCTGTTCTAAATAGGGGATATGCTGAAAATAGTTTGCATCCAGTTCTCCACTTGCCAAGTCATCATTTGGAAAGACATAATCCTGATACTCTTCAATATTTAATGTAATACCTTCTTCTTCAAGCAGGGGTTGCGCTTCTTCAAGGATTTCTGCATGTGGTGTACTGGAGGCGCCTATGGTAATTTCCACAGGTTCTGTTTCTTCAGTTGCCTCATCTTCGGTTGTATCCGCATCATCAGCTGCGCCATTTTCCGTGGTGTCATTCTCGGAATCTCCTCCACAGGCAGCCAGGAATAATATTAATAGAACAGATAAAAATACTAGTATTTTTTTCATAAGTCATTCTTCTCCTTTGATGTGTTTTTTATGATAAATAGGATTCACCTAATTATTCATTATTCAACATACTATAAAACTTGTAAGCTTTGGATAATTTGGCAAAGGTATTTAGCCACGTCCAGCTCCAATGCCCAGCGATAGCGGGTCTTTACGGTGGGGCGAGGAACGACTGTACCGCAGTCCCAGACTTCCTTCACCTCCGTCCGATTGGTCAACATCGACTCCTTTCGTTGTCGTGTTTCCTTTATCTCCTGCGGCTCAGTCCACTCTATACGTCGCTAAACGGGCATTTCCACCTTTAGTCTCTAACGTTTATCCAGTTTTTTCGTAATGAAATCACCGATAAACTGGAACAGAAACACGATGATTACGATCAAAATGGTAGAAACAAGCACGATGTCCCAGTCCCTGCGCTGGAAGCCAAAGTAATAAGCATAGTTTCCAAGTCCTCCTGCTCCGATGGCACCGGCCATAGCAGTATAGCCGATTAAGGCAATGGCTGTCACCGTTAAGCCTGAAACAAGTGCAGGCATGGATTCGGGGAGCAGCACTTTAAATATAATGGTGGAAGTTTTTGCCCCCATGGATTTTGCTGCCTCAATGACACCTTTATCCACTTCCTTTAAAGCAATTTCCACGAGTCTCCCATAAAACGGTGCCGACCCGATGATCAATGCCGGCAAAGCAGCAGTGGGCCCGCGAAGGGTTCCTACCAGTAAATTAGTAAATGGAAATAATAACAAAATCAAAATAATAAATGGAATTGCCCGAAATACGTTTACAATAGTAGCTGTAATCATATTTAAATACTTGTTTTGCCAAATTCCGCCTTTATTTGTCATATATAACAGTAAACCAAGCATAATCCCGAGAACGAGCGTACCTGCCAGTGCAACAATGGTCATATAAAGTGTTTCATAAGTTGCTTCAATCAAGTCCTGGGCATCCAGATTGGAAAAGAAATTATCCATCATATCCGACATCCTCCATTTCCACAGAGGTATCTTCCTGAATAAAACGGGCAGCCTTATTTATTTCTTCTTCATTTCCTTCCAGCTGTACAATTAAAGTTCCATATGCGCCAGCCTGGGTTTGCGTAATTTTCCCCTGCAAAATATTAATTTCAATATCAAATTGCTTGGCCAGTTGGCTGATCAAGGCCTGATTGGTTGTTTCACCGACAAAATGGAGACGGACGACTTTGCCTGTTTCATATGTTTGAAGCAGGTAGTCCATGCTCTCATCCTCATCATTTGTCCCCATGACCTGTTCCACAAATTTCTTTGTCACCAATTGCTTTGGCTTGGAGAAAACATCGAGCACATCACCCTGCTCGACAATTTTTCCATTTTCCATCACCGCCACCCGGTTACAGATTTTACGAATAACATGCATTTCATGGGTAATCAATATAATCGTTAAATCAAGCTTCTCATTAATATCCACGAGCAGATCCAGAATGGAATTGGTCGTTTCCGGATCAAGTGCAGAAGTCGCCTCATCACACAGCAATACTTTTGGGTCATTTGCCAAAGCTCTGGCTATGCCGACCCGCTGCTTTTGCCCGCCGCTCAGTTGGGAAGGATATGCTTCTTCCCTGCCGGAAAGACCAACCAAATTGATAAGGTTTTGTACTTTTTCTTTGCGCTCTGCTTTGGAAATCCCGGCTATTTCCAGCGGAAAAGCAATATTATCCTCCACTGTCCGGGACCAAAGCAGATTGAAATGTTGAAAAATCATGCCAATATCCTGTCTGGCAAGGCATAACTCTTTACTGTTTAATGCAGTGATTTCCTTTTCGCCCATGACTACCCGTCCGCCGGTAGGCTCCTCCAGACGGTTAAGCAAGCGGACAAACGTACTTTTTCCCGCCCCGCTGTAGCCAATGACACCAAAGATTTCACCTTCATGAATCGAAAGGGTCAAATCATCTACAGCCGTTATTTTTTTCTTATTTGAAGCAAATACTTTACTCAACCCTTCGATGGATATCACAGTAATCCCCCTAACTTATCTCGGCCAAAAAATCAAAAACGCCTTTCTGCCGGAGAACAGAAAGACGCAATAATCGGTCTTTACGTTCTCTCATCTGTCAAAGCGATTGCTTTGCAGGAATTGGCACCTTTCAAATTCAGGATTTGAAGGTTGCCGCGGGTTCACAGGGCCAGCCCCTCCACCGCTCAGGATAAGAGATGAACATTTTATTTCGGATGATAAATAGTATAATAGCACTATTCCTTATAAGTGTCAATCAGTAGTTGTTGTCGTAAAAATAAATAAATTTGTACATCCAATCCCAGTAATTATTGCACAGGATTTTATATTAGGTTACGCTAAACAATATTTAATCTTCTTCGCTCTTTAGTATGGGAATCGAAGTTAGAATAGGAGATTTTATTTGGAGAAGCGGGCATGATAACATCGAATGCGTGAGCCAACATTCCTTAATGCTTGGCGGCTTGGCTCATAATTCATGCCCGCAGAGGCTCCATGTCAAATCGACTTTGATTCTACTTTCTGACTGTACTCTCAACACTAAATAGCGGAGAGCCATATTTAATCTTTAAAAATATTTGCAATATCCACCTTGAAACCTTCAAGAAATTTAGAGGTGATTTCTCCAGTATTTGTTTTTATGTCATGCTGCTCATACATTTTGTCATCATTAAGCGTGTATACAGTTATGGTACCCAGCATCGGATTAACAATCCAATACTCTTCTACACCATAGTTCATATAGATATTTAATTTTGTAATCAAATCATGTGATTGATTGGACTTGCTGAGAATTTCCACAATCAGATTTGGCACCCCGACATATCTGGCATCCGTAAAACCAGCCTTGTCACAAATTATACTAATGTCGGGAATGACAACTTTGGAATCTTCTATTTCTTCGCTTTTTAATTCAATGTCATATGGCGCATGAAATAATTCACATGACTTACCTTCAAGAAAAACGCCAAACTTGGCTTCCAGTTTTCTGGTTATACGTTGATGTTTGGTAGAAGGAGATGGCGACATGTAAATAAACCCATCAATATATTCCAATAAAGCATCAGAGTTTTCCCGTATTTGAAAGTATTCTTCAATGGAAACTGAATCACTTCGGTATTGATTCATTTTATTTCCCTCACTTTTTATCTGCTGATTTTATTTTACCACGATTTGTAACCGTCTACAGCAGAAATTAAAAAAAGGTATAGGGATTTTTTAGACAATACCTGCTAATTCTTCGCAAACATCTCCGGTCTGTACTCATATAAATACGTATAAATATTGGGGATTGAATAAAAGGTATACACTTTTTCTTGTATCTTGCCGTCTCTTTTGATAAGCAGGCAAGGCACGCTTTCTATCTTTTTTTCCTGCATGAATTCCGGGTAAAAAGAGGCGTTCATTTCATGAAAAACATCCTCCTGATGGACAGATTCAATTTTTTCCAGCATGGATCTGGCTAGATTGCATGTACCGCAAAAAGGGGTATAAATATATAATAAATAATCATTCTGTTCCAGTTCCTCTAATGTTGCTTGTTTCAAAAAAATCACCTTTGCTTTTAAGTTTCTAGTATTCCCTGTCAATCAGAAAAAAAGGATCCACTTTTATGTGTTTACCTAAAAGTGCTGCTGCCAAAACATGCCCGGGCGTTGTTGCAACTTCCCGGTATTCACTGCTCACATAAATATGCTCCGCATGCGGAAGTTCCCGTGCCAGCTGTTTGCGGAGCTCTATACCCGGCTCGTCTTCATCTGTCAAAATATAGACTTCTTTATGATCCAGTTCATATTCATCCAAAAGTTCATCAAACTTTTCCACCCCAAGTGTACCGTTCGTACAAATAATCGTAAGATCCTCGGCAATTACTTTATCGAGCTCCCTTTTATCTGTCAACCCTTCCACAATAATGATTTTTTCCGACTCATTCATCATGCTGACATAGCACTCCTACTAAATAAGTAATAAAAACAAGGCTGACATGTAAACGCCAGCCAGGTAGTTACCGATGAATTAACTATTCACTTATTTCTGCTTCATAGCCTTCCGCTGACAGCAAATCATCCAATTCAGACTCTTGGGATAGTTCCACAACAACCATCCAGGCATTTTCATATGGTGACTCGTTCACAAATTCCGGGCTATCCTCCAGCTCTTCATTGACTTCCACAACAGTGCCGCTGACAGGTGCGTATAATTCGGATACTGTTTTTACCGATTCTACACTTCCAAACGGTTCGTTCAGTTCCAGCTCGTCTCCAACTTCGGGAAGTTCCACAAATACTACGTCACCAAGCTCATCCTGGGCAAAATCCGTAATCCCGATCCGAACTTTGTCTCCTTCTTTTTTTATCCACTCATGTTCTTTTGAGTACAATAGATCTTTCGGTGTGTCCATGTCAATCCCTCCAATAAATAATCATACTTCAACTATACTAATTAATCAGCCGTTTATCCAGTTCTTTTTCTAAAGCCATGTTTCTTCAAATGTTTCCTCTTTAAAACCAATAGTTACCTTTTCCCCATCCGTAACAATTGGCCGCTTAATCAGCATACCGTCCGATGCCAATATTTCCGCCATTTCTTCCATGCTTGCATCTTTTATTTTATCCTTTATGTTTAATTCCCGGTATTTTTTGCCGCTCGTATTAAAAAACTTCTTGGCAGGCAGACCACTTTTTGCCATAAAGTCTTCAAGATCACTTTGAGACGGCGGGTTCTCCACAATATGTATGCTATCGTATGCTATGTCATTTTCATCCAGCCATTTTTTTGCTTTCCTGCATGTACCGCATTTGGGATACCAGTAAAATTTAAGTGCCATAATCGACCCTCCTTTGTCTCATCCACGTTTATTATACCAAATATATAGAGGCATATTCTACAAATTCAACTGTTCATCATGCGTTTTGCATAATACTGGAATAAATAGAAAAGGACCCTCGCCTGAAAAGGACAAGGATCCTGTGTAATCTCTTCTATTAAACTACATACTTCTCTTCTTCAATAATCTTCGCAGCAATCTCACGCTTCTTCGCAATCACATTTGTTGGTGTATGACGTGTCAACTTGCGCAGGGAAGAAAGCATCATTCTTAGTGAGTCTCCTTCTTCTACAGCGATAAGGATTTCTTTCGCATCTGCTTCAATCCGATTAAATGCTTCCTGTGCATATACTTGTGTATATAGTAACTTCTGTTTATTCTTGTCTTCGCCGGATTTGCCGATCGCTTTTTCCGTGCGCAGAATGGCTGCTTCCATGTTGTATACTTCTGCCACCATATCTGCCAGGTTAGCCAGGATTTCCTGTTCGTTTTCAATTTTCTTCATATATTTCTGTGCTGCCAGCCCTGCACCGAGAAGAACAATTTTCTTCGCGTTAGTGAGTAAATGTTTTTCCTGTTCCAACGCTTCTGTTCCTACTTCTTCTGGCATCATCATCATGATTTCTTCCTGGAGGCTTTGTGCTTTTTCGAATAAAGGAAGTTCACCTTTCATTGCTTTTTTCAGCAGTGTGCCGGGAACAAGCAGACGGTTAATTTCGTTTGTTCCTTCAAAGATCCGGTTGATACGGGAATCACGGTACATACGCTCCACTTCATATTCCTGCATAAATCCGTACCCACCATGCATTTGAACTGCTTCGTCCGCTACATAGTCGAGCAGCTCTGTCGCCATATATTTATTCATGGAACATTCGATTTGATACTCAGCAATCGCTCTTGCTACTTCGCGTCCATCTTTTAATTGTTCATCTGTCAAGGCCCCCATACGCTGCTCGAACAAACCTACGGTGCGGTATACCGAGCTCTCGTTGGCATACGTTTCCGCTGCCATCGTTCCCAGCTTTTCCTGTGTTAATGGGAAGCTGGAGATTGGCGTATCAAACTGTTTACGCTCATTGACATATTTGGTAGCTAATTCAATTCCCTGTTTGGCACCGCCAACACCACCAATAGCAAGTTTATAGCGACCTACATTCAGGATATTAAATGCAATAATATGGCCGCGGCCTTTTTCACCAAGCAGATTCTCTACAGGTACTTCTGCATCTTCAAGCACCAGGGTACGGGTGGAAGAACTTTTAATTCCCATCTTCTTTTCTTCCGGTCCAGTGGAAACACCCGGGAACTCACGCTCGACAATAAATGCAGAGAAATGCTCACCATCAATTTTTGCATACACAATAAACACGTCTGCAAACGCAGAGTTCGTAATCCATTGTTTTTCCCCGTTTAAAATATAATGGGTACCTGCTTCATTCAGTTTGGCTGTTGCTTTAGCCCCAAGGGCATCGGAGCCTGAACTTGGCTCTGTCAGCGCATAGGCTGCCAGTAGTTCACCTGTTGCCAGCTTTGGCAAGTATTTTTCTTTCTGCTCGTCGTTACCAAAGAATACGATAGGCAGGGAACCGATGCCAACATGTGCCCCGTGGGTGACGGAAAAACCGCCTGCACGGGAAAATTTTTCGGTGATTAAGGAAGAACTGATTTTATCAAGACCCAGTCCGCCATATTCTTCAGGTACATCTGCCCCTAGCAGCCCCAGTTCTCCGGCTTTCTTTAATAGATCAACAGAATGCTCAAATTCATGATTTTCCAGATTGTCCACTTTGGGTAAAACTTCCCCGGCAACAAAATCTTCTGTTGTTTTGGCAATCATATGATGTTCTTCTGAAAAATCCTCCGGTGTAATTACATCTTCTCCGGTTAAGTCCTCAACAAGGAACCCTCCGCCTTTGAATAATTTATCTTTTGTTTCACTCATGTTTATCTTTCCTTTCCATTGGGAGTAATTTTTAAAATTACTATTCTTTCAAGCTAATAATTTCATAGGTTTACAGCAGTTCGAAAACGCCGGCAGCACCCATTCCTCCGCCGATACACATCGTAACAACACCAAACTGCTCATTGCGTCGTTTCATTTCATTGATCAGAGTCAATGTCAATTTTGTCCCTGTCATACCAAGCGGGTGGCCAAGTGCAATAGCTCCGCCATTAACATTTACTTTGGTCGTATCAAGGTCCAATGCTTCAATAACTCGGACAGATTGGGAAGCAAATGCTTCGTTAAGCTCGAACAAACCAACGTCCGATAAATCCAGACCGGCAATCTTCAATGCTTTTGGTATAGCTTCAACAGGGCCCACACCCATAATTTCCGGTTCTACTCCAGCTACTGCAAAAGAACGGAATTTCACAAGTGGTGTTAATCCTTCGCCCTCTGCTTTTTCCCGGTCCATGACCAATACTGTACCTGCTCCGTCACTCATTTGTGAAGAGTTTCCTGCAGTGACTGACCCTTGTGCATGGAAGGCAGGTCGCAGTTTTGCCAGGATTTCCGGTGTGGTATCTGCACGTACCCCTTCGTCCATCTCAAACAGGGATGTTTTTTCTTGCATCTTGTTCTTCTCACCAATAACACGCTGGGTTACTTCCACAGGTACAATCTCATCCTTAAATTTGCCTTCTTCCATCGCTTTCGCCGCACGCTGATGACTTTGCGCCGCAAATCTGTCCTGATCTTCCCTTGATATATTGAAGCGGTTTGCCACTTCTTCCGCTGTATGCCCCATTCCCATATAGTACCCGGGGGCATCCTGAACCAGCGTTGGATTTGGTTTAATTACATGACCGCCCATCGGGATGAGGCTCATCGATTCTGCTCCCCCGGCGATGATCGTATCACTGGCTCCGACCATAATCCGCTCGGCTGCATAAGCAATACTTTGCAAGCCTGATGAACAATAACGATTAATCGTAATTCCCGGCACGTCATTTCTTAGTCCGGCAAGACCGGCAATATTGCGTGCCATATTCATTCCCTGTTCCGCTTCCGGCATGGCACAGCCGATAATAACATCATCAATATTTCCATCATAATTGTCAGCACGTTTTAGTGTTTCTTTAATCGTCAATGCGGCCAAATCATCCGGACGTGTGTCTGCAAGTGATCCTTTATTCGCTTTGCCTACAGGGGTTCTTGCTCCTGCAACAATTACTGCTTCCTTCACATTTCTTCCCCCTCTTCTATTAATTGCGTAATGGTTTTCCTTTTAATAACATGTGCTGCATTCTTTGCTGTGTAAGTGGTTCTCCGATTAAGCTTAAGAACGCTTCTCTTTCCAAATCAAGCATTACCTGTTCGTCAATAACGGTCCCCTCTTTTATACGACCGCCTGATAATACATATGCCAACTTTTCGGCTATTTTCACATCATGATCTGACGCGTATCCGCTGAATTGAAGTGATTTTGCTCCAAGCAGCATGGCTGCATAGCCCGCATCTCCAACAACAGGGATTTTTTCCCTTTGCGGTGCCTGGTATCCGGCTTTTGCCAGTGCCAATACTTTTTCCTTCGCGTCATGAAGCAGATGATCCGGATTTTTACTGATGGCGTCATTTGCGTCCAGGAAGCCATTTTCACGGGCTTCTTCCGCTGACGTGGATACTTTCGCCATGGCTACTTTTTCAAATACATCATTCGCAACTTTGGATAAATCAAAATCAATTCCCTGCGGCAGATTGCGGAGTTCTTTCAGATAGAGTTCTTTTGTTCCGCCACCGCCCGGGATTAATCCAACACCAAATTCAACGAGTCCCATATAGGTTTCCGGTGAAGCCTGAATTGCCGCTGCCGGCAGGGAAACTTCCGCACCGCCGCCAAGCGTCATATTAAATGGCGCAGCAACTACAGGTTTATTGGAATATTTAATGTTTGTTCCCATGTCCTGGAACTGACGGACAACCATATCCAGTTCAAAGAAATTTTCATCCTGTGCTTCCATTAACATTAATGCCAGGTTGGCACCTACAGTAAAATTTTTCCCCTGGTTTCCTATGACTAGTCCTTCATAATTTTTATCCACTTCTTCTATGGCATAATTGATTATTTGCATCGTATCCAGGCCGAGCGCATTACTCTTGGAATGGAACTCCACAGCAGCTACCCCGTCTCCAAGATCAATCATGCTGGCTCCGGCATTCTTTTTAATGACGCCTTTTGTATCTTTTAAGCGTTTCAGATTGATTTCTTTCGGATTGAACTGTTGCTGCTTATATTCACCCTGGTCGTAATAATACACATTTCCGTTTTCCTGTTTATAGAAGGATTCATTGCCTGCTTCCAGCATGTTCAGCACCCACTCGGGTACCGTTTCTCCTTCTTTCTGCATACGCTCCACTGATTTTTTCAAGCCAATGGCATCCCAGGATTCAAACGGTCCCATCTCCCAACCGAATCCCCATTTCATTGCCTGGTCAATGGAGAGTATGTCATCGGCTATTTCCCCTGTTAACTCAGCGGAATAAATCAGTGCCGGCTTGATGACAGACCAGACAAGATCTCCGGCTCTATCACCTTTTGCGGATACAAGTGTTTTCAATTTGCGTTTTGATCCTTTTTCCTGCTTGGCTGCTTCAGTTGCACTGGTTTTCAGTTTTTTGCGGTCTTCATATTCCAAGGATTCCGGATTCAATTCATAAATGACACTGCCGTCTTTTCCTTTTTTCTTCAGGAAAAACCCTTGCCCGCTTTTGGCGCCGAGCCAGCCTTTCTCATTCATTGTCTTCATGAATTCCGGTACATCAAACACTTCTTTTTCGTCGCCTTCCACCTGATCATACACATTTTTTGCAACATGGAGGAAGGTATCCAAACCAACTACATCCAGTGTCCGGAATGTAGCACTCTTTGGACGGCCGATCATCGGGCCGGTTACAGAATCAACCTCGCCTACACTGTAATTTCCTTTCAGCATTTCCCTTACTGTAACGAGAAGGCCATAAGTCCCAATGCGGTTTGCGATAAAGTTCGGTGTGTCTTTCGCTTCAACGACCCCTTTGCCTAATGTATCTTCTGCAAAGGTTTTCATAAATTTCAAGACTTCCGGATCCGTGTCTTTTGTCGGGATCACTTCAAGCAATTTCAGATAGCGGGGCGGATTGAAAAAGTGTGTACCGAGAAAATGCTTGCGGAAATCCTCGGATCGCCCTTCAGCCATTGCTTCTACTGAAATCCCTGATGTATTTGAGCTGACAATCGTGCCTTCTTTCCGATGTTCTTCCACACTGGCATACACTTTTTTCTTAATGTCCAGATTTTCCACAACGACTTCAATGATCCAGTCCACTTCAGATAACTTTTCCATGTCGTCATCCATGTTTCCTGTCGTAATCAGCTCCAGACTTTTCTTCGTTGTGATTGGACTTGGTTTTTGTTTTAACAATGCTTTCTTGCTGTCTTCGGCTATACGGTTGCGAACCTTTCTGTCTTCCAGAGTCAGCCCCTGTTTCTCTTCTTTTTTCGTTAGTTCCTTTGGTACGATGTCAAGCATCAATGTCGGAATGCCTGTGTTGGCCAAGTGAGCTGCAATGGCAGAGCCCATGACACCTGACCCCAGAACAGCAGCACGCTTGATGGAACGAGTCATATTTTATCCTCCAATCATATTTTGAATGAATCCTCATTCATTTTTATTGCGAAAAATAAAGATAGTTTCCTATCTGTCTATAACACTACTATAAATTATCCGACGATTTTTCGCAATAAATAAGAGCAATTATTTTTAAAAGCACATTGATTTAATTTCAGTTAAAGAGAAAACCAACAGCTTCGGTATCCGATATATACTGCACTTATTAGGTTTGGGTCTTTTTCAGGTAATTAGAAACAGTATAGAACCCTTTATTTGAATTTCCCTATCGAAATGATCCTCTCTAACCCGATGAAGGTCAGTTTGAGCGGGGTTCAACACTGTAATGACCTTCATAAACTCCATGAACGTTAATTTGATGCTGTTTCTACTCTGTAATGAGCTTCATAAACTCCATGAACGTTAATTTGATGCTGTTTCTACTCTGAAATGAACTTCATAACCTCCATGAACGTTAATTTGAGGGAATTTCTACTCTGAAATGTTCTTCATAAACTCAATGAACATTAATTTGATGCTGTTTCTACTCTGTAATGATCTTCATAACCTCCATGAACGTTAATTTGATGCTGTTTCTACTCTGAAATGACCTTCATAAACTCGATGAACGTTAATTTGAGGGAATTTCTACTCTGTAATGACCTTCATAAACTCCATGAACGTTAATTTGATGCTGTTTCTACTCTGTAATGATCTTCATAAACTCAATGAACGTTATTTTGAGGGAATTTCTACTCTGTAATGACCTTCATAACCTCCATGAACGTTAATTTGATGCTGTTTCTTTCATAACCTATCCCTTTGGAATTGGAGTAGGAGTCGGTCCTACACTGCTGCCAGTATATTTTTGGTCAATGTAATCGCGAATTTCCGGTAAGGATTCCCCCTCGTCGTATTTCGCCATTGCTTCTTCTACGGTTTCTATACAGATCGCACAGCCGAATCCCATGTTGTCCAACGCTGCAATATTATCGTTATAACTTTCTACAAAGCAGTGTCTGACATGTTCATGCCCGTTACTTTCATAACAACCGCAATAACATGGCATATAGTCAAGCACTTCAGGGTGTTCCATAGCCATTTCATATGCACCCTGGACCCTCAGATCATCCACCTCATTTAAAAGTTGTGCCATTATCGGTGACCAGGCTCCTTTTTCCATATTGTAGGCCAGCCCTTCCAGTGAATCATCTATTTGAGAAGGGTTTTCAGTCACAGTCTCTTCAGCATTTGAACATGCCACCAGTCCCAAAACCTACCCGAAAATATAAATAGAAATTTTTTCATCTATAATACTCCTCTTTTTCAATTTCTTCTATGATACTATCGCTCGACAGTTAATTAAGTGGGGAAAATCACATTGGTTGTGACTACTTAATTAAACTAATCCATAATCATTCCTATTTACAAATCGTAACCATTACGATATAATACGAGAATACGAGTTAACTATTCGAGGTGAACGTTATGAAAATACTAAAACTAATTTTTTTCATCATGGCTGCAGGATTTATAATAGCGGGCTGTACTCAATCCAATCAGGCTTCGACGACAAATAATGATGATGAAGAGCTTACGATATATACAACCATTTACCCAATTCAATATGCTGCAGAGCGGATTGGTGGAGAGAAAGTTATGGTGGAATCTGTGCTTCCACCTGGGGTTGACGCCCACACCTATGAGCCGGCGACAAAGGATATGACGAAAATTGCCGATGGAGATGCCTTTTTCTATTTGGGTGCGGGTATGGAAGCATTTGCTGAAACAGCAGCAAGTGCACTTGCATCTCAGGATACTGCGTTAATTGAACTCGGTCAGCACGAGGAACTGTTTCATACGGAAAACAGGACAGATCAACATCACGAAGATCATGAGCATGAAGATGAACACCACGGACATGACCACGGTGACCATGATCCGCATATATGGATTGACCCTTTAAAAATGCTCGATATGGCAACAATAATAAAAGACGAAATGATTTCCTTGTATCCGGAACAAGAAGATTTGTTTAAGGAAAATTATGCGGTGCTGAAAGAGGATCTACAAGAACTCCATGAAGCCTTTGCTTCTATTTTGGATGAAAAAGAAAATAAACGTATTCTCGTCTCTCACGCTGCTTTTGGTTATTGGGAAAACCGCTATGGTATGGAACAGATTTCCATCCATGGAATTTCCACGAGCAATGAGCCATCACAAAAAGAATTGACGGAGATTATTAATACAGCGGAAGAGCATCATATGGAATATATTATTTTTGAGCAAAATGTTTCCACCCGGGTGGCAGAAATAATCCAGGAGCAAATCGGTGCAGAAACTTTGGTCATTCATAATTTATCCGTATTGACAGATGAAGATATTGAAGCAAATGAAGATTACCTTACTTTAATGGAAAAAAATTTAAAAGTTCTGGACCAGGCAACCAATTAATTGGAAGGGAGGCATTCGAAAATGACAGCACCTGTTGTTTCCATGCATCATATTACGCATGCTTACGACCAAAAGAAAGTGTTGGATAATATAAACTTTGAAATTCCCCGGGGATCATTTATGGGATTGGTCGGCCCGAACGGTGGCGGGAAAACCACACTAATCCGTATTCTACTTGGACTATTAAAACCAAATGAAGGATCAATCAAGCTGTTCAATCAGCCAATTCATAAATTTAAACAATGGAATAAGATTGGATTTGTATCCCAAAAAGCCAACACTTTTAATCGGGGGTTTCCCGCTACGGCGTTTGAAGTGGTGTCCATGGGGCTGACAGCTAAAATCGGTTATTTGCGATTCTTTAATAAGAAGCATAGAGCATTGGTTCTTGATGCCCTCGAACAGGTCGGCATGCTTGAATATGCTTATGAAAATGTCGGGAATTTATCCGGCGGGCAGCAGCAGCGCATTTTTATAGCGCGTTCCCTTGTCAATGATCCAGAACTCCTGATCCTCGATGAACCAACTGTCGGGGTGGATTATGAAAATGTTCAACGTTTTTATGAATTATTGCATCAATTAAATGACGAAAAAAATATAACATTATTGCTCGTAACCCACGACACCGGCACGATGACCGAGCATGCAACGGATATTGTCTGTTTAAATCAGACATTACATTTTCACGGGAAACCGGAAGAGTACACATCACTCCCTGCAGAGGAACTTTCCAAATTTTACGGTCATCCTGTTCAGGTAGTAACGCACAATCATTAATGTTGGAGGAAGCCTTATGCTAGCAGACTTTTTTGAATATGATTTTTTACGCCATACCTTTTTCACTGGTATTCTGATCGGCATTATCGCACCACTGCTTGGCACATTCATTGTTGTCAGAAGGCTTTCCTTAATTGCAGATGCGCTTTCCCACGTCACTTTGGCAGGGATCGCATTTGGTATGCTGCTGGAAAAAAGGTTCGGTTTCGTCTTGATTACCCCTTTATACAGCGGGATGGCCTTTTCGGTCTTAGGGTCGATTTTAATCGAAAAACTCCGTTCCGTATATAAAGCCTACCAGGAAATTGCCATTCCGATTATTTTATCAGGTGGGGTCGGACTAACGGTTATTTTTATTTCCATGGCGGATGGATTTAATACTGACCTATTTAACTATTTATTTGGTTCGGTATCTGCAGTAAGCAGACAGGACTTCTATACGATTGCCGGAATTTCAGTTCTCATTGTTGTGATCGTGTACCTGTTTTATAAGGAACTGCTGACACTATCCTTCGATGAGGAGCATGCCACAACTTCCGGAATTCATGCAAAAAGGATTCATCTTTTATTTATCGTGCTTACGGCCCTTGTCATTGCTGCGTCCATGCGCATCGTCGGTGTCCTTCTTGTTTCTGCATTAATGACTTTACCTGTAGCAGCCAGCATGCGTTTGGCCAGAGGTTTTAAACAGATGCTGTTTTTATCTGTTGTATTTGGTGAAATAGCTGTTATTATAGGGTTAATAAGCGGTTATTATTTAAACATTCCGCCCGGCGGAACAATTGTCATGACAGCAATCATTATTTTGCTGCTTTCTATCGGTGTGAAACGATTTTCTTTTAGAAATAAGAAAGTGAGTGAAACAAATGGATACGAAGGAAGCAATTGATCTTCTCAAGGAAAAAGGCTATAAAACAACAGGAAGAAGAAAAGAGATTCTTACCTATTTCGAGGCGGAAGATGGCTACCGCACTGCGAAGGATTTAATAACACATCTTGAAGCCAGGCATAACTCCATTAGCTTTGATACTATTTACCGGAATCTGCACCTTTACAGTGAGCACGGTATTTTGGAAACAACCGAGCTAAACGGGGAAAAGCATTTTCGGATGAATTGCACCCACCATCACCATCATCATTTCATTTGCAAGGACTGCGGGAAAACAAAAGAAATTAACGTTTGCCCGATGGATGAAGTGGAAAACTCATTAAAAAATTATGCTATTGAAGGACATAAATTTGAGATTTATGGATTATGTCCGATTTGTCAGACGGCGTGAATTGAATAATGTAAAAGAAGCTGCAGGTTATGACCCTGGAGCTTTTTTATATTGGTTATTGTGCTTTTTTGATTCGTGACTTTTATAATAGATCACATAATTTGCCGTTCCTTTTTACCTATATATCTACAAAATTCTAATAATTTAGTGTATACTAGCCTTTAGACTTAGTCAAAAAAGATGGAGGCGAGTATATGAAAATAGGTAAAAGAGAATTTATTTATGGAGGGGCAGCCATTGTATTAACTGCATTTATATTATTAATTGTTATTATGCAAAATAATTTTAACAAAGCACCCGAAACAGCATAAAAAGATGCACAATCCTTGGAGAATCATAAGGTATCCGAAATACATATTACAGAAAAAGATATAAAAGATGTTGAAGTGGAAAGGAAAGACCTTGAAGAAAAGGATGAAGAAGTAACACCGGAGGAAGAACCGGAAGCTGAAATTACCTATCAGACCAGGTACGTAAATATTTCTTCACTAAATGTTCGTTCCGGACCCGGTGTCGATCATGATGCTGTTGGTATTGTAACTATTAACCAAGAACTGGAAGCAGAAGACAGCAGTGGATGGGTAAAAGTAAAGACAGAAGACATTTCAGGTTATGTGAACAGTAAATATCTTTCTGAAGAAGAGGTTGTTTTACAAGCAGTTCTGATGATACAAAAAATGAACCCGAAGAACAATCTGACATATACAAGGAAGATGAATCAACCGAACAAGAGCAAGAGGACACCACCTCTCAGCCTGAAAATGATGCGGAAAAGCTAACAACAATAGATGGAAATAATCAACTTATACTTGTTACAACGGATGGATACAACACAAGCAACGCTACGGTACAAACTTTTGAGCGGGATGGAGCAGGTAAATGGCAGCGAGTGATGAATGTATCTGGTTTTATTGGTATGAATGGGTTTGCCGATAATAAAGTAGAAGGAGACGGAAAAAGCCCTACAGGGAAGTATACTATTGGCACTGCATTTGGCCAGCATGGAAACCCTGGCACAAAACTGAATTACAGAGGAATTACAGATGATGATGTGTGGGTAGATGATCCGGACTCTCCCCTATATAACACTTGGCAATCAAGAGAAGAAACAAGTGATCAGTGGAATAGTGCAGAAGATATGAAAATTGACCTGTACAGGCATGGATTTGTTATCAACTATAATACACAGCAGGAACCTGGAAAAGGTAGTGCTATCTTTTTTCATATAGCAAATGGACATACACTAGGATGTACAGGTGTGTCTGAGGGGAATATGGTTTCTATTCTTCAATGGCTGGACCCGGCAGAAAATCCGGTTATTATTCAGACACCCGTTAGTGAGATGGGAAGATATTAGATCTTTGTAATCGCAGAGTATTAATTACTTCTGCTATTTTTTTGAGGATTGCTGGACGGTGATGAACACTATTGTTCTAAAGATACCAATAAGATCTCACATACTTATAAAAAAGTTAACCTGCGTCTACATAAAGACTCCAGAACACTAAATTAGCATGCGAAATCTACATTCGCATGCTAATTTTTCTTATTCTATCCAAACACTTCTTCCAGCACTTTAGATTCCTCATGATCAAGCATATTCTTTTGTATCATAGCGTCAACCGGTTTGTTCATTTGACTCTTCAATTCTTTGGAGGCGTCAGCTTCTCCAACTACATATATTTTCTCCCATTCATTGTCTTTCGCCCGTTTATCCAGTTTTGGTGCAATCTTTTTATACCACCGCTGTTGGTTTGCCTCAAACCGCGCTTCAAAATTATCTTTCTGCAGATTCGTCCTGCCCGGGCCAAATGGTGAAGCATTTCCTTTTCGCGGCCCCTGTTTTTCCCGCCAGTCATCCGTATCAAGGTCGAGTTCATATGAGGCGGTGTCCTGAATTTCATTTAAATAGGAATCAATGATTTTGACCTCGTTTTGCTGTACTAGAATAATACCCGATTTTGGATATTTTTCCCGCAGTTCATGCAATTGATCCAGTACCGGTGTTTCCTGCCAGTAAAAATCAGTTTTCAAGCGCATTTGCACGCGCTCTGCGAACCAGACCTCCTCATCCGCTGTTGCAATAATCACAACTCCACGGCGGAATTCCTGCTCATTTCCCCGAATGAACCGTTCCACTTTTTCTTTGACAGCCTGAAAATTTTCCCATTCTTCTTTATTGTCATCTTCCTTGAGATATTGTTCAAAGTTTCTTATTCCATTTTTAAAATGTATTTTCCATTCGCCACCCTGCTGTTCGGGGTCGGACGGATCAGTGTTTAAGTACATAGTGAACACTTTACTCGCTCCATCCCTGCGCACGTTTTGTAATTCTTTTAATCGTTTGTGCAAGTCCATCATTTAATGGAAAGCCTCCTTGTATATAGGTAATCTTTTAATAATATTTAACCTATTTTCAGAGGCGGTAAACATAGCGGTCAGCTAAGAAAGCAGTCTCAATCCTACTGCAGCGCTGAGAATAAAGCCGATAAATAAAAGTCTCTTCCAATCCTTGGATTCTCCTAAAAAAATCATTCCAACAACAGCACTACCCACCGTGCCCATTCCTGTCCATACCGCATAGGCGGTACTCATTGCAATCGTCTCCATAGCAATGGATAACAACATAAAACTGATCATAAATCCCCCGGCCATAATACTGAAGGAGACAAAATTCCTGTGCCGGTTAAACCGGTCTATTCCCATGACACCCACCACTTCCGTTAAACCTGCCATAACGAGAATAATCCAATCCATCAGCCTCTGCCCCCTTTCCCTTCGACTGCCGGTGTAACTGTTTTTAACCCGAATACACCGGTAACGAGTAAAGCAATGAGAAGTATCTTAGCGATTTGGAATGGTTCATCGAAGACGACAATTTCGACGATCACCGTTCCTGCTGTGCCAAGACCGGCAAAAACTGCATATGCCGTACCCACCGGCAACCTGCTTGAAGCAGCAATTAATAAATGAAAACTAGCATAAATACAAATGACTGTTAAAATCCAGGTAAACGTATTATAGGCATGGCTCAACCCAACTACCCATCCCACCTCAAAGGCAGATGCCACGAAAATCATATTCCAGTATTTATTCATTTTTATCACTCCTGTATGCTAAAAAAATTTGCGCATGCTCATTGTAATCGCATACTGAATGAAAAAGCCCGGAAAGATACCAAAATGATATCCTCCCGGGCTTTTATCCCTCCGTGTACACACCATGTGCGTTTTCTCTCGGACCTGACCAATAATTATATTGCGGAACCCTAGAAAACTAGCTGGTACATATTATAAATCTTCCAGGTCCCCTGGTCAACTTTCATCCATCTCCCTTTCTTTCAATTCCTTTTCCATTTTCCTGATTTGTTCCTTTAATTGATTTACTTCCTTTTCACTGACATCTGCTTCCCCATATCTGACTCTTTCATAAATGGTAAAGTCTGCTGCAAGGCCAATTCTTTCCATCCAGTCTTCCACGGTTTCAAATTGTCTTCTTCCCCTACGATGCTTGGAAGCTGTCCGTTCAAACTGGTAAACCATTTTCCGAACAGGATGGTCTGGTTTTTTTAAAAATGAATTTCTCCATCGGGCAAAGGAGGATGTGGACGATTGTGGAGCCATCTCTTCGCTGCTATATGAAACAGAATCATTTTTTTCTACTTTTTTAAAACGGTTGTGACGGTTTTTCCATATCCAAAATATCAGTATAGATAGAAAAAGAAGAGCTATAGCTATGAGCACATATGGTGTAATCACTTCAATGAAGGATTGACCTTCCATTTCATTCCAATATTCAGCAGCAGGATTCTCTCCGCCCTCCTGCAGTTCCTCTTCCATGCGTTCCATTTCCTGCGGTTCCAAAAAGTCAAAGAGCTGTGCAAAACCTGCAATAATGCCGCCAATTATGTCTAAGATTCCTTGAAAGGCTGTTACAATAATAAACCTGATGCCCTCAAATATCAGGAATAATAATCCTGCGCCGGCTGCCAACAACCCAAGAAAATAAACGGATAATTTCTTATCCAGTTCTTTCCGTTCGCTTTTATGAATGACCATCAAATGACTGGTGATATAGCCAAATATAACAGTCACAAACAAAAGCAGTGGGTATATCATGATTCTCTTATCCTGGATGAGAATACTATTCAGTGCAATTAATCCCAGCGTAATCAAGATATAATTATTTTCCCTGCTAATTGCCTCTTCCCTGCGTATATTAATATACCGCCAAATAAATACACCTGTAAAAAGAATCGTCAGTATGAGGGGATAATCCCATAAATAAAAAACGGTAAATAGAAATGGGGCAAACAATATATACCATAAATAACTCACCGTAAACTTAGCCAGTATGGAAAAAATAATACATACGATCAGCACTATGACAATATAATTTCCGTAAGGCACCCACATGAAACGATGGTGAAAAAAAGGAAGCACAAGTAAAAATAAAATAATCATTTCACTTAAAAAATGGTAGGCATAGGTTAAAATAGGATGATTATTTCGCATTGCTCATCCTCCCGTCCCTTGTCAATGGACGAACAATGGCTTCGTCACCTGCATCTGATATATGAAACACACTATGCTTTGCCTGTTTCCAGGATTTCATTAATTCAGCCGTACCAGAAGGAACTTCCCCGATAATAACTATTGTTTTCGGTTTGTAAAAATGTTTTCCAAGCCGGTGAAGCATCTGGTTAAACGGGACAATCATGGTCTGCTTATGTACTCTTGCCAGCATCTCGAGGGCATGGCCATAATGCATTTGGCCAGCTCCCTCCGGCAAATGAATATACGGGACCTTCCCTGGTTTTCTTGTATTCAAAAAAATTTCAAAGGGAACATCTTTTTCCGTTGCATAATGACAAAGATATGCAGTATAAGATAGTAGTCTTTCCATATTTTTATTAAACGCAGACATATTCAAATGATTCTGCTGTCCGATATTTACAATAAAAACAAAGGATCTGTCGACCATTTTTTCATATACATTTGTTTGCAGTTTTTGTGCCTTTACCGAGGCGTTCCAATTAATTCTTTGGAATGGATCGCTATAACTGTAGTCTCTTGTGCCCCGGGGACTTTGCACATCTTCAAATGGCGAAAATGCAGCATAGCCGCTGCCGGGCATCATATGAAAACCAGCCTCCACTCCTTGTACCGGCAGAAGTTCAGGAAGTACGATATATTCCGTGTAATAAAATTTTCTGTATTTCATGGTGACCCGATCAAAATTAAATAGGTGAGGGAATATAAGCGTAATATCATTGATTTTCGCCACTCCCCTATGCTCTGCACGAACAGGCAATTCAATGATCGTCTTTTTTCTGCGTAATATAGATAATGGGAAATGGATTGTTTTCCAATATTTCTTTTCATTTGTAACATGGTCATATGCTTTCACGGCTGATCCTGCCTGTAAATTCATTTCCCCATTGACAAATGGAAATATTGATCTGTTTTCCAGCTCAAGTGTCAGTTTTGCTTCATCTCCAGGAAATAATTTGATTGTTTTCTTTGGATTTTGCAAGACCAGCTTTTTCACAATGTCCTTATCATACTTCCGGTAGATCAGCGCAAAAACAATAAATAATCCTACTGCAATAAAAGCAATAGCATGTTGAAATAGAATTCCTATCAAAAAAAACACAAGAATGGCAGCTATTACATAGTCATAACTTTTCAGTTGCTGAGAACCGAATTCCCTTTGCCACGTCATTCACTTACGGCTCCTTCTTCCACTGGTACAGCTACCATCCGAATGATCTCATCCACAACCTGGGCAGGTGTTTTTTTAACGGAACCATCCATTGTCAATATAAGCCTGTGTTCGAATACATATGGCACAAGTTTTTTAACATCATCCGGTGTAACATAATCCCTGTTTTGCAGAAAAGCAAAGGCTTGAGCTGCGCGCATTAAAGCCAGCATTCCTCTTGGACTCACTCCCAGCTCTACATCATCATGTTCTCTGGATGCGTGAATAAGTGAGAGTAAGTAATCGGAAACAACCTCGGACATGGTGATCTGCTGGACCTGCTCCTGCATTTCCCTGATCTCTTCAAGCGTCAGAGAGACATCTATATCGTCAAAAGGGTCCCTTGTACGGTATGTATGTAAAATATTTTTCTCTTCTTCCTTGGACGGATAGCCCAGGTCAATTTTTAATAGGAAACGATCCAATTGTGCTTCCGGCAGTGGAAATGTACCATAATTACTTTCAACCGGGTTCTGTGTCGCGATAACAGTAAATGGTCTATCCACCGTAATGGTTTCCCCGTCAATCGTTGCCTGGTATTCTTCCATTACTTCAAGCAAACTGGACTGTGTTTTAGGTGTAGCCCGGTTGATTTCATCCGCCAGCAGGACATCTGTCACGACAGGCCCGATGCGCAGCTCAAATTCCTGTGTTTTCGGATTGAAAAAACGAATACCTGTTACATCACTCGGCAGAACATCCGGTGTAAACTGCACCCTGCTGAAGTTTCCGTCCATGACTTTTGCAAAGCTTTTTGCCAGTTTCGTTTTACCTGTCCCCGGCACACTCTCCAAAAGCACATGCCCCTGGGCCAGCAATGCTACATACAATAAATCAATCACCTCTTGTTTCCCGTAAATGACCTTATTTAATGCTTCTCTTGCCCGATTCATTTTTTCCATAGTTCAACCCCCTGTTCATCTTAAGTGACTGCTTATTTTCATTATACTAAAAAATATTCAATAATTCATACGAGTGAAAGGAAAAGAGTTTGATGGAAGTAGACCATAATAATCTCAATGTGAAGGGCAGAGCCATAAAAAAAGATTGAAAAAATCCACCTTTATTTAAAAAAGGTGGATTTTTATAGCTTATTTTTTAGTTTACGCGACGTACATGCCCGTCAAATCTTTCTCCCCAATATCCGCTTGTCATACTTGCTACATCAACACCTGTTGAACTTTGGGATCCGATAAATTGTCCGTTTCCTACATAAATTCCAACGTGTGAGCCGCCTCTGAAGAATACAAGATCTCCAGGTTGCATATCACCGGTAGATACTCTTGTTCCTGTATTTGCCAAAGCCCCTGTAAAGGATGGAATCGACTTGCCTGATTGTGCAAATGCCCATGATACAAATCCGGAACAATCAAATCCACTTGGGTCTTTACCAGCCCAAACATACGGTGTTCCCATTTGGCTGTATGCTGCTTCAATTGCACTTCCGCCACTAGGAGACGGATTATTCGTTTCTGTGCTTGTCTGTGTTATATTTCCGCTTGAATCGCCGGAATCACCTGATTCAGAGGAAGAACCTCCTTCAGACTGCGAACTTTCTTCTGAAGCTACTGCTGTTTCCGCCGGTGCAGGCGCTGGCTGTCTGGCAGCTTCAATGTTTTCCCTTACTTCTCTTTCCAATGATGCCAAACTGCTGTCTTCCATTTCCAATTCTTCCACTAATGCAGTTAATTCGTTTTCTTTATCTTTCAATTCCTGTTTCTTTTCTTCATTTTCCTCTTGCTGTGCTTCAATCGCACCCAGAATATCTTCCAGATCCTGTTTCATTGCTTTCAACTCATCCAGCTTGTCCAATACCTGATCCTGTTTATCCTTTACTTGACTCTTATCTTCTTCCTGCTGTTCAATTAATTTTGTATCCGAATCGGCAATTTTATTTACTGCTGAAACACGGTTAATGAAATCACTAAAACTTTGTGCACCGAAAATCACTTCCAGGTAGTTGATATCCCCTCCGCTTTTCTGATAGGAAACCATACGGTCTTTCAGGATATCATGACGCTTTTCAATCGCTTTTTCCAATTCTTCAATTTCTGCTTCCAAAGCATCTACTTCTTCTTCTGTTTTGGCAATGTCTTCTTCTGTCTCATCCATCGCTTGTCTATTTCGTTCCAACGCTTCGGATACACGTTCAATTTCATCATTTAACTCTTCCAATTCTATCAGCACATCTGCGATTTCCGCTTCAGCATCTGATAGACTCTCTCTCAATTCTGCTCTCTCATCCTGTATTTCCGACTGTCTTTCTTCCAGCTCTTCCACTGTATTTGCGTGCGCAGTTGTACTGAAAAACGCACTCCCCAAACCTACCACAGCAACTGTGGACAAAGTAATAATCGACTTTCTCAATTGTATTCCCCGCTTCCCTTTCCCACCCTGTTTATGTATGTACTACCTCTATGTATCTATTTCAAAGGTGGGATATATATATATTATGTACTATGTAATCTATTTTCTAGACAATTCGTAGTATACCATCAAAAGTTTTCATAGAGATTATAGTAATGTTACAATTGTATTTCATTTGTGACACGAAACGTCTTTTTATATTAAAAAAGTACTTATCCCCTGCGACGGGAATAAGCACTTTTAGACATTATCCTGGAAATATCCGGTTTCAAAACTTATTTCGTAGGGTGCGAAGAATTCTACTTTGTAAATTGTGCCTCTTCTGTTGACCCTTTTAAAGCTGCGGTGGAAGAAGTACCTCCTGAAATCACCTGAGCTACCTCGTCGAAGTACCCTGTACCTACTTCACGCTGATGGCGGGTAGCAGTATAACCGTATTGCTCGCTGTCAAATTCTTCCTGCTGCAACTCGGAATATGCCGCCATTCCATTATCTTTGTATTTTCTGGCAAGATCGAACATACTGTGGTTCAAAGCATGGAATCCGGCTAATGTAACAAATTGGAACTTATAGCCCATTTTACCCAGTTCTCTCTGAAATTCCTCAATTTCTTTGTCTGATAGTTTCTTTTTCCAGTTAAATGATGGTGAACAGTTATATGCCAGCAATTTGTTCGGGTATTTTTCATGGATAGCATCAGCAAACCGCTGTGCTTCCTCCAGATTTGGCTCTGCAGTCTCACACCAGATTAAATCTGCATATGGAGCATATGCAAGCCCTCTCGCAATCGCCTGATCCAGGCCTGCTTTTGTTTTGTAAAAGCCTTCTGTTGTTCTTTCCCCGGTAATAAACTCGTGATCATATTCATCCACATCACTTGTTATCATATCCGCTGCATTGGCATCTGTTCTCGCCATAATGATGGTCGGTGTTCCCATTACGTCAGCGGCAAATCTGGCTGCGATTAAATTTCTAACCGCATTTTGTGTAGGGAGCAATACTTTACCACCCAAGTGACCGCATTTTTTCTCGGAGGAAAGCTGGTCTTCAAAGTGAACAGCTGCTGCTCCGGATTCTATCATGGATTTCATTAGTTCAAATACATTTAACTGACCCCCGAATCCTGCTTCCGCATCCGCAACAATTGGTGCAAACCAATCAATTTCCTCATTTCCTTCAGAATAATGTACCTGATCTGCTCTTTGAAGCGCCTGGTTAATTCTTTTGACAACATTCGGAACACTATTTACCGGGTATAAGCTTTGATCCGGATACATTTGACCTGCCATGTTGGCATCAGCGGCTACCTGCCAGCCGCTTAAATAAATAGCCTTTAATCCTGCTTTTACTTGTTGTACTGCCTGATTTCCGGTTAAGGCGCCAAGCGTATTTACAAAATCCTCCTCGTTGATCAGTTTCCATAGCTTTTTGGCACCTCTTTCAGCGAGTGTGTGCTCAATATCAATGGAACCCCTCAGACGAATAACATCCTCAGCTGTGTATGGTCTTTCCACCCCTACCCAGCGTATATCATTGTCCCACGATTTTTGGATTTGTTCAGCACGATTATTCATTTTACTTTTCCTCCCTGTAAATATTGTTTATATGATGCAAGAAACCGGGCAAGATATCCTGGTTGTTTTAAAGGAAGATTCTTGTGTTAGGAGCAAAATTTTATCCGCCCGCTTCCTGATCTTTACAATTAGTTTTTTCCTCAAAATGACTACAGATTGATTTAAAACCAGCCAGTGGTAACCATTCCCTTGTTGTAATACATAACCCTAAAATCACCAATGTTATATAACAGAGTAAACAAAAAATTAAGCGTCCTTCTTGGACAGACAATAATCACATTCAGTCAAATAGTGGCGAGCCTCAATTTCTTTTCCACATTCTGTACAAGCTACGTATTTCGTTTCTGTTTGCATGTGAAATCCTCCTTTTTTTATATAACAGGTTTTGTTTCTTTGTTTTTTGTTATAATACAGTGTATGCTAAATTAATCTTTATTGCAAGGATTTTTTTTAATTTTTTCAGGAAATTTAAAAACAGTAGGTGCCAAACCGTGCTGAGTCAAGGTTTGTAGGTTCTAAATATTTTTTGTAAATTACTCCATCTGTACTAAAACAGATTATATAAATAGGCTGTTTGAATTTTAATGCCGGATATAGTAGTAGGAAGTCTCATTGAAATGAAATAAAAAAACACGGAAAGGTTTACCCTTTTCGTGTTACTTAACCAGATTATGTTTAAATGCATATATTACTGCCTGTGTACGATCCTGCACCATCAGCTTTCCCAAAATATTACTAACATGGACTTTCACCGTTTTTAATGAAATAAATAATTCATCGGCAATTTCCTGATTTGTCTTCCCCTGAGCAACGAGCAGCAGGATCTCCATTTCCCGCTCTGTCAACTGTTCATGCAACGGATCCTTTTCAGGCTTTCTCATTTTGTTCATAATTTTTCCGGTTACTTCCGGTTCCAATATAGTTTCTCCGTTATAGGTGGAGCGTATGGCATCAGCAATCTCACTTGCTTTGGAAGTTTTCAGCATATAGCTCGTCGCACCGGCTTCCAATGCAGGATAGACTTTATCATCATCCAGAAAGCTTGTAACAATGATAATTTTTGCTTCAGGCCAGCTTCCAATAATTCGTTTGGTTGCTTCAATGCCGTCCATTTCTTTCATGACCAGGTCCATTAAAATAATATCAGGCTTTAACTCCAATGCCAGTTTTACTGCTTCTCCCCCATCGTCCGCCTCTGCGATCACATCAATATCAGCCTGGGCGGAAAGGTAGGCGGAAACACCAATCCGCACCATTTCATGATCATCTGCAAATAAGACTTTAATCATCTTTTTCACCTTCTTCGGTTAAATTGGGAATCTTCACTTCGAGCCTTGTCCCTTGATCAGGCAAACTGACGACCTTGAAGTTTCCGCCAATTTCCTGTGCCCTTTCCCGCATGTTTTGCAGTCCGAATGAATTCATTTTTGTCTTCTCCATATCAAATCCAATCCCATTGTCAACAGTTCTTAATATAATGGTTTCATCCCTTTCCACTAAAAGGACATGAAGTTTTGTTGCTTTTGCATGCCGTAAAGTATTGGAAACACCTTCCTGCAGTATACGGAACAACTGGTCTTCCACTCCTTTATCTGCATGAAAATCCTCTATTTTCCAATCCACTTCCATCGGGACCTTCTGGGTTAATTCCACGAGTAGCTCTTTTACGCCTTCCTGCAGTGATTTTCCCTTTAAAGCAGCGGGGCGCAGATGAAGAAGCAAAGCACGCATTTCCAATTGAGACTGATGGATCATATTTTCAACGAGATTGAGCTGTTTTTTCATTTTCAAATCTTCCGGGGGATTCGTATCATTAATCGCCGACATCATCATCGATGCAGCAAACAGCTGTTGACTGACAGAATCATGCAATTCCCTTGCCAGGCGATTTCTTTCCTGGACCACGATTTCCTGTAGACTTTTTTCCCGTTCATGTGCTCTATCTGTGGCTAAGCGCTGTGCTTTTTCCTGTTGCATACGAATTCGTTCCTGAATTTGTTCCATGTATGATTCAATTTTGTCCAATTCCTTATACGGCTCCAGATCAGCAGTTAATTTTTGTCCTTTTGAAATATCGGAAAGCTGCCTTTCCACCCGGAGAAGCCGTTGCCTCCAATATACTCCTGTGACTACACCGATAATCACACCGGCAAACACTGGAATGACTATTACGAGCAGTAAAAATGAAATGTCGGCTACCTGCTTCTGAAAAAGAAGGGACCAATCATTCATAAAAACAAAAAATGTAAAACTAACCATTACGATCGAAATGATCAAGGTGAATAAAACAGCAGTAAATACGTGTTTCAGTATCATACTCATATACGCTTCACCTCGATATCTCCGGATAATACCGTGGTGATAATTTTGACCCGGGATGAGTTTGTATCATAGTTGGGTGTCCGGTATATAAGGGATTGATTGATTAATTTTCGGTTATGCTCTCCCAATATGTGTGCCCTGCCAAAGACAGAACTGTGATGAACACTTACTTCCACTTCATAAGGAATTAATATTTCTATGTTCCCCACTACATGTCTGATCGAAATCACTACTGTATCTTCCGGAAGTACTGTATTACTCAAATCTATCACCCGGTCGCCAAAAGCACCGTGTATATTAATGTCCCGCCATTCGTAAACTGTATCATCCGTTGTTTGATCTCCAAAGATCTTATGATCAAATAATGGTTCTGTCTCGATAATTGGATCTGTGATTATTTCCTGTTCACTGGATAGCTGGGGATAAATCCTTTCAGCTTCCTGTTTCGACTTGGAATAATTAACAAAAAATAATACAATGGCCGCTAAAATAAGAAAACGGACGGCCAGCATATTTAATATAGAGAAGATGGCAGCTACAACACCGAGCCAAAACAGGATTTTTCCCCATAATTGATTAAAGTTCTTCCAGCCAACATAAATCAATACAGCAGAAAATAAAGCTGATGCGATCATGCCGCCATGAAAAAATGCAAGCTCCAAAATGAAGAGGACCACCCCGATGATTAATATCCAATTGAATGTATCTGTTTGTAGATGTTTAAACATGGCAGTGATCCTCCTTTCTATGTAAAACAGACGCGAGAGCAGTCGCGCCTGTTTTAGTATAGCAGATTTTCCGAAAAAGCTTTAGCGGAAAATTTAATTTGCTCTTTCCTGCTCTTTCATTTCCCTTTCAAGCTTGGCAATTTTACTGTCAAATGTGCTTTTGTAATAGTCACTGTTGACCTTATATTCCAATCCTTCGATGTACTGTTCGATCTCTTCAAATTTTGAAAAAGATGCATCACTTACTTTATCGACGACACGATTAATCTGATGGGTTGCTTTTGCAATATTTTCCCTTCCCATTAATTCCATTCGCCTAAGATGCATATCTTTCAGTTTATGCTTCATCTCTTCATATTTTTGTTCCAGTAATTCCAGCTGTTCCAAAGCTTCACTTCTGGATGCCTTCATTCGATCTGCCCGGTTTTGGTATTCCTGCTGCTCTTTTAAAGCAAATTGATACATTTCTTCTTCCCCGGCTTTACGAGCAATTTCCGCCTGTTTTCCCCGCTTGTCCGCGAGATCCTGGGCTTTATGGTATTCCCTGGTGAATTCGTCCTTTAACTTATATTGCCTGTCCACCAGCTTTCGTACTCTTTCCTTTTCCTGCTCACTTTTGCGTAAATAATGATTCAACGCTGCCACCGGGTTATTCTGCTCCTTCTTGTCCATTAAATCATGAAGATCTGACGAAATAGAATCCTTCATACGTGTAAAGATATTTGTCATAGTAAATCTCTCCTTATTTTATTTTTTTAAATCTGCCCACTCACGTTCAAAATTTGTAAATGGATCCCCATCATCCAGCACCTTGACATCGGGATCATCGCTTTCTTTGTTCCAGCTTTTATAGATGAGATATAATGCATAAGCTGCTGCCACGCCAATTACTGCATATATGTTTGAAAAAGTAATGCTTAAAATGATGAGTCCTAAAATGATCCATCCTATTTTCCCTGCTGGCGAATCACTTTGAAGGAATTTTTTAAAGATGATATAGAGCAGCCAAATGCTTAATCCGAGCAAAACCATCGGTCCCAGGTTGGCCAGAAAAATGAGCAGGGCAACCAGTCCGCCAAGAAATAATAAAAACTTCTTCATTTGTTAGCGCCTCCTTCCTCTTATCTGTCTCTATCATACCGGTGAGGAGGCTCTTTGGTAATGAACCCGGGATATATTTTGGGATAGGTCTGAAGGCTTATTTATCATTGGACTTGTGGTATAGAGTGTTTATGGGTTTGGGTATGCGGCTTGGAACGAGGGGATTTATGGGAGTCGAGCGAAATTCCTTGCGGGGCGAGCGATATTCTTTTGGCCGAACGTTTCCACGTTCGGCGCATATTTCTTCTACAAGCCGCATGCTTCTGCTATGAGTTCGTATGATTTCCTTCTGACATCATAACTGTGGGTAATGGTCACTATCATAAATTCATCCGTACCATATTGCACCTGGAGCTTTTCCAGTTGCTCTTTTACCTCTTGCGGGTTGCCAATGATCATATTGTTTTTCATTTTTTCCAATTTGTTTTTCTCTTCATTGGAAAGTTCATATGCTTTTGCTTCTTCCACCGTGGGTACCCCGGATTTTCCTTTACCTTTTTCCTGCTGCAGCTTCCAAACCAAATCACTTAACGCGCACTCTTCCGCTTCCTCCGTTGTTTCAGCGCAGACAGCAGTTACGGCAATGAGTGCCCGGGAACCGCCACTTTTGTAGTAATCTTCCACTATTTCAGGTCCGTTTTCCCCTGACATAAAATGGCCGAAAGCATAGTTCATTCCTTTTTCGACCGCTAGTTTGCCGCTTTTTCCACTCGTTCCCAACAGCCATGGAACTGGGGGTACATTCGGCACAGGTCTTGCTTTTATTTTGGAAAATAAATGACCGTCCGGAAAAGAACCATTTAAAAATGCCAGCAAATCATCCAGTTTATCCGGCATCTTCCGGACATTTTCAAGAAAATTATCAGATAACGCCATGGTTACCTCTGCCGATCCGCCCGGCGCCCTGCCAATACCAAGATCGATTCTCCCGGGATTTAGGGTAGCCAGCATATGATATCTTTCTGCTATATTAAAAGGCTTGTAATGTGGCAAAAGAACAGCACCTGCTCCTATGCGGATCTGTTCCGTCCTTAACCCAATCATACCAAGCAGCACATCCGGTGCCGGACTTGCCAAGCCTGGAAGATCGTGGTGCTCTGCCACCCAGTATCTCGTATAACCCAAACGGTCAGCTGATTGTGCCAGTTCCAAGGTGGCGGTTAATGCTTGCTGTGCAGTGCTTCCGGAAGATACGGGTGCCTGATCAAGGATACTTAATTTCATTCTTCCACCTCTTTGTCTTCATTTTTTGCTTCATTTTCCTGTACATGATCGACCAGTTTCTCTGCAGCTTTCCGGTAAAAATTACTCATCATTGTAAAAGATGCTATTAATAATAATTGTTCAAGATAATCTGCTTCATCATCCCCCAGTTGCTGAACTGCTTCTTTTGTTTGTTCAGTATGTCTTCCTATCGTTTCTTCAAAAATATCATAATTTACTTCCAGCAGATGATTATATTTTTTATATAGATCTTTTACTGAAATAGAGTCATCCACAACTTTTTCATTCAGGCGCGCCAATGTCTGTTTAACATCCTGAATGGATAAAGAACCTTTCATCTGATAAATCATACTGATCAATATGACATGTTCCTTTGAATACCTTTTATTTTCTATTGGAAAAAATAATTTTCCTTTTGCGTAATTGTTAATCATTGTTTTCGTCAGGACTTTTTCTTCTTCATTGCGCTTTGTTCCGGCAAACTTCTTTTCAAATAACTGAATAACCTGATCCATATAAAGTTCAAGATCGGGGATTTCTTCAAGGGATAAATGGGTATCTAAATGTATATCCTTTATCATATCATGAATATTTTTCATCTATAAAATCTCCAGTCTTATCATTTACTACCAATTATAATAGAAAAAAATAACGCGGTAAAGCTTGACTACATAATAATATACCTATATTATTAACATATAGTTTTAAAAACTACATAAGGTGGTTGGTAATATGACGATATCAATTCGGGAACCAGTGAATGGTTTTACTCATTTGTTTGGGGCAATTTTAGCGTTTGTGGGACTTTTGGCATTAGTTATTAAGGCAACTGCAGTGACTGGGGATTTTATTGCCATTATGTCCGTTATTATTTTTGGGGTAAGCATGATACTGCTCTATGCAGCTTCAGCGACCTATCACATGGTGGTGGCTGATGATAGGGTGATTGCATTTTTGCGGAGAATTGATCATTCGATGATTTTTGTGTTGATCGCCGGCACATACGCGCCATTTTGTTTAATCAGTTTAAGTGGAACAACAGGATGGATTTTATTTACGATCATCGGCTTGCTTGCTTTAATGGGAGTGATCTTTAAATTAGTTTGGTTTCATGCACCGAGGTGGCTGTCCACCGCATTATATGTACTAATGGGCTGGATCGTTATTTTTTTCAGTGCAGAACTTGCACCAATCATTGGTGTTGGTGGAATGACTTTCCTTGTCCTCGGGGGGATCATTTATACTATTGGAGCGCTTATTTACTGGTTAAAACCTAACTTTTTAACCTTTAAGCATTTTGGTTACCACGAGATATTTCATATATTTATTATGTTCGGCAGTTTATTTCACTTTTTTTCTGTATATTTTTATGTGTTGTAATAACAATACGAACACACTTTCAGCGAAGTGTGTTCGTATTTTAGTTTAATAGGATACAAGTGACGATTTTACATAATGATATAATAACTTTTCCGTCTCCTCCAGTGAGTTTTCATGTGTTCTTTCATAGGCATGGGAGGAATCAATACCAGGGCCGATCAATCCATGAATAATATCGTGCCCTGCCCGGATTGCAGCAGATGCATCCGAACCGTAGTAAGGGTAAATATCCAGCTTATAGCCAATATTATTTTCTTCTGCCAGTTCGGTCAGATGCTTGCGCAAACCATAGTGATACGGACCGCTTGAATCCTTTACACAAATGGATACCGTATATTCATCTGTGGATTGGCCATCCCCCATCGCGCCCATGTCGACTGCCATATATTCCACCGTTTCCGGCGTAATATTGGAATTGCCCCCGTAGCCGATTTCTTCATTATTGGAAATAAGAAAGTGAGTGGTATAAGGCAGTGTAATACCTTCTTCTTTTATTCTTTTGATCAGCTGCAGCAATATTGCTACACTCGCCTTATCGTCCAGGTGGCGTGATTTGATAAAACCATTGTCCGTCATTTGAACACGTGGATCAAAAGATACAAAATCCCCCACTTGGATCCCCAGTTTCTTTATATCTTCGTCATTTTCGACTCTCGCGTCAATGCGAACTTCCATATTTTCCTGATTGCGCTTCGCTTCTCCTGCATCTTTATAGACATGTACAGATGTTTGGTGCATAAGAATCGTGCCTGTAAACACTTGTCCATTTGAGGTATGTATTTCACAATATTCCCCTTCTATGGCATTGTATTTAAAACCGCCAATCAAATCCAGACGCAGCCTGCCGTTGGATTTAACCTCCTTTACCATGGCACCAAGCGTGTCCACATGGGCAGTAAGCATTCGTTGTTCTTTATTGTTTTCGCCGGGAAGTGTGGCGATCAAACCTCCCTTGCGATTTCGTCTTGTTTCCACTTGCAGGTCTTGTAAAAACTCCTCTGTAAATTGGATCACTTTTTCGGTATATCCTGAGGGGCTGGGAATCGAAACCAGTTTTTCGATCAGGGATTTTGTTTCTTTTATGTCCGGATATGCAGTCATTTTTATTACTCCTTCCTCATAGCGTTGCTTTTAATTATTATTTTAGCACTGTATGCGGGATTCTGCATATAGTGATGACAGGTTTTTAACGTTTTCATTCTTAGGTGAGATTTTGTTTGTAATTCATCTGAAGGAGGATTGTTAAATTTACCACCCAAATTAACATCACTTCCTATACGACGCGGAGAGTGAAAGGCTTCATGAAATTTTTATGGGAGATGAAGGTTCAACTGAAGGTAAAGTCCACTTAAAATGTCCTTCATAATGGTAAAGCAAGACCTGTTTCGAGCAATAAAAATTGCGAATTGTCGTTCATATAGCTAATGAAGATATGTTTAATGAAAAAAACTTACGAAGCGATCTTCATTGCGACTATGAGAATAAATTTAATCTAAAAATACCCCCAATCCGAACTACATTGCGACTATGAAGATATATTTAATGCTAAAATGCTCACTACCTGATCTTCATCACGAATATGAAGATATATTCAATCATTAGCATTGCATTAATTTATCAACCATTTTGTCAAGCATTACATCTAGTAAAAAATATTCCCAATATAGGTAATAATACTTACAATTGCATAAAAAAAGCCTTATAATTAGGGTAGTAGTTCTTGTCCAAATCCCTAATTATAAGGAGCATCACATGGACAAGGATAACACAAAAACAACAATAAATGAATTATTAAAGATAATAAACGAACAAACTTTTACGAAATTAATCAATGTGATCGATCTTGATAAGTACGTTAAAAAACTGACAGCTCATAAATTTTTACAGTTGCTTATCATAGCCCACATAAATGAGGTTGATAGTTTAGCGCACCTTACCCAAAAGGTGAAAGATGATGACAAATTAAACCGCCATATGGGATTTGATATTAGCACCTCTCAACTTTCAAGGAAGCTGGGAGCTTTATCACCAAAAGTTTTTGAGAAGGTCTTTCACCATCTTGTTTTTAACATCCATGCTCGGCAGAAAGGGCAGCCTATTTCTCAACAAATCTCAAGACTTCATGTCATTGATTCGACAACGATGAGTATGTCCCTGACGCAATATCCATGGGCAACATTCCGTAAAACAAAAGCCGGCGTTCGGCTTCATCTTCAGGTAGTTGTTACAAAAGACATGGTATTGCCTGATAGTGGTGTACTTACACCAGCCAAGCATGCAGATCGAACACAGATGAATGAACTTATTGAAATCGTACCTGATGCTGTCTATCTATTTGATCGGGGTTACAACGATTACAAACAATTTGATAAGCTTTGCATGGAAAAAGTTCGTTTTATTACACGGTTGAAAAAGAACGCTGAAGTAAAAGTACTTCAAGAATATGAGGCAAATCCAGACTCTCTCATATTTAAGGACCAGAAAGTTATCTTAGGAAAAGGAAAAAACCAAATGACTAGATCATTAAGGTTAATTGAAACAGAAGATAGTGAAGGTAATACGGTTATCATTATCACAAACTGCTTCCATCTTTCCGCTAATGAGATTGGTGACTTGTATCGCTACCGATGGAAAATAGAGACCTTTTTCAAATGGATGAAACAGCATTTACACCTGAAAACATTCTACGGAAAAAGCGAGAATGCCGTTTACAATCAAATCTGGATTGCGCTCATTACATACTGTTTAGAACTTTTAATGCAGCGAAACTTACATCATAAAGGATCATTATTAGACGTACACCGAAAGTTGCAAACCAACTTATTTGAAGGACTGGATAAATTCATTCGTTCCCTCTTTAGAAAGCCTGAACGCACGTCAAAAGGACGGCGAGCAAATCGTTGGGAGAGAGAATTTAAGTTCATAGAGCGTCAATTTGCACTTGAGGAGGTGAGTCATTTAAACGATTTAACGTTTGATCCTTTATTTTAATTACTTTTTAATATAATTCAAATTATCTGACAAGGACTACACTTATTCCTGTATTAACTTTTTTTCACTGTTCGGAATGAGGTGCAGTCAGAATATTGCATCATATTAATGTTACTTATGAAATCTTTGCTTGACTTTAATTTTTAGGTTTTATGCAATGCTAATGATATTCAATGCAAAAATACTTACAACCTGATCTTCATTAAGCCTATGAAGATACGTTTTATAATAAACTTCTCACTATCTGATCTTCATTGCGACTATGAAAATAAATTTAATGCTAAACTTCTCACTATCTGATCTTCATCACGACTATGAAGATATATTAATCCTAAAATACTTACAACCTGATCTTCATCAAGCCTATGAAGATACGTTTTATAATAAACTTCTCACTATCTGATCTTCATTGCGACTATGAAAATAAATTTAATGCTAAACTTCTCACTATCTGATCTTCATCACGAATATGAAGATATATTAATCCTAAAATACTTACAACCTGATCTTCATCAAGCCTATGAAGATACGTTTTATAATAAACTTCTCACTATCTGATCTTCATTGCGACTATGAAAATAAATTTAATGCTAAACTTCTCACTATCTGATCTTCATCACGAATATGAAGATATATTCAATGCAAAAATCCCTTTGATTCAAACCCCCTACCTTAGTTGTCGTCCTTAGCTGCCAGCAATGCTCTATAGTACGTTTTCTGCGTCGGGACTTCATTTTCTGCAATACAATGCTCAATGTACTCCGCAACCGCACATTCTGCCGGAACATTTCTTCATTTACTTCTGCAAGATGATTGGCTTTCTCCGAGGAAAAATTGCCGCATACCGGTTTTTCTTTTTTCAGCAGTATATCCAATTCACTTTCCAATTCTTTTATTTTATTGTATACAGCCCTTTCTTTCTTTTCCAACTGTGCTGTTCTTTTTTCCAGCTCCTGCAGATTCTGTTCCATGCTTATCCCCTTCCTTCCTGCAAACTTGCTATAGTTTATAAACCGACATATACCCATATGAATCAATCGGGTACAAGCACTTTTTTTAAGCATCGTGATTATGATAAGTGTATAGGCGGGAAAGGAGGGGGTTATTTGAATAAATATTGGCCCAAAGGCTGGAAAGATAAGCTGCCTAATTTCCTGGGTGAAGACTTCTTTTCCAGTTTTGAGAACTTTGATATGAATGATATGGAAAACCCGGGTTCTTCCGGCGGCGCAGCCAACAACAATAATTATTCAAGTGTAAAGGTCAATATTTGTGAATCCGATCATGAATTGTTATGTATTTTTAGAATTCCCGGACTGAATTTGGAGGACGTGGAAGTCGATGTATATGATATGACACTTGAAATCGTTGGCTCCATCAGCATAGATCATAAAGGGTTCAGGCCGGTTCAATTGGAATTATATCAAGGCCCTGTGAAGAGGCAGGTTAAATTGCCTTACCCTGCCCGTCACGATAAAATTAACGCCACCTATAAGCATGGTTACTTATATGTTCATTTGCACCGGCTTTTCCGCAATAAGGATACAAAACAAAAGCTGGATATAAAGAATATGGAAACAGAATAAATTATTCAATATTTTATAGAGTGCTTTATTTGGCATAAATAAAATGATCATAGAATATAATGAAATGATTGCCATCAAGCAAGGAATACGAGAATAACAGCTAAGAGGTGTATGTATGGGTTTTTTTGACAATCATGGGTTGAGCTTTCGCCAGAAAAAAGCATTGGAAAGCGATCGGACAACAGATTTATTGGGAATAGAACATGCGAAAAAAGAAGCCAAAATACCTGACACGGAAAGCAAAAAAGAAATTCAACGCTCCCTAAAATATGGTCTGGAAGGTGCACCCTCCATCGGAGACCGTACTATATCCACATTTACAAGAGAATCAAGACCTCCTTTTGCCGGAATACCCACTTTTTTAAGAGCTCCCTTTCTGGAAGATGTTCGAAACGTAGGCGAATATGATGTAGCTTTCATTGGTGTACCTTTTGACATTGGTACCACTTACCGATCCGGTACAAGATTTGGCCCGGAAGCATTAAGAAAAATTTCAAAACTTTATGATACGTACAGTTATGAAATTGGTGTAGATCTAAAAGAATCGTTAAAAATGTGTGATGTTGGGGATGTATTTACGATTGCCAATATTGAAAAGACGTTTGACCAGATATACAAGGCTGTCTCCCACGTGTTTTCTCAGGGTACCTTTCCGGTAATGCTGGGCGGTGACCATTCTATTGGATATCCATGTTTACGGGCGATCGCAGACCATGTGGATGGAAAAGTAGGCATTATTCACTTGGATCGTCATTTGGATCTGCAGAAAAAGATATGGATGAACGTATGCATACTACACCATGGTTCCATGCCACCAACATTCCGAATGCCCCACCTGAAAATCTCGTTCAAGTGGGAATTGGCGGATGGCAGGTACCAAGGAAAGCTGCAGAAAATGTACGTAAATTCAATACAACGGTGCTGACCATTGGAGATATTGAACGGCTCGGTATCTACAGGGCTGCTGACATTGCTTTGGAAAGGGCCTGGCGTGGAGCTAAAGCGGTTTACTTAAGTGTGGATATCGATTCCTTTGACAGTGGTTTTGTTCCAGGAACCGGTTGGCCGGAACCAGGTGGTTTTCTGCCGAGAGAAGGATTACAGTTTATTAGCAGGGTTGCAAGTGAAGGGGTGTGCGGAATGGAATTGGTGGAAGTATCCCCGCCTTATGACGTCAGTGACCAAACGGCATTATTGGGGCTAAGGGTGATCTCTGATGTACTTGGTTATATGGTAAAGGAAGGAAAATTGGGTAAACATTTTGGATAGATCAATCAGTATATGCATTTCTTCTATTTACAATTAGGAGGTTGAAAGGGGAGAAAATCGTCAATGGAAATTTAAAATATTACTTTTTCATAGTAATCATAATTCGATTTTCTCCAGTCTCTACATAATAGACCTATGATTTCAACAACACTCCCCCGTTGTAAATGCCGGGGGATTTTCTTTGAAAGGAGCAGGTATTTTGAACGCAATAGAACTAAAAGAGGTAACCTATCGATACGATAATGATAACGCAGATGTATTAAAAAACTTTTCCCTGACAATACCAACCGGAAAAAAAGTGGCACTATTGGGAGCTAATGGTGCGGGAAAATCGACCCTCCTGCATCATTTAAATGGATTAAAGCTTCCATATAAAGGTACCGTGAAAATTATGGGCGTTCCCCTCACAAAAAAAACGGCTCCTGCCATTCGCCGGCAGGTAGGCCTGGTTTTCCAGGACCCTGATGACCAGGTATTTTCCAGTACGGTTTGGGATGATGTGGCATTTGGGCCGCGGAATTTGAATATGACGGAAGATGAGGTGGAAGAAGTATGCAGTGCAGCTTTAGGTAACGTGGGGATGCTGGAATATAAAGGAAAAGCCCCTTATCATTTGAGCTACGGACAAAAAAAACGTGTAGCCATAGCGGGAATTTTGGCCATGAGACCGGACATTGTTATATTGGATGAGCCTATGGCATTTCTCGATCCTGTCGGTCAGGACGAAGTTGCCGGATTATTGCAGGGTTTAAATTATATGGGCAAGACCATTTTGTTATCCACACATGATGTCAATTTTGCTGCTTCCTGGGCTGATATGATTATTTTGATACATGACGGAAAAGTTCTCGCAGCAGGTGGTACAAGTCTTTTGGTCAATGAGAATTACATTAGAAAGGCCAATTTGCATATGCCTATTATTTCCAGAACCTTCAAGATGGTCCCTGGACTGGAAAAGGATGAACTTCCGGTTAATGAACAGGAAGCCTACCGCTTTCTCTTTAATCGGTTAAATGAAAAGGAAAACAAATATATATATTAAGCGTGTACTTGGTTGATTTAAACCGGAGTATGGGCTTGTTCTCTTTAATTACACAAGCCCATTTACATATCTAACAAAATTTATTCTTCTCCATCTTGATCATTCATCGTTTCATTATGCATCATCGCATTTTCAAATTCATTGGTATTCATCTCATTAAATGTAATTGGATCATTTTCCTCAAGCAGCTTCTTTAATTCTTCTGCGTCACTTAATGCGGTTAATCCAACCATGAGGTTGCCTGATAAATCCTGCACATGTAAGTCCTGTATTTTATAATTTATATTTTCAATGGTAAGTGGTTTAATATTCTCCACTTCTTCCTGTAATGCTTTGTTTTCCTCCTCCAATTGATCCAGCTTTTCATTTAGTTTTTCTATGTTTTTCAGAATGGAATCATATTTTATGTTGGGTTTATGTTCCTTGTATTGAATTTTTTCCGGGTAAGATGCAGGAGTTTTCTCATATTTTGGTTGTAGGTTAAAAGATGACTGGGGATCATGGTATGGACCATAAGAATAATTCGGGTAAAAGTAACGCCATTGATGATTCAATTCTGTCACCACCTATGATAATAACTTTAAAATGATACATGGTAAACATGCTAGTCGCTATAAAAAACAGGCGACGTCGGAATCTTTTCCACTTCTTCTTTCGCTTTTTCCATTTCCGCTTCAGCTTCTTCCATTTCCTCTTCTTCAAACTCTTCTTCTTCAAAAAATCCTTTTGGCAGTTGTACAGATGAAGATCTGTTCTTTAAAAAGACAGCCTTACCTACATTTAATGACCCTAATGTACTGATTGCATTTACATTTATGTTTCTAATTGAAATATTCAGATCCATAAGTGGCCAGCCTTTCATATATAAACTCTCTAATCATTCTTTCAATCAAACTAAACCTGCTTTTGCATCTGATCTATTACATCGGGATCAAATGCATAGTTCAGGTTACTAAATTTCAGCGGGCTTTGATTGGCATCCCCGTTATGATAATAGCCAACATTTATTTTTACGTTCGCCTGGTGTCCTTTATGCAATACACTTCCAAGGTTAATCGAGCCATTATTTGCAATACTGTTCACTCGAATGCCGAAAACATTATTTACATGGGAAGATGCCATACTCAAAACCCTCCTTAGAACACAATTCCTTAAAATAAAAAAGTTTATTATTGCTCCGATATTCACGCATTTCATACTTGTGCCTGCGGTGTATCAATTACATCTGGATCATTGGAGATATTTGAATTGTTAAATTGCAGTGGACTGAAGTTGGCATCGCCGGGCTGTGTATAGCCTGAGTTCATTTTCATATTCGCCTGATGTCCTTTATGGGCTGCATTTCCATAAGAAATAGCTGCGTTATTCGAAACGTTATTTATACGAATACCAAAAATATTATTAATGTGTGTAGGTATCATAAGCACCATCCTGTCTTGCCTTTTGTAAAATTATTATATTCCTCCAAACGTATTCTGTGCATGAGGTGATCTTTAAAAAACACCTAATTCCTTTGACCAATTTTACGTGGATGAATACAAATATACGGAGAGATAAATATGCAAGGAGGCAATAGGGATGAACTACTATTATACCCCTGGCTACTGGGGGAATTATTACTACCAGCCTGTACCGTATAATCCAAATCAAATGAGAGAATGGCAGTCTAAAACTCCTTCCCAGCCGGATGGAAGGAATATACACGGTCTGAAACCTTCTTATGAAAGTGGAAATGTATGCGCTTATGTTCCGGATCAGGAGGTTCCCTACCACAAATTGTCCATCACACAATGGCCTTCACAGGATTATCATTATCCGCATCCAAAAGGCTTTTTGCACACGGATTTAACGCAGGAGCACGGTGCTTATTACCCGCATCGTTGATACAGGAAAAAACCGATGTAAATTTTCATCGGTTTTTTTATTTTTGTGAAGAAGGTTTTGCATTTTTCCTGGTATTTTCATTTGCTTTGTTCATTCGCCCAAAAACTGTCTGTTTCTGAGGTTTTTAATCGTTTGGTCTTCCTCCCCTCCCACTCTTGGAAGGCAAACTTTATCCTACTCATACATAATTCCTCCGTCATTTTAATACAGTTTATTATGCAGCAATTTGATGTAAGGAGGTGGGCATTCCATGCACATAGCGGACGGGGTTTTAAGTATATCTGTTGCCGTTGCAACAACTGCTGGCGCAATAGGTGTGCTCGCCTACTCCTTGAGAGGAACAAAGGAAGAAGAAATTCCAAAAATCAGCCTTTTATCGGGTGCTTTTTTTGTGGCATCCTTAATTAACATTCCGGTCGGCCCCACCTCTGTACATCCTTTGCTGGGCGGTTTTCTCGGATTAATGTTGGGACGACGTGCTCCTTTTGCCATTGTAATTGGGCTCATCCTGCAAGCTATTCTTTTCCAACACGGAGGAATCAGCACGTTTGGTGCAAATACGCTGTTAATGTCGATTCCGGCTCTTCTTGTTTATTGGGGTCTTCCTTTCATCAAAAAAATCCCTTTATTTTTTAAAGGGTTTATTGGTGGTTTTTTCGCTGTGATGGCTGGTGTTCTATTACTGGTTTTATTATTGTTATTTTCCGATCAACGATATGCAGAGGGAGATTTTTCTGTCATACGCATCGTACTTCTCGCATACTTCCCTCTAGCCTTACTGGAAGGGGTACTGACAGGATTTGCAGTCAGACATTTATATGCCATGAAACCGAGCCTGTTTAAAAATAGTCATATTCATAAAGAGGCGGTGAACAACAAAGATGGGTAGTAAGCAGCTTTATTTTTTATTCATTTTCTGCACGAGCTTGGTTATTCTAGCTTCCCTTCACCCTCATACTGCATCTGCCCACAGAATGCTGATTGAACATGATGAAGCGGGTTTTATTCACGTTCGCTATGATGATGGCACTGGAGCAGGAAACGCCTTTGTTACAGCTTATGATGAAAATGGAGATGTTTTGTTTGAAAGAAAAACAGACGATGACGGCATATTGAACTATGACAAGGAGTGGGAAATTCATCGAGTTGTAGCCGATGATCGTATGGGACACCGGGCTGTTTCGACCACAGGAGAAGAAGCTTCTCTGCTTGACAGTGTTCCTCTTTCGGTCAGGGCATTATTTGGTTTCTCCATATTACTGTTTATCGCCGCCTTTTTCTTATTGCGTACTAATAAAAAGTCCGGGGATGGTGAAAAATCACAATGAAAAAAATAGTCTTATTCACAGGACTTATGCTGACTTTCAGTTTGTTTATATTTTCTAAAGAAACCTCCGCTCATGAATTGTTTATACAAGTGGAGGAATTTCCGGATAGTAAAGAATTACGTGTAGATGTTATTTGGGGACATATCAGGGATTTTGTGGATCAGGCGGATGTGGAAGATTTGGCACTCTACGTTCAATACCCAGATGAAAATACAGAGCAACTGGATTTGGAAGCTATCGGAGTACAGGCGAGGTCTTATGTATCCATCACAGAGGACGGTACATATACCTTCTGGGCAACACGGGAACCGAGTACATATACACCGGATGACGGGGTTACCCAATTAAGTGATCAAGCCGCAAAACTTGTGCATCATGTTGGTGGTGCCGGGACCTCCGGTAACGATACAGTGGAAATGGAGTTGGAAATTGTTCCTGAGACTGAAACACATTCTTTTTCCACCGGTACATTTACCGGAAACATTTTATTAAACGGGGAACTGACTGAAAGTGCCATTATTAGTGCGTATGGACCGGAGTGGGAAGTGCTTGAAACAACATCAGATGAAGACGGCCAATTTGAGTTGGATTTCGGCTCATCGGGTGAATGGCTCATTAAAGCAAATTTGGAACTAGATGAAAGTGGCACAGTGGATGGGGAAGATTATGAAACACACAGCTTTACTTCCACTTTCCTCATAGATACGGAGCAGGAACAAGTGGATACAAACGAATCTTCCCTTTTTTCACTGGTTGGTATGCTTCTGTCCGGTTTATTAATTGGAGCGGCGGTAACTATTTTTATTATGAGAAAAAAATAATCACAGTTCACAGGCAGGTGAATGGTACATGACTGAACAGGAACCAGATGCATTGTCAGCAATACCCAAATGGGCAAAATCCTGGGAACCTCGGACGAAATTAATTGCAGCCGTGTTCTATATTTTTACCGTGATCAGTTTTACCAATGTATCGGTTGTATTTGTTGCATTTGCCATTGCCTTTATTGGGCTGATATTTATGAGAATTTCTCTCGTTACATTGTTCAAAAGATATTTGGTTATTACGCCTTTTCTCATGTTAATGACCATTCCTTTATTGTTCAATTTCGATCTTTCTTTCCATACCCAAAACACAACGTTTATTCTTTTGATCGTAATGAAAGCTTTTACGTCGATGACAATCATTACCATTATTCTCGACTCTCAGTCACTTGATCAGTTCATGAATAGTCTCGCCGGGTTAAAAATCCCGGCTGTATTAATCACTGTCCTGATCCTTTCCTATCGATACGTTTTTTTGTTTCTCGATGATATCCAAAAAATGCAAACAGCAGCCAAATCCAGATTTTTCCGTGGAGGCATCGGAATTAAAAAAATCAAGGTTTATGGGCAGTTGACAGCAGCTTTATTATCCAGATCGGTAGAACGTGCCGAGCGTATGTATGAAGCAATGGCTTCCCGGTGTTTTACAGGTGAATTATATTTTCAAAAAGGACAGAAAATCACGCCGGGGGATATAGGGAAAACAGGGTGTGCTGTATTGTTGATTCTTTTACTGCTTCTTGTGGATCAAAGTCAAATTCCCCATTATTTCCTCCTGCAAAACTATTGTCTATACACTTGATAAAACCCTGCATAAGATAACAGTGAGAGTGTCACTCTCATTATTTTATCCTATCTTTTAAAGGAAGAATTCTGTAATAGGCTGTCGTTATGGTGGCGGTGGAGACTTTGTATTACTTGTAGTGCTGTTTATTTTACTGATTATTGTTGGTGCATCTTTCGTTGACAGTATAGGTTATTATTAAGAATCGTCATAAATGTAGCCAAAGGAATTCATACTCGGAATTCCTTTGGCTTTAGATTAAAAGACCATCAAAACAAGAAAGCATGAACAGCCAAATGAAGAGGAGCACATTTTATCTATTGGATAAAGGTAAATTGCGAATGACCCCAAAATATTGCACTGATGTCTATACAAATTCTGATCGCCTGCATAGGATATCAATGGGAGTACCACTCTCATACTTTAATAAGGAGGAATGCTATAATGAGTTATGGTTATGGTGCTGGTGCCGGTGGCGGCTTCGCGTTAATCGTGGTGCTGTTTATTCTACTGATCATTATTGGTGCATCTTTCGGTGGATACGGTGGCTATTAATAGAAAATCATGAAACAAATGCTCCCTTATGGGGGCATTTGTATTTAAAAAACCGTTTCCTTCCTTTTTTGAGAAATGAATCTTCTAAAGTAATGAAGGTAGATCGGAATTTTTTCTGACTTTCCTGAAAAAATTGGACTACCTGTAATTATTCGTTCATACGTATCTATTAAGGAAGGAGAGATAAGGAAATGAGAACAGGTATAGCTTTACTTTCTGTTTTGGGGCTGATCCTATTTACCGGTTTTCTTGACTCAACGGAAAATTGGAAGGATTATGAAGGTGTCAATGTAATGAATGATCTCGCCCAGGATGAAGAGGAAGCGAGTACATCATTTGCAGCAGAGGGTCTTCCTGCCTTCACTTCCGTGGAAATGATTTTAGAAGAAACGATGGAAGATGATGGACATGTCGTGGAAGTATATAGAGAATATGAAATTTACACAGACGAACATGGGACCGTGACAAAGCGGGAGCCTACGGACCATTATGAATATTTATGGTATAAGGTGGATGGTGAATATGAGCATGACCACGAAGATAGCCATGAACATGAATAGGTACTTTGGGCTGAGCTGTAATTAGATATATATAGTTTGTCAGATAAAAGTTCTTCTTTATTCAATGAAGACCTTATTACTAAAGCTGGCAATACAATTAATTAGCCATACGCTTTCTATTGTGCTCAACTCCAAGAGAGGTCTCAGGATCCCCGTATAAATGGCAGAAGATAATTGTGTATTTCATTGTTAGTTTTGTAACTACTTCTATCATAAACAAAAAACCACCAACATATGTATTGGTGGAGACGGTGGGAATCGAACCCACGTCCAGAGATATCGCCACTTAGGCATCTACACGCTTAGTTGGCATATTATCATTCACTGTCCTGTCAGCCTGCCAACAGGCTTTAAGGCAGCTAGTCCGATTGGTTTCAACTACCATCCTCAGACGGCGGATGATAGTATAGCCTGCTTCATTTGAGACCCTTCAATCTGCATCACAGGCGAACGCAGGAAGGATCGCTTTAGTACTGCTTACGCAGCTGCTAAAGCTGGTTGATTGTTAGTTTTGCCAGTTATATTTAGGCGAATAACGTTTTACGAGCCGTAACCTCGACGTGCAGCCAAAGCTCAAACTATCCCTGTCGAATCCAGAACGTCCCCGTAAAAAGAGAAACGCTCAAAGATTATATTGAGCTTCTTTCAAGATCTTACATACTTTAGTATAACAGAAATCCGAAAAATTTCAAGCCCCGCAGCACAAACGTTCGATGGTATGGACCAATACGCCGGGCAGACTATCGCATTTGCTCCTTGATTGCTCTGTCTGCATCCCGCTTCATTTGCTTCCGTTTCAGGTCCTCTCGCTTATCATATTTCTTTTTCCCTTTTCCGAGACCAAGCAACACCTTGGCAAACCCATTTTTTATATAAATTTTTAAAGGGATTAATGCATAACCCTGCTGCTGAATCAAACCGGTCAGCTTATCAATTTCTTTCCGGTGCAGAAGCAATTTTCGTGTTCTTGTAGGGTCATGGTTAAACCGGTTTCCCTGTTCATACTCTGCGATATGCAGATTAATCAGCTTCGCTTCCCCGCGGTCAATTCTCGCATGGGAATCTTTTATACTCACTCTACCGGCCCGAATGGATTTAATCTCGGTCCCTTTCAGTACAATACCCGCTTCATACGTATCCTCTATAAAATATTCATGGGATGCTTTTCTGTTTTGGGCAATTACTTTTCCGTGTCCTTTTGGCATAAGCCTTCCTCCTACTGATACATCCACATTATTTTATCAAATATTCGCGTATAATCCAACAGGACCGCCCAGAAATTACATTAATAACAATAAGCTTAACGCCATCACCGCCATTCCACTTATCACCCCATAAATGGAGAGATGTGCTTCATCATATTTCTTGGCAGCTGGGAGCAGCTCATCCAATGAAATGAATACCATAATTCCGGCTACCATGGCAAAAATAATACCAAACATCAGGTCATTTAAGAATGGCATAAGGATCAAAAAGGCGACTACGGCTCCAAGCGGCTCGGCAAGTCCCGATAGTAATGACAAACGGAACGCACGCTTTTTGTCCCCTGTAGCATAGTAAATCGGAACGGAAACAGCAATCCCTTCAGGAATATTATGTATGGCGATAGCAATAGCGATGGCAAGCCCAAGTGCCGGGTCCTGCAAAGTAGATACAAACGTCGCAATCCCTTCAGGAAAGTTATGCAAGGTTATTGCAAGCGCAGTAAAAAGACCCATCCTTAATAACTCCGGGTCATCGATCGCCGACCCAGGTTTTTTCATGTCTTCAATTTTTTTCAATTCATGCGGATTGGAATGCTTTGGAATAAAACGGTCAATGAACGCAATCAGGAGAATGCCTGCAAAAAATGCTGCAACAGTCATCCAAACGCCGCCCGCAGCCCCAAGCTCTACAATAAGCGACTCCTGCGCTTTTGGGAAAATCTCAATAAAGGAGACGTAAATCATTACCCCTGCAGAAAATCCGAGAGCGAAAGATAAAAATTTTGTGTTTGTCGTTTTTGTAAAAAAAGCAAGTAGACTTCCAATCCCTGTGGCGAGTCCGGCAAAAAGAGTGAATAGAAAGGCTAAAATTATATCTTCAGACAATCGTGAAGGCTCCTTTTTCATGAAAATTAATTAAGTTTCTGTCCAGCAAATACAGCAATAACTTGATTATCCCCCAAATTTTGTTCCTCTTCCTGCAGGGGAAGGGGAAAATGTTGGTTCGATTTAAGTCAATACAAGTTTCGCACTTCCTGCCTGGAAACTCGCAAATTATATTTTGAACTGTATACAACAAATTATGACCTGTCAACAATAAAGTTTTACATTTACAAAGAATTATGTACCGGGAGTCGTATTGCTGATGTTTTAAAGGGCAATTAAAAAATCGCTGAGGCGGCTGTCGGCTCAGCGATTTTTTGCTTTTTTTGCTTTGATGGTCTTTTTTCTTTTTGGCTTTTCGGCCTGTACGAGTTCAAAATCGACGGTTCTCTCATCGGTATTGACATCAGCTACCTTTACAGTAACCTCATCACCAATTCGATACACATTGGCTGTACGCTCTCCGATCATTGCATAGCTCCGCTCATCGTAATGATAATAATCATCTGTCATATAGCTCACATGTATGAGCCCTTCAATTGTATTTTCAAGCTCAACAAACATGCCGAAGTTTGTTACAGAACTGATCACACCGGTAAATTCTTCGCCAATTTTATCCTTCATAAATTCTGCCTTTTTCAAGTCATCGGTTTCCCTTTCCGCATCCACTGCGGCCCGCTCTCTTTCCGATGTATGACGGGCGATCTCCGGCATTGCATCCTTCCAGCGGCTTTGTGTTTTTTCATCCATCTGTTTATTTAGCAGATAGGTGCGGATCAACCGGTGAACAATTAGATCCGGATATCTCCGTATCGGAGAAGTAAAATGAGTATAAAAATCTGTTGCCAGCCCAAAGTGACCGATGCTTAGTGGATCATATTTTGCCTGTTTCATGGAACGCAGCATCAGCTTGGAAATAATCATCTCCTCAGGCTTACCCTTTGCTTCCTCCAGTACTTTTTGCAGTGCCTGTGGATGAATCTCATTTCCCGTACCTTTTACTACATAGCCAAGACCGGCGAGAAATTCAAAAAATGTGTTCAACTTTCCCTCATCCGGATCTTCATGAATACGGTGAATAAACGGAACATCCAGCCAATGGAAATGCTCGGCAATCGTTTCATTTGCCGCAAGCATAAATTCTTCAATCAGTCTTTCTCCCACAGAACGTTCACGAAGTACTACATCTGTCGGCTCGCCAGTTTCATTGACAAGCACCTGGGCTTCTTTAAAATCAAAATCAATTGCCCCACGGCCCATTCGTTTTTTGTTTAAAACAGCAGCCAGTTCTTCCATATGTTCAAATAAAGGTACTAATTCTTTATATTTTTCCCTTGTTTCTTCGTCTTGATCGACTAGAATTTTATTTAGATCCGTATAAGTCATACGCTCCTTGGAACGAATTACGCTTTGAAAAATTTCATGACCCACGATTTCACCGCTTGACGTAATTTCCATTTCACACCCCAGCGTCAGCCTGTCCACCTGCGGGTTCAAGGAACAAATACCGTTTGACAAACGATGCGGAATCATTGGAATAACACGGTCCACTAGATACACACTCGTCCCTCTTTCAAATGCTTCCTCATCAATCGGTGTTCCTTCCTTTACGTAATAACTGACATCAGCAATATACACTCCAAGCCGGAAATTACCATTATCCAATTTTTTGACGGATATAGCATCATCCAAATCCTTTGCATCTTCCCCGTCTATGGTTACGATTAACTCATCTCTCAGATCGCGTCTCCCCTTGATTTCATCTTCTGAAATTTCCTCCGGGGTTTCCGCTGCCTGCTGAAGAACTTCATCCGGGAAATCCACCGTAATCCCATGCTTATGAATAATGGATATGATATCAATGCCAGGGTCATTTTTATGTCCCAGTATTTCAATGATTTCTCCTTCCGCACTTTTTCTCCCTTCCGGATACTCCGTTATACGGACGATCACTTTATGGCCATCCACAGCACCATTTGTGCTTCCCTTTGGAATAAAAATGTCATTAGGAATCCGCTTATCGTCAGCTATTACAAAACCAAATGATCTATTATCTTCAAATGTACCAACAATATCTGTACTTGCTCTCTCCAAAATCCGTAATACTTTACCTTCCGCCCGTGCATCCTTTTGTTCTTTTGATTCCGGGCGGACAAGCACGGTATCATTATTCATTGCCGACCCAAGGTCTGAATGGTGAATATAAATATCGGAGAGTTCATCATCGTCCGGAATTAAAAATGCAAAGCCTTTTGCATGCATTTGAATTTTACCGCGAATAAGGTTCATCTTTTCAGGCAGACCAAAGCGGTTTTTTCTTGTACGAACCAGTTCCCCTTCATCCTCCAGCTCGTTTAATGCCTTTACCAATTCCTTAAAGTCCACCGCTTCCTCAATCTCAAAAACTTCTTCCAGTTCATGAACCGCAAGTGGTTTCGTTCCACTTTCTTTAAAATATGCTTGTATTCTATCTTTCATATTGCTCACCTTCTTTCTTTACCTATTATTTGCCTTTTCAATTGAATATAATCATTTTCCCTATAAATCATTGATGGAGTTATCCTTTATTCTTCCCAATCAAGTCCTTCCAGAAATTCGTAAATATCCTCATGAAGCTGATCTTTTTCCTTGCTCAATGTAATGACATGGCCGGCATTCTCGTACCACTGAATCTTCTTATGGTCTGTCTCCACATGATCATATATATAATTGGCGCTCTCCGTATTAATTATTTCATCTTTTCTTGCCTGAACGACCATTGTCGGTGTATAGATCGTATCTATTTCGCTTTTTACGCTTTTTATAAAGCTGCCGAGCCGGGAAAAGCCGGACTCGGAACTTTCCATCAGTTCCTCCACTTCTTTTTCAATTGTTTCTTTCTCTTTTCCTTCCAGTTGTTTATATTCTTTTGCATATAACTGAAAACCTTTCGTTAACTGGGTCTGATTATCAAAAAACATGGGAGAACACATGGGAATTACCGCTTTAATTTTTTTGGAATAAGCGAGTTTTAATCCAAGTACCCCACCGAGCGATAGACCAGCTACGGCAATTTCTTTATACCCAAGTTCTTCCAGGTGATGATAAGCCTCCAGTACATCTTCCCACCATTCTTCCGGTGTCGCTTTCATCAGGACTTCAGGAGGTTGATCATGTCCCCTGTAAATGGGGGCGTGGGACGTGTACCCTTTTTTCTCCAAGTATCTGCCAAGCATTCTTACATCTGCCGAATTCCCTGTATACCCATGTAATAGTAATACCGCACGCGGTCCTGCTTCAAACGTAAACGGTGCCGGTTTTTTTACTTTCATTGACTTCACTGCTCCTTTTTCTTTCTCTACATCCTATTTTACCCTTATTTCTTAAGAATAACTCACTTGATGCATTATGTAATTTAATCAATTCTGCTGAAAAATGAGAGAGCGTTTTCTGTCCATTCATCAAAAAATATGCTTCAACCCATCTTATCTACAGATTCCTTATTGCAAAATTAAAAAGACTCCTACCACATTTGTGATAAGAGTCAATTATTTTTATAGGAAATACGCACTTACAAAAGCCAAAAGAAAGAATATTACTGCGGCACCAATCGTGCTGCGATGCAGAATGTATTCCACCCCTCTTGCCTTTTGCTTCCCAAATAATTGTTCCGCACCGCCTGAAATAGCTCCGGATAACCCGGCACTTTTCCCAGGCTGCAATAAAATAAGAACGATCATAATAATACCAACAACAACCAATAACACATTAATAATCCCAGTCATCTTTCCTGCTACCCCCTCTTTAACCGACAATTGCCTATATATTACTTTAGCATAGATATGATTTCCATATCAAGCGCTTTTTCTAAATAGAGTCTTTTTTACTAGAGCTGAGAGTAGACGGATGAATAAATTACACTCATAATTAGTAAAAAATATAATAAAGGAAAGGATAGTCATATGCAAAAATCATTTTGGATGACAATGGATGATGAGGTGGAAGTCTATGTGAAGAAATGGTATACAGCAAACAGGCAGCCAAATGCAATTGTCCAGATTGCCCATGGTATGATTGAACATATTGAACGGTATCACGATTTTGCCGATTATTTAACGAAGCTTGGTATATTCGTGTATGGGAATGACCATCGCGGTCATGGACAAACTGGCCAAAAACAGGGTGTAATGGGTTACTTTGCAGATGAGGACGGTTTTGATCGTACTGCCGAGGATCTATTTGTGATTACAAAGTTCATCCAGAGGGAACACCCAAAAGTACCGATATTTCTGTTTGGACACAGTATGGGATCCTTTCTGATCCGGCTCTATCTACAGTCATACAGTGAATCAGTAAAAGCTGCCATACTATCAGGAACGGGTTATACACCAGAGTGGAAACTGTTTCTCGCCCGGCAACTTGCAGAGACACTTCCGCCTAAAGAAGAATCAACTTTAATGAATTCCCTTGTTTTTGCCAACTATAATAAAAGAATCAACAGAAATAGAACTGCATTTGACTGGCTGTCAAGGAATGAAAAAACAGTTCGTCACTATATAGAAGACCCGCTTACAGGTTTTGTACCGACTGCCCGTTTCTTTCGCGATTTGATGATAGGAATAAAATGGATTCAATCCGTAAAATTAAACAAATCTATTCGGGCGGATTTACCTTTATTATTTATTAGCGGAGAGGAGGATCCGGTAGGTGATTATGCGAAGGGCGTCTGGAAAGCTGCAGCACTTTATCATGAAGCCGGGCTGCAAGACATAACCACTATGCTGTTTCCCGGTAAAAGGCACGAACTTTTAAATGAAATCAATAATTCGGACGTTTATGCAGCTGTTTATAAATGGATAAGCGAACACATGAATTAGTTGTCACATAGAGCCCCAAAGTTTAAAATGGAATAGAAGGAATTTCCCAGAAAGGTTGGTAGCAATGACACAGATAACAGGAATCGGAGCTTCTTCCGGTATAGCAATTGCAAAGGCATACCGCCTGCAAGCACCGGATCTATCTTTTGATGAAAAGGAAATTAATCACCCTGATGAAGAAATAGAAAGATTAAATAAGGCCCTCGATATTTCCAAACAGGAACTGGAAAAAATCAGGGAAAATACAAAGGAAAACATTGGAGAAGAACAGGCTGAAATTTTTTCTGCCCATTTACTTGTGTTAAGTGACCCGGAATTAATCGATCCAATGAAAGAAAAAATTAAAACAGATCAGGCGATGGCCGAAGCTGCTCTTCAGGAAGTCGCTGATATGTTTATCAATATGTTTAAAGATATGGATAATGAATATATGCGCGAACGTGCCGCAGACATTCAGGATGTAACAAAGCGGGTAATGGCACACTTGCTTGGCGTCACCTTTCCTGATCCGGCTTTAATTGATGAAGAGGTAATCGTGATTGCGAATGATTTAACCCCGTCTGATACAGCCCAATTAAACCGTGATTTTGTAAAAGGGTTTGCAACAGATATCGGTGGACGTACTTCCCACTCTGCTATCATGGCTCGCTCTCTTGAAATACCTGCAGTTGTCGGCACGAAAGAAATAACCGTGGCTGTGCAGCCGGATGATGTCCTTATTGTCGATGGTAATGAAGGGGAAGTGATCATTAACCCGTCCGAGGATGAATTAAATTCGTACAGAGAGAAGCAGGAAATGCACGAAAAACAAAAAGAAGAATGGGCAAAATTAAAGGATGAGCCTACTTTTTCCAAGGACGGGGAACAGGTGGAGCTTGCAGCCAATATCGGTACACCTGAAGATGTTTCCGGTGTATTAAATAACGGTGGAGAAGGTATAGGACTTTACCGGACAGAATTTTTATATATGGGGAAAAATGAACTTCCGACAGAGGATGAACAGTTTAATGCCTATAAATCGGTGTTGGAACAAATGGATGGCAAACCGGTAGTTGTCCGTACACTGGATATTGGCGGGGATAAAGAATTAAATTATTTGGATTTGCCTAAGGAGCTGAATCCATTTTTAGGATTCCGTGCCATTCGCTTTTGCCTGGAAAATGAAAATGTGTTCAGGCCACAGCTGCGCGCCCTGCTGCGGGCAAGTGTTTATGGAAACCTGAAAATTATGTTCCCGATGGTTGCCACGCTGGAAGAATTCCGACAGGCCAAAGCAATCCTTATGGAAGAAAAAGATGCCTTAAAGAAAGACGGCATTGATGTATCCGATGAAATTGAAGTTGGTATTATGGTGGAAATCCCATCCACGGCAGTAATTGCCAAGCAATTTGCCAAGGAAGTTGATTTCTTCAGTATTGGTACGAATGACTTAATTCAATATACGATGGCTGCAGACCGAATGAATGAACAGGTATCCTACTTGTATCAGCCATACCACCCGGCAATTTTAAATTTAATAAACCATGTAATTGAAGCTGCTCACGCAGAAGAAAAATGGGTTGGCATGTGCGGTGAAATGGCCGGTGACTCCATCGCCATTCCAATATTGCTCGGCCTGGGACTGGATGAATTCAGCATGAGTGCAACATCCATACTGCCGGCAAGAACGCAAATCCGCGATCTGTCCAAAAAGGATTTGGCAGCCCGCAAAAATGACATCCTGACAATGGGAACAGCAGATGAAGTTGTGAATTTTGTCAAGGATTTAACGCAGTAATGAAAGGGAGCGCCTGAAACCGTGGAGGTTCAGGCGCTCTATTTGTTTGGTGGGTAGCCGATGCTGAAGCACGGATCCCAAATGAACGAATGACATCCAGAAAAAACATCCGATTAAATCCTGAATAAGATTCTCTGACGCATGGTTGAGCATAAAATGCATCAAGCTTGTTGTAGAGGAGACGGCTATGATACATGGCTGGGTTGATTTTTCTCCAGATATGTAGCTGTGGTGGCGCTTATGGTACACGTTGGGATTTATTTTCTCCAAGCATGTACTTGAGAGGACGTCTATACTACATGGTTAAGCTTATTCTTCTCCTGGCATGTACCTGAGAGGGCGCATGTGATGCACGGACACGCTTAGCTTGATAGAGGCATGCAGTAGAGAGGGGCGCTATACTACACGGTTGCGCTTCGTTTACTCCTGGCATGTACCTGAAAGGGCGTCTATAATACACGCTGAAGCTTCATTTACACCCGGCATGTACCTGAGAGAGCGTCTATAATACACGCTGAAGCTTCATTTACAACTAGCATGCACCTGAGAGGGCATCTATAATACACGCTGAAGTTTCATTTACAACTAGCATGTACTTGAGAGAGTGCATGTGATGCACGGACACGCTTAGCTTGATAGAGGCATGCAGTAGAGGGGGGCGCTATACTACACGGTTGCGCTTCATTTACTCCTGGCATGTACCTGAGAGGGCGTCTATAATACACGCTGAAGCTTCATTTACACCCGGCATGTACCTGAGAGAGCGTCTATAATACACGCTGAAGCTTCATTTACAACTAGCATGCACCTGAGAGGGCATCTATAATACACGCTGAAGTTTCATTTAACAACTAGCATGTACTTGAAAGGGCGTCTATAATACACGCTGAAGCTTCATTTACACCCGGCATGTACCTGAGAGAGCGTCTATAATACACGCTGAAGCTTCATTTACAAATAGCATGCACCTGAGAGGGCATCTATAATACACGCTGAAGTTTCATTTACAACTAGCATGTACCTGAAAGGGCGTCTATAATACACGCTGAAGCTTCATTTACACCCGGCATGTATCAGAGTAAATACTATTTATAATAAACCCAACGATTTTTACCTACTACCTCTAAATGCTGAGCCAGTACCTTAATTATTGTTCTGTTTGTCTTTACAATCTGGCACCATTCCCGAATAATGTTTGTAGTAATCTTTTTTTCTGGAAAAAGCAGCTGAAATTCTCTCACAGACCGTATGATAGCATTCGAAATCATCTCCTCACATGCACATTGTTCACATATACACTTCTCTCCTTTAATATACACAGAAAATGACCTGCAATTCTTACATGTAATCCCTTTACGAAGCTGTTCAAAACTATAGGATGGGGTATACATAAAACGAGAATCAGTAATATGAAGTGACATTAACCTACCAGCCAATAGATGGTGGTGCTTTCCTAACTTTAAAGATTTAGACTGCAGCTGATTAAAGTATCTTTTCATTTGGTTTGGATAAATAAATGGCTTTTCAAGAGGGGCTTGGTATAGAGTAAATGTTTCGTGGATAAAAACCACAGCAGCTTCAATAGGAATATTGAATCCATTCTTAAAAAGCAATTGATTCAACAGCGTTTGACCTCTTTCCATCTGATGTAATGGATTAACAACTTTGTAATGTGGCTTTTTGAAGAATTCATCTTTTTTTGAGTCATATACGTAGTCTCCCTCAAAATTCTTGACTTCATGAAAGTAAGTTTTGTCTGCTGTGATGATGAGCGAATCAATTTGAAACGTGGTGTTGTTCACTTCCAGTAATAAGCCATTTAGTATGATGCAGTCACATTGAAGTTTTTCCGTCCAAGAATCAAATTTCTTTTCTCCTTCATAGCCTTTTGCCAGGTTTGTATAATGCTGCTTGTCCTTTGAGGATAGGGTCATTCTCGTGTTGAGGTATTCCAGGATGAGCAGTTCAGAGGTTTTCGTACGGGGTTTTAGTAGCATATTACAATTCCTTTCTTTAATATAAAGATAACCTTAGTATACTAAAAAATTAAAATAATTGCACATATTATTATTTAATAAATCTCACCCTCCGGTCGCATGTCCAAATAATTATAAATAAAGAGCGCGGTCTGAGAACATCTATTTATTTCAACCACGCCAAAACTATCCCCGAATAAATTCCATTTTCTCTTCCATCGGGGTTCTCCCTTTATCCCTTGGCACCCGCTCCGGATATCCGATTTGCATGACGGCAGCAATTTTAAACCGTTCAGGATCCAATCCAATCTCCACCGCAAACTGCGGATCATGCATATAAGGGGTAACCGTCCATAGCATTCCTACACCATATTCCCAGGCTGCCAATTGTGCATTTTGAATAAAGGCAGCGACAGAAGAATATTCCTCTTCATAGCGTACCTGGTCATCCTCTTTTTCAAAATAAATAACAGCGTGATGTGGAATAGCCAATAGAAAAGCTGTCATGGAGTCAATCATTTTTAATGTCTTTGGGTCATGATTATTTTTGATCATACCGATCCGCTGATAGCTTTTTATTATGGCATCAACAAACGCATTTTTTCCGTTTTCCTGATATATTTTTATATTCCATGGTTCCTTCATGTAATGAGACGGTGCATAGGATCCATAAGTGAAGATTTCTTTTAATATGTCAGTATCTACTTCTTCTTTTTTAAACTTATGTATAGAACGGCGCTCTTTTATTGTGTTTAAAATATCGATTTCTCCCACCTCCCGTTAACTAATGTTAAATAGTTTTCAAACATGCTGCAAGTAAAAATCTGTATGTTTACAGGCAGAACACCAGGGAGCAGAAAAAGCCAGCCCACCTGCGATAGATGCTCCCATCTATCATGAATCCTATAAAAAAAGAGACAGCACCCGCTGCCTCTCTTTTTATTCAAATTACTTCTTCAAATTATAAAAAGCATGTAATCCGGCATATTCACCCATGCCTGCCAGTTCGTCTTCAATACGCAGCAATTGATTATACTTTGCTACACGGTCGGTACGGGACGGGGCGCCTGTTTTAATTTGACCTGCATTGGCTGCAACGGCAATGTCGGCGATGGTTGCATCCTCTGTCTCCCCGGAACGGTGGGAGATGACTGCGGTGTAGCCGGCACGCTTGGCCATTTCAATAGCCTCGAAAGTTTCTGTCAGGGTACCGATCTGATTGACCTTTACCAGAATAGAATTGCCGACCCCCTGCTCAATTCCCTGGGCAAGTTTTGCTGTATTCGTTACGAATAGGTCGTCGCCTACCAGCTGTACTTTGGTCCCAAGGCGGTCTGTCAACAGTTTATGGCCTTCCCAGTCATTTTCGTCCAGCCCATCCTCAATAGAGATAATTGGGTACTTATCTGCCATGTCCGCATACCAGTCAACCATCTCACGGGAATTACGGACAACACCTTCCCCTTTCAAATTGTATTTTCCGTCTTCGTATATTTCAGATGCAGCGACATCCATGGCCAATTGAATTTCTTCCCCGGGTTTATAACCGGCTGCTTCGATTGCTTCCACAATCGTCTGCAGAGCTTCTTCATTTGATGAGAGGTTCGGCGCAAATCCGCCTTCGTCTCCGACTGCAGTATTGTAGCCTTTATCCTTCAGCACTTTTTTCAGGGAATGAAAAATTTCCGCTCCGGTCCGTAACGCTTCCTGGAAATTTGGCGCAGCTACCGGCATAATCATAAATTCCTGAATATCCACATTATTATCTGCGTGTTCCCCTCCGTTTAAAATGTTCATCATTGGTGTCGGCAGGGTTTTTGCATTAAATCCGCCAAGGTAGTTGTATAAAGGAATTTCCAGGTAGCTTGCAGCAGCATGTGCCGCAGCCATAGATACACCCAGTATGGCATTGGCGCCCATGTTCCCTTTATTTTCTGTTTCATCCAGCTCCAGCATAATATGGTCAATGATATTTTGTCGGGTTACATCAATACCTACGAGTTCAGGAGCAATAACCTCATTTACATTCTGTACTGCTTTTAATACTCCCTTGCCCAAGTATCTGTCTTTATCCTGATCCCGCAGTTCCACCGCTTCATGTTCTCCGGTCGATGCCCCACTCGGTACCAAGGCTGCACCAAAAGCGCCTGATTCTGTAAAAATCTCCACTTCCACTGTCGGATTTCCACGGGAATCCAATACTTCTCGTGCATAAACATCTGTAATGTATGGCATTTAAAATCTCTCCTTTATTAGTTATTTTGCTTGAATCTCAAATAAATATTATTTATCTTTTTTTATCAGGGAAGTTCCTGTCATTTCTTCCGGTTTTTCCAGCTGCAGTAAATCAAGCAATGTTGGTGACAGATCCGCTAAAATACCACCCTCACGCAGCTCAATTCCTTCTTTGGTTACGATAACCGGCACTGGATTTGTGGTATGGGCAGTCATCGGTTTTCCATCCGGTGTCACCACTTCATCCGAATTGCCATGATCTGCTGTAATAATAGCATATCCGCCCAATTCAGTAATTTTATCCACGACTTTTCCCAAGCATTCATCAACCGCTTCCACCGCCTCAACGGTCGGCTTTAATTTACCGGAATGTCCTACCATGTCCGGGTTGGCAAAGTTTAATATAATCGCCTGATGCTCTCCTGCATCCAGCTCTTTTAAAAGTGCATCTGTTACCTCGTAAGCACTCATTTCCGGCTTCAAATCATACGTAGGCACTTTCGGCGAATCAATGAGAATCCGTTTTTCACCAGGGAACTCTTTCTCCCGGCCCCCGCTCATAAAAAAGGTAACATGTGGATATTTTTCTGTCTCCGCAATCCTCAATTGGTTCACTCCGTACTGGGAAAGCACTTCACCAACGGTATTGTCCAGGTTTACAGGTTTATATGCAACATATCCATCCACTGTTTCACTGAAATCCGTCAGCATGACAAAGTCCAGATCCTTTGGCACATTATCTCCGCGGTCAAAATCCCGAAAATCAGCATTGGCAAAAGTACGGGAAATTTGGATCGCGCGGTCCGGACGGAAATTATAAAAAATGATGGAGTCATTATCCTGTATTTTCCCTGCAGGCTCGCCGTTTTCATCGACAATGACGGACGGGATGACAAATTCATCATAGATTTCATTTTTATAAGAATCGTCAACGACTTCCATGGCACTGCGGTAGGTCGGACCTTTTCCGTTTACCATGGCATCATACGCTTTTTTTACACGATCCCACCGTTTATCCCGGTCCATCGAATAGTACCTGCCTGATACAGTGGCAAATTGTCCAACACCGAGCTCTTTCATTTTATCTTCCGTTTGTTTGATGTACTCTCCAGCAGTTTGCGGACCGACATCCCGTCCATCCAGAAATGCATGTACATACACGTTATCCAGCTCTTTGTCCTTAGCGAGTTCCAGCAAGGCAAACAAATGGTTAATATGACTGTGAACACCACCATCGGAAAGAAGACCAAACAAATGCAGGGCTTTATTATTGGTTTTAGCATGGTGCACTGATTTTAAAAATGCTTCCACCTCAAAAAAGTCGCCTTCCTTAATGGACAGGTTTACCCTTGTTAAACTTTGATATACAATCCGGCCGGCACCTATATTTAAATGCCCTACTTCTGAGTTTCCCATTTGGCCTTCCGGCAGTCCTACTGCTTCTCCGCTTGCCTTCAACTGCTGATGGGGGTAGCGGTTCCAGTAACGGTCAAAGTTAGGCGTGTCTGCCTGCTTGACAGCATTTCCCATCTCTTCATCCCGCAAAGCGAACCCATCAAGTATAATTAATGCTGCTAATGGATGGTCTGTCATTGTTTACCTGCCTCCACAAGCTGTAAAAAGGATTCCGCTTCCAGGCTGGCACCGCCCACCAATGCTCCATCAATATCCGGCTGTCCCAGCAATTCTTCTATATTGGCGGGCTTTACACTTCCCCCATACTGAATAACGATTTTTTCTGCGGTTTCACCGGAAAATTGTTCTTTCACCACTTGTCGGATATGGGCACATACTTCATTTGCATCTTCACTTGACGCTGTTTTGCCTGTGCCAATAGCCCAAATCGGCTCATAAGCTATAATTGTTTCTTTCACCTGGTCTTCCTGCACACCTTTTAATGCTGATTTTACCTGGCTTTCAATGTGATTCATTGCCTCATCTGCTTCCCTTTGCTCCAGGGTTTCTCCGACACATACAATAGGAGTTAAATCATGGGAAAAAGCCGCAAGTACTTTTTGGTTTACGGATTCATCCGTTTCGGCAAAATGTTCCCTGCGCTCGGAATGTCCCAGAATCACATGGGTCACCCCGATATCTTTCAGCATGACCGGACTGACTTCCCCGGTATAGGCTCCGTTTTCTGCTTCATGCATCGTTTGTGCAGCAATTTTTACATTTGTCCCTTTTGCTTTTTCCACGAGGGAAGGCAAAAATGGAAAAGGGGAACAAATGATGGATTCCACCCGTTCATTACCAGGAACCTTGTCACTGATTTCCTGTAAAAATGCATTCGCTTCCTGCAATGTTTTATTCATTTTCCAATTACCTGCGATTACTATTTTACGCATTGTTTCACCCTTTCTATTTATTTAACTGAATTATTCACGTTCATTTAATGCCTGCACACCCGGAAGAACCTTCCCTTCCATAAATTCCAGGGAAGCGCCGCCACCGGTGGAAACATGATCCATTGCGTCTGCAAGCCCAAATTTTTCCACTGCGGCTGCAGAATCACCGCCACCGATAATTGTATAGCCTTCCGTTTTGGAAAGTGCTTCAGCAACTGCCTGGGTTCCGCCAGCAAAAGCATTCATTTCAAAAACACCCATGGGACCGTTCCAAATGATTAATTTGGAATTTGCCACGATCTCGCTGTATGTCTCCCTTGATTTTGGTCCGATATCCAACCCTTGCCAATCAGCAGGAATTTGATCAACCGGAACGATTTTTGTGTTGGCTGTTTCGGAAAAGGTATCCGCTATCACCGTATCCTTCGGTAATACAAAGTGGACTCCTTTTTCTTCAGCTTTTTTCATAAATTCCCTTGCAAGTTCTATTTTGTCCTCTTCCAACAAGGATTCTCCAATCTCATACCCCTGGGCTTTCAAAAATGTATAAGCAAGACCGCCGCCGGCAATAAGATAATCCACCTTTTCCAACAAGTGATCAATCACATCAATTTTATCTTTCACTTTCGCTCCGCCAATAATTGCTGAAAATGGCCTTTCAGGGTTTTCCAAAGCTTTCCCCAGCACATTGATTTCTTTTTCCATTAAATAGCCGGCAACTGCAGGAAGTTTTTCTGCAACACCTGCCGTGGAGGCATGCGCACGATGGGCAGTGCCAAATGCATCATTGACGTAAAAGTGAGCCATGTCTGCAAAAGCCTGAGCCAATTCCGTGTCATTCTTTTCTTCCCCGGCTTCAAAACGGACATTTTCCAAAAGTAAAACATCCCCATTTTGCAAGCCGGAAATTGCTTCATTTACTTCGCTTCCATACACGGAATCGGTTTTTACAACATCTTTTTGAAGTAGGTCGCTTAGCCTTTTGGCAACCGGATCCATTCGTAATTCTTCAACAACATTCCCTTTCGGCCTGCCGAGATGACTCGCCAAAATAACAATTGCGCCCTGCTCTGTTAAATGGCTGATCGTTGGCAGTGCCGCTTTTATGCGCGTATCATCCGTAATCTCACCATCTTTCAGGGGTACATTAAAATCCACCCGGCAAAAGACTTTTTTCCCTTCCACTTGCAGATCATTTACTGTTTTTTTGTTCATGTTTAACCTCCAATCGGGACAGAGGGACAAGTTTACTGCCCCAAACAAAGTGGGGCACGGGGAGAGACTGCGCTGAATGCTCGTCCCACCGTAAAGATTTGGGGCTCCGGTACTGCGGTTCCTCGTCCCACCGTAAAGATTTTATTCCTCTGTCTCCATTAAGATTTTACTCGGCCAGTACCATTATATAGCAAACGGAGGAGGAATGCTCTCCTCCTCCGTTATTATTTTACTACGGAACAGATTTATAGCCCTAAAGAGACACTGCCCGTATTATAATCCCTGTTTTTTAATGAATGTTGCCAAATCCAGACATCTTGCGGAATATCCCATTTCATTGTCATACCAAGCAACAATTTTAGCCATATTATCTTCCATGATCATGGTGGACAGACCATCAACAATGGAAGAATGCGGATTTCCGACAATATCTGATGACACAAGAGGATCTTCACTATACTGCATGATTCCTTTCAAGTCGCCTTCAGCAGCATCTTTAAAAGCTTGATTTATATCTTCTTCGGTTACGTTTTTCTCCAGTTCCACTACCAAATCAGTCAGTGAACCGTCCGGGGTTGGGACCCGTACTGCACCGCCGTTTAATTTCCCATCCAATTCCGGAAGCACTTTTCCTACCGCTTTTGCTGCTCCCGTCGTAGTAGGAATGATATTTTGTGCTGCAGCCCGTGCCCGGCGGTAATCTTTATGAGGCAAGTCCAGGATTTGCTGATCATTGGTATAGGAATGAATGGTTGTCATCAACCCTCGTTTAATGCCAAAATTATCATGAACCACTTTGGCAAACGTGGCTAAACAGTTCGTTGTACATGAAGCGTTTGATATAATATGATGCTTGCTTGCATCGTACTGATCGTCATTCACCCCAAGTACCATCGTCAGATCTTCGTTTTTAGCGGGTGCAGATATAATTACTTTTTTGGCGCCAGCATCAATATGCTTTTGCGAACTCTCCCTGTCTACAAAGCGCCCAGTTGATTCTATCACGACTTCTACACCAAGCTTTCCCCAGCTCAAATCAGCGGGATCCCGCTCAGACAATACCTTTACCTCTTTTCCGCCAACAACAATGGCGCCATCTTTCGCTTCCACTTCTTCATCCAACACGCCGTGGACTGAATCGAATTTCAGCAAATGTGCCAGCATATCAGCATCTGTTAAGTCATTTACTGCTACAATCTCCACTTCCTCATTCTCAATTGCTTGGCGAAAAACGTTACGCCCAATTCTTCCAAATCCGTTAATACCAACTTTAACTGTCATCTATATTCCTCCTATGATCGTTTTTTTAATGCATATTTAAAGGGTATCATTCTTTAACATTTCTTCGGCAGCTGCCTCATCTGTAATCAGCAGGCTGCTTTTACCCTTTTTCAAATAAGATGTAATAGCCTTGGCCTTTGATGTTCCTCCTGCAATGGATATAACTTCCTCCACCTTATGCAGGTCCTCCAACTGCATCCCAATAGTTCTTACTTTGTGCACAATATGACCTTTATCGTCAAAATAATAACCAAATGCTTCGCTGACTGCTCCTTGTTCTTTAAGTCTTTCTACAATAGGTTCAGGGGTTTTCCTTCTTTCTGCCATCTTGAGCGCGTCCCCAATTCCGTGGAGAACAACACTTGCACTTTTAATGAGTGACAGGGTTTCGTTAATGGAAGCTTCATTAATCATGGATTGATAAGCAGGTTCACTAAGCGGATCGGGCACATAAAGCAAACGATAATCCCCATTTGCTCTCTTTGCCATCTCCACTGCAATGGTATTTGCCTGATTTTCTGCTCTTTCACCAACCCCGCCCCTAGCAGGTACAAAAACCGGTGTTGGCTTTTCCTGTAATGGTTTCATTACCTCAGCTGCAGCAGCCATCGTAGAACCGCCTGTTACAGCAACAGTGCGGACATTGGTTTTCTTTTTATTTAAATAGGAAACACAAGCCTTTCCCATTTCCTGCTTTACCCATTCCGACTCATCACTATTACCTGCAACAACTATAACTTGTTCTACATTTAATCTTTCCTGAATTTGATTTTCTAAAACACTTAATCCCATGATCTCCCCAAAAAAACTACGAAGCTGCTCCAAAAGTGCTTCTCCCTCTTTTGTCGTAAACATTCCTTTTGTAGTAATTTGGATAAAACCCTGTCTTTGTAAAAATTCGATATCTGCGCGCACATGCCGTTCTGTTAAATTGGTATTTTCAGCGAGCGCACGCCGGCCAATTGGTTGGAGCAACTGCACAGCATGCAGAACAGAATACCTTTCTTCCATTACTTCCAACAAATCAGGGAGCAGTTTTTTTTGTAAATTAATCAGGTTTCGCATATATCGACTCCTTCTTGTTGGTCATTTAATGTCCCCTCTGGTCATATTATGTCCCGATTAACGCAAAAAAAATCATTCCTTTTTTCTAATTATAACCAATGGCGTGAAAAGACACAAATAGTACGCAGCTAAAAATAGCAAAAAAATAAAAAGGGAGCGGAAAAATTCTCCGCCTCACGTTTGCTTTTTAATATGATCTTTCAATAACTGCTCCAACGAGTCTATATTTAGTTCTTCACAGTTCAAGGCACTATCATTTATTTGAACATAAGGAATTAGTAATTGATACTTTTCCAGCCATTCATCTTTCGTATATATATCCCTTTCTTCCAATTCAAACGGATATTCCCGCTGGAACATAAGCAATAGCGCTTTTGCATCATCACACAGCGAACAAATTTCTTTTGTATAAAATATTACTTTTTGCATGCATATCACATCCACTCCGTAATTACTCCGGGCTTTCCGTAAAATCAATACACCCGATTACCTGTACCTTTTCATAGACAAGCATACGAGCCCGTGTAGAACTTCTATATTTATTTTGCCATAGACGTACGTTGCTGTCACGTTTGGTTAGATGGCAATTTTTTGTCTGAAAGGCTGATTTAGTTTGGAATTTATAATTAAGATTTCTATAATAAGAATAGTCAAGGGAGTGTGGAAAACATGATTGAAGTATATACTGATGGTGCTTCACGCGGTAATCCGGGTTTGAGCGGTGCGGGCATATATATAAAAGATGGAAAGCAACAATATGAATATGCTTTTCCATTAGGTAAGATATCCAACCATGAAGCTGAATTTCTCGCTGTCATTAAAGCACTGGAGATTTGTGAGGAATTCTTTCCCGGCGAAATCATATCAATACGATCTGACTCCAAAATCGCTGTGGAGGTAATTGAAAAGAACTATACAAAAAACGCTCAATTTCTTCCTTTTCTTGAAACTATTCAGGACTATATAAAAAGCTTTCCTTATGCTTTCTTTAAATGGATCCCGGAAAAGCAAAATAAACATGCAGATATGCTGGCAAAAAAAGGAATCCAAATGAATGAAGGTAGTTGAAAAGCTCACCTCGCTACAGTGAGCTTTTCAAGGAATGCATCTATTTTTCTGCGACTTTGTTCTCCATCGTCCCGATTTTTTCTATTTCCAATGTAACCGTATCCCCGTCATTTAAAAATCGAGGCGGTTTCATCCCTGCTCCGACACCATCCGGCGTGCCGGATAAAATAATATCTCCCGGTTTTAAAGTTACCAGCCTGGAAATAAAGGAAATTAAGTACGGTATATCAAAAATCAGCTTACTTGTATTGGATGATTGCCTTACTTCCCCATTAACCAGAGCGCGGATGGACAAATTGGAAGGATCGCCTACTTCATCCGCAGTAACTATCCAGGGGCCAATCGGTGTGCTGTTATCCATCGTTTTTCCCTGCAGAAATTGGGATGTTCTTTTTTGCAGATCCCTGGCGGAAGTATCATTCGCCAGTGTGTATCCGGCAACATGATTCAACGCTTCCGCCTCATTTACATTGGATGCTTTCTTACCAATAACGACTGCCAGTTCCACTTCATAATCCAGCTTTTCTGTTACATCCGGCTTTTCAATATGATCCTCCGGACCGATGATGGCATTATTATACTTGGCAAAAAGCATCGGATATTCCGGCACATCACCGCCCATTTCCTTTGCATGATCCAAATAGTTTTTGCCGATGCAAATGATTTTCGATGGGGAAGGATTGGGTGCAGACAATGTCACCATTTCACGGTCAAAGCCAACCTCCTCCAAGTCCTGTTCCCTTAAGGCATTCACCGCTTTCCGGGCTTTTTCAACGGCATCAAATCCAGTGGATAAAAACACCCCAGGATCGGAAGGCAGTACATATTCAACAGTATCAGCCAAATCCTGCTTGTTCTCCGCTTCAAGATATTTGCGATATGCTTCCTGAATATCAATCACGCTATTATTTACTACAGCCCCGATTCTCAATAAACCCGGCTTTCCTTTCAGTTTATAGCTTACCAGTTTCACAGACAGCACCTCATTTTCAACAGATTTATGTATCTATTAAAAATATTATCAAATTATCCGGCAAAATAACACCCTCTTGTTTATAAGCGATTACAAAAGGGTAATTTTTTAATAGCAATCCACTAAAAGGAGGCAGGATGATGACCAAAGAAATTGCTGGCGTCTATGATTCATTGGAAGAGACGATTCGGAAAGTAGAGAACCTGGAACTAAAAGGACATGATCAGAAGAAAATAGCAGTAATTACAAACAGCAGGAAAATAAATGAACTGGATGAAGAGACTGACGTAAAAGTAAGGTCAGGCATCCCTGAAAAAGACACAGACTCATTCAAAGATAAAATCGTTGAACTTTTCACGGATGACACAGTCGACCCTTATATTCATTTAATGGAATTTGGCATTCCCGAAGAACAGGCAAAGGTGCACCAGGGAGATTTAAAATCCGGGAAAATGATTGTGACCTTGGAAATGTGATGATTGGCTGTAAATTAAAAAATGGAATTTCAAAGCATCTTAATTAAACCACAACTTCCCAGCAAGTGTGGTTTAATTGGATTTATTTAATCTTCCACTTTTATAAACACACCTTCTACCTCATATTTAGATGGATCTTTTCATTTGTTTTTACAACAATTTATTAGGAATGAAAATTTACCTTAATCATTCCCAAAACAAATTATATTTACAATTATCTGAATAATACTTGCTTTTATTGAAATATATGTATATAATAAAAATACAAACATAATTTTATGAAAAAAAAGGGTTCTATAAAAAGTTTAGTTTTAGTTTGTCAGAGTCGTTGGTTTAAAAGAGTGATCATGAAGATTCACAAAAAAATGCTACAGTCAGTCAGATATGACAGCCCTGGAAACATACGTAGACTATTCCGGGAGAAAGGCATCACCGGGACCCTGGGACGTGTCAACACGAAGAGGAACAACAACCGCCTCAGGAATGCGAAGTATATTTAGCGAGCCGCTTATATCCGCCAGTTTTTGAAGTAAGGATTTCTTTTCCCCAGCTTTATTAAATACGTTTAATTATATATGTAATAAAGTTTAGTTAAAACTACAAAAGAAAGGCGCATTTTTATGAATAAGACTGTTTTTATTCCTTCTTTCTTATTTTTGTTTATGTTGTTAGGGTGTACGAATGAATTGACTGGCCCACCACTGGAGAAAAATCAAAATCAAATGGGTGAAAATGAAATGCATTCATCTGTTCAATGGGCTGATATTGTAAAAGTGAATGATACTAATTACCATTTTGACGAGAAAAAAACAGAAACAATTACAGAACAGGATAGAGACAAGGTATTAGGTGAAATCACTTTTACGGTCATCAATAGTGAAGAAGAAGATAATCCCGATTACCAATTAAAAAATAATGAAGCCACCTTGCTGGAGGAAGATTCAATAATCTATTCAATTGTTGGGGAAGATAGCAGTAGATATATATATTCTGAAGGCAAGGTATATAGAGCGGATGAATAGTCTGCTGACGATATAATGGAAGATATACGTTATTCCTGTAAAAACCTGTTTTTTATTAAACTCGTCACATTACATAATGCCAGACAAAAGATCCACAAAACATCCAAGGACTTCTACCTCTCATACACCAGTGCAAGTGTATTTAAAACATTTATACCTATAGATGAATACAAGGATCATAGCGTCAACTGCTTCCAGTTTAAGAAAGCTGGTTGACGCCTCATTTTCATCTCATTATTTACAAAATCCCAAAATCAATTTTTCATCTTCGGGTCCAGTGCATCCCGCAGCCCATCACCAATCAGGTTAAAACCAAGTACGACCAGCATAATGGATAGACCCGGCATAATCAGTGTCCATGGCGCCAGCTGGATAAATTCACGAGAACTTGCAAGCATTTGTCCCCATTCAGGTGTTGGCGGCTGTGCACCAAGTCCAAGAAAGCCGAGGGCTGCTGCCTCCAGGATAGCAGTACCAAATCCGAGCGTGGATTGCACAATAATTGGCGCAATACTGTTTGGTAAAATATGATGAAAAATAATTCTCCCATTTTTCATCCCCTGTGCTTTTGCAGCCATTATATACTCTTCTTCCCTCAGGCTGATAACTCTGGACCTGACAAGCCTCCCAAATATAGGGATATTAATAATGGCAATTGCAATTAACGCATTTTCCAACGATGGTCCGAGGATCGCAACAATCGCAATAGCGAGTAAAATACTTGGAAAAGCAAGCAATATATCAAATATCCTCGAAATAATCATATCAATCCACCGGCCAAAATATCCAGCTATAATACCAAGCAGAGTTCCAAATATCAAGGCACCGGTAACAGCAAAAAAACCAACTTGAAGGGATACTCTTGCTCCATACGCAATTCTCGTAAAAATATCCCTGCCTAAATCATCCGTTCCCATCCAATGTTCACTAGAAGGAGGATGGAGGCGATTTACAAGATTTTGATCATCATACGTGTAAGGTGTCAGTAAAGGGGCAATTAATCCCAAAACGATGAAGAAAAGGATAATGATTATTCCAACCATGGCAAAGCGGTTTTTTCTCAATTGTTTCAAAGTGTCTTTCCACGGGGACATCGCTGCTATTTCTTCCGTATCAATCTGCTGTCCTGCTTTTGCGGGGTTGGCAATTTGCTGTTCTGTATCAACTCTTTTTTTCTCATCCAGTTTCATTACAGCACCCCCCTTTAGTAATTAATCCTTGGATCAATAATTTTATACAAAATGTCAACGACCAGATTGATCATCACAAAAATAAATGCAATGACAAGGATCCCGGATTGAATCACCGGATAATCACGGTAACTTATTGCTTCAAATACATACCTTCCTATACCCGGCCAACTGAAGATCGTCTCTGTTAAAATGGCACCGCCAAGAAGCACTCCTGTCTGCAAACCGATTACCGTCAGCACAGGAATAGTGGCATTTTTTAATGCATGCTTATAAATGACGAGAAATTGACCTGAGCCTTTAGCCCGAACAGTACGAATATAATCCGATTTCATAACTTCAAGCATACTGGACCTTGTCATTCTTGCAATAATAGCCATTGGGATAGTGCCAAGGGCAATACTTGGCAGTACTAAATGCTTTAATATTGTTACCGTTCTTGCAAAATCCAAATGAATTAAGGAATCCAGGACATACAAATGTGTTATTGGTGCGATTGGATCCCTGCTGTCCTGTCGTCCGTAGGCAGGAAACCACCCGAGCTCCTGTGCAAAAATCCACTGTTCCATTAAAGCAAGCCAGAAAACCGGCATGGATACGCCAATTAAAGCAAACAGCATGGCCAAAAAATCAAACCACGAATTTTGCTTCCAGGCACTGATGATGCCTGCATTTACACCGATGAATACAGCAAATATCATGGCGAAAAAGGTTAACTCAAAGGTAGCTGCTATGTATGGCCAAATTTCTGTCGATATGTCCGCTCTCGTTCTGAGGGAGGTTCCTAAATCTCCCTGCAGAAGATCTTTCACATAAATTCCATATTGAACGACATAGGGTTCATTTAGCCCCATGCTTTCTTCCAGGTCTTCGATTGCCGTTTGATTAGCGGTTTCCCCAAGAATTACCTGGGCCGGATTCCCGGGAATTAAATGAACGATGGAAAAGGTGATTAATGTCATTCCCACCAACACAGGAATGAGCATGATTAAACGCCGGATAATATAGGAAAACATCAGTTCACCCCAATTCTTCTTCCATTATTGACCTTTTCATATATATAGCTTTTTACAAGGAGTAAAAAATAAAATAATGACTTTTTAAAAATTATTTTGTTCAATGGACATGATGGAATGAAAGGAGACTCCTCCTGAAAGACCTGTCTCCCCCGCCCCTTTACAACCAGAGATATACATATCTTTTGTTACCAGCTGATTTTCAGGCGCGGAGATGACCCTTTATTCCGGGAGAGTCTCCTTCATTTTTTCTATTAATTTGCCAATTCTACTTCAGCTAAAGATTCACTTGTGGATGGATGCGGTACATAATTTTGCACAGCACTTGTCGTTGCCAGCACTGGTCTGGAGTGAACCAGTGGCACCATTGGCGCATCATCTGCTATGATTTCCTGTGCCTGTTCATAAAAGGAAGCTCGGTCGTCCTGATCCACGGATAACTTGGCCTGATCCAATAATTCATCCACTTCATCGTTGGCATAAAATTCACGGTTACTGCTTCCTACATTATCTCCATGCAGTAAGCTGCTCAGGAAATAATCGGGGTCACCATTTGTTCCTGACCATCCAAGCATATACAATTGGTGTTCTCCATTCATTGTTTTCTCGAGGTATGGAGCCCACTCTTCTCTGATGATATTGGCAGTAATCCCAATATCAGCCAGGTTGTTCTGAATAATTTGTGAAACTGTTTCCGGATCAGGCATATACGGTCTTGCTACTGGCATGGTCCATAGTTCAATTTCCAGGCCGTCTTCATAACCTGCTTCCGCCATTAATTCCATTGCTCTGTCCGGATCGTACGCAAAGCTTTCCACCTGATCGTTATATCCCATATAACTCGGTGGCAATGGAACGTTGGCAGGTGTAGCATAGCCTGCGTATAAAGCGTCCGCAATTGCTTCTTTATCAATTGCATGACTGACTGCGTGTCTTAAATCTTTATTATCAAACGGCTCTTTTTCCACATTAAAGCCTACATAACCAATATTGTTTTCAGCACGCTCGTAAAGTTCCAGACCTTCCTCTTCTTCCACACCTGCTGCATCATCAGGATTTAAACCATCCATAATGTCAATCTCTCCGGAACGGAGGGCAATCAACCTGGCAGCATTGTCCGGAACAACTTCAAATACAACCCGATCCAGCTTTGGCAGCCCATCTATCCGATAATCTTCAAATTTCTCCAGTACAATTGAATCATCCCTGCTCCAGCTGACAAACTTGAATGGGCCTGTTCCGACAGGGTTTTCATTTATTTCCGGTCCATACTCCTCCAATGCTGCCGGTGAAGTAATCGGGAAATAGGTCATGGCCATATTTTGCAGGAAGAACCCTAATGGCTGACTCAGATTAAATTCAACGGTATAATCATCCACCACATTTATTTCTTCAATAACATGGTTGTCATCACCCTGATAACCGCCAAACATGGTACTATACATGGAGTAAACATAACCATCATCTGCAAAGGCAAATTCATGGTCAGGATCTGCCCAGCGCTCAAAGTTAATTTTTACAGCTTCGGCATTAAAATCTGTTCCATCATGGAATGTAACGCCTTCTTCCAGGTAGAATGTATAGCTTAACCCATCATCAGCTACATCCCAGTCATGGGCCAGAGCCGGAAGGATGTCAAAGGAATCTTTATCAAACTCCAGCAGACTTTCATACACTTGCCTTGTAATACGGGAAGACTCCCCGTCTGTTGTACTTGCCGGGTCAAGGCTCTCGGAATCACCACCGCGGGCAAAAATTAATACTTGTTCTCCATCAGCAGCCTCTGCTGCCGCCTCATCGGCATCCTCATCTGCGTCCTCTGTTCCTGTATCTTCCTCTGTACCCGGGTCTTCACCTTCTTCAGGCGCATCCCCATTTTGTCCTCCATCACCAGTACACGCTGCCAATACCAACATAAAAGCAAGCATGAAGGCGACAAGAAGCGAATATTTCAGCTTCATTCTATTTCCCCCTTTTATTCAAATTTATAAGAATAATATTTTATTGCAATGCCTATTCATACAAATGACATGCAACAAAATGATTATCTTCCACTGGTTTAAATGCAGGTCTAACTTCTTTACATATATCCATTGCATGTGGACACCTCGTATGAAATGCACATCCGGATGGCGGGTTGGCAGGGCTTGGAACATCCCCTGTCAGTATGATTCTCTCTTTTTTTATATCCGGATCAGGAAGTGGTACAGCAGAAAGCAATGCTTGCGTATACGGATGCTTCGGGTCGTCATAGAGCCTGTCATTTTCCGTCAGCTCTACCATTCGCCCCAAGTACATTACTCCGATTCGGTCACTGATATGTTTCACTACGCTTAAATCATGAGCAATAAAAATATATGTCAAATTAAATTGCTCCCGAAGCTCATCCATTAAATTAAGAATTTGCGATTGGATGGACACATCCAGTGCAGAAACCGGCTCATCACAGATAATCAATTTCGGGTTATTAGCAAGCGCCCTGGCAATTCCGATACGCTGTCTTTGCCCTCCACTGAATTGATGCGGGTATCTTGAAGCATGATAAGCACTCAGACCTACCACTTCCAATAATTCCTGCACTCGTTCTTTACGCTGATTGGCAGACTTCATACCATGAACCAAAAGTGGCTCACCGACTATTTTTTCCACCGTATGCCTGGGATTAAGGGAAGCATAAGGATCCTGGAAAATGATCTGCATATCTTTTCGCAATTTACGCATCTCTTCTCCAGTGACGTTTGTAATGTCTTTATCTTCAAAAAGAACTTCCCCCTCTGTCGGTTCGATCAGCCGCAATATGGATTTTCCCGTCGTTGATTTTCCACAGCCCGATTCACCGACTATTCCCAGTATTTCCCCTTCCCTTACTGTAAAGGAGACATCATCCACTGCTTTCACTTCTCCAACTTTTCTACCCAGCGGGCCGCCTTTTATATCAAAGTATTTCTTAAGTCCGTTAACCTCCAATATCGGCTTTTGCATGCCTATCCACCTTCCCTTCTTTATCGTCATTTAAAAAGCATCTGCTTTGACGATCATTTCCCAAAGGGTAAAGGGGAGGATTTTCATTAAAACAACGGTCAAAGGCAAATTCGCATCTCGGGGCAAAATTGCAGCCGACCCTATCCATTTTAGGCTTAGGCACAACGCCTGGTATGGAATAAAGCTTTTGTTCCCGTTCATGAATCTTTGGCAATGACTTTATCAGTCCCCGGGAATAAGGGTGTTGCGGATCCTTTAGAATCTCCCGTGTTGTTCCCTCTTCCACTACTTGTCCCGCATACATGACAACAACCCTGTCACAAATTTCTGCAACAACCCCCAAATCATGTGTGATAAGCAAGATAGCCGTGTCTTCTTTTTCATTTAAATTCCGCATTAAATCCAGGATTTGCGCCTGAATGGTTACATCAAGTGCAGTCGTTGGCTCATCTGCTATCAACAGTTCCGGGTCACAGGACATTGCCATGGCGATCATGACTCTTTGTCTCATCCCACCGGAAAGCTGATGCGGATATTCATCAACGATTTCTTCCGCTCTTGGAATTCCGACCTGATGCAGCATATTGACTGCTTTTGACCTCGCCTCTTGCTTCGTTATCTTCTGATGTAGGCGAATGGCTTCGATTAATTGATTACCAATGGTGAAAAGTGGATTTAATGAAGTCATGGGTTCCTGAAAAATCATCGAAATCTCATTTCCCCGTAATTTTTTCATCCGCTTTTCAGAAGCATTGGTAAGGTTTTCCCCTTTAAAATTAATCTCTCCGCCTACTATTTTTCCAGGTGGTTTCGGTATAAGCTGCATGACGGAAAGGGAAGTAACACTTTTACCGCTTCCCGATTCCCCGACAATTCCGACGACCTCACCCTCATGCACTTTTATGCTCACGCCATCTACAGCAGGGATTTCTCCGCTGTCAGTTAAAAAATGTGTATGTAAATCCTTCAGTTCCAAAACCAATTCCGACATGATTGGTTCCCCCTGTTCTTTCTCTTTGTAAAACATTTTCTTTAATAGTCCACCGAGAACTAAAATTACCAAACATGTTATAAATGATACTTTTTAGAATATTTAATTACCATTTATTATACGGAAAATTGGTTGGATTGCAAGCTATTTTTTTTGAGACAGTATAAAGAGTTTAAACACTGGCTTTTCCTGTTTACAAAACATGTTCCATGGGAATGAAAGGCTTGCTCGTCAAAAACTGAACCGCAAGCCATGTTCATATAAAAGATATATCATTTATACTTCCGGGCTTTATTAGTCAGAAAAAGACCTGCAATATATCACTGTGTCGCAGCACCATTCATTCAGCTGTTATGATGAATAATTCTTAACACTTCCCGTAAGTCAGATACATTAATTTGGCCCGGTGCAGAAGCCTCTCTCCCGACACCAAATGTTGCATCGGATCCAAACACTTCACCGGCAAGCCGGCTGATTAAACCATATTTTCCCATCGCCATTGTAATCAGCGGTTGATCAGGATGCTGCTTTTTTATGGTGTTTGTAGCTTGAAGCAGCGTGATTACATCTTCTGTTTTTTGTGGCATAACGGCCAATTTAGATATATCCGCCTCTGCTTTAATCATTTGCATTAAGGTAGAGCTTATTGCTTGTTCTGCTGGTGTCGAGTCAAAATGATGACTTGACATAATAATAAACACACCATATTCCTTTGCTTTGCTTACCAGTCTGCTTCTAATACCCTTTGAAAGAGTATATTCAATGTCCACAAGATCTATGTTTCCACTTTCCATAGCTACCTGAATTAACTGTGCATACTCATCTTCCCCCATGGCTGTATCCCCACCCTCTTTGATGGTACGAAAAGTAAAAATGAGCGGAGTATCTGATAAATTTCCAGCCAACTGGTGAAGGATTTTTTTAACTTTTTCTGCATTCTTCACATCTTTAAACTTGTCAGCCCGCCATTCCACCATATCCGGTTTGAGTTCTTTTACCAACTTTGCTTCCTCTATTAATTCCGCATCCGTCTCTCCTGTCAACGGTACAATAATTTTCGGCATCCCTTTCCCAATCTGTATATCTTTCACTTTTAACACTTCATCATCCCTTTCAATTGCTTCCCTTCTATTATAAATAGTTTACCATTTCCCTAAATCTTTTTTTACAAAAAATAAAAATTGCATTATACTGATTCTAATTCTATTCTTAGAAAGAGGATTTAATAATGCATGAAGAAAAAAGCATTGTGCTCATAGGTTTTATGGGTGTCGGAAAATCAACGTTAGGCAAAGAGCTTGCAAATAGGCTCAGAAGAAACTTTATAGATATTGATCAGGAAATTGAAAAAATGTATGGAATGGAAACGACGAAGATATTTAAAGTGCACGGGGAAGAAGCATTCCGTCAAAAAGAGCAGGAATTATCCATATATTACGCCAAACAGCCGGGTTATATCATTTCCCTGGGAGGCGGAGCGTTTATGAATGAAGCAATCCGTCATTTATGCTTATCTCACTGTGTGATCATTTATTTAGACTTAAGCTGGGAATACTGGAAGGATCGTATCAGTATATTGGTAGACAGTCGCCCGATCCTCCAGCAGAAAAACATGGAAGAAATCAGGGAACTTTTTCAGGAAAGAAAGACATTATATCTGAACCATCATATTAAAATAAATATGGACGAACTTAATATTGAGGACAGTGTCCAGGCGGTAATGGAAGCAATGGAGAAGTTGGATAAAAAGCAATAAAAAAGCAGGGTGCGATCGCTCCCTGCCTTTCATCCTGACGCGCCCAGAGGGATTCGAACCCCCGACAAACCTGGTACCGGAAACCAAAAGAAGGCATTTTACTGCATTTCAACCTGTACCAAAATGTTTAAATAACGCGTTTCTACTATTATATGACTCTATTATTTTTGTTTGTTTTCGTTTCTCTCGTTAGCATTAAAGTTTGCAACCTATATGTATAAATACAAAATTAAAAGAGCGGACACACATCCGCTCTTACTTATTAATACTGTCTTGTATAAATTGGTCATATTTTGATACTTCAACTTTCTTATTTTTCGTTTCTGAATCGGTTCCTGAATTTCCGTTTATTGATCTGTGTATTCTATCTAATAAATTTATGATCTCTGCAAAACCCATCATCATGATTCCAACTACAAAGCCTGCAACTATATACGATATAAAGACAGTGAATGATTCTTCTACAATCGGTTCGGGTTCAGAGAAGCTGGTTAACGGTTCTTCATAACCAACCACCACCTGAAAATTAGTAAATGCTAAAATGATCCCTGCTGCTATACAAATCCATCCAATAATAAATAATGCTCTTGCTATTGTGTTCATCTAATTAACCCCCATTCTCTTTTACCTACATCTTACCATAATTTTCATAAATATTTATCTAATTTTACGGGGAGCAACTAAATGAAGGAATCAATGAGAAGATGAAAAAAAAAAAAAAAAAAATAGAGGAAAATAAAAAGCCCTCGGTGTGAGGGCTTTAAATACTCAGTTAAGTATCTATCTCTCTATCCCTTTTGCGCATGTACAAATACAAACTAAAAAAAACTATAGGGGATAGAAAAAGAAATAAAACGAAAGTAAAATTAGAACCATCATTAAAAATACTAGGAATAGAGTATATATCCAACACTTGCTCATAATCAATTATGTAACCAAACGCTCCAATTATAGACGTATAAAATAAAATAAAACCAAAAGTTATTATCGTAGGATGCTTAGTAAATATACTGTGTTTGCAGTCGATACCCTTATTTTCACACTCACAACTACGTATAGTTTTCCCTGTTAACCTGGATAGACCATTAAAAAGAACAAAAAGCAGAAATATAATTCCAGCAATACTAAGACTAGAAAAAACGATTAGTTTTGCTGTAGGAGTTGTACTAATGTTTCCTAGTATGTTTTTTAAAATTTCTAAGCTTCCAAAGGTAGCAAAAATAATTGCAGAAAAAATACCTAATATAGTTACAAATTGAGTATAAATGTTAGATTTATCTTTCTGTAGCTCTTCTACATCAGCCCTTGTGTTATCATAGTTCTCTTGCAATTTATTTCGTGTTTGTATTAACTTCTGTTGTGCTTCAGTAATTTGGGATTTAGTTTTTGCAAGTTCTTCCCTTGCCTTAAGTGTTTCTTCTCTAGTATTTTCCAAGGCCGTTCGAAGCCCTTTCATGAAAACTTCCGATTCTTTAGAAACATCTTCAATTAATTTTCTCTGATTCTCTGCTAGGTCAGCATGATCAATTAACTTTTCTATTTTGGTAGCTATTTCTGTATTATTTTCTTCATTAGCAACTTTTTTAATTTCCGATAGGTTAATTCTAAGTATATCTATCCGATCATCGTTAAATATATATACCGCTTTACTTATTTCTGAGTATTTATGTCTAGGGTTTTCTTTGTAATAATTTTTGAACCTATCAAAAAAAGACTCTGGAGTTAATTCATCCGAGTCCGAATCTGAAAATCTGACGTACGAAAGTTCATCAATAATTTGATTCATTTTCACCCATCCCCCATAACTTCTTCAAGTTTCTCGGGATATTGGATGAAATACTCTCGAATCTCTTCATTGGTATACTCTAAGCCTCTTTCGCCACTCTCTATCCGTCCTTTAAATTCACTCCAAGGAGAATGTTCATGAGTTTTGTCAACTAAATGAAAAGGGTTCTGCTTCAGTAAAGAAACTATCGATTGTTCAATGTCATCGTCATCTGCTATTTCTTCAGGAATTTCGTTTACATCAAACTCAACAAATTTAATACTCATTGTTTCATCGTCAAAAATAATTTCATTAGCAATTTCTCGTATGGGTTGTGATCCATACTCTTTATACTCATGATACACATTTGAAACTACGGGGCCCAAACGCCATTTACCGATACTCTCAGCAAAAAGAGGGTCACCAGTTTCGTATAACGATTTTGCTTGTAAATAATATAGTATTTTCTGTAGGTGTAAATTGGTGACATCAATATCTTTCTCTAGAGCTAGATGAATAATATAATTTGCAATTTGCATAGCTCTAAACATTCACAATCACTCCCTTTAATGTAGAGACTGACTTTAATTACTTAGTTTCCCCTTATTAATAAATTTATGCATCCATATATGAAATGTTGTGACCATTTTTTATCAATTTATTAATATTACTGTATAAAGAATAACACTTATTAGTACAAAACGCCATCATTCTGTATTATTTGTTACCCTTCTGTAAACTTTTTGTAATTATTACGTAACCTAAAATTTATCTAAACTACCTCTACATTAATCACATCATCTCCCTTAACCCTGGTACCATCCTCAAAAATTATACCTTCACCATTATCAACCGTTTTCAATTTACCTTTGGTGACATGAAAATCATGATTTTTAAAATATTTTACTTCCTTCAACAGTCAAGTTATCATGTAATGCCATCCGCAACTTCATTATAATTTCTTCAATCTGCTGTTCATCCAGAATTGGCTTTTCCTTTTTATCATCCTCTTCCCACATTTCTTTAATCAACTGCACATGCTCTGGAAGCATGAGTGATGTCCATTTTATGTTTCCTCTGTCATTGACCATTACCCCTCACCTTTTAAGAACATTTGTTCTTATTATAACAAAAAATAATAAAATGTATACTGTTATTTTTTAGAATTAAAGGATTTTAAGTATTTACGTAGAATATCTATACAGGTGATAAAAATGTGGATCCGAGGATATAAATTAAAACCGGGAGAAGTGCCGCCATATTACATAAGTGAGGAAATAAAAAGGCTTGTGAGGAATCTGGCTAATAAATACCGAGTAGAGTTCGAGGCAAGCGTACATAGTGAAGCCTGCTATTTAATAATTAACGAGCTAACTATCTCTTTTCGTAATCATCGTCCTGGGAAACCGAATGATTACGTGATTTATTTGTGGAAGTTTAATACGTGGCGGCAGTGTGAGAAATACTTTGAGAAAAGGGTGGCTCCCCTTATTGGAAAGATATAAATACATAAAAAAAGACCAGGGCTTTCCACACCCTGGTCAAAACGGTTAAAAACACTAACTGATTAAATTAATTAAATAAATGTTTAAATGTGACTGGACCTGGTATTCCATCAACACCGATTCCGGCGTCCCTCTGAAACTCTTTGACCGCCGACTCTGTGCCACCACCAAAAATACCATCGAATCCATTTGGACTATACCCTAAACCATATAACACCCCCTGAATGATCCGGGTAATGTTTCCGCGTGCCCCCTTCCTAACAGTTACGCTTGCCTCCTTGGTCTTTGGTCCCCAAATACCATCAACAGTAAGGCCGGCATCAAACTGATTGTTTAATTCACGCTGATAAGCTTTAACTGCTGCCTTTTTACTCCTTGGGCCATAAATACCGTCAACTGCTATGCTATTAAACGAGTAGCTATTAAGCCAGCTTTGAAATTGGGAAATACGATCCGATTTATTTTGCTTGGCTTCTGGTTTCGTGTTTTCCAATTTTTCTTTACTTTTCGGTCCATATAATCCATCTACAACTAAATCATAATCAGCTTGAAAAGCACGTAAACCCTTGTCAGTAGCTTCTCCGAAAATACCGTCTGCGCCATAACCGCCCAGATCATAACCAAGGTCAATTAGCAACTGCTGCATGTCTTCCACTTCTGCCCCACGGTCTCCACGCTGAAGATAATTTCGTTCTTTTTTCGTTGTTTTTGCTTCAACTTTAGCGCCTTGTACCATAGATAAAAAGTCTTCCCAACTTATCCCTGCCTTGTTTGCTCTAATCTGAGCGGGGCAGTTTTTAGGATACCATCCATTATGCTGTCTTACATTTGATATAGATATGCCGTGTTCTTCCATTTTTGTACGCACGCGATCCGCAGCATTTTCTACAGCTTTTACATAATCGCCATCTGAATTTATGCAGATTTCAATATTATAGGATTCTGAATTACCGGTTCCACGACCGTCTGTATTAGCCCAGCATGCCGCTTCATCAGGGAATGACTGAATTGCAATTTTATCATCTACAGACTCATGCCAGCTTGCTTGTCGTGGATTTAGATTAGACTGTAAATTAGCGTGAGATTGAGCGTTTGCACCGGGAGTAGTGTTGCCGGTTTGGTGGACTGTAATGTAATTCACCGGATTGATCAAACCATAAGATCGCTTATTAATCACGTCATTGGAAACAATTTGTTCTTTAAATTTAACCATTACTTATTAGCCTCCTTTTCTCCATCAAGATATTTTTGGGCTCGTTCGGCTTCCGGCGTCCAGTTATTGTTCTTCCAGTGGTTCCATATCTCTGTGCCTGCTAACGCGACAACTGATATTCCTGCAACAATTGCTTCATCTCTGAAAGGCAATAATTCATATCCAAACATCATTGCTGCAGCGTTTATAAAAACCACTGTCATTGCTACTAATCGGACCCACTTGTTATCAATTTTTTTGAGTTGTTTCTTCATTTGCCATCACCTCCTTTATCCAGACTATCTAATCGTTTATGCGCTTGTTTCGATGATTCTTCGACTCTTGTCAATCGCTCCCCTAATGCTCCGACTTGCCGCTCATTTGCCCGTAAATCAATCCTAATATTGTCTACTCCATTACTGATGTTGTCCAATTTTGTTTCGATCACAGCCTCCCTTGATGCCTCATCTTTAATATTCTTTTGCGTTTTAGCTTCATTTCGCTGCTTGTTAGCTTGGTATCCCAGATATGCAATGACCACACCGGCAACAGACAGCAAAACTCCTAGTTCGACACTCATAACCAACCCCCTAAATAAAAATAGCGCTCTATTGAGCGCAAAAGAAAAAGCACCTCGGGTGAGATGCTTTAATTAACTCTTATTTATTTTCACCAAAATGCTTTTCTAATTCCTTTTCAAGTACTTTTTCCATTGCTGAACCAAGCATATTTCCCATTTTTTCCCGGACTACTGGATTATCAAATTGTTTAGTGGTTATATCAGTCTTTGCCTTTTCTTGATGGAGTTTTGCCTCAGCCAACGCTTGCTCCTTAATTTTTTCTAACTCATTTTCTGTTTCAATCTTAATTGCCTTTAAATTTGCTTCTGATTTTTTCACAGCGCTTTTATACGATAAAAAGCCTGAGACAATTGGACCTAAAACTGCAATTACAGCTAGGGTAATCTCGAATCCCATATTTATCCCCTCCTACCTACTAATTTCGACAAGAGGGGATAAAGTCCTGCTTTTTCCACATAAAAAATAACGCCTATCCAGCGTTCATCTCAGTCAACAAATGCTCTTTAGCCATTTTTTCTAACTGCTCAATGGCCTCGTTGTTCTCATATTTTTCAGCTGACAACTCAAAGTTCCCATTAACATTTACGCTACGGTTATCCGTTTTCGCCGAATAAACAACCTGCACGCCACTAACTTCCCCTTCTTTATACCTTGTATTTACTGATCTAATTTCAAAGTTCATTATTTCTCCTCCTTCAAAATAATACTTAACAATCCTAATGTTCGCGGCTTGATCTCTTCCCCTAAATCAGTAAGTTTAAGTTTCTTTAGATCAATTTTGACTTCCTGTTCCATTAACTCATCAATTTCCTTCTTAAAGGCTTCTCGTTTTTTGACATCAGGTATGCGCCCATCTTCTGTGATATGATCTTTATATTTCTCTGTTATCTTCCTTCTCACTTCATCAGAAGGCTTTAACTCATCACCTACCTTTTTAAAATTTTGCTGAATAGAAAAAGCTACCGAAGTCGGCAGCTCTTTATCCAAAAGATCAGTTAATCCAGCTTTTAAATCGTATAACTTTCTAACAGTTAGCTTCATTATGCCACTCCTTTTTCTAATTGTTCAACACGCTTTTTCAGTAGTTCATTTTCATATTTTAGCCAGTCAACGTCATCAACCAAATCCCTTGTAATTGGGATTAGAAGAGTCCATACTCTTTCTTCATAATGTTCGACTTCCCCGTCATGATAATCAACATATTGGCCTAGTCCAACATCCACAAGTTCATCGGCAATAATCCCATAATGTTTTTTCAAACCATCTGATGTCCAACCGTTTTCCTTAACCTCTTTCAAGTCATTCCACATGCTAAGGTTCATGTCTAACAATCTGTAAGGATCAACGTCTACTGGTTCAATGTTCGTTTTATATTTTCGGGCTGATGTTGTGCGTAAAAATCTACTCCCTAAACTAGCACTATAGCCAATACGGACATTTGATGAGTTTGAAGATGTATTTTCATAAGTTGGGTCGCTGTACAACGTTCCATCATCTCTAATCCATAGATCGTCCCTAAAATTACTTTGATTATCATGCGATCTCACTCTAAAAGAAGCGCCGCCAAGGGCTCTATTTCCGTATATGGTAAGAATTCTATCTCCATAACTTATAGAGTCACTGTCGTCTGCGCCAAACCTTACACCTTGCCAATTTGCAAACCCATCAGCATTCAATAAACGAATTCCACCATTGGAAATAATGTCTCCATCAATCACTACATCATTGTCAAAGCGATACTCGTCTATAGCTTCTGAATCGAAGTTTACCCTTCTATTGATACCACTTGTTGACAAACGGAAACTAGATGATCCCATATCTAAAAACAAACCTTCATAAGATGCCCACATACGTCTCTGCAATGCACTAACCTCGTCCTCTACACTATAAAAACCTTCATCGTCACTAATACCAAACTCCCCGTGTGTAGTCTGTATTCTGAGCCAGCCCGCATCAATAGTAAGATTAGTTGAATAAAAACTAGATTCATAGCGACTACCCTCAATTACAGCACCTTCGACTCTGCCTGAAAAAGTAGCATCCTCCCCAAACACATGACCATCAAAATTTATCTGATCAGCATCGAACGTAAATGAGCCTGCCTCCTGCGTAAATATCGAACGTACTTCCCCATCGTCAACCTTCGAGGCTATTTCATCGGACATAACCACTAATTCAGCTTCGAGAGTATCAACTTCACCAGTAAGCGTGTTTAAGTCAGTCTGGCTTGCCTTTAAAGCTACTTCTCCAGCAATGGTGCTTATTTGACCTTCTGCATCCGTAATACGTCCTGTGGCTGTATCTAAGTCAGTTTGTAACGCTCTTTGCGTAATTGCTGTCGCATTTTGGGATATGTCTGTGCTGTGCTGCGATACAGTAGCATCTATTCCATCCAGCATACCTTCCAAATTAGAAAGGTTACTATCTAAATCACCAATGCCATTTTCTATATCATCAATAATGTTGTTAATGTCATCTGACAAATCTCCAACAACACCATCCACATATGTGGAATCAACTTTACTGCTTATCTCGTCAGCCATGACCAATAATTCTGCTGAATGGTCATCCACAATACCTTCTACAGTATCAACTCTGCTGCTATCAGCTTTTAAACCAATGGCCTCTTCATTCTGACCAATCTGTGTGCCTTGGTCGTCCAAGGTCTGTACGATACCATCAATGTCTGTTTCATATTCAGTAACACCAACATAATTTAATAGCCTATTATCAATATCTTCAATTGTATAGACATCATCAACATTTGCCTTATCGACCAGTTGACCGTCCACATACTCAATTGTCGTCCTGTCTGCAAGGTCATCTGCAATTTCCTGCATTTTAGTGTCATATACAGTTTGAGCAACGGCATAACTTTGTGCATCTATTAACGTTTGATCTGCTCTATCCTCTGCAAAATCTTTTGCGCTATCCTCTGCATCACTTGCAACCTGTTCTGCATAATTCCTAGCGTTTGATTCTGCATTTCCAGCTACAATGTCTGCATGACCTTTTGCATCTTCACCTACTGCTTCCGCAAAAGTCTGTCCTTCAGTAAACACATATTCGTCCTTGTCATCAATGGTAATCTTATCGTAGGTGTATTCTATTAGTTCGGCACTACTGATTTTATCCCGAATCTCATCACGTAGTTGCTGCCATATCGCCTGTACTTCTTCTTCGGTGTATTCTGTGTAATCTCCTAATTTTACGCGTTTTCTGCCCTTGAGAAATATATTTCTTGCCTGTTCAAAAATGCGTGCTTCCAAATATAAGGGCGGATTAAACTCAGTATCTTTTGTCCGTATTGTATCGCCAAAACGTATTTTTTTATTTGCCATTCCGGGTACATGTTCAAGATCAACAATATCTCCTTCGTATTCTACAACTTCATTAATGCGCTTATTTAATTCAGTCCGGGTGTATTGTTCCAACTCTGATAAAGTCATTTCCAATCGTGATGATTGTGGTTCATACACACCTACAAGATGCTGCAGCTCACCAAATTCATTAGGTCTGCCCCATCGTTGTAAAGCTTCTTGATCTTCGACAAACACTTCAAGCCGCGTGCCGTCTTCCTGTTCTGGGCCGATGCCTTTCAGAGCCGTATAAATATTGTCTGTTTTTTCAATTCGACGTATGCCTTGCAGATCTTTTCCAAAAGTAACTTCTCTGCCGCGCCATTCACCAGTTCGTTCTAATAAATCAACGTAGCGACCGGTAACACGGTTACCATCCGTCTCCACACGGAAATTTAATTCAAGGTCAAATTCGTTAGCAATCCTTTTTAAAAAAGCATATGGATTCGTGTTGTTTTCAATTTCAAAAGTACGGCTGCCTGTTCCTTCTAAAATTCCTGCTCTGTGGTTAGTACCATTCAAGGCACGCGCTACTGCTGTTGATACGGTTTGACTTTCTAATGTTTGCGGTTCAATAACCGCACCTTTTTTCAAGTCTTCCAGATAACTAGCAGATGAAAATACATCCATTTTCAAGCCTTCAGAGTCTCGATATTTAACCGCTTCATGAATGATAAATTCTATATAGCCACTATCTTCACCAGGAATTATTAGCCTGTTTCGTTTTGATAAATGTTCAGAGAAACGTTTGTCACCGAATGTTGTAAAGTTAAATGTTTCCATGGTGCTTTCAAGAGACTTTAGATGTTCATTATCAATAGTGTTTTTATGTGTAATGAAATCTAAAATATTGTCTGATTGTGCGCCGGTAATGTGTATCATGGCTTCACCTCCAATTGCAGGAAAAATATAACCCCCTGTCGAATATTGAATATTGAGAGGGGGGTGAATGGTATGGTAAAAGGTTTTGATTCTGAACGGCTAAAACATTTAGCAATAGAAAGTATTGAAGCTGATGATTCAAATTATCAAAAGGTATTTGATGTGATTTGGTCGAACATCGATAGTTTAATTTCTGATGATGTTGACGCCGAAACAAAGAAAAAGAGTTTGGACACATTTCTAAAATTATATGCCCAAATGATTGTGATGGAATCTGTGAATCTAACTCTTAATGCCTTGGTTGAAACTGGAACACTTGTAGACGATGAAGATTCTAATACTTAGAAAACCAAATCTTATAAGGTAAATTAAGTGTTTTATACGCATCTATTTCACGGGCATTTTTAATGCTCGTGTTTTTTTCTTTTTTCATATTATCTCACCTCCTACCTATAGCGCGGTCTGTATTTCAATTCCGAATTAAACGATAAATCTGGCAGCACGGCTATTTGGTTTTCTCCTTTTTGTAACTGAAAATAGTCCCCACCAAAATCTTTATGAGGTGTTGCGTCTTCGCCATTTAACAGTATTTCCTCTGTAATATGATCAAACGTGATTATATCTCCGGGATAAGCAATATACGGTGTTTGATCTTCAGTAACTGTTCTAAGTTCAAAGACTTCAACACTGTTCATTCTCAATCGCCATGGAGTCACCCTATCTTGATAACTACCAATAAATAAAGTTATAAACTTTAATCTGCCGGAAAATTCGTTGTTGACATCATTGAAACTTTCAGTGACAACATCAACGTGTCTTTGTGTATACCATCTTGCAATATAAAAAGTAAACTTATTTCCTTCTCTTTTAACTCTTAATTGCATAATAGTAGCCTCAGGAACATTATCATAAGAGTGATTATGCTGACCTATTGCATAGCCATTGCTAGGACCATCTCCTCGATAATGCCCAGCCCGTCCTAATCCTCGTCTACGTAAAAAACTTCTCGTGTTGTCTTTTATCCCTAATTTCCCGAGGTTGTTCATGTTTTCATCATGAAAGTAAATTTCCATTCTAAAATTTTCAATTTCCCGTCTCGAAATAATGTCAAATACTGAACTTATCTCGAAATCCTGTATAGCCTCTGGTAATTCTCTTGTGATTGCCGGTCCGTGCATACGGTTTCCTGTTCCATAGCTATCTGCTCGGATTCCTACACCTGAGTCGCCGACCATTCTTCCGTCTATATCATTTGCGTGCTCATCAACATGATCGGGAGATGATATTTCCCACTCATCAACTGTGCTGCCATTTTCGTAAAGCACACTGACTTTTTCGTCAACAATCTCTTCATTTCCCTCTTCCTCTACCGGTTTTCCAATTAAATTATATTCCTCACCATTTGATACCATCGCAAACGTTACAGGTTCGAGCACTTCCATTTCAAACACCGGATAAGCTTCAACACTGCCGGGATTTTCGATTAGCGTGGTGTCTGCTGTGAGTAATTGAGAGTGTTCGGGACCGTATTTGTAAGGATCAGACCTCCTTATAACGATCATGGCATCATGCGTGCCTAGATGCACACGTTCCCTGCCCTCCTCAGAGGCTTCCGCCATCCCGTAGTATGTTTTATCCGGTTCATCCGGAAAAACAATAGGAACTGGATCATCAGTTGCCAAGATGCCATTTAACTTATCTATAGTTTCTCTGAGGTTTTCGCTAGAAATTCTTATTTCCACTTCCAAGTATTTGCCAGGTGTTTCAACAGAACTAAAATGTTCCCCATCCATGCCTGGGACCGAAATTCCATTAACTATTCTTCGGCTCAATCCTCTCCCTCTGATGTCTTTAATTCTAAAATATGGAGATAAGTCTATAGAGTTGAAAAGCAAGTAATCACCCCCTAAACTGCTGTTTGATATTTTCATTACGATCTATATTCTCTTTAACAGGTCTCCATAACACTTCCCCAGCTCGGCGACCGTCAATATAAACGTCCCCGGCTTCAACTCTTATAGGTCTACTTGACTGGGTAGCGTTTGTTGTATTGTTATGATAATTATTTACCACTTGTCCAGCGCCTCCGGTAAAAGCCATTCCGTGCGCTCCCAACGCCATTTCAGGTGTAGAATAATTCAGATTAGGTGTGCGTAAGTCAGGTATTGTTGCTTCCGCTAATGCCTTGGACGCCTGCAGTACTCCTCTTTCCATCGATTCAAGGCCAAGCATTAAACCTTCACCGGCAAATTTACCGATTTCTAATAAAACTCGGGATGGAGACTGGATAGCAAGCGCGCCTCTCATCGTACTGGCCACACTTCCAGCAATCCTTCTAGCGGTCGATAACACAGTACCCTCGTTGTTATTTAGCCCGGAATTAAGGCCGGACATCGCGTTTGCTCCAATGCTGCTAAAATCGCCACTCGTGTTATCAAAAGATTCCAGCATATTTTGCGCGACTCTATTTAATCCGGTGTATACAATATGAGACTGATTATCAATGCCGCTCATCAATTCATTAGGTACTTTTTCCCCAATGTCGTCAAATCCCGCTTCCTCAACCTCAGAACTCATTGTAGAAGAACTATTATTGACAAAATCAACAACCATATCTACAGCCGCGTCAAATCCTTCTCCAAGGCCACGTTTCATGGCATCAGTAGCTGCTTCGGTGTTTTCGTCATAACCTTTTGCTAATTCTTCTAGCATGTCTATTTGCTCGTCGCTTGAATCATCCAGGGCTTTAGCCATTTCCGCTAACTCTCCGGCGTGGTCAACGCCAAGCTGGTCAACCCATTTCATGAAGCCTTCATGACCTTCTTTAGATGCCCACTCCATGACCTCTGCCCGGTTTTCGCCCCATTCTTCCGTGGCTTTCCGGTTATGCTCCATGTTTTCGATCATTTCTTCTAACGAGTATTCGGATTCCGTGGAAATACGGTCAAATGCATTTGTGGCAGTTTCTACCAGCGATTCATAGGATTCTGCCATTCGGTCAAAAGCTTCTTCGTTTTTTTCTCTTAAATCCTCATACGACCTTATCTGATCTAAATTGCCTTCTTCGATGGCTTCTGTCATACTATCCACCGCTTCAGCCACCTCGTCTGCCGTCAAGTCATGTTGAACTCCTAAAGCATCCAAAGTCTCTATAAGATCTTGTTCTTGATCGTCAAGTTCAGCAATAGCATTCGCGTATTCTCCAGAACTTACTGTGCCATCCTTTAACTTTTCACTCCATTCTTCCCTAAGCCTATTGACTTCTTCTAACTGCATTCCAATATCATTACGTTCCTGTTCGATTTCATTTAATCGCTCTTGTGCAGCAATGCCGCTTTCTTCTGCTTTCATAAGGTCGACACGAGCCTGCAATTCCTTTGAAGTCATGTTCATGGCGTCAGCTTGTTCGTCATATGATAGATTCAAGCCTTCTACTTTTCCATTCAGTTCGTCGATGTACCGGGATAGCATTTGTTTCTCGCCGGCTGACTTGTTTTCTTTATTGGCCAGTTCATCGATCTTATCGGCGAGATCACTACTCTCTTGCGCGGTGTCCCGGATGTCCTTTTGTGCATTTTGATAAGCATCTGCTGACTCTTGCACCGATTCACTTAATTCGTCTGTAGCATCTCCTAATTCCTCGGTTTCGTCCTTAAGCTTTTCAGCTTCATCGCTGGAACGGTTTAACCATTTCACTACTGCCGTTGCGGCTGTAGCTAACGCACCTATCCCGGTTACAACCCAACCGACCGGGCCACTTAAAAACCTCATTGCTGTACCCAACGCATAAGCTGCAGCAGTTGCAGCGCCTTTTGCGGCCGTTGCTATACCTATTGCTACCGCGCTTGCTCTTGTGATAGCAATGTAAGAGGCATAGGCTGTTGTCAAACCGACGATAGCTGGGGACAAAGCTTCAACTACATCAATTGCAACAGAGGTAGCAGATACGAAAAAGTTTACTACAGGTACAGACCCTTCGATAATATTCGCCATTACGCCAAAAGCGGCAACAACTATATCTTTCATGCCGTCAATATTTTCAGCAATAGAGTTTCCTGTAACTTCTTGTGACAAATGATCAAAGGACTCAATAACTCTGGTAATACCCCTTGCCACTGCATACCTCAAGTTTCCAAAAGAGGTAGCAATACCCAAACTGTTTTCTCTTGCTAAACCAGCTAATTCCCCGGTTCCAGTACCAACTTCGATTAGTTTATCATTAAACTCATCCATTGTTATTGTTCCGTCTTGCAAAGCCTGGTACAGATCGTTTGTAGCACTGCTTCCGGCATAACCAAATGATTCAGCGACTTTTACAAGTCCTACGTTCATGGTCTCTTGCAAAGTACGCCATTGTCGCATGTCTACCTGGCCAGTTTGGAGTGCTTGAATATATTGCTCTGTACCTCGTTGCGCATCCGCTGTACTAGCGCTAGAACTCAGTAAAGCGTTATTTAAAGCAAGCGCTGAGTCTGCAGCTTTATCAGCATCATCAAACGCTGTGTACATTCTCTGGGTTGTATTGGTTATGTCATCCAATTTGGTAGGTAGACCATCTATGCCATCCGCAAGCCTTTGTACAGCCCTCTCTGAGTCATCAGCAGATGCACCCAGACCTTCCAGAACGCGCGGAAACTGGTCCATTGTATCAAAGCGAGAGATGGCATCATCCATTGAACGCCGTAACACTTGAAAAGCGGCCGCCCCAATCGCAACTAACCCTAATGCGGAGGCAAACTTTTTAACCTTACTGCTCGCTGACCGGGATTCATTGCCGGCTCTTTTAACACCTTCCTCAGTTTCCTTTGCACCATCCCCGGCTTTATGTGCGGAAGCTTCCAAGTTATCCAAGCTATGCGTTGCTATATCTACTTGCCGGCCATCCACTTCCAAGCTAATTCTTATAGACCCATCTGCCATTACTCCACCTCCTCCGGATCGTCCAAAGCGTATTCTTTCTGCAATTCGCGCATTTGCTGTTTATATTCTTTTGACTCACCTTTTGACGGTTCCCATGCTCTTATTCGCATGATCCACTTCATAGATGTGTCGGACGGCAGCCCCTGAAAAAGAGAACGGAATTCATGCCAGTGCATTTTTCCTTGTTCGTCAAACAAATTAATCCCGTATGCTTGTCTAAAAGATGCGTATATGTGTGATGCGTCTTTTTCAAAGTCAAAAAGACGTTTTCCATCATCTTCATCTTTCGTGGGCATCGGATTACCTTGTAAATCGTACTCAACCCGCTTTTCCTGCTTCATTTCAATAAATTCTTCATATATATAATTCCAGAGTTCTATTGCTTCCAGGCCTTCAAGAGATTCATTCAAAAGAAACCCCAGACATACTTCGGCCTTTTCATGATCTCTTAGAGTGTCATCTGCCAAAACATCAAAAGCGTCAAGCACAACGTCAAATGCAAGGTTAATATTGTATTCTTTTTGGTCATAAACAAAAGAAGTGACTAGATTATCGTTTAGCCGCATCTAATCACTTCTTTTGCTTTGCTTTTTGTTTGTTCAAGTATTGTTGCTTCTTTGATTTGACTACCTTGTCACGTTCTTTTTTATCCTCTTCCAACCGCTTTGTAACAGCCTCACCAACTGCGCTGTCAATCGGGATTAAGAGTTTTTCCAATTCTCTTATATCCGGGTATTCAGCGTATATTTGTTCAAAGGTACCGTCACCAAACATGCTATCGTACTGTATAGTTAGTTCCTCTTTTTTGAGTTCAAATGCTTTGTCTGCCTTTGTGAGTTCGTCGTCATCAGATGCCTGTATTTCGTCTGACTTCTTTTTGATTTCATAAAGTTTTTCTTGCGCTTTATTGTCTCTTTCAATAAATTCACGCATTGCTTCATGGCTGTCATCAAACCAAAATTCTAATTTACCGATTTTTACAGGAAAACCTGATTTTTTTATATCAAACTCTAATCCTTGTGCCATGTCTTCCCTCCTCATAAAAAAGAGAGGCATAAAGCCTCTCTTATCCTTCTGGTGTACCTTCCAAATCTGTTTCTTCCGGGATGCGGTCAAAACGGATATTACAGCTAAACGTTTCGTAAGAACTTGCCTCTCCGGCGCCTGCCACGATAGCTGTTACTGTGGCACGTCCTACCCATTCTTTTTTGCCATCAGAACGAACAACACGGTGCCAAATTTTACGACCGTCACCTGTTTTTCGTTTCAACCCAGCAATAAGTTCCTGCGCCGGGTCTTCCGGATCGTAATAACCTTCCGGTGTATACGCTTCTGCCACAGATGTTACTGTGGTTTCTTCGGTCCCATCACCATCATAGAATGCCTCTTCCTCTGTCTGTTCGTTGGTGTCGTCGCCAATGTTTGAAATATATTTAGCTAGTTCTAACCACTCTTCTCCCGGTTCTTCTTCTCCTGGAGTGTATGCTTGCACATAGTGCTTTCTTTCAACGTTTTTCAATCTAGCCATTATGTTTCCTCCTTAAAAACTGTAATATTTGCTTGCACATCCAATAAAAAAACAAACCACCCTTGATCATCTAACTGATTAATATAAGGTTTGTTCGTTATGATTAAATTTTCAAAGTCAAAACTTCCGTCTTGGCTATTCAGTTCTTTTAATGCTTCCAGTTCATTCTGTACCAGCCACAAAGTGGGATGAATTTTGCTTTGTAACTGCGATTTCATAGCAAACTCATAATTCAATTGCTGGTCACTGGTTCCGTCCATGTACTCAGATACAACACGACTACCGGGCAGGGGATAAACAACAAAAGATTCACCTGTTCCCAAGTAACCCATTTGACACTGAATGGGGAGGTTTGGTATTTGATTCACTCTCTCGGTTAATCGCTGCATGAAATCCATTACCAGCCTGCCCCCTTCATATAAGCGCGTTCCCAATCGGCCATGTATATAGCCTTTGCTTTATTATCCCAACGCGGCCCCGTTCCCGGTGTCGTGTAGTTGTACATCATCATGTAGAACATTTTGGCAGCGTATGGCTGGTTGTAATTTATTCCAGACCCATCAATGTCGATTGTTGCGGTCTGTCTTAAAATAAACTCATCAGCTGGCACAAACGGATTCATGTCTGCTAGTGCCTGATTCGCCATTGCCTGTTGTCCGCTACGCCTTGCCTGTGGACTCATTTTTTGATAGGCACCGCCCAAATTGATTTCAACTTTTGCCATTAGACCACCTCCAATTCGTAGGAGTAAATGGTCTTTTCGTATGGTTCGTAAATAGGGATAACCTTTTTCAATTTGTGATCTATGCCATCAAAATGAAGAATGGATTCGGCTTTAAAGTCAGGTAATGGCGTTGTTATGCCTTCATAGCAAAAAACAACCGCATTATATAGCAGTTGCTTTCCAGCTGATAACGAACTGTACTCAGCACCCCGATCTATGCGGCAATTTTCAATCTTTATAGGATCATCGTAAACAGGTTCCATCCACTCGTTATCGCCTAGGTATTCTTTATATTGAAAACCATCGATACAGAATTCAGCAGGCGGTTTAGGCATTACCATACGGCAACCCCGGCATATAAAAGCCCTGTACCTTCCAGGTGAATATACACATCCTCAGCCACCAGCGATTTACTGGTATTCCCTGCTCTACTTTCTGAATTTGTAACCCTTGTGCGCCCGGCACTAAACGTCTGAGGCGTTCTATTGATAGATTCATAGGAAGTACCTCCAACCTCGTGAAAATACTCTATCTGGGCAACTAGCGCATGTTTAAATTGATGCACACGCCATTCATTGTCAGTCTCAATGCTGTTTCTTACATAAAAATAGCCCGTGACATTATTGAGGATGGCTGATGCTTTTTTTAGCAGGCTATCAAATTCATTTGTGCTTAGTTCAATACTGCTTAGATCGGTAAATTCTTCATATGTGAGATAAGGCATGTTCTCCCTCCTAATAAAAAGAGGAGGGCAGTTATTTGCCTTCCTCTTTGTCTTCTTTATCTACACGCTCATAACCAAAGCCCTCATACCCTTTGAATTTGTCACTTTGGTTCCTAATGTTTTTAACGACTTCATCAGCTCGCTTCACCGTCATTTCAACAGGTTCATTCGCTTGAACCTCGCGTTTCAATTCTTTATCTCGATAATTTTTATTAAACTTAAATACTGCCATTTAAATCATCCTCTCAAATATTTTTAGACTTACGCTTCCGGAACTGTTTCCTCAATGTCGATTTTCACCATGCCATCCAAACGCTCTGGGAAGATCAATACACCTGATGCCAGTACAGTCTGTACAGATAGAGTTTCTAACATCTGACCATGAGCCATAGCGACATATCCGAACTCATCAGTACGCATGTTAAATTCTCGATATGCTTCTGATCCAGCAGGGATGTAGGCCACTTGCAAGTTATCTGAAGCAGTAGCATAAACAGTGCCCTGTGGGATAGTGTTGTTTAATATAACAACGGTACCAGTTACATCTGTGTAGTACCGCAATCCGAATTGAGTTTCCAGTGTAATATCTTTGTTCGCAATTTCTTTTGCCACGTCTAACGGGTTAACAAATGCAACCGTTGTAATTACATCATCCTCGAATAGCACTTCTAGCGCACCCCATGCAGAAGCCAGTGCACCTTGCAGCGTCCCTGCATTCAGGTTCGCTTGTTCAGTTCCATGTGTTTTAATTGTATCGTACAGGTAATCACGAATACCCTTTTGCACTTCTCGGACAAGCGCATCATCCGTACGGTTAATTGCTTCATCACGACCGTAACGCTGAATCGCTTCCGCAGTCGTTACCTTACGATATTTCTTTAGTGTGATTTCTTTTGTATCAGCCGGTCGAGGCGTTACTTTAGAAAGTGGGATCAATTCCCCTTCACCGACATCTCCATCCGCCAAATCAACTTCTGGCGCGGTGTACATGGTGATAGTAAAACCTTCTTGCACAGGAATTTGGCGAGTGATACCCAGCATCTCAATGAACTTGCTAAGATCCTCTCCGAAACGGTAAGTGTAATCGATGGATTTAGCTTCTAACTCACTAAAATTATCCTGCATTTGTGTATTTGGCTCTGGGTAATTGGTTGACCGATCAGCAAACGTCTGTAAGTCCATTTTCAACGCATAATCTTTTTTCATTTAAATCGTCCTCTCCTTATCTGAATAAATGTGAGTTTTCTCTTATCATTTGTTGACGCTTGGCGGTGTCTTTCTCTTGCATGATCTGTTCTTTTGATAGCGAACCACCACTACCGCCATTCGGATTGCCACCTGTTACAATGTGCGGAACACCAGGTTTTTCCTCTTTTTCAAACAGGTAATCGTGACTTTCCTGCAAAGACTTCAATTGCTCGTCTAGACCGACCAACTTTCCATCTTTAAAAGACACCCAATCCAAGTCCAGCGCGTTCTTGGCTAACTTAGGATCGCGGGCTTTTGCATCACGCAAGGCGCTCTCGATCGCAAAGTCTTTTTGTTGAGCTTCAAGTTTTTGCTCATACTCAGTCTTAGCTGTCTCATTCTGCGCCTTAAGCTCGTCGATCTGCTTAGTCAATTCCTCGTTGCCTTTTGCCTTTTCAGACAGTTCGTTCAGTTGCTTGTCGCGATCTTCAAGCTGTTGCTTGTAATCGTTGATCTGAGACTCTAAACCTTCGACCTTATCAGCCTTTTCTTTGGTGTCCTTGATAGATTTGCCGTGTTCCTTCATGACCGTTTCAATCTGTTCATCTGTTAAACCTAACGCTTTTAATTCTTCTCTGTTCATATATAAGTCCTCCTACATTGTTTTTACGAGGTACAGTCCTCGATTGGATTAGCCATTTATCGCATGACTGCGGATGATTGCATAATAAATAAGCCTTTTAATGTCAGTGCTTAGGACAAGTGTTATTTAATATGAGTTCCTTCTACTCCACGCTTTTCTCTGCCCATAGTTCGTTTTCTCAGCCACAGCAAGGCTTCTTCTAACTTTGTGATAGCAAGAGCGTTTTCCCGGCAACTAAATTCTGACTGCTGAAAGTGCTCCAGGCGACTAATGACCATGGCTATTAAATCCTCATTCGCCACACCATTTACGCCATTTTCTTTAATTGGTCCTTCCTGGAAATGTACTTTTTGTATAAGATCTACGTGAGTTCCTGCGCCGTCCTCATCCTCAAATTCTTCAGCTGTAACTACTGAAAAAGTATGAGGTGCATTAAACTTAAAATCTTGTTCATGATAGACTCTGGTATATTTATTGGTTAGTAAATCGTGCTTTACTTCTTTCGTTTCCATTTCAAACACTCCTTTAGGTGCAATTAAATTTCGATAGATTTGTTTTCCCACTTCTTATAAGCGTCAAAGTAAATTTCTTGTTTATCTCCGTTATAAGTTAATTCGTAATACATGCCATCGAGTAAAGTGGTACTCAGTAAGGCTTTGTTGTTTTGTAGTACTTTGGTGCTCCATACAACAAACACATCGTCTGGATTAATATTTACATTGTCACTTTTGTCTAAATGCTCGTTAGCATAATCGACAACAATCTCCTTACATCTATCAATAAAAATCTGACTATCCATCTTTTCATCACCTCCTATCCCGCATAATCAAAGTCTTCAAGCAATGTGTCCAATGGAGTATAGACTTTCTCGCGAGAGTACGACCGGCTCAAATACTCACCATTTTCTTTTAAGTGGTCACGCATAGCCTTCTGCCGTTTCCTAACCATTCGGCGCCAGTGCCCGGCGTTTTCGCTTCCCAATTCCTCAGCCACCATAAGGTTTTTCTTATACTTCACAATTTCCCTCTCAATCCGGCGCTGTCTATCCCTTGCAGCTGCCACCCTTTCATTCAATTCAGCGTCATAGGTTGGCTGGTTATTGGTGTTTACTCCCGGGATAAACGGTACGTGTAAATGCCTGCAATTAACGCCACGATGCGCACCAGCTTCGCCATAATCAGCCTGCCAATAAGGGTCGTATATACTCCGATACTCGCTATTGGGAGGTAATTCTTCCATCGGACGTAAATCTACTACGTTTCCCTGAATAATTGAGCAGGCTTCCCTTGCACCTACATGACTAGTGACAAGAACTGTATGAACGCCGTACTCTGCCATTCTTTCGGTGCGCAACTCATTGTACGTATTACCTAACGTAGACTTTAAGACCGTTCTTACGTACCCCTCTAGCGACCACTGATGCCCTCCGCGGTCTATCATGCTGCTTCTAATACCTCTTTGAGCTAACTGGTTAATGGAACGCTCAAGAGACTGCTCAAAAGTGTATATTCCAGTATTAAACATGGCTGTAGTACGGTTAAGCACATCTGTATAAGCTCGTGATGCTGTACCGGCACCATATGCGGTTGTAATCAGTGTCTGATTAACATAATTATCAATATCGCTCCAGACTTGGTTATGATAACCTCGCATGACCTGATCAAGGTTAGTAGGCATTGGACGGGTAGCATATGGCATAGCCTCGTCAATGTCCTGTACCATTCCTTGGCCGGCTTCCTCAAACATTCGGCGTATTTCCGGCTCTGCGACATCTGTTACCTTCGATAGATGCCTAGTAACTTCATCATTAAACAGGCGTAATTCCTGCAGCTTTTGAGCTTGCCACGCTGTAATGTCAGATGAACCGCGCTTCAAACGTTTTATAAGGATGCGGATTATTTCTCCTTCAAGGGAGTTGTAAAGCTCTGCCATGTTTCCGCTCCACAAGTCCAATTGATTCGGTGTTATCATCCCTTACAGCCCCTAAACTGCTTTCTCTGATAATAAAAGTCACTGTAAGGCGGGATGTATGTTATCTTTTTACATTTATTGCAACGGTAGTAATTAGAGTGGCCCATTAGCTTGTAATCGTGTTTGGGTGAAATGAACAACCTTTTTATTAATTCAAGCATTCATCACTCCTCCTCCCCAAACATCCGCTTAGCAGCTTCGTCACCAATTTGCGTCGGATCAATAGCATCCTCTTCTTTTAAGATCATGTCATACCATTCCTCGGCTGTTTCTTTCGGCACTTTAAAGATACGCTGGATAGCTTCTGTTGATGGAATAAAACCAAATGTCTTTGCCTGCCCATAGAAGCGTAGTAAGGCTGCTCTATCCTGGAATACTCCATCATCAAAGTCGACGCCAATATTTTCCCGGGATGGTATAGGACCCGAATATAATCCGTAAAACTTTGCAAGCTCCAAAACAGATATAACCAGTCCTTTAATAAACTGCTCAACTTCATAAACATGCTCATTCCTGGTGCGGAACGTCAAATCATTCTCGCTGACTATTTCTGTTGCTGTTTTCATGCTGCGTCCGTCAAAAGAGAATGTACCTACAGATAGCTTTAATTCCATCTCTAGGGTCCGCAGTGACTGGTTGATTGCCGATGTATATTGATCTGTCCGAATGTCGTGAGTAACATCGTGTATTGCTTCCTTGTTATCGCCCATCCGCATGGACTTAAACACATTGACATCCGGGTCAAATATTTGTTTAGGAGGCTTACCGCTTTCGTCTGGCAGGGTATTTAATACCGCATCGTCCACAAATACGGTCCGCTGCCCCATTTTCTTTTCCCAGGCAAATTGGTCATAGGTATCGTTGATGTCTTTGAGCGTCGATGTTGCATTATCACAGATACCTAAGCCAAGCGGGCTGTGAGGATTGATATTGTTAAACCCTGACGGCTTCAAGTAGTTAAATATCGGGCGTGATAAACCGCGAATATAAGTTTGCCTCTGCAGCCCTTCGTACATTTCTTCCAGAGGAACTTCTTTCCCAATTTCTCCGGGCGACTCTGACTTGTATAGCTCATTCGTGATGACATATAGATCATCCCCGGATTCGCTCTTTTCCCACTCATGAAATTCCAACAATGTGTAATATGTGAGTTTATCGCCATCAGCTTTAGTAGTAACGGACTTCATCACGCCTTCTGAAATACCGTTACTGTTAGAGCGTAATGGATAAAAAGCATTAGCAATTGCCCATGAAAATTCCATTTCCTCATTATCGCCAAGATAAGGACGAACAGACAGGCCACCAACAGCAAATGTCGGCTCCAGGTAATCCGCTAGATTCTTTTTGAATTTGTTATGCTCAAATACGTGCTGAATAAACTCATGAGCAGATTCAAAGCTGTTAGTCTCTTCTCCATTTTCGTTCGCATCCGAAACATAAATCTCACATTGTTCGTTAAAAACAAGGCCAGCAAGCACATTCGCGCTAAGTTTACGTATGTTCAGATGCATGTATTTGCGTTTTTTTAACTCGCCGTGTGAATTATAATATTCTACTTTTGGATAATCCCCTGAATACTCTCTTATATTGCGCTCGATGCGCTCTAATTCCTGTGGATCAATATTGATTTTTGGATGATCATTAATACTCCGTAATGTATTGCCAGTCAATGCGTACCCCCCTTTCTTAAACCAGCCTTTTATGCGGTTTATAATATTCAAGGCTTCACCTCCTAAACTTTCAATCTGAAGTCACGTGCATTGGATAAACATAGATATATAAATTGGTCACAAGTGTGATCGTCTTCTTCGATAACTTGTGGATTGTCATCGTGAACTGTTTTTTCATTCCAGGAGAACTTTTTATGTTCTTCAATGAAAATCTCGTTACTATCTGCATGGTCCATTCCAGTTGGATACGGATTTTTGAGATAATAAAAACGACCCTGTGCTAAAAGGTCGGTTGGGTAGTCAATCATATCCACTTTCTTTTTCTTATTTACTGGCGTTAAATGCTGCCTATAGTCCTTGTAATACTGGTTTCTAAGTGCCCCCTCGGCACTATCTATGGTTCGATTCATAATCCTGGCACCTTGCCATTCTTCCTGTGAAGCTGTTTTTTTAATAAACTCATTCAATTCTTTTGACAGCTCGCTTGGTGCTTTTTTGTCCACTTTACCGGCCGGACTATAATAATACGTATTAAGCAATATGACTTTACCTTTAGCAGTTAGCCCATAACAGCCGTGTGTTGTTGCTGACTGCGAGTGGCCGCCGTCTGTTGAATAATATAGAGCAATAATCCTGTCATCACTTGGCAGCTCGTCCAATGGCTTGAATAGATTCATATTATAAACATTGGTACCTAACCCTACTGGCTCACCCAAGTAAATATACCGGTAATAGTCATAATCATTATTCTTAATCCGATTGATGTCCTTCAGCATCTGATCGGTAATAAAACCAAGCTTATCATCTAAATAACTGGACTCATGTACCAGGTAATCTTCTACCCCGATCATCTTGTCCGCCCATTCGTTAATCCAATGGTATGGATTGCGCGGGGGATTATAAGACCAAAAGAACTGTACAAATGGCGCATCCACATGCTTTTGTCGCATAAACGTGATGTTCGTCTGGTCAAATTCTTCTTCCGTTTCAAACTCTGCAGCTTCTTCATACCAAACTGCAATGAGATCATCGATATCATTAGATTTTAACTTTACAAACTGATCCAGTCCGTAGAAATAGAATGTTGATCCTGTTTTTTTATGGGTCAATTTGAAAGGTGAAACGGTCGATTTAAAGCTTTTAGTTAAACCAAACAGCTTAATAGCCCACTGGACTTTGTTATAAACTGAGTCTCTTATTGTGCTGCCCACTTTACGCAAAACGACCACATTGGCTTTCTTTCCAGCCATTATATATAAAACCATCATGAAAACGAGCTTTAAAGCAATAACCGATGATTTAAAGGAGTTCCTACCACCTTTAAGAATGTTATAAGGCTTTTTGGATCGCCATACATCTTTAAAATGGGGATTAACGTTCTTTTGAACATTGAATACAATCTGCTTTTTCTCTTTAATCATCGCCATCGCCCCATTCGTCGACAATAACGATTTCTTCTATATCTTCACCTTGTTCCCTGCTCAACTTCTCAGCTTCAGCTTTCGTCTTATCTATATTAGACTGCATTAATTCCAGTTTCATTCTGCGTTCGTCATCATCATGGGCCATTTCAAGAAATTGCTTTATGGATGACCTCAATTCAGAAATAGCTCTTGATTGAGCGTTTAGAAAGCTGGCTTGTCTATCCCAAGCAAACTGAAACTCCCATTCACGCTCTTCTATGTCCATGCCGTCTTTTTTCTTTTTCAGCACCTTTATTATTTCGTCTTTATTCTCCACGTACATGACCTGCTGGGCACGTATGATAGCCGCATACTGTATTTGTATCTGATCCCAAATTAAATCAGCCGGATCCTCTTTATCCAGCGTACCCATGATCTCTAATGTTTCTTGTGGAATGTATCTGCTGAATAACCCGTGTTTCTTTGCGGCTGAGTTACGTTCTGTAAATTTCTTTACTGGGTTTGGGTTGCCTGCCCCTTTTCTGCTTCCTGGTTTATATCTCGGTTGCTTCTCAGGGGTTGCAACCTGTTGTTTGGTTGCATCCTTTTTGCCGGTTGCATCCCTTGACCATTTTTCGCGGCTTTTCCTGCTTTTTAATGTACCTAGCTTTACATTATGCTTATCGGCAAGTGCAGCTAATGTAATTTTGCTTGTTTCCCACTCTCTACGTATTTCCACCCAATTAGCCATTTACATCAACTCCACCCCCGACATTTATTTTGTAAATGAAAAAGACACCCTTTGACAGGATGCCTTTCCACGGCTCATACGTCCGTAATTTATACAGGGCTCTTATTGTCCCTAGTTATTCTTATTCTTTTCAGGCCCCGATCTGCCTTGCAAACGGGAATTCTTCTTGCTTGTATTTGTCGTATTTTCTCTCCTGACCTGGCCGGGCTTTGTCCTACCTTTGTCTCTTTCTGCCATAAGAGCACCTCCTGTAAAAACGGTACCCAGTATAACCTAGAAACAAACGTAACATAGAGGTATTTTGCCGCGCCGACCTCCCTCCCATTTTAAACTACGTATTTTTCTAAAATCAAATCATGCAAGAAGTGGCATTTTTGGCATATTTGGCATAGCATGTTTCCTTTCATCTCTCTAATCTTGTTTCTGTTGACGCCAAGATGATCCGCAATTGATCTGTAACTCATTCCTTCCATCATACAATCCAGTATGATTAATTCCTGCGGATCCCGCAGGCAATCTCCCATACTTTCAATGGAATGGACTATTTGTTTGTATTCCCGCCATCTGTTCAGTAATCGTCTTTCCCTTGCATCCATCGCTTCCATTTCCGCCTGGCTCTTAATGCTAGTATTCGGTTTTGGTAACGTAGCTTCTATTCCGTATTGGGAAACCAGTCCAACCGATGGACTCTTGCTAAAGCTCCCCCACAAAATACCTTCAATCCTGTCCATCTCTCTTTTTCTCCAGTGATATTGATAAATTAGATTTTCTATCTCTTTTACGTTCATCAAAACCCACTCCCTCAAGAAGGTATTTGTAATATTCACTTGCCTCAACAGGACTTATCGGACCCGTTCTTTTATCTTTTCTGTATTTGCTGATTTTCCACTTATACATATACGTGCGACCCTTCTAAATAAAATAAAAAAGGACACCAAACGGCAGCAGTTAAGCTGTCATTCAGCGTCCTCCAGTTGGCTGGTAGAACTACATGTTGGTTAAGTAAGAATTTCTTATATCGTAACTGTTAGCTAATTTTGTTCCGTTAAAGATTATTTCACCTGATATTACTGTGAATTCATTTCCGATAGCATCAATTCCGTTTATTTTAATTCGTCCAGAAGGAATAGCTCCTTCTTTTCCTTTTAGAGTAACTTCTATTCCTTCGTAGTTAGTTTCTTTTCCTGTTTTAGATGAAGTTACACTGATTCTACCGTAGTTACCAGTATGAATTACTGCATTTTCATCTGTGTGACTAACGCCTAATATTTTATAAAATACATTATTCGGGTTTTCCAGTATAAAAACGCAACGATCGCCAAAATCTTGTAAATATATAAATTTAAATATTGGCTTATAAGAAAACTCCCACTGCTTTTTTTGAAGTTTAATTTGTCTATTCGACGACAATATACTAAAGAAGGCTAAAATAGCCGACACACCAGCTATAATAGCTAAAGTTAATTGAATTTTATCGCTTATACTCAAAACTCCTCCCCCTCATCCCATTTAATCCGCTTCACCTTCCCCTGATGCGTAACTATCTTTGTCTCACCATGCACAGGAAGTTCAGCTAACCTTGCCTTCCCCTCACTAACAACAATGGCAAAGTTTCCCTCTGCTTCCATTATATCAATTTCTAGTCGCATAGTACTAGGGTTTATGTCTATGTCTTTTAAGCGCAATTGGTAGCCCCCTTATAGCTAGACTGGTTCCTTATTGCTCAAGTTCTCATATAATCGCTCGCTTGCCCTCTTGATTTCCCTAACGTCCCTTTCGAGATTAGGAGGAAGGGATCTGCTTAACACATGATCTATATCCTCTGCAAATCCCCATTTAAAATGACTATGCATACCGTGTTTTCTTAAAACTGCGGCAATGTCTGAAAGGTGTTTTCTGTTTTCCTCCAGGTTTTCTTTTTGCCTTTTTAGATCTTTATTTTCTTTTTCTAATTCTGCTACCTGTTCAATAAGTTTTGAGCTGACTTTGCGGCCAAGATGGATAGAGTTAATCCTATCCTGTACATATTCCTCAAAATATTCACGTCTGGAGGTGAAGAAAGGGTGCTCCGCATTTTCCAGCCTGTTCATGATGATGTAATAAAGCATTTCATACGGCATTTCAATGTCCCTTATCCTGCCTTTCCTTCTGGTATTAAGAGTCCGTTTATCAGGATTATAATAGATCAATCCTATGTCTTCAGGGAGCTCATCCGGTTTTATCAATCCGCTGGGAACAACAAAGTCTAAACGATGGCAATAATGCTTGTATGCAGTCCATTTTTCATCCTGGAGAAAGTCATTTCTGGATACCTTTATTTCATATCCTGTTATCAATGGGTTGACCCAGCTTTTTTTAATGGCCATTCCGTCCATGATGTATAATTCTTTAGCGATATGAGTCGGGCCATTTTTAACCTCTGTGAGAAAGAAGTCACTTGTTTTCTCATGCTTTTTAGCCAGCGCATGCTTGATTTCATGAGCTTTTACTTTTCTCATAGACTTTGTCCTCTCCGTAATGATTTGCAAGTTCGTGTACGAAACCCTCGAATACCCCATCTTGAAAGAAATCCCCGAATTTTTGTGCAATTTTTTCGCATTCCGGATGCAAGTAGTAGTTATACCAATCTTCATAATACCCCTTGTTATTAATTGCGGTTGATCCAACCGGCATTAAGTTCAGGCATCCGTGGCAAATATGGACTTTCCTCGTTTTGACTACTTTGCTTTTATTGAACCCGCTCACTGTTATCCCTCCTAGGCTATTTCTGCAGCTATCAATCTATCAACCACCGACAGATAATCCAACGGAACACCATTCTTAGATTCCACCAGGAATGCATAAACCTCCAAATCATCCATTGAGATTGATTTCCTGCCGCCATTTTTGGCTTTTCGGATATACTTCTGAACCATATTATTCGGGATAAGGAAAACGTCTCCCAAGGCCTTCATTTCGACTATAAGGAATGATATAGCCCCTTGCTTTTCTACATCGTTCAAATGCTTAACCTGGTGCTCGGCTATCATTGCCAGCGGAAGGCTTTTTTCCTTTGTGCTTTTAGCTTCAAAATAAATAGCTCTACCGTTATAAACACCATCGAAGTCTACCGTGGACTTTTTCTCATAAAAACCACTTAATACCCGGGTTCCTTTTGACTTAATAACCTTAACTGGTGTAGGCCTTTTATTAATTAGAGCCAATCCTTTTTGTGCGTATACCTGATTAGTGTAATCCAATGTGTATTCAAATGCTTGCCCACGCTTTCCGGTATAAACTGTCATCGGCGTTCACCGTATGCTTTGGCAGCCTTGTTTTTTTCAACAACGTTCGCCCATTCGAGCGCATAAAGCGACAATGTTTCATTAACTTCACGGCCGCCGAGATATAAAACTCCCATTTTCTTCAACTCCCCTATGAGCTCCCTTTTTCTTTCAGTTACTTCTTGCATGCTCTTCCTCCTTGATCAATTCCGCCAAATCCTCTTTAACCTATTCTAATGCTTGTCTATCAATGTCATCCATAGCGTAGACGCTAGAAATTAACTTGTAAATATGTGCTGTAGCCTTTCGGTCATTCCGCCCTCTCCCTGCTTGCTTGCTCGGAAAATCCCGACGGGTAACGACGTTCCAGTTTATAAAGATTAGCTACTGCCACATCCTCTAATGACAAACCATACAGGGTAGCCAATCCTGCCACATAGTGCAGCACGTCGCCTAATTCTTTTCTTATCTCGTCTATGCTTGTTTCATGACCGTGGAACACTTCTTTTTTAACAAGGTCAGCAACCTCTCCGGCTTCTCCGGCAGCTCCTAAGGCATAATTCGCCCTTACGCTTCCGACCTCTTCGGCATCTGTTACATCCTCTATGATCGGCATTGTTCTTTGTGATAGACTTTGATATTCATTTAGATTCATTTTTTCCTCTCCTTTTGTCACATTTTAATCGTAATGTTCATTAAATGACTCATGTATAACAACTGTTTTTTTTGGCAAAGTTAAACATTGAGTTAAACATTAAAAGGTGTGATATTAATGACTGAGTTATTTGAGCAAGTAGTAAATATACAAAATCAATATCAGCAGATGCAAATGGACTATTGGTTAAATCACAATTTGTTTAGTGGTATATGGTGGCTTATTGTAATCATTAACTTGTCTTCTTTGTTATTATTTATTGTTTTAATGGACAAAAAGAATATTTTGTTAATGACACTTACACTATTGATTAGTTTTACATTAATTGGTATATCGAATGAGATAGGTAATTATTTTGGAAATTGGGATTATCCATATCAATTCATACCGTTTTTAGAAAGCTTTAATGCAGTTGATTTTTTGGTTATCCCAGTCATAATTTCATTGATGTACCAATTTGTTAACGGTTGGAGAAAGTACCTTATAACCAACCTGATTCTTTCATCATTACTTGCCTTTATAGGTATTCCTATATCTGTGTATTTAAATTTGTATACGTTATTCAACTGGAATGTTTTTTACTCATTTTTGACATTGTTTGCAGTTGGTTGTCTGGTAAAAATTGCATCAGACTTCATCAAAAATAAATCACCTGCTAATATGACTTAAATCCAAGAGTATTACGTAAGTTAATTCAATCATTTTATGTCCCTCCCTTTTGTCACATTTTGTGTCTACTCAATAACAATTACATTGCGGGTCCGCTTGCCCCAATTGATCGCCTCATCTAAATCCGACATATAGACATCAATGTGCCTGCCATTTACGGCACCGCCTCGGTCTTCAACAATGAAAGTACCTTCAAATCCTTCAATTTTCACCTGTGTCCCAGGCGGCAGGACATCCCAATCTGCTGCAATCGTTCTGCCCTCCTGAACTGTAGTTCCGGTTGCCGTGATTCCGTAAGCCGGGTCATCGGGAGTTTTCCCGGTGCTTTCAGGACCAGCGGTGTATGCTGTAATCGTAAATTCACCAAGCTCATTTTCGTTTGTAACCTCTTCGGTACTGACTTTTGGCTCCACTGGTTTTACAAATTCTACCGGATCCAATGAACCGGCAGCTGTAATCATATAGAACATGCATATTGCTAAACTCATGTAATTCTCCTTTACCACCATGAATTGTTTGGACTTTCCGCTTTAACTTCCATGGCTCTGAATGCTGCTAATTTGTATTTCAGTTCTCTGAGCGACTTGCCCTCCGTGTCGCGATAATTAAACCTGTTATTGAGTTCCTCGATGATGTGATTGATCATGATGTTTTCTTGCATGGAGTGTGCTTTTATCGACATGGGTTTCACATCCTTTCTTTATTCACATAAGGAACACCTTTTTCAATCAACTTTAAGGCACATTTTTCGCATAACATATGATTCTTCATGTTTTTTACAAGTGCTATGCTAATCCGTTCATTATCTTTAAATCCTGTGTTGCAAAGATGGCATTTTTTATCCTTCTCTTTGTATCGAATTTTTGTAAAATCCTTGGTAAATGGAAACATGTATAATCCAATTTTTGTGAATGTTTTTTGATTGGTTTCCTGGGTATAACTATCGTGTATTCACCCAAAATTCCCCCTCCTCTCAAAACAAACTCAGCTGCACCGGCTCTTCCTGCTTCTGATATTCCACGCAGTTCAGCAAATCAGTAGCTTTCTTCACACCTTCAATAGCGCTTTTTGCTTCTTTCTCCCGCTCTTCCCTGACCTTGTTTAACAGGTGCATGGGCGTGTACCAAACCTCATTGAATTTCTGGGTTATCGTGTCGCCCTGCATAACCACCGCATCCATCCCTACAAGCGATAGCTGGATATAGCACATTCTGACTACATCAAAATCAATATCGTTACATGTTACTTTCAGCTGCTTTTGAAAATTGATACCTTTTTCTCGTAAACGCTCAGCATATGCTATAACCATTCCACCGGAGCCGACAGCAGGCTCATTAAGTTTAATGAATCCTTGTTTGTCCGTTTCAGGTGTGGACCCCATTTCAGCCATTAGCTTGGAAACATCATATGGAGTAAAGAATTGACCAGAATTTGAATTCGATATCTCCAATTCCATGTATAGTTCTCCCATGAAATCTCCGAATCTATCGCTTAACCCGGCTACTACCAGGCTTAATATTTGGGCGAACATATTCGCTTCATCCCGATCGTATTTTTCAACGGTCCGCATGTATTTTTCTTCTCTCTTTTGCCACTGTTGCTTATCCACACTGTTGGAAATGGTACAAGCTGCCAATGTGGTGAAGTCTCTGAAAACATTGTGCATGCCGTGCCTGGGAGAAATGCGTTGCATCAGCTTGATAATTTCTTTTTTAGCCTGTTCGTACCTCAAATGAAATCACTTCCTTTTTGTCTCAGGCTCATAAACAAACCGTTTCCCGTCTATCTCAATCACGCTTGGTTCTCCCTTTTTCAGCTTTTTTATTTCGACAACAGCTGTATGTTTAGTGCCTTTTTCTACTTTTGTTGGTACTTTTCTCTGATAAGAAAATGGCCGTTTTATCCTTCCCTTTCTTGCTTGATCGAACAAGGCTAAAAAGATTTCATCCGGATCCCTTTTGTATTTTTTAGCGATAAAATAGATGTCCATGCCTGCGTGCCAATCCTTAGTTATTTGAGCCACTTGACCTTTTTGAAAAGCCGGCTCCAGGTCCTCAAGGATAAATTCATGGTCTCCCGTGAGTGGCAGGATCGGCACTGTGTTAGATGCTGTGTTCATACCACAACACCCTCCGGCTCTATAGCCATTTTTAATTTTTCTATATCGCTGTCATCCCGGACAAAGTCACATCGATTGTCTGGACATGGTTCAAACTGCAAGTAATAGCCGTTATCTATTGCTAGGCCGCCGGTGCCGTTGCAGGTTTTACACATGGGATTCACCTTCTAACAGTTCGGGATTTTCAAATCGGTTTCCGATGATTTCTAATTCCTTGCAAGTTGATAAGAAATATCGTTCTCCTGTGTCAACTTCTGTCTCTATCACCTTTCCGCTCAACGGATCAATTGACAATTGCCTGTCTGTATATTCAAGATCAATAAATTTTTTGTTTTTCTTATCCCAAATACGGAACTTATTCTCGCTCACGATTTACCCTCCAATTCCTCAATCACCATCTGATTCTCCGCCAACCCGATTTCCTCTTGCTCTTTCAAATATTTCTTGTAGCAAACTGGACCAAATTCACGTTCAATACTTTTCCGGTCTTTTAGCTTTCTGCCGCATCTGGTGCATGCTGCCATTAAAACCTCTCCTTTCTCCGGTAACTTTCGCCTTCCAACCTAATACCGGTAGCCTTATCCATCATCCGGTCTATAATTCGCGGGCCGTTATTGCCATATTTGGCTGTCAGTTCACTTTCCGAGTAGTTAGTGGTGCTGATCGTCGATCTATCCAGCCGCATATCAAATACTTTGTACAGGACATCAGATGCCCAGGTTTCATGACCGTATTCATTTGCTTTTACATATTCGGAACCAATATCGTCCAGGACAAGTAAATCCAAGGAATCTATCATTTTGAAAATCTGCTCTTCTGAAATATTGGAATTCTGGCTGTATGTACTTTTGATGTGATCCAGTAGATCAGTAGCTTTGATGTATAGCGTTTTGTACCCTTTTTGCCGAACCGCTTTTGCAATGGAATAAGCAAGGTGACTTTTTCCCAGGCCAGGCTCACCCGAAAAAGCCAATGATTGGGTGCCGTCAAACTCCTTTACAAACTTAATAGCTGCCTGCTTTGCTTTTACCTGTTTATCATGGTCCGGTTTATATGAATTGACAGTGGCTTTCTTTAGATCATCTGAAACTCTTTCAAAACTCATGATGAAATTAAGTTCTTTATCCTCTTGGAATTCCTCAACAGTAGGTAAATTCAATCCTTCTTTGAACTTCCGTTCTTCACAAGGTTTGCATGCTCCCATTACGCCACGGGGAGTCTCATAGACTTTGTATACGGTGCCGCATTGGTTGCATTCTCTTTCCCCGGCTTCTGGGAATGGCATTTTCATAACCTCTTTGATCGGCTTCACATTCTCCCTCCTAGAATCGGTCTTTGTTTGGATCGTATGCGGACCCGACTACCTGCAAGTGTGGTTTTCCTTTATTTTGCGCCTGCTCTATTTCTTCAATGGTTAGGAGCGATTCGTTTTCCCAGTTCTTCAATATGCCTTCAACGTAATTCAGCCTTCTTTTATTGTTGCTACAAGCGATTTCCATTGCTTTTATGATTACTTCCGATGGATTTTTAAACTTAGAATCATCTAACCACGACAACAACTGGGTTTTTGCTTGGATATTGTTATATCCAAATCCATTGTTATCCCAAAATTGGGTAACTGCTGCTGTATGTTGTTGTTCATTATTAACACCATTATTCAAATCATTATTAATACCATTCTTATTTATTGCCCTTGCTTTGCCCTCGCTTTGCCCTCGCTTTGCCCCTTCATTGCCCGTCTCTTTGTCTTTGTCTTTGCCCTTGTAATTGTCTGGTGTTTGGTAAGTGTCATAATTTACAACGGTTAGAAGTAATCCTTTCTTTGCCCTTGCCTTTGCCTCATCCTTTGCCAAAAAACCGTGCTTTACCAATTTGTTGATTGCGTTACGCACAACCTTTACTGTCACGTCTTTGTCTCCGATGTCATCCACAAGCAATTGATAGGAGGTGGCAATTTGTCCTCTTTTAAGGAAAATGATTTCTCCGTTTCTTACCACCTCACCATCTTTAAATTGAGCTTGGAGAAGTAGTTCAATCAGCACGATTCGATGGGTGGCTTTAAGCGATCTCCACAATGATGACTTTCTTATCTTCCTAGCTAGCAACACGTACCCTTCTGGTATTTGTTCAAAAGTCAATGTTCTCATCCTCAAATAAGTTTTCTAACCCTGTCCTGAATGCGGTCCAGTGTTTAACTGTTTTCGCGTAATCCTTTAATGATTCTATTGAAATATCAGCTTCAACGTGTGCTAGCTTTAAATATCTTATTGCTTTCCTCTCGTCCAAATAATACAGTCTGTTTCTTAAAATCCCCCTGATGTAATATAGGTCTTTCATATACGGTTCTTTATTGCCCCTCATCTTGTTTGCAGCAATACGCGGAATCATATTAAATGCCTTTTCCACACTTTCGTGCTTTGCTTTCCCATCATCATATTTAACGTATTGACTAACGGATGCATCTAAACAATCCAACAACAGTTGCAAGCTGTACTTTTTAATCCACTTCCTAACTTCCTGTTCTCCATTTTCGTTAACTGTATAATCCGTGGATTCAAACCAATGTTCCTTAAATATGTTGATTCTTTCCTCGTCCAAAGACATTAATCCCTCGCGCCACTCCATCATCATCTCGAGTTGCAGCCGTCTTTCGTTTATTTCCTCCAGTTGTTTCCTTTGCTTTTCCAAAACCGACTTATCATCCAGCGGAACATCACTTTTACCTCTGTTACAATCAAAACATGCCGTAATCAGATTGGTTATATCGTTAGTCCCGCCATCTGAAACCGGCTTTATATGATCGACTTCCAAAATCACATCAGGTGACGTATTTCCGCAATATTGACATTTGAAAGAGTCTCTTTTGAACACTTCGAAACGAGCCTTTTTTGATAAACTTTTCCTTTCCGGCATGTTTTCCACCTCATTTAATTTCTATCAATCTCACAAACCGCAAAATTACCTTTTACCTTCAAAATGGTGTAACCTGGATAACGTTTCATGTATTCCAAAACCAGCTTTTTCAATTCTTCCTGGTCTTTTGCTTGCTCCCAGATCCACGCCGGGAGCAGAATGTTAGACTTGTTATACATAAATCAGTTCTCCAACCTCAACAGGTGCATTTAATTTCTTAGTAGACTTACAGTAGTCACATTTTCCGCAAGCTACCGGATCTGCTTCACCGGACCTTACTTCACTAATCCGTTCCAGTTTCATTTCCACATACTCATATTCAAAGTCGAACCGGCTTTCATCAAAATAAACAACTGCCTTGTTCGGAATCGGTTCCTTGCTTACAGCCACGATATAAGGCGTATAAGCTTGACCTGTATTTTCTTCGATGATTTTGCGATAAATAGCCATCTGCAGCACATAATCCCATTTCTCGATGAAAGATACCCACCCATCATATTTCTCGCTCCAGGACCTTGCGTGTATGTCTCTGGTAGTCTTTAAATCTGTGAATAGCTTTCGTTCATGATTGATGGAATCAACCTTCATTTTCCAATCGGTACCAAATATGTTTGCCGTATATATTTGCTCTTTTTCACCTTCCATGGCAAACATTGCAAAACTGTCATTCTTAAGTGCTTTGATCATCCTGTCTGCCTGTTCATAATCCGCATACTTGCCGCCGCGCTTTTTAAAGATTGCGCTGTTATGCTTTTCCTGGAATGCTGCAAATGCTTCTTCTGATTCAAATGCAGCATGTGTATAGTTCCCGACCATCATTGCGGCATTTGGAAAACTGGTATATTCACCGTTCAAGTAAGCCATTGCATCAGCTTCACACTTATCAAATTTTTTAAAGAGGGAGACAGACATATATCGCCTGTCCATCCCTAATGAATAATAGTTAGTGTGGTTTAGATTGTTCATTTCTTCTTGAGTGATTGCCGGTTGATTTCGCCGCAATCGGCTATATATCGTGTTTGAATTGACGTTGTACATTTTGGATAATTCTTTTACAGTAAATCCTTCGTTGTTCAAATGGATAATTCTTTTTGTCTGTTTCCGTTTACTCGAAGTGGAGTTCTTCTTGACCGCTTGCATCAGGCTTCACATCCTTTTTGGGCTTATCTTGAGACTTACCTTCTTTCTTGGTGTCCTTGGTCTTATCTTCTTCAAAGGCTTCTGTAAGCTTTGATTCTTGCTTTTTTTTCACTTCTTTGGAGAACCAATCATCCGCCTTTGACATGCCGTCCTTTAACGATGTGAATATCTTTATAAGGTCTGCATAATCACGTTCTGTAAATGCTGAAACATTGTATCCCATACGCTCTTCTATCTGTTCCTGAGTGACGCGATATTGGTCTTTAAATGCTGCCAGTGCCTTAGAGATACGATCTTTAAGTGGTTCTTTGTTGCTCCCTTTCAAAGTCCGGTTACACTCTTCTACAGCTTTATCAACAATGTCACCCGGTATAATGCCAAGGATGCAGGCCCGCAACCTTCTGGCGCCGTTATTCGCTACCATTTCATAAATATCCCGCGGATCTGTTAATTTTGTTAAGCCTTTATTCTTTGAATATCTGGAATGTGGTACGGTAAACACTTTTTCTTGCCTAACGTTTGTTTCTAAATCCCAAGCATAAGCCATCGCTACAGATTCACCGTTTTTCTGTTCCAGCTCTTTTACTCCAAACGCTAAATTACCCCAGTTTTGCGCTAACACTTCCGCTAATCTAATGGATGGACCTTCTACCTTAGTGCCTCCCCTTGGGTAGCTGTACACTGCTGCTTGTGCTAAATCGGGACGCTTGCAGTTATCCAAAATCCTTTGTTCTGACTGAAATACATTTCTGGGAAACTGACGGGCCATGAATATCTGACCCTTCACTTCCTCCATTTCTCGGCTTGATTGTGCTTGTGCAACTGTTCCACCTTGGTTTTGTTGATACTGATCTGTTAAGTTGTTCATTCCGCTTCCTCCATCTCTTTTAATTTTTCGTATTCATCCGCATCAATCAGCACTTTATCCAGTAAATCAACCTCTAAAGTAATTTCACGAGTAGTTGCGTTTTGTGCGACCTCAAAATCCTTCCATTCGGTGTCATCACCCAAGTCCAATTCGATTTCAATATTTGAATCCATTGGAAAGTCCAATAATTCCTCTATCAACTCTCTTACTTTCATCTCGATTCCTCCTACTGTTTAATAGCTATTTGAACACTAGTTTTCATGTCGCCTTCGTATGGCCTAAGTGTCTCTGCCAAAAGTAAAGCTGTATCATAATCGCCTGCATGGATTGCAAAAGGCGCATCAAAGCAATGCCACTTCCCTTTTGGTATCGCCTGGGCGTAGTCAATACGACTTTCTTCTAGCTTCTGGGCCTCATCTTCCGATAGTGTGATACCTAATCTTTTGGACAATTGCATTGTTGTTAAATTACCTAAAAATACATAAGCCATTCCGTTTCCTCCTAATTGCAGCCCTATTAAATTGTGATATAATAGGGTTACAAGTTTTTATGAAAAATCCTTTTTTAAAAGCGCCTTTGCAGAGGCGTTTTATTTTTGTTTAAAATACTCAATTACAACAGGTGCATCTTCGATGCTCGCTATCAAATTTTCTTTAGGGCCATATACCATATACATCCGACTGACTGAATCCGGGAATTCAAGAGTTGCATTAATGATTTCCTCGACTCCCTGTTGACCAACTTCATATCCAAAAGAATAACCATTTTCATCTGTGGTATTGATTACTTTCAGAGACTTTATTTTCGTCAATTTAATCCCCTCCTTTATTGCGCTTCTCTAATCTCAACGCCTAAATGTTCCACCAAAAATTCTTCCAAGTTATCCTCCAGGACTGTTTCATGACCAAATTCATAAATCTTATCGCCTGACAGGATTTCTGTTCCAAGTGCATCGATGCCGCTGTGCTCTGGCTGGTCCATCATTTCTCTCAGTTGCCCATGTACACGCGCTTTCGATATATCCGGATGCTGTATATCCATTCCGCTTAACCCTCCTCATTCATTTGCTCGTATTCTTCTACTTCCTGGATGACTGCATCTAACCTTTTTACACTTTCGACATTTCCGCTTTCCGCACCGCTGAAGATATCATGGAGTAACCCGACCAATATCTGATGCCTTTGCCACCTGTTCAGCTTTCTAATTCGGTTCATTAATTTGTTTGCGTTCATCGTCCTCACCTCCTACAACGTGATTAAAATAGTTCCTATTGCTATAAACACCGGGAAACCCATGATTGCATAAAACATTAGTTCCTGACCTTCCGTGACTTCTTCCGGTTCACCAAGAAAGAAATCAATGATTTTATTTCTCAAAGCAATACCTCCTGATCACGTCGCCTTGCATGTCCATTTGCCTTAACACCGCGGCGTAACTTTCTGCTTTACGCTTCTTGTCAGCCAATTTGCTTAACTCGTGCAAGGATTTTGTTAAATCAGCAGAGCAATGCTTGGCTCTCTCAACTTCTCCGGCTTCCAGTAGTTCGCTGATCAATTGCAATAAGTCCTTGGCACACCAACTTTCTTGGCTTGCTTGTTTTAAATCCTCTGGCATAAAGTGCTTGTGTAATCTCATATAATCCCTCCCAGTAAAATGGTTGATATAAATTGGGTTGTTCCTGCTAAAACGTCCATACCGTATACAAAAGCTATAAGTATGTCTGGATTATTAGTAACGCGGCACCAGTTAACTAGATCCGCAGCCTTAAGTTCCAACTTGTTAGATTCTAATTTTGAAATGTTGCTGCGTGATAAGTGAAGCTTCTCTGCCAATGCTTCTTGACTCATATCAGCTCCTTTTCGCATGCGACGTAAAACTGCTCCGAATTCCATATTTTCACCTCCTGACGTTCCATATTGGAACATGTTCCAAGGGTGAACAGTTTTTCTTTGGTGTATGTTTTATAATGTAATTACCGACTCCCTCAGTTGGTAGTTTTTTAGATAGCTTGATTTGTTTGCTGATCGATCCAGTTCATCAGTGCATTGTACGGGATTCGGATTTTGTGGCCTTCCCGGATACACGGAAAACCGTTGTGCTCTGACTGATGACAAAGCTCGTATGTTGCTGTTCTGCCTATCCTTAGAATCTCGGCTGCCTCTGATACCTTTAAGAACCTGGGTGTTTTGCGGTAGCCGTGAGATTCTAAAAGCTGTTCAATTTCTTGCAGGTGTTTCTCGTTTTCTTCTTGGATGATGCGGCGAATGGATTCTTCCATGGACAATTAGATCACCTCCTGGAATTTAAAATCATTAATGGCGACTTTGTGCTCAATAGCCATTTCTTTAACTACCTGAATATAGATTTCAACAAGCCGTTTTTCTTCGGCGATGCAATCTAGTTTATTTATTTTTTTAATATAGGTTTTAGTCATACCTTGAGCTAACGCTCTTTCTTTACGGTTATTCAAACGAACATCCAATTTACATCCGGCACGTTTTTCGAACCGTTCATAACTTAAGTTGATCACGCTTCGATAAGGTTCTATTCCGGACCATTTTTGGGCGATTTTCCTTAAAATAACTTTTACTTTTTCGCGCCATTCGTCGCTGGTAAGAGTGACGATGTTGGAAATATTGTTTACTTGGCCTTCTAGTTCATTTAACTTTTTATCTTGCTCGATCAACTGATTAATTGTTCCTTGTAGGACTTCCAGGTGTGTCTGCGGTTTCTGATAAGAACCTGTTTTTCTAATAGATGGTATAACTTCGATTGCCAACCAGTCTTGGAACTTCTCGGCCAATTCGTTTTTAGCTTTAAAAGCTAATTTATAAACCAGTGGCTCTGGTATAAAATCGCCTTTCGCCACTTGTGGCAAATTATCAGGTAAATAAGAGTTGACTCTTGACCAGCGAATTGTTTCGTTGCCACTTCTGGCAACGGTGGTAAATCCTAGTGAACGCGCCACTTGTTCAACATCGAATAATGCTTGTTCTCCATCTAACTTGGCCGATACTTTAAATAATTCATTTTCGAATACTTGTAATTGGTTCATTTGATTCACTCCCTATTTTTATTTCCATCCTTTTCTAGTAATCTGATACTAGAAAGGAGGGATTAAATTGAAAACATATTTGATAACTTATGATCTAAACTCGCCCGGCCAAAATTACGAAGATTTATACGAAACCATAAAAAGTTTTGGCGATTGGGCGCACTATCTCACTTCTACCTGGTTTGTATACACAAGTTTAGATAAAAAAGAAATGAGCGAAAGGATCACAAGTCAAACCGATTCAAATGATAGTCACGTCATTATTCCTGTTTCCGATTATTACGGAAGGGCAGATAATGAATTGTGGGACTGGCTTCAAGAACGTGTGTAAGTATTAGAACTCACTATTTCACCAGTAGGTCTTCCACCGTTGCTATCACCGAATAAATTTGAAACATAAAAAATGTCTCTTAACTCGGAGTGAAGAAGGTTTATAACTTTGGCGAGTTCTTCTTCGCTCCACCCTTTTGATTCCGCGAATTCGATTAACTCTTGTGCTTTCTTTGTTTTTTCTTTTAATTGGTTCATTAGATTACCTCCTGATTTTTGTTTATCAATTTTTAAATTACGTTTTCATCGCATTTCGCGATTTCATCTTTAAAAAAAATTTCATCAAGGCTTACATTGAACAGATCACGTAATATCAAAAGATGTTCAACTTGTGGATGCCTATGGCCGTTTTCGATTTGAGAGTAATAATTTTGGGTGATCCCTAGTTTTTTTGCAACAAAATTTTGTTTGATTCCCCTTTCTTCTCTTAATCGTTTTAAGTTGTTTGTGATTTTCTTGCTGTCGATCATATTTTCACCTCATTCCAAGTTCTCGTTTTGCGATATATTGAAACTAATATAACATCGCAATTTGTGAATGTCAACTTTTTTTATCACTTTTTGCGATATTCCAATTAAAAAATCTCTTATTGCGATACAATGCGCTATATAACAAGGTTTGTTGAAAGGACTTTAAAGATGAACAAAAGTATTTTGGCGAAACGATTAAAGAAACTAAGAGATGAACGCGGTTATAAGCAAACGTTTGTAGCAGATAAAATAGGTGTTAAAAGTAACACTTTATCTGGGTACGAAAATGGGACAAGATCACCCGATCCACAAATGATAGTTCAGTTGTCGGAACTATATAACGTTTCCACGGATTATCTGCTTGGGAAGACAGACATCCCAAACGCCGAAAATGAGGATGAAGAAAAAAGAAGTTATATGGTAGATAAGATATTAAAGATATTAGAAAAATACCCAGAAATGGATTTGGCATTTGACGATCTGGCAAACATGGATGCAAAGAAGTTGGAAAGGGTATATGATTTTATTAAATACCAAGTATTTACGGAGGGGGATTAAAGTGGCGCAATGTAAATATTGCAGTAAAAAAGGATGGTTTTTACAGGTATCTAAAGCGGGATTGTGTAATAACTGTCATAGGCCTGTTATTGCTTCTTTAAAAAGCGTTCTCAAAGTTTTAGATGAATCAATCAACCTGGTAAACAACTCTAAGAACTTTAGGACGCGAATTGGTAGGGTTGATGTAGCAATAGAAAAATGTGATGATCTATATAATGAGTTTTGGTCCAAAGGCATCACCGTGTTTGAACCAAACCCTCAAGAAGCAAAAGAAAAGTTACTAAAAGAAAAAGGTAAAATTATTGAGGAAGAGATTTATAACTTAGTAGAAAAACACATCGAAAAAGCAAAAAGGGCAAAAACCGTTAAGACAAAAATATCAAACGCAGATAAAGCCTTAGATGAACTTCTTAAATTTAATCAACAATATAATTATAAAAACATGGCGTTAGAAGATACAATACATGCGTTTATTCACAAGGCACAATACGATGATTACATAGAAACTGCTGAAAAACACGAGTTTAAAGGTGATACTAAAAAAGCGGTTGATAAATATCAGGATGCATTATTCTTTTTGAAAAAAGACGATATACCAGATGAATCGCAAAAACCCTTAATTGATGAATTGGAGCAAAAAATACATACATTACAGTCGGCAAGGATCGAGAAATAAAAGGGGAGATTATATGAAAAAAACATTATTTATTATATTAATTGTTGGCTTTTTGGCAGCATGTGGATCAAATGAATTAGAAGTTTTTTCAGAGGAATTCAACAGAGTGGCAGACACTGAGGATTTAGCAAAGATAGACCCAGATTATTTTGGGGAGATTCAAGAAGAGGATGACGGTTTTAGTTGGCGTGAGTTATATGAATCGGATAGATATGTCATAGAAGCAGATTACGAAGGAAATAACATAACTGGGTACAGAATAATGATAGATTCATCTGAACCATTTGAAGAACAAGAGGGGCATGGTTACAGAGCTAGCATTTCAATGGCAGATGCATTAGGGTTAAGCTCCAGAGACTTTTCAAGTAATTTCAGTACTGCATTAAGAACAGACGAACATTCATATTCGGAGGGTGATTTCGAGGTCTCTTTCACTCATATTGGTTGGGATTCTTCAATAGATACATCAATCTTTGTTAGATTTGAAAAGAAATAATACAAAAAGGGTGTAGGGAACAATATGAAGAAATTTTTACTAATATTATTGATTCCTGTTTTTTTGATGGGGTGCAGCGGAAACAATGATCAAGAAGTAGAAGCATCTGAAGATAAAAAAGAAGAAATGTCTGAATCAGCTGGCTTGAATTATCTTGAACAAATCACTTACAGGTATATCAACGCTTCTTATGAAGATGATGAAAGCTTTGAGCAAAGAAGCGAATTGCAAGCTTCAGTAAAAAGAGCGGAGACAATGAAAGAAGAGATTCAAGAGAAGTATGATGAAGATGTAGAAATAGCTGCAGAATTGATATTGTTAGCCGATATTGTAATAAAGGCTTCAGAGGAAATACTAGATGAAAACTACAGCAGGGTTTACGAGAACTCCGAACAAATCGGATTTATGATAGGTGATATTTCTAATAAGTATTTAGATGGAGAATTGCCACCAACGGCAAAACATAAAATTCACTAGGTGTACATACATTTGTACACCATATCTTTTATAATAAAACAGAACATACATTCTGAAAGGAGTCAAAAATGTATACACACTTAGAAGATTACATAACCGATTTGTACAAAAGCTTGTCTATAAGTCGTCCTGGTCAGTTAAATGTAAACGATTTATCAAACAAGCTGCAGATCAATATCTATTATTCCAATGTTAGCTTTAGAATTGGTCACAATATCGTAATAAGAAAATCGAACAAAAGACAGGAATGGCAGGATTTTGGGCACGAAGTAGGGCATTTTCTACGGCATCATGGAAACCAGTTACAAATGCATTACCTATTTCGCGATCTCCAGGAGCACCAAGCAAATTATTTTGCCTATCATTTTTGTGTACCCACTTTTATGTTAAAAGAAATAGAAAGGGTGACAGTCTATGACATTATGAATCTTTTTACCGTAGAATATGACTTTGCTTTACGTAGAATAGAAATGTATGAAAGGAAGATGCTAGATGCGGGGCCATATTATAAAGCGTGGCAATAAGTATTCAATCGTAGTTGACATTGGGAGAGATCACAGGAATAAGCGCAAGCAAAAATGGTTCAGCGGCTACAGCAAGAAAAAAGATGCGGAGAAGGATTTACCAAAAATAATACAAAAACTAGAAAAAGGATATGTGAATCCCGAAGACATGACAATGGAAGAATATTTTAATCGCTGGCTCGATAGAAAAAATCGATCCGTAGAACCAGGCACCTTTGAACATTATGAATCATATATGAGAAAGCATATTATCCCTGGTCTTGGCAGATGGAAAATAAGCAAACTGGAATCCCATCATATAGAATCATTTATGGATGAAATACACGAAAAAGAGCTATCACAGAGAAGCAAAAAACACATTTACAGGATATTGTCATCAGCACTTTTGAAAGGCAAGAAATACGGTATAAAAGACGGAATAATGGATGATATAGAGGCACCAAAAGTGAATAAACAGGAAATTGAATACTGGACACAGGAAGAAGTTGCTGCCTTTATGGGAAATTTAAAAAGTAAAAATCACGCATTGCCGATTATACTATCGTTGGCCACTGGTATGCGGCGCGGGGAAATCTTAGGTCTGAGATGGTCCAAAATTGACTTTGATAATAAAAAAATATCAGTATCGCATCAATTAAAAAAGAATAGAGAAGGAATTTGGCATCTATCGCCACAATTGAAAACTTCTACAAGTTATAGGACAATTGATATTGATGATGATACAATTGAGATACTGAAAAAGCATAAGCGTCAACAGGAAAAAGATAAGATGAAATGCGGTCCGGATTATGAAGATAAGGATTTGGTTTGCGCTACATCAATCGGCGGATTTATTAAACCGACATACCTACGGACTGTATTTAATCGCACGATAGATAAAAGCGGCGTTAAAAAGATTAGCTTCCATGGCCTGCGGCATACACATGCTACATTATTATTGCAGTCGGGCATACACCCAAAGGTGGTACAGGAAAGATTGGGGCATAGATCAATCCAAACTACATTAGATACTTATTCACACATTATTCCAGGGATCCAAGAAATAGCTGCTACCAGCATTCAAAAATCTTTATATGGAATAAAACAAAGTGTACCGGAAAACGTAGTAAAAATGGGAGAAAAATAATGTTTCGAAACCCGAAAGTTTGCAATTCGTTTGCATTTGTCTTTTTTTCAATAAAAAAGACAAGGGACAAAAACTGCTGCATCCCTTGTCATGACTGGTTTTAAAGAACGCGCCCAGAGGGATTCGAACCCCCGACAAACCTGGTACCGGAAACCAGTGCTCTATCCGGCTGAGCTATGGGCGCATAAAAGTTGATATGTTATTCCCTTTTCCGGGCACAAAGATTATTATAACGTCTTTAACGTATATATACAAGTCTTTTTTATTTTTCCGGTTTAGAGTTAACAGCTTCCCTACTGAACCAGTCCTGCATGTTTATATTTTATCCAGTTTGGGTATGATGGGAAGTGTATTTACAGCAGATTTGAAGCCTTTTAAGCAAACAGAATGTATACATATAATGAAGCAGCATGACGGTCATTTTTTTCCTTTTATAAAATAACTGATCACAATCGTTTGACCTTTATTGACCTTTTAGTTATGATGAAAATAGGAATTGTTATTTAATAAGGGAGGATTTTTACATGAATTTAATACCAACAGTTATTGAACAAACTAACCGTGGTGAACGTGCTTATGACATTTATTCACGTTTATTGAAAGACCGTATCATTATGCTCGGGAGTGCTATTGACGATAACGTGGCCAACTCCATTGTAGCCCAATTACTTTTCTTGGAAGCAGAAGATCCGGACAAGGATATTTCCCTGTACATTAACTCACCGGGCGGATCGATTACTGCAGGAATGGCTATCTTTGATACAATGCAGTTTATAAAATCCGACGTTTCCACCATTTGCACAGGTATGGCAGCATCCATGGGAGCATTTTTGCTTGCCGCCGGGGAAAAAGGGAAACGCTATGCCCTTCCCAACAGTGAAGTAATGATTCACCAGCCTTTGGGAGGTACGCAAGGTCAAGCTTCAGACATCGAAATTCATGCTAAACGGATTATTGAAATGCGTGAAAAAATCAATGAAATTCTGTCAGAACGTACTGGTCAGCCAATTGAAGTGATAGAACGGGATACAGACCGTGATAACTTTATGTCTGCTGCAAAATCCGTGGAATATGGTCTCATTGATAAAATTCTGGAGCGAAACGAAGATAGATAATAACGGATCAAACCTTTTACAAAACCCCTTTCCATTAAATAGAAAGGGGTTTTGTATGTTTCTTCACATACATGCCAAAATAAATTATTCATTAGCTACAAATGAACTTAAATGGTTAAGTGCCGACTCCTCATCCGTTCCATCTGCAATCAGTTTTATTTCCTGTCCATTGGTAATTGCCAGGCTCATCAATCCCATAATACTCTTGGCATTTACTTTCTTTCCATCTTTTTCAAGAAATAAATGTGCGGAATAACGATTTGCTTCCTGTACAAATTGAGCAGCAGGCCTGGCCTGTAACCCACTTTCCAAATTAACTTTCACCATTCGCTCAACCAATATAGTTCTCCTCCCCGAACGTAAACGCTGTCATTTTCATGTATGATCATCGGCAGTTCTGCTTTGTACGCAGCAAAACGCCGAAGTCAATTTTCTTTTTATTCAAAGCTATTATATCATGGAAAACAGGAAAGTAACAGCAATGAAGAATTCCCCTGCCGAATTTCTATAAAACTTTTTTACGCGCAGTAAATCCTCCAATTGTTAGTGAAGTTCTTCCATCGTTTCTCCCCGCTTTATTCGTTCTGCAATCTCATCTATTTTTTTTAACCGATGATTTACCCCGGATTTGGAGATATTTCCATTTTTAACTAGCTCACCCAGTTCTTTCAGGGATACATCCTGATGTTGTACACGCAAAACAGCTATCTCCCGCAGCTTTTCAGGAAGTTGATTAATACCGATTTCCTCATCAATCAGTTGGATGTTTTTGATCTGTCTGAAGGCAGCACCGATTGTTTTATTTAAATTGGCAGTTTCGCAGTTGACGATCCGGTTTACGGAATTACGCATATCGCGGACAATACGAACATCCTCAAATTTAAATACCGCATTGTGCGCGCCAATAATACTCAAAAAAGCGGTAATTTTTTCTGCTTCTTTCATATAGACGATATACCCTTTTTTCCGTTCCAGTTTTCTTGCATGAAGTTCAAAACCATTCAATATTTTGCATAGAGCATCGTTATGTTCCTGGTATGCATTATAGATCTCCAGGTGGTAGGAGGATGTTTCCGGATTATTAATGGACCCTCCAGCCAAAAAAGCACCTCGCAAATAGGCTCTTTTACAGCAGTCCTTTTTTAAATATTTGGAGGAAATATTTCTTTTCAGTTTATAAGGCTCCTGCAGAATACCCAAGTCTGATAAAAAACCCTCCACATTTTTCTTCATGCGAACAATATATACATTATTTTTCTTTAATTTCATTTTTTTCCGTACCAGTAGTTCCATAGGAAGTCCATAACTACTTTTAGTCAATGTATAGATTCTTCTGGCAATAGCTGCATTTTCCGTTTGTACATCAAGTATGTACCTGTCTCTGGAAATGGAAATGATGCCATTCATCCGGATTAATGCTGCAAGTTCGGATTGTTTACAGCATGTATCAGATTCAATGGAGGTAAGTTCTTTTTTAATTACCGATGCAAATGACATGCTTACACCCCCCTTTCTTATTGGTCCATAACTATTTATTTATAATGGAATACAGCAATTTGGAGATTTTATTCGTGTCATGTCTCATTACCGATTGTGAATGGTCAATGATGTCTCCTTCAATGATTTGAATTCCCATATTTAATAACCGGTCTGTGTCATATTCAACCGGTTCGGCATTTTCCTCTGCATAAACATCCTGGATCGCCTTCTTAATCGGTTCATTATGAACGACGATCGCATCTACTGTATTGTCACCGATATGATCTGTAATTGCTTTAACATGATCGGATGCTGTATACCCGGTTGTCTCTCCGGCTTGAGTCATCACATTGCATACATAAACTACCTTGCCGTTTGTGTTCCTGATCGCTTCTTCGATTTGCGGCATGATGATTGCCGGAAGTATACTTGTATAAAGACTCCCTGGAGCAATAACAACAAGATCTGCGTTTTCAATGGCTCTTACCGCATTGGGCAACGGCTTGACGGGTTGCGGACTTAAAAAAACACGTTCAATTCGCTTGTTTGACAGTGGAATGTTGGACTCTCCGGAAATAATCGTTCCATCAGTCATTTTGGCATGCAGTGCCATATTCTCGTTGGATATCGGATAAATCTTACCCTTTACATTTAAAACACGAGAGATCTCTTTAATGCCGGTATTAAAATTCCCGGTGATGGAAGTCATCGCCGCCAGCAGCAAATTGCCAAGGGAATGACCTGATAGCCCATTACCTACCTCAAAACGGTGCTGGAACAACTCTATAAGCATCGGTTCTGCATCCGAAAGAGCAGCAATCACATTGCGAATATCGCCTGGTGCCGGTATCGCCATTTCATCCCGCAATCTACCGGTGCTACCACCGTCATCTGCCACTGTAACAAGTGATGTCAGCGCAATCGGAAGATTCTTTAACCCGCGGAGAAGAACCGGCATTCCTGTTCCTCCCCCTATAACGACCACACGTGGCTGATTTTTTTGATTCATATTTAATTTCCCTTTCTCTTCCCGATATCCCTGTGATTTACATGGGTTATATAATTGCCTGACAGTTCCTTCGCATAATGCTCAGCCAATGCCACGGAGCGATGCTGTCCGCCTGTACAGCCAATTGCAATAACAAGCTGTGACTTGCCTTCTCTCTTGTAATGGGGCAGCATAAATTGCAGCAGGTCAAATACTTTCTCATTAAACATCCTTGTTTCTGCCCACTTGAAAACGTAGGCACTTACTTCTTTATTCAACCCTGTTAATGGCTGCATTTGTGGAACATAATGCGGGTTGGGAAGGAAGCGGACATCAAATACCAGATCTGCATCAATCGGCAGCCCATATTTAAAGCCAAAAGAAACAAAGTGCACGGAAAAAATATCCTGTCTTTCTTCTCTGTATTTATTAATAATCTTTTCACGCAGTCCCCGAGGTTTCAGATCAGTCGTGTCGATAATATACTGTGCTCTGCCTCTTAGTTCATCCAGGATTTCCCTCTCCTGCTTTATGCCTGTCAGCGGCAGATCTTCGGTTGCCAAAGGATGAGTTCTTCTTGTTTCTTTATACCGGCTAACAAGCTTTTCATCTTTGGCATCAAGAAATAGTATATGTTCCTCAATCCATTCTTCTTTGGCCAACAAATCCAAAGCATCCATTAAAGAATCAAAAAACTCCCGCCCCCGTAAATCCATGACGAGTGCTACTTTTTGTATATTGTTTGTGGAATCCCTCATCAGCTCCAAGAATTTTGGCAATAAGGTAGGCGGCAGATTATCAACGCAATAATACCCCAAGTCCTCAAAACTTTGTACTGCTACCGTCTTACCCGCCCCAGACATTCCTGTAATGATGACAAGTTTTGTTTCCTGCTCATAATTTTTCACTTACGTTTCCCCCCTTTTTTAAGTCTGTTAATGATTATGTTAGTAAATTAATTGAATTGGACACTTTATATAATATAGGCTCTCTGCCCAGTACTATGCAGATTTTCACGCCCTTCCCTCCATTATACTATTAGTGAATTCAAGGCAACAAGTATATATTCTTTTATTCAGAAAGGAGATGGATAATGATCATTATTGTATTGGGTTGCCGGTGAAAGGAGAAAGTAATGTATAGGCTTATTTGAAGGTTTTGGATAACCTTGTTTTTACAGACATTTTTTCAATAAACTGTTATAGTTTATTCTTCCAAAAAAAACACACAGGTGACAAGCACCTGTGCCAAAAAACTAATCTATCTATTAAAAGGGGGTCAATTAGTTATTCTTATTGTAACCCATTAATGTTGCGAACGTATTACAACAGCGTTAAAAAGTATTTACTTCTTATTAATTTATTATTAAATATCCGCTGTTTTCAATTCTTCCTGCAGGTTTTCCACATATTTAATGGCTGATTCTGCAGCAATACTTCCGTCCCCTGTTGCCGTTACAATCTGTCTTAAGGATTTTTCCCGGATATCTCCGGCTGCAAATATACCTTTAATGTTCGTTTCCATATACTCATTCGTTGGAATATAGCCTTCATCGTTCGTAATTCCCAGTGAGAGAAATGGCTCATTTAACGGCACCATGCCGATGTAGACAAACACGCCATCAATTTCATGGTCGTATTCATTTCCCGTTTTATTATTGTGGAGAGTTACACTGCCAACTTTACCATCTTTTTCATTGATTTTCTTTACCACTGTATCCCAGATAAAATCAATTTTGCTGTTATCAAAAGCCCGATCCTGTAAAATCTTCTGGGCGCGCAATTCATCTCTCCGGTGTACGACCGTGACTTTGTCGGCAAACCGGGTCAGGTAAATTCCTTCCTCTACAGCAGAGTCCCCTCCGCCAACTACAATCAGATGTCTTTCTTTGAAAAAGGCGCCATCACATACAGCGCAGTAGGATACACCACGGCCGCCCAATTCCTCTTCGCCCGGAATACCCAGCTTTTTGTACTGGGCACCGGTCGTAATAATCAGGGCCCTTGTCTTATATTCTTTTTGACCGGCAATCACTGTTTTATAATTTCCATTATCGATTACTTCTTTTATATCCCCATAAGCATATTCGGCACCGAATTTTTTGGCATGCTCAAACATTTTATTGGATAAATCAGGTCCCAGAATATGATCATACCCCGGATAGTTTTCCACATCTTCCGTATTTGCCATTTGTCCTCCGGGAATTCCCCGTTCAATCATCAGTGTATCCAGATTGGCACGGGAAGCATAAACTGCTGCTGTCATACCCGCTGGGCCTGCACCTGCTATAATTACATCATACATACGTTCTTCGGACATATAAATCGCCCCTTTTTCTCATTAAATTAACCTGATATTACTTAACCATATTCAGCTTACCTAAACACAGTTGTTTCGTCTAACTTTCTGCTCACCAGGGGACCTCCTCATCCCCTAATTTCGGATGCTTTTTACAGCCTTCCTTCCAAATCTGGTGTGCCTTTGAGGGATATCCTATCTGAAAAGCAGCTTTGCTGTACCAGCGGTAATAGGACAAATGTCCAATAAGCCTGCTTTTATTAAGTCTCCTGAACCGGTTATATGCTTCTTCATATAAGCCTACTTTGGAAAAGACAGTAGCTACTTTTAGCTTTTGCTGTTCATGAAAAGGATATACATTATATAAATGGCTAATATGGGAATCACGTGCTTCTTTCTGATCCAGCTCATTATAAAATAATGCTAAATTGATGTGGCTGTTCATATTGTTTGGATGATCTTCAAGTAGGCCAATTTCCAGCTGCAAAGCCTCTTCTCTGGATCCGGTGTAAAATAATGCCTGCGTATAATCGTGAAAGGCTGAACTGTATTCAGGGAATAGCAGCTGCATATCTTCCAACAGAGGCAGTGCTTTATCCCATTCCAGGTTTTCCATATGATAGAAACAGGTTTCCTGGTATATGAGAAGCTCATCTTCATCCTCGAGATCCAGATCTTCCTCTTCTTCCTCATCAAAATCAATTAATTTCAACAGAGTGTTCGCATCCTCCGTGAAATCTCCATCCGGTTCTTTTTCCAGGTAGGTTAAGACATACTTTTTCGCCTCATGCAATAACCCCAAATGTGCATAATTATTTGCAAGTAAATAATAGCAATCATTATAATCAGATACATCCAGCACCTGCCTCAAAAGCTCGTTTGCTTCGTGATAAGAACCGATTTCCGTATATATAATCGACATTTGACACTGATATAAAGGGTCATTCGGGTTTTGTTCAGTTGCCTTTTTCAACCACTTTAAAGCAATATCAAATTTACGTTTTTTAAATGCTTCCACACCTTTGGTAAAATAAAAATCTCCTTCAGGTATGAATGGAATTACTTTATTTTGCTTCGTTTCTTTATCTTTCAATTGCGGCATGCAAATCCCTCGATTCTGTAAACATACGAACAAAGTATATCATATTTACCAGTGGAATTATATAGCTTTTCCACTTGAAATTCCAGGCTGCAGTTAAGCTGAAGGAAAGCTGCCGTGGTGAAGCTTGGCAGGATGCATGACATGTGTATCAACTATCTCCCGCTTTACAGCTTTTATTTTTATAACTACCCGAATAGCATTAAAAAAAACCGGAGAACAATCGGATTGGATTCTCCGAACGTCCTGCGGTTTTTTGAAGTCATTTTTTAACAGTGTGTGTGTATTGCTGTTTTATTCTTTATCCCGTAATTCCAATTCTTCCTTTGTATAAATGATTTGCATCGGGTTTCCGCCGGCAAATGCTCCAGGCGGTACATCTTTATTCACAAGGGTGCCTGCAGATATTATAGCATGATCGCCAATTGTGACACCTGGCAGGATTGTTGTATTGGCCCCTATCATTACTTCCTTACCGATAATCACGTCACCAAGCCGGTACTCTTTAATCAAATATTCATGAGCAAGGATGGTTGTATTATATCCAATAATACTGTTTTCCCCGACCGTAATTTTTTCAGGAAACATAATATCGGGCATTACCATCAGAGCAAAAGCTGTTTTATCTCCTATTTTCATCTTCAGGAATGAGCGATACATCCAATTTTTCAAGCCAAGAAACGGTGTATACCTTGCCGTTTGAATGATAATAAAGTTCTTTACCACTTTCCAAAAAGGTACCGTTTTATATATCTGCCAAAGGGAATTGGCTTCTCTGATGGGAAATCGATTGGTTTTACGCATCGCTTACACTCCTGTTATTTTTAGAATGTCCCGGATGTCATCAAGCATATAGGTTGGTTCATATTCCAATAACCGGTCTTTTCCTTTATGAGCCCATGCGACCCCGGCTGTCTGTGTGCCCGCATTTTTTCCTGCCAGAATATCATGATAATTATCTCCTACCATCAGCGCATTATCAGCACTGGCCTCCAGTTCTGCCAAAGCTTTCATTACCGGTTCAGGGTGTGGTTTCGGGTGCTTTACATCATCTATGGTAATAATCGTGTCAAACAAATGCTCAAGTCCTGTCAGCGCCAGCCCCATATTTACCCCTTTTCTCATTTTTGTGGTGACTACACCGAGCTGAATTCCCCTGTTTTTCAGCTCTTCAACAGTTTCATTTATATAAGGAAAGGCTTTAACAAAATCGTTATGCACGCGGTGGTTATGCTCCCGGTATGTTTGCACCATCCTATCCGCCCGTTCCGGATCAATGGCCCGAAATGTGTCAATCAATGGCGGGCCATTAAATTCCATCATTTCCTCCCGGGTAAAGGTAAGCTCATAGTGTTGGAATGTATGTTCAAAAGAAGCCATTATTAAATCATTTGTGTCTATTAAGGTTCCATCAAGATCAAAGAGTATCGTATGAATGCTCATTTACTGTTTCCCTTCTTTTTCTCAACTCATATTTCCTCCAAATGTAAGCTATGGCCATTGTTAAGACAATTGCTGTTACGAGGCGGATTAACAGCAATGGCCAGACTGGTATCCCAAGAGGAACAAATATGAGTGTATCCTCTACTACAGCATGACAGGAAACAAGAAAAATAAGCGCCAAATACATATCTTTCTTGGAAACCCCGTCTTCTTTCACAGCCTGGATCATTAAACCTGCACCATAGGCCAATCCGATTGTTAAACCAGCAACCATCGTCATGGATGTATTCTTTTCCATCCCAAGCATTTTCGTCACAGGTGCAAATTTGTCGGAAAAAATATTTAACCAGCCATACTCACGTAAATATTGCATGATGATCATTATCGGTATAACAATCATTGCCAGCTGTAAAACAGCGATAGACGCTGTCTGAATCCCCTGCAATATAATTTCTGCCCATCCTGCAGGTACTGCTTCAGAAGATGATATAAGACCGTATCGAGCCTGTTCTCCCCCGCCCTGCCAGAAAAAGTTAATGGTCAAAGCGGAAAACACAGCTAAACCGACTCGAATTCCAATAATAAGCCAAAAATTGACCCCTACTTTCGATGCTACCGCTGACTCAATAATGAGATTATGGGAAAATGACAGCATAACAGCCATAATAAAAACTTCTTTTACAGTAAACTCAAATGAAACGATGGCTCCGATAGCTGCATATAGATTAAGCACATTACCGAGCACAAGCGGGACCGCCGCTTCTCCGGAAAGGCCAAAAAGGCTCATTACCGGAGCAAGCATCTCAATAAGCCATGGCAGCACCGGCGTAAATTGCAAAATCGTTACGAGCAATGTTATCGGAAATATTACCTTGCCGAGCGTCCAAGAAGTACTGCCCCCCTGCTGCAGCCCACGATAAAATGTTCCAGTCACGTTGCTTTCTCCTCATCTTTCTATGTCAAATTACTTCTTCTTTTTCTTTTTCTTCTTTGATTTCTTTTTATTTGATTGGTTTTTCTTACCTGCTTTTTTTGATGCCTCTGGGGTTACATCATGGTACCTGGCTGTGATTCCTTTATTCACTCTCCGGTACACGATTAATATAATGGCACCGACGACCAGCAGTATGGAAATCAGCTGGGCGGTACGAAGATCCCCCACTACATACAAGCTGTCCGTACGCATTCCTTCAATAAAGAAACGGCCAATGGAATAAGTAATGACATAACTTAAAAATACTTCCCCTCTTAACGGGTTGTATCGTATCAATACAAGTAGTAAAACGAATACAAGTACATTCCATACGGATTCATATAAAAATGTAGGATGATACATGATACCATCAATACACATTTGATTCATAATAAAATCAGGCAAATATTGGTGAAAACTATTATACACCGATTCGGAAATTGGACCGCCATGCGCTTCCTGATTCATAAAGTTTCCCCAACGGCCTATTGCCTGGCCAAGGATAATACTCGGTGCCACCACATCCGCCAACTGCCAGAAGGACACTTTTTTTACTCGAGCATAAACAATGGCAGTCAGAACAGCACCAATTAAGGCACCATGTATGGCGATGCCACCTTCCCGGATCGCAAATATATCCGTCCAGGGTCCGTTTACATAGCGCTCCCATTCAAAAATGACGTAATACAGCCTGGCAGAAATAATAGCGATTGGAATAGCAAAAACCAGTAAATCAATAATTAAGTCCTTTTGCAGTCCGATACGGTTCGCTTCCCTTGTAGCTAAAAGCAATCCGATAAATACCCCGGCTACAATGATTACTCCATACCAATAAATAGGTATAGGACCTAGTTCTATAAAAACCCTGTCCAGCGCAGGTGCTTCACAACTCATCTTAACAATCCCTTCCTTAGACTTCCCGCTCTTGTTCAATCATGGTGGTCAGCCGTTCCGAAAATTCCTCCGCTGCATTCATCCCCATTCTTTTTAAACGGAAATTCATGGCTGCCACTTCAATAATTACCGCCAGGTTCCTTCCCGGCCTAACGGGAATCGTCGTTTTTGGCAGTTCCACATCCATAATTTTCAGTTTTTCCTCATCCAGCCCCAACCGGTCATATTGCTTTTTTTCATCCCATATTTCCAAATTAACGATATAGGATATTTTTTTTTGGCTTCGGACGGAACCGGCACCAAAAAGGGTCATAATATTAATGATCCCAACCCCGCGTATCTCAAGTAAATGTTCAATTAAAGGAGGAGCACTGCCGATTAACGTATCGTAATCCTCCTGCCTGATCTCCACATTATCATCCGCGACAAGCCGGTGCCCGCGCTTCACAAGTTCTAATGCGGTCTCGCTTTTACCTACACCGCTTTGCCCTGTTATCAAAACACCTACACCGTTAATATCCACCAATACACCATGTATGGCAGTAGTAGGGGCAAATTTTGATTCCAGATAATTGGTCAGTCTGCTGATTACTCTTGTTGTTTTTCTCGGGGAATGCAGTACAGGTACTCCTGATTCATTCGCAGCTTCAATAATCACCTCAGGAATTTCCATCCCGCGGGAAATAACAATCCCCGGGGTGACATCCGTACATAAACGCCTGACTCTGTCTCTTTGCTCTTCTTCAGAAAGGTCAAGAAAAAAATTCATTTCCGTTCGGCCAATTAACTGCAGCCTTTCCTTTGGATAATATTTGAAATACCCGGTTAATTCCATGCCGGGACGGGATAGGTCACTTGTAAAAATTTCTCTATGTATACCATCCTTCCCTGCAACAAGGGTCAGATTAAAATTTTCCAATAAATCTTTCGTACGAACTGTTGACATGTAACTGTCCTCCTTATTTCCCCAAAACAACTGCTTATTATTGTAGCATACTAAACAAAAAAAACGTAGGCACGGAACCTACGAATTTTTATATAATAAACAACTTTAATTATCTTTTGGAATCCCTGATCAGACTGTTTAACAGTAAACTGATGACTGATATAATTACCGATGCAATAATGGCTGTACCAAAACCGTCGATCACAAAGCCGGAACCCATAATTGCCTGGGTAATCATAAGGGTGATCGCATTGATGACAAACAAAAACAAACCAAGGGTGATTACAGTGATTGGAAAGGTTAATACAACCAATATCGGTTTGATAATAACATTCACAATAGCGAGGATAAAGCTGGCCAAAATGGCTGCTCCAAATCCGTCAAGGTGAAAGTTCGCAAACAGTTCAGCGACAACGATGAGTGCAACGGCATTTAATACAATGGAGATAAGCCAGCGAACAAACATTAGTAAACATCCCTTTCTTCAGGAATGATTAGTGCAGCAGCCAAATAGATCAACAACAATGTAAAAAAGCTTATGAATAACAGAACAATAAAGATGAGGCGCAAAATGGTTGCATCTATATTAAAATATTCCGCTAAACCGCCTAACACCCCTGCAACCATCCGCTGCGTACTGGAACGATATAACCTTTTCATACATAAACCTCCTCGCTTTTATCTCGTATTGTCAAAAGTTTCTTAGTAAAAACCTGTGTTTTTGTTGTTCTAAAGCGTTTTTTAACGAAAAAACTTGCCACCCCCTTAAAAATAGGCTATTAATGAGGTAACCACACACCCAAAAACGCCTAAAAAGGAAGTGACAAGTTGTTACCTCAATTTATAACTTATTTGCTTGCTTATATCAAGTTTCAAGAGAAAATTATTTTTGGTCTCTTAGGAATAATTCTTGGTAAGTCTGTTGCCAGAGACCTATTTGATGAACCTGTTAATAAGCCTTATCGAAAATTAGAAGTTGATGATATGCCAGTGATTGAAACCCTGGAAAAACTGGATTATCAGGAACTTCTGAAAGATTATCAAGCTACCCATGGAAAGGAACTAAAACCAGTCAAACGTCATAAAAATAGTGTGGTTAACATACCAACGATGATGACTTGCCCTAAATGTTCAGCACCTGAAGCCTATTTATATGCCAACAATGGTGAAAAAGGTCAGTATCAATGTAAAGTGTGTGCATGTCTGTTTAGTAAACAAAACCGGTATCTGAAAGAAGCTGTCCTTAAATGCCCACATTGTTTAAAAACCTTAGAAAAGATCAAGGAACGTAAAGACTTCTACGTTTTTAAGTGTAAAAACGATAACTGTTTGTACTACAAAAAGAAAATCCAGCAAATGTCGAAAGAAGAAAAGAAACGTTTTAAACAAGATCCGCAGGCATTTAAAGTCCGGTACATCTTTCGGGAATTTCACTTTGACTTTAAACCGTTATCCAAGGATACTCCCGTGAAACCCAAGGTTGATCTTTCACGCATTTACGTTTCGTCACATACACTTGGGTTAATCTTAACCTATCATGTGAACTACGGGCTTTCAGCTCGTAAAACAGCTGCATTGATGTTCGATGTGCACCAGGTTAAAGTTTCACACCAGACAATATTGAATTACATGAATAGTGTTGCTCTCATCACAAAACCGTTTGTCGATCACTATCCTTACGAACTGTCTAATAGCTTTTGTGGTGATGAGACATATATTCGTGTAAAGGGCCGATGGCACTACTTGTTCTTTTTCTTTGATGCGGTAAAAAAAATTATTCTATCGTACCCTGTCTCACCAAATCGTGATACATTGTCAGCCATCAAAGCTTTGGATCAGGTGCTTCAAAAGTTCAAGAAAATACCTGAGGATCTAATGTTTGTCGTAGATGGCAATCCCATTTACATTCTGGCACAGCACTATTTCGCTCAACATGGCATTCACTTTGATGTTCATAAAGTAATTGGGTTAACCAATGATGATCCAGTTTCAAAGGAATATCGTCCCTTAAAACAAATTATTGAACGGTTAAATCGTACGTTCAAAGGCAATTATCGAGCAACAACCGGGTTTGGTTCTCAGGCAGGCTCCGTCTCTTATGTGACACTTTTTGTGGCGTATTTCAATTTCTTGCGCCCACATGCCACACTAGAGTATAAATCTCCTGTGATCATCCCAGAGCTTAAAAGAATGCCTAATATGCCCGAAAGATGGGTGAAATTAATTGACATGGCTCAGGATTTCGTGGTTGACAAGCAGGCATCCTAGATTGAATTTTCCTGACCAGAGTTTTTCCTTTGTTTGCCTTGGCGACATTACCTTAGATGGATGTGAGGTTGTCAAGTGCTTTCCTTGACTACCTCTCATTCATCTGAGACCATGCGAAGCAGCAAACAAGGAAGGATAATTAACCGCAGTTTCATCGGTTTATTTGGTATGTCTTTTTTTATTTATAGTACAAGTCTTAAAAGCTAATTTCTTATTTCTTAGACTGTTTTTAGACGTTTCAGATCAGCGAAGTGACAAGTATTTTATTTTCACTTGTTTTTCATAGAACTTTTTACACTACCTTTTATCTCCTATTTTTATAAAAGAAACTTCCCGTTACTTAAGATAGGATTTCCCTTTCCCTTTTCTATTGACCAAACTCCCAAATGTAAAACTCTTCTTTTACGAAACGTTCTTTTAGAGCTTCCTTCAAATTCCCCTGGACGTTCTTGGTTTCCTTAAATTGGCTGAACATGCCGTCCACTTGGGACTTATGCGAAAAGATGGCTTCCAGCTTTTTTTCAAAATAATCACGAATGTCATTTGTTACATCCGTATTTCCCAGCTCTTCCTTATATTCATTGGAAATCGCCTGTGCCCAAACGGTTGGGCGTTCAGATTCGTCCATCATACCCACCGCTTCAATTGCTGCCGCTCCCAGTGCATTGTGGTCCGGATGCACCGCATAGTCAGGATAATGTGTTATAACCAAACTTGGTTTTATTTCTTCCAAAATTCCTTTCAAGTGTTCTGCAACCATTTTGCGCTCCTCGAACTCAATTGTTTTGTCACGGTAACCAAGTAACCGAAGTTCCATATCAAGTGCCCGGCAGGCATCCATTAATTCTTTTTTACGAATCTCGGGCAATGTTTCCCGATTGGCAAAAGTGGGAGACCCCATATTCCGTCCCATTTCACCAAGTGTTCCACAAAGGTAAGTTACAGGCACATCTTCACTTCTGAATTTTGCAATGGTACCTGCCGCTCCGAAAGACTCATCATCCGGATGCGGATAAATAACGACGACATGCTTCTCCATTCTATCACCTTATTCTTATTAGTATGAGAATTTTAATTAGTAGCTGAAAGGTGTTTCACTGATTTGTAAAGAGACCATCAGGCGACCTTCTCTGTCATGGCCCGCCAACAAAAGTTGTGTTCCCTTATGAATGACCCAATCAGTGAGACCTTCAACATATATCCAGCCTTTTTCCATTTTCAGACCAACCCGGTACGCCCCATGATTTCCGACTATTTTTGCCTGATTAAATTCCACCTGCACATTTCGTACATAGGCACCAACATTATAAGCATCTTTGTTAAAATGACTGGCATAGGCACCATTCGTGGTTTCCACATGGATATATACCTGCTTATTTTTTAATGCATCCAGCTCCTGCTGCACTTTTTCAATTATTATTGGTTCCATTTGCGTTCCCTCCACTCCTGTCACTTTTTAGCTTATCTAAAGGGAAGGATTGCGTCAAAAATTTGGTTTCTTTCATACACTTATATATGCTTTTTACAATACATTTTATTCTCGCAAACTTCTGCGGGGACTGATTACTGATCAAGTCTAGGAGTCAACAAATAGAGGGGGGAGGGGGGCAGGCAACGAATGAGGGGCCTTCTTTCAGTCATTAACCGGCTTCCAATGGAGATACTTTCCAACTAATATAAAGGGAAAGCCCTTATAGGCTTTCCCTGTATCCAACTTATTTTTATTGTTGTCCATGCATTTGTTGTTGAGCAGTTTGCACAAGACGCTTCGTAATTTCCCCACCAACAGATCCGTTAGCACGAGAAGTGGATTCAGCACCTAAGTTAACACCAAATTCCTGTGCAATTTCATATTTCATTTGGTCAAGAGCCTGCTGTACGCCAGGTACGACTAATTGGTTACTGTTATTATTGTTAGCCATGTTTTTTCACCTCCTGTAATTATAGTGTGAGCAGATACATCAAACTTATAAGCAATAATCATTGGTAAAATGTAGTCATCTTACCAGCAAGAATTAAACATAAAAAAGAGGCTGGGACATAACTTTAACGTCTAGAAGAAAATCCGAACAAATCATGGTGATAGAGTATCACCGGCCGCTCCGGGAATACACTTCGCTTTCCGCAGGCGGCTGATGAGCCTTCTCGGGCGCGTGGCGCCCTGCGGGGTCTCATCGATGCCTTTTATCCTGCTGGAGTCTCCGTATATTCCCGAAGCTGGACAAGTGGTTTGTTTGGTTTTTTCTCCAATAAAATTAGTTATGTCCCAGCCTTTTCTCCAAATAGACAATATTTTATTTCGGGTGAGTCATTTCTTCCGGCTTTACATATTGATCAAAATCTTCTTCAGTCAGAAGACCCAATTCTACAGCCGTTTCTTTTAATGTTGAATTATCTTCATATGCTTTCTTTGCAATCTTAGCGGCATTTTCATAGCCAATATGCGGGTTTAATGCTGTCACAAGCATTAAGGAATCATTCAAGTATTTTTCAATTTGTTCGTGGTCAGGTTCAATTCCAACGGCACAACGTTCATCAAAGGATGTAATGCTGTCGGCCAGCAATTGACAGGATTGCAGGAAGTTATAGGCAATAACAGGTTTATATACGTTTAATTCAAAATTTCCCTGGCTTGCTGCAAAGCCAATGGCTGCATCATTTCCCATTACCTGGGAAGCAACCATCGTAACAGCTTCACTTTGGGTGGGATTGACTTTCCCCGGCATAATGGAACTCCCCGGCTCATTGGCAGGAATTGTTATTTCACCAATTCCGCATCGCGGTCCGCTTGCCAGCCAGCGTACATCATTAGCAATCTTCATGATGTCTGCAGCCAGTGCTTTAAGGGCTCCATGAGCATAAACAGATTCATCATGGCTTGTTAAAGCATGAAACTTATTTGGTGCGGATACAAATTTCTTCCCGGTCGTATTATTAATTTCCGCGACGACTTTTTCTGAAAAATCCGGATGAGCATTTAAACCGGTACCTACGGCTGTACCGCCAATTGCCAACTCTTTCAGGTACTGTCCGCTCTGTTCAATCATATTTTCCGATTTCTCCAGCATGCGGTGCCAGCCGCTGATTTCCTGTCCCAGTGTTAACGGTGTAGCATCCTGTAGATGCGTCCGGCCGATTTTTACAATATCCTGAAATTTATCCATCTTTTCTTTCAATGTATTTTTCAACTGACGCACTGCCGGCAACACTTCATCTTCCAATTTGATGAACTGGGCAATATGCATGGCTGTTGGATACGTATCATTGGAGCTTTGTGATTTGTTTACATCGTCATTCGGGTGCAGTTTTATATCTTCACCCTGTTCTTCCAGCCACTTATTTCCTGCAAATGCAATTACTTCATTGACGTTCATATTGGATTGTGTACCACTTCCTGTTTGCCACACGACGAGCGGAAAATGTTCATTTAATTCTCCGTCCATAATTTTCCCGGCAGCATAATCAATGGCTTCAAACTTTTTCTTCTCCAATAATCCCAGGTCACTATTTGCTTTGGCAGCACTTCTTTTTAACACAGCAAAGGCCTTTACGATTTCTGTAGGCATTCTTTCATTTCCAATTGGAAAATTCTGTTTGCTCCTCTGTGTCTGCGCTCCCCAGTATTTATCTGCAGGCACTTGTATTTCTCCTATGGTATCTTTTTCTACGCGGTAATCCATTTCCTTGCCTCCCCTATGTATAAATGAATAAAATTTTCACATATCAGTACCATTGTACCAAAAAATATACATCATGTAACGGGATGTCAGTGCCGCTCTTTCATTTTTACGTTGAAAAGGAAATACCGCTCTGTATTTTGTTCAAATGAATACCTCCAAATATCCTTCCTTTTTACTACGCAATTTGGACGATTGACACAAAATTGTACTTGAATGATGCCCATTTTATCTGAATAATGTCTTATAATGTGATAAGAAGATGGAATAATCAAGAAAGAAGACAACAATTTTCACATTAAACTCAGCTATTCAAATTAAAGTAACCGGAAGTCTTCTAAAATATGTCATACAGGAGGATTTCGTCATGCCGAATATATGGACCCATATACTGTTTTGTGAAGAAGTGTCAGATGCTATCAAACAGCCCTATCCTTTTTCACAGACAGAAAGCTATATGAAGCTGGGAGCTCAGGGGCCGGCCCCCTTTTTTTATTATAACTTTTGGCCTTGGGCCGATAAAGCGTTTGGCAGGAAAATCGGTATGGCTCTCCATACAAGGTGGGGCGGGAAATTTTTAATGGATTTAATCATCAAAGCCAAGGATAAAAGCCCGGAAGCACGTGCTTATGTATTCGGTTTTATTACCCACCATATTTTGGACCGAAACACCTATCCATACATTCATTATCATGCAGGGTATGAAAGATCAAACCATCAAAAACTCGAGATGTTAATAGACACCAGCATGATGGAAAAATATCATAACTTAAAAACTTGGAAAACACCTGTGTATAAGGAGATCGATGTCGGAAGGAAGTTAAACGGAGATATTTGTAGCTTTTTGCATGAATCCATACAGAAACATTATCCTGACCTGGAACTGGGATCCTCGCCCAAATATATTCAAAAAGCATACAAAGATATGCACTGTGCCTTAAGGATTCTCTCTGATCCCTACGGATGGAAAAAAATATTATTAAAACCGTTCATTTCTTCCTACTCCCCTCAACCAATTGAGGATGATGTGGATTATCTGAACTTGAAGAATAGAACCTGGCATCACCCCATAACCAATGAACCTTCGGAAAAAAGCTTTGTAGAATTGTATGAAAAAAGCCGCACGGAAGGGATCCAAATATTGACGGAGGTTCAACATTACTGGCAGGATGATTATGAAGGAGCAAAGGAAAATATCCATAAATTAATCGGGAAAATTTCCTGCGATACCGGGCTGCCAATGGAACTACAGTTAAATAATAAACAGTCGGCACCGATTTTGTAAGCTAAAAAAGCTGTCTAAATATCCACTTGTATTTAGACAGCTTTTTTTCATTTAAACAGTTTCCTCATCATTTTACCTGTGCCTCGTCCTACAACCCGTCTGCCTATACGTCTGCCCACCCTGCCTTTTTTAACGGCGTTTACATCCCCTAAAATACGGGCAAAAGTGTAAAGGACTCTCCGAAGGCTGTTAATTTTCATTATTTCCGTCCTCCTTTGGAAAATGTATTGTATCAAACGCCTACCAACCGCGATTAAAATTACTCATATCCTCACCCTTATTATACAACCTAAAAGACGATAAAAATAGTATTCCTCCTATTTTTCCTTATGAAAGTATATCCATGGCGGAACGTATAAAATCGAACTATACTTTTTCCAGTGCTGCTGCAGCCTCATTTGTATGTTTAATTGCATTTGCCAGGTTGGTCACCCTGTTTGCCTGATCATCCACAATTGCTTCCAGTTCTTCAATGGTTGCTGTATTTTCTTCGATGACGGAAGCCAAGTGATCAACGGAATCATCAATCGTTTCAGAGGAGTTTTGAATTTTACTGACTTGTTTTTCCAAGTAACCCAAGTAAGAGATAAAATGAACGAGTTGATCTGTAATCTTTTCAAAATGATGCTTGGATTGATATACGGATGCAGCACTTTCCTGTAGCTTTACTTTATTATTATAAACTTCTTTCCGCGTATCCTTTGCTCCTTTTTCAATCTGCTGGAGATTTAATTTAGCCTCTTCTGCTGTCTGCCTGGATACATCCGCAAGTTTTCGCACTTCTCCTGCAACCACTGCAAAGCCCTTGCCTGCATCTCCTGCTCTTGCTGCCTCAATGGTTGCATTTAAAGCCAATAAGTTCGTTTGTTCGGAGATTTCGTTGATTCGTGAAATCGAGTCATTGTTTTCGTGAATTCGCTTTTCCAGTTTCTCCATGTTTTCAATCAACAGCTCAAAGGAATGCTGAAACTCCCGCATTAACGAAGACAACTCCTCCATGGAAACTTTTCCATTTGAGGAAAACTCCTTTAATTCTTTTCCATCTGCCATTGTTCTATGGAAGGATGTTATCATTGTTTGCAACAGCTGATTTACATCATTGGTTGATGATGTAATATTGGTCGCGGTTTCTGTTTGGGAAAGACTTGCTTTTGTAATTTCCTGAAATGCTTCTCTCATCTCTTCCATGGATTCCCGGTTAAGGTTGCTGTCCTCTGTAATAACCCGCATTTGATCACGCACATTCACTGCACCATGATGGACAAGTTCCGACTGTTCCTGCTGTTGCCGGGAATATCTCCTTGATTCTTCCAAAGCGCCCTGCACATCTTTTAAAAGATGCTGCGCAATCCTCACTTGTATGTACATCACAATAAAAACCAGTATGAAAAACACCAAAGATATT